>OZ220473.1:1927500-2905594 GCA_965115955.1 Dehalococcoidia bacterium | reverse complement strand
GTTAGCCCTTCCACAAACCAGACAGGGTTACCGGATTTCGGGATGGGGATGTAGCCCTCCACAACCGTGGTCCGCTTTAAGTAATCGATAACTCTGCCGTGGAGTTTGGTGGTCTCGCAGCCTGCCGTATGCTTGTAGGGGCTGAGAGTAAAGGTCGCTTCAGTAGTTCCGTAGCTGATATCGACTACTCCGGGCGTCATAGGGAACACTGTAGCCCCAAGCCTGGGCGTGGCCGTGGGTGTCAGCGTGGCCGTCGGCGTGGGTGTGGCCGGTACTGGCGTTGGTGTTGGCGTAGCCGCTACCGGCGTAGGCGTGGTCGGGTCGTCCACACGCCCGACGGGGCCGGTGCCTGAATTGCTGGCGGTGAAGGCCGCCTGGCCCGGATGGGCCGAGAAACCGCGGCACTCTGCTCCGTAGGCATACACAAAGGCCGTGTAGTTAGCCCCAGGAGTCAGACCTCCCGCGACCCAACGGGGGTCTCCAAGCCTCGAAGACCGGATGGCGGGAGAGTATGCGACCATTTTGTTGTGCAGCGAGGGATCAACAATCTGAACATAGTAACTGGTGGTTTCGCACCTTCCGCCTACACCCCTGCCTCCGGACTGCCAGGTGATCGTTGTGCCGGAGTCTCCGGAGACGGCCCGGACGTTGACGGGCGAGTTGGGCGCGCTGCCTACCTTGGATTCAGGCGCAGGAGTCGGCGTGGCCGTTGGCGCAGGAGTCGAGGTGGCCGTGGCCGTCGGCGCGGGCGTAGCTGTGGCCGTGGCTGTGGGCGCTGGCGTAGCCGTGGCCGTTGGCAAAGGCGTGGCCGTGGCCGTGGGCGCTGGCGTAGCTGTGGCCGTCGGCGCAGGAGTCGGTGTGGCCGTTGGCGCAGGGGTGGCCGTGGCCGGGTCGTCCACACGCCCGACGGGGCCAGTGCCGGAATTGCTGGCGGTGAAGGTTGCCTGGCCCGGATGGGCCGAGAAACTGCGGCACTCTGCTCCGTAGGCATACACAAAGGCCGTGTAGTTAGCCCCGGGAGTCAGACCTCCCGCGACCCAACGGGGGTCTCCAAGCCCCGAAGACCGGATGGCGGGAGAGTACGCGACCATTTTGTTCCCCAGCGAGGGATCAACAATCTGGACATAGTAACTGGTGGTTTCGCACCTTCCGCCTACACCCCTGCCTCCGGACTGCCAGGTGATCGTTGTGCCGGAGTCTCCGGAGACGGCCCGGACGTTGACGGGCGAGTTGGGCTCATTGCCCACTTTGGAATAATCAGGCGTGGCCGTGGGCGTGGCCGTGGGCATCAACGTTGCCGTGGGCACAGGCGTAGCTGTGGCCGTTGGCGCAGGCGTGACCGACGGCCACGGTACGGGCGTGGCTCTCGCTACAGGGTTGGCTGTAGAGCAGCCTGAATACTTTCCAAGGCCAGGCGACTCCCGCTTCTCCTGATCAGAATACCACTGGAGCCAGTAAGGGCAGGTCTCCACATTAGGAGTAGGCGTGGCTGTGGCCGCTACCGGCGTGGCAGTCGCTGTCGGCGCGGGTGTTGCCGTCGCTGTGGGTGCAGGCGTGGCTCTCGTTACAGGGGTGGCTGTAGAGCAGCCTGAATACTTTCTAAGGCCAGGTGACTCCCGCTTCTCCTGATCAGAATACCACTGGAGCCAGTAAGGGCAGGTCTCCACATTAGGAGTAGGCGTGGCCGTGGGCGCAGGCGTGGCTGTCGCTGTGGGTACAGGCGTGGCAGTCGCTGTCGGCGCGGGTGTTGCCGTCGCTGTGGGTGCAGGCGTGGCTCTCGTTACAGGGGTGGCTGTAGAGCAGCCTGAATACTTTCTAAGGCCAGGTGACTCCCGCTTCTCCTGATCAGAATACCACTGGAGCCAGTAAGGGCAGGTCTCCACATTAGGAGTAGGCGTGGCTGTGGGCGCAGGCGTGGCTGTCGCTGTGGGTACAGGCGTGGCCATCGCCGTGGGTGCAGGCGTTGGCGTAGCTCTCGGGCAGCCGTAGCCAAATCTGGGAAGCCACCAGCGCCACTGGCAGCTAGGCGTCGAATTAGGAGTAGGAGTAGGAGTGGGTGTGGACTGCGGCGTTGCCGTCGTCCCAGGAGTGGCCGTGGGTACGGGCGTTGCTGTCGCCGTCGGCACAGGCGTGGCCGTAGGAGTTGCTGTGGGCGCAGGCGTTGCTGTCGCTGTGGGTACAGGCGTTGCAGGCTCGACCGGCGTCACGCTTACCTGAGATGCAGGGCCGCTGCCGGTGGCGTTCACCGCCCGAACCTGGAACTGATACGTTTCGCCGTTGTTCAGTCCCTTTACCGAGTAGCTGGTGGTCTTCACGTTGGAGCCGGCTATGCCGGTCCAGGCGATCTTGCTCCACGCCGGTTGCGGCCACAGCCACTGGACGCTGCTGCCGGATGCCTGTCTTACCTCGTACCCGGTTACCGACGGGTCTTCCGGGTCGCCCCATGTGAGCGTTGCCGACCCGTTGCCCGGGGTCGCGCTCAACTGCTTCGGTCTGTCGGGCGTGGGCTGTCCGGTGGGCGTGGCGGTCGCCTCGGAGGACGCCCGTCCGACGCCGGCGACGTTTACTCCCCGCACCTGGAACCCGTATGTCACGCCGGGGGTCAGGCTCCCGGCCGTATGGGAGATGGTGTTGCGGTTGGAGCCGGCTATGTCGGTCCACGGGCCCCAGTCGGAGCCGCTTTTCCGCAGACGCATCTGCCAGTGCGACATCCGCTGCACATCGAAGGGGGAAGTCTCGGGGATTTCGAAGTTCAGCCGCACTTTCCCTTCGCCGGCGACGGGGTACAGGTCCGGCCATCGGGGTATCCTGGTCGTTTCGGAGACTTCTTCGTCGTCAACGATGGTGAGGGTTGTCCGTCCGGTAACCCAGTCCCACCTGTCCGGCACGGTAGACGCTGCGGAAACGAACAGAAGCGCAGTCTCGTCCGCCTCTTCGCGTTCGTCTCCGAGGATCCCGACAGTGAAGGTGCCGGAGGTGGCTCCCTTGGCCACGCTCAGCAGTCTGTTGTTGGAGTTGGAGCCAACGTAACAGATGTCGGTTCCCGATTGCGCTCTGGAGGCGCTGCACGAAGTGGAGCCGTCGCCGGAGCTGCCGGTGGCGGTGGTGAGGGATGAGCGCCGTAGGAAGAGGTTCACGGCGAAGTTCGCCGGGGCGGGCTGCCCCAGTGTGAAGTTGATGGCGACTTCGGTTCTGCCGGAATCTCCTTCCGGGATTCTGGCGCTGGAGGCGGACAGGGTGATGGTCTTGGTAGTGGGTGTTGCGGTGGTCTCGGAGGCGGGGCTGGGGCCGACCGGGTTGACGGAGCGAACCTTGAACTTGTAGGCTGTGCCGTTGGTCAGGCCCGTTACCGTGTGGTGGGTGGTGTTCGCATCGGAGCGTGTGATGTCGCTCCAGGAGCCGTATGCGGCGGAGCCTGTCTTCTGCTGGAGCTGCCATCGGGTGATGGTGGAGTCGGTGGGATTGTTCCAGCTGAGAGCCACCCGGCTGTCGCCTGGAGTGGCGGCGAGACCGGAGGGCTCGGCCGGGTGGTAGCCGACGTCCTGAGCCCGTGCGTCGGACTGGAAGGCGAAGGCGGCGGCCAGAGCCAGGAGGATGGCGACGATGACGGGCAGCCCGGTCAGGCGTCGGGTCGTTCTCCCGAAGCTGCCGGAGCCGGAGGAGGAAAGGGGCGTAGGAGTGATCCTGCGCAGGGGCTGGCATACGTATTTCTCTATCATCGTCGGTCTCCGAAATCCGGCTGCTTGCTGCATCTTAAGGGTGTCTGGTGCGAGCCTCAGGCGATGCCCTGCGGGGCGAACTTGCCGGAATGCTCGACAATGAAAGATAGTACATCAGAAATCCCGGCCCACGCAATATCCAAAGCCAGCAGATGCCTGGTTCGCGCCCTTGCCGCCGGCGCAGGTGAGGAACCGTTATCCGATGACTGTCTCTCCGGGTTCGAGGAACCGCGCTGAGCGGGTCTCCAAGTCCATCACCACCACTCCTGGTTTACCACGGACAAGCGCGAGGCCCCCGGTACAGCGCTGCACCGGGGGCCTCGTTACGGTCGGGGACACTACCTGGCCGGAGGCGCCGTGCCGTCGGCGCGACTCCAGACCGCTTACTGAGTCCACACCTCCGACCTGTTCGCAGACCAGCCATCGCACTCTGCCGAATATGAAGCGACTTTTACTTTGTACCTATGTCCGGCAGTCAGACCGGCGAAGGTGATGCTCCGATCTGTGGTCGTACCCTCGTTGACTTTTTCTCCGGTGGTCATGTTGCGGAGGATATAGCGGTACTCCAGGGGATCGGACAAGCTGCACCGCCTGAGCTTCACGATAGTTGTCGGCCGGTTCCAGGTGACTGTCGCGCCGGTCTCTGAGGGGTCCACGCTGATTTCCTTCACCCGGAAAGGCCGCATCTTATCACTGTCCTCCGTCCTAGCGGGGTTGTCGTCCATCGGCGTAGGTATGGCCGCTACCAGCGTTGGCGTATATGTGGGCGTGGCCGGTATCAGCGTCGGCGTAGGTATGGCCGCCGCCGGCGTTGGCGTATGCGCGGGTGTGGCCGGTATCAGCGTCGGCGTAGCTGTGGCCGTGGCAGTGGGCATCGGCGTGGCCGTGGCCGTTGGCGTCGGCGTGATCGGGTCGTCCACACGCCCGACGGGGCCGGTGCCGGAATTGCTGGCGGTGAAGGTTGCCTGGCCCGGATGGGTCGAGAAACTGCGGCACTCTGCTCCGTAGGCTTGCACAAAGGCACTGTAGTGAGCACCGGGAGTCAGACCTCCCGCGACCCAACGGGGATCTCCAAGCCCCGAAGGCCGGATGGCGGGAGAGTATGCGACCATTTTGTTCCCCAGCGAGGGATCAACAATCTGAACATAGTAACTGGTGGTTTCGCACCTTCCGCCTACACCCCTGCCTCCGGACTGCCAGGTGATCGTTGTGCCGGAGTCTCCGGAGACGGCCCTGACGTTGACGGGCGAGTTGGGCTCATTGCCTACCTTGGAATAATCAACCGTCGGTGCGGGCGTAGCCGTCGGCGTCGGCATGGACGTAGCCGTGGACGTGGGTATAGGTGTAGACGTAGCCGTCGGCGTGGGCATGGCCGTGGCCGTAGCTGTCGGCGTGGGCATGGCCGTGGCCGTAGGCGTGTCCGTGGGCATAGGTGTAGGCGTGGCGGGGGCAACAGAATAGAGGGTTCCAGGGCGGAGGCCCACTCTGTAATCTACCCGGACTGAATCGCCGTACCCATAGTTGTCGCGCTCGTTGCGCGGGATATCGTAGTCAGCTTTTGTTCTGCGGGCTGTCATTATCTCAAAGCGGGTCGGGAGCCTGTCAAAGAAATCTTTTCCTATTTCGATCTCGAACCCGATAAAGTCCGTGTGTTTGACAGGTTCTTCATGTCTGCCGGCGTAAATAGTGATGTTCCCTCCTTTGTAGGAGTCCCCGTACTGGTATCTCGTGTAGCCGCCGGAACCATCCGGTCGATAGCGGTAAACTTTGTGATCCACGTAACCAAAGTAATCGCCGTACCCGGGGACGCGAATCCAACTGCTGTACTTTCCGAAGGAGTCAATCCAGGAGCCCTGGAAGGCGCTGAAGTAGAAGGTGATATGAGTCGCATCGGGCGGCACGAATATGTAGGGTTCTACCATACTAGGATACGGCTCCTGGAAGTTACGCTGTTCGTACACCCCCCCGGCTGCGTCGATCCAATAGCACAGCTCATTGTCGCCTCCCTCTGCTCCGGGCTCGCCTCTCACAGGCGCATCGCGGGCGGTGCCTATATGCGCCGAAAGGAAGTCGAGCTTGGGCGACCTGTCGATGACTGCCGGTACTGGTGTGTAGGGCTCGTCGCAGGTTTTGTACACAGGCGCGGCTGTGGGTTCGGGCGTAGGCGCTGCCGTAGCTGTGGCCGTGGGTTCGGGCGTAGGCGCTGCCGTAGCTGTGGCCGTGGGTTCGGGCGTCGGCGCGGGCGTAGCTGTGGCCGTCGGCGCGGGCGTAGCTGTGGCCGTTGGCACAGGCGTGGCCGTGGCCGTCGGCGCGGGCGTAGCTGTGGCCGTTGGCACAGGCGTGGCCGTGGCCGTCGGCGCAGGCGTAGCTGTGGCCGTGGGCGCAGGAGTCGGCGTGGCCGGGTCGTCCACACGCCCGACGGGGCCGGTGCCTGAATTGCTGGCGGTGAAGGCCGCCTGGCCCGGATGGGCCGAGAAACCGCGGCACTCTGCTCCGTAGGCATACACAAAGGCCGTGTAGTTAGCCCCAGGAGTCAGACCTCCCGCGACCCAACGGGGGTCTCCAAGCCCCGAAGACCGGATGGCGGGAGAGTATGCGACCATTTTGTTGTGCAGCGAGGGATCAACAATCTGAACATAGTAACTGGTGGTTTCGCACCTTCCGCCTACACCCCTGCCTCCGGACTGCCAGGTGATCGTTGTGCTGGAGTCTCCGGAGACGGCCCGGACGTTGACGGGCGAGTTGGGAGCACTGCCTACCCTGGAATAATCAGGCGTGGCCGTGGGTGTAGGCGTAGCTGTCGGCATGGGCGTGGCCGTGGGCGTCGCCGTAGGCATCGGCGTGGGCATCGGCGTCGCCGTGGCTGTCGGCGTAGGCGTTGCTACAGGCGTGGCTGTCGGGATTCTTGCCAGGGGCCTGCGGTCGGCTTTCGAGGTGATGAATTGTACAGAGCTATATCTATGGGCTGACGAGTATCTGTCGCACTCGCTTGAGTAGGAGAACACTTTAATCAGGTATTCGGTGTTGGGGTTCAGCCCCTCCACGAACCAGACTGTGTCCCCGGATTCCGAGAGCGGGAAATAGGCCTCCGCAACCGTGACCCACCTCCGATAATCGATAACTCTGCCGTAGAATCCAGAAGTCTTACAGCCTATCTCCCACCAGGTGACGTACCCGCTAATGTCAATGGTGTATCCAGGGCCTCCAGACCTCAAAGTAACCTTCGCTTCGGTAGCATTGTGGCTGAATCCCGTCATAACAGGTTTGTCGGGAAATTCCCAAATCCAATGGGGCACAGGATCAGGCAAGACCAGGACGCTCACCTGAGATTTGGGGCCGCTGCCGGCAGGGTTCACCGCGCGGATCTGGAAATGGTACATCTTGGGGGTTTTCAGACCTTCCAACGTGTAGCTGGTGGTTTTCGAGTTAGAGCGAGGTATGTTGGACCAGGCTTTCTTGCTCCAATCGGCTTTTTTGCGGGATTCATCACGCCTCACCTGATACCTGGTGATGGACGGGTCTTCGGGGTTGCTCCAAGTGAACGTCACCGACCCGTTGCTCCCAGTTGCCCGCAGATTCTTCGGCTTGTCGGGCAGAGAGAAGGTCATCGGCGTAGCTGTCGGCGCAGGCGTGGCTGTAGAGCAGCCTGAAAACTCTCCAGAATCCCACTTCTGCTCATCAGGAGACCACCAAAGCCAGTTAGGGCAGGTCTCCACATTAGGAGTAGGAGTAGGCGTGGCTGTGGCCGCAACCGGCGTAGTGGTCGCCGTGGGCACGGGCGTAGCCGTTGGTACAGGCGTAGCGGTCGCCGTGGGCACGGCCGTGGCCGTGGGTACGGGCGTTGCTGTCGCCGTAGGTACGGGCGTAGCCGTAGCCGTTGGTACAGGCGTGGCGGTCGCCGTGGGTACGGGCGTGGCCACGGCAGTGGGCGCAGGCGTGGCCGTGGGCGTCGCTGTCGGCTTTGGATCGACCGGCCTCACGCTTACCTGAGATGCCGGGCCGCTGCCAGCCTGGTTAACCGCCCGAATCTGGAAATGATACGTCTCGCCGTTCTCCAGTCCCTTCACCGAATAGCTGGTGGTCTTCACGTTGGAGCCGGAGATCCTGCCCCAGGCCGCCTTGCTCCATTCGGCTTCGCCGCCGGTTATCTGCCTCACCTCGTACCCGGTTACCGACGGGTCTTCCGGGTCGCCCCATGTGAGCGTTGCTGACCCGTTGCCCGGGGTCGCCCGCAACTGCTTCGGCCTGTCGGGCAGCGGGATGGACGTGGGCGTGGCTGTAGCTGTAGGCGCAGGCGTCGCCGTGGCCGTAGCTGTTGCCGTTGCCGTAGGCGCAGGAGTGGCCGTCGCCGTGGGTACAGACGTTGCCGTGGCAGTGGCCGTAGGCGCAGGCGTTGCCGTCGGCGGACGCTCCGGCTCGACTGGCGTCACGCTTACCTGAGATGCAGGGCCGCTGCCGGTGGCGTTCACCGCCCGAACCTGGAACTGATATGTTTCGCCGTTGTTCAGTCCCTTTACCGAGTAGCTGGTGGTCTTCACGTTGGAGCCGGCTATGCTGGTCCAGGCTATCTTGCTCCACTGGACGCTGCTGCCGGATGCCTGTCTTACCTCGTACCCGGTTACCGACGGGTCTTCCGGGTCGCCCCATGTGAGCGTTGCCGACCCGTTGCCCGGGGTCGCGCTCAACTGCTTCGGTCTGTCGGGCGTGGGCTGTCCGGTGGGCGTGGCGGTCGCCTCGGAGGACGCCCGTCCGACGCCGGCGACGTTTACTCCCCGCACCTGGAACCCGTATGTCACGCCGGGGGTCAGGCTCCCGGCCGTATGGGAGATGGTGTTGCGGTTGGAGCCGGCTATGTCGGTCCACGGGCCCCAGTCGGAGCCGCTTTTCCGCAGACGCATCTGCCAGTGCGACATCCGCTGCACATCGAAGGGGGAAGTCTCGGGGATTTCGAAGTTCAGCCGCACTTTCCCTTCGCCGGCGACGGGGTACAGGTCCGGCCATCGGGGTATCCTGGTCGTTTCGGAGACTTCTTCGTCGTCAACGATGGTGAGGGTTGTCCGTCCGGTAACCCAGTCCCACCTGTCCGGCACGGTAGACGCTGCGGAAACGAACAGAAGCGCAGTCTCGTCCGCCTCTTCGCGTTCGTCTCCGAGGATCCCGACAGTGAAGGTGCCGGAGGTGGCTCCCTTGGCCACGCTCAGCAGTCTGTTGTTGGAGTTGGAGCCAACGTAACAGATGTCGGTTCCCGATTGCGCTCTGGAGGCGCTGCACGAAGTGGAGCCGTCGCCGGAGCTGCCGGTGGCGGTGGTGAGGGATGAGCGCCGTAGGAAGAGGTTCACGGCGAAGTTCGCCGGGGCGGGCTGCCCCAGTGTGAAGTTGATGGCGACTTCGGTTCTGCCGGAATCTCCTTCCGGGATTCTGGCGCTGGAGGCGGACAGGGTGATGGTCTTGGTAGTGGGTGTTGCGGTGGTCTCGGAGGCGGGGCTGGGGCCGACCGGGTTAACGGAGCGAACCTTGAACTTGTAGGCTGTGCCGTTGGTCAGGCCCGTTACCGTGTGGCGGGTGGTGTTCGCATCGGAGCCTGTGATGTCGCTCCAGGAGCCGTATGCGGCGGAGCCTGTCTTCTGCTGGAGCTGCCATCGGGTGATGGTGGAGTCGGTGGGATTGTTCCAGCTGAGGGCCACCTGGCTGTCGCCTGGAGTGGCGGCGAGACCGGAGGGCTCGGCCGGGTGGTAGCCGACGTCCTGAGCCCGTGCGTCGGACTGGAAGGCGAAGGCGGCGGCCAGAGCCAGGAGGATGGCGACGATGACGGGCAGCCCGGTCAGGCGTCGGGTCGTTCTCCCGAAGCTGCCGGAGCCGGAGGAGGAAAGGGGCGGAGGAGTGATCCTGCGCAGGGGCTGGCATACGTATTTCTCTATCATCGTCGGCCTCCGAAGCCACAGTCTACCCTGAAGGGTATTCAGATATAGCGCCCGGTCCAGTAGTCAGCGGTCTCCCGTCGACCTGTCAGTCTTTCCCCAGCGTTTGGAATAACCCTGCGAAGCAATATCACAAGGGTTTATAGAGTAGGCTACACTACAAACCTTTGCGATACAAGAGGCTGGCGATCCCAAGTTGGAATTCGCTTGAAGGGTTCCTTTGAGGGAACGAACTTGTGCATCAGTTCCCTCGTTCTGCGCCGGCGCCAACGCGTACTGAGAGGAGCTTCCTTCGCGGTTCCGGGCGCCTGCCGGCGTCTACTCCCGGGCCCTGTCTCCGGGCATCAGAGCAGAGACGGCGAAGCCGAAGAAATACAGCCCGGCCGCCATGTACAAGGTCGAGGCCCATCCGGCATATTCGGCCAATGCCCCGGCTGCGATGGACGCCATTGCGCCGAAGAAGGCGTTGCTTCCCCACATCAACCCAATGAACGAACCTTCCAGTCCTTTACCGGAAGCAATATCAATAGCGGCGGCCTGGGTCATGGAATTGACAGTGAAAATGAAGACCCCGAACAGGAGCACCATCGAAGTCATATCCCAGCCGCTGCCCAGCATTACGATGCCCAGCGTAATCGCTCCGGTTGCCCCCATTATGAACATGGTAATCAGCTTGCGTCCAATGCGGTCGGACAATGCCCCGAAAAGCGGGCCTGTAATGATGCCCGGCAAAGCGAACAGAGCCACGTGGAACCCTACTGAAAGATTGCTGTAGCCCAGATCATCCTTCAGGTAGAAGGGAATGACCCAGAGAAGGGAACGGTCTCCCATTCCCCGTACGGCCGATACGGTGAAGATGCTCCACATACCAGTGCCGCGGAAGGAATCGGCCATGTCCCGCAGCTGGGTTTTGATCTTCGCCTTGTAATCCACTCCCGGTAAAGCGGGACTGTCCACATTGCGCAGCAGAAGGAAAATGGCGGTCGAGAGCGCGAGCATGACCGGAGCGCCGCCGCCTACGATCCAGCGCCAGTTCAATGCCCAGTCCCAAGGCCACCAGTCCGATCCCCACCATTCGCCAGCCCCGGCGGCCCCGCCCAGCAGGGCCCCAACAATCAGCGGGCCGATCCAGTCTCCCAGGTTGCCGGTGGAGCGGTGCATGGAGATGAACAGTCCTCGCCGCATCGGGAATCGCTGGGCCAGCAGCCCCAGGGCCGGCGGATGCCACATGGCCGTACCGGCAGATGCTATCGCCAGCGCCGCGAGGATCAGCCCGTAGGTAGGCGCGATGGAAACCAGCAGGTACCCTACGCCGATGAGAAGCAGGCTGAGCGTCAATACCTGAGCGCGCCGGTGCTGGAATATGTCCACGAAGAAGCCGCCAGTCATGCTGGTGGCCCCGCCGGCAAGCTGGCGCACCCCGTCGATGAGGCCCGCCTGGATCGGGTTCAGCCCCATGGCGACGTATATGGCAGGGATGAGCACCAGGAACCCGCGGCCATACATGTGCTCCAGGGTGTGGGCGCCGATGACAGTGGTCGCCATGATGGGATCCCTGGTGCGTCGCGCCCCGTGCTGCGATGTTTGCTGATGCTCCGTTGCTGCCTGAGCCACTGGCTATTGTCCTTGCTTCGGATGTTTTCCGCCGTGCGCTGTTCGCTTTTGTTGTAGAGAGACGCGATTATGATATAGGGACGGGCGTCCGAATTCGGGAATTATACACGCTGCTAGAATTCGTAGAACGCCTGTTGAAGCCACCGGCGTTCCGCGCTCACCGTCAGCGCCAGCATCAGCAGGATGCGCGCCTTCTGAGGCGGCAGGTTGTCGGAGACGATGAACCCTTGCTCCTCCTTCCTGGGAGTCATTACCACGCGCCCCGCCGTTGACCGGGAGGCCAGCACTACCGGGATGCCTTCTTCCGCGGCCCGGGCCGCGGCGGCGATGAAGGCCGGCGGGAACGTTCCCCCTCCGAACCCCGCCGCCACCAGACCGTCCGGCCGCATCTGCCGCACCGCGTCGACAATCGCGCCGTCCGCGCCGGCGTATGCGTACACGATTTCCACCCTCGGCATCTCGTCCCTGCCATCGATATCGAAGGGCGTACTGGTTGTGTGCTTCCGCAGCGGCGCGCGATAGAACACCACCTCTCCGTCGGAATCCGAGTATCCCAGAAAACCCAGCTCGTTGGGGCGGAAGGTTTCCACCCTGAAAGTGTTGGACTTGGATACGTCGCGGGCCGAGTGTATCTCGTTGTTCAGCACGGTCAGCACGCCCATTCCGCCTGCGTGGGGAGCGGCGGTTATGCGCACTGCGTCCATCAAGTTGGCGTCTGCGTCGGTGCCGATGGACGTGGGAGGCCTCATGGCGCCGGTAACGACAACGGGCTTGTCCGTCTTGACGGCGAGATGCAGAAAATACGCCGTCTCCTCAAGGGTCGCCGTTCCGTGAGTGACAGCCACGCCGGCAAGGGCCGGATTGCTTCGCGTCAGGCCGTTGATCCTGCGGGTCAGGGCCAGCCAGTCGGCCGGGCCTATGGCAGTGCTCCCGACGCTTGTCAGATCTTCGGAGGTGATGGACGCCAGGCTGTTAATTTCCGGCACCCGCTCTAAAGACTGCTCAATGGTGAGATGATCGCCGATTTCCGGGTACAGAATGTAATCCAGTCGGTCGGGGCCAACGCCGGCGATGCTGCCTCCGGTGCCGATAACATGTACCTGCGGGCTGGATGAGGTCATAAGAAGCCGCCTCCCGCTGTTCAAGAATAACCCGCTCTGTGGTTCGCAAGCGGGTGCAGGTGAGCTGAAACCGGATGCTATAATACCTTATAGTAGGCCCCAAGCCCCTGCGCTGGCTGACTACCGCCGCCCGATCATTCCTGATTCGCCTGATTCGCCGGAGAGCGGTTGCGATCCCTCATCGTGTCGGATATCCACTCCAACCTGGAGGCGCTGAACGCCGTCCTGTCCCACGCGCATGAATGGGGCGGGTTCGACCGGATATGGTGCCTGGGGGATGTTGTGGGCTACGGCCCGGATCCGTCGGAATGCCTGCGCCGTCTACAGGGGTTCGATCTGGCTGCTGTGGCCGGCAATCACGACTACGCCGCTGCTGGTGTTATCGACGCCGCCGGTTTCAACGGCGCAGCCTGTACCGCAATCCGGTGGACTGCCGGACAACTGGACGAAGGGGAAAAGCGTTTCCTGGCCGGGCTGCCGATGGTCAGTGAGCAGATGCCGTTCACCTTGGTTCACGGGACGCTGCGAGACCCCATTGTCGAATATCTATTGCATCCATCGCAGGCCGCAGCCACTTTCAGCCTGCTGGAAACCACTCACTGCGCAGTAGGGCATTCGCACTATCCTTTCATCTGCCGCGAGCGCGGGGGCGTACCTATTTTCCAGCCCCTGGTTGAAGGCGGAGAGTCGCCTCTTGGCGCCGGGCGCTGCATAGTCAATCCCGGAAGCGTAGGCCAGCCCCGCGACCGGGACTCCAGGGCCAGCTACGCAGTATACGACGCTGACCGGGAAGCCGTGGAGCATTATCGAGTGGAGTATGACATAAGGCCCACGCAGGCAAAGATGCGTCGGGCTGGTCTGCCGGGATACTTGATCGATCGGATCCAACAGGGCGTATAGCCCCGGCGCAGCCCTGCCAGCGAGTTTGACAGAGCGCCTCGGCAGTTGGTAGATTAGGAGGCGATGGCCCGCTAGCTCAACTGGCAGAGCAACGGACTCTTAATCCGTAGGTTCTCGGTTCGACCCCGAGGCGGGTCACCACAAAGTCAACGCGCTGCAGCCCCTCCGCATCGACGGGAGGGGCGATTGCTTTTGGCGCTGCGACTGTACCGGCAGGGGCTTGTAAACCGCAGCCCGCCAGTCTGGATTAGCCCCAACCCCGCCCGGCTCCGGCTGAAATCCCTGGCAGGCAGCCCGGCGGAACTGAATCGGCAAAGCAGGAGGAAGAAATGGCCGCCACCGACACGGCTGTTTTTGCGCTGAAAAGGAATTGGGACATGGTTTCCACCGCCGTTGCCGGCGTTGATGACGAGACCCTGGCCCGGATGCCCAACGGTCAGTCCAACCCCATGAACTGGCTGGTATGGCACATGACCCGCGTGGTTGATCGTTTCATCCACAGCCGCTTCCAGGATACCGGGCAGTTGTGGGATGCCGGCGGGTGGCACAGGAAGTTCGGGATGGACGCCGACCCCGAGGAGTTCGGCATCGGCTGGACCGCCCAGCAGGTGGCCGATTGGCCCGCCCCCTCGCGCGAGACGCTGATGGGATACTACGATGCCGTGAACGAAGCGGCCCGGAACTACATCTCCGGCCTCAGTGCCGCTGATCTTGACCGGCAGGCGCCGGCCCCCGGCGGAACCACCATGCCGGTGGGCGATGCCCTGGGTATTCTGGTGTGGGACAACATCGTCCACGGCGGTCAGGTGGCGTATCTGCGAGGCTACTTCGAGGGTATGGGCTGGCACCGCTGATCCCCCTCGACACGGTGGCGGCGAAATGGCGGCGGCGATTGCGCCGTTCCCGTCTCGGGCGCCGGCCGGCACTCCTTACTGCGCTTTCGTCTGGCGGCGCGCCTTGCGGTCTCTGACCATGTTTGCCCGGGATTCCTCGTAAGCGGCGATATACTGGGCTGGGGGCGTGCGGGCTATGGCCTGCCCGATGATATCCAGCGGCAGGTCGTCCAGCTTCTTGAACCGGACGCAGGCTTTTCCCATGTCCAGCTTCTTGCCTGCGGCGGCGAAGCCATCGGCGAACCAGCGCTGCGAAGCCTCGTCGCCGTATACGTTCATCAGGTAAAGCGACATGTGCCGCTTCTGCGAAGCGAGGGCGGCGTACATCAGCGGGTGTCCGTTGTAGGTTTCCGGGTAGGTCTCCAGGGGGATGACATAGGAGATCATGCCGAAATCCATGATCTCTGCATAGCCCTCGGGCAGGCGTTGCAGGATCAACCGGCGCAATCGGCTGATCTGTTCCGCCCGATCTTCCGGCAGTGCCGCGATGTACTCCTCCACTGTTCCCGGAGTGTCGTGTTTCCCGGCGTGATTCATGGCTTCGCCTGCTCCTTTTGATTGTCTGTGAGGGCTGGACGATGGCCGGCTCATTGGTCCGCCGGTAGCATAGCGCAAAACTCGAAGGAGGTCGCTTTCTGCGACGGCGGATTGGTCGAGGTCATAATTTACATAATTACCTGAAAGGCGGCCCGCGGCTTGTGGAAGAGGCGCGGCGCGTTGGTTTAGACTTGGGTTGAGGAGGTGGGTGATGGGGCAGGGATTCGTACCGGAGCAGTTCCGCCCGCACGGGGCGGCCGCAGCGCGAACTCCTTCAGTATTCAGAAAGCCATCGCATCGAAAGACCAAAGCTCGCGGCGGCTGACTGCTGTCGCTTTCCCCAAGTCAACTTGAGATACCGGAGTGGCCCATGAAGTTAACCAGAACCAGATTGACAGTCTTAATCGCGGTTGTCGCACTGCTGGCGACAGTTCCGGCAATTACTTTAGCGCAGAATACTGCCCCTCCCCACGAGGTTTTTGGGACGGCATCGATAGATGGCAAGCTTGTTGCTTCTGGAGTGTCGGTTACTGCCCATATCGATAATCAAAAAGTGAAAGAGGCGGAGACTACCGTGGGCGGCAGATACAGGATTCAACTCAATCCGCCGGCGGGTCAGTCCTACGCCGGGAAAGAGGTCACATTCCAGATAAATGGCAATCTGGCTGCTCAAAAAATTACTTGGACATCCGGAGAGGCGGAAATTCTCAACCTGAACGCTTCTTCCGAGGCTCCACCCACACCCACGTCCACGCCGAGGCCCACTGCCGCGCGCCTGGTCCGCACGCCCACGCCGGTGGTCCGGCAGGGGCCGGCTGGGCCGCGGGGTGCGACCGGGCCGGCTGGTCCGCAGGGCGAGCCGGGGCCACAGGGCGAGCCGGGGCCGCAGGGTCCACAGGGTGAGCCCGGACCGGCAGGGACTCGGGGTGAGTCGGGGCCGCAGGGTGCACCCGGGCCGATGGGGCCGAAAGGCGATACCGGCCCGCAGGGCCTCCACGGGCAGGTCGGGCCTCAGGGCGTGGCCGGGCCTTCCGGCCCGCAAGGCCCGACAGGCTCCTCGGGCAGCGATGGGAACTTCCTCATCGCGATAATTGCCCTGGTTATTGCGCTGCTGGCCCTTCTGGTGGCTATTGGCCGCTGGATATGGGAATTGCAGACAGGTTAGAGCGGTAGCCGGCGCCCGCTGCTGACCAGGCAGGAAAGGGCGCCTGTGCGAAGCAGCGAACACTCGCGACGGCCAGCCCCGTGTTATGATTCGGTTGCGCGGGGCTGGCCGTCCGCTTTCGTCCGCGGGGGGCGGAGCAGGCGCGGCGCCAAAGGGGAAGTGTCGAAATCGGTAGACGAGCATGACTTAGGATCATGTGCTGTAAAGCGTGGGAGTTCGAGTCTCCCCTTCCCCACTCGCTCCCTTGAGGGTTCCTTTTGCAGTCGCCATTGATGGTTCAGACGCCGATGGTTCAGACGCCGATGGCCCATCGCGCCAGAGCTTTGTCGGGCCTGATGATCTCCTCTACGGATGTGTAATAGAAATCCTCCCAGCCCTCCTCGGGCAGCCCGGTAAACAACATCAAGTTCAGGGGATAGCGTTCGCTGTCCGTCGCGCGGCGAAAGTCGTCCCGGAAGAGAAAAGCAGGCTTTTTCAGGGCGATTGCCATGCCCAGCTCCACCATCACCCCCTCGTCGGGCGGAACGCCGTTGACTATGGCGAATATGGCGTCCGACTCCGCCACATCGCTGAAATCCCGCTGTCCAACGCGGTAAGCCCACCCCCTTTCAGCGAAGTCGATTTGATTGTTGCGGGCAAAAGGCTCCCACACCTCCAGACCCAACTGCTCAAGCGAGGCCACTATCGGGGGCAGCAGGAGCGACTTCTGCTGAGCTGAGAACCCGTAAGGGTTGGCCAGGTAGATCGTCTTCGACATTGCGCTGCACCTGTTGCTGATGCCGGGAAAAACAGGATTCGTTGACTCAATGCGCCTCCGGGCGTCAAGGGTATCAGTTGGCTTCAGGGGTTTGCAATCGACGAAAGCATACTCCATAATCCAATAGCTTTTATTCCCGGGCAGATTGGCCTGGTTGATATGTATGCCCGGTTGATATGTATGGAGGATGCTCGCCCTGAATGGCGACGCTTTCATCAGTGGGTCGCCTGGGCGACTGGAGGTAGGTCCGTTGGCTACTCTGCTTGAAGTCAAAGATCTACAGACCTGTTTCTTTACCATGGACGGCGTTGTCAAGGCCGTGGACGGCGTTTCCTATGACCTCGAAGAGGGCGAAACACTCGGTCTGGTGGGCGAGAGCGGCTGCGGCAAGAGCGTCAGCGCTCTATCGCTGATGCGGCTGATTCCTGACCCGCCGGGCAGGATCGTCAGCGGCGAGGTTTTGCTGGACGGAGAGGATGTCCTGAAAATCGACATGGACGAAATGCGCAACGTCCGGGGCGCGAAGATGTCTATGGTCTTCCAGGAACCGATGACGTCTCTCAACCCTGTGCTTACCATCGAGCGGCAACTGACCGAAACGCTTCAGTTGCACAAGGGCATGACCAGGGTCGAGGCGCGCCGCGAAGGGGTTAGCCTGCTCTCTCGCGTTGGCATTCCCGACCCGGAGCATCGCATAAAACAGTATCCTCACCAGTTCAGCGGCGGTATGCGCCAGCGCGTAATGATCGCCATGGCCCTTAGCTGCAACCCCCGACTGATCATTGCCGATGAGCCAACGACTGCGCTGGACGTGACCATTCAGGCCCAGATTCTGGAGCTGATGAAATCCCTGACCCAGGAATTCGGCGTGGCGCTGATTGTTATCACGCACAATCTGGGAGTGGTGGCCCGTTATGCCGACCGGGTCAACATCATGTATGCCGGGCGCATCATCGAAAGGGGAACGGCGAGGGAGATTTACTCCAATCCCCGGCACCCCTACACCGTCGGACTGCTTCGCTCCGTGCCGCGACTGGACCTGCCCCGCCGGGCCAGGCTGGATCCCATCGAGGGCCAACCGCCCGACCTGGTGCGTTTGCCGGAAGGATGCGCCTTTCGCGCCCGCTGCCGGTGGGCCATTGACAAGTGCGCCACAAACACGCCGTCGCTGGAGGAAACCAGCCCCGAACACTGGTCGGCGTGCTGGCGCTCTGAAGACCTGGGCCCCACTGCCATAGACTTCCTTGGCGGGTCCGAGTACGCTGAGGCGGAAACAGCATAGGCATCATAAGCTTGTCGAAGGACGGAGTATAGCTAACATGACAACGATGCCGGATACCGCAAATCAGGCGGCATCGGCCGCGCGGGATGAAGACATCCTGCTGGAAGTCAACAACCTCAAGATGTATTTCCCGGTAACCTCGGGAATGCTGTTCCAGAGAACGGTTGCCCACGTCAAGGCTGTGGATGACGTCAGCTTCGTGGTGCGCAGGGGCGAGACCCTTGGACTGGTGGGAGAGAGCGGCTGCGGAAAGACCACCACGGGGCGCTGCATCCTCCAATTGTACAAGCCAACGGCCGGCGAAGTTCTCTTTGAGGGTCAGGACCTCACCAAGCTGGGCACCAGGCAGATGCGGGCCATGCGCCGCGAGATGCAAGTCATCTTCCAGGACCCCTACAGTTCTCTCAACCCGCGTATGACGGCCGGCAACATCATCGGCGAGCCGCTCATCGTGCACGGCCTGGTCAACGGCAGGGCAGAATACAGGGAGCGGGTGGCGGATCTGTTGCAGAATGTGGGCCTCAACCCCTATATGGCCGATCGTTTCCCCCACGAATTCTCCGGCGGTCAGCGCCAGCGTATCGGCGTGGCCCGCGCATTGTCTGTCAGCCCAAAGTTCATTGTTGCCGACGAGCCGGTCTCTGCGCTGGACGTGTCGATCCAGGCACAGATCATCAACCTGTTGGAGGAGTTGCAGGAGCAGTTCAACCTCACCTACCTGTTCATCGCTCACGATCTCTCGGTGGTGCGCCATATCAGCGATCGGGTGGGGGTGATGTACCTGGGCCACCTGGTGGAAATTGCGGAACGAAACGATATTTACCGGAATCCGGTGCATCCGTATACCAGGGCGCTGCTCTCTGCCGTGCCGATTCCCGACCCGGTTTTGGACGCCCAGCGTGAGCGTGTGCTGCTCAGCGGCGAAGTGCCCAGCCCCCTTAACCCGCCTCCGGGCTGCGTGTTCCACCCCCGCTGTCCGATGGCAGACGACACTTGCAGCCGGGTGATTCCGGAACTGAGGGAGACCAGCCCGGAACACTGGGCCGCCTGTCTCAAGGCGGAGGGTTACGGCTCCTTCTAGGCGCTATTCCCGGCAAAGGGCTTGAAATCCGGCCAAAGGCGAGGGTCTCTGCCCCAACCCGGAGGCCTTTACCTTCTTGGGCCCGGAGTTTCTCAGAGGCTCAATCGGCCGGTTCAGCGGACGTCCGGCCAGCCTCCTTCCGTATCTCGTCCATCAAGGCCACCAGCTCCAGTATCTCGTTGCTTGAGACCGTGCCGAGGAACTCGCCTGTGTTTCGGTCCATCACCGGAATGATAGTAAGCGAATTTTCGGCCATCCGCTCCAGGGCGTCCTGGATGGGATCATCGGGGCTTGCCTGGGGCGCGCCACGGCGCATCAAAGCCCGCAATGGCGTGTCTCCGAAGGAACCTTTGCGCCAGAAGAACATCCTGCGGCGGAAATTGACCCTGCCCAGCGATACGGTTCCCACCGGCGTTCTCTGGTCCGCTATCAGGTAGTCGGTCTGGCCGGGAACAAGCCAGTCTCTGAGGAAGGCGCTGACGGGCAGGTCAGGGGCCGGGTAGCTGCGGGTCCGGTCCATAACGGACCCTACCAGCACTCCTGCCAGGGCGTGGCGGGCAAAGGCCGGCACTATAGTCTTGGGCTGCGACGCTACATCCGGCGCCTTGGCTCTGCTGACCGCCAGGGATATGGCTGGCGGCATTATCAGGATGTACCCGAACATCGTAATAACAAGAAGCGAGAAAACTCCCTGGTTGATCACATTCGCCTCAAAGAGCACCAGGAGCAGGGCGATCTCAGCCACTCCCTTTCCCATCAGCCCGGTGGACAGGACGAAGGGGGTGTCCAGCCTGGCCAGGCAGGTGCCTATCAGGGACGCTATCGCCTTGCCCGCCATCGGGACGAACAAGAGGGCGACTATGGTCAGAATTGGAAGTTCGATAAACGACAAGTCCAAATGCAGGCCGGCAGACGCAAAGAAGAGAGGCACAAACAGCCCTTCTGCGGTGCTCTTCATGCCGGGCATTATGTCCTCGCGCATCTGGTGCGGCAGCCCGGACATCGCTGCGCCGAACAATAGCCCGCCCAGTGAGCCGTGCAGTCCGAATCTCTCTGCTCCCACAACGACCAGGAAGAGACCGCCTATCAGAAGACCGTAGGAGAGTTCCGGAGCGTTCAGGAACCGCTGCAGCAGCGCCATCACACGGGGCAGCGCCTTGGCCGATAGAATCCAGACAACTACCGTGAAGCCGGCAATCTGCCCCAGCAGAATAAATATGCCGATTACGCTCAAAGCCTGCGAACCCTGGCCTATGGTAAGACCAATAACCAACAGAGCAATCACTTCGGCAATTATTACGGCGGTGAATATGCGCAGCCCGAGCAATTCCTTCAGGAGCCCCTTGTCGGCCAGAACTTTGGCCACAAGGCCCAGGCTGGACAACGACAGAATCCCGGCGAGAGACAGCGCTTCGTTGAATTCCAGCTTGACGATTTGTTCAGTTTTCTCATCCCATCCCAGCTCGATGCCCCAGCCGGGCAGGTCTGCGGTTACTGCCAGCGACACGAGGATCGAAATGATCACCGATACGGTGGCGGCCACAAAGTAGCGCCCCCGGATGGTGGACACGAAACCGGGAATGTCTATCTCGTCGAGACCTATAAGGAAAAAGAATATGAAAACGCCGATGTTCAGGAATATCTCGATGTATTCCGTTACTTCTACTACTCCGGTGGCCGGCCCCAGGATGATCCCGGCCACAGTGTAGGCAACTATTGAATTCAGACCCACACGGTTCAGGATACCCTCTGCCAGTTTGGCTACGACTATCAGCGCGCCAATGGATAGCAAAGCATCAAACAGCAGTGCGTGAGCCCCTTCCGATGCTGCCAGCATCCCGGTCGGCAGGCTCAATAAGGGCAACGTCTCAGCAGCCAAGCAATACTCCGTCGTGAAATTACTGCGCGCTTATATCCGGGTAATCCTGCGGGATTATAACAACTGGCTACGGAACAGACGAAACGGGTTGGGGGCGTTTCGTCAATATGTCGGTGAATTCGCAAGTCACCGCCATAATGATAAGGGCTGCCCTTGCCTGAACGCCTGTCTCCCATCCAGCGTCCATTCATTTCCAAAGTATTGGGGATTCCGCTGATCCGCCTGAAGCGGCTCCTGCAACCATCGAGAATACGATAGAAGGCGAAAAGGGAGCCGCTAAAGTTATCGGTATCTCCTGCAAGTTGATGCCTGTGTCGCCTCCGGGCGTTACTCTTGCAGGAGGCGAATCGGGGCTTCGCTGGCGGTGGGTGTATCATCAGACCCCGTGAATGGTATGTGGAACTGGGCCGCGTCGCTGCGAATAAAAGACTTCCGCCTGCTCTGGGCATCGACTGTTCTCTACTCCCTGGCTACGGGTATGGAGCAAGTGTCGGTTGGCTGGCTTATATTCGAGCTCACTGGTTCAGAGTTGATGGTAGGAGTCGGGGCTGCCGCCCGGATGCTGCCGTTCTTCCTGTTGGGTCTGCTGTCGGGCGCTGTGGCCGACCGATGGGAGCGCCGATCGCTGCTGCGCGTCGGCACTCTGGGGGCGTCTGCTGTAACGCTGGCGATGGCCCTTCTGCTGCTCGGAGGACTGGAGAATGTATGGGCCGTAATCCTGCTCGTTCTGGCTCTCGGCAGCACCTTCGCTTTTGTACTCACGGTTCGCCAGACTTACACGTATGACATCGTGGGGCCGGAATACGCTTTGAACGGCCTCGCCCTGGGCGCGATGGCCATGCAGGGCGGCGGAATCGCAGGATCCCTCGCCTCTGGAGCGATGATCGAGGCCGCCGGAGCCGGCTGGCAGTTCATGGCGGCGGCTGTCTGCTATTTGTGCTCCGCCGCCGCAACCATGGCAATGGGGAACCCCGGGCAGTCAATGACGCCCGCCGCTTCGGTGATGAGAAACTTGACAGGATACGTCAGCCTCCTTCGCAATTACAGGCTGCTGCTGGTCCTCATGCTGTTGACGGCAGCGACTGAAGTTCTCGGCTTTACCCACATGACGCTGCTGCCTGTGTTCGCGAAAGAGGTGATTCAAGTCGGGCCGACTGGCCTGGGCATTATGACGGCGGGCAGGCAGGCAGGGGGATTGCTGGGACTCTGGCTTCTGGCGGGGCTTGGCTCTATCAGGAAGAAGGGGCTGATGATGTTTGCCACTGCCATCGGGTTCGGCGGCGGGCTGATGGCGTTCTCTCTCTCCGGCAATATCTACTCTTTTCTGGGGGCGCTGCTGTTCGTTAACGCCTGCGCTATGGCCGTCGATACTCTGTACAAAGCTCTTATGCAAGATCTGGTATCTGACGAAGAGAGGGGAAGAGCGATGGGGTCGTGGGTGATCAGCATAGGTTTTGCCCCTGTGGGACACGTGGGCATTGGCGCCCTTGCCGGCTTGGTGGGCGCACCGAAAGCCCTGCTTATCAACGGCGCTGCGCTTGTCGCCATCAACCTGGCCGCTGTGGTGAGCCTGCCCAGAATCCGACGACTGGACTAACCCCGATCCTCAACTCTACAGGCTCCGGGACGTTCAGCGAAACGATGGCGGGGTTATTGTTGAAGCGAAGAGAATCGTATCTGGCGCATGAAGCAGTTGAAGGATAGGACGTAATCGTTGCCTTTCCATGCGAGATGAAGCTCACCGCCCGATCGCCAAAGGAGCAACCCGTCCAGGTATCCAGGCCATCCCGCTTCCTCTTGCGGCAGCCGGATGATACTGGAGGCCAGAACCGCCAGGATGACGTCATGCGTAACAAAGACATCCAGCCGCTCTTCTTCACCAAGATTGCCGGTTACCAGGTTCAGCAATATTTCGACCCCCTCATCAGTCCGGCGCATACCGGGCGGCGGCTCCGCATTCCGGAGTTGGCGTCGCACAATCTCGGAGACGGGAAGCTCCAGGAACAGGGGCCCGCTAGCATTGGGGTCAATGATGAAAGGGCCGGGGTTTCCCAGGCGGCGATCGGTTGTGACTGCCGCAGATGATCCCGCGCCGCGAAGAATAGCGTCCGCAGTCTGGACGCAGCGTTTTACGGGGCTGGACACAAGATTGACCGGCCCTCTTCCCGACAGGGCTGCGCCCAGCATTTCCGAGGCTGTGACGCCGTTCAAAGTCAAAGGCGCATCGTTCCCGAATGCGTCGGGTGGAATGGCCTCCCGCTCTGCGTGCCTGATGACCAGGGAGACGCCGGATTTCGGAGCAATTGCGGCCAGGCGCTCAACGATAGACGCCGCGGGCCCCGGCGTGGTCAAACCGCCCTCGCCCGAATGACCGAGCTCAGGGAGCGTGTCGGCGCCACATCCAGCAGGTCAAAGCCCGCCCTGTTCAGCAGGCTGCCGAACTGTTCTTCCGTCCGCTCTGCGGAGCCGGCCACCACCAGCATATTCAGGTCCAGCGATAGACGCCGCGGGCCCCGGCGTGGTCAAACCGCCCTCGCCCGAATGACCGAGCTCAGGGAGCGTGTCGGCGCCACATCCAGCAGGTCAAAGCCCGCCCTGTTCAGCAGGCTGCCGAACTGTTCTTCCGTCCGCTCTGCGGAGCCGGCCACCACCAGCATATTCAGGTCCAGCAAGCCACCCCTCGCGGAGGCCCTGTCCAGAACCATCTCCACCAAGTAGAGCATTCCGCCTTTGGGCATAGCCTGTCTGGCGCGTATCAGGATGCGCGCGGCGTCTTCGTCCGGCCAGTCGTGCAGAACGCGGGCCAGCGTCACTGCGTCAGACTGTACCGGCCACTCTTCGAATAAATCGCCGGGAACGAACCGGCATCGATTTTTAATGTCCTCCGGAGCGTAGGCCTGGCTGACTACCTCCGGGAGGTCCGTTACCGTAGCCGTGAGGCCGGGGCAAGCGCGCAGCAGGGCAAAAGCGAGTTCGCCGGCGCCGCCGGCGGCGTCCAGGATGTGCCTGTGTCGTCTGAAGTCGCTTGCCTCTGCTATGTGCTGGTAGTCGTGCCTGGCGTAAGCCGCGAAAGCCCTGTGGGATGACTGCAATTGCCTGGGCCTATCCTTCAGCAGCTCAAAAATGTTCCTGCCGTACAGCTTGCTGAAGGCGGAGCGCCCGGTTTTAAGAGAATACCCCGCTTCAGTCCAGGCGCCATAGGTCTCGGCGCCCCAGAGATCTGCGGCGTCTGCCAGCGACGTCGGATGAGACCTGTTCAGAAGAGCTCCCTTGCCAGTGGTGCGATAAATGCCCTTGTCATTGCGCTGGACCAGTCCCAATTCGGAGAGGGCCCGCATTAACCGAACACCCATCCGGTCTGCCAGGCCAAGGGACTTTTCCAGATCTGCCGCTGAAGCTGGCAGTTCCTCGAACACGCCCAGGTTCACGGCGGCGCGAATGGTCTGGGTACTCCACATGCCCACCATGTCGCCGGAAAGTTCTTCCAATGGGGAGCGCAGCGGCCCCCTGAGCTCCAGCAGGGTATCGCCTGATTCCTCGATAACCAACAGGGAGCCGTCCAACCCCTCCACCCTGGCCTGGCCGTTGTAGAAAGGCTCCACATTACGGAACCGCGCGTCGTACAGCGGTTCTCCATGCAGGTTTACGTGATGCCAGCCCTTCTCATCCCTGGCGCGAGCGCAGTTCTTGTGGAACACGTCCAGGTCAAGAAACCACCGTCCGTGGCTCGCAAAGCCGGAGGGATCTATGTGGCTGTGAAGCCCGTCAGAGCGCTGCACGACGGCGAAGCCGTCCTTGAAGTCTCCGGCGTAGCGATAGCGTTCCGTATAGGCGGGAGCGCCGGTTTCAGTTACGTGAAAGTAATGGCCGTCTGCCAGGCGAACAGTGCATCGGCCATCCTGGAAGTTACCGCACCAGGCGTACCGTTCAGTGTATAGCGGGCTCCCGTCCGCCAGGATATGGAACCACCCACCCGCGGAGTGCACGGCGGCGCGGCCTTCGTAAAACCCGAAAGTCCTCTTATGCCGGGACTTGTAGGCTGGCAGCCCATCGGGAGTGATGTGGCAGGCGCCGGAGCCGTCCACCGCCGGAGCTAGGCCCGGCGCATGGAACTTCAGCACTTCCAGGAACCGCGACGTATAGGCAGGCCTGCCGTCGCAGACGTGGTGAGAACCGTCTGCTGATATGCGATAGTCCCGCCAGTTGCCGCTCACGGGTTTTCGGGCCTCCGCATATTGCACCCCTGGCAGAGCGGCTTCTCCATGTAACTGGACCGGAGTTTCTGGTAGGCGGCGCTCTGCCAGATGTCGTACAGGCTGACGCTGTGGACGTTGCCGAAGTCGCCCAGAGTGCGGCGCAGGGCGTCGGGAGCGCAGCAGGGGTTGAACCTGCCGTCGGACGCCACCCACGCTTCCTGCCCCAGGAATGGGCATTTCGCGTCAGTTGCTGTATTGCCTTGTTTGTCCGAATCGAGCTTGAAGATATTCTCCAGCAGCACCCTGCTCCCGTCGGGCAGGCGATGTCTTTCCGCAGCCTGATATGCCGCGTCTACCGTGGTATTCCACCTTTCGATGGCCTCGGGGCTGCGGCGCAGGGACTGTTCCTCCAGCTCTGGGAAATGCACCCAAAGGTGGTGCCCCTTCACTCGGTCAACCCCCATACTTGCGGCCAACCTCACCACTTCGGGGAGTTCGGCGTAGTTGACCTCCATGAATGTGAGCTGGAACGTGACCCGGCAGAGGTTGCCGCCACGGGCGGCGTGACTGTCCCTTACGGCGATGAAGGTGCGCACGTTCTCGACCACGGTCTGCCATCTGGCGCCGGGCATTACCCTTTCCTGGGTTTCCTGGGTGGAGCCGTTCCAGGGACACTTTGACATCGGAGGTTACCGGTACGATGCGCTCTGCCCAGTCCCTGGCTCCCCGCCGGGGGAATGTCCCGTTGGTGGTCAGGTTGAGCTTGAGCCCATACTGTGCGCAGAGAGCCAGTATCTCGTCGAAATCCCGGTAAAGCAGGGGTTCGCCCATGGTTGAGGGAATGATCTCCCGAAGGGGTGTACCGACTGATTCAGCCAGCAGGCGGCGTATCAGTTGTATGTTCATACGCCGCCTGGGAAGCCCTGCAATCAGTCGGTTGGTCTGTGTCGCGCTGTACGAAGAGTGGTCCTCGCACATGATGCAATGCAGGTTGCAGTCGTCCGGGTTGGTGTCGAAAGTTATGCGCCACGGCCCCGGCTTCACTGCTGTCGAAGGCTGGGCGACCGCTTCCGGGTTGATGTGCGCAGACATCCTCCGTTCCTTTCCCTGATCAGGTTCCCGTAGATCTGTTCTACGGCAAGGGCATGGGCCTGCATGTCGGGCACGCTGCCGTTCTCCGATAGCAGGTATCCCCGTCTTCCCAGCCGGCTCGCGAGTTCCGGGTCGTCGGCCAGCCGCTGCATCTGGCTGGACAGCGAATCAGGATCCCGGTGGGTGAAAAGGAGGCCGTTTTCTTCGTGGTGGACGTATTCCGCCATCCCGCCGTAGTCGGCGGTGATCACCGGGACGCCGGCCTGCTGGGCTTCGTGGATTACCAGCGGCGAGTTCTCAGCCCAGATGGACGGGACTACAATGGCGTCGCACCGATTGAACACGTCCGGGACAATGTCCTGGTTGCGATACTCGCCCATCCATTCGACACGCTCGCCGGCAGTCCCTGGCAGATCCCGCGCCAGCTCCTTGAGGCCTTGTGTTTCTATGCCCCTGTCCCGCCCCCAGATTCGGAGCCTGGAGTTTCCGGACAGGCGACCGAAAGCTTGAATCAGACGGTCCACCCCCTTGGCGGGTATGTGGGTGCCGATGTAGCCGAAGGTGAAGGGCTTGCCCGGTGCGCGCTCCCGGCCCGCCATCCTGTCCAGGTGGAATCCGTAGTCAAGGTAGACGAGCTTTTCTTCGGGAATCCCAAACTCGTCCCTGAAGCGGCGCAGCAGATACATGGCGGGGGCGATGAATACGTCCACTGCAGCGCTCACTTCGCGGACATGCGCCATGCGCCGGCCCACCCATTGAGTCCAGTAGCCGGCGTCCAGCTCGTACTCCCGCCGGTTCCCTGAGAAGTACCGCGAGTAGCAGCGCACTGCGCACTTGCGGTCGTCCTGCCCGTCGCAGACGGCCCATTGATCCGAAGGGTTCTTCGGATACATCTGTATGAACTGTCCCCTTGGGCACATCAGCCAGTAGTCGTGGAGAGTAAACACCACCGGCGCGCCGCGCTCCTGGGCCGTGAATACCAGAGACGTGGAAAGGTGGTTCAAGTGTCCTATGTGCACCACGTCCGGATTAATATCCTCGAGTACCTGGGCAAAAGCCCTGTCCACGGCCTGGTGCCGGTATCCGTCCCTGGCTCTGGCCATGTTGATGACGTGCAGTTTGATAGCCGGCGCAGACGGGTCTGAGTCTCTTATCACTTCATACTCGGGCAGGAACGCATTCTCCTGCCTGGTAAAGACGTGGACTTCATGCCGACCGGCCAGCGCCTGAGCCAGCCCTTGGGTATACACTTCCGACCCGGCGTTGTAGCGCATCGGGTAGCCATGAATAACGTGCAGGATTTTCAGCATCTGAACCGGCAATCTTTGGCCTCGCTCCCCTACGCCCGATCATTTATCCATTGTCTGGCGATGATAGTGATCACCCCGTTCGTGGTCAACAGGCAGGCATGACAAGGGCGAGAATGAAAACCGACGATGGTTCTCCTTATCGCATTATGCGCCTGCTTTCCGATATTCGTTGTCTCTCTGAAGGCAGGTTTCCGGGGCGTGCTTTTTATCAGGACGAGCGTTTTCGCGTTCTTTGGCATGGTCTGCTTTCCCGATACCATTCTCCCTGGTCAAGATCTCCAGACTATAATTACGATGCCGACGGCAGGCAGTATATACCGCCGGTATTCTTCGGATAACGGCGAAGGGTGCGATGGTCTATAATTCCGGCAGGCGCCTTATTTTCTGTTGTTGAGGTGGATATGCGTTTCGGTTCCTTTGTTTTTCCCGTAAGCCACGAGCCAAAGAACGATTCGGCAGTGATAGACAGCACACTCGATGAGATTCTCCTGGCGGAAAATATCGGCATGCACTCGGTATGGCTTACCGAACACCACTTCGACGGCGCCGCAGCCCACGCCGACCCGCTGGTATTGGGGGCTGCTGTTGCTGCGCGTACCAGCAGAATCAAGATTGGATTCGCAGTGGTCGAACTGGCGTTTCATCACCCCGTGCGCCTGGCTGTTCAGACTGCGCTTCTGGACAATCTGAGCCACGGCAGGCTTATCGTTGGCACTGGCCGCGGTTCCGCCTATAACCACTACGAGTATATTGGCTTTGGAATCACTATGGAGGATGGATTCGCGAGGCTGGACGAGGCCGAACAATTGATGGTTGCATCCTGGACGGGAGCGGGCCTGAAGCACAAGGGGGAGCATTGGGATGTCGAATTTCCGCTGTTGCGTCCCCGTCCGTACCAGCAGCCGCATCCCCCGCTCATCCGGGCCTGCATCAGCGAGGCATCGACGGTCGAGATGGCCAGGATCGGCAGGCCGGTGATGATAGGCATCCAGACCCTCCCCAACCTGAAGTCGAGGCTGGAAAGATACCGCGAAACCATGCTCGACGCAGGTTTCAGCGAATCGCAAACCAAGGCCGCGCTCGACGAGTGCTGGGCGTCTCGAGACCTTTTCGTTGCCGAGAGCTACGATGAAGCGATGGATGTCGCCGCCGCCGGATTTGAGCGTGAGCGGAGCCATTTCCGGCGCGCCAGGGAGCTCTACAACCCCGGAGGCCTGCCGCCGCCCGACCCCAACCGCCCTGTGCCTGCGGGCGAAATTCTCGAGCACTCTTTCATCGTCGGCACGCCGTCGCAGGTCGCAGAACAGGTGGCCGAGATGCGCGATACAGGCGTTCGTAACCTGATGCTCAAGCTGAACACGGGCGAGATGGACACCCAGCGAGTGCAGAAGTCAATGCGGCTCTTCGGTGAGCGGGTCATGCCGAAATTCCTCTGAACTGCGACTCTGAACCCTGTCGGACTCATCTAATCGCGGAAGTGCGGCATGACCTTTTCGCTGAACAGCCGCAGGGATCTGGCGGTCTTTTCCGGCGGCATCAGGCCCCGGTTAGTGAGCATCAGGTTCCGGATACCGGCGTTCCGCATCTGGGATAGCTGCTCGCACACCCTGCCCGGGCTGCCGATGATGTTCTCGGAAGCGTCCGGGTTCGGGGCGTCGGAATAGCCCTCCCTGCCCATGGGCGCGGTCTGGCGCTCCATGGGGCACTCCGGCGGGTTCCACTGCGTCCGGTAGGCTTCCATTCTGTTGAAGGCGTCCAATTGGGCCGGAAGAAACTCCTCCATAGCCTGTTCGTCGGTCTCGGCCAGGTGCATCTCCCGCCATACCCAAACCTGGTCAAGGCTGCGCTCGATAGTTTCTTCGTCGAAGCCGGCTTCCTCCATGGACTCCCGGTAAATGAGTATGCTCCTGGCCGTGGCATTGGTGGACCGGCCCCGCAGCAGGACAGGACGCCCTATGCGCCCCATCTCCCTGATGGAGTCCTCGTTAAGGCAGGCCCGCGCCAAACGGGGATGAGGCTTCTGATAAGGCCGGGGGCGGACCGACGGAAAAGCCGCCTGGTAATACTTGCCGTTGAATTTCAGTTCGTCGGTAGTCCATGCTTTTATCAGCAGTTCCTCGGCTTCTTCCATCTGCGCCGCGCCCATATCCGGGTTCGAGCCGAAGCCAATGTACTCGTAGGCGTTGTAGTTAGACCCTTTTGCTGTTCCGACAATCAGCCTCCCCCGGCAGAGGTTGTCCAGCAGCGCCGTCTGTATGGCTACCCGAACGGGGTTGTGCAATGGCAGTTCCAGTATGCCGAACCCCAGTTCAACCCTGCTGGTCCTGACTGCCAGAGCGCTGGCGAACACCAGAGGATCGCCGTACACGCACTCGCCGGTGAAATAATGCTCGGCGATCCAGATCGCATCGAATCCCAGCTCTTCGATCAGCTCTGCTTCATTCAGGCACTCCTGTATAGCCTGATCGTCTCGGGAATCATCGAATTTCATGGGGTAGAAGAAATGGCCGAAGCGCATTGTGCCTCCGCAGCGGGTTTCCGGCGTTTGGCGGCTGTTATTCCATTGCCTGGCGTTGGGCAACCCATCAGCAACCGCCAGGAAGGTATCATAGGGTCTGAATCAGCTTGGCACAACCGCTTGCTGACCGTTACATCCGGCCCGCAGCGCTCCTCCGCCATCTCCAGACGCCGGTCGCCTGCCCCGGGCAGGCAGTATCGCGGGAGCCGCGATGACGGCGATGCCGCAAGTTCAAGCCTTCGGCCGGCTCCATAACGCCAGAGCCGGCTTATTCCTCAATCTCCAACCCACAGTGGGGGCAGTTTTTGACGCCCTTTTCCTGGCGGCGGGATACCTGCTCCATAAAGCTGGATCCAAGTATGCCGGCCGGGAGGGCGAAGATGCCGATGCCCAGCAGTGCGATCACCCCTGCAAGCAGGCGACCCAGGGGAGTGACCGGCGCTACATCGCCATAACCGACGGTGGTCACCGTGATGATGCTCCACCACATTGTGGCCGGGATGCTGGAAAACTTGTCGGGCTGGGCTTCTTGTTCCACGTAAAACATCATTGCTGAAGCCAGTACAAGAAGGGTGCCGACAACCGACACCACTGCCAGCATCTCGTTCTTGCGATGCGCAATGGCCAGTCCCAGGGCGCGCAGGCCCGGCGAATAGCGCCCGACACGCGCCAGTCGTCCAACCAGCCGCAGCGTCCGGAAGACCACCAGGTTGAGACCGCCGTTGGGGGGTACAATCGCGATGAAGGCAAAAGACATCAGAGCGGCCGCATCGGCCAGCATCAGCGGATGGAGCGCGAATTTCACGCGGCCTTTGACAGGATGAGCGAAAGACGGGTCGGAGGTGCAGACCCATACCCTGAGAGCATACTCTATGGTGAATACGGCGAAAGAAGAAATTTCGAACCAGAAGAAGAATTCCGGGGCCGCATCGTAGATCCTTTGGTCGCTGCTTATGACCAGAGTAGTGATGTTGCCGACTATCAGGAGAATCAGCAGTGCATCTGCTGCCTTGCTGACCCAGTCCCCTGTTTGCCCAACCTCGAGGATTTCGTGGATACGCTGCTTCATCCGCTACCGTCGCCCTCGACGCTGCGTGTCCTGAATTGGCGGGAATTGCGGCCTGTGCCGGATTCCCAAAAGCCATGCTATCATCAAATTAAGGGGTTTTTACAAAATTCTGAACCGGGCCGACACTACCTGGAGCTGTGACGCGCGTAGATGCACGATTATCCCTCACTCGATTACGCCATTGAAACCCGCGGACTGGTTCGCCAGTTCGGAGCGCTGCGAGCCGTTGACGGCGTTGACCTTGCTGTCCGCAATGGTGAAATCTATGGATTCCTGGGGCCCAACGGCGCCGGCAAGACCACCGTAATCCGGATGCTGGTAACGCTGCTGGCTCCTACCGCCGGGAAAGCCACCGTGGCGGGTTACGATGTTATGATCCAGGCCGACCAGGTGCGCAGCCGCATCGGCGTTGCCCTTCAGGAAGCCGCTCTGGATAACAAACAGACCGGCCGGGAACTCCTCACCCTCCAGGGAAAGCTGTATGGGCTGAGGGGAAAGGAGATCAAGCAGCGCATCGGCGAACTGGTGAGCCTGGTAGACCTGGGGCAGGCGATGGACCGGCTCATCGGTACGTATTCCGGCGGAATGAAGCGCCGCCTGGATCTGGCCGCAGCGCTGATACACCACCCTGATGTTCTGTTCCTGGACGAGCCGACTACCGGCCTCGACCCTCGCAGCCGCTCCAGGATCTGGGAGGAAGTGCGCGAAATCAATCAGAGTATGGGCGTGACCATATTCCTGACTACCCAGTATCTTGAGGAAGCGGACGCTCTGGCGGAAAGGGTGGGGATTATTGACCAGGGCCGTCTGGCTATTCAGGGGGCGCCCCACGAACTGAAGCGGGACAGAGGGGTAGACTTGATCGTTGTCCGTCTGGAAAACGGCGCGAAAGATGCAGCAGAGGCGCTGGCCGGTATTCCGTCGGTTTCGGCAATCGAAACTCACGGCAGCGAGATAACCATCAGCGTTACCAACGGCGCCTCCATGGTCAGCGCCGTAGCCCTCCGGCTGAACGAGATGGGCCTCGCCGTACAGGAACTGACTCTCCGGACGCCCACTCTGGATGATGTTTATCTGCACGTGACCGGCGAGCGTTTCCAGAGCGAAGGACCCGCCGAAGGGTCCGGGGAAACCGGGGCGCCGGAGGCAGTGAACGATTAGGCGAACCCCGTTCATCCCAATGGTCGCATACACCGAATAATCGGGAGAATGTAATGGCTGTGGTTACGGCGCGCAGCATGAATCTGGGGCGAAAAGCGGGCTTTCTCCGGGACCTTATATCGGTTTCAGAACGGGCTATAAGATCTGTGACCAGGGACGCCGAAACGACCATTCCGGCCCTCGTCGTACCCGTGTTCATGTACCTGATGACGGTGGGAGCGCTGGAGGATTTTGCCGAGAACATCCCTGGCCTGGATTATCGCGCTTTTCAGTTGCCGGTGGCCGTGCTGTTTGCTGTGACCGGCATCTCGCGGGCGACTACGGTGGTGGCAGACATCCAGAGCGGCTACTTTGACCGGCTGGTTATGACGCCGGTGAATCGACTGGCCCTGCTGGTGGGGCTGATGGTCGCCGATTTTGCTCTCGTTATTGCATTGACCGTTCCGGTAATAATCATGGGGTTCATCGCCGGAGTATGGTTCGAGACCGGGGCGGCCGGGATATTCCTGTTCATGCTCATTGCCGGTATCTGGGGGCTGGTTTTCTCTGGATTCCCCTATGCCATCGCTTTCAAGACAGGCAGCGCTGCGGCCGTGAACATCAGCTTCCTTCTGTTCTTCCCTTTCTTGTTTATGACATCCCTGTTCATTCCCCAGGAGGCCATGACGGGCTGGATGTCCACAGCCGCCGACTATAACCCCGTGACCTACATCCTGGCTGCCCTGAGGTCTCTGATATACGGCGGGTGGGATGCCCAGGCCTTGGTTAATGGAATAATCGCAACTGCCGCCGTCGGCGTAGTCAGCATTGGCTTGGCGCTGGCCGCGCTGAGGGGGCGCGCCACCCGGAGGTAGATCACCCGGAGGTAGATGCAGGGGGAAGGTAGATGTAAGGGGGCAGCAAACCGGGCGGGATTCAGAAGCGGCCGCGCCAATGTATTCTATGACCCTGTTGCGCCCAGCGCCTTTTTCGCTTCGGCCTTCGCGTCCTCCACGGCCTGGTTCAGGTCTTCCAGCTTCTCTTCCCGGCGCGGCTGGAGGTAGAGGAAGACGACTTCCTTGACGGGCTTGCCGGTCAGTTGAGCGATGGCATGGGCGTAGGCGCCCCCTTGCAGCCTGTAGCGTTGAACGGCTTCTGCGGCCTGGGCCGGGCTAACAGAGTCGGTCTTGTAATCAACCACAACCAGCCCGTCGCTTTCCTCGAACAGCAGGTCGATGAACCCGTGGAGCGCTCCGTTCCCCGTGGGAACGGCGACGGGTACTTCTCTCCAGAGCCGCCCCGAGGCTACGGCGCGTCTGACGATATTGCTGTTTACGGCTGCGCGCGCTAGGCGCGCCACCTCGGTTTCCCTGCCGGGAATCCCCTCCGCCACTGCCTGAGCCCGGGCGCGGTTGGCGATGTCGTCTCCTGATGCCAGGTCTGTCACCTGAAGCACCGTGTGAACTGCGCGGCCCACTGCAGTCCCGGCGCGCCCCCGTCGCCACGGCTCCTCCGACTCCTGCTCTTCCTTATCGCCCGGTTTGTTGCCCGGTTTGTTGCCCGGTTTATCGCCCGGTTCGCTCCCGCTCTCATCGCGCTGTTTCCGGCCCAGGGAGGTTGCCGCAACGAAGGCAGGGCGTCGCCGCTCCCGGATGAGCATTTCCCGCTTTGCCATCCACTCATCGCGGGCCTGGAGAGTATGCTCGATGGAGGCTTCTCCATCTCCCGGTTCCGGGTCGCCGTGATCCCCGGGTTCGATTTGCTGGTGAGCGGCTGGTACCTGCAGCACAACCGGCTCCCAAAGTTCGGGATATTCGGCCAGATATTCTGAAACCCTCCCCGCAGCAGACTTTGCGCCCGAATCGTCGGACTTTCTCCGCAGGCTGAGTATGAGATGGTCCCGGGCGCGGGTGGCCGCGACGTACATGAGGCGGATGTGTTCCGCTTCGGACATGAGGCGCTCCTGTTCAAGCAGGCTCTCGAATCCCGCAGTTCCGAACCTGCTGTTGCTGGAGCCGATGCCGACTTCGACACGGCCTGCGCTCCGGTCGAAGAGAGCGTTGTTTCCTGTCTGGCGGGGTGTCGAGTTGATGCCTGTCAGGATGACTGCGGGAAACTCCAGGCCCTTGGCAGCATGAATTGTCATCACCCGGACGGCATCTTCGTCGGATTCCGGCACCGGAGACTCGGTCACGCGAGCCCGCTCGTCTATCTGCTGGTCGATCCACTCTACGAAGGCCCTGAGCGAGTTGCCGCCCGCGTTTGCGAACTGGCGCGCTTGCTCCACCATGAACCTGTAGCGGCGCCACTGCTCGCGCATACGCGGATGGCCTGCTGCGGTCTCCATCAGCCCTCGTTCCCGGACAAAAGAGTCGATCAGGACGCCTATGGAACTTGTGCCCAGCCCTTCCCGGAAATCCCGCAGCGTTTTCAGGGCGTCTGCGACGGGGCCTTCGCGTCCCCTTCCCGTCTCTGCCAGGCAGTTGAAGCGCCCGCCCGACTCGTAGTGCAGCAGCAGGTCAACGTCGCTGCATCCGAAGGCCGGAGAGCGAAGGGCCGCCACGGTCGCAACCTGGTCGGCCGGGTCGTCTATGGCCCTCAGGCAGTTCAGAAGATCCCGGATTTCCTGCGTCTCGAAGATCAGCGACGCGCTCTCCAGCCGGTAAGGAATATCCAGGCGTTCCAAGCCCCTCTCGAGATCCTGAATTCCAGTGCGGGTGGGCATCAGGATACAGATGTCGGAAAACGTGACAGCCCGGTAGACTTCCTGGCATTGGCCTCCCGTGGAACCCCTGTTCAGCGTTTGCCAACCCTGGTCCGCCATCTGCCGGAGGAGGGCTGCTATGTCTTCGGCCTCCTGCCGGCGAATGTCGTTGATGCCGGCTTTGCATACCTGGTCGGCCAGCGCCCACACTCTGGGTTGGAATGGGCCGCCGCCGTCGTCCTGGCGACTGGCGGCCATTTCCTCGTAGCTGGCCTGTATATAGCCCTTTCCGGGGCTTTCGTTCTGATTTTCTTCCAGCCACCTGGAGAACAGGTTGTTGACCCAGGCGATAACCCGTTTCTGCGAGCGAAAGTTCTGCACCAGGCTCACCGTGCGCCCGCCGTTCTGCTCCATGCGTCGCTGAAGTTCCTTCATCTGAACCACGTCGGCCCGGCGGAAACGGTAGATAGACTGCTTCGGGTCGCCGACGACGAACAACTTTCCCGTTTCTGGTTCTATCTTTTCCCATGATACGGGTCGAGCCGCCTCGGGTGTTCCCGGGGGGACAGATTCGGCCAGGTACATGGCGATTTCCGCCTGTATCGGGTCGGTGTCCTGGGCCTCGTCTATAAGCAGATGCGAGAACCGCTGTCGGAAATGGTCGCGCGCCTCCAGATTGTCGCGAAGCAGCTCGCGGGCCCATACCAGCAGGTCGTGGAACTCTGCTCTCCCCTCGGCCCGCCGATCCTGTGCGTAGTTCAGGGCGAATTGCCGAAGCCCTTCCAGAATCGGGAGCAGGGCGGACTGCCGGGCTTCCTGGATTTCTTCCTTTACAGTGTCGTTCAATTCTTTGAGAATTCTCTTCAGCGCGGCGCAGGCGTTGTCTCCCGATATTGGGTCCACATCCCAGTTTTTCTGGCTGCCGAACCTCGTGTTCAGAGGCAGAACCCTGAGCAGGAGGCGATAGGACGCCGGCGAGCCGGGCGGGGTTTCGGCAAGCCGGCGGAGCGCGCCGGCCTTCGACTTCACGTGGTTGTACAGGGGATCATCGTCGCCGAGCCTGGAACAGGCGCATAGCCTTTCCACTTCCGGCCACTTGCAGACCAGCGTCTGCGCCGCTTCCCCTGGCGGGGGCGTTCCCGGCTCGAATCTGGTATCGAACAGGTCGGTGTAATTCCAGTGAAATTCAAGGGCGGTCTCTCGAATGCTCGACAGGCGCATGCCCAGGGTGATGGCAATCTCCAGATGAGGGGCCAGGTCCGAGTCTACTTCCAGCTTCCTGTCCATCCAGGTGTTCCAGGCATCGTTGAACCTGATGCTTGAGGCGATTTCGTCGCTGGTTTCAAAGCCGGGCGGGAGTCCCGCTTCCAGCGGGCGCTCGTGAAGCAGCATCGCGGCGAAGGCGTGGAGAGTGCGTATGGCTGCCTGGTCCAGATCGGAGATTCCCCTCTGGCAGCGCTCGCGCTCGGCGTCTGTGCGGCCCGGCTCCTGAGAGGCGTTTTCCAGCGACTGGCGTAACCGGGCCCGCAGCTCCGCCGCCGCCGCTTCGGTAAAGGTGATAACCGCTACCCGACCCAGAGACGCTGCTCCCGACGCCACCAGGTTGACTACTCGCTGAACCAGGCTGGAGGTTTTGCCGGTGCCGGCGCTGGCTTCTACGAACAGCGTCTCGTTCAGGCTCGTCGCGATGATTTCCCGGACATCGGAGTCGACGGGCTTGAAGCCTTCCGAGGATGTTGCTGCCGTCTGATCTGCCATGGCTATTCCTGGACGCCTGCATCGGTTTCGGATAACGCAACGTAATTCGACAGCAGAGGGTCGGACTTCTTCCGTTCCCAGATGTCTATCCGCCGCGCCGGGCATAGAGAATTAAAGTCGCAGAATATGCAGTTCTCCGGGCCCGACACGTATGGCCCGGAACTGACCCACGGGCCTGGGTTGGCAGGGAAGACTCCGCCGGATATGCCCTTGGTTATGGCCGTTATCCCTTCCAGGAACCGGCCTCTGACCAAGGAGTCGTCGATGTCAAAGTAGTCCCGCGGCACGAACTTGAACCCTCCCCTCGTGGTGGCGAACCAGTAGGCAGCCTGGACCCTTGCGGCGCCGGGCAAAAATTGACGGGCCGCCAGCGAGTAAACGCCCAGTTGCAGCCGCTTTCCGCCGTCGATGACGTCCTTCTCCAGTGCGCTGTATGACCCTGCGCTGCCGGTCTTGTAGTCGATGACCAGCGCCGAAGAGCCATCGGCGTTCAGGTCAACGCGGTCTATGCGCCCACGGAAATGCAGCCCGGTGTCGGGATCCTTCACGCCGGGCGAATTGGCCTGGTCTCCGAAAGCCGCTTCAACAAGCAGACGGGTTGTGCCGAAATCGCTCCGGAGGTTTGAGTCTTCTTCCAGGAACGTTTCCAGGTCGTCGCGTATGTCCTGCTTCGCCAGCTCCCACAGCAGCGGCTTGCCGGTAACCCCGTTGGACTCCGCTCTGTGAAACGCGTTCTCGGTGATCTGCTCCAGCCGTTCGCGGCTGCGGCTGGGCCATGCGTCCCCGGGGGATGGCAGGGTGTTGGCCGCGAGCGCGTCCTTGATGAATTCTTCGAGGATGTCATGCACCAGAAGACCTCGGTCCAGGGCGCTGATGGCGGTGATGTCCTCCGGCGTTTCCCGTGCGCTGATCCGCAGCACATGGGCCAGGAAGTAACGGAACGGGCAGGCAGCCCAGCTCTCAAGGCTGGTGGCCGAAACTGGCGACTCTCCAAGCCGCTGAACGAACCTGGCCTTCCCGGCCGCTTCGGTAAGGTTGCCATCGAACTCTGTCAGGCGCCGCAGGTTTCTCTGCTGCCCCAGCCGGGCGGCGGCGGCCAGCGTTCCCTGCTGCGCGATCGGGTGCGCAGCCATCCGCCTGCCGGCGCGCCTCCAGCCCAGCAGCCGATGAAGGTGATAATCATAGCGGTCGGCAAGGATGCCGTCGTCAATGGCGGTCAGCGATTGCTCGCCGGATTCGCTGACCGTCAGCCAGGGCCGGCCTCGCATTCCGGGCAGGTCGCTGGTATGCACCCTGTCGCCCTCCAGCGCCGTGGCTTGTTCCAGGAACCAGTGCGAGGGGTATGCCTCCCGCTGCGACGATGCGTCGGCTATTGGGTACGACAGGGTTCGCCGAGGGGCGGATGAAATCGCGGAAAGGAAAGCGTAACGCTCTTCTCCAACTCTTTCCTCGATTCTCGATCTGCCGCCCGCCGCCTGCCAGTTTGCTTCAGACAGCAGAGGGTCGGGCCGGACGGGCGGCGGAGCCTGGCCCTCGATCATTCCCACCAGCCACAGGGCGTCGAAGCTCATACCTGCCGCCGCCTCAAAGGTAGAGACGAACACCCCTTCGCCCGTAGCGCCCAGATGGCCGACCGAAACCTTGAGGGATTCCTCTATAGTCTGGCGAAACGCTGACATTGTGGCGCCGGAGCTTATGCTGTCAGCCGCCAGCAGCCCCTCCAGTGTCTGTTGAATCCGGTCCATCGCCCTGGTTTCGGAGTCCGGCAGGGAGTGCGGCAGATACAGGTCGAGCAAACCCCTGGCCCATCTGCTGAACTGCTCCCACCGGCTGCCGTCTTCAGGGTGCTTCAGGTCTGCGGCCAATTGTTCTACGAATGCCAGCGCGTTAAGAGCAGCCCCAGAATCAGATCGCATCAGCGAGGCCCGGCTCTCTGTGATCTCCTCGTTCTTCAACCTTCTGTCGGCGGCCTCGGCCAATTGCATGGCGTAGTTTTGGAGGCGATTTTTCCATTGGTCCAGACTGCTTATCACACCAGCCTTTCGGGTTAAGGAATCCCACTGGCTGGGGTTGAATCCTGGCTTAAAGCGGAGCGGCGGGCGAATAGGACAGCCGGTGAGCCACGACACAACGTCGGCTCTCCTGAATTCCCCGTCCGAAGCAAGCTTCAGCATTCCGGTCAGGGCGCGCCCCACGGCGGTTTCCGCCAGCGACTCGCGGCTCGGTCCGGCCATTGGTATACCGGCCAGTTCCAGCTCGTCCCGGATGAGTGTCGAGTAGGGATTCTCGGCGCGGTAGAGGATTGCCATGCGGTGGAAGGGCGTTTGTTTCTCGGTCGCTTCCCCGATAATCCGCCGGATGACCCACCGGAGTTCCTCGTGGGCGTTGGGCGCGATGTGCAGGCTGGCATCTCCGGGAAGGACGGGGGCGCTGTCGGCAGGTTCGCCGACACTGCGGGGCTCCCCCAGGAAGGGCTCCATGTCTTTGGACAGGTCCATAGCCGGCCTGTCGGACTGCTCGTCCCCTGTGAGGCCCAGCAGGATTGCGCACCGTTGCCGCCGGGCCAGGGCTTCCACAAGGCCGGCTTCGGAAGGGCTTACGCTGCGGGGCAGGTAGAACACCACCAGCCCCAGCTCGTCCAGGATGGGTGCGTCTCCGCTGCGCACGGCCGAAGCGGCTGCTTCGGTCAGGTCGTGGACGTCGTGCCAGTCCCGCGATAGCTGCTTGCGGTATGCCCGGTAGAGACGGACGATTTCCCCCCGCACTCCGCCCTGTTCCTCCAGTCCCGCCAGCACGCTTTCGGGCGCAATGCGGAGCTGCCGGAAGGAAGCCCGTATGCTGGCATGGGTCGATGGGTGTTCCCTCACCGGGGCCAGGGGGGCCTCGGCCTGAGCCAGCGCCGCGCGGAGAGAGACGCTCTCAACGACGGGGGGCAGCGGCCGCCGTCCGGCCTGAGCCAGCGCGGCCGCGCCCAGCATTTCCGACAGAACCGGCATCACTATGAAGCGGACGTTCCCGAATCCCCTGAGTCCCAACTTGTGGCGGAGGCTCAGATTGGCGTACCTCGAGGGCCCTACGACGGTTACCGGGGCCAGGGGATCTCCGGCCTGCGCCTCCGCCACCAGCCGCCAGAGCGCATCGGCGAGGGCGGGCGACTGCCGGCCCACAATCAGACGCCCTGTCTTATCCGCTTCGCTTTTCATGCCAACCAGCATAGCACGGGAAGCCGACGTTCAGCGCCCTGAAGAGGGGCCGCCGGCGGCCTGCCGGCGGCGGAACCGAGGGGAGATTCTACCCGTTCCTGATCCATTCGGCGCAGCGCTCGCCGATCATAATGGTGGTGCAGTTGGTGTTGGCCCGTATGACGTTGGGCATCACTGAAGCGTCGGCGACCTTGATGTTCTGCAACCCATGAACGTTCAGACGCTGGTCAACTACCGCCATGGGGTCGCTGTCCGGCCCCATCTTGCAGGTGCCCGAAGCATGGGTGGTGTTGAACACTGTGCGGCGCATCCAGTCGTCAAGAGCAGCGTCAGATGCCAGGTCTTCCGCCGAAGGCTGTATCACGCTCTTAACTATGGTGCGGAATGAGTCATGCTCCATCAGACTCAGGCTGATCTTCACTGCCTCGCGCAGACGCTCTACGTCCCGCTCTTTTTCCAGGTAACGGTAGTTCAGCGACGGCTGAATGTGGGGGTCGTTGGCAGACAGCCGCACTTCCCCGGCTCCATCGGCCAATTCGAGGATACACTGGATTCGCACTCCGCCAGGCTCGAAGGGGTCTGCGCCGCCGATGGGGGTAGAAAAGGAAGACGCGGTGATCTGCATATCGTTGCGGTCGGGCGAGCCTGATGCCGTGTATCGCAGCGCGCACTGTGTGCGGGGCGCCAGAGGGTCCTGTTCGTGGTCGTCGCGCACCTCGCAGATAACCGCCACGATGGGATGGTCGCGCAGGTTCTGGCCGACCCCCGGCAGTTCGTGGATTACGGGGATGCCCATCTCCCGCAGGTGATCCGCCGGGCCGACGCCCGAGAGCATCAGAATCTGCGGCGAGGCCATGGCGCCGGCGCTCAGGACAATCCGGTCTGCCTCCACCTGGAAGACTTCTCCCCCGCTTTCCACCTCCACCCCGACGGCTTTCTTACCCTCGAACAGGATGCGGTGGACGACCACGTTGGCCTTGACCGTGAGGTTCAGCTTGTGACGCACTGCGCCCAGGAAGGTAAGGGCAGTGCTCATACGCACGCCTTCCGGGTTGTTCATGGGAATAGGCCCCACGCCTCCGGAGTCCGGGGCGTTCATGTCGTAGTCCTCGGGATAGCCCGCGTCCAGGGACGCCTGCACGAAGGCCTGCTGGAAGGGAAGCCATTCTTCCTTCTTGAAGCGGCGTACAGGGATAGGCCCCTCATTGCCATGGAAATCGTCCGTGATGTCCATGTCTGTTTCCATTCTGCGCAGGAACGGCAGGCAGTCAATGTACTTCCACTCGTCGTTGCCTTCGGCCGCCCAGCCGTCGTAGTCCTCGGGCACGCCGCGCAGCAGCACCTGTCCGTTGATGGCGCTGGTGCCGCCCACGACCTTTCCCCGGGGCGCGGGGAGCATATCGGTCTGCCGGGCTGAACCCTGCGCCCACCAGGTCCAGTTGTGGGGAGCGCCCTGGGCCGATGCGTCGGGCTTGTAGCCATACTTGAGGTCGTCGGGGTAATGCCGATAGTCCGGGTAGTCCGGCCCCGCCTCCAGCAGCAGCACCGAGCGGGCGGAGTCCTCGGCCAGCCGGGACGCGACCGCGCATCCGCCGGACCCGGCCCCGATTACGATGACGTCGTACTTCATGCTACTTGCCCTCCTTGATGAAGTCTGAGATTCTCTCGGCGATCATGATGGCGCTGACGTTGGTATTGGCTCTAGGAGTATCGGGCATGATGGAGGCATCGGCCACGTTCAGCCCCTCTAGGCCGTGTACACGTCCATACTGGTCGACCACAGCCATGGGGTCCGACGCCGGGCCCATCTTGCAGGTTCCCACCAGATGCTGGGATGTACGCACCATCTTTCGCAGCCATGCGTCAAGGGCCTCATCGGAGGCCAGGTCAGCGTCGGTCGGGTCAAGGCGCTCCTTGAGAATGCCCTGGTATGCTTCGCTCTCTGTCAGGCGCACCACCAGCCGCACCCCGTCACGCAGCCGCTCGGTGTCGCTTTCGTTCTCAAGAAAGCGGTACTCCAGCAACGGCTGGTCGTGCGGATCGGGAGAGGCCAGCGTTACCTGCCCGTGGCCCAGGGCAAGGTTCAGGATCACCGACATGCGGAAGTCTTCGCCCGGCCCCGTCAGATCGCCCATCGGAGTGGAGAAGGTGGTCGGGAAAATCACCATGTCGTTGCGAAAGCCGGAGCTTGTCGCAGTGTAACGCAGCCCCAGTTGCGTGCGGGGCGCATCGAAGTTCAGAGGAAAGTCTTCCTGGGCGCTGAAGGCGATTCCCACCTGGGGATGGTCGCGGTAGTTCTGGCCGACCCCCGGCAAATCGAGCGCCACCGGAATCCCGACGCTTTCCAGGTGCGATCTCGGCCCGACCCCTGAGTGCATCAGGATATGCGGCGATGCGATGGAACCGGCCGACAGGACGATGCGTTCTCCTTCGACGGTGAAGGTCTCGCCGCCGCTCTCTACCTCTACGGCCACCGCTTTGTTGCCTTCGAACAGCACCCGGGTGGTCAGGGCGCCGGGCCGGATGGTCAGGTTGAGCCGATGCCGGATGGGGTTGATGTAGGACAGGGCAGTGCTCAGGCGTACACCGTCCACGTTGTTCATCGGCAGCGCGGCCACCCCGCTGGAGTCGGGGTTGTTCATGTCCTGCCCGGATGCGAAACCCTCGGCGAGGCAGGCGGAATGAAAGGCGCGCATCAGCGGTTCCCAGGCCTCTTCCTTATGCCGGCGCACCCGCATGGGGCCGTCGTCGCCGTGAAAATCGTCGCGGATGTCCAGGTCGGTCTCCATGCGGCGGAAAGCGGGGAGCAACTTGATGTACTCCCACTCTTCGTTGCCTGCGGCGGCCCAGGAGTCGTAGTCCTCTGGTAACCCGCGCAGGAAGACCTGGCCGTTGATGGCGCTGGTGCCGCCCACGACCTTGCCCCTGGGAGCGTACATGTCGTTGGGCCGGTTGTCGGTGGGCTTGCCGACGAATGACCAGTTGTGCTCTGATCCGTGTAAAGACGCCAGTTCCGAGTGGTAGCCGTTTTTGAGCGCTTCGGGGTATGTCTCGATGTCCGGATAGTCGGGCCCCGCCTCCAGCAGCAGCACCGACCGCTCTGGGTCTTCAGACAGACGCGCCGCCATGGCGCATCCCGCCGACCCCGCCCCCACAACTATCACGTCATACTTCATGTTCTCACCTGCAACGCTGAAATAGTCAAAGACAGGATAACGCCGCTAGGATAAGGCAACGGCGGGGGGTGTTCAACCGCTGTTCAAGAAGCGCTGGTTAAAAAGGGGCAAAGGCGCAATCGGCCCAACATACGCGACCCGTATGAAATTCCCGTGCGGGGTCAATTATTTATTGCCCCTTGCCGGATGTCGGGGCGGGGCCGGTCTCCGGCTCGAGGGCGCTATATGCCCAGCAGCTTTTCCAGGTTCTTGTACAGGATGGCCTCTTTCTCCTCCATGGAGAGGCTTTCCATCCTGAGGATGTCCGACACAGGCCAGTCTGCAGCCATGTCGAAGGGCCAGTCGGTGCCGAAGACCACCTTGTCGATTCCCACGCAGTCGATCAGATACCGCAGGGCCTCTTCGCTGTGAGTCAGGCAGTCGTAATAGAACTTGCCCAAATACCTGCTGGGCGGCTGGGCTATGTGCGATCGGGCTTCCTGCCGCACCTGCCAGCCCCGGTCCATGCGCCCGATGCCGTAGCAGGTATAGCCGCCGCCATGGCACAGGCAGATGCGCAGGGCGGGGCAGGCGTCCATGACGCCGCCGAAGACGAAAGACGCGAAGGTAACGGCCCGGTCGGCCAGGTTGCCGATGGTGTTGGGAAGATGGTAACGGCTGCTGCGGGGGCTGACTATGGTGTTGCCGCCCTGATGAATCAGGAATACCGCCCCGGAGGCTTCCGCCGATTTCCAGAGAGGCATGAACTGCGGATAGTCGAATGTCTTGCCGTTTACGTGATCGCCGATCATGGCGCCTTTCAGCCCCATGCTCATACTTCTTTCAAGCTCGGCGACAGCGGCGGCCACATCCTGCATCGGCAGAGTGGCGAAGCCGGCGAATCGGTCGGGGTGATCCTTCGCCAATTGCGCCACGTAGTCGTTGCACTCACGGGCCATGGCGGTGACCACTGAGGCGTCCTTGTCGTAGTTATAGAAGAAAGCGTTGGTAGACAGTACCTGAACGTCCACGCCCAGGGAATTCATGTCGGCGATGCGCTCTTGGAGTGTACAGGTGGTGCGGGGATTATAGAGTATATTAGGTACCGATTCCGCGACCATCCCGTGCCATGTGCCTCCGTTGCGAAAAGCCTGAACGAATCCCTCCGGAGAGATATGGGCGTGGATGTCGATGGTCCGCATTGGCTCTCCCTATAATATCGTGAATCCCTCTCTGCCCGCCTCATTAAGCATACGGGAAGGGCGCCTGTTTCCCTAATGCTGATGATGTCCGGTGTCTTCGGGCTCTTCGGACAGCAGTTCGATGCGCTCCAGCCACTTCACGCTCCAGCGTCCGGCGCGGCCTGCGACCACCAGGCGACAGGGGCCGCCGTGCTCAGGGGGCAGGGGAGCGCCGTTGTGTCTCAGGGCAACAAGAAGCCCGGATTCCAGGGCTTCCTTCACTGTCATTCCCACCGTATAGCCGCCGGACGTAAAGCCGACGAACTTTGCCTCCGGCAGCGGGCCGGCGTCGTCCAGGAGCGTGGACAGAGGGACCCCCTCCCAGCGCTGATCGGGAGCTACCCAGCCGGCGACGCACCGAAAATCGTCCACCACCTTGCCTTGAGCCAGGCGAGCCAACCCATCGGCATCGAGGCTTCTTGGTCTGTCCACCAGTCCTGTAACGCTCAATCCCTTCCATGCGGCTTCGGGACTCTGCGCGCCGCAGACCGGCAGAACCCTCAGAACTTCCCTGCTGTCGCTGTCGTCGCTCACTTGGGGCCTCCTCTGGAGTTCGGCACAGGCGCGCTGCGCCGGAATTGATGCTGCCGCAGCCCGCATATTATAGCGAGCTGGATTGGCTGTCCATAAGGGCGGCACCGTCGCCAATCTGATGTAATCTCTGATTATAATAGCGCTGGCTGGCCTGGCCCCTTTCTGGGGCCGATTGGCGCGTGGTTATTTGGCGTGGGTATTAAGCGTGGGTATTAAGGAGGAAGGATGATATTCGGCGCGATTACCAATTCATGGCGAATTCAGTTGGAGAACAGCGAACTGGCGGGCCTTATAGCCCAGGCGGAGTCCATCGGCGCGAGGCATATCGAATTGCGCCAGACATGCCTGGGCAGTTGCGAATCGGGCGAGGGGGAAGATTGGCGTCCATCGTTGGAACGTCTGGAGGAGGTGGTCAAGGCTCACCCTGGACTCACCTACGACCTGGCTATGGCGTGGCCTTGTCTGACGCGGAAAACCGACCCGGATGGCGATGCGTGGCAGGCGGCTTTGGCCGGGGCGAAACTGGTGGGCGGAGGGTTTCCCCAGCTTCGCATTGTTGATCCGTCGCCCTTCGACGCGGCATGGGAGTCTCCTGCCGACTTTCCTGATGCTGCGTGGGGACTAGCCGGCCTCGCCGGTGAGGCTGCGCGCCAGGGCGTCATTCTGTCCGTGGAGAATTCGAGCCAGCCCATAGGCAGCATGGCCATGCTGTCGGCGGCGATACGTGAACTAATGCCCGCCGAGTATCGCAGCTTTCTGGGCCTTTGCCCCGATCCCGCAAACCAGCTGAGGCGATTCCCGGATTCGGAACCCCTGCATGACCTGGAATCGCTGCCATTGGACATGCTGAAGATAGTTCACTTCAAGCAAATGAAGGACGGCGTTGCCTGGCCTAGTGTTGACGACGGCGACCTCGACTGCCGCCGGATGCGCGATATACTGACGGCCAAGGGCTACAACGGCCCGGCGATTATGGAAATACCGCCCCACCCCGAAGTTTTTTCCAACCTTGAAGCCAGCTTTGCTTACCTTCGCCAACCCCAGCGCTAACCCCAGCGGAAGATTCTCATCAGAACCTGCGATGCCTTTCGCCCGGCGATTTGGCTCGGCGGAGTGGAGCCGGCGAAGTATAAAATGCGCCAATTTCAGGATGTTTCCCGGAATCCGATGGCAGATACCCGGCGGGAGGTCTCCTCCGAGGGGCCCGGCTCTTTGTATCACGGAACGACTCGCCTCAGCCCCGGCCACGAGGAGGACGCCCGGCCCGGCTCTTTGTATCACTGAACGACTTCCACGGATAGCGATCGGAATTGCACATGGCGGAGGCGCTGTTGCTTATCGACGCGCCTTATTCATAGGGGGGGCTGTACCGCTGGCGTGACGAGGGCAGTTGCGGTAACCGAAGGGGTGCGCCAAGAGTGTATAGATGCTGACATATCCCCTAGTCTGCTGGGGGGATGGCTGAAATCCAATATCATTCCAAGAATATCCTCAGGCTATTAAAATTGCCAAGCTTTACCGGAACTGATACTATGTCGTGGCCCTTTGTGATAAGCCGGGATTTACAAAGTTAGCCAGGCGCCGACAGCGATCCACCCTGATACGTTCGCGGAGAAGCGTGTTCTAACTGCGCGAAGTTATGAGGGCGGGATGCGCGGCGCGAAAGCGAAGCGCAGCGAGGGATCTAATGGCAGAAAGTTTCCTGGATTTCGTTAAAAGCCTTCCGGAGCACGGTAATGTCCGCACCGTGTCCATTGACGAGTTGGATGCGGAGGCCGGCAAGCACGGCCGGGCGACCAGTACGGGAGGACGCAGCTTCTATTCCAATGTCCGGAACCGCAGCGCCGGGGTGGCCGTGGTATTCGGCAGCGACCGGGTCGCCACCAAGAACTTCAACGCTGCGCAACAGCGCATCAGCGAACGCAGGGAGCAGACACTGCAAGAGGTGCGAGATTATCTTCTTCGGGCGCCTCTCCTCCGGGTGCAGCGGACCATCGGCGACAATTCGGAGTTCAATCCCAAATGCAACCTTTTCCTGTCGGTGCAGCGGCCTGATAACGTGCGGCAGGCTTGCCTCTGGAGCCACACCCTCCGCGATTACGATCCCTCCTCTCCTGGCCCCGACCTCTGGGAAGTCTGCATTCCCGAATGGCCCGAGAACGAGCGGCAGGTTCTTGTCTTCCCCGAAGAGAACCTCACCGTGATCCTCGGCATCGATTATGTGGGCGAAGTGAAGATGGGCTTCCTGCGAATGGCTATGTGGGATGCCAAGGAAGAAGGGCTTCTAAGCCTGCACGCTGGCTCCAAGGTCGTTACCGCCCAGCAGCCTGACGGAGGCTCAAAGCGGTACGGGATGCTTTTCTTCGGGCTTTCCGGCACCGGAAAGACTACCCACGCCTGCCACGGGCACGGCATGGACGCGCCCGGTGAGGTTATGGACATTCTACAGGATGACATCGTTGCATTGGCAAAGGACGGTCGAGCCCTGGGCACCGAGCGGGGCTTTTATCTGAAGACAGAGGGCATGAATTCAGAGACGCAGGAGCTGATTTACAACGCTCTGTGTTCACCCGATGCTCTTTTTGAGAACGTCATGCTTACCCACGACGGCGAGATTGACTACGCTGACCTGTCGCTTGGCGGCAATGGCCGGGCCGTTATCCCTCGCGCCAGTTTCGGCCAGTATGCGGGAGGCGACATTAACATGCCTTCGCTGGACCAGTTGGACGGTATGGTGGTGGCCTTCATCACACGCCGGATGACTGTGTTGCCGCTGGTGTCGCGTTTGAGCCCCGAACAGGCGGCGGCAGCCTTCATGCTGGGCGAGAGTGTGGAGACTTCGGCAGGCGACCCGCGGCGCGCCGGCGAGTCGGTCCGGGTTGTCGGCACCAATCCTTTTCTCATAGGATCGGAGGCCGACGAAGGGAACTGGTTCTACGATTTTGTAAAAAGCAACGAAGACAAGGTGCAGTGCTATTTGCTGAACACCGGCGGGGTAGGCGAAATCCTGGAGCGGGACGAGCAGGGAAGGGCCACAGTCAAGCAGCCAGTCACCCGTGTGCCAATACCCGAGATGTCTGCCATGATACGCGGCCTCCTGCGCAACACCGTGAAGTGGGGGGAAGATCCGCTGTTTGGCGCTGAAGTGCCTGTTTCGGTGGAGGGTGTGGACATCAGCAAGTACAACCTCTCCAACTTCTACACTGCCGATCAGATCGAGGAATACGCGAGCAGGCTGAAGGATGAGCGCCGGGCTCATCTTGCGAGCTTTCCAGGGCTGAACCCCAGAATCCAGGAAGCCTGCAATTAAGCAACGCTTGACCCAAGTCGCCATATAACACGCCATATAACAGCGGAGGTAAATCCGTGCCCACCCAAACTACCCCCAAAGTCTCCGAGGCTCTTAGTCAGTTCGAGTCCGACAGCAGCAAGAAGGCCAGGAAGGGTGCCAAAGAAGGCAGTCAGGAATTGCGAAAATTCCTGAGATGGAGTGGAGACAGGGAGGTGGGCAGGTTCACGCCCCATGACATGGAACAGTACGCCAGGGAGGTCGGCCAGAGCGGGGCCAATTCCGCCCAGCAGCGCCTTCAGCCTGTGAAGGCTTTTGTCGAGTATTGGAGGGATCAGGGATGGACCGACAAGAAGCTGGCCTCCCACCTTCGTCCTCCCCGCAGCAAGGTGAGGGGAGGAGCATCCCGGGCCGCATCAAGGCCAACCGCAAGAGCGGCCGAAGACGAACCCACCTACCTTTCCCAGGAAGGCTACGATCGCCTGTTGACACAACTGGGAGAGCTGAAGGCCGAGCGGGTTACGATTACGCAGGAAATCCAACGCGCTATGGCGGACAAGGACTTCCGGGAGAACGCCCCGCTGGACGCTGCCAAGGAGCGCCAGGGCCGACTTGAGACTCAGATCAGGCAACTTGAGGCCACTGTTGCGGGCGCTCGGATCCTGCCCGGCTCTGCCAACAGGGTTGAGATAAGCAGGTCGGCTGTTGGCGCTCGCATCACTGTCAGGGACAAGGCCTCAGGCGAAGTGATGGACTATACGCTGGTGGACGCGCGAGAGGCGGATACCGGTTTGCGGCGCATCTCCATTCAGTCTCCGGTTGGCCAGGCTCTCCTGGACCTTGGCGCCGGCGACGAGGTTTCCGTTCCAACGCCGAGGGGAACCCTGACTTACATTGTAGAGAATGTCAGCGCGTCTTAGCTCATATCCCGAACAAGGGTCAGGGGCGCACCGTCTTGCGCCCCTGACCCTTGTCATGCTCTCTTGACCGACTCCATCGGCAGCCTATGCGTTGAGCTTGGCGACCTCTGCAACTATGTCATTGGGGTCGGGCAGTTGTCCTGGCGCGTATGTTTCCCGGAAACGGATGATGCCTTCCTTGTCCACTATGATGATGGCCCTGTTGCCAGCGCCGCGCTCTTCGTTCCAGAGGTCGTAGGACATTGTGGCCTCGCCCTTTGGGTGGAAGTCGGACAGTTCCGGGTAGGGCAAGCCGCCCATGGCCGTGCTCCAGGCTTTGTGGGAATGAACGGTATCGCAACTGATGCCCAGCACCTGGGCATTGTTCTCCTCGAACCGGCCATGAGCCTGCCGGAAGAGGGTGGCCTGGCTGGTTCAACCAGAGGTGAAGTCGAAGACGTGGAAGGACAGTACCACGGTCTTTTCGCCGCGATACTGGTTCAGGGTTATATCTCCGTGATCCGGAGAGGGCAGCTTGAAATCGGGGGCTGCGTCGCCAACTTGTGCAGGCATAAACACACTCCTTTGGAATACGGCAACCGGCTCTGGGCCATTGCGGTTCAAATTATACTCCATATTGGGCTGCTCAACCTACACCTGGCTTCACCTGTATCACCGTCTGTATCTCCGTAGCGCCAATAGAACGGGATGTTTTCGGCACGGGCGCTATACTGCGTTCCGCGGAGATTCCAGAGTTGTTAAATTCGGCCCCGGAATTGAGGAGTGTGTGGTGGACGTGGTTTTTGACCGCGGCGTGTATCTGCCTGAACTGGATTTGTGGCTTGACTCCACCCGTAAGCGGGAATCCAGTGTAATCTCCCACGCCCACTCCGATCATAGGGGGCGGCATCGCCGGCCCGTGGTTACCCCCAACACTCTTTTGCTGCTCCGCGACTACCTGAAGAACACCGACCCCGTAGCGCTGCCCTACGGCGAACCGTTCGATACCCCTACCCATACCATCACCCTGTACCCTGCCGGCCACTGCTTGGGTTCGGCGCAGACGCTGGTGGTATCGAAAGCGACCGGCCGCCGTCTGCTATACACCGGCGACATTAAGACTCGTCTCAGCCCTGCTAATGAGCCCGCAGAGCCGGTGCAGGCCGATACTCTGGTTATCGAATCCACCTACGGCCATCCTGATTACGTTTTTCCGCCTCACGAGCAGACCCTTGCCGCCGCCTCGCGCACTCTGCGGGCGTGGCTTTCCCAGGGGCAGCGCCCCGTGCTGCTGGGGTGGCGGCTGGGGAAAGCGCAGGAATTGCTGTATCACCTGTTGTCCGACGGGTTTGAGGTGATCGCGGAATCTGGAATTTACCAGGCAGCGGAAGCCTATCAGGAGGCCGGGGTTGAGTTTCCCGGAAGGTTTACCGCCTTCAACGGACACTGGCCGGACGGCGCGGTGGCGCTCTTTCCACCCGGACGGAGTACTCAATCGCTCAAAGAATACCGCAGCCTGCGCATAATGGAAGTTACAGGCTGGGCCGCAGCGGACAATCTGCGATCATGGCGCAGGCAGGCTGATGTTAGTATCCCGTTCAGTGACCACGCCGATTTCAACGATCTTCTGGCCTACGTCGATGCAGTTAAGTCCCAGAGGGTTTACACCGTGTACGGCTTTCCTCATCTGGCCGCCAGGCTCCGCGCCATGGGCTGCCCGGCCCTGCATTTGGACGGAAGGGGCATCCCCGGCGAGGCGTTCCAGATACGGATGGTGTGAGTGTGACACACGGCCAGGGGCGCACGGTTGTGCGGCTTTGCCGCGAGGCAGGCTGGCGAGGCGTGAGGGCTAGGGGCGCACAACCGTGCGCCCCATCGCCTGTTGCCGGTTTGCTCCGTTATACTCGGGTACTAGTCCGGTGTTGAACCCAGAGCCGGGACGCTGGCGGACTCGTCCGAAGCCAACTGGCGGTTGACGGCGCTCAGGTAAGCCTTCGCGCTGGCGACGACAATATCGGTATCAGCGCCGCGGCCCGTGTAGGTCTTGCCGTCTTTTTCTATGCGTATGGTGACTGTGCCCAGCGAGTCGCGTCCCTCCGTGGCCGCCTGCACGTTGAAGTCGACCAGCCTGTTGACCACGCCGATGGCGCGGTCTATGGCGTTGCAGATGGCGTTGACCGGGCCGTTGCCGGTGGCGGCATCCGTGGTCGGAATGCCTTCCGGGTCGATCAGCCGCACCGTGGCCGTGGCGATTCCGTGGTCGCCGCCGCTGAACTGCACCTGGTCAAGGGTGTAGCTTATCGGCTCGCTGGATTCTCTGGATTCCTCGTCCATGAGGATTTCCAGGTCGCGGTCGGTAACTTCCCGCTTGCGATCGGCCAGCACCTTGAAGGACTCAAAGATCCGTGACACCTCTTCCCGGGTCAGGCTGTAGCCCAGGGCCTCCAGGCGGGCCTGAAGTCCGGCGCGCCCGCTGAGCTTGCCCAGAACCAGGCTGTTGCCCGGCACGCCGACGCGCTCCGGCTGCATCACCTCGTAGGTGGAGCGGTCTTTCAGCACTCCGTCCTGATGGATGCCTGATGCGTGGCGGAAGGCGTTTTCGCCTACTACTGCCTTATTGGCCTGCACGGCCATGCCGGAGATACGGCTGACCATGCGGCTGGAGGGGTAGATCTGGGTGGTGTCGATGCCGATGTTCACTCCGAAGTGGTCCTTCCGGGTGTCGAGGGCCATGATGATCTCTTCCAGCGAGGCGTTGCCTGCTCGCTCGCCGATACCGTTGATGCAGCCTTCTACCTGCCGCGCTCCGGTCTCGATGGCGGTCAGGCTGTTGGCAACGGCGAGACCGAGGTCGTTGTGGCAGTGGACGCTCATCGTCACGTTCTCGATCCCCGGTACGTTGGCCCTGATGTCCTTCAGAAGCTGGGCGAATCCGTTGGCCGATGGAATGGCGTAGCCAACGGTATCTGCGATGTTGATGGTGGTCGCCCCTGCCCGGATCACTTCGGCCAGCATCTGATACAGGTACTCGGGATTGGTGCGAGTAGCGTCCATGGGCGAGAACTCGACGTCGGGGCAGTAGCCCCTGGCCCTCTCCACCATGTTCACCGCCATTTCCATGACCTCTTCCCGGTTCTTGCGAAGCTGGTGCATCTGGTGTATCTCCGACGAGGAGAGGAACACGTGGATGCGGGGCCGTTCGGAGCGCTCGACTGCCCGCCAGGCCTGGTCAACATCGTTGGGGTGAGCCCTGGCCAGCGAAGCTATTATGGGCCCCTTGACCTCCCGGGCGATGGCGGATACCGCCTCGAAGTCGCCTGGGGAACTGGCGGCGAAGCCGGCCTCGATGATGTCCACGTTCATCCGCTGCAGCTGCCGGGCGATTTCCATCTTCTCGGCGCCGGTCATGCCGATGCCCGCCGACTGTTCGCCATCGCGCAGGGTGGTGTCCAGGAGAAGCACTTTGTCGTTAGCCATCTCTTTATTTCCTCAAGTTTCCTTTCTGAATTCGTTGGTCGGGGATGCCGACGCCGCTAACTGCGGCGTTCAGAAAGGGCGCCCAGGGCCACGTAGTCCGCCACACCCAGCCCTGCCAGAACCAGTGTGCGACGGCGAACTACACTCAACGTCTCCCGCTGCATAGATTTTCGTCTCCTATGAAATTTGCAGGGCAACCAGGATTATCCTGCTAATTCAGATTCCGTCTACCCGGCGTTTTATGATTCGGTGTATCCAGCTATTCCCGTTCTTCTCCAGCGAGCATATCCCGGTAACTGGTCCGGCTGGAGTCCGTCGGCGAGGTTGGAATTTCCCATTCCGGTGGCAGGACCGGCTTCGCTGCCGTGTTCGTATCGTGTACGTTGAGGCCTGTTGCCGTCTGCGCTCGCAAGAGCATCGCTACGTGGTGCCACACGCAGTTAACAAATAGCAGTTCCGTCCTCGGGTGTATGTCTGTGATTTTATAGTCGCCAGCGCTGCTGTGTATGTTGACTCCTGGTTTATATAGATCCCCATACTGCTCGGTGCGGGCATATACATAAGAATTGTCTGTCAGTATCTCTATGTTTTGGTATGACAAGGATAAAACCGGAATTCCGGTAGCGGATACAAGATTGCAGGGGGCAGGCTTCCGCCAGAACGGCTTTTTCTCTTCGAATTCCGGGCATCTTCCGCTGCACGCAAAAAGGATTCGTTGGTCGGTAGCCACAACAGGCCCACGGTGGTATCTTGCATCTTCAAGCCCAGGGGGCCAACCGAAGTATGCTATGATCTCAACGTTCTCGTCATCCCCCAGAATGTCATAGAAAACCTCCGGCCCTGCCCGATATATGCTTGAAGTTTCCTGTTCCCAATCGGGTAACTGCTGCCGCCATTGAGAGTTAATCCGATTTATCTTCTCCGGTGAAGCCATGATTCCTCCATAATTCCTCTCGTTTAGGAACTGCGATGCGTCAGGGACGGCCAGTTTTCAGGAGCCGATTGGGGGGAGGGTGTTGTCCTCCCCCGGCCGGCAACAGCTACTTCGGGTCCATCCAGGGCATCATGGCGCGCAGTTGCTTGCCGATGCCTTCGATCGGCGCGTTCTGCGCCGACTCCCGCATGGGGACGAAACGGGGGCGGCCTTCGTCGTTCTCGGCGATCCACTCGCGGGCGAAGGTGCCGTCCTGGATCTCCTTCAGGACCGCCCGCATATTCTCGCGGACGTGCTCATCGATGATGCGGTCGCGGCGGCTCAGCGAACCGTACTCGGCGGTGTCGCTGACCGAGAAGTGCATGTAATTGTGGCCGCCCTGATACATCAGGTCTACGATCATCTTCAGCTCGTGCAGGCACTCGAAATAGGCGATTTCCTGCGGGTATCCTGCCTCCACCAGGGTTTCGAAGGCGGCGTTGACCAGCGCCGTCACTCCGCCGCAAAGGATGCTCTGCTCGCCGAACAGGTCGCTTTCCGTCTCGTCCTTGATGGTGGTTTCCAGCACTCCCGCGCCGGTGCAGCCGATGCCTTTGGCATAGGCCAGCCCAATCTGCCTGGCGTTGCCGGTGGCGTCCTGATGCACCGCCAGCAGGCTGGGAACGCCGACCCCTTCAACGAACAGCTCGCGCATACGGTGGCCGGGGGCTTTGGGCGCGACCATCATCACGTCCATGTTGTCGGGCAGCACAATCTCTCGGTAGTGGATGCTGAAGCCGTGAGCTACCATAAAGGCGCTGCCCGGCTTGAGGTTGGGCTCGATCTGCTCCCGGTAGACGCGCCCCTGTATGTGATCGGGAATAACCATCATCACCACGTCGGCTTCCCTGGCTGCTTCAGGCACGTCGGCCACCCGCAGCCCTGCACCTTCGGCGGCGGCGATGGACGAACTGCCCGGATACAGGCCCACCACAACGTTTTGGCCGTTGTCTTTCAGGTTCAGGGCGTGGGCATGTCCCTGGCTGCCGTAGCCGATGATGCCGATTGTCTTGCCTTCCAGAATCCCAAGGTCGGCGTCCTGGTCGTAGTAGACGTTTACCATCGCTGACTTTTCCGTCCTCCTGGTAATTTGGGCTTTGGGCCTGGTAATTTGGGCCTGCCGTTCCGGCGGATGACGCTAAATTCCGCTGTCCATTCTCATCGCGCCGCCGCTTATCGGGACGCCCAGGTTCTCGGCCTCCATGCCGCTGTCTTGACCCCGCACCATGGCGACGAGACCTGTCCGGACCATCTCGGTGATTCCGAAGGGACGAAGCAGGTCTTCCAAGGCGTTGACCTTCTGCTCGCCGCCGGTGATTTCGATAACCACGCGAGTTGGGCTTACGTCGACAATGTTGGCGCTGAACAGCTCGGCGAACTGCATAATCTCGCCCCTGGTAGAGGGCGTGGTGGTCACCTTCAGCAGCGCCAGCTCGCGGGCCACCACCTGATGCGTTGAAATGTAGGATACCTGAATAACGTCGATGAGCTTGTCGAGCTGGCGCGTTACCTGCTGCACAGTGGTCAGATCGCCGTTGACCACGAAGGTCATGCGAGACAGGCCCGGCTTCTCGCTGCGTCCGACGGCAAGGCTGGCGATGTTGAACCCGCGCCGGCGGAACATGCTGGAGATGCGAGTGAGCACACCCGGCTTGTCTTCCACCAGGGCGATGATGGTGTGCTGCTCCTGCCCGGCTCCCGTGTTATTGCTGGGCTGCGCCATTCTAGTAGGGCCCTCCCCTGGCGGGCTGCTCTTCGATCATCTCGTGCACTGATTCGCCGGCGGGGATCCAGGGATACACTTGCTCATCGTCCTTGACCACGAAGTCGATGATCACCGGGCCGGACACCTCCATTGCGTGCCGGATGGCGTCATCCACCTCTTCCTTGCGGGTGACCCGCATCCCGTCTACGCCGTAGGCTGCGGCCAGCTTAACGAAATCGGGGTTGCCGGAGTATTCCACAGCGTAGTATTCCCGGTTGTAGAAAACGTCCTGCATCTGTTTGACCATCCCCAGGCTATGATTGTTGAGGATGGCGAACTTGATGTCCACGTTGTTCTCTACGGCGGTGGCGAGGTCGCACATGGTCATCTGGAATCCGCCGTCGCCGGCCACCGACCATACTGTCTTGTCGGGGCGTCCCATACGCGCGCCGAGGGCCGCCGGGACTTCGTATCCCATGGAACCCAGGCCGCCGGAAGTGATGAGCGTGTTGGGTTCCTTGAAGCTGCAATGCTGCGCCGCCCACATCTGGTGCTGCCCCACGCCGGTTACTACGATGCAGTCGCCGCCGGATACTTCGGAAAGGCGGTTCATTACGTACTGGGGCAGCAGCTCATCAGAGTCTCGAATGTACAGGGACGGGTGCTCCGCTTTGAGCTGGTCAAGGCGGCGGTGCCAGTCGATATGCACGTTGGCCTGCACCAGCGGGATCAACTGGTTCAGAACCTTCTTCAGGTCTCCCGCCACCGGGACGGTGGCCTTGATGTTCTTGTCCAGTTCCGATGAGTCGACGTCGATATGCACCACCTGGGCGTTGGGGGCGAAGTCTCGCAGCCTCCCGGTGACCCGGTCGTCGAAGCGCATCCCCAGGCCTATGAGCAGGTCGGCCTGGTCTATGGCGAGGTTGTTGTAGGCCATGCCGTGCATACCCGGCATCCCCATGTTCAGCACGTGGTCGGTGGGGATGGAGCTGATGCCGAGAAGGGTGGTGATTACCGGAATCTGCGACTTCCCGGCCAGTTCAATCAGCTCGCTGCAGGCTTGAGAGATGATCACGCCGTGCCCGGCGAGGATAATCGGTCGCTCCGCCCGGTTGATCAGATCGGCGGCGCGGGCCACCTGGCTCAACGGCGCCTCGCCGGGGGGATGATACCCGGGCAGGTTGGGCGCGTCGGGCCAGACGAACTCGGTTCTCAGGTCGAGCAGCACATCCTTGGGAATATCGACCAGCACCGGGCCGGGTCGCCCTGTGCGGGCGATGTGAAAGGCCTCCTTGATGGCCGGGGCCACATCCTCCACCTCCATCACCAGGAAGTTGTGCTTGGTGATGGGCAGGGTGATGCCGGTTACGTCGGTTTCCTGGAAAGCGTCGCGGCCAATGGCGGCCCGGGGCACCTGGCCCGTGATGGCTACCAAGGGAACCGAATCCATCTGGGCGGTGGCGATTCCGGTCACCAGATTGGTGGCTCCGGGCCCGCTGGTTGCGGAGCATACTCCCACCTTTCCGGTAGCCCGGGCGTATCCGTCGGCCGCCATTGCCGCCGCCTGCTCGTGACGCACCAGCACATGGCGCAGGCCGGGATATCTGGCCATGGCCCCGTAGAGCGGGAGCACAGCGCCCCCGGGCAGCCCGAAAACGATGTCTACTCCTTCTTTCAAGAGGCTTTCGCAGACAATCTCAGCGCCGTTAAGTTTCATAAATCCTGCCAGAGGGTATATCGGCTGAATCCATATAATGCGCCGGGGACGAGGCAATAAAAAAACACCCATCCCGACTGAAGGGACGGGTGCAGGCCCGCGGTACCACCCTTCTTCCCTGCGCCTGCCGGTTTACGGAATGAAGTTCTTTTGCCGTCAGGGCCGGGCAGCTTGAAGACATTTTAACGGAGTCACCCGCCGCGCCCTGCTTCCCCGGCGCTATCGGGGTAATCAGGCGGGCCGCTCCCGGGCGAGTTCGCGGCTCTTCTGCCACCGGCTTGCACCGTCCGCCGGCTCTCTGACGCAGGACACCGCTACTGCTCCCGATCTTCGCGGATTTCGTATCCTGAATCTTAACAGCCTCCCCGTATGGTGTCAACTGAATCGGCGAACTAGGTAATCCTGTCATTGGGCGGTATCCGGATTTCAGCCATCCTCGCCGTCAGGCCGGGGAACGCGACAGGGCAAGTTGGGAATACCAAATCGTCTCAAGCGTACATCGCGCCGATTCGCTATGCTAAAATGCTTGACTTGAATACACTTTGTTTAATGTGTTTCGCACCCTCTACACGCTTACGAGCGAATGGACTTGCCCGTGGTTGAGCGCATTCTCGTCGCCGTGGCCTGGCCTTACGCCAATGGCCCCCTGCACCTTGGTCACGTTGCCGGCTGCTACCTGTCTGCCGACATATTTGCGCGGTATCATCGGCTGAAGGGCAATCGCGTGCTCATGGTGTCGGGAAGCGACACTCATGGCACGCCCATCACCATCCGCGCCGACCAGGAAGGGATCACCCCCGCCGAAGTGGTCGAGCGCTACCATGCGCTGTTCCTGGAGTCGTGGGAAAACCTGGGAATATCCTTCGACTTGTTCACGCATACGCACACCGAGAACCACGAGGCAGTGACTCACGACATTTTCAAGACCCTTATGGAAAAGGGTTATATCTACACCGACAATATGCTGCTGGCCTACTGCGCCCAATGCCTTCGCTTTCTCCCCGACCGGTACGTTGAGGGCGTGTGTCCGCACTGTTCCAATACCCGGGCGCGAGGAGACCAGTGCGACGCCTGCGGGCGCACCCTCGATCCCCGCGACCTGCTGGAGCCCCGCTGCGCGCTGAGCGGCGACACGCCTGAGTTTCGAGAGTCTGAGCACTTCTTCCTGCGGCTGTCGGCCTTCCAGGAGCCGCTCCTGGAGTGGGTGAACCGGCAGCCCCACTGGCGGCCCAATGTTCTGAACTTCACCCGCAGGTTCCTGGAAGACGGGCTGCACGACCGGGCCATCTCCCGCGACCTGGACTGGGGCGTGCCTATCCCCCTTGAGGGGTACGAGGGCAAGAGAATTTACGTCTGGTTCGAGGCAGTCATCGGCTACCTGTCGGCGGCGGTGGAGTGGGCGAAAATTCACGGAGAACCGGATCGCTGGGAGGATTTCTGGAAAGACCCGGGAAGCCGCGCCTATTACTTTATCGGCAAAGACAACATACCCTTCCACAGCATTATCTGGCCGGCCATGCTCATGGGCTACGGCAATGGACTCAACCTGCCTTACGATGTGCCGGCCAACGAGTTCCTGAGCCTGGAGAATCAGAAATTCTCCACCAGCCAGAACTGGGCAGTGTGGGTTCCGGATTACCTGGAGCGCTACGATCCAGACCCCCTTCGCTATCTGCTGTCGGTCAACATGCCGGAATCCGCTGACTCCAACTTCTCGTGGAGCGAGTTCGTCCGGCGGAACAACGAGGAGCTGGTGGCTACCTACGGAAACCTGGTAAACCGGGTGCTGACGTTCACCCATCGCAACTTCGACGGCAGAATCCCGGCGCCCGAAGCTCTGGATGAAGCCGACCAGGCGCTGCTCGACTCGGCCCGCGTCGCTATGGGCGACGTGAGCGACAGCCTTGAGGCCTGCCGCTTCAAGGCGGCTATCTCGCGCGTGTTTGCGCTGGCTCAGGAGTCGAACCGCTACCTCGATGCCAAAGCGCCATGGCGCAGCATCAAGGAAGACAGGAAGGCGGCCGGCACCAGCCTGTGGGTATCCATCGCCGTTATAAACTGCCTTAAAACCCTGCTCCACCCCTTCATGCCCTTCAGTTCCCAGCGTCTTCACGAATTCCTGGGTCAGGACGGAAGGGTGGAGGATGGAGGATGGGATTTCGAGGCAGTCCTTGCGATGGTGGAGGCAGGGCGGGAGTTGCGGCGTCCATCTCCCCTGTACGCCAAGCTGGAGCCGGATGTGGTGGACATGGAAGTGGCGCGGCTGGGCCTGGGCGCGGCGACCGGCTGAGGACACCCGCGCCCTGATGCTTTACGGACTGGACGAACGAACCGCAGCCATCTACGCTCCGATTCAGGCCGAGCTCGCGCAGGTGGAGGCCAAGATACGCGACCTGGCCCCCGCCGAAGCCGGCCATATGCGTCCTCTGCTCGACTACGTGGCAGGTACCGGCGGCAAGCGCGTGCGTCCCGCCATCACCCTGCTGGCTGGGCTCCCCTACCCCCACGACCCGGATACATTGACCCTGATGGCCGCCGGGGTGGAGCTCCTGCATCTGGCCACTCTGATCCACGACGACACTGTGGACGATTCGCCAACGCGCCGGGGAAGAGCTACCATCGGCAGCGTATGGGGCCATCACGCTGCGGTCTTGTTCGGCGACTACGTGTTCGCCACCTCGGCCACCTTCGTCTGCGACACCAACAACATCCGCATCATGCGGCGTTTCTCCGAGACCATCATGGACCTGGCTGCCGGCGAGCTGATCGAGTATTTCGGGGCCTTCGATGCGCAACAGGCGCGCGAACTCTATAACGACCGCATTTATCGCAAGACTGCATCCCTGTTCTGCACTGCTGGAGAGTCGGGAGCGCTGCTGGGCGGAGCTCCTGAGGAGGAAGCGCAAGCCCTGCGCCGTTATGGGTACAACATCGGCATGGCCTACCAGGTGGGCGACGACCTCCTGGATTTCGAGGGCGAGGAGGCTGATTTGGGCAAGCCGGTGGGGGCCGACCTGCTTCACGGCGTCCTGACGCTGCCCACCATCATGTTGCAGGAACGCTACCCTGGAGACAACACCGTGTCTGCCCTCTTCGAAGACCGCGACAACCCGGAAAAGCTGCAAAGGGTTGTGGATATGGTTCGCAACTCGGGCATCATAGGCGACTGTGAAGAGGTAGTGCGCGGCTACTGCGATCGCGCTTGCGCCGAACTTGAATCCATCCCCACCGGCGAAGCCCGCCGTTCCCTGCGCGACCTGGCGGAATACGTCTGGAACCGCCGCCGGTAGCCGCCCGCTGTCCGCCGTCCGTATCGTATCCCTTGACGCAATCCGGCGCACTTGGCTACACTTGCGAAGGACCCGGTCCGGGTAGGAAATGGAGGCTTGGCGGGAAATGGACGCTCCGTAATGTGCGGCGTTAGCGGAATTCTTCACAAGTCACGGGCTGTCGGCGAGCTCCCGCCCGTGGGAGACCAGATCATCCGGATGCTGGAGCCGCTGACCCACCGGGGCAGAGACTCCAGCGGAGTTACCATCGTCGGCGAGGCTACTGAAGGCGACCTGCTGGTTCGCGTCTGGACAGACAACGACCGGGAGCCTGAAGACGCGCTGGCCCGCGCCGAAAACACCGTGCGCCGGTTTGGCGGGACCATATGCGCCAGCCGTCGCACCGGGCAGTTCCTGAGGCTGGCCGTCAATCACGAAGGTGAAATTTCCGAGTTGGCCGACGCCCTGATCGAGACTCCGGGCGTTGCCCTGCACAGTATCGGCCGCGCCTCCGAAGTCATCAAGGACGTGGGCTCGCCAGTGGCCATGGCCCGGCGTCACGGCATCGGCGCTATTCGCGGCACTCACGGCATAGGGCACGTTCGGATGGCCACCGAAAGCCGTGTGGACGTCAATCACGCGCATCCCTTCTGGGCCTTTCCTTTCCCCGATGTTTCCGTGGTTCACAACGGGCAGTTGACCAACTATCACAAACTGCGCCGCCTCTATGAAGACCAGGGCCATCATTTTCAGACCGGGAACGACTCCGAACTGATCGCCGTCTACCTGGCCGACAAGCTGGCGGGGGGAGAAAATCTGGAGGACGCACTGAGGGCGTCGCTGGATGATCTCGACGGAACATTCACCTACCTGGCAGCCACTCGGGACGGTCTTGGGTACGCCAAGGATGAATGGTCGGCCAAGCCCCTGGTCACGATGGAAACCGAGGACGTAATCGCCATCGCGTCGGAGGAAATCGCCCTGCGCGGCGTTTTCGACCAGGAAATCGACCGCGTGGATCCCCAGAAAAGCGAGGTTATGACCTGGTTAATTTAGACGCCGCTTCCCTGGACACCAGGGAATTCAACGTTAGGCTCAGGGAACTGGCTTCGCCGGGCAGGAAGATCACCGTCCTGAACCCCAATGCCCGCCATAACCTTGCGGTGGGCATCTTCGAGAACTGCGCTATCCGGTTCAAGGGAAGTGTCGGCTATTACGCCGCAAGCCTGCTGGACGGGCCGGAGGTTACTATCGAGGGCAACTCCGGTTGGGCGGTCGGCGATAACCTGATGAGCGGCAGGATTACGGTCACGCGCGACGCCGGAGCTTCTGCCGGGTCTACCATGCGCGGCGGCGAATTGTTCATAGGGGGCAACGCCGGGTCCAGAGCAGGCATATCCATGAAGGGGGGAACCCTGGTGATCGGCGGGAACGCCGGTTTCCTGACCGGGTTTATGATGCAGAAGGGCCGGATTATCATCTGTGGCGACGCAGGCGAAGCCCTTGGCGACTCCATGTACGAGGGCGCCATTTACGTCGCCGGCGAGATCGCATCTCTCGGCGCGGACGCCAGGGTGGAGGAAATGAGCGAGGACGAGCTTATCGACGTCCTGGCCATACTGGAATCCAGAGGAATCACCGACAAGCGCAGCTTTACCAAGGTGGTTTCGGCCAAGCGGCTTTATCACTACGACTCTCTGGAGCGGCTGGAAAAATCGGCGCTGTAGAAGGAGAAGGCCGGAGGCTTTCCAGCAATCCATTCACGGGGCGAAACCGGGTCTAACGGGAAGGGAGGCTCTTGAACAATGGTGATGGGAAACAGCCAGATCTGGTCTCCCTGGATCATGGACGACATCCACGCCAAAGCCGATCTGGGCCGTTATCGCATCCGCGGGTTTTCATCCTTCCAGAAAGTAACCCACTTCGACGACCTGACCTTTCTCTCCACTGGCCTCACCCGGTTCCCCCTGGAAGGCTACAAAGAGCGGTGCAACACCCGCACCGTCATAGGGGCCCGCCACGCAGGGAGCCCGCTTATTCTTGAAACCCCGATATACATCAGCGGCATGAGCTACGGCGCACTGTCGGCTAACGCGAAGGTGGCCTTGGGCAAGGCCGCGGCCATGGTAGGTTCGGCCAGTTGCACGGGCGACGGGGGTATGCTACCCGGCGAACGCGCCGCCGCCGAGAAGCTGATTTACCAGGTGCTGCCCAGCCGCTACGGATTCGACCCCCACCATCTGGTGCAGGCGCAAGCCATCGAGATCGTGGTCGGGCAAGGCGCCAAACCCGGCACCGGCGGCATGCTTATGGGCGTCAAGGTGCAGGACGATGTGGCCGAGATGCGCGACCTGCCCCTGGGGATAGACCAGCGCAGCCCGGCCAGGCACCCGGACTGGCTGGGTCCCGACGATCTGGCAGTCAAGATCGAGCAGCTTCGGGAAGCCACCGGCTGGCAGGTTCCCGTTCATGTCAAGCTGGGCGCCTGCCGGGTGGATGACGACGTGAAGCTGGCGGCTAAAGCCGGGGCCGACGCCATCGTAATCGACAGCATGGTCGCCGGGACAGGAGCCTCCGCCGAGGTACTGCTGGAGCACAGCGGCATACCCACCGTTCCCGCCATCGTCATGGCCCGCGAGGCGCTCAGGGAACTGGGGCTGTACGGCAGGGTCAGCCTCATAGCCTCGGGCGGCATACGCAGCGGCGCTGACGCGGCCAAGGCCCTGGCGCTGGGCGCCGACGCGGTGGCTATTGGCCTGGGCGCCCTCATTGCCCTGAACTGCAACAGGGAAATCCCTGAGAGCGATTTTGAAGAAGAAGTCGGCGTCCCTGCCGGGTATTGCCGCTTCTGCCATACTGGCAAGTGCCCGGTCGGTATCGCCACCCAGGACCCGGAGCTGACGGCCCGGCTCGACCCGGACCAGGGGGCGGAGCGGGTAGCCAATTTCATAAACTCCATGACCATGGAAATGACCCTGCTCACCCGATCCCTCGGAAAGGGCGATGTCCATAGCCTTGAGCCGGAAGATCTGGCTGCCCTGACTGTAGAGGCCTCGGCCATGGCCAGGGTGCCTCTGGTTGGAACCAACAAAGTTTTTGGCGGATAGACCGCCGGTTGCGTTATTGGTGATGCAGTTTTTCGATATAGAACCAGAACTTGATCGTTGTCGGGGTTCCCTGCTCGGGCTGGCTATCTGCGACGCCCTTGGCGCGCCTGTGGAATTCAGGCAGCCGGGCAGCTTTGAGCCGGTGACCGGGTTTATGGCCGGAGGCCCCCACGACCTTATGCCAGGGGAGTGGACCGATGACACTTCTATGGCGCTGTGCCTGGCTGAAAGCCTTGTAGAATGCCGGGGGTTCGACGCTGTGGATCAGTTGCGCCGGTACGTGCGCTGGTGGAAATACGGGCATCTGAGCAGCACAGGCATGTGTTTCGATATAGGCTCGACTACGAGGGCCGCCCTTGATGCCTTCCAGTCCACAGGGCAGCCGTCGGGCCTTACCTCGCCCTACAGCGCAGGCAACGGCTCTATAATGCGCCTGACGCCGGTCGCCATATTCTACGCCGGCAGTTTGGACTGCGCCGTCGATTACGCTGCGCAGAGTTCCGCGACCACGCATGCCGCCGAGGAGGCGGTGGATGCCTGTCGCTACATGGCTGTAGTGATTGTCCGCGCTCTCCGGGGGGCCGAAAAGGATGAGGTGCTGGCGCCTGCGCTGGTAGAAGAACTGTCCGATGAAGTGCGACGGGTCGCTTTTGGGTCTTTCAGGATATTCAGCCCCCCTCAGATCAAGGGGACAGGTTACGTGGTTGAATCCCTGGAAGCTGCGCTGTGGGCCTTTCACAACAGCGACAATTTCGCCGACGGGGCTCTCCTGGCAGTGAATCTGGGAGACGACGCCGATACAACCGGCGCGGTTTATGGACAGATAGCCGGCGCTTATTACGGAGCCAGCGGAATCCCCGGCCATTGGATAGACGCGCTGGCGCACAGGGATTTGATCATAGACTTCGCCGACCGACTTTTTGATTTGAGGCCAGCGCCTCAGAAATAAGTGGGGAATCTCCGGTCGCTAACGCCCCCGTTGAAGAAGGGCCGGGCTGAAATAGAGCCGGGCGGGCGTCTGCCCCCGGCGATGGCGCCGCAGGAGTATGCTATATGGCCAGCAGGGAGGAAATAGCCCGGCAGATGCGGGATGACGGCATCCGGTTTCTGCTGGCCCAGTTCGTTGACCTTAACGGCTCACCCAAAGTCAAGATGGTGCCGGTCGAGCATTTCGAGGACGTGCTGAACGATGGCGCCGGGTTCGCCGGGGCGGCGCTCCCCGGCATGGGGCAGGGGCCTCACTCTCACGACATGATAGCCCGTATTGACCTGGACTCCTATACGCCTGTGCCGTGGGAGGACGGCCTTGCCCGGTTCGCCAGCGACCTGTTCGTCGATGGTGAGCCGCATCCATACTGCCCGAGACAGAACTTCAAGAGGCTGCTGGGCGATGCCAGGACCGAGGGATACGTCTTTAACGTGGGTATCGAGCCTGAGCACTTCCTGGTTACGAGAAACGGCGACGGCTCCATCGAGATCTGGGATCCCAACAGCGTTGACAGTCTCCGGAAGCCCTGCTACGACTTCAAGGGCATCGCCAATGTCATGGGTTATCTTCGCGATGTGATGAACGCCATGCGACTTATTGGCTGGGATGCCTACCAGTCTGACCACGAAGACGCCAACGGTCAGTATGAAATCAATTTTCATTATTCCGACGCGCTTACTACCGCCGACCGCTACACCTTCTTCAAGATGATGACCAGCCAGTATGCCCTGAAGCACGGGGCTATTGCCACGCACATGGCCAAGCCCTTTACCGATCGGACCGGCAGCGGAGGCCACATCCACTACCACCTGGCCGACCGCGATACCGACGCAAACCTGTTTCTGGAAGAAAACGACCGGCGGGGGCTGGGCCTGTCGGAAACAGCCTACCATTTCATCGGGGGCGTATTTGCCCATGCTCCCGCCCTGTGCTGCGTAATGTCTCCCACGGTCAACTGCTACAAGCGCTTGCAGGTTGGCCCGGCGCTGATGGGTTCTATGTCCGGCTTCCTCTGGACGCCCGCCTTCGTGTCGTATGGCGACAACAACCGGACGCAGATGATACGTACCGCCGGCCCCGGCCATCTGGAAGACCGCACAATGTCCTCTGCCTGCAACCCATATCTGGCGTTCGGAGCCTACTTGTCTGCGGGGCTGGACGGTGTCCGACGCAGGCTCGACCCGGGCGAACCCAACCTGGGCAACCTGTACGATCTGGGCCTGGACGAGATTCGCCGCCGCGGAGTGCGGATGCTTCCCCAATCTCTGGCAGAGTCGCTGGCCGAGCTGCAGGCCGACTCCGTGGTGCGCGACTCTCTGGGAGTGATTTTCGACGAGTTCGTTGAGCAGAAGGAATCAGAGTGGCGCGAGTATCATAGACAGGTGACCCCATGGGAGATAGAGCGCTACTTGACGCTTTTTTAGGCTGAAAAGAGTTCGTATGTCTTTCCTGATGCATTGCCCCAATTGCGGGGAGCGCGGAGTCGATGAGTTCCGGTTTGGCGGTGAGGTCGTTTCCCGTCCGGCGCCAGGAGCGCCGGAGAACGACTGGAGCGAGTATTTCTACTTCCGCCCCAACGCGGCCGGCGTTCAGCAGGAATGGTGGAACCACCGCTACGGGTGCCGCCGCTGGTTCTACGCCCTGCGGGATACGACCAGCAACACGGTCCAGGCAACCTTCCGGCCTGGGAAACAGCCGCCCGCCGCCGCGTGAACGGGCTGCTTGAAATGCTTCGAGTCGCTGAGTGATGCCCGAAAACAGCAGGCGCCGCCTGGAGCCGCAACCCGGTGAGGCCATCGATCGTTCCGCACCACTGGAGTTCGAGTTCGACGGCAGGCAGGTTCGAGGCTTCCGGGGCGATACGATAGCTTCCGCCCTCTACGCCGAAGGCATCCGCGTCTTCAGCCGCAGCTTCAAGTATCATCGCCCCCGGGGGCTGCTCTGTTGCGCCGGGAATTGCCCCAACTGCCTGGTTTCCGTCGGCGGTGAGCCCAATGTTCGGGCCTGCGCCAGAGCTGCCGAGCAGGGGCTTCAGGTTTACAGCCAGAACGCATGGCCTTCGCTGGGTTTCGACCTGCTCTCCCTGCTGGACCGCCTGCACTGGTTGATGCCAGTGGGTTTCTACTATAAGGCCATGCACCGCCCCAAGGCCCTGTGGCTGATGGGACGGCAGCTCATCCGGCGGGTCGGCGGCCTGGGCAGTATCGACATCGGCGAAACGCACGAGGCGGAGCATAGCAGTCGCAGCCTGCACACCGACGTGGCTGTAGTCGGGGGCGGCCCTGCGGGGATTTCCGCTGCTCTGGCCGCAGCCGAATCGGGGAGCAGAGTGACGCTGATTGACGACCAGCCCTCCCTCGGCGGCCACCTGCGATACGTCGGCCTTCCAGCAGACACCGGAAACGGCGAACGCAGGCATGGAACGGAGATCGCCCGGGAATTGGCGGAACAGGCGGCTCAATTGTCCAACGTCTGCACCATGAGCGGTTCCACCGCCTTTGGTTTCTACCAGGACAACCTCCTTGCCGTGCTTACCGCAAAGGGGCTGGTGCGGCTGCGGGCGAAGCGCGTCGTTCTGGCTACCGGAAATCAGGAATCTCCCCTGCTCTTCGAGAACAACGACCTGCCCGGAGTGATGCTCTCTACCGCCGCCCGGCGCCTCATATCGCTGTTTGGCGTTCGCCCCGGCCGGCAGGCGGTCGTTGCCACCGAAACGCCGGAGGGCTATGAGGCGGCTCTGGATCTTCTGAACGCAGGCGTAAAAATTGCGGCAGTGGCGGACGCTTCAGAAGGCGCCGACACCGAAACAGCCAGGACTTTGACGGAGCGCGGAGTGACCGTCCTGACGGCGCACCGGCTGGTGAGGGCCAGTGGACGAAGCCGGGTGCGATCGGTCTGGGTTGCCCCCGTCGGAGAGTCCGGTTCTCCGCCCGGCCGCCGCATTGACTGCGATCTTGTCTGCATGTCGGGCGCATTTCATCCAGCGGACGCCCTGCTGCGGCAAACAGGAGCGTGCCAGCCCGCCGTTACTCTGGCCGGAAGCGTTAACGGCGCAAGCGGGCTTTCCGACATAATCGAGCAGGGGCGCGAGGCCGGCCTCATCGCCACAGGAGCGCGTTCTTCCCGGTTAAGCAGTACAGAGCGGAAAATCCGCCCCGTTCCCCCGCTTTATGCAGATCAGGGAACCAGGCAGCGAACCTACGTATGCTTCTGCGAGGACGTTTCGGCTCACGACATCGAGCAGGCCATTGACGAGGGCTTCGCCGACGTTCAGACGCTGAAACGCTATACCACGGTCACAATGGGGCCGTGCCAGGGGAAGATGTGCGGGCCTGCCCTGGCCGGCATTTGTTCCGCTCGCGCTGATTCGGATGACGGCGCGGCGATGGCGGGGGATACGTACACAACGTCTCGTCCCCCGTACCGGCCCGTGTCCCTGTCCATTCTGGCCGGGCGGAAAAGGATACCCCTGAAGCGGACGCCGCTTGACCACGTTCACCGTGAGCTGGGAGCGAGGATGGTAGAGTCCGGCCCCTGGCTGCGGCCCCATAGCTACGGTTCGCCCGCCGACGAATGCGCAGCCGTTAGAGATCGGGTGGGCATCATCGACGTCAGCACACTGGGCAAGATGGAAGTAGTGGGCGCCGGTGCGCCGCAGTTGCTTGACAGGCTCTATACGCACAGTTTCTCCGATCTTCCCGTAGGCCGTATCCGGTACGGCCTGATGACATCCGACAATGGCGTGATATTGGACGACGGCACTGTAACGCGCCTGGCCGAAGACCGCTACTTTGTGACCACTACATCCGGCAGCGCGGATGTTATCGAAGAGTGGTTCAACTGGTGGAATGCCGGGGCTGCCGGCTGCGCCCATACAGTGAACGTCACAGCGGCATTCGGGGCGGTCAACGTGGCTGGCCCCAGGGCCCGCGAAACCCTGGCGAAGCTTACCGGCATCGATCTTTCGAGGCGCCGCTTCCCTTACATGCGCTCGGCCCAGGGCGACGTCGCCGGAGTGCCGTGCCTGCTGCTGCGCATCGGTTTCGTCGGCGAAGCGGGATGGGAAGTCCACTTCCCCGCAGAGTGCGGCGAATATATGTGGGACGCCATTATGGAAGCGGGCCGCGAATTCGGCATAGCTCCCTTCGGGCTGGAGGCGCAGCGGGTTCTCCGACTGGAGAAAGGCCATGTTATCGTGGGGCAGGACACCGACGCTGTATCCACGCCCCTGGACGCGGGATCTGAATGGGCCGTCCGCTTCGACAAGGGAGACTTTATCGGGCGGGGAGGCCTGGAGGCGGCAATGGCCCGGGGCGGACGGCAGCGCCTCGTCGGGTTCGTAATGCCCATTGCGTTGACTCCGGAAGACGGCACACCCGTGATCAGCGGAGGGCGCCCAGTCGGCCGGGTAACCAGCGCGCGCCTCAGCCCCACTATGAACCGGGGATTCGGACTGGCCTGGGTTCCGCCAGAAATGGCCCGGGAAGGCGCTTTCATCGACGTTCTGATTGGGGATCGGCCTATATCAGCCCGGGTGACTCTCCGTCCGGTTTACGACCCCGACGGGCGCCGTCTGCGGAGCTGAAGGCGTGGCTCCTTCTGCGCTAGAACGGCGCACCGCTATGCATCACCTGCAACTGCGCATGGGGGCCGTTATGGCCGATGCCGATGGATGGCGGCTGCCCCTTCACTACGGGGACGCTGCCAGGGAGTCGGGGTGGCTGCGGGAAACAGTCGGGATTTCGGACGTCAGCCCCATCGGCAAGGTTCGGGTGGTGGGGGAAGACGCCGCGCTGGCGGCAGCAGCCCTGGCTCCTTTGGCAGTCGAGCAGAAGGTTGGCTCGGTTATTGAAGTTGACTCGTTGCCGGGAAGGGGCGGCGGGCTCCTGACCGTTTGCCTGGCTCCGGATGAGTTCCTGATTCTGACCCCTGCCGGGGATGCTCAGGCGGCGGTAGAGCGGATGCGGGCAGCCGGAGCGGGCTGCGCCCACGCAGTTGACGTAACTTCGGGGATCTGCGGGATGTCGCTGGCCGGTCCGGCCACACAGGCGCTGCTGAGCTGTATCACCGAGATAGACACGTCGCCGTCCGTCATGCCGGATATGACCTGCGTTCAGTCGCGCTTCGCCGGGATACAGGGGCTCTTGCTGCGCAGAGATGCGGGCAGTTTCCCGATATATCAGCTCTACGCCGGCCGCGAGTTCGGTGAATATCTTTGGGAAACGCTGATTCAATCCGCCGAAGAGGTCGGCGGCGGCGCGGTCGGCACGGAAGCATTGGCAGGGTTGAGAGATAGGTAAATCAGAACGGTAAAGATGTTTCAGCTGTTCCGAAAAAACCGTATGTGGCAGTCGCCGCCTCTTAAAGACCATTACTCCGTGGTTATCATTGGCGGAGGGGTACACGGGCTGTCTACCGCTTACTACCTAACCAAGCTCGGAGTCAGGGACGTCGCGGTTCTGGACAAGGGTTACCTGGGCGGCGGAGCCAGCGCCCGCACCACCGCCATCATCCGCTCCAACTACCTCACCGTAGAAGGCATTCCCTTCTTCGATCAGAGCGTCAAGCTATACGAGGACCTGGCCGGGGAATTGAATTTCAATATGCTGTTCAACCAGATGGGGCGGCTGGATCTGGGCCATACAGACGCCGCACTGCACACGCTGAGGACGCGCGCCGAGTTCAACCGGATTCTTGGAGTGGACAGCCGGATGATCGGCCCGTCTGAAATTAAGCAGCTTGTGCCGTCGATCAGCCTGCGCGAGGGGTTGCCGTACCCCATTCTTGGAGCGCTGTACCATCCGCCCTGCGGCGTGATCCGGCACGATGCGGTGGTCTGGGGGTTCGGTCGCGGCGCCGACCGTGGCGGGGCTGAAATTCACCCATTCACGGAAGTCACGGCTATCGACCAGGCCAACGGGCGAGTAACCGGCATCGAAACGAACCGGGGGGCCGTCGGCGCCGAGGTCGTGCTCAACGCCACCGCCGGATGGAGCAGCGAGGTCGCCCGACTGGCCGGCGTGAAGCTGCCCATCACGACCCACCCGTTGCAGGCGATGGTTACGGAACCTCTGAAACCCTTTCTGGACAAAACCATCTCATCCGCGAATCTTCACGCCTATGTTTACCAGACCGACCGGGGCGAGGTGGTCATCGGCGGCGGGGTAGACTCATATCCGTCTTACAGCATGCGCTCGGACCTTCTCCCTATGGAACAACTGGCCGGGCATACTCTTGAAATGTTCCCCTGCCTGTCTAGGGTGAAGGTGTTGCGCCAGTGGGCGGGTCTGTGCGATATGACGCCGGACTATGCGCCCGTCATGGGCGCCGTGGACGGGCTGGATGGGTTCATAGTCTCCTGCGGATGGGGAAGCTGGGGGTTCAAGGCCGCCCCGGCCGCCGGCAAGAACATCGCCAGTCTGATTGCCACCGGCGAAACACCCGACCTGATCAAGCCCTTTGCGCTGTCGCGGTTCTACTCGGGCAAGCTGGTCAACGAGCGGGCCGCCGCCCCCGCGGCCGCCATTCATTAAGGGCAGAGCCGGTTCCGGAGTTACCGAACGCATAGGTAGTCTGGGCCGCTCTCGCAGCCATAACGATAACGAAGCACGGGAGGCTCGCCATGAGCGAAGATATCTGTTATGCCGACGCCGCTGCTCTCGCTCGTCGCATACGTGAACGGGAATTGTCGCCGGTGGAGGTTGTGCAGGCTCACCTGGACCGCATCGAAGCGGTCAACCCTGTTCTGAACGCTCTCATCGCCTTTCCTGAGGGCGTGATGGAGCAGGCGCGGGCTGCCGAGGCCGCCGCAGCGAAGGGGGAATTCCAGGGGCCGCTGCACGGTGTGCCCTTCACGGTCAAGGATTGCGTGGATGCCGCCGGCGTGGTCACTACCCGGGGTTCCCGGCTTTTCGAGAACCACGTCCCCAAGGACGACGCCACCGTGGTAAAGCGCCTGAAGAATGCAGGGGGAATATTCATAGCCAAGTCCAATATGCCCGAGTTCGCCTTGTGGTGGGAGACGGACAACCAGGTCTACGGACGAACCGAAAACCCGTGGATGATTGGACGCACCCCAGGCGGCTCCAGCGGCGGGGAGGCCGCCGCCGTCGCCTCGGGCATGTCGCCGTTGGGCGTTGGCAGCGACGTGGGCGGCTCTATCCGCGAGCCTGCCAACTACTGCGGAATCGTCGGCCTGAAGGCCACTCACGGGCGCATACCTCTGACCGGCCATTGGCCCGATACCCTGTTGCGATTCATGCACGTCGGGCCCATTGTCCGATGCGTTGGCGATGCGGCGTTGGCGTTGAGTATCATGGCCGGGCCCGACGGCGTCGACCACTACGCTCTCCCTGTGCCGGGGCCGGATGTTTCGCATCTCTCCCTGCCGGGCGGGCTGCGCGTGGCCTGGTGCCCTGAAGGCCCCTTCGCTCCCGTGGAGAGGGAGGTACAGGATACCGTAGGCTCTGCCGCGGCCGCGCTGGGCGAACTGGGCTGCGCCGTGGAGCAGGTGGGACTGAAGGACTGGGAAAATTGGCCGGGGCAGCAGATCTCGGCCCGGATATTCGCCGCCGAAGGAAACGCCTATCTGGATCCTGTCATTGAAGGCCGCAAGGATCTGCTGGCCCTCTCGATGAAGCGCCGGCTGAGCATTCCCGGCCCATCCTACGAAGAGTACCTGGAGGCAGTAGAGCAGGTGGAGCGACTGCGGGCCGCCTGCGTCAGGCTGTTCAGCGACTATGACGCGCTGCTTCTGCCGACCGGCCCGGTAGCGGCGCACCCGCACGATACCCGCCGCCACGAGATTGGCGGCGAGACTGCTCCGGCTCGCCACGCCTTGACCTGCACCGTCCCCTTTGACCTGACGGGATCCCCTGCCCTTTCGGTGCCTTTCGGCATGAGCAGCAGCGGCCTGCCCATAGGCGTGCAGATTGTGGGTCGCCACTACGGGGAAGCCGCCATCCTGGGTGTTGGCGCTGCCCTGGAGGAGCTGCACCGCCCCCATCGCGGCAGACCGCCTCTGGATGCTTAATTGGACTTCCGCAATCATCGCTGTCGGGCCGGTTCTTCGCTGCCTCGTTTGCTGTGAGGCGGCACGGATTCGGTTTCGCTGAGGCCCGGCTGGGCAACGACCTGCCGCAACCATGCCGAAGGGCCCGGCGCCGGCGGCGGGCCCTTCGGGTTGAAGTTCTGACTCAATGCGAAAGCAGTTTGCGGAAATTCGATGATATTTGTATTGTAATGACGGAAACAGTAATTCCGGTTTGGGATAATTGCTGAGGTTTGACACCGTTCCAGGGCAAGTCTAAACTGCCTTCGACCCCGGCTGGATTGCCTGACTAACCGTTGCGGGGTTTGGAGGAATTGTCATGCCAGAATTTGATGTTGTAATTCGCGGCGGCACCGTGATCGATGGAACCGGCCTTCCCCGGATTAGAGCCGATGTTGGAATCAGGAATGGCAGGGTGGCCATGATTAGCGGAAGAATCATGGGCGGGGGCGCCAGAGAGCTGGACGCGAGCGATTGTATCGTGGCGCCCGGAGCCATTGACCTGCACACCCACTACGATGCGCAGCTCAACTGGGATCCCTACGCTTCCCTGTCGGGTTGGTTCGGCGTGACCTCGCTGACGGTCGGGCAGTGCGGGTTCGGCTTTGCGCCTACCCGTCCCGAAGACCGCGACCTGAATATGCGGATGATGAACCGCATAGAGGCCATCCCCCTTGAGTCTATGCGCCAGGGGATGCGCTGGGACTGGGAGACATTCCCCGAGTATATGGACAGCCTCGATCGCCAGGGGCTCGGCGTAAATGTCGGCTGCCTGGTGCCCTTCTCTCCTCTGCGCGGCTATGTCCTGGGCATGATCCCTGCCCGCGAGCGCACCTCGGTCACCGATGGCGAACTCAGCCGGATGAAGCAGATCCTTCACGAAGCGATGCAGGCCGGCGCTTTCGGCATCTCTGCCGACAAGAACCTGGAAGACAGGCCGGAGGACGGCAGTTGGCTGCCCAGCCACGTGGCGTCCCGAGAGGAATTCCTGGCTCTGTCCCAGGTATTGTCGCAGTTTGGCGTTGGGCATCTGGGCTGGACGATAGGCATATCAGACGACCGCGCAGGCCAGCGGGATATGCTGGCAGAGATGGTGCGGATGAGCGGCCGCCCGCTCCACGTTGTCCTTGGCGACGACGAGGGCTACGACTGGCTGGAACAGGTGCGCGCAGAGGGCCTGCCGGTAGTGGCTCAGCTGGGGCCGGTTCCGACCATCTCCGAGTTCAAGCTATCCGAATACAACCTGTTCGACTATATGCCTCACTGGGTGCAGCCGCTGGTGGGCGACAGGGAGGAGCGCATCGCCAAGCTCTCTGAAGACGGCGTGCGCATCGGTATGAAGCAGGACGTGATTGACCGCCCCCACCCGCGCACCGACTGGACCAGGCTTCAGGTTGTCGAGGTAGCCCACGAGCGCAACCTCAAGTATGAGGGCCTGAGTATCGCAGACATCGCCGAAGCGGAGGGCAAGCACCCGTTGGACGCTTTCCTTGACATCGCGCTCGACGAAGACCTGGAAACTGAATTCGCCCATCCTTCCAACAACCGGGGCGACGACATCACCGCCGAGAGGCTGAAGAATCCCTTCGTGCACATCTCGGTGTCCGACGGCGGCGCCCACACCCGGTTCCTGGTCAACAGCGTTTGGCCGGTTTACTTCCTGGGACACTGGATCCGCGACCGGGAGCTGATGTCGCTGGAGCAGGCGCACTACAAGATGAGCGCCCTGCCCGCCTGGTTCTCCGACATGAAGAACCGGGGAACCCTGCGCGTGGGCGACTTCGCCGACATCATGATCTATAACATGGACGAGCTGGGCCTGCTCTATGACAGGCCCCAGTTCGCTACCGATTTCCCCGGCGGCGAGAGGCGCCTGATCCAAAAACCCACCGGAATGCGCTACATCCTGGTAAACGGCACGGTCACGTTCCAGGACAACGAAGGCACCGGAGCGCTGCCCGGCAAGCTGCTCCGCAGCTACGATCAGATAGGGTAGAGCAGACTGAGTTTATTTAGTTGGGCAAACGGAAGGCCCCGCTCCGTCAAGGGCGGGGCCTTCTGAACTGTCGGACTGTACGCCTGAGCTTACTCGTCCGGCACCAGCGCCACCAGCCGGCCTTCTTGCCGGGTCACCAGAAACACCTTCATCCGAAGGTCAGGGTTGTTGACGCAGCGTCCGTCGCTCTTGTCGTACTCGTAGCCGTGCGTGTCGCAGACGAATACGTCCTCGCCCGCATCTTCCACCTCGCCTCCCTGGTGCGGACACAGGGTAGAGAGCATACGGTATCCTTCGGGTCCTTTGACCAGGAAGTAGCTGGCGGCGCCTACCTTGACCGCTTTGGGAAGGTCGGTGAACTCCGATTCGCTGCCCAGGTCCACCCGCACTTTCCTGGAACGGGCGGAGCCGCTGATCTGGCGCATTGTGATTCTGTTGATCTGCCTCTCAGTAGCCATTGGCGCAACCCTGCAAAGCAAGTTGCCGCCAGTATAGCAGACCCCGCTATTGACTGCCCTTCTTTGCGACGGAATATTGCATAAGGCGCAGATTGATTTGCGGCTCAAGGCGTGGCACAATCTGGAATCAGGAGGCCGATATGACTACTGAAGCCAACTATACGGATCGATACGGACTCCCCCTCACCACTAACTCTCAGACTGCCCTGACCCACTTCGCGGAAGGCTTGGAACTGGCTCTGGGGCAGAACTTCGGCGCAGAGGAGGCGTTCGCTCGCGCTGCCGAGGCCGACGAGGGCTTTGCCCTGGCCCATGCCTCGCGGGCGTTCATGGAATTCCTCCGCGTGGCAGTGCCTGAAGCAAAAGCCGGAGCCGGGAAGGCCGTCGGCCTCGCTTCCGGGATCAGCAGCCGGGAACGGGGCTATGTGGATGTAGTCTCCAAATTCGTTAACGGGCAGAACCACGCAGCAACCGCCGCGGTGCATGAACACCTGAAAGAGTTCCCCAGGGACGCAATTCTGATGCGCCTGGCTCAGCGCCTCTACATCCAGGGCTGCGTCGGGATAGGCGCCCCGGACTACCCGGCCCGGTTCTACCGACTGATGACCGAGGCGGCTCCTCATTACGGCGAAGACTGGGCCTTTATGGGGCAGTACGCCTGGGCCAATCACGAAGTGGGTAAGATGGCAGAGGGAATGGACCTTGCCGAGCGCTCGCTGGACCTGAATCCGTCCAATGGCGTTGCGGCTCACTCAGTAGCCCACGTCTACTACGAAATGAGCCAGGACGACGAGGGCGCCGCGTTCCTTGGCGGCTGGCTGGAGGACTACGACCGCCGGTCTACCTACCGGGTGCACCTGTCCTGGCACCAGGCGCTGTTCGAGTTGGCCCAGGGGCGCTACAACCAGGCTCTGGGCTGGTACGAGCGCGATATTCGTCCGTCGGTGCAGGGGTTGAAATACGCCGCTCTGGCCGACAGCGCCTCTCTGGTCTGGCGGATGAAAATCTACGGCAACGTTGCGCCGCAGGCCCCGTGGAGCGAGCTGGTGGAGCTTGCCGCTCCCGCCGCCGCCCGTCCCGGCCCGTCTTTCCGCGATGCTCACGCCGCCCTGGCCTTCGCCGCCGCAGACGATGATGAGTCCTTCGGGAAACTGGTGGATGGGCTGCAGGCGATGGCCGACAGTGGAGACGCCACCGCCCGTGAGGCCACACTGCCGCTGGTGAAGGGCATTGGCGCTTTCGGACGCGGCGATTACTCCGAAGCAGTGCGGCTGATGGAGCCGGTTTACCCGCAATTGACCCGGGTGGGCGGCAGCCACGCCCAGAGGCTGGTGTTCGAGGATACTCTGATCGAGGCCTATCTCCGCGCCGAGGAATTTGACAAGGCCACCGACATGCTTCGCGAGCGCCTCTCCCGCCGGGAATCTCCCCGCGAGCTCTACTGGCTGGCCCGCGCCCAGGCCGGCCAGGGAGATCAGCCCGAAGCCAGCAAGAATGCCTCCCGCGTCAGGGAGGCCTGGGAACAGGCCGACACCAACACACGCGAATATGACCGCCTGGCCGACCTGGCTGCCGGCTGAAGCAACAAAGCGAGAGAGGAAGGCTCGGAGGGGCGAATCAGATGATCTGCCCCTCCGAGCTTTCCTCCCAGACCACGCGTCCGCCTGTGATGGTCATCACGGTTCGGATGCCCGGCAAGTCTTCCGGTCTGGACGTCAACGGGTTGGTATCCACCAGCGTCATGTCGGCCAGCATTCCCTCGGCGATCCGGCCCTTATCGCCGGCGGTTCCCTCCGCGACTGCCGATGCGACAGTGTACATACGCAGGGCCTCAAGCGTGCTTACCGTCTGCCCCTCGCCGGAAAGCGGACGGCCGTCCGCGGCGTTGCGCGTTACGGCGCTGTAAATCGCCGGCCACGGATTCGGGTCAATCACCGGGGCGTCGGAACCGAAGGCGGTATTCACCCCGGCGCGATGCAGCGCCCCCGCCGGATACAGGTGGGGCAGCAGGCCCTCTTCGACGTTTCGACGGTATGACGCTCCGTTGTGGTACACGAATCCAGGCTGGGTGACCACGGCAGCCCCCGCTCGTTGCACCGCTTGAATCAGAGAAGGCGTACCCTCTGCGCAGTGCTCAATCCGGTCGGCCACAGCAATCGCAGCCCCCTGATTTTGCTGTTCACAGTCGGAGTACCCAAGCTGATTGGCGCTACGGCGGCTTGCAAGCCTTTCCGTCGCAGCGGCTATCGCCTCCTCCTCAATGCAGTGTATCGCCACCGGGAACCCCATGCTGTGCGCTTTAGCTACCGCCCCGGCCAGTTCCCTTGCCGGCGGATGAAGCGCGCCGGCTGTCATGGTGAGCATGATTTTGGCGTGTCCCAGCCTCAGGCCGCATTCCTGCGAACCAAAGCCCAGGGCGCAGGCGGTAAATTCGTTCAGCCGTTCCGCCCCGGCGAACATGGTAATCCGGCCCGGCAACGCGCCTGTGGATAGCAGATGCTGGAAGCTGCGCCAGCGTTCGATGCCGTTGTCGGCTCCTGCGTCCTGCATCGACGTTACGCCGTAGCTTGCGAGCAGCCGGCCCGCCGTGCGCATCCCTTCTTCGAACTCATCCCGGCTCCGTGTGTTTCCCAGCCTTTCCCGAAGGAAATGCCGCATCTCGATCAGTATTCCTGTTGGTTCCCCGGTGAATGAGTCTCGCTCGATGAGACCTCCCGGCGGGTCGGGGGAGCCGGTATGGATGCCTGCAATTTCCAGCGCAAGGCTGTTCAGCGCGGCTGCGTGGCCGCTTCGATGCTCCAGCCATACCGGTCGCCTGGGGGCGGCGGCGTCCAGGTCCCATCGATTTGGGTGGCGCCCCTCCGCCATCTGCCTATCGTCGTACCCGAACCCGCGAACCCATCTGCTGTTCGGTCGCGATTCCGCATGCCGGCGAACCAGCGATTGCAAGGCTGCGATGGACGGCGCGCTCTCCGGGCTGCAATCGAGGTCTTGCAGACGGCGGGCCAGTCCTGGCAGGTGGCAATGGGCGTCGTTGAACCCTGGCAGCAGGGTCATACCCTGGCAATCTATCACCCGCGTCCGGCCGGAAGCCATGCTTCGCACATCGGCGCTATTGCCCACAGTGAGAATACGCTGTCCGGATACGGCGACTGCTTCCGCTCCGGGCTGCTCACGGGACATAGTCAGCACGTTGGCGTTCAGCAGAACAAGGCTGGCATCGCTTCTCATAGCGCTTGCTTGAGGCGGATGGCGAGGATCAGTATCGACGCGCCGAGCGGCCTTCAGAGGCTATAAGGCAAGGGTGAGAAGGCGGCGTTGTGCTGCTCGTCGGCGTGATAAGAGCTGCGCACCAGCGGGCCGGAGGCGACGTGACTGAAACCCATCGCCAAGCCGGCGACCCGCAGTTCCTCGAATTCCGCCGGGGTATAGAAGCGGTCGATGGCGATGTGCTTCGCCGATGGGCGCAGGTACTGACCGATGGTCAGAAGGTCGCAGCCAACGCTTCGCAAGTCGCGCATGGTATCGAGGATTTCGCCGGTCGTCTCGCCCATGCCCACGATGATGCCGGATTTGGTGACGGCAGCCGGATCGATCTCCTTGGCCTTGGCCAGGAGTTCCAGCGAGAGGCTGTATCCGCCCTTTGGCCGGACTCTCGGAAAGATTCTGACGGTAGACTCGATGTTGTGGTTCAGCACGGCTGGGCCGGCCTCGATGACCTGTCGCAAAGCGTCCCAGTTGCCGGCGAAATCGGGAATCAAAACCTCGACGCGGCACTCCGGCAGTGATTCCCGGATCCGGCGGACGCATGAGGCGAATATGCCGGCGCCGCCATCCGGCAGGTCGTCGCGGTTCACCGAAGTTATGACGCAGTAGCGGAGTCCCATCGCCTTTACCGTTTCCGCCAGCCGCATCGGTTCTTGCAGGTCGATGCCGCTGGGGCGGCCCGTGGTAACGGCGCAGTAGTGGCAGCGGCGCGTGCAGATGTCTCCGAGTATCATAAAAGTGGCAGTTCCACGCCCCCAGCACTCCCCGATGTTGGGGCAGCGAGCTTCCTCGCAGACTGTATGCAGCTCCTGGCCGCGCATCAACTCCTTGAGCTGCATATAGCGGGGGCTGCCAGGCATCTGCACCTTCAGCCACTCGGGCAGGCGGGGCCGCAGCTCAAGAATGTTCTTCGGTTGGGTCATGGGCTCCCTCAGGGCGGTTGGATGCGTTCAGGTTCCCATTGTACCAATTGTGCGGGTCTGTCAGAGCAGTTGGACCATGCGCGGGGTCACGCGGCATTTTTCCGCGGCGATAATGGCGTCAATGTCGGCGACGGCCTGCTCCAGTTTGCCATTCAGGTTGACTACCCGGTAATCGAAATGGTGAACCTGGGCCAATTCCTCTTCCGCCGTGCGCAGGCGGTGGTCCAACTCCGGCGCAGACTCGGTCATGCGTCCCTTGAGTCTCCATTGAAGCTCTTCCAGGGATGGAGGCATGAGGAAAACAAGCAGCGCCTCCGGGGCAATCCGGCGGATGGCGGCGGCGCCCTGCACATCTATCTTCAGTATCACATCCCTGCCGGAACGAAGGGCGTCGCGGGCCTGGCTGCGCGGAACGCCGTACCATTGCCCATACACCTCGGCGCATTCCAGGAACTCGTCGCGTTCGCGCATCCTGTCAAAGGCTCCGTCATCGAGGAAGATGTAGTCCACGCCGTTCTGCTCGGCGGGGCGCATGGCACGGGTCGTGGCGGTAACTGCAAAGTGCCACGGACGGTCCAGCTTCCTGAGCTCGCCCAGAACGGCGTCTTTGCCCACTCCCGACGGCCCAGACAGCACTACCAGCAAAGGCGGAGAGGGGCTTGCTTCGGGAATGGCTGCCATTTGCCCGGCTATCCCTGCGCGTGTCCCGTCGCGAGCAGGTCGAGGTCTTCCCAGAAGCCGGGATAGGATACGGATGCGTCGTCTGCCCCATGGACTGTTGTCTCTCCTTCGGCCAGCAGCCCGCAGACAGCCATCGCCATTGCCAGACGATGGTCTCCGTGGGACTGGCAGGCTGCGCCGATGAGCCGTCCGGTTCCCTGTATGACCATGCCGTCTTCTCTGGCTTCTATCCGTGCTCCCAGGCGAGACAGTTCCGCGACGGTGGTTGCGATGCGGTCGGACTCCTTAACCCGCAGCTCTGCGGCATCGCGGATAATCGTTTCGCCGCTGGCATAGCATGCGGCGACCGCCAGAATCGGCGCTTCATCGAGGATCCGTGGAATCATGTCGCCGCCGATTTCCGCGCCGTGCAGCTCGGCGGGGGTAACCAGCAAGTCGGCAACGGGCTCTCCGCCCTCGGTTCGCTCGTCCAGCAGTTGCAGATTGTTGCCGGCGCCCATTGCTGCCAGGGCGTCGATGATCCCGGTGCGGCTGGGGTTCAATCCCACGCCCCGCAGCAGCACCCGGGAGTCGGGATGGCACAGCCCGGCCACGATCCAGAAGGCCGCAGAACTGATGTCGCCAGGCACCGCAATGTCTACGGCCTGCAACGCCCCCGGAATGACGCGCAAGGCCAGCCCGCTTTCCTGCACCGTGGCGCCCATGGCCGAAACCATGCGTTCAGTGTGATCACGGGACAATGCCGGCTGGTGAATTACCGTTTCGCCGTCTGCCGTCAATCCGGCCAGCATTATGCAGGACTTGACCTGTGCGCTGGCCACAGGCAGGTTGTATTCAATTCCCCGCAGCGAACCGCCGCAGATGACCAGCGGCGCCAGGGAACCGTTTTGGCGGCCCATGACCTGGGCGCCCATCTTTTGCAGAGGGTTAACTATTCGCTGCATCGGGCGCGAGCGAAGGGAAGCGTCTCCTGTCAGAACCGACAGGAATGGCTGGGCGGCGAGAAGGCCGGACAGCAGGCGCATGGAAGTGCCGCTGTTGCCGGCATCGAGGATGTCTGAAGGCTCTTTCAGTGTTGGCCCTTTCCCGGCTACGATGTACTCCCCTGGCGCGTCTCCTGCTGCTATCTCCACTCCCATACCCCGGAGGCAACCCAGGGTGGACAGCACGTCTTCGCCGTTTGAGAGGCCGGTAACGCGGGCTGTGCCGTGGGCCATGGCATTCAGGATCAAGGAGCGGTGGGAAATAGACTTGTCTCCAGGTACGGATAATTCTCCCGCAAGCCTGCCAGGTCTTGTAAGCATTCGCGCCGAAGTGCAGTCCGCCATAGTTCTCTCTGAGTGTTATCAGGGATTCCATGCCTCTTGAGCGGAGGCAGAGGTTCAGGTATGCGCCTGATGTGGCTGACTAGCTGCGCCGCCGCCCGTCCTGGTCTCCCCCCTTGCCGCCTCGGAATAAACGCCGCTGGGCTTCCATCCCTTTGCTTCCCAGAAGCATCTCACCCATAGAATCGGAGAAAGTTGGAATCTGCGGGGCTGTTGCCGTTGACCCGCCGCCCGGAGCGACGGACCCGGAGAGCCAGCGGCTCCGTTCTTCGGCGGCGTGTTCGAAGAGCTGCCTGACCGCTCCCTGGTCGGGACCGGATTCGTCGTTCAGCAGATTCCGGATTTCATAAAGCTCGCGGATGAAGGAATCGATCCAGCTTACTATCGGTTCTCGATTGGTGATGGATATGTCGCGGTGCATGACGACGTCTCCGGAGGCCAGTCGCGACAGGTCGCGAAACCCCGAGGATGCCAACTGAGCAATGTCGTTCCAGTTCGCGCTCTTGGAGACCGTCTGCATCAGCGCCACCGACATCATAAACGGCAGGTGACTTGCTGCGGCGACAAAACTGTCGTGTTCGTCTGCGCTGATGAAGAACGGCTTGGCCCCGATGCCCTCCGCCATGGTGGTCACCGCAGATACCGCCTGCTCCCTGGCTTCCGAATTGGGAACTATGCAATAAGGTTTGCCTTTGAACAGGTCGGCCGATGCGTTCTGCGGCCCGGCCGTTTCCCGCCCTGCCATGGGGTGGCCGCCCACGAACCCGCGGTGCCTCGGCAGAAACTCGGCGGCCCATTCCGTCACCACGCGCTTGGAACTTCCTACATCGGTCAGCACTGCATCCTCGCCAAGATGCGGGGCGATGAATTCCATCAGTTCCCGCATGGCCATCACCGGGGTGGCCAGCACTATGATGTCTGCGCCTTCGATAGCTGGCTGGATACGGCCTTCCACTTTGTGGAAGCCGCCCCGCTTCTGTGCGCCGCTGCGGGCCCCGCCATCAAAGTCGGTACCCACTACCTCGAGGTTGCGAAGTTCCGACTCCCGTAATGCCAGCCCAAGGGAAGTTCCTATCAGGCCTGTGCCGATAATTGCTATCCTGGCCAAGACGGCCTCCTGCTACGCTGCAGACGCGATGCTAAAACAACATTCTACAACATCTCGCCGCGCCCAACACCTTGCCTACTGCTGAACATAACGGCCTAAACCAGGCGGGAAAAACCAGGCGAGAATCAAACCGGGCAGAAATCTTCGTTCCAGCTTCCTGAATGGAGGATGCTTGAATGCGACGCCTGAATCTGCGAAACAGTCCTGTTTGCGGCTGCTCCGGCGGAAGCCGGAGCGAGGGCTACATCAAAGCCAGGGCTGCCTCGGCAATGTCGGTGCGGACGATCTTCTCGTAGGGATGACGCTCCCGGCACATCCTTGCCGCCAGCAGTATTTCGTGCAGATTGTCATACTCTGCCCTGCCCAGGATCGGGTTCGCCGGCCATTGCCCCTGGCTCTGGTATCTGGCGATGGATGCCGATAAGACTTCTTGCGAGATTTGCGGAAAATACTCTGAAACTGCTTCGGCAGCCTCGTCCGGGCCGGCTTCGGAAAGCCAGCGCAACGCCCTGGCAAACCCGGCGGTAAATCGGACCGCCGTTTCCTCCCGCTCGTCCAGGAAGCGATGGGTGGCGGCAAAAGAACTGTAGGCGAGGTGACCGTTTTCGGGGCCAAGGGCCGCCAGAAGATACCCGGCGCCGTCGGCAACGAGCTGCTGTGCTATGGGCTCTGCGACGTGGATGTACTCGGCCTTTCCTGCTCGGAATGCGGCCACGGCCTTATCCAGCGACAGGCCGGTCTGCAGGTCCAAGTCGGAAGGCTCCAGCCCGTGTCGGCGCAGGGCGAATTGGAGCGATGCCCAAGGCATGGGCGAGAAGCCGACCGGTATCACCCTGGCCCCTCGAAGCGATGCCCATGTGAAAGTGTCCTGCGGTTCTCTGCCTAGGATGAAGAACCCGTCGCGCGAGTTTATCTTGGCGAAGTGCAAAGGCACCGTCTCTGCTCCCCAGTCGGATGCGATAATGGAGCGCATAACGCCGCTCTGCACTATGTCTGCCGCGCCGTGATGCAGGGCGCTCATCGGGTGAGAGAACCAGGGCGGGCAGGTGCCAAACGCCACGTCCAGGCCCTCATGCTCCAGGAATCCGCCCGCTACCGAAACATAGATGGGCGTGTAGAAGATGGAGCGCCAGGTCTCCATCAGGCGCAGCGAACGCTGTCTGGTCGAAGTCATCTCCGTCTATTCCGCCAGGTCCGTCTATTCCGCCAGGAAGGGCATCAGGGTGTTCAGGAAGGCGTCGGGGTCTTCCACTTGCGGAATGTGGCCGATGCCGGGGAGGATAACCTTGCGGGCGTTGACTATGTTGTTGTGCAGCAGTTCTTCCCCGTCCCGAAGGCGGTCTATCTCTCCATACAGCACCAGGGTGGACGATGCTTTGACCATTGGCAGGCGAGACATGATGTCGTACCAGGCGAGAGACTCCATCAGATTGCGAACCCAGGGGCCTGCCTTGGCCCTGCTGGCGTTGTTTCGGTTTAGCCATTCCTCTTTCGGTTCAGCGAAGGTGGTTGCATCCTTCAGTTCCTGGAGGGTGAGCGGCTTGGGAAGCCCTTCGTCGTCATACTGAGCCATAGTGTAGGCCAGCCCCTCCCTGGCGTTGAAGGCGTTCCAGACGGGCGCGCCCACCAGGGTCAGCTTGTCTACCCGATCAGGAAAGCTGGCAGCGGTCTCGACAGCCAGCGCTGCCCCTACGGAGTTGCCGACGATATGCGCCCGGTGGATGTTCAGAACCTGGCAGGCCTCGTCCAGCGCCCTGGCGTAGTCAGGCAGGTTGAAATGCCGCTGCGGTTTGTCTGAATCGCCGTGCCCCAGCATATCGAAGGCGTAGACGGTGTAGCTCTGGGCGATCTTGTCCATAACGTATTCCCAGGTCCAGACCGACGTTCCCAATGGATGAAGCAGCACTACGGGGTAGCCGGCGCCCTTCTTCACGAAGTGTATGTTCCCTTCCGGAATGGGGACGCTGTCGGTGAGGTCGCGGCGAACGAACAGAGCCATTGGCCCTCCTCTGCTAACAGTCAATTCAGTATCGACGGCGGGGCGGATCCAGGAAGGCAGCGCCCGTGATTTGGCGCCCCGTGATTTGGCGCCCCGTGATTTGGCGCCCCGTGATTTGGCGCCCCGTGATTTGGCGCCCCGTGATTTGGCACATGGTAACACGGCTGGAACCTTCCCGCAGCCCATACGGGAATTTTTGCCAATTCCCGAGATTGTGATGTGCGACGCTCTGTGTTGATGGAGGGAATGCGATGCGGGAAGCAGGCGCAGTTTGACCTTTCCTCGTTCGTATGCCAGAATCGAGCAGGGCAGGAGCCTTGCCGGAGATCCGCGCAAGCCGCAGGGGTAAAGGGTGCGAGAACCTACCTGGAGCAGAGACCGGCTTCGCCGCCTGGTCAATCGGGAGATTGGCGATTACCGGATTATTGTGGTTTCCAACCGCCAACCCTATGTTCACGAGCTGGTTGACGGGAACTTGCAGGTAAGCACTCCGGCGGGCGGCGTCACCACTGCCATCGACCCGCTGATGCAGGAGTGCGCCGGCACGTGGATCGCCCACGGCGGCGGCGCCGGCGACTACCTGGCGGTAGACGATCGAAACCGCGTAATGGTTCCTCCGGACGACCCGGCGTATACCCTCCGGCTGGTCTGGCTGACAGACGAGGAGCAGCAGGGCTACTACTACGGCGTTTCCAACGAGGGCCTGTGGCCGCTGTGCCACAACGCCTTTATTGAGCCTACCTTCGATTCTGACGACTGGGAAACTTACACTTCCGTGAACCGGGCTTTCGCCCGCCAGGTGCTTGAGGAAATCGACAGGGGCCCGGCGGCGGTGTTCATCCAGGATTATCATCTCGCTCTGCTGCCCCGTCTCCTCAGGGAAGCCGACCCCGATGTCATTATCGGCCAGTTCTGGCATATCCCCTGGCCCAACTACGAGGTTTTCCGCATATGCCCCTGGCAGGAAGAGTTGCTGGACGGCCTCTTGGGCAACGACATGCTGGGGTTTCACATCGGCGATCACTGCGATAACTTCATGGAAGCGGCTCTGCGCATACTCGGAGCGCGGGTACATGAGGAATACAGCCTGGTCTATCACCGCGACGACTCCACCCTGGTGCGCCCCGTTCCCATCAGCGTTGACTTCCATCAGTTGGAAACCGAGGCCCAGAGTTCCGAAGTTTCCGATGAGATGGACAGGATTGTCGCCGAGTGGGGCCTGGAAGACCTGATTATAGGCCTCGGAATCGACCGTATTGACTACACCAAAGGCATTCCCCATCGCATCCGGGCCATCGGGCGGTTCTTCGAGCGCAACCCTCAACAAATCGGCAAGGTCGTATTCATCCAGGCCGGCGTGATGAGCAGAACCAATATCATCGCCTATCAGCAACTGGCAGACCAGATAGAGAGGCTGCTGGACGATGTGAACAGCCGTTTCGCGACTGATAACTGGCAGCCGATTATATATATGCCTACAGACCTGCCGAATCTGACGCTGATGGCGCTGCGGCGTCTGGCAAGGTTCTGCGTGGTAAGCTCGCTGCACGACGGCATGAACCTGGTTGCCAAGGAATATGTCGCCAGCCGGTTCGACCACGACGGCGTCTTGATACTCAGCCCCTTCACCGGCGCTGCGCTGGAGTTGACCGACGCCCTTATCGTTAACCCCTACGACGTTGAGAGGTTCGCTGCCTCCATTGGCGAGGCCGTGGATATGCCCCGCCAGGAGAGGCAAGTGCGCATGGCTAACATGAGGGCTGTAGTGCAGGAAAACAACGTCTATAAATGGGCGGCGCGATCTCTCGTTGACATGATGCAGGTGGGACGCAGGGCTCGCCGTCCCATCCGCAGCGGCTAACGCGAGCCGGCGCATTTTCAGAGCTGGCTCGTTCCGCATTCCTCCCAACCCAAAACCCAACGGGGAACCCTCCTGAAATGGTTCATCTGCTGAACATCTGGCCGTTGGTAAGTGAACGTTTGAAAAGGGCCGGCCGCGTCCTGCTCCTGTTCGACTACGATGGCACGCTCACGCCTATCGCGGCCCGCCCGGAATACGCGCTGCTGCCGGACGACGCGCGCCGACTGCTGAAGGCGTTGGTCGCCCATCCCCGTTACATAGCAGGAATAGTCAGCGGACGCAGCATCGAAGACCTCTCGTCTCTGGCCGGTATCCCCGGCCTGGTTCTTGCCGGAAATCACGGAATGGAGATTCAAGGGGCTGAGACCAGGTTCATTCATCCAGATGCCGCTGCCGCCGGTTGCACCCTCAACCGGATGCGGGGAATGCTGAACGATGCCCTGGCCCATATTCCCGGCGTGATTGTAGAGCATAAGATACTGACGCTGACGGTTCACTATCGGGCTGCGCCGGAGCGGCTGGCGGAAGAGATCGACGCCCTGGTCACGAGAGTCTCCGCTCCCTGCTTGGACAGCGGAGAGATTCGTTTGACCAGAGGCAAGATGGTTGTTGAGGTCCGTCCCGCCATCGCATGGGACAAGGGCAAAGCTATCGAGAAAATCCGCGAAGAATGCGGAGACCGGCCCTTTCCCGTCTACTTCGGGGACGACTGCACCGACGAAGATGGTTTCCGCATAGTGCAGGAAATGGGCGGGTTGGCGGTGTTCGTCGGAAAGCGGCGCCAGGGAACGGCGGCCCTGCACCAGTTGGATTCGCCGCTGGAAGTTGCCGAAACCATGCGCCTGCTGCTGGAAGAATCATAAGGGCAGGCTGAGGAGCTAGCCCCTTCGGCCTGGAGCGGCTCATACCCGGCTCACGATTGGTTGCTTTCGATCTGCCCCACCTTGTCTATGCGCCGCTGGAAACGGTCTTCAGGCGTGAACCTGGCGATGAGAAAGGCGGCGATGACTTCCTTGGCGGTTTCTATGCCGATGACCTTGCCTCCCAGACAGATGACGTTCATGTCGTTGTGTTCCACGCCCTGACGGGCGGTGTAGGTGTCGTGGCAAAGGCAGGAGCGGATGCCGCGCACCTTGTTGGTGGCAATGCTGGCTCCCACGCCGCTGCCGCAGACCATCACCCCCCGCTCTGCCAGACCGCGGTTCACTGAATGGGCTACCGACGCGGCAAAATCCGGATAATCATCGGCAGGATCGAGGGTATGCGCTCCTACGTCCAAAACTTCGTGCCCCGAAGATTCCAGCCAGGGGACAATCAGGGTCTTCATGTCGAATCCGGCATGGTCTGCGCCGACGGCCACCTTCATGCGCGCTGTCTCCTGAGAGATATGCCGGACGGCGAATTCTCGCGGCGTCCAGGGCAGGACAAGAATACCCGCCTGGTTCCAGCTTCGTAAATGCCTAGACCCGCTAGGCATATGCCGCAGGCGCTGCCCCGGGGCAAATACCCTTCGGTTCCATGGCGAAGGGCGTCGCCCATGGGAGCTATCCGGTCGCTCAGGACGTTAGCGCCCCGGGGTATGGCGTGTTAGACTGACATAACTCGTTCAGGCCAGACTGCAAACCGGGAAAGGGCATGATCAAAGTCGTAACCTTCGACTTCTACAATACTCTCGTCAAATTCTGGCCGCCGCTCGAAGAAATACAGGCGTCCGCCTGCCGCAAGATGGGTCTCACCGTTTCCCTGGACGCCATTCGGCGGGGGTATGCCAGAGCCGATATTCTGTTCAACCGAGCCAACGAAGAGGAGCCGCTGTCTCTGCGTTCCCCGGAAAGGCGAGAGGAGTTCTTCGCCGAGTACGAGCAGGCGATTCTCGAAACGGCCGGCGTTCCGGTGACGAGGGGGCTTGCCAGGGAAATCTGGTCGCTTGCCATCGCCATTCCCAAGGAGTTCACGCCCTTCGAGGACACTCTGCCTGCGCTGGAGGGGTTGAGGGAACGCGGCTATCGCCTGGGGGTTATTACCAACCTGCGCGCCGACCTGGAATCCCTCATACGGAAGGCCGGGCTTCACGAATGCCTCGAATTCTCGGTCAGCTCGTTGCAGGCTGGAAAGGAAAAACCGCACCCGCCGATATTCCAGGAGGCCCTTTACCGCGCTGCGGCAGCCCCCGAAGAGGTGCTGCACGTCGGCGATCAGGTGCGCTCCGATGTTGAGGGAGCCCGGTCGATGGGGATGCAGGCCGCCCTGCTTGACCGCGGGGGATGGCACGAGCCGGTGGACGGATGCCCCAAGATCGCTCACTTGGGAGAGCTGATCGGATTGCTGGATTCCCATCTCTGATTCCCTGTTGACCTGTATATGGAGCAGACAAACGAATGGACAGGAGGGCCGCTATGACACAGCAAATCCACAACGGCGAGCGGAACCCCTCGGCGGTCAGGGTGGCCGTCTGGTACGACTATATTTGACCGTGGTGCTACATCGGCCTGGATCGGGTCGACAAACTGGCCGGGGAGTTCAACATCGAGGTGGAAGGCCGCGCCTATCTGTTGCGTCCTGATACGCCGAGGGAAGGAGCAGAGCGGCCAGCGCGCCCCGGCGAGACCGACGACGAGTTGTCGGAGCCGCTGCGGGGACAGGCGCGGGAATCTGGTCTCGTCATGCGACCGCCTGCCTGTACCCCCAACACGCTCTACTCGCTGGAGGCGACCGAGTATGCTCAGCAGCATGGCAAGTTTATGGAGTTCCATCACGCCGCTTACAAAGCTTTCTGGGAAAACCGCAAGGACATCGGCCAGATAGAGACGCTGGTGGAGATTGGGAAGACCGTGGACCTGGATGGCGACGACATGGCCCGCAGCCTGGAGCGGGGCGAACATTCGCAGACAGTGATGAGCCAGTATCGGGAGGCTCTGCAATACGGCATAAACGGCATCCCGACCTTCCTGGTGGGCAACCTGATGTTCACCGGCGCCCACCCTTACCCCATATTCAAGCAGGCTGTGGAGCGTTTCCTGGATCAGCAGTAGATACTCAGGAGGATTCTTCCGGGAGATTGCCGGCGGGTGGAGAAAGGCCGCAGTATTCCTTCATCGAAGGAACGCTGCGGAACAGGCCGCAGAGCCAGCCGCAGTTGCGCCCGACTAAACCCGGGCGCCCGCATCGCGGACCGCCGCCATCCCGCCCTAACCTGTTCCGGCACGGGGGGTGGGGAGGCCGGCCCGGAAGGAAAGCCTTGGCCCATAGGCGTCCAACGCAGGGGTGACCGGCAGGGAAAAGCCCTGCGATTTCTACGAGTTGGGAGTGCGCTGGGTCTGGGTCGGGTTTAAGCCGGAATCGGCGCTCCGGTGACTGGCGCTTCCTCTTTGCCGTGAGATGCGCGAATCAGCAGCACCGGGCCGTTCGACTGCCGCACCACTCTCTCCGCCACACTGCCCAGCAGCATCCGGCCAACTCCGGAGCGCCCGTGGGTGGTCATTATCACCAGGCTGTTGTTCACGCTATTGACCAGATCCACGATCGAGTCGGCGGGCTGGCCCTGAAGCACACGCTCTTCCACATCCGGCGCTCCTTGCTGGAGCAGTCGGGCCTTCACCTCTTGCAGGTACGAATGCGCTTCTCCGTCCAGCGATTCCGCGATGGTCTGGAAGGAAGGTAGGCTGGGCGGCATTACCCGCATGTCCATGGACATGGCTTGATAATACTCCTTCTCAGACATGGTGACCCGAACCAGGTCTACAGGCAGCTTCATGGCGGATGCCAGGCAGGAAGCGTGCGGAATGGCCTGCTCGGCCAGTTCTGATCCGTCCAGAGGAACGACCAGCCGCTCCAGCGCAAAGTCCTGGGCGGGGGCCTGCGCCTGTGATCGTATGATGAGCAGCGGGTTATCGGCCGTGTGAAGCACCTTGTCGGCCACGCTCCCCATCCACCAGCGGGCCAGGCCGGAGCGCCCGTGGCTGGACATGGCGATGAGGGTGCCGGGGTCTTTAGAGGCTTCCTCCACGATGCCTGCCGACGGTTCCCTGTGAGGAACTGCGGTGATTACGCTCAACCCTTCTCCCCGCAGGCGGCCGGCGATGCGCTCCAGGTAGGATTGGGCGTGGCTGGCGCGGTGAAAATTGGTCTCGTAGAGATGCAGGCTGGGGTTCAGCATCTGGCCGACGCTAGGGTGCTCCGGTTCCACTGCCAACAGCAGAGTAATCGGCAGCGACAGGCTGGCAGCCAGAGCCCTGACGCATGGGATCACCTGCTCAGATACGTCAGAGCCATCCAGCGCCGTCAGGATCTGAGTATACATTGCGGTTAACCCTCCTGATGAATTTCGTACTCACTGCCGGAAGCCCGAAAGGTCATCAGTCGTCCGCCGTTGCGGAGGCCAGTCCGGCGCCCGGCAAGGGTTCCCTCCCCCCTCCGTTGGCCTCGAAGGTTGCGACTGATTCAGAAACGAGACCGTAGTTTACAGCATAGAGGCGTTCGTATACACCTCCCAGCTCCAGCAATTCGTCGTGAGTGCCCGATTCCACGAGGTTGCCGCGGTCCAGGACCACTATCTTGTCGGCGTTGCGAACAGTGGAAAGCCGGTGGGCGATGACGATAGATGTCCGGCCGTGAAGCACCCTCTGCAATGCCCGCTGGATCAGCAGCTCGGTCTGGGTATCGATGTTGGCAGTCGCCTCATCCATTACGATTATGCGCGGGTTTCCTACTACGGCCCGGGCGAAACTGATCAGTTGCCTTTGCCCTACGCTCAGGTTTACCCCTCGCTCGGCCAGCACCGTATCGTACCCGTTGTCCAGATTGATGATGAAGTCGTGGGCGCCGACGGTCCTTGCGGCATCCATAACTTCCTGCATGGATGCGTCTTCGTGGTTGTAGCGAATGTTGTCGGCCACAGTGCCAGAGAACAGGTACGGCTCTTGCAGCACCATACTCATCTGGCCGGCCAGGGAGCTGCGCGTTACTTTCCTTATATCGTATCCGTCCACCAGGATGCGGCCCTGTGTTACGTCTGCGAATCGATGGATGAGCGTAACGAGGGTGCTCTTTCCGGCGCCGGTGGAGCCGACGATGGCGACGTTTTCACCGGGCCGGATGTGCAGGTTAATGTTCTTGAGAACATCAATACCGGGCGCGTAGTGGAAATAGACGTTCTCGAAGCGAATTTCCCCATCGACTTGCGGAAGCTCTTCAGCATCGGGGTCATCCTTAACCTCTGGTTCCAGATCCAGCACCTCGAAGATTCGGACGCCAGCAGACATGGCGCGCTGGAGCTGGCTGTACTGCATGGTGAGGTGGCGGATGGGCTCGAAGAATCGCTGGATGTATAGGGCGAACGCCACCAGCACGCCCGGCTCCAGGCTGCCGCCGCTTGCCAGCAGGCCGCCGGCCAGAACTACGCCGAATCCCATAGCGATCCCGATCAGCAGCTCCACAATCGGCTGCAATGCGCCGGAGAATCGGCTGGCTTCCAGATTGGCGTTCAGGTGCTCGGTGTTTAATTCGTCGAAGTGGGCCATGTTGATGCTCTGGCGGTTGAGGCTCTGAACAACCCGAACCCCTGTGATGTTCTGGTTGTACTCGCCGTTGACCATGGCGATGGCCCTGCGGATGCGCATGAAAGAGTGGCGCGCGAATTTCTGCCAGTAGCTCAGGATGAGGAACAGGGGCGGAACTATGGACAGGCAGATGAGCGCCAACTGCCAGTCGATTATCAGCATCATGGTGATAATGCCGATGAGGCTCAGCAGGTCGGAGAAGCTCTGCACGATGAGCTCGAAGGTTTCCTGTAGCTGGAGAACGTCGCTCTGGCTTCGCGACATAATGCGGCCCACCGGAGTCCGGTGGTAGAAGGAGGGAGACATCTCCTGCAAATGATCGAACATCTTGGTGCGCAGGGAATAGAGGATGCCTTGCCCCACCCGCGGCATAAAGACGAACTGGAAGTAGTTGGAGCCGAAATGGACCACCGCCACGACGAGGAACGCACCGCCAATCCAGTGCAGCAAAGTCAGGTTGTTTTCCTTGATGGCGTGGTCTATGCCCAGTTGCACCAGGTAGGGAATGCAGACGTTGGCCGCAGTGTAGAGAGTTACGGCGATAATGGCCAGTATGGCGTATCGCTTGTAAGGGGCGATGTAGCTCATCAGCCGCATCACGACTTTGTGGTCGTAGGCTGCTCCGACGACTGATTCGTCGCTGAGGTTGTCGGCAGTGGCGGCGCGGTGCCCGGCGGCGTTCAGACCGCGCATACCGCCCATCATTCCGCCGAAGCCGCCGCCGGGACCTCCCATTCGCATATCTCAGGCCCCCTGAGTTTGTCGAGCGACAGCGGCTTCGGGAGCAAGGGAGGCATCCAGCATCATCTGCTCCTGGGGGCGTAGCTGGAGCTCCAGTATCTCATGGTAAATTCCTCCTATGGCGTCCAACTGCTCGTGGGAACCCTGTTCGACTATTCTTCCCCGGTCCAGCACGATAATGTGGTCGGCGTTGCGTACCGTGCTTAGGCGGTGGGCGATAACGAAGGTAGTGCGGCCTTGCATCACTGCCACCATTGCGGCATGAATCAGGCGTTCGGTTTCCACGTCCACGCTGGACGTGGAGTCGTCCAGGATCAGAACCGGGGGATCGATCAGCACGCTGCGGGCGATCGAAATGCGCTGCCTTTGCCCGCCGGAAAGGGTCGTCCCGCGCTCGCCTACCCAGGTGTCGTAGCCGTTTGGCAGGGATATGATGTGATCGTGAAGCTGGGCTACCTTGGCGGCGCGAATCACGTCTTCCAGCGTGGCGTTCGAGGCCCCGTAGGAGATGTTGTCGCGTATGGTGGCGCTGAACAGGAATACGTCCTGCTGCACGATGCCTACGTTGCGGCGCAACGACCTGAGAGTGAGATCGCGTATGTCGATCCCGTCTATGGTAATCCGGCCTTCACTGACCTCGTAAAAGCGCGGCAGGAGGTTTACGACAGTGCTCTTGCCGCTGCCGGGGGCGCCCAGAATAGCTATGGCCTGGTTCTTCTGAGCCGTGATGTCCAGGTTCCGGAGGGCAGGAACACTGGGCCCGTAGCTGAATGAGACATTCTCGAATCGCACGCTCCCGTTCGCCCGGTCCAGTTCTATGGCATTTTCCCGCTCTTGCACCGGCGATTGCGCCTCCAGCACGTCAAAGAGACGACGCCCGGATGAGATGGCGCGCGAGAAACTGTTGATGATGAAGCCGGCCATCCGCACGGGGAAAGTCAACTGATTCAGGAAGAGCATGAACATCCCCAGCTCGCCCACTGAGAGGTCTCCCCTCAGCACCTCCCAGCCGCCGTACCACAGGATCAATCCAAGGGCCACGGTGAAGTAGAAGGACATCCACGCGCTGTTGGTTCCCTGCGTGCGCTCCGAGAGGAAGTATTCGCTCCGCAACTGCCTCGCTTTGCGGTCATACTTGCGTTTCTCAAACTCCTCGGAAGCGAAGGCCTTGACCACGTTCATACCCACCAGGTTTTCCTGAAGGACGGTCACCGTTTCCCCCATGGTTGTCTGGACCTGCGTCCACATTGCCCGAAGACGGCTCATAACGGTGACGGAGCGTATGACGATGAAGGGAATAAAAGCCAGGCTGATCAGAGCCAGTTCCCAGTTGATGAAAACGAGTATCACCGGAAGCACTACGGCCCGCAGTCCGGCCTCGATGGAGCGCACCAGCCCCATGTTCACGTAGCGGCGGATAGCTTCCACGTCGGCGGTGGCCTTCGACATCAGATCGCCGGTGTGTTCCCGGTCATGGTAGGCGAAGCTCATGTGCTGCAACTTGTCGTAGAAGCGGTTGCGCAGCACGTAGGAGACTTTTTGAGAAAGGGAGTCAGTAGTGTAGGTGCGGGCGAAGTCGAAAGCCCCCCGGCACAGGCTGGCGGCCAGCAGCCCCACCGCGAACCACACTATTGTTTCCGTAGCAGGGGCCAGCCACAGAAAGGTCTCGGTTTCAGGGTTATGCAGGATCATGGCGTCTATGGCCCGGCCGAACAGAGTGGGGATGAGCAGAGAGAACCCTACCGAGGCGGCTACGGTTACGTATGCCAGGATCAGGCGGGTACGGAACTGCCAGGTAATGCCGTTTATGCGCAATAAAATACTCATTCAGCCGGCTGTCCGCTCCGTCCTGTTCTATCGTTTCGGCGCTCCAATGCGGCCCTGCCGCGCGGGCTACATTCGCTCGGGCGCGCTCATTCCCATCAGCTCAAGGCATCGTCGGAAGACTATCTGCGCCGATTCCACCAGCTTCAGGCGGGCCAGAGTAGTGTCTGCGTCTTCCGGGTTGGCGGAAATTACCCGACAGTTCTCGTAGAATCCATGGAAGTTGGTCGCCAACTCCATGGTGAAATGGGCCAGATGGTGAGGTTCGAGGTTATCGGCCATGAGCTGCACCAATTCCGGCAGGCGGATCATGGTCCGCACCAGGGCCAGTTCGCTGGGGTCGGAGAGCAGGGAAACGTCTCCCCCGCTCCAGTCAATATTCCGCTCGCGGGCCAGATTCAGGATGCCGGCATTGCGCGCGTGGGCATACTGAACGTAATACACCGGGTTTTCCGACGACTCCTTCTTGGCCAGCTCCAGGTCAAATTCCATCTGTGTCGAAGGGCTGCGCGAGAGGAAGAAGAAACGGCAGGCGTCCCCTCCGACCTCGTCGGCCAGCTCGCTCAGGGTAACGAAATCTCCCGTCCGCTTGGAAGCGCGCACCACTTCGGAGCCGCGCTTCAGCGTAACCATCTGGGCTATGAGGATGGTCAGCCGTTCCGGGTCGACGCCCAGCCCCTCGACCGCGGCCTTCATGCGCGGCACATGGCCCTGGTGGTCGGCTCCCCAGATGTTGACCACCGAATCGAAACCGCGGCCAACGAACTTGTTGTGGTGATAGGCGATGTCGGAGGCGAAGTAAGTCGGCTCTCCAGAGGAGCGCACAACAACGTTGTCTTTCTCGTCGCCGAGCATGGTGGAGTTGAACCAAAGGGCGTCTTCCCTTTGGGAAAGGTAGTCCTGGCTGCGCAATTGTTCGAGGGCTGCGTCATACTCGCTCTGCCCCGAGCTGGCATCAGGAGCGAACAGGGTTCGCTCGCTGAACCAGTTGTCGAACTCTACGCCGATCTTGCTCAGGTCTTCGCAGATCAGCCTGACCATTTTCTCACGCCCGAGGTCGCCGATTTCGCGGATGGCCTGGCTCTCAGGCTGGCTCAGGAAACGGTCGCCTTCCGAGTCTGAGATTTCCTGCGCAAGATCGCCGATGTAGCCCCCCATGTAACCGTTGGGCGGCATGGCGGCGTCCTGCCCGAAAGACTGCCGGTATCTCGCCAGTACAGAGCGGTAAAACGCCTCCATCTGGCTGCCGGCGTCATTGACATAGTATTCCCGGGTTACCTGGCAGCCGGCGGCCTCAAGCACGTTGGCGAGGGCGCTGCCCAGCACGGCCCCCCGGGTGTGTCCCACATGGACCGGCCCGGTTGGATTGACGCTGACGAACTCGACCATTACCCGTTGGCCGGCCCCGATGTCTATATCGCCGAAGGAACCCCCGGCCAGACGCACAACCTCCACCTGCTGCTGGAGCCAACTGTTCTTGAGCCGGAAGTTGATGAATCCCGGCGGGGACGCTTCCACGGTCTCCACCGGCTCGCTTTCGGGGATTCGGTACACTAGTTCCCGGGCCAGATCCAGTGGATTGATTCTGGTCGCGCGAGCCAGGCGCAACGGAAGATTGGTAGCGAAGTCGCCGTGTTCCGGGTTTCCGGGGTGTTCTATCTGGATATCCGGCATGGTCTCGAGGCGGAGAACTCCATCGTTTCTCGCAGCTTCCACCGCCTGGATCACCAGGTGCCGGATGCTTTCAATGACCGGGGTTGTGGACATAGCCGAGCATTCCTCGCGTATGGCGGCGTGTTTTCTGTTGCGGGTGTGCGCAGGCCTTATTTCAGCCAGTTGAGACATGGGGACGCAGGGAAGAAAAAACAATTCTAACACACTGGCGGGCCTCCATCGGCCCTCATCCCTTTCCAAAATCCCCTTTTGCCGTTTGTTCGCGATGCGCCGACCGGCACAGGAATAAAAGGACGCCACTTTCAGGTATCCGTGGTTCTGTCGGAGCGCTGCAGGAGTAAAATGGAGTGAGGCATTTCCCTGATGGGCTTGCCCGGCGGAAATGAAATCAACAGGATGCAGGACTGACGTGCCAGAATCAGAAATCGAAGAAGAGCAGGGCGGGGCGGCGCATCCGGAGTTTGCGCCGGAGCCTGGAGTGGAGCAGCGCACTGCTCTGCCGGAAGAGAATGCCTCTGAGAAAGCCCAGTTCCTGGAGGAAATGATCCATAAAGGAATGCAAGACGGCGTATGGAACTATTATCTGCACTTGCATCCTTCCGATCGCGCCGCAGTTCTCACCGAGCTGCCCGGGGGCATAAGGCGTTCCCTGGCTCAGGAAATGGCCCCGGAAACCCTGGCGGGCCTGCTTGAATATCTGGAGCCGAGGGTCGCAGTCCGCATGATGCGGGGGTATGAACCCGAACAAGTGGCGGCCGTGCTGGATTTGGCCGACCCTGCCGACGCTGCTGAGATACTGGAGCGACTGTCGGAAATCAGGCGAACCAGAACCCTGAGCGCCATGTCCCTTTCGACGCCTGTCGAAACCTTGCTCCAGTATGAGGAAGGCAGCGCAGGCAGGCTGATAACCCCGGCGCTGCCCGTTTTCAAGGAGGGCATGACAGTTCCCATAGCCCTTGACCGGCTTCGTTTGCTGGGCGCGTCTGCCGAGCAGGCGAATTCCTACCCTGTTGTGGATGACGAAGGGATTCTGGTGGGCTCCCTGAAACCGCTCCGGCTGGCCCTGGCGCGCCCAAACGCTACTGTGGGGCAGATAATTGACCGGGATTTGACCTCGGTAACCACTTCGACGGACGAGCACGTAGCCGCGCAGCTCCTCAGCCGGTTCAGTGTGGGCGAAATGCCCGTGGTTGAGGAGGACGGTCGACTGGCCGGCATGATTCGGGCAGAAGATGCTGTGGAGGTGGTCCAGGAAGTCGCTACTGAAGATATGTACCGAGTCGCGAGCATTGGCGAGGAACGCATTTCCGGCCCCATTGGCGACTGTGTCAGGAGCCGCTTTCCCTGGCTGGCCCTGAACCTGGTCACGGTGTTCCTGGCCGCAGCTGTAATCGAGCTTTTCGAATCTACCATCGCTAGGGTTGTGGCACTTGCGGCCTTCCTGCCGGTTGTCGCCGGGCAGGGGGGTATCGGGGGAACCCAGACTGTGACGCTGGTGGTGCGCAGCCTGGCGACGGGTGAACTCCCCCGGGGGCTCGGTTTTCGGCTGCTGCGCCGGGAGGTGGCCCTCGGCCTGATTCACGGCACAGTTCTGGGTGCCATTATTGGCGGGGTTGGATGGCTCTGGCATAACAGCCCAGTTCTGGGGCTGGTTCTTGCGCTGGCAATGGCAGGCAATATGGTGGTGGCATCGATCGCCGGGGCGGGCGTACCCCTCTTTCTGCGGCAGTTGAGGATGGACCCGGCGGTTTCGGCGTCCGTGTTCGTCACCACCTTTACCGACGTGATAGGCTTTGCCCTGTTTCTGGGGCTTGCCGCTGTGTTCATCGAATATCTTGCTTGATTCGCCGCCCCGGCGGGGAGCCTCTGCTGCGAATCCATGAATCATCGAATCATCGGAGGGTTGAATATGCCCGGGAAAATAGCCCTGGTCGGCGGCGATGAATTCCGAGTTGGGTGCGAAGATATGGATCTCGAGGTGATGAGGGCCTCCGGCAGAGATCCTGCCAGCGTAATCATCATACCAACAGCCGCCGTCACCGGCCCCGCCAAGGCCGCCAACGACGGGGTGACCCACTTCGCGGCCTTGGGCGGGAATGCGAGCCGACTCATGGCGCTGGAGGCGGAGCACGCCAATGACGCCGCTTTTGTAGCTCCGGTAGCCAACGCCGACGTTGTCTACTTCACTGGCGGAAGCCCCGACCACTTGCTGGCGGCGCTCCGGGGGTCTGTGCTGCTGCGGCGGCTGCTCGAGGGACTGGAGCGGGGGATGTTGCTGGGCGGCTCTTCGGCCGGGGCAATGGTCATGGGCTCACTGATGCGCCGTCCTCCCCTGTATCCTTCCGATGAGGGGAGAGAACGCTGGGTCGAAGGGCTGGGAATCGCGCCCAACATCTGTGTGCTGCCCCATCACGAACGGCGCGACCCATCGGAAACGCTGGCGGAACTGCAACGCTCCAATCCTGCCGGGGTAGTCTACCTGGGAATAGACGCCCGCACCGGGGTTATCGGAGAGCCGGGCGAATGGCGGGTTGCAGGGTTCGGCAAAGTAACCGTCTACCTGGGCGACGGGTTTGAGGTTTTCGGAGCAGGCGAGCTCCTGCCCGGAGGCTTCTAGCCCCGGCGTTCCCTCAATTCTTCCCAGACCTGCTCCGGCTTGACGCCCGCCGCCGCCATCAGCGTCAGGGTGTGATACATAAGGTCGGCGATTTCCGAGGGCAGATTTTCCGTGTCTCCCTGGGCGGCTGCCAGGGCTGTCTCGCCAGCTTCCTCTATTACCTTCTGCGCAATGCGACCCACCCCTTCCTGCAGCAGCCTGGCAGTATAGCTGCCTTCGGGCATTTCCCGCTGCCGGTCCTGCACGACGGCGTACAACTCGCCGAGGATTCCCGGGCCCCGGTCGGTGTCTTCGTAGCCTTCCGGCAGCCCTTCGAGCAGATTATGGAAGCAGGTGGTTTCCCCGGTGTGACAGGTCGGGCCGTCCGGTTCCACCTTCAGCAGGATGGTGTCGCGGTCGCAGTCCAGCCAGGCCTCGCGCAGGTTCAGGTAGTTACCCGACACTTCGCCCTTGTGCCAAAGGTCTTCCTGGCTGCGGCTGTAGAACCAGACCTGGATGCCTTCCACTGTGCGTTTGACGGAGCCGGGGTTCATATATCCCAGCATAAGCACGCTCCCGCTGTTGGCGTCCTGGGCGATGGCGGGAACAAGCCCCTGCTCATTCAGCTTTACCTTCATAACATTGCTTCCCCAATCAGATATTGCCGATGGTCGGCTGCCGTTCCGCAGTGTTCGGATTCAGACCGATGTGAACGCGTCGTTAAGGAGAGGCGGCAATTCCAGCAGGTTGCTGACCCGATACGCCGGAGGCGGCAGGTCGTTCCGCAGGCCCCGGTCGTTCCTGTCGATCCACACTGCGTTCATCCCTGCGCTGGTTGCGCCGTAGACGTCCTCATAGTGCCGGTCGCCGACGTACACAACCTCCCCGGGTGTGAGGGAGAGGTATTGCAGCATTTGGCGGAAAAGTTCCGGCTGCGGCTTGTAGCTGCGGGCCATTTCTGATGAGAGAACAGCCTCAAACTCGAAACCCAGCAACTCCATGTTGGGCAGCAGGAACCCGTCGTCGGCATTGGAGAGGACGGCTGTACGGTAGCATGCCTGCAATTCCGTAAGCGCCTGCCGCGTTTCAGGAAACGGCTGGCGGCGCGACAGGTCGGCAAAGAACCGCTGGGTGGCGGAGTCGGCGTCTCCAGGCAGTCCCATGTTCTTGAAAGCCGCGCGGAACCCTCTCGCCCAGGCGTCGTAATACGTCTGGAAGGGGAGGGAGGGATCCGTTCGACGCAGCCGGAATTGCTCTTCGGACTCGCGCCATCCCTGCCAGAGCTGCTCCGGCGTGGCGTTGAGCCCCTGCTCTTCTATGATGCTCTTGAAGCTGGTGCGCCACTGACCGCTGGGGTCCTGCACCAGAGTCTGGTACATATCGAAGATAACCGCCTTGATTTCAGCCACCGGGCGCACCTGCCATTGCAGTAGTTTTGATCGAATCCATCAGGCCCTGGGACGAACCGGAACGCCCCGCTCCCGGAGATAGTCCTTGGCCTCGCCGATGGAGAATTCTCCGAAATGGAAGATGCTGGCGGCCAGAACAGCATCGGCCTCTCCTTTGTCCAGGGCGTCGTACAAATGCTCCAGGTTGCCGGCGCCGCCGCTGGCGATGACAGGGACCGGGGCGGCCCGGGATACGGCTCGGGTCAATTCCAGATTGTAACCGCGCTTTTGACCGTCTTCGTCCATACTGGTCAGCAGTATTTCTCCCGCCCCCAGTTCCACAGCCCGCACCGCCCACTTCACTGCGTCGATTCCAGTGGGGGTGCGGCCGCCGCGGGTGTAAACCTCCCACAGCGAAGCTTTGTCGAGCGTTAGGCTGGGGTCGGCAGCGGACGGTTGAGCGCTTCCAGCGTCAATTCCGCCGCCAGGGCGGCTTACCCGCTTCGCGTCGATCGCAACGACGATGCACTGGTTGCCGAACTGCACGGCTCCTTCACTTATCAGGTATGGGTTGTTGACGGCCGCAGTGTTCAGCGAGACTTTGTCGGCCCCTGCTTTCAGCATCCGGCGAATATCCTCTACATTGCGGATGCCGCCCCCGACGGTTAGTGGGATGAATACTTCCTCTGAGACACGTCTGACCACGTCGACCATCGTGTCCCTGGAATCGGAGCTGGCGGTGATGTCCAGAAATACCAGCTCATCGCCGCCCTCGCTGTCGTACACTGCGGCCAACTCAGCCGGGTCTCCTGCGTCGCGCAGTTGAACGAAGCTGATGCCCTTGACAACCCGCCCGGCGTCCACGTCGAGGCAGGGAATGATGCGTTTAGTCAACAAAGCTGCGAACCCACCTGATGGCAGTAGTTAAAAACCCGGTAGAGGAGGCGCAACAACCGCCCAAAGGATACGCTTTCGCCGATGGCTGACCTGGTATAGGGTTGTATCGACAAGCATCTCCAATATAAGGACTTATTGTCCGGTGCCGGAATGACCAGGACGGGGCAGCTTATATTCGTATCGTAGATGAGACCACGCCTGCCAAGAACTCCACCACCGGACGCAAGAGGTCCAATAGGGTTGTGTCAAGGGGCAACGTCAAGGCTTTTGAGACGAGCTGCCGCGCAGAACTTCGCCACGGACGGCAGAGGACTAAAAGCCGAAGAAGTCGGCAAGAGGGTCTTTAGGCTTTGATGCGGATTTCTTCTTCGCCACAGGTTTCTTAGGCGCGTCCTTGCCAGGCGCCTTTGCCTGGCCTTTTATGACGCCCTGTTGCACCAGCTTTTTCTTGAGTTGCGCTTGCGTTCCTGCTCCTTTAGCGGAATTGCAGGCTGTACAAAGCAACTGAAGGTTGTGGCCTCTCTCGCTCCCGCCTTTGGAGAAGGGTTTGATGTGATCAACCGCGGGATTACGGATGTCGAATTTCTTTCCGCAGCCGTTACACTTCCCGTTTTGAGCCTTGTAATGCAGTTCCTTCTCCTTTTGAGTGAACTTAGGCCGGGAGCGTTGCTGATTTGGCTCATCGAAGAATCCGCCCCAAGACACCATGGCAGAACCTCCGCCCCGAAATCATGGGCGAAGGCTTATTGAACGCAGTGCGCAACGCTGGTAAAATTCCTAACGTTCAACACATCCGACGCCTGCGTACCCAAGTGTTCGGCGCTTGCTATTCGGACTATCGAGGGCGATGTAGTTTAAGATGCGGACACTATATCAACCGTCTGAAGGTAAAGCAAGCACTCCGTAAATTCTCAGTCAAAAGCATTGGAGGGAGGTCTGAAATGGCGCTTACATTGGCGGAAGCTAACCGGATAGTTGAAGGCGCGATTGCCGCCGCAACGGAAATGGGTATCAAGATTAACGTGGCGGTGTGCGACGCCGGCGGCCGCCTTGTCGCCTTCAACCGCATGGATGGAGCTATCTGGGGCGGCGTCTACGGTTCCCAGGGCAAGGCTGTGGCCAGCGCCGCTTTCGGACGCACCAGCGGCGAGTTGCAGGAGAGGGCCGGCACGCCAATCATTTCCGGTATCCTCAAAGCTGAAGGCGAGCATGGTATTCCCAGCCAGGGAGGGGTTCCTATCGTCCGCGATGGCGTGCTGGAAGGGGCCTGCGGCGTGGGCGGCGGCACCAGCCAGGAGGACGAGGACTGCGCCAGGGCAGGTATCGCGAAGCTGTAAACCGTTCACTTCAATTCGCCTTGTGTCGAATAACCGGATTACTGCCTGAATGGTAGGGGACGCACGGCGCGTCCCCTACGAGCCTCCCGGAGGCAGAAACGCCGTAACTGCGGCAGGGCTGCCGCTCCCTTCGGCCAGGGGCAGCGCTCCAACGACTACAATCGCTCCAGTGGGTGGAAGAAGGCCTAGGTTGGCGAGGTTTTCCAGCACTATGCCGGAACTGGCAAGAACCAGCCTGCTGACTGAAAATGTGCGGTCTGCGCCGGGCTCTACGCCCGCCGTGTCCACGCCCAGCCCGGCTGCTCCCCGGTTCCCCATCAGCAGCGCCGCAGCTTCCCGCCCGAACCCTGGAAAGCGCAACCCTCCGGCGCAGTCATCGCCGAGGTATTCTGCCGGATAGCGCCAGAGTTCGGCCCAACCCGTGAGCAGCAATGCCAGGGAGCCGCAAGGCACCTTGCCGTAAAGGGCTTCCCACTCGCGCAAATCTGAAACTGTCAGGGCGTAGTCCGGGTTAACCCGGCAGCGCTCGCGGGTGTCGATAACCACGGCCGGCCTGACCAGTTCTCCGGGTTGATAGCCGTCTACAGTTCTGCCGTCGGGATAGAAGGTCGCTGGGGCTGTCAGGTGCGTTCCGGCGTGTTCACCCATGGAGAATCGACGGAGGAAATACCCGTCGCCAGAGGCGCCAGCCCAGTCTTCGAACCCCACGATAGGGTCACCCGGCCAGTGCGGAATTTGTTGAGACAGCGTGTGGCTCAGGGTGATTTTCCTGGAAAGCAGAAAGGCCCCGGAGAAATCGAGGCCTTCGTTCTGTGTATGGGTTTCTATTTTCTCACCTCCGCAGTTGGTCTGCCGGTCTATGGATGAGCGGGGCGACTATACGTCGCCCCATGCACGCTCGCTCCTATGCCGACAGCAGCCGGATGTTGAGCCAGCCTGCGTCGCGCACCTTTTGCCGGACAATGTCGCAGTCGATCCAGCGCATCGCCGCTTTAGGGCTGTTCTCGACGGTCAGCGTTATGCGCTCCGGTCGCGTCCCCTGTACCGTCCAGGCTGGCTCCTGCGGGTTGTCTCCGTCGATTACGTATCCACGGTAGTAGATTCTCATGGCCCACCTCGAAAATTAGAAATACTGCTGTCTGCCATGTCCCCTTCGGCGGTTTGCTGCCGGGCGACTGATGACGCATATATGTTCTAATGTTGAGGCAGTAGCAGTCAATGGGCTGCTGTCAGCAGACTTCCGCTACGGGCAGGAAGCGGAGCTGCTGAGTGCGTCTCCCGCGAATCGCCGACGCAATGCCCCGGTCCAGGATGGCGGAACGGCGTGCGGCCCGCTACTGCTGGAGCGCCCCGTTGCCGGCGATTTCCGAGAAGAAGTCTGCTACTGGAAGAGACCGCTGGGTAGAGGCGGCCATGTCCCGCACTACTACTTCTCCCCTGGCGATTTCATCGTCGCCCAGGATCAGAGCATATGGGATGCCCAGGGCGTTGGCCTGGCGCATCTGGCCGCGCAGTCCCCTGGAGCCGCTGCTGAGGATGGCGCCAACCCTGGAGCGGCGCAGGCGGACAGCCAGTTCCAGGGCGGCTGTCCTGGCGTCATTGCCTACGTTGGCCACCAGGTATCGAGGCGATGGCTCATCGGGAACGGAGACGTCGCTCCGCCTGAGGTTGAGAGCGAGCCGCTCGATGCCGGTGGCGAACCCGATGCCCGGAGTGGGTCTTCCGCCCAGCTCAGTCATCAGGCCGTCGTAGCGGCCGCCGCCGACAATGGTGGACTGCCCGCCGACGTCGAGAGGCTGGACCTCGAACACTGTGCGAGTATAGTAGTCCAGGCCCCGCACCAGTCGATGGTCTACCGTGTAGGGCAGTTTCATGGCGTTAAGATAGCTTTCCAGCTTGTTCCAGTGTTCGCGGCATCCGTCGCACAGGTAATCGGCGGAGCGGGGAGCCTCGTCGCCCAGAGCGTGGCAGGTTTCCACCTTGCAGTCCAGCAGACGCAGCGGGTTGCGCTCCAGTCGCTGGCGGCAGTCTGCGCAGAGGCGGTCGTGATGGCCTGCATAATAGCCGCGCAGTTGCTCGACGTAGGAAGGCCGGCAGTTGCCGTCGCCGATATTGTTGACCATTAGCTGCACGTCGCGTAAACCCAGGCTGCCCATCAGCGCCCAGGCCACCTCGATGATTTCGGCGTCCACCGACGGGTCGGGGTCGCCCAGGGCCTCGACGCCGAACTGGTGGTGCTGGCGAAAGCGCCCGGCCTGAGGCCGCTCGTAGCGGAAGACGGGGCAGAAGTAGTACATCCGCACCGGCTGTGGCAGGTTTTGCATCCCGTGTTCCAGGTAGGCCCGGCAGACCGGTGCGGTGCCTTCGGGCCGCAGGGTGATGCTGTCGCCGCCCCGGTCTTCGAAGGTGTACATCTCTTTCTCGACGATGTCCGTGCCTTCGCCTACGGAGCGGATAAAGAGGTTGGAGTCCTCGAAGGCCGGCGTGTCGATTCGCCCGTAGCCGAAGAGGTTGGCTGTCTCCACTGCCTTGGACTCAATGTATCGCCAGTATTTCTGCTCTTCCGGCAGGTGGTCGGCGGTGCCGCGGGGCGCTCGAAAGACCACGGTTGTTACTCCAAAATTATCAAAATAGAGTCAAAGGCCTATTCTGGAATGCTTGGGGACGTGTTGTTTCAAGATATTCGTTTCCCAACTCGAAAAACTCACCTAACTGGCGAATTTGATTGTCTTCCCACGACCAGATTTTGCCTTTTCGGGCTTCTTCGATCATTGATTTAACCGAGCTGATTACTTCCGATCGAGCATTGTCGTAAACCCACCAAGGATAAGGCATTCGTTCAAAGTCTTTGCTTTGGATATTTCGAGTATGATTGATGACAGTTTTGAGAATCCGATTGGCAAGCGGGGACAGTAGCCAGCCTATCACAAAGAAGAGTTCATCACGTTCGACTCCGTCACGGACAAAGGCGCACGGTGCCCCGCTGTCAAGGATATATCCTGATGGGATATATCGCATTATAAATCTTGACGCAACAAGCTGCCATGTAACACCTTCTCGCCCAAAGTATGGTTGACCACCGACACCGCGTAAATACCAGTTGCCGGTTTTCTTGTATGTGAGTACGGCTTCTCCGTCGTTTTCCCAAAATATATAGTGAGTTGGTTCGGAATATATCAGACGATTGTTCGCTTTGTTGTATGGGCGATAGCGGTCGTCCGGTAACTGAACAACTAGCGGTTGCTCTCGACGGTTTATTCGGAGTCGTCGCTCGGTTTGTCCGGATGCCTCTGCTTGTTCCAGTATCATTTGCCTGCGCAAAGGTAATTTACCAAAACGAGCTCGTTTCAATTCATGCTCTACGGTTACAAAATCATCATAAAAATTGAAGCTGTATGGCTCAAAAACCTGTTGGTTGATATTTACTTTGCGAACAAAAAACTCGTTTTTCCCTGTGGTCATTCCACTGGAAGCAGTGAAATAATCACCTAAAAACGAACCTGAAAATAGACTTGAAAACTCTGATTTGATACCCCATGATAAATTCGGAGTTGATTCAATAATGCCTTTGTCTAGGATTTCGGAATTCCTAGATACACGCCCTCGTCGCCCTCCCTTTTTAAAGTCTAGTATAAGCGTTGAATAATTAACTTCCTTCGAAAACTCACTAATATCACGTAACTTTACTTCACCGCTCTCCATAAGCAATTTGCGTAGACCAGTCATTGTTGGAATAGTCAGTAGGGTGTCACTACATACGAATACTAGATGCCCGCCCTCGCGCAATAGGTCTATACAGGCTACAATGAAAAAGGCGTAGGTTTCCTTTTTGATTTTTTTCCCTAGTCGTCTGCCCAAGACGTTATCAAGCTTATCTTCGATGGAATGATCAAATGTGCCACCGAAAGGCGGGTTGCCCACAATCAGGTCATACCCTCCGATTCGCAGATATGGTTCCTTTTCATTCGTGCTTCCTGAAAACCTGTTTGTGATGTAAGAATGAAAGAAATCTGCTTGGTATACTGATGTCCGTATTGGGCATTCAGCTTGAATAGACGTATGAGCTCGTTGAGCCAATAGTGGATCAATCTCTATACCGATCAATTCGATATTTCTTTTCCTGATATGTGGATCATTAGTTAGATGATCAATAATTGCAGAAAGGAATGCTCCTTCTCCACAAGAAGGCTCAAGGATTCGATTACAGTTGTCGAAATTGATTTCAGAAACTATTTGTCTTGCAAGTATATCTGGGGTCATATATTGACCATTCTGGCGTTTGTATTCCCGTTCGTGTTTTCGTTGTCTCACAGTACGAACCTCATTTTGGACTGATCTACGGTAAAGTCGCTACTGCGAAAACTCTCGAGCAAACTGCGTTGTTGGTCAACCCGGGCTTGTCTGTTGGTAAGCAATGCCTGCACTTGTGTCTCAAACAAACAGAAGAGAGTATCAATTTTCTCAAGTATAGATTTTGCCAACGGTCTGTGGCCAGAATTAAATGCATCATAAAAATCTTGTTCACGCAACATAATTTGACCTGGTCCAGCATCGTAAGAGATAAATTCTGTCCAATCCAATAAGTCTATAAAATAAGTCTGATATGTGATTTGAGAGCTTATATCGAACTTGATGATGAGCAAATAATATGAATCTATCCAACACTGAAAGAGGTAGTTCAACAATTTCTTCATTGAAACCACATTAGGTTGTCCTTTACTTCCCAACAGACCAGACTTGACGTTGAGAGGATTGTAGATGCCTTGCGAATTTACCCATATGTCGCCCATGGAACGTTTTTTCGGATTTCCTTTTTGGTCTCCTTCATAGCGGGTGTCCAGATTAACTTTCAGCAGGCTGGTTGTGCGATCATCAACGTAGTCCGCCATCCTGTGCCCCGGCTCTTTACCGCTGATCAGATCGGCGAATCCCCGATCCTGAGTGTGCTTTTCCCAATGCCCATTGGTTAAATCTACTATTTGGGCTTGAATATCTGTCCCTATAGCCATCCTCTGTTGCCTCTGCTAATGATATGGAACCGAATTAGGCCAGACAATGCCCCCCTACACCCTCCCCTCCCTGGCCAGCTCCGCCAGCTCTTCCGGCGTCAGGCCGCCTATGCCGCAGAGGACTTCGGCGTTGTGCTCGCCGAGAAGCGGAGGCTGGCGGTTGGGTGTGCCGGGAGCGTCGGCCAGGCGGATGGGCGTGTTGACAGTGCGAAACACACCGCCCATGTCGTTGCCTCCGTTGATGAACATGCCCCTCGCTTCCAGGTGCGGGCAGGAATCCAGATCGGCCTGGTCCTGCACCATACCCATCGAGTAGCCGATACCGATGAGTAGCTGGCTCACTTCGGCTTTGGGGCGTTCCCTGCTCCACGCCTCGATGGCCGGGATGAAGTGGTTCATATAGAACTCGCCGCTGACCCCCTCGCCCAGGTAGCGTGGGTCTTCGATCAGGTCTTCCCGTCCTATCAGTCTCCAGAGGTCTTTCCATTTCTCCGCGTCGCCTGCCCCAGCCAGCACAACGTAACCGTCTTTGGCCTGAAGCGCGAGCTGGGCGCTGAGCATATTGCCCCGTTCCCGTCCCGCCACCTGGCCGGTGGCCTGGTAAAAGGGCATAGTGCTGGTCATGTGAGCCACCATACAATCGTACATCGCCATATCGATGTACTGGCCCTGCCCGGTGCGGTGGCGGCTTTCCAAAGCCATCATAACGCCCAGGGCAGTCCAGACGCCCGGAACCGAGTCGCCAATATTGTCTCCCACCATCTGCGGGCCGCCGCCGGGGCTGCCGGTGACCGTCATCCATCCGCCCATGCCCTGGACGCAGGGATTGTTGGCAGGCCAGTGAGAGTAAGGCCCCGGAGCCGGGCCGTCAGGGTCGCCGTATCCGGTGAGACTGGCATATATCAGGCGTGGATTGATCTCCCGCAGCCGCTCGTGTCCCAGCCCCAGTCGTCGCATGGCTCCGGGACCCCAGTTGTCCAGCAGCACGTCTGACTCTGCCGCCATTCGCTCGAAAGCCTGCTTGCAGCGCGGGTCTCTGAGGTCGAGGCTGACGCTCTTCTTGTTGCGGTTCAGTCCCAGGTACCGGGAACTGACCCGCTGTCCCTCAGGGCCGTCTATAAACGGGCCGTTGCTGCGCCCCCGCTCACCCGTTCCGGGGCGCTCAATCTTGATTACCTCGGCCCCCATGTCTGCCAGGATCATGGAGCAGAAGGGGCCGGCTACTATATGGGTAACGTCCAGCACCCGCAGCCCGTCGAGCGGCAGGGGCGGGCTTCCGGGTTCCGGGCTTTCGGGTTTGGTGTCCATGGTCATGCCCCTCCGTCCTGCGGGCTGGCCGGTATCTGGAGGCCCAGGCCGTTGGCGATGAAACGCCTGGCGTTGTGCACGTAGTTGGCGGTAGGGTTCTGCAAACGGGCCTCCTGCGCCGGGCTGAGTGGACGGATCTGGCCCGGAACCCCGATGACGAGGGAGTAGTCCGGCACGCGGCCTCGGACGATGGCGCCCGCGCCGATGAAGACATAGTCCCCCACGTCGGCGTCCTCCAGCAACACGGCGTTGACCCCTATCAGCACATTGCTGCCCACCTTGCCGCCGTGAACTACCGCGCCGTGGGTCAGCAGCACATTATCGCCCAGTTCGAGGTGGTCGTCGGTGTGCAGTGTGCAGTTGTCTTGCAGAGAGCAGTTTTTGCCGACTGTAATGTCCCCATAGTCGGCCCTGATAACCGCCCCCGGCCAGACGCTGGAGCCTTCGCCGATGGTCACGTCGCCGACGATATATGCTGCCTCGCTGACGAATACCGTGGGATGTATTCTGGGAAACCTGCCGTCAAGTCCGCGAATCAAGAGGCCCTCCATGTCCGTAACCGGTCCGTAACCGGGCCAATGTCTATGGCTCCAATCACTACAAGAATACAGGTTGTGCGGAGCTGCCGCCACTCTATTCGGGTTGAGTATTCCCGGCGGGCGCCGGCGCAAGGATTGGAGCGTCGGACAGGCCGGGACAATGGTCATGGCGCAGCCCCGGGTTTGCCGGCAAGCCGACAGCGCCGGGCGGGATGCGGGAAAGGGATGCTCTCCTGCGGAGGCGGCGCCGGCAGATGGCAAAACTCTGCGGCACAGTTTCATTCGGCTTGACGGTCGCGGCGCCGGGAACGCCGATTGACGATAATCAATGAGCGCGGGGATGATGGGAAGCGTAACCCGCTGAATTGTAAGGCCGCCCTGTCCATTGGAGTGGCTTGCTAAGTTGGTCAACAGTCTTTAACCTTTGGGGCGAACCCGGCAAGAAGAATCCGGACACTCGCAGGTTTCCGCCCGATGAACGGCAACAGACGCATCGCCATCCTGGGAAGAGATGGCTCCGACATAGACCACCTCGCCCGCATCCTGGAGAGAGCCGGTTACATAGTGACCAGCACTACCAACGACAGTGTAGCAATCGACATGGTGGGTTCCTCGCCCTACAACGCGCTGCTCATAAACAGGGATGTTGCTGAAACAGACCGTCGCTACGTGGCCGCGCAGGCCCGGGATCGCGACATCGCGCTGCTGGTACTGACCGTCAACAGCCCTCGCTCCGTCCTGACCCAGTTGGCCCAGGCTCTCCCTTAAATTCTGTAAGAGGAAACGTCTGTAAAGGGGCCCGGGATGATGCGAAACGACGACAGGCAAAAGCCTGCTCACGCTCCGGGTCTCAAGGGCGGGCCTTAAGGGCTGGGGTTCGGCTGCTGGTAAGCGGGGCTGTAGCTGGGGCTGGATACCCGACCGCCATCGACAATGATGTAATCGCGGTCTATAGGCTCGCCTGCGATGAGGGCGGTCAGGCACTCGCGGACACCGTTGGCGTATCGCCCCTGGGCTTCCAATGTGGTTCCCGAAACGTGAGGAGTCATTGCATGGTTGGGCATCCGGCGCCAGGGGTGATCTGGAGGAGCGGGCTGGGGATACCAAACGTCGCCGGCGTACCCTGCCAGCCGCCCGGACTCCAGAACCTCTACCAGCGCCTCGGTGTCCACTATGCGGCCGCGGGCCGTATTTACCAGGTATGCCCCCCTCCTCATGCTGCCGAGCAGCTCCCGGTCGAAGAGCCCCTGAGTTGCCGGCGTCAGCGGAATGTTGATGCTGACCACATCGCTCCCGGACACGAGTTCCCGAAGCCCCTGGAACCGGGCAGAAAGAACCGTTTCCTCGGTGTGAGACAGGCGGCGATAGTCGAAGTAGCGCAATTGCACGTCAAAGGGCTTGAGCCGGGTCGCTACCCTCTGGCCTATACGTCCGAAGCCTATGATGCCGACTCGCTTGTCTTCCAGGTCGTGAGATCGGGCGGCGATCTTGCCGATGTCCCACCCGCCGCTCATCACTTCCTGGTAGGCCGGGATGTAGTTGCGCACCAGGGCCAGTATTTGCATCACCACGTGCTCGGCGACGCTGACAACGTTGCTTCCGGTGATTTCGGCCACGGTAACGCCATGCTCGGCGGCTGCGGCCAGGTCAAAATGGTCGGAGCCGACCCCGGCGGTGAGCAGCAGCTTGAGATTGGGGGCCGCTTCGATACGCTCCCGGCTGATGTAGGCCGGCCAGAAAGGGGTGGCGATAAGCGCGTCTGCGGCGGGCAGATGGCTGTCCAGTCCGTCTCCGGTATCAGTAGTCGTTACCAGCTCGTGGCCCTTGCCTTCCAGCCATTCCCGAAGCCCCAGCGCATTTTCGGCGCACCCCAGCAGTTCAGGCGTCTCGGCCGCTGCTTCTCCGCCCGGATATAACACGGCTACTACTTTCATGCTGCCTCCTTGCCGCTGTAAATTCGCCGCTGTAAACTCTCCCAAAGCGCCGGCGAATCGCCTTGCAACGATTGCGATCAGAGCTGGCAGATTAACATAATATGGGCGTAAAGCGCATTGAGGGCAATAGGCTCGCGGGCCGGATTTCAGGAAAAGCGGACAGCTCGACCGTGCAGATAAGCGAGCCCCGGCGCATCGAAAAAGCCGGGAGAAGGGCGCAGCCCAATCAGGCCCTCTATGAAATCAGGGCCGGTTGTTCAAGCCGAATATGTCCGCGACAGCCTGCCGGCTCACTGTCGGAGTCTGCTCCTTCAGGTAAACCGTGGGCGAGTGAAGCAGCTTGTTGACAATGGCCTTGGTCATCGCCTCCAGCGAGGCTTTCTCCTCTCCAGTGAGCTTTCCGTCCAGTCTCTTCAGCACTCTCTGGAGTTCCGTATCCCGGATCATATCGGCGCGCCGCCGCAGCTCGATGACGGGCGACTGCGCCGCCAGGCTGCGTTGGCGCAGGTCGAACTGCCGGGCTGCCTCTGCCGCTATTGCTTCGGCTATTGCCGTCTCGCGCTCCTTGTCCTGCCGGCTCTGCTGCGAGCCGGATTCGAGGCCGTCGATGTCGGTGAGGGAAACGTTGTTCACATCCCCGGAGGCGGGTTCGATGTCCCGGGGCACGGCGATGTCCATCAGGACCAGGGGGCGTCCCGGTCGACAGGACATAGCCTCGGCAATCAACCCGGCCTTCAGGACGTATCCCGGTGAGCCGGTACAGGATATGACGATGTCGGAACTCTTCAGAGCGTCCGGAAGTTGGTCGAAAGGCGCGGCTTTTCCCGACAGCCGCCCTGCCACCGCTAATGCACGGGCGTAGGTGCGGTTTACGACTGTGATATTGCGGGCGCCGGCAATGCGCAAGGCTTCCGCTGCGGTTTGCCCGGCCTCTCCCGCGCCGACGACCAGCACGCTGCTTCCGGACAGGCCCCCAACCCTGGAGCGGGCCATCTCGACGCAGGCGCGGCTCACCGACAGAGCGCGCCGCCCGATGCCGCTCTCGCGTCTCACCCGGCGCCCGACTCTGGATGCCTCCTGGAACAGGCGGGCCAGAATTCCTGGAACAGCGCTCTCTTCGCTGGCCGCTTGATAGGCCTGGCGCACTTGGCCGATGATCTGGTCTTCGCCCAGGATCATGGAGTCGAGGCCGGATGCAACCCGGAACAGATGGTTTATTGCATCGTATCCCCGGTGTTCGTACAGGAAACGCTCCAGATTATCTCCGGCCACTGCGAAATATCCGGCCAGCAGGTCTTTCAGGCGGGGAAGTCCGGTCTGGCTGGAATCCAGGAAATAAAACTCGGAGCGGTTGCAGGTAGACAGGGGAACCCCGGGGAGGGATGCCGAAGCCATCGCGTCAAGCAGGCCCGGCAGTTGCTCGCGTCCCCAAGACAGCGATTCCCGCACTTCGACCGGAGCGGTGCGATGGTTCAAACCGGCGACGGCAAATTCGGACATTGCGCTGGGCGGGGTGAACCTTAAACGCAGAATTCTGCAAAAATCTCTAAAAAACCGAATCACTGCAAGGGCAGTGCGCTAATTCTAGCGGCCCCGCTATCCCCTGTCAACGCGACGGCGCGGTGCAGTTGCCTGCAGGGGTAATTGCAGGCAGTGCTGCTCGCCCTCATTCGGAGCCAGAACCGGGATTACAGGAAGGCGTTGCGAACGAAAGGCCGGAACTGAAGCTCCGGCCTGCGGCTGAATTAAGAACCGGGGGTTCAGCTACTGAGCCTGAACGGGTTCTGAATGACCGGACACCTTTGCCAGCATGTCGTCCAGCATCCTTTGCAGGGCCATGGTATGGCTGCATACGGCTCGTGTGGCGAAGAAGTGGCACTCACAGTCCCATACCCCGGCGTTGAACGACACGTCGTAGCTGTTGTGGTTGCCTTGGAAGGTCGCCGAAAAATTATTGATGCTGACCCGCTCTTTTTCCTCGGCGTATTTCCTCGCCTTGTCAATTTTGCCGATGATGCTGGAATCCATCAAACCTCCTGACTCACCCATGCAGGTCGATATTATACCTGGCAATCCGGTTTGCGTTGGGGTACTGTTTCCCGGATTACGCCCCCGCCCGGCAAATGTATCACATTAGAATTTTAGGCCCAGACGCTCCCGAATTCAAGCCGACAGGGCTGCTTCAACCACGCCCGGACGCCGTATCGCTTTCGTTGACTGGAGTTAGAGCGTAAAATACAGTATCCCCGTTTGCACTGAGATTGTCGTAATCGAGGCGCGACGGGCGGCCCGTTTGCTCCAGCAGGGGGTGGGGTAACTCATTGACGGAATCGGTGCCTACACGCGCAATTTAGCCCGGCACAGTTGAATCGAGAGAGTCAAGACTGATGAATGGCGACCAGATCAGGGACTCCTTCATAAAATTCTTCGAGAGCAAGGGACACCAACCCATGCCCTCTGCATCGCTGATCCCCGCAGGGGACCCTACGCTGCTGTTCACGAGCGCGGGCATGGTGCCCTTCAAGCCCTTCTTCATGGGGGAGCAAACGCCGCCATCCCGCCGGCTCACCAGCAGGCAGAAGAGCTTTCGCACCACCGACATAGACGAGGTCGGAGACCACAAGCACCTGACTTTCTTCGAGATGCTGGGCAACTTCAGCATCGGCGATTATTTCAAGGAAGGAGCCATCTCGTTTGCCTGGGAACTGGTGACTCAGCTCTTCGGTCTATCCCCCGATCGCCTGTATGTTACCATTCACCTGGACGACGACGAGGCTTTCGACATCTGGCGGAGCCAGATTGGCGTGCCTGCCGACCGCATTTACCGCTATGGAGACAAAGACAACTGGTGGGGCCCCGCCGGAACCGAGGGTCCAACCGGCCCCTGCTCCGAGATCCACTACGACGGCGGCATCGGGAGGGGCTGCCACGATGGGCGCATGGTGGATGTGGACACCCTCACTGCCATGTTGCGCCAGGAACGCGACAATGGCGCTCCCCCAGGGGATGCCCCAGGCTGCCACCCCAACTGCGACTGCGAACGTTTCGTAGAACTGTGGAACCTGGTGTTCATGCAGTATTACCAGGACCCTGACCGCAATCGCACGCCTCTGCCAGCTCCCAGCGTAGACACCGGTATGGGCCTGGAACGCGCGGCGATGATTCTTCAAGGCAGGAACAACATATACGAGACCGACCTGTTCACTCCCATAATCGCCAGGGCCTGCCGGTTATCGGGGCGCGAATACGAAACGGACGCCGATACAGACTTTGCGCTGAGAGTTGTAGCCGAACACGCCAGGGCTGCCGCCTTCCTCATAGGCGACGGCGTGGCGCCGGGCAACGAGGGCCGCGGCTACGTGCTGCGCCGAATCATCCGCCGCGCCATCCGCTACGGCCGCCGCCTGGGACTGACAGGCCCGTTCCTGTGCGATGTAGTGGAGGAGGCGGTTTCGCGTTTCCAGGCAGCCTACGGCGAACTCTCCCAGAACCGCGATTTCATCCTCAGAGTGGTCGGCCTTGAGGAAGAGCGGTTCGCAGAAGCCTTTGGGAGAGGCAACGAGATTCTGTTGGGCATGATAGATGCTCTGGAATCCAGCACAAGAGATGCCTCGCAGACAGCGGAAATTTCCGGCAGGGAGGCTTTTGTACTCTATGACACCTATGGCTTCCCCCCAGAGCTGACCGCCGAAATTGCCCGCGAGCATGGTCTGGGTGTGGATATGGATGGCTTCGAACGGGAAATGGAGCGCCAGCGCGAACAATCCCGCTCCGGTCAGCAGTTTGAGGGCAGCATGGAGATGCTGCCCGTCTATGAGAATCTCGGCGCAGGCCGTACCGAATTCACCGGTCACGGCTCGACCGAACAGGAATCGGTAATAGCCGCCCTGCTCGTCGGCGGCGCACCCTCCGGCCATGCTGCCCGGGGGCAGGCGGCCGAGGTAGTCATCAGCCGCACCCCCTTCTACGCCGAGGGCGGCGGTCAGTTGGGCGACCAGGGCAATGTGCGCGGGGCCAACGGCCTTTTCCGGGTAGAGGATACCCAGTCTCCCATCGCCGGGCTTATAGTGCATAAGGGCGTGGTTGTGGAAGGCCACATCGCCGTGGGAGATCCGGTAACCTGCACGGTCGACGCAAAGCGGCGTATGGACTCGTCGCGCAACCATAGCGGCACCCACATCCTGCAGGCTGCCCTCCGGGCCACGCTGGGGCCTCATGTGCGTCAGGCCGGTTCGCTGGTGGCCCCCGACAGGCTGCGTTTCGACTTCAGCCACGTCGGGCAGCTTAGCAGCGACGAACTGCTGGCCGTCCAGTCGCTTTCCAACGAGAAAGTGCGGGCCAATCTGCTGGTGTCGGCCCAAGAGACCAGCTACGCCGATGCGGTGCGGCAGGGCGCTCTGGCCTTTTTCGGCGACCGGTACGGAGACGTCGTGCGGGTTGTCAGAATGGCCGAGGAGGCCAATCATCCCTTCAGCTTTGAGGTCTGCGGCGGCACTCACGTGGCCGCCACCGGGCAGGTGGGTACGCTTCTGGTGCTGGGCGAATCCGGCATCGGCGGGGGAATGCGCCGCATCGAGGCCCTGACAGGCCGCGCTGCCGAAGCGCTGTTTGTGGAGCAGTCTGCGTTGCTGGATAGCTTGTCGCGCAGGCTTCAGACCTCCGTGGTCGAACTGGAGACCCGCCTCGACAGCTATATGCAGGAGACCGCCGACCTGCGCCGCCGCCTGGCGTCGATGGAACGCTCGCAGCTCCGGTCGGAAGCGGAAGCCCTGTTGCAGCGCGTGGCCGACGTGGGCGGTGTGCGTGTGGTGACCGGTCGCACATCCGCCAACAACGCCGACGGGATGAGGGAGATGGGCGACTTTCTGCGGGACAAGCTTGTCAGTTGCGTCATAACCCTGGGCGCGCTGTCCGAGGGTAGCCCGATACTGGTCACAATGGTCACCTCCGATCTGGTTGACCGCGGGCTCAATGCCGGCAATATAGCCCGCGATGCCGCCAGACTGATGGGCGGCGGCGGGGGCGGCCGCCCCGATATAGCCCAGGCCGGCGGACGCCAGCCGGAGAAGCTGGAAGACGCTCTACGGGCCGTCCCCGGCTTGGTGAGCGCCGCCCTGTCTTAGATGCCGGCGTGCGGCAGCTTTTCCTGCGAAACAGGAATCAGGAGTTGGCGGTCCTTCTGTGAGGCTGCTTGCCCTCGACATCGGAGAACGGAGAATCGGCATGGCATCGGGAGCGGCCGAGTTCGGCACGGCTCTCCCTGCGGGCATACTGCGCCGCACCAGGCTGGCTGCGGATATACGGGCTGTTCTGGACGCCGCCAGGCAACGGCGTTCCGAAGCCATTATCGCAGGCGTTCCTTACCTGCCCGGAGGTGAGCATAGTCCGCAGACCAGGCGAGTAACCGGCTTTATCCGCGCCCTGCGGAAGGAAACGCAGCTTCCTGTACACACGGTGAACGAGGCTTTCACCAGCACTGAGGCCGAGGCGATTCTCCGGGAAGCCGGGTTGCAGCCGTCGCGAGAAAGAGGGGCAATTGACGAAGCGGCGGCAGTGCTTATCCTGCGGCGATTCCTTGATTCGGAAGAGATGCAGAAAGCTGGATGAGCGCGGGTCTACAGGAACGTCCGCCCGAAATCTTCCGATTGCAGGGACATCGTGTCCATGTCCCAGTCGAAGGTCAGCACCACCGAGCGGTCTGAGGTGGCTTCCAGCAGGCGGCGCCCGCCTTGGGCGACCACGCTTTCCGCCTCGCGGTAGTCCAGCTCCTCTGGCTCGACACCCGTGCGGTTGCAGACAATGACCGGCAGGCCTGTCTGGGCCGAGCGGGCCTCCCATTCGCCGTCCGGCCCGCAGCCTCCCGGTCCCCACGATACCGGAGAGATCAGCACCTGCGCTCCTTTGCTTACCAGGACTTCGGCGACGTCGTTCTTGTAGGCATCAGCGCAAATCAGCACTCCGGCCTGAACCCCGTCGCAGTTGAAGGGAGTGATCTTCCAGCCCGCCGTTGACCAGGCTTCCGCTCCGCCGAGGGCCTTGATCTTGCGGTGGCGGCCAACTATCTCGCCATCTGAGTTGATGACGAAAACCGTGTTGTACATCCGCCCCGACGCCGGGTCCAGCTCCGGGTGCGAGAGGAACACCGTGATGCCCTGTCGCCGCGCCAGCTTGCAGAAGCCGGTCATCCACTGGTCTGGCTGGGGTTGTATCCACCCAGTCCCAATAGTCTTCAGGAAGAGGTAGCCGGGAATACACAACTCCGGGGTAACCACCCACTGCGCTCCCGCTTCTGCGGCGGCGGCAACGCCGCGCTCCACCAGTTTGCGATTGTGATCAACGTCGCCTGTTACCGGAGCAATGTGCAAAAGCGCGATTCTCACGCTACCCTCCTTAAATGCAGGGCCCGGGCGTTTTCGGGGAGTTGTTCCACTCGATTATAGCATTGGCGCCAGCTTCCGACGGGAGTTCGTTACCAGCGGCGTTCACCGCGCGGATACGGATAAAGGCCCCGGGAATCTAGAGGAGCGCCCGTGAGGAACGCATTCGCTGACCGGATACGGGTAAAGGTGCATCACCGCGCTGGCGGAAACTCTTGACGCTTGCGTCGAGGCCAAGCACAATGAAGATGCGTCAATCGAGATGGGCGCGCGACGCCGCTCCGTAGTTTGCCCCGTGGTGTAGTGGTAGCACGTCAGCCTTTGGAGCTGAAATCCCTGGTTCGAGCCCAGGCGGGGCAGCCATCTGCAATCTCATCTATGCGACCTTGACCCTCTACGGCAGCCCCTGGATTTCCGCCGGCGTTAGAGGCGGATTTCCGCAGGAAATCAGCTTCGTATCGCGCAAGCATCCATGCTCGGTAAGAAATCATGGGATATCGCGCTGAGCGGGTGTATCGGCTCCCGGTTGCGACCAGGATACGGTTGAACCGCTGCCGGAACCGGTCGCGGGCGTGGACGCCGAATATGCATTAGCGGCTCCGTCCCCTCGCTGTCTGTTGGTACGTTATCGCCGCAGGTGATCGCAAATATGCAAAGAATTGGAATCGGCTTCTCAGGCGGTATGCCTCCCCCCGACATTGTTGAGTGCGTAAAACTGGCCGAGGAGTTAGGGTACGAATCGGCCTGGGTTGCAGAGGGGCACGGCGGCGACCAGTTCGCCATCCTCGCTGCCTGCGCTGTGGCCACCAGCCGTATCAAGTTGGGAACCAGTATTACCAGCGTCTTCGTCCGTACTGCGCCCACTATCGCCATGGCCGCCGCTACTGTGGATCACTTCTCCAACGGACGCTTCATCCTGGGGTTGGGCAGCAGCCACAAGGTGCAGGTGGAACCGGAGCACGGACTCGAGTTTATCCGTCCTATCGAACGGATGCGGGAATGCACAGAAATTGTCCGGGGCATTCTGCGCGACGGCGACATCAAGTACAGCGGCGATGTGTACAATATCGAACGTTTTGATCTGTGGTTCGAGCCGGTCAGACGCCGGATGCCCATCTACTATGCCGCAGTGCGTCCCCGGATGCTGGAGATATGCGGCGAAATCTCCGACGGCGTTATCCTGACCTGGTGTACCCTGGAGCATGCCGCAAATGCCGTTCATCACATCAGCAACGGGGCGAAACGGGCAGGACGAGATCCCGATGACATCGATGTGGCCACGCTGATAGCCTGCGCCGTATCAGAAGACAGAGAGTCAGCCCGGGACGAGCTGCGGCGCTACGTCGCCTCCTACGTCTGGCGCTTCCCGCGTTACCGCAGGCTGGTGGAGGAAGCCGGGTTCGCCGACGAAGTGCAGGCTGTGGCCCAGGCATGGAGAGAGGGACGGGTCGAGGAGGCCCTGAATCTGGCTCCTGCCGGCTTGGTAGATACTGTGGCCCTCGCCGGTTCGCCGGAGGATTGCCGCGAACGTTTGGGGAAGTACCGGGAGGCCGGAATTAAGATGCCCATAATCTCGCCCCGGGCTTCAGGCCCCGGCGCCAAAGAGCGTGCTATGGCGGTCATCCGGGCCTGCGCTCCCGCATGATCAGTTTTAAGCCTGCGAATACCCACCACTGACCGCAGTCTGCCAATGACTGCGATGCCCGCCATAACCGCAGAGAGGGGAAGACAGGCAGAAAGCGCGGAGCGTAAAGAGCAGCCCATCGGTAAATGACCGCCCGTATCCGTGGTCGTATGCCCTCCCTGTTTAGGCCCTGTTTAGACCCGGTTTTTAGGTCGATGGCCGGCTGTGCCAGGCGTCGCTGTCCCGTACCTGCATCGGCGAGCCTACGGGAGCCGGCAATCAGATTTGCCCCGTCCGTTTGATCTGACGCTCTCCAGCCGCATAATTTCTTCACATTTTCTGGATGCACTCCTGATTGCTGATACGGGATCAGGAGGTTCATCCAAAATATGGGTCTATACTTTTGGCCCCGGGCTGGGCGGACGCTTCTGCCTTGGGCGGCAGCAATCGCCTTGATATTGGGCATTGCCTGCGGCGGAGACGACACCAGTTCTGACCCCGGCTCTGTTGTAGCAGTCGCCACAACCATGTCCGATCGGCCTGCCGACACGGCGCCTGCCGGCGGCTTTGCCGCGGTGAATGCCGCCAATGCTTTCATAGGCTCCCTCACCGATGATCAACGCGGTGAGGCGATGTACTCCTTCAGTGGCCCGGTGCGTTCCAACTGGTCTAATCTGCCGGCCGGTGTCCCCAGATTCGACCGCAATGGCGTTCGCGTCGGCGATTTGGACGCAGCCCAAACCGAAGCCATGTTTGCCTTTCTCTCATCCGCCCTCAGTGCCTATGGATACGAAACAACCCTGGGTATCCTCGGCGCAGACGCCGTTTTGGCTGAGTCGGAGAGCCGGTTCGGCGATGAAAACTATTGGCTTGCTTTCTTCGGGGAGTCTTCCGACTCCAATACGTGGGGGTGGCAGTTCGGCGGGCATCACCTTGCCATAAACGTTACGATGGCCGACGGGCGCACCTATATGTCGCCCACCTTCATCGCCGTGGAACCGGCGTCCTACACCGCCGGGGGGACTGCCGTCACGCCCCTTGACACGCACTTACAGTCCGGTTTGGCCCTTATCAACGCTCTTGATGAAGGCCGGAGGACGGCAGCTACGCTCTCTAATCGCCCCGAAGGAATCTACACGGGCGCTGGAGAGGACGGCGTCATCCCACCTGTGGAAGGTTCAAGGGCAGCAGGCTGGAACGATTCGCAGCGGCAATTGCTTCTGGACGCCGTCGCTCAGTGGGTCGGTATGCTTGAATCATCCAGCAGCCTAGCCAGGCTGACCGAAATCCGTTCTGAATTGGACGATACATACCTGGCCTGGCACGGGGACGGTAGCGGCGGGTCGTTATATTACCGGGTCCAGGGGCCGAGCCTCATAATCGAGTTCTCAACCGAAGATGCAGACGACGGAATCCATTATCACACTATTTACCGCAACCCATCCAACGAATACGGACGCAGCTTATCCGCCGTGCGCTGACCGGGCTCGCCGCTATATTCCGGAAGTCTGATTATGCTGATGTGTGCAATGCAGGCCAAATCTGCCGCTTTTCAGACGGGACGTAAAGCGCAGGGAGTAAAATGACTGCCGTAAAGAAGATAGTCCATTCGCCGTATTTGCTCTGGGCGCTGCTGGCCCTGCCGTCGGTGCAGATGGCCCTGATGCTGGTCGGGGATGACCCTGGCCGAGGGCCATCCCCAGCCCATGAGATAGTTGAGTTATCCGGCGTTACGGCCACGTTCCTTCTGCTGATTGCGTTGTCCCTTTCGCCCTTGCAAGCTATGTTCCCCAACTCCCGCATCGTTGCCTGGCTGATACAGCGGAGGCGCTATATAGGCGTGGCTGCATTTTCCTACTCCGTAGTCCATGTTGCCTTTTACTTTGTGGATTTGGGCAGTTTGCGGGAGGTTCTGGATGAGTTCGCCACCCCAGGCATCTTAACCGGGTGGGCTGCCCTCTTTATATTCATTCCCATCGCCATCACTTCCAATTCGATAATGACGCGGGTTATGGGGTGGCAGCGCTGGAAACTGCTGCAGCGAGGCGTCTATATAGCGGCAGTGCTGGTGCTGGCCCACTGGCTTATCGTTGAGCCGGAACCCGGGCCGCTGGCGTTCTTCGGAGTGGTGGCGCTGCTGGAATGCTATCGGTTGTGGCGGGCCTGGACCAACCCCAGGCCTGAGGCGGTCTGGCGACAGCAGTGAAACAAGACGGCCCCCGGAAACTGCTCCGGGGGCCGTAGCCATTGACGGCGATATTGTTATGGTGCGCTACGGCGCAGTGGCGCCGCCGAACGCGCCCCATCCGGCGGGTATCTGAATGATGCCCGGTTCGAGGGCTTCCACGTCAGACTGGCCGCAGAAGGCCATGCATCGGTCAACTTCCTCCCGGAGCAGTTCCAGTACGCCATGCACGCCTTTGTCCCCATCCAGGGCCAGGCCCCAGAAAAGCGGGCGGCCAATCGCCACGGCCTTGGCTCCCAGCGCTAGTGCCTTGATGACGTCGCTGCCCCGGCGCACGCCGGAATCCACGTATACCTCGGCATGGCCCCTGGAGGCTTCAACGATCTCGGGAACCATTTCGATGGCGCCCATGGTCATGTCCAGTTGCCGCCCGCCGTGGGTCGATACCAGAATGCCGTCAACCCCGGATTCCACGGCCTCGTGGGCGTCCTCGGCGGTGCGCACGCCCTTCAGCACTAGGGGCAGGGATGTCAGACCTTTCAGCCATTCCAGTTCCCGCCAGGTAATGGGCGGAGCGTAAGACACGTCCCAGCCCTCGGTTTCGTCGGTGCCGCTGATGACGCTGCGGTCTGCGTCCATTCCCCGGAAGTTGCCCAGGTCTTGTTCGCGCTTGTAGCGGTTGCGGAGGTCCCGCTCCTTGGGGCTGGGGACAGGCGTGTCGATGGTCAGCACAATGGCCTTGAAGCCGGCCTCTTCGGCGCGATGCACCAGCATCTCGGTAAAACTGTAGCCCCTGTGGTACAACTGGAACCATAGAGGGCCGCTGGCGGCTTCAGAAACTTCTTCCATACTGTAGTTGGACGATGTGCTGAGCATCATCAGGGTGTCGGAGCGGCCTGACCCCCGGGCTGTGGCGACCTCGCCGTCGGGGTGGGCCAGCATATGGCTGCCTGCCGGGGCAACCATCACCGGCATACTTATCTTCTGCCCCAGCACGGTTGTGGAAATCTTGCGATCCTGTACATCCCTGAGGAATCGCGGCCTGAGCTTCAGATCTTCGAAAGCGGAACGGTTGCGTCGAGTGGTGAACTCGTCCATCGAGCCGGCCTCAATGAACTCCCAGTTGTTGTAGGGCAGGACCAGCTTGGCCCTGGCCTCGTAGTCGTACAGGTTGATGGGGTCGTTTGCCATTGGATCGCCTCCTGTGTGGCTTGCAAGAGTCAAAATCGCTCCTACTCTACCCCGGACTGCTCTCGGTGGCAAGGGGCGCCCCTGGATGCCCGCCGCCGAGTTTCCTGCCCGTGGCCGGCTCGTTGCATCCGGGGGCGCCCCTGTTGCCTTGAGGTACCGCCATGTCTGCCGGCAGGTTACTCGTATCGAAGCGCTTCTGCCGGGTATATGTTGCTGGCCTGTCGGGCCGGCAGGAAGGTCGTTGCCAGAGAGAAGAGGTAGGCGACGGCCACGATGATGATTATCTGAATCCAGGGAATGCTGAAACGGATGGTCTCCACGTCTTCCCGTATGTCCCGTACTATCAGGTAGGAGATGGCAGTGCCCAGGCCAACACCGATGGCCACGCCCAACAGCACGACGAAAGACGATTCCAGCAGGAAAGACAACTGAACCATGCTCTTGCGATAGCCGATGGCGCGCAGAACGCCAATCTGCTGACGCCGCTCAACCACGGCTCTCAGGCTGACTACCCCCAGGGAGGCCACCCCCACCATCAGCCCCAGCCCCATGAAGCCCGTAAGGAGGTAGTTGAACGACTGGTTGGCGGAAACAGCATCATCCACCAGGTCGGCCAATGCGTCGCTCTCCATGCCGTTGCGCTGGAAGGCCTTTTCCAGCTCTGTCGAGAGGCGGGCGGCGTCAACTCCTTCAGCGACCTTGATCCGGTAATTGGTAACAGGCACTGGGTAGGGCGATACTTCGTCCAACTGGCTTCTGGCCGCTATCATGCCGCCCCCCAGCGTACCGAAGACGTCTGCTGTTTCGTCCAGGATAGCTATGACGGTCAGCGTAATGGTCGCGCCGGTGGCCGGTTCCCGCACCTCAATAGGTATGGGCGCCATGGACTCGTCCTCGTAGAAAATCCCTTCCAGTTGGAACTGAGGCGTGTTGTCGCCGCCGAAGCCGCTCTGGGTGGGCACGGCTGGGGCGTCCACCACTACGAGAGTCGAGTCGCGCCGGAGCGCGCTCCATACTTCTTCCGCCGTTGTGCCAAACCCCTCTGCAATGAGGTGGAATTCCGTTTCCGTTCCTGACAGAAACCCGTCGTCTGCGGCGCGTACGGCGTAGGAGCGCCAGCTCTGCTCCTCTGCGCCCTGCTGCCTGGCCTGCACAGGAATGAAGGTGTAGCTTCCGATTTGTGCGAAGTCGGCGGAGTTCAGCTCAGCATTGTCCTCTATGGCCTGGCGGAAGTCTTCGATGGGCGTGTTCGGATTTACCCGCGCGGAAATGTCCCAGCCGCCCACAACGGACGGGTCGTCTGCCGATGTGGTGCTGAAGGCCTCGGTCAGGATGGACATGACGATCATGGTAAAAATGACCAGGGCGAACATGGCCAGGGTCAGCCCGGTGCGGAAGCGGGCGCTCATCGGGTAGGCGACCGCGGTGACCAGCACAGGGCGAAGGCTGCCAATTCGCGATGTCATAGTCGTTAGAATCTTCAGCAGCGCGTCGGCGTTATACATAACTATCCAGACGGCGGCGGCGACCATGGTAATGCCGGAGATGAAGAACAGCTCGATTCCGCCGTTTAACTCGCCGAAGATGGACTGGAGAGTGCTGAAAGGAATGAACCAGTAGACCAGCACCAATACCCCGATGAGGGTGTAGGCCACGCGGTCGGATGTCTCAGGCCGGGTCTGGTTGACGTTCATCAGAGTGCGCAGCAGAAGTCCGAGGCCGATGATTGACAAACTTACCCCGATTCGCACCCAAACTGCGGAGTTGGTCTGGGTTCCCACCCAGGCAATCAGCACACCCCCTCCCACTACGATGATGGACAGGGTGGCCCGGATGATGACCATCCATCCCTGTCTGTAAGGGCTGAGCAACAGTTGAAACAGAGTGTAGACGAAGATCAAGGGCGAGGCGGGAGCGGATAAAGGAGCCAGCGCCAGGAGAGTGATTCCGCGGATTATGCGCCCGGCGATGAATGTTCGGGCGCTCTGGTACAGCATTCTGAAGGGCAGCAGAAAGAGGCCCGACATTACCAGAAGTCCAAGCTGCTGAAGGGCGGTGGCCGTGTTGGCTTCCTGAGGGGTAGGAAGGTCGCGCACCGCAGCCACTATATTCATCCGGCTGACCCGGTAAGCCGAAACCGCCACGGTGATGAAAGTGATAACCATGCCCAGGCAGTAGGCTACAAGGGCGCTTCGCATCTCGAAGTGTCGGGTAAGCTGAAAGTCATCGCCGCCGTCCCCGGCCCCGCCTCCCGCAAAGATCTGGTTGATGATGCCGACTATCAGCGCGCTTGCCAGCAAACCCAGCCCCACGCCGACAACGCCTGACACCAGGGAATAGGCAGTGCCCTCGAACACGAACATCTGGATCAAGTGCCAGCGCTTGGCTCCCACCGCGCGGGCCATGCCCAACTCGGAGCGCCGAGACGCCGCCAGCATGACGAAAATCAGGAAGATAAGCAGAATCCCCACCAGAATGGAGAACAGACCAAACAGAATGAAGAAGCTGGTCACCAGGCTGCCCACCTGCTCTGCCGTGTCCAGCAGGCTGCGCTTGATGTCTATGACTACAAACTCGGCCAGCGAGACCACCAGGGTATTGACTTCCCGGGCCAGCTCCTGGTCTCCGGAGCTGGCGACCGCTTCCAGGAATTCCGAGCGGACGTCGTTGTCGGAGAAGAGAGACACCAGCTCGTCGCTCAATTCCGGTTTTGCCAGTTCGTCCCTGAACCGGGCCAGGTCTTCGCCGAGGGCATTGGATATACGAGGCGATTGCTCCCTTTGCCGCAGGTGCTCAAGGACTTCAGGGCGGGAAAGGGCGTCTTTAAGCCTTGCGGCGGCTTCCCTGTCGGTGAACAGGACGCGCAGGCTCCTGGTCACTTCATCGCTTAACTCGGCTCCATCGTATTCGTCTCCCTTGTTCGATACGACTATGGAGTTGATTTGACCTTCCCGTCCAAACAATTCCTGAGCTATGCGCAGGTGCAGAAGCAGGGTTGGATCGGCGCCAACCGGCCCGCTGCCAGATACAACGCCCCTAACTGTCATGGAGACCGGTTCACCGTAGACGTAGACGGTTAGCGTGTCGCCAGGAACGGCTTCCAGTTCCTCGGCGGCTCTTGAATTTATGAATACCTCGTTGGGCCCCAGTTCATCCAGCCTGGCGTCGCCTCCGCCTTCGAGACTGAATTCGCCAAACCCTTGAAGGGTATCGGGGTTCACGCCGGCAATCTGCATCCGGCCTTCGCTCAGGGATGTGCGGTCGTTGACCGTGGGGGCTATTTCCGCCAGCCCCGACGCGAGGCCGTCGATGTTGTCGTAGCCCGACAGTTCCTGCTGAAGCTGATTGAACCGTTCGATGGGAACGTATGCTGCGCCGCCGAACTGGTCGTTTTCTCCAGCCCTGGCCGACAGCACAAATTGGTCGATAGTGCCCAGCCCGTCGACCACGGCTTTGCGGATGGAGAAAGTCAGTGTGTCGCCGGTGCCGAAGGACGCCGCCATTATCAGGGTGGAGATCATGATCCCCGCCACGATCAGAGCGGACTGCGTCTTGCGGCGGGGAATGTTCCGAAGGGCCATCTTCAGCATGACCCGATTGCGCAGGGCCATGAATCCGATGGCTGCGAGGGATGGAAGAAATATCGCCAGCAGGACCACCATGATGTAGTCCATCTTGACGCCGAACAGCTCTTCCATGCGTTCTCCTGTCTGCCGGCTGAGTAGTGTAACCTGGTTGACGCCGCGTGGCTTTAATATTGGACAGGGCCGGTTTCGTACTATCCCGTTCGCTGGCCTATCCGCTGGATACGGCGGCAGGCCGCGGCATCAGCCTGCCCAGCAGGGCAGGGATGCTCACGTTGAACAGGTAGTATACGACCGGCACGACTATGAGGGTCAAAGCGGTGGAGCTGAGCAGCCCTCCGATCACCACCGTTGCCAGTTCGGAGCCGATTATGCCGCCTTCGCCCCCCGAAAACGTAGCGAGCGGCAGCAGGGCAAAGCTGGTTGTCAGCGCGGTCATAAGAATGGGGCGCAGCCTGACTCTTCCTCCGGTAACGAGGGCATCCATCACCGACATTCCCTGCTCTCTCAACTGCTCCACGAAGGCTATGAGCACGATGGCGTTGGTCACCACGATGCCGATAAGGAGCAGCAGGCCCATCATTGCGGGCAATCCCAGAGTGCGCCCGGTAATAGCCAGCGCGACCAGCACTCCTATGAGCGCAAGGGGCAGGCTGGTAATGATGATGAACGGGTTTCGCAGTGAGCCCAGGCTGCCCACCATAACGATGTACATCAGGGCGATGCCGACTACCATGGAAATGAATATTGCCCGGAATCCCTCGTCGATGTCGGCGAATATGCCGCCGCTGATTACGGAAACCCCGGACGGCAAGTCCAGATCTGCGATTTTCTGGTCGATTTCTACTCCGACCGCTTGCGTGTCTGAGGACGTGATGTCTCCCGTGATGCTGGCGGAACGCTGCCGGTCGGTACGGCTGATGGTGACCGGGCCTTCCCGGGTGGACAGTTGCGCCAAATTCCGCAGGGGGGCAGTACCGGCAGGGCCTGCTATGATCAGGTCGCCGATCCGTTCCAGGCTGCTAACGGCATCCTGCCTGCCTGAAAGCACGACATCGGTGTCTTTGCCATCTATGCTGATGGTGGTAACCATGCGGCCAATCAGAAACTGGCTGAGCTGATACCCAACTTGTCTGGTGGTCAGGCCGATGGCGGCTGCGGCGCTCGGGTCAACCTCGATCGCCACTTCCTGCCTTGCCTGATCAACGTCGCTGGCCAGGTTGACCACGCCGTCCATAGAGCTTATGGACGCGACCAGTTCCTGGGAAACCCTGGCGATGTCCTGGTAGCTGGGGCCTGTGACGCTGATCTCGATTCCGCCGTCCGGGGGGCCGTTGTCCAGTTCTCTGATCTGCAATTGCCTTCCCGGGCTGTCCAGCTTCTCCCTGAGCGTTCCGGCGGCGTCTTCCGGAGCCTCGGAATTCAGTAAGACCAGAAGGCTCGCCTGATTGAAGGAGCCCGGTGTGCCGCCGTTGCCCAGGTTTGTGGCTCCCACCGTGGCTGTGTAAATGTCTGCTATGTTCCTGACATCGTCTTCGATCCGGATTACCTCAGCCAGCGTGCGTTCGGGGGGAGAACCGGAGGGCAGGGTCAGGTTTATTTCGATGTATCGCTGGCCTCCGCTTGGGAACAGAGTGACCGGGATCAGCGACAGGAGGGCAAGGCTTGCCACGGTCAGGACAACTGCCGCTGTAAGAGTGGCGGCTTTGTGTCCCAGAGCCCACCTGAGAATCGGCGTGTAGGCCCTCTGCATCCAGGTCTCGTTGACGAAGGCGATGTCTTCCTCTACGGAGCCTTCCGGCATGTCGCCGGGGCGCAGCAGGTAGGCGCCCAGCACCGGCACTGCCGTCAAGGCCACGACCAGAGACGCCACAAGGGCAAACACTACAGTCAGAGCAAAGGGGAGGAAGAAAGCGCCAACCAGCCCCTGGATGAAGCCCAGGGGGATGAACACGACTATCGTGGTGAGGGTCGAGGCGAAGATTGCCGGGCCGACTTCGGTAGTGGCGTCCAGCGCGGCCCGCCACCGTTCCCGGCCGGACTGGATGTGTCGGTAAACGTTCTCCAGAACAACGATGGCGTCGTCTACCACGCGGCCCACGGAGATCGCCAGTCCGCCGAGGGTCATAAAGTTCAATGTCATGTCCTGCCAGGTCATCAGCAGGATGCCGCTGAAGATGCTGAGGGGGATGGACAGCGCGATGACAATCGTAGGGCGGAGCGTGGTCAGCAGTCCTCTAATCACCGTTGGCCGGATGCTCAGCATAAAAATGAACACCACGCCAACGGCGAACAGGAAGCCGAAAATAGCCTCCTGTAGCAGGGTGTCGATCTGCTCCTGTATTTCCGGGCCCTGGTCGGAAACGATCACTATCTCAACGCCAGGCGGAAGGGCTATGGTGTCCAGGGCCTGACGGACACCATCCGTAACTTCGATGGTGTTGGCTTCCGGCTCCTTCACTACAGACACGTTGATAGCCGGCTTGCCGTTGGTGCGGGAAATGCTGGTCGGGAGGCCCTCCGTCAGCTCTACGTCGGCCACGTCTCCGAGCAGGACCGGGCCGGAAGAAGACGCTCCAACAACCAGGTTCCGCACACCTTCAACCGATCCCAGAGTGTGGATGGTTTTGACTGGCAGAGAGCTGCCCTGGCCCAGCAGCAGGCCGGAAGGCAGCGTCACATTGTTCTCGCTCAGGGCGGCGGCAATCTGGGGCAGAGCCACTCCGTTGGCAAGCATTCGCTCTGGGTCGGTGGACACCCGCACCTGCTGCTCTATTTCGCCGGTTACCAGGGTCTGAAAGATTCCGTCCACCCCGGAAAGCTCAGGCAGAACGCGGGACTCGACGAACCGGGAAACGTCCTGGGAGCCGTTGTCCGAGATAACGCTGAATTGGATTACCGAAAAGCCGGGGTCGAACAGGCCCACTTCCGGCTGTTCCACGCCCTCCGGGAAAGACAAGGCGCCTACTGCCGCCTCAATTTTGCTCTCCGTATCTGTCATATCGGTGCCGAACTCGAAGGTTGCCAGCACGATGGAGTTGCCCTCGAAGCTCGATGACTGAATGGTCTCCAGACCATCAGCTCCATCAATAACCCGCTCGATGGGCTCGGTGACGTCCTTGACGACGCCCTCGGGGTCGGCCGACGGGTAGGACGTGGTGACAACAACCAGAGGAAAGTCAATATCGGGGAACAGTTCCACCTGAAGGGAGTTGTAGGCGAAAACGCCCCCAGCCAGAAGCAGAATCACTGCCAGCAGGGTTACGGTCCGCCTTCGGATGGCGGCGGCGGTTATAAAGCGCATATGGTCTCCACTCTAATCAGTTTCCTGGCGGAAATTTGCCGGGAGCCGATGTATGGGGTGTTTGCCCGTCCATCCGCAGCTTCGCGAGGCCGTTGGGTCTCTGCGGGCGGGACGGTATTCGAACAGCGCGCGGAAGCCGGAAAGGGCAATCGCCCGCCCTCCATTCACCGATGGATGCTGCCGCCAGCACCGCTATGGGCCCAGGCCGTCGTCTACAATGGCGCCGTCCCGCATACGTACAATGCGATGAGCCATTCGCCCGACTTCTTCGGAGTGAGTTACCAGGATGAAGCTCTGGCCGTTCGTGCGGTTCAGGTCAATTATCAGGCTCATTATTTCGTCGGTTGTTTCGCTGTCCAGATCGCCGGTAGGCTCGTCGGCCCAGATGATGGACGGTCGATTGACCAGTGCGCGGGCGATGGTGACCCGCTGGCGCTGGCCGCCGGAGAGTTCGCTAGGCAGGTGCCCTGCCCGGTCGGACAACCCTACCTGCTCCAGCATCTCAAGGGAGCGTCGCCTGGACTCGCCGGCGTTGACGCCCGAAAGCAGCAGCGGCATCTCCACGTTTTCCACTGATGAGAGAACGGGCAGCAGATTGTATAGCTGAAATACGAACCCCATGTTTCTTGCCCGATAGTCGCTGCGCTCATCGTCTGGAAGGTCATGCAGCACTACGCCTTCGATGACCACCTGCCCGGAATCCAGGTCGTCCAGCCCAGAGAGGCAGTTAAGCATGGTAGTCTTGCCGCACCCGCTGGGGCCCATGATGGCAACCATCTCCCCCCGCCCCACCGAAAGGTTAACCCCGCGAAGGGCGTTCACCTGGACTTGACCCGTGTCGTAGGTCTTGTGGATTCCGGAGGCGCGTACTATTGGCTCGTCCATTCAAGCTCCATCAACGCAGAAATCTTCCCATCAGACTACGAAAACGCGCATAGTCCGGATTCAACCCGGATTTGTCTACAGTGGGGTAACGTTTTCAAGTATAACCGCAGTTCGTTGGCTATGTAACGGGAATTCGTCATCTGGTGAGGGCCTGGGCGGTTTGAGCAGACGCGGCAGGGGGACGGGGGAGAACGCGAAGGCAATCAGGCGGGCTCATCAAGACGCAGCTTCAGTTGTTCCAGCCACCACCACAGGCGGCTCCACACCATCCGTCGCTCGGGATCCGTCAGTTGCCGGCCCAGTCGCTTTCTGGTTGCGGCGACACCCTGACCGGCCAGGTATCCCCATGCGCCCGGTTCCTGCCGCATCCATGCCAGCGTCTTGTGTCGGTGGTCTCCCAGCACTTGCCGAAGCACGGGATCGAGTTCCTCAAGGCTGAGAGGCGGATGAGGCATAATCTCGCTCCAGGGGCGATGCGATCAAAGCACGGTTCCCGGTTTCGGATGAAGGCGCTGGCTGGCGGTCGCCATCAGCCGCCGCCGACAGGACGCACGATTTCCAGGATGTCGCCGTCCTGAAGCGTGACCTCGGAGTATTGTTCCCGCTTCAGCACTTCTCCGTTGTATCCCACTGCCACGTGCTTCAGATCCAGGCCGAACATGTTGAGGTACGCCTCGAGATCTATGCTCTGGTCGATAGGGCGCGGCTTGCCGTTCACCACCAGGTTGATCATGTTGAAAACGGCCTCCGGTCAGGATGAACAGACGGCGGCAGGTTGGTTCGGGGCGCCTGCGATGCCCTTCCCTTCGCGCCAGGACTCGCTCATCGCAGAAGAGAGCCTGCGCGCCGCGTCCCGGGGGGCATCGGCGGTCAGGATGCTGCGGATTACGGCCACCCCCGACGCCCCGGCGTCCATGACCTCTGCCGCATTGTCGGGCGTGATGCCTCCAATTCCGATGATGGGCAGATTGCAGCGGGCGGCTGCCTTCCGCACCAGACCGGGGCCTGCCGGCGCTTCCCCTGGATGCGAGCCTGTTGCAAACATAGTCCCTGCAATCAGGAAATCGGCCCCGTCCGATGCCGCCTGTTCTGCGCCTGCTTCCCCGTGAACTGAACGGCCTATAAGCGAGCGCGGCGGGAGCAGTCGCCTGGCCGCCGGGACCGGCAGCGCCGCTTCGCCCAACTGAACCCCGTCGGCGCCGGCTGCAGCGGCCACGTCGACGCGTTCGTTTACCAGGAGGAGCGCCCGACCTTCGATGGCCTCTTTCAGTTGCATCGCCAGCGCAAGGAGCTGGCCGCCGGGGAGTTCCTTCGCCCGCAACTGCACCAGGTTGACCCCTCCGTCCACTGCTTGAGCTACCTTTGAAGTCAAGGATCCGGGGTTCACCACCGAGCAGTCGGCGACGAGGCAGAGGCAGGGAAGGTGCAGCACGCGCGTCATATCCGGCTCGCCAGGGCCATACCGAAGCTAAACCCGGGCTGCCGCCGGCTGCGGCACGTTGGCTGCGGGGCTGCTTGCCTCGGCATACTGGCGCACTGCGATGCGTCCGGCCAGGTATGCCTTGCGGCCCGCCTCCACTCCTGCCCTGAACGCCTGAGCCATCAGCGCAGGGTCGGCGGCCTGGGCGATGGCAGTGTTGACCAGCACCGCGTCTGCGCCCATCTCCAGAGCCTGGGAAGCGTCGGACGGAACTGCCAGGCCGGCGTCGACGACCACCGGCACTCTGGCCTGTTCTATTATGATGCGCACTTCTTCCCGGGTGTGGATACCCTGGCCGGAGCCGATGGCGGAGCCAAGGGGCATGACTGTTGCGCAGCCCGCGTCTTCCAGGTTTCTGGCAAGCACCGGGTCTGCGTGGATGTAAGGAAGAACAACAAATCCCTCTTCGACCAGGCGGCGGGCTGCCTCCAGCGTGGCGGCGCCGTCGGGGAACAGGTACTTTGCGTCGGGTATCACTTCGAGCTTGACGAAGTCGGTCTGCCCTACTTCCCGCCCCAGCCTGGCGACGAACAGGGCCTCTTCGACGGTAGCGCAACCGGCGGTGTTGGGGAGCATCTGGTAGCGACCCCAGTCTATATAGTCCAGCAGCGTCTTGCTCTCGGGGGCGTCAAGATCCAGGCGGCGGATAGCCACTGTGATCATCTCGGTTCCGGAGGCCTCGACGGCGGCGACCATCTCCTCCATGGTGCGGTAGCGCCCGGTGCCGACTATGAGCCGCGATTTGAATTTCCTGCCCGCAATTACCAGTTCGTCCGACATCTCGAACCCGCTCCTGTAGCGCCGGCGGCCTGAAACAAAGAGCCGCCGGGAAAATTCCAGGCGGCCCCCAAGGTTAGCCGTACCGGTCGTCTTGTCCCTGCGCTGGCATTACCCAGTTCAGGTACAGACGGTCGGCAGCGATAGTGGCCGCCCTCTCAGCCTGGCTTCCCAAGCTCCCGCCAGAACATCAAACGGCGTCGATTTTTACCCTGAAAGCTTACCACCGCCCCCGGCCCGCGTCAACGGCGCTCAATGCTCAGGGCCACTATGTTGATGCCCGGATAAAGGGTGCCGCTCTGGAAGTCTATGGGAGCGCCGTCGCCGACGATGATGACCACTATATCGCCGGGGGAAACCCCGGTCAGCGTGTTCAGGCCTTCGCCTTCGAGGTCCGGGTCGTAGAACATCCAGGTCTGGGTTGCCGCGTTCAGATACCAGATTCGAACCAGCCGCGGGCCCAGACCGCCGAACACCGCGTCCGGCTCTCTGGACAGCATGGGCGTGAGAGCCGGCCTCGGCCTCGGCCTCGGCGTGACCGTGGCCACGGGCGCGAGATTCGACGTCGGCGCCTGCGTGCTGGAAGGCAGCAGCGTCGGCGTCGCTGCACCGGCGGCCGTCGGCCTGGGTGTGAGTGTCGGCGTGTTGGTATTGGCAGGCGCGCCGGTAGGCGCAGTCGTGCTCCCGCTGGTAGGCGCCGGCGTGTTGGTACTGGTAGGCGCCGGCGTGTTGGTACTGGTGGGCGCGGGCGTGCCGGTATTGGTGGGAGCTGGCGTATTGGTAGGTGTGGGTGTGCTGGTATTGGTAGGCGTGGGTGTGCTGGTGGGAGCCGGCGTGTTGGTTGGCGTAGGCGTATTGGTGGGCGCGGGCGTGCCGGTGTTGGTGGGAGCCGGCGTATTGGTAGGCGTGGGTGTGCTGGTGTTTGTGGGCGTGGGCGTGCTGGTATTGGTGGGAGCCGGCGTGTTGGTGGGCGCAGGTGTATTGGTGGGCGCGGGTGTGCCAGTGTTGGTGGGAGCCGGGGTATTGGTAGGCGTGGGCGTGCTGGTGTTTGTGGGCGTGGGCGTGCTGGTATTGGTGGGAGCCGGCGTGTTGGTGGGCGTAGGTGTGTTGGTGGGCGCAGGCGTGCCAGTGTTGGTGGGAGCCGGGGTATTGGTAGGCGTGGGTGTGCTGGTGTTGGTGGGCGTGGGCGTGTTGGTAGGCGTGGGCGTGTTGGTGGGAGCCGGCGTGTTGGTGGGCGTAGGTGTGTTGGTAGGCGCAGGCGTGCCAGTGTTGGTGGGAGCCGGGGTATTGGTAGGCGTGGGTGTGCTGGTGTTTGTGGGCGTGGGCGTGCTGGTATTGGTAGGCGTGGGCGTGTTGGTGGGAGCCGGCGTGTTGGTGGGCGTAGGTGTGTTGGTAGGCGCAGGCGTGCCAGTGTTGGTGGGAGCCGGGGTATTGGTAGGCGTGGGTGTGCTGGTGTTTGTGGGCGTGGGCGTGTTGGTAGGCGTGGGCGTGCTGGTGGGAGCCGGCGTGTTGGTGGGCGCGGGCGTGCCGGTGTTGGTGGGCGCGGGCGTGTTGGTGACGGGCGCTTGGGTGTATTCAAACGTTGCCTCCGCCGGCGTCCCGGGTACTCCCGGATCGGCCCCGTTCACCGCCCGAACCTGGAACCTGTACCGCGTTCCCTGGGCTGTGAACAGGCTGCTCACCGTGTGCGTTGTGGTATCCCGGTGCGAGCCGATGATGTCCTGCCAGTTCCCCCAGCTGTTGTCGCCCCTCTTCTGCCGCACCTGCCATTTGGCGATTTGCCTCAACAACCCCAGATTGGTTTCACTGCGTCTCCACGCCAGGTCAACCTGGCCGGCAGCGTCCCCCTCCGTTGCGGTGAAGCTGGTGGGTTGGGCCGGGGTGTGGGTAACGGCGTCGTCGTTGACAATGGTCAGCTCAATTTCCGCCACTGCCCATGCGCTCAGCCCAGGGATCAAATCAAGGGGATCCATGTTCAGGAACAGGCGCTCGTCTGCCTCCGGACTGGTGTCGCCCAGAATGCCAAAGGTGAAGGCGCCGGTAGTTTCGCCTTCCGCTACTGTCCCGCCATCACCGCCGCTGGACCAGCAATAGTCTGCGTTCACAGGGTTCGGCGCAGTGCAAGACGTGGCGCCACGGTTTCTGTTCTCCGTTGTTGTGGAAAATCTATCACCGCTGGACTCCGGCTTCGCATTGAAGATGAAACTCGCCGGCGCTGCCTCGCCCAGCGTAACGGTAATCTCTACGTCGGTCTTGTCGGAATTTCCTTCCGTTATCTCTGCGCTGGTGATCGACACCGTCATGCTCTTGGTCGTCGGCGCCGCCGTCTGCTCGTCCGAGGCCGGCCCGTTCCCGGCCGAGTTCACCGCCCTAATCTCGTAGGTGTAGTTCGTGCCGTTGGTCAGCCCCGTTACCGTGTGCCGGACGGTGCAGGTGCTGGAGTCGCTGATGTCGGTCCAGCTTCCGTAGGCGCCGGAGCCGGCTTTCTGCCGGTACTGATACTTCGTGATGGTGTAGTCCGACGGACTGATCCAGGCCAGCGTCAACTGCCCGCTGCCGAGGATGATCCTGAATCCGGTCGGCTTCCCCGGAACGGAGCCGGCGGTCTGCGGATTGCCGCACGCAGACAACGGCGTGGCACTGACCGTATCCGACCACGGGCTGTTGCCCCCCGCGTTAACTGCCCGGATGCGGAACTGGTACTCCTCTCCGTTGTCCGGAGTGCTTGTGATGTGAGTCGTGGTCGTCGCCGTCGCACCCAGAATTTGGCTTCTGGTCCAGTTTCCGCCAGTCTTCCGCTGCATCAACAGATACCCGGTGATGGTGGCGTTGTTCGGGTTGTCCCAGTTCAGGGTTACCTGCCCGTCGCCGGGGGTGGCCTGCAGACCGGTCGGCTTTGATGGCGTCGGCGGCAGCGTAGGGATCGGCGTTGACGTATTGGTAGGCGTCGGCGTGTTGGTATGGGTAGGCGCCGGCGTCGGCGTGCCTGTCGGTGCCGGCGTATCCTCCGGTACTACCCCATCCGGCACGGCGTCATCATTCGCGATGGTGATGGTAGCGCTGCCGTAAGTCCAGGCGGCAGGAGCCGACACTCCGAAGGCGGTCAGAATAATCGTCTCGTCCGGCTCATAGCTCGTGTCGCCTAAAACGGTTAAAACCCAGGTCGCGCTCCGCTGGCCCTGCGGCACTTGCACCTGCAGTCCATAGGGGTAACAGAAGTCGGCGCCGGAACTGGGAGAACTGCACGAATTCGAGCCGCTGCCGCTTGCGGTCGCCGTGCTGCGCGATCCCAGGAACATTGAGAAGCTCATGTTCGCCGGCGCCGGCTCCCCCAGGTCGATTCTGATGGTAACGTCCGTGGTGCCCGAATTTCCCTCAGCAACCCTGGTGGTGAACGACGAAAACGCCACCTGCTTGCCGACAGGATCCGCCGGGGTCATGGCCCAGACCTGGTCCGAGGGAGCGCTGCTGCCGTGGCTGTTGACCGCCCGCACCCGGAATCTGTACGCCGTGCTGGGATCCAGCCCCGTTATCGTGTGGCTGGTCGTGGTGGCCCCGGAGCCGTCAATGTCGGCCCACTGGCCCCAATCGCGGCTGCCGGGAACCCTCTGCTGGTACTGGTACTTGGTGATGCTGGAGTCGCTGGGGTTGCTCCACGACAGCCTGACCTGCCCCACGACCGGGGCTGCCCGGAAGGACGCCGGCTTGGCCGGCACAGCCACCACCGTGACGGTCTGGCTTGCGGTGTTAACCACATCTTTCCATGTATAGCTGGCTGGGCCTTCCCATAGATACCTGACCTGATAGGTGCCTGCGCCGACATCGGCGCAGGCCTTCAATGTTGATTTGCCGCGTCCTGTCTTTGACGAGGAGAGAGGAACGCTTAAATGAGGGGGGTTGTTAGTAATTCTTACGCCGCTGGTCGCGTCTCTGGCATCACTACTGTAAGCGCCTACCCCTATTCCCTGCCGTTGATAATGGACAACGCCGCGGGTACTGATGAGGGTCGGCTCGAAGCAGACGTTGACTGTGCTGCGCCCTTTCAGATAGATGGTCCTGGGGTCGGGAACCGTTATCAGGGGCTTCGAATACACATCGATTTCCATATTCCAAGTCGTGGAACCGCTGCCGCTATCCACGGTCTGCCCGCTGATGTTGTTTCTGCCGATTGGAGCCGCTTCGTCGCGTATGTAAGCGACGCCGCTGACTACGCCCGAATTCAGCCGCAGGCGGAACGGCCCCGCAAAACCGGCCGGCAGGTAGGCGTCTATCGCGTTCAGGTTGCTGGCGCCTATCCGGTACGATACCTGGAAATCTTTGGCGACACCCTTCACGTCGCCCGTGAGCAGGCCCGACGCTGCGTTGAGGTCGATCTCGGCATGGGGCGGCATATTCACCCTGACCTTCACGCTGTATGCCCCACTGGGCCCTGTTCCGGTTACGGTGTGGGCGCCGAGACCCAGCAATACCTCCTTATTGTGAGTGTCGCTGCCGGGATTGGCCTTTATCAGCAGAGCGGCCCGCGGCTGAGACTCCGGCACGTCGGCTATAAGCGTATCTCCCAGTACAAATATGTTGTAACCTTTGCGGACGTCGGTTACCCGATTCGGCAGACCGCCGGCGCTAAGCACCACCCTGGCGTCGGCGCCCGGGCGCGGCACGGTAATCGTAGTGGAAGTTGTGCCCCCCCGGTTATTCCCTGTGGGGCCGTCCCAACGCCAGGTCACTGTATGCTGGCCGGGCCCGACGGTCTCGCAGGGGTGAAGGTCCTCCGCCTTGGTGATAATTCCCGTCCTAAAAGAGGGGCTGGGAATGTTGGTGGATATTCTTACGCCGTAGCCCGGGGAGAGCAGTTCAGGCCTGGGGGAAATCGGGTCTCTGTGGCCCCGTCTTTCCAGGTAGGTAATCTCCTTCGTTCCATCGTGGGCTCTGGCGAAGCGCAGGTAGAAGCAAACCTCCATCTCCGCTTTCCCCGTAGGCAGGCTCACCGTCTTGTTATCGGTCGAATACAATATCGCATTGGAGAGTTGGGCTTGCAACGCCGCCCAAAGGCCCCCCGCCCCGCCCAGCAGCAGGATGACGATCAGGGCCGGGAGTACCAGGCGTCGGGCTGCTGAAGAGATCACATCTCCGCCTCCTGCCTGATGGGGGGGGGGGGGGGGGGGGGTAGCCTTCATCCGCTTGTGGGAACTTGCCCGGGAACGCGGGCGGGTGCCATATAGCCTCATCCCTTTCGCCTCATACCGCCAGGTTACGGATGCCGAGAATGGACACAGGGGTGATTATATCACAAAAGTTCCAGAAGTCAATCCCTGCAGCCTGCGCAGATTTCCGCCTTTCCGAAAACAGGGCGGGCGAACAGCCGGGACTGGAAGCCGGGGCTAATCCAGAACCCCGTCGTCCTTCAGGGAACGGTACTCTTCCTCGCTCAGGCCGATTGTCTCGCGAAGAAAGCTCTCGGTGTGCTGCCCCAGCAGGGGCGCTGGAGCGTTCATGCTGCCGGGGGTAAGAGACAGGTCAAACTCGCTGCGGTCGGTTGCGTAGGGGCCGATTTCCGGGTGGTCCAGCCACTGGAAGTGCCCGCGGCGGCGCAGTTGCGGGTCTTCGAACAAGTCTCGGGGGTCGCTGACCATTCCTGCGGGAACGCCGGCATCCAGAAGCCGCATCATCAAAGGCCGCCGCTCCTGCCGGGACGTCCACTCCGCAACCAGGCGGTCCAGGTCGTCTTCATTGGCCTTGCGCTGCAGCAGCGTCGAGAAATCCCCAGAGCGCAGCGGGCCGCCCTCCGGCTCCGCCAGGGAAAGGAGCGCCTGCCACTGCTGCTCCGTCTGGCAGGCCAGGGCCAGCCATCGGTCTTCGCCGGCGCAGGGGTAGACGCCGTGGGGAGCGGCTCCCGGGTCGCGGTTCCCCTGTCGCTGCTGTTCCCGTCCGTTGGCGGTGTAGTCCAGCAGAAACGGGGCAAGGAAATGCATGGAGGTTTCGAGCTGAGAGAGGTCCAGATGCAGGCCCTCGCCGGTGCGGCGGCTGTAGTCCAGAGCGGCCAGAATCGCGGCCACGGCGAAACGAGGAACTATGAAGTCGGTGTAGGCCCCATAGGGGTTTACCGGCGTGCGGTCGGGCCAGCCGGTCAGGTTGGTCAGCCCAGCCAGAGAAGAGAGAACGGGACCGAAGCCGGGCTGGCGGGACATGGGCCCTCCGCGCCCCATCATGGACGCGCTGAACATGATCAGCGCGGGGTTGGCTGTTCGCAGCTCCTCGAACCCCAGTCCCCAGTCTTCCATGGTGCCGGGGGTGAAGTTTTCCGTAATGATATGAGCCCATCCCGCCAGCCGCAGCGCCAGCTCCCTGGCTCTGGGATGGCGCATGTCTATAGTGACGCCCAATTTGTTGGCGTTGTAGCTGGCGAAGTAGGCGCTGCGGTTGATTCCTGCCACGCCGTTGGGGAAGGGCGCCGCAGAGCGCAGGGCGCCGGGTCGCCGGGCCGATTCAACCCTCGCCACCGTAGCGCCGTACTCTCCGAGGTATCTGGTAGTCATGGGCCCCACGGCAACCCAGCAGAAATCCAGAACGTTAACGCCGTCCAGCGGTTTTGGCGAAGTCATATCGCCCCGCCCCTCCGCAGGGCCTCGATTTCCGCAGGCGACAGACCGAGGCCGCTGCCGTATATCTCTGTGTTGTGCTCGCCCACAAGGGGAGCGCGGCGGCGCAGGCCGGCCAGCGTCGAGCCGTCGCCGCCCTTGATGAATCCGCCGGGGTAATCGATGGACTCTCCCAGCTCCGGGTGGTCAAGGGGAGTGAAGTAGCCGCGGGCTTCCAGTTGGGGATGACGCCGCAGGTCTGAAGGTGTGGCGACAGGGAACAGCAGGATGCGCCGGGAAACGCTTTCGCGGGTCAGTTCTTCCCGGGTATGGCGCAGAAAGAATTGAGCCAACGGCCCGGCCACTGCATCCATCACTTCGGGAGTGATGCGCCCGTAGCCCATATTTTCCCAATCCAAACCCTGCAGCTCCCTAACATCGAAGCCGTCCTCTTCCATCCACTGGAAGAGAGCGCGGGTGCCGGGAGCTACGCCTCCTCCCTGGAGCATATAGTTGACATAACCATCGGCGCAGGGCCAGTTGATCCGCAGCCGGTTCTCTCCCGAAGTCTGACGGTAGACGCCCATGCGCTGCAGCGCTGCGCCCTCGATGTCCCAAATCTGGGGGGCGTGCGCCAGCGTTTTCGCCACGGCCTGCTGGCAGGATACGTCTACGTGCTGCCCTTCGCCGGTCAGAGCGCGGTGCGTGTGGGCCAGCATTGCCCCCGCAGCGGCGGCGGCGGATCCGTGGAGGTAGAAATGAGGGAACCCCGGCCGCAATGGAGCCCGGTCGGGGTCGCCCGTCAGGTGCATGAAGCCGCCCAGGGCCATGCCGGTGATGTCTGATGCGGGGCAGCCGGCGTAGGGGCCGTCCTTCCCGAAGGCGGTGATGGACACCATGACGACCGCCGGGTTGATTTCCGACAGCCGGGAATAGCCCAGACCAAGATGGTCGAGGTAGCCAGGGTCGAAAGACTCGATTACAAAATCCGCCGAGGCTGCCAGGCGCATCAGAAGCGATTGCCCGTCGGGGGTTTCCAGATTAAGCGTGATGCCCCGCTTGTTGGCGGAATAGGCCCACCAGTAGAGGCTCTTGTTCGGCGCCGGGTCGTCGCCGTAGAACGGCCCGACCTGCCTGGCGCTGCTGCCGCCCGGCGGCTCCACCTGCACTACGTCTGCGCCGAGATCGCCCAGAATTTTGCCGCAGAGCAGGCCGCGCTCGTCGGTCAGGTCAAGCGCCCGGTAGGGAGAAAGCAGTAAATGCGCTGATGAATCCGGCATGAATCCCCGATGTGCTCTATCCCGATGTGCGCTATAGGGATGGGCATGAAGAGTCTGCCGATATTTTATGCGCCCGCCGGCTTTCGTCAAGGACTGACCGTCGATGGCGCCCGGTCGGCGGCGCCTGGCGCAGCAGCCGGGGACGGCGTGGTAAGATACGCACGCTCCCTCATCCCTGAACTTGCTGTTAGCGGACAAGAATGACGACACGAACCAACTGGCACAGCGAACATCCGCCCGCTTGCACCTGCGCCGGGTGCACCGAGAAGCGAACGGTGCGCGGCGACCGCCAGAAGATAGGCCGCAACGAAAAGTGCCCCTGCGGCAGCGGCCGGAAATACAAACGCTGCCACGGAACATAGAGGGCTGCATCATCGGCCGAGGGCTTTGCTTCAGCCTTCGGGTCGATACGGCGGGAGAGACGGCCGCCGATACGCCGGCTGTCTCCAGATCTCTGCGGCCAGCGGAATCGACGCGACCAGGCCGAAGCGCTCGCCCAGCGCCTGCCGCTGGGCGAGCGACGGTCTCCGGCAGCGCCGGCCCATCGCGGGCTAGTGGTCAGCCGGCATAAACCGCATGGAGAGGGAGTTGACGCAGTGGCGGGTATTCTTGCGCGTCAGCCGCTCTCCGAGGAAGACGTGGCCCAGGTGTCCGCCGCAATTGGCGCACTCGATCTCGGTGCGCCGCCCGTCCGGGTCAGGCAGTCGCCGCACCGCGCCGGGGATTTCGTCGTCGAAGGCCGGCCAGCCGCAACGGGCGTTGAACTTGTCTGCCGATGAATACAGGCCGGCATTGCAGCGGCGGCAGACATAGGTTCCTTCTTCATAGAAGTCGTCGTACTCGCCGGTGAAGGGACGCTCCGTTCCTCTCATCTCTATAACGTAGCGCTCCTGGGCAGTGAGCTGGTTGAAGGTTTGTTTTTCCGTTTGTTTTTCCATGGAAGAAACCCCCTGGAAAGTCTGTGCAGCGGGAAGGCGGGTTTTGCAGTGTCATAGACAGGGCGGCGATGCGGTGGTGCCGAAGGTCAGATTCGAACTGACACGGAGTTTCCCCCACCGGTTTTTGAGACCGGCGCGTCTACCATTTCGCCACTTCGGCACAGGCGCGCAATTGGCGGGTGCAGCCCCGCACGGAGGCCGGGAGCAGGGAAATCGCCTGCGCCCTCGGAGAGATTGTCCAGCCCATTATATCACCATCAAGCTTATACCACCCTCATGCGCGGGCGATGCCTGCGTAATCAACTTCAGCCGCACTTCCGCAAGCCAAAGCCTCTCACGCGCCCCGGAGCGGATGCGGGCTGATATAATGGAATCGTAGCAGGAAGCGGAGGGATTGCCGGAGGAAATCGTCCGGCAACCCATCTTCAGTTCCGGTAACTTGTTTTCAGTGAGAATTACATGGCTACTCTCAACATATTCGTGAGTTTCGAGTACAAAAAAGACAAGGATCTCCAAAACAATTTCTACCAGCAAGCAAAAAAAGAAACTAGTCATCGCATTCGCGACTGTTCGCTCCACGAACCCTATTAAGAATCACGCTGGAAGAACAAAGCAAGGGAAGCTATAGGCGGGTGTGATGTGGTGGTCGTCTTGATTGGCAAGAACACCCACAACGCTCCAGGCATCATTGTGGAAACCGACATGGCCCGCAGCTTGGGAAAGCCCATCATCCAGGTCAGGCCCCAGCGTCGGACATACAAAGGGTTAACCCGTCTCGGCGAGCCAATTCCGTGGCGATGGAGCCGTATCAACGCCGAGTTGGATCGCATAGCGAATTTATGACAGGCTGAACATATCCGACATAACGCCGCCGGGCAGAAGGATGGCTGAACAGCCGCTAAATCACGACTCATCCGCCGTTCAGAAGCACCTGGAAATAATGCAGGGCGTGATAAACCGGATGGCCGAGAACAGCCGCTCCTGCAAGGTGTGGTGTATTACCTTGGTCGCCGCAATGCTGGTGCTGGCGGCAAGGACAGGGGTGCCGAATCATGCCCTGATTGCACTGGCGCCTATGCTGCCGTTTCTGCTCCTGGACTCCTATTACCTGGCGTTGGAGCGTGCGTTCATCTGCTCCCAAAACCTGTTTGTGGGCAAGCTGCACCGGGGCGAGCTTGAGGCTACTGACCTTTACCGGATAAAACCGTGCGGCATGGGTGTGGTTTCGGTTGTGCGGCGCTTGTCGTCCGTTTCGATATGGCTGTTCTATCTCTTGGTGGCGGCTGCTATAGCGCTGGCGCGGCTGGTTGTGCTCCCTTGAAGCAGCGCCGGGAACAGCGCAGCGCCGGCCCGGTGAAATCGCTTGTCCCTCGAGCGCATCGAGGGTCGGACGGCAGGTTCAGCGAACCGTAGCCAGACGTCGTAAGGCAAGAATCAGCCAATCCTCCTTCGAGTTATTTCCGTGGCGCCAGGCTCGCGGTCGCTTGACATTCGCCGACCTTAGTTAATACCCTCTGGCGATGGACAGTCCCGTCCCGGAACCGTGCTTGCGCCTGGCGCTTGTATGACCCCTGACATCGTTACCCGTTGTATTGCTGCGGAGATGCCTCTGCACAGGCAGTTTCGCAATCATGCTCAAGCGCTATGACAAACGTCCTGTCAGGGCTCATACGGACACGATAATCGAACCCCGGAGGGGTCGCCTCGATGAGCAATCTGACACCGCTATTAACCGCCTGTCCCCCGCGGCCCATCCAGCAGGCCGGTGACCAGTACGCCGCCGACGTCATCCGCGGACTGGATGAAGAACTCGCTTCTGAAAAGGCCGCGGACGACTTCCTGAAATCGACTCACCTGACCAGGGCCACCGACGACTTTCTGCGGATGGCCATGGACCGCATCGCCCTGGGGCGCGACAGCACCAGCCCGTCTGTGTACCAGCTTTACAGCCGCTACGGTGGCGGCAAGACTCACAGCCTGCTGCTGCTGGCCGTTGCGGCTCGATACCCGCACCTCGTTTACTGGCGGGACGTTACCCAATGCGCCCCGACCAACGCCAAAGTAGTCGCCTTCGACGGCGTAAAACACAACGTGGACGGGGCTGAACTGGATGGACAGGGCAACCGGGCGCGAAGCCTGGCCGGGTATCTGCTGTATCACCTGGGCGGCCCAACGGCCCTGCGCGAATTCGCCGTCGGCGACGAAGCCCTGGCCGACCCCGGCGCCGACGCCTTCCGTCGGTTGATAGGCGACGAACCGGTAATCATCGTCATTGACGAACTGGTACACTACATCAACAGCGTGAATCAGCGTGCCTTGAAAGATACCCGGATCAGCTCCGAGGGAGTGTTAACCACTCTCAGCGCATTGGCAAACGCGGTTACCAACAGCCCTAAAGCAGTGCTGGTGATCACCACTCCTGAAGACTCCCATGAATTGCTGAGTGAGAGCAATGCAGCATCCTCTGGCGACGCCCACCACGCCGACGCTCTGGCGCTGCTCGATATGCTGGCCCGGATCAACTCACAACTGGGGCGGGTAATGCACCCGATAGCCCCGTCCGGCGAAGCCGACCTCTCAGCCATCTTGCGTAAGCGCCTGTTCTACAGCGTGGACGAAGCCGCACGCCAGGAGACCGCCAGCGCTTATGCCGCCGTTGCCGCCCGCAACGGAAGGTCCAGCGGAGATCTGGACTACCAGAGATTCTACGACGCGTACCCCTTCCACCCGTCACTGCTGAGCATCATCACTGGCCGCCTGGCCGCCAACCGCAACTTCCAGCGGGTGCGCGGCACCCTGCGCTTGCTGGGCAACACCCTGCTGGAGATGCAGGAGGGCAAGAGCTAGGCGCTGCTGGTGCATCCCCACCACGTTACGCCCAGGGCAGACCGCATCCGCGACGAAGCGGTCAACCGCCCTGGCTTCTCCCAACTGGACTCCGCTATTGAAACCGACATCGTCGGGCCTGGCAGCACGGCCAAGAAAGCCGGGATCGACCTTGCGGAACACGCAGCCGTGACTATGCTGCTGGGCACTATCGCCCCCGACAGCAGCAGCGGCCTCTACGCGGACCAGATAGCCGACGCTCTGCTCTCCCCGGAGTGCGACGACATCGGCCTCATCGCCAGCGCCATTGAGCAGTTCCTGGAGCGCGCCATTTACGTGGACGACAGCCCCGATACCCAGCGCAAGCGTTTCAGCAAAGACGCCAACGTGATGAAGGAACTGCAGGAGGCCAGAGACCGCATCCTGTCCGACACCACTGCGATGACCGGCCTGCTCAAACAGGCAATCGCCAGCGCCTACAGCGGCGGCGGCCGGGGCAATGACCAGGCCCAGTTTGAGGTTCTGGTCTTTCCCTCTCGCCAGTCAAACCTGCCCGACAACCCCGGCAAGGCCATGCTCGGCATCGTCAACCCGGACCACTGGAACTGGACTGACGCCGGCGACTCGGCGAATGGTATGAAGAACCAGGACCTCCTGGACCTGCACCGTCACAGCATCAACAACGAGGGCAACGCCTTCCGGCAGTACCCGAACAATGCCCTGCTGCTGGCGGCCCATGACGCCAATCTGAGCCGCATCCGCGAAGACATCGCCACATGGTGAACCTGGCAGCGCAGCCGGTTTTCGGCGCTGGCGCCCGCCGCGTTGAGGCAGCCTTCGATGATGGTGGAAAAGGATTGCGAAAAATGCCTGGATTGTTTGATGGTATTGCTGAAGGCTACCGCCCGCTTGGCCGGCAGCGGATCAGTGGTGAAATCGGAGCCCGAGGCGCTCTTTTTCCTCAGTCCATTCCAGCAGCCCACCATCCGGGCGGCGTTGTCCATGTTGATATCGGTGGCGCTGTCGGACAACAGATTATCCAGGTCAATGCCCACCTGTTCCTGATCAACATCGAAGATGACCACCTTGTATTGCGACAGTATGCCCAGTTCGATGGCTCTGCCGAAGCCCAGGCGATGGAATTCAGGTCCATACACCTGCTCGTTGTCCATGGAAGCCAGGGTGAGCCGGCTCTCGTTGGCCTTACGCTTGGCCCGGTCGCCGTAGATTCGCGGCGTGGCGGTCATGTAGAGCCGCTTGTCGGCGGCCACAAAATTGTTGTCGTGGACGCGCTGAAAATTGGATTCGGATTCCCCTACCAGGCTGACGCCGGTAGTGCGGTGGGCCTCGTCGCAGATGATGAGTCCGAATTGGGGCAGGCCCTTCTCTTGTGCCTTTGACACTACTTCCAGAGATTGATAGGTGGAGAATATTACGGTCATATACCCATCGCGCTTGGCGGCGTTGTACCTGGCGACCAAGTGGTCCGGGTTGGTTGAAGGGGTATCCCTCAGATCGTAGGGTGAAATGTCCTCGTCATCGCTGGAGCGTTTTCCGGCCTTGGTGTCGGAGCAAACGGCGAAGGTCTTGAGCGGCACACTGGCGTCGCTGGTCCAGTCCAGCAGAGATTGAGACAGCAGGGAGATGGAGGGGGTGAGGAACAGCACGGTTCCGCCCGCGCCAACCTGCTGCTCGGCGATGCGCAGGGCAGTGAAAGTCTTGCCGGTGCCGCAGGCCATAATCAGCTTGCCGCGGTCGCGTTGCTTCAACCCGTCGATAACGGCGTCGAGGGATTCCTGCTGGTAGTCGCGCAAGGTCTTGGCGGGCCGCCGGAGCGCGCGGATGCGGATAGGGTTGTCTATGTCGAAGGTATTCCAATCGATGGAAGAGTTTTCGAAAAAATCAGGCCCCCATCGGGCCACCGGCTTGCTGCGGGCTTCCCGGATGGCGGCTTCGGCGTTTCTGGTCCAATTGTCGGTGGTCGCCACCATGATTCCGCTGGCGAATTGGACCGTGCCGTAGGCTGTCAGGAATTTGTTGAGTTGCTCCAGAGCTATCGAGTTGTCTTCGCTATAGAACTTGCACTGAATGGCCACCAGGCCGCCACCGTCCCGTTCCTTGGCCACCAGGTCGATGCCAGTGTCATGCCGCCCGCCGTTGCCGGGCCAGTCGCCCCACAGCCAGACTTTGGCGAAGCGTTCGGACTGCGCCTTGTCCTGCTCCAGGAACATCTTGACCAGCCGCTCGAAGCTCTGGCCCTTTTCCACCTTGCTTCTGGCGTCGGCGTCCAGTTCTCTTAAAACGTCGTGGAAGGTTCGTGCGGCCATTTGGCCTCCTGCGGCTGGTCGTGGCAGTAGCCAGGGCTTCTCCAGCGGTTTCAGTTGCGGCGTATGGTAAGCCAAATCGAGAAATTTTACCTGTCATTTTTACTTCTGTTGGCCCGGAGTTCAACCGGAAGAACCAAGTGAAAGAATCAGGCGAGCGTTGCGAGGGGAGCAGGCTCGGCTTGACGGACGAAATCCGGAACCCGTATAATCCCGCAAGCAGGTTATTGAAAAGTGCCAAAGCGAACGTATCAACCCAAAAAGCGCCGCCGCGCTCGCGTACACGGCTTTCGCTCCCGGTCGGCAACGTCCGACGGGCGGGCAGTGCTCAGGCGAAGGCGGTTCAAAGGTCGCCACAAGCTAAGCGTGTGACGTTCGGCGCTCCCTGATGCAACGGAGGCACCGCATCTCGGGCGCCAAACGGCATTCCCGGATTCACCGGGAGGGCTCCAGCGCCGTCAACTGGTTGCTGGTTATCCGGTATCTGCCCAACGGACTCGACCACAGCAGGTTCGCGTTCGTGGTCAGCAGGCGGGTCGGCAACGCAGTGACGCGAAACCGGGTGAAGCGCAGGCTTAGGGAGGCAGTCCGTGAGCGTCCGGTGTCTTCCGGATGGGACGCCGTGTTCATCGCGCGGCGGAACGCTCAGGGCGCCAATTATCGCGAACTGAGTAGAGCCGCCTGGAACCTGCTCCGTCGCAGTCGCATCGCTGAAGGCTTACGTCCAGGAAGGGAAGTCGACGCAGAAAGCAGTATCATCCCCGGATCTGGTGAGGAATCGTCCTGATGAAGAGGGCTGTCCTTTGTTGCATCCGCGTCTATCAGACGGGGCTGTCCCCCTTGCTGCCGACTTCATGCAGGTATGTGCCAAGTTGTTCCCATTATTCCCACGACGCAGTGAACCGATACGGTGTGTTGAAAGGCGCCTGGCTGGGCGCCAAACGCCTGGCCCGTTGTCATCCCTGGGGGGGCAGGGGATTCGACCCGGTGCCTTGAGTATTCGGACTCTCCGTTTGAGCTGAATTTGCTCCGACGCTATTTCGTTTCTTCCAACAGACCCGGGCCCTCCGCTTCAGCGATCCAGGCCGGCGGGCGCGCTTCTGCCGCGGCAGGTTCCGCTTTGCGGGATCGCGGGAAGCGAAGCCCCGCTTCCCGCTGGACATGGATGGCACTGGCCTCTGCGCTGTTCTCCTTGATGCTGATGGGCTGCATCCGCGACGACATCGGGGGCGTGAGCTCCGGATGGAACGCGCTCGCTGTCGGCGACGGCACGGTGTACGTAGGCACCAAGGACGGGCGGGTGCAGGCCCTCACCGACCGGGGCGACGGTAATTTCCCGGAAAAATGGCGATACCCCCTGTCGGATGACAGTGACGATTCTCTCAAGGGGGTCTACGGCACCCCCCTTCTCGCCGCAGGCTTGTTGTACGTGGCCGCCGAAAACGGGTACCTGTATGCCTTCGACCCGGAAAGCGGCAGCGTGCTGGAGAGAGGATGGCGCCGCCCTCTGGGGCAGTCCGGGAATCCTGATCCTCTAGTGGCTGGTCCAGTTTATGAGCCCATCAACCGTATGGTGCTGGCGCCGTCCGAGGATGGGAAGCTCTACAGTTACGACGCCGAGTCCGGCGAGCCGATCTGGAAGCCTTTTGAGGCCGGCGACAAGATCTGGTCCACTCCGGCCATCGGCAATGTAGACGGCATCCCGGTCATCTACTTCGGCTCTCACGACGGCTATGTGTATGCCGTAAACGCTGCCGACGGCAAGGAGCGCTGGAGGTTCCAGACAGGCGGGGTGGTGGCCGGCACTCCCTTGCTGATGGACGGGATGGTAATCGTCGGCTCGTTTGACAAGAAACTGTATGCGCTGGATGCCCGGGAGCCGGCAGTGCGCTGGGAATATGAGGGAGAAAACTGGTTCTGGGCAGGGCCGGTTACCAACGGTACAACAATCTTCGCCCCCAGCATGGACGGCCATATCTACGCCCTTGACCGTTCGGGCGTCCTGCAATGGAAATTCGACGCCGGCTCCGAGATTGTGTCTCCCCCCGTGCTGGTTCCCAAAGGACTGGTTGTTGCGACAAGGGACGGAGACCTGATCCTGCTGGATGTATCCCCATCCGCCGGGCAGCGGGAGCTGCACCGTCTGACCCTGGGAGATGCCGAGATTAAGGCGCCGATGTTCGCCGTAGGCGATTCGGTCTACGTTGGATCGGATGACGGGAGCGCCCGCAGAGTGGAAGTGCATGAGCAGTTTTCGGAAGCCGTTATGACAGCCAGAGCCTGCTGGAAGCATGACGGGGAATGCCGCTAATGCGGACGAGCTCAATACGAACCGCCGGCCGGGCGGCCGTTCAATCCGCCCGGCCTATGACGCAGGGTAGGCAAACTTGGGCATAGACGACCTCTGGCGCGAAATAATAATCCGGCCCATGTTGAATCTGCTGGTGGTGCTGTACACCATCTGCTTCAACAATATGGGCATCGCCATCATCGTATTCACTGTCATCGTTCGCCTGGTCACCCTGCCGCTGACCATCAAACAACTGCGGCAGATGAAGGCAATGACCGACCTTCAGCCCCGGATGAAGGAAATCCAGGAACGCTACGGTAGAGACCGCCAGCGAGTTTCCCAGGAAACCATGCGCATGTACCGGGAGGCCGGGGTCAATCCGGTGGGCTGTCTCGGCCCGCTGGTCATCCAGATGCCTATCCTGTTCGGCCTCTTCCGTGTGCTGATTCAAACCCTGTATTCCCGCCCCGACCACCTGGTGGCGCTGTCGGAGAAATTCTATTCCTGGATTCCCTTCTTTCCCATCTACACAGCCGCGCCCCTGGGCGCATCGTTCCTGTGGATGGATCTTTCGGAGCCTGATCCTACCAACGTCATCATGCCGGCGCTGGTGTTCGTCTCGACGTGGTTGCAACAGAAAATGACCATGACCCCGTCCACAGATCCTCGCCAGTCCACCAACAGATGATGATGCTGTGGCTGATGCCGCTGATGATTGCGTTCTTCTCATTCACTCTGCCCAGCGGCCTTTCTCTATACTGGATCGCTTCCAATGTCATAGGCATCGGTATCCAGTATTTCATAACCGGATGGCAACCTATCTTCCCGCTGTTCCCCAAGGCTGAGCCGGCGCCCGCCGCCGCGCCGCCTTCGTCATCCCGCTACGACGAACCTGAGGAGATTGATGGCGATGCAAGAACCTCTCGTAATGAGCGCGCGAACCGTCGAAGAAGCAATAGAGCTGGCCCTGAAAGAGCTAGACGTCGACCGCGACGAGGCCGAGGTCGAAATTCTAAGTAAGGGTAAGGCAGGCTTTCTTGGCATAGGCATGGAAATGGCCCGGGTTCGCGTCACACCCCTGGCCTCCGGCGCCCGTTCCGGCTCCGCCGGCGCGGATTCCAAAGAACGATCGGCAGCAGCGTTGGCTACCGCTGTCCTGGGGCGCATTCTCGATGCCGCGGGAGTCAATGTTACCCGCACCCTTCGTTCCGCTCACGACGCCGAGGCGGGCGGCCCTGTGATAGATCTGGCCGGGGAAGACTCTGGGCTTCTCATTGGCCGCAGGGGACAGACTTTGCAGTCCCTGCAGTTCCTCGTTACCCTCATTGTGCGCAAGAAGCTGGATGAAGACGTTCGCGTGGTGCTGGATGTGGAAAACTACCGCCAGCGCCGCGAGGCATCGCTTCGCGACATGGCCGCCAAAGTGGCCTCCAGGGTGGCGCAGACCAACCGGAGCATCACGTTGGAGCCTATGTCCCCAGCCGACCGCCGCATCATCCATACTTCGCTGGCGGAGCATCCAGAGGTGAAGACCGAAAGCGCCGGTGAGGGCGAGAACAGAAAAGTAACTATAATGCCCCGCAGGAACTGACGAATGGTCACTCGCCATCGCATTCCGGATTGGCCGACATTCAGAAAGCAGCCGTAGGCGGTATCGTCTGGCTGCTCTACCTGCCTCGGCGATGGTTTTGATAACATTGGGCAAACGCCGACAAGCCGGGCACAGGTAATCGAAGACTTTAAGAGCTGAAGGAGGCCCTCACCTTGATTGCAATCGAACCAACCCGGGATGTGGTGTCCGGGGTATACGAAAAGCTGAACAACAACCTGGACATCGTTCGCTCTGTCCAGAAACGCCCCCTTACTCTGGCTGACAAGATACTGCTTAGCCATCTCGATGACCCGACAGCTACCGGCCTGACGCGCGGCGAGACATACGTGCACCTCCGGCCCGATCGCGTGATCCTGCAGGATGTTCTGGGCCAGACAGCCATGCTCCAGTTCATGCAGACCCGGCGGGTCTCCACTGCGGTTCCCACGTCGGTACACTGCGACCACCTGATCCAGGCCCGCGTCGAAGGCGCCCAAGACCTGGATGAGTCTCTGGCGGAAAACGACGAGGTCTATAACTTCCTGCGAACTGCGTCGGCCAAGTATGGAGTGGGCTTCTGGTCTCCCGGAGCCGGCATTATTCACCAGGTCGCCTTCGAGAACTATGCTTACCCTGGCGAACTCATGATAGGCACAGACTCGCACACCCCCATGGGCGGCGGGCTCGGTTCCATCTCCGTCGGCGTTGGAGGCGCCGACGCTGTAGAGGTCATGGCGGGACTACCCTGGGAGGTGCTGTACCCGCGCTTTATCGGCGTGCGCCTTACCGGCGAAATGAGCGGCTGGACTGCTCCCAAAGACGTGATCCTATACCTGGCAGGGCAGTTGACCGTGTCGGGCGGCACAAACGCCATCATCGAATACTTCGGGTCTGGTGCAGCATCTATCAGCGCCACCGGCAAGGCCACCATCACCAATATGGGGGCTGAACTGGGCGCCACCACGTCGGTATTTCCCTACGATGAGCGCATGGCCCGGTATCTCAGAGCTACCCGGCGCGGCGACCTGGCCGAGCTGGCCGACCGCTACCGCCACCTCCTGACGGCGGACGCGGAGTGCGAAGCGAACCCGGAGCAGTTCTACGACTGCATCGTGGAGATCAACCTGTCCGAGCTGGAGCCTCACCTTGTTGGCCCTCACTCCCCCGACCGCGCCCGCCCCATTTCGCAGATGGCGGCCGAATTGAAGGAAGACCCAGGGCTGATAGACGAAATTTCTGCCGCCCTGATAGGCAGTTGCACCAACTCGTCTTATGAGGATATGAGCCGCTCGGCAGACGTGGCCGAGCAGGCCAAGGCGCGGGGCCTGAAGTCTGCCGTGCCTTTTATGGTGACTCCCGGCTCCGAACAGGTGCGGGCCACCATCGAGCGCGACGGGCAGATGCAGTCGCTCAAAGACATCGACGCCACCGTGCTGGCCAATGCCTGTGGCCCCTGCATAGGTCAATGGCGGCGCGCCGGAGAATCAGTGGGGAATCCCAATACCATCGTTACCTCGTACAACCGCAACTTCCCGGCTCGCAACGACGGTCAGCCGTCCACCATGAACCTCATCGGCAGCCCCGAGATCGTTACCGCCCTGGCCATTGGCGGGCGACTGTCCTTCAATCCGATGACCGATGCGCTGACTGCCGCCGACGGGTCGGAGTTCAAGCTGGACCCCCCGGCAGAGGCGCCGGAGGTTCCCGCGTCCGACTTCGACCAGGGCCGCTCCTTTTACCAGGCCCCGCCTGATGACGGCAGCGATGTAGACCTGACCGTATCGCCCGACAGCGAGCGGATACAACTCCTTGAGCCGTGGCCGGCCTGGGACGGCAACGACTTTGTGGATATGCCGGCCCTGCTGAAGGCCAAAGGCAAGACCACTACCGACAGTATCTCGCCGGCCGGGGTGTGGCTGCGGTTCCGCGGTCACTTGGACCGTTTCAGCGACAACATGTTCATGGGCGCAATCAACGCCTACACCGGCGAGGCCGGCAAGGGCCTCAACGTCCTATCCGGCGACAGAGACCAGGGTTTCTCCAGTATCGCCCGCGACTACAAGGCCCAAGGCGTCAAGTGGGTGGTCATAGGAGACTCCAACTATGGTGAAGGCAGCAGCCGCGAGCACGCTGCGCTGTCTCCCAGGCTCCTGGGAGGCGCGGCGGTCATCGCCCGGAGCTTCGCCCGAATCCATGAGAGCAATCTCAAGAAACAGGGCTTGCTTGCTTTGACTTTCTCCGACGAAGCCGACTACGACCGCATTCGCGAGGATGATCGCATCAGCCTGACCGGGCTCAGCGAAATGTCTCCCGGCAAACCCGTCCAGTGCATTGTCAGCCACAGCGACGGCACCTCCGAAACGCTGCAGCTTCAGCATTCCTACAGCGAATCGCAGATGGAGTGGTTCCGTCTCGGATCAGCTCTCAACCTGTTCCATCAATAGCAGCCGCAGGAACCCAGCGCAGGCATGGCGGCCCGCCTGTTCCGTGGTTAATATGGACTGGGCAGGCCGTTCCGGTTTACGTGGCCTGCTGCCGGCGTATCCGGCGCAATTGACCGCCCATGAGCCGGGCCGATAGAATATGTACGTGATCAGCGAGCCGGACTACCCACAGGTCTATGGCCCGTTCGACAGCCCCCGCGAAGAGTGCGGGGTAATCGCCGTGTATTCTCCTGCCGAGACCGCCAGCCGTCTCGCATTCTTTGGCCTCTTCGCCCTCCAGCATCGCGGCCAGGAAAGCGCCGGCATTGCGGCGACCAGCGGTGAGACTGTCGAAGTTCATGCTGAAATGGGGCTTGTTTCCCAGGTCTTCCGCGAACCTAACTTCTTCCCCTTGACCGGTGAAATGGCCATCGGCCACACCCGCTACTCCACCACGGGGAGCAGCGATCTCTGCAACGCCCAGCCCATGCTGGTACGCGGACGTGGCGGGACGCTGGCCTTGGCCAACAACGGCAATATTATCAACTCCCTGCAACTCAAGGAGCAGCTTCAAGAGGAAAGGGGTTGCATTTTCGAATCCACAACCGACACGGAAGTCATCGCAAAGATGCTGATCAACACGGCGGGTCCGTGCTGGGAAGAGCGGGTCTTCCAGTGTATGCGCCGGCTGGAAGGGGCCTATTCTCTGGTCGGCCTGACGCCGGACGCGCTGATCGCCGCTCGAGATCCTTTGGGAATCCGCCCTCTGTGCCTGGGGAAGAGGGGCGAAGGATGGGTAATCGCCTCCGAGTCATGCGCACTGGATAACCTGGGCGCAGGCTTCGTCCGCGAAATTGAACCCGGCGAAGTGGTGGTAATAGATGAATGCGGCATTCGTTCCTCCATTTGGCCGGGAGTCAACGAATCCAGGCCGCGCGCCCTATGCGTTTTCGAGTTGATTTACTTCTCTCGCCCCGACAGCATGATGGATGGGCGTCTTGTACACTCCCGTCGGCAGCAGATGGGGGCTCAACTGGCCCGTGAGCACCCGGTGGACGCGGACCTCGTGATCGGCATACCGGATTCATCCACAGCCGCTGCGGTCGGGTATGCCCTGGAATCCGGAATACCGTTCAGTGAGGGGCTCATCAAGAACCGTTACGTGGGCCGCACCTTCATAGAACCGGAACAAAGGCTCCGCGACTTGGGAGTGCGCCAGAAGTTCAACAGCCTGGGCGAGGTAATCAAGGGAAAGCGCATCGTGGTGGTGGACGACAGCATAGTTCGGGGCACCACCACCCCTCACGTCGTCAGCCTGCTCCGGCGCTCAGGGGCAGCCGAAGTGCACATGCGGGTGTGCGCTCCCCCTATCCGGCACCCCTGCTTCATGGGCGTTGATATGGCCTCCCGAAAAGAGCTGCTGGCTGCCAACAATACAGTTCCGCAAATCCGGGAAATCATCGGAGCCGACACCTTGGGCTACCTGAGCGTCAAGGGGCTGATGAAAGTGGTCCTGGGCGAAGACGGGGGATTCTGCGACGCGTGTTTCACCGGCAACTACCCGGTGCCGGTGCAGTTGGAGCTGGACAAGATGGTACTGGAGCTCCCGGAGGATAAGACCGGCCCCGTTCTGTTCCCTGCGCCGGGCTTTCTTGACTGATTCCCCTTGCTATTCGCCCGCACTCGATTAACCTTCTACCCAGCTTGCGCGGAACGCCTGGCGCGGCAAATTACTAAATGCAGAAGGGACAGAATTGGCCCGTAATCCGCACACCGACATCTACCAACAGTCGGGCGTAGACCTCGATTTCGTGAATGAATTCAAAGAGCGAATTCAGGGCCTGGCTGCCAGCACCCACGGTCCAGAAGTCATAGACGGCGGCGGCGGATTCGCCGGGCTTTTCCAGTTGGGCGGCGAAGACGGGCCGGTGATGGTCGCCAGTACCGACGGAGTAGGCACGAAGCTTAAAGTAGCTGCGCTGCTAGGGCATTTCGAATCCATCGGCCGCGACTTGGTTACCCTGAATGTCAACGACATTCTCACCAAGGGCGCCCGCCCTCTCTTCTTCCTCGACTACGTGGCTTTCAGCAGCGTTGATGCCCAGTCCCTGGATTCTCTGTTGCGCGGCATAGCATGGGGCTGCCGCGAAGCCCGGTGCGCCCTTATCGGAGGGGAAACCGCCCAGATGCCCGGCGTTTACGCCGACGGGGATCTGGACCTGGCCGGGTTTGTCGTCGGCGTTGTGGAACGCTCGCAGCTTCTGGAACCCGGCAAAGTTCGGGAAGGAGACCTGCTCCTGGGCATCCCGTCCAACGGCCTGCACACTAACGGTTTTTCGCTGGTTCGCAGGGTGTTCAACATCGACGAAGATCCTTCCGTGCTGTTCCGGCGGCTCGAAGGGATGAATCACCAGCTCGGCGAGGAGTTGCTGCTTTGCCATCGATCCTACTACCCGATGCTTGCCCAGGCATTGCCGTTGCTCCACGGTTTGGCGCATATCACCGGAGGCGGGCTGCCCGGCAAGCTGCCCCCGGTGATGCCCGACCATCTTGCAGCCAGCATAGATACGGCATCGTGGAACCCCTCGCCTGTCTTCAAGGCGCTGCAAAGGGAAGGAGGGATCTCGGATTCGGAGATGTTCAGGGTCTTCAACATGGGGCTTGGGATGGTTGCCGTTTGCCCCGAAGATAAAGCCCGCCTCTTCCGTGAACAGATTCCCGAGGCTATTCCGGTAGGCAGGGTTGTTGAGCGGGATTCGGACGCCCAGGTGATTCTAAACACGCGGGGATGAGGCTCCCGAAGCGTTTTCAGCTTGAGTACCCGGATGTATTTATGACCGACGCGCCAATAATCGGAGAAGGAATTTGAGAGCGCTAATAAGTGTTTACGACAAGTTCGGCGTGGTTGAATTCGCTCGAAGAATTGCCGCCGCCGGGTATGAGCTTGTCAGTACCGGCGGCACACACCGCGCCCTTACCGCCGAAGCCGGTCTGAAGGTCAGGCAGGTGGCCGATGTCACCGATTCGCCGGAAATCCTGGAAGGCCGGGTCAAGACGCTGCATCCGGCTATCCACGGGGGGATTCTGGCCCGTCGCGAGGCGCCGGAGCAGATGGCTGAACTGGAGGCCCACGGCATCAAGGGCATCGACCTCGTGGCGGTGAATCTCTACCCCTTCGCAGATACCATAAGCCGCTCCGGAGTTTCGCTGGAAGAAGCGTTGGAGAACATCGACATCGGCGGCCCTGCGATGCTGCGGGCGGCAGCCAAGAACTTCCCGTCGGTGGCAGTGGTGGTGGATCCTGCGGACTACGAGTGGGTCGCGGATAAGCTCAGCGCAGGCGGTCTCTCTTCCGACAATCGCCGAAAGCTGGCGGCCAAGGCTTTTCGCCACGTATCCGAATACGATGCAGTGGTGACTAACTACCTTGCCGATGGGCAGGAAGACGCCCTTCCCGCCAGGCTGACCGTTGCCCTGGAGAAGGTAGCCGGGCTGCGCTACGGCGAGAATCCGCACCAGCCAGGGGCCCTGTACGCACCAGTTGGCGCGACCCTTGCCGGCATCGCGGGAGCGGTGCAGCTCCACGGGCGGGAGCTGTCTTACAACAACCTGATGGACGCCGATGCTGCCTGGCGCACCGTGTCCGATTTCGCCGAGCCTACGGTGGCCGTGGTAAAGCACAACAACCCCTGCGGCCTGGCCAGCCGCGATCATATCGCCGAGGCATACCTGCAAGCCTACGCGGGAGACACGATCAGCGCCTTCGGCGGCATCGTAGCTGTAAACCGAACAGTAGATGCCGAGACGGCCCAGGCAATGGACCCGGTGTTCTATGAGGTGGTGATTGCTCCCGGGTACGACGACAACGCGCTGGCAATCCTGCAAAGGAAGCGCAACCTGCGGATCCTGTCCATTGGTGCGACTGGCAACAACGCGAGCCTGGACCTTCGTCCCATTTCCGGCGGGATGCTGGTGCAAGGGGCAGACGCAATCACGGAAGACCCCTCAGGCTGGCAAACGGTCACCGAACGTGTTCCCAGCGCAACCGAGATGGATGACCTCGTCTTCGCATGGAAGGCGGCCAAGCACATCAAGTCCAACGCCATCGTTTTCGCCAAGGACCGGGCCCTGGTCGGTATGGGCGCCGGTCAACCCAACCGGGTAGTCAGCGTTCACCTGTCGCAGCGCATAGCGGGAGACAAGGCGAAAGGCGCAGCTTTGGCGTCCGACGCCTTCTTCCCCTTCCCCGACAATATCGAACTGGCCGCTGAATCTGGAATTACCGCAATCGCCCAACCTGGAGGTTCTGTTCGGGACGAAGAGGTGATCGCCGCCGCAGACAAAGCGGGCCTGGCCATGGTGTTCACCGGGGTGCGCCATTTCCGCCACTGAACGACCATGAGCGCTGCGCACTGACGGTTTTCAACATGCCGAAAGGACAGTAATGAGCGCTACCGTAGACGTTATAATCCCTGTCTACAACGAAGAAGACGCATTGCCGGTCAGCATTCCCCGTTTATGCTCATACCTGCGTGACAACCTGTCCAACCCGTGGCGCGTGACCATTGCAGACAATGCATCCATCGACGGGACGCGAGAGGCGGCGGAGTCCCTGTGCCGCGAGCTGGACGGTGTGAACTACCTGTATCTTCCGGAAAAGGGCCGGGGAAGGGCGTTGCGGGCAGCATGGCTGGGCAGCGAGTGCGATATCGTAAGCTACATGGACGTCGATCTCTCCACCGACCTGTCCCACTTCCCCTCTCTGGTGGGCGAGCTGGAGTCTGGCTGCCATTTAGCCATCGGCAGCCGGCTCAGCCGGGAGTCGAGAGTGACCCGGCGCAGTTTCAAGCGCGAACTCACGTCCCGCGGCTACAACCTGCTGATATGGTCGATGTTTTTCGTAGGCTTCCCCGATGCCCAGTGCGGTTTCAAGGCGATGACGCGGCAGGCTGCTCAAGCCATTATCCCCCATGTACAGAACAACAACTGGTTCTTCGATACGGAGATGCTGATCATCGCTGAGAAGAGAGGGTATCGCATCGGTGTAGTCCCGGTTGCCTGGCAGGACGACCCCACCAGCACCGTCAATGTGGTCAAAACCGCTACCGAGGATGTCAAGGGCCTGCTTCGACTGCGTTTTGGCGGCATACCCCCGGTTGCGCCTCCGGTCGCATAGTCCTTAGGTCATAGCGTCAAAAGGATACCGCCATGGAACTGGAACTTGCAGGAAAAACTGTCATCGTAACCGGCGGAGGCTCCAATATTGGCCGCGCCATTGTTCACGCTTTCGCAGAAGAGGGCAGCAACATCGTCATCGCCGAGTTGGACCCGGCTCAAGGCCAGCGGGTCGCCGATGAAGTTGCGGCCATTGGCTCAGGCGGCAGAGTTATGGCAGTGGCTACCGACGTCACCAGCCACGAATCAGTCAAGGCGATGGTGGAGGCCGCTGCCGCCGAGTTCGGCGGCGCTGACGTGCTGGTGAACAACGCCGGCTGGACCATCGACCGGCTTTTCCTGGAGAAACCCCGCGAGGAGTGGGAGCAGGAAATACAGGTGAACCTGTGGGGCGCAATAAACTGCATCCACGCAGTGCTGCCCGGCATGGTGGAGCGCCAGAGCGGCAGTATTGTCTGCATCAGTTCAGACGCCGGGAGGATGGGCGAGTACCGCGAGGCAGTCTATTCGGCGTGCAAGGCGGGCGTGGTTGCCTTGAGCAAGTCCATTGCCCGCGAAACAGGCCGCTACGGTCTGCGGCTGAACTGCGTTTGCCCTGGCCTGGTGGTGCCGCCCGATGAGGAAACCATCAGCGAGACCAGTATGTGGCGTCAAATGCGAAGCGTCTTCACAACTGAGGCCCGTGAGCGCGCTGTTCGGGCTTATCCCATGCGCCGCATGGCCCAGGCCCGCGAGATAGCGAACGCCGTTGTCTTCCTCGCCTCCGGAGCCGCAGGATTCATCACTGGACAGACGCTCAGCGTCAGTGGCGGGTACACGATGGCATAAGGTATCCCGCTAACTTCCGTCGGGGAAAAGCCCGGAAAAGAAGCGGCCACGGAACGTTCCGTGGCCGCTTCGCCTGGTTTGAGGCTGCGCGAGCAGCTACAGCGCGGCGACCTTCTCGCGGAGGGCGTCGAGCTCGGCAATCAGGGCAGCCTTCGGGTTATCCTTGGGCTGGTTGTTCAGCTCGACCAGCTCCCAGGAGCGCCGCTCGATTTCCGGCAGCATGGACTGGAGCAATTCTTCGTCCACGTCGTTGGCGATGGTGGGGTAGCCGGCGCGGGTGATCATGCTCTTGATCTTGCCCTGCTTGAACTGGTCCAGCGTCCAGGCCAGGGTTTCGCCGGAAGTGGTGACGTCCCAGTAAATCCGCACGTCCTGGTTGCGCGGGCCGTAGTGGTAGTGCGGGCCGTTTTTGAAGCAGTCGAAGGCCAGCAGTTCGACTTCCTGACCGGCGATGTCGGCCAGAACGTGGATGGCCATGCCCTCGTCGTTGATCTGCGGCAGATGGCGATACTCCAGGCCGAACTTCAGGTTGCCTACTTGAATCTTGTCGCCTTCCAGCATCTCCGGCATCATGTGATGAACTGTGCGTCGCTGGCTGTTGGACATCTCGCGGGCGGTGGCTTCCGCCTCATCCAGCTTGGAGGAGGCTAGAGGGTTAGCTTCCAGAGTGTCGGCCAATTCGCCGTATCCGGAGCGGCGGACCATGGCGGGCAGGTTGTTGCGCAGGTTGCCCAGCGTCCAGCCCAGCGGGTTGCCGGCGGTGGTCTTGTCCAGATGCAGACGGATGTTATGGTTCTCGGGGCCGTAATGGTAGTGGGGATCCTGGTCGAAGCAGTCGAAGCGGAGTATCTCGGTGTCATGCCCGTCGATCTCTGAGTAGACTTGCAGGCACAGACCCTGATCGTTCATGATCTCCGTCCGGTAGCTCATGGCGATGTCGATGGGGCCGGCGTTGATGACAGTGCTGCCCTTTTCCACTTTGTGCCTCCTTACCTTTGTATTGGGTTTTCGTGGCCGGTTCAGGCGATTTGGGTCGGGCGTGTATCATCTGGATTATATCATGCCGGCGCATGCTGGCAAGCGGAAAGCGTCAAAAGCGGCGCGGGTGACATAATCGATATGTAAAGATCGGCAGGAATGGTAAACACGAATCATGGAAAGGACAATGGGGCAGTCAGGCTGCATCTCCAGCGGCTAGGGGTTGGAACGTTGGCCAAGCAACCCTTCCAGCTCGCGGACGCGGGCTTCGGCGGCTTGCCGGAGCTCACGTTCGTTCTCCAACTCTTCCTGCAATAGCTCGACCATATCCTTGAGGCTCGGGAAACGAAGGCTTGGGAAACGAGTTACGCCCTGGTCTTCCGCTTCCGGATCGGCGTCTGGTTCGGCTGTCATGGTTAACCTCTTGCGTTGAATGAGTTGAAATATGTTGAATGGATTGAGATATGACGATGGGGCGTCTTCAAGAGTCCTGATCTTCCAAGCGCCGGGGGCGGGATTCCCCTTCGATGCGGGCTTTCCGTTCCCTGTCCAGTTCTTCCTCCAGCCGTCTGGCGCGCGCCTCGGCGTCGAGACGGCCGGTTCTCTCCTCGGCAAGGCTGGGTAAATATCGCCGGCCCACCGAGTCCCAGAAGCGCAGGCGGCCCTCTTCCCAACATAAATCCAGGTTCAATGCTGCACTATGGCCCCAGAGATTACCGCTGTCCGTTTCGTTTATGGGGATGGGAACATATACGCCCCCAACCAAACGGTCGCCGGCCAGAGGCGCTCTATGATACTGGCCGCCGGATTCATCGAACCGCCAATACTCGGGAATGCCCATCTCGGCGTAAGCCTGCCGCTTGTAGACTTCGTCGCGATCTCCGGTCGATTTGGAAGCTACTTCCAGCACAAAGTCCGGCGGCTTGCCCTGTTCGGATATGGCATAGCCGTTGCGGGTTACATCGGCGGCAGGGTCTGCGTCGAAGGCGATAAGCAAGTCGGGAAACAGAACACCATCATAGCTTTCGGTTGGGCGAACCCCGGCCGCCACCTCGCTGTTGACGATGGTAGTCTCCGGTTTTCCAAAGTGAGCGATCAATGCCGCCTGATAGCCGTGGACGGTCAAATGCCGGTAAGTGCTCATATCATACGAATCCGGGCGGTCAGGAAACCGGATGATGTCCACGGCTTCAGTCGCCTGTGGGGTAATGCGCTTGAGGGTCATATCGGCCTCATGGGGCGAAAGGTCAGGGCTGCTCTCATTGTAATCTGCAACGCAATCGTATCAAACCTCAAGTATTCTTAACATAAATGAGCTGGCACAACGAGATTGTATGAAATTTTAGCCATAATATCCCTGGAAGACCAAAGCCTGGGCATTGAGGTAGAATCATTCACATGACTGCCGCTCGTCCGGGCGAAGGGAAACGTAAAGGAGAAATCATGGAAATCGGAGTTTCGATGCCCCGCATTCCCGACGGTCCGGGGCTGCGGGAGTTCGCCCAGGCCGCCGAGGCGATGGGATTCGAGTCGGTGCTGATTGGCGACCACATCGTGTTGCCCACAGACGGAACAACGCAGTACCCGTACACCTCCTCGGGCGGGTTTTCGCGTCCGTCGGACGAGCCTTTCCTGGAGACCATGACGTTGCTGGGTTACCTGGCTGCCTGCACCGAGCGCATCAAGCTGGGCAGCACCGTGCTGATTCTTCCCTACCGCAATCCCGTCGTCCAGGCTAAAATGTTCGCGTCGCTGGACTCGTTGACCGGCGGGCGCATGATTTGCGGCGTAGGCGTCGGCTGGCTGGAGAAGGAGTTTGACACGCTGGGCGTCAGCTACTCTGATCGGGGAACCTTGACCGATGAGTTCCTGGAGATCTTCCGCACTCTGTGGTACGACGACAACCCGGAACATTACGGCAAGCACTACCAGTTCGACGGCATCCAGTTTTACCCCAAGCCAGTGCAGAACCCCCTGCCCATCTGGGTCGGCGGCCATACCCGCGCCGCGCTTCGACGCACTGCCAGGTACGGCGACTGCTGGCATACCACTCGCCAAACGCCGGAGTTCGTAGCATCGCACATACCTTACCTCTCGCAACAGATCGAGAGGCAAGGACGCAGGGTAGAGGACGTAACCGTTTCTCTGAAGCGCAGCCTGCACTTCACCGACATCGGCCTGCCGGAGATGGGCAGCGAGCGCAGCGGCGGGTCGCTGGTGTGCAGCACCCAGGAGGTTGTCGACGATCTTCACGCCTGCCATGAAATCGGTATCGGACAATTGACCTACGACTTTCGCGTAGGCGAGCTTTCCGACTGCATTCGGGTTATGGAGCGCCTTGCCGAAGCCGTGCTTCCCGTCGCAGGCAGGCTGGGGTAGTCGAATACGGGAGCGCCGACAGGCGGCGGACTAGAGGCATGCTGTACGCCATAGCGCACACCCGCGTTGGGAGAGCCGGCAGGCGGCGGACTAGAGTCCGCTGTCTTTGAACCACCCGGCGCGCTTCGCCAGTTCTTCGCTAGTGTGGCGCATGGCGGAAATCTGCTTCTCCGTTACCTGCCGCTTGACCGCTGCGGGGATTCCGGTGACGAAGGAATTGGCAGGAATCTGAGTGCCGGCCAGCACCGCGGAATTGGCCGCGATGAGGCAGTTCTCTCCCAGAGTTACCTTGTTCAGCACGGTGCAGTTGTTGCCCAGCAGGGAGCCGCGCCCCACCCGGTCGCAATGCACCACAACGCTGTGGCCGACGGACACATAGTCTTCCAGCGTCAGGCCGTTGCCGTGAATAACCGAGCCTTCCTGGATGTTGACGTAATCGCCGATGACGATGGCGTCATCGCCATCGCCGCGTACAGTTGCGCCGGGCCAGATGCTGGCGAACTCGCCGATTTCCACGTTTCCGACCACATACGCGAACTCGCTGACCCATGCCGTCTCGGCCACCTTTGGGGTAACACCGTTGAGAGTGCGAATCAAATCTGGATCTCCTTGGTGGATATGAGTTCCAATCCTAATATCTGCCTGCGCCTACGGCGCGGCGGGCCTCGCGATCCATGTCCCGGCTAATGATCGCCTGGCGCTTGTCGTACCGTCGCTTGCCCCGCGCCAGCCCCAGTTCAACCTTGGCGACATGCCGCTTGATATAGATGCGGAGGGCGACAATGGTCAGCCCCTTTTCAGCCGCATCGCTCGCCAGTTTTTCAATCTCGTCCCGGTGCATCAGGAGCTTTCGTATGCGGCGCGGCTCGTGGTTGAACTGGCTGGCCGGGTCGTAGGGAGCAATATAGGTGTTGTGGAGCCACATCTCTCCATCGCGCACTCGCGCGTAGCCATCGCTCAGATCCACCTTGCCCGCCCTGACAGACTTGATTTCCGTGCCGGTCAGGACTATGCCGGCCTCGTGACGCTCCAGGATTTCGTAGTCAAAAAATGCCCGGCGATTGGTGGCCGCCGTGCGGCGGTCTTCCTGCTTCCCGTTTTTCGCAGCCCTGGCGGATTTCTTCCTGGCCATATTTGAGTGCTCCCCGGGTATGGATGTTCAGTTGCCGGCATGGATCTGCGAGCTTTCAATCAGCCTGGTCAGTTCCTCAATGGCGAGGTCCAGTTGCAGATCTTCCGGATCATCCTCCGATGTTTCCTGGATAATGTCAGGCGCTATGCCCTCGCCCTCTATCAGCTTGCCGCCGGGCGTGTACCACCGCCCGACGGTGAAATTAACCGCAGAGCCGTCTTTAAGCGGCCACATATTGTTTACGCTGCCCTTGCCGAAAGTCTTAACGCCAATGACAGGCGCCCGGTCGTGGAACATGATGGCGCCGGCGAAAACCTCGCTGGCAGAGGCGCTGAAATCGTTTACCAGCACCACTGCCGGTATGCCCAGCGCAGCTCCGCCCGAGGCGGCGCTCCAGTCCCTGCGGTTGCCGCTGCCGTCTAGCTGATAAAGAACCAGGCCTTCGTCAATAAACTCGCTGGTTACGTCTACCACCGAAGTTAGCAGCCCGCCAGGATTGTTGCGGAGGTCTATCACCAGGCCCTGTCCTCTGGAGCGTTCGAAACGCTCCAGAGCCCTTTGCAGTTCTTCCTTGCTGGTGCCGCTGAAGGAAGTAATCCGCAGATGTCCGATGCGGCCCACCAGCATGGTCAGCCGGACGCTTTCCAGCGGAATCACGCCCCGGACGATTTCCAGTTCCCTGGTCTCGCCGGTACGGTCTCGCCGGATGAGGAGGCGCACCTGCGTTCCCTTCTCCCCTCTTATCAGGTTGATTACTTCAAACAGTTCCATCCCGTGAACGCTTTCCCCGTCTACGCTGAGTATAACGTCGCCTGGTCTCACCCCGGCATCCTCAGCAGGGGTGTCGGGGATGGGGGCGACTATGGTTATCAGCCCGTTTCGAACTGTCACTTCCGCTCCGATACCCTCGAAGTACCCTTGAATGTCCTGGCGCTGGAAAGAATATTGCTCCGGGTTGAGATAGGCTGCATGGTCGTCTCCGGTAGCCTCCAGCATCCCACGGATGGCGCCTTCGGCAAGAGCGGCGTGGTCGAAGCTTCCTGCGTCGATGTGCCGTTGCTCTATCAGTTCCCATACCTCGACCAGCTTGGCGAACTCCGGCGGTAGGCCCTCTATCTCCTGAGGAAGGCCCGGTTCCTGGACTTCCGGTTCTCCTCCTCCGATACAGGCCAGGCCCGACAGTCCCGCGCCAACGATGAACAGGGCCGCCATTGACGGGAGAAGCGAGTGAAGCCAGCGCAGATGGAAGAGGGTTAGCACAAGGGTGTCTCCTGCCAATATAGGCTATTGGGTTCAATCTTATCACAGGCTCTATCGCGTCCCGGAGCGCCGGGCTGAACCGGGTTGAATCGACCGGGTTGAATCGAGCTGAACCGAGGGAGGCTTGTCTTGTTAGGGAGGAGCGCTTGTCATGCCGGGAGCGTCCGGCTGAAGGGAGGTTTGGCAGCGGATTAGATAAGCTCCGGGCGACCTAGCTCCCCCGCATGGTGCAGGTATGTTAAGATTGCGCGGAGAATGCGCATCCAGCCAGTCAGCGACCGAGGCGAGGGAACCCGACGATAACACGCTGGGGTTAGCGGTTCTGCGCTTTCAGGCCTCTGCGGTACTGAGATTCCCTGATAAAGCGATCCATCCTGATAAGCGATCCATTTAAGGAGGAAAGGTATGTCCACCCTTGCTGTGGAGGTTGTGTACCGGGGTATTTTCCAAAAGACCCTGGCCCGCAACATTGTCCGCTCCATAGTGTTCGCCGCCCGCAAGGACGGCAAGATAGGCACGGCCTTTGGCCGGTACGGCGATTCTCCAGAGCGCAATGGAATTCCCGCCAAGCAGTTCGCCATTGTAGCCGATGCCCCCGAAGAACTGGAGGAAAGCTTGGCCGTCTACCAGGCGACCAGCGTGGACGTTACCATCAACGTCGACGATACCATGTGCAAAGGCATCGAGTCCTGGGCCTGGTACGGCCTTCAGCCCATTAACGAACTGACCAAGCCCGGCGGCACTCTAATCGTCACATCCCGGCAGCAGGCCGAGGCTCTGCTGGAAGACATACACCCGAAGGAATCACCCTACAACCTGTCCATCGTTACCGGAATTCCCAGCTTCTCCGGCCTCTGGGTTTACAAGGACGACCACACCGATGCCCGCGTGCTCGGCGCTCTCTGCAAGGTATGCCCGGAGCTGGTCAGCCTTGAGGCCATGCTGGAGACCATTGACGAGCAGATGGGCGGCGGCGCCAAGCTGGCTTCGGCCCAGCGTTCCTACGATCGCACCGTCACCCGCCCGGTGGAGCCGGGCGAAGGCGGCAACCGAAGGGAGATGAAATTCACTTTGCCCGGCTGGAAGTCGATGCAGGAAGGGCTGGTCATCCAGGCCATTCCCGAGGGCGGCGAGTTCGCCGAGGGAGAGGGCGGTTACGTGCCCGGACGCAGCGAGGTGTTCAAGAAATTCAGCACCCGCTCCATGCGGCCGGTGGTCAACTTCGAAACCTGCATCAAGTGCACGCTGTGCTGGCTTCAGTGCCCCGATACCTGTTTCGATGTCACCCCCGACGGTCTGTATGACGCCAATATGGAATCCTGCTGCGGCTGCGGCGTGTGCGAGGCGGTATGCCCCGTTCCCGACTGCGTCACCATGGTGAGCGAGGCGGAATTCAACGACCACAACAGCCAGTGGGAGATGTGGCAGAAAGATAAGGACGGCTATAACAAATGGATGACGCAACTGGTTGAGAATCAGAAGGCCGAAACCCGCACCCATGGTTTCCACCACGTCGGCGGCTACGCTGAAGAGATCCAGGCGGCGGAGGCAGACTAATGACCACCGTTGAAACCGAAATGTTCACCCAGTCTACCGAGGAGCTGATCAGCGGCTCCGAAGCCATCGCCATCGCCTGCGCGCTGGCCGACGTGGACGTTATCACCGCCTACCCTATCCGGCCCTACGACACGGTCATGCAGTATGTGTCGAAGCTCAAGGCCGACGGCGCGTTCGACTGCGACTTCATCGTTGCCGAGAGCGAGCACTCGCAGTTCGAGATTGTGAAGCACGCCTCGGCGGTAGGCGCCCGCACCTTCTGCGGCTCCAGCGGCGTTGGATGGTTCTATGCCTTTGAGGCCATCACGGTAACTGCCGGCCTGCGGATGCCGGTGGTGGCTATGGTGGGCAACCGGGCGCTGGACGACCCGGGGGCCTTCGGAGTGGAGCACAACGACGCCATGGCTGTCCGCGATTTGGGCTGGCATCTGTACTGGGTCGCCACGGCCCAGGAGGCGCTGGACACGGCTCTGCTGGCTTACAGGGTGGCCGAAGACCGCAGGGTTTTGCTCCCCTTCGCCATCAGCTGCGATGGCTCGTTCCTGACGCACTCGCAGGCCATCGTTCAGGTGCCGACCCGAGAGCAGGTAAACCGCTACCTGCCCGGCTACGACCGCCACGAACTGCAACTGCATCCCGACAACCCCATCACCGTCGCTCCCCAGGTCAATGAGGACTGGCTGATGGAGATCCGGCGCCAGACCGACGACGCCATGCGCCGCGCAGTGGGCGTCATTTATGAAGCATACGACGAATTCAAAGACGTCTTCGGGCGCGGCGACCCCAGCCCATTCATCGAGGAATACATGACCGAAGACGCCGAGATTATCCTCGTCGGGATGGGAACGCTGGCCATGCCGGCGCGGGTAGCCGTCCGCAGAATGAGGGAGCAGGGCAAAAAGGTCGGCTTCGTCCGCGTCAAATTTTTCCGCCCCTTTGCGGTTGAAGAGATCCAGAATGCGCTGAAGGACGCAAAAGGCATCGCCGTCATCGACCGTGACTACTCCTACGGCTCTCCTTCCTTCGGCGGCGTGCTGTTCCATGAACTGCGCTCGGCTCTGTACCCGCTGCGGGAGCGGCCGATGATGCTCAACTTCATCGCCGGCCTCGGCGGACGCGAAGTGATGGTGCGAGATATAAACGAAATGGTCGAGACTACCGGAAAAGCAGTGGAAACTGGTAAAATCGAGCAGGAAACAACCTGGATTGCGGTAAGGGAGTAAGAACATGACCACCATGATGACCGAGGCGGACCTGCCCCAGGTCAGGGGCGTCAAGAACATCCCGGTGGAGGAATTCTACTCCTCCGGCCACCGCACCTGCCAGGGCTGCGAGTCGGCGCTGACGATGCGGCTGCTGATCAAAGCCGCCGGCCCGCGCTCCATCGTGCTGGGCAGCACAGGCTGTATGTATGTGGCTAACACGACCTATTACAGCACTCCGTGGGTGGTGCCGTGGATGCACACCCAGCTCGGCTCATCCGGCAGCGCCGCCACCGGCACCGCCGCCGGGCTGGCGTCCATGATGCGCAAAGGGAAGATGCACAAAGAGCCGATCAATGTCATAGCCTTCTGCGGCGACGGCGGCGGAGTGGACATGGGGCTGTCGGCCATTTCCGCAGCGTTGCAGCATGATGAATACAATCTGCTCATCCTTTGCTACGACAACGAGTCCTACGCCAACACCGACATCCAGGTGTCGGGCAGCTCACCCTGGGGCGCCAACAGCACCTTCAGCCCTCCAGGCAAGGTGCATCGCATAATGAACAGCCGCTGGAAGAAGAATACTGCGCCGATGCTGGCCGCCGGCCACCCCGACTGCCGCTACATCGCCACTTCCTGCGCTTCCTACGGGCTGGACCTGAACAACAAGATTCGCCGCGCCCTGACCATCGGCGGGCCGACGTTTATCCACAACATCGACCCCTGCCCAAAGGGATGGGACTATGACCCCAAGTACTCCCACGAACTGGGGATGCTGGCCATCGAGACCGGCCTGTGGGTCCAGTATGAGATCATAGACGGTGAGCTGATCCTGAACGGCCCCAGCCGCTCCATCGCCAGGGGCATCCGCCAGCGCAAGCCCATCGAGGAATATCTGACGCGCCAGGGGCGTTTCGCCCACTTCACCGTCGATGACATCGCTCACTTCCAGCAGAGGGTGGATGAGCAGTGGGAGAAGTGGTGGATGCCTGGGGTAATCCCCTTCACAATGAACGAGGATTAGCCAGGGCTCCCAGGCAATCAGGAACACGAAAAGGCTGCCTCACAGAGGCAGCCTTCTTAATGTCTAATAGGATAGATAACCAGCCAATAACGACATAACAAGGACTGTAAATCTTAAAGAGGAGGAAAAGCCGGGGCAGCCCAAAAGCCTGCCTCGTTTCGCTTGCTGCCCGATTTTCCCTCGCCTTATTTTGCCCAAGTATGCTCCCTGGTTTAGAAAAATCAGCAACTCAAGCAGCTTATATCGACCGAATGCGCTTTGATATGCCTGAAAACAGTCGGATGCAGTTAAAAATTCCGTCGGATTCCTAACATAATATTAACGCTTTCGGGCAGGAACTGTGCTATTATATCGCAACCCGTTTGACCCGCCGCCTAGAGTTCCCGCCTCGCTCTGAGACGGCGTTGTATCGAACGCATACTCCAAACTACTTTATAAGGAGAAGAATAAATGCGAACCACGGTAATCATGTCCCTTGCCATCGTGATGATGGCAGCTCTGTTGGTAGCGTGCGGGGAAGCCGCCACCCCCGTCCCGACCAATACTCCAGTTCCCCCGACGGCTACGATGGCGCCGACCGAGGCTCCTACCGAGGCGATGATGGAAGAAGAGCCCACGGCCATGATGGAAGAAGATCACGGCGACGCTATGATGTGGGAGGTCAGCGACGAGCTGAAAGCCTATGCAGCGGAACACGCCGGCGGCCCAGGCGCCATCTATATCGGCGACGGCAACTTCGAGGCCCTGGTTGGCCCGGCAGTCACTCAGGGAGCCATCGACAAATTCGGCGATGACGTTGCCATTTCCCTGGGCGACGATGATGGTAACGTCCCCCTGGACGCCATCATGGATATCAAGTGGGTATTCGAGTCGGACTACTACCGCTCGCTGCCGGGAAAAGCTAAGCTGACCAACCCTACCGAGCTGGTCACTCAGGGCGAAGAAATCACATTGCAGCACGCCTGCATCAACCGCACGCTGCTCTGGTGCAAGCACATGGACGCCTACTTCGTCCCCAACGTGCTGGAACGGACCAACGGGCAGGTCAAGGTAGAGATTACTTCATTCCCGGAGCTGGGCCTGGCCGGGTTCGACACCATGTCACTTCTGGCCGATGGCACACTGTCTCTCTCTGAAATCTACGGCGGTTACGTAGGCGGCGAATTCCCCACTCTGGCAGTGCAGTACCTGTGGGGGCTGTGGCCCAACCACCAGACCCACTACGAAGTGCTGACCAACATCTTCGACGACATCGAAAGGGTGATTAAGGACGAAACCGGGGCGCAGGTATTGTTCCGCAACTGGATTGCCGGAGATGATCAGTTCTTCTTCAGCAAGTACAAGCTGGAAAAGCCGGCAGACTTCCAGGGGCTCAAGACCCGGAGCCACAGCACCGAGCTTTCGGACTGGATCAATTACATGGGCGCCGAGGCCCAGGCAATGGCCTTCGCCGAGGTATACACGGCCCTTGAGCGCGGCATCCTCGACGCCGGCGTTACCGGCGCCAACCCCGGCCTCAGCCAGAGGTGGTACGAGGTGACCGATTACATGAACGGTCGGCTCTACAGCTTCAACTCTACCACCAATGTGGTCAACAAGGATGTCTGGGAAAGAATACCTGCGGACTTGCAGCAGATACTGCTGGAAGAGGGCGCCAAGCACGAAATGGAAGCCCTCCGCCTCACCGCAATCCACAACGTGACCGGCATCACCCGCAACGTTGAAGCCGGCCTGGAGCTGGTTGAGTTTGGGCCCGAGGCCCAGGCTCTCAGTCAGGAAGCGGCCCGCAATCAGGTGATTCCCAACTGGCTGAAGCGTGTAGGTTACCCCGATAAGGGTCAGGACACCGTCGACGTGTTCAACAGTAAAATCGGCCCCTTCGTCGGGCTGGAAATCGTAGTCGACTCCAGCGCGGAAAATGGCTTCAGCATCATCGATGCCCCGATCACCAAAGGCCCTCAAGCCCAGTAACGGCCCGGTAACGATCGGTTGCAAGCCGGATTCGCGGATGCGAATCTGATTCGGAAAGCAGATAGGGCGGCCAACAGGCCACCCTATCTTGCGCTTATGGACACTCAACCGGGATTGGCGTTCAGAAGAACACGCTCAGGTTTTTCGCCATGATGACGTTGGCGTCCAGCACTATGGTGCGCCGGGATATTTTCCAGCCTCCATCCACAGGCCTCAGCACATCCTCCCGATAGCCGGCGAAGATGTTTTCCTCCGTCTCGTGATGCGAGCGATAGAGGATGAATGCGGTTTTCGCCTTTACCTCGCCCCCGGGCTGCGGGTCGACAATCAGGTTGCCTACTATGTGCCGGGTGCGAGATGGCGGGTCTTCGCCCCAGGCCATACCTGTTTCCAAACGCTCGACGCGCATGGTCAGGTAACTCTTGTCATCCTCGAAGATCGCCAGGTCGCCCACCGGCGTCAGCTCTCGCTCCGTCTCGTGGCGGTGAATGTTCAGGCGGCGAGGCATAAAGTAGAACACATCGTCGGTGAACAGGGCCAGCCACTCCCGGAAGCGTCGCTCATCCAGCATCCACGCTTCGCGAATGTAGAACTGCATCAGTTCGTGCCAGAGGTCCATTCCGGCATCCGTTGTCGCCTGAGTTCCGGTTGCCATGACTCTCCTAGCCGCGCAGGGTGGCAGATCCTGGGTAGTCCATCATCTTCGGCTCCAGCGGGATGTCTTCCCAGTTTTCCGCGTTCATAAACTGCTCCCAGCGCTTGTAGAAGAGCCGCTGATTGCTCTCGGACGTGTATCGCTCGGCCACCACGCCGGGGTATTCGGGATGCCGGCGGTCATGCCCGACGCCCATAGACAGGTCTTGCGCGTATCTGCGACCCATTGCCGTTAATGCGGAATTGGTGACGCCGCGCCAATTGTCCATATCGTCCTGCTCGAAGATGCCGTTGACGCCGTTGTAGTTGGCGCTGCCGCGGCGCAGGGCGGTCTTAAGATTCTCGGGCATATCCTTTTCCAGCACCACGAAGTGCCAGAACTCGGTTTGCAGCGGCCCCCGGGGATGGGCTAGCCTGAAGCCCAGCACTCCGTTGGGGAACAGGCTGTGGTTGCCCAGTTGCAGCCGGCGGGAGCGCAGGCTGCCCAGACGACGCTCCGACTCTGCCAGCGTCTGCCGGTAGTAATCCTCAAAAGCCTCCCGGTTTCCGGCGGTTACCCCGTGGGTCTGCCGGGCTTGATCCGGACGCTCGAGAAACCGCATTGTCAGAGAGTGACCATTGACGAACAGGTGCTTGTTTTCCGACTGGAACTGTTGCTCGTGGGTCAGTCGGGGGACGCCGCGGTGCCGGCCCTGCACGATGATGGTCGACAGGTGGGTTGTGGGAACGTGATAATTATCCGAGCAGTTGTCTACCGCTGTTTTCCAGTTTACCGGCTCCATCCACTTGATGGGGCCAAGAGCTTCGGTGCCGTTGTCCAGCCGGTTGAAGTTGATGTCCAGCAGCCAGCGGGCGTCGCCCAGGTAAGCGTCCAGACTGGGCGCGGCCTGATCCCAAGTGGCGAACACTATGCCGGCGTAGGTGTCTACCCGCGCTTCCACGAGCCCCAGGGAGCTGCGGTTCAGCGCGCCGTAGTAGGCTTCCTCCTCGCCCGGCAGATACTCCAGCTCACCTTCGTTGGAAAACGTCCATCCGTGGTAGGCGCAGGCGAAGTTGCGGGCGTTGCCGGCGTCTGTGCGCACGATGCGGTTGCCCCGATGCCGGCACATATTCAGGTAGGCCCGCAGATTACCTTTTCCGTCCCGGCAGAGTATGACCGGCTCCTCGCCCATGTAGGTGTGGAAATAGTCGTTGGGCTTTGGCAGCAGTGATTCGTGGCCGATCATCAGCCAGGCGCGGCCGAACACCTTTTCCTGTTCTTCGGCGTATATATCCGGCTCAACGAAGATACTCCGGTCGAGCTGCCCGGTTTCCAGGTCAATTATGCGGTGTTTCCGGCCTGCGACGACCATCGACGCACCCCCGACAGAGGTTGAGAAAATCGATTGGCGCTTCTTCCAACAGTATCAATCATCCTGTGCATTCTGTCCATTGGTGTAGTAGAGTACCTATGCTGCAAATCATTGCATCAATCAGCCGGCGCGAGCAGGATATAGGACGCAGAGTCGGAGAGGCCCTCGAAAACCGGAATACTACTAACAAACCTGTAATACTGCTAACGGCCGGGCGAACGATGCGCAAATTGAAGCCATGTGGAGCAATGCCGCCATGACCACCCCCGCCTTTACCGAGGAATCCACCAGCAGAACCGTCATGCTGAACAATATGCCTGTTCATTATCACGACGTCGGCGAAGGAGAGCCGGTGGTCATGCTGCACTCCTACGGCCCCGGCACTACAGGCTGGATCACCTTCTATAAAGTGCTTCCCGCGTTTGCCGGGCAATACCGGTGCATCGTAATGGACCTGCCGAACTTCGGGCGCACCGGCCCGGTGGTCTATAACGAGCCGCTGCACAACTTGCAGGCCCGGACAGCGCTGGGCCTGATGGATGCGTTGGGAATCGAGAAAGCGCACCTGGTAGGCAACTCGCAAGGCGGGCAGTCGGCGATGGTGCTGGCTATGAAGGAACCGCACCGGGTTAACAAGCTTGTGTTCGGCGCATGTCATATCCGCACCGGCGGCGACCTGTACCTGATGGGCAACCGTCCGTCGGAAGGCAGCCTGGTCACCCGGGAACTCCGGGACAACCCTACCCGCGATAACGTGTGCCGCTACCTGCGGACGCACATAGACGACAACGCGCTGGTTACTGATGACCTGGTAGAGTACATTTTCGGCAACTACACAGGCAACCCCGAGCACATAAAGGCCGACGCTGAATCGGTCAGCGTTCCCTATGACCATGGCGTAGACCTGCCCAACATAACCGCTCCCAGCCTGATTATCTGGGGGCGTTACGACCGGATGTGCGTCTTCGAGATCGGCATCGCCGCGCTCAACAACCTGGAAGACTCGCGTCTGGTTTTGCTGAACAATTGCGGCCATTGGGTTCCCTTCGAGAAGCCCGAGGAATATGCGTCCCACGTGCTGACGTTTCTGAAGGGTGGATAGCTTGAGGCTTTTGATTTGTCCGTCCGGTTGACGACCGGACGCAGCAGGTCGGATTGGCCCTGCCTTTCGGCCGGGAGACCTTCCAGGCCCGCCGTCTTGCAGGTGCTTCAGGCTGTCGCAGATAGCCTTGGCAGCCACTGCAAAGTGGCCTCGCCCGGCGTCGGGATACAGACGCCGCTGGCTCAGGGAATCCTCAGCCGTTTCGCACGCCGCTCGAAGCAGCTCTCAGGAACGGCGACGCGCTTCATCCCCCAAATCAGCCGTCAGGCGCTGGACGACTGCTCTTCGTTTTCCGGCTGCGGGGCCGTCGCTCCGCAGGATGGGCAGAATCGGGCGGGCTGTCCGCTTTCGTTTGCGGCCGGGAACGTCACCCCGCATCTGAGGCATGTCAGCATAGGTTGTTCGCTGGCCTGGGCTGGGGTGAATCCGCCTCCCGCTTCTCGAGGCGGAGCTGATCCGGCGGGACTGTTCGCAGCGGTCCCGGATAGCCCGGTTTCCTGCGGAAGCGGCGGCGGGGGAACAGATGGAGCATGGTCAATTCCCCGTCCGAATCGGCGGCGCATGCGGGGGATGAATATCCCGACGGCAATTGCCGTAAGCCAAACCGGGCTGAATATGCCCATCCAGATCAGCACCGTCAGCAGCGCCCGACCTACCAGCGACAGAGCGCGAACCGCTGATTTGAACGTGCCTCCCACGTTCCACCCGGCGACCACGAATCCTTCAACTTCGTTAACCTGCACGTTGAACGCCCCGGAGCTGCGAATCTCGCCTGCCTCGCTCTGGGCGATAATAGTCAGGACGACTTGGTACGGGTTGGGCCGATAATCCGAAAAGGCGTGCTGCACCACTGCTCTGGTCTCGCTTTCGCCAAGCGCTTCGAATACTGTGGCTGAGCCATCTCCGAAATCCCAGCGGTGCCTGAAATCCCAAAGGCCTTCCGGGCGGGTGAAGGACCCTGTGTATTCTACTTCGTCGCCCTCATCCACCACCCGGCCTTCCCCGGCGAACACTTCGATGATGGGAATCTGCGAGACGGAAGCGATCAGCGTGTCAGACCCCAGGAACAGTCCAGCGTCGCCAATGCCGCGAATGTCCAATTGCACGATGTACGGAGATTGCTCGACATTAGTGAAGGTGTGTGAAACGGTCGCCGTGACCCGCTCGCCCGCTTTGGTGGAAGGCGCCGTCCGGGTGCCTTCCACCGGCTGCGAGCCGTCGCCGAAGTCCCAGACGAACTTGAACTCGTCAACGCCTTCAGGAGGTTGGAACGTGGCGCGGAATCCGGCGTGAATTCCAGCGCGGAAAGTGGCGTCGGGGCCTATGTCTACCGGCATTCGGCCGGGCCTTGTGCTCAGAGACAGGTGTACCAGGGAAAATACCGCCGTCTCCTCCATGAACCGCAGGCGTCCCTCAATCTCCTCTATCTGTATCTGCACTTCCGCCAGTTCACCCTGGACCTCCAGCGCTTCTTCGACGTCGACCGCCTGATCCAGGAATTCCAGCAGGCGGGCCTCGGTGCGGCGCAAGCCGGTGAGGCGCGCCTGGTTGTCAACAAACTCATCTGTAATGTCCTGGCTGGTGGAAGTCTCGTACTCAACCCTGTCGGCTGCGTCCCTGACGTCGAGGACGAACCCTTCCAGCGTCTCCGCCGGAACGCGAACGGAAAGGCTCGCTTCGTGTTCTCGGCTGCGGTCGGAAGTGACTACCCAGCCGTTGTAACGGCGGGTCAAATCGACAAGCCTGTCGGCGGACGACGCCACGTTGGGCACGATAAGGCCCATGCTAACCGTGCGGACGATGACGCGGTTCTGGGACGCAACGCTGCTTGCGGCCTCATCCGTAAGCGGGGCGCTCCGGAAGAAACCGGCCGTTCCTTGTCCAGAGCTTTCCTCCAGAGCCTGCATGGCCGCAGAAGTAGCTACATGAGCAGGAGCAGGAGTGGCTGCGACCGCCACTGTGGGAGCGGGTAAACCTTCCTCATCAATGTTGGGGAAGCCGCGCCCGGCAGCATCGCCTTTAGGGCCTGCCGGTCCTTGAGGACCAGCAGGCCCTGAAGGACCAGCAGGGCCACCTTCAATGCCGGAGGGAGCGACCGCCATGGTAGGAGCGGGCACTCCTCCAACAGGCTCAGATGCCCCGCACGCCGCCACTGCAACGAAAATCAACGCCCATGTTAGGCCGACCGCTATAAGACGCGCGAGGTTTCCGGTCAGTGCTGGCATGTCTCCTCCATGCGCGGGCAGGCTTGAACTGGGGCTACTGGTTGTGGCGCGTATACCGCCTGCGCGCTCGGGATGAGATCCCGCCTTCGCCCATAGAGAACCGTTACGGCGTCAGTATCACCTTCCCCAGGGTGCCGCGATTGGCGAGATGCCGGTGAGCAGCGGCGACTTCGGACATGGGCAGAACCTGATCAACGACCAAGCGGGCCTTGCCGTCGGCCAGTAGCTGGAAGATTTCGGCCATGGCAGACTGGTGATCCAGGGTGCCCTGCGGCGAGCGTCCGATGCTGAAACCGATGACTGTCCGATTGGCGGCGAAGATTTCTCCGGCGGGGAGGCTGGCCGGAGCGCCCGAGGCGTTGCCGTATGTAATCATGCGGCCATAGGGAGCGACGCAGCGCAGGCTCTTTTCCAGGACCGACCCTCCTACGCACTCCAGGATCAGTTCCACGCCGTTGCCGCCGGTCTGCTCGCTGATGACTTCCTCGAAGTCCCGCTCGGTGTAGTTGATAATCTCATCCGCACCCAGCGAACGGCACAAGTCGAGCTTTTCCTGAGTGGAAGCGGTCGCGATGACCCGGGCGCCCCACGCCTTGGCGAACTGGATGGCGACAGTGCCGACGCCGGAGGCCCCTGCCTGCACCAGGACTGTATGGCCTGGCTCCAGTTGCCCGCGCGTCTTGATCAGATGATAGGCCGTCAGGAACACAATGGGCATTCCGCCGGCCTGAATCGGGTCAACGGTCTCGGGGTAAGGAAAGACGAAGCTGGAACTGACCGCGACCATCTCGGCCTGGCCTCCCGGCCCCATGGCCATCACCCGCTGGCCTGCGGACAGGCCGGTCACGCCGGAGCCGACCTCCATCACCGTTCCCGCCGCTTCCAGCCCGAGGGAAGACGGCAGATCGGGGCCGGGATAGTTGCCTCCCCGTCGCATCAGGTCGGCATAGTTCACTCCGGCGGCATCAACCTTGATCAGCACCTGATGAGGGCGCGGCTCCGGGTCTGGCGCATCCTCCCATTTGAGTACATCAAGTCCGCCGAATTCGTGGATACGTACTGCTTTCACTTGCGCAATTCTCCTGGTGGTCTTGGAAGGTTGGCCTGGTCCGGGTTAACTCCACAGCCTGGAAGCAGGGCGCATGGGAGCCTGCCAAACCCGGCTACTGGAACCCGCGAAATTGTGGGGCCGCCAGCACATCCCCGTTGATCATCCTCACAGGCTCGCCACTGGCGAAGGCGCGGATGTCCTCGATCACGCCAGCGTACATAGCTCGGTAAGAATCATCGGTGACGTACCCGAGATGAGGGCAGATAAGCGTGTTATCCAGTTGAAGCAGAGGGTGACCATCGGGGAGCGGCTCGGTATCGAAGGTATCAAGGGCGGCCCCGGCGATTGCCCTGCGCTGCAGAGCATCCACGAGGGCGGCCTCGTCCACGATGGGGCCCCGGGAGATGTTGATGAGATACGCCGTGGGTTTCATAAGGGCCAATTCTCCAGCCCCCACCAGACCGCGTGTGCGCTGGCTCAGGACAACGTGAACCGAGACGATGTCGGATTCTCGGAACAGCGCGTCCTTGTCCACCAGCGTTGCGCCGCACTCGCGGGCGCGCCCGGCGGTCAGGTTCTGGCTCCAGGCGATAACGTTCATGTCGAAGGCATTGGCGACCCTTGCCACCAGCGCACCGATATGCCCCAGCCCCAGCAGGCCGATGGTCTTGCCTTTCAGCCCCACGCCCACTGTGGCGCCCCATTTGCCTTCCCGGGACAACCGGTCTTCCAGCGGAATATGCCGGACAATGGCCAGGATCAGGCCCCACGTCAATTCCGTCGGCCCCTCTCCTGCTCCGTCGGTGCCGCACACTGTGATGCCCAGGTCCGATGCCGCTTCAATGTCGAAGGACGCGTTTCTCCGCCCGGTGGTTATCAGCAGGCGCAGATTGGGCAGCCGCTCCAGCAGCGAGCGCGTGAAGGGTGTGCGCTCCCGCATCCCCATCACCACGTCGAATCCGGCCAGCCTTTCCGCCAGCGCATCTTCGCCGACCAGGTGATCGCTGAAGAAAGTGGCTTCCGACTCCGGAGGCAACTGCGACCAGTCTGCCAGACTTTCGGCTACCCCCTGATAGTCATCAAGAACCGCGACCTTCATTTCACCGCCCTCGTCCTCATATTTCCATGGCACATGCCTGTGCGTCCCGGCAGCGTCTCTTTATTTGAAAGACGGCATGACCTTCTGGGTCATAATTCTCAAGCTGCGGGTTACCGCTTCTTCCGGTATCAGGCCTCCCGCATTCAGTTCGGCCACCACTCCGTCCAGCCCCAATTCTTCCTTCAGCCCGGAGAACCGGTCGACAAGACTTTCGCCGGTGCCGAAAGCGACCTTGGTTTCCAGCATTTCATCATAGGACATGGAAGCAAGGCGGTCGGCGCGCCCCTGGCGCAGATTGGCGTCTGCTCCGGCCCGGCTGGCTGCGGAGTCGCGCAGCAGAGAACCCATGCGGTTGAAGTAGGCGTTGATGCTGTCCTGCGGCTCCTCCAGGGCAGCCTCCATAGCATCCGCTGCATAGACGGGAATTCGCAGGCAGACATCGCCGCTGCCGTTGTGCCCGGCCTCGCGCCATGCCCTGCGGTATTCCTTGAGATTGCTTCGCAGCTCGGGGATGTCCATACCCCGCAGGCCGACGAAAATCGGATGCCCCTCGCGCCCCAGGCGGGGAAACGTCTCACTGGCAGTGGCGGCTATGCGCAAGGGCGGATGGGGATTCTGATAGGGCCTGGGAGACACTGTGGCGCCCTCGAAGCTGTAGAAGTCTCCGTTGTAGGAGAATGTTTCGCCTTTCCAAGCCTCCAGGATGATGGTCAAGGCCTCGCGGAACCGTTCCCTGCTCTCTGCGTATGGGACGCCGTACAGGTCGTAAGATCGGGCGAACCCGCTTCGCCCCACCCCGAACTCGAAACGGCCCTCGCTGATCTGGTCTACCGTAGCCGCCTCTTCGGCGATGCGCAGCGGATTGTTGAGCGGCAGCACGTGAACCGCCATACCTATGCGCAGCCGCTCCGTGCGCGTGGCGATGGAGCCGGCGACTACCAGAGGGGAAGACAACACCGACCGGACGGGGTTGAAGTGAAGCTCCGCCAGCCACACGCCGTCCAGCCCCATGTCCTCTGCGGAGTCCACCAGTCGGAATCCCTCGCGAAAAGACTTGGACTCCGAAACGCCGGGGCGACTTCCGAACTCCATGAAGATGCCAAAGTGCATTGATTCCTCCCATAGCCGCAATGGCAGCTTTGCCTCCGGCGAAAGTATAGCATGGCAGGGCGTGAGCTGTTTCTTGACCTGCCGACAGCGGCGGACTAACCTGTACCTGCGCCAGCCTGCAATCCGCAGCCGACTTCAGGGGGCCTAGCCTATATGGAACGCCAGCAGTACAACGTTGCTATTGTCGGCGGGGGGATCATCGGCCTGTCAACCGCCATGCACCTTACCCAGCGTTTCCCCGCCCTGCGCGTGGCCGTTCTGGAGAAGGAAGCCGAACTTGCAATGCATCAGACGGGCCACAACAGCGGCGTAATCCATTCCGGCATCTATTACCGCCCGGGCTCCCACAAGGCCAACTTTTGCGTTGTCGGCGTTCAGAAATTGATCCAGTTCTGCGACGAGAACGAAATTGAATACGAGCGATGCGGCAAGGTGATCGTCGCCACCGACGAGTCCGAGCTGGGCCGCCTGGACAACCTCTACGAACGGGGGGTTGCCAACGGAGTCGAGGGCCTGGAAATCATCGGCCCCGAGCGTCTGCGGGAAATCGAGCCTCACTCCGCCGGAATCAAGGCCTTGTGGTCTCCCGGCACCGGGATAGCCGACTATCCCAAAGTCGCCCAGGTCTACGCCTCCAGATTCGCCCATTCCGGGGGCGACATCTTCACCGAGGCTCCGGTCCAGAGCATCACAAGAAAGGGAGGGGTGCTGGCTCTGAATACCCCCAGAGGCACCGTGCAGGCCAGCCACATCATCAACTGCGCCGGATTGTACGCCGACCGGGTAGCAGACATGATCGAGGAGAGGGTAGGCGTGCGCATCATTCCCTTCCGGGGCGAGTACTACACGCTGCGGGCCGAGAGCCGCCATCTGGTCTCCGGGCTGATATACCCTGTTCCCGACCCCCGTTTCCCCTTCCTGGGCGTTCACTACACGCGCAACATCCGGGGCAGCGTTGAAGCCGGCCCAAACGCAGTGCTGGCTCTAAGCAGGGAGGGCTACCGCAAGCGGGACTTCCGCCTCGACGAAACGCTGGACACGCTGACTTACGGCGGCTTCTGGAAGATGACATCAAGGCACTGGCGCACCGGGATGAGCGAAATGCGCCGTTCCTATAGCAAGGGGATCTTTCTGCGGGACTTGCAGCGCCTTCTCCCTGAAATCCGGGAAGAGGACCTTGCTCCGGGGGGATCAGGGGTTCGAGCCCAGGCCGTTGCCGGCGACGGTACGCTGCTGGACGACTTCAGCATAATCCAGGGAAGGGAGGCGGTTCACGTGCTGAATGCTCCGTCGCCTGGGGCCACGTCATCTCTGGCTATCGGCGATCACGTTGTTGGGCTGGCGGCTGAAGCCTTCGGCCTTCAGGAGCGAGAGAGCGGTTCTGCGTCCTGAATTTGACGCGGCCGCAAGCATAACATTGCAAAATGCTCCATGCTTGACCTGGTATTTGTTGCCCGCAATTACAGGCGTTATGTATAATTCTGCCCCTACGAAGGAGAATTGAGGCATAGGGGAAGCTGGCGGCCCGCATGAAATCCCCATGCAGCCGGCCAGGGATGGGGGTAGCTTGGAGGAGGGAACCGCGCTGCTGGATAGCCAGCGTTTCGGCACACCGTCTCAGCCTTTGGACCTGGGTTGGGTCGATCTTTCCGATGCGCGAATATCGGCCTATCTCCAGGCGGTGGGAGACCGGCTGACGATATACCGCGATTCCGGCCTTGCCCCGCCTCTGTTTCCCGTTGCCTGGGCGCTGGGGCAGATATTGCAGCAGGCACCCTTGCCCCCGGGAGCGATCCACAGCCTCCAGGAATTCGACACCCTTCTCCCCATACGCGCAGGAAGCTCCCTTCGCGCGTTTGCCTGGATGGAGCGGCAGCGGGAGCGAGCCGGTCTTCGGTTTTTGACTTTCGCAATTAACATAAACACGCCGCAAGAGGACACGGCCCAGTCAATCAGGACCACACTGATGATCTCGAGCGAGGCTGTAGCAGCGCCCCTCGACGATCCTGCAGCCCGTTCCCGGAATTCTTCCAGCCATGGCGGCGACAGTGAAATGGCTGCGGTGCGCCGAATTATTAAACAGCAGCAACTGGCCGAATATTCAGCGGTGTCCGGAGACGACAATCCCCTGCATCTTGACGCCGAGTTCGCTGCGGCGACCCAGTTCGGCGGCATCGTAGCGCACGGGATGCTGACCCTTGCCTTTGTTTCCGAGATGTTGACCGCCTCGCTGGGCGAGCTGTGGCTCATCGGCGGCTCCCTGCGGGCCAGATTCAAGGGGGCCGCCTATGCAGGCGACTCCGTAGAGACCTGGGGACGCTCCGGCAAGCCCGGCGGATATTCGCCCAGCTACACCATCGGTCTTCTGAACAGCAAGACCGGCGAGGCTCTGATCACAGGGACTGCGGCAGTAAAAACCAATCTATGACCGGCCCTGCCCAACCGGGCTGTCCGGCATGAAGAGGCGCACAATGTCACTCAATGGAACGGGAGCCGGGCGCCCTGTTCGGGTCGCCATAGACGCGATGGGGGGAGACTACGCCCCTGTAGAAACAATCAAAGGCGCCATCAAGGCTCTGCAGTCGGTCAACGCCGAGCTGCTCCTCGTGGGCGACCCCCAGGCAGTGCAGCGCGAACTGTCCAGGCACGATGTAACAGGACTGCCCATCGCTGTCGTTCCATCCGAGGGCAGAATCGGCGATGACGAGCACCCCCTTCGGGCAATGCGCCAAAAGCCCCGCGCCTCCGTGGTTGTAGCAACCCGCCTGGTCAAGGAAGGCCAGGCCGATGTCATGGTCTCCATGGGATCCACCGGGGCCTCGATGGCCAGCGCAGTCCTGTCGTTGGGGCTGCTGGAAGGGCTGGAACGACCCTGTCTGGGCGGCCCGTTTCTGGGTCTTGCCCCCAACACCGTTCTGGTCGATATTGGCAGCAATCTCGATTGCCGCCCCGGGCTGCTGCTCAACTTCGCCGTGCTGGGCGCGGCGTTCGCGCACACTTACATGGGAATCGAAAATCCACGGATTGGACTGCTCAGCGTCGGGGCCGAAGCAGCCAAGGGCAACCGCCAGGTTCAGGACAGCTATCAACTGTTCCGGGACAGCCATCTGAACTTCGTAGGCAACGTCGAGGGTATGGACTTCTTCACTGGGAAGGCCGACGTCATCATCTGCGACGGGTTTGTCGGCAACATCCTGGTCAAGTTCACCGAGGGAATGGGCGGAGCGCTGGGCGACTTCGTCCGGGAGCGGCTGGCGGATTCAGTGGATGCCTCGGTGGTGGAGAGACTGGCCGACGACCTGTGGGAAACCACCAACCGGCCCCGCACCGTGGGCGGCGGCCCGCTGTTTGGCGTCAACGGCCCGGTGATTCTCGGGCATGGCTCCTGCCGCGCCAATGGAATTGCGGGCGCAGTGCGCACTGCCGTTCGCTATGTCAATGTAGGGCTTCAGGACATAATGCGCCAGGAGTTGGCCATCATCAACAACCCCGACGCCAGCCCTTTGGCCAGCTCCGGAGCAGGGAAGGCAGCCGATGGCGGAGACTAACACCGGGATAAGCCTCGAAGGGCAGGTTGCGCTGGTAACCGGGTCTTCCCGGGGAATCGGCGCGGCGATAGCCCGCCGGCTGGCTCAGGCCGGGGCCAGAGTTGCGCTCAACTATAACGCCAGCATCGACGCAGCCGTCGAAGTGCAGCACTCTATTGCGGCTACCGGCGGGGACGCCATGCTGACTGCGGGGGACGTTTCCGACGAGTCGCAAGCCGAGCAGATCATCAAGGCCGTTATAGACCAATTCGGCCGCGTTGACATATTGGTCAACAACGCCGGCATTCACCGCGACAGGCTGCTGCTCAGGATGAAGCCTGCCGATTTCGACGAAGTATTGCAGGTCAACCTTCGCGGCGCCTTCCTATGCACCCGCTTTGTCATGCCCCACCTGATTCGCCAGCACTACGGCCGGGTGATCAACATGTCCTCGGTAGTGGGAGTTGCGGGAAACCCCGGGCAGGCAAACTACGCCGCCGCCAAGGCAGGCCTGATTGGATTCACCAAGTCCGTAGCTCGTGAAGTCGCTTCCCGCAACGTTACCGTCAACGCGGTAGCCCCCGGATATATCGCCACCGGCATGGTGGAAGACCTGAACGACGAGCAGCGCAGCCAGATACTTGAGCGCATACCCATGGGCCGCTTTGGAACTTCCGAAGACGTGGCCGAGACCATCCTGTTCCTGAGCAGCAGGGCTGCCGGGTATCTCACCGGACAGGTGCTTACCGTGGACGGCGGCCTGATTGCATAATCCTAACTCGATTCAGAGCGTCCGAGGGTAAATCTTGGAGGGCGATATGCGAGCCACTACCAGGTTTCGCAGACTATTGGAGCAGCCGGGCATCATAATGGCCCCAGGAGCCTACGATTGCCTGACCGCTAAACTCATCGAGAGCGCCGGATTTCCTGCGGTGTACATGACTGGCGCCGGAACTTCCGTAGCCCGCTTGGGGTACCCGGATCTTGCCCTGGCGACTATGACCGAAATGCTGGACAACGCCGGGCAGATTGCCTCGGCAGTGGATATTCCGGTGATTGCCGACGCAGACACTGGTTACGGCGGCATCCTGAACGTGCGGCGCACGGTGCGACAGTACGAGCGAAGCGGCGTTGCCGCCCTGCACCTGGAGGACCAGGAGTTTCCCAAGCGCTGCGGCCACCTGGCCGACAAAAAGGTCATAGACACGAGGGACATGGTGCAGAAAATCCACGCGGCGGTGGATGCCCGCACCGACCACGACTTCACAATCATAGCCCGAACCGACGCTATCGCCGTCACGGGGTGGGACGACGCCATGCGCCGCTGCAAAGAGTATGTGGAAGCCGGGGCGGACGCGCTGTTCGTAGAGGCGCTGAGAACTCCGGATCAGATTGAGCAGGCAGGCCGGGAGCTCAACGTTCCCCTGCTCTACAATTACGTCGAAACCGGGAAATCCCCGCTGCTTCCGGCATCCGAGCTCGAGCGGATGGGCTTCAAGATTGTCATTTATCCGGCGAGCGGCCTCCTGTCGGCAATGCGAGCGGTGCGTGAGACGCTGGCTGCGCTGAAACAACAGGGAACAACATCCCACCTCCTCGACAACATGGACAGCCTGCAAGACTGCTTTGAAGCAGTCGGGCTGTCTGCGATGCTGACCGACGATGCCCGCTTTGCTGCCCCTGAACCCGCGGCGGCCAGCTAAAGCCGCATACCCGCGGCAAAGCACCTCGTCCGAACGTCATCCCCCGACCAAGGTTTGTTCCCTTCAGCGGAGATGTCAAGAACCGCCCCAGGATGCCTGGAACGCTGCTTTATCCGCGCTATGGATGAATAGTCAATGAATCCCTTCGATAACTTCGAACAGAGATTCGTATCCAGACTGCGAGGCGAGGTCGAGTCGTGGGAGAGGGAAGGGACGATCACTCCGGAGCAGGCTGGCGCAATCCTGACCCGGTACCCCGAAACTTCCCCTGGGCATGAGGCTGCCAGGCGCAGGCAGCCCCTGGTGGCGGGCATATCCACCCTGGGGGCTGTTCTTGTCGGTTTGGGGGTCATCACCTTCTTTGCGGCCAATTGGGACGAAATCCCGCGCAATGTCAAACTGGCTGCGCTGGTGGCCGGCGTGTTGCTGTCCTATGGCGCCGGATTCTACCTGTGGCAGCGAACGAGCTACCATATCGTTGGAATCGCTCTGGTCTTGCTGGGCTGCATAATCTACGGCGCGGGCGTACACCTTATCGGCCAGATCTACCAGATGCCCGTTGACCACCCCAATCTTACCGCCTTTTGGTTTATTGGCGTTTTGCCGCTGGCCTATGTGACCCGCTCCCGCCCAATGATGTTTCTGGCCATAATCCTGTTCCTGGCGGCATCGGGTTTCCGCCTGGCTTACTGGCTGGAGAGCATTAACGACGAGGCGGATGCCGCCGTGCTGTCTGCCATGTTGTATCTTGCCCTGGCGGCGCTGCTTTATGCCATCGGAAAGGCCAAAGGACTGCTCGCAGGATGGGAAGAAACCGGCGGGTTGTTTCGGGCTGTTGGCTTGATTGTCGGATTCGGAGCGCTTTACGCGCTTACGTTCCACGAATTCATCAATAATGCAGGACGAATCGGAGAAGCGAATTACCAATACTGGAGCCTGGCCTATGCAGCATCCGCCATCAGCGTCGCGGTGCTGCTGGCTCTGGAGTGGCGGCGGATTAGCCTCGGGGCAAGATCGATGGTTGAACCCCTGGAAATCGCAACCGTCCTGGCGCTGCTGACGGCCTCTCACCTGCTGGTGTGGCTTCCGTCCGACTGGGATCCCCTTTATCCCATCATTTTTAACGCCTTGTTCGCTCTCTCGGCCCTGGGGTTGATGATCTCAGGCTATCTGCAGGAACGGGAGAGCCGGGTAAACCTGGCGCTGGCGCTGATAGCGATCTTTATAATCTCCCGATATTTCGAATATTCAACCACTCTGTTCGATCGCTCACTGGTGTTTGCGGGGGCAGGGGTCATATTACTGGCCGGCGGGTTCCTGCTGGAGCGGGGCCGACGGCGGCTCCTGGAGTCCATGCGAAGCGGGGAGGGCCGGTGATGAATCGCTGGAGCCGCATAGCTTTCTGGATCGTCGTTGCCGGCCAGGTGCTGTTTCTGCTCGGATTCATCGCCGTAAAAGAAACCGCGCTCCGAAGCGGAACCGAAGTCGTGCTGCAAACGGTTCCGGTTGACCCGCGCTCTCTGATGCAGGGCGATTACGCAATACTCGACTACGAAATCGCCTCACTGCCGCAGTTCATGCAGGACCAGTCGGTTGGCAATACTATCTACGTATTCCTGAAGGAAGGCCCCGATGTCTGGACAGCGGCAAGATACTCTGTTTCGGAGCAGTCTGCCAACGGGGAGCTGTTCATAAAAGGCCGGGTGGATCGCACCGGACATGCCGACTTTGGCATCGATACCTATTTCGTTCCAGAGGGAAGCGGCTACATCGTCGAGACAGCCCAGGATGTTAAAGTGGTCGTCAAAGTCGCTACCGACGGAAGCGCGATCATCAAGGATCTGCTGGTTGACGGTCGGCCTTTCGATCCCGATTCAGAAAACCCGTGACCATAACCGCCATCGAGACAGGCGCGGCGGCAAGGCCTGCTCGCCCCATATCCCGATGGCGCGGGGGAGTTATGAGCAACGCCGTTCTGGTAGTGGATATGCTCAAAGGATTCCTGGAGCCTGGACACAACCTCTATCACGCCGATTCCCGAAGGATCATCCCTCAAGTCCGGCAGTTGATTTCCCGGGAAAAAGCGGCCGGGTCGGAAATACTGTTCGTTGCCGACAACCACGACCCCGAAGACCTGGAGTTCCAGGTCTTCCCTGTCCATTGTGTCATCGGCACCGAGGAAACCGATGTGATTCCCGAACTGGCCGGGTACGTCACCGACGGAAATCTCATCCCCAAGAAGAGATACAGCGGTTTTTTCAACACCCGCCTGGCCGAACGCCTGGAGCGGCTCGCGCCGGAAAAGCTGCTGGTCTGCGGAGTAGCCACCAACATCTGCGTGATGCACACAGTTTCCGATGCCCGCAATCGGGACTACGCAGTGGAGGTATATTCCGACTGTGTTTCCAGCCCCGACCCTGAAGCCCACCTCTGGGCGCTTTCGCACTGCCAGCAGATTCTTGGGGCGAAGGTAATCTAGAAAACCGTTTTCGAGCCCATCCTGGCGAGCCGGACGCTCCCGGACGATCCAGGCCTCTGATTTGCCATACCCAGGCCCTGGCGCGTATCATCGTCCTGTCGGCCGGTTTCTGCCGCTGCTATGGGAGGCGCAATGCTGTTTCGCACTTACCGCTATTCCCGGTGGGACGGAACCCAGAATATATTTGATCTCGACGCCGATCAGTTGATGGACATGCTGTCGGATGATGTCCTCAACAGCGGCGACATCATGCAGGCCCTCCGGGAACTGCTCCGGCAGGGTATGCAGAACCGCGACGGAGAGCAGATGCCCGGTCTGCGTCAACTCATGGAGCAGCTCAAAGACCGTCGCCGCCAGCAAATGCAGCAGCACAACATGGACTCGGTGCTGGACGACCTGAAAGAGCGCCTTCAAGACGTTATCGACACCGAGCGGCGCGGCATCCGGAACCGCCTGGACGATGCCCGCCAGCAGGTCGAAGAAGCGATGGAAGATGACCGCGCCCAGCGGCAAGCCCTTTTCAACCTTCTGGAACAGCGCGCCAACAGAAACCTGATCCGCCTGGACAGCCTGCCCGAAGGCGCGGGAAGCCAACTGAAGGAGCTGATGGAGTACGACTTCATCGACCCGGAAGCGCAGCGTAAGTTCCAGGAGCTGCTGGACATGCTCAAGGGCCAGATGGCCCAGAACATTTCCCGGCAGATGCATCAGCAAATTCAGAACATGACCCCCGAAGACATGACCGCCATCCGTGAGATGATGCGCGACCTGAATCAGATGATGCGCGATAAGCTGTCGGGGCGCGAACCGGACTTCGATGGCTTCATGGATAAGTGGGGGCCGATGTTCGGCCCCAATCCGCCGCAGAGCTTCGAAGACCTGACGGAAATGCTGCAGCGGCAATTAGCGCAGATGCAGTCGATGCTGGAAAGTATGTCGCCCGAAGCCCGCCGGGATATGGAGGATGCTCTGTCTCAGGCTCTCGACCCCGCGACCAGAGGGGAAATGGCCCAGTTTGCCAGTCTCATGGAGCAGCTCATGCCCATGGAAGACCTGCGCCGGCAATACCCCTTCCTCGGCGACGACAGTCTGACCATGGACCAGGCGATGCAGATGATGCGCGATCTACAGCAGTTGGACCAACTGGAGGCGGCGCTGCAGGAGGCCATACGCACCGGCGACCTTGCCGGGATTGACCCCGATAAGCTGGCGGAATTGCTGGGAGAGGACGCTCGCCGCATCCGGGACGAGTTGGAGAACCTGCGCAAGCTGCTGGAGGAGGCGGGCTACATGACCGGCGGCGACAAGGCCGAACTCACCGCCCGCGGCATCCGCAGAATCGGCCAGAAGGCGCTTAAGGAAGTCTTCGCCCATCTCAAGAAAGATCGCATCGGCGGACACCTGATGGACACGCGCGGGGTCAATGGCGATCTTCTGGGCGAGACCAAAACCTATGAGTTTGGAGACCCGTTCCTTGTAGACTTGCAGACCACTGTCAAGAACGCCGTGCTGCGTGGCGGGACACAGACGCCCGTCCGCCTCAGCCCTCAAGACTTTGAAATACACCGCACGGAGCACATGACCAAAGCCGCTACCGTCGTCCTGCTGGACCAGAGCCGTTCCATGGGCCTGTTCAACAACTGGCAGGCCGCCAAGAAAGTGACCGTTGCGCTGATGGCCTTGATTCGCTCCCAGTTTCCCAGAGACTCTCTCTACATTGTAGGGTTCTCCGACTACGCCAGGGAGATCAAAGAGGAAGACTTGGCTTCGTGCAGCTGGAATGCCTGGATGTCGGGAACTAACCTGCATCACGCGCTGATGCTCTCCCGCAAGCTGCTGTCCAGGGAAAAGGGCGGCACGAGGCAGATTCTGGTCATCACCGATGGCGAGCCGACGGCGCACCTGGAGGGCGATCGCTCCTGCTTCAGCTACCCGACCAGCTACCGCACAGAGATGGAGACCCTGCGGGAAGTGCGCCGTTGCACGCAGGAAGATATTCTCATAAACACCTTCATGCTGGAGAACAATTACCAATTGGTCAACTTCGTGGACCGCATGACCCGGATAAACCGGGGCCGCGCCTTCTACACCAGCGCCTCCAACCTGAGCGAGTTCGTGCTGGTGGACTACCTCAACAACCGCCGGAAGCGGGTCGCCTAACGGAAGCCGAAGCAGGGCCGCCGGGAACAGGGCAGGGAACAGGATGGAGAAATACGCAACCAGGGCAGAGAAGGCCTTCACTCCTCGTGGCCGGTCTGGTAAGATAGTAAGACAATCGAGTTTCCTGATGGTCGCCTTGTAATATGGCGGCCGGGCGATCGGACTTTTAAGACAGTCCCGTGAGGCTGGCAAAGTTGGGCGTCCGCGGAGGCAGACCCGACATGACAGGGAATGCCGGGCGAAACAGCGTCCCCTTGCCCCTCTTGAGGCAAGGGGTTTTCTTTTGCCTTGCCGGGTTCCGCTCTGGAGTTTCAAGCTTGGAGTTTCCGGCCTGGAGTTTCAACTAGGAGAGAGTCTATGTCCGACGGAGCCATCGCCGCCGGGATGACGGAACGGCAGATTCTGAACCAGGAGGCCATGAGCCGGTCGCTATCCCGCATTGCTCACGAAATCCTGGAGCGGAATCGAGGCTCTGGCGATCTCTTGCTGGTGGGCATCCAGCGCCGCGGAGTTCCCCTGGCCCAGCGGCTTTCTGCCCGGCTGGCCGATTTCGAAGGAGCGGAGGTACCCGTGGGTTCACTGGACATTAACCTGTACCGGGACGATCTGCGCGAGCGCAAGAGGCCGCGAGTCCGCGTGCATCGTACCAGTCTGCCCGTCAGCATCCAGGGCCAGAGGGTGGTGCTGGTTGACGACGTTCTCTATACGGGGCGAACCATTCGGGCCGCGCTGGACGCGCTCAACGATTACGGCAGGCCGAAACAGGTGCAACTGGCGGTGATGATCGACCGGGGCCATAGGGAGCTTCCCATTCGCGCCGACTATGCCGGGCGCAACATCCCCACAGCGCACAACGAAATAGTTGCGGTGCGACTCCACGAAATAGACGGTGAAGACGATGTGGTACTGCTGCGCCCGGAGGAGAAGCCGGAAGATGAAACCCAGCCAGCCGCCGGCGCCAATGGACAGTGCGCAGGAGAGACTATTGAGGCCAGGAATTAGTTTCGTGGTCGGCAGACAGGAAACCTGGAAGCCTCATCCATGACGCTGCCGAAGGCTATTGCCGAACAGGCGGAGTTTCGGGCATCTCCCGCGGAAAATCCGCCTGCGCGCCGCCATGTTCTCGACCTGGACGACTACTCCGCCGAAGAGCTGTCGGCAACGCTGGCTTCCGCGCAGGGGATGGCGGAGGTTCTGGGCCGGGATATAAAAAAGGTCCCGGCGCTGCGCGGCAAGGTTATAGTCACCATGTTCTACGAAGCCAGCACCCGCACCCGCATATCCTTCGAGGAAGCCGGCAAGGTTCTAAGCGCCGACGTTATCAATATGAGCGCTTCCGGCAGCAGCGCGGATAAGGGCGAGTCTTTGCTCAACACCGGACTGACGTTGCAGGCGATGGGGGTGGACACGCTGGTCGTCCGGCATCCGCACTCTGGCGCGCCCAACTTCCTGGCCCGCCACCTTCAGCGGGTAAGCGTGGTCAACGCCGGGGACGGACTGCACGCGCATCCTACGCAGGCGCTGCTGGACCTGTACACTGTGCAGTCCCGGCTGGGCGGCATCGCCGGTCGCAAGATAGTGATTGTTGGCGATGTGCTGCACAGCCGGGTGGCCCGGTCGAACATCTGGGGGTTTGCCCGGATGGGCGCCCGCGTGGTGCTTTCCGGGCCGCCGACTCTGATGCCCCCGGATTTTCTGAATCGCGACGGGCGCAGCGAGGATGGCGACATGGCTTCGCTGGTGGAGGTTGATTCCAACCTCGACCGGGCCGTGGAAGACGCCGACGTTGTTATGGCGCTCCGCCTACAGTCGGAGCGACAGCGGGGCGGGTTTCTGCCCAGCATCCGCGAGTATATCCGCCGTTGGCAGGTCAATGACGCCCGCATCGCCATGTCCAGGCAGAACGTGCTGGTAATGCACCCTGGCCCGATGAACGAGGGTATCGAGATCAGTTCCGGGCTGGCTCACGGCAGCCGCTCGGCCATCGAAGAACAGGTGACGGCGGGAGTAGCCGTGCGCATGGCGGTGCTGTATCAATTGAACGCCGGATATCAGCAATGACCGCCGTCCAGGGGCTGCCGCCTGTTCTGGTTCGCCGGGCTCGGATGATAGACGCCTCACGCCGCCTGGACTTCGTCGGAGACTTGCTTGTCGAGGGCGGTCGGATTGCCGCTGTTGACCGGACAATCGACGGGCGGCCCGACGGATGTCTCGTCATCGATGGCGCCGGCCTGGTGGCCTGCCCCGGATTCATAGATCTTCACGCCCACCTGCGGGAGCCCGGCTACGAATACAAGGAGACTATCGCCACCGGCTCGGAGGCGGCAGCGAGGGGCGGATATACCACCATCTGCTGTATGCCCAACACAGATCCGGCTATCGACAGTGAATCGGTGGTGGAGTTCGTTCTAAGGCGCGCCAGAGAAACCGGCCTGGCAAGAGTATTGCCCATCGGCTGCGTCACTCGCGGCCGGAAAGGGAAGGAGCTGGCCGACCTGGAGGAATTGGCTGCGGCAGGGGCGGTGGGCTTCAGCGACGACGGCGACCCTGTGGAGGACGCCAACCTTATGCGAATGGCGCTCGCTTACAGCGCAGACCTGGGCAGCCCTGTGAGCAATCACTGCCAGGAGCGCCGGCTGAGCGGCGACGGCGTGATGGCCGAAGGGGCAGTGGCGACGCGTCTGGGGCTGACTGGCATACCCCCCGCCGCCGAGGACGCTATGATCGCCCGCGACATTTCGTTGGCCCAGACCACCGGCGGGCAGCTTCACGTGGTCCACGTTAGCACCGCCGGCAGTGTATCCCTAGTGCAGCGCGCTAAAGAGATCGGCCTGAGAGTTACCGCAGAGGTCTGCCCGCATCACCTGACCATTACGGATAACTGGATCCTGGGAGACAAGGGAAACGGCGTCGCCAGCAGCGAGTGGGCCTATGACACGTCTACGAAAGTATACCCCCCTTTGCGAAGCCGGCGCGATGCCGAAGCGCTGGTGGAAGCCCTGGCCTGCGGGACAATAGACTGCATCGCTACCGATCACGCTCCCCACGACGCGGCCAGCAAGCAGGTAACCTACCAGGAGGCAGCCTTCGGGATCAGCGTTCTCGAAACGGCCCTGGGTTCAGCGCTGAAACTTGTGCACGAAGGAAAGCTCTCGCTGCCGACTCTGGTTGAGCGCCTGACTGTTGGTCCTGCCTCCGTTTTGGGACCCGCGTATCACTCCTTGGCGTCGCTGGACCCGGGCACTTCTGCCGACCTGGTCCTTTTCGACCCGGAACTGGAGTGGACTGTGAATGCCGCGGAATTCGCGTCAAAGGGCAAGAATACGCCCCTCGACGGCACACGGCTCCGCGGCCGCAACCTGGCCACTATTCTCAGCGGAAAGATCACCTACAGATCAGAAGAATTGAGCATTCAGGAAGCCGATGTATCAGCATAATTCAGGTCTGCAGCCGCGCTTGCCGGTGCGCAAATCGCAGGAGGTGAACTAGATTGCCCGCTGCTTGCCTCGTCTTGGAGGATGGGTCGGTGCATCGGGGCCAGGGCTTCGGGGCCATAGCCGATGCCGTTGGAGAAGTGGTATTCAACACCACCATGACCGGCTATCAGGAAGTGCTGACAGACCCTTCCTATGCCGGGCAGTTGGTCACTCTAACGTATCCCCTGGTCGGCAACTACGGGATCAATGAGCGCGATTTCGAGTCCCGCCGCATCCAGGTCAGTGGGCTGATCGTCCGGGAGCATTGCGACTCCCCCAGCCACGGCTCCAGCAGCCTGACGCTCCATGAGTTTCTGGACAGTCAGGGCATTCCCGGCATCAGCGGAGTCGATACGAGGGCGATCACCCGGCGGCTGCGATCCGGAGGCGTGATGATGGGTGCGATTGCTTCCGATCCCGGCGCGGCCCTGGCCCTGCTGAAAGAAGCGCCCAACTACGGGGAAATCGACCACGTTAGCAGCGTTACCACCCCCACAGGCTACGGCTGGGGCGAGACGCGCCAAAACAGTGCGGAAAGGCCCTACCGGGTGCTGGTAACGGACTGCGGCCTTAAATACAATATCCTTCGTGAGCTGACCCGGCGGGGCTGCCAGGTGCAAGTGGCGCCAGCCAGCATCTCGGCTGAGGAACTGCTCTCGCTTAACCCGTCGGGGGTACTCCTGTCGCCCGGCCCCGGCGATCCGAAACTGCTCGATTACCTGGTCGACAACACCCGGCGAATTCTGGGCAGGGTTCCGGTCATGGGTATCTGTTTGGGCCATCAAATAGCGGCCAGGGCGCTGGGCGCGGAAACCTTCAAGCTCAAGTTTGGACACCGGGGCGGCAATCATCCGGTTCGCGACCTGTCCGACGGCAGAGTCTACATCACGGCGCAGAATCACGGCTATTCGGTAATGGCCGATTCACTGCCGCCTGGCCTGGAAGTCTCTCACATCAATCTGAACGACGACACGGTGGAGGGGCTGACTCATCGCCAACTGCCGTTGTTCACGATTCAGTACCACTCGGAAGCGTCCCCCGGGCCGAGAGACAACGAGTATCTGTTCGATCGATTCCTGAAGTTAATGGACGACTTCAACGGGTAAGCAGGAACGAAGTATGCGAATACGTAAGGAGGTGGCAGTCAGTGGCAGCCGGACGCTGAATCCGGTAAGGCCCGGGCAGGGCTCGTGCGCAGCCCCCTAGCAGCGGAAACAGTAACCTTCCGGAGGAATTATTTCGATGTCTTCTTTTTCCATGGTTTTGCTGGAAGGGGGGGTGGATGTGGTAGTGGACGTAGATTTCGCGGAGATGACCTCGATCCTGGATCAAGAGGTGCCCCGCTACAGTTGCGGCGAATTCGGTTTCATGGTGACGCCCGGCAGAGGAGAAATCGGGCGCCAATGGATCTTCATGGTCAGCGCTTTTCCTCTGAACCAGCCAGGAAAGCATCCTTTGACTTCCCTCGGCCGCATGGAAGTCGAAGCAACCAGAGACGGCAACATGAGCATCAGCATTCCGCCAAGAATCGAGCAAACCGTACCCGGAGAGGACGCCGCCGACTGGGACGGAAAGCTGTTTGGCGCCTTCGTTTTCCAGTTGCTGAACTCACTTTACGATAGGAACCTAATAGACCTTCCCGGTATTCTGCCCAAGGTCTAGCAGGCCACGCGGCTCAGTCGCAAAACGGACACTGAAGCACAAGCCCGGTTCGCTGAAAACCGGGCTTGGTATGTAAAATCCAATCCCGGCGCGATATCACTCCGGCAGTTTGCGCAACGCTGCCGACATCGACATCCTGGAGGCAATACTACGGAAAAGCCAAGAAAAGTCCTGGTGATTGGTTCCGGCCCCATCGTAATAGGGCAGGCGGCAGAGTTCGACTATGCTGGCACCCAGGCTTGTAAAGCCCTCAGGGAAGAGGGAGTTGAAACGGTTCTGGTCAACTCGAACCCGGCCACAATTATGACCGACCAGGGTATAGCTGATCACGTCTATATCGAGCCGCTCACCGTGGAGGTGCTGGAGAGGATCATCCAGAAGGAACGGCCCGACGGCCTCCTACCGACACTGGGAGGGCAGACCGGCCTCAACCTGGCCGTAGATCTGGCCGATGCCGGAGTGCTCGAGCGTTACGGCATAAAGCTCCTGGGCACTCCCCTGGAGACGATACGACGCTCCGAAGATCGGGACTTTTTCCGAAGTTTCCTCCACGAAATCGGCGAGCCGGAACCGGAGAATATCACAGTCAACTCCATAGATGAAGCTCGCCGCGCAGCTCATAGAATGGGGCTTCCCTTGGTAATACGCCCTGCGTATACCCTTGGAGGAAGCGGCGGCGGTATAGCAGCCACGGAGGAGGAATTCGAAGCCATCGCCCAGTCGGGGCTCTCGGCCAGCCCCATTTCGCAGATCCTTCTGGAGCGGTCGCTGGTCGGCTGGAAGGAAATCGAATACGAGGTGTTGCGCGACGGCGCGGACAACTGCATCATTGTCTGCAACATGGAGAATCTGGACCCTATGGGTGTCCACACCGGCGACAGCATAGTGGTCGCGCCCAGCCAGACGCTGACCGACAAGGAATACCAGATGCTGCGCACCGCTGCCCTGAAGATTATCCGCGGGCTGGGAATCGAGGGCGGCTGCAATGTTCAGTTCGCCCTCCAGCCGCACCCTGCCGTGGCGAATAACATTGGCCTTGAGTGGCAGGACAATTCCCCCTATTACGTTATTGAAGTGAACCCCAGAGTCAGCAGAAGCTCGGCCCTGGCCAGCAAGGCAACGGGGTATCCCATCGCCCGCGTCGCGGCAAAGATAGCAGTCGGGCGCCGCCTCGACGAGATAGACAACGCCGTTACCGGTCGCACCAAGGCCGCCTTCGAACCCGCCCTTGACTACTGTGTAGTCAAGATTCCCCGATGGCCCTTCGACAAGTTTCCCCACGGGGACCGCCGTACTACAACCCAGATGAAGGCTACGGGCGAGATAATGGTCATAGACCGTTCCTTCGAGGCCGCCATGCAGAAGGGAGCCAGATCCCTGGAACTGGGCGGACGAACCCTGCTCTGGGAAGATCCAGCCTGGCGAGCCGGCAGCGGCGCCGCAGTCGATGACCTGCCCCTGGGGCCAAACGATCAACGCCTGTGGGCCATCATGGCTGCCCTGCGGCGCGGGCAGACCATCGATCAGTTGGTGGAGCGCACCCTCTTCGATCCCTGGTTCCTCATCGCGCTGGAGCGAATAGTGAAGATGGAGAGGCGGCTGCTTTCGGAAGAGCTGACCCCAACTTTGCTTCACCAGGCCAAGCGCCTGGGCTTTTCCGACGCTCAGACGGGAACCCTGTCGGATATGCTGCCTGAACAGGTGCGCAACCTGCGCCGCCAGTGGGGCCTGCGCCCTGTCTATAAGACCGTCGACACCTGCGCCGCCGAGTTCGACGCGGTTACGCCGTACTACTACAGCACTTACGACGAGGAGAACGAGGCCCAGCCGCTGGAAGGGAAAAAGGCCCTCGTCATCGGAAGCGGCCCAATACGCATTGGGCAGGGCATCGAATTCGATTATTGCAGCGTCCATGCCGCCATCGCCCTGTCGGAGGCTGGCGTCCGCAGCATCATGGTCAACTCCAACCCCGAAACGGTTTCGACGGATTTTGATTCCAGCGACCGCCTCTATTTCGAGCCTTTGGACGAAGAGTCGGTTCGCGATATCATCGATAACGAAACAGGAGGAGGCGATAACGGCGACATCCCCCCGCCGGTGTCTCTGGTGCAGTTCGGAGGCCAGACGGCCATCGACCTTTCGCAGGCTCTCTCCTTGGCGGGGATGCCCATCCTGGGTTCCAGCGCAGAGGCCATTGACATTGCTTCAGACCGGCACAAGTTCGAGGACTTTCTCTCCCGACTGGGTATTCCTCAGCCTCCCGGAGCGGCGGTGGCGACCGTCAGCGAGGCGCTCCAGGTGGCCCAAACCATCGGATACCCTGCCGTAGTCCGGCCCAGCTATGTCCTGGGCGGGCGCGCCATGGAGATTGTCCAGAATGCCACCGAGCTTATTCGCTACCTGACTGCCGCGACCGAAATGTCTCCAGACAGGCCGGTGCTTATCGACCGATATATGGAAGGCAAGGAATGCGAGGTGGACGCCATTTGCGATGGCGAAGGCGTTCTGATTCCAGGGGTTATGGAACACGTGGAGCGAGCCGGGGTGCATAGCGGCGATTCCATGGCAATATACCCCGGTTTGAACTTGACCGAGCCGGAAGTGGACACGATAGTCGATTACACAACCCGCATTGGGCTGGCCCTGGGCGTGCGCGGGTTGATGAACATCCAGTTCGTCATCCACGGCGGCAGCGCATACCGCAGCCCCCATGCCCCACAATCGCACGCGGCGGAGGCAACTACAGTGTATGTGCTTGAGGTCAACCCTCGCGGCAGTCGTACCATTCCCTTCATATCAAAGGTCACCGGGGTGCCTGTCGCCAGGCTTGCTACGAGGATCATGCTGGGACATACACTGAAGGAGGAAGGATTCCCCACCGGATTGTGGCCCAGGCAGGGATTGGTAGGCGTCAAGGCGCCGGTCTTCTCCATGGCAAAGCTGGTAGGCGTTGACTGGCATCTGGGCCCCGAGATGAAGTCCACCGGCGAGGTGATGGGCATAGACAGCAGCTTCTCGGCCGCCTTGACCAAGGCTCTGCTGGCCGCCCGCCTGAACCTGCGCGAAGGAACCGGAGTGTTGCTGAGCATTGCCGACCAGCACAAGGCTGAGGCGGTATCCCTGATCCAGGGCCTGAGCCGGGCGGGATGCCGGCTGTATGCAACGGAAGGCACAGCAGCCATGGTCGCCGCAATGAATCTGCCAGTGACCATGACAACCAAGAAGCTGAGTGAAGGCCACCCCAACGTAGTCGACGTAATCAACGATGGCAGCGTGGGCGCAGTCATAAACACGATCACCGGAATCAGCGAGGTGCTGCGAGACGGGTTCCACATCCGCCGCGCTGCGGTGGAGCGGCAAATTCCCTGCTTCACCTCTCTCGACACCGCCCGCGCTGCTGTGGAGAGCCTGCTCACCGGCCACTCGGCCTACTCTGTTGGCACCACTCGCGACTACCTCCGCCGCAACTAAGCCGGCGGCAACCGGTCGTCGGGCCTGCATCGTGAGCTACTCCCGAACAAGGCGGCAGGCCCGCATAGCAGATCCGTAAGGTCTTGCCGCAGCAACAGACCCGCGAATGCTTCTGGCAATGACGAAGGTCTGCTACCAGTCGATCTCCATTCCCAGTCCCTGCTCGCGGGCGCTGTCGTAGGCCAGCTTGGCAGCGGCTACGTCGGCTACTCCCGTGCCCATCAGCTTGGCGTACACAATCTGCGAGTCGTTATCGCGGCCGGAAATGGCCCCGCAGACGGCGTGCCTCAGTTCAGACAACTGACTCCAGTTCAGCAAGCCCTTGTCCACGGCGGCCGCAATGTCGCCTGCCTCTATCGGGGCTTGATCTAGCGAGTCCACAAAGAGCTTGTCTGCCCGGGTTAGCGTCAGCTCATCCACTTCTCCGGCCCGCCAGGTCGTTGGCCCTGCCCCTATGACGGTAACGCCAGGCTTCAGCCATTCCCCCTCGATGACAGGCGTCATGGTGGCTGCAATTCCGATTACGACATCACAGCCTCTTACGGCCTCTTCGTTGGATTCGGTTGCCTTGACAGGAGTTCCCAAGGCCTCGGTCATACGGGCCGCGAACCTGGCCCGTCGTTCCTCGTTGCGGCTGAAGGCTTTGACTGCGGATATGTCGCGGACAGCGGCGACGGCCTGAAGCTGGGTGGGCGCCTGCCCCCCGGAGCCGATGATGCCGACCTCGACCGCTCCGCCGTTGGAGAGATGTTTAACGGCAACGCCCGTAGTTGCCCCGGTTCTCAGTTGACCCAGCCGGTTGGCCTGGGTGTAGCAGAGCAGCCTGCCGCTGTCGGCATCGTAGAGGCTGACATGGAAAGAGTATGACCCCCGCACCACGGTGTAGGTCTTGACGCCCAGCACGCCTTCGTAAAAGAGGCCCCCGCCCATTACCGACAGCATACCGCCTTCAGCGATAATCTTGCGCCGGCCCAGGTTGCAGGCTTCGCCCATGCCATACTGCCTTTGCATGTTCTCTATGCTGGCAAGCATGGCGCTCATGGTCACACATTGGGCAACGTCGTCATCACGCAGGAACAGAGCCATGTATGGCAACCTCCGAAACTGCTCCGGGGCTGCTACTTCTTGTAGAAATCCCGGTTCTTGGCGATGAATTGCCGCTGGCCGGAAGGAACCCTGAACTCATCGAAAATTGCGTTCACAGGGCAGACCGACTCACAGTAAGCGCAGTCGATGCAGGTTACGGGATCGATGAAGTATTGGTCTTCACCATCGGCCGTGTTGATGCAATCAACAGGGCAAACTTCGGTACAGGTCGCATCTTTCACGCCAATGCAGGGTTCGGTTATAACGAAAGGCATACTGTCAACCTGAAGGCGCTGCCCGCCCTGGCTAAAGAGATGGGTATCGTCATCTTCCCGCAACGGTCAATAACGCCCGCCTGCCGGGAGCTCTAACCATTCTTGATTTGGCCCTCTTATTTTGTCAAGGGATACTGTATGATATATCCTATCGAAAGATAAGCGGGCGTTGCTGGGGGCAAATACATGGAATTGCGAGAACTTATCAGCTTCTATCACGTCGCGCGCTTGCGAAGCGTCTCCAAGGCGGCCAGGACGCTGGAACTTGGGCAGCCAACGGTAACAACGCATCTGCGCAAACTGGAAAGTGAGTTCGGTATCACCCTGTTCGACCGAATCAAGCGGCCTATCCAACTGACATCCGAAGGCATCACCCTGCTGGAATTGGTTACTCCTGTGGTGACCTCCATTGAAATATTGAAGCGTCAAATGGACTACGCCGACAGGCGCGGAGCCTTCACTGTCGGGGCTTATCCGGACTTGATCGCTCACCACCTTCCCAAGGGTATCCAGGCCTTTCGTGAAGAGTATCCCGACATACGAATAAGCCTGGTGGCCCGTTCCTACGACCCGTTGATCCAACTGGTGCGGTCGGGCGAGATAGACATGGCTTTCTGTTCGCCTCCGCCAGCCGATGACCCGTCTCTGGAATTCCTGGAACTCTTCGAATACAAGGCGGTCCTGATGACCCCACTGGGACATCCCCTCACTGGTCGCAAGAATTTGTCGCTGGAAGACGTGGCATCCTCGCCGCTGATACTGCCGGGGCCGGAGAGCATTCTAAGGCAGAAGGTGGATCAGGCCATGAAAGCCCAGGGACTGTCCGGCGACGTGGTGCTTTCTCTGGACAACATGGAGTCCATCAAACGTTACGTCGAAATCGGCATGGGGCTGGCAGTGGCCGTAGATTTCGCCATGCGGCCGGAAGACCATGAACACGTGGGAGTGGTGCCCCTTGATCACCTGTTCCCCAGCTCCGTCGTAGGGATCTGCACCCTCAAGGGGAAGTTCGCCGGTCAGGGAGTGCGCAATTTCACCCAACTGATGACCAAGCACATGAGCGGATTCCACGCGGAGGCGTGGGAACAGCCGGAGCTTATGGCTTCCGATAGGCCGGGCAGCCGTTCCACCCTGCCCATCATTGACGACGCCTAGGCCTGCTCCTCCGCCTGGCCCTGCTCCTCAGGGACAATCCGCCGGATGCGCCCGGTCAGTTGCGAACGCGGTATCAGCACATACCGCCCGCACTTCTGGCAGACCAGGCCGATATCCGCGCCCACCCGCGTGATGGTCCACAGGAACCCGCCGCATGGGTGGGCTTTCTTCAGGCGCACTGCATCCCCAATCTTCAGTTGAAGCGCCAACCCAGTCCGGCCTCCTCAAGAACATCGTTAATTGCTCCCCGCAGGTTGAAGGCGGCATTGCCTGCCGCCGCGGCGAAATCTGCGCCTGAGGAAGCGTAAATGATGCCCCGGGATGAATTGACAAGCGCCAGTCGTCCTCCGGCGTCGACTCCGGCCAACACCGCCCTTTCCAAATCTCCCCCCTGCGCTCCGACGCCTGGCATCAGCAAAGGCATTCCGGGGCATATCGCGCGTACTTTGGCCAACTGCTCTGGCGCGGTGGCGCCGACGACCAGCCCGACATTACCCCGCGAATTCCAATCGGAACAGGCCCGCGCCATTCGCTCGTAAACGGGCATTGCCGATCCATCGGCGAGGACTGGCAGATCCTGGAAGTTTCTCGATCCGGGATTGGAGCCCCGACACCATACGAACACGCCTTGCGAGGCGTACTCCAGGAATGGCTCGATCGAGTCGCTTCCTCCCCATGCGTTGACTGTGACGGCATCGAAGCCCCAGCTATCGAACATTGCGCTGGCATAGGCTCTGGCCGATGGGCCAATGTCCCCTCGCTTGGCATCGCCTATGATCAGGGCGTCCTTTGCGACGTCCCGAATGTAGGACACCGTGCGCTCCAGGGCTGTCAGTCCCGCCATCCCAAGGGCCTCGTAGAATGCCAGGTTCGGCTTGTAAGCACACGCTGCCTCGCAGGTTGCTTCAACAATAGCCCGGTTAAAGTCGTAAACGCTGTCGACCGGCATCAGCTTAAGGTCGGGGTCGAGGCCAACGCAAACCAGGCTCGTGGTCTTCTGACAAGCCTGCCGGATTCTTTCCACGAAAATGCTCATTGATTCGCCGTTCCCGTTTGCCCTTCGATTCGTTCATTGTTACCATTGTGCGCGGCGAGCGCAATAGCGTCGGAGCGGATTGCCGGTGCATCTGGAAGACAACCTCGTAGAGGCCAGGTTCCGACGACGGGTCAATCGCTTCCTGGCGGTGGTTGATGTGACCGGTCGGGAAACGCCCATCCATGTAGCCAACTCCGGGCGGCTGCGCGAGCTCTTCCTGCCCGGGGCAAGGGTCTGGCTCAAGCCGGTACGGCGCGAGGGGCGCAAGACTGAGTTTGACCTTGCCCTGATAGAGGCAGATGGAGCAATGGTTTCTACAGACGCTCGTCTTCCCAACGCCCTTGTTGCCGAGGCCGCTGCCGGCGGACTGCTCGACGGCATAGCAAAGCCGGCGTCTATTACGCGCGAGCCTACCTTCGGGGAGAGTCGTTTTGACCTGGCGTTTACGGAAGGAGATAACCGTCGATATGTGGAAGTGAAATCGGTAACGCTGGTGGAACAGGGAGTGGGCCTGTTCCCTGATTCTCCCACTCTGCGCGGCGCAAAGCACCTGAATTCGCTGTCGAAGGCGGTCATCGCGGGGCACCGCGCCACGGTAGTGTTCGTGGTCCAGCGCCCAGACGCCAGGGCCTTTTCTACCAATGATCCCGCAGATCCGGCGCTCGCTGAGGCTTTTCTGCGAGCCGTCGCCCACGGTGTTGAGGCTTACGCTTACAACTGCCTGGTGTCCCTGGAGCAGATTCGGATAGACCGTCAGCTCCCTATAGTCCCGTTCGATGCCGTCCATAGCAGAGAGGAGTCAACGGCTTGACGCAACATTCTCCCGCCAGGCTGTCTTGCATTTTGCCAGATGTGTACCGCCGTCTCTACGAGTCCTACGGGCCGCAGGGCTGGTGGCCCGGCGACAGCAGGTTTGAGGTTATCGTCGGGGCTATCCTGACCCAGTCTGCGAGCTGGGTTAACGTAGAAAAGGCCCTGGCATCGATGCGGGCTGCGGGCTGCTGGTCGTTCGATTCAGTCGCAAGACTGCCGGAGACGGAATTGGCGTCCATCATCCGCTCTTCCGGCTACTACAACGCCAAGGCCAGAAAGCTGCGGGCATTCACGGACCACTTGCTGGAAAAGCGCGGCGGGGACCTGGACGCCATGCTGGACCAGAGCGTCGAGCTTCTGCGGGCCGAGCTGCTCTCCATACACGGCATCGGTGAGGAGACGGCCGACGACATAATCGTATATGTAGCAGAGAAACCGTCCTTCGTTATCGACAGCTACACCCGGCGGATAGTCGATCGAATGGGCCTGACGCCAACAGGAAGAAATCCCGGAGCCGGAAGAAACCCAGGGTACGGAAGCTATCAGGCCCTGTTTCACGAAAATCTGCCGGCCGACACCCCCCTGTTCAACGAGTTTCACGCCCTGCTGGACCGCCACGCCAAGGTAACCTGCGCCAAGCGTGAACCCAAATGCGCAGCCTGCTGTCTCGCCGACATCTGCGAAACATCGGCATCAGCTAGCCAAAGCAAAGAGAATTGACGAGGCCTGGGCCCGGAATTATGATTCCTGCCAACCAGCTCACAATGGGCAGCGCATCTGGATCAGTCGAACAGGAGGGAGAGTTATGCAGGTAGTCCGGATCTATACGGGCGACGACGGGGAGTCGCATTTTGAGGAACTGAATCTGCCTTTCGAGGCGGTTGCCGATGCTGAGCGCACCGCAGCCCGGAACGCCTCCAGCATCACCTTCAGCCGCACCCAACCCGGAAATTTTATCGACTGGCATCCCGCGCCCCGGCGCCAGTATGTCATCACCCTGGAAGGTCAGGCGGAAATCGGCATTGGCGACGGCACAAAGCGCATCTTCAACCCCGGCGACGTACTGCTGGCAGACGATCTGACCGGACGAGGCCACACCACAGCCGTTCACGGCAACAGCCCCCGCGTCTCGGTCGCCATACCCATCGTCGATTAGCCAGTCGTTCGAAAGACCCCAGCCCGCGCCTTTGGAAGGCCGGTATGCCCTACGCCCAGGTAGCGGCAGGAGGCCGGCGCCAGCTCTTCTGCAATCCAGCCGCCCGGCCTCCTGCGCCAGCCCTCAGCCAGTTCCGTAGACGAACGTTTAGAAAAGCGATCGGGACTGGCCGCCGTCAACGTTAAGGCATGTACCCGTGATCAGGTCGGCGCGCTCCGACGCCAGGAAAGCCACTGTCTCTCCTACGGGCTCCGGCCATCCGAACCTGCCCGCCGGCAGGTTACGGGCGATAAACTCGTCTACTACCTCCGGCGGATTGTTCTGCTGGAAGCGATCCCAGGTGCTGCCGGGAAAGTCAATCGACCCGGGCGCCACACAGTTAACCAGCACGTTTTCAGGCGCCAGGTTCAGCGCCAGGTGCTTGGAGAAGGCGATCAGGCCCGCCTTTGCCGTCATGTAGTCAACCGACCCGCCGTATTCCCGGCCGTAGATCGAGGATATGCTGATGATCCGTCCCCACTTCTGCTCCCTCATGTGGGGCAGGACCAGCGCCACCAGCTCCACCGCGCTGAACAGGTTGACTTCCATGCCCTCCCGGAAGCGTTCCATGCCGGTCTCCTGGAAATCGGCGGTGCCGCGACGCCCCCCTACGTTGTTCACCAGGATGTCCACCTCGCCCAGCGCCGAAACAGTCTCGCTGTGGAATCTGACCAGGTCGTTGCGGGCGGTCACGTCGGCCTGTACCGCTATAACCTGAATCCCGGATTCCGCAAACTCCGAGCGTGTCTCCTCCAGTTGCTCGGCCCCCCGAGCACAGACGGCAACTTTACATCCCTCGCGTCCAAGCGCCGCCGCAGCCTGCTTGCCCAGGCCGTGGCTGCCCCCGGTGATCATCGCTACTCTACCCTGCAGCCCAAGATCCATGACCCTCTCCTTATGAAGTGAAATCTTCAGCGGGGATTATAGTGCGGCGCTTACGGTACTGCACGGGCTTGCTGCTTGCGGGGAGCTGGCGCCCCTGCCTGATGGAAGAATCAATGGAGGGATCAATTCCGGCTATAATCACCTCTGATTCATAGACCGCAGGAGGATAGCTGATGCTGGCTCTGGAAGGGATCAAGGTGCTGGACTTCTGCCGCAACGCCCCCGGGATGTTCGTCACCATGATCCTCTCGGATCTGGGAGCCGACGTGCTGATGGTGGAGCGGCCCATGGACGAGACGCGAGCAGCATACGAGCGCATCGTGGCAGGCATTGAAACCCCGGATGACGAACGCCGCCGCGCTTCTTTCAGCACTCTCCATCGCAACAAGCGCAGCATTGCGCTAAATCTGAAGGATTCAGAAGCGCTGGAGGTCTTCGGCAAACTGGCCTCCGATGCCGACGTGATAGTGGAAGGCTTCCGTCCGGGCGTAGTGGATCGCCTGGGCGTGGGCTACGAGCAGGTCAGGGCAATCAACCCCCGCGCCGTTTACTGCTCGGTTTCCGGGTATGGTCAGAGCGGTCCATACTCGCAAATGGCGGGGCACGACATAAACTACATTTCCTTCGCCGGCGCTCTTGGACTCATCGGGGAATCGCCCGAATGCCAGCCCGCCATACCTCTGAATCTCATCGCCGACTACGCCGGGGGCGGACTGTGCGGCGCGGTGGGCATACTGGCCGCGCTCATGGCCCGCGAGAAGACCGGGCGAGGGCAGTATGTCGACATCGCCATGGCGGAAGGCGTGCTGTATATGCTCTGCGGCATAATCGCGGACGCCTTTTCCCAGGGGTACACGCCCACACGCGGAGGCAACCGGCTCAACGGCGGGTCGCCCTTCTACAACGTATACCGCACTGCCGACGGCAGATATTTATCCATTGCCGCCATAGAACCGTGGTTCTGGGAAAATCTCTGCAAGGCCATTGGGCGGGACGACCTGACAGGTCACCAGGCTTCAGTGGGCGAGAAGCGGGAGGAGATTGCCAATACGCTGAAGGACACTTTCCTTACCAGGACCCGCGACGAGTGGTTCGAGGCCCTTCGCGAAGCCAACATATCGGTGGGAAAGGTCTATGACCTTGACGAAGCTCTGGCCGACCCCCAGGTCCTGGCGCGGAACATGGTTGTGGAGTTGGATGCTCCCGGCGTGACCGAAGGGGTTGTGAAGCAGCCGGGCATCCCGTTTCACCTGTCCGAAACACCGGGCGCGATTCGCTGCGTTGGCAGTGTAACAGGCCAGCACACCGCCGAAGTGCTGGCCAGCCTGGGCTATGCGCCGGATGCGATTGCGGGGCTGAAACAACGTGGAGCCGTTGCGTAATTCGGCGGAACTTCACGGGGCGTCGGCAGGACGGAGCGTGCTATACTGGCTGCGCCCCAAAATTGTATCGGAATCGTAATTCGCTGGGGCAATTTTCGAGAGCAACCAGAGTCAGGCAGATGATCAAGCGTTTCTCAGTTCTATACGTCGGTCAGATTGACCTGGAAGACGTGGGAGCCAACGGGCGTGACCCCGACGGGCGCCGGTATTCCAACGAGAAACTGGTGCAGTCCTTCGACCACGCCATTGCCCTCGCCAGGCAGATGGATGATTCAGGCTATTATTGCCTTTGGGCCGCCGAGCACCATTTCCAGCGGGAAGGATACGAGTGCATCCCCAACCTCACCTTGCTGGGAGTTCACCTGGCAGCCCACACCAGAAACCTGAAGTTCGGCGCTGCCTTCAATATCGTGCCCATGTGGCACCCGCTTAGGCTGGCCGAAGACTTCGCCATGGGCGACGTGCTCACCGGAGGGCGACTGGTCTTCGGGATCGGGCGCGGCTACCAGACCCGCGAAGTCGAGACCTTCGGCGCTCCTCTTCTGGACCAGCAAGCCAATCGTGAGCTGTTCGAGGAACAGGTCGAAATCATCCTCAAAGCATTCAACCAGGAATCTTTCAGCCATCACGGGAAGTACTACCAGATTCCCCCCGACGTGCCGTACCGCGGATACAACCTGAAGGACATCACCCTGGTGCCGCGCCCCCTCCACCTGCCTGTGGACATCTGGCAGCCGGTTACCAGCGGGCGCACCATCGATTTCATCGCCAGAAAGGGCATCAAGGGAATGACCGCCCTCTCGGGCGAGAAGATCGTGGAACAGTTCTTCGAGGCCTACCAGCAGGCTTCCGCCGAGGCAGGCCGAAACCTGCAACTGGGGCAGGATATGGCTCTGGGGTTCGGGTTTTACATTGCAGACACCGTAGAAGAGGCTGTTGAACGCGTCCGTCCCTTCCACGACGAGCGCTACAAGTGGTTCGCTCCCTTTGGCCTGGTCCGCTACGTGGATGAGGAGGGGCGTATGTGGGGATCGCCCGGCGCGCCGGCCCGCACTCCCACTGTGGAGGACGGTGTACAGCAGAAGGCTTGGATCTGCGGCCCGCCGGAAGTGTTTATCGAAACGTTGCGCGAATTCGAGGAAAAGTACCCAGGGCTTGAAGATATAGTCCTGCAATGGCCGGAGGGCATGCCCTGGCGCGAATTGAGCAGCCAACTGGAAATATTTTCGCGCGAGGTAATGCCTGCCTTTACAGGCCGCGGGTGATGCCCCCGGTTAGTTTCGGGATGGCCTTGACGACAGTATGCAGAGGGCGGCGGGAACCCAGCCGCCGATAATTGCCAGGTCAGGGCCATTACCCTGTAGCTCCAGCGAGAGGTGTAGCAGTTGGCCAACCCTGATCACGTGGGCTTGGCGCGTTCCGGGCCTAACGCCATTGCCCGGTGGCGGGAACTCACCTTTCGCACCCTGAACACTCGCCAGCCCCGATTCGATCTGGGCTATCGCCTGGAGGACAGGGCAGCCGGCGAGACTTTTACCCCAGAGTTCATTTACGGACGACCCGCTCTAGACCTGGCCGGAGCATTTCTCAGCGGGATCAAGCTGCCAGGAGCCGACCTCCGCCATGACGACTTGAGCGGCGCCGACCTCACAGGCGGCGACTTCCGTATGGCGGATCTGTCGGGAACGAACCTGACCAGAGCGCACCTGTTCCGGGCCAGACTGCCTCGCGCAAACCTCGCCGGCGCCCAACTGGCCGGCTGCTCGCTAACCCGGGCCGACGTATCCAACGGAACTTTGAGCAACGCGGCGCTCAAGGGCTCAGACTTGTCGTATGCGGGGTTTTCCTACGCCGACCTGGAGCAGGCTGACCTCAGTGATACCAACCTGACCTGTGCCGACCTCTCTTGGGCGAACCTGGCCTATGCCGACCTCAGAGGCTCTGTCCTGACCGGCGCATCTCTGTCGATGGCGAACCTGACGGGGGCCGACCTCAGGGGGGCAAAAATAGTCAGGCCTTCGCTGGACAGCTCCGTTCTTCACTTGGCAAAAGCAGGCGGGACACTGTTCGCCAACTGCGACTTTCGATCGGTAATCGGATTGGATTCCATGGTACACACGGCGCCCAGCGTCATAGCCCTGGATACCCTTTCCAGCTCCGGCGGGAGGATTCCACGGCAGTTCCTTCAGGGAGCGGGAGTGGCTGAACCTCTGATAGCCGCCCAAGAGTCGATGACATGCGAACGCAGGGCGTTTCCCACGGTGCTGCTGATTGCATCTATGGCTGATTATGCTCTTGCCGAGCGCCTGCGTCTGGGACTCATGGAGGAACGTATACCTGCATGGGTGCTGTATCCCGACGATGAGGACTCTCTTAACTCGGGCGAAGCCTCTCTGGACCACACTGTGTACTACGACCGCCTGGCTCTGCTCTGCACCGACTCCGCCCTGGAAAATCCTCTTACCAGCCGTTACTTCGCCGAACTCGTCCGCGCCGGGGGGCAAGCGCCTGCCGCTCCGCTAACCGCCCTTGCCTTCGGAGACTTGTTCTACCAGAGGCAGGATCGCCTGTGCCGGCGGCTGAGAAGTGGTGATGAGGCGGACTTTCGCAGCGATGAACCGGCAGCGATGAAATTGCTGGTCAAGGAATTAACGGCGTCCGTGTCATAGCCCCTCTGTGAAGCCTGTTCTGCGGAAGTGTCCTCGCTCGGCGGATTCGGCGCGATCCCTTGCGCCAACGGTCGCAGTTCTTCCGTCAGGTCGAACATCCGGCGCAAATCCAGAAGTCTGTTATCCCCGGCGGTTGCTTCAGCTTCAACAACCATTCGGCGCGCCCTGCGCAAAGGGATAGACTCCGGGTTATCCGGCTCAGTTGACACCCCTGAACCAGATTCTTATCATACCCCTCAACTTGGATGGCGCAACGCTCATAGCCTGCGCCGGATGTCAGGAAGCGCAAATTCAGGCCATTGGGGGGTGTAACGTGGCCCTTGGAATCAGATCTCTGCGGCCGATGGTGTCCGGAGCGCAGCACATGGTGTCCAGCGGCCACTACCTGGCCACTTCCGCCGGTTTTCGCATCCTTGAGCAGGGGGGCAATGCCACCGATGCCGGCGTCGCTGCGGGAATCGCGATCAACGTGACTCTCCCTCAGTGGACGGGGTTCGGCGGCGTGGCGCCCATCATCATCCACGACGCCGGCAGCGGCGAGACAGTGTCCATCAGCGGACTCGGCAGGTGGCCCCAGGAAGCTAGTATCGACTATTTCAAGAAGAGCCAAGGAGGCGAGCTGCCCCCCGGAATCCTTCGCACCGTTACGCCCTCTGCCGCCGACGCCTGGATGACTGCGTTGCGCCTCTATGGAACCATGTCCTTCGAGCAGGTGGTTACACCGGCCCTGGAGTTGGCCGAAGGGGGCTTCCCCATCCCGGCCACGCTTCAGTCTGCCCTGACCCGTACTGGCGACGCCCTCATCGGGGACTCCGACGGCGATGGCCGCTGGAGCTCCACTGCCGCCGTCTTTTTCCCCGGCGGGCGCCTTCCCGCCACAGGCGACATCCTGATGCAAAAGGATCTGGCGCACACCTTCCGCCGGCTGATTGATGTTGAGCGGGACCACGCCGGCCAGGGGCGGGAGGCGGCCCTGCAAGCAGCCCGAGACTTCTTCTACAAAGGAGAAATCGCCGAGGAAATCGTGCGGTTCGTCCGGGGGCAGGGCGGATTTCTGAGTATGGAAGACATGGCCGGGTTCAACGCAGGCGTCGAAACCCCGCCATCCATCGACTACAAGGGCATCCAGGTGTATGCCTGCGGGCCATGGTGCCAGGGCCCGGTCAACTTGCAGACCCTTCAGATTCTGGAAGGATTCGACCTTCGCGGTATGGGCCACAATACGGCAGCTTACGCCCATACTGTGCTGGAAGCCCTGAAGCTGGCCTTCAGCGACCGCGAAGCCTACATCGGCGACCCCGATTTCGTGAACGTGCCGATGGGGGGCTTGCTGTCCAAATCATACGCCGCAGAACGGAGGGCAGCCATTGACCCCCGGCAGGCGTTTCCAGAGATGCCGTTAGCCGGCGATCCGTGGCCCCATCAGGGGATGCCCGCCCGCAATGGCCACCCGGCCCGGCCCGACGCGGTTGCCGGCGGACTGCCAGCCGACACGAGCTACGCCTGCGTCGTCGACCGCTGGGGCAATGCCTTCTCCGCCACGCCCAGCGACAGCTTCGGCACCTCGCCCATCGTTCCTGGGCTGGGCTTTATTGCTTCCTCTCGCGGCTCGCAGACATGGCTGGATCAGGATCACCCCAGCGCCCTGGCCCCAGGCAAGCGACCGCGTCTCACGCCGAATCCCGCGCTGGCAATGCGCGACGGAAAGCCCCTCATGCCCTTCGGCACCCCCGGCGGCGACGTTCAGCCTCAGTCCATGGTGCAACTGTTCCTGAACGTGTTCGAATTCGGTATGGATGTTCAGCAGGCAGTCGAGGCTCCCCGATTCTCCACGTGGAGCTTCCCCAACTCTTTCTGGCCTCACGCTTACCATCCGGGACTGGTGGGAGTTGAAGGACGGATGGACTCCCAGGTCGTGAGCGATCTCTCCCGCCTGGGCCACAAGGTTGAAGTGTGGGACGATTTTACGCCCCGGATGGGCTGCCTGTGCGCGGTTCATGTAGACCAGGAACGAGGAGGGCGCAGCGGCGGCGCGGATCCGCGCCGCGACGGCTATGCTATGGGACGCTGACAAAATGGCAAGAGCACCGATACTCCGCCCCGACAAGAAGGCCAAGGTCTGCTGAGGGACGCATGCCCGTGCGCCATCAGCGTCGTCCGGATGCGGCTTTCGCGGCGTTGTATATGATTCCCTGCACGCCCTGTGCGCCCCTTACTCCGCCGTCCGTCCGCCGTCAATGACCAGTTCCGAGCCGGTCATAAAGGACGCCTCGTCCGAGGCCAGGAACAGGACTCCGTAGGCTACGTCTTCTGCCGTGCCCAGCCTTCCGAGGGGAGTGCGGCTGACGCGGTCCTGCCGGTATGAGTCGTCGGAGAGCAGAGGAGCGGTCATCTGCGTCTCAATCGTACCCGGATGCACCGAGTTGCAGCGGATGCCGTCCCGAGCGTACTGGATGGCGGTGGACTTGGTGAACAGTCGGACTGCGCCCTTCGACGCAGTGTAGGCCGAAGACCAGAAGTTGCCGATCAGTCCCGCCACCGACGAGATATTAACGATGGAGCCTCCGCCGCTGTCGCGCATGGCAGGAATGGCTGCCTTCGTTCCAAGGAACACGCCCTTAGCGTTGATGTCCATCACCTGGTCCCATTCTTCCGAGGAAGTCTCCGTCACGTTGTGAGTTCGGTAGATCCCGGCGTTGTTTACCAGAATGTCCAGCTTCCCGAAACGGCCGACAGCCTCGCTTACGGCCGCCTGCCAGGATTCTTCGCTGGTAACGTCGAGGCGCACGAATACGCATTCGCCGCCCGCCTCATTGATTTCAGCCTCAGTGCGCCGCCCTTCGTCCTCCAGAACGTCGCCAATTACCACCTTCGCGCCTTCTTGTACGAATAGCCTGGCCTCTACTGCTCCCATACCGCGAGCTCCTCCGCTGATGAGCGCAACTTTGTTCTCCAGTCGCATCGCCCTTCCTCCACAAGTATTGTCACATATATTGCAGGATGCCAATCTCCCACGATTGTACTTGCTTGTTCCGTCCAGTCAAGAAGAGCGGTTCAATCGGCGTTGAAAGGGTATTGTCTCCCATATAGAATGCGGTGGCTTGAAATCGGCCTTGCCTGGAGTTTGCTCGTATCAGCCCATGTTTTTACGCCTCAATGCCGCCCGTCTGAATCTTCTCGCCATTGCGCTATTGCTGGCCCTTATGTCGGCTTGCGGCTGGGAATCGGCAAAGGATTTTGAGGTTGAGCTGTTCGATGGCGGCAGATTTCGGCTGTCGGAGCAGTATACCGGCAATGTGGTGGTGATCAATTTCTGGTATCCCAGTTGCGCGCCCTGCCGCGAGGAAATGCCGGAGTTCCAGCAAGCGTGGGATGACATGGCAGGCGAACCCGTCCGTTTCCTTGGGCTGTTTGTTCCCAGGGGGCTCGACAGCGAACAGTCTGCACGGGAGTTCGTGGCCGACCTGGGGCTGACTTTCGGCTTTGCCACAGACCGGCAGGAGGTCATTTCCGCCGCTTACGGCATAGAGTATTACCCAACCACGGTGTTTGTGGATAAACAGGGAAGGGTGACAGCCACTTACGTTAGCGCCCTCGATGCCGAGCGCATCAAGAGCATAGTCGGCGAGTTGACGGGCGGATAGAAATTCCGCAATGGCCGAACACAGGCCCAGATAGCCCGTTTCTGGTACAGATGAGTGTTTTAGACTGGATTCTGGTGATTATTAGATGGGGGCATGCGCTCGCTGCTGTGGCGTGGGTCGGCGGCGGCGTGTTCTACCTGATGGTGCTGCGTCCAGCCATCAGGCGTTCCCAGGGGTTGCCGCAGGAGACAAACGAGGCGATTCGGGATGAGTTCCGAGGGCTGGTAACTACAGCCATAGCGGTACTGCTGCTGACCGGCGCGATTCTCTCGGTGGCGCGACTGACCGGAGATGCCGCGACTGTGCCGTACGCGATAGTCCTGGGGGTAAAGATCGCTCTGGCGCTCTACATGTTCTACGTGGCGCGCCTCGTCCGGCGGGGAGACTCGGAGCAACCGGAATCCGGAGCTTCCCGGGCGCGGCGCATCCTTCGCAGCCTGACCAGTCCGATAACGCTTCTGGTAATCGGGTTCGTAGTTATTGGCCTTTCTGACGTGCTGGACGCGCTTATAGAAGACGCGTTGACGGCCTGACGAATGCGTCAATGACAGAGGGGATTGGCTTTGAAGAAAGACCTGATGGAAATACTGGTCTGTCCGGTATGCAAGGGCGAGCTTGAACTGAAGATAGAGGAAGAGGACGCTGATGAGGTTGTAACTGGGTCTCTGTTCTGCGCCGCCTGCGATGAATCCTATCCAATTGAGGACACTATACCTAACCTGCTGCCCCCGGAATTGCGTAGTCAGTCGGCATAAACCCACCTGAGGGGTTTCCTGAGTCTGTCGAAGGAAACCCCTCAGGCGCAAATCGTGAAAAGAGTTCGCTCTTAGCAGCCTAGCCTTCGCCGGTCAGCACCTGCACGACCAGCGGAGCAAGCCGCTCGGCGCGGGCCCGGAGCGCGTCCCGGTCGAGGTTCTCGATGGGATGCTCGGTGTAGATGGTCGGATAGTCCGGGGCGCCCCACATCCGGGCCATGCCGGTGGCAGTAGGAACGAAGCGGTCAGTGCAAATGGTGGCCGATGGGATGCCGGCGTTCTCGATATGGATTCCGTCGTGCACACTGCACGCGCTGCATGACCCTCAATCTCCTATGGCGACGATTACGGAATCGCACTCCTCAACCAGCTCCCTCAGGGCGTCCGGGTCGGCGGGGCGGGAAGCACTGGGCTTGCGCAGCCACTTGACCGTGGAAATTTCGTAGCGAGTGCGCAACAGGTTCGCCAGTTCTTCCAGCAGAACGTCGGCATTGCGCTTGCTGTCGTCTATCAGCCCCAGTCTGGTTCCGGCCAGGCTTGCCAGGCGCGGCGCGCCATTGAACGGAGCAATTACCGGCTGCGTTATCGGATTTATCAAGGTGTGCTCATTTGCCTGTGCCATAGCTATCTCCGTCAGATTGAATTTCCGAGAAACCAAACCTTTGGGTAAGGAATTTCCTTCAGTTTATGGCTTTTGTAACGGCCGTGCAGGCCACTTTCGGCCCCCAGCTAGGGATCACCGACGACATATTGGATTCCTCACCGCCAGCAAACACCAGGAGTATGTCCGATGGGTCGGGAATCAGCGGAACCGATTCAGCATCATCTCCGGGGCCTGCATCGCCTGCCAGGACCATAGCCTGCTTTAGTTCCGCCATTGTCCGGCGCGCCCTCTGGAAGATGAAGTCCCGTACCTGTTCTTTGGTCCAGTTCTGCCACAGGCCTGAGTTTCCGGCGATTGTTACAACAATCTGACCCTGCCGCACGCCCGTTCCCGTCTCGCCCACGGAACCGGAGGTAGACATGCTGGTGCCCAAGGTAGAGGCAACGTCTGAGATGGCATAGAGTATGGCCTCCGGTCGCCCCACGGCCCGCACCTGCCGGGGCGACTCTCCGGCGAACACGGTCACTGCGCTCTGATCTGGGCGCAGGCCGCGCTCGACGTGCAGAGGCGTCCAGTGCGTTTCGATTTCCGCCTCGGCGATGCAGTAGGTGTACTTGCCCGGATGCCCGATAACGCTGCGGTCGAACACTCCGGGGATGGCGGCGCAGGCGTTCATCAGAATGAGCCTGACGGCCCTCCCTATGGTGGCGTTGGCGCGGTTCCCAGGCCCGAACAGGTTGTTGCGGGCGTTGATGTTCAGGTCCCGCACGACAGGGCCGTTGACGATGGTCAGTATTGCCGATCCGCCCATGCTGGACGATGGCCCAACCAGGTTGAACACTGGGTCGAGCATGGCCTCGGTTGCCGTCAGCACCACGGGCATATAATCCGGCAGGCAGCCGGCCATCACTGCGTTGGCCGCCACCTTGCTTACGGTGATCTCGCGGCGGCGCTCAGGCAGTTCGCCGACGACTTCTCCCGGCGGGCGCCCCGTGCGCTCGATGAATTCCGCGACGCGGGCCTCGGTGGGTGGGACTACGGGCAGCCCGTCGGTCCAGCCCAGCTCGTAGCACCGCTCGATGGCTTCAAGGGCGCTGTCCCATTGGACGGTGGTAGTTTCGCCGATTTCACTCACGGGTTCGCTGCTCATGCTCTGAAAATTCCTTCATAAGAAGAGGCTCGATATGTTCTTGAAATAACCGGAGCTTTTCAACTATCCAATCGTGGTATTCGTCCCAAGAATCAGGATACTGGAACACGTTGTCATTGCGATAAATACCTACTCGGAATCCTTGCTTTTTCCAATCAGGTTCCCACTCAAACCGTTCCGATGGCCCGGCTCCTCGAACCTTTTCCTCGATCTCCCCTTTGCGCTTTTCGAGATCCTCGAAAACCCTTCGAGTCCAGCCCAGTCCATCTCTGCCTCTTATATCTGATACGAACTGGAAGCCAAGATCTCCATTAGGCCAAACGGCAACATAACTAAGGTGATGCTTGACTTCGGGCACCGGATATTTTATATACAGCCATCTGGCTTTTACTATTCCGCCGGTTCCTGTAGTTCTCTTTCTGGCCATAAGGAGAGGGTCTTCCTGTTTGAAACGTTCGATGAGCAACCTGCGAAACTCGGAATTCATCTCATCCTCTTCAGTGAGTGGATGGGCTGTTTTTAGAAGCTTGCTCCATTCGTTAGGAGCAGAGACCAAATTGAAGTACGGGGCGAGCGGAGAATCTCCAATCTTCCATAACTCCACAGCTACGCCGAAGAACTGGCAGTCCTCTCCAGTACGCTGATTAAGCCAGTCTAATGCTTGACGATGTTCGCCTCGAAACTCCTTTGCCAGCCATACAATTACATCAGCGGTTTTACCGGCGGCGTAGGTTAACAGCTTGCCCAGATGGTCGTGATCTGTGGTTCCCAGTTGATTTTCTATGACTACAGTCTGGTTCTGAGAAACGTCGGTAGCGGTAGCCAGAACATCCAGCGCGAAGGAGCCTACCGGGACTTCCATTCCCTCAGATACCAGTTCCATGCCCAATGCTTCGCCCAGCTCTTCGATGTTCTCGGCCAGCCATGGCGTGAAATCTTGCGCTTCTCTGGGCCAAGCCACCCTCAAGTCATCAACCCGCTCTATTTTCCCCAGTTCTATTGCAGTCAGTTTCGGCGGGTTCAGCGTGGTCATAGCATCGCTCCTTAATCCGCTTGCGGCGCCGGTGTTGTGGATGTGGGCGGGTAGAAGACCGCCTCGCCAGTGTCGGTGTCATGGCGGTGGAAGTAAAGGGCTTCCAATATTCGCTGTGCATTTGCGCGGATTTCTTCGCGCAGTTCCTCCCGAGTCCGCTGGTTTTCTTCCCGAAACTCTTCCCGCATCCGCTGGTTTTCTTCCCGAAACTCTTCCCGCATCCGCTGGTTTTCTTCCCGAAACTCTTCCCGCATCCGCTGATTTTCTTCGCGAAGCTCTTCCCGCGTCCGCTGGTTTTCTTCCCGAAATTCACGGCGCATTGCCCGGAATTCAGACAGTATCCAGAGGAAGGCTCCAACTCCTACCACCAGGAACGACGATGAGGCTCCGAAAAAAACTTCGTAAGTTACCACGTCTTTTCCTTGTTGGGGTTTATAGAATATGCCGGCGCGACACGGCCGCGCCGCGCCGTTACCCTTATCAGTGGTGGAGCTATACCCGGCGGTACTTGGACAGCGAGCGGAGTTCGCGGGGCGGGTTCATGTGCTGGCCGCGGATAGTGTAGGAAACCTCGGCCACGTAGATATCGCCGCGCGAGTCTACGGCGATACCGTGGGGGGCGATGAACTGACCGGGACCTTCACCTTCATCTTTGGAGCCGAATATGCAGACCCGATTACCGTCCAGGTCGTAGATGCTGACGCGATGGCCCAGGCCGGGGGCGTCGTCGACCCCGCCCATGCCGTTCAGCTCGCCGACGTAGATGTGCTCGCCCCACAGCACCATGGAGTCGGGCCGGTGGATGTTGTTCCACATGGTGATGAAGTTGCCTTCGGCGTCGAATATCTGGATACGGTGGCACTCGCGGTCAACCACGTAGACCCGATCATTGCTGTCGAAGGCGATGTTGTGGGGGCGGATGAACTGGCCGGCGTCAATTCCCGGCTCGCCCCAGGAGAATCTGTGCTCCAACTGGCTGCTGTAAACATGGACGCGGGAGTTGCCATAGCCGTCGGAGACGTAGATGTCGCCATTGCTGGGTCTGGTTGCGGCGGAAGTGGGGCGGTTGAACGGCTTGCCGCTCCAGCGTTCGGCCGGGTTGTTGCGCTCGCCCAGTTCCCAAACCTTCTCGCCGTTGGAGCTGAACTTCTGGATAGTGTGAATCCCGTCGTCGGCGGCCAGCAGCGAGTCGTCGTGGCCGATGTACAGCCCGTGAGTGCGGTTGTCGCTGAACAGCCCTTCGCCGAAGGAACGCATATAGTTCCCGTCGCGGTCGAAAACCATAATGGGGTTCCTGCCGCGGGTCAGCACGAACACGTTGTCGTTGGAATCGCAGGCAACCCCGGGGCATTCCTGGAAATTCACTCCTTCGGGCAGCTTGGCCCAGTTCTCAACGAACTCGTATCGAAAATCGCCTTCGCCGTACACTTCTGGCATCTTAACATCCTTTCGCTGCGGATTTTGCCTGGCCGCTCAGGTTTACGCAGGCGGCGGGCAGGGTAATCGTAAGCCCGCCCTAATTGGGTGTCAACGGGCGGGCTTCCATGGGGCTGCGGTCAGTATGATTCAGTATGATGCGGTTTCGTCGTGCTGATAGAAGCCTAACGGATTGCCTTCGGTGTCTTGACAGATGGCGATGTATCCTACGCCCGGAATGGATGTCTTGGGCTGGGTTACCCTGCCTCCTGCGGCCTCAACTCTCTCTACGTATTCCTCGACCGACTCGACATCCACGTAGTTGACGCCAGCCGGCCCTCCGGGTGGTCGGCGGGTGATTCCGCCGTCGATACCGGGGCCTTCCCTGCCGGTCGTTGCCAGGCGATAATCCATCTGGGGCGGCCCGTCCCACTTGCTGATCTCCCAGCCGAGCAGCGCCTTATAGAACTTCGCGGCGCGGTCAACGTCGTCGGCGTAAATTTCGAAATGCACTATTCTTGGCATCTGTTCCCTCTACAGATGTTAGCGGATAGAGTCGCGCCCCTCACCTTTGAGGTAATCGGCGGTGCGAAGGGCCAGCGCCTGGATGGTTGCCGTGGGGTTGATGCAGGCGCTGGTGGTGAAGATGCTGCCGTCGATGATGAACAGGTTAGGCACGTCGTGGCAGCGGCCCCAGCGGTCAACTACGGAATTGCGGGGGTTATCCCCCATGCGCGCCGTTCCCAGCAGGTGCCATCCGGCGTTGCGGCGAAGGCGCGACGCCAGGATCTTCCTGGCCCCTGCAGCTTCCATCACTTCCCGGGCCCTCTCTACACCGTGATCCAGCATCCTGTTCGTGTTCTCGCTGACAGTGTATTCCACCTTGACAGCAGGAATACCGTTGCTGTCCGTCTCATCGGGGTCGAGGGTAACCAGGTTGTGTTCCTCTGGCAGGTCTTCGGTCATTATGGTGATGCCGACCGTGTGGCCGAAACGCTCGTCGAAAGCCCGGTGATGTTCCGCCCCCCACGGAATCCGCTCGCCCAGCAGCCCGCCCAGGGCAGTGGGGAGCGGGGATGTGCCCAACGCCAGAATCTGAAGGTCGTATCCACGGATGAAACCCCGGCGGGTGTCGGTCTCATAGAACTCCTGACTGAGCATAGTGCTGCCGCGGGGCATTCCTTCCTCGGTGCCCAGCCACTCGTCGAAAATTCCTACCACCACTCCTGCTGGGTGGTGCATCAGGCACTTGCCAACCAGCCCGCTGCTGTTGGCCAGGCCGTCAGGGAAAAGAGGAGACGTGGAATTGAGCAGAAGGCGAGGGGTGCCGATGCCATTGCAGGCCATGACAACCGCCCTGGCTTTCTGCTCAACCAGGTTGCCGTCGGCGTCGTAGTAGAGCGCGCCGGCGGCCTTGCCGGAGCTGTCTACAAGGATTTCGCGAACGCGGGCGTTGGTCTTTAATTGCGCGCCCAGTTCCAGCGCTTTGGGCCAGTATGTCAGGTCGGTGCTCGCAAGGGAGCGCAGGTATCCGCCGGAGTCTGGCTCGCGCCCGTCGTACTCCACCGATGATATGGCGGTGTCCGAAGCCCACCAGTGCCACCCCAGCTTGTCGAAGCCCTTGGCCAGCAGTTCTCCGCCGGGCCGGATGGACAGCGGAGGGCAAGGGCGCTCGGATTTGGGCGGGTAGGCCGGGTCGCCGCGCAGTCCAGACACGCCCATTATGCGGTCGTTCAGGTCGAAGTACGGTTCAAGCTCGTCGTATGTGAGCGGCCAGTCGTCGGCCACGCCGTCCAGCGTCCGCACCCGGAAGTCCGAGGGATGGAAACGCGGATAATGCGAGCCGTAATGGACGGTGCTGCCGCCGACGGCGTTGTACATATACGGCGCTATGGGTGAAGCCTCGCTGTTTACCGGGTAGTCCTGGGGCAGCTTTCGGACGCTGGGGTCGGGGTGGAAGTCTGTCAGCCAGTGAATCTGGCTGTCGGGATTGGTCGCAGGGAAAGCATCGCGGGGAACCCAGTCTCCCTGCTCGAGGCAGAGGACGTTGATACCGGCCTCGGCCAGGCTCCATACGAGAGCCGCCCCCGATGCTCCCGCCCCGATTACAAGGACATCCGGTATGTCTTGATTGTTTACCATTATGATTCTCCAGTGTGGGAATTTGCCGGCCGGCGCTCACAACCCGGAATCTAGCTGCGCTCGAACACAGCGGCGACGCCCTGACCTCCGCCGACGCACATAGTCTCGAGGCCGAACTGGGCGTTGCGACGCTCCATCTCGTGCAGCAGGGTGGTCAAAATGCGGGCCCCTGTGGCCGCAATGGGATGGCCCAGCGAAATGCCCGAGCCATTGACATTCAGGTTGTCTTCATGGGGCAGCTTCCACTCGCGAAGAACTGCCAGCACCTGCGCCGCGAAGGCTTCATTTAGCTCAATCAGGTCCATGTCCTCCAGCGACAGGCCCACCTTGTCCATAACCTTGTTGACGGCCGGCACAGGGCCGATACCCATGGTCGCCGGATGGCAGCCGGTTACAGCCCACCCGCGCAGGAAGGCCATCGGCGACAGGCCCAGCTCCTCCAGCTTATCCTCGCCGACTATCAGGCAAACCGAGGCAGCGTCGTTCTGACTGCTGGCGTTTCCGGCCGATACGGTTCCGTCCCGCATCACGGGACGCAGGCGAGCCAGGGTATCCATGTTGGTATCGGAGCGAGGGCCTTCGTCTCGCTCGAAGGGCACCGGGTCTCCGCGGCGCTGCGGCACGGGCACAGCCACGATCTCCCTGTCGAACCTGCCTTCGGCCTGGGCGACGACGGCGCGCTGGTGGCTGCGAAGAGCATATCCGTCTTGTTCCTGGCGGGCAATTTCATACTCTCGGGCCAGGTTCTCCGCCGTCTCAACCATGCCGCCGGGGATGGGGCCGAAACGCTCGTCGGGAGAGATGGTCACGCGCGCCCGGGCCAGCCGGTCATGGAAAGTCACCGAGCCGAAGCGGGCTCCCCACCTGGACTCGTTGCTGTAGAACTCAGCGTTGCTCATACTCTCGACGCCGCCGGCGATGACCACGTCTGCGTTTTCGGTCTGCACCAGCATGCTGGCGTTCAGGATTGCCTGGAGGCCAGAGGAACAGCGCCGATCCAACTGGTAGCCCGGCACCTCAATAGGCAGGCCGGCCTTAAGAGCCGCCAGACGCCCTATGGCGGGGTTCTCGCCGCTGGGGTAGCCGTGACCGAGGATAACGTCGTCTACATTGGCTGGGTCCAGTTGCGACCTGTCGAGGGTTTCCTTTATTACGGCGCTGGCCAGATCGGCGGCGGATACGTCCCGAAGGGCGCCGCCGAAGTTTCCGACGGCCGTTCGGACGGGTGAGACAATGGCAACGCGACGCATGGCACACTCCTGCATCAGGCTGGATTGGAACAGAGGTTTCTGACGGGAATTTCCGGCTATGATAACCCGCATCCGGCGAGGCTGTCGAATCTTTTCGGAACTTCTTCTAGTTGCGCTCTCCTTCGATAAGTTGCAGATACTTGTAGCCGGAGCCGGTGTTGAACAGAACCGTGGTCTCGTCCCTGCGGAGAAACCCCTCGGCAATCAGCCGCTTGTAGGCCACCAGAGTAGCCGCGCCTTCGGGACAGGCGAAGATACCCTCGGCCGTGGCCAGCTCATACATCGCAGAGACCATGTCGGCGTCAGACACCGCAAGGGCCGTGCCGCCGGTATCGCGAATGGCTTTCAGCATCAGGTAATCGGCAAAGGGGCCGGGGACTCGCAGGCCATCGGCAATGGTCGCGGCGTTCTGCCACGGTTCTGCCGTTTCCCTGCCTTCGTTGAATGCCCGGACGATGGGCTGGCATCCCTCGGCCTGGACTGCGATGAACCTGGGCTGGCTGCCTTCGATCCAGCCCAGCTCCAGCAGCTCCAGGAACCCCTTGTGCATCCCGATGATGCCGGTGCCCCCTCCTGCAGGGTAAATAATCGCCTCCGGCATACGCCAACCGAACTGCATAGCCAGCTCCAGCCCCATCGACTTCTTGCCCTCTGCCCGGTACGGCTCTTTCAGCGTTGACAGGTCGAAGAGCCCCTGTTCCTGGGCCACTGCCACTGCCTGCCGTCCGGCGTCGCCAATCAGTCCGTCAACCAGGGTCAACTCAGAGCCGGCTACCAGGCACTCTTTCTTGTTGGAGTCTGGCGCGTCCTGGGGCATGAATACCCTGGCCGACATCCCGGCGCGGGCGCAGTAGGCAGCGGCGGCGCCTGCGGCGTTGCCTGCAGACGGCATAGTGAAGCCTGCGGCGCCCAGCTCAAGCCCCTTGGAAACGGCGGCTGCTATGCCGCGGGCTTTGAAAGTTCCCGTGGGATTCAACCCTTCCTCTTTCACATAGAGGCCAGACACCCCAAGCATCCGCTCCAGGTTCTTCACCCTTATCAGGGGCGTGCCGCCCTCGCCTAGGGTGACGACGCTTTCCGGGTCTTCCACCGGCAGCAGCTCGGCGAAACACCACATGGTCGACGGGCGCTCCGGAATTCTGTCCCGGTCTACCTCGGCGCGGATGCGGGCAAGGTCGTAGCGGGCATACAGCACCTTGCCGCAGCAGGGGCTGACTCCCGACAGGCGGTCCGCAGGATACTGCGCACCGCAAATAGTACATTCAAGAAACGCGAGATAGCTGGTCATGGCGGGTCGCCTCCCATAATTAGCGAGTTAAATGCCGGATTGCTCTTCGGGACATAATTTAACCACACGGAAGGCTCGCTACCAACGGCTGCCGGGAATTGCTCAACGGCGGCAATGGCGGGACGGAGTGATTGAGGTTACCAGCGAGACAGCGGATTGCCGGAAGGCCACGGACGGGATGCTGCGGCAAAAGCCGTTTCCGGCGGAATCATCATCGGGGGGCCGCTCTTGTCTGGAACGGCCGGTTCGGAACGGGGTATATGATGCCTCCTCATTGCCAGCAGCCGAGATTGCCAGCAGCCGGGCTGGCGCTTGGAATCTGCAAACGGATAAAGAATTTTATGAAACACTGGAGCAATTTCTTACGAATAGGCATAGAAAATCAGGAATATCTGCATATTGAAGGAATAGCTCAGATTGCCACTGAAAACACCACAGGCAGGAATCAACCCGGCGCTTCGATCCGTAAACTGTTTCAGCAAAACGAAAGCGCCATGCGTCTGAACGGAAGGAGAGCGTGGTCGCCCTTGGAGATTGTCGAGGAAACACGACGACTTAGTTTCATCCGAAGGGCCTTGTCAATAAGAACCCGGAAGGAGGAACCCGGAAGCATGAAGAACGCCGGAAGTAATGTGAACGCACGCCGGAGCCAAGCGAAAGCTGAACAGCCGGTTTGCAACCTTTCCAAGTATAACCTCTCTAGGTATAACCTACCATTCAGGCAGGTTTCCTGCGTTGAAAGAATACCCTGAGCAGGTCTCTGTTGCAGCCCTCTACCGGAACGAATAGAATGCGCCGTAACCGGACGTATGGGAGCATTTGACTGCCGATGAGCAACCGCAGCGGCCCGGCAGCCCTGTTGGAGCGGCTGGCGCAGCGGCAACCTGATTGTTTCCGATGGAGCAACCGGCACCTTCCTCCAACAACACGGGCTGGAGCCGGGGGGTTGCCCGGAAGAGTTCAACGCCAGCCGCCCCGAAGTGGTCAGGGACATGGCGCGGCAATATTCTGCCGCCGGTTCAGATATGGCGCTTACCAACTCGTTCGGCGCCAGCGTGTTCATGCAGAACTTACAAGAACGCCCAGAACCGATGCACGGCGCAATTTGGCCGTCGCAATCAGGACAGGGCTGTTCCGGGGAGCGAGCTCTACCCCTGCTTGGGCAGCGACCATCTGGACTATCGCTCTGCCAGGGAAACCTGACTGGTCTTCGCTCTCCTGTTCAACCCGTGTCAAAATCGAGTTCAGCCGGCTTCTAATTAACGCCCTTTCCCTTTGTTAAAATGACCTCATGCCTCCTGTATATCTGAACGGGCGCGAAATCCCGTCGGTCTCTGGTCGTACCCTGTTCGACTATGCCGATGCAATCCGGGTTCGAGTCCCGACTTCCTGCGGACGGACCGGGCAATGCCGCGAATGCATCGTAGAAGTGCGCGGCGGAATGGACCCTCTGACCCCCAAGACCGCCGCCGAAGATTTCCTCCGGGGAGGGTTCCGCCTGGCATGCCAGTCAGTGGTTCCGCGACCTTTCTGCGGCAGTGGACTTCAGCGTTTTGCGCAGGCAGCCCCGCATCCTTACCGAGAGAATACGCCGGCCAGTGACGCCGGCTCCCTGCGCCCGGCGCGACGGCGACGAAGTAACTATCGGGGGGCATCCGTCGGACGTCTATACGGGGAGAATCCTGGGGCTGGCGGCCGACATAGGAACCACCACCGTCGCGATGAGTCTGGCAGACCTGGAGAGCGGCGGGATTCTAGCCGCCTCGTCTTTCGAAAACCCCCAGCGATTCGGCGGCAGCGACATAATGAACCGTATTTCTTATGACGGCGGAGAATGCCGAGGGGAGCTGCGCCGCGCGATTATTTCCGCCATCAACTTCGAGATCGGGGAGCTGACGCGACAGGCAGGGGCGCACCGGAGACAGATCTACGATGTTGTTCCGGTTGGCAACACTACGATGCGCGACATTGCTTTCGGCGTCAATGTTCAAACCGTGGGAGTCAAGCCATACAAGCCAATATCAGAGATCGAATACGCAAATGGAAAGAGGCCCCAGGCACCGCGCTGGACTCCAGCGCGCAGGCTATGGGGCTGCGCGTCTTTCCCCGGGCCCGCGTCTACAGCGGGCCGCTTATAGGCTGCCATGTGGGGTAGGATGTCGCCGCTGGTCTTATTGCCGTCGGATTGGACGAACAGGAAGAACCGGTGATGCTGGTAGACGCGGGCACCAATACCGAAGTGGTCATCGGAAACCGGAAGGACATGGTCGCCGCGTCTTGTCTGGCGGGTCCGGCTTTCGAAGGAGGGCAGGTGACCTACGGAATGCCTGGCTATGATGGCGCGGTGGAATCGGTGCGCATCGTGGAAGGAAGGGCTGAAATATCTACCATAGGAAACCCTGCTCCACAAGGTATCTGCGGCTCCGGCCTGGTCGACCTTCTCTATGAGCTTCGTGCTAACGGACTTATTAACGAGCTTGGGGCATTCAAAGACGGCGCCAGCGAGTTCGCTTTCTCGCCGGAACAGGGGCTGGGCATTTCACGGACAGACATCAGCGCCCTGGCCCAGGCCAAGTCTGCAAACTACTGCGGACAGTTTATCACGCTGCGAAGATACGGCCTGCCGATGGGCGAGATTTCGCGGGTCTATCTTGCCGGCGGGTTCGCCAACTACCTGAACATCGCCAACGCCATTGGCATAGGCCTCATCGCCGACTTTCCGGTTGAGCGTGTTTTTCGGGTGGGAAACGCCGCATTGGAAGGCGCAATCATCATGTTGCTATCCGGAGAAATGCGGAAGCGCGCGGAAGAATTGGTTCGGCTTATCGATCACGTAGAGCTTGAAACAGCATCGGACTTTTTCGAGATTTTCGTGGAGGGCTGCATGTTCAAGCCCATGCCCCGCGACTTCTCCGGATGAGAATGCGCCGCGCAGAGCGGCCGACAGGAGTTTGCCATGCCTTGGAAAGTTCTCATTACCGACTACGTTTGGCCCTCCACTGACCCGGAACGTCAGGTGCTGGAAGCCGGCGGGGCCGAGGTTGTAGTCGCCCCCAATGGCGATGAGGAGACACTGATTGAGCTCGCCCGGGACGCCGACGCGATTATGACCTGCTTCGCGCAGGTAACCGAGAGAGTCGTGAAGGCAGCCAAGCGTTGCGTCGTCATCGGCCGATTCGGAGTGGGGGTGGACAACATTGCGGTGGCCGCAGCGACGGAACTGGGCGTCGCGGTAACATATGTGCCGGACTATTGCGTAGACGAAGTCTCAGACCACGTAATGGCTCTCCTCCACGCATGGAATCGAAGAATTGTCCTCTTTGACCGCTCGGTGAAAGAGCGGGGCTGGGGGAGCCAACCCCTGAACATGCGGATGATGAGACTGCGGGGCAAGACCATCGGAATCGTAGGATTCGGACGAATCGGACAGGCAGTGGCGCTCAAAGCCCACGCCTTCGGTTTGAACATTCTGGCTGCAGATCCACTGGTTTCGGAACAAGTGGTGGCGTCTTTCGGCGGAAGCCTGGTAGACCTTCCCGCTTTGATGAGGGGATCGGACTTCGTCACTTTGCACGCCCCCTTGACCAGCGAAACCCGCAACATGATCGGAGCTGACGAACTGGCGCTTATGAGGCGCGACGCTTTCCTGATTAACGCCGCCCGGGGAGCGTTGATTGATGAAAATGCTCTCTTTGATGCCCTGAAACACAACAGGATTGCGGGGGCAGGCCTCGACGTCATGGCGCAGAACGCGCCGCCCGAAGACCACCCTCTGCTATCGCTGGACAACATTCTCATCACCCCTCATGTTGCTTTTTTCTCGCAGGAATCCACCCTGGAACTGGAGCGTCGCGCTGCGCAGGAAGTGGTTAATGTTATAAATGGACGCATACCCGATAACCTGGTGAATCCGGCTGTGTTGAATCACCCTAAGCCAAGGCACAGACTGTCTGCTTGAAGCGCCAGCGTCTCCCACAGCCTTGTACATAGGGGCTGGCGGGATATAATCCGGTAAACAGGAATTGCATTATTGCAAAACTGCATTATAATTTAGTTGATGCTTCCGGATGACATTCCCTCTGGCGAATTGTTGGAAGTACGTCTTGTAATACGTCTTGTGAAAGGATGGCAGCAAAATGCCCAGAGCAAGCCATACAGATGCAATCTCGCAGGCAGTTACCGACATCTGCGGTATCGAATCGATGGATCAATTGAGCCAGGCTGCTATAAACCACGGGATTATTCTCAGGCTCCTGAGTGCGGCTGGATGGAACGTCTTCAACCTGTCAGAGGTAGAACCCGATTATCGTACAGGCAGAAACAAGGTGGATTTTGCTCTGAAGTCGCCTCCCGCCGGACGATCCAGGGGCGCGTCAACTCCCAAGGTGCTTATTGATGTCAGATCACTGAGCGATAACCTGGAAAGCGAGAGATACCAGCGTCAGTTGACCTCCCACTGCGTTAGAGAGGGCGCATCACTAGCCGCGCTGACTAATGGGCCGACCTGGATACTGCTTTTCTGTTCCGATGATGGTCAAGAGGAAAGACGTTTCTGCGATATTGACTTGATAGGCAACCCAGACCGGGCGAAAGAAGACATCAACAGATACCTCTCAAAGGACAGGGTATCCAGTGGACAGGCGGCAAGATCTGCCGAGAGGGTGCTTCTGGATCGATCGAGGGACGAGACTGCCCGCAGTGCTGTCCTGAATGCCTGGCGGCAAGTCGTCGAAGGCTTTGACGAAGGTCTCATAGAACTGGTTGCCACTGCTGCCGAGCAAAAATTGGGGGCGCGTCCTGATAACCGTTTCGCCCGCAGGGTTCTTATGGAGAGTAGAGCCGAGTTGATGACCTCTGGCGACGGCGAAGGAGCATCCTCTGCATCCCGCAGTACCGGCTCCCGCCGAAGGCCGGCCTCATTCACGTTCCAGGGGGAAACGCGAGAGGTGTCATCCTGGCCCGACTTGCTGAGAGGCGTATGCCTGATGATACGGGACCTGCATCCGGACGAGTTCGAGAAGATACTGGAGATCCGGGGAAGAACCCTTCCGTATTTCTCAAAGTTCGAAGAGCAAGTCAACATGCCGCGGCAAGTAGGAGACACCGGGATATATGCTTCCTGCCAGGGCGCCGGGGTGCTTGTCGAGGGCAGAGCCAGAAAGGTGACAGAGCTGTTCGGGTACCCCAGGAGTTCTTTGACCATCCAGACCCGGTAACCCAAACCTGGTAACCCGGACCGGATAGCAGCGCTTGGACGAAACTTCCCAGCTCCCGGTCCGCTTATTGCCGTAGCGATACATTCAGATATAGAATACGAGCGTCGTTTTCAGCATTATGCGCGCACATCGTGGGGGTGTAGCTCAGTGGGAGAGCACCTGCTTTGCAAGCAGGGGGCCAGGGGTTCGACCCCCCTCACCTCCACCGGAAGATGCGTATTGCGATATTTTCTGCCCATCTTGCCTTCGATTCGCCCGGTATCGGCGGCTTTTCTCTCCTAAACCCTCTCTGTGGAATCGCACTCATCTTGCCTCTAACCGATTCCCGGATGCCCCTTTGGAATTCTGATTTTAATTGCAGCGATACGTCAGATTCAGGACGATACCCGTTACAGTCGGCAGTGTCCTTCGCAGCTCATTCAGTTGTCAACGCAGTCTCTGCGTCAGATCAAACTCAAGCCAGCGTAGCAATAGGAACAGCGCGGGTCTTGAAACTAATACGGCGCAACGCAGTGCAGTCATTCGTATCTGCGTCAGATTTCCAGCCCGATACAGTTGAATGCTGCTGCAACAGTGTGTCAGCGGCGAAAAGGCGTCTCAGTCATCCTGTTGGCATAAACAACCCGCGCCCTCAACCCCTCACCGGGACGGAAACCGGCGCGCCAGGATGTCCTGCATCAGCCTGGCGGCCACCTGCACCGTAAGTTCCGAGTTGTCGTAAGGGGGAGCGACCTCCACGATGTCGAAAGCCACCAGGTTAGATCTATCCAGTAGCGCAGTGATACAGTCTCGCGCTTCTTCATAGAAGAGGCCTCCAACTTCCGGTGTGCCTGTTCCTGGAGCCTGGCTGGGATCAAGGACATCCACGTCGAAAGTGATGTAGAGGTTTGGCGATGGCGGGATCAGCGCCGCAATGGCCTCCGGGCCCAATTCCCTGAAGCGTCGGGCGCTGATGATCAGGCTTCCATCGCGGATTGCTTCTTCGTAGGGGAGCCGGCGCGCAGAACGTATGCCCACGGATGTAATGCGCCCAACGAAATCCAGCTCGCGACAGCGGCGAATGGGGCTGGCATGGGTGTACAGGGCATCCTGAACATCGTGGGTGTAATCAAGATGGGCGTCGAAGTGAACAATGTCCACCGGAGCAAACCTGGACAGCCCTCGAACCACGGGGAAGGTAACGGCATGATCGCCGCCCACGACGGCAGGCAGCGCCCCCCGGGCCGCAACCTGCTCGACGGCGCGGGTTATGCGGTCGAAGTTTTCCGCGACTTCCGACGGCACGATGGGTACATTGCCGCAGTCGGACATCTTCACCCCTCGCAGCAGTTCATCCCCGACGTCAATATCGAAATAGCCGTCGGCTTCGCCTTGCCGTCCGTAAGGGTCCGAGTATGAATAGGCCCTGGGGGCGTCTCGAAGGGCGTCTGGCCCAAATCTCGCGCCTGGGCGTCCAAGAGTACCCTGATCGAAGGGGATGCCGATGAAGGCGACATCCGCCTGCAGATGTTCGATGTCTTCGCAGAGGGGTGCATTGAAAAGGGTTCTCGGTGACGGCCTCAAAACGGGCCACGGCGTTTGGTCTCGGGCACTGGAATTCCGATGGGCAGTCATGGGTATCCTCCGCGAGGGTGTTACTTGTCCTGAGGCAGTGAATCACCTGAGGCAGTGAATCAGAGGAGGCGCTACTGCGCGGTTGTGCCGCCGTCTATGACCAGCTCTGCGCCGGTCACAAAGGACGATTCATCGGACGCCAGGTACACGATGCCATGGGCAATGTCGTCGGCATTTCCCACTCGGCCTAACGGGATGCGCTCCAGCGACCATTCCCTTCGCCCTTCCTCTCCGGAATAGCCAGGGTCCGTCAGCGGCGTCCAGCAATAACCGGGGTGCACCGAGTTTACCCGGATGTTCTCGCTGGCGTACTGAATGGCCGCCGACTTGGTGAATAGTCGGCTTGCTCCCTTAGCGGCGTGGTAGGCTGTCGAAGTGGGGCTTCCTATCAGCCCGTAGATGGACGACACGTTGATAATGGAGCCTCCGCCCGACTTTCGCATCTCCGGTATGGCGTGCTTGGTTCCCAGAAACACGCCCTTGGCGTGAACATTCATCTGGCCATCCCAGTCGCTGACCGAAGTATCCTCGACGGTCAGGCGGGCGCCAGTGCCAGCGTTGTTGACCAGTACATTCAGCTTTCCGTAGCGGGCCACTGTTTCTGCTATGACTTCCAGCCACCGTTGCTCGTCGGTAACGTCCTGCTCCATGAAAAAGACGTCGCCTCCGTTCTCTCTGATCTGGCTGGCAGTTGCCTCGCCCATCTCTGTCTTGATGTCGGTCAGCACAACTCTGGCTCCTTCTCGCGCGAACATGCGGGCCGCCGCGCCGCCGAATCCCATCAGTTGACCCTCGATTCCAGCCGCTGCTCCGGTGATGATAGCGACCTTGTTTTCCAGGCGCATGGTTCACCCTCCACTCAAACTTGTCTTTCGGGTAACTGGCAGTATAACGGACTGGCCAGTCTTATTCCGCCAGCCGGTCGAATTGTCGATTTCCCGATCGACTTCAACCCGTACAGAGAGCGACGGTGCAGGCTGGGCAGCAGGGCGCCGGACGACCTGGGGTATCAGGCCGGGTTGCAAGCGATACAGTATAAGCGCCGCCTGCCTGTCGCCGTCACCCGGCCTGGGCATGGGCTGGTTCGCGCTTGTTGCCGACTATCCTTTGAAACTCTGCCCAAAACGCTCGCTGTGGGCTATCTCGGGCAGCGTCTTGCGCGCCTTGGTGCCAGTGGCTGCCTCGTCTGTTGGATAGCCAAAAGCTATGACAGTTACCAGTTCCTTGTCTTCCGGGATTCCCAGCAGCTCCTTGACCCTGTCATTCTCCTCGCCGCGGACTCCCGCTACACAGCCCCCAATACCTTCGGCCCAGGCAGCGAGCTCCATGTGCTGGATCGATCGGCCGGCGTCGAATTCCGGCCGGCCCCCTCGGTCCATGACTACGGCTACGGCCATCGGGGCCTCTCCGATAAACCCGCCAGATGAAGCGATGCCGCCAATCTGTTCCAGTGTGTTCCGGTTGCGAACAACTACAAAATGCCACGGCTGCCGATTACGGGCGCTGGGAGACCATCGCGCGGCTTGCAGCATCCGCCTAACCACACCTTCCGGCACCGGGTCGGGCTTGAAGCTCCGAACCGTCAGCCTGGATCTGATGCACTGGTAAACGTCCATTTCACCACCTCATTCATTCCTCGCTGAACATCTCAATGGATTATAGACCCAGCCGGGCGGTCAGCGGAAAGGCTCGGCAATTCGTCCTGCCGCAGATGAAGGTCGACAGACTCAATGATGTCCGGATTATGGCTTCCATAAAATTCCGGCAACGGTTCAGTGTCCAAGTTTCCTTACTGACCAGTATGATCGCCGATTAGACGCCCATTGCATCCGGATGAGAATCGCCCGAAATCGGCATGATTCCCATCCGGAGGCCAGCCTTCGGCTTCGTATGCATTCGTATGCAGCGGCCAGCGTGGAGAGTCTGCCCGCCGCAGTCTATGACCAGATTCCAGAATCCCGCCGCCGGATCATCGGCAGACCGGAGACTGTCATCTGCCGGATGCGGGAGGCGCCGCCAGCCCTTGCGCCAGGTTTGCTAATAGCTGGAGTTGACAAACCTCTCCAGGAAAACCCCGCGAGCAAACATAATGGGCAGTCGACAATTTAATATAAACAAGAAGAAACAGCTTCAGAGAGGCAGGATGGCGGCAACCGGCGCATGGAGTCCCGCCGGATTTGCCGACGGGGAAAGCAGGATTCCACGAGACAGAGGCCGTGATTCCAGGACAATAGCAGTCTGCCCGCACATTCGCAGGCATTACGGGGCCGGAGGAGAAACCCGGACTGGGGACGCCTTGAAGCTGGCGGGGCAGTTACCTAGTCAATGGAAGCGGGGATGCGGCTATCCCAAGTCGATGCAGCCTTGGTGCCCAGGGCATGTGAAACTCCCCCGCCCTACGCTGACGTCGGACCCGGCAAACCTGGCATCGGGACCGACCAAGCGGAACTCGAAGCGGTCGGAGGGGTGTTGCTGGGCTCGCCGGCATCGCCCCCCAGCTTGCCGGCCTCTATAAACGTCACCTCGTCCTATTTCCATTTATTTACATAAAGTTAAGAGCGCCGGGCGGCCTTATATCGGCAGCAGGTACAGGCTGGTCCACAGCGAGCATGGAATCCGACCTCGTAGAAGCGTATCGCCTTACCGGGAGCGAATGGCTGCCCGGCGAGCGTGTCCAGGGTCGGCAGCCGAAAGCGCAGCTCTTGGATCAGTCATCCGGCGCTGATCGGGTTTCAATGATGCGTCCGGACGGGGCGGAAATATGAACCAGCGCTCCCAGCCTGGCGCCAGCCGCCACCGGCGATGCGGGTTTATTGCAGTTCCGACAGCAGCTTGAGCTATTCCACAAACCGGGCGCCCACGCTTCCTATGCGAGTGCAGGTTACCTTGACCGAGTCTCCCGGCTTCAGCTTTACTGGACTTACCATCGAGCCGGAGATTATCGTTTCGCCGGCGCGCAGGTAATCGTCAAATTCCGACATCTTGTTGGCAAGCCAGACCACTGGATTGATGGGGCTGCCCATCACCTCAAAGCCGGTGCCGGAACCGTGCAGCTCCCCATTGAATTCCACTGTAACGCCCTCATACTGCAAGTCCAGCCCGTCCAGGGAACAAAGCCGCGAGCCGAAGATCAGTCCGCCGTGAAGGGCGTTGTGCATGATCACGTCGGCAGCTCGAATGCCATCCCCCTGCACCTTCAGGTCAACCAGCTCCAGCGACAGCGCTACGCCCGATGTCGCCCGCATGACATCGACTGCTGTCACTCCTGGCCCTCGCAGGTCGTCGCCCAGCACGAAGGCGATTTCCGCCTCTATGTGAGGAGCGGTGAGGTTTCCGATCCGCACATCGGAGTCGCTGGGGTAAACGCATCCATCCAGGATATGACCGTAGCAGGGTTCGTGAACTCCCAGATGGTCGCGGTAGGCCTGGGTGGTCAGCGCAACCTTGTGGCCCACCACCACCTCGGCGGGATCCAGCCGGGCGAGAAACCTGTACTGTGTTTCATAGGCATCCCTTTCGGTGAACCCCGGACTGTCCAGCGGAGCTGCCGGCGCGCCGGTGCGAAAGCTGCGGCGAACAAGCGCAATCGCGCCAGCGTAATGGCCGTTATCCGCCTCTGACGTAACGGGGTGAACCTCGCGGGTTGTGCGTTTCATGCCTGTCTCTCTGAACTTGCAGCTTTTAGGGGGCAGACTGCAGCCATTGTACACCCTGAACATCCGGGAAGAGTCGATTATCCAGTTGCGCAGTTACAGTATAATCAGCCAGGAAATAGTTACGCTCTACTGACGGATTTAATTTGCTCACCCTTGCGTAAACCGCATTTGATGAGGCGAGGCATGGCAGATAGCGCGAATTGGGCCGGGGTTTTTTCCGGCGTGGACATAAACAGCACCATCGGCGATATGCTCGACCGCCAGGTGGAGCGCTTCAGCAATAGAGACGCAGTTGTCAATGTCGAGACAGGGGAACGCTTCACATACTCGGAGTTCAAGGCGGAAGTGGAGCGGGTTGCCCGGGGCCTCATATCCCTGGGAATTCGCCGAGGCGACCACGTGGGAATCTGGGCAACCAACTATACCGAGTGGGTGATGACCCAGTTCGCTACTTCGAAGATCGGCGCGGTTATGGTCAACGTCAACCCGGCATACCGGACGCATGAACTGGCGTACCTGCTGGAGCAATCGGAGAGCAACGCTCTCATTCTCATAGGGAGATTCCGAAATTCCGATTACGCGGCCATGCTGAACGAGGTTGTCCCGGAGTTACGGGACTCCCGGCCCGGAGAGCTGCGCAGCTCCCGTTTCCCCTATCTGCGCAACGTGGTACACATCCCGCCCCACGACGACAGGACGGATTCGGACGCCCCTGCGGGCATGTGGTCGTGGGCCGAAATGGCGGCAAAGCATAGCCGGGTCTCTCCGGCGCAATTGGCGGCGCGGCAGGCTGAATGCAGCCCCGGCGACCCGGTCAATATACAGTACACCTCGGGCACTACCGGCAGCCCCAAAGGAGCTATGCTCACTCATCACAACCTGGTGGCCAACGCAGTGTATGTGGGAGACTGCATCGGGATGACGGAAAATGACCGCCTGTGCATCCCAGTGCCCTTCTACCATTGCTTCGGCTGCGTCATGGGCAACCTGGGCTGCATCACCCACGGCTCGGCTATAATCATTCCGTCAGAGCACTTCGACCCGCTGAAGACGCTGCAAGCGCTGGAGAGAGAGAACTGCACCGCGCTCTACGGCGTTCCAACGATGTTCATCGCGCAACTGGGCCATCCCGACTTCGACACCTTCAACATCTCGTCCCTTCGCACCGGCATCATGGCGGGCTCGCCCTGCCCCATGGAGGTCATGCGGCAGGTTATTGACAGGATGGGCATCTATGAGATGGCCATCGCCTACGGGCAGACCGAGCACTCCCCGGTTATCACCCAGACCCTGACCCCGGATCCCGTTGAACGTCGGGTTTCCACTGTGGGCAAGGCGCTTCCGGGCGTCGAGGTCAGGATCGTAGATCCCGACACAGGCAGGGAGGTTGGGCCGGAGTTACAGGGGGAGTTGCAGGCTCGCAGTTCCATGGTGATGCGCGGCTACTACAATATGCCGGAGGCCACTGCTTCCGCCATCGACGGGGAAGGTTGGCTTCATACCGGAGACCTGGCGACAGTAGACGGGGATGGCTACTACAAGATTACCGGCCGTCTCAAGGACATGATCATCCGGGGCGGAGAAAACGTTTATCCCCGGGAAATAGAGGAGTTCCTGTATACCCACCCCAAGCTCTCTGACGTTCAGGTCATAGGAGTGCCTGATGAGCGTTTTGGCGAGGAGGTTATGGCCTGGGTGATACTGAAGCCAGGAGAATCGGCAGACCCCGAGGAAATCCGCCAGTTCTGCCAAGGCAAAATCGCCCACTTCAAAATTCCGCGCTACGTCAAGGTGACAACAGAGTTCCCAATGACGGTCACCGGCAAGATTCAGAAGTTCCGTATGCGCGAAATGGCAGTCGAAGAGCTGGGCCTTCAGGCAGCCGGCCGGATAGAAACGGCTTAAGGCCGGACTCTTCCCGGAAATTCTCCAGATCTGGGCCTTATATCCACAACACCGCGTCTGCAAAAGCCCGGCGCAAGAACAACCCGCAGGAATGCAAAAACCCCGGTCTCTTCAGTCTGCCCAAGAAAGACCGGGGTTCCCTGATATTGCGACCTGTCGCGCCTAATTGGTCCGACCTGCGATCCCCTGCGCCAGCCAGTCTATACTCTGCAAGTATTCGTCCGTTGCGGTCTCGCCCTCTGCGATGCGAATCTCGCCGTCCTGGTCGTATACAGGACCGGTGAACGGGGAAATATCGCCGGTGCGAAGGCCCTCAACGGTATCCATGACCAGATCGCGCGTCGTTTCGTCGACCTCTCCTCCAAAGGGGGCCAGCTTGGCCCAGCCCGCATCTATACCTGCGAGCTTCACCGAGCTGCGATAAACGCCGGTGCGGATTTCATGGATAATCTGGGCCATAATCGGCCCCCAGTTCCAGGCGGCGCCGGTTATCCAGTAATTAGGGGCAATTGCGCTGGCATCGTAATGGAACCCGGTCACCCATGCTTCGGCCCGTTCTGCCGCTTCTACGACCGTGTGGGTACAGTCCTGGTGCATGGACAAGACGTCCACGCCGGCGTCTGTCATAGTCTTGACTGCCGTTACCTGCCTGGCGGGATCGCACCAGTTGCTGGTGAACACGACCGTGGTCTCAACGTCTGGATTGACCGACTGTGCGCCCAGGTGAAAGGCGTTGATGTTAAGCAGGCTGGGAGGAATCGGAAAAGCGGCGATAAAACCCAGCTTGTTGCTCTTGGTGACCGTTCCCGCAGCCCGGCCAGCGGCATATTCCAACTGCCAGATGTTGGCGAAGAATGACCCGTAGTTCTCGAATATCTCCCGGTCGCCCATGTGAAGGAACATCACCTCGGGGTGCTTGTCTAATATGGCCTTGATGGGGCCGGAGTAGCCGAAACTGGTGGGAATGATGATGGTTGCCCCTTCCCGAATCATCCGCTCTGCTACTTCCTGCACTTCGGCAGTCTCCGGCACATTCTCAGCGCGCAGCACCTCCACGTCTGAGAAGATTTGGTCAACATAATCGGCCCCCTGTGCGGCGGCCTGATTCCAGCCCAAGTCTCGCTGGGACCCTACGAAGATGATTCCAACCTTCAGCTTCTCGCCCTGAGCCAGGGGGCGGGCGGCAGCGGCGAACTCGATGGCGGGACGGAAGGAGCTGCCGGCTCTGCCATTGTCGAAAACCTGCATGAATTTATCGGGCGACCCTCCGCCCAGCAGCTCCATCGAAGGAGTAGCGAGATCTGCCTGAGAAGGCGCGGAAGCGGAGGTTGGCGAGGAGGTCGACGACGCAGAGCCGCGGGTAGGGGTTTCTGCCTCGCTGCAGGACAACAACGCAACGGCCAGGATGGCCAGCGCTGCTGCCAGGACTGCGGGAATGGAATAACAGCGAACTTTGGCAAACAGCCCTGACAGCACAGCACACCCCTTCAATAGTCAGTCTAGTCGGCAGTAACGTGAGCGTACCATTCGGCGGTTTCCTGTCCCGGTTCGGGCAGCACAGCCCCGCCTTCCATTGCCCATGAAGCGGGCGTCTCACCGATACGCCCGCTTATCTCCTGCCGGGATACGCCAGTGTTAGCGACGAAGCAGTCCAGCAGGTCATTCAGCAGCTTGTCCTTGACCTCCTGGGGACGCCCGGCCCGGTTGATAGCGTCCAGATAATAGCGAGTGGGGTATCCGGATTCGCCATCGGGCTGCTCGTCGAAGAATACGTGAACGAAGTGGCGAGGAGCGAGCGTTGAGCCGCAATGGATGTTGGTAACGTCCACGGCGATCTTCTCGCGCTGACCGAAAGGAACAGAGTCTGCGGGAACCTTGAAGCGATAGATAGGCATTGATTCTCTCCTGATCTGGTCTATTGGCTGGCCTGGTTCTGGCAGTTGCGGTAACTGGCGTCTGCGGCGCCTACCACCAGCTCGGCGGTAGTTTGTCCAGTAACTTCGATCCACATATCCTGTACTGCCTGCATGAACTCCACCCGTTTCTCCTGGGTAAAGCCGTCGGGTATGGAGCTTCTGACCGACGAGGAAGCGGAAAGCTCGCCGCCACGGAACCCGAACCCGTGCGGGATTACCTCATAGTCCACAGTGATGTCATCGGGGGCCACGCTCAGAACCGAGGCCCCGATCTGGACCAAACGCAAGTTCAATATCTCGCGCTGCTCGTCGGATATCACTCCTTCCTGGATGATGCAATTGTAAGTAATCACTTGATCCTCTCTCCGGTCACATCGCCCTGTAAAGCGCGGCAGGCTTGCGCTGATTGCAACAGGCGCTTGCTGTACAGCGTGATCCGTATCAGCCGGTGCGCAGTATCTCCTTCAGTCCTTCTGGCATGGCCCTGTCGGCGGCGCCGGTCCAAACGGTCAGCACGGCTATGGGCAGCACGTATGGTAGCATATCGAGCAGAAAGGGCGAAACCGGAGCGCCCAAGGCCTGTAGCTGTAGTTGCAGCCCTACGGCGCCCCCGAAAAGCAGGGCGCCGAGCATGCCGCGGATAGGCGACCAGAGGCTGAAAATCACCAGCGCTACGGCAATGAACCCCCGACCGGCAGTCATAGCTTCCGACCAGGTGTGAGTTAGCGCCAGGGATAACTGCGCTCCTCCCAGGCCGGCCAATGCTCCCCCCAGCACAACGGCGCTGAATTGCAGCATGGCAGGGTTGCGTCCGGCGGCAAAAGCCACCGCAGCGTTTTCTCCCACGGCCCGCAGGCTCAGCCCCCACCGGGTGTATTGGAGGACAAACCATAGGAGCGGCCCGATTCCATAGGCTGTGTATGCCAGGATGTCCTGCCGGAACAGAGCTTCGCCCAAGACCGGTATTCCGGCGAGGCCGGGAATGGAGATGGGATTGAGCCCGTCGATGATGCTGTCTGCGTAGTCCCGGCCCACGTAGGCGGTGATCCCCCCGGCGAAAAGGGTAAGCGCAAGGCCGGTAGCCACCTGATTGGTGTCGCGAAAAACGATCAGACAGGCGTGGATTGAAGCAGCCATGGCGCCGGCGGCGATTCCCGCCAGGACTCCCGCTCCCGCTAACCCGGTCTCCGCCGTAGTCAGGAAGCCGAAGCAGGCCCCCATCAGCAGACATCCTTCCATTCCCAGATTGATGCGGCCCGCCCTTTCCGTTATCAGCTCGCCATACACCGCATACAATACCGAAATTCCAGGGCCTACCGCTCCGGTCAGGGCGCCGCTGACAACCACCCAGAAGGCGCTCACAGGGAGCTCCGCCCGGCCCGTCGCAGGCCAAGCGCCAAGAACAGGGCCAGGCCAATAAGGATCAGCCCGGCGGACGAAGGCAACCCGGCCGTCAACTGCAACACGTCTCCGGCTACCAGGAACGCCGCAATCATAAAGCACGCGGCCACAATTGCCGCCGAGTTGTGACCGGCCAGCCAGCTCGCCAGCAGCCCCAGGTATCCCAGGTTGTTCGAGATTCCCGGACGCAGGTCGTGGTGTATGCCCGATACTTCCACCATGCCGGCCAGTCCGGCCAGCCCGCCCCCGGCAACCATGGCAGCCATGACATACTTGTCTACTGCTATGCCCCGCCGGCGCGCGGCTTCCGGGTTTCCGCCGATGGCCCTCATCTTGAATCCCCAGAAAGTCCGCGTCAGGATCACGTAAGCGACAAGCAGCGCCATCGCCGGGGCAAGGAACCCCCAGTGAAACCGCGTCCCGGCGATGGCAGGAAAAATGGCCGCTGCGTCGAACGGCGCGGTGTATGGGTAGCCAAGCCCATCCGGATTCTTCCACGGGCCGAACACGAGCGCGTTCACCAGCAGAATCGCCACATAGTTTGCCAGTAGCGTGAAAATGACTTCGTTGACCCCTCTCCACCGCCTCAGCAGGGCTGCCGAGGCGGCCCACAGTCCGCCCCCGGCGCATCCGGCGATGGCCATAACTGGCAGCATCAGCCATATCTGCTCTGTCGGGAAATACAGAGCCGCCCCGGTCGCGGTCAACGCGCCAACGTACAGTTGCCCTTCGCCGCCCACGTTGACCAGTCCGACACGGGCGGGTATGGCAGTGGCCAGCGCAGTCAGCGTCAGAGGAATCATCGTAACCCCGACTTCGCTCAAGCCGAATGAACTGCCAATAACGCCGTTCCAGGCCCCCAGGAGCGTATTGAAGGGATTGCGGCCGGAGACTGCCAGGAACAGCGCAAAGGCCCCAAAGGCCAGGACTATCCCCAGCGCAGGGCGTGGAGCGGAATGGCTGGCGAACGCCTCGCTGATCTTCCGCCAGGAAAGGGTGTAGGCAGAGAGATTCCGCCAGAGGTTCAAAGGGAGCCCTGAGAAGCGGCCTGTCCTGTCATCATCAGCCCTATCTCCTGCATGGAAACCTCGCTGGTCGCAAACTGCCCCACAATCCGCCCTCTGTACATCACCAGCAGGCGGTCGCTCAGGGCAAACAGCTCGTCGAGGTCTTCGGATACCAGCACTATAGCCGCTCCCGCATCCCTGCGATCCAGCAGCAGGCGTCGGGCGGAGTCAGCGCTCGCCACGTCCAGGCCGCGAGTGGGATAGCAGGCCAGCAGAACCGACACTTCGCGCCCAAGTTCACCGGCCAGTAGCACCCTCTGGACGTTGCCGCCCGAGAGACGCCGGACTTGAGCGCCGGGTTCCGCCAGTGGAAAGGGAAATTCGCCTCGAACGCGATCATCATTGGCGGAAATATTCTTTCGCTCCATCCAGAATCCCCTGTGGCCGCCCCTTGCGACTCTGGCGAGAAAGAGGTTTTCGTCAACCCGCATCTCAGGAACCATAGCGTCTGCCATTGGATTTTCAGGAATGACTGCCACTCCATGCCCGAGAACGTCAGCAGCGGAGTGCGCCGTTAACGGCAGCTCGAACAGCTTGATGCTGCCGCTCCAGACGGGTTCCAGCCCCAGAAGGACCTCTCCCAAATCCCTCTGCCCATTGCCGGCTACTCCGGCTACCCCCAGGATTTCGCCCCGGCTGACCTTGAAACTTACGGAGTCAAGCCCCCTCGTCCCGCCGGCGCCTGATGCGTAATTGCCGGCAGTTACGCTGCGGAACTCCAGAGCAGTCTCCCCGATCTCGCGATGCCGATACGGGGTACGTGCTTGTTCCGGGTTACCACGGCCGACCATGGCGGCTACAAGGCTTTCCGCATTAAAGGCGCTGCGCGGAGCTGCCACCTCCAGCCGACCGCGCCGCAGCACGGAAACCCGGTCGGCGACCGCCAAAGCTTCCTGTACTTTATGGGTAATAAACAAGATGGAATAACCGTTTGCTTTCAGCGAGGAGAACAGCCGGAACAGGCCTTCGACTTCATGCGGAGCAAGCACGCTGGTAGGCTCGTCGAATATCAGCAATCGCGCTCCCGTGAGCAGCAGCTTGATCAGTTCTACCTTCTGTCGCTCGCCCAGGGAAAGCTCGCCAACCCGTCTGCCGGGGTCTATTCCCAAACCATACCCGTCTGCGAGCTGCCGGATGCGCCGCGACAGTTGTCTCCTGCGCAGAATCCGTCCCTGCCCAGGCAAAAACAGCGCCGCATTCTCCGCCACCGACAACGCCGGTATCAATGAAAAGTCCTGGAACACCATTCCAATACCCAGGCGCCTTCCGACGGAAGGAGAGTCAAGCCTGACCGGACGGCCGTCGACGAATATGGAGCCGGCGTCGGGAGCATGGTATCCATAGATGACTTTCATAAGGGTGGTCTTGCCAGATCCGTTTTCCCCCAATACGGCGTGAATCTCTCCCGGCTGAACCAACAGGTCGATATTGTCGTTGGCAGTGACATTGGGGAAGCGCTTGGTGATTCCATACAGCTCCAGCATAGGCGGCGACGCTTCACCAGCGCTGTCTTGAAGGGAGGGAATCATGCTCTGCTGCTCCAACAGCGCCTTTCCACCTTATCCGAAGACAGCAAATGGAGAGGGACGCACCAGTGTGCGTCCCTCCAAAGTATGGGCATCAGACGACCATAAGGCGATCAGCAGCCCGGGAAATCCAGGCTACTCCTCAGCCGCAGTCTGGACTTCGAGGGCCTTTCCCAGCATCAAGGGACTGCTGCGGGTTTCGCCGCTGTCGTCGCTCCGAAACACCCGGCCGTCGCAGGCGGTGCTGGCGGGAGCGCGAGGATCAACAGAGGCCGACACCATTGCAGGGTTGGCAGAACCCCAGCGATCAATGCGCTCGAAGGTCTTGAACAGAGTCACGGCTCCGGTAGATCTATTAGCTCTCTCCCCTCCGGATACGGGCAGCCGCCCAGAGGGACGCATAAAGCGTATCCGGGCCATTTGTGTCGTTTTCAGGGAAGAACGATTTCTTCCAGTTCGAAACGATAATCTTCGATCACCGGGTTGGACAGCAGATCCTGGCACATCCTGTCTACCGATTCTTGAACAGCATCCGTGTCCTGGCCGCTGATTCGAAGCTCCAGGTATTTTCCGATGCGGGCGTCCTTCGCCGATTCGTGGCCCATCCGCCGCAGGGCGGCCAGTACCGTCTGCCCTGCAGGGTCGCTGACCGCCGGCTTAAGGGTCACGTATATCCTGGCCAGGTAGGTCATACCCAATCAGCCGCCGGGCATACTGGTTTGTGCGCCTCGGCAGGATACTGCACCCTCTGGCCCCAACCTGCCGACATAGTGCTCGAAAAATCTTTCGATCCTGGCCTGGTCCACACCATCCATCACGTCCAGCACCCCCCAGGCGGAAAGCCCCACCTGCCCTTCCTTGATTTGATCGTAAGGGCGGGCGATGGTGAAGTGATTGCGCCAGCCTTCCTGAAGGTCGTTATAAACGTTTTCCAGCGCCTCGACATCCGCCTGGTTGGGCAGATTGTAGCTGATAACGATGTTGGAGTGCTCCAGATTGTGAACTATCTGTTCGTCCGGCACCGGGTCGGTAAAGAACCCGCATCTATGAGCAACGCTCTGGTGATCACCGGACGTAGGCGGCACAGAGTTGTAGACTACGTCATCGTTATCCGGATTACTGTCCAGGTCGACGTGGTTCTTGGTGCGCATGATGTCCTGCTTAATGCCGACACCATCGACATACGCCGCCGCCGACCCGTAGGAGATTTCTTCCCTGTTCTGCAGGCTATCAAGTATGGGACCAAGGGCAAAACTGCCTATCACCAGGACTGCAATTATTATCGATACGACAAGAACAAATTTGCTGGTGCCGCTGCGCTGCGTAGTCCGGGAAATCTCAAGATTCCGCGGCTGCCGGTTGCGGCGGTGTCTGGATTCGGGCAATGAGCATCTCCATGAGGGCGTTTCCGAATCGCGGGCGAAAGTCTAGAGCTCCTCGCCCGTGAGCCGTATATAAGCCTCGCGGTAGCGTTCAGTAGTGCGGGAAACTACCTCACCAGGCAGTTCAGGCGCCGGCGGTTCGTGATTCCAGTCATGGGCATCCAGCCAGTCCCTTACGAACTGCTTGTCGAAGTTGGGCTGCGAACGCCCGGGGCTGTATCCTTCCGCATCCCAGAAGCGGCTGGAATCGGGAGTCAGCAGCTCGTCGATCAGGATCAACCGGCCGTCCAGAACTCCAAACTCCATTTTGGTGTCGGCGAGGATGATGCCGCGACTGCGGGCGTACTCCTCAGCCAACCCGTAAACGACCTTGCTGGTCTCTTCCAGTTTGGCGGCCATTTCGTCGCCCACCATTTCGACAACCTGCTGTCGGGACATATTCTCGTCGTGGCCTTCCTCTGCCTTGGTGGTGGGAGTGAACAGCGGCTCCGGGAAGGGCTGGCCCTCGACCAGTCCTGCCGGCATCTCCATCCCCTGCACCGTGCCCTGCCGCCGGTATTCGGACCACGCCGACCCGGTGATATATCCCCGGACGATGCACTCGATGTCGATTCGCTCCGCCCTCTTGACCACCATCGACTGCCGGGCTACCTCCATCGGCAGCAAGGCATTCAGCCCGGCGCCATTCCTTCCGGCGAGATACTCGCCCGCCTCCGGCGAGTCGGCCAGGCAGATCAGGTGATTGGGAACGATGTGGGCGGTCCTGGCGAACCAGAAAGCGGAGATGCGATTCAGCACAAGACCCTTGTCGGGGATGCCGGTGGGCAGCACCACGTCGAAAGCGGAAATGCGGTCGGTCGCCACCATCAGCAGGCGTCCTCCGCCCAGGTCGTAGGTATCGCGCACCTTGCCCCGGTGCATCCGACCGGGCAACGGAGTTTCCATAATCATGCGTTTTTCCTCTGTTTTCAGCGTCCGGATTCTTGTTGTGGCTGCTATTCAACGCTTGCGGGCTGCTCTACTCTCTACTGCCAACACGGGAAGGCAGAAGCCCGAGCCGCATGAATATGTCATCGATATAGCGGGTATAGTAGCTATAGTCGAACAGGCTCTCCAGCTCTTCCGGAGTAAGGTACGCAGCAACCGTCCGGTCGGATCTCAGCAGGTCGCGGAAGTCTCTGCCTTCATCCCAGGCGCGGGAAGCGCAGGTCTGAACAATTTTGTATGCGCCCTCGCGGGCCAGCCCCTTCTCCACCAATTCCAGCAGAGCCCTTTGGCTGAAGACCAGCCCTCTGCTGCTCTCGATGTTGGCCTGCATTCTGTCGGGAAACACATTCAGCCCTTCGATGATGCGCGTGAAAACGCTCAGAATGTAATCCAGGGCCAGGCAGGAATCGGGCAGGATGATACGTTCCGCCGACGAGTGGCTGATGTCTCTCTCGCCCCAGAGCGCGACGTTTTCCAGGGCGGTTATCGAGTTGCCGCGGATCAGCCTGGCCAGCCCGCAGATGCGCTCGGCCAGTTCCGGGTTGCGCTTGTGCGGCATGGAAGAGGAACCGGTCTGGCCGTGTCCGAAAGGTTCCTCCAGTTCATGGATCTCGGTGCGCTGCAGCGATCGTATTTCGGTGGCGAACTTCTCCAGGGATGCGGCGACCAGCGCCAGGGTCGTAACGAAGTGGGCGTAGCGATCCCGCTGGACAACCTGATTGGAAACTCCGGCCGCCTTCAGCCCCAGTTGCCTGCATACGCGCTCTTCCACTGAGGGAGGCACCGTGGCGTGGGTGCCCACGGCGCCGGAGATCTTGCCGACTTGCACCGTCTCCAGGGCCGCCTCCAGCCGACTTTTCTGGCGGTTCATTTCGTCCCACCACAGGGCCAGCTTAAGCCCCAGAGTAATCGGCTCTGCGTGAACCCCGTGCGTGCGGCCCATCATCAGGGTGTCTTTGTGGCGCAGCGCCTGTTCCCACAAGGCGGAAATGGCCTGGTCCATTTCACCCAAAAGCAACCCCCCGGCCTCGACAAGCTGCAGATCCAGGCCGGTGTCCAGCATATCGCTGGACGTCAGCCCCAGGTGGAGCCACCGACCCTCCTGTCCCATGGCCTCGGTGATGGACGAAATGAACGCGGTGACGTCATGGCGGGTGGTCTGGAAGATATCATCCATTCGTTGAGGGTCGTATTTGGCCTTCCTCAGCCGCGCCAGGTCATCGGGCGGTATAACCCCTTCTTCACACCACGCTTCGCAGACGGCAAGCTCAACGGCGAGCCACTTTTCGTATTTGTTGTCGTCGGACCACACCCGCTTCATTGCGGGCCGTGAGTATCGGTCAATCACTGTTAAGGCCCCATAAGGTTTTGCGGCGGCGTCACTTCGGGTTTCGCGCCGTTCATATGAAGCTCGCGCACCGCCAGGAGGATAGACTTGAAGTCTTGGAACGGACTATACGCTATGCCCTCTTTTTCGCAGTAGCGCGCCAGCGTCCGGTGGGCAAAAACCATATCCGCCTGGCGAGACGCCTCCTGATCCGACGCGCCGTCTCCTGCAAACACTACGAAGTATCCCCAACGCTGGTACTGCTCAACAATCAGGGCCTTGGAATTGCCCTGAATTTCCTTACCTGGGTAGGCGTGGTTGTAGTGATAGGCGATGCGCCCCTTTTCGAAGCTGGTGTCTACGGCATATATGGGAAGGTCGCCGAAGCCGTCGCGCTCCAGCAAGGCCGATATATAGAAATCCAAACCCTGGCTGACCACGGCCAGCGGAATGACGTTATTACGGCAGAAGCGATGCAGTTCGGAAAAATAGGGCCGCAGGATCGCATGCTCTTTGACAAAGTGCTGCATGGCCGGGCGGTCGGCGCGGATATTGCGGAACGTGACTTCCTGATATTCCTTGAGGTTTATCAAACCGCTGCGGAACTGCTGGCGCACCTCTGTCCAGGCGGGGTCGCCAAAGCGGTTAAGCAGCAACTCCGCCACATTCTGCACAGCGGCGGTATCGTCAAAGTCGGTAAGGAAGGCGGGAGATAGTTTACCGCTCGCGGAGTTCGCCCCGGTAGTTGTCATACGCTTGCCTGATTTCAGGGTGCTGAAGCCCCAGGATTTGAGCGGCGAAAAAGGCGGCATTGCGCGCGCCCCAGGAACCTACGGCCATGGCTGCAACCGGAATGCCGGGGGGCATCTGAGCTGTGGAAAGAAGAGCATCGATGCCCTTCAACTCGCTGGACGCCAGCGGAATGCCGATTACAGGCAGGGTTGACCAGGCAGCCAGAGCGCCGCCCAGGGCAGCCGAACCGCCGGCTGCGGCTATAAGCACCTGGATCCCTCGCTCCCGCGCGTTCTGCGCATACTCCGCCACCCGCTCCGGAGTCCTGTGCGCAGACATCACGCGCACCTCATAGTCGATTCCCAACTGTTCCAGCGTCTTGATCGCGTCGTTTACCACCGGCTCGTCAGACGCGCTTCCCATTACGACCCCTACTAGCGGCACGGCAACCTCCGGTCTATGTCTGTGGTCATGGCTGAACTTACCCCGGCTTCACTAACTGTTCCTTAACGGCGCCTGCTCGAATAGTGAAGCAGTGACAGTATCCCTCCAAGCAAACATGATAACACCTGATGCGACAAAGGGGGATACTATGATCCCTTCCCGCCAAATCTCACACTTCCAATTGCTCCCGAAAGGCATTGAGCAGAGCCCGCTCCAGTGCGTTGCGGTCCTGGCGAATCTGGATGCCGTTCACCATCAGCGAAAGGCCCTCGTCGAGCATCACCAAGTCGACCACGATCTCCAGTTCCTCGCCTTCATTCCATGCCAGCACGGTGGAAACCACATCGGCGGCGTCCTCTTCCGGGTCGGGCAAGTCTTCGTCTTCCTCCGTATCCCACTCTACGATAGTCTCCACTTCCCCCTGACCGTTAAGCAGGACGTCGTTCATTTCGGCAAGGAGGGGCTGGATCGAAAGAGACTCGTGCAGGGCCAGCAACTCCTCGCGTTCAGCGGCTGTCTGGCGGTCTAAAGCATCGAGGCGCTCCAAGCGAGTTGCGCGGGCGTTGACGATCTCTTCTTTGAGTTGCAGCAGCGATTCGCGCCAAGGCATTCTTCGGCTCCAAGTTGTCCGTTTTGCGACGGCTCTGGTTTAAGGGCGGCAGGGCCGCGCGGAGATATAGGCCATGATGTCCACTTCGATAAAGTCCGGGATACCGCACATAAATCGGACCCGGGATAAGGCTTCCAGCACGTCCAGGTAGCGAATTCCCACCGGGCCTCGTTTCATCGACTCCGGGTAAACCTTCAGGCGGCGAAGCATCCGTTCTGCGTTGGCGTTCCAGACGCCGAACAGCGCGGGATTCCGCAGGCAGAGAAGCCAGGATGCGAACTCCTTCCCGGCTCCGGCCAGTTTGTAGGCCCCGTCGGCAGTAACGCATTCTTCGAAGCGCCCCTCCAGCTTGATAGTATCATACAGAAGGAAATCGAGGCTGTCTCTCAATTCTTCGATGGGGGTCACTAAGAAGGACGATGCGTCTCTCCCGCCCGAGGCCCGGTATAGGATGAGAGCCTGCTCCGGCTCAAGAATCGCGAGGGCGTCCTGTTCCAGCCATGCCGCAAACTCGGACGCTCGCCCCCAACGGCGCTTGCGGTAGGCATCCGGGGATCCCTTGCCCAGCGCTTCATCGTAGCGGCGACGCAGGTCAGCCGAACCGGCAGGGTTGGAAGGCGAACGCTCGCTCACGCGTTCAGCCCGATGTCCTTACGCCAATATGCTCCCTGGAAAGATATGCCGTCCAACCGCCCATAGGCCTGCTGGCGCGCTTCCTGGAACGAAGAACCGCCCCCAACCACGGTAAGCACCCGTCCTCCTGCAGTTACCGGGCGCCCCGAAGGATTGGCGCCAACCCCCGCGCAGAACGCCACCGGGTCTTCCGAATCTCCGGCGCAATTCTCCAGTCCTGCTATCTCGAAACCTGTTTCGTAGCGGTCGGGGTATCCGCCCGATGCCATGACGATCCCAACGTAGATGCGCTCGAACCATCTGACTTCGATCTTGTCGAGTCCGCCCTGTGCGCAGGAGAGCATCAGATCCAGTGGGTCGGTGGCCAGGCGCGGCATGAGGGTTTGCGTTTCCGGGTCACCAAGGCGGCAATTGAATTCCAGAACTTTGGGGCCGTCCCTTGTTAACATAAGGCCGGCGTACAACACGCCGCGATAAGGTGCGCCCCTGTCGGCCATGGCCCCGACGACCGGGCGAATGATGCTTCGTTCAACCTCGCTGCCGAGTTCCGAAGTCCAGAATCCGGGCGGTGAGTAGCTGCCCATGCCTCCGGTGTTTGGGCCGAAGCCGCCGCAGTTCAATCGCTTATAGTCGCAGGCGGCGACAGGGTGCGAAATATGCTCGCCGTCGCAGAAGGCGAACACACTGACTTCGCGACCCTCCAGTTTTTCCTCCAGCAGCACCTTTGCTCCGGCGTCTCCGAACGCCCTGCCGGAGATGCAGGCGCGTACTGCCGCCGCCGCCCTCTCCTCATCGTCGCAAACCGTAACGCCTTTGCCTGCGGCCAGCCCGTCGGCTTTGACGACACGGGGGCCGGGATTGCGGCGAAGGTACTCAAGGGCCTCCGATTCTTCGGTGAACACCGCAAACTCCGGGCCTGGGGCTCCTGATTCCTGCATCACCTCGCGGGCGAAGCTCTTGCTGAACTCCAGCCTGGCTGCTGTCTGCGTGGGGCCGAAAACCGGGATCCCGAACGCGGCCAGGTCATCAGCGAGACCATCGGCAAGCGGAGCCTCGGGCCCAACCACAACCAGGTCCACCGACATTGTGCGGGCGGCGTTTGTCAAGGACCTGGCATCGGCGGGCACGTCCAGATTGGCGGCGATGGAGGCGGTGCCGTAGTTTCCCGGCGCGACCCATAGCCGGGTTAACGACGGACTGCGGCTTATGCGCCAGGCCAGAGCGTGTTCGCGGGCGCCATTTCCGACCACCAGAACCTTCACGGCCGCGCATTCTCCGCTGCTGAGATGGCGCCCGCCGTTATTCCCATTCGATGGTTCCCGGCGGCTTGCTGGTAATGTCGTACACCACTCGGTTAACGCCAGGGACTTCGTTTACGATGCGATTGGAAATGCGGGCCAGCACCTCGTAGGGCAACCGCACCCAGTCGGCGGTCATGGCGTCTTCGCTGGTGACGCACCTTATGGCGCATACATACCCGTATGTCCGGTAGTCGCCCTGTACGCCTACCGTGCGGCTGTCGCTCAGCACGGCAAAGCTCTGCCAGACCCGGTTGTAGAGTTCGGCTTTCTTTATTTCGTCGATGACCACCCAGTCGCAGGCGCGCAGCATGTCCAGCTTTTCCTGCGTTACTTCTCCTATCACCCGGATGGCAAGACCGGGGCCGGGGAAAGGCTGGCGGTAGACCATATCGGGAGGAAGACCCAATTCCAGCCCCACATCGCGCACTTCGTCCTTGAACAGGTAGCGGAGCGGCTCCACCAGTTGCAGTTTCATGTTATCGGGCAGCCCCCCCACGTTGTGGTGCGTCTTGATCCGGGCCGAGAGCCCCGGGCCCGCCGGGGAGTTTCCCGGCGCCTCGCTTTCGATAACGTCCGGGTACAGCGTGCCCTGAGCCAGAAACTCTACTTCCCCGAGGCTGGAGGCGGCTTCCTCGAAAACGCGGATGAATTCCTGGCCTATGATCTTGCGTTTCGCTTCGGGGTCGATGACGCCGGCGAGACGGCTGATAAAGCGCTCCGAAGCGTCTACGCAGGTCAGATTGAGGCCCATACCTCGCTTGAAGGTGGCCTGCACCCGCTCCGCTTCCTCCAGCCGCAACAGTCCATTGTTGACGAATATGCAGGTCAACTGGTCGCCGATTGCCCTGTGCAGCAACGCGGCGGTTACTGCGGAATCCACGCCGCCCGACAGCGCGCAGATAACGCGACCGTCGCCCACCTGTTCCCGCATACGGAAAATGGCGTCGGCGGCAACGTTTCCGGGGGTCCAGGAACCCTCGCATCCGCAGATGCGAAAAAGGAAGTTCTTCAGAATCTCCTTACCCAGGGGGGTGTGGTTCACTTCAGGATGGAATTGCAGGCCGAACATTCCCTGCCCGTTGGCTATGGCTGCTGCCGGCGAATTCTCGGTGAAGGCCAGGCTGGAGAACCCATAGGGCAACGCCTCCACCCGGTCGCCGTGGCTCATCCAGACCTGGAACGACGGCGGCAGGCCGTGGAACAGCTGCGGGCGTCCGCCCGGCAGCCCCCACCCAGCCGATGGGCTGTCCTGGTGCAGCACGGCATGGCCGAACTCCTGCTTTGCGCCTCCGGCGACTGTGCCGCCCAGTTGGCGCACCATGGCCTGCATCCCATAGCATATTCCCAAAACCGGAAGGCGCCGCTCGAACACCCAGTCGGGGATGCTCGGCGCGCCCTCTTCGTACACGCTGGCCGGGCCGCCAGAGAGAATTATGCCCCTGGGATTTATCTTTTCCATCTTTTCCCACGGATCCGACGGATTGACGATCTCAGAGTAGACCTTCAGCTCTCGCACCCGGCGGGCAATCAGGTGGCTGTACTGGGAACCAAAGTCAATGACGGCCACCCCTTCATTGACCTGGCGCCGCGCATTCCTGGATTCAGCCTCGGCTCCGCTGGCTATCTCGAGGTATGCCGACACTTCCAGATCATCGCTGGCGGCAATTCTTCGGCCTAATGGCAGTTTGGATGCAGCCGTAGCGGGCCTCCTGAAAGATTGATCTGTAGGGGCGCAATCTGCGGGCGCTTTGCATTTCGCATGCAGCCCGGCGGCATCCCTCGTTTGAGCATCCCTTGTTTGAGCAGTGATTATATCCGATTCCCAAGGCAGTCTACTATATGTTGCGTTTCCGCTCTTTGCGCGATTGTCTCCGTCTTGCCCGGCTTGGTCTTGCCCGGCTTGGTCTTGCCCGGCTTATTGACCGTCCAGGGGCTGCGTGGTAGCTTGGGCGGCGAGACGCTAACCGGCAGGCCGAAATGAGCGCACAGCATAACCCCGCAGGTTCCGAAACGGATTTGCCCTGGGAAACCACCATAGGGCGCGTACTTGACCGCATTACCCGGGCTGACCCGGGAAAGACCTTCGTGGAGATCGGCGGAGCGGAATTTTCTTACGCCGATTTACAACAGGGCGCGCTTCGTACAGCCTCGATGTTCCGGGAATTGGGCATATGCCACGGCGACAGGGTGTGTCTCTTCATGCCCAACAGTATCGAGTACCTGTACTGCTGGTTCGGGCTGTCGGAGCTGGGCGCCATCAGCGTTCCCATCAACACTGCTTACCGCCGCGATGAAACTGCCTACATCCTCAACAATGCCGAGGCTGCGGCGCTGGTCGCCGACTCTTCACTGAGCGAGGCGGCCGGGGCCGCCGCTGACCTGGCGCCAGGCATACGCCATCGCATTCTGCGCGGCGACAGGCCGGCCGGCGAGGGATGGACGCCGTTCCGCGAGGCATTTGACCGCGCCGAACCTCTGGCTGAGCGCCCTGATGTGTCTCCAGACGATGTTTCCATGCTGGTCTACACCTCCGGGACGACGGGGAATCCCAAGGGAGTCATGGTCACCCATCGGATGTACGCGGCTGCGGGCCAGGGATTCGCTCATTGGACGCAGGCCACGCCCGAGGATCGTTTCTTCACCTGCTTGCCCTTCTACCATGCCAATATCCAGTACTACTCGACCATGGGCGCACTGGCCGCTGGAGCAACCCTGATAATCGTCGACCGCTTCAGCGCGTCGCGATTCTGGAGGCAGGTGCGCGAGGCCAGGGCCACCGTGGTCAACTTCATCGGCATGATGATGCCGGTGCTGGCCAAGAACCCCGTTTCTCCCGACGACTCGGACAATACAGTCCGATTGTTCTACGGTTCGCCGTCCTTCTCGCCGGAGTTTCTGTCCGAGTTCCAGCAGCGTTTCGCTACCGACATCATAGTCGGTTTCGGCATGACCGAGACTTGCTACGGAACCATCGAGACCATCCGCGAGGAACGTCGCGCCGGCTCGTCGGGCCGCGCGCGCCGGCATCCCGATGCGCGCTTCGAAAACACCGTGCGGATTGCCGACGCAGAGACAGGCGTTCACGCCGGGCCCGGCGCCGTGGGCGAAATCACCATCAAGAACCCGGCGGTAACGCCCGGCTACTGGCGCAACGACGAGCAGAACCGAGAAACCCTGCGCGACGGATGGCTTTATACCGGCGACCTGGGCTGGCTGGACGACGACGGGTTTCTGTATTTCGTGGACCGCAAGAAAGACATCATCCGCCGACGGGGAGAGAACATCTCATCGCAGGAAGTAGAGAACGTCATTAAGGCCAGTCCGAACGTCCTGGACTGCGCAGTAGTGGCCGTTCCGTCGGACTTGGGCGAGGACGAAGTCAAGGCCTACGTCACGCCGCGCCCCGGCGCGACGGTCAACCCGGAGGAGGTAGTCTACTGGTGTGCCGAGCGCTTGGCCTACTTCAAGGTTCCCCGCTACTGGGAAGTCCGCAACGAGCTGCCCCGAACCCCAAGCCTGCGCGTCCGGAAAGACGTGCTGCGCCAGGAACGGGATGACCTCATCGAGGGCTGCTATGACCGCGAGGCGGCGGGAATCAGACTGCGCTAGGGGCAGCCGATTCCGGCAGGCCGCGGGGCCGCGATTCCATGCCATGGTTGCCGTTTGTCGCACCGACAGCTAAAGACGATTTCCAAACGGAGGACGGAGGATTGAAATTATCGGAGCCGAGATACTGGCTGTTCAAGTCGGAGCCGTCCGCATATTCCTTCGACGATCTGCTAAACGAGCCGAACCGAACGGCCGAGTGGGACGGCGTGCGCAACTACCAGGCCCGCAATTTCATGCGGGACGATATGAAGGTAGGCGACCTGGTGCTTTTCTACCATAGCAGCGCCAAGCCAACCGCGGTGGTGGGCACGGCCAGAATAGTGAAGGAGGCGTACCCGGACGCGACCGCCTGGGACCCCGGCAACAAGCACTACGACCCCAAGAGCAGCCCGGGCGAGACTGTCTGGACGGTAGTGGAAATCCAGGCCGCAGAACGTCTGCAAAATCCGGTTACGCTTCACGCGGTTAAGTCTAACCCCAAATTGAAGGATATGCTGTTGATCCGCAAGGGTCAGCGGCTCTCCATCCAACCTGTCACGAAAGAGGAATACTACGAAATCATTGCCATGGGCAACGGTTAGCCCGGCGAGATACTTCGGGGACATACCCAATTGTCAGCGGCAGGCCGGCCCGTCCACGCCGAAGCGGCCAAGCGCCCTCGCTGAGAGGCGCACTCCCAGGCACAAAGGCGCCATCCAGCACGAATGGGAATCAGGGGCGGAAGTTATGACCGACAGCGACACCACGGCGGCCCGCAACTTTCACGAAGCCACCAAGCTCAGCTACATCAGCCTCTCCACCAAGCCGCCTCTATACAAGTCGTACCCCAGCCTGACCGCCACTGCTCTTCCGGCGGATATAGAGTCGCCTCAGTCTCCAACTCTGCCTGCGGTAAGCGGGGTGATGTCTGCCGAGCGCGGGCCGCTGAGTCTGGAAACCGTCGCGCAGTTGCTGCACTACTCCGCCGGGCTTATTCGCCGCGGCGCCCTGCAATCAGCAGGAGAGGTGCACTATCGGGCGGCAGCATCGGCGGGGGCGTTGTATCCCATCGAACTTTACCTGGTTTGCGGAGACTTGCCAGGACTGGATGCTGGCCTGTACCACTACTCTCCGGTGGGCAGTTCGCTGGCGCTTCTGCGCGCCGGAGATTTCCGGGGAAACCTGGTCGACGCCGCGTCCGGTCGCGCCTCTGTCGCCAATGCGCCCGCCACGATCGTTTGTACCTGCGTCTTCTGGAGAAGCGCGTGGAAGTACCGGGAAAGAGGTTATCGTTACTGCTATTGGGATAACGGCACTATCCTGGCCAACATGACCGCCCTTGCCAACGCTCTGGGTCAACCCGCCGAAGTAGTTGCCGGGTTCGTCGATTCTGAAGTTGACGCTCTGCTGGGGCTGGAATCCGGCAGCGAGGCAACCTTCTGCCTCGTTCCGGTCGGTCTCGGGAACGGCGCCCCGCAAGCCGTCGACCGCCTTGCAGACATCTGCGGCGGCGAGCTGGGCGTGGAGCGGCGCACGGAGTACCCGGAAACCCGCGCCCTGCACGTTGGTTCCGCGCTCACCGATTCCGCTGCGGTGGCCGGATGGCGGAGCTCGGGCTGCGAGACAAGACACGGGTTAAAAGGCGCAGACTGGCCTGAATCCGCTCCTCTAGGCGAAACCATCTCGCGGCGCGGCTCCACACGCCGCTTTTCCAGGGAACCTTTGCCCGCCGGACAGGTGGAAGCGCTGCTCTCCGCATCAATGTCGGCGGTGCGCTCTGATTACGGCGGCGGGTTGATTCACACTTATCTGATTGTCAACGACGCCGAAGGCATCAATCCCGGCGCCTACTACTATTCTTCGGCAGACAATCAACTGGAACTCCTTCAGGCGGGAGAATTCCGCGAGGAGGCAGGCCACCTCTGCTTCGAGCAGGCCCTGGGAGCAGATGCCAGCGCCGTCGCTTTCTTCATGGCAGACCTCGACTCCATCCTGTCCCGGTTCGGGAACCGGGGCTACCGGGCAGCGCAACTGGAGGCAGGCATCATTGGCGGGAGGATGTATCTGTCCAGCCAGGCGCAGGGATTCGGCGCCACCGGCATGACCTTCTACGACGATGCGGTAACAGCCTTCTTTTCGCCCCATGCTGCGGGCAAGAGCCTGATGTTTCTGGTTGGGCTGGGGGCAACTCACAGCCGGAACCAGGTGCGCCCCTTCCGGTCGCGCATCGGGATTCTCAAGGATTCTCTGGCCCGTGGCGCGGGCGGACGAGGCCAATCCGTTCCCGACTGGCTCTACGACTGATCTCCGCCGTCCCCGACGGCCTGGGACGGATGCAGCAAAGGGCGGCCTACCCGATGGCTCTGTTGCGGATGTGCTGCAGGGCCATCTGCATATGCCATTCCATCGCGCCCAGGCCGACGACCCGGACGCCCACATCAAAGTATCGGCGGGCGGAATCGGCCATCGTATCGAAGTCCGGCGAGTCCAGCCCCATGTTGTACATGATGGCTGCGCCGCGCCTTTCGCCAGTCTTCACTGCGTTTTCCAGCAGACGCATCACCTTGGGGTCGTCGTACCTGAAGGGTACGCCCAGGATCTTGGTGATGTCTCCAGCTGCCAGCCATACAAGCCGGACACCATCGATGGCCAGAATATCGTCAAGGTCGCGCAGGCCGCCCTCGCTCTCCACGGTGGGGACAACCAGAGTTCCCTCACGGGTTTTAGCGTTGAATTCGGGAAATTCGTCGGCGGTTGCGAAGCGTCGCAGGTGAATCAGCCGGTGCCAGTCGTCGCGCAGACCCATCAACTCCTGCACCTCTTCCTTAGAGCCGACCGAGACGGTAACCGCAGTGGCGCCCAGCGCCAGTGCGCGGGCAGCGTCGGAGACGGTGCGCCGGTCTGTACCGGTAGCCCAGGGGAAAGCCTGCACTCGAATCAAAGGCGATATGCCGGTGCCTCGCGCCGCCCGGATGAGGTGGGCGATATTGTCCCAGTCGTGGGAGGTAAACATCATATCGGCCATAAATGCGTCCATACCAGCGACCCCGGCAACCTCCACCATATTGGGGTGGCTGAACACGTAGGCGCACAAGGACGGCAGACCGTTGTCCAGGTTATACAGCAGGCGGTCGGTAGCAGGGGTGGGAAACAGCACGGCACACCTCATGGAGCAATTCGGCATATTGACGTCGGCTAATGCAGGGCAAGTGTATCCGAAAACCCGAGTGCGCTCAAAGGCCGGTTAAGCTGGCGCCATAACGGCGTCCGGGCCTCCAGGGGCGCCCCGAACAACCGGAGGCTGCTTGCGGCGAAGTTCGACCGCTGCCTCGCCCCGCTGGCGCGGCTTGCCTGATCGCCGACTTCAGGCGGGGCGCTCGCTCGTCACAGCGCATATCAGGCTCATAAGTATATTTTGCAGTGGTGTCCGTCCGTTATCCCGGTCATCAGGTTAATCGCTTCCCATGGCACAGCCGCTGTTGCGCCTGTACTATAATCGGAACGCAAATTCAGGCGCCGTAGCCGTGCTAATCACGGCGCGGACGGAGGATGGCATTGGAAACGGTAGGATTTATCGGACTGGGGAATATGGGCGGCGGTATGGCTGGCAATATACAGAAGGCTGGCTACCCCATGGTGGTGTACGACCTGCGCGAAGAAGCCACCAGACCCTTCCTGGAAGCGGGCGCCCGGCTGGGCAGCTCGCCTGCGGAAGTGGCCGAGCGTTGCGACGTGACGCTCACGTCGCTGCCTGGCCCGGGCGAAGTGGAGTTGGTGGCAGCAGGATCGGGAGGCGTCCTCGAGGGGATAAGGCCCGGCTGTGTATACATTGACCTTTCCACCAGCCGGCCCACGCTGATCAGGGAGTTGGAGGCAAAGTTCCGGGCCAAGGGCGTTCACGTGCTTGACGCGCCGGTCAGCGGCGGAAAGTCCGGCGCCCAGACTCGCAATCTGGCAGTGATGGTCGGCGGGGAGAGGGAAATTTTCGACCGGGTGAAGCCGTTGCTGGACGCTTTCGGCGATAAGGTTTTCTACGCCGGAGCCATAGGCGCAGGATCGGTGGCGAAGCTGGTGCACAACATGATCGGACACGGGGTCAGGCAGGCCATCGCCGAGGGGCTGACCCTGGGAGTCAAAGCAGGCGTAGAGCCGGAGCCACTGTGGGAGTGCGTCCGGCGCGGTTCGCTGGGCCGTATGAACATCCTGCACGAGGGCGTCGCCCGCACCCTGTTCAGGGGCGAGTTCGAGACGCCCAGCTTTGCCCTGGAGCTGGCCCGCAAGGATATTGGCCTGGCCACCGATCTTGGCCGCGAATTTAACGTGCCGATGCCCGTGGCAAACCTTGCCGAGCAGATAGCCATCGAGGCTATAAACCGCGGCTGGGGCGGAATGGACAGCTCGGTCACGTTCCGGCTCCAGGAGGAGACGGCGGGCGTAGAAGTGCGAGCTCCCCATGTTGACCCAGCCAGGGCCGCCCGGTTCATAACCACGCACCCCGACGCGGAGTAACCCTTCGGCGCGTCCGCTGCTGCAGCGCGGTTTCCGAAACGGCAGGGCGCTGTATGCGCATACAGCGCCCTCTTGCAACTCATCGATGGCGGCTCAAAACGCAGATGTCCTGACATTGCCGGCAGGCTGGGGACGAACGGCCTTACGTACACGGGCGCGACTTAACACGCTCTGGCGCCACATCGCTAAAAGCTCGAACGGCCTTGCGTACACCGGCGCGACGATGCCGGACGCCCGGCGGGACCTGTCGCTAGCCGGGGTTATAAAAGAACCGCGCCGCCCGCAATCCACGCGGGGCGGCGCGATCAAGGTCCGCGAGCAATATACGGGCGTTAGCTCGACAGTTGCGCCCGGGCGTTTTCCGGGGTGTGAACCAGATCGGCGTCCGACTCTTCCAAATGGCCGTATGCGAGCCTGAGAGCAACGTCGCCGGAGGTGTTCCAGACCTGTCGCAAATCATCGTCGATCAGCTCGATAATGGATGGGCGGACTCCGGAACTCTGGCCGATGTCCGGGTACAGCTTCCAAGACTCTTTGCGGACCGCCTCCATCCGGGCCGAGCGGCTGCCGTTTTCGCCCCGGCGTTCCTCAAAGTGCCAGGAATACCAGGCATTGACCATATCCCGGAACAGGGCCAAATCGGACAACGACGCGCCCACCGTAGCCATTTGTACCTCGAAGCGGTGATTGGCGCTGGGGTGGCCCTCCACTGCGGCGAATTTCCGCCCGCCGCCCAGCCCGCGCATGACCGAATCGTGCAGAGCCTGAGACGTGATTCCAACACCAGCGGCGGAATCCACGTGACCGAGGCGGTACTCACCAACCCGCCACAGTTTTTCTTCCATCGCCGCGACGCCCATTCGCATCTCCACCAGGAGTTCGCCCAGTTCCTCGCCCGACCGGGTTCCGGCGGATATGAGGGAGAGAAATCCGTCGTCGATGGCTATAGTCTCCTTGATCTTGACGGCCGTTGCCTCAGCCAGGAGGTTCTCCAGTTCCTGTACGTCCACCCGGTCAGAGCCGTAGACCGGCTTGCCGCCCAGGGATTTATAGACCTGCTGGCATATCTCCGTCAGCTCCAGATTGCTCAGCTGAAACCTGTTCAGGATCTTGCTCGCGATGTCCTGAGCCTGCGTCCCGGAGACCAGGTTCTTCACCGTGGGATCATCATTGTCGAAGGTCCAGAACTCGGGGTCGGTAACCTCACGGAAAAGCCGTCCGCCGTTCAGCGATTCCCGGCGCAACTGGTTGACTGTGTCCGACCACGACGCAGAGTAATCCCCGATTTCCTCAAGCAGCGAGGTGATGACTTCGCCGACCTTGTTGAGGCAAAGGGTTTCCAGCCATTCGTCGGTCTCCAGTTGCCACTTCATCAGCCGCTTGCGCCGCTCGTTGGGGCCGACGTCCAGCTCCGCTTGGGATGGTTCGGATACCACCGGAATATCACGCTGGACAGCTCGATCCGCCAGGGAAGCCCAACGCCGAATAGTCGGGTCCTGGTCGGGAGACATGACCAGATTCTGCAAGAACATAGCCTGCAGCCGGAGGGAAATTTCGTGCTGAAGTTCGTCTCTCTTGACATCGGCCAGGGTGCTGGCCCGCGCCAACTCAGTTCGAACGTCGCTGTTGGCCTCCATCGCCATCCGGTCGCTGACGTTGCCTTCGGGACGCAGGCGCTCGATGACGGAATTCAGCGCCCGCTCCACGTCGGCCAAAGTGTCGTGGAAGGAGCCCAGCAACTGATTGTAGGCGTCTCTGGATCCTCCTGATCCCCCGCCCCGTCCCGACTGCAGAAAGGACAGCGGGTCCACCGGCGAAGGGAGGACGCTGCTCATCTGACTGAAAGACGGGCGGTTTCTGCGTATCTTGATCCGCGGCATATCACTTTCTCCTACAGCCGGCTGCGCCACTGGTTCTGCAAGTATTTTTTGGCTGTTTGCGCAAAAAATCCGTCGAGAAGGCCTATCTCGCGAGAACTGATGGAACCGAATCTCGCGTCCTCCTGGCTGTTGGCCTCTCGCATAGTCTCATGGAAGCGCGCCCACCAGTCCTGACCTGTACCCCAAGCGTCGGACACCAGGTCCTCCAGCACCCGCGAGACGTGATTCTGCTGCACTGGCAGGGAGTCTTTGGGCGACCGATGGAGCAGACACACGTCGAAGTGCGGGCCGAAGGCTTCAATTCGCTTGTCTGGATACACGGTGATGTTAAACGTGTCGCCGCCCGTGTGCTCGCCGCGCCCTACCTGCACGCCGGTGATGGATCGGACGAACTGGAGTATGGCGTAGGCGTTACGCAATTGCAGGGGGTATGTCGTCTCCGGGTCCCGGGACATGCCCCGCTGCGGCAGCAGCAGGTGCAGCACAACACTGAAGTTGTAGGCTGTGCCTCGAACCTCGGAGAGAGCTGCCAGCAACACCGGCAGCGCGCCAACAGTGCCGCCGCCAAGGAAGGCGATAATGTGAATCCGCAGATAGGTGATTCCCTCATAGTAGGGGCAAATCTGTTCGATGGTGGAATCCAGGTGCCCTCGAATATCGCCGTAGTTGAAACGCCCGGCAACCCCTGCGTTGGCCAGGGTTCCCAAGGCCCCCTCCCGCGACAGGCTCAGGAACCTGAGCTCAGGGACGCATTCGGTAATCCAGGGGCGCCTGTCCCTGAGATTTGAGAAGTGCGGCAATACCAACGGGATGAAGCGCGCCCCGCGGGATATTTCCCCTCTGGTCGCTTCCCGGGTATCCATGTACAGGAAGGCCAGGTTCCTGCGGTCTTCGAAGCTCCAGCCCTCCGCATTGGATTCGAGCTTCCGGGCTATCTGGCAGCTTGTGGAACCCAGCCCGATTACCATCGACGGCGAGACGACGCGAGGGTGGTTCTTGTTGTCGCTCGACCGCAACATTCCGGGTTCATTGGCAAATGTAACCATAGAAGGCTCCTGAGACGCGAATTGCGCCTGCTCACGCAGTTATGAAGGATAGGGGAAATGGATAACCTATGTCAATTGACACACTACACTATTTGCGCATCATCTGCGCCGGCGCCAGGTATGCGCGATACCCATATCAGGCAGGCTCTGGTATCCGGAGTGATTGATTCCCCACTACGGCCGGGCCGTTTTTGCGATTGGCTGCACTCTGGTCGGGATGCCCCATCTAGAGAGACCCATCAATGCTGATGTCCAGCAGTCCCGGCCTGCCGCTCTCGAACATCCGGCGGGCAGCAGGAGCGATCTGCGCCGGATCGGATATTTTCTCGCTGGAAACTCCCAGCCCCTGAGCTACCGCAGACAGGTCGAGAGGATTGGCGAAATCCATGCCGGTATACTCGCTGACGCGCTGTTCGTCTTTCAGCATCCGCCTCAGGTAAGTGTCCATGTTAACCTTGAGGATGCGATAGGCGCGGTTGTTGCAGATGGCGTAGACCACGGGGATATTGAATGTCGCCGCAGTCCACAGGGCCTGGACGGTATACATCGAGGCGCCATCGCCCACCACGGCGAGCACCGGGCTGTCGGGCCTGGCCAGCTTCAGCCCCAGAGCTCCGGGCATGGCCCAGCCCAGTGCGCCGCCCTGGATGCCGAAGAACGACCCTGGTTCGTCGAAGCTGAATTCCTGCATCATGGCCGGACGCGAAGTGACCGCCTCATCGGCGACGATGGTTCCCGGCGGCGCGGCGGCGGCGAGTTCGTGCATCATCCGCTCGACCGGCATAGGATTGTTGTTCCATCGCTCCCTCAGCCGTTGCTCGTAATCCCCTCGGGCGCGGCGTCTGCGCTCGCCAAGTTCGGCCATCCTGGTTGCGGCAGCTTCTTTTGCAGACGCCGACATATCCTGCTCAAGGGCGTCAGCCAGTTCCGCCAGCCCGGTCGCCGGGTCGGAGAAGATACCTATCTCAGTAGGGTAGCTCTTCTCGACTTCCCTCGTAGCGCTGTCCAGATGGACCAGCCTGGTGGCGGGGTCCAGCAGCGGCGCGTCCACATAAAGGAAGGACGAGAATATATTGGCGCCCACCGCAAGGGCCGTGTCCGCACCGGAAAGCAATCGTCGGGTAACCGGGCTGCTGGTGTTGAGCATTCCGCACCACAGGGGATGGCTGGTGGGGAAGTTAACCTCGGAGAATGACGCCGCGAACACTTTTGCTCCCAGCCTTTCGGCCACCTGAACCATCTGGTCCACGCCGCCCGACTGTGCGATGCGGTCGCCGATGATTATGACTGGATTCTCGGACTGAGCGAGGAGCTTCGATGCCCGCTCCAGGGCGTCGCGGTCGGGCCGGATGCGATGGTAGCCGTGGCTTGAGCCTATGATGTCTACATCGGCCTGGACGTCCATTGTGTCCCACGGGAAGGAGAGAAAAGTCGGGCCGGTTGGGGGAGTCTTGGCCTCGTTAAAGGCCCGGCGAACGGCCGCGGGGATGTCCGACGCGTGGTGAATCTCGTGGCTCCACTTCGTGTACTGGCGGGTCATCTGCACCAGGTCTCCGGAGAGCGTGGGTTCGCTTAGCAGCATTCGTGTGTCGGAGTTGCCGGCGGTCAATACCACCGGAGCGCCGCCCCGAAAGGCGTTGTAGAGCGCGCTGATGCCGTTGGCAAGTCCGCCGGCGATGTGGATATTAGCGAAGGCCGGGCGCCCGGTAGCGCGGGCGTAGCCGTCGGCCATGCCGACAGCGGTCCCTTCCTGGAGCGCCTGGATGTACTTAACATCAGGGAAGTCTTGCAGCGCGTCCATCATCGGGGTTTCGCTGGTTCCCGGATTGCCGAAAATATACTCGACCCCTTCGGCCGCCAACATCCTGACCAAGGCTTCCTTCCCGGTCATCACTGGCATACATCACCTGCCTTGCTTTCAGTTTCCTCTGGATCGCCCGGCGTAGAACCGTGCCCAACGTGAGCCGGCGTTTTTACTCCGGCGCGTTTTTAATCCGGTAGAGTGAATATCCCTCACTGCGAAACGGGAATTCCCATCTCCGGGCTGGGCTGACAATTTAAGTATCCCTGCTCTCTAATCCAACGCCTTTGCGGTGCTGTTGAATGTTGCCGGCGGCGGCAGGCAGCAGTTTCCCTACAAGTAAATCATCCACTCGAGCAGATTGTCGTCTGGATCCCGGGCATACAAGCTGCGCGACGGGAGCTTTCCGTTTCCTCTTGCTCCCTTCCTGGGCACTGGTCCTTCTATCACCTCCACGCCGGCCGCCGCCAGCCATTCCTGACACTCCTCGACCGTGCCATCCCAAACGAAACAGATGTCGGCACAGCCCGGAACCGCCGAGGGCCCGCGCAGTCCGGCGACGTAGCCCTCCGGATGCACGTTGATTTTCGACTCACCCACCTGGACGGAGAAGATGCTGGCTTCGCCTGCCCTCCATTCTTCCTCGTCGTTGATGCCGAACCCCAAGCCCTTGTAGAACTGGATCAGCCGCTCGGCGTTGGCGGTGGGCATGGCGATGTGGTCGATGGATACTGTAGACATTAGGGTTCCTCCCGGCAGACTTCCCGCATGGGCAATGATAGCCACCGGGCGTTGGGCTGGCAAGCGATGGATGACGCCTAGATAATGATATACTGCCCATGGCTTCATATAGCATACTCTTGGCGTCGGGTAAGCTTGACAATGTGGCAAATGATTGCGGAATCCGGCCTTAACTGCGCTGAGTGCAAGCATGTCATCCAGCCTGGGCGGCTGTGTCTGTCGGAACTGCCTGAAGAGGCGCCTCGCGGCGTTCGCCGGAGTGACTTTCGCAATTACTGCATCGGCTGTCCGCAATGCTGGTCGCAGGGAAAGCACGCTTGCTATGTGCGACACCTGGACAGCGGCCGCAGCGTGGCCCCAACTCCCCGAAGCCTGCCCTGCGCCCGATGCGGCCGCCGCATCGGCGCCGGCGAGAAGGCAGGGGTTGACATTTACTACGAATGGCCGTCGGCTGCGGCAGAGGGCGATATGGGCGGCATATCCAAATCGCCATTGGCCGGGGCCTCTGCGGGCGCTACAGCCGCCGGAGCCGACGTTTTGATTCGAGGCGTGCCGGACGGCTCTTGGGCAAGCCTCAGCGACAGCCTTCAAAGCAAGTTCGCCAGCGCCGGGCTTGGCGGAGAGCGCGGCATACGCTCTGCCGCAGAAGCCCAGGCCTTCTACCAGGACAGTATTCCATATCCGGTGCGCAACCTGGGCGAAGAGACTGTTTGGCGCTACCTGGAAGGCAAGGACGCCAGCCATATCCAATCGGCCCATAACGCGCCTCACCTGGCCAGTGACAACGGCAATATCCTCTGGGAGAATTCCGGCATTAACCAGGCCAGGGGCGCCGATAGCATGACCGGCGTCGAGGAATTTCGGGCTCGTTCCTCCAACGCCTTTGATGCCGCCAGCATCGGATTCCGCGACTGCCTGGAAACGGCAGGAATAACAGCGCTGTGGGCCGGATTGCTGGAGGCGCCAGTGGCGGCTATCGAGAACTGCTTGCACTACCAGCGAGGCCGCAAAACCGGCGAGGAAGCGGTAAAGGACGCGGCCGCTGCCATCGCAAAGCGGGCCGGCGCAGGGGCAATAGTGGGATTTTCAGTTACAGGAGCAGTGGCGTTGACCGGCGCCGGGCCGCTGCTGGTGACCATCGCGCCTGTTCTGGTTCCGGTAGGGATCGCGCTGTATGCCTATAATGCTCTGAAGCGAATCATGGAGGCGGCGAAAGCCCCAACCCTGCAACTGCACTACAACCTGCCGGTAGTCCCTGTAGGCACGTACTTTTGCAGCCCCCGCTGCCACACCCGCTTCGCCTACGAGACGGGACGCTCAGCGCTGATGCGATGGGAGGCCGGGCGGGCAGAAGCAAGGGTCTAGAATACTATCATTCAGGAGAAAACTGAGATGGCTGATTACCCCTTCACCCTGAAAGGCCAACAGCGTAGCTTCAGAGGGCGCGGGAGTGGAGAGACCTACAAAAGCGGAGAATTCACCCTTCACCAAGGCATCGTGGTAGCAGAAATCACACACCACGGATCCGGAGACTTCAAGTTGCGTTTCTTGCCTACAGAAGGATTCTCTGAAGGAGAGACTACAGCAGCAAGCATAGGCGGTGGCGCTGCTGCCGGTTTTGCAACAGGTGCAGTAGTGGGCAGCGTAATACCGGTAGCCGGGACTCTAGTTGGCGGATTGCTCGGAGCTGCCGCTGGTTGGCTGGCTGGCGATACGATTGGAAATGCCTTGGGGCCGCACATTTGGACTCCAGTAGAAACAACGGGAAGATTCAGCACAGTCAGCGTCGTGCAAGTCGCTGAAGACGCCGAAGACAAGCTCCCTCCTGGAAAGTACCGGTTAGAAGTGGAATCAAAAAGCGGATGGGAGTGCCGCTTCATCCAGCCCGCACTGGGACAAGCCGATATGTCCCTTCTCTCTGACGATGATGAGGGCGAAGATGAAGCATACGACTCTGGCCTCTACATTGTCGGCCCATTCCAGCCAACCCGTAGACCAACACTCGCCAGCATCAGACATTTCGGGGGTGGAGAATTTTACGCTGCTGCATTCAGCCTTGACGGTACGCACCAATGCGATATACATGAAGAACAAGGGCAGCTATATAAGGACCAGCTACAGACTGAAATTAGGCCCGGCAAGGAATATATGCTCCTTATAGGAGCCGATAGCAAGTGGAACATTACTTTCGGTGAGGGATACTGATTTCGGGAGCCCAGTATGTTCGACCTGTTTCTGCGCAACGGACGCATCATCGACGGCACGGGCCAGACCTGGTTTCGCGGCGGCGTCGGCATCACGGGAGACACCGTAGCCATAGTCCGCTCCGGCCATGACAGCGTCGAAGCCGCCAGAACGATAGACGTTGGCGGCAGCGTCGTCTGCCCCGGCTTTATTGATATGCACTCGCACTCCGACCTTGTCCTGCTGTCGGAGCCGAGGCACGAGGCCAAGGTGCGGCAGGGCGTTACGACCGAGCTCCTGGGAATGGACGGGCTCTCCTACGCCCCATCGTCGCCCGACAAGCTGGAGCAGCTCCTCTACTATCTGGCGGCGATCAATGGCGCCCCGCCCCCAGACGTTCGCTGGGGAACGGTGCGGGAATACCTGGGTCTGTTCGACCGGCGGGCGGCTTGCAATGTGGCCTTCATGGCTCCCCACGCAGCCATAAGGGTAGAGGCTGTGGGGTGGGACGACCGGCTGCCTTCCGACCTGGAACTGGCCCGTATGCAGGACCTGGCCCGGCAGGCGATGCAGGACGGGGCGTTCGGTTTTTCGACCGGCCTCACCTATCCGCCGGGAGCCTTCAGCGATGCTAATGAGCTGACAGCAGTGTGCGAAGCTATCGCCGACCTCGGCGGCTTCTACATGACCCACGCCAGGTACACGCTGGGAGACAAACTGCTCGACCCCTTCCGAGAGGCCATAGCCGTGGGGAGACGAAGCGGTGTTCCGGTTCACATTTCGCACTACCACAATCCAGTGGAAGGAATGGGCGAGCGAATGGTGGCGCTGGTGGACGAAGGCCGAAACTCCGGCGTTGACGTAACCTTCGACCAATATCCTTACGCCGCCGCTTCCACCATCCTGCATTCTCTGCTGCCTTACTGGGTGCATGAAGGCGGCCCGGCAGCACTGCTGAACCGGATCAGCCAGCGGGCGGTGCGCGACGAAATCGGCGACGCCGTGGAACCTATGTGGGGGCTGACTCTGGATCACTACATCTTCAGCAACGTTCCCGGGAACAAAGAGTGGGAGGGCCGCTCGCTGGGCGATCTGGCCAGGCGCCAGGGGAAAAGGATGGTAGACGCCATCTGCGATATGCTCATCGAGGAAAACCTCGAGGTTGCCTTCGTGGCCCGCACCGGCAACCCCGGCAATATCCGCGCCATCGCACAGCATCCGGCGCAGATGGTCGGTTCCGACGGTCTGCTCACCGGGAACATGCCCAACCCCCGCACCTACGGCACCTTCCCATACGTTCTGGGCCAGTTCGCCCGCGATGAGGGGCTGTTCCGACTGGAAGACGCGGTGCGGAAGATGACATCGGCCCCGGCTCAACGCCTGGGCCTGCCGGACAGGGGCATCCTTCGCGACGGTATGAAGGCCGACGTGGTGGTCTTCGACCCGGAGACCGTTAAAGCCAACGCAACCTTCGACGAACCCAGGCAGTTCCCGGACGGCATCTCCCATGTGATAGTAAACGGCAGCTTGGTGGTGGATAACGGCGTTCATACGGGAGCGCTGCCCGGTCGCGCCCTGCGCTCGCAATAGCGGGTTTCCAGCGAAGCCGCCCGCAGCGAGCAGCAGCCCGGATGGATAATCCATCTCTGAGAACAGTCTCCAGCGACTTCTCAGGTTAAACATAGAATGACCCGGTTAAACATAGAACAACCCGGAGGCCTCATGGACTTTGAGCCGCGCTACACGACGGAACAGGAAGAGTTTCGACGGGAGGTCAATGCCTGGCTGAAGCAGCACGTGCCCGACGGCATCGAACACCCCGCCGACCCTGCCGACCTGACCTGGGAGCAATACCAACTTCGCCGCGAACTGGGACGCAAGCTGGGCGACAAGGGCTGGCTCTGGCCTACGGCGCCCGTTGAGTATGGCGGCGGCGGGCTGGATGTGGATCACGCTGTAGTAATTGAGGAGGAAATCGATTCCTACGGCTTGACCCTTCCACCTTACTACGATTCAGGCGGACGGTTGGGCGGCAACTCGATTCTCGTCTGGGGTTCAGAAGAGCAGAAGCAGGCGTTTCTGCCGCCCATCTTCACAGGACGCGTTCGCACATGGCAACTGCTGTCAGAGCCGGAGGCGGGATCCGATTTGGCCAACGTCAAGACCACGGCCATTCGCGACGGCGACGAGTACGTTTTAAACGGCCAGAAGATTTATGTCGGCAGCGACCACGGCTGCGACTTCATGTGGACTATCACGGTAACCGACCCGCAGGCGAAACGCCACGAAAACCTGGGCTGGTTCATGGTTCCGTCCCATCTCCCCGGCATCACCATACAGCCCATGGACCTGTTGATCTCGGGCGGCGAATCCGGAGCAGGTTCCGGCGTGAAGCAGACGGTCTACTTCGACGACGTCCGCGTTCCCGCCTTCAACCTCGTCGGCGGCGAGAATCAGGGCTGGAAGGTCGCTACCACCCACCTCGAGCTGGAGCACGGAACAGGCGGCCGAATCGGACGCAACTGGCTGGTCGATCGGCTATTCGAGCATTGCCGCCACACCACCCGTCGCGGTGAGCCGATGACCAGCGATCCCGATGTCCGGGACAGGCTGATTGACGTCTATGTTGAGGCGGAAATCGTGCGGCTGCTGAACCTGCGGAACTACTGGATGCGCCACAGCGGGGCCAACATAACTTACGAGGGCCCGCAGGCATCCTACATGCGCAAGACTTCCGGGCTGAGGATGGCCCAGGCGATACTGGACATACTTGGCCCCGCCGGGCTGACCCATGATCCGGAACTGGGCGCCGCCGACGGGCACATGGAGGCCCACTCCCGCGCGGGTATCGTAGCCATCCACCCAGGCGGCACCACCGACATACAGAAAGTCATCATGGCGCGCCGTATTGGCATTGGGCGGGAAGTCCGCGAAAGAGCCGGCGCTCTGGGATAGCCTGCATCCGTCTATTCCAGTTTTCATGCAGGCCCCAATGCCGGGGCTGCTCCCTGATTACTCTGCCCTGATTACTCTGGAAGGAGACTCTGCGAGGAAATTTATGGACCTTTCCCTTACCCCGGAACAGGAAATGCTGAAGGCCGCAGCCAGCCGTTTCGTTTCTCAGGAATATTCGAAGGAGACGCTCCTGCAGATCGCTTCTCCAGACGAAACCACTCCACTGGAGCCTTGGGACCGCCTGTCTTCCACTGGATGGCTGGGCATCCTTATTCCTGAGGAGTATGGCGGCGAAGGCGGGATGTTCACAGACGCCGGAGTGCTGTTCGAGGAGCTGGGGCGCGGGCCGGCGCCGGGGCCGCATCTGACATCAGCGGTACTGTCGGCCCTGACTGTCCTGGAAGGCGGAACGGAGGACCAGAAACAGGAGTGGCTGCCCCGCATAGCCAGCGGCGAAATGAGGCTGGTTCCAGCGATTACCGAAAGAGACTACGGCTGGGATGAACGGGACATCCGCATGACGGCATCCACCGCCGGAGATGGCCTGCGCATCGACGGCGCCAAAGCCTACGTGTTCGACGGCGAGGCGGCCAGCCATTTCCTGTGCGCCGTGCGTTCCAGCGATACGGAAGAAGTTGGCCTTGCCTTGGTTCCCGCCGACGCTGAGGGAGTGCGCACACGGGGGCTGCCGGGATTTGCCTGGAACCTGGCGGAGTCGCTCTTCGACAACGTGGCGGTTGGGTCTGCCAGCGTGCTGGGCAGCCGCCTTGCCGGTGGGTGGGCGGCCTGGCGACGGGCCGCGGCCAAGGCTATCCCCGTGATATGCGCATATCAGGTGGGCGGCTGTCAGGCGGTCTACGAAGTCTCGGTGGACTACAGCCGGACCCGTGTTCAGTTCGGAACCCCCATCGGCCGCTTTCAGCGGGTGCAGGACCAGATTATCAACCTGGTCAACCACCTGGACGCGGCGCGATGGACAACCTATGAGGCCCTCTGGAAGCTGGATTCCGGACGCAGCGCCGCCGGCAGCATCAGCCTGGCCAAGGCGGTTGCCAGCGAGGGCTACTACGAGGCCTGCAACTATGCCCACGAGGTTCACGCCGGGGTAGGCAGCATGACCGAGTACGGATTGACCCTTCACACCGCCGCATCGAGAACGCTGTACCACTTCCTGGGCGACCCCAGGCAGCACCGCCGCGACTTGGCGGTGGCGTTGGGGCTGTAGGCGTCAACCAGCGAAGCAGATACAGCGCCCCCGGCTAACTTACTCATCATCCGGAAGAAGAGCCGTTTCTGAGCATAGACCGGGGATCCGGGGCAGAAGGGTTACCTTCCTGCCCCGGTGGCGGGTTGGGATACCGCCTTGAGAGCCTTACCAAGCGAATGTCTTCGTAGCTGTATTTCCTTTCCAGTTCCTCCCATACGGGACGCAGGGGGTTGTCTCCCATAGCTTCTATGGCCGCCTCGATTTCCCGGCGTTGTTGAGGCTGCGGCAGCAGGTGTCCCCATTGCACTTCGGCGCCTTCTTCGACCAGTCTCTCAAGATGCCCCAGAATGGTGCCGGCGTTAATGCCGCGGGCCTTCGCGACCTCGTCCAGAGACGCCCCTTCAGAAACGATCCGGCCGGTTTCCTGGAAGGATTTGGCAATAATCCGAGGGGGGCGTTCGGTGCGGCCCTCTGCGCTGCCGGGGTTGATTGCTGCCGGAGTTCCTTTATTCTGAAAGTATGAATTGATGCAATCCAGGAACGCATCGCCGAGGTCGTCCAACTTGGCGCGGCCGACGCCGAACACGTTGGCGAGGTCCTGCTTTGTTCGCGGAGCTTTGCGCGACATATCCTGCAAGGTACGGTTGCCGAATACCACGAAAGCCGGGATGCCGCGCTGGTCAGCTATCTGCCTGCGCAGGGCCGACAGCTTGCTGTACAGTCCTGCATCGTAGTCTCCGCTCCGTTCCTGACTCTTGTCTTCATACGTGCCAGTGTTCCGACGCAAAGGGCGGACCAGGCTCAATGTTTCCCTGTTTTTGAGGAAATCGCGACCCTTCGTTGTGACGCTCAAAGTTGGAAATTCGCTATCGCCCGCGGCCAGCAGCCCCTCTTCTTTGAGCCCGTCCACCAGGTCTAGCAAATCTTTTCGGGAATGGCTGGCGGCGATGCCATGGACTTGGAGTTTATCGTGAGACTGGTTGATTACCCTGGCCGATTTGCTGCCGCGCAGCACGTCTATGACGTGGGCCGCGCCGAATCGTTCGCCAGTGCGAATGACGGCCGAGAGCATCTTCTGCGCGATTTCGGTGGCGTCGTATTTTTCGCGGGGCAGAGTGCAGTTGTCGCAGGCTCCGCAGTTGTCTTCGGGCCAATTCTCTCCCAAGTATCGCAGAAGAAACCTGCGTCGGCATGAGCGGAGAGTGCACAGGGAAATGACCTGCTCCAGCCGCTGCCGGGCGCGTTTCTGTTCGTCTGGGTCTTCGATCTGGTTGATGAAGAACTCCTGGCGAAACTTGCCGGCGTATGAGTAAAACATCACGCACTCGCTGGGCAAACCGTCGCGACCGGCCCGGCCTGTCTCTTGGTAATAACTCTCCAGGCTCTTGGGCAGATCATAATGAACCACCAGGCGAACATCCGGCTTGTTGATGCCCATGCCAAAAGCTATCGTCGCCGCCATTATGGGCGTTCTGTCGCGGATGAAGCGCTCCTGTATAATCCTCCTGGATTCCGGCTCCAGACCAGCGTGGTATGCCTCGGCAGAGAACCCCTCTTGAGCAAGGCTCTGGGCCAATTCTTCAGTGGCCTTGCGGGAACCGCAATATACGATTGCCGATTCCCCTCGGTGCTTGTTCAGAAGCGCAGCCAGCCTGGAGAAATCCTGTTCCTTGGGCACAATGGAATACGTCAGGTTGGGACGGTTGAAGCCGGCAATGTAGACATCTGGCTGTCGCAGACCGAGTTGAGAGAGAACGTCGGCGCGCACCTGCTCGGTCGCAGTGGCAGTGAGAGCAATCACCGACGCTCTTTGACAGACGCTCCGCAAGCCTTCTAGCTGGCGATAGGCCGGGCGGAATTCATGGCCCCATTCGGAAACGCAGTGAGCTTCGTCGATGGCAATCAGGCTAACGTTCAACACTGTCAGAAAGTCAGCAAAACGCGGTTCTATCACCCGCTCGGGCGCAACGTAAAGAAGCTTGATTTCGCCAGCGCGCAACCTCCGCACGACCTGCGAAAGCTCGGCCCGGCTCTGGGCGCTGTTGATAAATGCGGCGGAGATGCCGTTGGCTTCGAGGGCATCAACCTGGTCTTTCATCAGGGCGATCAACGGGGACACTACAAGCGTCAAGCCGGGCAGGGCCAGCGCAGGAAGTTGGTAGCAAAGGGATTTCCCGCCGCCTGTAGGCATCAGAGCGAAGGCGTCCCGCCCTGCCATGATCGACCCGATGATTTCCTCTTGCAGAGGCAGGAAGGCATCGTAGCCAAAGTGAGTTTTCAGCAGTTCCAACACGGTGCCATTATCTTTGCTATACGTAGTCTTTTCAATATTCTCCTGGCAGTTACTCGTCTCTCCTGCGTCGGGAGGCAAGGTTGAAAGCCTGAAGGGCGCGTCGCGCAGAACAGTGAAACGCCAAGGGGGCGAGTTCACCACACTCGCCCCCTTCCCATGCGACAGGATGGATTTCTAGACGCAGGCATCGCGAACGGCTTGGGAGACCTCGGCCAGGCGCGCATTGTTCGTCTCGGCGCCGCGGAACCCGTTGGTGATGTAGCCCACTGCCAGGCCAGTGTCCAGGTCGGCCCACCCAATGGATGTGCCAGCTCCCCCATGCCCAAAAGTGTGCATCGGATCGCCGCTGGGCTTGCCCATCCGCTCATCGTTCAGAGCGAATCCCAGGGCGCGCTGCGCAAACAGTTGCAGGGATTGGTCTATGCCTTCGGCCTGCATGGAAATGCCCTCGGCCACAGTTTCCGGGCGCAGCACCGTTGCGCCGTCCAGAGTGCCTTTCCGCTCCATAGCGGCGTAGAAACGGGCAAGGTCGCCTGCGGACGCAATGCCGTTGGCGCCGGGGCAGATGACCCGATGCACCTCAGGACGGTCGAAAGTCGCAGCGTAGCCGTTGGTGTCGGCGTCCGGCTCCATCAGGTGGATGCGGGAGACGCGGCTCTCAAGCCTCGCAGGCAAACCAACGTAGGTATCTTCCATCTGAAGCGGCCGGGCCAGGTCCTCGGCGATAAACTGGTCGAATGTGCGGCCATCTATGCGGCGTACCAGCTCTGCGATCACCCAGCCGTAGTTGATGGGGTGGTACGACAGCATGGAACCGGGAGCAAACTTCGGGGTCGCCCGCTCCATGGCGGCGCAGACCAGCGCCCAATCGCCCCAGTCGGTCCAGGGCAGGTCGGCGGGAGTGTCGGGGAAGCCTCCCTGGTGGCTCAGCAGATGGCGTATGGTCACGGATTCCTTGCCGTTCCGACCGAACTCAGGCCAGAACCTGGCTACGGGATCGTCCCATTCCAGCCGCCCCCGCTCCCTGAGCATATAGATGCAGGCGCCGGCCAACGGCTTGGTAGACGAGAACAGCACGAACATAGTCTTGTCGTCCACCCGGCGGCCTGTGCCTATGTCGGCGACCCCGCCGTGGATGTCCAGCACCAGGCTGCCGTAACGGTAAACGGCAAGTCCCGCCCCTGGGTGCAGGCCTTCGGAGATCTGGCGGTTGAAAATCTGTTTTACCTTATCGAGGCCAGCGGGATTCATTGACACCGTTTCCGGCGTAGTCAGAGTCGCCATGGAACTCTCCCTTGCGATTTGATGAATATCCTGTCTGGATAGTCTCCCGCTCCGGCACTGGCTAACGGCCGCGCCAGACAGGGGCGCGCTTTTCGGCGAAGGCGCGGACTCCTTCCTGGGCGTCCTCGGTAGCCAGAACTTCGTCGCGCTTCTTCTGGGCATAGGCCACGCGCTCTTCCAATCCCATCGCACTCCCCTTGATGGACGCTTCCTTGATAGCGGCGAGGGCCAGCGGCGCGTTGGCGGTGATCTTGCGGGCCATCTCTTCTGCGAGCGGCATAACCTCTTCGGGGGGCACAACGTAGTTGACCAGCATCAGCTCCAGCGCCTTCCGGGCGTCGACGAACTCTCCGGTGAACAGGAACTCGAAGGCCACATTGCGCGGCACTACCTGCGAGAGCAGCGCCGGGCCGCTGACCGACGAGATGCCCCGCTTGGCCTGGGGCCATCCGAACCGGGCCTCCTCGGATGCGACGCGAATGTCACTGCCTAGAGCGATGCCGCAGCCCTGGGCCAGGCAGATGCCGTTGATGGCCGAGATGATAGGTTTCCAGATGCGGGACTGCTCGACATAAAGGTCGCCGGTGCTAGGGCCTTCGTTGGCGCGGGCATTGGCCATTGCCGCCAGGTCGTGGCCCGTGGAAAAGGCGCGGCCGCTGCCGGTCACGATAGCGCAGCGCACGTCTCCGTTGTTCCTGACGTCCTGGAAGGCATCCCACAGCAGCTCCCGCATCTCCGGGTTGATGGCGTTCAGCTTCTCGGGGCGGTTCAGCGTAATATAGGCGACGCCTTCCTTGACTTCGTAGATGACTTCTCTATCGGGCAACTTAGTGCCTCCCTTCAGATAATCCTTGACCCCGTGGGTCTGGTTCCGATGACGCCTTCATGCTCCAGGGCGTCCATGTCTTTGCCGGTCATTCCCAGCAGTCCGCCGAAAATTTCGCGGTTATGCTGGCCCAGAGTGGGCGACGGCCATCGCACCTCTCCCGGAGTGGCGCTCATCTTCCATGCGAGCCCGGGGTATCGCCTGGGGCCAACCTGCGGATGGTCGACAGTGACGAAAGTTCCGCGCTCGGCATAGTGCCGGTCTGCCAGGAGGTCCGGCCCTCGCAGCACCGGCCCGGCCGTCGCTCCCGCCGCTTGCAGGCGCTCCGACAGCGCAAAGGCGTCCTCCCCGCGGGTCCACTCAGCGATGATAGCGTCCAGCTCATCCTGATGCGCCATCCGCGCCTCTGCCGTGGCGAACCGGCTGTCCTTCGCCAGCTCTGCGGCATTCATAACCGAGAGCAGTGATCTCCATTCGTCATCATTGGCGGCGGCGATGGTAATCCAGCGGTCTTCCCCGGAGCAGGGGTATGTATTGCAGGGAGCGTACCAGCGGGAGCGATTGCCGATGCGCTCCGGTTCCCGACCTGTCATCTGGTAGGCCAGCAACTCGGCGCCCATTAGCGCAACCGAAGACTCCTGCTGGGAAACGTCTATGTACATTCCCTTGCCGGTGCGGCGGCGGCGGCGCAGAGCAGCCAGCAGCACCCCGGCGGCATGAGAGCCGGTGATGGGGTCGCCGTGATTGATGCCCGACTTCATCGGCCCGTCGTCCGGATAACCGGTCAGATGGGCCATACCAGAAAGCTGTTCCTGCCCTATACCGTAGCCGAGGTATCCCTTCCACGGCCCGGTATTGCCGAACGCGGGCATCGAGACATAGATCAGGTCGGGGCGGTGCTTGCGCAGCGCAGAGTAGTCATATCCCAACCGCTCCAGGCTGCCCTGCCGGAAGTTCTCGATCAGCGCGTCGCTGACAGACACCAGCCGCTCGAAAACCCTGCGCCCCCGGTCGCTGGTCAACTCCAGCGTGATGCCATATTTGGACATGTGCAGGCAATTGAACCAGCCGTTGCGGTTCCACGGCTCTTCGCCGGGATCGCCGTCGGGGTAGGCGGCGATGCCCCGGGCCGGGCTGACCGGCCCCCGGTGGGAGTCGTAGACGCTGAGCGACTCCAGCTTGATGACTTCGGCTCCCATGTCGGCCAGGAGCTTGGTGCAATATGGGCCGGCCCAGATGCGGGACAGGTCGAGCACCCGGTAGTTCCGCAGCGGTTGTTTCGATACGGCAGGCACTGCGCTTCACCCACCATCCGTTTCCAAACGTCCGTAAACGACGCCGGATGCTGCGAGTTCCTCGAACAGGTCGGCATCGACGTCCAGCCAGTCGGACAGCGCTGCGACGGTGTGCTCACCGTAAAGAGGCGCCCGATGGAAATTCCACGCCTCCGCTTCCCGCTCGCATACGATGGGAGCGCCCGGGTATGCCAGCTCGCCGGCGACCGGGTGTTCCAGGGTTATGAAGTAATTGCGGGCGATGAGCTGCTCCATCTCCAGTATGTCCTTCATGGTGGCTACAAAGCTGAATCCCAGGCCGCTTTCCTGTCCGGCCTTGAAGATATCGACCTTATCATTCTCGATAAGCCAGGGCAGCATCAGAGCGTCCACCTCGTCGGCGTTCTCCTGCCGTCCGCGCCTCGAAGCGAAGCGCGGGTCGGCCAGTTCCTCCCGCCCCATGATGCGGGCGACTTCGGGCCAGCGGTGGTCGGGGCCGGCTATGATTCCTGCGTGCCCGTCGCGGCAAGGGTAGATGCCCCAGGCGGACCGTCCGTAGCCCCGGTTGCCGACACGGGTGAACTCCTGGCCGGAGTAGCTGTACTGCATCAGCGCGTTTTCCAGTATGTTGGTCGCATACTCGGCGATGGAGACGTCTATGCGCTGCCCTTCCCCGGTTTCCTCGGCGAACATCAGAGCGCCCATAGCGGCTGCGAAAGCGTTCTGCCCTGCGCCCAGTTGGGCCAGGGGCGCTCCCTCTTTAAGGGGTTCCTGGTCCGGTTCGCCGGTAATATTCATCAGCCCTCCCATGGCATAGAGGTTGACCTCGGCGGCCCTCCAGTTCCGGTACGGCCCTGTCTGTCCGAAGCTGCTGATGGACGTAAACACCAGCGCAGGGTTAACGCTGTTCAGCTTCCCGCAGCCCAGACCCAAGCGGTCAACAGTTCCCGGCCTGAAATTCTCTACCAGAATGTCGGCCCTGGCAGCCAGATCCATCGCGAGCCGGCGCCCCCGTTCGGTCTTCAGGTCCAGCGCGAGGCTGCGTTTTCCGGCATTCAGGTAAAGGTGCCAGGCGCCGTCCTCTACCGCCGTGTCGCCGTACTCCCGCAGTTCGCCGGGCCTGGAGGCGAAGGGGCCCACCCGGCGTATGGGATCCCCTGACGCGGGACGCTCAATCTTGATCACGTCTGCGCCCAGTCCGGCCATCAAGCGGGTACAGTAGGGCCCGGCAATGTAATGAGTCAGGTCCAGAACTCTGACCCCTTCAAGCAATCCAGTCATGTCGGGATTGTGGCATCGCCATTCGGCGATTGCAACATGAGTTTCGAACTGCCCTCATTGTGTTATTCTGCTGGCAATCTGAAATTTGGAGCTATCAGGAATGGAACGCCCCATTTTCCAACCGCCCGGTACGCTGGTGGAGGAGCTGGATACTCCCGCGCTAGTGGTCGACCTGGACTTGATGGAGCGCAACATACAAACATATCATGGATATTTTGCAGGGATGCCGGCAACAGTGCGCCCGGTGGTTACCAGCCACTTGTGCCCGCAGGTTGCCCGCCGCCAATTGTCCGCCCCTGCAAGCCGGGGCATCGCCGTCGCCACCCTGGGGGAGGCGGAAGCTTTTGCCTATGCCGGGTTTGACGACATCCTGGTGGCGAACCAGGTGGTAACCATGTCAAAGATCCGGCGACTGTGCGCCCTGGCTTCGCGAGCGAAAGTCAGCATAGCGGTGGACAATGCATCGAACGCGGACGCTTTGTCGCGGGCGGCCGCTTCCAACGGCGTGAAACTGGGAGCTCTGGTGGAGATAGAAGCGGGCATGGGAAGGTGTGGAGTGGCGCCGGGAGCCGAGGCGGTCGCCCTGGCTCGCACAGTGAGCGATGCTGAAGGCCTGAACTTCCAAGGGATCATGGCCACCGTCCCTGGCCCCAGGGTTGAAGATCCGGAAAAGCACGCCCGGAAAACCGGAGAAAATCTGAAGATTGCCATTGACTCGAAGGACTTGATGGAGAGCGCTGGGCTGACAGTATCGGAGGTGAGTGTGGGCGGGGCGCATTGCCACGCAGCAGTGGCCGAAGTTCCGGGCATCACCGAGGTGCGCGCCGGACGTTATCCCCTGATGGATGCGCGCTTGCAAGCCTACCTGCCCGAGCTGTCTCTCGCCGCAGTGGTGCTGGCCACCGTCATCAGCCGTCCGGTGGCCGGGCTGGCCGTTCTGGACGCCGGCCACAAGGCGACCGGCCCCGATCAGGGGCTCCCTGTGCTGCAGGGCTTCGATGGCGGGCTGGCGACACGGTTCAGCGCCGAGCACGGCATCGTAGAGCTGGAAGGCAATTCGGAAAGCGCCTTAGCAGCCGGCGAGAAAGCCCGACTCGCGCCCTGGGAACTGTCGGCAGCAGTCAATCAGTATGACTTCATCCGGGCTGTCCGGAACGGCAGGCTGGAGGGCTACTGGCCTCTCTCCGCCCGCGGACGGTTCGCCTGATTGAGTCTTCAGCGCATTTCAGGCATTGCATAGGACAATTTTCTGGAGGGCAACGAAATGATCGACAGCCAAACGCCTCTGCCAGGCACCCCCATGGAGGAACTCGACACCCCCTGTCTTGTGCTGGATCTGAGTGCGCTGGACAGCAATATGGACGTGATCGCCGACTATTACCGAGACCGTCCCAGCAAATTGCGAGGACACAGCAAGAACCACAAGACCCCGGCCATCGCACTTCGGCAGATCCGCCGGGGCGGCACTACCGGCGGGGTCTGCGCCGCCAAGGTGTCGGAGGCCGAGGTGATGGTGCACGGCGGGGTGTCCAGCGTGTTCATCACCAGCGAGGTAGTGGGCGATTTGAAGATCCGCCGCCTCTGCTCGCTGGCCGGTCAGGCCGATATAATGGTCGCCTGCGACAGCCCCGACAACGCCCGGGCTCTCTCGCTCGAGGCAGAGGCCCAGGGCGTAGACCTCGGGGTGGTCATTGAGCTTGAAACCGGCTTGAAACGCTGCGGAGTCCAGGAAATCCGGCAGGGCGTGTCTTTGGCCCACGAGATTGATTCACTCCCCGGCATCAGATTCCGGGGCATTATGAGCCATCAGGTGATTCCAGCTATGCCCGACCGGGAGGACAGGGTCATCGAGGGCAACAGGGTCATCAAAGGAGTCATCGACCTGAAGGACGCCATCGTAGATTCCGGGCTGCCCGTAGAGATAGTTTCCACCGGCGAGACATGGAGCTACGACGTGGCCGGCGAAATCGACGGGGTAACCGAAGTCCAGGGCGGCAGCTATCTGCTGATGGAGACCCACTACGGCTATATGACCGAGTTCAAGTATGCCGCAAAAGTGCTGACCACCATCATCAGCGCGCCGCGCCCCGGGGTGGCCATTGGAGACGCCGGGTCAAGGGCGGTCGGCTGCCTGCGCGGACTGCCGGAGGTGGACGGACGCCCAGGCGTGGAAGTGGAGTCGATGGACAGCGACCACACGGTCTTCAGGCTGAACGACGGCGCATCCCTGGCGATAGGCGAGCAGCTTCTGCTCATCCCCGGACAGCAGGACGCAATGGTCAGCCGCTGGGATCGCTTCGTCGGCCTGCGCAATGGCAAGGTCGAGGCGGTATGGGACATTCAGGCGCGCGGCTGCCATAACTGACGCCCCCAACCTCATTATGAATTCGCCATGAAATCGCCTGCCAGGCCCATCTGTATCAACGGCGTGCAATTCACCCGCCCTGACCAACCTGAATTCGCCATGAAATCGCCTGACCAGGACCATCCAAGTAAGGAGATAAGCAATCCATGCCAAACCCCGTTGTTCATTTCGAGATAGGCTGCATCAATACCAAAGCGCAACAAGACTTCTACTGCGCCCTTTTCGAGTGGAGCATTACTCCCACCAGCGAAGAGTGGGATTACGGCCTTGTCCAGACCGCCGATGGCGGGATAACCGGCGGCATCTCGCAGTCAGGGGAAGAGCCGGCCAGTCCAATGGTCACCTTCTACGTGGAAGTCGACGACATCCAGGCCTGCCTTGACAAGGCCGTGAGCCTGGGCACTGCCGCCATACTCCCTCCAACGCCCATGGAGGTCGGAGGGGCCAGCTTCTCCATAGCCGGGTTTCTGGACCCTGAAGGCAACTACATCGGCCTGGTGCATAACGCGTAGCATTCCGCCCCGGTTGCCAATAGCGCGGGAAAGGGCGGCTCAACACTGGCTGAAAGTGAAAGCCGCCCCTTTTCTTCCGGGTATATGCCTGGGTATGTGATTGGCGGATTACCCGATGCGCATCCGGCGCGAATTTACGGGGTGGGGCCGAACTCAGTGGTCTTCATCAGGTAAGTGTTCTGGGCGGATATAACGCCGCGGACTCTGGGGATGTATGCTCCGCCCCACTCCGGGTCGGCGGCGACTGCGGCTTTGGCCTCTTCCATGTGCTTCACGCTGTCAAAGGCCCAGATGTGGACTACCTGGTTAAGATCTCCCAGATCGCTGTAGAACCAGCCAGCCAGCTTGACGCCGTGGCGTTGGCGGATGGGCAAGGCCAGCTCTTCAACTGCCGCCATGTAAGCGGATAACCCACCGGGGGTCAAAGTGTACTGACGGAAGTCGAATACCATGTCGTTTTTCCGTTGGTATTCCGGAGTGCCCTCCTCCGCGATGGGGCTGCGCACCGGGTACGCAGGGGCAAAGGCGGGAGACATCATCAGCCAGGTCTTCTGCGACTCGACCAGGGGCTGCGCCCGTGGAACATACTTGCCGCTCCAGTCCGGGTCTGCGTAGACTGCCGCCTTCTGCGATTTGAGGTGCTCCAGGTCTTTATACCCCCAGATATGCACAACCTGGTTCAGCGCGCCAACGTCGCTCCAGTACCATCCAGACAGGGCAACGTCGTGGTTCTGGCGAATGGGCAGGCCAACCTCTTTGACTCCGGCGCGGTATTCCGGGGTTTTTCCAGGCTTGAGCGTGTACATCCTGAAATCGTAGATCATCTTCACCCTCCGGTATGTTTCTTGATAAAGTCTCCGGCTTGAACCAGGGCCTCTCGCCCCTCGGGCAGTATGGGGGCGAACAGGTGCCACACGTGGATCATGTCGTCCCAGATGTCCAGTTGCACCTCAACGCCAGCCTCTCGGGCAACGCCGGCCAGGCGAGTAGCGTCGTCCAGCAGCACTTCGGCATCTCCTACCTGTACCAGCATGGGAGGCAGTCCCCGCAGATCTGCGTAAATCGGGGCGGCCAAGGGAGCCCTCGGATGGCTGCCGCCCAGGTAGGTTTTGGCTGAAATCAGCAGATTTTCCCGCCCGACCATAGGGTCCGCTTCAGCCCTGGTTTCCATGGATTCGCCTAGGCCTTCCATATCGACCCAGGGTGAGATGCAGACCGCCGCCCCAGGCATGGGCAAACCGATGTAGCGAATCTGCACCAATGCCGCTACGGTCAGGCCGCCGCCGGCAGAATCTCCGGCCACGGAGATTCTCGCCGGGTCATAGCCCTCGGCAAGCAGCCAGCGGTAGGCCGCCACAGAATCCTCGACCGGCGCCGGGAATGTATGCTCCGGAGCCAGCCGATAGTCCAGCCCCATAACTCTGGCTGCCGAGGCGTGAGACAATTTCGCCAGCAGGGCCCGATGGGTGCGAGGCGAGCCGATAATGTATCCACCGCCATGCAGGTATAGAACCACATTGCTGTCCGCCGCGCCCTCAGCAGTTACCCACTCTGCCGCAACGCCCCCGGCGTTCACTCGGCTGTACCTGGCCGGCGCGTCGATAGGGAGCCCGTCGGTCATACGCTCAAAAGATCGGCGCCTCCCCTCGGTTGCGCCCTGCGACTCGTCGACTTCTCTCGACTTCACCAGCGCGATTACGTTTTCCAGTTCCGGCGTCCTGGCCATATCTACGCCTCCAGAATCTTCTTCAGGGTACGGGCGCTGCTGTGGGGAGCCGACAGAACGGGAACGGGCGACACGTTCTGCAAGTGTTCAAGGGCGGCGGCAAAAGAGAACTGGCTGAGCAGAACCGCATCCACTTCGGAAGCCAGAGCAAGGGTCTCTTCCTCCAGCCGCTGCTCGAAGGCGGGCTGACCGTCCTCTCGCAAAACCCGTATCAGGTCGGCGGCCAAGCGTTTGACGACTGTAACATCCGTTTCGTCCTCCTGCGCCGCGAGATTCAGATAATACTCGGTGTCGGACATGGTGGCATTGTTGGAGGCGATTACTCCTATGCGCGGCCCAATCGCCACAGCCTCGGCCACTACGGGCCCGTAAGACGACACCAGCGGCACGTCCACCAAGCCCCGCGCCGAATCCACTACTGGAGCGTAGACCGAGCACGCCAGGCCAATGGCGTCGGCGCTATGATCCCGGGAGTAGCAGATGAGGTCGCTCATGCGCCGGCGCAAGTTGGGAGTGATGCAGCCCGGGAAGTCGATGAGCAAACCCTCGTCCAGAACATTGACCACCTCGGCCTCAGGAAACTCGTCCTGGAAGGCAAGACGCACCGGAGGGATTGACTCGGCCAGGGCATGAATCATAACGACTCGCATAGGCGCTCCTTTCCTGTCCGCTAGTTGAGAATTCCGATTACCTCGCCTGCGGCGTTCACATCCATGTCCAGTGCCCGGGGGCGGGTGGGCAGTCCGGGCAGGGTCTCAATGCGACCGGCCAGGGCATACAGAAACCCCGCCCCCACCGAAGCCCGCAGGTCGTTTACTGGGAAGGTATAGCCTTGGGGCCGGTTGCGTAGGGAGGGATCGTGGGATATGGAAAGGTGGGTTTTCGCCATGCAGATCGGGAGGTTGCCCCAGCCCTGAGACTCGAAATATTTCAGATTATTCGTTGCCTGCGCCGACCAGGCAACATCAGCCGCGCCATAGATCTTCTGCGCCAGCGCCAGCGCCTTCTCCTGGGCTGTGGCATCCAGGTCATAGGCGTAGGTTATCCGGCTGTCGGCCCTGGCGGCGTCTGCCACCGCCTGGGCCAGTTCCTCGGCTCCGGCGCCGCCCTGGGCGTATGCGTCGCACTCGGCAGCGGCAGTTGCGCCTGCCTCGATGGCGATGTTTTTGACCGCCGCCAATTCATCGGGGCTGTCGGTGCCGAACCGATTGATGGCGACTACGCAGGGCAGGCCAAAGCTGGTCACGATACCGATATGGTGCGCCAGGTTGGGGCCTCCGGCGATGACCCGGCCAACGTCGGGCTTTTCCAGGTCTCGGCGCGGCATCCTCCCGTGCCACTTCAACGCCCGGGCCGACGCAACAAGCACGGCCGCTTTCGGAAGCAGACCGCTCTGCCTGGTTTTGATGTGCATGAACTTCTCGAAGCCCAGGTCGGAGGCGAACCCTGCCTCGGTGATAACGTAGTCGGCGTATCGAAGGGCGAGCTTGTCCGCGAGGATGGAGCTGCATCCGTGGGCGATGTTCCCGAACGGCCCGGCGTGGACCAGACAGGGCTGGCCTTCGAGGGTCTGCACCAGGTTCGGCATCACTGTCTGATGCAGCAGGGTCATCAGCGCCCCTTGCACTCCCAGTTGCGCCACGGTCACCGGTTCGCCGCCGCGGGCGGCGCCGACCACGATCCGGGAGATGCGCTCCCGCAGGTCGCCAGGCCCGTCTGCCAGGGCCAGGATGGCCATGATCTCGGAGGCGGAGACTATATCGAAGCGGGCTTCCCGGAGCGGGCCGTACCCGCTCCCTCCAACGCCGGCAATTACCTGCCTGAGTCCGCGATCCGAGGCGTCGGTCACCCTGGACCACTGGATGCCAGAGGGTTCAAAATCAGGGATCGCGTTGCGAAACACCGCGTTATCGATCAGCGCCGCCAGCAAGTTGTGAGCCGAGGCGACGGCATGGGCGTCGCCAGTGAAGTGGATGTTGATTTCGTCTTCGGGAATGATGCGGGCATTCCCGCCGCCCGTGCCGCCGCCCTTGATGCCGAATATCGGCCCCAGGGTCGGCTCGCGCAGATTCACTGTTACCTTGTGGCCCAGGCGGCCCAGCCCCTGGGTCAAGCCGATGGCCGTGGTGGTCTTGCCTTCTCCAGCCGGGGTGGGGGTAATGCCGGTCACCACGACCAGATTCCCCTGGCCGGCGTTGCCTCCGGCGATGGCCTCCAGGGAAATCTTGGCCTTGTAGTGTCCATAAGGCAGTACGTGTTCGGGCTTGAAGCCAAGAGCATCGGCAATCCTGGTGATGTGCTGCACACTGCCTCCGGGTCTGCGTCGCGCGTCTTTATTGCGCCGGTCTGCTCAATCAGCCGGAAAGGCGGCAGGGGCTATCCGCCCAGCTCCGCCTCCAGCCGGTTGATGTCCTGTTCGCTCAGGTTGAAATACTTGGCGTCGGGATGGTGAATCACCAGCGCCGACACCGTAGACTCCGGGTCCATCATGCAACCTTCCGTGAGTTCCACGTCCAGGTGGTTGGAAACTTCCAAAAGGCGGAAGAGCTGCTCCTGGTCTTCCAGCCGAGGGCAGGCCGGATAGCCGAAGGAGTACCTCCGGCCGCGGTACTGGGCGCGGAACAGGTCGTATGGCGTGATGCCTGCCGGGTCGCGGAAGCCCCACATCTGCCGCATCTGCTGGTGAAGCAGCTCGGCAAACCCCTCAGCGCCCTCCAGGGCCAGGGCCTGCAGGATGTGCGAGTCGAGGAACCTGCCCTCCGCCATCCACTGCGCCGCCAGATCCCGAACTCCGGGGCCGATGGTGGTCACGAACATCCCGGCGTAATCCATGCCGTCCAGCCCGTTGCCGGGCGAGGCCGGTCCGGGCAGCACATAGTCGGACAGACAGAGCCCGTCCCGCTGCGACTGCCGTCCAAAGTAGAACCGCTCCAGCACCCTTGAGCCATCAGGGGAGTAGATCAGCAGCCACTGGCCTTCAGACCGGCAGGGGAAGAACTTGAACACCGCATTGGCAGTAATATCGCTGCGGGCCAGCATCCGGTCCTCAACCCTTCGCACCGAGTCTCTCAGGTCGATGGCGGCCTGCTCTCCCGCTGTCAGGTCCTCCGCATAGCGGCCCTTGTAGCCCAGGTGTCGCACGTAGAGCATCTGCGGGTTGATATAGCCGAAGATGTCTTCCATGTCGTAATCAATAAGGACGTGAAGACGCAGGTCGGGCGGGTTGGGGATGGGGAAGTCGTGCCGGACTTGCGCCGGAGGCGCTTCTTCTCTGCCATCATCGTCTGAACGGCGACTATCGCCGTCGAGCATCGCTTCCGTCTCGGCTTCCAACTGCGCCGTCAAGTGTACCCGTTCGTCGGCCTCCTGTATCGTGTTGGCCAGGGCCAGCCCTGTCATGGCGTCGGGCGCGTAAGCCACCAGCCCGTTGTACTCCGGCGCGATGCGCAGGCGCGTGAAACGGTTCGAAAGCGCGGCCCCACCCACCAGAACCGGCACCGACATGCCATCCTGCCGGAAGTCCCGCACCGTCTCCACCATCATTTGCGCCGACTTCACCAGCAGGCCAGACAGCCCGATGATATCCGGACTGTGCTCGCGACAGGCTGCAATAAGCTCATGCGGAGGCACTTTTATGCCCAGGTTTATTACCTTGTAGCCGTTGTTGGACAGTATGATGTCGACCAGGTTCTTTCCGATGTCATGGACATCGCCCTTGACTGTAGCCAGCACCACCTTGCCTTTCAGGGAGCTTTCCACGCGCTCCATATGAGGCTCGAGGTGGTTGACGGAGAACTTCATGGACTCTGCGGACTGAAGCACTTCGGCTACGATGAGCTGGTTGGCGTTGAACTGGCGACCCACTTCCGCCATGCCGTTCATAAGCGGCCCATTGATGATTTCCAGCGGCGTTCTTTCCTGCAAAGCCTCGTCCAGGTCGTTGGCCAACCCCTCCTTGGTGCCCTCGATAATGGCCAGGGCCAGCCGCTCATCCAGCGGCATATCGCGGCGCTCTTCACTGGTGGCCGCCGGAGCCTTCTCGCGGAAGTGAGACGCAAAGGCCGCAACCGGGTCATCGCCGCTATACCATATCAAGTTCTCGGCCAGCCTGCGCTCCTCCTCTGGTATGGAGGAATAACGCATCATCAGTTCGGAATTGACGATCGCCACATCCAGTCCCGCCTGGACGCAGTGATACAGGAAAACAGAGTTGAGCACCTCGCGTCCGGCAGCAGGAAGACCGAAAGAGACGTTGGATATACCCAGCACCGTTTTGCACCTGGGCAGCGCCTCCTTGATAAGGCGCACGCCCTCGACAGTCTCCGCGCCGGAACCGATGTAGTTGACATCGCCGGTGCCTACAGGGAAGACCAGGGGGTCGAAGATCAGGTCTTCCTCCGGCATTCCGTACTTCCCTGTCAGTATCCTGGCAGAGCGCAGGGCGATTTCCAGCTTGCGCTCGCGGGTAATGGCCTGAGCCTGCTCCTTGTCGTCGTCTATGCAGCCGACCACCAGCGCCGCGCCATAGCGCCGGGCGAGCGGCACCACTCTCTGGAAGCGCTCCTCGCCATCCTCCAGGTTCACTGAGTTGATGATCGCCTTGCCCTGAAGTCGCTTCAGTGAAAGCTCTATAACCGACGGGTCGGTGGAATCGATCATTATCGGCGTCTTGACCTTCCTGGTGACCATGTCCAGGAACTCTGCAACGTCTGCGGCCTCGTCGCGGTCGGGATCTTGCAGGCACACATCGAGGATATGGGCGCCGTTGCGGGTTTGGCGGCGTCCGATCTCGGCGGCTTCCTCGAACTTTCCTTCATTGATAAGACGGCGGAACCTGCGGCTGCCCAGCACGTTGGTGCGCTCGCCTACGACGGCAGGGCGGATCTGGTCGTCGATCAGCAATGCGTCGATGCCGGAGACGCGCGTCTCAGTGGAATCAACCGGTCGGCGCGGCGGTTTTCCTGCGGCGGTCTGGCTCAAGAGGCGGATGTGATCGTTGACCGTCCCGCAGCAGCCGCCGATGAGGTTCACCCAGCCGTTTTGCGCGAACCAGCCCAGCGTTTCCGCCATCGCATCCGGGGTCTCGTTGTATTTGCCGTCTTCGTCGGGCATCCCCGCGTTGGGAGCACAGGACACCGGGAAGCGGGAAACCGCGGCAAGGGTGCGGATGTGGTCGGTCATAAATGCCGGGCCGGTGGCGCAGTTGATGCCGATCCACAGCAGATCCCGATGGGCCAGTGATACGTACAACGCCTCAACATCCTGCCCGGCGAGCAGAGTCCCCATCGGCTCGACAGTACCCTGCACAGCAATCGGAACATCGCGGCCCAATTCGGCGAAGGCCCTGTCGATGCCTTCCAGCCCTGCCTTGATATTCAGAGTATCCTGCCCTGTCTCCAGCAGCAGTACGTCCACCCCGCCTTCGACCAGCCCTGCCGCCTGTTCCTGGTAGCTGTCTGCCAGTTCGTCGAACGTCACTCCGCCGGTCACGGAAATTGTCTTGGTGGTTGGCCCCATGGAGCCGGCCACAAAGCGGGGGCGGTCGGGAGTGGAGGCATCGTCGGCCGCGCGACGGGCGAGTTCCGCCGCCGCGCGATTAAGGCGGCGGGCCTCGTGCGCCAGATTGTACTCAGAGAGGACAACGGCGGTGGAACCAAAACTGTTAGTCTCTATGATGTCGGCGCCAGCGTCGAGGTGCCCCCTGTGTATGGCCTCGATGACATCTGGGCGGGTAAACGCCAGATGTTCGTTGCAGCCCTCGTAATCGGGCCCGCCAAAGTCGTCGGGGCCCAGGTCGAAGGACTGAATTGCCGTGCCCATCGCCCCGTCGATCACGAGGATACGCTCCGACAGAGCGGTTTTCAGGGCTTCGATGCGTTCTTTAGAATCCATAAATCAGTTAACCATCATGGGAAGTATCCCAACTCGCCAGGGTCATCCTTTCACATCCCGCCCTCTCAGTCCGGCGAGTTCCAAAATAGCAGGGTCTGGAGGGTTAGCGCCCTCTAAACTCCGAACCACCCGTTCAGGGCGGGGCGGTTCACCTCCAGCCAGCGGATGTTGAGACGCATACGCTCCAGCGCCTGCCGGATAGTGCGCTCGGCGGCCGGGGCCTGATGCGCGGCGAAGAAGTTCTCCACGTCGGCCATCTGTTCGCTCGTGTTAAAGCTGTTTACGATGGATACGAGCCGCATCAGACCGAACCCGCCTCCGCCGTAGCGCCGGTCGAACTCGGCCCAGTTGTTCTTGACGAATTCCCACGCAGGCGCCCGGCCTATGGGATTGGCCGCAACCCCGGCGACCACAGTAATGGTGTCCTGCGAGCGCACCCGCGAGGTGAGTGAGCTCTCCAGAGTTACGTTCAGCAGTCCTGCGTCCTGGAATCGCGACATCGCCAGCAGCAGCCGGATTTTCTCTTCCTGAAGGCTGGTGCGTTCCTCCAGATCCCAGAGCTGGTCATAAGTAGCGCGGTCTCCCGCCTGCGCCGCAAGACCGAACACTATGCCGCGCAGGTCGGGATGCACTGCATCAGGGTTCTCCAGGTATTGGCAGAACAAATCGGTCGCCTGCGCCAGCGTTTCTTCGTCGCCATAACTTCCTGCCTGTCCGATAACAGTGGAGCGAAGCAGCGAGTCCAGATGCCCGTCTTCGGCCCTGGGAGTCCAGCCGGCCCGCCGGGCGGCCGGGCCGAACAGTTCGCGTCCGAAGCGCTGGTAAGCGGGATGCACCGGCTCCCCGGCAATCAGTTGCTCAATATCCCGCAGGTTGGAAGCCAGATCGCTCCAGACCGAAGCGTCGGTCTCTCCGGAATACGAACCGGCCAGCTCCAGGAACTGGGTTACCGGCAAAAGCCCGGCCCGGGACAGGGCGTATGCGTCGTTCTGGATGCCCAGCCTGTCTGTAGCAGGCAACTCCTGCCCGCTTATCGCCGGGGACAGGCGCTGCCAGTCCTCCACAGAGTAGTTAACCCGGAAGAACCCGGTCTGATCGGCATTGACCTTGTACCAATCGTCCGACGGCGCCGATGACGGCAGGGCAATCGCGGCATCCTTGCTCTCCATTACGGTGGAAGCCAACACCGGCCCAGGGCCGCTCACGCTCACGGGAACCTGCCAGACCTCCGGGTTCGGCTCCTCTTCTCCCAGCAGGTAATCGTAGACGAATCGCTCCTGGGACAGCGAAACTTCCACCCCGTCTTTCCTGCGGTCGGCCTCAACTTTGATGACCGGGTAGCCCGTCTGCTTTACCCAGGAATCCATGATGCTGGTAACCGGAAGGCCTGACTCTTCCTCCATAGCGGCCCACAGGTCCTGGGTGCGGGCGTTGCCATACTCATGGCTTTTAAGGTAGCGGTGCAGGCCGCTGCGGAAAACATCGGGCCCAAGGAAGTCTTCCAGCATGCGTATAACCGAGCCGCCCTTGCTGTAGCTGATGGCGTCAAAGAGCTGGCTCACCTCTGCGGGATTCTTAACTTCCTGTTCAATGGGGTGGGAATTCTTCAGACCGTCGAGGCTCAGAGCGCGGTTAGTGTCCATGTTGACGAACTGAGTCCACATCTCCCAGTCGGGGAAGAGCCAGTCGACGGCCTTGGTGCCCATCCAGGAGGCGAAGCTTTCGTTGAGCCAGAGGTCGTCCCACCACTCCATGGTCACCAGGTCGCCGAACCACATGTGGGCCATTTCGTGGGCAACCACCTCGGCCACGCGCTGCCGGGTGCCGGCGGATGAGTTCTCCGGGTCCACCAGCAGGGCGGTTTCGCGGTACGTAATGCAGCCCCAATTCTCCATCGCCCCGGCCGCGAAGTCGGGGATGGCGAGGTGGTCCAGCTTGGGCAGGGGATATGGGATACCGAAGTAGTCGTTGAAGTACTCCAGCAGCTTGACCGATGTATCAAGAGCGAAACCTGCCTGGCTCTCCTTGCCAGCGGTCGTCCAGACCCCGATCTTTGTGCCGCCGACGGCTTCTGCTTCGACCGAGACCAGATCGCCGACCACGAAGGCCAGAAGATATGTTGACATAATGGGAGTTTCGCCAAAGCGCACCGACTTAATTCCCGGCGCCGGGCTGCTCTCCTCCACGACCGGGGTGTTGGAGACGGCCTGATAGGAGTCGTCAAAAACCAGCGTCACGTCGAAGATCGCCTTCTGCGCCGGTTCGTCCCAACAGGGGAAGGCGCGGCGGGCGTCGGTTGCCTCGAACTGGGTGGTGGCCAGATACCGCGTCTGCCCTTCCGCATCCTGATATTCCGACCTGTAGAACCCTACCAGACGGTCGTTCAGGACGCCGGCGAATTTCATTTCAAGCTGGGCCGGGCCCTGCGGCTGGGTTTCCCCAAAATCCAGCATCGCCGTTTCCGTTTCCTCGTTCAACGAAATCGAGCGTGCCGGAGTGGATGTTCCGTTTCGCAGGAGGGATACATCCGTAATCTCCAGTTCCGCCGCGTTGAGGAAAATGCGGGCGGTCGGCACGGTAATTTCAATATCGACAGTCTGCTTGCCCTCGAAAGTGAATGTATGAAAATCGGGCTGTAGCGTCATCCGGTATTTGGCGGGCTTGACATTAACGGGCAGTACAACGGCGTCAGCAGAAGGCATTGGGCATTCCCCTTGCGGAAAGTAGCGGAACAATCAGCCGGGTATAATCCAGCCAAGTACAATCTTACCACGGATTGCGAAGCGGGCCTTACCCGAATCTGCATGGGGGAAAGCCGGGGCTTTGCCCGTCCCCTTGCGTTCACAGCCACGCTCTCTCGCTGGATGATATAATACCCGCCGGTTCAAGCTCGCCCCATTTGCGCTCCAGCGCGCATCAGGAGAGATACGGATGCCCCCCAAAACGATGTTCGAGAAGATATGGGACGCCCACATAGTTCACGAAGAACCGGGCGAGCCTGCCATCATTTACATAGACTTGCATCTTGTTCACGAGGTGACCTCCCCTCAGGCTTTTGACGGCTTGCGGATGGCTGGCCGGCGGGTGCGGCGCACCGATCTTACGGTGGCGACCGCCGACCACAACACCCCAACCTGGGATCTGTCTCTCCCCGTCACGGACGAGATTTCCAAATCCCAGCTCGACGCTCTTTCCCGCAACTGCGAGGAATTCGGCGTTACCCTCTACGACCGCTTCAGTCCGATGCAGGGCATCGTCCACGTCATTGGCCCCGACCTGGGCTACACCCAGCCTGGCAAGACCGTAGTATGCGGCGACAGCCACACCTCCACCCACGGCGCTTTAGGCGCCTTTGCCGTAGGCATAGGAACTTCCGAGGTGGAACACGTGCTGGCCACACAGACGCTGCGGCAGTTCAAGCCTCGCACCATGGAAGTGCGGGTAGACGGCAAGCTGCCCCCGGGAGTAGCCGGGAAAGACATCATTCTGGGCATCATCGGGCGCATAGGGGTCAACGGCGGAACCGGTCACGTGATCGAGTACACCGGCGAGGCTATCCGCTCGCTGTCCATGGACGGGCGCATGACCGTCTGCAACATGAGCATAGAGGCGGGAGCCAGGGCCGGCATGATTGCGCCCGACGAGACTACCTTCGAATACGTGCGCGGGCGTCAGTTCGCCCCCCAGGAGGGCGCCTTCGACGACGCCGTGGAGCGATGGAAGCAACTGCCCACCGACCCCGGCGCGGCTTTCGACAAGACAGAAATCTTCGACGCAGCCGCCATGGAGCCGTATGTGACCTGGGGAACAAACCCCGGCATGGTGGCGCCCATCAGCGGCCGCGTGCCCGACCCGGCATCCTTCGACGACCCCGCGGAACAGGAGGCAGCCTCCCGCGCCCTTCAGTACATGGACCTCCGGCCTGGCACAGCCATTCACGACATCAAGATCGACCGCATCTTCGTCGGCGCCTGCACCAACGCCAGGCTGGAAGACCTCCGGGCCGCTGCCGAGGTTGTGCAGGGACGAAAGGTGCATCCCAGCGTCTACGCAATGGTCGTCCCTGGCTCGGCCAAGATCAAGCGCGAGGCCGAAGAAGAGGGCCTTGACCGCATCTTCACCGAGGCGGGTCTGGACTGGCGCGTAGCCGGCTGCTCTATGTGCCTGGGCATGAACCCCGACATCTTGTCACCGGGCCAGCGTTGCGCCGCCACGTCCAATCGCAACTTCGAGGGCCGCCAGGGCAAGGGTGGCCGCACCCACCTGGTCAGCCCCGCCATGGCCGCCGCGGCGGCTATAGCCGGACACTTCGTAGACGTCAGGGACTTGTAAAACCTCTTTCACGGCGCGTGCCCCCGGGTTGATGCCAGGTACGTTTTAACAGCGTTTGACAGCCGGGGTAGCCCATGAACACCAGAGAGAAGAATACCAGGGAGAATCGGAGCAGGGAGGATTCAAATGGATCCCTTCGTAAATCTCACCGGCGTGGTGGCGCCTTTGGACCGCGTGAACATCGACACCGATCAGATCATACCGGCGGTATTCCTGAAGCGCATTGAGCGGTCAGGCTTCGAAGACTGCCTGTTTTACTCCTGGCGGTTCAACGAGGACGGCAGCCAGAAAGAAGACTTCATACTGAATCAGCCAGCCTATCGGAACGCCAATGTGATAGTGGCCGGACACAACTTCGGCTGTGGCTCATCACGCGAACACGCTCCCTGGGCGCTGCGCGACTATGGAATACGGTGCGTTATTGCGCCCAGCTTCGCCGACATCTTCTACAACAACTGTTTCAAGAACGGTCTGCTTCCCCTTCGTATGTCGGAAGAGGACGTTCGCGCCATCATGGACAAAGCCTCATCCAAGCCCGGCATCAAGCTCACCGTGGATTTGGAAGGCCAGAGAGTATGGGATGAAGACGAGGAAATCTCCATCCCCTTCGAAATCGACCAGGCCCGCCGGCACAATCTGCTTAACGGCCTTGACGACATTGGCCTGACCCTTCAATTCGAAGACAGGATTGCCGACTACGAGGCCAGTCGAAACACCTAGCGCGGCACGAAAGTAAGCGAGTGAAGCCCCCAGGCAATCGGGGGCTTCTTTTGTTTCGGAAGCTGTTTAACGGGCATTGAACAATCGGGTATCTCTACCCATTCTGAAGTGTTAGCCAAAAATCGCATCGCTGATTTAGCCTTGAATATTACATAAACGTTGTGTTATGGTTTCCTGAATTCAATAATCAAATATTTACTTGAGAAAATTAGTGTCTACGCAGCAGCCTCCGACGGGTGACCCTCAAAATTTCCTGGCGGAGCAGCCTTCAGCTCCGGAGAGCCCCCCTCGGAATGCAGGCGCGCGCAAGGCCCGTCAGAGGTCGGTATACCTCTTCCCAGCCTATGGATTTACAACCGCGCTGGACATAGCACGCAGGGTAGAGGAAAGCGGCGGGGGCACCTTGACCGAGGAAACGCTGGCGGTGAGCATGGGCCTTTCGGTCAAAAGCAGCGGCTTCCGCCTCAAAAGCCTCGCGGCCCGTCAGTTTCAACTGGTCACCAAGCAAGGCCAAACCCTGATTACAACCCCCGTAGCCAAGGCCATCTTCAAGCCCACCAGCCCGGAGGACGCTCAACGCGGCTACCGTCAGTCCTTCCTGTCGATCCCACTCTTTCAGGCAGTTTTCGAGCGTTACCGGGGGCAGCGCCTGCCAGACAGCCAAACCCTGCGCAATGTGCTGGAGCGGGAGTTCTATGTCGAACACTCCAGAGTGCAGCAGGCCGAACGAACGCTGCTGGACTCCGCTCGCGACGCACAACTGCTCAGGCACACTGGCGACGGCACTTACCTGATGGTCTCGGAAACGGCTTCCGGCGCTGCAGAGGAGTTCAGCGAAATTGGAGCAGGACCCACCGAAGATACCCCAGAGCCGAGCAGTATCTCCGATTGGTTCGCTTCTCACCAGCCGATTCCTTCGGCGCCAACCGACGCAATCACATTTACACTGGAAGAAATCGGGAGACTGGGCGAACAAGACTTCGAAACAGTCTGGCATGCCATAGGAATCCTTGTCAGAGCCCGCAGCGGGCGCCAGACCGCCCAGGAAGCGGAAGAAGGTCGGGAAGAGGACTAGGTCAATGCCGGCCAATGCGCCCCGGGCTTGACCCTGGCAGCCCCTCCATAACGGCTATCGGCTGCGACTGTCGTCCGTCTGCCCGGCGGGAAAGGCCCTGGCAACCTGATCCTGAAAGTCGGGCTCGTATCGCAGCATCCTGCCCTGCCGCACCTGCTCGTCCAATGATGGGCGCTGCACCGGACGCGGGTCTTCTGGTGCGCAGCCGATGATTCCGTTCTCTTCCAGCCGACGAACTTCGGGTTCACTTAACCCCAGCAGCTCCATGAGCACAAAATTGTTGTGCTCTCCCATCAGAGGAGCGGCTTGAGGGGCCACGGCGGGCGTCGCCGACAACTTCCAGGGACGGCTGGCATACGGAAGGGGCGGCATTCCTGTGCTTGGATGGTGCCGGACCACCTCGTAGAAACGCCGTTCCCGAAGATGAGGGTCGAAGAGAAGGTCTTTGCTGTCCAGCACCGCGCCTGCCGCAACGCCGGCGGCCTGCAAGTCGCGCATCAGGCAATGCGCATCCCGGTTGGCGGTAATCTCACCAATCATCCTGTCCAGCTCTTCCCGGCGGCGCCAGCGAGACAAGGCGCTTGAGAACCGTTCATCGGCGGCCCACTCATGGCGCGCCAGCACATCGCACAGGCTGCGCCATTCTGAATCATCCGACACGGCGATGACTATCCACCGGTCTTTGCCGGCGCAGGGGTAGCATCCGTGGGGAGACATAACCGGGTCGTCATTTCCAATCCGGCTGGAAGTTCTGCCATTGGCGGAGAAGTCCAGCAACGCCTCAGGAATGGTGGATGCGGCCGTCTGAGTCTGCGAAACGTCGATGAACTGGCCCTTACCCGTCCGCAGCCGGCTCATAAGCGCGGTCATTACCGCAAAAACGGTATGCTCGCCCGCAGTATAGTCAACGTAAGGTATCTCCGCCATCACTGGCGGACCGTCCTTATAGCCCGTAGTGTATGCCAGGCCAGACGCTCCTTCGGTGGCGGGGCCGGTTGCTCCAAAGTTCGCCCATGGACCGTCGAATCCATATCCCGTTGACGAAACCATGATGATGTCCGGCTTTATCCGGAACAGGTCGGAGTATTCAAGACTGAAATTCTTTATCACCCTGGGCGTGAAGTTTTCAGCAAACACATCGCTTACGGCGATCAGACGCCTGAGAATGTCCAGCCCCTCCTGGCGGCTCAAGTCCAGAGTAATACCCAGCTTGTTCCGGTTTTGCTCGTAGAAGTTAGCCCCCCGGTTCCAGAATTCACCGCTGACGTCGTTCTGATATACAGAGTCGCTTCTGTAACTCTCCAGTCGATTAGCAGATTCCAGCCGGATAACCTGCGCTCCCATATCTGCAAGCAGCTTCATAGCGAATGGTATGGCGATGAGCTGGCCCATCTCCACCACTCTGACGCCCTGCAACGGCCCTCCGCCTGACGACGCAGCGGAGCCCATATCCTTACCCATCGCTAGATAACCCCCTGCGATCGCAGTTGAGCCTGACGGGCTTTGTCGTAGCCAAGCTTCTGCCCCAGAATCTCGTCGTTGTGCTGCCCGGCAGAGGGTGAATGCCTCCTGTGGCGCCACGGCGTCGCCTCCAGGATGAAGGGCGCGCCCGGAAATCTGATCGCGCCCATAACCGGGTGCTCCTGCTCGACAAAGAAGCCGCGATGAGTGAACTGAGGGTCGTTCAGTACCTCTTCGGGCGACTGGATCACCCCGAAAATGAATCGTCGCGCATGAGAGCCGTAAAACATCTCGTACTTGTTCTGCCGCATGAAGTACTCATCCAGGATGCTACCCAGTTCTTCCGCGTTGACAAGACGGGCCGATGGTGTGCGAAAACGGTCGTCGTCCAGATCGGGCAGCCCCAGAAACTCAACAAAAGAGTCCCAATTAAGGCCGCTCCCCAAGCCGGGATTTGGCAGAAGATACCCGTCGGCGGTGGCGCGAAGGCGTTGCAGATCGCCACTGTGGTTGGGCTGACGACGACGGATAGCGCCGGTATAGGTATAGTTGTTCACCACATCCCGCAGGCCGGACGCCACTGCTTCCTGTATCGAAACGTCCACATACTGCCCCTGGCCGGTCATGCGCTGGTGATACAGCGCCATCAAGGCAGCAGACGCCGCATCGGCGCCGGCTTTGAATTGCGCCTGGTTGAAGGCGTGTTTCAGCGGTTCCCGGTCATAGGCTCCAAAGATATACATCAGTCCGCCCAGCGCGTATTCCACAATGTCGGCGGCCTTGTAGTTCCGGTAAGGGCCGGTCTGTCCGAAGTTTGAGATGGACACCATGACCAAGTGCGGGGCAATCTCTTGCAGGGAAGAGTAATCGAGTCCCAGGGACGGCATCACGCGCGGTGCGAAGTTCTCTACGAGCACGTCTGTTTCCGGGAGCATCGAGAGCAGAATCTCCCGGCCTTCTTCACACTTCAGGTTGAGCGTCATGCTGCGCTTGCCTATGTTCAGATAGGCGAAGGGCAGGCTGCTGTCGGGCCCTGGATCGTCGTGGAGGAAAGGAGCCATCCGGCGCCCTTTCTCTCCTCCGGGGGGCTCTATCTTCAGCACTTCGGCCCCGAACCCGGCAAGCAACCGGGTGCAGTATGGCCCTGCAATGCAGTGTGTCAAGTCGAGGACGCTGACGCCTTCAAGCGCCCCGGCGTGCTCGGGATGCTCAGGCTCGGATTCCGGTTCGCCGGCTCTCGTTTGCATTACATCAGGGCCAAGGTGCATTTCTCCGGGAAACTCGACTGCCGCCCCGTTCAGGTCAACGACCGGGGTCGCGCCCTCTCTATTCGCCGGGGTAGGTAAGGCGCAGCAGGGTGTGACGTCGGTTGGTGGTGTAGGGGCGCACCTGTTCCGGCCAGCGGCCCAGCTCAACTGCTTCACCCCATCCGGCGGAGGTGAGTACATCCGGGGATTCGATCTCGTAAACAGCATGGAACCTGGGGCGTCCGTCCGGCGACATCGTGCGAATCTCGCCGCCGATCATCACCTTGAAAGGCTCGGCCTCGTAGCGGGCGATCTCGCCCACGCCGGGAACTTTGCTCAGTTCGGGGCAGTGCTCGACGTTGTACACCTCGTTGAACAGCGCCTCTTTCTCGGTCTCCACATCCATGCTGGCAACGAACAGGTATTTTGATCGGGCCATTCTCTCTTCTCCTGGTATTCGCACTGAGAAGGACGCACCGGATGCGCGTCCTCGTTCCGGCTGCCGGAGCGTTCCCTTAACTAGAAGGGCCGACGGTGAGAAGCCTCTGTTTCGATGCTGGTAATGAACTCCAGCAGCACGGCGCGGCCTTCCTGTTCGGTTACGCGACGGGCGCGGGTGAAGGCTGCTGATACTTCGGCGGGATCTTCGATGCGCTCGGCGTATCCGCCCATGGCCCGTCCCATATCTGCGTAATTGCCGCCCAGGTCGCGGGTGTTGTACAGGCGATGCGAGTCTGCCATTGCGCTGACCTCTGCGGCCATGTGAGAGTTGTTAAGCACCACCGTGATAATGGGAATGTCGGAACGAACGGCGGTCTCAAAGTCCAGCCCCACCATTCCAAAGGCAGCGTCGCCCATGAAGTTGACGCAGACCTTGTCCGGATGGGCCAGCTTGGCTCCGATAACCAGCCCAAGGCCCGTGCCAAGACCATGAGACTTGCCCCACCCCAGGTAGGTGCGCGGCCCATTGGAGCGGTAGAAGGGCACAATCTGGTCTCGGGGGCTGCCGGAGTCGTGGGTAACGATGGCGTCTTCCGGCGGGATGGCGTGCATGAAATCCCAGATTACGCGGTAGGGGCTGATCGGGCGGGAACAGTCGGTCAGCTTGTGTTTCCAGGCTTCGATGAAAGCATCGCGCTCCCTGGCGACCTCCCTGGAGGTGTTGCTGTTCTTGCGGCTGTCGCCGACGATGTCGCGGCAGGCGTCTATCATCTGGCGCAACACCAGCTTCGCGTCGCCGACAATCGGGTAGTCGATGTTGTAATCCTTGTTGATGTCGGCAGGATCGTTGGTAGAGTGAATCATGGTCTTGCCCGGCGGGATGGTCATAACCATGTTGTGCCGCGTGAAGCTGGTGCCGATGCCGAACACAACGTCGGCGCGTCGCATGAAGTTCACCACGGTAGACGACGAGGTGAGAGCGGCGGAACCCAGCGCCATTGGATGCGTCTCGGAGAAGGCGCTCTTGCCCAGCAGGGTGGTGGCAACCGGCGCTTGAAGCAGCTCCGCCAGCTCCTGAAGTTCGCCGGTGGCTTTGGCGTACATAACACCCTGGCCGGCCAGGATGACCGGGCTGCTGGCCGCGCAGAGGGCGCGCGCCGCGGCTTCCACATCGCCTGGAGCGCCCTGGGATGCGGTGCGCCGGCTGGGAACGTAGAAGAAAGACTCTTCAGAGATTTCTTCCATGGCGACGTCGGCGGGAATCTCCACCGCCACCGGCCCTGGGCGCCCCTGGCGCAAGGCGGCGAAGGCGCGCCGCATGATCTCCGGCGTGCGGCTGGGAGTGTTTACCTGCTCAACGCTCTTGGTAATAGAGGCATAGCTCTGAAGCGAGCTGTAATGCGGCAGAATGCCTTGCCTCTCCCGAGGATGACCCAAGGGTAGCAGCAGCATAGGCGTCGAGTCAGAGTAAGCGGTGGCGGCGCCTGAGTAGGCGTTCTCCGCGCCCGGGCCGTACTGCATGGCAAACACGCCCAGCTTGTCACCATCGGTTGCCCTGCTGTATCCGTCGGCAATTCCCAGCCCCACTCGCTCCTGGCGGCACACGATGGGGCGGATGCCTGCCTCGGCGCAGGACTCAATGACCGAAGTAGTGGGGAAGCAGGGCAGGTATTCGACCCCTTCCCGTTTCAGGATTTCGGCAATGGCGTCAACGGTCTTCACATGAGACCTCCTGAAGAGAATAGCTGACGAACCGCGAGAGAGTATAACACTTGTCCTAAACCTGTACGGCGAAAACAGCCGGACGTGAAACCCGGAGACACCTCTGCTCCGGGGGCTTCGCCGGATTTTTCAACCAGCGCTTTTCAGCCAACGCCTTGTATATGCGAACCAACGTCTCGGTAACTCTCGCGCGTTAACGGCGAGGTTGTGTCTGCCGCCCGGTCATGCCTACGGCAACGCTTCAGACACAACCGCCCCTGGCACAACCGCTTCAGACATTGAAGGCCATACCGGAACCGGATTTCTAGAGCGTCGGCTTCATTGCTTCACGGAGCGGATCAGCTGCTGGGGCGTGTTGAGCGGCGATGCGGTCTGCGGCAGGCTTCAGAACGGCGTACAGAAAGTCGTTGGCCGGGGTGGGTATGCCGGTCTGTCGGGCCAGTCTGATCAGAGCGCCGGTAAGCCCGTCCAGCTCCACCGGGCGCCCCTCGGTAAAGTCCTTGGCCATAGAAGCCCGGCCCTGGGCGGGAAAGCTATCCAGAGAATTCATTGCCCATTCCAGCGAGCCGTCCATTATGGGCGCACCGCTGGCCAGGCCCACCTCCAGCGCCTCGTCGATGGCCTGACGGATCAGAGCGCGGGTCTCTGGGATTGTTCGCATCTCCTCGTATACGCAGTTGGCCGCGGCGCAGACGGCAGCGGAACCGGCGATATAGGCGAATTTCTTCCAGAGCATTCCAACCATGTTCTCATGTAATTCTATTCGCCAGCCGGCGTCCGCGAACTCCCTGTGGAGCCGTTCGCCACGCTCGGTGACGCCAACGGTCATCTCCCCGAAGCCTGCCGTTCCCGGGCCGCCCTGGGTCACAACTCCCGGCTCTGAAATTCGTCCCTCCATGAAGGCCGAACCGATCATTACCGGCTCCCTTCCCACAATCGCGGCAAGCTGTTCTCCGTTGTCTATGCCGTTCTGCAGGGTGAGCACGACCGTATGGGGGCCGACCATCGGGGGCAATGAAGCGATAGCCTCGGCGTTATGGTGCATCTTGACTGCGAACAGCACCAAGTCTTGAACTCCGGCTTTTACGGTGTCCTGCATCCCCTGCCCCGGCGCGTGGAATTCGCCGTCGTTCCGGCTCTCGATCCTGAGACCGCCGTTGCGCCGGATGGCCTCCAGGTGCGCGCCCCGGGCCGCAAAGGTAACCTGGTGGCCTGCCCGGGCAAGCAGACCGCCGAAATACCCGCCGACGCCCCCGGCGCCAACAACCGCAGCCTTCACAGTCATATCCTCCGGTGTTCAGGTTCTCCCTGTCCTTAAAGGGGGAATGCAGAGATCAGATGGGCTGCACCGGGTATCCGTAATCCTCACGCAGGTCGCGCTTGAGCACCTTGCCCATAACGTTTCGAGGCAGATCATCGACGAAAACCACCGAGCGCGGACGCTTGAACCCTGCCAGTCGCTCGCGGCAGTATTCGATGATGTCTTCTTCGGAGGGAGGCTCGCCCTCGCCGCTTCCCTGCGGAGCGCCGCCGAGCGAGCGGACGACAAGGGCGCGGATTTCTTCGCCCCATTCCACATCAGGCACACCGATCACCGCTGCATCGTCAACCTGCGGGTGAGACAGCAGCACCTGCTCCACCTCTTCAGGGGAAACCATTTCCCCTCCCCGCTTGATGAAGTCTTTGGAGCGTCCCGCCAGGTAAATATAACCGTCCTCGTCCCTGAATCCCAGGTCGCCGGTATACACCCAGCCGGAGCGCAGGGTATCCCGGGTTGCTGAGTCTTCCTGCCAGTAGCCCGCCATCATTCGAGGCCCCCGGGCGGTAATCTCACCCGTCTCTCCCACCGGAATTGGCTTGCCGTATTCGTCCACGATTTCGACTTCCACATCCTCCAGTGGTTTGCCGATGGAGGTGAGACGCCGCAGCTTGGTCTCTATTTCCCTGGGAGAGCCTTCGAGTATGTGGTCTTCCGGCGGGAGCATCGTGATGGTTGACGCGGTCTCGGTCTGCCCGAATGCATTGATAAAGCTGGCTCCGGGGAATTTGCCTATGGCCTGCTTTATCACTTCCAGGGGCATGGGCGCCGCGCCATAGGTGATGACATTGAGCGACGACAGATCATAAACGCCGAATTGCGGGTGGTCCATCAACTGCTTCAACATTGTCGGAACCAGCATTGCCCGGTTGGCCCTATAGTCCTGCACCAGCGACATCCACTCCACCGGCTCGAACTGACGCATGATTACCTGGGTTCTACCGGCGTAAACGGCAGTCAGAGCAGCCTGCAGCCCCGCGATGTGGTAGTAGGGGACGGTAACCAGGTTGGTCTCCTGCACGTCGGGGTCGGCGGGTGTGACCGTGGTCAGGATGTAGGAAGCGAAGCTTTCGTGCGTCAGCATAACGCCTTTGGGGGCGCTTGTGGTGCCGGAGGTGAACATTATCACCGTGGTATCGTCGTCTTCCGCTTCCGGAAAGTGAAGGCGTTCGGGGGAGGCGGCCCGCAGCAGATGCTCGTAACTAACGAGGCCGGTCGTAGTGCCAGCATCCAGGATGATGACCCGGTCACGGGACATTCCGAAAAGGTCTTCTTCTCCCAACAATTCCAGGTACCGTTCGCCGATGAACAGGCAGGAAGGCCGGGCGATGCTCAGCATCTGGCGCAGTTCTTCGGTCTTGGCCCGGAAGTTTATCGGCACGTAGGCGGCGTCCAACTGGGCCGCCGCGAAGTAAATTTCAATGCTGCGGTGGCTATTCACCTGCATGGTAGCCACCCGATCGCCGGGATGCACCCCCAGTTCCGCCATCGCGTTGGCCAGCCGGTTTACCCGTTGGGATATTTGCTCGTAGGTGAACTCCCTCCTGTCGAATATCATCGCAGTGCGCTCCGGCACAATGGACTTGGCTATAGTCAGCAATTCAGTAGTGTTCATCGCTCTGTTTCAGCGGGGCCTCCGTTGCAGTCAGTCTTATTTGACAGTTTACTGGAAATCCCTGGGCCGGATGCCCTCCATTGAGACTGCTATTCGCGTTTCCAGTTCCAGCGCGTGGAACAGACCCATATCATCTCCCTCCCGCAATGCGCGCTTCAGCCCGGCGTATGCGGTCGAATCGCCTTCCGCAAGCCGGCGGGAAAGGCTCCAGGCATCGGCCAGGAGCATGTGCGGAGGCGAAAGCCGGGTGACCAGCCCCATCGCCAGCGCTTCCCCGGCGGTGAAACGCCGCCCGGTCAAAAGCAGATCCAGCGCATCGGACTGCCCGGCATTCCGGGCCAGGGTCTGCGTGCCGCCGGCGGCAGGTATCATCCCCAAGCGTACCTCCGGCATGGCGAAAATGGTATCTTCGGCGGCGAGCCGGATGTCGCACAGCAGGGCGATCTCCAGCCCGGAACCGACGCAGTATCCGTGGGCAGCAACGACGACGGGTTTGTCCAGGCTTATCATCTGGCCCCAGACGTCCCGGCTCCACCGCGCCTGCCGCGCTGCCGCCTGGGATGGCGCCGACCCGAACTCGGTGAGATCTGCCCCGGCGCAGAACCCTCGACCCTCTCCTGTAATCAGAACAGCCGCCACATCCGGATCGTCGACCACCGCCCTCAGCGCCTCGGAAAAGTCGTCTCTCATCTGGATGTTGTAGGCGTTCAGCACAGTCGGGCGGTCCAGGGAAATGCGGGCCACGGCGCCGTCCTTTTCATATATCAACGTCTCAAAGGGCCTCATATCGCCTGGAGCGGGGCGGCGATCGACGGCTTGACGGCGCGGTCGTACAGTTCTCGAAGGTCAACCTCGGTATGCCGCAGTCCAATGTTCTCCAGGTTATGGGCGTCGCTTACTTCCATCAGCATCAGCTCGTGCGCGCCGGCCTTCTCTTCCACCAGTGATTTGCGGATATGCCAGTTGTGAATATAGTTATCGATCTCGATGGCGTGGATGTCCCTTTCGATGACTATTTCGGGGGAATAGTAGCCAGGGTGACAGTATGTGCGAAAGACTCCGCCTTCCATCCCGTCCATTGCGGGCAGAAACAGTTCTGCGACCTGGTACTCGGCAAAGGGGTTCTGTTCCGGGCGAACCTCGATTTCCCAGCCGGGAATTATCATCACTTCACCCGGGAAATGGCGCTCGACCAGCTCGCGGAACTCAAAGGACCAGTCCTTGTTGTGATGGTCTGTAATTCCAATGCCGTCGATGCCGGCCGCCTTAATCCGACGCACAACCTTCTCGGCAATCTCCAGCGAGGGCGGCTGAAAATTGAAAGCCTCCCAGACATGGGTGTGCAGGTCCAGCTTCAATCTCAAGGTTCTCTCCTTCAGGGCCGACAATCAGGCCCGGGTGTTGACACGCCGCGTCCAGTTCAATTCCGGGTTTGATTACGGGTCGGGTATTCCCGCAGAGACCATCCTATTCCCCGGTAAACTCCGGCTGCCTCCGCTCCAGGAACGAGGCAATGCCTTCGGCCCGGTCGGCGGTGCTTTGCAATATCACGCTCATATCCGCTTCCAGCGTCAACCCTTGCCCAAGGGTCATATCCGCTCCCAGAGCGACAGCTTCTTTCACATATCTGGCTCCCAGAGGACTGCCTTCGGCAATCTGCCCGGCCAGCCGGCGAGCCAGGAGGAGGACATCCTCCCCTTCTCCGGCGAGGCGATTGACCAGTCCGATGGAGAGCGCTTCTCTTGCGTCTACTCGCCGCCCTGTGAAAAGCATGTCCCTGGCCCATGCCGGCCCTATCAGGCGGGGAAGCCGCTGGGTGCCCCCGTCGAAGGGGAAGCTGCCCGCCGAAGGAGGGGTAAATCCGAAGGTCGCCGCCGGCGCCGCAAGCCGCAGGTCGCCGGCAAGAGACAACTCCAGGCCGTGGTCGGCGGCGTCCCCGTTAAGAGCCACCAGGACCGGCGCCGGCAGGGCGGCCACGAACCTGGCCGCCTGCATCTCCCGGATTTGCTCTGGGCCGGATGTCGGTGTACGCCCCACGGAAAACGCCGCCCCTTCGCCGGTCAATATTACCCCTCGAACCCCGTCGCCGGCGGCCAGTTCAGCGCACAGCTCCCGCAACTCGTCGGCCATCGCTCCGTTCAGCCTGTTGCTGTCTTCGGGGCGGTTCAGCGTGATGGTTGCTATACCTTCTTCGCAGGACAATTTCAGCGCAGTGTATGCTATCGTTCGCACTCCTGTAACTGCATTTCTCTATGCGATTGCGCACAGGTCATTTGACTTGCAATTCCAGCCACGCCATATACGCAGCTTTGTCCCGGACAAGGATCAGGGCGGCAGACCCGGCCTCGCCAGACGATTCTTGACAAGCGAAAATGCCTTGATTACCATAGATTAGCACTCCAGCGCCAAGAGTGCTAATCTCAAGTTCAGATTGCCGGGCCAAGACCCAATTCCCGGCATAGGAGTAAAGGAGGCCGCGGTGGCGAATTTCCAGCCGTTGGGAGAACGTGTGGTAGTAAAACCCATAGAGGGCGAGCAGACCACTAAAGGGGGAATTTTCCTGCCCGACACAGCCAAGGAAAAGCCCCAGGAAGGCGAAGTGGTCGCAGTTGGTCCTGGCCGCATCAGCGATGACGGCAACCGCATCGCTATGGACGTTGCCAAAGGAGACAGGGTTATCTATTCCAAGTTTGCCGGCACCGAGTACAAGGACGGCGACGACGAGTATCTCATCCTACGGGAGAGCGACATTCTGGCCAAGCTGTCCTAGTTGCTCCGGCGCAGGCGCTGGCGGCTTCGATTATTCGGAGCGCGCAGCCGTCCGGTAAATATACGCCCGTCAAATTTAAGGAGGAATGGATGCCAGCGAAGAAACTCACCTATTCGGAAGAGGCGCGCAAGTCTCTCCGGACCGGTATCGACGTTCTCGCCGATTCGGTCAAGATTACCTTGGGTCCCAAGGGCCGCAATGTAGTTCTGGACAAATCCTTCGGCCCGCCCCAAGTGTGCAGCGACGGCGTTACCATCGCCAAGGAAATCGAACTTCCCGATTCCTTTGAGAACATGGGCGCTCAACTCCTGAAGGAAGCCGCTACAAAGACCAACGACGCCGCCGGCGACGGCACCACCACTTCCGTGGTGCTGGCCCAGGCGATCATCACCGACGGCTTCAAGAACGTTACTGCCGGCGCCAACCCCATGGCCATCAAGCGCGGCATCGAGCGCGCCGTAGAATCTGTGGTCAGCGAATTGCAGGGAATGTCCCAGTCGGTGGAAACCCGCGAGCGCATCGGCCAGGTAGCCAGCCTCTCGGCCCACGAGGAAGCCATCGGCGAAACCATTGCCGAAGCCATGGAAAAGGTCGGCAAAGACGGCGTCATCACCGTCGAAGAGTCCAAGGGCCTTTCCGACGAGATCGAGTACGTTGAAGGGATGCAGATCGATCGCGGCTACATCTCTCCCTACTTCATCACCAACCCCGACCGCATGGAATCGGTGCTGGAAGACCCCACCATAATCATCACCGACAAGAAGATCTCCGCCGTTGCCGACCTGCTGCCGGCTTTGGAAAAGCTGCTTCAGGTTGGCCGCAAGAACGTCGTTGTCGTCGCTGAGGACGTAGACGGAGAGGCCCTGGCCACAATTGTAGTAAACAAGCTGCGCGGCACCCTGAACGCCCTGGCAGTCAAGGCCCCGGGCTTCGGCGACCGCCGCAAGGCCATGCTGGAAGACATCGCCATCCTGACCGGCGGCACCGTCATCAGCGAAGAGACCGGCCGCAAGCTGGACTCCGCCGCCATCGAGGACTTCGGCCAGGCCCGCCGGGTCACTGCCACAAAGGACGAGACCACCATCGTCGAAGGCCGCGGCTCCGAAGAGGCCATCCAGGCGCGGATCACCCAGATCAAGGCCCAGATAGAAGACACTACCTCCGAGTTCGACCGGGAAAAGCTGCAAGAGCGGATGGCCAAGCTGTCCGGCGGCGTCGCAGTGATCAAGGTCGGCGCAGCCACTGAGATAGAGCTCAAGGAGCGCAAGGCCAGAGTCGAAGACGCTCTCTCGGCCACCCGTTCCGCTGTCGAAGAGGGCATCGTCCCCGGCGGCGGAGTCGCTCTGGTCCGCGCCCAGCGGGCGTTGGATACCATCGGCGAGTTGCCGCTGGACGAGCGAGTCGGCGTCGACATCATACGCCGATCCCTCGAACAGCCTCTCAAGCTCATAGTGGAGAACGCCGGCTTCGAGGGCGCGGTTGTGCTCAACCAGGTCAAGCAGCAGGCCGACGACTACGGTTACGATGCCGAGGTGGGCGAATACGGCCCAATGCTCGAAAGAGGCATCGTCGACCCAACCAAGGTTACCCGCTCAGCTTTGCAGAATGCGGCCAGCGTGGCAGCCATGGTGCTCACGACCGAATCCATGATCTCCGAAATCCCCCAGCCGGCTGCGGCAGCGCCTGCCATGCCCCCGGGCGGCGGAATGGACTTCTAGTCCACGGACAATCAAGCCTGACTAAGAACCGTCCCGCCAAACAGCGGGGCGGTTTCATTTCGCTCGCCTGCCTGGATCAGTGGGATTAGCCTTTCGCAGCAGCTACAAAGCCCGCTATTGGGCTGCGATTGGTATAATGAAGAGTGCTCCCCGGAGCGCATCGCTACTACGCGCGGAGCACAGCAGTTCCAGGAGGTGAATCCTATGCTTTGAGCGGCAATCGCGGCAGCCGGTGCGGCTGCCGCAGGCATCACTGCTGTAGTGGGCTGGGTTGGCGACAAGAAGAAGCAGGCGCAGATTTCCAGCCAGCCAGATAGACAGCCAGCCCAGCAGGCTGAATCGTCGACTTCGCCTGCCGTTCAGGTGGGCAGCGCGTGAACGCCGAACCCGCGGGAAGGCACAGCAAGGTTTACGATTCCCCTGGCGACGCCCTCTCCGGACTGGCAGACGGCGCATCAGTCCTGATCGGAGGGCTCGCTGGACATGGTGAACCAGAAGCCCTGATAGAAGCCGTTAGCGACAGCGGCGTCCGCGGCCTCACAGTCATCTGCGGGGGTGCGGGAACGGCCAGGGCGGGACACGATGGCCTGAGCCGCCTGGCAGCCTCTGGCGCCATGCGGAAGCTTATCTCGCCGCTCCCCTTCGATCCCCGCTCCGGAGGCCCAGTGCGAGACCTGTGGGAGGCAGGGGCCCTGGAGCTGGAGGTTCAGCCCGTGGGAGTGTTGACGGAACGCATCAGGGCAGGCGGAGCCGGCATCGGCGGCCTGTTTCTGCCCACGGGAGCCGGAACGCGCTTCGCTGAAGGACGGGAAGCGCGCCGGATAAACGGGCGCGAGCAAGTGTTCCAGCCAGCGTTGAAAGCCGATTTCGCCCTCCTCAGAGCGAAGGCGGCAGACACCCTTGGCAATCTTATCTACGACGGCACCCAACGCAACTGGAACCCCATTATGGCTACGGCAGCCAGGACAGTAGTCGCCGAGGCGGCCGAAATACGAGCCGTGGGGGAGATTGACCCGGAACTGGTAATTACCCCCGCTATCTTTATCCAGCGCCTGGTCTTGAACCGTCCTTAAGCCGCATCCGGCCCGCACCCGCGTACACTATATTCAGAGGGCACACTGATGCCAGGAGCAAGGCTCAACTCGACGCAAATGGCCCGGCGGGCAGCGCAGGAGATTCAGCCCGGGGATACGGTTGCCATCGGATCAGGCCTCGCCGCAGCCATTCCGCCGGCAGTGCCTCCGGGCAGCGGCGTATGGTTCCTGGCAGAGAGCGGGGCTGTGGGTTATCTGCCCGACAGCTCCGGCCCGGCAGTGGACGGGGCAGGTTCTGCGGCTTCTCTCATCCCCGGAGGCGCAGTGGTGGGCATCGGCGATGCCGCAGCAATGCTGGCCGGGGGGCATGTTGGCCTGGCATTCCTCGAATCGGCCCAGGTAAGCTCTGCCGGCGATTTCGTGAACTGGACAACCGCTGAATCTCCCGGCTTGTTTATCCCCGGCTTTGCCGTAGACGCAGCGGCTGGCGCTGGCCGCATTGTGGCGCTGGCGCGGCATCCCCGTAAGAACAAGCCCCCCCTGTTCCTGGAGCAGTGTACCCTTCCTTTGGATGGCAGCCGGTGCGTCAGCCTGATTGTTACCGATACGGCCGTCATTCGTGTTACCGATGCGGGGCTGGAGCTGTCGGAAGTTGCCCCCGGCTGGACCATCGAAGATATAGCTGCCATGACCGCTGTTACCCTTTCGGTCGCTTCGGGTATCCGCGAAATGACCTTCGACGTACCGACTTTGGAGTGGCCCAACAAGGTCTGCGCCACCGCCGCCGACGCCTTGCATGACGTACCCGACGGGGCCGTAGTCAACGTCGACGGATTCGGCGGCCCTGGGGGAATGGCCCACTACCTGATGACCGGCCTGCGCGACGCAGGCGCAAGAAACCTGACCATGATCAGCAACACCGCCGGCATCGCTCGAGTGGCCCGGTTCGGAACGCCTGAAGGCGTAACTCCCATAGATCACACCATCCTGGTGGAGAACGGTCAGATCGCCAAAGCCATTGCCTCCTACCCAGTTTCGCCTTCCATAAACCGCCCCAGCGCCTTCGAACGAGCCTACCAGGAAGGCGAATCGAGCCTGGAAGTGTCTCCCCAGGGAACTCTGGCCGAACGTCTTCGATCCGGCGGCGCGGGAGTTGCGGCCTTCTACACCCCCACCGCCATCGGCACTCTGCTGGGCGAGGGCAAGGAAGTCCGCGAGATCGACGGACGGGAATACGTGCTCGAACAAAGCATCCTGGCGGACTTCTGCATAATCAGGGGGCATAAGGCCGATACTCTGGGCAACGTGATCTATCGAGGAACATCCCGCAACTTCAACCCGGTCATGGCGACAGCAGCCCGCATCACCGTGGTCGAAGTGGACGAGATTGTGGAGCCTGGGCAGCTTGACCCAGACCAGATAGTAACGCCCGGCGTATTCGTGGATCGAATCGTCAAACGGCCCGCCGGTTTCTCTCCCTACCTGGATTTGTAGAGTTGGCGGAGGATGGGGAAATGGCTATCGACATCGAATCGCTGGTCGAAAAGGAAAGACTGCCCCGGGAAATTATTGCCATGCGGGTCGCCAAGGAACTGCCCGACGGGGCTTGCGTGAACCTGGGCATCGGCATTCCAACACTGGTTTCCAGCTTCGTCCCCGAAGGCAGAACGGTCTTTTATCACAGCGAGAGCGGCATCCTGAACTGCGGGCCCCTGGCGGAAGAGGGCGAGGAAGACATTGACCTGATCAACGCTGGCGGGCAGTTCCTGGAGGCAGTGCCGGGAATGTCCTTCTTCGATTCATCCCATGCCTTCGCGATGATCCGAGGAGGCCACGTGGACGTCACGGTGCTGGGGGCTCACCAGGTATCCGCCGGGGGAGACCTGGCCAACTGGATGCTGCCCCGCCGGGGAGTTGGCAATGTGGGCGGGGCCATGGACCTGGCCGCCGGGGCCAGCGGCGTAATCGTCGCTATGGAACACACCGACCGCCAGAATAACCCCAAGATAGTTGAGGAATGCACGTTCCCGGTAACCGGACGGGAATGTGTTTGGCTGATAGTGACCGACATTGCCGTCATTGAGCGCACTGCCAGCGGCCTTCTCTTGAAGGAAGTTGCTCCCGGCTGGTCGCCTGAAGAAGTCCAGGCGCTGACCGGCACCCGGCTCACAGTTTCGGACAATGTGAAAGAGTTCGAGCTTTAGCAGCGTGGTTTGACACCCAAAATCGCTTGCTGATAGCATTTCCGCACCATTCCTGGGAGGGCTTTTGTGTCTGGAATCGCAGCGTATGGGGCATATATCCCCCGCTACCGCCTGGGAGCGTCAACCGAAGGCTGGAACTCCCGGGCTGAAAGATCTGCGGCCAACTTCGACGAAGACAGTGTCACTATGGCCGTTTCTGCGGGCCTCGACTGCCTCGCCGGCCGCGACCGGCAGGGCATAGACGGACTGCTTTTCGCCACCACCACGCCTCCATACGCCGAGAAGGGCTGCGCCTCTATCATCGCCGCCGCCCTTGACCTGCGCCGGGATATATTCACTGCCGACATAACGGATGTCCTTCGGGCCGGCACCACGGCCCTGAAACAGGCCCTCGACTCGGTGGCTGCCGGATCAGCCCGGCAGGTGATGGTTATCGCCAGCGACAATCGGCAAGGGCCGCCCAGAGGCGATACGGAGCGCAACTCCGGCGATGGCGCAGCCGCGTTCATTGTCTCTAACGACAACGTCATCGCCGAGCACGAGGGAGCATACTTCATCTCAGAAAACATGATGGACGTGTGGCGCAGCTCCGGAGACCAGTTTGTCCGCTCCTGGGAAGACCGGTTTGCCATCGAAGAGGGGTTGGAGCGCACCCTGGGCGACGCCACAGCAGGATTCATGGAACGGCAGGGCATCGCAGCGAAGGACGTCGCCAAACTGGCTCTCTACGCCCCCGACGGACGCCGTCACTCCCAGTTGGCGAGGCAGATGGGTTTCGCGCAGGAGCAATTGCAGGACGGTATGTTCGGGCGACTCGGCAACACGGGGGCGGCCTTTGTCCCTATGCTGCTTGCCTCCGCCATCGAAGACGCTTCTCCGGGCGAGCTGATCGTCGCCGCTTCCTACGGGGACGGCAGCGACGTATTGGGCTTCCGGGCTACCGCAGGAGAAGGCGACGGGCCGACGGGTATCGGAGTGAGCGGCTACCTGAACTCAGGCCGGGCATTGGACAGCTACGAGACATACGCCAGATGGCGAGACGTATGGTTGACAGATGCGGCATCGCGCCGTCCTCAGGCGCAGTCGCCGTCGGTGTCGGCCCTGTGGCGGGAAAGCGACCGCAACATCCGATTCTACGGGGCCAAATGCAACCAGTGCGGCTTCGTTCAGTACCCGCCCCAGCGCGTCTGCGTGAAATGCCAGGCCCGCGATGACTCGACGCCTCTGAGGTTGAGCGATCGGCCAGGCTCCGTTTTCACGTACTCGATGGACTATCTCGCCGGCACCGTCGACACGCCCCTTGTCATCGCCGTGGTCGATTTCGACGGCGGAGGCCGCGCCCTGTGCATGATGACAGACCGAGAGCTGGACGAAGTGCAGGTCGGGATGTCTGTGGAAATGAGCTTTCGCAAGCTTCGGGTAGTCAACGGAATACACAACTACTACTGGAAGGCGACGCCGTTGCGGGCAAGAGCAGGCCAGACCGCCAGCGGTTGAATATCCCGGAATCTCAACAGGACAGAGGTTGTTATGAGCGGAATCAAGGATCGTGTGGCCGTCATAGGCATGGGCTGCACCAAGTTTGGGGAGCGGTGGGACGCCAGCTCCGCCGACCTGATGGTGGAGGCCGCCTACGAGGCATACGAAGACGCTGGCATCGATGGCAAGGACATACAGGCCGCCTGGCTGGGGACGGTCTCGTCGTTCCGCACCGGGCAGCCCCTGGCCGACGCGCTGAAGCTGGACTATATCCCTATTACCCGAGTCGAGAACGCCTGCGCCACCGCCACCGATGCCTTTCGCAACGCTTGCTACGCCGTGGCCGCCGGAGTGTACGACATCGTGCTCGCCCTGGGCGTGGAAAAGCTGAAGGACTCCGGCTTCTCGGGGTTGGCAGTGCCGGAGGCGCCAGGTTCGGACGTAAACCCGCCGGTGCCCCCGCCTTCGCAGTTCGCTCTGGCCGCTACGCGATATTTTCACGAATACGGCATCCCTTTTGAGGAAGGGAAGCAGACACTGGCTCAGATCGCTTCCAAGAATCACCATAACGGCACCATGAGCCCCAAGGCCCACTTTCAGCGCGAGGTCAGCGCAGAGCAGGTAGCCAACGCACCGATGGTGGCATGGCCTTTGGGTCTGTTCGACTGCTGCGGCGTCAGCGACGGGGCCGCCGCCGCCATCATCACCACACCGGAAATCGCCAGGACTTTCCGAGACGACTACATCCTAGTCAAGGGTCTTGGCCTGTCGGTAGGCGCCTTTGGAATCATGCGCAACGACTGGGACTTCACTCACTTCCCCGAAACAGTGCGGGCCAGTCAGTCTGCATATCAGGAAGCGGGAATATCCGACCCGCGCCGGGAGATCGACCTGGCGATGGTCCACGACTGCTTCACCATCACCGAGCTGATCATCTACGAGGACCTGGGGTTCAGTCCTCGAGGCCGCGCCAGCGCCGACGTAGAAGCTGGCTCTTTCACGCTGGAAGGCGATCTGCCTGTGAACACCGACGGCGGCCTCAAATGTTTCGGACACCCTATCGGCGCCAGCGGAATCCGGATGATCTACGAAGTGTACAAGCAGCTCCAGGGCAAGGCCGGGTCGCGTCAGCTCCAGAAGGCCGACTTTGGCCTAACCCACAATCTCGGCGGTCGCCCGGGGTCATTCACCTGCTCCGTGGCTCTCTTTGGAACCCGCGACTGACCAGCTCCCTTCCGTTTGCTCACAGTCTCGCCGAGGCCGCACCCGAGATACGGGTGCGGCCTCGGCCGCACCTTGACCCGTGGTTCTTCCATACAGACACCGGAACATCCCCCAAACCGTTGGCCGTGGCAACTCTGGCTTGGACGTATTTTAATTTGACATAAAGTTTGTTCAAAATTGGTTGGTTTTCATATTGTTTTCCCTATTGTTGGGCTGATATAAACGACGTGACATAAGCGGATGTGGGTGAGTTGTGATCGTGTCCGAACCTCCAGTCATCGACGCCAAAGGGCTTTCCACGAAAGCCAAGCAGCGCGGCGCGGTGCTTATTACCGGCCGGGGCACTGAAATTGCCTTCCATCTCGATGAAAACGCTCCTTTAAGAGCGGTGGTCCGCGAACTGGACGTGCAGTTGGCGGGGAAGAGCGCGCTGTTCTCCAAAGGCGGCATAAGCGTCAACACTGGGAACCGCAGCCTGAGCGATGACGAAAGAGCAGAGATACAGCGAATTTTCCGGGAGAAGTCCGGCCTGAAAATCTCTCGGTTCGTGTCCTCCACCGGACAGGATGCCGACGATCCCGGTCAAGAACCAGAGGCGCAGGATGAGCCACAGGTACGCCAGCGCCGGAGTTCCTCCACCCCTCTGCCGCAATTCTCCTCGGCAGAGCTGGCCCGCGCACTCAGCAGTATCTCCCCCCAAGGCCAGCGCCAGCGCGACCAGGCCCTGGTTGTTCGCGGGACGGTGAGATCCGGGGAACTGGTGCAGCACCCTGGGGATATAGTAGTCCTCGGCGACGTAAATCCCGGAGCAGAAGTCACCGCCGATGGCGATATAGTAGTTATGGGCGCCCTGCATGGCCTGCCTCACGCCGGAGCGTCCGGCGACAGCAAAGCTGCAATCATCGCCCTGGATATTGCAGCAGCCAGACTTCGAATCAGCTCCTGCCATGCGGACGCCCCGGCCAGCAAACAATGGCGGGGCGCCGCCGGGAACAAGGCCGACACTTCACCAATGAAGCCCAAAATCGCCTATGTACGGCACGAAGCCATACTAGTATCGCCATTCACCGGTCGCTTCGCCAGATACACTAAAGGGGTACCTTATGAAGGGTAGGACAATCGTCATTACCTCGGGTAAAGGCGGTGTCGGCAAAACCACCGCCACCGCCAATATCGGCTCGGCCCTGGCCTTGCGCGGCCATCGCGTGGTGGTTATCGACACCGACATCGGCCTGCGCAATCTTGACGTAATCATGGGGCTGGAAAACCGTATCGTTTACGACCTGGTCAACGTGGTCGAAGGCAAGTGCAAATTACGGCAGGCAATGATTCAGGACAAGCACCGCCTTGAACTGTACCTGATTCCGGCGGCCCAGACCCGCGACAAAGACAGTGTTCAACCCCACGAGCTGAAAGCCCTCTGCGCCGAATTGGAGGAAGATTTCGATTACGTGCTCATCGACTGCCCGGCAGGTATCGAGCAGGGGTTCAAGAATGCTGTAGCCGCAGCGGGAGAGGCGATTATCGTCACCACTCCCGAAGTCTCCGCCATCCGGGACGCCGACCGGGTCATCGGCCTGCTGGAGGCTTCGGGGCTGCACCGGCCCAAGCTCATCATCAACCGCATCTCCGCCGATATGGTGAAGCGCGGCGACATGATGGGGCAGAAGGATGTCGAATCCTTGCTGGCCATCGAGGTTATCGGGCTGGTGCCTGCCGACGAACGCACCGTTTCCGCGGCCAACCGGGGCGTTCCCACGGTGCACGATGGACGTTCCAGCGCCGGAGCTGCATTCCTGCGCATCGCTGCCAGGGTCGATGGAGAGGAAGTGCCGCTGAAAGGAATCGAGACCCGACCGGGAATGCTCAATCGGCTGCGGGACATGGTGGGTATTAAAGGGAGGGAATACTCTCATGCGTGAATTGTTGCGCTGGCTGTTGGGGCTGGCCGACAAAGGCAGCGAGAGCTCCAGCGAAGTGGCCCGTCAACGGATGCGCCTCGTGCTGATACAGGACCGCATCGATCTCTCTCCCGACAAGATGGAGCAAATGAAGCGGGAAATATGGCAGGTCGTCTCCCGATACATGGTAGTGGACGACGACTTCAAGGAATTCGAGGTGCGCCGTCTTGACGAGCTGGTGATGCTGGTGTCCAACATCGAGGTCAAGGACCTGAGCGCCCTCATGTCCGCCCGCTCGGCGTAATCCGGAAATCGGATGGCCACCTTTCTCAAAACTGCAACCTCGCTCACCGATCAGCAGAAGGGGCGAGGCTCAACCGCCGAAGTTGCGATGGATGGAGGCCAAATGGCGTCGGGTGTCTTCCAGCAAGCCGGGAGAAACCCCTTCAGATAGTCCGCAACGATGATGCCACAGACCTGAATGGTGCGCCTTGCCCGCTGCCCGGTCTGCGGGGTGCGCAATCCACCCGGAGTACCCAAACCCGCCCGTCGCTGCCGTACCGCAGCTCCCAGTATGGTTCGGACAGAACCTGTGGACGGCATCCAGAACCTCACCGCTCCCAGATAGTCTTCAAGAACAGTCGCAATGCGGCCGATCATCGCGCACAGACGGAGCGGCTTTGCCTTCGCGGATTGCCACCCCCGAAACCCCGTTCTATACTTGCCCGTATCACTGACGCAGTTTGGAATCGCATTTACAGGAGGCTGGAAATGCCCGGTAACAAGCTTGCCATAGGAAGTGTTGAGATTACTTCTCTTTCCGACGGGCTGTTGGAGTTCGACCTCTGCAATTTTTTCCCGGCCATCCCCAACGAGGATTGGCGCGGTCACGAAAGCCACCTTACGGCAGAAGGCAGCGTGCGCTTCAACCTTGCCTGCTTCGTCATCCGTTCGGAGGGACGCACTATTGCGGTTGACACCGGCTTGGGGCCCAAGCCTACGCCCGAGACCCCGTGGGGCGAGCTGCTCAACGACTTCGCCGCTCACGGTATGAAGCCGGACGATGTGGATATGGTGGTGATGACCCATGCCCACCGCGATCACATCGGCTGGAACGTAGTGTCACAGGATGGCGCGTATGTCCCCACGTTCCCCAACGCCCGCTACTACGTTAGCGCGAAAGACTGGGAAGCGTGCCACGACCCGGCGCTTATTGAGACCCGTTTCCCTAATGCGCCGGACTGCGTATGGCCCCTGGAGGATCTGGGCGTCCTGGAACTGATGGAGGGCGAACACCAGTTGACCGGCGAGCTGACCATGATACCCACACCCGGTCATACCCCTGGACACATGAGCATAATGATCTCTTCCCAGGGGGAGCGAGGCCTCGTGCTGGGCGACGTATTGCACAACACGGTGCAGATTGAGAACACCGACTGGGTTTCCCGCGCCGACATCGACCCTGAGCAGACGCGCATTACCCGCCGCGACCTGATGAACCGCCTTGAGCAGGAAGGTATCCCCGTCGCCGCTGTACACTTGGCCGCCCCGGGGTTCGGGCGCATTGTGCGTTCTGAGGGCCGCCGTTACTGGCAGGCCATCTAGCTGCGCCAGAGAGCCGGGAACGCTAACGCAATTCGGCGGCAACTTACGCTTTAACGAATTTGCGGGTTTCCCGCGCCAACAATCTACAGGGCGGTCCTGGCGATGTTCTGTACCTAACGTTCCTGGAGGGGAATTCCGGGTCGCTCTATCCTTGATCGCCTGCGCTATGATAGCAGCAGGGCGGTAAGCAGCCGGAAATCCAGACGCGGATACCGAGGGGGACATGCAGGCGATAGTTGGCGGAACACTCATTGACGGGCTTGGCGGTCAGCCCTTGCCCGATTCGACAGTTCTGGTAGGGGACTGCGGGCGCATCGAAGCAGCCGGGCCAAGGCCAGCGATTGCAATGCCCGAAGGAACGCAGCAGATCGACGCTGCGGGACTGACGGTGATGCCCGGGCTGATAGACTGCCACGATCACTTGTCGTCCTTCACGTATGACCTGATGAGCCGCTGGGGAATGACCGAGCCCCGCAGCACCCGGACGCTTCGTATCGCCCGAGTAATCGAAGACACGCTGCAATCCGGCTACACTACCATCCGCGACTGCGGCTGGCTGGAAGCAGGATTCAAGGCGGCGGTGGAGCAGGGGCTGCTGGACGGCCCGCGCCTTCTGGTGGCCGCCGGGCCCCTGGGGCCGACCCACAGCGTGCAGGACCGCCCCACGCTCTCCGGGCACCGGCGCTTTTCCATGCCAGACCCGAACATCCCTTATGGGGTCGCCGACGACGCAGACAGCATTCGTACTGCCGTCCGGGAGAACGCCCGCGTAGGCGCAGACCTGATCAAAGTATTCCAGACCGGCTTCGGCAGAGCAACGCACTTGGGTACAGACGCCTGCTACGAATTGGCGGAACTCAAGGCGCTTGTATCCGAATCCCACGCCCAGGGGCGTCGCGTCGCCTGCCATGCCGTCGGCGGGCCCGGTCTGCGTACGGCGGTGGAGGCCGGGGTGGACTCCATCGAACACGGCTGTTACCTGGATTTGGAGCGAGATCTGCTGCGCATGATGTCCGACCAGGACATCACCCTGGTGCCAACCCTGACCGTGTTCGCCCACCACTCCGCCGAAGGAAACCCTGTGGCTCAATTGGAAGCGCGAGAGTTCCGGGAACATCACATCGAGACCGTTCAGCAGGCGATGCGTTTGGGCGTCCGGGTGGTTGCCGGAACCGATGCCGGCGGCTGGTTCCACGGGAACAACGCCGTGGAACTGGATATGCTGGTCGGCGCCGGCATGACCCCCATGGAGGCCATAGTCGCCGGTACGAGGGATGCCGCCGCCTGCTGCGGGCTTGACCGCGACCTGGGCTCGCTGGAGCCGGGCAAGCTGGCCGACCTGATAGTTGTTGACGGAAACCCACTGGAAGACATAACTGTCTTGCAGGAGCGCGGGCGAATTCGGCTGGTGATGAAAGGAGGGCAGATATACCGGAACCTACGGGGAGAATCGGCAGACTCTCTACAACTTTCATGACGTGTCCCGAAATCCGTCATCCCGCCCATCGGAATCGGCTGTAAAGTCCGTGCTTGCCCTGCTTCTCCCATGAGAGGGTATCGTCCCTGACCACCTGGTTTGAGCGGGCAAGGGTATGCACATTGCCGTGGATGACGTTGCGCAGGTTGGTGATGGTTGCCAGACCCTCTCTGTCGGCGCCGCGTATAGCCTGCACTTCCAGCAGCACCTGGTTCGACGCGCGCAGGGTGCGGGTTGTTGAGTCTATGGTGATCTCCAGAGGCGCCTTTCGAACTGCGGTCAGCTTTCCCTCGCGGAAGAACTGTCCCAGAATCTCCCAGGGCCCTCCGGCCTGGCCGCTGAATATGGCCTCGAGCGCATGGGCCTGATCGGCGCTGGCTGCCTCGTCCAGGTACAACACCGATGTCCAGTCTCCATCGAACATGGTCGGGCCTGGCGAGTGAACGAATATCACTGCGCCCAGACCTGCAAGGTCAACGTCTCCAAACCTCCCCCCCTCGAAGGAAGCGCCCCAGATAGCTTCGCAATAGCTGTTGGTAGGGGGCTGACGAAAACTGATGTGGCACGGACAGAGGAGGTTGCAGTTGCAGCCTTCGAACAGGTCTCCCTCGGCCCACCATGACTGACTCACTGGCTGAAGCCCTCCCGGATTCACTGGAATTCGCGATCAGAATTCAGGGGCGCATAGATGTGCGCCCCTGAACAAGAGATTCACCACAGGGCGATACCTAGAACATCGTGCTGTCGCTAACGCTCTCGCCGGTTACGATTTCCTTCAGGCGGTCGCGGAAGTTGAACAGCACCCGGTCATCCTCGGGGCGGTCCAGGTCGCCTTTGCGCTCTTCGATGTATCCGATCAATTCTTCCAGGGCGGCATTTTCGCGGGTGCCGTTGGGAATCCTGAAGAAGTCGGCGTTGAAGGTGGGAAGCTCGCCCGGGCCGAAGTAGCCGGCGGCATACTTGCCGGTGCTTTCCTCGTGCAGGGTGTAGCCTTCCAGTCCGTGGGTGCCTTTACCCAGCACCTGGCCGGTCTGCGCGTAGTGATCCATCACGGCTTTGGCGCCATACTTGTTAATGGGACACACCTTCATGCAGATGGCGCATCCCTCGTAGCGCGACATAACCGGGCGGCACCGCTTGTAGATCAGTTTGTTCTTTTCGACCCCTCTCCACCAGATCTTTTCGCGCATCAGGGCGCGGCCAGGGCAGCGGTTGACGCAGACCTGACACACCTGACAGAAGGCGTGAAAGCCGTAGTCTATCGGCTGGTCGTATGTGACCGGCGCGTCGGTGGTGATAATCTGCAACCGGCAGCGGGCGCCCGCGTGGGGGGTCAGCAACTGCCCATTGGCTCCCAACTGGCCCAGTCCGGCCGCAACGAACATGGGGATGGTGGCAGCGCTGTGGTTGCTGGGGCCGTGCAACTGGGCCTGGTAACCCAGAGACCGGATGAAGTCAACCATCTCCAGGCCCATGGGAGCCTGGATCTCGTAGGTGCCGTAGTGGCCATGCTCGGCAGACATGCTGGGGGCTGTCTGCGTTTCGGCGTAGTCTTGCTCAAGGGCGAGGCAAACAGCGTTACCGAATTTTACATGGCTCTTGCGGTCCTGGTATATGTAGCGGGAATCGTGGACTGTGAAACCCACTTCAAGGTAGCCCATTTCGCGGGCCTTGGTGCGGATCAATTCGGTCACGTCCTCGCCTGTCGGCGTGCCGATGGGCGGGAGGTCGCCGGTGCGATTCATCAGGGGGTAGAACTGCTCCATCACAGCCTGGTGTTCGTGGTGGTACTTCTGCATCGCCTCGGTGCCGACAGTGGGCGCCCACTCGGTGTCGGCGGCGTGCTCCACCTGCTGGCGCCGAAGCGGGTATTCACGGCTGTAGAAGTCAACGTCCTTGCGGTTCATGGGAATCCCGGGAACCGTTTCCAGCTCTTCCGGGACGGGAATCTCGACCGGTTCGTCACCGTGGCGGCGGCCTGGACGCACTACGACGTGGCCGATTTTCAACATATTGAGCCCTCTCCTTACAAAGCCATTAGATGAGATTGCCTGGCGCCTGTATTGAGACCATTAAACCAAAATCACCAGGACGATTTTGCAATACGCTATGGCCGATGTCAATTGAGAAACTCTCTGCTATGGCCGCTGCACAGGTTTGCCGTGTCAATGCTGCCGGGCGTATCATATAAGCCCGGCCTACAGGTCCAGCACTCGAACTTGCCCGCGCCGGACGGAACCCCCGAAGCCCAGCTTATCGCCGGAACGCAACAGGAGTCGTCACTATGACAAATGAGGCTGCGGAATGGCAAGGCAGTCGGAAAGCAACACCTGTCAGCGCCATATTTTTCCTTGATGGTCTGGTCAGCCCAGAACATCGAAGCGCGATAGTCAATCGCGTGCTGACCAAGTTTCCCAGCCTGTCCAGCGAAGTTCAGAACTCCCTCAAGCAGGCAGTAAACGAAGATGCGTTTCCACCCATCGACGGGTTCCGGCGTGGTCAGGCGGCGAAGGCCCTGGGGAACTCCAGCCGCCTGCTCCAGGAACCCCTACAGCAGGCCGTTCTCTCGTCGGACGATTTATCCCTGGCTGTGCTGCGGTGCTGGGCAGAATCCCATCAGGGGCTGCGCGAGGCGGTAGAAAACCACCTGGCAGGAAAAGGCCGGGACTCTTCCGGCCTGGACATACCAGGCAAGCTTTTCCCGGAAAGATGGTTCATTGACCAATGGAAGGCGGAACAGGCAGCATTTTTGCAGGTCTGCGACAGCTTTGACCCAGACGACGCGGCATTGATGCTGTGCTACATATCGGGCAGAATCCCTCTCGGAGATCAAGCCGGCCATGAGTCGGCAGACAGCGAATCCGCCCTTTCTGCGGCTTTGGCTTACCTGGAGCAGTTATCGCCAATGGCCGCCCAGTGGGAAAGCGAAATACCCGACTTTGCGTCTGCGGTATCAAGGATCATCGAAGAGAAATCGGCACAACTCCGTTGGGCGGTAGACTTTGATGAATTAGTCGGGGCAGTTAAATGCGAATTCTCGGATCTTCTGATCTTCTTCGAAGCTGATTCCAGCAAATTGGCGGCGGAAAGGGTATCTCCCGAAGCTGACAATAAGGCTGTTTTGGGCCTCGCTCAGAAATTACGGGCCCTCCTGGGCGAATATCGGCTCGTCCATGAGCGAGCGCCCGGCATTGGCGAAGAGCGCGAGCGAAGTCAGAAGCGGGACGAGCTACAGTCGCAGATCATGAAAACTCTCAAAGAAATCGACGATTCCTACCCTCTTGCCGCCGTTCAAGGGCAGGCGCAGCAGCAAATAACGGAGGCGTCCGGGGAAGTAGCCGCATTGCAATCGGAATGCTCGGAATGTCCGGGGCTGCGAGATAGCGCGGATACGCTGCTGGCAGAGAATCAGTCTCTTCGCGATGAAGTGGAGATACTGAAGACGGAATTCTTCGAGAGCAAGCAAAACGAAGACGCCTGGCGGTTGGCATATCGTTCAGCCGTGGGCAGTTCCCAAAATAGCGCAGCGGAAACAGAACAACCTGTTGAGAGCGTGCGCGCCGCCGTTGAGATGGCAAAGACCAGGTTCCGCCAGGAAATGCTGTTCGCCCCCAACTCCGAGTCCAACGTCGAAGACAATCCCTTCAACGACCCCGAAAAGGTATGGGAAGCGCTACAGTGGCTGGCCACCACGTACTACGCTTCCAAGATGGGACGGCTGAGGGTCACAGACTTCGATCAGTCAATCAAGGAAGCTTGTGGCTGGTGGTACAAAGGCGATCAGGGCGAGACAACTCTCTCCCGGTACGAGAAATCCTATACTACACGGGTTGAAGGCAAGCGCCACTGGCTGGCGGAGCATATCGGGAAAGGGAAGACGTTCGACGCTCGTTATACCATACGCATCGCCTTCAACTGGGACCGCGACAAGCGGCAGGTCGTAGTCGGCTACATAGGCCGCCACCAACAGACCGACGCCAGCTAAGACCGGGGTCGATCAGTTTGATGCAAACAGGTCCCGCGCCTCGACTATAGCTCGCAGCTTGGCTTCTGCTATGGCGGCGGAGGCCACAGGGTTATCTGCAAAGGTGGCGAACCCGCAGTCGGGTGTAAGAAGGACTCGATCCCGGCCGAACAGGTCAACGGCGCGGCGGATGCGGCAACGTATTTCGTCTGTGTCCTCCACCTTGTCCAGCTTCTGATTCACGACGCCGACGCCGACTCGCTTGTCGTCGGGTATGCCCTGCAACACTTCAGCCTCGCCGGCGCGCTCCGTGCAGAGCTCCAGGAACAGCGTTCCTACCCTGGCGCGCTCGAGGAACCCCAGCAAGGGGCGATAGTCGCCGGCGAGCGCCGCAGATTCATTTCTTGTCCAGTTCCCCCGGCAGATGTGCAGCCCCAGTCTCTCTACAGGCAGGCCGCGCACCACCTTGTTGAGCAGCTCAGAGGCAAAATCCAGTTCCGATTCCGGGTCCAATTTCTCGCTGAGTGCGCCGCACATAAAGGTGCGGTTCTGGCTCGATGCGCCGAAAACAACCTCGCTGAGTACTGGCTCGTCGAACTGCACCAGCGGCGCCCCGGCGGCCAGCAGGAAGTGAAGTTCCTCCCGGATCACCCGTACCACGTCCTGGGCCAGGTCTTCGCGGGAGTCATAAGGCCGATCGGTCAGGCAATCCATCCACATCGTCCGGGTGAGAAGATACGGACCAGGCAGGGCCACTTTTACAGGCAGCCCGGCGCACGACCCGGCGAACTCATATTCGTGAACGGCTAGAGACCTGCTTCGACCCAGGCTCCCGTATACCACGGGGTGCCGAACTTCTGCCGCGGGGACGTCCAGGGCTCGCAGTTCCTGCTCGAACTCCGATGGATCGTCCACCATCGCTGTCAGGTCGCTCAGAGGTATCAGTTGGCAGTTGTCCAGCAGCCCGCCTACGAAGCTGGCGTAGCTGTCGCGTCGTTGCTCTCCGTCTGTAAGCACGTCGGCGCCGACGCGAATCTGCGCGTCCAGGCAGAGGCGCACCGCGTCGTCTGCCGTGGCCTGGAACTCCGATTCCCCCAGCCTGCCCTCGATGCGGTCGTGGATTGCCTGGAGCATCCAGCGCGGGCGGGGCCAGCTTCCTATACCCATCACAGAGAGCGGCGCGATCCCGGGCGCCGGGGAAGGGGCAGGCAGGGAATCCGGTATCGACACTGCCACCCTCAACTGCTCCCCAATGCCTGCAATAGTCGTTTGCGCCTTTGCGGGAGCGCGCTCAACGAAAGGGCCTTTGCTGATCAGGAAGCTGCGCTGACGCCCCTGCCTGGTCCAGGACAGCATTTCGTTCCTGGTCAAGCGGCACCAGGCTGGAAGCTCTACCTCAACCGTCGAATCCGTGGACAGGATTTCCAGCAATCCTCCCGTATCCAACGGATCTATGTGCTTTCTAATAAGGAGCAGAAGTCCCCCGCCGCAATCCAGATCGCCCCCGTCAAAGCTCACATCGGGCGGGTACACGTGTCGTTCCACCGGTTCCATCAAGCGCCCCCGGGGTGGGTGTGGGATAGCGTCCGGGAGTCTAGTAGGTGATGCAGGGCGTGCCTTCGGAGAGAAACTCTACCAGCACCGCGCCGCCTACCAGTCTGCCTGCGTCCACCAGATTGTTCTCGTCCAGTTCGCGCTTCCTGAAGCACGGGGCGCACACCATTATGGAGCCCCCTGCTTCGGCGAAGCTGTCCATTAGTTCCTTGAGGGGCAAAAAGCCGTCTTCGTGGACATCGTCGGCATATCCCCGCTGAGAGAGGCGGACACCCTCGGTGGTCAGGAAAACGACAGTTTCCTTCTCCGATCCCAGGGCGGCGTTGGCTACTACGAATGCCACCGTAGCCTTGTCGGTGTCATCCTTGGCGCAGGTGAGGCTGACGCAGAATTTTCCTGACATGGGTATTGTCCCTCCTGATTACGGGCGCAGGTTAACCCTCTTTGGCTTCAATCCAGTAATGGGGATGTTCGGCTTGGAGCAGACGGCGGCCGGTCATACGGCACCACGCCGGCAGGTCTTCGGGCGCGCCCAAATCCTGGGAAGTCAGCTTGAGAACATCGCCCGGGTTGAGGTTGCTCATTCTCAGCCGCAGCAGAATTATCACTTCGCCGCAACCCATATAGCCCGCATCCCACTCGTCGGCGGCTTCCGGAACGTCGGCTTTGGGGAGACCGAACCGGTCAGAGGATGGGCTGGATTCAGACATCAGCCCATCCCCCATCGGGACAGACAGGCGGGAACGCGGGGATGTGTGCTGATGTCATAAGCATCGTCGATACCTGAATTCTTCCGGCGCGGACCCGCGCCTTATCAGGCGACGGGTACGCGTAGCTCCTGGTGGGCGGTGCAGGACTCGAACCTGCGACCCCCTGCGTGTAAAGCAGGTGCTCTAACCGGCTGAGCTAACCACCCCTGGCGCGTCTATCATAGTATCGCCAGCGAGATTCGTAAAGCCCGGCGAGACCAGACGATGAGACCGGACTTGGCCTATAATCAGGCCAGGACGCCAAATGACATAAAGCAGAGGTGGAAAGGAAATGTCGCAAGAACAGCTCCTGATTTACGTGGGGATGCACGACGGAATTTGCGCCGTGACCAGCGCAGACGGCGGAACGAACTGGAATCAGGGTCCGGCAACTTCTCTGCCTCACGCTGCTGCCCGGGTGTCCGTAAGCCCCGTGAAACATCACCGGGCCTGGTTGGCAGCATATGAAGCAGGCGTATACCGCACCGACAACGGCGGCGCTACATGGGCCCGCGCAGACTCCTATCCTTCAGACTACGCCCACAGCGTTCTCGCGGACCCGTCGAATTCGGACGGAGTCTACGTTGGCAGCGAACCGGCGGCCCTGTTCCGCTCTGATGACGGCGGGGTTTCGTGGGAAGAATGCAGGGGATTTCGGGAAGTGCCGGAATCCAGCAACTGGGGGTTCCACGCGCCTACCCGCGATTCTCATGTGCGCGACCTCGCGGTATCCTCCGGCGATGCCAATCTCCTGTATGCCGGTATCGAGGTGGGAGGCGTGGTTCGCTCCAGCGACGGCGGCAAGAGCTGGCGGCAGTTGCCAGGTTTGGACGACGATATCCACTGCCTCCACATCGGCGCAGATCGACAGAGGCGGGTGTACGCAGCCACCGCCAGCTCGCCTTACCGCAGCAGCGACGGCGGCGATAGCTGGGAGAAGATCAACGACGGTCTGGCCAGGCGTTATACCCTGCACATCGCCGCCGCCCCCGATGACGCCGACCTCGTGCTGGTCACGGTGTCGGAGAACGCGCGCCGCGAATCACCCCGGTTCTACCGCTCCACAGACGGAGGGAATACCTGGCGTCTGGTTGATGGCCCGGGGCAGGGCGAAGAGGCCAGGGACATGGTGGTCGCCTTCGATTGGGATCCGAATAACGCCTCCCATGTCTATGCGGGAACCGACGGCGGGAAGCTCTTCCTCAGCCGCGACCGGGGCGCGAGCTGGGAGCAGATGCCGGTCATCCTCCCGTCCGTTGCCGTCGGCGCTTTGGCCGTAGCGCCGTAATTCTGAACCGGGAACCCCCTTTCGCGATGCGAAAGGGGGTTCAGTTTCAGTTCGCTATCGCCCTCTGAACACCGGGGAGCGCTTCTCTAGAAATGCCCGGCGGGCCTCCTCGGCATCGTCCGACCCATTGAGTATTCCGCCGGCGTTCGACGTCAGCACCATCGTGTTTTCGATGCTGGTATCCATGGCAGTCCGCATAATGCGTTTGCTTATCCACTGCACCATTGGCGGGGTGCGCATGATGCGGTCGCAAAGGTCGCGGGTAGTTTGCTCCAGATCTTCGCTGGTCACAAGGTAGTTAAGCAGTCCCCAATCGTAGGCCCGTTGCGCGTCCAGGTGTCCGGTGTAGGCGAACTCCAGGGCGCGGCCCAAGCCCGCCATCCTGGGCAAGTAGTAGCTGCCGCCGTTCTCGATGATCTGCCCCAGTTGCTGGTATCCGATGAACCGTGTATTCTCGCAGCCCATCCGGATGTCGCAATGAAGGGCCATATCCATACCAGAACCGACCGCGGGGCCGTTGATCATCGCGATAGTGGGCTTCCTGATCAAAGAGATGTCACGATGCAGGTGCGTGAACCCATGGAAGAAATGCTGTCGCGCAGCGTCCGGGCCTTCTTCCACCCCGCGGTTCCCTATAAAATTCTCGCCAGTGACGGATGGGTCGATGTCGCGGCGCATATCGGCGCCTGAACAGAAACCGCGTCCTACGCCGGTCAGAACAATCACCCGTATGTTGGGGTCATCATCCCCCGCGCGCATATACTCTCCCACCTTGGCTACTGTCCCGTTCTCCTGGGAGTTGCCAACCAGGGCGTTCATGCGCTCTGGCCGGTTGAACTTGATCCAGAGGATTCCTGACTCCTCTGGTTGGTAGAGGAGATAATCCACCAGTTTTGGCCCTTTGCCGGTTGCGCCCATTTCCAGAGGACTCTCGTTCGCCACGCTTTGAATCTCCTTGCCGGGGAATAGGCTTTCAAGGCTTGAAACTGATCAGGTGCATGCCTGAGTCAATCATTATCGTTTCGCCTGTAACGTGGGCGGCGGCCTCCAGAAGCCAGACTACCGTCTCCGCCACGCTGTCGGCTGTGGGGGCTTCCTGAAGCGGCGCCTGTCTCTCGAAGCTTTCGAAGAGCCTCTTCGCGCCCTCTTCTCCAAGCCCGGAACCCCACCAGCGGGTCGGGATGGGGCCGGGACATACGGCGTTCACCCGTATCTCCGGCGCCAGCGAGCGGGCCAGGGCGACGGTCATGGTGTTGAGAGCAGACTTGGACGCAGCGTAAGCTATGGAACTGCCGCCGCCCGTAATAGCGGAAATAGACGACACGTTTACGATGGAGCCTTGGCCCTGGGCTTTCAGATGCGGAGTTACCGCGCGGATCATCTGGTACGCGCCTACCACGTTTACTGCGTATATGTTCAGAAAATCCTCGCCGGACAACGACTCCAGGTCGGTTGCGCTGGCGAAGACCGAGGACCCAGCGTTGTTCACCAGCCCATCGATCCGGCCCCACTTTTCCAGGGCGACGGAAGCCATACGGCGGCAGTCCGCGTCATCAGCGACATTGCCTTGACATAACACCGCGTCGCCGCCCAGATTCCGGCAGGCGACCGCCGTTTCCCTTGCCTCGGCTTCGCTCTTGGTGTAATTGATAACCACCCTGGCGCCCCTGGACGCGACAGCGCGGGCTGTGGCAGCCCCCAATCCGGTGGCCGAACCGGAAACTATGACTACTGATCCGTCGAGCTTCACAATCGCCCTCTCTGACAAACCCCGGGATCCAGCCGGGCGCGACAAGGATAAGCAGCGTTACAGGCGCCAGGCCGACAAGTTCGCGCCCGCAGTATAGCATGGGCAATTCAATTCAGACGGGAGGATGACACGGAGGCAATCAACGGGGCCGGAGGTTTCACGCCCGAATGCGGCCAATCCCAGCCGGGCCGGTTCGCCCGACGGGATGTCGCTCCAGAGGCTTATGCAAGCTGCGCGAGGAAAAACAATGCCGCGTTCACCGGAGAGACGTGGCGCGCTTGGCGAGATTCGAACTCACGACCTCTGCCTCCGCAGGGCAGCGCTCTATCCTCTGAGCTACAAGCGCGTGGGTGCCGTTGAGCCAGGTTGCTGATTGGTGCCGAGGGAGGGATTTGAACCCACACATCCGTAAGGACACTGCGCCCTGAACGCAGCGCGTCTGCCGTTCCGCCACCTCGGCCAGGAAAGCCCGGGCGCCAGCCCGGTCACCGATTGTCCCTCGCGCATGGTGGGCGATGGAGGACTTGAACCTCCGACCTCCTCGGTGTGAACGAGGCGCTCTGACCAGCTGAGCTAACCGCCCGCGCATCGGGACTGTCATCGATTATACGGAAGCTTACGCCGCGGGCGCAACCCTGACACCGCCTGAATCTGCCTACAGCTCAGCCACCACGGAAAGGCGATACGGGCGAGGTGGAAATATCCAGGTGGAAATATCGGTGGAAATATCCAGGGAGAACGCTATCGGAATGTACGCTGTATTATGTCAAATTCCCGAAAACAGGCCTGGACGAAACATAACGTATCTTGTGCGAACCAATCCCTCGCACGAAACGGAGGCATGAAACTATGCCGCATTAACGCAGTAGCAAGGTTAAGAAACCGCCAGGCGGCAGGGCATCACCGCCAGCCCTGGGCGTACTCGCCAGTCACCAGCAGGGGGGTGTCGAGGTTGATCATCTGGTTCTCCACCTCCGTCAGCAGATGGTCGAGGTTCCAGCTTTTTGCCGCCGATACCAGAACTCCGTTCGCCGAATCCCTGTCCCATGGCGCTGCATCCGGTAAATTCCGCTCTTCAGCCAGTTTCCTTGTGGAATCCGGGGAGTCGGTCAGCAGGTCCATCTTGTTTATGACCAGCAGGCGGGGGCGCTCGCCCAGCCCCAACTCGTCAAGCGTCTGCTCTACCACCTCTGTTTGTTCCGGGGCTTTGGGATGCGAAACATCTATCACGTGGAGCAAAACGTCGGCCCGGTCCAGTTCGTCCAGCGTGGCGCGGAACGCGGCAATGACATTTGGCGAGAGCTTCTGGATAAATCCCACCGTGTCACTGAGCAGCAGCGGGGCGCCCGAAGGCAGTCGGATGCGACGGGTCACAGGGTCAAGGGTAGAGAAGAGCTGATCTGCGGCCGGAGATGCCTCGCCGTTGTTTCCAGAGTTAACCAGCGCGTTGAAGAGCGTACTCTTGCCGGCGTTGGTATATCCCACCAGCGTGGCCATGGGGATCGCCGATTTCTTGCGCCTGTCCATATGCAGGGTACGGCGGCGACGCACTCCGCCGAGCTCGGAGCGTATCTTCTGAAGCCTGCGTCGGACCAGACGGCGGTCTGTCTCTATCTGGGTCTCGCCCGGCCCTCTAGTGCCTATGCCGCCGCCCAGCCTCTCCAGGTGAGACCACTGTCCGGCAAGGCGGGGGAGCAGATACTCGTGCTGGGCCAGCTCTACCTGCAACTTCCCCTCATAGGTGGAGGCATGGCGGCCGAACACGTCCAGGATCAGAGCTGTGCGGTCTATCACCTTGACTTCTCCCCTGTCCCCATACATGGGAGCGGATGTAGGGGAAAGCGCCGCTTCAAGGTTGCGCTGCTGAGTCGGGGTCAGTTCTTCGTCAAAAACCACTACATCGGCAGAGCGCTCCCTGACAATGTCGCGCAGCTCTTCCAGCTTGCCCTTGCCAACGTAGGTCGGGGTAAGGCGGTCTGCCCGCTGATGCACAATACCTACGACCTCTGCGCCGGCCGATTCTGTCAGGTGGCGCAGCTCTCCCAGAGTGTCTTCCAGCGTCCAAAGGTCGTCGCGGCCTTTGATCTCTACTGCGACCAGGATGGCGCGTTCCGATGCCGGAGTTACGTCAACCATCCGCGAAGACCTGGGCGCTTTTCCGTGCCCGTTGTCAGTGCGTCGATTCACTCTGGACCTGGCTATGGGATTACCCCCTATGCGGGGCTGGAATCGTCCAGCCCTCGATACGCTGGCACCCCTTCTCTACCTGCTCGTCCGGCGTGGTAAGGGACAGCCGAATGTATCCTTCACCGTATTGCCCATAGCTGGAGCCGGGGGTTACTACAACGTCCAGTTCCTCCAGGAGGCGTTGCGCGAACTCAGCCGAGGTGAAACCTCCGGGCACCTTGGCCCATACATACAGGCTTGCCCTGGGAATCTCGGCTTCCATTCCGGCGCTTCGGCAGGCCCGCACCACTCGGTCGCGGCGACGCTGGTAGATGGCGACGTTATCGTCCACGCAGTTCTGGGGGCCGGTCAGGGCCTCCATAGCCATTTCCTGCACAGCTTGCGGAACACCGGAATCGAGATTGGCCTTGATTTGGAACAAAGCCCTGATCATGTCGGCGTTCCCCACGGCCATGCCAATACGCCACCCTGTCATGTTGTACGTCTTGGACAGGGAGTGAAATTCGATACCGATGTCCTTGGCCCCGTCCATTTCCATGAAGCTTATCGTCTGGTAACCGTCGTATCTGACCTCGCTGTATGCGGCGTCGTGGAGCAACGCGATGTCGTTTTCCCGGCAGAAGGCTATGGCCGAGGAGAGATCTTCTGCGCTGGCCACGGCGCTGGTGGGATTATTGGGGTAGTTCAGCCACATCACCTTGGCGGAGCGGGCCACGTCTGTCGGGATGGCGTCCAGCTCCGGCAGCCAGCCATTCCGCTCGTACAAAGGCATTATGTAACTCTCTGCGCCAGCGAACATGGAACCAACGCCATACACAGGATACGCCGGGTCGGGCACCAGGGCGATGTCGCCCGGATCCAGGAAGCAGAAAGCAGCGTGGCCGATGCCTTCCTTTGCGCCAATCAACGGCAGAACTTCGGTGTCGGGATCGAGCTTGACTCCGAACCGATTGTCATACCATTCAGCTATGGCGCGGCGCATTTCAGGAAGCCCATCGGTTTCAGGGTAACGATGGTTGGGGGGGTACTGCGAGGCGGTAAGCAGACGGTCGATTATCGGCTGGGGGGTGGGAATGTCCGGGTCGCCTATCCCGAAGGTCACCACGTCGGCGCCGGCCGCCCGCTTGGCTGCAATAATGCGGGAAATTTCCACGAAGGGATAAGGCGCCAACTTGCTCAGTCGTTCCGAGAAATTCATCCTTGCGGCCTCTGTTCCTGATTGATTTCCAGCAGCAGAACTTCGGTGTCAGTTGCCGTCGTCATTACGGCTAAGGGGCTCAAAAATACCGGCGATGGGAAGCGCGAAATCAGGCGACCCACTCTCCGGTGAAGACCTCTGTCGCCGGGCCTTCCATGATAACCTCGCCCTTTCCGCTCCATTGGATTTTCAGGCTGCCCCCTGGCAGTGTTATGTCCACTTCGTCCCCGCAGTGCCCGGCCAGCCGGGCAGCCACCGCAATGGCGCAAGCGCCTGTGCCGCAGGCCAGAGTCTCGCCGCTTCCCCGTTCCCATACCCTGGCGGTCAGCTTACCGGGGGCGTCTACGCTGACGATCTCAAAGTTGACTCGCTTGGGGAACATGGGGTGATGCTCCACCTTTGGCCCGATGTCGCGCAACGGAAAGTCGTCCACAGGCGAGCCGACGAAGGTTACCGCGTGAGGGTTGCCCATAGAAACGAAGCTAAGGGGCAGGTTATGGCCGTCGATGGAGAACGGGTAGCCCAGCACCGGGGGCCAAAGCTCCTCTGCCAGCTTCACCGGAATCTCGTCGGGCGCCAGGATGGGCGCGCCCATGGACACACGGGCGCCGGTGATGCTCGAACCCTCGTAGGTGGGGCTCACTGTACGAATTCCCGCCAGCGTTTCCACCCTCAGCCCCTCGCCCGACGGGGCGGCGATGTCGCGTTCGATAGCGTACTTGGCGAAACAGCGGATGCCATTGCCGCACATCTCTCCCTGAGAGCCATCTGCGTTGAACATCACCATTCTGAGGTCGGCCACGTCCGAGTTGGCGATAAGTATGAGACCGTCGCTGCCGACCCCGAAATGGCGGTCGCTCATCCTGCGCGCAAGCTTGGCCCAATCCCGTTCCTGGTCGCGGGCGTCAATGTACACGTAGTCGTTGCCCGCTCCCTCCATCTTTGTGAATTGCATGGATTCGGCTCCTGGCGAAACCCCGATCCGGCGGTATCCCGCCCCTGTTGGGCTCCAGCTCATTGTAACACAGGGGGTGGAGAATCCAGGAAGACAGACACCGCTCTGGCTGCTCTCTCCGCAAGCGAGGGGCCGGCGGCATCCAGCCAGTTGATGCGTGGATCAGACAGCTTGAACCACGCATATTGACGGCGCGCCAGACGATGTGTCTGTGTCTTTGCTCGACGCACTGCTTCTTCCATGGACAGTTCCCCATTCAGGTACTGCCCCAGTTCCCGGTAGCCCGGGCTGTTCATCGGCCCTTGCCCCGGCAGAAGTCCCGCAGCCAGGAGTTTCTCGACTTCCGGTACGAATCCTTCTTCCATCATACGCTCCAAACGGTCGTCTATGCGCCGGTAAAGGGCTTCCCGGGGCATGGTCAGGCCCAGTATGAGGACGTTGGCGGCGGCGATGGCGGCAGGCTGCATCTCCGATGGGCGCCGCCCGGTTATGTGGTGAATTTCCAGCGCGCGGATGACCCGGCGCACGTTGCGAGGGTCCAATGCAAAAGCGCGCGCTGGGTCTATCGCCTCCAGGCGGCGGTGCAGCGCATCAGCTCCCTGCTCTTCCGCTGCCGCTTCAAGCTTGGCCCGGAACAGGGGGTCGGGCGGCGCTGCCGGAATCGTGTGGCCCTCCGCCAATGCCCACACGTACTGCCCGGTTCCCCCGCAGACGATGGGCAGGCGGTCGCGACTGCGGATGTCGCGCAATGCTGCTCCGGCGTAGTCAAGGAACAGGCCCAGCCCGAAATTTTCCTGCGGGTCCAGAATGTCTACCAGGTGATGCGGAACCGCGGCGCGGTCGGTGTCGGAGGGTTTGGCGGTGCCCAACGTCATCCCGCGGTACGCCTGCCGGCTGTCTGCGTTGATGATCTCTCCGTCGAAAGTCCGGGCCAGTGCAACCGCCAGAGCAGTCTTGCCTACTCCCGTCGGGCCGACGACGCAGACCAGAGGGGCGCCTGCCGATGGAGGGTTGTTATCGGCCACGTCTGGCGTTTATCAAACAGGCAGACTAGATCTCTGCCTGAAGCTTCGCGCTGCCCACGGCCGCCGCTACCTGAATGAACTGGTCCGCCTGGAGACTGGCGCCGCCAACCAGAGCGCCGTTGATGCTGGGCTGGGCGGCGAAGGAGGCCGCGTTGGAAGGGTTGACGCTTCCTCCATAAAGAAGGGGAACGGAATCGGCGTCGTCCCCGAACAGATCGCGCAGCGCGTCGCGGATTGCGCCGCCCATGATTTCCTCTGCGATTTCAGGCGTGGCCGCTCGCCCGGTACCGATGGCCCACACCGGCTCATAGGCAACCACGACTTCCGTTATGTCGTGAACATCCGCCACTCCGGCCAGCACCTGCCCTTCCACAACGTCGTCCGCCAACCCGCCTTCCCGCTGTTCAAGCGTCTCTCCTACGCAGACAATCGGGCGCAGCCCTACGGAGAGGGCCGCGTGCACCTTCCGGTTGACGGTTTCATCAGTTTCGCCAAAAAGCTGCCGCCGCTCGGAATGGCCCAGAATCACGTAGTGGCACAGGCTGCGGAGCATAGTCGCCGAAACCTCGCCGGTATAGGCTCCTGCAGCCTCGTAGTGCATATTCTGCGCCCCGACCCGCACCGAACTGCCGGATACCGAACGGCGCACCGCCGCCAAGGATATGAATGGCGGGCAGAGTATCAGCTCCACGCCCCCTGCCTTGGGAGCTCCAGCCACGATCTCTACAGACAGAGCGGCGGCCTCTTCTTTAGTGGTGTTCATCTTCCAGTTCCCGGCGACTATGGAACGGGGCATATACAGTGTCCTCCCACAAGGGTCGGCTTGTCGGAACGAAATTTTCTGTCCATACAATAGCCGATAGAGGTGGGATAAAGGCAGATATTTCAGGGGCCGTATTTGGCCATCTTGCCCGCGTGGGACATCCCCAGCACCATTACGCTGGTTGCGGGTATGCTGCCAATGGAACCCAGGCGACAGGTCCGCTCATCGAAGGAGGGAACTCCCTCGCCCATGGTCAGGCGGGAGTTCAGCATGAACGGCACCGGGTGCCAACTGTGCCCCGCGGTGATGGATGGAGTTGCGTGATCGCCGGCCACCATGAACACATCCGGCGCCATCTCCCGAATGGCCGGTATCAGTGGGTCCAGCTCTTCCAGCCTCTTAACCTTCGCGTCGAAGTCTCCGTCCTCGCCGGCTGCATCGGCCGGCTTGTAGTGTATGAAGAAGAAATCGTGGGAGTCGAAGTTCCGCCGCATGGTTTCCACTTCATCGGCGAAGCGCCGGCCCGTTGGGATGACCTTCATTCCCGCCACGGTGGCCAGCCCCCTGTACATCGGATAGGCGGCGATGGCGGCGGGATTCATCCGGTAAACCTCGCCCATGGGCGGCAGGCTGGGCATCTGGGCGAAACCGCGCAGCAGCAGCATGTTGGCGCGCTCTTCCTCCGACATCAGATGAGCCGCCTTCTCAACAAACCGGTTGACGAGGCCGGCAGTTTTCTGGGCATCCTCGCTAAGGGCGCGAACCGCCAAGGCTGGCACGCCCGTCTGTTGCGGGTCGGTTTCGGTGACGTCTTCCGACAGTCCTTCACCGCGCAGGCGCAATACGAAGCGATAGTCCTGCACGGCGAAAACATCCACTTGCGCGTCTTCCAACTCGATGCGATCCAGCCGCTCGCATATCGGAGCGCTCAGCTCGGTCGGTATGCGGCCTGCGCGGCGGTCAACGAGCAGTCCGCCCGAATCTACGGTGCAGAAGTTGCCGCGGGCGGCCACGTCTCCGGGCTGTAACTCCACGTCTATGCCCAGAGCTTCCAGCGCGCCTCGCCCGATCACGTGCTTCAGCGGGTCGTAGCCGAATAACGCCAGGTGGCCGGGGCCGCTGCCGGGAGCGACACCCGGCAGCACGGGCGTGGTCATGCCGCAGGCGCTCACCCGGGCCAGGGCGTCCAGGTTCGGAATATTGGCTGTTTCCAGCTCTGAGAGACCAGTGTCGGGGTGAGCAAGCCCGCCGAGCCCATCCACTACCAGCAACACGATTTTTGATGGCGTGCTGATATAGCAGTCTCGCAGTTCTTCAACGTCAATCATCTTCTCTCCTCTCGGATCATCGGGCGCAGGAAAGGGAAGGTTCCAGCCTTTTCAACCTGTGGCCCTGGGCGTTACTTCAGTCTGCATCGGGCAGGGCGGCTATTCCGGGGAGTTCGATGCCGCCGAGGAACTCCAGAGATGCCCCGCCTCCTGTGGATACGTGAGTCATGCTGTCAACCAGTCCCAGGGTCTCCACCGCCTCAGCGGTGGAACCGCCTCCCACCACGCTGGTTATGCCGGGGACGTCGGCGATCGTCTGTGCGACTATGCGGGTGCCCTCTCTGAACCTGGGCATCTCGAACACTCCCATCGGGCCGTTCCAGATAACGGTACGGCACTGCCGCAGTTCCCTCGCGAATTCGCTGGACGCAGAGGGAGCTATGTCCATGATGATGCCGCCGGAAGGAATCTGCCCGGCGGGCACGACCTGTACCAACGCTGGATCGGGGCCAAACTCGCTGGCAACAACCAGCTCTGTCGGCAGATGCGCCTTTATGCCGCGCCGATCCGCGGCGCTCAGTATGTCGCGGGCAAAATCCAGCCTGTCCTCCTCCACCTGCGAAGCCCCGATGCCGTGGCCCTGAGCTTTCAGGAAGGTAACGCACATTCCGCCCCCTATGAACAGGTGGTCCAACTTGTCGAGCATGTTCTCCAGCAACAGAATCTTATCGCTGACTTTTGCCCCACCCATCAACGCAGCCAGCGGTTTCTCCGGAGATTCCAGGGCGCGCCCCATGGAGCTTACTTCCTTTTCGACCAGAAATCCCATGGCTGAAGGAAGGTATCCGGTAATGCCCACAGTAGAGGCGTGGGAGCGGTGAGCCACCGCGAAGGCGTCCATCACAAAGTAATCGGCCAAAGATGCCAGAGATTGAGAGAAGGCAGGATCATTAGCCTCCTCGCCTGGATCGAAGCGCAGATTTTCCAGCAGCGTCACATCGCCGGGCGACATGGCCGCGACAGCGGCTTCCACGTCCGGACCAGCGATTTTCGGCAGGCTTTTGACGGGATGATGGAGAAGCGCGCCCAGCCGGTCGCCTACCGGAGCAAGACGCAGCGATTCGTCCACCTTTCCCCTTGGCCTCCCCAGGTGAGAACAGAGAATCGTCCGGCATCTGCGATCTACAAGGTGCCGAATGGTGGGCAGGGTTGCCCGCAGGCGCTGGTCGTAACCGGCAATCGACTCTATGCCCTGCTCGATAGGGATGTTGAAATCCACCCTAACCAGTACCCGGGCGCCGCTCACGTCAAGTTGAGAGAGACTGCGCTTAACCACAGTGAAAGCCTCCCTGTCGATTTCGCCAATCCCGATTCAGACATCGTCCCTTGCGAAATTACCGGCAGCTTGCCAGTGCCCAATCTGCGAGTTCGCGAAGCAGAATCATCCCATCTCCAGCCACTCCGCCTCCAGACGCCAGGGTCAGGCCATCCTCGGCAAATTGCTGCGCGCGGTTTTCGGCGGCCGATCGAGCCCCCGTATCGTCGAGAATGGATACCAGCCTGTGAATGTCTTCCTGCTCCAGCACCCGTTTCATGTAGATAGTTCCCAGTTCCCGCTTGGCGGCCAGACTGCCATGCTCAAGGGCATGAATGACGGGTAGGCTTTTCTGTTTCGCGATGGCGGTGCTGGCCGTTATGCCATCGCCCCGTTCGCCCCACAAGCCGCCGATGTCACGAGAAATCTGCCAGGCCACTCCCAGCTTTTCGCCGCAGTCGCGCAGAGCGTCGCACTGAGCGTCGGAAGCCCCCGCAGCCAATGCCCCGCACTCGGCGGCGCACCCGGCGAGAGCCCCTGCCTTGCGGACAGCCATGTCCATATAGGCATTGTCGGTCACCATAAGCTGTTCCTGAAACTCCAGGTCGATGTATTGCCCCTCGCAGAGCGCAAGGCACGCCAGATCAAGGGAACGCACGGCCCGGAGGACACGTTCAGGAGGGGTTCCCAGGCGAGCAAGGCGCATCATGGCCGTGCGCCCCAGGGCGTGCAGACCATCGCCAGCGTTGATGGCCTGAGCCGGCCCCCATACCCACCAGATGCCTGGCCGGTCGACCGATTCGGCGCGGCCAATCTGCACTTCTCCGTGAACCACGGTGAAGTTGTGAATCAGCTCGACCCCGGCGGCAGGCGGCAGGGCGCGGCGATACCCTTCACCTACTGACTCAGCCGCCGCCAGCGTCATTGCTCCTTGAAAATGCAGCGGCGGCCTGCCTTCCTGAGGCCTGCCTTCCTGGTCAACCCAGCCCAGGTGATAGCGGAGCAGATTGTACAGAAAGCCTTCGCGCCCTTCAAAAACTTCCTTCAGTTCCTCTTCCACTGCCTGCTGATATTCAGCGTACTTCGCAATCATGCTCAACAATCTGCGTGGGCGTTAATCTACCGGGTATTCAGCAGCGCTTCAATGTCCGCGAACGGGATCGCCCCTTCCCTCAGAAGCTTGGGCGCCCCTCTGCTCATATCGACAATTGTAGACGCCGCTCCCGCAGGGCGCGGGCCTGACTCTATGAGACAATCGACGCGGTTTCCGACCTGCGCGCGCACTTCCGTTATGTCAAGGGGGTCGGGCGCCCCGCTGATGTTTGCGCTGGTTCCGGTAATGGGCCTTCCCAACATACGCGCCAGCTCGCGGGGGACGGGATGGGCAGGAATCCGCACCGCAATTGTGGGAGCCCCGGCCGTGAGGCGCGGCGGGAGCGCCTCTGCCCGGCGCAACACCAACGTCAAGGGCCCAGGCCAGAATGCCTCGGCCAAAACCTTAACTTCGCCGGTAACTTCAGAGGCAATGTGCGACATCTGACTGAAGTCATACATCAGAACTGGCAGCGCCATGCCTTCTGGCCGTTCTTTAACAGCGAACACCCTCTCGATGGCTCTGGGGTTGAAGGCGTCCGCTGCCAGGCCGTAAAGAGTATCCGTAGGCATGGCAACTACGCCGCCCTCCCGGATATGCCGGGCTGCAACGGACAGGCTGTGTTTGTCCGATGGGGTAAATCGGCCTGTTTCTGCGATGTCCAACTGCGGCAGGACGACCTCATAGAATCTGATAATCGCGCAACAGAGTATACCAGACACATGCCATAGCCGGACGCGCCAGATGGCTGCAAGGCAGGCTGCCGGCCCAGAGGAAAGTCGCCACTGTCCCGGTACGCCCTCACCCAGCGCCCGCAAATCACTCAGGCCCCAGCGTCCCATTTTCGACCTGACCTTGCAATGCCGGAACACTGCACTCCAACGCCCGGACTGTAACTTTGAGGAGGTGCCTTCTATGTCAAGAATGCCGGCTGCTGTTGACACAAAACAGGCTCCGGAATTAACCTGAAGCACTATGGCGGAATCAGTGGATCCCCGGCGCCTGAAAATCGCGGACGAATCCGGGAGCGAAGGCACTCTTGCAGGCTTTCGCTGCCGGGAGTGCGGAGTGTCGGTATTCGGGCCGGCGACATTCTGCCAGGCCTGTACATCCTTTGATGTCGAGCCGGTAGACCTTGGCCGGGAAGGAATACTGTACAGCTATACCATCGTGCGGATTCCTCCCGCAGGCTGGCCCGGGCCTGTCCCCTACGTCCTGGGGCAGGTGGAACTGCCGTCAGGCCCTCAGGTGCTGGCCGAGTTGATCGAGTGCGAATCCACAGAGATCGTTATCGGGATGCCCGTAGTTCTGGCGATTCAGGCAGTGCTGGCCCAGGAAGCTGGACAGGACAAGCTGGTCTACAAGTGGCGGCCTGCCTAGCCTAATACATCCACGGCGCGATCGCCCCCGGAGATTAGCGGAAGAGTTCCGCGCGCAGGGGTGCATGGAACTTACAGCGGAGGCCAATAAGCAGTGGCGCAGACGCAGCCGCGTTCCGGGCGCGAAGTCGTAGTTGCAGGGGTCGGCCTTCATCCCTTCGGCCGCTTCCCTGGCAAAGACCTGGGCGAGTTGGCGCTGGATGCGGTAGTCGAAGCGCTCAAGGACGCCGGCGCGCGATGGAGGGACATACCCATCGCCTATTTCGGCCACGTCTACTACCACGGCATGTCGCTGGGCGAAACCACTCTGTCCAGGCTGGGGCTCACGGGGGTTCCCATCATAAACGTGGAGAACGCCTGCTCCAGCGGCTCAACCGCCTTCTGGCAGGCTTACTGGGGAATCACTACTGGCCTTTACGACATGGCCCTGGCCTTCGGCGCGGAAAAAGTGCCCCGGGGCCCTGTTACGGTAACTCCCGAAGACGCTCCGGAGCGTTACATCGGCGGCGACCACATGATGGCCGGCTATGCCCTGCGCGCACGGCGCTACATGGAAGAGACCGGCGCTCCAGAAACCGCCCTGGCCCAGGTCTCGGTCAAGGCGCGGCAGAATGCCGCCCTCAACCCTTACGCCCATCGCAAGGACATCTATTCGCTGGAAGAAGTGCTGCAATCCCGGATGGTTTCAGACCCGCTTACCCTGTATCAGTGCTGCCCGACAAGCGAAGGAGGGGCCGCGGCCGTACTCTGCGCCCGCGAGTCGCTGGCCCACTATGGCATTGACGAAGGCCGGGCGGTGTCCATTGCCGCCGCAGTGCTGACGTCTGGAGAGTATAACGGGCGGGGCGCCGACCATTCGGCCTTCAGCCCCTATCGCACAGAGCCTGCAGCGTTGCAGGCTTACGAAATGAGCAGCTTAGGGCCTGAGGACGTTGACCTGTGCCAGGTCCATGACGCAGCGACCATCGGCGAGCTGCAACAGATCGAGGCGTTGCACCTGGTGCCATTCGGGGAAGCCTGGCAGGCTACTGCGGAAGGGCGCACATCCCTCACGGGCGACATTCCCACCAATACCGACGGCGGACTGCTGGCGATGGGCCACCCCTTCGGCGCTTCAGGCATCCGCATGATTCACGAAACAGTGACGCAACTGCGGGGAGAGGCGGGGCCTCGCCAGTTATCGCGCGCCCGGATTGGCGTGGCCCAATGCTCCGGGGCCGGGGACGTCACCACAGTCCACATCCTGAAGAAGTAGGCGGAAGGAAATAGAACTGCCCCCCGGCGGAGCGCTGTAGGGCTTTACTTAACCGCCTTCGATTTCCTGAGATTGCCGCAGGGATGCTCCAGCGATGCCAACTTACTTGATACTGGCGGCGATGAAGGGGCGGTTCGTTTCCGATTTCGGCAACACCTACGACAATTTCCAGATGATGGGCTACGTCACCCAGCCCCAGGGCGGAACGCCGTTTGACGCTGTGGCGGCCTTTTTCGATCAGCCCCCGTACCCGATCCAATGGCCGGACGTCGAGTATATGTGGGCCGAACTGCTGGCCGAAACTCCCGACAACGCTCACTACGGAGACTACGATCGGGTTTATGTCGAGTCCCTGCGAGAGCGATGGGAACGGGGCGCAGGCTAATTCTGTTCCCCTTCAGACCGCAGACTGAACCCTAACCTGCCTCGGCCCGCAGCCTGGTGAACTCGGAGCGGAATCCCTCGGCCAGCGCCCGCCTGTCGGTGCCGTGGAGGACAAACCTTGCCCCCTGTTCGATCCAGTAGGTCGACAGTTCCGGGGTCTGGTGATGCACCAGCGTCGCGATTCCCCGGGACTCAGACATGTCGATAACACGCTTCACCGTCTCTTTGTACTCCGGGCGGTCGTACTGGTCGGGAAATCCCAGGGAAATGCTCATGTCGTTGGGGCCGACAAAAATACCGTCGATGCCCGGTACGTCCAGGATGGCCTCCAGATTGTCGACAGCCGCCACGCTTTCTACGCCGATAATGGCTATGCTGTTGCGATTACGCTCTTCCAGGTAGGCTCGGGTGGCTTCGCTGACGTGCTCGCCGCTCTCGATCACGCGATCGACTGCTTCGCCTTTCAGCGGACGCCACTTGGCCGCGGCTACGACTTCCCTTACCTGCTCCACCGTCTCGCAGTAGGGAGCAAGGACTCCCTGGGCGCCCGCGTCCAGCGCCATCGTAACGTAGTGCGAATCGGGAATGGGAATCCGCACGATGGGAACCACGCCGCTGGTGTTGAACATGGTCAGGTAGTCGCCCAGCTCGGCCCTGCTGCGCGGGTTGTGCTCAGTGTCGATCACCGCATAGTCCAGACCCACGCCCGACAGCACCGGAATCCACCGGGGGCTCCGACCGATGGTTATCATGGTTCCGAAGACGCGACCGCCTTCCTTCAGCGCCTGTTTCAGTTCCGCTCCGTTCATTTACCCTCTCTACAACACCCTTCCCGACGGGAAAGGTCAAGGTGATAGCGCGCTCCCCTGCTAGGCCCGCGCCCTCTGGTTGATGGTTAGGATGTTCCGGCAGAATTGGGCCGTCGCCATTATGTCCGGTATGACGACGTACTCATTGACGGTGTGCATTTCGTTGGTGGCCATGCCGACCACGACGCATTCGACTCCGTTGAGGCGCATGGCGTTGGCATCGGTGCCGCCTCCCGAGGGATGGATGTTCGGCTGCAACGACATATCCCGGAGCTGATTAGTCACCAACTGGACTATGGCTTCATTGGGGTCTAGGAGGTACATCTGGAACATCATTTCCAGTTCCTCCTTTATTGTTGCGTCGCGGTACTTTTCGCGCGCCTTTCTGAGGGTCTCGGCAACCTGCATACGCAGCAGGTCGATGGTTTCGGTGTTGTGGCTGCGGAATTCCCCGCCGAAGCTGGCCTCGACCGGAACCGCGTTGCGCACCGTGCCCCCCGTAATAAGGCCCACGTTGAAAGTCGTTTCCTCATCCAGCCTTCCCTGGGGCAGGTCGTTGATTATCTCGGTCGCGATTCGTATAGCCGAGAGGCCCTTTTCCGGTTCTACGCCGGCGTGGGCCCCGCGCCCGGTGATATTCACGTCAAACCGCATATAAGTGGGGCTCGCGCCGGTTATCGTGTTGACAGGGCCATTTCCGTCGAACACCACGGCGTCTCTACACCGGATCATCGAGTAGTCCAGGTTCGCAGCGCCCACCAGTCCGATTTCCTCGCCCCGCGTAAGAACCACCTGCACCGGGCGGCGAGGCCCCCCGTCCTGGGCGATGCTCTCGAGGCCCTCGAGGATGGAGGCCACCCCGGCTTTGCAGTCTCCTCCCAGGATCGTGGTGCCGTCGGATACGACGCGTTCGCCTTGAACCTCCGGCTTTATGCCCCGTCCCGGCTCTACAGTATCCATGTGAGCCGACAGCATCAGAGGATCCGCTCCCTCTTCCGAGGCGATCACGTTGCCGTGGGCATCGCGTTCTACGGTGAAGCCCAGGTTTTCCAGTCGACCGGTCAGATGCCGGGCAACTTCTTCCTCTTCATCCGATGGGCTGTCGATCTTGACCAGTTCACAGAAGGAATTGACCAGGCGTTCCTTATCAATCATGTTCAACCTCCGTCAGGCTCCGGTGAGGAGACCGGCCTGCGACTCCCGTCCCAAGCTGGCAGGTATTATACATTATGCTTGGAACTATCCCACGAAGAGAGGAGTGCACGATGGATCCCAATCCGAAGGGAGACGCCGGATACGTCCGGCTTCGCGGGGCAGAGTCCGCCCTGGCGGGACTGGCCAGCGAAATCGTCGCCTGCCGGCAATGCACCCGGTTGGTTGAACACCGCGAGCGCATCGGGCAGGTGAAGCGGGCATCGTACATCAATTGGGATTACTGGGCCAAGCCGGTTCCCAGCTTCGGCGATCCGATGGCGCCGCTGATGGCGCTGGGCCTGGCGCCCGCAGCCCACGGCGGCAATCGCACTGGGAGGGTGTTCACCGGCGACTCCTCCGCAACTTTCCTGATCAAGGCAATGTATGAAGCCGGCCTGGCGAATCAGCCGATTTCTGACCATCGGGACGACGGGCTGGAATATCGCGGAGTGTACGTTTGCGCAGCGGTGAGGTGCGCGCCGCCCCAGGATCGCCCCACAACCGGGGAGCAGCGCGCCTGCCTGCCCTACCTTGTCAGGGAAATGCGGCTGCTGCCCAACCTGAAGGTAGTGCTGGCCTTGGGGCAGATAGCGTTTCAGGCTGCTTTACGCGCCCTGCACGCCCTTTCCCCGGACCGGGAAGACGAACGATTGAATCCGCGAGCCAGGTTCAGGCACGGAGATGTCTACAGGATTCGGCCTGAACTTCCCGTGCTAGTCGGCTGTTACCACCCCAGCCCAAGAAATACCAATACGGGGCGGCTGACTATGGAACAACTGGTGGAGACACTGGCAATAGCCAGGGAGCTAAGCCGGGAAGAGATGAGGGCGGAGGGTCAGACTGGTAGGGCGTAGGGGATTCGAACCCCTGATCTCCGCCTTGAGAGGGCGGTGTCCTGGGCCGCTAGACGAACGCCCCACCACAACGATAACCGAGCCCCCGGCCCGTCGGGACTCAGTGCCTACGAGTATAACAAACGGTCGTCCTGCCGTAAAGCTCGCCATGCCCTTCCCTTGAGTCTGCATCGGGATCTGACCGCAGCCGACTGCCCTGGACATTTGCAAAAGAGCTCCCTCGGATGAATTGAGGCGAATTCTCGTCTATTCTCCCGCCTTCGATCAGCGTCAGCCGACTTGTTATTCGATAGAATTTAAGCATCGAAAGCCGAAGTTTCCGCCATGGGCCTGCTGGAAAGAGGAGAAGCTGATGGATGTCGGGAAATTCCCCCCGCAACTTCTGGAGCGCCTCCTCAGATCGGCCGCTTGGGACGACCCGAGGGTCATACTGGGGCCTGGGGTGGGAGAAGACGCAGCGGCCCTGGACTTCGGCGACCGCTTGCTGGTGGCCAAGAGCGACCCGATTACCTTTGCAACCGAGCGGGCAGGTTGGTATGCGGTCCATGTGTGCGCCAACGATGTGGCCTGCACCGGGGCGACTCCCCTCTGGTTCCTGGCTACTCTGCTGGCTCCGGAGTGGTACGCACCCAGCGACGCAGCCCGAATGTTCGACGACGTTGTCTCAGCCTGCCGGGAACTGGGCGTAACACTGATAGGCGGGCACAGCGAAGTAGCGCAGGGAATTGAAAGACCCATCGTCATGGGAACCATGCTCGGAGAAGTAGAGCGGGATCGCCTGGTCACAACGGGCGGCGCCCGGGAAGGAGATAGCATAGTCGTTACCAAAGGGCTGGCTATCGAGGGTACCGCGCTGCTTGCGCGGGACAACGCAGAAGAGCTGAGGCTGGCTGGCGTTCCCGAAAATGTAATAGGAAAAAGTGCAGCTTTCCTCGATTCGCCCGGAATCAGCGTAGTGCACGAAGCTGGGATTGCCGTTACACAAAGCTCAGTACACTCGATGCACGATGCAACGGAAGGCGGGCTGATAACGGCGCTGCACGAGGTGGCGTCGGCGTCGGGATTGGGCGTTGCAGTGGAAGAAGACAGTGTACCGGTATTGCCGGAGACCATCGAAGTGTGTAACGCACTGGCGCTGCACCCAATGGGACTCCTGGCATCGGGAGCGCTGTTGATTACCTTGCCAGCCCCACGGGTTCCGAAGCTGCTTCGTTCCCTGGAAGCCGAGGGTATCACTGCATGGGAAATCGGTCAGATGCTGCCTGCCGGGGAAGGCAGGGTTTTGTTTACGCGGGCCGGCGGGGAAGCGCCCCTCCCTGAATTCCAGCGGGACGAACTCGCCAGGTACTTTACACAAGGCCGGAAATTTCAATCCTTCAACCAGTCGGGTTTTGTGCAATGAATCAGAGTGACTGGCAGGCTTTATCCAGTTACTCTTTTTACATTACTCGCTGCGTTTCAGTGCACTTGATTCAGCCGCAGCTGCACTTCGTTCGGCCTTCAGTTACACGTTACACAAGGCCCTGTTGGTAGACTGCCAGGGCTTCCGAAAGGCGGTCTGCGGTAATGTTGGCTCCGGTCACGGTTATAGAAACCTTTTTGCCTTGCAGCCGGTTGGCGTGCCGCACAGCGCCTGCCAGCGCCGCAGCGCCCGCAGGTTCGGCAAGAGTGTGAGCCTTTTCCACAAGCAGCCCGATTGCCCGCCGGATGTCGTCATCGCTCACCAGCAAGAAATCGTCCAGCATTTCCGCCATGATGCGCTGGGGCAGCTCGTATCCCGATTTCGTAGCCACGCCCTCTGCGAAGGTCTCCATGGGGGCTTCCACAATCTCTCCCTTTTTCCAGGACAGATAAGCAGCCGGGGCGGCCTCCGACTGAACGGCATATACCTCAATGGAAGGGTCGATAGCCTTAGCTACTATGCAGGCTCCCGAGATTCCTGATCCGCCGCCCAGGGGCAGCAGCATTATGTCGATATCCGGCAGGTCTTCGATGATTTCCAGCGAAGCTGTTCCGACGCCCGAAATCAGCAGCGGCTCGTCGACAGTATGAACATAGCGGTATCCTTCTTCTCTCGCCAGCCGCTCGCAATATTCGCGGGCCTCATCGAAGTTATCTCCGTGGAAGATCAGTTCAGCGCCCAGGGAGCGCATGGCAGCCACCTTGACCGGATTGGCGTTTTCCGGCAGGCCGATGAGAACACGAACCCCAAACTCCCGTCCGGCGCTGGCGATGGATTGACCGTGGTTTCCCGTGGATGAAGTGATCAGGCCCCGATTCCGCTCGTCATCGCTCAGGCTGGACAGGAAATTGAGACCTCCCCGGGACTTGAATGCGCCCAGGGGAAGATGCTCCTCGTGTTTTATGTATATCTCGGCATCGAGAAACTCGCTCAGCCCCATCGAGTAATGGAGGGGTGTACGCTGGAAATATGGAGCTATTGTTTTCCTGGCCCGGTACACGTCACGGATGGTAGGGATGGTTGGTGCCTGCATACGCGCCTCGTCCGAGTGTCGATTAGTGGCGGTGAGCATATTGCGATAGTCGCCGAGGTGTCAAACTTTCACAAACGGGCCGGTTCAGACGGCCCGCCCGGCAACCTCTAAAAGGAAGGTCCCTGACTGCCAGCGCCGAACCGGAACCGGCAAGCCAGAACCAGGATGAGAGAGCCCTCACGATGGGAAGCGGCGAATCTTGGCCTGAATTCAGCCTTGAACAAGACCAATGTCCCAGGTTTTCTAAATGAATCTTAAACGTGTTTAGGAAAATGCTTGGTGAATGCTTGACACTGTACTATACCCGTGATACCGTTCCCTTAATTTCACTGGTTATTCTGTGCAGGCTGTGCAAGGAGGCTGACCGTGGCGCGAAAAACGAAGCTGATGCTGCGGGTAGAAAAGGAATATCAGCAGCCCTTGGAGCGTCTTCTTCCTGAGAAAGTCAACGAGCTGGGCTTGTCCGCTACCGCCGACGAGCTGGGTGTCAGCAAGGCCACTCTCGGTTACTGGCTTCTCAAGCTCGGTATAAGCGTAAGGCGGATAGCAGTTTCCCGCGACGAAGTCGTCGAGGTGAGGCGAATCAGCTAGATCGGTTCACCAGCCCCAGGCGCCAAGACATCTACCCAGTCTCCAGCCTCCGGCCGATGATAAAGCCGCCCACTATGGTGTGAGCGGCTTTTTGCTTCCGCCGAAATGCCTGCCAAAATACCTGCCGCGGAGTGCCGCCCCTCTGCGCCTGTCCGGGCCATAGCAACCTTCAGTGCAGAACAGCCAAAGGGAAGGAGGCCCCTCTGCGCCTGTCCCAGCCATAGGCTTACCCCTGAAAGATGTCCTCCGGAAGAAAAGCAGAGACGGTTACATTGGGCAGGTCCACCGCATTGCTGATTTTGAGGTCGACCGCCACGCTGCAAATGATATAAGCCTGCTCTTTGCTCCATCCCCTTTCCTGGAGCAGCTCAATCATGTTGATCAGCGCATTCCGTGCAGCCAAGGTCAGATTTTCCCCTTCCTGAACACCATCATCCCGAATGGGCATCCCCATGGTGGCGATGAAGTTCCGCGGCGCGGCCCACTCGGGCGGCAGGAAGTAGCCGGGATGAGTGTAGCGAGGCCACCGGATCTTATGTCTATCCGCCTCTCCCTTGCGCAGGTGGAACCGCACCACGGCGGTAGCTCCCATCTCAATGGCCGTGATGCAGCACTCGGAGTCGCCTTGAGCAAAATGCCCGTCGCCGCACGAGTAGAGCGCCCCGGGAACATTTACCGGAATCAACAGCCTGGATCCTTTAGTCAACTGCTTGGCATCCACATTTCCGCAGTTTTCTCGCGGCGGCAGCGTGCGCAGCCCCTCGGCGGCGATGGCCCCGCCGGAGGGCACGGCGTCTTCAGAGTCGGGAAGAGCGGCCATTCCGCCTCTGCGAACCAGGTCGACTTCCCGCGCAGTCCACGCCTCCATCTGATCCCGCGAAGGAGCAATACCAGCGGTGCCCATGAACGAGCCGTCGGGGATTCGCACCCCGGGCAATTGCTCCGACGTAGCCCATCCGTCGCTCATATTCCAGTGGACTATGTACGGCTCCTGGAACAGGTCGCGCAGAAAGCCGGAGCCCGGCCTGTTGCGCGTCCATCCGAAGGGCTGGGGAATTACGTCAACATACTCTATCTCCAGCAGGTCTCCCGGCTCCGCTCCAGCAACGTAAACGGGGCCAGTCAAAGGATGGGCCACCTTGGCGTCAAAGCGGTCGAGATCAGCCATAGTAACCTCGGGACGCATCTGGTTATCGGATGCATCGCGAGTCTCGAGCAGCACCTCCTCGCCGGGAGCAGCCTCCAGGATGGGCGGGATGTCGGGATGCCATCGGTTGTGCCCTTTCTGAGGTTCTTCCTTCAGTCGCTTGAGGCGGTCAATCTCAACGCTCTTCACTGACTATTCTCCTCTTTACCCTGCCTGCCCCTGGCAACGGGATCCTGCGTTGCGGGCGTTGTTGAGACGAAGGACTCGCTCTACAATGCCCAGTCTTCAGCAGTTTCGGGGGTAGGCAGGGGCCGGATTGTAACCTCGACCAGCGCGGCCTGACCGTTCTCCGTGGCGGCAATGGCGCGCCGGAAGGCGTCTTGCAGGTCGCCGGGGTTTTCAACCCGCTCTGAGTAAGCCCCCAGTCCCTGGGCCACCACCGAGAAATTGCCGCCCAGTTCAGCCATCGTTGGCGGGGCAGCGCTGTCACGGGCCATTGCCATCAACCCGCCGCCGGTGCCGCCGTTGTTCAACACCACTGTCAGCGTGGGCAGTCCCATGCGCACGGCCGTTTCCAGTTCCATGCCGACCATCCCGAAGGATGCGTCGCCCAGAACGTTGAACACCAGGTGATCCGGGCGGCCCAGCTTGACTCCGATGGCGGCCGCCATGGACCAGCCCATCGCGGCCATGCCGCCCATGCCGATGTAGTTGCGCGGCCTGGTTGCAGGCCAAAAGGGCGAGAGGTATCCGCGGCTGCCGCCGGCGTCATGCAGTGCAATGGTGCGGTCCAGGTCAACAACCTTCAGGAGTTCCTGTACCACCCGGTAGCCATTGGTGGGGACTGATGCATCGGTAAAAGTGGCTTCCCATTCACCCAGCCACCTTGCTCTTGCTTCGCCTATTTCGGCTGCCACCTCCTCGCGGTTGACCGCCGAGGGCGGCCCCCCGGGGCCCATCCGGTCGCGAACCGCATCAATGAGGCTGCGGAGGGCGAGCTTGGCGTCGGCCAGGATTGGCGCATCCGCCCGGTAGATTTTGTTTAGGTCTCCAGGGTCGGCATTTATGTGAATCAGGCTGACCCCGTCCGGAATGGGCCTTCCGTCAGTGGCGTTGGGCAGGCGGAATGAGTTGCCAACGGCCAGCACCGCGTCGGCCTTCCGGTTCATTACCAGAGCGGCTCCGGATGCGTATCTACTCCTCGGATAGACGCCGCCTCCCAGAGACAAGGGGTGATTCTCCGGGAACGCTCCCTTGCCTACCAGAGTGCTGGCCACAGGCATGGCCAGCAGCTCTGCGAGTTCCAGCGCTTCATCCCATGCTTCGGATGCCAGCACACCTCCGCCCACGTTCATAATGGGAAGGCGCGCATTGAGCAGGATGTCGGCAGCCCGCTCGATGTCTCTGGAATCGGGGGCGGCCCGCCGGCCCGGCCCAACCGGCTCGTAGTTCAGCGCCGCATCCGGCGCATCAGACAACAGCACGTCTTGCGGCATTTCCAGCACCACCGGCCCCGGCGAGCCGGAGCGCAGGTTGGTGAAAGCCCGGCGCATGATCGCCGGAATATCTTCGATGCGAGACATCGTGCCTTTCCATTTGACGAAATTGTCAAATATGCTGGAAGGCACTTCCTGCTGTATCTCACGTCCCATGCTGCCCAGAGGGTGCTGCCCCATCAGCAGCAGCACCGGGATGTTGTCGGCGAATGCGCCGGCGATTCCGGTGAGTGTGTTGGTAGCGCCCGGGCCGGTGCCAGTCAGCGCGACACCAACCCGGCCGGTGGCGCGGGCGTATCCATCGGCGATCTCCACCCCCATGCGCTCGTGCCGGGCTGAGAATACCGTTATCTGCCGGGACGCCCGCAGGGCTGGCCACAGCGGAGCTTCCCCGCCGCCGGCGAAACCGGAAATATAACTGACTCCTTCCTTTTCCAGAGCATGGACTACTGCGTCTCCACCCCTCATAGCTGCTCTCCCGCCGTGGCCTGTATTCACGGTTTAACCAGGGTTCCGGGCGCATCGGCTGCCAACGCTCTGCGTCCGCAGGCCGGATTGCGGCGATAATACGCCCGCCCGCGTTGGGGGTCAAGGACGTCCGCTAGGTGAGACTCGATTCCTTGACCCCTATTTGGAGGCAAGGGTATCATCCGCTCCAGGATATGTGGCCTGCAGCCTCTCCAGTAGTCCCCCCTCCTTATAATAAGGTGGGAGAAGCAGGGCGGGAGGAAGCGCAGAAAGAGCGGCGACTCATCAGGAGGCAATATGCCGACAGCCAGCGAGATGATTGTCCAGACCCTCGAGGAAGCGGGGGTAGAGTATGTTTTTGGAATCCCCGGGGGCGGGACAGGGCAGATTTTCCAACTGCTATACGGAAGAGAAGACCGGATCAAGACTGTCCTGGTTAGGCACGAACAGGCCGCAGCCATTATGGCCGACGCATACGGAAGGGCTACCGGCAAACCGGCGGTCGTGATGGGGCAGGGGCTGTTCATCGGCTCCAACGCATCTTTCGGCATAATGGAAGCGATGCTCAGCAGCTCTCCGATGCTGGTGCTTACCGATACCTCCGACGGCGGCGCCGCCCAGCGCCCGGCCAACCAGTCGGGAGCCGGGGAATACGGGAGCATCGACCTGCCCAATATCTTCAAGTCCATGAGCAAATACACCGCCCTCGCAGCAAACCCTAAGGAAGCGGTGCTGGCGACCCAGTTGGCCGTCAAACACGCTATCAGCGGCAGGCCTGGCCCATCGACAGTGGTAATGCGGTCGGCAGCCATTGGCGGCGAGGTCGATGTGGAGTCGCCGCCCTTCATTCACAACACCGCCGGGTTCCTGAATACGGCCAAGCCGGAGAGCTCCCCTTCCGACGCGCAGCGCGTGGTGGAGATACTGTCGGAGTCCCGCAGGCCGGTACTGATTGCCGGAAACGGGGTTCACGCGGCGCGGGCGCACGCTCAATTGCAGGAACTGGCAGAACTCTGGGGTATGCCTGTTGCAACCTCTTATAAAGGGAAGAGCGCCATCGCCGAAACGCACCCGCTGTCGGTAGGGATGGTCGGCACCTACGGGCAGGCAGTAGCCAACCGGGTCGTTGGAGACGCAGATACAGTCATCGTAGTAGGCGCGCTGCTGCGCTCCCAGGAAACAGTCCGTGAGCGACCCGACATCTTCGACCCGCGCCGCCAGCGGATAGTGCAGATCGACATCGACGAACGCAACACAGGATGGAGCTTCCCTGTGGAGTTGGGACTGGTGGGCGATGCCGGCAGCATTCTCAACCAACTGATTGAATCATCCCGGGAGGCCGCGCAGTCCACCTCCGCCCAGCGCAGCGATTGGACAGCGTCAATGTCAACCCGGAAATCCGCGATGTCATTCTACGACGCCCCAGAGATGCACAAGGACAGCTCGCCAACCACACCGCAGCGCCTGGTTTCGATCCTCAGCGAAACTTCAGACCCTTCCACCATCTACGCCCTGGATGCTGGCAACAACCGCACCTGGATGGCCCACCTGTACAAAGCGCAGGAGGCCGGCACCTTTTATTGCCCTGGAGGGACCGCCGGCATGGGCTGGGCGCTCCCGGCGGCGGTAGCCCTTAAGCTGGTATATCCCGACCGGCCTGTCACCGCCGTTACCGGCGACGGTGGATACATGATGACCATCAACGCACTCTCGACCGCCCTGCAGTACGATCTGCCCATCACCTGCGTAGTTTTCAACGACAATGCGCTGGGTATGGTGCTGGACCACCAGCCGCGCGGCCAGGAGATTGCATCGGAGTTCTACCCGACCGACAATGCGGCAATAGCCAGGGGGTTTGGAGCCTTCGGAGTTCACGTCGAGCACTCGCGCGACTTACCCGACGCTCTGCGGGAAGCCCGCGATTCAGGGCTCCCGGCTGTGGTGGACGTGGTCATCGACCGCGAACCCAGCCCCGACGACTGGAGAGCCGACGCCCGCCGCGCCGGGGAGACCTAGGCGGCAGACATGAGCAACTGCCGGGAGGGTTGAACTATGGCAGGTTTGTTGGAAGGGAGAATATCGCTGGTGACCGGAGCCGGGTCGGGCATTGGGCGAGCCGCGTCTGTAGCCATGGGGCGGGAAGGCGCGACCGTTGCGGTTTCAGATATCAACGCCGATGGCGCCGAGGAAACCCTCAGCGCCATAAAAGAAGCCGGCGGAGACGGGATGTTCATTCACGCCGACGTTTCCCGCCCCGGCGATGTGGCAGCCCTCATCGGTCAGGCAGTCGCCGCCTACGGCAGGCTGGACTGCGCCTGCAACAACGCCGGCATAGAGGGCTTCATGGAGGGCCGGCTGCACGAGTATCCCGAAGACCGATGGGACAGGCTGATTGACGTTAACCTCAAGGGCGTGTGGCTGTGCCTGAAGCACGAAATCGCGCAGATGACTCAACAGGGGGGCGGCGCCATCGTAAACACGGCATCGGCGGCGGGACTGGTCGGCTCCCGCCGGCTGTCAGCTTATGTCGTCAGCAAGCACGCTGTAGTCGGATTGACCAAGGCTGCCGCCCTGGAGTACGCCCGCGACGGGATCCGGGTCAACGCCGTATGCCCCGGAATCATCGACACGCCGATGGTGCGCCGACTTATCGGGGGGCGCGAGGCCGATTACGAATCCGCCATCCCGGCCCGCCAGCCCATCGGACGGCTCGGCAAGCCCGAGGAGATCGCGGAATCGATCGTCTGGCTCTGCTCCGACGCTGCATCCCTGGTCACCGGTCTGGCAATGGCAGTAGATGGGGGATTCACCGCCCAGTAGCTTGCGGCTTTCACGCATGGTGTGCGCGTGTTGGACTGGGTATTCGGGCGGTGATAGTATAGGGGCCGCCAATACAAGCGTTACCCTTCCTTATACATGCACCTGTTATGCTCCCTTAATCCCGTTCCTTTCCGGAGGGACCTTGGCGTATTTGCTGGAAATTGTGGATTTAGCCGATAGCGGCCAGATACAACTGTCTATCACCGATGAAACCGGCAGCCGGACCAGCACACCACCCGTTCCTTTCTCTTCCCCCCTGACCGACGCTGAACTTCATGAGATATGCTGGCTGCTCGACGGTTACGCTTCTAATCCATTCGGCGAAGCGCAGTCCCGGGCCGAAGCGTGTGAAAGCGGTTTGCGCGACTTGGGACGGCTGCTGCTGGAAACAACCTTTCGTTCCGGGGATGACCCAGGAAGCATCCTGTCCAGCCTGGCAGCCGGGGAAGGTCGCAGATTAGAGATCTCGATAATATCGTCTCGTCCGGAATTCCTGGCCATTCCCTGGGAACTGATCAACAACCCGGACGTCGGGTACATGGCTGCGCGGGCGAGCTGGGTTACGCGGCAGTTTTTCCAGGCTGCGGAACTGCCGGAATCCTCAAGCCCGGCCCTTGATGATTCACAATTCAATGTACTTATGCTATGTCCGCCTTCCAGCAGCGGCATCGCCGCAGAATCCCTGAGCGCCCTGGAATCGCTGGATGTGGAAGTATCCCTGGAATGCCTCGTTCTGCCGTCGATTGAATCCCTGGAACAACACCTGTCGGAGCGAGCCGGCCACTACCACCTGATCCACCTGGATGGCGTAGAACTCGGCGACGGCGGCGCCTCCCTGTCGGGCGGCATCCCGCTGGAGCGCTTGTCGAAGGCTGTCTCCGCTGCGGGCATCCCGGTAATGCTGCTGGGCTGTGCGTCCCCGGACTTGTCTCACATCGCCGCGTCAGCCCTGGCGAGTGCTGGAGCGCCGGAGGTCGCGATGCTGCCGGTTCCCCTGGGCGGCACAGGGCGCAAGCTATTCGCCGACGCCTTCTACGCCGGCGTTGCGAGGGGAGACGGCACAGCAACCGCCGTAGCCGCGGCCCGCCGCGCGATGATGGAACACCCTCACCGGCCTTCGGCGGCCGGCCCCATAGTCTCATGGGACTGGATAACCCCGGTTGCTTACCGGTCTGCCCGCCATCAACCTGCGCCAATTAAGACCTATGCGCCGGAGCCGGTTATTCCCGGTATGTTGCCGGCAACCCCGGAACCGCCCCCTCGCCAGCTTCCCCGGGGCGGGCCATACGGACTGATAGGCCGCCGAAGGGAAATACTTCAATTGGAAGAGGCCCTCAAAACCAACTCTGTCGTACTACTGAGCGGCCCTGTGGGAGTTGGCAAGTCCGAGGTGGCCCTGGGTTTGGCGGCATGGCTGGAGAAGAGCGGAGGCAGGCCCGATGGCGCCTTCTATACCAGGTTCGACGTTGGCGCCGGTCTGGAAAAAGCCCTGCATGAGGTTGGAACGTCGTTGGCCGGATTGAACTTCGGCGATCTGTCCGACACCGCCCGCCGCAGATGGCTGCTCGATTACCTGAGGGAGCATCAGACCCTGCTGATATGGGATGGCGTCGAAAACCTGGCAGGCTTTCCAGCCATTGGCGCCGGACTGCTGGAAGACAGCGAACTTAGGGAGATGGACGAGTTCCTCACCGAATTGACTGCACCTGGAGGCAGGTCGCAAGCACTCCTGGTCAGCCGCCGGGAATCTGAGCCTTGGCTATCCACCCCCCATGGGAGCTATAGCCTGGCCGGACTAACAGGCACGGCCAGGACCGAATTCGCAACCCGCCTGATAGAGGAAAGCGCCGTTGACGCTGCCCGGCTGGGCCCGGAATTTATAGAGCTGCTCGACTTGTTGGAAGGCCACCCTATTGCGATGGAAATCGCCGTGCCGCTAATGACGGATGTGCCAGCCTCGGTAGCACTGAGCGAACTGCGCAAAGCGGTCGAGGCCCACCAGCCCGGGCCGGGCGAAGACGGGCGGCCGATCTGCCTGACGGCGCTGATGGACTACTCCTTCGGGCGAATGCCTCGCCGCAACCGGACTCATCTGCCCTTCCTGTCGCTGTTCCGCAACCGGGTGATGATGGACATCCTGACCCACATCACTCAGGGAGACGCCTACCGGAGCGTTATGGGCGAGGAACTTGGCTGGGGAGCCTGCCGCACTATGCTGCGCACAGCCCGTTCCAGGGGGTTCCTTGAACCCATCACTCCCAGCGTCTATCAGATTCATCCTTCCATGAGCTGGTTTTACGGACGCGCTCTGTACCAGCGCCTGCCCCAGGCCCGTGTCGGAGAACTTGAAGCTGAATTCGTCAGGGTATACGCCGACACCGCCGACTACTTTATGGAAACCCTTTACGAAAACCAGGAGTCTGGAACCAACGCCGTCCTTGCCGAGGAAGGCAACCTGACGCAAGCCCTGGCCCTGGCCCTGGAATCCCGCCAGTGGGACAGCGCTCAGCTACTGACGCAGCCGCTGGCCCAGGTCTACCGGATGCAGAAACGCTACCCGGAGTTGCGGCGCCTGCGCCGTCAACTGCTGGAAGTTGCCGGCACCACCGCCGAAGACGCCGAAGCCGGCGGCGCTACCGGCTTGTGGCTCTACCTGCTGGGAACCGAGGCATCGGAGTGTATCGAGACCAATGAGCTGGGCCGCGCCGAAAGCCTGAACCGGCAGTTGCTGGACTATTTCACATCGCAGCCCGATGCGGACAGCGACCCGCAGGCAGCCGCCGTCTACCACCAGATGGGTGAAGTCGCCCTGAAGCGCTGGCATCTCGATGACGCAGAGACGTGGTACTCCAGGTCCCTGGCAATAATCGAGAGCGGCGAAGACCGCGCCGCCGTGGCAGACGACTACTATGGGATGGGGCTGGTTCGTCAGTACCAGCGCCGGTACAGCGAGGCCCGCGACTGGTTCTCAAGGTCTCTGGACATCCACCAGAGGCTGGAAGACGCTGAGGAGATGGTCAAAGACTATCGCGCTCTCGGCCAGTGCGCCCAGTTCCGGTTCGAGTACCAGGAAGCCGAGAGCTGGTATCACCGGGCCCGTGAAATCCTGGAGGAAGCGCGCGATGAGGAAACCTCCGTGCTGGTCTATCACTCCCTCGGCACTACCGCCCACGCCCAGTACCAATTCGATGACGCCGAGAACTGGTACAAACAGGCGCTGACTCTGAGCGACAGGATGGGCAATGAAACCCAGATGGCCGTGGAGTTTCATTATCTCGGGCTTTTGGAGCAAGGCCGACAGATGTTCCCGGAAGACGCCGAACACTGGTACACCCTGGCCTTGGAGAAGTGCGAAAAGCTGGGCGACTGGCGCGGAGCCGGAGACGAATGCCGTCAACTTGGCGTGCTGTTCCACGAGCAGCAGAAGCTGGATGAAGCAGAGAGCTGGTACCATCGGGCCCGTGAGATATTCGAGGAGATAAACGACGTCAGCCGCATCGCCCGCACATACGGACAGTTGGGCATGGTCGCGGAGGAACGGGCCGAGCTGAAAACGGCTCTTGCCTGGGCCGCGCGCGCCTACCAGCTCGCCGCTGACCACGGCCTGCCTGTCGCAGCCCAAGCCCGGGTTCACCTCGGCCGCCTTCGCAACGAATTCGGGCCCGATGCCTTCACAGACTGGTGGCGCAACTTCACCGGCGAAGAGCCGCCAGCAGACCTGGACGCCGATGAAGAAGTGATTCTATAAGGGGTAGGTTCGTTCCCGACAAGCCAGGGACCGCCGGTCCAGCCTATCAGAGAACCGCCCGCATCTTAAAGACAATGTACAAAGAGGTAGCATTATGAGCATAGGAGTATCCACACCACTGCCGGCATACACCATAGATCCGGCATTCATGGCCAGGAAGGCCGAAGAATTGGGGTTCGAGTCGATCTGGTACGCGGAGCATCCGGCGGTGCCGGTGGAAAGCAACAGCCCGTTCCCGGCGACTGGCGGGGAGATTCCCTGGACTTACTCGCATTTCACCGACCCCTATATCGCCCTTGCCCGCGCTTCGGGAGCGACCACCGTCATCAAGCTTGGAACCGGCATTACCCTTGTGCCGGAACGCAATCCACTGCTGCTGGCCAAGGAAATTGCCAGCCTTGACCGCTTCAGCGGTGGGCGGTTCCTTTTCGGAATCGGCACCGGGTGGCTTCGCGAGGAGACTGAGATATTCGGGGGCGATTTCGAGCGTCGATGGACTCAGACGCGCGAGGCTCTGGAAGTGATGAAGGAATTGTGGACCAAGGACGAAGCGGAGTATCACGGCAAGTATTACAACTTTCCGCCGGTCAAGTCCTACCCCAAACCTGCCCAGCAGCCCCACCCGCCCATCATAATTGGAGGGATGGCCCGGAACGTCCTGCGCCGCATCGTGGCCCACGGCGATGGCTGGCTCCCCAACCGCATCACTCCCGCCGAGATCGAGGACAGCCGCAAGCGTCTCGACGCAATGGCGGAAGAGGCAGGCCGCGACCCCAAATCCATCACCATCAGCGTCTACGGACAGCCTGCCGACCGCGATGTCGTCCACTCCTACTTGAACGCGGGAGCCGATCGGGTGGTGGTGCGCCCCGACCACGTCGCCAACGAATACGAGATGGGCAGGCAGCTCGAGCGCATGGCAAACGCGGTGCTGCGATAACTGCCGCAGCCTCTTTCATTATTCCTCCTGTGAGGAAAACGACGGCGTCTGCACAGGAGGAGAACCCAACGCCTGCGGAAGCGCCGCGCTATAATCGCGGCGGGCCGGCCAAGCCCGCGGAGAATTGACCAATGGACCGCACGACGGAGATGCTGAGCGCTTATTCCTGTGGCCTGACTTGCGAAGAGTTGGGGCCGGCGGTGGTGGAGCAGGTCAAGCGCACGTTGGTTGATACCTTCGGCTGCGCCATCGGCGGCTGCGATTCGGAGCCGGCGCAGATCGCCCGCGACCTGGCCGAAGAGTCAGCCGGCAACTTGCAGTCGCGCATCATTGGGGCGCGAGGGCGCACATCGCCGGAAATGGCCGCCTTCGCCAATGGCGTGGCCGTGCGTTATCTCGACTGCAATGACTCCTATTTCTCCCCAGGAGGCGGCCACCCCAGCGACATGATTCCCGCCGTGCTGGCTGTTGCCGATCCGCTCAAGAGCGACGGACCAACGGTCATTACTGCGATTGCGCTGGCCTACGAGGTGTTCTGTCGGCTGTCCGATGAGTTCGTAGCGGGAGATCTTGGCTGGGATCAGGGCATCTTCAGCATCGTCGGCGCCGCCTGCGGAGCAGCGCGAGTGATGGGCCTGAACCGCGGGCAGACAGGCAACGCCATATCCCTGGCGATTTCGCCTCACCTGCCCCTGGGAGTCACCCGCACAGGGGAACTTTCGATGTGGAAGGGATGCGCTGCGGCAAGCGCATCCCGGTCGGCAGTGTTTGCGGCATTGCTGGCCGCCAAGGGGATGACAGGGCCTGGCGAACCTTTCGAGGGACGACGGGGACTATGGGATCAGGCGGCCGGTAAGCCGGTTCACATTCCCGATTTTCCGCTGAACCGTGAGCGTGACGACGACCCATTCCGGATCACTCGCACCATATTCAAAGCATACCCCTCCCAAATCCATACGCAGGCCCCGATAGGCCTCATCCTGCAACTCCGGGAAAAGATTTCACCGGATCAAATCGACAGAATCCATATCGAGACGTACAAAGCGGCAGCCAGCACGGCATCCAGCGAGCCCGAGAAATGGGACCCCAGGACCAGGGAAACCGCCGACCACAGCATCCCGTGGCTGGCAGCTTCGGCGCTGCTGTATGGGCCAGTCTTGCCCGGCAGCTTCACTGATGACCGCATCTCAGACCCGGCGCTGCGGAGCATCATGTCGCGGATGACGCTGGTGGAAGAGCCGGAGTTCACCGCCCGTTATCCTGAAGAGTACAACTGCCGCATCACAATAAACGGGCGCGACGGCCAGTCTCACACAGCCCACACCTCGTGGCCGAAAGGGCACCGCAGGCGCCCCATGAGCAATTCCGACCTGGAGGGCAAATTCCGCAGTTTCGCCGGCTCCCGGTTGACTGCCGAGCAGTGCAGCAGTGTTCTGGAAGCCATTTGGAGGCTGGACAGGCTTCAGAATATGGACGTTCTCTTCAATAACCTGACCATATATTCCTAGCACGAAGGCCGGATCGCCAACTTTCCCTCCCAAACCATGCCGGCAGGAAGGTAAATGACCCCGCCAGAAAGCAGCATCCCCAAGGCTGGCAACTTTCGCCAGGACTTCGCAAAACTCATTGCGCGTCCCGAGGAAGACTTGGACCTGGGGCGTGCGGCGCTGCTGATCGCTGGGGAAGAATATCCAGGCCTGGACGTGGAAAAATACTTGCGGCGTCTGGACAGTTTAGCGACCGCCGCGCAAGAGCGTGCGCCGGATGATATGCCCGCAGCGGAAAGAGCGTTGCGCGTTGGCCGCTATCTTTTCGGCGAACTGGGCTATCGCGGAAATGCCGGGGATTACTACAATCCCGACAATAGCTACTTCAACCGGGTGCTGGACACACGGAGCGGTATCCCCATAACCCTGTCGCTGCTGTTTCTGGAAGTGGCGCGCCGAGTTGGTCTCAGATGTTACGGCGTTGGTATGCCTGGGCATTTCCTGGTTGGGCTGGAAGGCGGGCAGGTCTATTTTGACCCGTTCAACGGCGGATCCGCTCTCACGCCCGACGATTGCCGCCGCTTGGCGGAAGAATTGTTTAGGCCAAAGTTCATCTGGAATGACGGCTACCTGGCGCCCTGCACCAAGTACGAATTCCTCTTCCGCCTGCTTAACAACCTGAAGGTTGTCTACGAGCGTACCGAAGTCCCGGATAAGGCCCTTGGCGTTGTACAACGAATGATCCTCGTGAACCCGGGATCCATCTCATTGCACCAGGATTTGGCACGCCTGCAATACCGGTTGCAACAGTACAGGGCAGCCATAGGCAGCCTGGAAACATACTTGAGCGAGGCAAAGGAGCCGCCTGACGCCGCACAGGTCAAGAGAGCGATCGAGTCCATCCGCATGACTCTTGGCCGCCTGAACTGATACTGCTCTAATTAAGCCTGGGAATCCGGTTTTTCGCGGCAATCGTATATTTTGAATGATGAAGAGTTGGAGCCCCAGCGGCCTCTCAGAGGCAGTCCGGCAGGCCCGAATTCAAGAGATGGTTCGGATACATGGCCGGACGATCTGGAAGATCGGCATTTGCTGCAGCGTATCGCCGATGGGGACAAAGATGCCCTGGACACTCTCTACGGACGTTACGCCACCCCAGTCTATTCCCTTGCCTTGCACATGCTGAAGCAGCCTCCGCTGGCCGAAGAAGTAACTCAAGATGTCTTCCTGAATATCTGGCTTAAAGCGTCAAGTTTCAACGCCGAGCGCGGACAAGCCCGTTCCTGGATTATGAGCGTGGCGCACCACCGGGTGGTGGACGTGATCCGGTCTCGCCGGAGAACCGCCTCGATGACCGACCCGGAGGGTTACGAAACGCTGGAGCGGCTCGCCTCCAGGGGAGCCTCGGTTGAGAGCCAGGTTCAGCAGAACCTGGACCGGGAGCGCATAGTGAAAGCGCTGGCAACTCTGCCCGAAAATCAGCGCGAAGTAATCTTACTGGCTTATTTCGAAGGCTATTCCCAGTCTGAAATGGCAGAGAGACTGAAACAACCTTTGGGCACTGTCAAGACCAGGGTAAGACTCGCCATGCAAAAGCTCCGATCGGCGCTGCGGGAAGATGACGACTTTTAGAGATACCGGCCAGCATCACCCCTACGGCCTGTTAGAGGCTTTCGCTCTGAACGCCCTCGATCCTGAGGAGGAGCTTGCCGTAACCGAACATATCGAAAGATGCGCCGGGTGCGCCGACATCGCCAACGATCATTTGCAGACCGCCAGCGCGCTGGGCCGGCTCATCCTGTCTCAAGAGCCACCAGAGCGGCTGCGGGCGCGACTCTTTGACTCCATCGACCCCCCTGTTCCTTCAGTATCATTAGTATCGGTATCAGCAACCCGCCCGCCGCCTCGGAACTGGTCAGGGGCATTATCAGGGCCAGGCAGCCGATGGGTACGCCTGTTCACGCCGGCCTTCGCCGTTCTGGCCGTGGTCATGATCGCAGTCACCATAGGGCTGAACGTTCGAATTTCCGGGAGCATCGACGATCTGCAGTCAGAAAATTCCCGACTGCAAGAGAGCCTGGACCAGAGCATCGAGACTTCGGCGGGTCTGTCCCGGTCATCCGACGCCGTCAGCCAGATGCAGGACAGCCTCCAGCGGTGGCAGCAGACCAGCTACGCCCTGGCCCAGCCGGGCAATAAGACGGTGGTGCTGTCTGCAGCCCGCCCTGGGGTCGATGCCCGGGGATTCCTGGTTGTTTCGGAAGACGGTACTGCCGGATTGCTGATGGTCTCGGATCTGGAGCCGCAGCAGCCCGATTCCGTTTATCACGTTTGGCTTACCAGTGGCGGCCAGAGATACTGGGCAGGCGAGATGGAGGTCGACGCTCAGGGCAATGGTGCGATAAACCTCATCCCCGGCAATCCCCTCCAGCAATACGACTCGATACAATTGAGCAGGGGCATGGGCGTCGCCGCCGCTCTCGCCGCTCCACCCGGATCCATAGAACGCGCCAAAGCTACGGTCGGAATGGTCGGCGACACAGTGCTGGCAGCCCAGCTCAGGTAATTCCGGCAGAACAACATCCCGACGTCTCCGGTTTGGAGCGGAACTGCAAGCCCTGTCAATCATCGACTGGAGGAGTCGGGGCGGCCTGCTGCAAGGTAAAGCGTCAATCGTAACCGGCGCCGGGCGCTTTCAATCATCGACTGGAGGAGCAGGGCGGCCCTGTGGGGGAACGGCGGTTCCGGCAGACCGCCCGGAGGCTGCCTCGTGAAGGAGACGGGAGCGGCTGGCGCAGCTCCGCCGAATTGTTAAAAATTCCCTAGTTCCGTCGCAATTGCAGGTGCCGGAAGAATTGCGGGTGCACTTCTTCTGCCTGACGCAGCGCCTCCTTCATGGGTTCCCTAATAGACTCGTGGGCTTCTTTGGATGTGCGCAGCCTGAACAAGTGGAAGCACTCCCGGAGGTTCAGCCTGGAGATCAATCGCCGGTTGTGAGCGTGGGTGACCACATACTGGGCCACTACGGGCGACAAGCTGTCGTGTATCTTATGAAAAGTTCTCTCGGCTACCCCTGTAGCTTCGGCGAATAACCCCTCCAGCCCTGCGTCGATGATTACCGACGGGATTCGAACTCCATGAACCACCGTCAACGGCTGAGGCAGATACGTCTGCATCCGGTGCCTGCGGAATTCCCTGAACGCCCCATAATCCAGCAGGAACTCAAAAGTGTACTCTACCACCTCCGTTTCCCTGGGCAGCGGGTCGTGGGGGCTCAGTCCCGATAACGAATCCGCTATGATGCGATGCCGCCTCTCCGCCGGCATGGACTGCGTCTGCTCCAGGACTGCCGCATAGTCCAGGCCGGAAGCCTGATACAGCAATGCTGCCGTCAGCTTCACCTCGGCCTCTGCATCCCAGTGAACCAGGCGCACTCCTGCCGGAGGCGCTGGTTGTTCGCCTATACTGTCGAGCCGGGTGGCCTCTTTCCTCTGCTCCCCTGGACGCTGCTTCAAGTATTCTATGGCGTCGGCGTACTTTATGAGCGTGGGGGTGATGTTCCGTCCCTGTTCACGGACATCCTCGCCGATTTCCCTCTCTTCGGCCAGCTCCGACGACATCAGTTTGGAGACGGCGCGCTCCAACGTCCGCGCGTTGGCTGTTACTCCTACGTTGGTCAGAGTCGAGGCCGGCAGTACCGAGCGGCAGCCGTCGGTGGCGATGCGCCTGAGACGAAGATTATAGGCCGCTTCCTTCTCGCTTCCGCCCTGCCTGTAGATTCCCCGCAGGTATTCCAGGCATCCGTCAATAAGTCTCTGGTATACATCGAAAAGACGCTGGCAGGCAGACTGGTATTCCTGTCGCAGGATGGGATGAGTGTCCAGTTCAGCCGGAGTGTGGAAATAGCCGCTTTCCATCACCTGGTACCGCGACGATTTCTCGGTATAGGAAGCGAGGCGGTTGTCTTCCAGCCCGTCGCAGGCCAGCCGCGAAATATTCTCTACCGCCAGATGAACAACGGCGTGCTCGGCGACTGAAGCATGGCCGTAGCCAAGTACCCACCGTTCGCTGAACCCGGCGGCGCTCTCCTCACTCACCTGCCGGGCAATCTCGTCGAAGGGTTCGGGCCGCCGAGACGTCATCGCGAAGGCAACGGCAATCTGCTCCCCGGTCAGCCGCCGGGCGTCAAGGGGGTACACCCGCCGGCGAATATCCAACTCTGGGAGATCAGAAGCATCGCGATCAAGCGGCGAGAGGGGGGTATCCCCTAACAAACCATGGGTATCTTGTTCAGAACCCAAGAAGAGGGGAATTTGAATAGATGGTGAGTCAATATCAGAGAATTGTGCGGAACTCAAAGTGGCCGCCGAGTAGCATTGGACAGCGTGAGCATACCTTCCGTTAGCTCCCTTTCCGGGTAATAAAAGAGCAAAACACGCCGATGCTCATCTTTACCCCAAGCCCATGCTTCTGCTGATACATCATTAGGATACGCAGTTGGACGAGCCCGATCTGTGAGGGGAGAAATTCCAATCTCCACATCGGAACTTTTGGCGGCCCGGGAGATTAGCCACAACCTTCTGCGAGAAATTTTCGCAGGGCTCGGTATCCCGTACCTTGCCGTTCTTCCACGTGAAAAACAAATCTGATGAGCATCCGTTACAGTATCTGCCGGCCTCCAAATTCCCATGTGGCAAGCCTCAGGAGACATGTTGAGCAAACGGCTGGCCGTCGCCGGAACAGATGCACGATAGATTTGTCTCAATCTCCTAATTCCATGAAGAGACCATCCTGCCGCAGATGCGTCAGCTATGAAAGCCGCTCTAGGCAGTAGAATTTCAACTGCTATCATGTCGCAGAGTCGCTCTTCTTTGTCGCGACCTCCTCGAGACCGATGTTTGGTGCCAGGGCCGGATATACCGTCGTAATCCAGCTTTCTAAGCAAGAGGTGGCCCAGTTCATGGGCGAATGAGAATCGTTGCCTGACTTCCTCTCCTGGGGAAGAAGCTTTCTTAAGAAGAACTTTGTACCCACCTGCGGACGGCAACAACATTGCGTCAGAAGATATTTCTCGATTTTCAACCGAAACAACACCCCAGTCTGCCGCTAATGCTGCCAAGTCTACTGGGGGCATCAACCTATCTAGAGAAAATGCCTCCAGTACTTGGCTCAGGATTTTCTCTATATCCTGTGCCAAACCTAGACCTTAAGGCCAAAAAGTTCAATTTCATCTTCCTTTTCCCTGTCTTCCAGAAACTGCTTGCAAAGATCATTCAGATCGCTGCCTGAAAGATCCTCGTTCCGAAAACTGACTTCTCCATGGACGTGATCAACGATTTCCTTAACCATGACATGGCTTTTCGTGCAGTCGAGGGCAATCTTGACCACTTTCCTTGAAGCAATATCTTCCAAGAGCCAGTTTTCTGAAATCCACCTTTCAGATTGAGGCTCAAGGACAAGCGAGACCGCCCGCCGTTCCTCCTGTGTAGGACGTAAGCCCAACGTCAGCAGATTCTTTAAGCGTCGAGCAGTAAATGTTTCTTCATGGGTTTTAAGCTCTTGCGATATGCGTCGTAAATTTGATTCATCCGTTCCGCCATTTTGCTCAATCAGATCCAGCAAAGCAGACCTGTAGGACATCTCTTCCTTTAGCATTATTTCCTCTGTTCTGGCAAATCTCACACCTAACAGCTACAAGCCTACACCAATTCGCCGAAGCCGTTGGGTATGGCTACCTCTACCAAGTGGGTCTTGCCTGAGCTGATGGCCGCGTCCAGGGCTGGGCCCAGCTCTGCAACAGTTGACACGCGGGTGGCTCCGAAGCCGTAGGAGTCGAACAGCTTGCTGAAGTCGGGATTTACCAGATCAGTACCGAACAGGCGGTCGCCGAAGCGATCCTGCTGGTACTTTTTCAGGATACCCCAGGCGTTGTCATTGAACATCAGGATAACCGGATGAATGTCATACTGGGCGGCGGTAGCAAGTTCCTGGAAATTGTATTGGAACCCGCCGTCTCCGGTGATGCAGACCACCGGACTGTCGGGCCGTCCTGCCTTGGCGCCCAGCCCTGCCGGGAAGGCGAACCCCAAGCCGGCCCAGCCGTGGGGGTGCATATACTTCCGTGGACCGTAAATCGGCAGGCACCGGGCGGCCCGGCTGGCAGGCACCGTCGGATCCAGCGAGAAGATGGTGTCGCGGGGCGCAGCTTCCCGGACGGCCTCAAACACGCGCAGCTCGTTGCTCCAGGTTTCCTGCAACGACCTGTGAACATCCTTCTTTACCGAGGCCACCTCATCTGTGTAGGACTTTCCCTTGCTTACATCTCTGTCGCCAATCGCGTCGATCCATTGCTTTGCCACCGCCTGCGAGTTGGCCTCTATCGGCACTGTGGCATCATAGTTTTTGCCAATGGCGTCTCCGTCCAGCAGCACATGAATCACCGTCTCCGGCAACTTGAGCTGCACCCCAGCGGTGGAGCGATATGGCATAATGGAGCCGAGAATTACTATCGCATCGCAGGTTGAAAGCCAGTCCTGAACCGGGTTCTCGCCCCAGATGCGCCGTCCGAGCATCTGACCTAGCGAGAGAGGATGATCTTCGGGGAACGCTCCCTTCGCGCCGTCAGAAGTCACCACCGCCGCGCCCAGCGCCTCGGCCAGGCGCACTATCTCGTCAGTGCCGCCCAGCATCTGGACTTCCTCGCCAACGACTATCGCCGGCCGCTTTGCCTCAATCAGAAGTTGCAGCGCCTGCTCGACCTTCGCCGGGTCGCCCTGGGGCACGCCGGGGTCGCGAGGGCCGAAAATCTCCACATCGGCCCGGTTACCAAGCAGATCGGTGGGGAGTTCCAGTTCAATGGGACGGGGCCTGCGGCTTCCGAAACGCTGGAAAGCCTCCATCAAGTTGTCGGGGATGGATTCGATTTCGCCAATCATGGCGTTCCAGTCTGTTACGGCCTCAAACATCCGCAACTGGTCCTTGGTCTCATGGGTTGTGTTGCGTCCCTGACCGATGAAGTCGCTCTCGACATTGGTGGTCACCTGCAGCAGAGGGGAGCCGGAGAAGTACGCCTCGCCCATTGCCCCCACAGAGTCGGCAGCGCCAGGGCCGGTGCTGGTAATCAGAACGCCGGGCTTACCGGTGGCGCGAGCATAGCCGTCGGCCATGAAGCCGCAGCCCAACTCCAGCCGCCCGCCGATGAATCGCAGGCTGTCCTGACGGTCGAAAAGGGCGTCGAACAGGTCCAGGTTATGTATGCTAATAATGCCGAATACTGTGTCAACGCCATGAGCCTTCAGGGATTCAGCAATGGCCTGGCCGCCAGTCAAGTTGGGCACGATTTACTCCTTTCAAGATGAGAGGGTGTGGGTCTGTCCGGCGCACGGCTACAGCAACAGGCCGATGGGCTTTTCCAGCAGTCGCTTGACTTCCATCAGGAACTGGGCGGCCTCTGCCCCATCGGCGACGCGATGGTCCACAGACAGCGTCGCCTTCATTATCTCGGCGATGGCAAGCTGGCCTTCCCGGGCCACAGGCTGCTCCTTCACTGCGCCTACGGCAAGGATGGCGGCATGGGGCGGGAAGATAATGGCCGTGAAGCTGTCAACGTCGAACATCCCAAGGTTGCTGACGCTGTATGTAGTGCCGGTATATTCTTCGGCCCGGAGCGCGCCGTTGTTGGCTCGATCTATGAGGTCCCGGCTGGCAGCGGCAATCTGCGCCAGGCTCTTGCTTTCGCACTGCGGAATACCGGGGACTATCAGCCCGGATTCCAGAGCGATGGCGATACCTACGTTGACCGACTGGTTCATTTGCAGGTGGTCGCCCCGATAGAAGGAGTTGAATTTCGGATACTTTCCAATGGCGAGCGCAGACGCTTTGACAATCAGATCGTTAACGCTGACTCGGCTGGAGGCGGGCAATTCGTCGTTAACGTCGCGGCGCAGCGCCATGGCCGCCGTCATGTCTATGTCGGCGGCAACGTAGAAATGCGGAGCCTCGCGCTTGCTCCCCGACGTTACGCTGGCGATGGCCTGTCGCATTCGCGATAGGCCGGCCCGTTCCTCGCCGTCTGCCGGAGCGGGCGCGGGGGCGACGTCTGGTTCCGGCGCCGCAGGAGCAGCCTCCCGGTTAGTCACGGCGGCGTTTATGTCGGCCTCTACGATGCGGCCGCCAGGACCGGTTCCCGTTACTACAGCCAGGTCTATGCCCTGCTCGCGGGCCAGGCGTCTGGCCAGAGGAGAAGCGAGCGCTCGTCCGGCCTCCACGGCAGCGTGCGCGGCCTCCGCCGCCGCCAGAACGTCGGCCTCCACGATACGGCCGCCGGGCCCGCTGCCCGATATAGCGGCAAGATCAACCTCGCGCTCCCGGGCAAGACGCCGGGCGATGGGGGAAGCGCGTACTTCGACGGCAGGCGCAGCGGCGCGGGCGGGCGCGGGCGTCGATGCTGACGCAGAGGTTGACGGCTCGATGGCGCCGGCAGGTCCCGCCAGGCTGTCGGGTAGAGCTTCGTCGGCCTCGCCTATTACCGCGATCAGGTTACCCACGGGCACTGGCTCGCCCTCGCCGGCTACGATGCGGCGCAGCACGCCTCCGGTGGTGGGTTTGAACTCGACCACCGCTTTATCGGTCTCGATTTCAGCTATGACTTCGTTGGCGACAACTTGGTCCCCTTCCTGCTTGATCCATCGGACAACGGTGCCTTCCCGCATATCGTAGCCCAGTTGCGGCATCACAATGGATGTAGCCAATGCTGCCTCCTCTCCCGCGAGTGAGCGGGCGCTGTTTGTCCGGATACCGGCGTCGGGGCGCTGGGCTGGATGTTAAGGCAACCGGCAGGCGCGGACAACCGCAGGAAAAACGCGCGCCATGCCGGGCGGAGGGCTAAAGGAAAGGGGGCGCCGCCGTAAGGCGCTCCCCATGCAAACCCGGCACGCCTTGAACTTTACATCATACGCTGGATGATGCGCTGCGCCTGTTCTTCGGACAGCCCCAGGGGGCGCCTGGCCAGGGGGCCCTCTTTAGCCAGCACAGGTTCAGCTTCGACCAGAGAGACCGACTCGCGCCGGAAGAACAGGCCGGTGTAAATCTCATCTCCCCACTGCATGGCCTTCTCGCAGGCGGTCTTCCAGTCTGCGGGATCATGCTCTTCGTCTTCCATCTTCCTGATGCGGTCTTTGAAGAACTGGTGAGTGTTGTCTCTGTTGAAGGTTACGCAAGGGCTGAACACGTCTATCAGGGCGAATCCCTTGTGCTGCACGCCCATCTTGATGAGCTCGGTGAGGTGCCGGACATCACCGCTGTAGCCCCGGGCTACGAAGGTGGCGCCGTTCATTATGGCCGTAGTTATGGGGTTGACCGGGGCTTCTATGCTCCCGAAGGGGGTGCTCTTGGTACTCATCCCAAGACTGCTGGTGGGAGAAATCTGGCCGGTAGTGAGGCCGTAGATCTGGTTGTTCATCACGATGTAAGTAAGGTCGATATTGCGCCGGGCCGAGTGGGCGAAGTGGTTTCCGCCAATCCCGTAACCGTCGCCGTCGCCGCCGGTTACGAACACGGTCAGTTCGTGATTTGCCAGCTTCGCTCCGGTGGCCACCGCCAGGGAGCGCCCGTGAAGGGTGTGCATCCCGTAGGAGTTGAAGTAGCCCGGCAGATTGGAAGAACAACCGATTCCGCTGACGGTGAGGACTTCATGCGGCTGCAATCCAAGCTCGGCGCAGGTGCGCTGCATGGCGTTCAGAACCCCGAAATCGCCGCACCCGGGGCACCAGTCGGGATCCACCGGCCCTTTGAAGTCTCTGGGGGTAAGCTGAATTCCGGTCTTGCCATTGGCTACGCCCACGGTTGCCATTGAATCACCTCTTATGCCAGGACTTTCGGCTTCCACTGGATTCCTAAAGGGATAACGATGCAGGGCGCCAGGCCGCCAGCGGCCTAGACAATCACTTCCTGATAGGGGACATAGCGGCTGGTCCTGTCCGCCTCCTGCTCCAACACGCCGTCGGTGATGTGGTGCGGCATGAACGGCTCGCCGTCGTACTTGCGGATGTGCCCATGCGCAGAGAACCCGGTCTCGCTTCGCAGGTAGCGGGCGAACTGCCCGGAGTAGCTGTTCTCGACTATGATGACCTTCCTGGCTGCGTTCAGGATCCGCAACACGTGGTCGGCGTGGAAAGGCACGATCCATTTTATTGCCAACTGGTTGGCGATAATTCCCTGTTCCTCCAGTTGGCGTCTGGCCTCCCTGATTGCCCCGTGAGTTGAACCCCAGCCCACCAGCGTAACCCCGGCGTCAGCCGGCCCTTCCAGCTCGGGCGGAGCGATCAACTCCGCAGCTCCCATCATCTTGCGCCCCCGTTTTTCCACCATCATACGCCGCTTGTGGGGGTTGGTGAACTCGTCGCTGATGAGCGTGGAGTCTTCGTCGTGCTCATCGGTCGCCACCACGTGAACGTAGCCCTCGACTCCCGGCACGGCGCGGGGGGAAATCCCGCTGCTGGTGTTTTCGTATCGCTTGTAGCCGTTGGGAGACACCGGTTCGGTGATAAATTGGCCCCGGTCAATAGCCGGATGCATGTCGATGTCGTCTGGGTCAACACTGTAACGGCCCTCGGAAATCAACAGGTCAGATACCAGGATACCCGGACACTGGAGCTTATCGGCAAGATTGAACAAATCAGGCATGGTATCAAATGCGTCCAGGGCGTCCCTGGGAGCCACAATCAGGCGTTCGTAGTCGCCCTGGCTTGCCCCCAGGACCTGCCACAGATCACCCTGTTCGGTCTTCGTCGGCACCCCGGTAGACGGCCCCGCCCGCTGAACGTCTATGTACACAACGGGGATTTCCATCATTCCGGCGCTGCCAACGGCCTCGGTCATCAGCGCGAATCCGCCGCCGGAAGTTGCGCACATGGAACGCACTCCAGAGTGGGCTGCCCCTATTACCATATTCGATACGCTGATCTCGTCTTCAACCTGCCGCACCATAATGCCCAGGCTGCGGGCGTTGGAAGCCATCCAGTGCAGTATGCCGGAGGCCGGGCTCATGGGGTAAGCGGCATAGAATTTCACGCCCGCCGCCGCTCCGCCCATGGCAATGGCCTCGTTGCCCGACCAGACGGCCAGCGGCTTACCGCCGTGGGGCAAGGGAGAGGCGAATGGTCGGAAGTTCGATTGGGCATACTCAAACCCGGCCCGGGCGACCTCGACATTCTGGTCAACTACCTGTTGGCCCTGGCGGGAAAAACGCAACTGGAGGCTCTCTTCGAGCACTTCAAAATCCAGGCCTACGAGGGAAGTTACGGCGCCCATGGCCACGGTGTTCTGGATCAGCCGATTGCGGCTTTGGGTTAACTCTCCAACGGGTATGGGGCAAAGGTCAGCTCCGCTGGATTCGCCAGGGGTAACAGCGTCGCTGTTGTAGAGGACACGTCCGCCGGGGCCGATGAGCCGCTGGTGACGGTCCATGGTGTCCTGGTTGAGGCACAGCAGGAGATCCATCTTGTCGCCGTGGGTGAATACCTCCTCATCGCATATCCGCATGGTGAGGAAAATATGCCCGCCGCGAATAATTGACTGGTAGGCGTTGTAGGTGCTGAGATGCAGCCCTCGCCGGACGACGATACGGGCGAAAATATCGCCGGGTGTGGCGATACCCTGGCCCGCTTCGCCACCGATTCCCATTGCGAAATCAAACGTGCCCATTGCCATCGATACGCTCCTGCCGTCTGGTCCCGCCCTGGCAAGCGCATCCTGGCGGAACCGGGTAACACAAGTTTTCATCAGGCCAGGCCCAAGTATACTGTCCCTTCCTGCCCTGCGCAAACAGTTTGCCGAATAACGTTGAAATAGACCGTATTATTTGCGAAACCTGTCATGCCTATTCGAGTTACCCTTTACAAGGACAAGGGCTACATATGCACCGCCCTTCCCTGGGCCGACAGGGCGGCCTCCTTCAGCATCTCGGAGAGCGACGGATGGGGGTGGACGGTCCAGCCCAGTTCCAGGGTGGTTCCTTCCAGCATCCTGGTCATCGACAGCTCGCCAAGCAGCTCGGTTACCTCCGGACCAATCATGTGGCCGCCCAGCAATTCTCCGTACCGGGAATCGACTACCAGCTTGACCATGCCCTCGGTCTCGCCCATGGCCAGGGCCTTGCCGTTGGCCAGGGCGTTGAAAACTCCGACGCCAACGTCATAGCCCTGTTCCCGGGCCTGCGCCTCGGTCAATCCGAAGCTGGCGATCTGCGGGTTGCAGTAGGTGGTGCGGGGCATGTTGACGTAGTCCAGCGGCTGCGGTTCCATCCCCATAATATGTTCTACTGCCGTAACCGCCTGCGCCGACGCCACGTGAGCAAGGGGCAGCTTCCCGGTAACGTCGCCGATGGCGTAGACGCCCGGCGCATTGGTGGCCATGAACTCGTTCGCCATTACCCCGGTCCGGTCTGCGGCGACCCCCGCTGCGTCCAGATCCAGCTCCTCTACATTGGGCTGAACACCAATGGCGACCAGCACCATGCCGGCATCAATTGATTCCGTATTCCCGCCGTAGTCCACCGACACGACCAGGCCGTCGGCCTTATGCTGCGCCGCCGTAACCCTTGCGCCGGTGAGAATCCTTATTCCCAGAGACCGGAATGCGCGCTCAAGTTGAGCGCTTATGTCTTCGTCTTCGCTGGGCACCAGCCGAGGCAGGAGTTCGATTATGGTTACGTCAACGCCGTACATGGCATAAATGTAGGCGAACTCGACACCGATGGCTCCGCCGCCGACAATGACGATGGACGACGGGAGGTCGGTCAGCACAATCGCTTCGCGGCTGGAGACGATGCGCTTGCCGTCAATAGGCAGAGAGGGGATTGTGCGGGGCCTGGCGCCGGTGGCGATAATGATGTTCCTGGCCTCAATGACCGCGCCGTCCGGTTCAATAGCTACTCGATTTGGGCCAGCAAGTCGTCCTGTCCCTTCGATATGCTGGACGTTGTTCTTTCTGAGAAGGAACCGGACTCCGCGAGTGTTGCGATTCACCACCCGACGGCTGCGCGACATCGCTGCCGAGTAGTCAGCGTGAAAGCCGTCGAAGATCAGGCCAAACTCATCGGCGCGCCGCACGTATGAGACGATTTCAGCGTTCCTCAACAGGGCTTTGGTGGGGATGCAGCCCCAGTTGAGGCAGGTGCCCCCAAGGGCCTCTCTCTCGACTATCGCCGTCTTCATCCCCAGTTGTCCGGCCCTGATGGCGGCCACATACCCGCCTGGGCCTGAGCCTATTACCGCCAGGTCATAGCTAGATTCCATTCCCATCCTCGGAATTCGGCAACCCGTTCCATCCCCCCCTCGAACTGCCGGCCTCAAGGCCAGATTATAGCCGCGCCGCCGCAGGCGACACAACATGATGCGCTGCGATTAGGAGTCAAGAAACGCGCAGAAGCCAGGCTCCGCCCACAACGCTGTATGAGCAATTTGTTTGGAAGCGATATATCTGCTACTATGTCATGAATTCAGAATCCGCCGACCTGTGAGGGTTGACATGCGATTAGGGCCGCTGGGCTTATGGGAAATTCTGGCAATCCTTGTGGTTATTATGTTGATATTCGGAGCGCGGAGGCTGCCGGAGATTGGATCGTCCATGGGCAAGGGCATCCGCACCTTCAAGAGCGCGCTCATGGGGGAGGACGACAAACCACCCCAGGATGATACTCAGCAGACTGTCAGGAACAGCGATGAGCGCACTCCTTATTAGCAAGGCGTGTGCCCCCGGTAAAAGAAAAGAACCCGCCCTCTGCGGGTTCTTTTCTTTTACCGGGCGGAGTATACAGGCGGCTTTGCCGGCTACTGCTGAGCCCATGCCGCCTCGGCCTTTCGCCGGTTTCGCCCGGCGATCCTGGCCAGCAGCACGCCCACTTCATACAATACCAGCAAGGGCCCCGCAACCAGGGCCTGGTTGACCGGGTCAAAGGTAGGCGTGATTATAGCTCCGAGAATGAAGGCCAGCACAACCCACGCTCTGCGAAAGCGGGAGAGCTGCCGGGCCGAAACGATGCCCAACTGGGCCAGCATAAACATTATCAGCGGGGTTTCAAAAGCCACACCCATCCAGAACAGCAGGCGGACCATGAGATTTACAAAGTTGCTGATCCGGATGAGGGGTTCGGCAACGTCGCTGAAGCCCAGCAGGAATTTCATCGCCGGGGGAGTCAGCACGTAGTACGCAAACGCAACACCGGCAGCAAAAGCGCCCATGGCCGCCGGCAGGAAGATGAACAGACAGCGGCGTTCCCTGCCGGTGAGACCGGGCGCCACAAACATTATCACTTGATAGATAATGACCGGCAGGGCCAGGACGAACCCGGCCACAAAGGATACTTTCACCGCCGTGGTAAGCAGCTCGGTAACATCTATAAAGACAAGTTCAACTCCCGCCCCTGCCTCAAAATCCCCGACAGGGCGAGACAGCACGTCGATAATCTGTTCATAGAAGGCAAAAGAAACCGCGCTGCCCGCCAATATGGCAATTACGCAGTAAAACACCCTGCGGCGCAATTCGCGCAGGTGCTCCAGCAGCGTTAATTCGCGGGTCATCGAGGCTTGTCGCTGTTGGACGCCGGGTCGGGCGCAGCCTGGGTCTCGCTGTCGGGCATGTCGGGACGCGACGGCACGCCGGGAGACGGGGGAGGGTCTTGAGAACGGGAACGCTGCTGCTCTTCAACCGAAATCGCGTCGGTAACCTCGCTGAACGTGCGGCGTAAATCGCCCAGCACCTTCCCTGTGCGTCGCGCCATGTCTATTGAGCGGCCGGGGCCCAGCACCAGAAATCCGACCAGGAAAATAACCGCCAACTCCATAAACCCGATGCCCATGAAGTTCATAGCGACTCTTTCCCCTCGCTCCCGGCGGGGCAGCCGGGGCCGCATCGGGCGGATTCAGGAAGGGTCCATTCTTCCGGATACCGGTATCCCAGCTCTGTCATCAACTCCAGCAGCCGGCAGATAGGCAGCCCTATGATGTTGTTGTAGCACCCCTGCCAGCTCGACGCCGGTCGAAGACATGTGTCCTGCGCCGCATAGGCTCCGGCCTTATCCTGTGGCGTTCCTGCGGCAATGCTGGTTTCAATCTCGTCGTCGGTGAAATCCCTAAGAGTGATCTCGGAAGTCATGCTGACGGTTATCGACCTCCCGGTCGCCGCGTCGACAACCGTCAACCCAGTGCATACATGATGGGTGGTGCCCTTGAGCCGGCGAAGCATCGCCCTGGCTTCGTCATCGTCTACGGGCTTCCCCAGAGCTTCTCCGGAGTGAACCACTGTGCTGTCGGCGCCGATTACCAGTCCTTCTTCGATGTCCGCAGCAATCTTCAGGGCCTTGTCCTTCGACAGCCGTTCCACCATGTCTTTGGGCGATTCGCCAGACAGCGGATCTTCCGGCACGTTCGCGGGAAGAACGCAGAAATCGAGGCCCAACGCATCCACAAGATCGCGTCGGCGAGGCGACGCCGAGGCCAGCGCCAATTTTGACGGAGCGTTCTTCCCGCTCCAGCGCAGCAGCGCTACGCACTCGACATGATGTGTCTGCGGAAACATATCTATGGGAACCACTCGGTCAAGTTTGAACCCGCCGGCGCAAAGCACTCTCAGATCGCGGGCCAGAGTCTCGGCATCGCAGGAAACATAGGCCATCCGCGCCGGCGCCAGCGTAATCAGGCCGGCAAGCGCCTGGGGCTGACAGCCGGAACGCGGCGGATCCAGCACCACCGCGTCGGGGCTGGCAGGCAGACCCTCCAGCACGTTTTCCATACGACCCAAGACAAACTCGACGTTGGGCAGCCCGGCAACGTTATCCCTGGCGTCGGCCACGGCGGCCGATGATTCTTCCACGGCGATAACCCTGCCCGCATAGGGAGACAGGAGCGCAGCAAAAGCGCCTACTCCGGCATACGCATCCAGCAGCACATCGTCCGGCCCGAGTTCAAGCCCCTCGCGCACTACATCGGCAGCATGTGCCGCCTGCTCCGGGTTTACTTGAAAGAAGGAGGGCGACGACACGAAAAAACGGTTCTTCCCCACCGTTTCCACGTAACGCTTCTGCCCTGTTGCGATGGGCACCGACGGGCTCAGAAGCGCCGGCTGGACCAGGTACTCGGACGACGAATCGGGGTTGCCTGCTCCGGCCCGGCCTGCTCCGGCCCGGATGGAAAGCTGAGTCGTCTCCTGGCAGCGATCCTGTAGCTGCTCGAGTATCCGGTTTACGCTGGGGCGCATCAGTTCACAGCGATCTACTCGAACAAACCGCCGCGTCTCACGGTTGACGAACCCCAGAGTTCCCTGCTGGTTAACGGTAAAGCGGGCGTGGTTTCTGTATCCGTACTGGTTGGGCGAAGGTTTCGTGTTTTCGACGGAAACGCTTTCAAGTCCGCCGACCCGGTTAAGGGCATCAACCACCTTGTCGCGCTTCGCTTCAAGCTGCGCTCCATAGTCAACGTGCTGCCATTGGCAGCCGGTGCACTCGCCGAAGTAGGAGCATGGGGGAGAGACCCGGTTGGGGGAGGCCTCCAGCACTTCAACCACCCTGGCCGACGCGTACCTGCGATGGGTGCGGATCACTTCCGCGACCACCTGCTCGCCAGGGATGCCACCGAAGACGAAGACGGGCGTTTCGCCATGGCGCGCCATGGCTTCACCGAGGCGGCCCCATGAATCGAGGGTCAGCTCGAGTCGGTCGCCCGATTGCAGTGTCAGCCGGGGCGACGGCCCGGTGATTGCGACCTTGCCGGCATGATGCTCTGGAACGTCCATATCTTCGTAACACTATACAGGCAAGCCCGCAATGATTCCAACAGCGGCAGGAAGCCGCCGCCTTTCCATTTACCCTGAAGGCACTGATCCCTGGAGACGGCAATGCATCAAACATCCATGACAGTTCGGCAGCAAGGCTCGGGGGGGTCAGAGTCGCCGGGAGCAGCCTTATCCGGGCGGGATGGCGGATTCACCAGGCGGATGCCAGGATTGGCGGGAGTGCGAGGGAGTCGAACCCACCTACCCCGCTCTTCACGAGGCATAACGGTTTTGAAGACCGCAAGGGCCACCGGGCCCCATCCACTCCCAGGAAACGAACAGGAAGATTTTAGACTTCTTCCACCCAATTTGCCATTCTTTTGTTTTCTCCGCCTTTGCTTTCCCCGAAGGAGCAATTACCGGCTGCCGGCAAGCAGACCATCGCGCTGGAGTAAAGCTTGCCGGAGTAAGCGCTCATAGAGACGGAGCCGCTTCCCAATCCATCTCAAGTCGTTCAATCAATCCGGGAAACGCGGGCCTCTTGTGTATTGCCCAAGAGATTCAAGCGGATTTCTGCGCCGTGGATTAAAAAGCTCTGTCTTCCTCGCCCATCCCCTTCAATGCTTCCCGCACCTCTGACTGAAGCGTCTGGAATACCTGTCCAACGCTGCCTCTTGCATCCACGGTTACGAAATCATGTTCCCTGGCAAGGCTCCTGAATTCGTCAATCAATGCGCTTTGATAGCGGATGAAGTTGTCATACAGGTCCGGCCCCCGGAGGAAGTCCTCGCCGGACTCCCAGTGGTCCAACTGACGCACGGAAAGCACCCTGGGCAGCAGACGTTCCACGTCTACGTCGAGATATAGTACCTGGTCAGGAACTACGGCGAACTCGAAGACATCCTTAAGCCACTGTGCCGGCACGCCCCGCACCCGGGCCCGCGCGATGATGGAGAATATGTACCTGTCAACCAGGGCTACCATACCGGTGCGCAGAGCCGGCACGATGTTCTTTTCCAGCCTATCCCAGAAGTCGGTAGCGTAGAACAGATTCAGGGTAAGAGCATCCAGCGTATTGCCCCGCATGGCGCGGTCGATGCCTGCGGCAGCCAGTTCCGACCGGCGAAATCCGGTTACGAGCACTGCGTAGCCTTCGGCTTCGAGCCACTCCTGCAACATCGCTATCTGCGTGGAGCGGCCCACTCCATCGGTTCCCTCCACCACGATCAGGCGCCCCGGCGTGGTCTCTTCACCCATTCCGGGAGGGGTGTGGCCGTAAAAGCTGAACGTAGTCATGGGTCTGGCTCTCTATTCGAATCGAATTCGTTGCCGAGAGAATCCGCAGCCTAACGGCTGGCCACATCCTGCTCGGTCAACCGCCTCGGCATCGGCTGCGTGATATAGCGCCCGGTAAGGCCTGCGCCTCCCAGGGCCTCCGGCACGCTCTGTCCGTGAACCGGCATTGCGCCTTCTACAAGCGGCTCAACATACCGGCGCACCAGTTGCTGCTGCACTGCGATAGGCTGGGTGGCATCGATGGTCATCAGCCCAAACTCTTCCACCATTGCATCGTATTCATCCAGCAGCTTGCCTTGAAACATGCGGAAAGACTCTTCTCTGTCGCTGGAAAGGCCCATGTCCTGTCCTGATTCATAGTAGCCCAATTCCTCGCGCGCCGCGTTGATACGGTGTATGGACACATCCAGGGGCACCTTGAAATACAGACCCAGCGTAGGCTGCACCGCAAAGGAATAGATGCGCCTCAGCCAGTCGCGGTTCACCCCGCGGGCCGAATCGCGGGCAAAGGCGGTATAGACATAGCGGTCGGCCAGCACAATAGCGCCGGCCCTCAGCGCCGGCAGAATCTGGGAATGAACCCGGCTGGCAAAGTCGGCGGCGTGGATCAAGCTGTAGGACATTGGCGTAAGCAGCCCGTTAACCTTTCCCTGCTTGGTCGTGCGCCTCACAATGGGGGATGAGTTCCACTGGGTGAACGCAATTACAAGATTACGGCTGGTCAACCATTTCTGAAGCAGGTCAATCTGCGTGCTTTTGCCGGAGCCGTCGATACCCTCAACAATAATCAGAGTTCCAGGATACTTGCCGTCATCGGGATGATGCCCGAAACGATCTCCCATTCTGTAGGCTGCATTCTGTTGTAGCACAGGCACGAGGAGCGCTCCCTTTACTTAATGTTCCCGCAGGCCAGCCTGCCCGGAAGATATCCTGTCGTTATGTAGACTGCGCGTGCCTTGCAGGAGCAAACTCAAGCGGACGGCAGCGCCTCTAATGAGCAACGGGCGATGGCACGATGGCAATTCTAGCGTTTGCGCACAGAATTTGCACAAGGCAGACACAATTTCGACGCGATTCTGAATACAGAAAATGCGCAACCACCAGGATAGGCTGCGCATGGTTCTCGAGGCCTCCGGGGCGATGTTTTAATCCGGGCAGATGCTTTAATCGGCGCCTAGCTGCCGAGAACGGCGTCGATCTTCTTCTTGAGCGCACCCTTGGGCACGGCGCCGACTATCTGGTCAGCGGGCTCGCCATTCTTGAAAAAGATCAGGGCGGGGATGCTCCGCACGCCGTACTTCATGGCTACACTGGGGCTGCCGTCAACGTCCAGCTTGCCCACTTTCAGCGCACCTGCGTACTCCACAGCCATATCGTGAACCGACGGAGCAATCATCTTGCAGGGGCCGCACCATTCAGCCCAGAAGTCCACCAGCACAGGGATGTCAGAGTTGAGCACTTCGGAGTCCCAATTCTGTTCGGTCACCTCAATAGGTTCTGCCTTTGGCTTCATCCCCGGCAGGTTCGTGCGCTTTGGTTTCCAATTCTGTTCGGTACCCTCAATAGGTTCTGCCATACTACCCTCCGGAAACGTCTTCCACTGCCGTAATCTGGCGCGGCGTTCCGATGTCGACCGGCACTCGCGCATGCAGCGAAGTTAATGTATCGGTTCCAGTCTAATTCGCCGGGTGCGGCAGGTCAACCTGCGTCTGTCAGCCTGCCAAGTCCGCCATCCTGATTCACGGAGCGCGCCGACGGCCAATACGGGGTGCATCTGGGCCCTATATGCGCTCTTCTGTCTAGTCAGCGTCCCGGATGCTGACGCATGGGCGATGCCGCCGCGAGAGCGCTGGCGAGAGACAGCCTCAGGCGCAGGCAGCCGATGTTTTAGAATCCGCCGGCCGCCAGCAGCGCTCCGGCGATGGAGGCGCCAGCCACCCCGCCGTTTACCAGCCGGGAGACGGCGCCCAGTTTTGCAGTCGCGCCCTACCTCACTCTTTCTCCAGACTCTTTTTCCAGCATTCGTTGAACAATCGCCGTTATCTGCTCCCTGGTGATGGAGCCGGTCCAGGTTCTGAACACATCACCTTTCCCGGTGATGAACACTGTGGTGGGCATTGCCCTGATTTGGTAGTTTCTCACTACGCTGGCATCGTGTGTATACCCCGCGGGATAGGAGATGCCCAGAGTATCCAACAGCTTGCTGGCATCCTTGGGAGACCCCAATCCGGTGAATTGACCAACGTCAATTCCCAGCAGCGTCACCCTTTCTCTATATTCCTCGTAGAAGTCCTGGAGTTCCGGCATTTCGGACCAGCAAGGAGTGCAGAGCCGGGCCCAGAAGTTCAGCGCCACCGGTTTACCATGCAGATCCGACAAGCGCAGCTCTTCTGCTCCCAGGGCCTCCCCGCCCTGGAAAAGCCGGAAAACGAAGTCGGGAGCCTTGGAGCTGGCCGCGGTTGCGCGAAAGGCGGCGGAATCCGGGACGGGGGTAACCGTGGGCGGAGGAACCAGAGTGGGCGTGGGCATGGGGTCAGGCGCTCCGGAAGCGCCCGAGCATCCCGCAAAGACGGCAGCCAGGGCCAGCCATGCGACGAAAGCCGATAGCTTCGCAACGCAACGCGATCTCAGCGCCTTCAGCTTCATGCTCTCAAACCGCCCATGGCAGAGGCACTGCCTCTCCTTTTCCTGAATTCAGGAAGCGCTCTGCATTGTACGGCGAAATGCAGCTCCCGTATCTATCGGGATACGGGAGCTTGTTTGTGCTTCCCGGCTAATGCGCTATTGCGGCCGCTTCGAGCTGGTGATTGTCCCGTCGGGCTCAATGGTGATGCCTGCTATGGGGGCGACAGCATCATTGAATACAGCAGCAAAGGGAGCTTCCGGGCCGCCGATGCGGTCCAGCCAGTTAGGCACAACCTCGTTCAGCACTGCATCGTCGCTGAGCGCTCGCATTTCCGGCCCGAACTCGATGTATTCCATGCCGGCGTCAATGTTCTTCTGCAAGCCCAGCTCGTTCTGAATGGCGCCAAGCCTCAAGGCTTCAAGCTCCATCCTGGCCGCCTCTTCCTTGAAAATCTCCTGGAGGTCGGGAGGAATCGACTCCCAGACCTCCTTGTTGACTACGTTGTGGCTGGTGGTCCATGAGGTCAGTGGGCCGCTGATGTAGCTGATTACTTCGTACCAACGCAGGCCATGTCCTAGATCTCCCCTGGCTGCGACGGCCTCGATAATGCCGCTCTCCAGAGCGGTGTACAAGTTGGCAGGGGACGCAAGGTCGCCGCCCATGCCCCGGACCCAGTCAGATATGGGCATTCCGGAGACCCTGATCTTAATTCCCTGAACGTCTTCAGGGGCGTTCAGAGGCCTCTTGGTGAACAGGAAAATGTCGTTGCCGTTGTGCCAGTTCACGTTGATGGGATAACCGCCGGTATTGTCAATCAGCAACTGCTCGATGTCGGGAAGCATCGCCACCGTAGTTTCATATTGCTGGGAACGCTCGGTGTAAAGCCCGAACAGGTATTGAATCTCCAACCGGGGCAAATCGTTGTTCACGTAGGGGCCCAGCACGTTCGCCATATCCAGCGTACCTTCCCGCAGCAGCCACAGCGTATCACCCCCCGGCAACCCCAGTTCGGGGAAGGAAGTGGACTCGATAATCAGCTTCCCGCTGGTTCGCTCTGTCAGGCTCGGCGCCATGAAGGTGTCAATAATCTTGCAGAAGGCTACGGTGGGGTTGGCGCAGACGTTCTGAATGATGATAGGCTCGCCGTCGTAGGTCAATTCCGTTGGATCAGTGAACCTGGCGCGCTCGATCAAGCTCCGGTAGTAGTCGGATTCATAAACGAACAGATGCTTTTCCAGGGCATCCAGCGGGACGTTGCCATCGGCGTCGCCCTCATCCGGAGTAGGGGCAGGGCCAGCCAGATCGTTCAGATCGCCCACATAGAACGCTCCGGGGCCGTTGGCGCGTTCGGCCGCTATAGCCAGCAGCTCCAGGCTGTGATCGCCTTCTGCCCGGGGCGGCGCAGCAGCAGGCGCGCCCTGTGTGGGAGCGGCGGTAGAGGGCTGTACGGGGGCGGTGGTGGCAGTCGGTGGAACCGGCGTCGCCGCCTCGCTACAGGCTGCTGCGGATACTGCTACGATTATCAGTATGATTATGAGTATATAATTTCTTATTTCGGCGCTCCTTATGGTAATTTCATCTTTATATTGGCAAGTTAATGGGGCTTTCGCATGCGCTTGCTCTATATTAAAGTGGGATTATAAGTGCAGCCTGCCCTGTTGACGATGGGCAGGCTATCTGCCATCGGGCGGCTCTTGCATATTGTTGCGAAATTCGGATTGAACTCTTGAAGTTACGGCCATTTCCATTCGAAGGCGGAATAGTGGCCATTCCTGCCGGTGTTGTCCCACACCATGCCGTGATCCTTGTATTCAGCCCGCGTCCCCCGGGCCAGATACAGATCCTGGTTGACGCTGTGCCCTGTATTGGCCAGCAGCATGGCGTCATCGCGCCCTGGAATCTGAATCGGCTCCACGCTGAAATCCATCACTCCCGGAACAGTGACGGAGTGGACCTTGCCCTCTATGCGAAAGTCGATCGGAACGTAGCTGATTCCCATGAAGTTCCCGGTCATAGCTCGCCAGCGTTCAGCCGGCCCGCCCATGTCGCCCGATAGAATCTGCTCCAGGGCTTGACGCTGTGGTTCGTCGGCCCGCTCGTCTATATACAGGGCGGAAGTCCAGTCACCAGCCGCCATGGGGCCTGGCGTGTAATTGGCCGCGATGAAATTCAGCCCGTCCAGGGACACGCCATCCAGGTCGCCCTTCTCTATATGGAAGGCCAGCGCCACGTCGCAATGCCCCTCGGTCGGCTCGACGCTGGCGCCGCGAACAATGCAGGGACACAGAATCTCGCAATTGCAGCTTTCAAAGTACTCGCCCTTGAGACGCCATCGGTTTCCGCTGATCATATCGGGCCTCCTTCTGTCCTGCTGTCAACATCGGCAGAGGGTTTGCGGGTGTTCTCATCCGTCCGCGCCCCTTGCTTCGTGTAATATACTTCATTGAAAGGCAAAGAGAATAAGTAATTCATTCCAGGCGAGTAGTTTCGTAAATAATATGCCCGAAAAGCAGCCTATCAGGCACTGTTTATTATATTGCGGCAGACTGCCTCGGATGCGGTGATAGCGTTCTCATTCCCTTACAGCTCACGAAAGGCGGACACCAGCCCGCAGCCAGGCTGTCCGGCTGCTCCGGTAACCGGCGGTATTCCCCGGGATAGCAGTATCCCCGCAGAAGGAGCAACAATGTCTGGTCAAGAATCAACACGCGAGGCTTGGGTGTCCATCCCTACCGAAGAGGAACACCGCGCCAGCCTGCCGCCAGGAGCGCGCGGAGGCAACTACGATTTCGGCTACCTGCCGGCCATGGGAAGGCTCCAGGCCAGGCACAAGGAGATAGGGCCGCTGTTTGGAGCTCTCTACCGCCAAGTCATGTTCGGCCCCGGAGAACTGGACCGGCAGGAAAGGGAAATGGTGGCGGCAGTCGCCGCAGCAGCGCAGGACTGCCGGTATTGAACCGTATCCCACGCAGAGTTTCTGCGTGCCGAGGACGGAGACCCCGCCATCGTAGATGCGATAACGCACAAGCGCTGGCGGGAACTGCCAACCCTGACGGCCCGGCAGCGGGCCCTCTGCAGCATAGCGGAAAAGCTCAGCGCCGCACCAACGCGCATGACGGAGACCGACTGGCAGCCCCTCCGCGATATGGGTTTCGACGATGTGGCCCTGCTGGAAATCGGTCACATCGTCGGCATCTTCAACTACCTGACCCGCCTCGCCGATGGCTTCGGATTGCAACTGGACGCGAGGACCATGTCAGCTTCCGAATCCGGTGTGGCCCTGCGCCGCCCGGCGGAACAGTCAGACCGCTAGCAGGAGGAAAGCATGATACATCTGACTGAAGAAATGGAGAGATTGATTAACCATGCCCGCGACGACGGGTTTCCCTGTATTGTGGCTACCGCCGCCGTCGACGGAACACCCAATGCGGGGTACATAGGCACGGTGCTGGCTATCGACGACTCCACTTTCATCTACCGAGACCGCACCATGCGGCAACCCCTGGAGCACGTCGAGGACAACCCCAGGGTAGTCGTCCTGTTTCGCAACGCAGCCGCAGACGCCGGCTGGAAGTTTCGTTGTACCGCCAGCGTGGTCAGAGAAGGGGAGGTCTATAACGACATGACCAACCGTCTGGCGGAGCGCGGGCTGATCAACGACCCTGGCATGGCTGGGGCAGCCATAGTGATTCTGCGCATCGACCAGGTGCTCACCCTGTTCGGCGAGGTCCTTCAGGAGCGCGAACCCGGTATACGCTGGTGAAAACCGGCCCTAGCCAACTATCTTTACGCAGTCGAACTGATCGGGGTTGAGGTTGAAGGTGCGTCCCAACCGCTCCCACCTGATGACCAGCCAGTGCAGCCCGGCGCCGGTGCGGCGCACTGTAGAGATCTCGCCAATGTCGCCCGCTCTGATGGTATGTCCAGCGCCCTCTACGGGTGCGCCCATATTTACCCGCACCGCAATCTCGGAGACTGCTTCCACTCTGGTCCCGGCCTCAAACGCTTCGCAGCTCATTCCAACCTCAGCCTGACCCTGATTACGCAAGGGAGGTAATCGCAGATCCCGGGATTACTGATTGCCGGCGCTCGTTCGACTCACGAATAACTTACGCCAGGTTTGGGGCTACCTGCTCCATCATCAAGCGGAGGCTGTTTGCCTGGTTCTCCAATGGAATCAGGTTGCCGAAATTTATCTCGAACATGACCTGGTCCAGCCCCAGTTCCTGACCCAGCCAATTGAGCTTATCGATAACAGCTTTGGGGGTGCCGTAGGCCACCTTATCGCGCAGCCAGTCGTCGTAGGTCATGTTGCGCACGCGCTCCGCCTGCGCGCCCCAGTCGCCCAGGGTTCCGGGCCTGCCTGCATAGCTGCTTACCCGGTCGGAAAGTCGGCCCATGGAAAACAACGCGCTCTCCATTGGCTCGTCGTGCGCCTTCTGCGCGTCGTGAGACAGATATACGGGTATGCGGATCCCCACCTTGCCCTCGCCCTCATGTCCGGCAGCTTTCCGCGCCTCCCTGTATTCCCGGATCGATGGCTTCAATTCCGCCAGGGTGAACACTCGCGAGGGATTGATCAGAATGTTGAAACCCATTCGTCCCAGAATCGGGAAGCTCTCAGCAGAAGTCACCCCGACCTTGACAGGGGGATGAGGCCGCTGGAAAGGCTTCGGGTTCACCGACATATCCGGGAGGGTGAAGTAATCGCCCTTGAAAGAAAAGGGTTCGCAGGTCCACGCTTTCAGAATAATCTCGATGCTTTCCTCGAAACGGCCCCGGCTCTCTTCGAAAGGCACACCGAAGCCCTCGTGCACGTTGGGGAAGGTGCCTCGACCTATGCCGAACTCGACGCGCCCGTCGCTGATCTGGTCCAGAGTGGCAACCTCCTCGGCGACACGCACCGGGTTGGTCAAGGGAAGCAGCAGCACCGCCGTCCCCAGGCGAATGCTCTGCGTGCGTGCGGCAATGGCGCTCAGGATAGTGATCGGGCTGGAGAGCACCCGACCGGGGTTGAAGTGGTACTCGGCCATCCACACCGAAGGCACCCCCAGCTTTTCGGCCTGGTCGACCAGGGCAAAGGATTCCTTGAACGCCTCGTTCTCATTGGAACCTTCCCTCACCGGGAATTCCAGGAACAATCCAAGCTCCATATCAACCTCTGCTGCCAGGCCCAACCGGCAATGTCTCTGAGGCGCAGGCGAATAGCAGCTTGATTGTACAGTTTGAGGCACAGGCGTCAAGCGGCGAAGAACGACATCGCTCCAAACGCTCCCCTATCGCCTCGCCGACGCCAGCCGGAGCGGCTCCAACGCCGTTCGATTTCCCTGGCAATATGCCCGGGCTGACCGAAGGGCATAGCCTGCGGGAATCCTGATGCGTACAGGCTCGTTCGTGCGCCCATTGCAATTGCGACAGTTGCGGGAAATGACAGCGCCCATCGTTGGGCTGGACGGCGGTGAAAGCTACCGTTGCGGTTCGATCACCACTTTAAGGGACTCGGAGGCCCCAGCAGTCAGGCGGAAGCCCAGAGCGGTCTCATCCAGCGGCAGGCGGTGGGAGATCATGTCGCCGATCTGCACCCGGCCGGAAGCGATGAGGTCAAGGGCGGTGGTAAGGTCCCCTGGCGCGGCAGCATAGGTCGTGGTAAGTGTGGCATCGTTGCGAAAGAAAACGTTGTTGATCGCCACTGGGATCTCGACGCCTGGCTCCGTGGGCGCGTAGAACAGCACAGTGCCTCCACGCTCCACCGACTCCAAAGCCTGCATCAGCGCGGGACGAGCCCCTGTCGCCGCGATAACCAGGTCTGCCAGGCGTCCGCCGTTAACCTCCCGCAGACGTTCTGGTGTATATTCGTCTGCCCTCAGTGTCTCGTCCGCCCCCAGACGACGGGCTGCCGCCAATCGAAAGTCCGACAGGTCAGTGGATACAATGCGTCCGGCGCCCAGGGCGCGGGCCAGGTTGATGTGCAGCATCCCGGCCAGCCCGCTGCCCAGCACAAGCACCGACTGCCCCGGCTGGATGTTGGCCCGTCGCTGCCCCCGGTAAACGCAGGCCAGCGGCTCGGCAACGGAGGCTTCGTCAAAGGGCACTCCTTCAGGGATGGGAATGGCGCCCCGGTCTACGTTGATGGTCGGCAATCGAACGTACTCACAAAAACCGCCCGGATCGTAGTTGGTGGCTCGCAACGTGTCGCAAACAGTATGGCGGCCGCTGAGACAGTAGCGGCAGGCGTTGCAGGGCACATGGTGGGTTGCAACCAGCCGATCTCCTTCGCGGAACTGCGATACGCCGGGGCCCACCTGCGCAACCGTACCCGCAACCTCATGCCCCAGCACCAGCGGAGCGCGCTGAATGCGGTACCACTCCATAACGTCGCTGCCGCAGATGCCGCTGGCCTCTATCCGCAGCAGCAGCTCGCCCGGCCCGATTTCCGGCTCCGGCATCTCCTCTACGCGGATGTCGTTATTGTTGTAATACATTGCTGCGCGCATTGCCGCCTGCCTCTTCCTGCGATAGTTATGCGATAGTGATGTCCGGCGCCGGAGCTAGTCTGGAACGCCGGCCAACTCGGCGTTCCCGGAGCGAACCGCGTCGAAAATCTCCTGCGCTTCAGATACCGTTCCATTACCGTGGACGATATGGCGGAGGGATCGAATCATCGGGACGGGGTAAGGGCTCTGCCAGATGTTGCGCCCTAGATTGATGCCGATAGCCCCGTTCTGCATCCCGTCGTGAACAAACCCCAGCACCTCGAATTCAGTATCGGCCCTGGGGCCTCCGGCCATCACCACCGGCACCGGGCACCCGTCCACCACGCGGTCAAAGTCGTCGGCGCACCAATAGGTCTTGACTACCTTGGCTCCCATTTCGGCGCAGATGCGGCAGGCCATGGCGAGGTAGCGGGAATCCCGCTGGTCCAACTCGCGGCCCACGGCAGTGACCGCCATTACGGGAATGCCGTATTTTTCACCCTCATCCACCAGCTTGCCCAGGTTCAGGATGGACTGCTTCTGGTAGTCGGAGCCAATGAACACCGAGATGCCGACGGCGGCTGCGTTGAGCCGCACGGCGTCCTCCATGGACGTGGTCAACCCCTCGTCGGCCAGATCGCCGGCGGTCATGCTGGTGCCTCCCGACACGCGCAGGATCAGCGGCTTGCTGGCGGCGGGATCCACGACGGAGCGTACCACGCCCCGGGTGGCAAACAGCGCGTCGGCATAGGGCATCAGGGGCGCTATGGTCTCACCGGGCCGCTCCAGATTGCGCGTCGGCCCCTGGAAATACCCATGGTCTATGGGAAGAAACATACACTTCCCGTCGGGCTGAATCAGTTGCGCCATGCGGTTAGCCATTCCCCAGTCCATCTGCTGCCTCCTGCGCCGGTGAACTTGCGTCCGGTTCGAGATTGTCGAGGCTCATTATCGCCGGTAAGGGCGAAGCGGACAAGAACACGGGGCAAGCATGGCGCTCACCGGGCCCTGGCCGGCTGCTTCCCCGTCGTCCCGCCCGCCATCGTCCCGCCCGGCCGCGCAGTCCAGTACCCGGTGGAATGCGGCGCTTGCGGTATGCGCGGCGAGCCGTCAAAATTCACGAAAGGCGCCCTTCTGTTCCCTGCGCAAGCCTACTCTCGAAAAGGAGACGCACCATGGCAGAGATTCTTGGCGTCGGCGTCACGCATTCGCCGTCTCTAATTTCCCCCGACGAGCTGAAGAACTACTCGCTTACCCGCGCTCTCAGGAACGAACGCATACCCCGAGAACAGAAGAACCCGGAGAATTGGCCCGCGGCTATGCGCAAGGAATGGGGCGACGACGAGGGCTACACCTCGGCCCTGTACCAGCGGGAGAAACTGGTTGCGGGCTTCCGCAAGGTGCGCGCCGAGCTGGACGCCTTCAACCCCGATGCAGTGCTGGTCTGGGGAGACGACCAATACGAAAACTTCCGGGAAGACATCATACCAGCGTTCTGCGTCATGGCCTGCGACCAATACGAATGCCGCCCCTTCGCCATGCAGAACGGAGGCGCCAGGCCCAACATCTGGGGCGAACCGGCCGATAAGATCTTTCGCTACAAGGGGCATCCGTCGGCCCGCTATCTGACCGGCGCGCTGATCGACGGCGGGTTCGACGTGGCCTACGCTTACAAGCCGCTGCACGAGCCGGGGCTGGGACACGCCTTCCTGAACACCCTGCTCTATCTGGACTACGACCGTCAGGGATTCGACTACCCCGTCATCCCTTTCGCCGTCAACTGCTACGGCAGCCGGGTCATCCGCAACCGGGGCGGCGCCAGCCCGCAGACAATCAACGGCGTCGAAGCGCCGCCCGACCCGCCCGGTCCGTCGCCCAGACGGTGCATGGAGCTTGGAGCCGCCGTCGCCCGCTCCTTGCAAGACAGCCCGTGGCGGGTGGCGCTCATCGCCTCTTCCAGTTGGTCCCACGCATTCCTGACCGAGAAAAATTGCTGGCTGTATTGCGATGTGGATTCTGACCGCCAGCGATTCGAGGAGTTCCAAGCCGGGGACTACGAAGCATGGCGGCGTCTGACCACCGCGCAGGTGGAGGACGCGGGTCAGCAGGAGATGCTGAACTGGATGTGCCTGGCCGGCGCATTGTCGGAACTGGAGCGGAAGCCGGAAATCGTGGAGTTCCAGCAGACCTACGTCCACAACTCCAGCAAGTGCCTGGCTGTGGCCAGGCCGCAGCGCTAATTGACCTCTCATGCTCCAATATCAGCGCAACGGGGCAACGCTGCTTATATGCGTCTGGTCGCGATGGCGCGGTGAAAACGCGCTGCGCTGTCGTGTATACTGTGCCTGCAACATGCAGCCGGATGAGAGCGTATCTGAAATGGCTACAACTGCCAACCGCACGATTGGAAGCATCGTTGACCTGGAAAACGGTCAGATCAGCCGCGAGATTTTCGTCAACGAAGATATTTACGCCCAGGAGCAGGAGCAGATCTTTTCGCGCGCCTGGCTCTTCGTAGGCCACGAATCGCAGATTCCCAAGCCTGGCGACTACTTCGTCTCCTGCATGGGGGAGGAATCGGTCATCCTCTGCCGCGACCGGGAAGGCGAGATCCACGTCTTCCTCAATTCCTGCACCCACCGGGGCATGAAGGTCTGCCGCTACGACGAGGGCAACACCCCCGTCTTCAGTTGCCCCTACCACGGCTGGAGCTTCGCCACCGACGGCAAGCTGGTGGGAGTTCCCTACTTCAAGGACGCCTACAATGGCGCTCTGGACAAGTCCCAATGGGGGCTTATCGAGGCGCCCCGGATGCACAACTACAAGGGCGGCGTCTGGGCTTCATGGGACAAGAACGGCCTGTCGTTCCAGGAGTATATGGGCGACTTCACCATGTATCTCGACCTGCTTATGGACGGACGGGACGGCAGCGGGGGCGGTTCGGAGATACTGGGCGGCGTCCAGAAGTGGACCATGCCCAACAACTGGAAGTTCGCCGCCGAGAACTTCGCCGGCGACGGCTACCACAACATCAGCCACCGCTCGGTGGACATGGTGGGCATCGGCCCCAGTGGATTGGGCCGCCGCGACGACGCTGAGTACAAGGCGGGCCGTCGGATTAACGTCTCCTTCCCCTGGCGCGGACATGCCGCGGTGGTAGAGCTGCTCCCTCCCGACACCCCGCAGATTTCAACGTACCGGAACACTGCAGACGCAGGGGAGTACTTCCGATACATGGAGGCCGAGCGCCGCCGCCGGCTCGACGGCAGAGCCAACCTGCTGGGTGTTGTGGGTACAGCCTTTCCCAACATGTCATACCTGGCTCGCCAGCCCCGCTCCATCGCCGTGTGGCATCCGCGCGGTCCCAACCAGACAGAGGCCTGGCGCTGGTTCCTGGTGGACAAGGACACGCCGGAAGAAATCAAGGACGTTCTGCGCCATTACTACATCCGCTACTCCGGCCCCGGGGGGATGACCGAGCAGGACGACATGGAGAACTGGAATTACGCCCACAAAGCCAGCAGGGGTTCCATCGCCCGCCGCAAACCCTACAACTACCAGATGGGTATCGGCCACCTGGCCGAAGGCGTAGACCTTCCCGGCGTGCTTACCGAAGGCATCTGCGAAGAGAACGCCCGCGGGTTCTACTCCGGGTGGGTCAGGATGATGGACGCAAAATAGAGGCCTGCTCCACTCCTTGCTCCATTCAAGGAACCAAATCCAGGAACCAAACTAAAGACGACCAGGAGCTAAAGGCCAGGAGCAGGAAACCGGGAGCTAGAAACCAGGAACAGGAGTTAGAAACCAGGAAGGAGGGCCATCATGGCCAGTGTTACCCAATTGGGCTATATCGGTATCAGCGCCAGCAACCTGGAGGAGTGGGAGCACTTCGGCGCCGAGGTGCTGGGACTCCAGTCTAACGGCGTCGACTCCAACGGCATCCTGACCATGCGGATGGACGAATATACCCATCGCTTCATCATCAGCCCGACCGGCAAGGACGACGTCGAGTTCGTCGGTTTCCAGGTGACAGACGAGGCAGCCCTCAGGGAAATGGCCGAGCAGTTGCGAGAGGCGGGCATTGAGGTATCCATGGGAACTCCGGAAGAGGCCAGAGAGCGCAAGGTAGAGGGCCTGATCAAGTTCGATGACCCCGATGGAACTCAAACCGAGGTCTACTATGGCCCGCCCGTCAGCTTCGACAACCCCTTCAACTCTCCTCGTCCCATAACCGGGTTCGTCACCGGCGAGCAGGGGCTGGGCCACGTGGTATATCACGTAGAGGACCTGGACCGGGCAGTGGCGTTCTACCGTGATGTGCTGGGAATGAAGATCAGCGATTACATCCGCAACCTGGTCTTCTTCCATTGCAATCCCCGCCATCACACGCTGGCGCTTATCGATGCCAGAGGCCGCAACGCCAAGAAGCTCAACCATTTCATGCTCCAGACCCAGGGCATGAACGATGTCGGTTCCACTTACGACCTCGTTCTGGACTCGGACATTCAGCTCACCCGCGGCCTGGGCCGCCACACCAACGACCACATGACGTCGTTCTACATGAAGACGCCATCAGGCTTCGACGTGGAGTACGGTTGGGGCGCCCGCACCGTGGACGACGCCACATGGCAAGTAGTGCGCCACGAGAAGGGCAGCATCTGGGGCCACCGTCCCGTCCCGCAGCCCGCCGCCGCCAGCTAGGGCGCGGGCAGAGATTCCCTACAGCCGGTCCGCCGCCCTTGCCCAAGCCAGGATCCAACACCAGTATCCAACACCAGGGGCGGCCGCCGGTCTATAGGCCGACGCTCCATTGCCTATCGACGCAACGCTTTCCAGAGGGTGATCACCTCCGAGTCAGAGAGAGAGACACTAGGCGCGATCACCCACAACTCATCGATGACAGCATTTCGGAGCATCAGATGAACGTTGGATACATCGGTACCGGGACTATGGGCAACCCGATGGCCCGTTGCCTGCTGGATGCGGGGCACAACGTAACAGTGTTCGACGTCCGCCGCGAGGCCGCCGCCAACCTGTGCGAGATGGGAGCCCGTTGGGCCGGGACTCCGCGGGCAGTAGCAGAGGCGGCCGGCGTAGTGTTCACCTCGCTGCCAGGTCCTGCGGAAACCGAACCGGTGATAACCGACCCCAACACCGGAATCCTGGCCGGGCTCCCCGCAGGCGGGGCCTGGATCGACACCACTACCAACTCACCGTCTCTCATCCGGAGGCTAGCGGAATTATGCAGGCAGCGCGGAATCGAGATGCTGGACTCGCCGGTCAGCGGTCGCCCTCCCAAGATGACCATGATGGTGGGAGGCGACGCGGCTGTCTTTGAAAAACACCGCCCCTTGCTGGATTGTATGGCCCGTGATGTTTTCTACGTTGGGGATACTGCTTCGGGCTGCATTGCCAAGCTGGTTACCCAATACCTCGGCTACTGCGCCTTCATTGCGGGGCTGGAGGGAATGCTCATCGGAGCGAAGGCCGGGATAGACCTGGAGATACTGGCTGAAATCGTGCCGGTCAGCGCCGGCTCGGGCAGCGTGCTGAACCGCTCCGCCAGGGCGATTCTGGATCGCAGCTTCGCCTCCAACGGCACACTGGACATCGTGGCGAAGGACATACACCTGGCCTGCGAGCTGGCTCGCGAAGCGCAGGCTCCCGCCTCCATAGGCGCAATAGCCGACGATATGTTCCAGCGGGCGCAGGCGCAGGGCATGGGGCAGGACGGCTTCCCGTCCGTAGCCCGCATCCTCGAACAATTGGCCGGGGCGGAGCTGCGCCCCAAAGCTGGAAACTAAAGGAAACCGAATACCTCGTCTGGGGGTAGCAGCATGGTAAACGGCCACGGCAACTACAGGATTCCGGCAAGGAATCTGGTGGATATGTCCGCAGGCACAGTCAGCCGCGAGATTTTCGTCAACGAAGATATTTACGCCCAGGAACAGGACCTTCTGTTCGCCCGCGCCTGGCTCTTCGTGGGTCATGTATCCCAGATTCCCAAACCCGGCGACTACTTCGTCTCCTGCATGGGGGAGGAATCGGTCATCCTCTGCCGCGACCGGGAAGGCGAGGTCCACGTCTTCCTCAATTCCTGCACCCACCGGGGCATGAAGGTCTGCCGCTACGACGAAGGCAACACCCCAGTCTTCAGTTGCCCCTACCACGGCTGGAGCTTCGCCGCCGACGGCAAGCTGGTGGGAGTTCCCTACTTCAAGGACGCCTACAAGGGCGCTCTGGACAAGTCCCAGTGGGGGCTTATCGAAGTCCCGCAGCTCTGCGTCTACAAAGGCACCGTCTGGGCCAACTGGGACAAGGACGCTCCTTCTTTTGCAGAGTACCTGGGCGGCTATAAGACCTACCTGGACTTCCTGCTGGATACCTGGGATGGCGCCGGAGGCGAGACTGAGGTATTCGGCGGCATCGAGAAATGGGTAATCCCCTGCAACTGGAAGTTCCCGTCCGAGAACTTCATCGGCGACCGCTACCACAACATCAGTCATCGCTCCGTAGACCTGGTCGGCGTCGGGCCCAGCGGCAGCGGACGGCGCGACACCCAGGAGCGCGTAGGCGCCGCCGCGCTGGACTTCTCGTTCCCAGAGCGCGGCCACGGCACCATCAGCTTCCTGCGCCCTGACGACGCGCCCATTCCGGCGTATCAGCACTCGAACGTGGTGTCGGAATACTTCACCTACTGCGAGAACGAGCGCCGCAGGAACTACGGCAAATGGTCCCGCTTCATCCCCGGGCCCGGAACGCTGTTCCCCAACTTCTCATACCTGCCGCGCCAGCCCCGCACCATTGCCGTGTGGCATCCGCGCACCCCGCAGAGCCACGAGGCCTGGCGCTGGTTCCTGGTAGACAAGGACGCCCCCGTCGAGGTCAAAGAGTTCCTGCGAAGGTACTATATCAGCTACTCCGGGCCCGCCGGGCTGACTGAGCAGGACGATATGGAAAACTGGAACTATGCCCACAACGCCAGCCGGGGCGCCATTGCCCGCCGATACCCCTACAATTATCAAATGGGCATGGGCCACGAGGCGCCGACCTTTGACGCCGACGGGCTGGAGCTGCCGGGCCGGATCCGCAACGTAACCGCCGCCAAAGCCGCCGAGCAGAACCAGCGCGGCTTCTATTCTCGCTGGGCCGAATTCCTGACAGCGAAAGACTGGGGCGAACTGGCAACCTGGCGGAACGGCCACGCCAACGGCTCCGCGGCGCTGGAGGTCAGCAGCCCATGACCACCACTGGGCAGGGCATCGCCCGAATACTGCTGAAGAACGAAGTCGAGGAGTTCCTGTTCCGCGAGGCCGAGCTGCTCGATGGACGGCGCTTCGCCGAGTGGCTGAACCTGCTGACCGACGACATCCGCTACTGGATGCCTATGCGCCGCAACGTGAAGTTCGGCGAGCTGGACCGCGAGTTCACCCGCGAGGGCTACGACATCAACTGGTTCGACGAAGGAAAAGACACTCTGGAACGTCGCGTCAACCAGATTCTCACCGGCGTCCACTGGGCCGAAGAGCCGCTTTCCCGCATCTGCCACATGGTCTCCAACGTCCAGATCCTGGAGACCGCTCCATCGGCGGAAGATGCGGCTGAAGTGTCTCTCAAGTGCCGCTTCCTCATCTACCGCAACCGCGTCGAAACCGAGACGGATCTCCTCATCGGCAAGCGGGAGGACACCCTGCGGAAGGAAGATGGCCTCTGGAAGATTGCGCAACGCAAGGTGATACTCGACCAGAACGTGCTGCTGGCCAAGAATCTGACTTTCTTCTTTTGAGGTCTGACGCCCGGAATGCCGACCAATTCATCCTTCGGCGAACCCTGCACAGCGGGTTTCGCCAATTATCGCGGGAGACAGGCCAATGGCGGAAATAATTAACCTCATCGCCATCGAAGAAGGGGCCACGATTTCCACCATCAGCGGGGCGACAGCCGAAGTGGTGAGCAACCCCAGGGACGGCGTCTGGGTGTTCGCCAAGTACCTGACCTCGCCTGATGACCCTGACATCGTTGGAACCGAAGACATGATCTTCGCCCAGGACATCGCGGAAGTGCTGAGCGAGAGGTGACAAATACAATGATCCTGCCAACCCATGAGGAACTGCGGGACGCCTTTCAGTCAGGATTCGAATCCATCGACGAAGGCGATGGATTCTATCCCGGGTTCCATGCCTTCCTGGAGCACCACGGGTACAGGCTGCGAGAGGACATGCCCTGCACTTGCATCGACCATGGCGCCCACGGCCATCAGCCCGAATGCCGATGGGTGAAAAATCAGGAGTATCTGCAATGACCGAGCGACTGGACGGCGGAGACGCCATTCTGGAGGCTCTGCGCAACCTGAACGTAGACTACATCATATCTTCTCCCGGCTCCGAATGGCCCTCGGTGTGGGAGGCCCTGGCCCGCCAGAAGATAAACGAGCAGCCCGGCCCGGCCTACATTAACTGCTGGCACGAGACCCTGGCAGTGGCCATGGCTTCGGGCTATACCCGCATGACTGGGAGGATGCAGGCGGTTCTGCTTCATGCCGGCGTCGGAGTTTTGCAGGGTTCCATGGGCATCCACGGAGCTTACCAGAGCGAGGTCCCGATGCTGGTCTGCTCCGGCGAGTCTGCAACCTACGGGGAAGCTCCCCATCAGGATCCAGGCCCTCAGTGGCTGCGCAATCTGAGCATCGTCGGCGGACCCAATCGTTTGGTCGAGCCGTTCACCAAGTGGAGCAGCAGGGTTACCAGCCCCCAGACGCTGTACGAGACTGTTGCCCGCGCCGGGGAGCTGGCCCAGCGCACGCCCAAGGGCCCGGCTTTTCTTAACGTCCCCATCGAAACTATGCTGGAGGAGTGGGGCCCTGGCCATCCGCCGAAGCGCCGTCCCGCTGCGCCGGTAAGCCATCCAGACCCTGCCGCCGTAGACCGCGTGGCCGACATGCTCTGCCGCGCCGCCAGACCTGTCATCGTGGCGGATTCAGCAGGGCGCACACCCGATGGATTCCATGCCCTGGTCTCTCTGGCCGAATCGCTGGGCATCCCGGTATTCGAAGGCGAGGGCCCGGCATACAACAACTTCCCCAAGAGTCATCCGCTGCATAACGGCTACGACCTGCGCCGCGAAATGACTCGTTTCGACCTGTTCCTGGTCATCGGAAACCGGGCGCCGTGGTACCCGCCCAGCGCCGGGCCGTCGGCCAATGTGGTGGTCATAGACGAATACCCGATAAAGGAATACATGGCGCACCAGGATCTGCAAGCCGACTTCTACTTGGAAGGATCGCTTCCTGTAACCTTGAATGCTCTGGATGCCGCCGTTCGGGAGCGATCAGGGGCTCCGCCGCCGCTGTCCAGAGGCCCCAACGCCGTGTGGGATCGTTATCAGTCTCTGGACGCCGCTGCGTCGTCTGCTTCGCCTATAGACCCTGGTTTCCTTTGCAAGACCATCGGCGAAGCGCTGCCATCCAACACTGTCTTCGTGGATGAAACGATCCTGCATCGCGCCCAGATCCTGCGGCGCATTCCCTGGGACAACCCGCTATCCTACCTGCGTCCGGCGGGCGGCCTGGGGCAGGGGCTGGGCATCGCCCTGGGCGCGAAGCTGGCCGCGCCGGAGCGCCCGGTCACTGCTCTTATCGGCGATGGGTCTTTCTTGTACAATCCCATCACGCAGAGCCTTGGGGTAGCTCGGGAAAGCAGCCTCCCCATCCTGGTTGTGGTGTTCAACAACGCCAGCTATGCAGCCATGAAAAGCCTCCACCTGTCATTCTATCCCGAGGGGACGGCGGTGCAGTCGGGCATCTTCCACGGCGTTGACATCCCTGGGCCGAACTATGCGGACCTGGCGCGACCCTTCGGCGGCCACGGCGAGCGCGTGGAGGACCCTGGAAGGCTGCGGGCAGCCTTGGAAGAAGCTCAGGCTGTTGTGGACGAAGGACGTGTCGCCATTATAGACGTGGTCCTTTCAGGATAGCTCCAGCCGGGTTCAGCCGAACCCGCCTAACTGAAACGGGCAGCGCTGAAGGGGATTAGCGGAGCCTCGCTGCCGTCCAGCAGGTATTGCGCGACCAGTTCGGCGGTGCCTGCGCTCAGCATGATGCCCACCGCGTCGTGCCCTGTAGCGATGACCAGCCCATCCACTCCAGGAGCCGGGCCTATGATGGGCATACCGTCGGGGGTGGCGGGTCGCACCCCTGCCCTGGCCGAAACGAAGGAAGCATCGCACAACGATGGGAATGACCGGGCCGCCCCGGCGACCAGAGCGGCAAGCCCCCCTGCGGTCACATCCTCGTCGATGCGTCCCTCCTCCCGGGTTGACGCCACCAGTATATTCCCGTCCAGACGCGGAACCACGTAGACCGCCGAATTGCGCACGGGCGAGCGCGGCAGAAACCCGGGCTGCCGCAAAAGCATCCTCTGGCCCTTGACGCCTCGCACCGGGAGATCAAGAGGCCCTCCGGAAGACGTCCATCTGCCTGCCATGCCGCTGCCGGGGCCGGCGGCCAATACCACCTGCCCGGCCGCTATGGGGCCAGCGGTTGTCTCCACTCCTGTCACGCGGTCGCCGTTATGGCGCAGGCCCAGAACCTCGACGCGCTCATACAGCTCGGCGCCCAATCTCCCTGCGGCATGGGCCAGGGAGTCGCAGAGCCTTTGCCCTCGAACGCAGCCTTCCCTGGGAGAATACAAAGCGGCGACGGCATCCGGGCTGACTTTCGGCTCACGGAGCAGCAGGTCGCCCTGCTCCAGCCACTCGATTCCCATGTCAAGTTGCGCCTGCCATCGGTGAAACCCGGCCAGTTCCTCAACTTCGGCTTTGGAGAACGCCAGCCGCAGAACGCCGGTCTGTTGGAACTCCGGATTGACGCCCGCATCGGCCAGCTCTGCCGACCACTTGGGGAACAGATCGAGGCTGCGCATCCCCAGCCGGAACAGCGCCTCATTTTCAGGTTCCAGGTGCCACAGCGGCCCTATCACTCCCGCGGTTGCGCCTGAGGCTCCGCAACCGAATGCGCCCCTTTCGATCAGAGCGCAGGATACGCCTCGCCTGGACAACCGCCAGGCGATTGAGCATCCCATAACACCGCCTCCGATGATGGCGACTTCCACTGATCCGGGCATTGATGAAGATCCTTTTCTGAACTCTGGCGAGTGTAGTGTCGTCTGAACGCCGCTGTCAACGAAGGAAAAGCAGGCATCGATTGAACCGTGTCATGGCCATACCGCCATTGCAGAACTCCATTATTGAGGGAGCATGGCTGTTTCCTTCTTGAAACCCACTGGGCGATTCCAAAGACATTCATGCGCATTCGGCCTTAAAGGCGAGCCAGCGGTCGTTGCCAGTATCCCCGCCGTCTGTTAGGCTTTCCTATAAGGCGGTGGCGGCTTGGTTCATTCAAGGCCAGTAAGCGCAGACCTGTTCGTAACCTGCATCATTGACCAGCTTTTCCCTGAAGTTGGGGTCAGTGTGGTGCGCGTTCTGCGGAAGATGGGCGTCGTGGTTGGCTTTCCCGAAGGCCAGACATGTTGCGGCCAGGCAGTGTACAACTCTGGCTTCACCCGTGAGGCTAGGGAAATGGCGCAGAGAACGCTGGAGGAATTTCGCCACAGCGAGTTCGTCGTCGTCCCGTCGGGTTCCTGCTCTGCGATGATGCGGGTGTTCTACCTGGACCTGTTCGAGGACGACCCGGACATGTTGCCCCACGCCCGCTCGCTGTCCCGCAGGGTGTACGAATTCTCCGAGTTTCTGGTCAAAGTGCTGGGAGTCGAAGACCCCGGCGCCAGGGGCTCCGGCACAGCCGTATTCCACCCGGGATGCCACCTGCTGCGGGAGATGGAGGTGCGGGACGAGCCCCAGTCCCTGTTGCGCGCCATTCCTGGGCTTGAACTGAAGAACTTGCGCCAGGCCGAAACGTGCTGCGGGTTCGGCGGCAGCTTTTCCGTCAAACTACCCCACATTTCCGAAGGGATGCTGGCCGACAAAGTAGCCAGCGTTCGCGATTCAGGCGCTAATACGCTGGTTTCCTGCGATATGAGCTGCCTGATGCACATAGGCGGAGCTCTCCGGCGCCAGTATCCGGGCGTCGACATCCGCCATATAGCCCAAGTGTTGGACAACTGACCAACCGTCTGCCCTTCGAAACGATCGAGGGCAACCCCAGAGTGCCTGAAGCAATATGCCTGAAGTAAAAACAAGCCGGTTTTCCACCGCGTCCGCTGCGGCCATGCTCGACCCGCAGCTCCGCCGCGCCCTGGATCGCGTGGTATCCGGCTTCGACGCGGCGCGGCGAAACGCCATAACAGAAGTCTCGCCCGAAGCCTGGGAGGAGTGGAGGGAAGAGGCCCGCAGCATAAAGATTCACGCCCTGGACCACCTGGATTACTACCTGGAATTGCTCCACGACAACGTTACCGCGGCCGGGGGCCAAGTCCACTTCGCCAGAGACGGGGCAGAAGCCAACGCCATCGTCACCCATCTGGCGCGCAGCCGGGGCGTCAAGGTCGCCACCAAAAGCAAGAGCATGGTATCGGAGGAACTGGAACTGAACCCGGCTCTGGAGGCCCTTGGCGTCGAGGTGTACGAGACCGACTTGGGCGAGTACATCATCCAGCTTGCCGGAGAGACTCCTTCGCACCTTGTCGCTCCGGCGCTGCACAAATCCAAGGAGGATGTGGCGGAGCTTTTCGCCGACAAGTTGGGCCTGCCCTACGACGAGGACATCGAGCGGATGGCGGCGGCGGCGCGGACAGCGCTTCGCGACAAGTTTATGGAGGCCGACCTGGGCATCAGCGGAGCCAACTTTGTTGTGGCAGAGACGGGCACGCTGGTAATCGTCACCAACGAAGGCAACGGCAGGCTGTGCACCTCGGCACCCCGGATGCACATCGGCATCACGGGGATGGAAAAGGTCATTCCATCCATGCAAGACCTCGCCGTATTCCTGCGGCTGCTGCCTCGCTCCGCCACAGGCCAGCGCATATCCAGCTACGTCAGCATGATCACCGGCCCCCGCCGGGAGGACGACGAGGATGGCCCCGAGGAGTTCCACCTGATACTTGTGGACAACGGCCGCTCCAGGATGCTGCGCGACCCCAAGCTCCGAGAGGCGCTGTACTGCATTCGTTGCGGGGCCTGCCTCAACATATGCCCGGTATACCAGAGGGTGGGCGGCCACTCCTACGGCTGGGTGTATCCCGGCCCAATCGGGGCGGTGGTTTCGCCCATGCTCACCGGCTTGAAGGAATCGAAAATGCTTCCCCAGGCATCCAGCCTTTGCGGGGCCTGTCGGGAAGCCTGCCCAATCAAGATAAACATCCCCAGAATGCTGCTGGAACTGCGCCACCGCACCGCCGAGAGTGATGCCCCTGAGGAACGGGCTGCCTCTGCGGCTGAGAGACTCCTCGCCGGCGCTTATGCGCGCATGATGAGCAGCCCCGGGAAGATGGCCCTGGCCGCCAGCCTGGGCCGACTTGCTCAGAAGCTGCCCGGAATGCCCAGGCACAGGGGCTGGCTCGGATACGCTCCTTTGCCGCTGCTGTCCAAATGGACGCGAGGCCGGGATCTGCCAATGCTGCCGCCGAAGTCATTCCGTGAGATATGGCGCGATGAATTGAAATCCGGCGGCGCTCCAGGAAGAAACGGTGGCGGCGGCTGACGCCGGCGGGGTTCCCGGAACCGGCAAGGCGGAATTTCTGCGCTCGGTCAGAGAGGCTCTGGGCAGGCAGGCAGGCAGGCCTGCCCGGCCGTACCACCGGCTGGAAGAAGACCTGCCTTCACTGGAAGCCCGGGCTTCGGAATTGACGGCCAGGATAGAGGAAGACCGTTCCCAGCTATTAGACCGATTCGTGGACATGGCCGGCAAGGGCGGCTGGAACGTTCACCGACCCTCGGGTTCGGAGGCCGTTATCGGGCTGGTAGACTCGCTTATTGGTGAATTGGAAGCAAAGCGGGTCGTCCGCTCCGCCCAGCCCGTATTCGATGATGTACTCGTGGATACTGCCCTGGAATGGCGCGGTATCGAGGTGATCCCCATCCGCCGCGACGATTACGCCCCAAGAGAGCAACTCCGGGAGGAGATTCGCCGGGCGGACGTGGGGCTGACCGGCGCCGACTATGCCCTGGCAGAGACGGGTTCCCTGATCATCCTGCCCCGGCGCGGCCTCTCGAGGCTGGTCTCGCTCGTGCCGCCGGTCCATATCGCCCTGGTACGCCCGGAAGAAGTTATAGAGAGCCTGCACGACCTGTTCCTGCTTCTCAGGCTGGAATACTACCGGCGGGGCGGAGAGATAGGCAGCTATCTGAATTTCATCACGGGGCCAAGCCGCACCGCAGACATCGAAATGACTATCGTGCAAGGGGTCCACGGCCCCAGGGCCGTCCACCTGATACTGATCGAGTAACCGGACGCAAAGAGCGATGCCGGGATATTCCGGCGAGGGGTTCGCAGAATGCCAATGCGCGTGGGTTTTGCCCAATTCCGCAAGCAGATGCTGGAACGGGAACTGGAAAGCATCCGGGAAGTCCTGCCCAGCCTGGGCGTCGAAAAGGTGATCCTGACCGGCGAAGTCGCCGCCGGCGAATTTACGCCTGAAAGCCGCATCGAGCTTATCGTTGTCCACAACACCGACCGCCCCTTCGGCAGACGGGCTGACTTCTTCTCATATCACTTGGGAAGTTCCGTGGAGATCGACACCCAGGTCTATACCCCGGAAGAATTCGAGAGGTTAAAAGACTCGCTGCCAGCTCTGCGTCGGGCCTGCAACGAGGGAAGGGAGATTTTCAATGCCTGATTACCTGTCGGAAGGCGCCCGCTGGCTGAGGCAGGCCGAGAGAGACCTGGAAGACGCCCGCTTCCTGAGGGATAACGGGCGCCACAACCTGGCCTGCTTCCAGGGACAGCAGGCGGCGGAGAAGGCGGTTAAGGCGTACCTTTACCACAAGAGGGTAGAAGACGTTTGGGGGCATTCCCTGCTGGACCTGTGCGAGGACGCCAAGCTCTTCGACATGATGTTCGACACGGTGAAGAGCGAAGCCAGGCAGCTTGACAAGTACCACTACATCACTCGCTACCCGGAGTTTCTACCCAGCGGCGCCAGCTTCGAAGCCTTCGACGGGGTGGATGCAGACCGGTCAATAGACCTCTCAAACCTGGTCGTGGAGTTCGTTAAAGAGCGGATGAGCTGACCACAGGCGGCGCCTGCTACCCCCCTCCTGTCATACCTCGTCCCGCCAGGATGAGCCGGAGGCTGCTCTGCGCAGCGCTCTCCAAAAGCTCCGAGCTTCTTGATAGAGACGATTCGAAGGTCATGGGCCGGTCTGCAATGCAGACCACCGCGGCCAGGCCGTGATCGTACAGTTCTTCATAGCCTGGCCCCAGGCTGCCGGCCAGCAGCACTGTGGGGATCCCTCGCGCAAGGGAGCGACGCGCCACCCCAACGGGCGCCTTGTTGAAAATTGTGGAATGATCCGCCCTCCCTTCCCCGGTAATCACGAGGTCGGCTCCCTCCAGCATGGCATCAAATCCCAGGGCGTCGCAGACCATGTCTATGCCCGACTGTAGCGTGGCGCCGGCGAAGGCCATCAGCCCGGCGCCCAGCCCGCCCGCCGCTCCGGCGCCGGGTTCCGCGGCGACATCGCGCCCAACGTCTCTCGCCACCACACGGGCGTAGTTGGCCAGGGCGGCATCCAGCTCGTGCACCATTTCGGGATTCGCGCCTTTCTGAGGGCCGAAAACCGCCGATGCTCCGTCAGGGCCGCACAGGGGATTGGTAACGTCGGTTGCCGCTATTATGGCCGCGTTTGCCAGTTCGGGGTGCATATCCCCCGTCTCTATCCGGTCCAGCCGGGCCAGAGAGCCGCCGCCTGGCGGAAGAGAACGGCCCTCAGCGTCTAGGAAGCGGGCTCCCAGAGCAGACGCCATGCCCGCTCCGCCATCATTCGTGGCGCTGCCGCCCAGCCCGACTATAATCCGCATGTACCCGCTATCCAGCGCCTCTTTCAGTATCTCCCCGGTGCCGGCAGTGGTGGCGACCATCGGATTACGGCGCCGCTGGGGAATCAGGGCCAGACCGGAGGCCAGGGCCATCTCGATTACTCCAGTACTGCCGTCGCCAAGCACTCCCCATTGGGCATCCACCGGCTGCCCCAAAGGGCCGGTTACGGCGCTGGTAAAGACCTGCCCTCCAGTCCCTTTCACCAGAGCGGTCATAGTACCGTCCCCGCCGTCCGCCACGGGAGCCAACACCGTTTCGGCATCCGGAAGGGCGGAGATGACTCCGCGCGCAATCGCTTCGGCTGCCGCCAGCCCTGAGATGCCTGCCTTGAATCCCTGGGGGGCAATAACTATCTTCATGGGGAACCCGCCGGCTGTGGGATGAGCGCACGGCGATTATACAACGGCGGGCCCATCCTGCCCGGGCAATGCCGTGCTACAATCACAGTGTTGCGCGCTGGGGGTCTGGCGCGGCCGCTTCAGAGAAGAGCAGCCCTCTGATGTTCCCGGCCAGTGACCAAAGCGTTAACGCCAGGTTTTTCGAGGAGAAACGTCTATGACCTCTGCCGAAGCCGCAGCGCAATCCCGGGACGAACTCAAACGCCGGGCGTATGACGCCATAGACGCCCGCTCCGACGAACTGGTGTCCCTGGCGAAGACTATACTGGAAAACCCCGAGCCAGGGTTCCGGGAAACCAAGACCGCCCGGCTGGTGGCCGCCAAGTTCGCGGAATTGGGAATGCCGGCGCGCGTCGGTCTCGGCCTGACAGGCGTTAGAGCCGACCTCGCAGGATGCAGCCCCGGCCCGGCGCTTGCCATTATCGGCGAACTGGATTCTCTGATAGTCAACGGGCATCCCCACGCCGACAGCGAGACCGGAGCCGCCCATGCCTGCGGCCATCACTGCCAGATCGGCATGATGCTGGGGGCCGCTGTCGGGCTTAAGGACACCGGCGTAATAGAGGCCCTCAGCGGACGGCTGGCGTTCATCGCCGTTCCAGCCGAGGAATACATCGAGATCGAATACCGCGACTCTCTGCGCAGACAGGGCAAACTGGAATTCCTGGGCGGCAAACCGGAACTGGTTCGCCTGGGAGAATTCGACGATATAGACCTCGCCATGATGTGCCATACCACATCCAACCCCGACGAGGGGCAAATGTGCATAAGCGAGGAAAACAACGGGACTCTGGCGAAGAAGATCCAGTTCGTCGGACGGGGCGCTCACGCCGGCGGCGCCCCACACCTGGGCATAAACGCGCTCAACGCGGCGAGCCTGGCCCTTTCCGCCATCCATTACAACCGCGAGACCTTCAGAGACGATGACAGCGTGCGGGTTCATCCCATCATCACCAAGGGCGGGGAGGCGGTCAGCGCCGTTCCTGCCGACGTGCGGATGGAGACCTTCGTCCGCGGCCGCACTCTGGACGCCATCATGGACGCCAACGCCAAGGTCGACCGCGCTCTGAAGGCCGGGGCCATGGCCGTGGGCGGCGATGTCGTCATACAGACCATTCCCGGGTATCTGCCCCTGAAGCAGAATGCAGCGTTCAACGATGTGTTCAGGGCAAATGCCCACCGCCTGGTTGGCGAGAAGAATACCGGCTATGTGGCGCGACGGGGAGGCTCTACCGACATGGGCGACATCAGCCAACTGATGCCCGCCATTCATCCTTACGTGGGAGGAGCTGCCGGAATCGGCCACGGAGCGGACTACGTGGTGCATGATTACCAATTAGCGGTGATCACAGCCGCCAAAGCCCTGGCCTCCACCGCGATAGACCTTCTGGCCGACGGCGCAGCCGTTGGAGGCAGCATCGTTTCCAATCACAGACCGGAGATGACGCGCCCCGAATATTTGAAGTTCATGCGCAGCCTGGCCAGAGAAGAAACTTTCAAGAGCGCCCAGTAATGCTGACTGTTGAAGAAATGAAGCGTCGAGCCTGCGAGACCATAGACAGGCGCAAGAAGGAAATCATAGGCATTGCCCAACAGGTTCTTTCCCATCCGGAATCCGGCTTCCGGGAGCACCGCACCGCTGGCCTGGTGGCCCGGAAGTTCAACGAACTGCAGATTCCCCATGAAAGCGGGCTGGCCATCACAGGCCTGAAGGGACGACTGCCCGGCGGGGCAGGAGCCGGCCCGCGGGTAGCCCTCATCGGCGAGCTGGACTCGCTGGTTGTTACCGAGCATCCTCACGCCGATCCTGAGACCGGGGCGGCACACGCCTGCGGCCATCACTGCCAGCTTGGGATGATGCTGGGCGCAACGATAGGGCTGCAAACCCCCGAGGTGCTCGCCCGTCTCAGCGGGGAAATTGTTCCCTTCGCCGTTCCCGCCGAGGAATTCATCGAAGTCGAGCAGCGGCTGGAAATGCGCGCCCAGAAAAAACTGGAATTCCTGGGCGGCAAGCAGGAGCTGATCAAGCTGGGCAGTTTCAACGACATAGACATCGCCATGATGTGCCACACCGCCAGCGACATGGGCGAACGCAAATTCGCCATCGGCGGCACCAGCAACGGGCATGTGGTCAAATACGTTCGGTACATCGGCCGCGGCGCCCATGCGGGCAGTTCACCCCATCTCGGAATCAACGCCCTTAACGCCGCTTCCTTTGCGCTCCAGGCCATCAACGCTACGCGGGAGACTCACCGGGCCGAAGACACAGTGCGAATCCACGGCATTATCACCAAGGGGGGCGAGGCCGTGAGCGCCGTTCCTGCCGAGGCGAAGCTGGAATGGCGGGTGCGGTCGTCCACCCCGGAGGTCGTGGTCAAGAACTCTCAGATAGTGGACCGGTGTTTCAAGTCTGGCGCGCTGGCCGTAGGAGCACGGGTAGAAATCACAACAATTCCCGGCTATCTTCCCATGCGCAACAACAGCCGCCTTCAGGACTTGTTTCGGCAAAACGCCGCCGAAGTGGTGGGTGAGAAAGCCACAATGGTCATGCCCGCAGGGCGCAACCGGGGCGGCTCCACCGACATGGGAGACCTTTCGCACCTCATCCCATCGATCCATCCCTACGCCGCAGGAGCAACAGGCCCAGGCCACAGCAAGAACTACATCATCAGCGACTATGAAGCCGCTGTCATCAATCCGGCCAAGATAATGGCGATGTCGGTCATCGACCTGCTGTCGGACGGCGCCAGGCAAGCCAGGGAAGTCAAGTCGGCGCACAAGGCGTCCATGTCGCGAAACGCATACCTCCGATTCCAGCGTGAGCAGGCCAGAACCATTCACTTCGACGGGGCAGCCCTGTAGATACGACCTCCAGATACAACGCTCCGGGAAACCATCGCCAGCGCCTTCCGCCAGGCCGGGCTTTCTCCCGAACCCGTATTGCCGATGTCAGGCTCCCATCGCCCACATTGCCGCTGCCGCAACCAGGGGGATTGTCAGGTTATCGTCGGGGGGAATTCCCGCCAGCTCCACCAGGGCGGCAATCGCCGCCCCCGGCCACAGCGCCCAGTGATGCTCGATGGCCCCCGCTGCCACCAGCAGCCCGGAGGCAGCGACTCCGGCGAGCGCGAAGGCCGCCGTGCCGCCCGGCGATTTCCCGAACAGTCGCGGGCCGGGCAGACGCCGACCCACGATCGCCGCGACCGGATCGCCCAGCGAAAGATAGAACATCACCGGAATGCCCACATCCTTGCCAAAAAGCCAAAACACTGGCGCGGACGCAATGAGCATATAGGTGGCTCCCGTTACGTGGGATTCCTCATCGCTCTTGAGCAGCGGCGACATCCAGCGCATATAGATGCGGTTGAGCGGGCCGACGCCGAAGCGGCACAGGTCGAAGGCAAGAGAGCCGGCCGCCAGAGCAGCCAGGGCCAACAGGAATTCGCGATCGGGCGAAAAGATGCCGGCGATAGGGATGGACGAACCGGCGGTGGCATGGAACACCCGTCTCCATATCCTGGGCTGAGCCGCCGACCCGGTGCGCCGCCGCCCGCCGAAGATCAGAAGATCAGCGATTCGCTGCAACATCGGACGATACCGGCTTGACGGGAATCGAGGTCAGAAGCGGAAGGTGATCGAGTCTCCGGCTCTCCAGCGAATGTCCCGAAACTCCGTCCCCACCGGCGCCTCGAACACGATATAACCATCCAGCCCCCGTCCCTGCAACAGCTCGAAAGAGCCTTGCAGGAACTGCGTTGAGCGTTCCACGTAGTCCCCGCCGGCGGATGGCGCAACGACGTTTACTTCCGCCGGCCACTCCGTATCTCCGGAGCCTGCCCCACATACGTACTGATACGTCCTCGCCTCGTTGAAAGTGTGAGTCAGCGAAGACCCGGGCGCGATTTCCGCACGGCCTCCGTTCAAGACCGCCGCCGAATTATCGAAGGCGATGTATTGGTCATTTTCCGATTCGCTTTGCCATTTGACCGTCGTGCCCGCGTCGATCAGCGCACGGCCTCCGTCGAAGCATTGGCCTAAGTCCATCCTGACCAAGGCTTCCTTCTCACCGCGGAAGTCCTGCCACACGGTCTCTGAGATGGAGAGGGGCAGGTATGTAGCGTTTGAGAAGTCGCGCAGTTCGGCGGCGGTGCGGTCGACGTTAACAACAGCGCTGACTGCCGTATGGTTCTCGACTTTAGCTCGCACCAGCACAAGCTCCATCCCTTCTGCTGAAGGCGACAGGGTCCAGCGGCGGATCACGCCTTTCGGATCTATGGTGGAGTATCGGAGCTCCTGGGTGCGTTCCAGGCTGACGACGCTGAAATGCAGCGTTCGGCCTTTGCGGTATTGCCCCAGGGAAGACTCCTGAGTGCAAACGGGTAGAGCAGCCAGGCAGAAGACCAGGAAGAGGAGGGCTGCCAGCATCCGGGGGGCGCGGCGCACAGCCTTAACATGAAAATAGGCACTGACCACATGCATAACTCGAAGGGGCTATGGTTCGGCGGTTGCCAGGCTGGGAAGCCGCCGCAGACGTTCAACCAGGTCGGGCAGCACTTCCAGCAAGTAGTCCACTTCTTCCTGGGTATTATCCTTGCCAAGGGTCAGCCGCAGGCTGCCGCGGGCCACCTCGGCGGATTGTCCGAGGGCCAGCAATACGTGAGAAGGCTCCAGCGAACCGGAACTGCACGCGCTGCCGCTGGACGCAGCGATACCGGCCATATCCAGCCCCAGCAGAATCGGCTCGCCTTCCACCCCCGGGAAAGAGAAGTTGGCGTTGTTGGGCAGCCGTTGAGTGGGATGCCCGTTGAGCCGGCTTCCTGGCACCCGTTCCAGCACCCGCTCAACAATCCGATCGCGAAGCGCGGCGCAATGCCGACTGTTCTCTTTGCGCTGGGCATTGGCGGCTTCCAGCGCAACAGACAGCCCTACTATGCCGGGGATGTTCTCGGTGCCGGAGCGTCGTTCCCGTTCCTGCCCGCCGCCCAGGATGAATGGCAGAAAAGGCGCGCCCCTCCGGATAAACAACACGCCCGTGCCCTTTGGTCCATGAAATTTATGGCCCGACAGGCTCAGCAGGTCAACGCCCAGCTTCTTGACGTCGAGGTCCAGGAACCCGGCAGCCTGCACTGCGTCGGTATGCAGCAGAATTGTGCGGGAAAGCTCTGCGGCACGCTGCCTCACCGCCGCCGCGATTTCCGGTATGGGATTGACTGCGCCGATCTCGTTGTTGGCGTACATTATGGAAACCAAGGTTGTCTGCGCCGTTATTGCGCGGTAAACGGCATCGGGCTGCACAATACCGTCAGAATCGACCGGCAGGTAGGTCGCGTCGAAACCCTGGGACTCAAGGTGCTGGCAGGTATGCAGAACAGCGTGATGCTCCACGCTGGAAGTGATTATGTGATTGCCCGTCTCCTGCAAGGCGGTAGCCGCGCCCACGATGGCCGCGTTATCAGACTCGGTGCCTCCGCCGGTGAAAACAACCTCGCGCGGACGACAGTTGAGCGCCCGCGCTACCCGCTCGCGGGCCTCATCCAATGCGTACCGCGCCTCTTGCCCCACGGCGTGGATGCTTGAAGGGTTGCCGAAAAGCTGCGTGAAGTAGGGGGTCATGGCCCGCAGCACTTCAGGGTCAAGAGGCGTTGTGCCAGCGTGATCCATGTAGACTATCCCGTCGGGCGTCCGGTTCTGATCCATTCTTCTCTGCCGCCGGTCTCTTGGGTGAATTTGCCGCCATTTTAGCACAGCGCGCCGGCGGCTTCCTCGTTACTCTCGCCTGGGATAGCTTCCAGTAGCCACCGACAAGAGAAATGCTCCGATGGCCATGGTCCAAAGTCCGTTAAACCATTCCTGCCACAGGACAACGTAAAGAACGCCGGCGACGATTATCAGCAGCCCTATGCCCTGACCGCAGCGGGCCGCCACGCGGGTTGCCGTCAGGTGGCTTCCCGACCCCGCCCAGACTACTGCCCGCAGCACTCTGCCGCCGTCCAGAGGGAACCCGGGAAGCAGGTTGAAAACCCCCAGAGCCAGGTTCCACCAACCCAGGATGAACATCATAATTTCAATGGGCGAACCAGGGGACAAATCCGCCCCCAGCGCATACCAGATGCCGCCAAAGACCGCCGCCAGCGCAAAACTGGCCATTGGCCCGACGATGGAAATCAGGAACTCTTCCGAAGGGCGCTCCGGCTCCCGTGAAAGGTGGGAAACCCCGCCAAACAGGAACAGCGTTATGCCCAGAACAGGTATTCCGCGGCTGACGGCCGTGAGGCTGTGCGACAGTTCATGCACCAGCACCGAGAGAAACAGCAGAATCCCGACGGCGACGGCCACCGCCCATTGCAGCGTTACCGGCCAATCCAGGCGCGGGCTGCCCAGTTGAGTCCCCACCATGATGGTCAGGATAGCGAAGATAACTACCCACGTGGCGTTAATTTCTACCGGAACACCGAAAATCCGGCAAAGGCGAAGGGACTTTCCCATCCGTAAATCCAAATCCAGGCAGCAGTATGGCCTGCATATAGGATAACAAATCCGGGAGGGTCGTGTCGGGCTTCGTAGAACGGAGGAAGGGAAAGGCAGTCAGCGCAAAGCAGTGGCATACGCAACGAGCTTGCCCACCAGTCGCGCGGCCGTATACGCGCAGGCGGCAGGCCCCTCGGCCGGCGCCAGCTCGCAGACGTCGAAGCCAACGATGCGGCGGGACTGGCCCACCCGACGCAGCAGCGACGTTACCTGCCGCCAGTTCAGGCCGCCTGGTTCAGGGGTTCCTACTGCCGCCATCAGAGAAGGATCAAACACATCCAGGTCGATGCTGACGTACACGTTCTCACCCAGGGCCGCAAGTATCTCGTCGGCGGGAAGCAGGTCGCCAGAATCCGGGCATGGCCAGAAAGGAAGGCGATTGTCGCGGATGAAATCGCGCTCTTCCAGGCACAGGCTTCTCACGCCGGCGAGGGCCACAGGGCAATGCTCAAACGCCCGGCGAGCGCCGGAAGCATGACCCCATTGCGTGCCCTGATATTCATCGCGCAGGTCGGCGTGAGCGTCAAGGTAGAGAACGCTGAGAGACGGGAAAGCCTCGGCGTGCGCCTGTACGCTTCCGGCGGTCAGCGAGTGCTCTCCGCCCAGCACACCTACAACCCGTCCAGGCGCAGCGCAGAAAGCTACGGCATCGCGAACTCTTTGCGCCATCTCCCTGGGGCCGGCCATGTGGGGCTCAAGAGCAGGCGTCGTATGAATCCCCAGTTCCGCCACGTCCACATCCAGCTCAGGATCGTAGTCTTCCATCTGGGCTGATGCGGCGATTATGCTGGCAGGCCCATCCCTGGTGCCGCTGCGGTAAGAGGCGGTACTGTCATACGGCGCGGGTATAAGGACTGCGCGGGCGGTTTCAAGGGCGGACTGCTCCGGGGTCAGAGCCAGGAACGAAGGATGAACCCAAGGCGGGCCCGCGGAATCAGACACGGCGGAATCCGGGGCGACCGGCCTCCTCTCGAATTCCAGAGCCGTTACCCCCCTCGAATTCCAGAGCGGAGCGCTGGGCCTGCGCTTCTCTCATCCCCTGGCGCTCGTCCAGCCACTCCAGCCCGCGGTCCAGCAGCCAGGTCTGCGTGTCTTCCAGGTCGAACAGCCTTTTGGCGTCCTCCAGAGCCCGGTCGTGGTCGAAAGGCCGGCAGGAGAAGATGTCAATGTTCACGTAGCTCTTCCGGGGGAACGTGTGGATGCTGATGTGGCTCTCCGCGATGATGACGAAGCCGGACACGCCTGAATCCTCGGGCTTGGGCGCGTCGTATACCAGCACGCGGGGGTCGGTGATGCGGGTCATTTCCAGGGATTCCGGGTAATCGGTCAAGAATTGACGGACCAGGCCATCGTCCCACATCTTGCTCGCATTCCCGCCGAATCCGTCAATTACCAGGTGCATTTCACCTCCGGGCACAGTCTTGTATTGAAGACAACGCTGGTTTGGAATAGTTGGCAAAACCAGCTATATACAATATCATTTGTCGCGTTCCAGCACAAATTTAGTGCGCCGTATAAAGAGGCTCCCCTCCTGCTGTACACCTCCGGCTTTACACCTCTGGGGAGGCAGGAGAGGCTGTCGGATGAAGGGGCGGGAACAAGCAGGTAAAGCGTGCAGCCTTTGATGATTCAGGCCAACGATCTCACTCACTACTACGGGCCGTACCCGGCAATCCAGGATGTGAACTTCGACGTACTCAAAGGGGAGGTTCTGGGATTCCTGGGACCCAACGGAGCAGGCAAGACAACTACCATGCGCATCCTGACCGGATTCCTGCCGCCCACCAGCGGTTCGGTAACGCTGGACGGTTACGACGTGGTGGAAAAGTCGCTGGAAGTGCGTCGACGAGTGGGTTACCTGCCGGAAACTGTCCCGCTTTATACCGATATGACTGTCGTCAATTACCTGAAATACATGGGAACCCTGCGGGGGATGCCTGCCTCCAGAATACGCTCCAGGCTGGGCGATGTTATCGGCGTTTGCCGCCTTGGCGATTACCGCAAGACGCAAATAGGCAAGCTCTCCAAGGGATTCAGGCAGCGCGTCGGCATTGCCCAGGCTATCATCCACGAACCTGAGGTGCTCGTTCTGGACGAGCCAACCATCGGCATCGACCCCATCCAGGTTGTGGAAACCCGCAGCCTGATCCAGGAGCTTGGGCGCGAGCAGACGGTGGTGCTCAGCAGCCACATCCTGCCGGAAGTCAGCGTCATCTGCGAGCGGGTTCTGATCATCCACGAGGGCCGCATAGTGGCGGAGGATACGCCGCAGAACCTGGCTGAGGGATTGCAGGGCGTTGAGAGGCTGGAGGTCGAAGTCGGCGGGCCTTCGGCTGAAGTCTTGCCCGCATTGCAGAAAATCGGCGGGGTCATCAGCGTTAATCATCGAAACAACCAGGGGCGCCATATCTATGTCGTGCAGGCCCAGCCGGGCCGCGACCTGCGGGACGACATCTCGCGGGCTGTCATCAGCAATGGGTGGAGCCTGCGCGGAATGCAGATGATGAGCATGACTCTGGAAGAAATCTTCCTGCGGCTGACCACCCAGGAGGACCTGTAACCATGCGAACCATCCGGGCCGTGGCCTGGAAGGAAATCCAGATATTCTTCCTGAGTCCCACGGCATACATAGTAGGGCTGATATTCCTGGCGCTGGCCGGCTTCTTCTTTTCCCGTGACCTTGGCGACCCGTTTCCCGAAGCCACCCTCAGTCCCTTCTTCCAGGGAGCGGTCGTCATTTTTATTCTTCTGGCCCCTGCGCTGACGATGCGGCTGATCGCCGAGGAAGCCAAGCTGGGAACCATCGAGCTGCTCCTGACCTCTCCGGTGCGGGACTGGGAGATAATTATAGGCAAGTACATTGCCAGCCTGACGTTTTTTCTCGCCTTGCTGGCGATGTCGGGCTTCTACGTCATCCTGCTGTTCGTTTACGCAAGTCCCGACCCAGGCCCCATCTACGCCGGGTACCTGGGGCTGGCGCTGTACGGCGCGGCGGCGCTCGCAGTGGGTCTGCTGACTTCCACTTTGACGAACAATCAGATAGTGGCGGCCGTGGTGTCAATGGGTATCCTGCTGGCCCTGTTTTTCGCCGACCTGGCCTATAGCGCGGTGGGCGGCCTGCCAGGCGAGATCATAGGTCAAATGGGCATGAAGGGCCACTTTGACGACTTCGACCGCGGTGTTATAGACACCAGGCATATCGTTTACTACGTAAGCGTCATCGTCTTCTTCCTCTTTCTGTCCGTGCGCGCCCTCGAATCAAGGCGGTGGCGGTAGCCATGGCGGCCCCCCCGGCAAATCCCGGCGACGAAAGCCCCCGCGACTGGCGTCGAAGACGCCGCCGCCCATCCCCGGAACGCCCGCCGGCAGAAGCGCAGGATACCGGCGAAGCGCCGGAAGAGCAAACCACCAGGCCTTTGATCTCGCTGCTGGAACCTGTGCTGGATGCTATTGGCGTCTTCGGCGCGCCCCTTTTAATCACCGGCATAATCGGCCTTGTCACGGGCATAGCAATTGTGGCCTTTGTCGGCTCGATGCGGCTGTACGGCTATATAGACATTGCCATCGGGGCATCCCTGATAGCTTTGGTCGGCGCAGCGTTCGTCAGCTCGGTTATTGCTGCCTTCCTGAGCCGCACCGGACGATACGGCGTCATTACGCTGATTTTGCTGACGGCGTTCACCGGTATTGTCGTCATTCTGAATTTCGTTTCTTTCGAGAACGCTCGACGGGTGGACGTTACCGCTACAAACCAGTTCAGCCTTTCCCTGCGAACCAGGGAACTGCTGGATGGCCTACAGGACGACATCCGGGCCACCGCCTTCTACAAACCCCTGGAAGACATCCCCAGCGCAGAAGTGGCGGCCAGGCGCAACCGGGTTGTCGAGACGCTGGAGGAATTCGAGGCGAGAACCGGACGGTTCTCCTTTGAAGTTGTGGATCCCGACCAGGAGCCGGGCAAAGTGTCGGCCTATTTCGGCGCGCGTCCGGTAGACTTCGTAAGCGAGACCGTGGTTGTTGAAAACCTCGCCACCGGCGCTTTCGATTCCCTTCAGCCAAGGGACGCCACTTTCGGACGGTTGGAACAGGACTTGTTAACCAGCCTGTACGTAGCGACCGGACAGGAGCGGAAGACCATCTACTTCCTGGGCGGTCACGGCGAGCGAAATATCGACAGCGGCTCCGGCGACGGTTACGCCCTGCTGCGGCAGGCTCTGGAGCAGGAGAATTACCAGGTCAGAGGATTGGTCTGGCCGCGCACCGCCGAGGAAGCATCCGTTCCCGACGACGCCGCCCTCGTGGTCGTGGCGGCCCCAACGTCCGACCTGCCGACCGGCCACGCCCAGGCGCTGGACCTGTATCTGCTGGGGCGCCATGCCGATGGACAGCGACGAAGGGAAAACGGAAGCATGGTATTCCTGGCCGAGCCCGACACGCCAAACTCATGGCGCGAGTTCCTGGTGCAATGGGGTATCGTGCCGCAGCCCGGATACGTACGCGACGTGGATGCGTCGGTGCCAGGCCTTCCGCAAACCCTTGATGTCAGCATGGATTTCAGCAAAATACTGAACTTCAACCTGCTGGTCCTGGGCAACAACGAAGCAGCCATCAACAGCGCGTTCGAGGCAGCATTCGAGATAATCGCGCCCAGGGGACAGCAGTTGCAGAGCGTCTACATGCCCTACGCCGCGGCTATATCTCCTCTGCCTGTAACCGATGGGGCCAGGCTGCCGCTGGCGCTGTCCATAACTTCTTCCAACAGCTATATCATCACCGACCCGGAGCGGGATGACCCTATCACCGAAGGGGATAACCCAGACCGGCGGGGGCCCTTCATTCCCGCCATGCTGATGCGCTCCGCCGCAAAAGTCGGTATGCAAGTTCCGGAAGGCGGCCTGGAAGATTCCGACATATCTCTGATATTTGCGCTGGGGGACGCCGATTTCGTCTCAAACAGCAATATCGGCCGGGGCAGCGGGCTGGACATGTTCGTGAACTCCGCCAACTATCTGCTGGGCGACTACTCACTGGTTTCCATACGCCCCAAGGCCCTTGCTTTCCGCGAATTCAACCTCGACCGTAACGAGTACAACTTTGTGCGGTACTCTTCGTGGCTGTTCCTGCCGGGAATAATGGCCCTGGCGGCCGGGCTGGTCTGGTGGCTGCGGCGATAGTCCGTATGGCCCAGGTCGTGGATCCGAAGAGTGGATACCCATGAACGTTCGGCTGACTGTTCTTCTTGTCGTTGTCGCGGCGATGATCGGCTCTACCTGGGCAATAATCGAGTTCACAGACCTCGTGTTCAGGGAAGAGCCCGAGCCCGATAAACCCTGGCTTTACCGCATTGACGAGAGCGACATCACTTTTATAGAGGTGCTGCACAGCGGCCGGCGGGCCCGGTATTCGAGAGATCCCGGCAGCCACCAGTGGATGATCGTCGGAGACCCCAGCTATCCTGTTTTCCAGCAGCGCTGGGGCGGCACTCCGCTGCTGCTCAGCGGGCCGCGGGTGAACCGGGGGCTGTTCGAAATTATCAGAAACCCGGCGGAGTACGGCCTGGACCCTCCAGAATCCATCGTTCGGGTTGCCGACTTGGCCGGCAATACCATTGAGTTCCACATGGGCATCCCCACTCCGGACGGCGAGAACCAGTACGCGCGGCTGGTGGGCGATGCGGCTCTCTACACTGTGCCATCCACCTGGGCCAACGTCGTCAACCGCCTGGCCATCGATCCGCCCTATGGAAAGCTCTTCGACCTGGATGTCAGCAACATCACTGTCGTTGAGATAAGCGCCAGAGGCCGCACGGCCAGCTATTTCCTGGAAAGGAATCGCTGGCTGGTAAACTCTGGTCTGCATCCGGTATCCCCGGAAACCACAGCCCCCGCGTCCGGCGAGTGGATGGATTGGCTGGAACGGCTGGCTTCCCCGAGGGTGGATGCCATCATCGACCAGCGCCTGCAGGACAGGGAAGAGGAGCGGCTGGCGGAATATGGGTTCAGTCCGCCGGCAGTGCGCATCGTGATTGCCCGGCAGGGCGAGGCGCCCATTGAAGTTCACCTGGCAGACGGGCCTCCCGGCAGCGGCAGCTACTACGCCCGGACAGTGAACAGCATCGACGAGACTCTATATTCCATCAAGAAGTCCCGATTCGAAGGGATTGAGGCCCTCGCCGCCAACCCGCTGGCCTCACCCGATTGGGAACCGCAGCAGCAGAGCGAAACAGAAGAACCTGAACAGCCGGATGAGGGTTCCTGAAACGGCAGCAACAAACAGTGTGGCCGGGGAGCGTTGTTGAGCAGGTATCAGCAGCATTGCATCGCTGTCCCGGCATTCCGATAAACCGGAGGGCGTGATGAAAGCGGAGATACTGGGAATTGGCACCGAGCTGCTGATGGGCGAGCTGAATGACAGCAACGCGGGCTGGATTGCGACGCGCCTCCCGCCCCTGGGCATCACGCTCGAGTGGGTAACGCTGGTGGGCGATGACCTGGGCCAGTTGACTCACGCCTTCAGGAAGGGGCTCGAACGCTCCGACATCATCTTCACTACCGGCGGGCTGGGCCCCACCCAGGACGACCTGACCCGGGAGGCCGTAGCGGCGGCTTTCGGCGAAACTCCCACGGTTCAGGAACCTATGCTGGAGGAACTGCGGCAATACTTCCGCAGCCGCGGCCAGGATATGCCGCCTCACAACATTAAGCAGGCCTGGCTCATTCCATCTGCTGAGTTCATTCCTAACCGAAACGGCACTGCGCCTGGCTGGTGGGCCGAACGGGACGGCAAGATCATAGTCATCATGCCCGGCCCTCCTGTTGAGATGCAGGCCATTTTCCGAGAACAGGTGGAGCCTCGCCTGAAAGATATGGCAACGGAGGAAGTCACCATCACCCGCAGCGTCAAGACCATAGGCCTGGGCGAGGCAACGGTAGACGAAATAATGTCGGAGTATTTCGGGCGCGAAAACCCCTACCTTGGCATCTATTCCAAAGCCGACGGCATCCACCTGCGGGTAATTGCCCGGGCTGATGACGAGGCCACTGCCCGCCGCATGATCGCGCCAGTGGAACAGGCTGTCCGCGACCGTCTGGGCGAATACATCTGGGGCTACGACGACGAAACGCCCGAACAGGCGGTAGCGCAGGCCCTCCAATCGCGCAACAGGACACTGGCAGTAATGGAGTTCTGCACCGGCGGCTTCTTGGCCAACGCCGTTACCGAGGCCAACGACGCGCAATTCCACTTCCGCGGGGGCATCGTCGCCTTCGGTGCGGAATCGCTGGCGGCCTCCGGGGTTCCGCCGGCGCTGCTGGAAAACCACGGAGCGGTAAGCCAGGAGGCGGCCAACGCCATGGCTGCAGCGGCGCTTATGCAGTTGGGGGCCGACTACGGCATCGGGGTAACAGGCGCCCCAGGACCTGCCGGGCTGGAAGGGCGCCCCATGGGATTGGCTTATATCGCCATAGCTCGGGCCACCGCCGCCGGCCCACAGGTCATAAAGGAGGCGGAAGTTCGCGTCCCGCCTCGCCGCATCACCCTCAAGCGCCGCATCAGCAATCAGGCCCTCATCGAACTCCACAAGCTGGTAGAGGCAGGAGAATAGAAACGCAGGAACAGCGGAGGGGACATCAACAATCCCTCCGCGCGCCCTCATCTGCCGCTGTGGGGGCAGCAGGCCGAGTACCTGAAAAAGCCGCGGACGAAGGGCTGGAGCACAGCATAATGTTGTCCCATGGCCGGAGCGCGTGGTTCTCTCCGACATTGGCGATGAGGGGGCAGGCCTGGGGTTGACGCAGGCGAATTTCGCGCAATCCCGAACTCCCGGCGCATACGAAAGGCCCGCCCGGAATTGTCGGGCGGGCCTTGCCTTTGAAGAAGAGTGACTTGCCTACCTCCGGGGCCTACCTCCGGGCAAACCGCCGGGCCGTCAGCTCGCGGTACAGCATGGGCAGGCGTTCGGGAAGGGCCCAGATGTCGCCCAGGACTTCGTAGCCCATGTCGCCGCACATGCTCTTCAGGTAATCGTGCCCCGCCTTGTCCACCGTAAGGCAGAAGGGAGTGATGGACTTCTGGCGGGCTTCCACCAGAGCCATGTGGGTATCGTGAACCGCGTACTCCTTTTCCACGCCCTCGCGGCTGTAGCCCCGGTCCTGGGGCCGCCCGTCACTGACCAGGAACATTATCTTGGTGTGGGCGTCCTGGTTTTCCAGCTTGGTGATGGCGTGGCGAATGGCGGCGCCCATGCGGGTGGCATGGAGCGGCGTAATCTTGTCGATGCGGCGCCTTACCTTGTCGCCGAAGTTTTCGCTGATGTCTTTGATCACGTAGAACTCGATGTTCTCGCGGCCGTAGCCGGAGAAGCCGTAGATACCATACGTATCGCCAATGGATTCGAGAGCCTGCACCAGTAGAGCAGTGCTCTCCTTCTCGAGGTCGATGATGCGCTTGTAATTGCGGCGCACCAGCCCTTCGCGTCGCCGTCGCAGCCAGACCATATACTCGACAGGGTCGTCGGGAGCGTCGCGATCGTCCACCATCTGGCGGCCCTCGTCAATGGCCTCGGCGGTGGAAGCGCTCATATCCAGCAGAAACACCACGGCGACATCGCGGCGATTCCGGTTGCGGTGCCAATAGATCTTGTCATCGGGCGGGATGTTCATCTTCAGGTCAACCCAAGCCTCAAGGGTCGCGTTGAGGTCCAGGTCTTCGCCGTCGATGAGCCGGTAGGTCTTGCGCATACTTTCCGGCATTATCAGTTCGAACTGGCGCCGGATGTGGTTGGAGAGCGAAGAATAATTCTTGAGCGCGTCCTGATAGAAGTTTATATCGCCCTCTTCTACGGTCTTTTCCTTGACTATGCACCAGCGCGGCTTGTAATCGTTGGCCCGGAAGTCCCACTCGTCGTACAGGAACGTCTGGGGTTCGCGGGCTTCCAGCTCGCCGCCCTGGTCGTCGTCGTGGAGCAGCGGACCGTAGCCCTGGCCAGGCTGGGAGTTGGGCGGCGGAGCGCCGGCTTCCTTCATAATGTTCTGGGCGAAGGTGGTCATGGCGTCGGTAATATCGCCCTGCTCTGCGTCCAGCTCCAGCTCGTCGCTGTCCTGCAGCAGTTGCTCCAGCATTTCCTGAGTCATGGGCTGGGCCTCGCCGTCCTGGTCGCTGCTGTCGGACTGGAGCCGGGTAAGCAACTGCACCATTTCGGGCTTGAAGTCACCGCGGTAGTCTACCGGTTCAGGCGACTCATAGGACTCTTCACCCTCCTGGCTCTCGCCGCGCTGATCCATATCAGCCTGCAAGCGGTCAACAAGATCCTGGAATTCCTCCTCGTTGAATTCGCCGGGTTCCTCCAGGTCCTGCTCCTCCCACTGTTCCTCGTCTTCGGTCTGGTTGGGCAGGCGCGAAATGATTTCGTAGGCTCTGAGGGTCGCCTCGGTGGTGTCTTCCACGTTTGCCTCGGCGGTGCGGAGCTGGTGCAGGATGCGCGAAAGCATCTCTGCGACCTCTTCATACCCCTCGGGCACTGGCAGCCCCGTGAACTGCTCAAGGCTCATGTGTATAAGCAGCTCGACCATAGCCTGCTGGAGGGGTATCTGTTCTATCCTGGGGCGCCTATCCAGCGTTTCCGTCTGCACCCGGGAGGCGGCGCGGCTAATGCCCGGGTACTCGACTTTGATGCGATAGTCCAGGCGACAGTCCTCCAGCACCGTGAACAGGTCGAAGGCCAGCTTGCCGTTCTCGAACATCGCCAGGAAGCGGCCTATATCGGTGTAAGCCCGCATGGAGCCGGGGCTTTCCGGCGACATGGCTTCCGGCATCGCAGACGACGAACCATCCGGCCTCATCTCGATAAATGAGACCTCAACATCGGATTCGCCGCCAGCCATCTCCCGGGCCAGATCCACCATCGCCTGCCGGCGGGCCAGTTCTTCGGCTCGTTTGGCGTTGACCTCCTCTTCCATAGCATAACGACGGTCCTCGAACTGGGTTGCAGGCTTGTCGAACTGGAATTCGAAACTGCCGAACTCAAGATGGCTGACCTGATGAGTAGACACCACCTTGAACCACGAGAAGTTGTCTTGCTTGTTGGGGTAGTGGTCCACCACGGGCGGCAGAAACACCTTGGAACCGTCGGTGGACGCTGTGTCCTCATCTACCCAGCCGATGTTGCGGCGCACCAGTTCCCGGGTATTCATGATCTCGACGCCAGTGCCGGAAAGAGCCCGGCAGTAGAGGCGCAGGATGCCCTTAACCCTGTCCAGCTCCAGGCTGGAAGACAGGGTTTCGAGCATGGATTCCGAAGTGTTGGATTCTATTTTGAAGAAGGCGATGCCGCTCTCGGGATTCTCCTTCAATAGCCGCATTCCATGCTGGTACCAGGTGTCGATCTGGCTGACAGTTATGCGGGAAAGGACGCTGTCCAGGCTGCGCAGGAAAGGCGGAACAGCCTCTGGCTCCACGGCGACCAACTGATCGCACAGGTCCAGGACGTAGCCCTGGCTACCCTGAGGCACCCGCCCGAGGGCCTGAGTGCCGTCGGCCAGGAAGCGGGACGTGTCGCGCAGGCCGACTTTAGCCAGCCGCTCGCCCAGCTTGAGGAAGCGTCCGGTCTGGGCCTCGTCCACATGCTGAAGAGCGCGCGGCAACAGCTCCAGGCAGGTTTTGACCTCTCTCCAGCTCGCGTCGATTAAGGCGCGGGCCATGGCAAGGAATGGTTCGCGTTCCCTGCCCATACCCGGCAACACATCCTTGCCCAGCGTCAGGCACTCGCTCGCAACATCGTAGGACTTGTAAGACAGGGCCTCAATCAGCGAGGCGAAAACCTCCACGTCCCAGAAGGGGAGGCTGCGCACCAGCTCCGGAGACACCTCGAAGAATTTGGCTGCAAGAGTGCTGGACTTCCAGGTGCCCTTGTACAAGCTGCGGCCCAATCCCGCCCAGCGGGGTATGTACTGCGGGCGCAGATTGGGGACAATGGTCACGCTGGATTTGAAGAAGGCCACCGCCAGAGTGGGAGAGTCCTGAGCCAGGTAGGTGCCGCAACGCGCCCACTGCATGAAGGACGGGAACGACAGGAGCCGGCAGACTTCAGGACTGACTTTGTAGTACTCGATGGCGGCCTCCCACGACCGGATGGTCTGAGAGCCGATGGATACCCCCTCTTTAGCCCACAGAACGACCTCATCAGGGCCGAAGGCCGCACGCACGGGGTCGGCTGCGCCCTGGTAGGCTTCCAGAACCGAAGGGGGAAGTTTGGACAATTCCTGTTCTATATCAGGTGTCGGAGCGCTGCTCGTCAATTCAGACCCTCGCTTTCCAGCCCGTCCTCCAATAGTTGCAGGAATTGCTGGAGGATTCTTGCAGTTGCACCGAAAACCAGGTGCTTGCCGTAGGCGTAAGAGTAGAAGGATGTGGGGCCTTCGACCCGCCAGTGGGTTTCCACCCGCAAGCTGGCGGGGTCGCGAAGAGCGCTTACAGGAAGCTCGACGATTTCCGCAATCTCGTCAGCGCTGGGACGAAAGTCGCAGGGACGGCTGATGGCGCCAGCAAACACTCTTATGCGGAACCGGGACCGTGTAGCCACCTCGTCCATTTCGCCCAGAACGGTTACGTCCTGTCGGCGGATTCCCATTTCCTCTTCCGTTTCCCTCAGAGCCGTGTCCAGCGGGCCTCGATCTTCGGGGTCGGTTGCGCCGCCTGGAAATGATATCTCGCCCTTGTGGTGCTCGACTTTCTGAGAACGCTTGTTGAGGAGGACGCAGAAGTCGCCGTCCTTGGGATAAAGCAGAACCATTACCGCTGCGGGCGTCAAGTCATTTCCGTCCGCCCTGTCGGTCGGTCGGTTTGCCAGCGCCCGCTTAATTGCTTCCGGCGGCGTCAGGACTGCCTACGCTCCCGCTCCAAGATGCGTTGTTCCGAATCGGCCAGGCGGAGATTGCCTACTCAAAAATCGAAGAGGACACTTCTTCGAGGCTGCGCTGCAACTCGGGATCATCGGTCAGCGTCCATACGATGGCAACCTGACAGGCCCGGCGGGCTGGAATCCCTTCAGACATGAGGCGCCCGGCGTAGATCAGCAGCCTGGTGCTTGCCCCTTCCTGCAAGCCGTGGTCTTCAAGATTGCGAATCTTCTCGCCCAGCTTGGCCAGGGCGTCGGCCTGTTCAGCGGAACACCCGGCCTCTTGCTCAATAATCTCCCGTTCGATTTCCCGGGGCGGGTAGTAGAACTCGATGGAGATAAAGCGCTGTCGGGTGCTGTGTTTCAGGTCTTTCAACGCGCTCTGGTAGCCGGGATTGTATGAAATGCAGAGCAGGAATCTGTCATCGGCTTCGATGATAGTGCCGGTCTTCTCGACCGGCAATATGCGGCGGTGATCGGTGAGGGGGTGAATCAGCACCGTAGTGTCCTTGCGAGCTTCAACAACCTCGTCCAGGTACAGGATGGCCCCGGCCTTGACGGCGCGGGTCATCGGCCCGTCGATCCAGCGCGTGCCTTCCGCATCCAGCAGATAGCGTCCTACCAGGTCGCTGGCCGTCAGGTCCTCGTGGCAGGCGATGGTTACCAGCGGGACGCGGACTTCGCCGTCCCGGGGTTCCTGCGCTCCTGCTGCGTTTGAACCCTTTTCCTGTTCGCGTATCACGGTCAAGGGGCGGCCCAGCTTCCATGCCATGTACTCCACGAACCGGGTCTTCCCGCAGCCGGTCGGCCCTTTGAGCAGCACAGGGATGTGCTGTTGGTAAGCCGCGGCGAACAGCTCCATCTCGTCGCCCACAGGGCGATAGTACGGCTCGGCCCTGACCAGAAACTCCTCGATCGCGTACTCGCTGTAGTGTTGCTGTTCTTGCTCTGCGGCTTCTACCATTATGTCTGCTCTATCCTTCCTTTTACTCTGGTTGCCCACAACTCGTCGATACCCCTTTTCATCTCTGCAACACCCGACGAGTTGTCAATAATAATGTCAGCGCGGTTCAGCCTTTCCCGCCTGCCCATCTGAGACGAGACGCGCCTGCGGGCTTCCTCTTCGCTCATCCCGTTGCGTTGGGCAAGGCGCTCGATCACCGATTCTTCCGGGGAGTCGGTAACCCACACTTCTTCAACCAGGAAATCCCAGCCGGCTTCAAAAAGGAGCGCGGCCTCCACTACCACGACCCCTGCTCCCTGTTCCCGGAAACCGTCAATCTTCTCCTGCACCATGCCCGCCATCAGAGGGTGCATGATGGCATTAAGCCTCGCCAGATTTTCCGGATCGGAAAAAACGATGTTCCCCAGGCTGCGACGATCGATTCCGCCGTCCGGGTTAAGGATTCCCTCTCCGAAAGCTTCCAAGACCTTGCGCCATGCTTCAGTCTGGGGTGCGTATGCTTCGTGGCCCACCAGGTCGGCATCAATCAGCCTTGCGCCCAGCTCCACCATGTGCCGGGCCGCCTCGCTTTTGCCGGTCCCGATTCCCCCGGTCAAGCCAATAACCAGCATAAGCCTTCAGAATCTGCCGTCCCGCAACGTGATTACGGCCCCGATGACAGGCGCTTCCCATAGCCGCAAACAGGGCAAGTCAACGCCAGTCAGGCGATGGGCTACAACGGAAGCCATTCTAACAACCCATCTGGAATATGGCAACTTGTAATGGATAGCCGGCGCATCGTCTTCCCGCGAAACCGGCTTGGAAAATGAGCTGTTTCCCAACCGTCATCATTCTTCGATTCTTATCGGCCCCCAACGCGATTCCCAGGCATTCTGACGCTCGCGGAACATTCTCCCATACTCTCCGGTGCCAATGGGAGTGGTGGTCATTATCACGGCGTCTTCCCGGTTGTCTGAATAGTACCCCTTCCGAATACCCACCGACTTGAAGTTGTACTTCTCGTACAGGCGCTGAGCGATGAAATTGGAAACCCGCGCCTCCAGAGTCATAACGTAGGAGCCGTATTCAACCGCAGCTCTCAAAGAACCGATGAGCAGCAGCTCGCCGATTCCGTTACCGCGCAGCGACTCTCGAACCGCTATCTCGGTGATGTGCGCATCGTCTCCCTGATACCACACACTCACGTATCCGGCGATGGCGTAGTCGTTGTCCGGCGGCGGCTCCGGGGCGCTGCCCGTCAGCCCAAGGCGTCCGGCCACCCTGGACAGCCACGACTTCTGCCCGTTCTCAGCCTCTTGGGGCCGCGTTTCGGGAGAGGCGCTGGGGGTGCCGGTTACATCGAGACAAGCCACAATATAACAGGCCCGACTGTTATTCAGGTCGCGCCTGAAAGGAGAACTCACCCACAGGGGCGAGAAGGCTTCCTTTTCGATTTCCACGACCTCGCCAATGTCCTCTTTTTGCAAACGGCGCAGAAAGACAGGCGCCGGCTTCAGCGAGTCGTGAATGTCCCTGTTAGAAGTCAAGGCGGCTGAAATGCCCGTACAAACTACACGAATTGTAGCACAAGGCCGTTCATAAAGAGGCGGCCGGCAGAAGCTGTCTCCGCCAAAAGCCGCAGAAAATTCTCCGCCGGGGGTGAAGCCTCATACACTGAGCGACATCTGATTTGCGGACGCGGATGGAGATGGGCCCCATACCCGTACCTGCCCATACTGCCCATCGAAACCCGGCTCGGTGACGACCTGCCCCGCCCTGGCCCTGACTACGGCCTGCGCGACCTGTTCTCCAGCCGCTTGCTGAATATCGGCCCCGTCGGCCTGGGAGAGCACTGTAAGCTCGTTCCCAAACTCGGCGCACAACTTCTGGTAGACCTTCCCCACTGTCTTGCTGCGCCGGCCCGCGCCCAGCGTTTCCGCCAACAACTCCTCGAGGGGAACGAGTCGCATGAAGGGAGGGCGTCCTTTCGGGGAACCGAGCAGGCCGCCGGCTTTCGCGAACAGTTCTTCATAATCCCGCCCGCCCTCGGAAGACGCGAGCGTATCCACGCGATGCATTACCCCCAGGGTGAGAGGGCGACGGCAAACCGGGCAGCGCGTACTGCCCTGCGCAGAGGTTTCCCTGGGAGACTGCCGCACCGCGCAATTCCTGTGCCCGTTGTAGTGGTATTTGCCTTCCTCGGGGTAGAATTCGATCGTATGGGAAATCGCGTTCTGCTCCACGGCGCTCTTGAGCCCGTCGTAGGTGGGCCGGCCCTGGAAGACCGTTGCCTCCCGCCCCAGATTAGGCAGTGAGTGAGCGTCGGAAAAGGATACGATTGCCATTTCCGACAAGTCAGGGACGGCCCAGTTCATAGCGGGGTCGCTGGACAGCCCGGTTTCTACGGCATGAATGAGAGACGCGGCTTCGCCAAAACACTCCTCGATGCTGTCGAAACCTGATACGGAGCCCAGCAATCCGTACCAGGGCGTCCAGATATGGGCCGGAATAACTATTGCTGCGGGGTCAACGTCGAGAACCAGAGAGGCAAGCTCGCCCGCAGGCATCCCCACAGACGGCCGCCCGTCACCCTCCAGCTTGACGCCCCGGCCGGACAATTCGGCGTTGAGATTCTTTACTTTCTGCAACGACGAAAGGAACAGAAGCAGGTGTAATCGCCGGGATTTGCCCGCCTGCCTGAAAGCGCAACTGACTTCCGTGCCCAGTACGAAGTTGACGCCGTCGTACTGAAAGGTTCCCGAGTCGATTTCAGTGAGGTTCTCTTCCAGTTCTTGAAGCCAGGCCGGGTGGGTGAAATCTCCCGTTGCCAACAGGCCGATGCCCTTGACCTTCGCTTTCGCCGCAAGGCTGGACAGCGTCAGGTTTTTGCTGCAGGCATAGGCAAAGCGGGAATGAATGTGAAGGTCGGCAACAAATTCGCGTCGGTCGATCATCGGGCAAGTCTAGCACACAGGCGCGAGCTGATGTCGCCGGAGCCGGACAAAGATACGGGCTGGGCGATAATGCCCAGCCCTGGCGTCTCGGCTAGCGCTTCTGGTCCCTCCTCCAGTAGCGGTAGCCTCCGTAGGCGGCCGCTACGAGGGCCGTGGCGCCCAAGGCGATTCCGATCTTGGCTTTGGCAGTCATGGCGACACCTCCAGTTAGTCTTCTCGCCCGGCGGGCCGTGCTTGACTCTGCCGGTCAGCCATCATCCTATCTATCTTCTGGATTAAATATATCAACTAAAAGGAGACCTGTCAAACACGTGAAGACAATCACAATACAGGTTATTACGTTCTCTTTCCGCCGCTTGCCGGAATTCGTTTGGGTGGTTCATCAGAACGGCTGCCTGCTTGCCGCTGCCTCATTTTCCGAGGCATTGCTTGACCGGCGGCGGGCGCGGTTTTATCCTTTAATGCAAGGAAAATCGCTCCTGTCTTTTGTCATTAGCGTCCAGTCTACCAGGAACTCCAACCTAATCTAGGAGAAGAGAAGGGAATGCCAGCCAAGAGCATCATTAGCGACCAGGCAGCGCAGCAGGCCCTGCTGAACGGCATCTCGATGGTGTCCAATGCCGTTGGGCGCACCTTGGGGCCAAAGGGCCGCAACGTGGCGCTGGAAAAGAAGTGGGGAGCTCCCGTAATCACCAATGACGGCGTTACCATCGCCAAAGAGGTGGAGCTGCCCGAATCCTTCGAGAACATGGGAGCCCAGCTCATCAAGGAAGCCGCCAGCAAGACCAACGACGTTGCCGGCGACGGCACCACCACCGCCACCGTGCTGGCCCACACCATTGTGCGCGAGGGGATGAAGAACATTGCCGCAGGCGCCGATCCTATGGCCATAAAGCGCGGCGTTGACAAGTGCGTCGAAGCCCTTGTAAAGGAACTGGCCGGCATCTCCACGCCGGTGCAGGGCCGCGATCAGATGGCTCAGGTCGCCACTATCTCGGCCAACGACAGCGAAATCGGAGATATGCTGGCCGATGTGCTGGAGCAGGTGGGGGCAGAGGGCGTCGTAACCATCGAAGAAGGCAAAGGCATCGAGTCGGAAACCGAGTACGTTGAAGGCATGAACTTCGACCGAGGCTACATCAGCCCCTACTTCGTCACCAACCCGGAGCGGATGGAATCGGTTATCGAGAGCCCGCATATCCTGGTCACCGACAAAAAAATATCATCGGCCGCGGAATTGGTCCCGGTGCTGGAGAGCGCGTTGCAGGTGACCCGCAACCTGGTGGTCATCGCCGAGGATGTAGAGAGCGAAGCCCTGGCGGTGCTCGTGGTCAACAAGCTTCGGGGAACCATAAACTGCCTCGCGGTCAAGGCCCCCGGTTTCGGCGACCGCCGCAAGGCAATGTTGGAAGACATCGCCATTCTGACCGGAGCGCAGGTCGTGTCCGAAGAACGGGGCCGCAGGCTTGACCAGGCAACCGTGGCCGATTTGGGACAGGCCCGGCGCGTCGAAACCACCAAAGACCGCACTACCATCGTCGGCGGCGCTGGCGAGCCGGAAATGATCAAGGGCCGGACTGAACAGATCCGTGTGCTGATCGAGGAGACAACGTCGGAGTACGACAAGGAAAAGCTCCAGGAGCGCCTCGCCAAGCTGTCTGGCGGCGTGGCGGTGATCAAGGTCGGCGCGCCTACCGAGCCGGAGCTGAAAAACCGCAAGGCCCGTGTTGAGGACGCCCTCTCGGCCACTCGCGCTGCGGTAGAGGAGGGCGTCGTACCCGGCGGAGGCGTCGCCTATATCCGCGCCATCCCAGCAATAGACAGCGTGAGACTGACCGGCGACGAGGAAGTAGGCCGCACCATCCTCAGGGATGCCCTGGAAGAGCCAGTGCGCATCATCGCCCGCAACTCCGGCGCCGAGGCCGCCGTGGTCGTGAGCGAGGTGCGCGGCAACGGAGACAAGAACTTCGGCTACGACGCGGCGCGAGGCGAGTACGGCGACCTGGTGGAGAGGGGCATCATCGACCCCACGAAGGTTTCACGATCGGCACTGGAAAACGCCGCCAGCGTGGCTGGCATGATCCTTACCACATACTCGCTGATTACCCCCGAAGAAAAGGAGGAGCACGACCATCACGGCCATCACCACTAGAAGCCTTCGCTGCCGGGCTTCATAAAACCGGCAACATGGGCGACATGAAGGAAGTCAAGAAAATCGCCGAGGTGATTTCTATGCTTGCTTCGATGACGATAACAATATGGACATGCGACAAGTGCGGCTTTGAAAACGGCCCCATGCGCGACGTATTCTGCGAGAACTGCGGGGGCCGGCGGCCAGGCTGGTAGCGGACCCGGCCGAACAGCAGAGAGCATCACAGCGACAAAGAAGAAGGGCCGGCAGCAGCCGGCCCTTCTTCTTTATCCTGTAGCGCGCATCACGCGCAGTTGGGTCAGGCGTAGCGCAGCAGAGCGGCGGCCAACTCCCCAGGCCGCTGCCAAGCTGCCATGTGGCAAGCATCAATCTCCACCACCTCGTCGCTCTTCAAGCGCTCGGCAGTCCGTCGCTGGGCTTGCGGCGATATGAGCCTGTCCTGCGTCAGTACTACGCAAGACACCGGAGCGGGAAGCTCGGCATCCAGTCTCAGCCCTGAGTTAAGCAAGCGGACAGGCAGAGGGCCAAAGAAGCCGAGAATCTGAACTATCTCCATAACATCCATGGTGTTGCACAGGTAGCGATTGATAACGGGATAGGGATACCGGAACTCCTGCCCCAGGAAGGAACTGACCAGAGACAGCATCTTGAACCCCTTGCGGATATTGCCGGGACAGCCGCTTATAAGCGGGCTATGCCCCTCTGGCACTGCGGCTCCCACCAGGGCCAGGCGCTTGGGGGCCGTTGGCAGGCTGGCGGCAGCCTGAAGCACTATTCCTGCGGAAATACCATGACCCACCATGACCACATCGCGCAGTTGCTCCTCTTCAACCACATGAGTAATGGCTTCGACACACTCTTCCAGGCGTACTGCAGCAGTATCGCCCTGGGCATCTGGGCCGTGCCCCGGAAGATCAATGGGGTAGACTCGATTGGCGCGGCGCGGCTTGTACAGGGTTGGCGGATGCTCCACCGGCGCTGTCATCCTTCCCCATACCTTGCCCCAAACCCAAGACCCCTGCCCAGGGCCATGCACTAAAAGATAGTCGGTCATTCTTGTGCTCTTGCTCCGGTATTTCGATGGGTTTCGACCTTGCGGCCTTAATAAACAGGCAGCGTCAGCCGCTCAAACCTTGAAGAGCCGCCAAAAGTTCGGCATCTTCCCCCGGGCCAACGGTGCGCGGGTCAAACAGCACCCACTCGTTCTCGACTCTGGCTACCACCGGCGGACAGCCCTGGCGCAAACGCCGCATTGCGCCCTCGCCGCCGCCGGGCAGGCTGGACGCCTCCAGCCCCAGCGCCCAAGTCGGCAGCGTTTCCCCCGGCAGGCTGCCGCCGCCAATGGCTGATCGAGTTTCAACAACGCTGTAGCGCCCAGATAGCTGAGATACCCACCGCATGGCCCGTTCCCTGAGCGAGTCCGGCGCAGCCGATATCATCTGCCAGACTGGGATCTCCTTTTCAGCTTCGCCTCGAAGATAATGCGCCAGAGTAGCCGTCAAGCTGGCAAGGCTGATCTTGTCGATTCGCACGGCGCGGGCCAGGGGATGGCGAGCCAGCAGGGAAACCAGATCCCGCCTTCCCGCCACAATACCAGCCTGAGGCCCGCCCAGCAGCTTGTCTCCCGAGAAAAACACCAGCCCCATACCGGCGCGGATGCTCTCCTGGGGCATAGGCTCATGGGTCAGGCCATACCTCTCGGTCGGAAGCAGGCTCCCGCTGCCCACGTCGTGCAGCGCTGCCACGCCAAGGCGGTCTCCCAACTCGGCCAATGCCTGCGTTTCCACTTCAGAAGTGAAGCCTTCCACGCGGAAGTTGCTGGCGTGAACTTTCAGATATGCGGCCGTGGCGCTGCTGGTGGCGTCTTCGTAATCCCGCAGGTACGTCCGGTTGGTTGTGCCTACATCCACCAACGTGGCGCCGCTCTGTCGCAGCACGTCGGGCACGCGGAATCCGCCGCCGATCTCAACAGCCTCGGCCCTGGACACAACGACCTCGCGCCCGGACGCCAGAGCCAGAAGCCCCAACAGCACTGCCGAAGCGTTGTTATTCACCGCCAGGGCCGCCTCCGCGCCGGTAATCTGCCGCAGCAGCGACTGAAGCTGCGCCTGCCGCGAACCCCGTCGCCCCGATTCCAGGTCAAACTCGAGGTTGGAATATCCTGCCGCGGCCTCTTCCGCTGCCCGGACAGCAGCGGGGCTAAGGGGAGCGCGGCCCAGGTTGGTGTGAATCACCACCCCGGTAGCATTGATAATCCGCCGTGGCTCAACTCGCACCGCGTCTTCAATTCTGCGGCAGACCAAAGCCGCGATTTCGTCCAGGCTCGCTGCGGTTTCCCCCTCGCGGATGCGCTGCCGGGCGCCATCCAATTCCTCGCGGGCGAGAGCTACCACCCACTCGCGGCTGTAGGAAACAGCGGCTTCTGCTACCCCGGGCGCGGAGAGAACGCTGTCAACGCTGGGGAGATTACGATACTGCATGGTTCGAACCGCCGGCAAATGCTCCAGCGCGTATTTTAGCATGGCTGTAAGGATTTAATCGGGGAATCCTCAACTGCCTCTGAGAGCCGTTGCCCGTCTGGAGTGTCGCTTGCTGTGGCATTGATGGGCCGCGCGTTATAAAATTGGCCCAGTAGCCTGAACCCACGACGTTTGATTCAGGCAGGTCTTTTCTATGAAAGCCAGGATCGCTGCCGTAACCGTTATTGCGCTGTTTACACTGTCGGTAATCGCCGCCGGGGTATCCGCGTTGGGGGAAACCGGCGAGGCAACCGCAGCGTCTCAGGCGTCCGCGAAGCAATCGGAGGCGAGGCGAGACAACGCGGCGGTGTCTACCTTCAAATTCGTTTGCCCTTTCCACTGATACGGATACCGATACCCAAACGCAGGATACTCATGCCGCAAAAGGGAAGCTCGCGCCCTTTCCAGGTCGGACACTCCGCGAGCAGCGCCCCGTCAAGTCGGCATCAGGAGATAACAGGATGATTACAGGCGAGGCCGGTCTGCCCCAGGAACTGGAGGCCCTGAAACTCGCAATTCGTCAGATTGTGCGGGAAGAATGTTACCCGCTGGAATCGGAATACCTTGCCAACCCAACCCGGGAGGGGGAGGACGACGGCGCCCCGCGCGGCATAGCCGAGGCTTTGCAGGGCATTTTGGGCACGCTGTCCCCGGAGAAATGGGCCCGGCTGAACCAAATATCCAGGGACACCGGCATCTACACGTCGTTCGTGCCTGAAGAATACGGCGGCGGCGGCATGGGCGCTCTTGGCCATGTGGTGCTGGATGAGGAAGTTCACAAGAGCATCGTGCAGCTTCCAACTTCGCCCGTTCCCATGATGATGATCGGCAACTGCACTCCGGAGCAGGAGCAGGAGTATCTTCTTCCTTCGGTGCGCGGCGAGTTGCATTATGCCTTCGGTCAGACTGAACCGGAAGCAGGCTCCGACCCGGGCGGGATGATGCAAACCCGCGCTGTGCCGGACGGCGACGACTGGGTGCTCAACGGAACCAAGACCTTCATCTCGGGAGCCGCCAGCGCCGACTATATCCTGGTGCAGGCAGTGACAGACCCGGAGCTGCGACAACGGGGCGGCATCACCATGTTCATCGTGGACAACCCCAGCCCCGGCCTTTCCTTTGAACCCATCCGAATCTGGATCAACCCATACAAGAACCAGCAGCACATGGTCCGCCTGGATAACGTCCGCATACCCCAGACCAAAGTGCTGGGCGAGGTCGGCCGCGGCTTCACCCTGGGCCAGAAATGGCTGGTGCACCACGACCGCCTGCTCCGTGGCTCCATGGCCCTGGGCATCTTGAGCCGTGCGCTGGAAATGGCTATCGAGTGGGCCAAGCAGCGTGTCACCTACGGGCGGCCAATCGCCGACCGCCAGGCAATCCAGTGGATGCTGACCGACGTATACATTGACGTTATGACACTCAGGGCAGCCACACGAGAGGCCGCGGCCCGCGCCGACGCCGGGCAGGACGTGCGCGTAGAGGCTTCCATGATCAAGTACTGTGCCGGCGAGTGGGGCTGGCGCAGCATCGACAAGATCATGCAGGTGTTCGGCGGAACAGGCGAAACCCTGGACCTGCCCATTGCCCACTGGTACCACCTGCTGAGACACGCCCGCATCGGCGGCGGCACCTCGGAAATCCACAAGTTCGTCATGGCCCGCGCCCTGCTGGAAGGCCGGGTCAACTTTCAGGGATGAAACATCATGCCGGAAGCCGGAACCGTCTCGAGGAGAATCTCTGACCATGTTGCTTGCCAATAATAACCGACTTTACCTGGCGGCTGCCGTCCTCGTTGCAGCGGGGCTGCTGGCCCTCGCCTGGGTTGCCCTGGCAAGGGCGCAGGAACAGGAACCCGGCACTGAGAAGATGGCTGGCGCAAGCGCAGGGCCAGGGGCTGCAATGCCTTTCAGCGGCCCCTCCGGAATCTGGGTCACGGGCAACGGCGAGGCCAGCGGGTCTCCAGACATCGCCGTTGTTTCCCTCGGAGTTGAATCGCTTGAAGAAACTGCAGCGGCATCCCGCGTCAACGCAGCAAACGCCATGCGCAGAGTGATGTCGGCCCTGACCAGAGCCGGCGTGTCCAATTCCGATATTCAGACCCGCTATTTCGACATCAGCCCACGCTATCAAAGCGTTGAAGTTGAGCGTTGCGACACCGGCAGCGGGGAGAGCGGATCACAGGAAGAAGCAGAAGAAGGCGGGGAAGAGGTCTGCTACAAAGTCTGGGAAAACCGCCTGATTGGATACAGTGTATCCAATCAGGCCTCGGTGAAGATTCGAAATCTGAACAGGGCCGGCGCCATAATCGACGCCGTAGCGGCAGTCGCGGGCGATATGGTGCGCATCAACGGCGTAAGTTTCGATATAGAAAATCCGCAGCCGCTGCACGATAAGGCAAGGGCCGGGGCTGTCGAGGACATGAAACGGAAGGCCAGGATGCTGGCGGAACTCTCCGGAGTGGAGCTGGGGGCCCTGGTCTATCTGAGCGAAGGGGTAGTCAACGCTCCGCCGCAACCCCTCTATGCGCGAGCAGAGTCCGCTTTCGCCGCCACCTCCTCCGACGCTACGGTAATATCGGGGGGAGAACTGGAATATAAGGCCACCGTTCAGGGGGTCTTCCTGATAATCGACGATGCGGAGTCTAACTAGACACCACCGGGAGGCGCTGGCGAAACCGTCCAGGTTTCAACCATCCAGGTTTCAGCCCGGAACACCGCAGCGCAGGCCGGATCGACAGAACTCTGAAAAACAGGCAAGCGGCCAGCTTGCCGGGATTGGGCTGGCGTTGCTAGAATTCGCTCCAAATACCAATGAACTGGAGCATGCCAGAGCCTCATGGTACTTAGCGACAGGACGATTAAGGAGGAACTGGCCAAGGGCCGCATAGTAATCCGGCCCTTGGAGGATGAGGACATCCAGCCCGCCAGTGTCGATCTTCGTCTTGATCGCAAGATTCTGGTCTTTTCCAATTCCCGTCGCCCGCACATCGACGTTAAAAAGGGGCTGGACGACCTCACCGAAGTTGTCGAGATAGGCGACGACGCCCCCTTCATACTCCACCCAGGCGAGTTTGTGCTGGGCAGCACGCTGGAGCACATCGAACTCCCCGACGACCTGGTGGCGCGGCTGGAGGGCAAGAGCAGCCTGGGGCGCATCGGCCTGGTAATTCATTCCACCGCCGGCTTTGTCGATCCTGGCTGGAAGGGCCGCCTTACACTTGAACTGAGCAATCTGGCCCGCCTGCCCATCACCCTGTATTACGGAATGAAGATAGGGCAGATTTCCTATCTCCGCCTGACTACCCCGGCCAGCCGGCTGTATGGATCAGAGGGCCTCGGCAGCAAGTATCAGGGCCAGTCGGAACCGACGGCCAGCCGGTTCTCCCACGAGTTTTCCGGCCCCGACGCTGCCGGAAACGACGACTGAAGGCCCGCTGAATGAGCTATATGGCGCAGGCCATCGAACTGGCTCAGGGAAAGCTGGGGGCCACCAGCCCCAACCCCGCAGTGGGCGCGGTTATAGTGAGAGACGGAAGAGTCGTGGGCCGGGGGGCTACCATGCCGCCCGGCCAGTCGCACGCTGAGATTGTCGCTCTTGAAGAAGCGGGCCTACAGGCGCGCGGCTCATCGCTTTATGTTACCCTTGAACCTTGCTGCCACTGGGGACGAACGCCTCCATGCACTCGCAGCATCATCGAGGCCGGAGTTTCCGAGGTGTTCGTGGCAGCCGTAGACCCGAATCCTGCCGTTGCCGGCGGGGGCATAGCAGAGCTGCAAGCGGCCGGCATATCCGTTGCCCTGCTTGCAGCCAAATCAGCAGAGGGAGAACGGGCGCAAAGCCTGTATGAAGGGTTCGCCAAACACATAACTACCGGCCTGCCGTTCTCTACTGCCAAGTTCGCCATGAGCCTGGACGGCAAGATAGCCACCCGTACCGGAGATTCCAAGTGGGTTACCGGCCCGGAAGCCCGCCGCCTGGTGCAGAGTATGCGCCGGGAGGCAGACGCCATTATGGTCGGCGCCAACACAGTGCTGGCCGACGACCCCCAGCTCACCGCTCGCGGCGACGACAACCTGCCCTTGCCTCGACAGCCCTTGCGGGTAACTCTCGACAGCCGCTGCCGGATGCCTGCCGAGTCGCAGTTGTTGCGCCAGCCGGGGCAAACTGTCATCTACACCACAAAATACGCTCCCGCCGCCAACATGCGGGAACTGGAGCGGGGCGGAGCGGAGATAGTGGCTGTCGGCGCCACCGCAGACGGGCTGGTCTGCCCGGTGGAAGCGCTCGCCGACCTTGGCAAGAGGAACGTGGTCAATCTGCTGGTGGAAGGCGGGGGCAAGATTCTGGGATCGCTGTTTGACGGCGGACTGGTAGACAAGGTTCACGCCTTTATAGCGCCAGTCATCATCGGCGGCATAGATGCCGCATCGCCGGTGGAAGGATCAGGCGCGGAGCTGATGAGCCACGCCCTGCGTCTCGAGAAGACTCAAATCAAGCCGGTCGGCTCCGACTGGCTGATTACAGGGTACCCGCGAGATCAAGCGTAGCTATCCCAAAAGAGAGCGCCCTCTCACCGGGAAAAGAGACGAAGGGCAGGGCTGAATACAATTCCCGGCGGCGGCTCTGCAATCTCCCCTCCGGCCCGAACTGTGTACTCTTAAGGAGAAAAGCCTGTGTTCACTGGAATTGTCGAAGAAGTCGGAGCGGTGGTCAGCATCAGCAGCAACGCCATGACGGTGCGGGCCGAAAAGGTAATATCCGACCTGAAGCCGGGCGACAGCATTGCCGTCAATGGGGCCTGCCTCACCGCTGTATCGCTGTCTGATTCCGAGTTTTCCGTTGACCTGTCGCCGGAAACGATGCGTCGCACATCCCTGGGCAGTCTGGCTGCGGGGGGAGCGGTAAACCTGGAGCGGGCGTTGTCTGCTGCCGACCGCATGGGCGGTCATATCGTGCAGGGTCATGTAGACGGGACGGGAAGGATCACTTCAGCGAAGGACGACGGCGACTCCGTGATTTTCCGCGTCAGGGCCCCTTCCAGGCTGATGCCTTACATAGTCGAGAAGGGGTTCATCGCGGTTGACGGCATAAGTTTGACCGTGGTAAAAGTAGCCACTTCCTCGTTCACGCTGACTGTGATACCATATACTTTCCGTAATACTAATATGCAAACACTATCAGTCGGAGACAGGGTTAACCTGGAGGCTGATGTCTTGGCCAAATATGTGGAGAACCTGCTTAAGCGGTAAACGCGGGCGGAGTACCCAACGGAAGGAAAAAGGACGGGATTATGCCCCTGTGTAGTCTGGAAGAGGCGCTGGACGACCTTAAAGCGGGCAAACTGCTGATTGTTGTAGACGACGAAAACCGGGAAAACGAGGGAGACCTTGTGATGCCCGCGGAGACAGTGACCCCGGAAGCAATCAACTTCATCGTGAAGTATGCCCGGGGGCTGCTTTGTATGCCTATTATCGGCGAGCGCCTGGACGAACTCCAGATGCCGTTGATGATCAGCCAGAACGCCGGCAGAAAGGAGCAGACCGCCTTCACCGTTTCGGTGGACTACAAGGTGGGAACCACCACCGGAATATCCGCCTTCGACCGCGCCGTTACGGTCAAGGCGATGATCGACCCGGCAGCAGGCCCCAACGATTTCATCCGGCCCGGACATCTCTTTCCCCTTCGCTACCATCCGGGCGGCGTGCTGGCCCGGCCCGGGCATACCGAGGCCATTATAGACCTCTGCAACATGGTCGGAATGTACCCGGCGGGCATCGTCTGTGAGATGATGAACGAAGACGGTTCCATGTCTCGCCTGCCTCAACTGGAGGATTTCGCCGAAACGCATGACCTGAAAATCCTCAGCATCGCCCAGATTATCGCCCACCGCCGCCATAGCGAGCGCCTCATCGAGCGCGTGGCCGAGACGCGGCTTCCAACACGATACGGGGGGTTCAAGGCCATTGGCTACCGCAGCTATTTCGACCAGGGAGAACACATCGCTCTCACCAAGGGCGAATGGAAGCCCGATGACCCCGTGCTGGTTCGCATCCACAGCGAATGCCTCACCGGGGACGTGTTCGGCAGCATCCGCTGCGATTGCGGCGAGCAATTGGACCTGGCGCTCAAGACACTGTCGGAAGAAGGCGCCGGCGTGCTCCTGTACATGAGGCAGGAGGGTCGGGGTATCGGTCTGCACAACAAGATCAAGGCCTATTCCCTTCAGGACACCGGACTGGATACCATCGAGGCCAATGAGGCGCTGGGCTTCGAAGCCGATATGCGACATTACGAAGCCGGCGCGCAGATCCTCCTCGACTTGGGCGTCTCCAAGCTGCGCCTCCTTACCAACAACCCGGGCAAGGTTGTTGGCCTCTCGGGATTCGGCCTGGAAATACAGGACCGCATCCCCCTGGAGGCTACGGTCTACGACGAGAATCGCAACTACCTGATCACCAAGAAGCTGCGCATGGGGCACCTGCTGGGCAACTGCTGACCTTCGCCGCGAGATTACCTGTGCGGGGGCGGTCGTTGAGTCCTCTCCCGGCGTTTTGAGCTTTCGCCGGAATCCTCCCCGCCTCTTTGCCTTATACAGTCGAAGCTAACTGCCCAGCTTGTGCATCAGGTAGGCTTCGATGAACGGGTCTATCGCGCCGCCCAGCACGCCGTCAGGATCTGAGCTTTGCAGATTGGTGCGGTGGTCCTTTACCGACTTGTACGGATGCAGAACATAGCTGCGTATCTGGTTGCCCCACTCCGGGTTTGCCCTATCGCCCCGGATGCGGGCGAGTTCTTCCGCCCGCTCGTCGTCCTGGCGCTTGAGCAGCCGGGCGCGCAGAATCCGCATGGCGTATTCCCGGTTCTGATGCTGGGAACGCTCCGTCTGGCAGGACACTACTATTCCGGTCGGCAGATGCGTCAACCGGACGGCGGAGGCCACCTTCTGAACGTTCTGCCCTCCGGGGCCGCTGGAACGGAAGGTGTCCATCTTCACGTCTTCCGGACGTATTTCGACATCTGCCTCGCTTTCAACCGCCGGGAGGATTTCCACGTTGGCGAAAGACGTGTGCCTAAGATGGTTGGGGTCGTAGGGCGACAGCCTCACCAGCCGATGTACGCCCTGTTCGGCGCTGAGATAGCCGAAGGCATGGTCGCCCCCCACTTCGAGGATACCGCTGCGCAGACCGGCTTCGTCCCCATAGGACAGATCAAGCGCCTCCACAGGGCGCTTGCCGGATTCTGCCCAGCCGGCGTACATCTGCATCAGCATATGCGCCCAGTCGTGGGAATCAGTGCCGCCGGCGCCGGAGTGGATGCTGATGATAGCCGCCCGCTCGTCGTAAGGCCCCGACAGTGTAAGCTTTATCTCCTCGCGCCCCAGGCTCCGGCTCAATGCTTCGGTATCCGCCTCCAGCTGATCTTCAAGGGAGAAGTCTCCCTCTTCGATAGCCAGATCCGTCAGCTCCAGAAGATCGCGGCTTCGCGCCTCGAAGTCACGCCACAGGGTAGTGGTGTCGCGCAGCCGGCCCATCTCCTGCATCTTTCGCTGGGCCTGCTTCTGGTCGTTCCAGAAGTCGGGGGCCGCGGATTCCACTTCCAGCCGGGCGATGGCAGCCTCCTTGGTCGGGAGGTCAAAGACGCTCCACCAGGGACGCCACTTTCTGAGTCAAGGCCAACAGGTTCTGCCTTATCTGTTCCATGCTGCAAGAATCTCCTGTAAATACAAATCTGGTGAATTCAGGCTATGCCAAGCTGATCGGCCAGCCATGCAGCGCGAACCACTGCGTGCTCATGGCCTCCGCCTTCACCTGCCCCATCATATAGCCGCAGATCGCAATCCTGCATAACCGCTGCCATCTCCTCGGCAAAGGATACCGGGCAGGTTCCCCGGTCAAATCGACCCGCACTGAGCAGCGTCGGGGCTGAAACGTCGCCGGCGACCCCCAATGGGTCCAGAAGCCCCAGCGTTCGCTCTACGTCATTCCGCCGGCCCGGGTTAGCTCGCAGAAAGTCGCTGATTTCCGCCAGAGGATAGCCCAGGCCTGTTTCCAGCGCCGATGGGTGTCCCAGCGGCAACGGAGTATCGGCGGCTACTGCACCGATTCGTGCGCGTCGCGACGCCAGCGCAAGCGCTAGGCTGGCGCCGAGTCCTGCGCCCCACAGGGCGATTGGGCCCGTCTCTGCCAGATCCTGAGACAGCAGAGCATCAAGAGCCTGGATCGAGTCCGCATAGGCGCCCAGCAACACCCACGAATCGCCGTCTGCGATACCGTCGGCAAGCAGACCCGGATAGCTGGCGCGGTACGCCCCGTCGCTGTTTCGCTGCCCCCGGTGGGTCGCGTTCATCACCACTGCATTATGTCGCAGCGGTGTGTAGATTATGTCGTGAACGCTGGCGTAGTCGGGCATTCTGACCAGCGCGGGGATGGGACCTTCGGCGCCCTTGGGGACAGACAGCCAGGCGAACAGCCGATGCCCTCCAATGGTGTTGTAGTTCACCCGGTACACGTCCCATTCCGGTTGAGAGTAGAATGAATCCCTGTTCACGGTCAAATCCAGGGGAGTTTCAGCCAGTTGCGCCTCTGTTGCATCCCAGAACCTCCCCGGCGTCATCGCGCAACCGCCCTTGTCTTCGAGGCGGCGATGCGCTGCTCCAGCCAGGCCGTTTCCTGCCCTGGGTAGTCGTGGGCGTTCCCGTGGCCGGAGTTCGGGAAGAGCCATAACTCTCGCTCCCCGCCCAAACGGTCATACGCTGCGTAGCCGGTCTCAGGAGGGCAGACCTCATCCTCCATCGCTATGCCTACTGCCACGGGACATTTTACGCGCGGCGCGAAGTTGACCCCGTCGAAATAGCGCAGCGTATTCAGCATCTGCGCCTCCCGCTCCGGGTAGGCTCGAACGTAACACGAGAGTTCGTCATAAGGATACGACCTGAGCATATTCATGGACTCAGGATAGCAGCACAAGAAGGGATACCCGGCAACGCCGCCCTTGATTTCGGCGCGAAGCCCGGCGGTCGCCAGGGTAAGGCCGCCGCCTTGACTGCTTCCGCAAGCGTATATGCGTTCCGGGTCAATCTCTGGCCTCGATAGAAGGAAGTCCACGCCGCGAGAGCAGTCGGATATAACACCCTTGTAACTGTAGGTGTCGCGGCTCTCAACTCCGCAGGTCAGCAGTCCGGGATAGCCGGGGTTGAACCGGGCGCTGCTGGGCAGCTTGCCGCGCACGGCGAGCGACAGAACAGCCGCGCCCTTGCGTCCCCAGTCCCTCCGCAGAGCCGGTTCAGACTTGTAGCCAGGCAGCGCCAGGATCGCCGGGAACGGCCCCTCGCCTGTGGAAGGCACGCTGTACCATCCGAATATTTCCACTCCGTCAAGGCTGCGATAGGTGGCGCGGTATACATCTACATCGCGGTTGCTGCGCAGCGAGTCCGGAACGACAGACGGTTCCAGAGGTTCCCCGGCCAGCGCGGCCAAAGTCTGCCCCCAGAACTCGTCGAAGTCGTCCGGGCAGGTAACCGAAGTAACGAAGGCTTCCAAGTCTTCTCTGGTGGCCATCAGCCGCTCCTGGAACATGTGCAAGTCGGGATGAGTCTATTATAGACTGTAGTCATACGGCCCGCACCGACAGGAAGCAATCCAACCCGGCATCAAGAACCCGGTATCAAGCCGGTATCAAGACGGAGAAGGCTTGGAAACGGCAATCGGAATCCTGCTGGCTGTCGGCGCCTATCTGCTGGGGTCAGTGTCGCCTTCGTATATCCTGGTGAAGCTGACTACCGGGGAAGACATCCGGCAGGCGCGAAGCGGGAACGCCGGAACGCTCAACACCTATCATCGAGTAGGGCCGGCGGGAGCCTTGGCAGTGCTGATCCTGGACGCCGGGAAGGGAGCGCTGGCGGCGCTGGCCCCGGCGCTGGTAAGCGCCCCGGAGTGGACGGTTTACGCCACTGCGCCTCTGGCGCTCATTGGTCACAACTGGCCCGTGTTTCTGCGATTAAAGGGCGGCAAAGGCGCTGCCGTGCTGCTGGGTGTTTCCCTTGCACTGTTCCCGATCATCACCGCCTTCTGCCTGATTCCCGTCGCGCTGGTAATGGCTCTTCTGCGAAACGTGGTGGTTGGCGCGGCAGTGGGTTACGCGCTTGTCTGCCTGGTCCTGATATTCACGGGCTTTGAGCTTCCAATGGTTTTGTTGAGTATCTTACTGGCCGTTCTGGCCGCGGCCGCGTATCTCATGGGATTTCGCAGGGAAATCGTTCGTATGGTCCATGAGGGGCAGTGGCGAAAGCTGCTGCTGCTGCGATTCCCGGTTGAATAGCCTGGAGTTCAAGCCCTGAAGGGCTATGGAACTGCATTCGCGCAATCCATCCGGGCGGAAGCAGCCATGAAATTCGAGCGGGATATTTCGAGTGGGCTATAATGAGGCCGGTCTTTACCTTGCTCTCGAGACGCTGAAGCAAATCACCATCCAGTGCAGGAAGTTGCCATGCTTGACCACGGCGCCTTTCACTCCGCCGGCGCAGACGCCGCCCACGCGCACCGCCACGCCATGCGCCATTCGGCAGCGCATGTGATGGCCGATGCGGTGCTGAAGCTTTTTCCTGAAGCCAAGATGGGCATCGGCCCGCCCACCCAGGACGGTTTCTACTACGACTTCGATATTCCCCGGCCCTTCACGCCTGAAGATCTGGAGCAGATAGAAGCGCTTATGCGGGAAGCCATCGCGGGGGATTTCCCCTTCGAACGGGAGGAATTATCCCGCAGCGAGGCAGAGGCTCTGTTTGCCCGGCAGCCGTATAAGCTGGAACTGATTGGGGGGCTGGACGAGTCCGCAGTCATCTCCATTTATCGCCACAATGGTTTCGTCGACCTGTGCCAGGGGCCTCATGTCGGCAGCACCGCTGACATCCCTGCGATGAAGCTGTTGAGCGTTGCCGGCGCTTACTGGCGCGGCGACGAGAAGCGGCCCATGCTGCAGCGCATCTATGGCACAGCCTTCGAGTCTGCCGACGAACTGGCCGACCACCTTGCCAGGCTGGAGGAGGCAGAACGCCGCGACCACAGGACGCTGGGGCGGCAACTGGGCCTCTACACCATCCACGACGAGATTGGCCCCGGGCTGGTGGTCTGGCACCCCAAGGGAGGCCGAGTCCGCTCGCTCATCGAAGACTACTGGAAGAACATTCACTACCGCAGGGGCTACGACGTGGTCTATTCGCCCCACATCGGCCGCTCCGCGCTGTGGCAGACCAGCGGCCACCTGGACTTCTACCGCGAGGGCATGTTCCCGGCGGTAGAGGTAGACGAGCAGGAATACTTCCTGAAACCTATGAACTGCCCCTTCCACATCACCATCTACCGCTCGTCCCTGCGCAGCTACCGCGAACTGCCGCTGAGGTTTGCCGAGCTTGGCACCGTATACCGCTATGAACGCAGCGGCGTGCTGCACGGCCTGATGCGGGTGCGAGGGTTCACGCAGGACGATGCCCACATATTCTGCCGCCCCGAGCAGGTGGAAGACGAGGTGGGCGGCGTGCTGGAGCTTACTTTCGAGCTGATGGAGGCCTTCGGCTTTTCTGACTACAGCATCGCCCTTTCCACACGCCCCGAGAAGTATGTGGGCGACCTGGCGATGTGGGATCACGCCGTCAACTCTCTTCAAGGGGCTCTCGAATCCCGCGGCCTGCCCTTCACCGTGGACGAGGGAGGCGGCGCGTTCTACGGCCCCAAGATCGACATCAACATCACCGACGCCCTGGGGCGCGCCTGGCAATGCACCACTGTGCAGTTCGACTTCAACCTGCCCGAACGCTTCGACCTGACCTACCAGGACGACCACGGAGGCCGCAGCCGCCCATACATGGTGCATCGCGCCATCCTCGGCTCTATGGAACGCTTCCTGGGCGTGCTCATCGAACACTACGGCGGCGCATTCCCTGCCTGGCTCGCCCCGGTGCAGGCCGTGATAATCCCGATAGCCGACCGGCATGGAGAGTACGCCGGGAGCGTCTTGTCCGCCCTGTCCGGCGCCGGCTTCCGCGCCGAGGTTGACAGCCGCAACGAGCGCATGAATCAGAAAATCCGCACCGCGCAGCTCCAGAAGATTCCCTATATGCTGGTCGTGGGCGACCGGGAGGCGGAGGCCAACGCCGTGGCCGTCCGCTCCCGCGACGCCGGCGACCTGGGATCCATGCCCTTGACGGAGTTCGTGGAATTGCTGCCCGCTATAGGAGACAGCTCATGCCCAACCGCCTGATCAACGAGACCAGCCCCTACCTGCTTCAGCACGCCGGCAACCCGGTGGACTGGTATCCGTGGGGCGAAGAGGCGCTATCGCGGGCGCGCGAAGAGGACAAGCCCATCCTGCTCAGCATCGGCTATTCGGCCTGCCACTGGTGTCACGTGATGGAGCGGGAATCCTTTGAGAACGATGCCATCGCCGAGCTGATGAATCTGCACTTCATCAATATCAAGGTCGACCGCGAGGAGCGGCCCGACCTGGACGCCGTCTACATGGAGGCAGTGCAGATGCTGACCGGCAGCGGCGGCTGGCCCATGACCGTTTTCCTGACGCCGGACTGCAAGCCCTTCTACGGCGGCACCTACTTCCCGCCCGTTGACCGGCACAATATGCCCGGCTTCCCACGTCTGTTGGAAACGGTGGCCCACGCCTACCGCAACAGCCACTCTGAGATACAGCGGGTCACCGGGCAACTGACCAATCAGATGGGCCGCACCGCTAATATGCCGCGCGGCGCAGGCGCCCTGGACGACAGCATACTGCACCATGCTTACAGCCAGTTGGCAACCAACTTCGACTACCAGAACGGCGGCGTTGGCTCCGCGCCCAAGTTCCCGCAGGCCATGACGCTGGAAATCCTGTTGCGCTATTATGCCCACGGCCACAACAACCGCGCCCTGTCCATGCTGAACCTTACCCTGGAGAAGATGGCCCGAGGCGGCATCTACGACCAGATTGCCGGAGGGTTCCATCGCTATTCCACCGATTCCTTCTGGCTGGTGCCGCACTTCGAGAAGATGCTCTACGATAACGCCCTGCTGTCTCGCCTGTACCTGCACGCCTGGCTGGCCACCGGCAGAGCGCTCTACCGCCGCATCACCGAGGAAACCCTCAACTATGTACTCCGGGAGATGACCGGCGAACACGGCGGTTTCTTCTCTGCCACGGATGCGGACTCCGAAGGCGAGGAAGGCAAGTTCTTCGTGTGGACGCCTGAGGAAATCGAGGAGGCTCTGGGAACTGAGGATGCGGCAGTATTCGGGGCGTTCTTCGGCGTATCCCGGCAGGGCAACTTCGAGGGCAGCAACATCCTGAACATCCCGGTCAAAGCAGCCGATTTCGCCGAGCGCCGGGGAATGCCTCTGGAGGCTCTGGCAGGCATTATCCGCCGCGGCAAGGAAACGCTCCGGCGGCGGCGGGAGAAGCGGGAGCGTCCGCTGCTGGACGACAAGGCGCTTGCCTCATGGAACGGCCTCATGCTGCGCGCCTTCGCTGAAGCCGGCGCAGCCCTGGAACGGCAGGACTACCTGAACGCTGCGGTCAGGAACGCCACATTTCTGCTGACGGAAATGCGGCCTCAAGGTCGGCTGCAGCGCTCCTATCGCAACGGCCAGGCCAGGCTGCCAGGCTTCCTGGAAGACTATTCCTTCGTGGCCGACGGACTGTTGGCCCTGTATGAGGCCACGTTCCAGCGCCGATGGCTGGACGCTTCAGTAGAACTGGCCGACGAGATGATTTCCATATTCTGGGACGAAGGATCAGGGTGCTTCTACGACACGGGACACGATCACGAGGAGCTGGTTGTGCGCCCCCGCGACGTGTTTGACAACGCCCAGCCCTGCGGCGGGTCTGTGGCGTCCGACGTCCTGCTCCGGCTGTCCGTGATTACCGGCAACGAAGACTATGCGGCCAGGGCCGTTACCACGCTGCGCGCGCTGGCGGAGCTGATGGGGCGCGCCCCGGCGGGTACGGGCAGATGGCTGGCGGCGCTGGATTTTTACCTCTCAACGCCCAGGGAAATCGCGGTAGTCGGCCCTTTGGGTGACACCGCCACCTCCGCTCTGCTGCGAATCGTCAACGGGCGCTACCTGGCTAATCGCGTGGTCGCAGGCGCCTCCGGAGAAGCGGAAGCAACGGCGTCCGGCCTGCCTCTTCTGGCGGGCAAAAGCATGATGGGCGGCAAACCAACCGCCTATGTTTGCGAGAATTACGCCTGCCAACTGCCCGTCACCAACCCGGATGCCCTCGCAGACCAACTGACCGGCTGAGTTTGCCTGCAACAGCCGCCGCTCTTCAGCCGGCTGCCTTGAGCAGCCCGGCGGCGGCCACCGTCTCGCGGCTCACGGTGTCGGGAAGCCGGTAGCGATGCCACAGCGACATGCCCAGCAGGGCCAGCAATCCGGCCACAAGCGGAGCCACGCGGATGCCGAGCGGATTTTCCGTCGTGTCTCCCAACAGCAATATCAGGCTGAGCAGCGCCGGCGGGAGCGCGAATGTCACCTTCTCGAAGAAATTCTGTGTCGCATAGAACATCGCCTCGCGCCGCTCGCCGTTCAGCATCGCGTCGTAATCGGCGATGTCGGCTGTCAGCCCTTTGGGCAGCATAAACACTGCGGCCATCGGCAGACCGGCTACGAAGGACAGGACAAGACCCTGAGTGACCAGGCCTCCTATGGGAACGAGGCCCGCCAGACCCAGCAGAGGGAACGCCGCGCCGCTGGCAACCAGGCAGCCCCCATACACCTTCCGCTTGCTCAGATCGAAGCGATTGAACAGTATCCAGAAGACAATGCCGCTGATGACCGCACCGACGATGACCACTGCGGATATCAGGCTGGCGATTGCTCCCTCATCTTCCGCTTCCAGCAACTGAGAGCTGAAGAACGGCATCCAGCCCAGCAAGATACCTACGCCGGTAGTGAACATGACGAAAGTGGGCAAGTAAAAGACAAACTGAGGGTTTCGCAGCGTCTGCATCATTCCCTTGAAGAAGTCCACTTTGGCCGGGGTAGTGTTCCGGGGCGCGTATTTCCAGACAGCAGACAGGGACAGGTACCGAAATACTGCCCCGATAATCGCAATAATAACGCCCACCATCTGGAATCCATAGGCATCGACTAAAGCTCCGCTGCCAGCAAGACCAAGACCTGCGCCAAAGACTGCGAACAGGAAAATCAGGCCCACCAGGTTCATGCGGTCCGACGCCCCGCGGGTCACTTCCGGCACCAGCGCTTCCAGCGCGCCGCTGGACATGGTGGCCGCAGTAAAGAACAGTTCGAGCACTATCACAAAGTAGAGCGCGTTCCACAGGCTGGAGCCTTCAGTTGGAAGGATCCAAACCAGGGCGGCGAAGAGGGCGTAAAAGGGCGTGCTGAACAGGATGAACGGGATACGTCGGCCCCATCGGCTGTGCGTCCGATCACTCCACCACCCGACCAGCGGGTCGGTTAAAGCGTCAACAAAGCGCCCCGCGAAAATCAGGAATCCGGCGAATACCCGGGCGTCTATGTCGAAAGCCATGATCGACACATCGGGCACCCGCGCCACTCCCTCGCCAACGGGCGGGACGAGAAAGAACAGAATCCACGACTGTCGGAAATAGGAAATGGCCTGCAGCCCCACATGGTCCGAGGCGAACAGCATTTTGTTCAGCAGCGGCATCCTGGCAGGGGCAGCCTGACCCGTTTCATTTATCAAGCCGGCCCCAGCGCGCCGGAGCCGGCGCATCCGTCATTAACCCGTGGCCTCTGCGAGATGGAATAATGGAGGAGTATGGAATATAAAGCCTTGCGCATTACTTCGGCGGCGACGGCACAGCCGGTGTCTGAGGCGAATCGCCAGGAGCAGCACAACGGCCCGCGTCTTGCCGCTTGCGAATTCCGCTCGTGTCGCTTTTCCGGGGCAGGAACCGCTCCCCGCAACATGGAATGGCGCCTTTTCACGGGCTTGCGTTTTCGACCGTCGTTCTGTTCTTCTGCCGGGCTGCGGCCTGAGTTCCGGGATAGTCTATACCGTCGCCGGAAATCCCACAATCCGGCATGCGGACGCATACGATGGGCGCATCCGGAAGCGGCCGGCGGGAAGACGGGGCTATCGCCTGCGCCTGCTGAGCTGTATAATTCCGACGTAATCACGCCCGGCCTGTGGCGGGTTTATTTCCGCGCGAGGTCAAAATCGCCGCCGGGCAACATTCGCTGATTCGTTAAGGAGAACAAAGATGCCAGAAGCCGCAAAGATTATCTACACCAAAATCGATGAGGCTCCAGCCCTGGCCACGCACTCGCTGCTGCCGATTCTCCAGGCTTTCACCAAAGGATCGGGTATAGAGCTTGACAGTTGGGACATCTCGCTGGCTGGCCGTATCATCGCCAATTTCCCGGACTATTTGACGGAAGACCAAAGAATTCCCGATTATCTGACCATGCTGGGCGAACTATCGGAAGACCCGTCGGCGAACATCATCAAGCTGCCCAATATCAGCGCCTCTATTCCCCAGATGAAAGGGGCAATAAAGGAATTGCAGGACAAAGGATACAACATACCCGACTTTCCCGACGTTCCCGCTACCGACGAGGAACGGGAGGTTCGAGCGCGCTATTCAAGGGTGATTGGCAGCGCAGTGAACCCGGTCCTGCGGCAAGGGAACTCCGACCGCAGGTCGTCGAACTCGGTCAAGGAGCATGGCAGGCGCAATCCCCACCGGATGATGCAGCAGTGGCCGGAGGCATCCGAAACCCGCGTAAGCCACATGGAAAGCGGGGATTTCTACGGTTCGGAAAAGGCTTTGACAGTATCGCAGCCCGGAACGGCGGCGATTGAGTTTGTGAACAGCGAGGGCCAGACAGCAGCGCTCAAGTCCGGCATCCCCTTGCTGGCAGGCGAAATCATCGACTGCGCCGTGATGAATGTGCGGGAGCTGCGCAAATTCTACGAAGAAGAAATCGCCAACGCCAAAGCCGGCAACGTGCTGCTTTCCCTTCACTTGAAAACGACTATGATGCGCGTGTCCGACCCGATTATCTTCGGACACTGCGTATCGGTCTATTACCATGACGTGTTGACCAAGCATGCGGATGTGCTGGCCGAGCTGGCGGTGGATCCCGACAACGGAGTTGCCGAGCTATATACGAAGATCCAAGCCCTGCCCGAGGAAAAGCGAAAGGAAATCGAAGCAGACATTCAAGCGGTCTACAGCATACGCCCGGAAATGTCGATGGTGAATTCCAGCCGCGGCATCACCAATCTTCACGTTCCGAGCGATACGATCATCGACGCCAGTATGCCGGTGATTATCCGCGACGGCGGCCGCACGTGGGGGCCCGACAACGAGCTGCACGACACCATCGCGATGATTCCCGACCGGTCTTACTCCACCCTGTATCAGGCGGTTATAGAGAATTGCCAGGAGCACGGCGCGTTTGATCCGGCCACCATCGGCAGCGTCGCCAACGTCGGCCTGATGGCTCAGGCTGCCGAGGAGTACGGATCTCACGACAAGACTTTCACCGCTCCCGACAATGGGATGATCAGGGTAGTTGACGCATCCGGAACCACGCTGATGGAGCAGAACGTTGAGGAAGGCGACATCTTCCGGATGTGCCAGACCAAGGACGCCGCGATTGAAGACTGGGTCAAACTGGGAGTGAACCGCGCCAGGATCACCGGCGCGCCGGCCATCTTCTGGCTGGACCGGAACCGCGCTCACGATGCGGAACTAATCAAGAAGGTGGAACAGTATCTGCCAACGCACGACACGACCGGGCTGGATATTCGCGTGATGGCTCCCATCGACGCGATGAAGGCCACAATGGAGCGCAGCCGGGCCGGTCTGGACACAATTTCCGTAACCGGCAACGTGTTGCGAGACTATCTGACCGACCTCTTCCCCATCCTTGAACTGGGAACCAGCGCCAAGATGCTCTCGGTCGTCCCCTTGCTGAAGGGCGGCGGAATGTTCGAGACTGGCGCTGGCGGTTCGGCCCCAAGGCACGTGCAGCAGTTCCTGGAGGAAGGACACTTGAGGTGGGATTCTCTGGGCGAATTCTGCGCTCTTGTCGCATCCTTTGAGCATTGCGCCCAAGCATTCAAGAATGATAAGGCGCAATTGCTGGCCCATACCCTGGACCAAGCGATTGGCGAACACCTGGAGCATCGTCGGGCGCCATCGCGCCGGGTTAACGAACTGGACACCCGGGGCAGCCACTTCTACCTCGCCCTGTACTGGGCGGAAGCTTTGGCCCGGCAGACCCAGGACACGGAGATTCAGGCCCGCTTTGCCAAGGTCGCCAGGCAGTTGGAGGACAACGAAGAAAAAATTTTGCAGGAGCTGACTGAGGCCCAGGGGCAACCTGTAGACATAGGAGGATATTACATACCCGACGATGAGACGGCTGCCAGGGCCATGCGCCCCAGCGCCACTCTCAATGCGATCGTGAATGCGATCCAGGAATAATGCGATTCAGGAATTGCAGTGAACCAGACAGGCATCAATCAGACAGAGGAGCGCTAACCAGATGCGAAGCAAGGTAACCGTCGTCGGCGCAGGCAACGTCGGAGCTACCACTGCACAGCGAATACACCAGCTAGGTTACGCCGACGTGGTGATCGTTGACGTGGTCGAAGACCTTCCCCAAGGCAAATCGCTGGACATGCTGGAATCGGGGCCGGTGCTGGGCACCGATGCCCTCATCACAGGCAGCAACGGCTACGGGGAGACAGCCGACTCCGACGTTGTAGTCATCACCGCCGGAATCGCCCGACGCCCGGGCATGAGCCGCGATGATTTGCTGCTCACCAACATGCGAATCACCTCTTCGGTTACAGAGCAGGTGGTCAGGCACTCGCCCAACTGCATCATCATACCAGTCACCAACCCGCTGGACGCCATGGTGCAGAATATTTACGAAACCAGCGGGTTCCCCCGGGAGCGCGTCTTCGGCATGGCCGGCGTGTTGGACACCGCCCGGTTCCGCACCTTCATAGCCCAGGAGTTGAGCGTGTCGGTGGAGGACATTCAGGCATACGTGCTGGGCGGCCACGGCGATGATATGGTGCCGCTGGTTCGGTTCACCACCGTTGGCGGCATTCCCATCAGCGAACTGATGGTTGAAGAGAAGGTAGAGCAACTGGTGCGGCGCACCCGGCAGGGCGGCGGCGAAATCGTCCAGTTACTGAAGGAAGGCAGCGCCTACTACGCCCCGTCGGCGGCTATCGCGCAGATGGTGGAAGCCATCCTGTTGGACAAGAAACGCATTCTGCCCGCCTGCGCCTATCTTCAGGGTGAATACGGCATCAACGGCCTGTGTGTCGGCGTGCCTGTAAAGCTGGGCGCCGCCGGCGTGGAGCAGGTCATCGAAATCCGCCTGACCCCCGAGGAGCAGTCCGCCCTGCAAGGTTCTGCCGCCAGCGTGCAGGAGCTCGTGGAAGTGATGAACCGGGCCAGGGCATCGGGGTAGCGATACAGCATACGCCCCCTTTCTCAATCCCGCTGTCTCATGCAGCTCTGTCCAAAGCGGCCCGGTCGCAAATGCAAACCGGGCCGCTTTATATCAACCGCTTTATATCAGTGAGGGGGTATAATACGGGAACCGACGCCAGTGCGCCAATGGTTATGTATATCCCAGCCGATCCCCGTCGATAACTGGAGGGAGACGCCATGCCCAACCGAAGCGCCAATGAACAACAACTCCTGGAAAAGGCCGGGCGTTATTTGCCTGGAGGAAATACCGGCAATCTCCACATCAACGCCGAGCAGGACTTTCTCGTTGCCGGCGGCAAAGGATCACGAGTGTGGGACGTAAGCGGCAACGAATACGTAGACTGGCTGATGGGCAGCGGGCCGATGCTGCTGGGCCATGCCCATCCCCACGTCGTCGAGGCGGTCATCAAGACCGTAGAGCAGGGCAGCACATTTTTCGCCAACAACGACAAGGCTGTGATGCTGGCCGAGCGGCTTGTTGAGGCTGTTCCCTGCGCCGACAAAGCGCGCTTCACCACCAGCGGCACCGACGCCTGCTTCCAGGCCATGCGCATTGCCCGCGCCTACACCGGCAAGGAAAAGGTGCTGAAGTTCGAGGGAGGATATCATGGGAGCAGCGACTACGCCCTGATGAGCGTTACCCCCAGCGCGTCACTGGAGTTTCCGCAGTCCGAGGCCAACAGCGGCGGCATTCCCAAGGCCATCGCCGACCTGATGCTCATTGCGCCCTTCAATGATCTTGCCACTACCGAAACAATAATCCAGGCTCATTACGACGAGTTGGCGGCAGTCATCGTCGAACCGCTGCAGCGCATCATCGCGCCGCGACCGGGGTTCCTCCAGGGACTACGGGACATTACGGCGAAGTACAAAATACCCCTCATCTTCGACGAGGTGGTTACCAGCTTCCGCCTGGCCTATGGCGGAGCGCAGGAATTTTATGGAGTAACGCCCGACCTGTGCTCTGTGGGCAAGATAATGGGCGGCGGATACCCTTTGGCCGCGGTGTTGGGGCGGGACGACATTATGTCTGTCTACGATCGGGGCGAGGTGGACAGCGACACCTTCGTCAGCCAGGTGGGAACGCTCAACGGCAACCCGGTGGCCTGCGCCGCCGGCTTGGCGACGCTGGAAGTCCTGCGCGACGATCCAGACGCTTACCAACGGGTGCACAGCACCGGTGCCGCCCTGCGCGCCGCCATGACGGAACTGTGCGCCGAGAACGGCATACCGGTTCAGACTTGCGGCGAGGACGCCGTCTTCGACTACTGCTTCACCGACCAGCAGGTGAACAATTATCGAGACATGCTATCGGGAGACAACGCCATGTTGGGCCGGCTGAATGCCGGTTTGCTGGAACGCGGCGTGCTGAAAGGGGGCCAGAAATACTACCCGTCCGCCGTCCACACCCAGGAAGACATTGACCGCACCATCGAAACCTACCGCCAGGTAGTGCCGACCTTGCAGGGATGAAGTCCTGCGAGCATAGGCTGCCCGCAAGCCGCCGGGCATCCCCGGAGCGCCCGTCGCCTGTTGGCGGCGGGCGCTCGAAGCCTGGTCCAACAGCGAAGAGCGAGAGAGAAACGCCGCCGGATGGATAATCAGTTCCCTTATACCACCGGCTCGTTGATCAGCACTAACTCGGTGAAAACGGCGTGCCGGCATCCGAAAGCCCTACCGGCCTCAACGGCATGGTTGGTCAGGAACTCAAACGTGTTATCGGCGCTTTCCTGCCCCAGATGCTCCAGATACGCCGCGTGCTGCCGTAAAGACCTCATGCCCTGCTCCCAGAACCCGGTCACGTCTATACCATGGGTCGGGCGGTTCGGGCCGAAGACCGCCACGAACCGGACCCCTTGCCAAGGGTCTAGGCCCTCGTTCAGCAGTTCGGGGAATATCCAGCGGTTCGCCGCATCACGGGCGGCGTCGAATACTGCGAGTCCAACATGCCGGTGGTCGGCCATATTCAGATGGCCTGAAGGGAATTGCAGGTGATGGCTGAGAGTAAGAACAACGTCGGGCCGGTAGCGGCGAATTGCCCGGCTGATGTCGCGGCGCAGCGGCAGTCCGTACTCGATTATCCCATCCATATATTCCAGGAAATCCACACCGCTCACGCCGACCACTGCTGCTGCGTTTATCTCTTCCTGAGAACGCAGCGGCCCTGTTTCTGAAGGGTGAATACCGTCTATGCCGGCCTCTCCCCGGGATACCATCACGTAGTTGACCGTCTTGCCTTGGGTCGTCCACCTGGCGACGGCGCTGGCAGCGCCATATTCCAAGTCATCGGGGTGGGCCACTATCGCCAGAGCCGTGTTCCAGTCTTCGGGAATATGATAAGTCGGGACAGCTTGCTGCTGCATGGAGTCCTCGCGCAGTGCAGTTGACAAATTTTGTTTCCGCCCATCAAAGAAAGAGGCCGCCGTTCTCAGCGGCCCCTGGCAGTTAGTTGTATGCTTGAAGGTTCGCGGCTCTAATGAGCGGCTCCAGAGGGCGTGAGATGGGACAACAGGGGCCTGGTGTTGACGATATGGCGACGCAGGCCCAATTCCTGGGGGCTGATGCCCATGGCCAAGCCGATGGCTTGGGGCATATGCAGAATCGGCAGACCGATGTCTCGCCCTGCCTGGGCTGCTGCCTTAGGCTGGAAGCTGTCCAGATTCAGATGACACAATGGGCATGGGGTGATCATGGCATCGGCGCCCAGGTCCTTGGCCTCGCTGGTGTGCTTGCCCACCATTGCCAGCGAGTTGCGCTCATTGATGGTCAGTATAGGGAAGCCGCAGCACCGGGTTTTGCCCGAAAAATCAACTACAGTGGCTCCCAGGATTTCGATCAGCCGTTCAAGAGCGTCCTGCCGCCCCGGATTGCCGGAGAACTCCAGCGCGTCGGTAGGGCGCACCAGGTAACAGCCGTAGAAAGGCGCCAGGCGCACTCCGTGGAGCGGGCGGGTTATCAGCTCTTCCAGCTTGTCGAGTCCGTAGTCCTCAATCAAAATCCACAGCAGGTGCTTGGGGCTGGAGTTGCCTTTGTATTCCAGGCCTTCTTCGGACAGGTACTCATTGACCCTGGCCCGGTACTCAGGGTTACGCAGCCGGAAGTTTGCCTGGCTCATCACGCCTTGACAGGTACTGCAAATGGTCATTATCGGCAGGTCCCAGTACTCGGCCATGGCGAAGGTGCGGGCGTTCAGAGTGTCGCCCAGCAACTGGTTCTTCTCCTGAAGGACGCCGGCCCCGGTGCAGGACGCGCCCTGCATCTCCCACAGGTCGATGCCCAACCGTTTGCAGATCAACACAGCCGCCGGGTAAAGCTCTGGGCAGCCGCCGCGCGACACGCAGCCAGGAAAGAATGCGTACCTCAACTCTGGTCTCCCTTAAAAAGTAAGTGTCCAGCGATGAAAGAACGCCGCTTCTAGCGTTCTGTTTCATCCACCTGCTCGAAGATGCGGCGGATATGCTCGATACCCTCAATCTTCTTGTGCATGAGCGGCGGCATCTTCCCGCGGGTGAGCGCCTGTATCGCCACAGGGGCGTAGCTCAGCATCCCCTGGACGTTGGTCATGCCCAGCGACTTGGGAATGAGACGCAGTTCATCCAGCGTGCCGGTATGCTCCACTGAATCGGAGAAAGCCTCGGTGTGGCGGGCGCCGTTGGTGTTGTGGAAACCTGCGGAGATGGCTTGGTCCCGCATCGCCATGATGCGCTCCATGGGGGCCACGCCCTTGGGACAGGCCTGCACGCACTCCAGGCAGCGGGTGCAGTCCCAGATGCCCGAAGGGGCGTTCAACTGCTCCAGCCGCTCCTTCGAAACGCCGTTCTCGTCGCCGTCGCGCGGGTCGGCGGTAAAGCGGTACGCCTTGGCCAGCGCCGCCGGGCCCAGGAAAGATGCGTCTACTTCCATCACTGTGCAGTCGGACACGCAGGCGCCGCACATGATGCAGGCGGTAACCTCCGACAAGTGCAGCATAGATTCGTTAGAGACCACATATTCCTGCTCAGGCTCAGGGCCCTGGGGTTGCAGGTAGGGTTCAACCTCCATGATCTTGTCCCAGAAGAGGTCGAAATTGACGACCAGGTCTTTGATCACCGGCATGTTGCCTGCCGGTTCCACTTCTATTACGTCCCCTTCCTGAAGGGCGACCGACGCTTGAGTCTTGCACGCCAGGCCGGCATGTCCGTTGATCCTCATGGCACAGGACCCGCAGATTGAACTGCGGCACGAACACCGCAGGCTCAGCGTTCCGTCAAGATCCTCCCGGACCTTGATAAGGATGTCGAGAACTGTGGCGTTGTCTTCCACTTCCAGCGAGTAGTCCTGCCAGAAAGGTGCGGCGCTGTCGGCCTCCGGATCCTGGCGCAGCACCCTGATGGTAACGTTCATTGGTCGATTCCCTTCCTGCCTAATACTTCCGTTCTTCCGGTTCCCACCGGGTGATGCTTACCGGGGAATAAGATATATCAGGGCCGGTCTCTCCTTTGGACACGACAAGGTGCTTCATCCAGTTTTCGTCGTCGCGGTCGGGATAGTCGGTGCGAGACTGGGCGCCGCGGCTATCCTTCCGATCCAAGGCGCTGACAACGATGCTGGGAGCCACGTCGAGCATGAACCCCAATTCAAGGGCAAAAACCAGGTCGGTGTTGAACACCTTCCCTTTATTTTCCACCGGCACTGTCTTGAAACGTTCCTGGAGCAGCTCCAAATCGCCCAGCGTTTCCTCCATCCCTTCCTGGTTGCGGTAAACGGCGAGGTTGCGGTTCATGGATTCGCCCATTCCCAGCCGGACGCTGGCTATCCGGTCTCCGTTGGCGGGGCGGTCCAGCAGTTCCTGGATGCGCTTCTCTTCGTTCTTTACAGCCTGCTCAACGTTGAATTCCACATAGTCGACGCCACTCGCAGACTCGGCAGCGTGGTTGCCTGACCGTTCACCGAAAACTATGGTGTCCAGCAGAGAGTTCGCCCCAAGACGGTTGCCCCCGTGAACGCTGACACAGGCGCACTCGCCGGCGGCGTAGACGCCGGGCAGGTTTGTCAGGCCGTCGACGTCGGTCTTGATGCCTCCCATGATGTAGTGCATACCGGGACGGATGGGGATTGGCTCCTTGATCATGTCCGCGCCCGCCAGGTCTATTCCAATCTCGCGGATCTGGCTGAGCTTTTCCATGATCAGGGACTCGCCCAAGTGGCGGCAGTCGAGCATCACGCACCCGTTAATGCCGTTGCCTGCGTTGATTTCCGTCTGTTCGGCGCGGGAAACTACGTCTCGGGAGGCAAGCTCCATCATGTTGGGAGCATACTTCTGCATGAAGCGATTGCCGTCTTTATCCAGCAGGTAGGCGCCCTCGCCGCGGGCGGCTTCGGAGATCAGCACCCCGCTTCCGGCCAGGGTGGTCGGATGGTATTGAACCATCTCCATATCCATCAGATGGGCGCCGGCGTTGTAAGCCAGGGCCATTCCGTCGCCGGTTACAATGAGGGCGTTGGTGCTGGGCTCAAACACGCGGCCCAGGCCGCCGGTGGCGAAGATGACCGTCTTGGCTCGGATGGCGTAAACCTGCCCGGTGCGAATCTCCAGGGCCAGCACCCCGCAAACCTGGCCATCCTCGATAACCAGGGAAGTTACGAACCACTCCTCGTATCGCCGAACGCCGGACTTGATCAGCTGCTCGAACATTACATGAAGCAGGGCTTGCCCCGTGAAATCGCCGACGAAGAAAGTGCGGGCCCGGCGCTGACCGCCAAAGGCGCGGGTGCCGAGGTAGCCTTCGTCGTCCCGATTGAAGGTAACGCCGAAGTGCTCCATATCTATCAGGGCGCGCCCCGCGGAACGGCACATCACTTCTATGGCGTCCTGGTCTCCGAGAAAATCGCTGCCCTTGACTGTGTCGTAGGCGTGGTCTTCCCAGTCGTCGCCCCGGTCGGTGAGGGCTGCGTTGATACCGCCCTGCGCCGCGTTGGAATGACTACGGACAGGATGCACCTTGCTGACAATCGCCGTGTTGGCGCCATTGGCGCGGGCTGCGATGGCAGCCCTCATGCCGGCCAGCCCGGCGCCTATTACCAGGACATCATGCTCCAGCATGTTGACCTATTTCCTCCAGTGCGTGACCTTGCTCAACCGCCCGATAATATACCACAAAAACGGGCCCGGCTGCGCCTGCATTGCCAGCTTGACCGAGCAGAGCCGCAATCCAGGCGGTTTCTACCCCCGTCATTCCCGCTTTCTCGGGAATCGGATACTCTTAATCATCAAATCCTGTCCGCCGATAGCCGATAGAGGAACGCTACCCGAAATGGAGCGGCTCCGCCGGCCCGCGTCAACAGTTGAACGGTCGCCGGCTTTGGGGAATTGGGTCGGGCAAGATGAACTCAAAGGAGCGGAAGGAAACCGGAAAGCCCCGTTGCAGCACGGGTATCTCCTGGGAATGCCGGGCCGGCGCAGTGCCTATGCGCTGACCGGGGCTGCGCGGTCTCCGGCGTGATGCTCGTGACCGTCGCCCTCGTGTATATCCTCTTGCATACCATGGGTGTGTTCCCTGGCGTGGCGTTCGCGGTCGTCGCATTCGCGCTTATCGTGACGATATCCAACCGTGACATACACCTGACATAGCATCAATTCAGCCATAATCTTTATACCAGCGTGTATCAGTAAGCCCTATTTGTCAACAGGGATAATGGGTTTAACCGGCATATCCGGCCAGTACAGCCCGCCAACGCCTAATACTTCGCAACAAGGGGCTGAGCCAGAAGGAGAGAAGCGATGGTCTTGCCGTCGTGGATTTCACCAGTGTAGATCATGCCCACGGCGTCGGCGAAGGGAATCCGGATTACCTGGATATTCTCATCATCGTCGGCAGACAGCTTCGATGGCGTCAGCCCGGTCGCCAGATAAGCGTGCATCCGCTCTGTGGCCCAGCCGGGCGCAACCCAGAAACTGGCCAGATGGCGGAGGTTGGACGCGGTGTATCCGACCTCTTCCTGCAATTCGCGCAGCACCGTCTCTTCAGAGACTTCGCCCGCCTCCACTCCGCCGGCGGGAGCTTCGAGCAGCGACGATTCGGTGGGTTTGCGGTACTGACGCACCAGCAGCACGTTTCCGTCGTCGTCTACGGGGATCATACAGACTGCGTCTGAGTGTTCCGCCACTTCACGGATAGTGCGGCGACCGCTGGGAAGTTCCACGGTATCCACCCGCACGCTGAATATGCGACCGTCGAAGGGACGAGCGCTTTCTATAGTGTTCTCGAATTGGACTGGCGCCGAATCAGCGCTGACATCAGACATGATGGTATCTCCTAACTGGCCCCGGATTGTTGGCCCCGGATTATTATTGGCCCCGGATGCTGAATCCGAGGCGGCGGGTGAGGGTGCGGAAGAAATATGAAGGCGGGTTGGCCCGCAGGAAAGTAGCCTTGTAAGGGCTTTGCGACAAGTCCACCCGGTCGCCCGGCTGAAGTTCGTAGTCTTCGTAGCCATCTACGCTGAGAACGGCGGCCTGGTACCCTTCCAGATGCAAGGACACTTCAACCCCGGAACGCAGCACCAGCGCGGCGGTCAGGCCCATGTGGGCCGCAACGGTCTTGAGCACCAGGGCATCGGACTCCGGGTCAAGAATAGGGCCGCCCACCGCCAGGTTGTAGCCCGTGCTGCCGGTCGCGGTAGACAGTATCAGCCCGTCGGCCCTGAATGTGGAGACCTGCGCGCCGTCGATGGTCCCTGCTATGGACACTACACGCGATGCCGCCCCTCGGGCCACCACAAAGTCGTTCAGCGCGTGATACGGCCCCTGCTGCATCGTCGACCCTCCCTGGGTAACCGTGGCTTGCAGCATATTCCGTTCGTCGATTCGGCAACCGCCCTCCAGATACCTGGGCAGGCGCGGCATGGCCTCATCCACGGTCAGCTCGGTCATAAACCCCAAGCGCCCCATGTTGATGCCGACGATGGGGATGGCGGCGGGCGCGGTGAACCGCACCGCCCTTAGAATTGTTCCGTCGCCTCCCACCGTTATCACCAGGTCGGTTCCTTCGGCCTTTGGAGCCAGCGACTCGAGATTCTCCGCCGGCGAATACCAGCTACTTTCCGAAAGGTCAAGCTCATGGAGTATGGCCATGCTCAGGTCGAGAGCTTCCGGAATCCTGTTGTTGTATATGATTCCGACGTTATTCATCGCATCCTTTGCGGCAGTGAAGCAGGCCGGCGCCGTCCCTCTATGTGAGCGGCAATCAGGCGCCCTCAGTCAGGCGCCCTGTTGAACGCCGCCGTCGTCTCTTCTGCGGCTGTTGCCGAACACGCTTCTCACTAATCTCATCAGAGACGCCGCGGAAGTAGAAGTTCCGCCCGCCGGCCCCGGGGATGTAAAGCGGCTTACGCTTTCCGCTACCCTCGCAGCGGCAGCGGAGGCTTCGGAAGCGTTCTTTGCGGCTTCCCCTGCCGTTTTGATGGCGGCAGACAAGTCCTCGCTCCCTTCCTTCAGGTTTTCCGTCAGGCTTGCCAGATTCCGGGATGTCTGGGCAACGTTATTCGCAGTCTCCTCAGATACAATCTCCAGGTTTCCGGTTATTGCGCTCATGTTCTCCGCAGTTTTGGCTCCGGCGTATGCCGCATCCCTCAGCGGCCTGTACAACCTGACCAGAAGCACGATTATCGTTACGCACAGGGCAGTGAACACGCCGGCCGCCAGGATGACGAAAATGTCCCGGATAGCCGACGTAGTGTTGGGGTCCATGCCAGTCCGCCTCCCTGAACCGGTCTGAATCCACCCTCCGCTGCCAGGACGCCAGGCGCCGGGTCATTCGAGCGCAGGCGGGCAACTGATAATAGCACGGCGCCTATTGCGAGTAGGATCCGGGTTACACTCCCAGGCCGGGTTATACTCCCAGCGCCCGCACCGCTCCGCCGGCCGCCTCCATAACGAAGCCGGGCGCCACCCCCAGGAAAAGCAGCGCCGCCGACGCCAGCGCCAGCGCGGCCCACGGCGCAGGGTTCCGCGATGGGGGAGCCCCGGATGTGACCGGCGCCTGCTGTAGGAACATTACCCGGATAATCCGGATGTAATAGTAGGCCGAGACCGCGCTATTGACCACTCCTACTATCGCCAGCCACGCCAGCCCGCTGTCTACCGCGGCGGTAAACACATACAGCTTGGCGATGAAGACGCCCGTAGGCGGCACGCCTATGAGGGCAATAAGAGCCAGCGCCAGCGTTACAGCCAACGCAGGAGAGCGGCTGAACAGCCCTGCGTAGTCATTGATACGGTCGCTGCTCACCCTCTCGCTGATGGCGGCTATGGCGAAGAATGCCGTCAGGTTCGCCGCAGTGTAAGCCACAAGGTAGAACAGCACACTGTCTGGCCCGATGGGCGCGAACACCGGCGCGTCCGGCAGGGTTTGGCCCGACTGCACTCCGGCGGCCACCCCTACCAGCAGATAGCCGGCATGGGCGATGGTGCTGTATCCGAAAAGCCTGCGGATGTTGCTCTGGGCGAAGGCCGCCAGGTTGCCGATGGTCATGGACGCAGCAGCCAGAGCGGCCATCAGAACCGCCCAGTCGAGGGAAACGTCGAAGAACCCGGTAAACAGCACTCGGAACAGCACGGCGAAGCCGGCGGCCTTGCTGGCCACAGACAGAAACGCGACCACAGGCGTAGGCGCGCCTTCATATACATCAGGCACCCACATCTGGAAGGGAGCGGCGGAAATCTTGAAGCCGAAACCCGCCACCAGCAGCACAATGCCCACCAGCAAAGCATAGTTCCCGAAGGCAATGCTCCCCGCCGCCCTTCCAACGGAAGCGGAGATGTCGGAGAGCTGAGTGCTCCCCGTGAAGCCGAACACCAGGGCCATGCCGTAGAGCATCAGGGCCGAGCTGACAGCGCCAATGATGAGGAACTTTATCCCGGCCTCGCTGGAGCGTCCGTTCATCAGGAACGCCGCCAATGCCGCCAATGGAAGCGTTGTAAGCTCCAGCGCCACGTAGATCGTAATCAGTTCCGTTGCGGCGGCAAGCAGCATCATGCCGGCAGCCGAAAAAAGCAGCAGCCCGAAATACTCGCCCCGGTAGCGCGGCATCAGCCGCACGTAGTCGGCGGAGGCCAGCGCCACCAACGCCGCCGCCCCGGTAACCAGGAAGTTGAAGAACAGCGCAAATCGGTCTACCGACAGGCTGCCCAGCAGGATACTGGGAGAGCCGGAGGATTCTCCGCGAACCAGGTTGCCTGTCTGGCCCAGATCGTAGAACTGGTACAGACTGAGCGCGAAGGGGCCGGCCAGAAGCAGGAGCGACAGGTAGGGCAGCATCCCTCCAGCGCGACGGGGCAGGACAAGGTCGAAGATGATGACAAGAATCGCCGCGCCGGCCATGGCAATATAGGGCGAAACTACGTACACATCGTGGGCGTTCATTCTCGGTCAGCCGCCGTTGATGGCCCGGATCATAGGCTCCAGGGCCGAGTCAAACATATCGGTGAGAATCGCCGGGTACACACCCACTCCGATGATGCAGACCGCCATCAGGGCCAGCGGCGCCGCTTCCACCGGCGAGGCATCGGTCAGGTCTGCGAACCGCTCTCTGCGCGGGCCGAAGAAGGTTCGCTCCATCATCCACAGAATGTACCCGGCGGCCAGAATAATGCCGACTACCGCCAGCGCCGTTGGCCAGTCATAGGCCCGGAATGCTCCGAGGAATACCAGAAGTTCCGACACAAACCCGCTCAGCCCCGGCAGTCCCAGCGAGGCCAGCCCTGCAATCAGCATCGCGGCGGCCACCAGGGGCATCCTCCCGGCCAGCCCGCCAAGATCAGGAATGTAGCGGGTGTGCGCTTTCTCATAAACCAGCCCCACCGCCAGGAACAGCAGGCCGGTAATGGTGCCGTGGGTGAACAACTGCATAGCCGCGCCGCTAAGTCCGGTTATGGTAAGCGAGCCTCCGGCCGCGCCCACGGAGCCGATGCCCAGCATCACCAGCCCCATGTGGCTGACGCTGGAGTAGGCGATGAGTCGTTTCAGGTCGGTCTGCCTCATAGTCACCACTGCGCCGTAAAGAACGCTCACCACTCCCAGTATCACCAGCACCCAGGCGAACTCCCATGCCTGCCCGGGGAACAGCCCCACGTTGATGCGCAGCAATCCGTAGCCGCCCATCTTCAGCAGCACTCCGGCCAACATCACGCTGGCGGCGGTGGGAGCATCGGTGTGGGCGTCGGGAAGCCAGGTATGCAGCGGCCATGTCGGCAGCTTCACGGCAAAGGCGACGAAGAAAAGCCAGAAGAGCCAGGCCAGCGGCAGCAGCGTCGCGCCCGAAACCAGAACCGCGCCGGGAGCGGACAGCTCGATTATGTTGAACGTGCCAACCCCGGGCGTCAGGAACACTGCGACGATAGCCACCAGCATGAACGCGCTGCCCAGGATGGTGAAGATGAGGAACTTCATCGCCGAGTATTCTTTGCGCCCTGTCCCCCAGATGGAGATGAGCATATACATCGGCACCAGCTCCAGCTCCCAGAAAAGGAAGAAGAGCAGCAGGTCCAGCGACGTGAACACTCCCATCACTGCCGCCTGAAGGATGAGCAGCCAGAAAAAGTATTCCTTGACCCGCAGGCCGACATGCCACGACGCCAGCACGGCGCATAGGCCCAGCAGGCCCGTCAGCGCCACCAGCGGCGCCGAGAGTCCGTCCACGGCCAGCAGGTATGAGGCCTTCAGACCAACGTCGGGAATCCAGGCGAACTGGTCAACGAACTGGAACTTCGCTGCGCCGTCTCCCCTGTCGTACAGGGAGAAAACCAGCAGCGCCAGAACCAGGTCTGCCGCGGCCACTGCCACGGCCGCGCCGCGGATTAGCTTGTCCCTGCGCAGCAGCAGCAGCAGCAGCGCCCCCGCCGCCGGCAGGAACACGGTAGCGGTAAGCAGTCCGTTGAACTCAGTCGCCATCTGAATACGCTGTTTTCCGCGCGGCGTCTGTCTTGCTCACGATGCCAGCAGAAAGCCGAGAATTATCAGCAGCGCCCCCAGCGCCGCCGCCGTTGCGTAGGCCTGCGCCTGCCCGGTTTGAAGCCGGACCACCGCCGAGCCTATATTGCGGAAGAACCACCCGATCAGGTCTACTATCCCGTCCAATATCCGCCGGTCCAGCCAGTTCGCTATTCCGGCGAACACCCGGTAGAAGCCCCGGCGGACGATCAGTTCTTCGTATAGATAATCGACGTAGTATTTCTCTGACAGCAGCGTATACACCGGACCGAGGATTCGCAGCGGCTCACGCGCCTGGTCGCGGCGCAGTCCGTAGACCGCCAGCCCTGCGAAAGCTCCGCCCAGGGCGGCGGCGGTAGAGACACCGGCCATAGCCCAACTGAAATCGGGCAGTTCGGCATGACCACTGCCGCCGGTTGCGATATGCAGACCATCAGCCACGAAACCGGTCACCCAATGCACCGGCACACCCAGAAAGTCGATCCATTGCGGGTTAATAACGAAACCAGCCGTTACTGCGCCCACCCCAAGCACGGCCATTGGCGCCACCATTACCAGCGGCGACTCTGCCAGGTGCGCGCCGCCGTGATGACCGCCTTCTTCGTCATCAGAATCATGGGCGGTCGCCAGGGGCGGATTCTCGTGCTGTGCGGGATTCAGGTCTGCGTCTTCCGCGTCCGCGCCGCCCCGGAACTCGCCGTAGAAGGTGAGCATGACCATTCGGACGGTGTAGAAAGCGGTCAGCGACACCCCGGCAATAAGCCCGATGAAGACGAGGATGTTGATCCAATCCGCAAAATGGCTGTTGCCGTTGAAGGCGGCCAGCAGAATCTCGTCCTTGCTCCAGAACCCTGCCAGGGGAATGATTCCGATAAGGCTCATCGCGGCGATAACCACCAGCAGATAGGTTGCCGGCATATAACGCCGCAACCCGCCCATATAGCGCATATCGAAGGAGCCGGAAGCGTGATTGACGCTTCCGGCTCCAAGGAACAGAAGCGCCTTGAACACCGCGTGCGTAACCAGGTGGAAGATGGCGGGCGCATAGGCCCCGAGGCCCAGCGCGGCCATCATGTAACCCAACTGGCTAACGGTGGAATAGGCCATCACCCGCTTTATGTCGTTCATAACCAGCCCCATAGTGGCGGCCATCAGCGCAGTGAAAGCGCCTGTCAGGGCAACGACCATCATGGCGTCGTCCGACTGCTGGAACACAGGGAAGAAGCGGGCAACCAGGAACACGCCCGCGGCGACCATGGTTGCCGCGTGGATCAGCGCGCTGACTGGCGTCGGGCCTTCCATGGCATCGGGCAGCCATGCGTGGAGAGGGAACTGGCCCGATTTGCCCGCCGCCCCGGCGAAGATGCCCAGCGCCGTCCAGGTCAGCGCGGCCCCGCCAAGCACCGCCGCCCCGGCGGCTGCCGGCTGCGCTGCCTGCCAGATATCGGGGATGTGGAAGGCGTTCAGGCCGGCGGCGGCGAAATCATCAGCCTTCAGGAAGAGATACAGGATTGCAATCAGGAAACCTACGTCCCCGATGCGGGTGATGATGAACGCCTTTTTTGCGGCCGCCGCCGCAGAGGGGCGCTCGTGCCAGAAACCGATCAGCAGGTACGAAGACACGCCTACCAGTTCCCAGAAGGCGTATAACTGCACGATATTGCTGGACAGCGTCAGCCCCAGCATCGAGGCGGTGAACAGAGACATATATGCGAAGTACCGGGCGAATCCCGGATCGCCGCGCATGTATCCCAGCGAGTAGATCTGGATGAGCAGGCTGATGGATGTCACCACTGTGAGCATAACCGCGGTGAGCGGGTCCACCAGCAGCCCCATCTGGATTGTGGCTCCGGAGAAGGAGAGCCAGTCCCAGGTATTGAAAACAACCTCGTGGTGGGTGATGACTGAACTCAGCGTAATTGCGGCGAGAACAGTTGCCGCTATCAGCGAGCCGATGGCGCTGGCGGCGGCCAGCAACGGCCAGCGATTCAGGAAAGGCCGGATGACCAGCGCAATCAGGACGAAAGACCCCAAGGGCAGCAGGAATATGGACCAAACGGCGGCTTCGGTGACCATCTACAGCTTCCTCAGAATCTCCTCGGCCACGTGTTCACGCCCCTTGGGCACATAGATGTTGAAGGACGCCCGCTCGCTCCAGTCCAGGATGTCGCCCTCCGGCAGGATGCGGGCCGGCAGGCCTTCTCCTTCCAGAACCTCTTTCCACATCTCGGCCAGCATCAGGTTGGACGCTTTCCTGAATTCTACCCACATAGCGGCTCGCCCTAGTTCCTCATCTGGGCGGCCTCGGTGAGGTCCACCGATTCGTTGGTGCGGTACATGGCGAAAACAATGGCCAAACCGAGGGCTATTTCCGCCGCAGCCACTGTTATAACAAACACCGCGAACACTTGCCCGGTCAGGGCAGATGCTATGTTCTCCTGCAGTTCTGCCGGGGCCAGGTATTTCGCCATCGCCACCAGTGTCACGTTCACAGAGTTGAACATCAGCTCAATGGACATCAGGACTGCCAGCACGTTGCGACGGGCGAGCGATCCATACAACCCGATACAAAACAGCGCCGCAGCGACGATGAGGAAAGCTTCAAAAGACATGACCGGTCAGTCCGCATCCGGGCCGGAGCCGCCGGGGTTGGACCTCGCCGGATCAGGACGGGGACGCATCAAGGCCAGCGCGCCTATGAGCGCGGCCAGAAGAAGAACGGAAACCGCTTCGAAGGGCAGCACGAACTTGCCGATGAGCAAGTCTGCCAGGCCGGCGCTCTGTGCAGGCTCCTGGGCCGCAACCCCGGTAACTCCCGCCTCTTCCAGGGCCTCGGCGGGAATGTCGGCCACGGCAGAGGTCTGCACCAGATCCACTCTATCCCGGTCTTCCTCGGGCAGGAGGTTCCATTGCGTGTCCACGGCGACCAGCACGAGGGCCGCCAGAAGCAGCGAGGCAAAGATCGCGGCAGGAATCTGAAGCCGGTTGGGCGGATTGCCCCTTTGCACGTCGCGGGTGAGCATTACCGCGAAAATTACGAGCACCGCGATCGCCCCGGCGTATATCAGCACCTGCACCACAGCCAGGAACTCGGCGCTGAGCAGAACGAAGTATCCGCCCACGGCGATGAATACCGCAACCAGCAGCAGAGCGGCGCGGAACAGGTCCTGGATAAGCACTACTCCCAGAGCCGACCCCACGGCTACGACCGTAAGGAGCCAGAAAACAACGTCCTGGAACAGCATTTCAGGCCGCGTCTCCTGCGTTGTCGTCCGCGGAGTCCGGGGTGGGGCGGGAGCCGATGCGCATCCCGGCCTTTTCGCGCTGGTGCCATTGCCATGACTCCCGACCCGCCTGCCGCCAGTCCATCGGCCGGCCGGCGCGTGGGTCATAGCCCTGCGCCTCCAGCTGGGGGCGGAAGAACGTGCTGGGGTTCTTGTCGGCGTTGCGAAGCTCGTCGATGGTTATCACCATGTCCTGGCGCGAGTAACGTCCCTGCTCAAAGCCGCTTCCCATGAAGAGGGCGTCATAGGGGCACGCCTCAACGCACAGCCCGCAGAACATGCACCGCTGGATGGAGATATCGAACACCTCCAGGAGGTACTTGTCTCCCTGGGACGGGGCTGTTTCGCTGGGGCTGGTCACTATCTTGATAATTCCCAGCGGGCAGTATTTGGCGCAGGAAGCGCAGCCGGTGCAGCGCTCCTCATACCACACAAACTCCTCTCCCCGGAAGCGGGGATGCTGTTTCAAGCGCTCCTCGGGATACTGCACGGTAAAGGGTTTCTTTGTCAGGTTCTTCAGGGTTACCATCAGCCCCTTCACCATCGCCAGCCCGTACATGGCTAATCTCCCTCCGCGACAGTCGCGCCCGGCGGAAAAGTCGGAGCGCGGCCCGGAACCGCCGGCCTTACTTTATCCCGCACGAGATTTCCGAAGATGAAAATGCAGGCCGCCATAATCGCCAGGTTGATGCCGGTCATTATCCCAAGGTCGCCCCGGCTCAGCTCGCCCTCCGCGCTTCGCAGGAAGTAGACTTGAAGCGATGTCGCCAGCAGGTTGATGAGGCTGGCGGGCAACAGGAATTTCCAGGCAAAGGTCAGCAGCTGATCGATGCGCAACCGGGGGAAGGTAGCGCGAACCCAGATGAAAATCGAGGCGACCGCTATCGTCTTCAGCAGGAACCACAGCCACCCCAGCCACTCCTCCGCAGGCCCTTCCCATCCGCTGAGGAACAGGGTTGTGATGACTGCCGAAGCCACCATTACGCCGCCGAACTCGGCTGCCTGGATCATCGCGAACTTGATCCCGCTGTACTCTGTGTGATACCCGGAGATCAGCTCCGATTCGGCCTCCGCCATGTCGAAGGGAGTCCGGTTCAGCTCTGCGGCCGTTCCGGCCGCGAACACGAAGAACGCCAGCGGCTGAACTACGATGAAAGGCAGAGTCTGGGCAGTGACCACGTCGGCCAGCGACATGGAACCGGCAAGCATAACCACGCCCAGCAGCGAAATCACCACCGGCACCTCGTAGCTGATCAGCACAGCGACGCCCCGGGCCGCGCCGAACAGGGCGAAGCGGTTATGAGATGACCAGCCCGCCATGAAGATTGCTATGGAGGTTACCGAAGTAACCGCCAGGATGTACAGCACGCCGACGTTCAGGTTCGCCAGGGCAGTGTTCCTGGCGAAAGGCACTACGGCCATCACCAGCAACACCGGGGCAACCATGCCAATCGGAACCAGGAAGAAAACGATCCTGTCGGCGGCGCCGGGAGTCAGGTCTTCCTTGAACAGCAGCTTTATCAAGTCTGCTATGGGCTGCAAAAGGCCGAAGGGACCCCATCGGTTGGGGCCGAGCCGATTCTGGAACTTGCCGATGAGCCGCCGCTCCAGCCACGAAAATCCCGCCGCGCCCAGCAGCACGGCATTGGTCAAAATCAGAATAATGGCCAGCCCGGCCACCAGGTAGGAAAGCCAGCAGGGCAGCACCGTCCCGGCCAGGTTGTACACCTCGCGGAACAGCGGGGTATGGTAGAGAATGTTGTCTGGGCCAAGGACGCAGTTCACCGGTCAACTTCACCCATGTTAATATCCACGCTCCCCAGGGTAACGATCATATCAGCCAGCTTCCATCCTACCAGCAGGTGCTCGGTGACCGTCAGATTCAGCAGAGACGGAGATCGAATCTTGCATCGGTAGGGGCTGATCCCGCCGTCGCTTATCAGATAGAAGGCCAGCTCTCCCTTCGAGGCCTCCACCCGACCATACGCTTCGGCGCCGGGCGCCGGGCGAAGCACCAGAGGCACGTCGGCCCGCACCGGCCCCGGCTCGATCTGCGCCATGCACTGCCGGATAATCCGGACGCTCTGCCAGATCTCCTGCACCCGCACCCAGAAACGGTCATAATTGTCGCCTGCGCTGGCGGTGGGAACATCGAACTCGACCAGGTCATAGGCGTCGTAAGGCTCTGCCTTTCGCCAGTCCCACTCCAGCCCGCTTGCCCGCAGCACCGGCCCGCTGACCGAGCAGTTAACGGCAACATCCAGAGGGAGATAGCTTACTCCGCGGGTGCGAACCATGATAATCTCATTTCTCAGCAGAAGCCGCTCCAGTTCCTTGTACTCCTCTTCGAAGTCCGCCAGAAACTGCTCCAGGGCCGGCCAGAACTCGGGCGGCGCGTCGAAGTAGACGCCGCCGGGGCGCATATAGCTGACGGTGATGCGCGCGCCGCACAGCATTTCGAACAGGTCCAGAATGCGCTCCCTGGAACGGAAGCAATACATGAGCGGGGTTCCCAGGGCGCCCAGGTCCTGGATTATGAAGCCGATGCCCATCAGATGCGCGGCTATGCGCTGCAACTCTGCCGTCAGCGTCCGCAGATACTTCCCTCGCAGCGGCACCTCGGCGCCCAGCAGCTTTTCCACCGCAAGGCAGTAGGCCTGGTTGTTAATCATGGAAGACACATAGTCGAGCCGGTCGGTCAGGGTCACCACCTGCGTGTAGTTGCGTTCCTCGGCCAGTTTCTCGGTGCCGCGGTGAAGGTAACCAAAAATCGGCTCGACCTGAAGTATCTCCTCACCGTCAAAAGTCACACGCAGCCTGAACACGCCGTGAGTGCTGGGGTGCTGGGGACCTATGTTGACCGTCATCGGTTCGGTGCGGATGGTCATCCCGGGAAGTCCTTGCGCAGGGGATGCCCATGGAAACCCTCCCAGAGCATGATGCGCTTCATGTTGGGGTGCCCGTCAAAGCGGATGCCCATCAGGTCCCAGATCTCGCGCTCCTGGAAGTCGGCCCCCCTCCACAGGTGGTAGACCGATGGCGCGCGCAGGTCGTTCCTTCCGGGCAGCCTCGCCTTGACCGTTGCCTTGTGGCCCTTGCGGAAGGACGTCAGGTGGTAGACCAGTTCGAAGTGGCCTATATAGTCAATGGCGGAAATGGCGTTCAGGTATTGGAAATCCAGCTCGCCGTCGCGCTGAAGAAATGCGGCCACGTCTGCGATGGAGCGCGGGTTAATCCAGAGAGCGGCTTCGTTCCAATCGTCCACGGATGCCGGCACGGCCTCATCCACCCGCTGCGCCAGGCCGGCGCCGGTGAGATGGAGCAGGGCCATCGCTATGCCTCTCCCGCTGGCCTGGCGCCGGTTGAAAGAGCGCCGCTCAACAGCGCGCGCACAGAGCCGGACGGCACGTTGCGATAGCGTTTGATCTTCTCGTGAAGCTCCATGATTCCATACAGCAGGGCGTCCGGACGGGGAGGGCATCCCGGCACGTAGACGTCTACCGGGATGATGTGGTCAACGCCCGGCACAACGCTGTAGGAGCCATAGTAGGGGCCGCCGCTGGTGGCGCAGACGCCCATGGAAATAACCCACTTGGGTTCGGCCATCTGGTCGTAGATGCGCCGTATGGGGGGCGCCATCTTCCAGGTAACCGTGCCGGCGATGATGAGCAGGTCGGCCTGGCGGGGCGACGCCCGGAAGGCTTCCATGCCGAAGCGGGCGATATCGAACCGTCCCATGCTGCTGGCGATCATCTCGAAGGCGCAGCACGCCAGCCCGAAGGTAACAGGCCAGGTCGAGGATTTGCGCCCCCAATTCACCAGCGCGTCTATCGAAGTGACCATCAGATTGCTCTTCAGGTCTTCGGGGACTTCGATCATCGGCCCGGACAGAGGCTCCGGCGAATTGTCCTTCAGTTCCTGTACGGCGCGGCCTTCGTTCCGGTCAAGTTCCCAGGTGCGGAACTGGAGCGGTTCGCCGCTGTGCGATGGCTGAATCATCCGCTTATCCTGGAAGGCCTCTGAAAGGCCTATCCCCATTCAAGATCGCGCTTGCGCCAGGCGTAGGCCCAGCCTATCAGGAGAATTCCCACGAATACCGCCATTTCGATGAGGGCGAACAGTTCCAGGCGCAGAAACTTGGTGGCCCAGGGGTACAGGAAGATGACCTCAACATCAAAAATGACGAAGAGAATGGCGAACATATAGTAGCGGAAGTTAAACAGGTTCCACTTTCCGCCGATTGCCTCCATCCCGCACTCGTAGGTTTCGGACTTGATGGCGGTAGGCTTTCGCGGCCGCAGCCCAATGCGCGACGCGACCCACGACATCGCGAGCATACTGACCGGCACAGCCACGGCCACGGCGCAGAAGATCGCTATCAGCCCATACTGCCTGAAGTAATCGTCCAGAAACATCGCAGGGATTATATCAGAAAGTTCCGATTTTTCCGCCCTTACACTGGGGCATAGCGGCGGAACAAAGGGGCTGTCCGGCGAGGCTTACCTTCGGGACTGCCCGGCTCCGGTATGACTGCGAGACTGCACCGGGGGGCAGCGGCTGGTAAGATTGGAGCCGAGTAAGATTGAAGCCGGAAATCCAATCGGGCAAGGGAGCTGGATTTGACGGAAGCGAACCAGGCTGCAGGCAAGGGACCCCTGATTGGGCTGCGCGTCCTTGACCTGTCCATGATCGTGGCCGGCGGGACGGCCAGCAGTCTGATGGCGGACTTTGGCGCCGAGGTAGTCAAGATAGAGCGCCCTGGAAGCGGAGACCCTCTGCGTAGCTGGGGGCCCTTCGCCAACGGCGTTTCGCTGTGGTGGAAGGTGCATTCCAGGAACAAGAAGTCGGTAACCCTCAATCTGGGCAATGCCGAGGGTCAGAGAATCCTGAAGGATATGGCTTCCTGCGCCGATGTGCTGATCGAGGGGTTCCGCCCCGGCGTTATGGAGCGCTGGGGGCTGGGGCCGGATGCTTTGCTGAACGTGAACCCCGGCTTGGTAATGCTTCGCTATTCGGGCTTCGGGCAAACCGGCCCATACAAAGACCGTCCGGGCTTCGGCACCATCGCAGAGTGCATAAGCGGCTACGTGGGCATGACCGGATTCCAGGGCACGCCGCCGGTGCTGCCGCCGGTGCCGCTGGCCGACGAAGTGGCCGGGGTGTTCGGGGCTATGTCCGGCATGATGGCCCTCTATCACCGCGATGCCGGCGGAGGCAAGGGGCAGGTTATCGACATTTCGCTGTTTGAACCTCTGTTCCGCCTCTGCATTCCCCACGTGACCATGTTCGACCTGCTGGGCATCAACCGGGAGCGCGTGGGCAACGACTTTCCCGATGCCGCTCCCCGCAGCCTGTACAGTACCGGCGACCAGCGCTGGCTGGGGCTTTCCGCCACTTCCCAAAGCACCTTCGAGGGCCTGGCCCGAGCTATGGGAATGCCGGAGCTGATAGACCGCCCGGCTTTCGCCGACAACGCCGCCCGAATAGAAAACCGCGAAGAACTGAACGACGAACTGAATGCCTGGCTGTCGGAACGCTCTCTGAACGAGGTTCTGGAACAACTGATACCCGCAGGGGGCGTTGTCGGGCCGGTATATGACGCCGCCAGTATCATGGAAGACCCCCACTACCAGGCCCGCGAGGACATTATCGAAATCTACGACCCTGAACTGGGCCAGACCCGTATGCTGGGCATTGTCCCCAAGTTCAGCCACACGCCCGGCGCGGTGGAACACGCCGGCCCTGCCGTAGGCCAGCACAACGCCGCCGTCTACGGCTCGTGGCTGGGGCTGGGCGATGCGGAACTGGCCGGGCTGGCGGAGCGGGGGGTTATCTAGTCTGTGTCTCCTACAACTTTACTCATCGCCACAGGCAATCCCGGCAAGCTGCGGGAATACGCCGACCTGTTGCGTGAAGCGCCCTACAGGCTGGTATCTCTGAAAGAGGCGGGCATAACCAGCGAGGTGGAAGAGACCGGCTCAACCTTCGCCGAGAACGCCTGGCTCAAGGCGTCGGGCTACGCCGCCATGAGCGGCGCACTGACCCTTGCCGACGATTCGGGACTGGAAGTCGATGCCCTCGGCGGCGACCCCGGCGTGCGCTCAGCCCGCTACGGCGGCGATGCCTGCCGAAGCGACGCCGACCGCACGGCCTTGCTGCTGCGGAACATGGAAGGTGTACGGTGGGACAGGCGCACTGCCCGGTTTCGCTGCGTCATCAGCGTGGCTCACCCACCGCCATCCTCCGCTGCTTCGCCGCGAATGCTGGTTTCGGTAGTTGGATCGGTGGCTGGAATGATACAATACACGCCAGCAGGCAGCGACGGTTTCGGCTACGATCCTGTCGTATACCTTCCATCATTCGAGCGAACTGTAGCCCAGTTGACCCTGGAAGAAAAGAACCGGATCAGCCATCGCGGATGCGCCGCTGCCAGGGCAATGCAGGCGCTGTCGCGGCTGGCGGCCGACCAGCGCAGTGAAATTTGACATGCCTAATGCCTGATGAGTCTATGTCCCTGAATGCAGTTGATACGATGGGCCGTCCCATGAGGGACATCCGCATTTCGGTCACCGACCGGTGCAATTTTCGCTGCCCTTACTGTATGCCAGCCGAGATATTCGGCGAGGCTTACCAGTTTCTGCCCCGCGAAGAAATCCTTACCTTCGAGGAAATCGCCCGCCTTACCGCCCTGTTCGCGGAGTTCGGCGTAACCAAGGCACGCATCACCGGGGGCGAGCCACTGCTGCGCACAGACCTGCCGCGACTGATTTCGCATATCTCCGCCATTGAAGGCATCAACGACGTAGCCCTAACGACCAACGGCTACCTGCTGACCCAGCAGGCCCAGGAACTGAAGGACGCAGGGCTGCATCGCATCACCGTCAGCCTCGACAGCATCGACGACGAAGTCTTCAGGCAGATGAACGGCAGGGGATTCGGCGCCCGCCGCGTGCTCCGCGCCATCGACAGGGCCGCCGAAGTCGGACTGGCTCCCATCAAGATTAACGCAGTGGTGCAGCGAGGCGTGAACGACCACACCATCGTCACCCTGGCCCGTTACTTCAAGGGTACAGGCCATATTGTGCGATTTATCGAGTACATGGACGTAGGCAACCGCAACGGCTGGAAACTGGACGAAGTTGTATCCGCCGATGAAATCATCGCCCGCATCGACGCCGAGATGCCCCTGGAGCCGGCGCCCGGCAACTACGAAGGCGAAGTGGCTAATCGCTATCGCTACCGCGACGGCAGCGGCGAAATCGGGGTGATTGCGTCAGTAACCCGTCCCTTCTGCGGGGCCTGCACGCGGTTGCGGCTGTCTACCGACGGCCAGGTCTTCACCTGCCTGTTCGCCATTCGCGGCGCCAGCCTTCGCGACCCCATGCGCAACGGCGCAACCGACGACGAACTGCGCCGGGCCATCGCAGGCATCTGGACCAGGCGCACCGACCGTTATTCGGAGGAGCGCGCCGCCACTCCGGATATGCCCCGCCCAGCCAAAGTCGAAATGTATCAGATCGGCGGGTAACATGATAGAAACGACTAGAAACGCAGTCCATGATCGCGTAACCATTTATACCGACGGCTCGTGCCTGGGCAATCCCGGGCCAGGGGGTTACGCCGCGATCCTGGAATACCAGGGACAGGAGAAGGAAATCTCCGGAGGTTTTCGGCACACCACCAACAACCGTATGGAAATCCTCGCCGCCATCGCTGGGATCGAAGCATTGAAACAGCCTTGCACAGTCACAGTGTACAGCGATTCCAGCTACGTTGTAGACGCGATTGAGAAGGGCTGGGCCAAGAAGTGGAAAACCAACGGCTGGATGCGCAACAGACGGGAACGGGCCGCTAACCCTGACCTTTGGGATAGGCTGCTTGCCGCTCTGGAGCAGCACGACGCCGAGTTCAAGTGGGTGCGTGGACACGTCGGCAACACTGGCAATGTGCGGGCCGACAGGCTGGCAGTTGCTGCGGCCGGCAGAGACAACCTGGCGAGAGACGACGGGTTCGAGAATCAGCGAATAGGACAGTTATGACAACTCCACACCAGCAGCAGTCCCTTTCCCACCCGGCTCTTTCCCACTTGGACGAACATGGACGGGCGCGAATGGTGGATGTCGGCGAGAAGGACATCACCAGCCGCGAAGCCGTGGCCCAGGGCAGCGTTTCCATCCAGCCGGAAACGGCAAGGCTCATCCGGGAAGGGCTGATGAAGAAGGGCGATGTGCTGACCGTGGCCCAGGTAGCCGGCATCATGGCCGCCAAGAAGACCGCAGAACTGATTCCTCTGTGCCACCCGCTGCCGCTGGATAATGTGACCGTTGACCTGAAATTGGACGAAGAACTCAGCCGTATCGACGTAACCGCCACCGCCAGCACCTCGGCCCGCACCGGGGTCGAGATGGAAGCGCTGACCGCCGTCTCCGTTGCCGCCCTGACGCTCTACGACATGTGCAAAGCTGTCGACCGGGGCATATGCATCGAAGGCGTGCGCCTGGTGCGCAAGCGCGGCGGCCGCAGCGGCGACATCGGGCTTGATGACGACTAGCCGGAAAAAGGTCGAATACCCAGCCTGCGACACAGCGATTCGTCTCGAAGGGCGGCACACCTTCCCTGCTCCCGCCTCTTTACGTACGCGAAGAGGCCCCAAACCTGCCGGGGCTGGCGGCGCTGAAGCGCGCCTCCTGGCCGCTGGCCCTGCGCAGCAACGCATCGCGGGCGAATCGGCCGGAAGTATCGGACGGAAAGCCTGGAGGCAGCGCCGGCCGGTCGCTCCGCAACAGCGAGTAATTGCAGCCGGCTCATTGAACCGCAACGCTTTCGGGTCAGCATCCGCCTCGTTCGCAGCCAGTCAGCGAATGCCTCGTTTGGACAGCTCTCTGGACATCAGCCGAACGGCGGCGGCGGCGAAGTAAATGTAATCTTCGGCAGACAGCTCCATCGGCCTGTATCGGTCAATCTGGTCCACGTCCGCCGGCCCGGCAGGCCCCGGGATGACCTCCAGTTCCAGCCCGCAAATCTCTCCGTCGGGCAGCACTACGACGCAGCCCCAATCGTCCCTGGAGTCCGGGGGCGGTTCCACCTCGATAGCCTGCAACGAGCTCATTCCCAGGAAAGCAGGGAAGGGTCGCAGCCTGGCGGCAAGCTCCGCCACAACCTCCCGCAGCTGAGCGGCGGCAAGTTCCGTCAGGACACCGGGATTGCGATCGGTCGAACACATCGGAGCGTATTCTAGATGAATCGTCGCGATTCGCCAACAATCAGACGCACAATCCAAGCGATTTCGCTACTCGAATTTCGGTGCGTCCGTAACGGAAAGCGGTGTCAATAACCGCAACGTCGGGAACCGCCGTACAGGCCCAGGACCAAGCCGAGGTAGACGGTACTCCGACGCAGGCGCCGACGATCCTGCGCTCCATCCAGTTCAGGGACGACAGGCATTACAAAGCCGTCACGGTCATCTGGCCCCTGGTCGACGACGATTCGGCAACCGGGTACGAAATCAAAGTGCGCCAGGCAGGAAAGGACTCATAGGATTGACCAAACTCCCATGTGAGCCCCCTCCGTACAGTAAGTACACCAGGCTCAGCCCGAAGGTGCAGGCCTTCGCTTACCACACCCTCCGTTACGGCACAGCCTACGAGTACTGAGTCAGGGCATTCAATGCTCACGGCAACGGCCCCTGGTCGGAAACATTCTCCGTCCCGAAGAAGGCGGCAGTCCCCTCCACCCGTCCGAGCCCGCCGGACGAGGCTGAGAAGCGCAAGGCCCCCAGAGTACGGGGCCTGAAGGCAGAGCCCACCGCCGAGGGAGCTACCAGCGTTTCCTGGAAGGACTCCCGCAACGTCGGAGGATGGTGTGCCCCTGCCCAGCCTGGACAGCACCAGTACAAGGTATGGGCCGCGATAAGGAAGCACAAAGCCGGCGGAAGCGACCGGAACGGCACAGTCCGGAGTTACCCTGAACGGACTGACCGCCTGACAGAAGCACATCATGGTCGTGCGCAGCTACTCCATGGAATGCGGCAACTGGTCACAGGCTTGCCGCGTCACCTGGAGCCAGCCTGGCGGATAAACCAAACCAGCACCAGCCAAAGGCGCCAAGCCCTCGGTGGAATCACCGAGGGCTCACCAATTGAGCCATATCCAAGTTGCCGCGTCCAAAAATAGAATTGTGCACGGTTAATAAGGGCTACGACACACTAAATACGCGTCCAGGCCGTAGCCTGGGCGGTCTCTCGAACCCCATTTTTTCACGATCCTGCGGCCAGGCGATTTCGCTATTCGCTACTCGGATAATGGGCACTTGACAAATTGACCAGGGCGATTTGCTCTGTGAGGTTATTTGCGTTAACCAACGAACCGACCGACACCCGTTGGTGAACCTGATCTTTGGCCGGCGCGGCGATTTTGGGGTCAGGGGTTCGTTGAAATCCATCGCAAATCAAAGGGGAGTGGTTTTATGTCGACTTTATTGGTACAACGTATCATTATGGCGGTAGCGGCGAGCCTGCTCGTCCTGCTTGCAGTGGCGTGCGGGGCGACGAACGAGCCTGCCGAGACTGCAATGCCTGCTGCAGCCGGAACTGCGGATGCGCCGGAGCAATCCGCCACAGTCCCCGCCGCATCCGATCCAACGACAGCGCCTACCGAGGAGCCGGAGCAAACAGCGCCGACAGCCGCCGTTCAGGAGGAACGGCCAACGCTGAAAGCCGGAGTTATCTGGCTGGACGGCCTGCTGGACCCGGTGGAGGGGTCATGGGTATCCAGTCAATCAGGTATGTCGGAGAACCTGTTCCGCCTGTCTGCGACCAATCTCAGCCCCGAGCCGTGGCTGGCCACAGGGGCTGAACAGTTGGACCAGATGACCTGGGAGATTGGGCTGCGTTCCGGCGTCAGGTTTCACAACGGCGCGGTGATGGACGCTCAAGCGGTCAAAGCGTCATTGGAAAGGACCGTCCGGTTGTCGCCGGCTGCCGCGGAGAGGCTGGCGGTTGAAAGCGTGGAAGTAAAGGACGATCAGACTATCATCGTCACTACTATGGAGCCGCGCCCCACACTGCCGGGGTTATTGACCACATCTAACATGGCAATTGTGGACGCGGCGTCGGCTGACGCTGCCGGCGAGGATGGTTTCCTCGCTGCGGGAGCGCTGACCGGCCCGTACATCCCCACGGAGTACATCCTCAAAGAGCGTTTGAGCAGCGTAGCCAACGACGATTACTGGGGAGGAGCTCCGCCATTGGCCGGCATTGAGCACATCGCCATCCCGGATACCAACAGCCGGGAACTGGCCCTGCAAGCCGGCGATATTGACTTTGCCATCAACATATCCCCGGAAGGGGCAGAGCGTATAGATGCCCTGCCCGGGCTGCGCAGCCTGACCGACGGCGTCGGCGCTTCGGTGGTGATGTGGTGGGTCAATTTCGAGCGGGAAACGTTAGCCGATCCGCTGGTGCGGCAAGCCGTAAGCCATGCCATCGACCGGGAAAGCATCGCTGGGCTGGTGGCGCCGGCGGGAACGGGTTCATTTGCGAGCCTTTTGCTGCCGGAGGCGCTAGCATCCTGCCCCGGAGTGGCCGGGCCGAATTACAATCCGCAGCGCGCCAGAGATTTGCTGGCGGAGGCCGGCTACGCCGACAGCGACGGCGACGGGTATGTGGACAAGGACGGGCAGGATCTGGAAATAGTCATCGGCGGTTATCCGGAACGGTTCCAGTTGCCCATTATGGCCTAGGCGGCCCAGGCCATGCTGTCCGACGTGGGCATCCGGGCCCAGGTACGCATCGCCGAATGGTCGGTGGTAAAGGAGCCGGTCTGGGACCTCTTCGGATGGTACAACAACGTAGTGGACGCCGGAGACCCGGTTTTGAACGTCAGCAAGTTCCTCGGACACCACGCCGACGGCAGTGACAGCGGAGCCAACAACTATGGACATTACTCCAATCCGGGGCTGGTGGACATCATAAAGCAGGCGGGGGATGTGTCGGACATTCAGCAGCGGCAGCAAATTGCGTGCGAGGCCATGGCCGTGGTTGCCGACGAAAGCGCGCTTTTGCCGGTGGCGCACGCGCATATGGTGTATGGCATTAGTGAGCGGATTGCCGGATTTGAGCCGCACCCGCACCGACTTTATATCTTCGACCACCTCATAGGGCTTTCCGAGTGAGAAACCGGCCATGAGCCGATAGCGTGCGTGAAGCGGCATGAGTGCGTACCTGGCCCGCCGGCTGGCCACGCTGCCGCTGCTGCTGCTGGGCATCTCGGGCGTCAGCTTCATTCTCTTGAACCTGGCGCCGGGGGACCCGGCTGATATTGTGCTGCGCCAACGCAGTCCGGGCCAACTACCCAGCCCGGCAGCGGTGGCGGCGATGCGGGCAGATCTGGGGTTGGACGCTTCTCTGGCCGTCCGATACGTCCGCTGGATAGGCCGGGCCAGCACGGGAGACTTGGGTCGGTCTTACGTAACCGAACAGCCGGTAGCAGCGCAACTGGCGCGCCGGACGGGCCCAACGGCATTGCTGACTGCGGCTGCGCTGGGGCTGGCGCTCTTGATAGCGGCGCCGATGGGCATACTGTCGGCCCGCAGGCGCGGAAGCAGTTTGGACCTGGCGGCGCGCCTGACGGCGCTGATAGGAGCGGCGGCGCCATCCTACGCCCTGGCGTATGGGCTGATTATACTGTTCGCCGTCAGATTGTCCTGGCTGCCAGCCCTGGGTTACGGCTCCCCGTCCCAGGTTCTGCCGCCAGCCGTTACATTGTCCCTCGCGCCGATGGCTCAGCTGATGCGGCTGATACGCGCCAGTATGCTGGAAACCTTGGGCCAGGATTACATACGAACGGCGAGGGCCAAAGGATTGTCGGAGCGCGCGGTTTCGGTCCGGCACGCGCTGCGCAACGCGATGCTGCCGGCCATTGGCGCAATGGGCGTCAATCTCAGCTATCTCTTAAGCGGTGCCGTCATTGTTGAGACTATATTCAGTTTGCCGGGGTTGGGTCAGTTGATAGTGAGCGCGGCTCTCGCTCGGGACTATCCAATGGTGCAAGGATTCGTCGCCTACATGGGAGTAGTGACGTTGCTGGCCAACCTGGCGGCTGACGTCGCCTTACGCATCGCCGATCCTCGTCTCCGCTTCGTGCGAGAAGAAACGTAGCGGCCGATGCCGGCTATCATAGAACGTTCGGAAGGCCTCAGCGCTGGCGTTGCCGCGCGCCGACGCCGGCGGTGGGCGGGTATGCTGCGCGACCCCGGGACTGCGCTGGGCATATTCCTGGTGGCGTCCCTGCTGCTGACGGGGTTGCTGGCGCCCTGGCTTCCGCTGGCCGACCCAAAGGAAATAAACATACCCAACCGTTTGGCGCCTCCGACGCTCGAGCACCTTCTGGGAAGCGACCACCTGGGACGGGACACCTTTAGTCGCATCGTACACGGAGCGCGCATTACTATGCTGGCCGTGGCCTCTACTCTGGCCCTGAGTATGGCGCTGGCGTTGGTCGTGGGCATTTTTTCCGGCTATTACGGCGGCTGGCCGGATACGGCGCTGATGGGCATTGTTGACTTGCTGCTGGCTTTCCCTTCGCTGATTCTGGCGCTGGCCGTGGCCGGCGCATTGGGGCCGGGGCTGTTCAACGTCCTGCTGGCCGCGGGAGCCGTCTGGTGGGTCGGTCATGCCCGCATCATCCGAGGGGTGACCCTGGCAGACCGTCAACAGGAGTACGTGACGGCGGCGCGCGCAGCGGGAGCCGGCAGCCTCCGCATTATTGCGCGTCATATTGCGCCCAATATACTCGGGCCGATCATCGTCATAGCTTCCCTCGACGTCGGATGGATAATTCTTGGTATAGCCGGCCTGAACTTTCTGGGCTTGGGGGCGCAACCACCGACGCCGGAATGGGGAGCGATGCTCAATGATGCCCGTCCACATCTGCAAACCGCTCCGCGCCTGCTGCTGCCGCCGGGCATGGCCATTTTTATGGCCGTGCTGGGGTTCAACCTGCTGGGCGATGGATTGAGGGATTTGCTTGACCCTAGGACTGTGCACGGCAAACGCTGAGCAGCTCTCGTTCCGGCCGGGTTCTGCGACAGCGGACGCAGCAGCAAGGCTGTATCGTCCGGCGCTGTAATGCCGGCGCTTGCACCGGGCCGACTGCGCCGGCGCATTTCAACAGAGACGAGAGCGATATGAAAGCTGGGTTTATTGGCGTTGTCAACATGGGGAACCCATGGCCGCCAACATGATTCAGGCCGGACACCAACTGACGATTCACGATCTGCGCCGGGAGTCGGCCAGAGCGGGGTCGGACGGCGATTGACATGGCTGGCTGCCTGTGGCTAACATGGAAGCAGCGGGTTACATCCAGGCGGCTGGCCGGATGGCCCTTCAGGTGGCAACGTAGCTCAGCGGCAGAGCGGGCGCTTCATAAGCGCTAGGTCACTGGTTCGAACCCAGTCGTTGCCACCATTTCCCTGCACCTGTTCCCCACCATACCTCAGGCACTACACCTCAGGCAGCCTATAGGTCCTTGCCGCGGTGTTGTGGAACAGGTCGGCCTGCTCCGTTGCCGAGAAGCCCCGGGAAAGTCGCTTGAAGGCATTCCAGCAAACCGTGTACGAGCAAGATTGCTTGTCTACCGGGAAGTTGCTTTCGAACATGCATCGGCTGGCGCCGAATTTCTCGATGCAGTGCAGGTAATAGGGAGCGGTGGAGGCCGCTATCTCCCTGGAACCCGGCGGGAAAGGCCTTTGGTGCCAATCGAATCCGCTGATGGGATTCCCCAGACCGCCGACCTTGACCATCACGTTGGGACACTCGGAAACAGCGTCAACGCCCTTGCGCCACTCCGGCATCAATTCCTCACGCCGTCCTGCATAAGGCCCGATGCCCAAAGGTCGCCCAACGTGGTTCAGGATGACGGTCAGGTCGGGGAACGCCCTGGCCATGTCTGCCACTTCCTGTAGCTGCGGGTGGTAGACGATGCAGTCGAAGGTCATGCCCATGCGTTCCAGGCAAGCCAGGCCGCGACGAAAGTCAGCGTCGGCCAGCATCCCGGGAGAGCTGGCGCGGGCCGCGTTTATCTTGGAGCTGGCGTCCCACGCCGCAGTGCAGCGGATCCCCCGGAAGCGTCCTCTGCCGGCTTCGGCCAGGGCCTCCAGCACCGGCTCCACGGTATCGCCCATCATCAGGTCGGCGTTGCCGACAATCCCTGCGGCAACCGCAGTCTCCCCTCCGGCGGCGACATTGGCTGCCGCAATGCCCCCCACGAACTCCACCTCGCCCACAGAGCGCATCTCCGGCGGCCCGCTGGTGCGATACATGGAGCGGCACTCCACAAATACAGTCTGGGCTACCCTGTGTCCCGAGCCAATGTCATCCAGAAGGTTGTCCAGCAAGTAAATGTCGCCTGGACGCTCCCAGAAATGATGATGTGGGTCCAGGATGGGCATATCAGGCTCAATCGGCTCTTCCTCAGTAAGCGCCAGCCACGAATCCAGCCGCGTCGTCATCTCAAACTCCTTCGCGTTGCCGTTTCCCGTCTACTCTGCGTATCAGGCCGCCAGACGACGCTAGGCTACTATGAAAACGGGCCTCGCTCAAACCCGGCCCGGCAATCTTATGTATAATCTTCCTGCCGCGCGACGGCAAACCACCACTGCAACGACAGGAGGCGATATGTCTGCTCCCACTATGGCGCAAGTGCAGGCCGCGATGTCTGCAATGATCAACAAGGCGATGGAGACCCCCGGCGAGCCGGTGGCGATGGCCATCGTAGACAGCGCCGGCAACTTGCTGGCCTACCAGACCATGGACAACCTGCGCATCTTCAGCCGGCGGCACGCCATTCGCAAGGCCTATACCTCGGCCATGATGGGCCTGAATTCGGGAGAGAACGCCCAGCGGCTGCACAGCCAGGGCCGCAGCATCGCCGAACAGGGCGACCCCATGATGACCCACGGCCAAGGCGGTCTGGTGATTATGAAGGACGGCGTAATCCTGGGCGGTATCGGCGTTGGCGGCTACCCCAGCGGCCAGTCCGACGAAGACCTGTCCCGCGTTGGGCTGGACGCCATGGGCATCTAGCGCCCGTCCCGTTCCCGCAGCCCTTTGACCCCCCTTCGACAGGGGATGAGAATTCGACGCTGGAGCCGCCCATGCGAATAGGAGTATTCGTCGGCGCGTCGGTCGCCGACCTGATGACCCTCGACGGATTGCTGGCCTGCATCAAGCAGGCCGAGGACGACGGGTTCGACAGTTTCTGGATACCCCATATTTCCACCCGAGGCTACGACGCTCTCACCGTGCTGGCGATGGCCGGGATGCAGACCAGCCGCATCGAGCTGGGCGTTGGGGTTGTTCCGACCTACCCGCGGCACCCGGCGGCCCTGGCGCAGCAGGCCCTCACCACCGCCACGGCCGCCAACGGACGGTTCGTCCTCGGCATTGGCCCGTCCCATCGCCCCGGAATGGAGGAGGGATTCGGCATACCCTACGACCGCCCGGCTCTCCACACGCGCGAGTATCTGTCGGTAATGCGCCCGCTGCTGGAAGAAGGAGCCATTCAGTTTCAAGGCGAATTCTTCAACGTAAACCTGGAACTGGCCGCCCTGGAGCGCCCTGCCTGCCCCATCCTCGTTTCGGCGCTTGCCCCTCAGATGCTCAAATTGGCCGGGCAGATGGCCGATGGCACAGTCACATGGATGGTCGGCCCCCGCGCCATCGAGTCGCACATCACGCCCCGAATCCGCCGAGCGGCGGAGAACAGCGGACGCGAAGCTCCCCGCGTCTGCGTCGGCCTGCCCATGGCCGTCACCGACGAAGAAGGCGCCGGACGCCGGAAGGCTGCCGAGTCGTATTCGCGCTACGGCGAGCTGGTCAACTACCGCCGGATGCTGGACATTGAAGGGGTGGAGAGTCCGGCCGAGGTGGCGGTAATAGGCAATGAAGAGTCGATAAAGCGACAGTTGGAGGCCTTTGCCGAGGGAGGCGCCACCGACTTTATCGCCAACATCTTCGAAGTGCCGGGCGAGCCGGATTCCGGCCAGCGCGCCTACGAGGCCCTGAAATCTCTGGCAGGCAAGACATAAACCCACGACATAAACAGGGGAGTAAAACGATGGCCCCCCGAATCAAACACATTGCACTGCATACGGAAGACCCGGCGGCCACCGCCGAGTGGTACAAAACCTGTTTCGGCCTCGACGAACTGCGCCGCTCGCCTGACAACGGCGCCGAGGGCGTCTGGCTCACCGACGGCTATATCTATTTCGCCATCCTGAAAATAGGCTCGGAAGACGCCCCAAATCTGGGTGAGGGCCCTTCCACAGTCAAGGGCGTCCATCACATCGGCTTCTACGTCGACGACCTAGAGGATGCCGTCTCGACCGTCGTGGAGCACGGCGCTAGCGAGTGTCCGGGCAGCAGCCGAGCCAACCGCAAGTACAAAGGCCCAGACGGTTTGATGATCGACCTTCGCGTCCGTGGCTGGGATGAGCAGATCCGGGCCCGCAGTACCCTGTACGAGCTGGTCGAGTCGCCGCCGGGCGCGCCGACCGACTCGCAGGGCGGCGTCTAGGCGCTGCCAGGCAAGCGCGCACTCAATATCAGGGTTACTAACGAATCCCTTTCCCCTCGGGAGTCCCGATGGGATCTTCGCGCCGGCGGCAGATCGCGGCTCCATAACCGGCACTACAAACCACTATCGGGCCTTTGCAGCAGCCGAGGCAAGACCTGCTGGCCCATGATAATGATGCTCCCGTATGCCGGACGTTTCGCTGTCTGATCGACGCCAGCGCAGCGGGGGCATTTCTGTTTCCATTCATCGCCGCGCCAACCGCTCAAAGGTCTGGAGTCGGCCACAGGGCGGACTCCGGGAGGCTGCGGGGCATCGTTGCCGCTCCATTGACGTTGGGGTATCATGGCGCGGCCAGGGAGTTTAACAGGCTGGGGTCTGTGGTTATGCCCATTACAGGGTTTTCCATACAGGAGCTGCCGCCCATAAAGAAAATTCTGGTTCATTGCAACGAACGGGTAAATCTGTTCGTAGGGCCGAACGGGACCGGCAAGAGCACCATCCTTCGCAGTATAAAGGAGTTTTATTCCACGGAGTGGAACGGCGAGGTCGCAAGAGACGAACTTGGTTCAACTGGCCGTATGACCGAGGTGGAAATAAACGGCAACGTCGGGCAAGTAGCCATTTGGTCGACCTCGTATCCGGCACCCCTGACCTACATACCCGCCACCCGCATAAACATCGGGCTTGTGCCTAACGACGACTACATCAGCGACTTCAGGCCACCCTTTACCATAAGCTATTCAGAAGTCCTGAATGGCACATATATTCAAAGAGCTATAGACGCGCTGCATCTCGACGAGGTTCGTGGGTCGGACATGGAGTCCGCTTTGAACCACGGATTCAGATGCGCCCAGAGCATCTGCCGTGAGATTATACAAGACGGGCCTCACCCTCATATCGAAACCGGCTATAACGAAAAACGAGGGCGGTTTGTGGACCTTCACCACGCTATGGGGATAGGCACTATTGACGATGCTCGTGGAGAGCCGTTACACGCTGGCGTACTGAGTTCGGGTACCCAAAGCACCCTTTTGTGGATTTACGCTCTGGCTATTGAAATGGCAGGTCATTACAATTTCGATCTGTTTGACATGCCCGCCATCCTCCTCATAGACGAAATCGAGAACCACCTGCACCCCACCTGGCAGCGCCGCGTAATCCCGGCGCTGCTGGAGCATTTCCCCCGCTTGCAGATCTTCGCCACTACTCACTCGCCCTTCGTCGTCGCCGGGCTGAAGGCAGGGCAGGTGCACCTGCTGAACCGCGACGAGAACGGCGTCGTCACCGCCACCGCCAACACCGAGGACATCATCGGCTGGACCGCCGACGAAATCCTGCGCACAATGATGGGCGTGGACGAGCCTACCGACCAGCTCACCGTAGACCGGGCCGAGCGATTGCGGCAGCTCCGCGAAAAGGAAACGCTGACTACCGGGGAAGAGGACGAACTGAACGAGTTGCGCTATCAGGTAAATCAAACCTTCCTAAACAAAAGCGGCCCGCTGGAGGCTCAGCAGGAACGCTACGCAGGCTTGATGCAGCGTTTCCTCCTTTCCCGGCAATCCGACTTGTCCCAAGACGGAGGATAATCGGGTTGCGCTGTATTGACCGGGGGCCGGAACCTGCGGAGGTTGCCGGATTACGACAACTGTATACCCAGGGCTGGGTGGATTACTTTCAGAACAGAACCGGCGAGGCGGCCCTCAGGGTTGCAGGATTACGCCGGCTGTATACGCAGGGCTGGGCGAATTACTTTCAGAACAGAACCGGCGAGCGGCCTTCCGATTTTGAGTGGTCGAAATTCCGGCCGGCTCTGGCCAGCCGAAGCGGCCATATGTGCTGGTATTGTGAGCGGCAATGCGATGCCGAAACCGGCGGGCGGGCGCCCACGGTTGACCACTTCCGGCCCCTCAGCCGTTTCCCGAAGTTAGCTTATGAGTGGTCTAACTGGGCTTTCAGTTGCCGACGGTGCAACGTAGAAAACAAAAAGGACAACTGGCCTCATCTGGGGTACGTCGACCCGGCCGCCGCAGAAGTTGCAGAGTGCCCTGATCGATATTTTGACTATGATGCGGCCACCGGAGAGATTATCCCGAAACCTGGCCTGACAGGAGACGCCCGCCAGAGAGCATGGCAAACTATCAAAGACTTGGGATTGAACAAACTGGATGTAATGTATGATCGCTTCCACTTGATGACCGACTTTGCAAAAGGGCTTTTATCGCTGGCGCCAGTGGACCGACCGGCTTTCGCTGATTACTTCACTCAACAATCCTGTGAATACTCCGGAATAGTGGGGATGGTCATAGAGCAACTGCGACAGGACGGGCACATATAGTCAGATTCACGATGGTGATACACCGGAAGCCCGACCTGATTGCGGAAATTGACCGTCTTCACATAGCCGCCCTCGGCCTGCCCGAGGAGCCGCTGCTAACCCACCTTCGCATCATGCGCTCCAGCAGCAGTTGGAGCTACGATGTACAATAGCTTGCCACACCTGCCAAACCCCGAAAGGAGGCTAACATGACCACGCTGGGTTCCGGCCGCTATACCTATACCCTGGAGGAAAACTGGGCCAGGCTGCCCGAGGGCGAGACATTTGCCATGGTCAGCGCCATCGCCACCGACTCCCAGGACCGCGTCTACGCCTTCCAGCGCAAGGAGCCGCCCGTTCTCATCTTCGACCGCGACGGCAACCTGCAAGATTCCTGGGGCAACGGCTCCTTCCTCTTCGCCCACGGTTTCTACATCGAGGGCGACGTGGTCTACGTTACCGACCGCGACGCCTCCACCTGCATTATGTATACCCTCGACGGCAAGCCGATACAGATGCTGGGACGCCACGGGCGCCATTCCGACACCGGCTGCGAGAACCCGGGAGACCTGGTGCCGCGCGCCGCCGGGCCGTTCAACTATCCCGCCGAGCTGGTGCCGTCGCCTTCAGGCGAGCTGTACGTTGCCGACGGCTACCGGAACTCGCGGGTCCACCGCTTCACCGCAGAGGGGCAACTGGTGCAGTCGTGGGGAGAGCCGGGCAAGGTCGAGGCAAACCATTTCCACCTGCCCCACAGCCTGATCATCGACGGCGACCGCATCATCGTCTGCGACCGGGAGAACCACCGCATCCAATTGTTCACCCTGAACGGCGAGTTCATCGAGTTCTGGAACGACATCCAGCGCCCAATGGACATATCCCGAGACCCCGAGGGCAACTTCCTGGTCAGTGAAGGCCAGGTGGACGGCAGCTCCGCCCGCATCAGCATCCTGGACCCGTCGGGCGGCGTGCTGGCACGCTTCGACTGCCGGGGGTCCGGACACGGAAGCTGGATCGATTCGCATGGCGACATCTACCTCGCCGGCGTTCCCGACGCCATCGACAAGTACATCCGGGAAGGCTGACCGGTTGACCGGAGCGCGCTCATCCTGAACTGCGTCAAAACCGCGGCAGGCAAGAATCAGGATGAACGGCGGCTGTCATCGCGCGCCATAGCGGGGGCTCATGTGGAAGCCCCCGCATCTCTATGCGCTCGCAACCCGGCTTCCCGTCAGTCTGCCGCCGCTCCTGCCTGGGCTTTCCGCCCTCCGGCGGCGGGGGCTGCCGGCGGACGGTACGGGCGGTGGAAGGCAGCAATAACAGCCCCTGCCGTCATAATGCCCACCACCGTCAGCGCCGAAATCTGGAAGCCTTCCAGGTGCAGCTTCTGAGCCTCTGACGGCAGCATCAGTCCTATAGTCGCTGGAACGATCAGCGCCATTATGAACGAGGAAATGGTGGCGCCCGTAGCATGCCCCATATCGCGCGTAGTTTCCAGCATACCAGAGGCGAAGCCGCGGTTCTCCGTCGGCAGCGTGCTCATCACCGTGGCGTTATTCACCGTGTTGAATATATTGGTGCCTACGGATATGGGGAACAGCAGGAAAGGAAGCCCCCAGAAGGGCACCGTCCCGGCGAACAGGGCCAAAAGAACGAACCCCGACGCAATCGACAGCATACAGGCCGTTCGCAGCAGCCTCGGGTTGAACTTGTCGTGGATGAACCCGGCGATGGCCGGCAGCCAGATACCGAACGACTGATGCGGCAGCAGCACTGCCGTAACAAATATCGGCGACTTCCCCAGCCCTTCCTCAATCATAATCGGCACCAGGACCATAGTCGCCATCATCGATAGGTGGAACATCGCATTGGATACTATCGCCAGCGTGAAATACTTCTGCCGGAAGTGTTGGAACTCCACGAAAGGATGCTCGATGCGCCGCTCAACGAATATGAACGCCGCCAGCAGCGCAATGGTCAGCCCATGCATCGGCAGGTGATACGAGAGGGCATCAGCCGAAGTGTATGATTCCTCACCGCCGTGCAGATGGCTGCCCGATAGAATGAACGCCGCCGAGAGCGACACCAGCAGAATCGCCCCAACGTAGTCTATCGGCCTTTCTTTGTCGATGATGGCTTCGCCGTTGCGCCGAACCACCGGCAGACACGATTTGATCACAACCAGTCCGATGGGCAGCATGGTCAGGAACACCAGCCGCCAGCCGGCAAAGGAGTCCCAGTTGGCGAACTGGAGCAATACCCCGAAGAAGCCCACGCCGATGAACGTGCCGATGCGCGACCCGGTGATGGGGAAAGCGTAGGCCCGGCCGCGCTCATCGGAAGGGAAGGCGAAAGCCAGCATGGCGTTGCCGTTGCCGTGTATCAGCCCGGCCCCGAGCCCTTGAATCCCCCGCAATACAATCACGTGCGAGAGTTCCTGGGCGGCGACGATTCCCACCGCGCCAACGGTGATAATGATGGTTCCCAGGAAGAAAACTTTGGGGTGACCAAACCGGTCGCCGAGGCGCGCCCCCAGAAACACCGTGCTGCCCAGCACCAGGAGGTTGGCGATAACTATCCAGGCCGCATCGTCAACCGAATAGCCGAAGTCGCGGGCGATGCTGGGCAGGGCCAGCGTTACCGGCAGGCTGGAGAGCTGCACCAGAAGCTGCCCCCCGGTCATCGCCGTCAGAACCTGCCTGCGTTCCACCGTATTGACGACTGCCTTGTAGTTGGCGATGAATCCCGGCATCCAGCCCCCCGGAGAATCAAGCGGAATAATCAAGGGTAATGCGCTACTGTATCATTCCAGGCAATATAAAGCCACATCCTGTATCGCCCGCCCCTTCCCGCGCTGCGGTATAATGGCGGGAAATCCACCATGCAAGGAGCGCGGCGATGGTCGATGTTCCCGTCCGCCTGACCGATCTGTCACACTGTGCCGGTTGAGCGGCCAAGCTTAGCCGGAAGGACCTGGTTCAGGTTCTAAGCAAACTGCCCGTTACTGACCATCCCGACCTGCTGGTGGGTTCGGCCACAGGCGACGACGCCGCCGTCTACCGGCTGGACGATAAGACCGCCCTGGTGGTGACGGTGGACTTCTTCACGCCCATCACCGACGACCCCTACGAGTTCGGCTCGGTCGCCGCCGCCAACTCGCTGAGCGACATATACGCCATGGGCGGCAAGCCTCTCGTTGCCCTGAACGTGGTCGGCTTCCCCGCCGCGCTCGCCGGCGATATGCTGGGCGACGTGCTTCGCGGCGGTTACGATAAAGCCGCCGAGGCCAACTGCCTCATCGTCGGCGGACACACTATCGACGACAGCGAACCCAAATACGGCCTGTCGGTGGTCGGGCTGGTGGAGCCGGGACGCCAGGTGTCCAACGCCGGCGCCCGGCCCGGAGACGTTCTTGTGCTCACCAAGCCCATCGGCACCGGCATCGTCACCACCGGCCTCAAGGCGGGCGTTGCCCCGCCCGGATCGGTGGAAGCGGCTGTGAGCGCCATGTCCGCTCTCAACCGCGCCGCCTCCGAGTCCATGATGGAGGTCGGGGTCAACGCCTGCACCGACATCACCGGCTTCGGCCTGATGGGGCATCTGGCGGGAATGCTCCAGGCCAGCCGGGCAAGCGCCGTTATCAGCGCCTCGGCGATACCCGCTCTCCCCGGAACGGCAGAACTGCTGGACCAGGGCGTCGCGCCCGGCGGCACCCACCGGAACCAGGCCGGCGTGGAAGAATGCGTCGATTGGGACGAATCCCTGACCGCCAGCGACCGCCTGCTGCTCTGCGACGCCCAGACCTCTGGAGGGCTGCTGATTTCGGCGCCGCGAGAGCGCCTTTCCCTGCTGCTGAACGCTCTTGAAGCGCGCGGAGTAGCCACCCGCGCAGAGATTGGCTCCATTACCGGCGGAGACCCGGGACGCATCAGGGCGCTGCCCTAGGCCGGCCAATCTTCTCTGCCCATATTTTCTCATTGGGAGGCAGCGCATGAAGCGCCCGGACCAGGTAAAGAAAGCGCCCGACCAGGGCTACGGCCAGCGGGTGCCGCCCGGCCAGTTCGTAACCAGCAGGTTCCCGGTGCTCACCTACGGCCCGGAGCCGGAGATCGACATCAGCGCCTGGCGGATCAAGGTATTCGGCCTGGTGGAAAAGGAAGTAACCCTCGACTGGCGGGAATTCACCGAACTGCCCTGGCAGACGCTGGACGCAGACTTCCACTGCGTAACCCAGTGGAGCGCGCTGGACCAGACCTGGGAAGGCGCGGCGCTGGCCGACCTGTTATCCCTGGCGGGAGTTTCGCCTCAAAGCAAATACATCATGGCTCACTGCTTCGGCGGCTACAGCGCCAATCTGCCGCTGGGCCTTGCGCTGGACGAAGGATTACTGGCCCACAAGCAGGGAGGGCAGCCCTTGGGAAAGAGCCATGGCTGGCCCCTTCGCCTGATAGTCCCCAGCCTCTACGGCTGGAAGAGCGCCAAGTGGGTCAACGGCATCGAGCTGATGGCCGAAGACGCTCCCGGCTTCTGGGAGCAGCGCGGCTACCACAACAACGGCGACCCATGGAAAGAGGAGCGCTTCTGGCCTGAGCTGACCCGATACACCCCGTAACGCAGGCTGCGGGTTAAAGGGGCGGCATCCGGGCCGCCCCTTTGATTTGCCAGCGAACCGGCTTTACCTCTTTATCAACGGGGGAACGCTCCCGCCGCGCTCCGGCTCTATTCGAGGAACACCAGGTTCATGCCCGGATACAGCGTTACGCCCCGAAACTCGACCGGCGTTTCCCCGCTGATGATGATCACCACTATCTGGCCGGCGGAAACCCTGTCCAGCGTGTTCAGCCCCTCGCCCTTCAGCTCCGGGTCGTAGAACCGCCACGTCTGGGTTGCCGATTCCAGATGCCAGACCCGCACCAGCCGCGGCCCCAGCCCCCCGAACACTGCCGACGGCGAGCCGAACGGCGCGGCTGTCGGCGTCGGCGTGACCGCCGGCGCAGCCGTCGGCAGTGACGTGGCTGTCGGCGCGCCGACGGACAGCAGCGTCGGCGTCGGCCCCCTGTCCGCCCTCGACGAACCTGTCCGCGTCGGCGTGTTCGTGTTCGGCGGCGTGGTGGCAGCGGCCGCGCTCGACGAACCTGTCGGTGTGGCCGTGTTCGTGTTCGGCGGCGTGGTCGCCGTTGGCGTGTTCGACGGCATCGGCGAACCTGTCGGCGCCGGCGTATGTGTTGGCGTCGGCGTGGCTGTCGGCGTATGCGTTGGCGTCGGCGTGGCTGTCGGCGTATGCGTTGGCGTCGGCGTGGCTGTCGGCGTATGCGTTGGCGTCGGCGTGGCTGTCGGCGTATGCGTCGGCGTCGGCGTGGCTGTCGGCGTGTGCGTCGGCGTCGGCGTGGCCGTCGGCGTGTGCGTCGGCGTCGGCGTGGCCGTCGGCGTATGCGTCGGCGTCGGCGTGGCCGTCGGCGTATGCGTCGGCGTCGGCGTGGCCGTCGGCGTGTTGGAGGGCGCGTTCGTTGGCGCCGGGGTGTTGGTGGGCGTCGGCCCTGGCGTGTTCGTCGGCCCTGGCGTGTTCGTCGGCCCTGGCGTTGGCGTGTTCGTAGGTGCTGGCGTCGGTGTGTTCGTCGGCGCCGGCGTATGCGTGTTGGTTGGCGCCGGCGTTGGCGTGTTGGTGGCCGTCGGCGTCGGTGTGTTCGTCGGCGCCGGCGTATGCGTGTTGGTCGGCGCCGGCGTTGGCGTGTTGGTGGGAGGGTCTCCTGTGGTTGTGATGGTCGCCTCATCCGATGCCGCACTGTTTCCGTCGATGTTCACCGCCCGAATCTTGAAGGCGTACTGCGTGCCGCTGGCAAGGCCAGTTACCTCGTGGCTGTCCGTCGCCCCGGTGGACATGGAAATTATCTTCCAGCTCCCGTATTCCCCCGTGCCCTCTTTCTGCTGGTATTCCCACCGAAAGATGCTGGAGTCCTCGGGGTCGGTCCACGCCAGATCTGCCTTTTTGAGGCCGGCCGTGGCAGTAAAGCCCGTCGGCTTGGCCGGCGGCGTCCCCGTTGGGAGCGGCGTCGAGGGGACGTTGTCTTTGTTGATGACGCGTATGCTAACCGCCTGCGCCGACCAAGGCCTTGCGACATAGCTATAGTTCAACGCCCGAACCCGATACTGACGCGCGCTGCCGTCCACAGCGCCACTGATCCCTACGGTCCTGCTACGGGCATTTCCAGACACGTAATGATTCGACCCCCCGGTTGTACGGCCTCCCGAGGCCCACGTATCGATGCCGAGGCGTATATACTGAACCTCCCAATACCCGATTCTGCTGGTGTTATCCCTGGCTGCTACCGTCCAGCTGACCGTTATCTGGTCTTCGGTGGCCGTGGCGGTAATTGTATCGGCTCTGAGGCCGAGATCTATGGCCGGTTCCAGGGAAGGCGGGCTGGCGCCGGCGGAGTTCACGGCCCGGATCCTGAACCGCCAGGTATAGCCCATATCCAGATCCGTAACTGTATATTCGCTGGTTGTCGCATCCGAACCGGGTATCGGCATCCACGGTCCGCGTGACTCGCCCCCTCTCTTTTTCTGGTATTCGTAGCTCGTGACCTCCGGGCCTGACGGGGATGATGAATAGGAGTCCCATTTGATCTTAATCGCACGGGGGCCGACTATTGTGCCGCCTCGGTCCTGCGGCGCATTCGGCGGCGCGTTGGGCGTGTTCGTCGGCGCTGGCGTGTTGGTCGGCGCTGGCGTGCTGGTTGGCGCTGGGGTATTGGTGGGCGCCGGGGTGTTCGTCGGCGCTGGCGTATTGGTTGGCTCTGGCGTATTGGTTGGCTCTGGCGTATTGGTGGGCGCCGGCGTGTGTGTTGGCGTCGGCGTATTGGTGGGCGCTGGGGTGTGCGTGCTGGTGGGCGCCGGCGGCGGCGTGTTGGTGGGCGTTGGCGTGTTGGGCGACGCTTGCACAACTACCGTTATGCTGTAGTTCTCGCCTTGGGGTTTAGCGTCGGTGGCGGGCGTTTTGCCGGAGACGGTGTTCTCGCCGATATTCAGTGTTACGTCCCGGGGTATGTCGCCCGCCGCTACCGGCGTCCATTGCAGGCGCACCCGAACGGAGGATACCCCATACGGCACGGTGATGGTTACCTTGTCACGGTTATTCCGGACGCCGCTGAAATTGTCGGCTAACTCACGTGATGGTATCGCAACTGCGCTGCCGGTGTGTTTCCCAACGCTGATAACCACCTTGGGAGCGTTCGCCGCCGTCTGCACAGCTACCGCTATGCTGTAGTCTACGCCATCGGGATTAGTGCTGGTGGCGGGCGTTGTGCCGGTGAGGGTGTGCTCGCCGACCGCCAGTGTTGCGTTCCGGGGCGTGTCGCCCGACGCTGCCGGGGTCCATCTCAGGCGCACCCGCGCAGAGGAGACCCCATCCGGCAGAGTGATGGTTACCCTGTTTCCGTTGGGACGGGGGGCCTGGGCGACCTTGAAATTATCTGATGCCAACGCAGTCACTATACTGCCGGCGTCCTTACTGATGGTGATAACCACCTGGGGAGCTGGCGCTGGCGTGGAGGTGATTGTCGTTCCGGCTGTGGCTGTGAAGAAGAAGCGTGTATCAACATTCCCGCAGCCGGTGGCTTTTATCGTGAGCCTGTATCTTTTGCCTGCGGTCAACCCCGGCGCGGTGAAACTTCCAGGGGTCGAGTACAGGCCCTGCCCAGGGGAGGCTCCGTTCAAATCAATGACGGGTTGAGCAACGGAGTCTTCATGCACTGTGCTGAAATGAGTATCGGACGAGCAGCCCGGCCCTTTCTGCCAGGTTATGGTCGCTGCGGTGCCGGCGCCGTTGATGACCACCTTGGTGACGATCGCATTCCTGGAGGCCTGAGCGCTCACGGGCTGTGGCGACGCTGATTCATGGATCAGCAGGACAGAGACGAGCGTCAGCGCCACGGCGGCGGCGGCCAGGGCGGTCCCGATCAGCTTGCGGTCGATGCCGCGCAGGATGCCCATCATCGCAGCGCCAGCCCTGGAATGCTGCGGGGGGGGGGGGGGGGTACTCCCTGGGGATTTGTCAGCTCTACGCGGGCGGAACTTGTCTGGCATCATCAACTTTCACCATCTCCGAATTTCAGCCCCCGGCCAGGGAATGCCTGGAATAAGGATGCCTGATGCAGCAGTCGCAGACGCCCTGGCCCGACGCCTGTGACTGGAGCCAGTATATTACCGCAGAGGCCAGCAGTCAACATCCTATGCCGCCGGATGTTGCGAACGGAAGACGCGGCCGGAAGTTACCGCCGGAAGAGCGCCATGCAGGTCAACGGCGTCGAGCAGACGGCGGAAGCCCCCGTAAGGCAAGCGCAAGTTGAAGGGGCGGCATCCGGGCCGCCCCTCTGATTTGCCAGCGAACCGGCTTTAACGCTTTATCAACGGGGGAACGCTCCCGCCGCGCCCCGGCTCTATTCGAGGAACACCAGGTTCAGGCCCGGATACAGCGTTACGCCCCGAAACTCGACCGGGGTTTCCCCGCTGATGATGATCACCACTATCTGGCCGGCGGAAACCCTGTCCAGCGTGTTCATCCCCTCGATGCTCAGTTCCGGGTCGTAGAACCGCCACGTCTGGGTTGCCGATGCCAGATGCCAGACCCTCGCCAGCCGCGGCCCCAACACGCCGAACACCGCCGACGGCGAGCCGGACGGCGCGGCTGTCGGCGTCGGCGTGACTGCCGGCGCCGACGTAGCCGCCGGCGAACCTGTCGGTGTAGCCGTGTTCGTGTTCGGCGGCGTGGTGGCCGTTGGCGTGTTCGACGGCATCGGCGAACCTGTCGGTGTGGCCGTGTTCGTGTTCGGCGGCGTGGTGGCCGTTGGCGTGTTCGACGGCATCGGCGAACCTGTCGGTGTAAGCGTGTTGGTGGGCGCCGGGGTGTTCGTCGGCGCTGGCGTATTGGTGGGCGCCGGCGTGCTGGTTGGCGCTGGCGTGTTGGTCGGCGCTGGCGTGCTGGTTGGCGCTGGGGTATTGGTGGGCGCCGGCGTGCTGGTTGGCGCTGGGGTATTGGTGGGCGCCGGCGTGTTGGTGTTCGTGGGCGCTGGCGTATTGGTCGGCGCCGGGGTGTTGGTGTTGGTCGGCGCTGGGGTGCTGGTGGGCGCTGGCGTGTGCGTGCTGGTGGGCGCCGGCGGCGGCGTGTTGGTGGGCGTTGGCGTGTTGGGCGACGCTTGCACAACTACCGTTATGCTGTAGTTCTCGCCTTGGGGTTTAGCGTCGGTGGCGGGCGTTTTGCCGGAGACGGTGTTCTCGCCGATATTCAGTGTTACGTCCCGGGGTATGTCGCCCGCCGCTACCGGCGTCCATTGCAGGCGCACCCGAACGGAGGATACCCCATACGGCGCGGTGATGGTTACCTTGTCACGGTTATTCCGGACGCCGCTGAAATTGTCGGCTAACTCACGTGATGGTATCGCAACTGCGCTGCCGGTGTGTTTCCCAACGCTGATAACCACCTTGGGAGCGTTCGCCGCCGTCTGCACAGCTACCGCTATGCTGTAGTCTACGCCATCGGGATTAGTGCTGGTGGCGGGCGTTGTGCCGGTGAGGGTGTGCTCGCCGACCGCCAGTGTTTCGTTCCGGGGCGTGTCGCCCGACGCTGCCGGGGTCCATCTCAGGCGCACCCGCACAGAGGAGACCCCATCCGGCAGAGTGATGGTTACCCTGTTTCCGTTGGGACGGGGGGCCTGGGCGACCTTGAAATTATCTGATGCCAACGCAGTCACTATACTGCCGGCACTGCCGGCGTCCTTACTGATGGTGATAACCACCTGGGGAGCTGGCGCTGGCGTGGCCGTTGGCGCTGGCGTGGAGGTGATTGTCGTTCCGGCTGTGGCTGTGAAGAAGAAGCGTGTATCAACCCTCCCGCAGCCGGTGGCTTTTATCGTGAGCCTGTATCTTTTGCCTGGGGTCAACCCCGGCGCGGTGAAACTTCCAGGGGTCGAGTACAGGCCCTGCCCAAGGGAGGCTCCGTTCAAATCAATGACGGGTTGAGCAAGGGAGTCTTCATGCACTGTGCTGAAATGAGTATCGGACGAGCAGCCCGGCCCTTTCTGCCAGGTTATGGTCGCTGCGGTGCCGGCGCCGTTGATGACCACCTTGGTGACGATCGCATTCCTGGAGGCCTGAGCGCTCACGGGCCGTGGCGACGCTGATTCGTAGATCAGCAGGACAGCGACGAGCGTCAGCGCCACGGCGGCGGCCAGGGCCGTCCCGATCAGCTTGCGGTCGATGCCGCGCAGGATGCCCATCATCGCCGCGCCGGCCCTGGAATGCTGCGGGGGGGGGGGGGGGGGGGTACTCCCTGGGGATTTGTCAGTTCTACGCGGGCGGAACTTGTCTGGCATCATTAACTTTCACCATCTCCGAATTTCAGCCCCCGGCCAGGGAATGCCTGGGATAAGGATGCCTGATGCAGCGGTCGCAGACGCCCTGGCCCGACGCCCAAGACTGGCATAGTATATTACCTCATAGGCCAGCAGTCAACATCCTATGCCGCCGGATGTTGCGAAATGGAAGACGCGGCCGGGAGTTACCGCCGGAAGAGCGCCATGCAAGTCAACGGCGTCGAGCAGACGGCCGAAGCCCCCGTAAGGCAAGCGCAAGTTGAAGGGGCGGCCCGGATGCCGCCCCTTCAACCTGCCAGCGAACCGGCTTTACTTCTTTATCAACGGGGGAATTTATCAACGGGAACGCTCCAGTCGCAGCCCCGCTCTATTCGAGGAACACCAGGTTCATGCCCGGATACAGCGTTACGCCCCGAAACTCGACCGGCGTTTCCCCGCTGATGATGATCACCACTATCTGGCCGGCGGAAACCCCGGTCAGCGTGTTCAGCCCCTCGCCTCGCAGCTCCGGGTCGTAGAACCGCCACGTCTGGGTTGCCGATTCCAGATGCCAGACCCTCGCCAGCCGCGGCCCCAGCCCCCCGAACACCGCCGACGGCTCGCCGTCCGGCGTGACCGTCGGCATCGGCGTGTCCGCCGGCGCCGGCGCAGCCGTCGGCATCGGCGCAGCCGTTGGCATCGGCGTGGCTGTCGGCGCGCCGACGGACAGCAGCGTCGGCGTCGGCCCCCTGTCCGCCCTCGACGAACCTGTCCGCGTCGGCGTGTTCGTGTTCGGCGGCGTGGTGGCAGCGGCCGCGCTCGACGAACCTGCCGGTGTGGCCGTGTTCGTGTTCGGCGGCGTGGTCGCCGTTGGCGTGTTCGACGGCATCGGCGAACCTGCCGGCGCCGGCGTATGCGTTGGCGTCGGAGTGGCTGTCGGCGTGTGCGTCGGCGTCGGAGTGGCTGTCGGCGTGTGCGTCGGCGTTGGAGTGGCCGTCGGCGTATGCGTCGGCGTCGGCGTGGCTGTCGGCGTATGCGTCGGAGTCGGAGTGGCCGTCGGCGTGTTGGTCGGCTCCGGCGTGTTGGTCGATGTTGGCGTGGGCGTGTTGGTCGGCTCCGGCGTGTTGGAGGGCGCGTTCGTTGGCGCTGGCGTGTTGGTCGATGTTGGCGTGGGCGTGTTGGTCGGCTCCGGCGTGTTGGTCGATGTTGGCGTGGGCGTGTTGGTCGGCTCCGGCGTGTTGGTCGATGTTGGCGTGGGCGTGTTGGTCGGCTCCGGCGTGTTGGTCGATGTTGGCGTGGGCGTGTTGGTCGGCTCCGGCGTGTTGGTCGATGTTGGCGTGGGCGTGCTGGTGTTGGTCGGCTCCGGCGTGTTGGTCGATGTTGGCGTGGGCGTGCTGGTGTTGGTCGGCTCCGGCGTGTTGGTCGATGTTGGCGTGGGCGTGCTGGTGTTGGTCGGCTCCGGCGTGTTGGTCGATGTTGGCATTGGGGTGTTGGTTGGTGTCAGCGTTGGTGTGCTGGTTGGCGGGAGGGCTGGGGTGGCGCTCTGTTCTGCAGGGGCGGCTCCGTAGCCGGCGCCGTTGACCGCGCGAACCTGGAAAGCATACGCCGTGCCGTTGGTGAGAGCGGTGACTTCGTGGCTGGTGGTGTCTTTGTCGGAGCTGGATATCTCTATCCAGTCTCCGTAGGTGCGTCCGCCTCGCTTGCTGCGGTACTGCCAGTTTTCGATGGTTTCGTCGCCGGGGTCGGTCCAGCTGAGAGTTACTTTGCTGCCGCCGGCGTTGGCGGTAAAGCCGGCGGGGGCGGCGGGGGTTCCCGCCGGTACGGGCGCCGAAGCCGAAGGGGTGAATGTCACTGCGTTTGAAAACCCGTCGAAGTCTCCAAGCCCATTGGCGAGGCTGGTGGGGGTCAGGCTGACTTCAACCTGGTACTCTTTTCCGTTGGTGAGGCCGGACACGGTATGTGTTCTGACGCCGGGGCATGATCCACTTTCAACTTGTCTGCATATCTTTAGCGGGTTGGACCACGAGTTACCTTCAAAGAGGCTGTATTCCCAAGTTTTCCACGTCGTAATCACTGCGTAGGGGCCGGAGAGTTCCCATTTGAGGGTTACCTGTCCGTTGCCGGCGGTTGCGAAGAGCCTCAGGGACGGTGCGGAGGGGGTTGCGGTCGCTTCTGCGGACGCGGCGCCATTGCCGGCGGAGTTCCTGGCGCGGATTTTGAACTTGTGGGCGACGCCGGCGGCGAGGCCGGTTATCTCGGCCCAGGTGGTGTCTTTGTGGGAGTTGGGGATCTCGGCCCAGGAGCCGTAGTTGGCGTCTCCCACTTTCTGCTGGTATTCCCAGTAGTCGATGGTGGCGTTGCCGGGGTTGGTCCAGGCGAGGTTTACTCTGCTTTGGCCGGCAGAGGCGGTGAAGCCGGTTGGGGCGGCGGGAGTGGAGGCCTGGCTGGAGAGGGAAGCAGGAATGGATGCGCCGACTCGCCCAGAGGGGAGGAGGCTCATCGCGAGGATGAGGGCGGAGATGAGGGCGGCGGCCAGGGCCATCCCGATCAGCTTGCGGTCGATGCCGCGCAGGATGCCCATCATCGCAGCGCCGGGCCCGTAATGCTGCGGGGGGGGGGGGGGGGTACTCCCTGGGGATTTGTCGGCTCTACTCCGGCGGAACTTGTCTGGCGTCATTAACTTTCACCATCTCCGAATTTCAGCCCCCGGCCAGGGAATGCCTGGAAAGGATGCCTGATGCAGCAGTCGCAGGAGCTCTGGCCCGACTCCCAAGACTGGGACAGTATATTACCGCAGAGGCCAGCAGTCAACATCCTGTGGCCGGGGCCGACTGATTCAGGGACACTCCGGCAGCGAGTCAGTCGACCCGTTGCCTGGGGTTGAGCAGATCTTTGGCTTCCTCGCCCACATTGGCCTCGATGCAGTCCCGGAGGGTCGAGAATATCGACTTGCTGATGGCTGCCGTCATCCAGTCTTCGCCGTCCGGGTCGGCCTGATACTGTTCCTTCAGCGCAATAAGGCGCTTCATCAGGCTCAGATAGTGATGCTGCAGGGGGGTAAGGTCGAGGTCTACGCCTTCCACCCGCCACTGATTTACTGCGGGGTTGACGATGGAAGGCGCGAAGTCGCCCTCATCTCCCAATACTTCTCTGTCTGCTCGTTCTGGCTGCGCATTCATGAGTTCACCGTCCGTTTTCAACCGAGGGTGCGCCCAGTTGTTCCTGAAGCTGCGCCCAAATCCTGTGCCTCATTGTACCAAAGAATAGCTCCGTTCGGAATTGGTCTGGGAAGCCGCCCCCGGTTTATTTAACCTTCTCCTGAACGAATTATCCTGGAGGAAGTACCCTGGGGGAAGGAAGGGAAACAAGCCGGTATTGGACTTGCGCCCCTCCGTTTCGTTTTCGGTTCGTTTTCGGGGACTGCCGCTGAAGGCCGCCCCAGTGCGGCAGAGGGTCAGACTTCGCGGAATTCGCCCTCCACGGTGCCAGCGTCGTCGGGCGGTTCGGCTTCGCCGGCGCCGGGGCTGGGGGCGCCGGAGCTCTGGGCTGTGTTCCGGCTGTAGACAACCTCGCCCAGACGCTGCAGCGCAGCATTCAGCTCGTTGATGGCCGTCTGCATCTCGGGCACGCTGCCGGAAGCCGATGCGGCCTTAAGCGCGTCGATCCTGCTCTGGACGTCCGAGCGCAGGTCCTGCGGCACGCTTTCGGCGTTGTCGTTCAGCATCTTTTCGGCCTGATACACCATGGAGTCGGCCTGGTTGCGGGTATCCACCTCGGCCCGCCGCTTCACGTCTTCCGCCTCATACTGGCGGGCTTCCTCCACCATCCGGTCGATGTCCGTCTTATCCATGCCGGAACCGGACTGGATGACGATGCGCTGTTCCTTGCCGGTGCCCTTGTCCTGGGCGGAAACGCTCAGGATGCCGTTGGCGTCTATGTCGAAGGTCACGTCGATCTGGGGGATGCCTCTGGGCGCCGGAAGGATGCCGTCCAGCATGAAACGCCCTATGGATTTGTTGTCTCCGGCCATGCTCCGCTCGCCCTGCAGCACGTGGATGTCCACGGTCGTCTGGCTGTCGGCGGCAGTCGTGAAGGTCTCGTTCGCCTTCGTCGGTATGGTGGTATTGCGCGGGATGAGCGTGGTCATCACGCTGCCCAGCGTCTCCAGCCCCAGCGTCAGGGGGGTCACGTCCAGCAGCACGATATCGCCGACTTCGCCGGCCAGCACTCCGGCCTGGATCGCGGCTCCCAGAGCCACTGCTTCGTCGGGGTTAACGTTGCGGTTGGGTTCCCTGCCGAAGATCTGCTTGACCTTCTCCTGCACCGCCGGCATCCGGGACATGCCGCCCACCATGATTACTTCGTCGATCTGGCTGGCGGGCAGGCCTGAATCGGCCAGCGCCCGCTGGCACGGCCCGGCGGTGCGTTCTATCAGAGGGCTGACCAGTTGCTCGAACCGGCCTCTGGTGAGCGACTTCACCAGGTGCTGCGGCCCGCTGGCGTCGGCGGTGATGAACGGCAGGTTGATCTCGGTCTCGACCACGCTGGAGAGCTCCACCTTGGCCCGTTCTGCGGCGTCGCGCAAGCGCTGCAGGGCCATGCGATCCGCGGAAAGGTCGATTCCCGTCTCGCGGCGGAATTCTGTGATCAGCCAGTCCAGAACGGCCTGATCGAAGTCGTCGCCCCCCAGGAAGGTGTCTCCGTTGGTGGATTTGACCTCGAACACGCCCTCGCCCATTTGCAGGATGGTGATGTCGAAGGTGCCGCCGCCCAGGTCGAACACGGCGATGTTGGCGTCGGTGCGGGTTTTGTCCAGCCCATAGGCCAGGGACGAGGCTGTAGGCTCGTTGATGATGCGCAGCACTTCCAGGCCGGCGATGGTGCCGGCGTCCTTGGTGGCCTGACGCTGCGAGTCGTTGAAATACGCGGGAACAGTGATGACCGCCTGGGTAACGCGCTCTCCCAGCCTGGCTTCGGCGTCCTGCCTGATTTTGGCCAGAATGAAGGATGAAATCTGCGGGGGGGCATAGATGTCTTCCCCCATCTTGACGTGGGCGTCGCCGTTGGCCGCCGGCACTACCTGGTACGGGAGCTTGGCGGCGGCGCTCTGCACCTCGGGCTCGTCGTAGCGGCGGCCCATCAGCCGCTTGACGGAGAACAGCGTGTTCTCCGGGTTGGTTACCGCCTGGCGCTTGGCTACCTGGCCTACGTACCGCTCTCCGGTGCGGGTGTTCAGCGCCACCACCGACGGCGTAAGACGCGCGCCCTCTGCGTTATCCACAACGCCCGGTTCTCCTGCTTCTATTACGGCGGCGACTGAGTTGGTGGTTCCCAGGTCTATGCCCAATACTTTAGGCATCTCTGCTTCTCCTTAAGATGATAATCTGGTCCAACTGTGCAGTATGGTTCCTGAATTCCTGCGGGGGCATCCGGCCGGGTGTTCAGGCTGCTCCGCTTTCCGGCGGGCGGGCCACAATCACCTGGGCGGCCCGAAGAAGGCGGTCATGCAGCCTGTAGCCGGGTCTGATCAGCTGTATCACGTGGTCTGGCGGCTGCTCCGCCGACTCCTGCCGGGCCAGGGCCTCGTGTTCATTGGGGTCAAAGGGCTGGCCGACCGCATCGTCGATCAGGCTCACGCCCCGCCTTTCTAGGCAGCGCTTCATTTCCCGGACGGCCAGCCTGACGCCCTTGCCCCACTGGTCTGAGAAGTCCGCATTCAGGGCCAGTTCCAGCCCTTCAATGACCGGGAGCAGGTCGATGAGGAGGTCTTCGTCCCGGTATCTGGCGGCGGCGGCGCGCTCCTCGGCAAAGCGGCGCCGCTGGGTCTGCAGCTCGGCCTCCTTGTACTGGACCTCTTTGCGGAACTTTTCGGCTTCCGCTTCGGCGGCTTCCAGTCTTTCCGTCAAAACCCGTTCCGTCAAAGCCGCCGCTTTCAGTTCCGGCGTCAGTTCCTCGAAACCCGCCGCATCGTCGGGCGCGGCGCCTCCATTCCCGGTTTCGCCCGCCTTTCCCAGGGCGCTGTCGTCCTTTGGACCCAGTTCCGGTCCCGGTTCTTGTTTGTCGGACATCAAATTGTTCCTTCGAAAAATTCCTGATTGCCCCGTGGGGATTTCACTGGTCAACGGGAAGGTTAAGGCTTTGGAAAAGCAGAGTCAGTTCCTCGGCCACCGCTTCGGCGGCTTCCGGCCCCATCCGGGCTGCCAGCCTCTGCTTCATCGTGAGGAGATTCTGCACCGTGGCGAGGGCGAACTCCACCCCCGCGAGGTTGAGCCCCATCTCGTCGGACAGGCGGCGGATGAGACGCAGCTTCCGGATGTCTTCTCTGGAGTACAGCCGGAGCATACCCAGGGTTCTGCCGGGCCTCACAAGCCCCAGACGCTCATACTTCCGCAGCGTTTGGGGGTGCATGTCCAGAATCCGGGCGGCCACGCTGATGATGTAGACGCCTTCCATCGCAATCAAGGCGTCGTCTTCCCTGCCTGGGCGCTGCCCCTGGTCGGCAGGCATTATCGACGTGTCCGCAGGGCGGGATGGCGTTTCTCCCTCGGGAATGGTCTCCCGCGCCGTCTGCTGCTTCGTCTGGACACGCCGTTGCTGGGCCATGCTTCATATCCTCTGAATCTATTGACCTGTTCTGATGTATATGATAGGGTTTGATACATGAAGTGTCAAGCTGTATGGGGCGCGGCAGATTAAGAATCCAATATCACTCAGCCGGCGTAGCAATTGGGAATGAAAGCGGCGGCAGTCCATTTCGCCGGGATTCCGTTCAATGCGGAAACCTGCTCAAGGCCGCCGGATTTCAGGGATAGGCGGGGATAAAACCGCCAGGAGCGGCTCCCGGCGCCGCCAGCGCGCAGGGAGAGGAGGTGTTCTATGATATACTTCGGCGCGTGTCCCAAGTGCCAGGGCGACGTTATGCTGAGCCGCGACAGCTACGGGAGCTTCTTGAGCTGCCTCCAGTGCGGGCTGATGCGCGACGTGGAGAGCAAGCCTGCGACGCCCGCCAGGCCCAGGCCGGCGGCCCCGGTCTGGCTTGAGGAGAACGAGCAGTTGCCTGCGGCCGCATAACCGGACGGAAAACCATCAGGGGGCGGCGTGAGTGGGCCGCCCCTTCGATTCCGCAAAACGATCCCGCAAAAACGGAAATCTGCGCCGTCCGCAGGCGTTGACTGCTGCCCCCTGCGGGAGTAAACTGATTTGGTAGCAGGCAGCGCGGGCGCCGGCCAACCGTCCCTTTCCAGGCATCGGATGGGCAAAGCCTGTAATCCTGACATCATAGGGGCAAAAGCAATGAAGCCACACAACATCCGCTCGCACCGGTTATCAGATACCAGAGAATCTACCCCCCCCCCCCCCCGCAGGATTCTCCGGAATAGAGGTTAGCTGATGAGCATCCTGCGCAGCATCGACCGCAAGCTGATCGGCATGCCCCTGGCCGCCGCTCTCATCGCCCTCATCCTCGCGATGAGCCTCTTCCCCTCTGGACGAGTCGGCGCATCCATTCCTGCGTCCCTCTCCGGCCAGGCCTCCACCCCTGCTGCCCCAACCGGGCTCACCGCCACCGCCGGTCCCAGCAAGGCAACCCTCGCCTGGACCAACCCCAACAACGACACCATCGACTACTACGAATATCAGCAGAAAGTGGGAACCGCCGATTACGGTGCCTGGGCCGAGATTCCCAACTCCCACAAGGACACTACCAGCGTCGAGATAACCGGCCTCGCCGCCGGCGTTGCCCACCGGTTCAAGATTCGCGCTAGAAACTCCACCGGCGCCGGCGTTGCCTCCGCAGAGGCAACCGCAACCCCTACCGCCCCATTAATAACCCTCTTCGTAACCGCCGGCAACGGGCAGGCAACCATCAGATGGGAGCTAAGCGGCCCCACAGCCCCCTCTCCTGCGTTCGAGAGTTGGAGCATCGCCTTCAAGAGAGGAAGCGAAAACTGGGGCGCAAGGACTCTCATACCCTCTGGCGCAACAAACTTCGCCACGAGATCATATATACAGACGGGCCTCACCAACGAGCGCACATATACATCTAGCCTCAATATAGAGCCCAACGCTTTGGGCGGCTTCGTAAGGCCAGGCTGGCGGGCATTTTCGAACAACATCCAGTTCTTCGTCTCAGCCTCGTCGCCCAGCCCCACGGCAGCCCCCGCCGCTCCCGCCGGCTTCTCCGCCACCGCCGGCGCCGGCAAAGTAACCCTCAGATGGACCGACCCCGGGGACGATACCATCACCCGCTGGCAGTACCGCAGCAAGCGGGGCGGACGAACCTACGGAGACTGGACAAACATCCCCAGCTCCGACAAAGACACCGCCTCCCACGAAGTCACCGGCCTCACCAACGGCACGGCGTATGCTTTCCAGGTCCGCGCCGTCAACCCCGCCGGCTATGGAGCCGCCCCCACAGAGCAAAGCTCCACCCCCACAACGGCGCCCACCAGCACGCCGATGCCGACCAACGCACCCCCTGCCGCCACGGCGCCCGCCAACGCACCCATGGCCACTATGCCGACGAACACGCCCACGCCTATAGGTTTGTCGCGGCCTGCCACGGGGGAAGCGACGCCGACGCTGCTGCCCGCCAGCACACCGGCGCCGACAGCTACGCCGATGCCAAAGGCTACGCCAACGCCGACGGTCACGCCGGACGGCGAGCCGTCGGCAGTGTTCGGCGGGCTGGAGCCGCGGCTGGTGCGGGTCTGGCATCTGGAATCGGCAACCCAGACGTGGCTGTTCTACGACCCGGAGCTGCGAGGCGAGGGGATGAACACGCTGACCGGGGTTTCCGCCGGCCAGATAGTGGTGATCATCATCAGCGGGGAAACGCCGGTCGAGTTTCGGGGCGTAACGCTGTATCCGGGCCTGAACCTGTTGTTCCTCGAATAGAGCCGGGGCGCGGCGGGAGCGTTCCCCCGTTGATAAAGCGTTAAAGCCGGTTCGCTGGCAAGTTGAAGGGGCGGCCCGGATGCCGCCCCTTCAACTTGCGCTTGCCTTACGGGGGCTTCGGCCGCCTGCTCGACGCCGTTGACCTGCATGGCGCTCTTCCGGCGGTAACTTCCGGCCGCGTCTTCCGTTCGCAACATCCGGCGGCAGAGGATGTTGACTGCTGGCCTATGAGGTAATATACTATGCCAGTCTTGGGCGTCGGGCCAGGGCGTCTGCGACCGCTGCATCAGGCATCCTTATTCCAGGCATTCCCTGGCCGGGGGCTGAAATTCGGAGATGGTGAAAGTTGATGATGCCAGACAAGTTCCGCCCGCGTAGAGCTGACAAATCCCCAGGGAGCACCCCCCCCCCCCCCCTCCCGCAGCATTCCAGGGCTGGCGCTGCGATGATGGGCATCCTGCGCGGCATCGACCGCAAGCTGATCGGGACCGCCCTGGCCGCCGCCGCCGTGGCGCTGACGCTCGTCTCTGTCCTGCTGATCCATGAATCAGCGTCGCCACAGCCCGTGAGCGCTCAGGCCTCCAGGAATGCGATCGTCACCAAGGTGGTCATCAACGGCGCCGGCACCGCAGCGACCATAACCTGGCAGAAAGGGCCGGGCTGCTCGTCCGATACTCATTTCAGCGCATTGTATGAAGACTCCGTTGCTCAACCCGTCATTGATTTGAACGGAGCCTCCCCTGGGCAGGGCCTGTACTCGAGCCCTGGAAGTTTCACCGCGCCGGGGTTGACCGCAGGCAAAAGATACAGGCTCAGGATTCGAGCCAGCGGCTGCGGGAATGTTGATACAGAATTCTTCTTCACAGCCACAGCCGGAACGACAATCACCTCCACGCCAGCGCCAACGGCCACGCCAGCGCCAACTCCCCAGGTGGTTATCAACGTTAGGAAAGACACCGCCAGTGTAGTAAATGCGGTAGCATCAGATAATTTCAAGGCCGCCCAGGCCCCCCGTCCCAACGGAAACAGGGTAACCATCACTCTGCCGGATGGGGTCTCCTCTGCGCGGGTGCGCCTGAAATGGACGCCGGCAGCGCCGGGCGACACGCCCCGGGACGTAACACTGGCGGTCGGCGAGCACACCCTCACCGGCAAACTGCCAGGCGGAAACTACAGCATAGTGGTAGCTGTGCAGACGGCGGCGAACGCTCCCAAGGTGGTTATCAGCGTTGGGAAACACACCGGCAGCGCAGTTGCGATACCATCACGTGAGTTAGCCGACAATTTCAGCGGCGTCCGGAATAACCGTGACAAGGTAACCATCACCGTGCCGTATGGGGTATCCTCCGTGCGGGTGCGCCTGCGTTGGACGCCGGTAGCGGCGGGCGACATACCCCGGGACGTAACACTGAATGTCGGCGAGAACACCGTCTCCGGCAAAACGCCCGCCACCGACGCTAAACCCCAAGGCGAGAACTACAGCATAACGGTAGTTGTGCAAGCGTCGCCCAACACGCCAACGCCCACCAACACGCCGCCGCCGGCGCCCACCAGCACGCACACCCCGGCGCCCACCAGCACCCCAGCGCCGACTAACACCCCGGCGCCCACCAATACCCCAGCGCCCACGAACACGCCAGAGCCAACCAATACGCCAGAGCCAACCAATACGCCAGCGCCGACGAACACCCCGGCGCCCACCAATACCCCAGCGCCGACCAACACCAACACCCCGGCGCCAACGAACGCGCCCAGCAACACGCCGACGGCCACTCCGACGCCGACGCATACGCCGACAGCCACTCCGACGCCGACGCATACGCCGACAGCCACTCCGACGCCGACGCATACGCCGACAGCCACTCCGACGCCAACGCACACGCCGACGGCCACTCCGACTCCGACGCATACGCCGACGGCCACTCCGACGCCAACGCACACGCCGACGGCCACTCCGACTCCGACGCATACGCCGACGGCCACTCCGACGCCGACGCACACGCCGACGGCCACTCCGACGCCAACGCACACGCCGACGGCCACTCCGACGCCAACGCATACGCCGGCGCCGACAGGTTCGCCTGTGCCGTCGAACACGCCAACGGCCACCACGCCGCCGAACACGAACACGGCCACACCGGCAGGTTCGTCGAGCGCGGCCGCTGCCACCACGCCGCCGAACACGAACACGCCGACGCGGACAGGTTCGTCGAGGGCGGACAGGGGGCCGACGCCGACGCTGCTGTCCGTCGGCGCGCCGACAGCCACGTCGATGCCGACGGCTGCGCCGGCGGTCACGCCGACGCCGACAGCCGCGCCGTTCGGCTCGCCGTCGGCAGTGTTCGGGGGGCTGGGGCCGCGGCTGGTGAGGGTCTGGCATCTGGAATCGGCAACCCAGACGTGGCGGTTCTACGACCCGGAGCTGAAGGGCGAGGGGCTGAACACGCTGGACAGGGTTTCCGCCGGCCAGATAGTGGTGATCATCATCAGCGGGGAAACGCCGGTCGAGTTTCGGGGCGTAACGCTGTATCCGGGCATGAACCTGGTGTTCCTCGAATAGAGCCGGAGCGCGGCGGGAGCGTTCCCCCGTTGATAAAGCGTTAAAGCCGGTTCGCTGGCAGGTTGAAGGGGCGGCATCCGGGCCGCCCCTTCAACTTGCGCTTGCCTTACGGGGGCTTCGGCCGTCTGCTCGACGCCGTTGACCTGCATGGCGCTCTTCCGGCCGCGTCTTCCGTTCGCAACATCCGGCGGCATAGGATGTTGACTGCTGGCCTATGAGGTAATATACTGGCTCCAGTCACAGGCGTCGGGCCAGGGCGTCTGCGACCGCTGCATCAGGCATCCTTATTCCAGGCATTCCCTGGCCGGGGGCTGAAATTCGGAGATGGTGAAAGTTAATGATGCCAGACAAGCTCCGCACGAGTAACGGTAACAGATCCAGAGGGAGTACCCCCCCCCCCCCCCCCGGCAGCATTCCGGGTTTGGCGCTGCGCTGATGAGCGCCCTGCGGCGTATCAACCGCAAGCCGATTGGCATCGCCCTGGCCGCCATCGCCGCGATGGCGTTTGTCGCCGTCTTCCTTTTCCATGAATCGGCGTCGCCCCAGGCCGTGAGCGCGCAGCCGGGGAACACCTATACGCCGGTGCCAGGCTTCAGTCCGCAGGTACTTATTAGCGTTGGGAAGACTTCCGCGAGCGTAGTTTCAATACCAAACCGTGACCCACGCGCCAATTTCCGGAGCGTCTCCGGTTACTCCGCCGTCCGGAATTCAATGAGCAAGGCAACCATCACCGTGCCGTATGGCGTCTCCTCCGTCAGGGTGCGCCTGCAATTTACGCCGACAGATTATGGCGAACCAGTCCGAGACGAAACGCTGACGGTCGGTTCACACACCCTCGCCGGTACTACACCCGGAAGCGCAAGCTACAGCATAACAGTAGTTGTGCAGGCGTCGCCAGCGCCCACGGCCACCAACACGCCCGGGCCGACCAACACCCCCGGGCCGACCAACACGCCCACGAACACACCGGCGCCGACGAACACGCCCACGAACACACCGGCGCCGACGAACACGCCGACGGCCACGCCGACGCCGACGCATACGCCGACAGCCACGCCTACGCCAACACATACGCCGGCGCCGGCAGGTTCGCCGATGCCGTCGAACACGCCAACGGCGACCACGCCGCCGAACACGAACACGGCCACACCGGCAGGTTCGTCGAGCGCGGCCGCTGCCACCACGCCGCCGAACACGAACACGCCGACGCGGACAGGTTCGTCGAGGGCGGACAGGGGGCCGACGCCGACGCTGCTGCCCGTCGGCGCTCCGACAGCCACGTCGATGCCGACGGCTGCGCCGGCGGTCACTCCGACGCCGACAGCCGCGCCGTTCGGCGAGCCGTCGGCGGTGTTCGGCGTGTTGGGGCCGCGGCTGGCGCGGGTCTGGCATCTGGCATCGGCAGCCCAGACGTGGCGGTTCTACGACCCGGAGCTGAAGGGCGAGGGGCTGAACACGCTGGACAGGGTTTCCGCCGGCCAGATAGTGGTGATCATCATCAGCGGGGAAACGCCGGTCGAGTTTCGGGGCGTAACGCTGTATCCGGGCATGAACCTGGTGTTCCTCGAATAGAGCCGGGGCGCGGCGGGAGCGTTCTCCCACTCCCGCAGAGGTAGCTGAAGCGGGATCATAGAGCCGGGGCGCGGCGGGAGCGTTCCCCCGTTGATAAAGCGTTAAAGCCGGTTCGCTGGCAAATCAAAGGGGCGGCATCCGGGCCGCCCCTTTGACTTGTGCTTGCGTTACGGGGGCTTCGGCGGACGAGCGTAACGGCGCGCTGCGGCGAAAAAGCCGCCCAGGCATACACACCCATTCATGGCCTTGAGGGAGCAGGGCTGCATTCCCCTGACCAACTGAAGCGGACCGGCTGCGTCTGCCGGGATAAAACGAGAAAATCCGCAAAATTCGCATCTCAGATACACGGCAGCATCAAGAGCAGCCGGGTTATAGTAGACGACGCAGCGGGAAACCGTTATGCAGTATTTCCTGCCTGGCGGAACAGGAAACGCGCCGAATCGCCGGATATCGGCCCAACTTGCCCCAAAGGCTTGACCCAGGCCGGGGCTTCAATAAATGCACGGGGGTTTGCGCCAACTGCGGTACCGGGCCGCGCCTTTATCCAGGCTCGACAGCATCCTGCCTAACGATTAAACCGAGCCCGGGACCTTTCAGACTTTGGCTTTTATTCATTCTTTCTTGCCAATGAACTGAATAGTGCGCCTTCCGTAATCATCTTAGTCTGAGGAGTGTTTGCCATGCCCATAGAATTCAACGAATCAATGCAACAGCGGCTCAAGCAGGCCGAGATGGCGGAGCGGGAACTGGCGCGCCTGCAGCCCCTCGCCTCCGAAGCTGCGTACCTTCGAGTGAAACAGGAACGGGCCGCCAAGTTCGAGGAAAGCCTGCGGCGCCGGGACCAGGCCCTGATTGAGGCCAAGCAGCAGGTGGAAGCAGCCAGCGTGCGTCAGGTCGAGATTCCTGCGCTCCTGGACAACGCCTCCAATGCCGTCGCAGCTCTCTTCGCCGCCATGAAGGACGTGAACACTCGCCGCAAGCGGGCTACTGAAGCCCTGGCCATCGTCGACCGCGTCGATTACGAAGTGGAGCTGGAAGAGGTTGGCGAAGAACAGCGGCAGTACGACCGGGATCCCCGCGGCCTGGCCTACGCCCTGGCCGCCCGGCACGGCGAAAGCAAGGTCAAACAGTTGCTGGAGGACATGGACCCGGGATTCGACCTGCTCCGCAACTGCAACACGAGCGACGCCCTCCATCGCGACGTTTCCAGTTTCGTGATGGACCACATCAACGCCAGGGAGAGCACCGCGCAGAAGCCGGCTACTTTCCTGAAGAACACAGTAGTCGCCAGAGAATCGCAGCCCCTTCCCAGCGAAGAGCCTGAGATGGCTGCAGCCGAATAACCTTCCGCCAGGATCATCTAGGATCATCGGCAAGGATCGGGCGTCTGGACCGAATGGGCTTCGGTCCAGACGCCCCGCTTCAGCGCAGGCGGTCTCTTATGTCTACCGGCAGGGTCCGGGCGGTTCATTTCCGCAAGCCCCTGCCCCGGCAGAAGAGGCCCGCAGACATCGACCCATACTGCGGCGGGATACAGCTCTAGCCAACCCAAAAGCGGGAGGCATCCGTGGCTTCTCTGCAACAATACAAAGACAATTACGACAACATCCGGTTCGAGCGGCGGGGCGGCATCCTGCAGATGACATTCCATACCAACGGCGGGCCGCTGCAATGGGGTTCCGTCCCGCACGAGGAATTTCCGCGGGCCTTCGCCGACGTTGGGGGCGACCGGGAAAACCGGGTCATCATCGTTACCGGAAGCGGCGATGCGTTCTCCGGCCCGCAAGGCACAGCCGCCGGGGCGCCCAAACGCGCACCCGCGGAATGGGATAAAACCTACTGGGAAGGCAAGAAACTTCTGGGCAATCTTCTGGACATTGAAGTCCCGATGATTGCCGCGGTCAACGGCCCGGCGCTGCGGCATTCAGAAATCCCTCTGCTTTGCGACATCGTGCTGGCCGCAGACACCGCCGCTTTCCAGGACTCCGGACACTTCATGAGCAATCTGGTGCCTGGCGACGGCGTACACGTTGTTTATCCCATGCTGCTGGGAGCCAACCGCGGGCGCTACTTCCTGCTCACCGGGCAGTCCATCAGCGCCCGGGAGGCCCTTACCCTGGGGCTGGTGGGCGAGGTGCTGACGCCCGACGCGCTGCTGCCAAGGGCCTGGGAACTGGCGGAACAGGTGGCCCGGAAGTCCGACCTGGTGCTGCGCTACACCAGGGTGGCAACCACCCAATACATCAAGCGCCTGATGCAGGATCTGCTGGGCTACGGGCTGGCGCTGGAGGGGCTGGGGTCAGCAGACTCGCTCCTGAACCAACAGCAAGAAAGGCTTCCAGACATCAGCGGATGACCGCCGGCACTTGAAAATCGACAAGCGTTCTGGCAACATAAGGCCATGAGAGTAGGGGCATTTGAAATCCACGAACCCGTTCCCGATCTGAAGGATCCTCACGCTTTCGCCATGATCCGCCCATGGGTGGATGTGGGAAGCGTGGGCACTTTGACATTGAATCGCCTGGAGCGGTTCATGGGATCGAAAGAACTGGGGCGCCTGCATCGTCCTGGAACGTTCTTCGATTTCACCAGGTATCGTCCCAATATGCGCTTCGTAGACGGGGCGCGCCAGGTGAAGATTCCCAACAGCACCGTCCGCTACGCTACCACCGAGGCAGGCCCGGACTATCTGTTCTTTCACCTCCTTGAGCCGCATTCCAACGGCGAGGATTACACCGACTCCATCCTCGAATTAGTGCGTTACTTCGGCGTCAAGCGCTACTGCCGGGTCGGCGCGATGTACGATGCGGTTCCACACACCCGCCCGCTGCTGGTCACCGGCTCGCTGGGGTCGGTAGAGCAGAAGCGGCCCGTCCCCAACTTCAAGCTGCAGCAGAGCACCTACCAGGGGCCGACCACTATAATGAATCTCCTCTCGGAGGGCATCGAGCGGGATCAGATCGAGACCATCAACTTCATGGTCCACCTGCCGCAGTACGTTCAACTGGAAGAGGACTACGCGGGCACTTCCCGCATGATCGAAGTAATCTCGTCGGTCTACGAGAACATCCCTCCGGACCTGGCGCCCGTGCGCCGTGGGCAGCGGCAATACCGTGAGTTGAACGCCACGGTAGACCGCAACTCGGAATTGAAAACGCTGATCCAGCAAATGGAACAGTATTACGACTCGCAGTTGGCCGCCGAAAGCGCGGCGTCATCCTCAGGGGAGGGCAGCCCTCCCCCTGCGCTATCCCCGGAGATCGAAGCGTTTCTCAGCGAGCTGGGAGACCGCCTCGAAAACGAATCCGATCAGGACGACAAATAGACACGCAGTCCAAACGCGTAACCAGGGAAATCCCGGCCACGCTCATCCAGGCGTGGCCGTTCCGTTTGACCGGGGAACATCCCCCGGATTCCGTTTGCAGGAGGCCGGAGTTGCGGCTAAGTGAATTCGTAAACGGTTGCCTGGAACAGCACTACAACGCTTTGCTCCGATCAGCCGATGGCTTGACCGTGGATGAAATGCGCTGGATGCCAACGCCGCAGTGCTCGTCTATCGGCTTCCTGCTCTGGCACTATGCGCGGACTCTGGACCGGTGGATTCACTCCCGATTGCAGAACACTCCGCAATTGTGGGAACAGGGTTGGGCCGAACGCCTCGGCCACACGGCGTCCGACCCCAGCGACACGGGCTACGGCTACAGCCCGGAGCGTTTGCAAGCCTTTCAGCCTCCAGACGCCCGTAACCTCCTGGAATACGCCGCAGCGGCATACAGCGCGGCGCGGGACTACCTGGACGCCAGAAGCGACGCAGACTTCGATGAAATGAACGTGGCCAATCCCCGCGGCGGAAGCATGACCCTCGCAAATATGTGCCAGCAGCTCCTGTGGGAGTTCAACCAGCACGGCGGACAGGTCGCATATCTGCGGGGTATGCAGCGGGGCCTGGAGGATTCCTGGTACAGCGGTGGCCTGCTCGAAGGGCTGGCGACAAGGGGAACAAGCGATGCCTGATTCCAGTCCGCTTCTTATATGATTCCCGATGACCCTGCGCGCGTGAACGCGCCGCGGGAAAAGGTAAAATCCAGGGCAGTTACATTCCAGGTCGGCTGCCGCGATTGCGCCTGCCGCCGCCCGGTGATAGATTGAATCAGCGTCGAAATTCACCTATCCGCCCCATTGGACTGCGAAAATGACCACTGCAAGCAACGGCGGCAAGAAGGGAGTCATATTCTCCGGGATGCGTCCCACGGGGCTGCTGCACTTGGGCAATTACATAGGCGCGCTGCAAAACTGGACGGCGCTGCAGGATGAGTACGACTGCATCTATTGCGCCGTTGACATCCACGCGCTCACCACGGTGGAGTCCCGGGAAGATACAGCATCGATTCAGTCCAACATCGAAGACATGATCCTGGACTGGCTGGCGGCAGGGATCGACCCTGATCGCAGCATAATCTTCGTACAGTCGCACGTGCCGGAGGTTATGACGCTGCACACGCTTCTAAGCATGGTAACGCCGCTGGGCTGGCTTACCCGTGTGCCCACCTTCAAGGAAAAGGTGCGCCAGATGGACGAGACTGAGGACACGGTCAACTATGGGCTGGTGGGTTATCCGGTTCTACAAACCGCCGACATCATACTCTACAAGGCAGACACGGTTCCCGTAGGCCGCGACCAGATTCCCCACATAGAGCTGTCGCGGGAAATCGCCCGCAGATTCAACAACATCTTTGGCGACACCTTCCCCGAACCGCAGGTGAAACTCACCGAATCGCCTCTGCTGCTGGGGCTGGACGGCCAGGCCAAGATGTCCAAGTCCCTGGACAACCACCTGGATCTGGCGGCAACCCCGGACGACACGACCAGGCGGGTGATGACCGCCTTCACTGATCCTCAGCGCACCACCCGCAATATTCCCGGCAGACCCGAGATGTGCAACGTCTATTCCATGCACAAGATGTTCAGCCCTGGAAACTCATTGGGAGCAATTTACGAAGAGTGTGCGACAGCCGCCCGGGGCTGCGTGGACTGCAAACGACAGTTGGCAGGCAGCATTAACGATTTTCTGGAGCCTCTGCGGGAACGCCGGCAGAAATACGAGACCCAGCGCGGCTACGTTCGGGAAGTTCTCGAAGACGGCGGCAGGCGGGCACGAGAAATCGCCGTGCGCACCATCGAGGAAGTCTACGAGAAAATGGGATTGGCCCATCACCAGACCAGCAGCCTTTCAGTCTAGCCAAAATCGCTGGGTGATATGAGAATTTTCGCCTCGTTCCTTTTAATTGCCTTGATCGCCGCCGGCCTCTTCGCCTGCGGATCGGACACTCCAACGCCTACGCCCGAACCTGAGCCGGCGCCGGGGTTTTCCCCTACGCCCGAACCAGAGCCAACTTCGGAGCTTTCCCCCACGCTCGAACCAGAGTCAACTTCGGAGCTTTCCCCCACGCTCGAACCAGAGTCAACGTCGGAACTCTCCCCCGCTCCAGAGTCCGGGCAGCCCATAGCATTGGCCCTGGAACCTTTGGGAGATAACCTGCTGTGGGTGTTACATATCGACAATGAGCTCCAGCGTCTGTCTACTTACGACCCCATGGGGACTTTCTCTGTGGAGCAGGCTCTGCCGCCCGGGCGCGAGGCGCCGTCGGCATCGGAAATTGGCGAGCTGACCCAATTGGTATCAGGCCAGATTTACTCGATCCGTGTAGCTGAAAACCAGACCGTAGAACTGAATGGCCAGATAGTAACCCTTTACAAGGGAGTTAATCCAATTTTCTGGAGATAGCTGAAAACGCCCCGGAAAATCGAGGTCAATCCACTTTAAGATCAATCAGCTCAGCAGCTGTACTCTCTCGCAGCAAGGAAGATTAAGGAAACATGACCGAACAATCAGCCAGCGCTCTGCCCACTACAGCCGACGGGCGGAGCGCAATGGACATCGCTCTGGAGGCGACCCGCACGGCGGGCGAGATCATCCGCAACGGGTGGAACTCGGACAAACAGATAACCTTCAAAGGCCGCGCCGACATCGTCACCGACATCGACGTGGCTGCGGAGAAGGCCGTGCTGGAAATTCTTACTGGAGCCTTCCCCGAATTCGGCATTCTGGCTGAGGAATCGCAACCGGTGGCCGGATTGTCCCCTTATCGCTGGATCGTGGACCCTCTGGACGGCACCCGCAACTACGCCCATAGCATCCCCCACTTCTGCACCATTGCGGCGTTGGCGAAGGGCGACGAAATCATCGCGGGGGTTATTTATGACCCAGTGCGGGAGGAGACATTCACCGCAGCGCAGGGACAGGGCGCCTTTCTGAACGGGGAACCGATCGAGGTTTCCCGGACCACCAATCTGTCCCGCTGCCTGCTCAGTTGCGACCTTGGCTACGTAGACGAAAAGGCGGGGCTGGCTCTGGACATGCTCCGCTCCCTTTGGCCGGGGATGTACAGCGTGAGGCTGATGGGTTCCGCCGGCCTGGGCGTGGCCTATGCCGCATCGGGAAGAGTAGACCTGTTCTTCCATCACTCTCTGTCGCCATGGGACATCGCCGCCGGGCTGATCCTGGCCCAGGAAGCCGGAGGCCGCATCGTAGACCGGCAGGGCAATGAAGCCGGCCTGTTCAGCCCCAGCGTCATCTGCTCCAGTCCAGCCTTGATCGACGGATTCCTCGCTGCAACCAACGGCCTCCCGTGGCGCACTGCCGCATAGTTTCAAGGAGAGGCGAGAAAGGGGAGCTATTGCCGAACGGGGAGTACGAACTGATCGTCATCGGCGGAGGAGTCGGCGGAGCCGCTCTGGCCGCCAGCATGGCCGCCGCAGGGGCGCGCACGCTGGTGCTGGAAGCCGAGGCGACATTCCGAGACCGGGTGCGGGGGGAAGCCGTGATGCCTTGGGGGGTTGCCGAAGTCCGCATGCTGGGATTGGAGAGCCACCTGAAACGGGCCGTCGCCAACCCGCTGCCCTTCTGGGACTCCTACCAGGGCGCCGACAGATCAGGGCACCGGGACCTGACTCGCACAACAAGAGTCCAGGAGCCGGTGATGGCCTGCTATCACCCGAACCTCCAGTCCGCGCTGTTGCAGTGCGCAGAGGATGCAGGAGCGGAAGTCTGGAGGGGAACCAGGGTGCAAGGCCTCGACAGTTTCACTGGCTCATCAGGCCCTGCCGTGTCGGTGGAACGAAACGGAACATCGCTTCGCGTTTCGGCTCGCCTGGTTGTGGGAGCAGACGGCCGTCGTTCCCTCGCCCGAAGCTGGGCCGGCTTCAGCGTGAGGCAGGATCCCGAACGCAACCTGGTATCGGGTGTTCTGTTGGACGGATTAGCTCTGTCTGGCGACGCGACCCATTCCTGGCTGGACACGACAAAGGGCCGCTTCATCTTGCACTTTCCCCAAGGGCAGGGAAGAGCGAGGGTCTACCTGTGCTATGCCGCAGGGAGCGCCAGACGGTACGGCGGCCACGACGATATCGCGGAAGCGCTCGCCCAGTGCATCGAAGCGGGCGTACCGTCCGAAGTATACGCCAACGCCAGCCCTGCGGGGCCGCTGGCTACTTTCGACGGGCGAACGACGTGGGTGGAATCGGCCTACCGAAACGGCGTGGCTCTGGTGGGTGATGCCGCCGCCAACACAGACCCCACGTGGGGCCAGGGCCTCTCGATGGCCTTTAGAGATGCCCGAATACTGAAGGAACTTCTGCTATCCTGCAGCGACTGGGACGAGGCCGGGAGGGCCTACTCAGTGGAAAGGAAACGCTATTTCTCTGTAATTCACGCTATGGAGAACTGGCAGACTCAACTGCTGATGAATACAGGGCCGGAGGCCGACGCCATTCGCGCCAGAGCGATGCGGAGCTGGCGGGAAGACCGCACCCGAAACCCCGACACCTTCCTCAGCGGCCCGGGCGACCTGCTGAAAGAGTATGACCGACGCCGCTTCTTCGGCGAGGAATAACAGGCTCTTTATCGCCTGCTGCCGCTGCCCTGGTTGCCCAGAATCGTTCCCTCGCCCATCAGGGCATCCACCTCTTCCTGAGTGAACCCTCTTTCCAGCAGCACTTCCGCCGAGTGTTCGCCCAGAGCCGGGGCGCGGCGGCGGATACCCCCAGGGGTAGCCGACAATTTCACGGGTATTCCGATATTATGTACGGTGCCTAACACTGGGTCTTCAGTGTTCACCAGCATCTCTCGGGCCAGCACCTGAGGGTCGCGATAGACCTGCTCCATATTGTTGATCGGGCCGGCAACCACACCGGCGGCATCCAGCAATTGCAGCCAGTGGGCGGTGCTATCTGTGGAAAACGTCTCTTCCAGCAGGGCGGCCAGCTCTTCCTCTCTCGCCTTGCGGTCCCAGGGGGCGCGGAAGCGGTCGTCTTCCAACAGATCCTCGCGCCCTATGGCCCGGCACAACTGCTCCCAGGTAGGCTGGGTTGCAGCGCCCAGGTTAAGGTGGCCATCCCTGGTGCGCAGGGCCTGGTAGGGCGCCGAGACGCGATGCGCCGATCCCAGGGGGCCGGGAATTTCCCCTTCCGCGAAGTAAACCGACGACTCCCAGACGGTATACGCGACCCCCGCCTCCAAAAGCGAAGTATCGACCATCTGGCCCTCCCCGTTCTTGAGAGCGTGGATGTAGGCGGCCATTATTCCGTTGGCAGCGAACAACCCGGCGGTCAGGTCGGTTATGGGCACTCCCACTTTTGCCGGCGGCGAATCGGGATGGCCGGTGATGCTCATCAGGCCGCTGACACCCTGGGCGACCAGGTCGAAGCCGCCTCGGTTACGGGCCGGGCCCGTGCTGCCGAAACCCGAAATAGCGCAGTAGACGAGACTGGGCTTGATTGCCGCAAGTTGTTCGTAGGCCAAGCCCAGCCGCTGCATAACACCGGGGCGGAAATTCTCCACCACCACGTCGGCATATTCCACCAGCCGCAGGAAAACACGGCGCCCGGCATCGCTGCGCAAGTCCAGGGCAAGGCTGCGCTTGTTGCGATTAACGGCAAGGAAACCGGCCGACCAGTCCTTGATGAAGGGCGGCCCCATACGGCGGTTATCGTCGCCGCCGTTGGGCTTCTCAACTTTGATTACATCGGCGCCCATGTCGGCAAGAACCATGGTGCACATGGGCCCTGCCAGAATTTGCGTCAAGTCCAGGGTAACCATGCCAGCCAGGGGGCCAGCGGGACTGAGTGCGGTCATAGCTTCCAACCTCGCCGGAGCCGCAAATTCAGCGCCTCCCGGCACAGCAATCTACCGAGGGCCGGCAACATTCCAAGTATACCCTCGTCGGCGATTCGCCGCAGGTTGCAGAGAATCGCCAATGGGTCAAGAGGCCTCGCCTCCGCTACCACCACAGCCTGCCGACTGCTATATTTGGGTTTCAGGAACTGAACCCGGCTTCTGGGCCGGCGCAAGAGGATGCCCGACGGTCAGATGGAAATACTGCAACTCGTCGCCTCAGGGGTGATTGGGTACCTGCTGGGGGCATTGCCTTTTGCTCAGTGGATCAGCCGCTGCATCAAGGGCGTAGACATATTCAGCACCGGCAGCACCCTGGCCGGAACAGCCAACGTGTTCTGGAACGTGGGGCGGCGCAGTGCGATGCTCGTGTTCGCCGGAGACGTGGGCAAGGGTTCGGCGGCCGTGGCAGTGGCCTGGGCGCTGGGCATTGATGCGCCGCTGACGCTGATCGCCGCAGCGTCCGCCATAGTGGGCCATTGGGCCTCGGTTTTCTCTTCCTTCCGTGGCGGCGACGCCATGACTCCTCTGATTGGAGTGAGCGCCGCCCTTGTTCCCGAACTGACCGCCCTGGCCGTAGTTGTAGGGTTCGCTACGGTTCTCCTGATGCGCAACCACTACCTGCGGTCGTCCTGGGGCATCTGCGCCGCCTTTACGCTGATGCTGGGCATCAGCCTTGCATACCGCCACGAAGTCGAACTCATCTCGGGACTGGCAGTGCTGGCCGGCTCGGTTCTGTTGCGAAGCATGATTGTTCGCCGCAGAATCAACGCCACCGACTCGCTAAGCGGCGAGGGTGAAATGGACGCGGAGTCTGATCTGCCGCAGGAAATCTCCAGAAGAGGCTAGAGCGCCAAATCCGGAGTATCATCAGGGGACCGCGACGCCCTCATCTCCCGTAGACGCAACGCCCATGCCAAATGCTCGTCCTGGGCGGCGTCTTCCGCCAGTTCCGGCGCCAGGGTCAGCAAGCTGTCCAGATGACGCAGGCAAGCATCCACCTCCCCCATCTGGGAATAGACTCTCGCCGCGTTATAGTGTGCCGACGCCAGGCCGGGGCTGTCTTCCAGGGCGGCATGATAGGCTTCCAGGGCGGCTTCGACTTCGCCTTGCGCTTCCAGGACTGCGCCCCGGTTGCTGTGAGCCTCTGCAAAACCCGGCCGGGCCGCCAGAGCCTGCTCATAATCAGCAACGGCAGACTCATAATCTCCCATGGCATCATAGGTCAACCCGCGATTGTTGTAGGCCTCTGCGTCGTCCGGGTCCAGGCGCAGCACTTCCGTATAGTCGATCAGAGCTTCCTGCAAACGGCCCAGATAGTAGCAGGTGCGGGCGCGATTGAACAGTGGCCTTGGGTCATCACTATTCAACTCAGCAGCGCGCGTATAGCTGCCTATGGCCTCTTCGTGCAGTCCCAGCTCATCCAGAGAGGCTCCGCGGTTCAGGTGAGCGTTGCCGATGTCTGGCCGCAAAGCGATTACACGCTCAAACTGGGCGACTGCCTCCTGGTGCCGGCCTGCGCCGGACAGCACAATCCCCCGATTGTACATCGGCTGTATGTAGCCTGGAGCCAGGTCTATGGCGCGGGAGTAATCGGACAGGGCCCGCTCCACGTCACCCAGATCGTCGTGGGCGTTGCCTCTCTGGTAGTAGGCCTCGGCCAGTTGCGGGGAGCGCACGAGGGTCTCGGTGAATTCCAGCGCCGCCTCCTCCGGCCTCCGGAGGCGAAGCTGGGCCAGACCCAGGTTGAAGCGCGCCTCGACGCAGGCAGGGTCGCGCTCCAAGACTCTGCGGTACGCCGATGAAGCATCTTCGTGCCGGCCCAAGGCATAGCAGGCGTTGCCGTATACCAGCGCAGAACGGTCTATTTCCTCACCGGTCAGCGACCCGACGGCCGCCTCCAGCAGCGCCCTGGGTTCGCCGCCAAGCCGCGAACCGCGAGGGCCCGGCGTGATGCGGCCCACACCTACAGAAAATTCTTCAAGAAGCGCGGCCACTGTATTGATGACCGGTTGATTGTCGGCTGAGTCCATAGAAAGCACGCCTCTTCAGAGGTATCGCAACACTAGCATAACATCCGTGCGACGCTGCTGCGGTTTCCAGGACAAACCGGGGGCGCGTTGAACTAACCATCCGCGTTGAACTAACCATCAAGGACGCGTACAATCTGCACAAGCACAACTACTGGCCGGGTTGCCGTGCAGGGCGGCCGGCAGGAGCAGAACGTGACGCAAGCCAGTTATGTCATCCTCTACACTCATCCCGACTGCGCATTTTCGTCGGCGGCCAAAATGGACTACCGCAAGCGCAAGGTCGCCTATGAAGAAGTCGATCTGTCCCGGCAGGAAGACCGGATTCCTGAACTGCTGGCCCTGACCAACGGCGAGCGTGTAACGCCGGTAATCGTAGAGGGCGGCACGGTCACCATCGGGTTTAAGGGAGGCACTTGAGAGTTTTAGCTGCGGGCCGGTTGGCTCGACCGCTCAATCCCTGGCTTTCCCATGGCTGCCCCTGCCGCCTGTTAGCCCGTCAGCAGGCGAATTCCGGGAATTCTGAATTCCTGACAGTTGCCCGTTGTTTTGATAATAGAACAAATGTTAGGCTGTCATCATTCAAACGGGAGGCACGTGCCGGGTGATGAAAAAGGAAAAGATAGAGAACGACAAGAAAGCGGCGCTGGATATAGCCCTGAACAGTATCGAGAAGGATCACGGCAAGGGCGCCGTCATGCGCCTGGGGCAACTCAGCGACAGCTTGACCACCGAGTCTATTTCAACGGGATCCCTGGCCGTAGACCTGGCGCTGGGCGCCGGGGGTATCCCGCGTGGCCGCGTGACCGAAATCTACGGCGCAGAGTCGGCCGGCAAATCCACCCTCGCCATTCACCTGATGTCTGAAACCCAGAAGGCCGGGGGCGTCGCCGCTTATATCGACGTCGAGCATGCGTTGGACCCTACATACGCTGGCAACTGCGGGCTGGACCTGAACGAATTGCTCATCGCCCAGCCGGACAGCGCAGAGCAAGCCCTGGACATCACCGAACAACTGGTGCGCAGCGGAGCCATAGACGCAATAGTGGTAGACAGCGTCGCTGCACTCGTTCCGCAGGCGGAAATCGAAGGCGACATGGGCGACACTCACGTTGGTCTCCAAGCCCGCCTGATGTCTCAGGCTCTCCGCAAACTCACCGGCACCATTCACAAGTCAAAGACCGCGGTGGTCTTCATCAACCAGCTCCGGGACAAGGTGGGAGTGACCTATGGCAGCCCGGAGGTAACACCCGGTGGACGGGCCCTCAAGTTCTATAGCTCCGTTCGCATCGACCTGCGCCGTGTCGAGTCCATCAAGCAGGGTTCTGAAGTAATCGGAAACCGGGTTCGGGCCCGCGTCGTCAAGAACAAAGTGGCTGCTCCCTTCCGGGTCGCAGAATTCGACATCATGTTCAACCAGGGCATCAGCAGGATGGGCGATCTGCTGGAGATCGGCACAGCCAGGGGAATCGTCAAGAAGTCCGGCGCCTTCTACTCCTACGGCGACACCCGCTTGGGACAAGGCCGGGAGAACGCAAAGGAATTCCTCCAGCAGCACCCTGAAATTGCCGCATCGGTGGAGAGCCGCATCCGGGCCGGCAGCGACCCGACAGCCACCGGCCCCGAACCACAGATGGAAGAAGACGACGCACTGCCCTACAGCGGAGCGCCTTCCCTCAACGGTTCAGAACCTGTCTCACCAGACTAATCCCACCGCCTAAGCCTGCCCTTAACCCGTCCCACCTCAGGGCAGGCTTTTATTCTGTTCTTCCGGGGTTGACCCATGTTCGAAGAACCTATTGACAATCCGCATCGCCCTTCGGGGCGGGAGGAATCAGCCAGAGCGCGCAACGCAGCTCTACGCCTGCTGGCCTTGAGACCCAGAACAGCGGCCGAGATGCGCGAGCGCCTGCGCCGCCGATTCAGCGACACGGCGGCGGAGCAAACCGTGAGCAAGCTGCAAGCCGAGGGGTTATTGAACGATAAGGACTTTGCCAGGCAATGGCGGGAAAGCAGGGAACGACGAAAACCCCGCAGCCCCGGCATGATCGCGCAGGAACTCAAACAGCGCGGCGTAGCGGCGGAAATAATCAGCCAAGCGCTGGAAGGCTTCGACTCCTACGCCGCCGCCTACCGGTCCGCCATCCGTTACGCTTCCCGACAGTCGAGCAGCGATCGCGCAGCCTTCGGCCGCAGAGTGGGCTCATATCTGGAGCGGAGAGGTTTCAATCCCGGTGTTATACGGCGAACCGTGGAGCAGCTTCAAGGAGAACTGGGTGTTTCCGACATCAATACGGATGAACCGGACCGGACGACAATCAGCCTGTAGGCGCCCCTGACGCCGGCTTTCCAGTGAACCGCCCCGGCCTGTTCTGCGCAGTCGCGGGGATAAGATCAGCGCAGCCTGGACCATGCTATGAACATAGCAAGGCCGACGATCACCAGATTCAGGATCACACCTGTCGCACTGAGTGGACCAAGGAAGAACAGGTGAATAATGCCGGCGACGCCCACGGCCCCGGCGGCTATCCATGTCAGCGGCGCGCCTCGCTTGCGATTGGCAGACATGCTGATTAGTTCCGATGCGCCATAGCCAACGCCAAAACCGATCAGGAAGGAAACGAAGGGTATCACATTGAGAGCCTTGCCCACTACTCCCCAGATCACGCCTCCAACAAGAGCGATTGCCACGGCTGCTCCTACGGCGCGAAGGAGATACATCGGCTGCACATCGTAAGTAGGCAGTTTTTCAGGGCGTCCGCACTCGCGGCAGCGAATGCCCACCGGCACCTGCACCAGGCACAGGGTGCAGATACTCCTGCCACATTGACTGCAATGCAACCGGGTCTCAGTATCGGGGTGCCAGTTGCAGAAACTGGCGCTGGCCTCCTGACCGGCCTGATGAGGTTCCGTTGCCATGACCTGCTCCTGTCGTGTCTGCTGTCAGCCGGTTGCGTCGGGTATGCGCTCCACCCATTGCGTCCGGTCGTCTACGTCCCGGTCTCGCACCAGGCGATTGAAAAACACTTTCCTCCGGGAAACATCGCTGGGCAGAGGCGTCCAGTTGGAAGACAGACGTTTGAGCACCACCAGCCCCAGGGACCCTAGGGTGAACCATACCATTGTAAAGCCATCGGCCATCTTCAGGCCGGAGGGAAAGAAATGGAACAGAAACGGCAGCGAGATCAACGTTGCCAGGGACCACACGCCTGCCGCCTTCGTAAGCAGGTAGCCGCCGAAGTAAATAGCCAACGCAACTCCCAGAATGGCCGGCGACAAGGCGAGCAAGGTTCCCGCGGCGACTCCCAACCCGCGGCCTCCCTGCATTTTGAGAAAGGGAGACCAGTTGTTCCCGGCCAGCACCAGCAGCGGCGGGCCGATCAGAAGAGGCGATTCCCAATCTATGCCCACCAGGTAAACCGAGACCCATATCGTGCCGGCGCCCTTTATCAGGGCGTCGGAAATCATCTGGGGAACGAACCATTTCCTGCCGACGTGCTGGATAACATTCCCGCCGCCGACATTGCCGCTGCCGTACATCCTGATGTCTATACCCCGGGCCAGCCTTCCAATGATATAGGCTGTGGGGATGGATCCCAACAGGTAGGCGGTCAGGTACAGAGCAGCAATTTCCATCTAAGGCACTGGTTCTGAAAGGTCGGCGACCATTGCCAACTGCGATTATGTCCGCCCGGCATCCCTGCTTGCCTTTGCGGCCGCTTCCAGCCGCTCTACGGAACTTATGGGAGGGCCATTATCGCCCGGCAGTCCCTCGTCGCTGTTGCCCATCCCATGGTAATCGCTGCCGCCGCAGGGAATCAGGTCGTACTGGCGCGCCAACCGGCCCAACTGCCGGATGATGTCATCGCTATATTTGGCATAGTGGACTTCCATACCTGCCAGGCCAATGTCGGCAAGGTTGGCTATGCCTGCCTCCATGTCGTTCATGTAAGCGGGGTGGGCCAGAACGGCGGCCCCGCCAGCTCGCTTGATGATGCCGACGGCCTCAGCCGGAGTCAGCTTGGCGCGCTCGACGTAGGCGAGGCCGTTCCGTCCCAAGTATTCAGGGAAAGCATCCTTGGGTTCTTTGCAGTAACCAGCCTCCACCAAGGCCATGGCAATGTGCGGGCGGCCTACCGCACCGTCGCCGGCAAAACTCTGCACCCGCTCCCATTCGACGTGAATTCCAAGTTGGGCCAGTTTCTCTACCATCGTCTTAGCCCGGTCGACGCGGCCTCGTCGGAACCGCAGGAGTTCAGCCTGCAACTCTGCGTTTCCAGGGTCCAGGAAGTAGCCGAGCACATGGACTTCGTCTCCGGGCACGTCGGCACTGAGCTCAATTCCCGGTATGACTCGCAGATCGGGGAATTCCCTGGCAGCATCGAAGGCCTCCTCAAGGCCATCGGTGGTGTCATGATCGGTCACCGCCACCGTCTTCAGCCCCTGCCCTGCCGCCAGACTCACTAATTCGGTGGGGGTAAGCCTCCCGTCGGAGGCAAGGGTGTGGAGGTGCAGGTCTACGGTCGCTCTCATATCAGCCAGCCATCCTGTCAATGCGCTCCATGCGGATGGAGCGCCCGGTTTGCTCGTCGACCTCGACCAGCGCAGAGTTGAAGGCGCATGGGCCCTTGGCAACATCCAGGCGCTGGGGCATGGAGGTCAGGAATCGGTCCAGCACCGCTCCGGTATCGCTGCCGATGACTGAATCTACCGGGCCGGTCATTCCCACATCGGTGAGATAAGCCGTGCCGCCAGGCAGTATGCGAGCGTCGATGGTTCCGACATGGGTGTGGGTGCCGAATACGCCGCTGACCCGGCCGTCCAGGTACCAGCCCATAGCCTGCTTCTCGGAGGTGGCTTCAGCGTGGAAATCGACAATGATCACCCGTGTTTCCTCTTCGTTCCGCAGATCTTCCAGGAGGCAGTCCGCCGTGTGAAAAGGACAGTCCAACGGGGTCATAAAAACGCGCCCGATGAGGTTGACTACCGCCACCCCCTTACGCTTTATGACTCCTGCCCCTGGGGCGTTGGGATAGTTAGCGGGGCGCACCACGGGCAGGCCGTTGTCCTGGGCGTCCTCCAGGTAAGGGATAATCTCCTTCTTGTCCCAGATATGGTTGCCGGAAGTGAGCACATCCACTCCCGAATCCAATAGCTCAGAAGCGGTATCAGCGGTAAGGCCGAAGCCGCCAGCGGTGTTTTCCCCGTTGGCGATCACCAGGTCGATCCCTTTCTCCTGCCTCAATTCCGGCAGGATCCGGCGCACGGCATCCCGTCCGGGCTTACCAACTACGTCGCCTATCATCAAGATTCGCAAGGGTTATCTTTCCTCGTCTGCAAGGTGTGAGTCGCCGAACTGCCGAAAAAGGGACTCACGAGCAGGATATTTCCGTCTGCTGAGTCCCTTTCCGAATGCATGATATGCCAGGCCCCGCTGTCAGGCGGAACGGCAGCGGAGCCTGGCGGATTACTGGAGAGCGCGATGGTTGCCAGGTTGTTACCGGGCGAATTCGACGCTGCGGGTTTCCCTGATAACCGTAACTTTGATCTGACCAGGGAATACGAGGTCTTCCTCGACTTTACGCGCAATGTCGCGGGCGAGAGATGCCGCTTTGATGTCGTCCATGTCTTCGGGTTTGACCATTACCCGAACCTCGCGCCCGGCCTGGATGGCAAAGGTGCGTTCGACGCCGTCAAAACTGGCGGCGACTCCCTCCAGCTCCCGCAGGCGCTTTACGTAAAGCTCCAGGGATTCCTTCCTGGCGCCGGGGCGCGCGGCGCTGATAGCGTCGGCGGCAGCCACCAGGAACGACTCGACGGTTTCGTGTTCGTCCCAGTGATGCTCCAGGATGCCCCGGTAAGAGCTGTGGTTGATGCCGTGGCGCTTGGCGATTTCCGCTCCAATCTCAGCGTGCGGCCCCGATACTTCGTGGGTCAGGGCTTTGCCAATATCGTGAAGCAGCCCTCCAGCTTTAGCCACCTGAATGTTTGCCCCGGATTCGGCGGCCAGCATTCCAGCCAGCAGCCCAACTTCGACGGAGTGCTGCAGCACGTTTTCCCCGTAGCTGTAGCGATACTTTAACTGCCCGAGGAGCCGGACCAATTCACGGTCCAGCCCGCTCACTCCGACGTCAAAGGTGGCCTGTTCACCGGCCTTCATAATGGCCTGGTCGATTTCGTTCTGGGCGCGGTTAACCATGTCTTCGATGCGGGCGGGCTGTATGCGCCCGTCGAAGACCAGCTTTTCCAGAGCCAGGCGAGCGACTTCGCGCCTGACAGGGTCGAAGCAGGACACGGTCACCGCTTCGGGGGTGTCGTCGATGATGACGTCCACCCCGGTAAGGGATTCGAGGGTTCGTATGTTGCGTCCTTCACGGCCGATGAGACGCCCTTTCATCTCATCGTTGGGCAGGGATACTACGGCAGTGGTGGTTTCGGAAACCACGTCGGATGCGAGGCGGTTAATAGCAACGGCAATGATCTTGCGGGCGTTCTCGTCGGCCCGCTCCTTGTAATCCCGCTCCAGTTCATAGTAGCGGCGCGCCAGTTCATGCCGGGCTTCTTCTTCGCCCTTTTTCATAACGGCTTCGCGAGCCTCGTCTACGCTCAGGCCGGCAATCCTTTCCAGCGCTCTGTTCTGCTCGGCCTTGAGTTCATCGACCTCCTTGCGGGATTTTTCGATTTGTGTCTCTTTTTGGGCCAGTTCGTCCTGTCGTTTGTCCTGTGCCTCTGTCTTGCGTTCCAGTTGCTCCTCGCGCTGCAAGTGCCTGTCTTCCAGCCGCGTGAGCTCCCGGCGTTGGTCCTTGATTTCCGTTTCAGCCTCGTTCCGTAGCTTACGTGCTTCTTCCTGGGCTTCCAGAAGGATTCGTTTGCTTTCCTCCTGTGCCTGAACAGTCAGACCTCCGGCGGTTTCGTTGGCCTGCGTCAAACGCACGGTTTGAGCGCGTTGCCGGATTCCCAGCCAAGTTGCAATCCCTAACCCTAAGGCCGCAAGGACGGCGAGAACTGAGATGACAACTGAAGTCATTTCACCTTTCCCTTTCCGCCTGTGGTGCCTGAACCGGAGCAATACCCCAATGGGTTGTAGACTTTGCTCCCTAGACTGAATCATAGCGAGCGCCCCGAAAAGCGTCAAGGATATTCGCAAGCGGAGAGATTGGGAAAAAACGCTTCATCACCCGGAATCACCCGGAGTCACCCGGAATCACCCGGAACCACCCGGAATGGCCAGGAATGCGAATCCGCCATGCCCTTGAGCGCCGAATGGTCCTCGATTAGAATAAATCCGTATGCGCCCTTATATCTTGCCTCCAACGTCGAGTGATTACTGATGGCCGACCAGGACTATTACGCCGTGCTGGGCGTTGCCCGCAACGCCAGCGACGAGGAAATACGCAGCGCCTTCCGGCGTAAGGCGATGGAGTATCACCCCGACCGAAACAAGAACGCCGACGCTGAGGAAAAGTTCAAGGAAATCAACGAAGCCTACCAGGTGCTGTCCGATTCCAGAAAGAGAGGGCAGTATGACCGCTTCGGCAGGGCCGGAGTAGGCAACGGCGCCCATACCGGCGGCAGCCCCTTTGAGGGATTCGAAGGCTTCGGCGGGTTCGGAGACATCTTTGATTCCTTCTTCGGCGGAGCCTCGGCAAGGGCGGGGCAGCAGCCCAGGCGCGGCGGCGATCTGCAGCAGCAGGTAACGCTCAGATTCGAAGAGGCTGTGTTCGGAAGCAGCCGGGAGGTGGAGATCAACCGGCTGGAGCTTTGCCATCACTGCTCCGGCGCGGGCAATGAACCCGGCACTTCGGTAGACACCTGCGCCGACTGCCGGGGCACAGGACAGGTGCGACGTTCCCAGCGCAGCTTATTCGGGCAGTTCACCCAGGTGGTTGGCTGTTCCTCATGCCGGGGGCGGGGCAGCATCATCACCACCCCGTGCACCAACTGTCGGGGCGCAGGGCGGGAACGCCTCAGGCGCAAGATAGAAGTCAAGATTCCGGGCGGCGTCGAAAACGGCATGCAGGTGCGACTGAGCGGCGAGGGCGATGCTGGAAGCGACGGCGGAGGATCGGGCAATCTGTACGTCGGAGTCAACGTACAGGAGCACCATATATTCCAGAGGGAGGGCCACGACCTTCTCTACACCCTTCCACTGAACGTGGCCGAGGCTTCTCTGGGGGTTAAGAAGGCCATCCCGACTATCGACGGCTTCGACGAGGAATTGAAGCTTCCCCAGGGCACCCAGCCTGGCACGGAGTTCCGTATTCGCAACAAGGGCGTCCCCCACCTGCACTCCAACCGCCGGGGCGACCTTCGAATCATGGCGGATGTCAGGGTGCCCGGCTCGCTGAACAGCCGACAGCGCGAGCTGATGGAGGAACTTGCCCGCTCTTTCAACGGCAAAAAACGCTCCAGGAAAAGCGCCGGCGAAAGATCGCAGAGCGATGAGACTGAAGGCGAAAGCGCAGCGGAAAAGGGCATCTTTGACCGTATCAAAGATGCCTTCTGAACCAGAATCTTCCGATTCGCCCTTCCCAATCTGTCAGCCGGGGGCAGGCAGACAAGATCACACTACCGGAGTGTCCATGCCCTGGAAGGAACTAAGCATCTCGGTACCCCATGAGTTCGTGGAGCCTGTCTCTTACCTGTTCAATCGTTACGGGAAGGGGCTGAGTACCGAACCTCAGGGAGCAGGGCGCGTAATGCTCCGAACCTACCTGGAAGCCTCCTCCCGCGAGCGGCTGGCCCGAATCGACGTGGGCGTGCGCCTGGCATGCTCTGTCGGGGAGCTGGGAGACCTTGTAATCAGGGAGCTGGACGATGACGAGGACTGGAGGAACGGATGGAAAGAACACTATCACGCGCTCCCCGTAGGCGGCCGGCTTATCATCAAGCCGTCATGGGTGGAGCTTGACGAGAGCGCTGCCCAGGGTCGAGTGGTTATCGAGCTGGACCCTGGAATCGCCTTCGGCACCGGCTACCACCCCACGACATACACCTGCATGGAAGCGCTCGAAGAGCTGGCGCAGCCTGGCATGAGGATACTGGATCTCGGCTCCGGCTCCGGCATTCTCACCATCACCGCCCTGATGCTGGGCGCGGAATCGGCCGTGGCGTTAGACATAGACGGTCAGGCAGTATCGGCAGCGCGGAAGAATTTCCGGCGTCTTCGGCTCAACGACCGTATAACCCTGGCGAAAGGGTCGGTTCCCCATCCGGCGGCTGCTGAGGGAACTATCGACCTGGCTGTGGCCAACATCTCGGCGCGGGGCGTTGCCGATCGCGCTCCCTTCGTCCTTCAGGCGCTGCGCTCAGGGGGTATGCTGGTTGCCTCCGGCCTTCTCGCCAGCCAGCGCCCGGAGGTGGACGACGCTATCCTCGGCCTCGGTTTCACCCCCGAACTGGAATGGCCCAGGGAAGACTGGCTGACCATCGGCTATCGCGCGCCCGGCAGTTCGCAAGAGTAGCGACACAAAATGCCCCCCAGCATGCGATCCCCGATATGAGAGCCGTTTGCAAATGCGCAGGCTGCGTCGTAACATCCTCTCTGGTTCCGCAGCGTATTTCGTAATGGGAAGCGCGCTGCCGGGAATTGCCGCATACCGGAATCGGGAGTATGCCCCAACAGCGCCGGGAGAGGCGGCGCGTATGGACGATATCGCAAGAAAAGTGCGTGTATGCCCCAACAGCGCCGGGAGAGGCGGTATGGCGGAAAGGGTAGAGCTGCATCGTTACGAAATAACCGGACGGCTTGGCTCCGGCGCAGACTACGACGTGCGCGCCGCCATCGATCGCGAGACCGGAGCGGAGGTCGCTCTCAAACGCCCCGTTCCCCAGGCAGTAAGCCGCAAGCAGCATCTCGCCATCGAAGCGCGCACTGAACGGCTGCTTCTGGCCTACGAAAGGGCCGGAGACGCAGGCGGCCTGCTGGCGCCGCTGCTGGGCTACACCGACACGGCAAACCACGATGGCTACTTCGGCGATGAATTGGGCGAGCCTTACACCGTGTTCGTTCAGGCAAGGGCGCCGGGGATTCCGCTGCTTGGCGATATGATGTCCCGCTTTACCGGCGTGCCCATCGGCGCCGGGCAAAATCTCTTCGCCATGTTCCCCCTTGTACAGCCGTCGGGGGCGCCGCTCTTTCCTCTGCACAACCAACTGCTCGACCTGGAGCAGGCTTACCTGGATGGAGGGTACATTCTGATGGATCTGCGACCGCAGAACGTGTTTTTCCGTCCGGGCGCTGGCCGTGTCCAGGTGATCGATTCCGGGGCGCTGGCCGGGGTGAATGATCCTGCTCCCCGGGGACGGCCTCCCCTGGACGTCAACGACGCCTGCCTGGAGTTGCTGAAATTTTATACCACACCCGAGGAGCCGCCCCTTGATGCCGCCGGCTACCGGGATGCGCGCGGGGTGCGGCCCATTGTAAACGTCCGGCAGGAACTGGACGATATGCGGCGAACACTCAACCAGGCGGGCGGCAGCGCAGCGGTAGCGGGAGAGGTGATACTGGATAAAATCTGCGCGCGAGATTACTCTGATTATCGACAGTTTCGAGTCGACTTGACCGCATATCTTGATGCGCTGACCGTGCGCAACAAGTCCATGGCGAACCGGAGTGACGCCCTTTCCATCTGGCGGGAGGCTCTCGACTGGCTGCGCGGCGATTACTGGACACGGTTCCGTTTCGATGCCGACGCTGAACTGGCCGTCTATTCCAGCTAGGTTTTCGAGCATACATACTACCGGGCATACAGCCCACCGGGGCCGAAAGGCAAAACAGTAAATAATTTAAGGAGCTGTCAGAGGTTAATTCCTATGGTTGCCAGCACATTTTCAACGCTGCAAGACAATTCCGCTCACGGCGAAGACAGTCTGCTGACCCGCGACCTGGGCAACGGAGATTTTCTGGACGTGGTGATGGACGGTGTTACCGGACACGGCGGGGCCGAGGGCAGCAGGGAACTGGGCGAGGCTCTGGCGCGGAGCGGGGCCGACAGCATCGAAGACATCGCCGCCACAATCCACGATATAAACAATGAATTCTTCTCAGTCGGAGGGGGGCGCTTTCTCCTGACTACTGTGTCGGCGGCGCTGTACAGGGGCGGGCGCCTCTACATTGCCGCCGCCGGCGACAGCCCCATCATCATGGTAACCCCGGATTCCTGGGAGCGGCTCTGCGGGCGTACCGGCGGCTTCCTGCACGTGGGGGTTGCCCGCGCCGTTGGCGCCGCCGCCGACATGGGCCAGCTCGCCAAGCGGGAGTTGGATATCCAGCCCGGAACAAAGCTGGTCCTCGCCACCGACGGCGTGACCGACAACATGGACGTCGAGGAACTGGCGGCAATCGTGCGCAGCTCCACCGAGCCGGAGGAGGCCGCCAGCAGGATCGAGGAGATAATCGCAGGACGCCTGGTCGAGGGCCGGGTTCCGGAAAAGCTGGGGGTGCGGTTCAGATACGATGACCGAACCGCCATTATCCGCTTTTTCGAATAACGGCGGGCAGCCAACCGCCTGACAGTACGGACAGTACGCAAGAAAAACACAGCCGTAACCGGCTTCCCTTCAGGAGGGAGCAAAGCCGGCTCCTGTAAGCTTGTGAGCAAAGCCAGCCGGTTGTTAAAATCGAGCCGCCATACCTGCCCGCCGTCTTTCCAAGGGCCGGAAGCCTGTCGAGGCACCATTTATCCGAAGGGCCCTGGGGCCGGATTGGGATAATCGCAGCCGCAAAGGAGCCACCCAGTGGGCAAAATCAACGTAGCCATCATAGGCGTAGGGAACTGCGCCTCATCCCTGGTCCAGGGCCTTCACAAATACGTGGAAGTCCCGCAGAACGAACCCGTATCCGGCCTGATGCACAACACAATTGGCGGCTACCGCATCGAGGACATCAATGTGGTTGCCGCCTTTGACATCGACGAGAGCAAGGTGGGTCTGGACCTGTCTGAGGCCATTTTCACAGAGCCCAACAATACCCTGAAGTTCTCGGACGTGCCTAGTTCCGGCGTCAAGGTGGACCGGGGAATGACCCACGACGGCATTGGCCGATACGTTTCTCACCTGGTCAGGAAATCGCCCCACTCCACATCCGACATCACCGGCATATTGCGCGAGCGGGAAGTAGACGTGGTGATCAACTACCTGCCTGTGGGCAGCGAACAGGCCACCAAGTGGTACGTGGAGCACATCCTCAACGCACGGTGCGCCATGGTCAACTGCATCCCTGTGTTCCTGGCTCGTGAGCAGTACTGGCGCAGTCGCTTTGAAGAGCGCGGCGTGCCTATAATCGGCGACGACATCAAGTCGCAGTTGGGAGCCACCATTACTCACAGAGTGCTCACCCGCTTGTTTGAAGATCGGGGCGTAACCATCGACAACACCTATCAGCTCAACTTCGGCGGCAACACCGACTTCCTGAACATGCTGGAGCGGGAGCGCCTGACATCCAAGAAGATTTCCAAAACCACGTCGGTTACTTCCCAATTGGACGAGGAAATCGCCCCCGACAACATCCACGTAGGCCCCAGCGACCACGTGCCGTGGCTGAAGGACCGCAAGTGGTGCTACATTCGGATGGAGGGCCGCATCTTCGGCGGAGCTCCCATCAGCCTGGAACTCAAGCTGGAGGTCTGGGACAGCCCCAATTCGGCCGGTGTGGTGGTGGACGCAATCCGCTGCGCCAAGCTGGCTATGGACAGAGGCCAGGCCGGCGCCGTCGCCGGCCCCAGCGCATACTTTATGAAGTCGCCCCCCGTGCAGTACACCGACGACGCAGCGCGGGACATGACCGACGCCTTCATCGCAGGCAATGAGGGATCAGAAACGTTCCTGGATGCGGAGTTCGTGGAAGCGGATATGGAGGTGGCCGACGAGTGACGGGAGCGTCGCCCGCGGAATTCCAGGCGGGAGGTAGGCCGTTGAAGATAGGCATGGTGTCTCCCTACGACTTCACCTGGCCCGGTGGCGTAACTGTCCACGTATCCCAGCTTGCCAGGGAATTGGGCCGATCGGGGCACGAGGTGCAGGTGCTTGCGCCCCATTCGCCTTCCCGCGAATGCCAGGACAGCGACCTCCTGGTGCCGATGGGCCGGTCCGTTCCGTTGCCCAGCGGCGGCTCTATTGCTCGGGTTTCCCTATCCTGGTGGCTGGCCCGGCGCATCCGGGCGCTGCTCGAACGGGAGCAGTACGACGTTATCCACCTGCACGAACCCATGGCCCCTCTTCTGCCGCTGACTGTGCTGGAATATTCCACCACGGTAAATGTCGGCACATTTCACGCCTGCCACAACCGCCAGCACCTGTACAGGATGAGCCACCCTGTCATCAAGCGCTGGCACCAGCGGCTCCACGGCAGCATCGCCGTCTCCAAAGCCGCCAGACGTTACGTCAACACCACCTTCCCGGGAGATTACGAAATCATCCCCAACGGCATAGACGTTGACCACTTTTCCCAGAAGGCTGCCCCATGGCCTCAGTATCAGGACGGAAAGATCAACCTGATCTTCGTGGGGCGGCTCGAAAAGCGGAAGGGACTGCGCTACCTGCTGGAAGCCTACGGACGGCTGAAGTGGGATATACCCGGCCTGCGGCTGCTGGTCGTTGGCCCTGGCAGCCCCGACAAAGACTCGCACCACCTTCTCAGTTCCCGCAATTTACAGGACGTGGAATTCGTAGGCCGGGTGCCATACGACGATCTGCCTCGCTACTACGCCTCCGCCGACATATTCTGTTCGCCAGCAACCGGCGCCGAGAGCTTCGGAATCGTCCTGCTCGAGGCGATGGCCGCAGGCAAGCCGGTGGTCGCTTCCGACATCGAGGGCTACCAGGGCGTAATGACCCACAGCGAAGAAGGGCTGCTCTTCCGGAATAAGAACGCGGAGTCCCTGGCCGATGCGCTGGAAACCCTGATTCTAGACCCGGAAATGCGCCGAGAAATGGGGCAGCGCGGCCGCGCCACGGCGGAAGAACATCGCTGGGAAGTAGTAGCCGGAAGGGTGGAGCAATACTACGAATCGTGCATGCAGGTGGCCCATGGCCTTGCCGGGCAGAGAGCAAATTAGAAACGCCGTCCGCAGCTATTTCGAAGAGCCGGGGGCGCGGCTTTGCCGGGCTATGGGGCTTTCTCCCAACGCCATAACCCTGCTGGGCTTTGCCGTCTGCGCGGTTTCCGCCTATCTGGTCGCCTTCGAGTGGCTGCTGTGGGGCGGAGTGGCCTTCCTGATAGGGAGCATTCTGGACCTGATGGACGGCGCCTTAGCCCGCCTCACCGGCCAGGACTCGCCCTTCGGGGCCTTGCTGGACTCGGTATTTGACCGCCTGAGCGAAGCGGCCCTGTTCGTTGGGCTGGGGGTCTACGCCCTCCGGGCAGATTTCGGCGATGACTATCGCGCCGGCTTTATTACCGCGCTGCTGCTGGCGCTCATATTCTCTCAGGGGGTGAGTTATCTGCGGGCCCGGGGCGAGGGCCTTGGGGTATTCACCCGGGCCGGGCTGATGACACGAACCGAGCGCGTTGCGCTACTGGGAGCCGGGCTGCTGCTGGGATGGATTCCCTGGGTTCTTCTGGGCGCCCTGATAGTGATTTCCGCAGTGTCCTGCTTCACTTTGTTCCAGCGCATGTTCACCATTCGCGCTATGCTGAACAAGGGTAGCTAACCCATGACTGCTCGTGTAAACTCCGGGATGCAGGTTACCCAAGCCGAACCGCTAATCCCCGCGCAGGAAAAGTCCCGCTTGAAGCGGGATTTCCGCAAGCGCCTGAAGGGCGATGTCTGCCTGAGGCTTTTCACCCAGCGACCTTCGCCTATCGCCATCCCTGGCCGCGACTGCCGCCGCTGCCCCCAGACACAGCAGCTCATGGAGGAGCTGGCCGGGCTTTCGCCAAAGCTGAAGCTGGACATGGTGGACTTCTACGCCGAGCCGGAGCTGGCGCGCGAAGAAGGGATTACCCGCATCCCCGCTCTGGTCATGGCGCCGGAATCGGGTGGACGGGCGCGTTTCTTTGGCCTTCCTTCAGGCTATGCACTGCCGGCGCTGATAGAAAGCATCAGGGCAGTATCGCGGGGGACAAGCAGCCTTTCGGTGAACACTCGCAAGCAACTGCGGCAAGTCAACCGCCCGGTGAGGATGCAGGTGCTTGTCGCTCCCGGAAGCGAGGTATCCGCCAGCATGGCCGTGCTGTCCCATGCCATGGCAGTGGAGAGCGCCTGCATCACCGCCGACGTCATAGAAGCGGAGGAGTTCCCCGACCTGGCCCGGCATTACAACCTGCGCCAGGTTCCGCTTACTATCATCAACGAGTTCGTCACAGTGACCGGAATGGTGAGCGAGGGAGAACTGCTGGAAAAGATATTGCAGGCCGGCGTCAGAAGCGCTGGGGAATCCTGAAGGGGAAACGAAAAGCAGGCGCCCCAGGAGAGGGGGCGCTTGCCGGACAGCGCAGGACAATTAGAACACTTGAGGAGAACGGACTGTGCCCAACGAGTTACGAGGCGACATGAACGGGCAGGGACTGCGGATCGGCATCGCTGTCGCCCGGTTCAACGAAGTTATAACCAAGCTGCTTCTGAACGGAACTCTGGAAACCCTGGCCCGTTGCGGAGTGCGCGACTCCGACATCACCGTTGCCTGGGTTCCGGGGGCATTCGAGCTCCCGGTGGTAGCCCGGGCGTTGGCAAAGACCGGACGTTATGACGCCGTCATCTGCCTGGGCGCGGTCATCAGGGGGGAGACCACTCACTACGACATGGTGGCCGGTCAGGCTCAGGGAGGCGCCGGCGCAGTAGGCATGGACACGGGAGTTCCCACCATTTTCGGCGTGCTGACCACAGAGAACCTCGATCAGGCGATAAACCGCGCCGGGGGGAAGTCCGGCAACATGGGCGCCAACGCGGCGCTGGCCGCTATCGAGACCGCATCGGTAATCGCTGCGGTAAACATCGCCTGATTTTGCCCATACACCCCCCAGCGATACGGGGCTGCAGCGCGGCCGTTTCCTCCTGGAACACCATTATGTCGGCCGGGCAGAAAATCCGGAATGGCGGATGGCCTTTCCAAATTCGTATGAGCCGAGGAAACGATGACGCAATTCGGCGTAACTATTCCCAATAACTGGGGCGTGGAAGATCCCAGGCAGGTGCTGGAACTCGGGCCGGAAGCCGAGCGCATGGGCTATGACTCCATCTGGGTGATGGACCACCTGTTCAACGCCGGGTATATTCGTGAGCGACTGGAAGACCGCCCGTACTACCACCCGATGGCCATGCTTTCGTACCTGGCAGCCACCACAGAGCGGGTAATGCTGGCAACCTCGGTGCTGGTGCTGCCCTATCACAACCCCGTGGAACTGGCCAAATATGCCGCCACGCTGGACAAGATGTCGGGCGGACGGGTTATCCTGGGTGTCGGAGCAGGCGCGATGGCCGAGGAATTCGAGGCCCTTGGAATTCCCATGCGGGAACGCGGCTCCCTGACCAACGAATCAATCGCCATAATGAAGGAACTTTGGAGCAACCCCTTCCCGGAATACCACAGCCGCCGTTGGAACTTCGGCGACTTGCGCTTCTCTCCCAAACCAGTGCAGCGGCCTCACATACCATTATGGGTCGGCGGCTCTTCCCCCGGCGCACTGCGACGCACGGCCCGCATGGGAGACGGATGGCATCCAACCGGCCTGTCGCCGGAGGATTTCGCCATCGGGCGGCAGGAAGTGGTCGAGATGGCCGCCGCAGCGGGGCGCGACTCCGCTTCCATCACCATGTCCGCCCGCATAGAGGTAGAGGTGCATGGCGGGCCGTCCAGCCAGCGCGCGGCAAGCCGCGCCCGAATCCCCGGCAACGACCCCGGCGCAATGCGAGCCAGCATTGAAGCATATCGCGAGGCAGGAGTCGAACACATGGCGCTTGCCTTGAACTCTGGCGACGTCCCGGCTCTGCGCCGGCTGATGACGATCATCGCAGAAGAAGTTCTGCCTGCGTTCAGGTGATCCGGCAGCGTATCCTAGAGAGCAGGCAGGTTTGCCTGAGGGCGCTCGCGCAGGAACTCTTCCAGAGCCAGCCGGTCGGCTTCCAGGCGTTCCAGTTGCGCCGAACTGTACGGGGCGGCGCCATAATGGGCGGCCTGAAATTCGTCAACGATATGGGCCACAGGGTCGGACGGCAGCACCCCCAGCAGCCCCCTCTGATGCTCCCTTGGGGTTTCCCAAACCTCTTTGGGGCGCCCTGCCCGCTCGGCTAGAGCCAGCAGGGTATGGTAATAGTCGCGGGGAGAGCGCAGGTTGCGGGACCTGTTTCGCGACGCGCCCCGGAATCCCGAGAACAGCCCGCCCAGGGCCTCGCCCAAGTCATCTCCGGCGCGTTTCAGGCTGAACAGAGACTCGCGTCTTTCAATTACATCCTGGGCCTGGCCTCCTCTGCGCCGGGCGCGAAAAAGGCTGTAGACGACCACGGCAACGACCGCTATGCCCAGAACTGCGGCAATCCATTTCATCACGGCAACCAGAGCGCCGCCGGCGCCTTCCCTCTCCGCCTCGCGCAGGCTCTGGTGGAACTGGTCCAGACGGCGCTGGGCCTCAATCAGGCCATCCATGTCGCCCCCTCCCATAATCCCGGAGAACCAGTTGCCGACGCTGACCAACACCCCGGCCAGGAACCCGATGGCCAGGAGCGCCGGCTCCAGTATCAGATACCCCGCTGCGCCAACGGTGCGCAGAGCAGCCCGGGTAACATCGTCCAGCCCTCCCAGGCCCAGGGCAGCGGCCAGCAGCCCAAGCGCCAGCACTCCGGCAACACAAACCGCTATGGGCCATATCCACTGCACAGGCATCTCACGGCCTTCTGCTCCTTCATCGAAGAAGCGGGCCAGCGCCATACCCGGTAAGCCGACGGCGAAGAATCCCAGCACAAGCAAACCGCTTACAACGCCCGCGTCCGAAGAGGCGTCCACCAGCGCCGCCGCCAGCATCACCGCCATGCCAATCTGGAAGGCGGAACGCACGGCGTCCAGGGTCACCTCTTCCTGCGAAATCTCTGCGCCTCGCCACCAGATAATCAGGAGAAATATTACCGAGCCGACGAACAGCCCGACCCCACTCATCCCCTCCGATATCGCCAAATCAAAGGGATGCAGGGCATAACCTCCGTTCCATGCCGTCAGAATCATCAGAGAAGGGATACCGAGGGCCAACCCCATCAGGCCGCGAAGGGCAGGCGTTACCCGCCGAGTCAGAACCCACGATGACAGGCAGTACGCCCATGCCAGAGCTACAAGCACGAGCCAGAAGGGCATGTGCAGCGGCGGGAACTTCGCTATATGGGAAACGACAGTGAAGGCCAGGTAAAGGGCGCAGCCTTCCAGAAAGAGAGCTACGGCAGTTGTTGCCCTGGTTCTCCACACGGAATCAGTCCTGCGCCTCGCCGATATATCCATTGTCGGCATGGTACTGGTCAGATTCCGGCAGGGATTCCAATAAGTGGGCTATGCTGGTCACTGGAAACCCTCCAATCCGCTCCGGGGGCTGCCCGTCTCCGGCGTAGAGAACGCTGATGGAGTAGCCCCGGTCTGAGATGGCAGCCAACTGGCTGGAGAGAGAGTCGGTTATGGCCCCGGTAACGAAGAGCACCGTTGCGCCTCCCGGCAGTTTGTCCCGCTCCGCCAGAAATACATCCGGCAGCATGGCAACCACGTAGGGGGCCGCCATTGCCAGCGCCTCCAGCGTCAGCGTAAGCTGCGCCGGAGACGCGCCAGCCGGCACGCTGAGCCACTTGCCCGAATATGACGCCACGGCGTTGGAAATCAGGCCGTAAGTGCAGCCTTGCCGGTCGGCCAGGGCGGCGACGGAAGCGGCCGCCGTAATGGCGCGCTCGAACAGCCTCCGGTTGATTCCCTGCCATACGGAATCGCTGGTGGAACCGTTCAGAGCCACCAGCAGATTCATCGACACCGCCGGCTCGAAAACCCTGGACTGCAACTCCCGGGCCCGCGCCGTAGCCTTCCAGTCAATATGCTTGATTGGATCGTCGGGGCGATAGTCTCTCTGCCCCCTCACTCGACTGGTGTCGTGATACAGTGGCATCCGCCCTGGAGCGGAGCCGAAGGGACGCTGGGGTAAAGTCAACAACTGCTGCAGGTCTATAACACGGGGATAGATCAGAATTTCATCCACGTGGGCGAGGCGCGTTTCCGTGGAGACAAAGCCGAATATATCGCTGCTTCTCATGCGAACAGGACCGATGCGATGATAACCGCGCCGCAGGCACTGCATCCGGAACGTCCAGGAAACGCGCTGGTAGGGCAGCAGCGAAGTCGTAATGCTGTGGTGGCGATTAGTCTCCAGCGTTGCGCCGCGTATTACCGCGCCCGCAAGCTCCAGACCTTCCGGAAAGGGGTCCTGCGTTTCCACCCAGATGAGGGGAAGGGGCTTGTCGTTGTTGAGGGCAACGGTGTAGTCGACAGTGTCGCCGATGAAGGTGCGGCGCAGCCCCAGGTCGCGGTCGTAGGTAACCTTTCGGAAACAGTAGCGTTCCCAAAGCCTGGCTGCCAGCCAGACAACGACTACAAGGGAACCCACGACCAGCAGCAGACCATTGCTCGCCAGCAGGCCGACTAGCGCCAGCAAGCCGCTGACCACCGGCCAAAGTTCGTGGCGCACGAAGCTTGCCCCGTATTAGACGGGGACCTCCACCTTCGAGAGCAGATCCCGAACGACGTCCTCTGCCACCCGGCCGCGCAGCCTGGCCTGCGATGTCAGAATAGTGCGATGGGAAAGGGCGTAGGGTGCAATTACTTTCACGTCGTCTGGGGTAACGTACCCTCGCCCGCGGATGGCGGCGAAGGCCTGGGCGCATCGGTACAGGCCCAGAGTTGCGCGCGAACTGGCCCCCAACTCCACGTCCTCATGGCGACGGGTAGCCTGGGTTAAACGCACAATATAGCTGCCCAGCGCCGGGGCGACATATACTCTCTTAACCCTTCGCTGGCTTTCAACTATGTCGCCCCCTCCGGCCACTGGCTCGAGATTCCCGATCGGGTCGGAAGTATCGAATCTGGCGAGCATATCCTCTTCCTCCGATTCGTCCGGGTAGCCCATTCGCAGACGCAGCATGAAGCGGTCCAACTGAGCCTCGGGAAGCGGAAACGTGCCTTCTAACTCGATGGGATTCTGGGTCGCCATCAGCAGGAAGGGAGAGGGCAGGTCAATGGTGCGATCGTCCACTGTAACCTGTCCCTCGGCCATTGCCTCAAGCAGCGCTGATTGCGTGCGGGGAGTGGCGCGGTTGATTTCGTCGGCCAGCACAACCTGGGCAAATATCGGCCCTGGACGGAACTCGAACTCGCCCAGCATCTGGTTGTAGTAGTGTACCCCGGTAATGTCCGAGGGCATCAGGTCAGGGGTACACTGGATTCGCCGGAAGCTGCACCGCAGGGAATCGGCGATGCTGCGGGCCAGCGTGGTCTTGCCAATCCCAGGGACGTCTTCTATGAGCACGTGCCCCCCGCTCAGGATTGCGGTCAACGCCAGTTCTATGACCTGCCCCTTCCCTACCAGCACCTGTTCTACGCTGGCCCTGACTGCCGCAGCCATGGCGGACACGCTTGAAATCGCCGGGCCGGAGTCCGGCGTTTCGGAATTCATCGCAGGATCGGCAGCCTTGCCCCGGACCATTCTTCCCACGCCGCCAGGGTGATTGATACGCGGTGCGAACTCCGCCCAATCCGATCAGGGCTGCTCGCCAGCAGAAACAGCCGCATCGGAATCCACGCAGGAGCTTTCCCGGATCAGGAAGTCCTCCGCCTCTCGCAAGTCCTTGAACGAGTCGATGCTGGTCCAGAATGCGCGGGTGCGAAAAGCGGCTATACGGCCCTCCCCCGCCAACCGGGGGAAGGTTTCGACCTCGTGATCCCCCATATCCGGGAATTCGGAGAGAACTTCCCGGTCGAATACATACACCCCGCCGTTAATCCAGTGGGGCAGCTCCACCTTCTCCCGAAACCCCACCACGCTTCCGGCGTCATCCATGTCCACCAATCCATAGGGGCTGACCATGGGAACCGCCAGCAGCGTCACTCCCGGCCCATTACACCGGGCAGAAGACTCCCGGTGGAATCTTATTATCTCATCCAAAGGCTGCCGGGTAATGATGTCACCGTTGGTGACCACTATCGGGTCATCGTCCGGAAGGGCCAGGGGATACCCTTGCTTAATGGCCCCACCCCGTCCCAGGGGGGAACTTTCAACACTGTAGGATACGCGCATTCCATGCCGGGAGCCGTCGCCGAAGTGGTTGCGAATCGCCTCCCAACGATAACCCGCAAGAAAAACCACGCTCTCCACGCCGCCATCCTTGAGCCACGCCAGTTGGCGCTCAAGGATGGGTTTCCCCGCCACAGGAGCCATCGGCTTGGGCAGCGAGTCGGTGAGCGGGCGCAGCCGCTCACCCTTTCCCCCGGCCAGTACAAGCGCATACATCCAGGTAATACCCCTTGACGCGCAGGGCGCCCGCCGCTGTGCCGCCTAATATACTGCGCGGGCATGAAAAGGGTCAACGACAGCCGGCCATCACAGCATCAGGCCTACAGATTACTGCGCCGCGATTATCTGGCAAAATCCCTGATGTTAAGTCAAGGCCTGGTTCAATGGGTATAATACGGAATCAGGCTCCTGAAAGGAGACAATACTTCAACACAATTATCACGGCAAACGGGATGGCCGGTTTCGAAGCTCCCGCCTGCCAGGATAATTTGGGAGAGAGGCAAGAATGGATTATGAAATCCTCCACAGGCCATCCTATGCGCTGGCGATGGTCAAGCTGAACCAGCGGGAACAGATTCAGGCCGAATCCGGAGCTATGGTAAGCATGTCGGACTCTATAAAGATCGAGACCAGCGCCCGCGGCGGTATTTTCGGCGGCCTCCGGCGGTCGGTGCTGGGAGGCGAGAGCTTTTTCGTCAATACCTTCACAGCCGAGCGGGCGGGAGAAGTGACCATCGCGCCGCCGCTTCCCGGAGACATCGAAGTCCTCGAGCTTCAGGGCGAGACGGTCATGGTACAGTCCGGGTCGTTCCTCGCGGCAACTATGAACATCGAAGTGGATTCTCAGTGGGGGGGCGCCCGTTCCTTCTTCTCCCGCGAGGGCCTGTTCCTGCTGCGGTGCTCAGGCCGGGGCCTGCTGTTCGTCTCGTCCTACGGCGCGATTCACCGCATAGACCTCGGCCATGGCGAGGGTTATACCGTGGACAACGGCCACATGGTCGCCTTCGACGAGACCGTCAGGTACGATGTGGGACGCTCCGGCGGATGGAAGACTACGCTGTTGGGCGGGGAGGGGCTGGTCTGCAAATTGCAAGGCCCCGGAAGGTTCTATATGCAGACGCGGAGCGAGGACGCCTTTCTGAGCTGGCTCCTGCCAAAGGTGGGCCAGAAATAGGCCAGGTTGAAAATAGGCCAGGCTGAGCGTCCGAATCCACTCCGGGATGATATGATGGCGGGGACGGCTTGAAGCTGTCCCCTCAGCATAAACTGACTCCGCCGCCCACAATCCGGCGGCACATTGCAGATTCCAGGCCATCCAGCTCCCTCATGGCAAGCTCTGTGGCCCGATCAGCAAGCGCGGAGTCTTCCTGGAACAGCAGTCCCAGCACGGTTCCGCTGTGGGCTGCGTTTACTCCCACTGCGCCAACCTGCCGGGAAAACTCCCGCACTGCATCCAGATGGGGGTTGAACAGCACCTGCTGGTTGGCTTCGGCGCTGATGGTTGCTCCCCGTCCGATGCGAAGCGCGTCTCCATGGATGATCCCGTCCTCAATCAGAGAGGCCGCTTCTTCCATGCGAGGGGCAAGGCTCATCAGAACGCTCTCCCTTTCAGTGCGATTGAACTCCAGGGTATCCACGCTCCCGCCGAAATCCAGCGCCACCACTCTCATAGGAGGGGGTGGCCCCAGGGTACGCGCGATTCTGCCCTTTCGATGGTCAAACAGGGCAACGTGCGGAAGCATGACGCCATCGCTGGGCTCAACCGATAGGGCAATGGAAGCCACCTGATCAGGGGAAAGCCCAGCGTTCAGCGCTGCCGCAGCAGCAACGATGGAAGCCGACACATCGGCGGTGCTGCTCCCCATTCCCTTCCCGCGAGGGAGCGGCGATTTCATGGTCAACTCTGCGTCCATTTCCCGCAGCCCCAGAAACTGCAATGTGGCCTGCACAGCGCGGCGGGCCTTTGGAAAGCCACAAGGGGCCGTTACATCTCCGGTTCCGGGAGAAACCTCCACAGTCGCCGTGCTGTAGACATCGATGGGGCAGGTAATCATGCAGAGGATTCCGTCGAGCATACCCTGAGCCAATTCCCCGCAGGCGCCAGGCGCCCGCGCCGACACCCGGCCCGTTTTGCGCGATGCGGGCATTACTCTACGCGCAGATCCAGGCAGGCGTACGGGACGGCGCCCAGGGCCTTCAACTCCAGCGCAAGGCCGGCAGCCATAAAGTACACTTTGTCGGCCCTGGCCGCCACGATCTGGTTCACCCGGCCCAGGGCGTCCCGGTATGCGGCTCCCAGGGCCGACGGCGGCACAACGCCCAACCCGACCTCGTTGCTCACCACTATCCACGCAGCCGCAGTCTGCTCATAGACCTCGATCAGCCGATGGGCCGCCGCAACAATTTCCCGCTCAGCGAGGGGGTTCCCTTCCATGCTCAGAAGCATATTGCTGACCCACAGCGTCAGGCAGTCGAGCAGGCAGGTATCGTGCCCCTGCAACGCCGGGGGGATGGCAGTGGACAAGGCAAGCGGTTCCTCCAGGGTGGTCCAGTCTGGCGGCCTCTGACGGCGATGGGCAGCTATACGGCGCTTCATGTCGTCATCAAGAGGCTCGGCCGTGGCCGCATAGAGCACACGCCCGCCCCGGCGCAGGGCCAGGCGTTCGGCGAAAGAGCTCTTGCCGGAACGGGCTCCGCCCAGCACGAAAATCAACTGATCAGGCAAGCCATTCCCCTGATGCGACCACATCGGCAAGGGCATTTGCCAGCTTGCGGTTGTCGTCCATAGTTCTTACTCCAACCCTGATATATTCCGGCAGCCCGAACGACGTACAGTCCCGGACGCACAGCCCGTAGCGTTTCAGCAGAATCGATCGCAGTTCAGAAGCCCGACCTACCCGGAAAAGCAGGAAGTTGGCGGAAGCCGGCAGACATTCCAGGCCCAGCGAACTCGCCGCATTTTCCAGGTATTCCTTCCCCTGGCGCACTGCTTCCTTTCCCCTCTCCACCTGCTCGCGGTCGGAAATGGCGGATATGCCCGCCGCCTGGGCTGGGGCATTCACGCTCCAACTGTACTGGAATCTGCCCACCTGCTCAACGACTTCAGCAGGGGCCAGCATATAGCCAAGGCGCAATCCTGTCAGAGCGTAGTCCTTGGTCATCGACCGCAGCAGCGCCACGTTGCCCATGGAGAGAAGATGAGTAGAATCCCAACTTTCTTCGACGAACGACACGTAGGCTTCATCCAATACCAGCAGCCCGGACTCGCCGAGAGAAGCCGCGATACCCAGGACTTCTTCCATCGCCAGGTAAATGCCGGTGGGATTGTTGGGATTGCAGAGAAACGCCAATTTCGGACGGATATTCGAGATTCGGTCTATGGCTGCGGGGATGTCCCACTTGAAGGCGTCTCGGCTGGACTGAATGGATACCGGGTCTATGCCCTGCATCCGGCAGGCGGCGGCGTACTCCCCGAAAGTCGGCGCAAACACCACGGCGGCATCACCGCCGCCCAGAAAAGCTCTGCAAATGAGGTGGATCAATTCCGTGGAGCCGTTGCCGGGCAGGATTCGCCTCATCTCGACGCCCAGCTCTCTTCCGATAGCGTCCCTGAGTTTCAGGCAGTCGGGATCCGGATATTCGGCGAGATTGACGCGCCGCGCGGCATCCAGCGCGAGGGTAGACGGGCCCAGGGGATTGATGCTGGCGCTGAAGTCGATTACATCTTCGGGCCGCAGGCCGAGAGACTCCAGCTCTGCCGCGTTCAGCCCCCCATGTACGGGCCTGTCGTAAATCCGCCCGTTATCCGCCATCATCCTCATCCGTATCAGGACACCGCCAGTCCGCGCAGGGCGAGCAGGCCAACCGCCACCGGCACGCCGACCGCGGCAACGGCATAGGCCACCCGGACAGAGGCTCCGATATGCCCTGGAGAAGGATCATCCAGTCCGTCGCCGATTCGGTAGTGTCCCGGTTTCTCCAAAGCGACTCCCAGCAGACCCGACATGACGCCGATGGTCCATCCGGCGTTAGGGCTGGCAGTCAGGCTTCGCCCGTTTATCGCTTCGCGCCATCCCTGCGCCACGGGCTGGCGGCAAACAGCCCCCGCCGCCAACATCATGCCGGCGCTGATTCTGGCGGGAAGCAGATTCATTGCGTCGTCGAGTCGGGCCGATGCCTTGCCCAGGTATTCGTACCTTCCCCGGTAGCCGATCATGCTGTCCAGCGTATTGACTGCCCGGAAGGCGAAGGCTCCGGGCAGTCCAAGCAGGGCAAAGGCCAGCCAGGGCCCGATGTAGCTGTCGGTAGTGTTTTCCGCCACCGACTCAATGGCGGCGGCAGACACCAGGGCATGGTCCAGAGACCCGGTGTCGCGGCTGACCAGGCTTCTGAGTCCGCGCCTTGCGTCTGATATGCTGCCGCCGTCCATGGAATTCTGAACGTCTTTGGCCGCCCGCGCCAGGCTGCTGACGGCGAAGGTAACACTGAGCAGCGCCGCTCCACCGGTCACGTAGGCAACCGGCCCCAATTCCCGAAGCAGATTGGCCGACAGCCAGGCAAGCCCTCCGGCAAGGGCAGGAACCGCCGCTGCGATGCCGGCTCCCCAGGCAAGGGCAGGCATGCGGGAGCCGGCGGCTGGCCCGGCGCGCTCCAGGAGCGAAATCAGTTTCCCCATCCATACCACGGGGTGCATCGCATTGGGCAGTTCCCGGAGCGTCAGGTCAACGGCCAGCGCGAGCAGAAGAACGCCCGCATCAAGATACCATTCTCCGGGAAACAGGCGCCAATCCATAAAGCTGATGTCCCGCTAAACTGCCAGCCGGTAAACCGGCTCAAGCAGAGTATCGGAAAAGAAATGCGCCAGGAGGGCGGCCAGCGCCAGCACCGAAGTTTCCGCAATCTCATTAACCGCCCCGTAAACATCGCCAGTAACCCCGCCGAGCAGCCTGGAGGCCCAAGCGCCGATTCCCAGGGCGACTCCGCTCGCCAGCGCCATTAGCGCCAGCCCCGCCGGCCCGGTCAGGGCTACGGCAGCCAGCATGGCCACAGCCAGGCCCCCAGCCAACTGCCAGCGTCGTCCATCTGCCCGGAACGGAACGCCTATGCCCTGCCGCCTGGCATAGGGGAACAGCTCCAGCGTCACAAGCATGGCCCAGCGCGAAAGGCACGGAAATATCAGCAGCGTCCAGAACCGGCCTGAGGGAGGCAGCGCCATCAGCGCACCGGCTTTAATGAGCAGCAGGCTGACCATTCCGGTCACTGCGAAGGCGCCAACATGCGAATCGCGAAGGATTTCCAGCCTTCGCTCCCTGCTGAAGCCGCCCAGAAATCCGTCGCAGCAGTCCATGAAGCCGTCGAGGTGAAGGGCCCTGGTCAATACAACCAGTGCGACTATGAGTATCGCCGCAGCCAGCAGCGGGGGAAAGGGACGGTATTCCTGGGTCAGGAACGGGTATCCGGCGTTCAGCAGCAGGTCTATGCCTGCCAGCACAGCGCCCAGAAGCAACCCGACGACCGGGAACCAGGCCCGGGCCGAAGCCAGCCCCGCGGCATCGCCCGGAGCGACCGGCAGGATCGTAAGGAAGCCAACGGCTGAACGCAGGCCGTTCACACAACCGTTCCATTTTCCGGTTGGCGGTCGGAGACGCCAGCTTCGGCGAAAGTCGCCATATCGGACAGGCAGGCCGCAGCAGCCTCTACGATGGGCATACAGATCACCGCGCCGGTGCCCTCGCCCAGGCGCATCCCCAAGTCCAGCAGCGGCGAGAGACCCAGAGCGGCAAGCGCCGCCCGGTGCCCCCGCTCGGCCGACAGGTGGGACGCGATCATGTAGTCCCGGGAGTATGGACAGACAGCGCGGGCTATCAGAGCCGCCGCGCCGGATATGAAGCCGTCCAGCACCACAGCGCGGCGCATCATCGCAGATCCCAGGATTACGCCGGCCAGGAGGCCTATCTCGAAACCGCCTACCTTCGCCAGCAGGTCTATGCCGTTGCCTGGGTCGGGCCTGTTAGTTTCCAGCGCCGTCTGCACTACGGCCGCTTTGCGGCGCAGCTCATCCGGGGTGCGTCCAGTGCCCTCCCCCGTGGTATCGGCGGCGGGCAGACCGGTCACGGCCGATGTGATTGCGCTGGAAGGCGTAGTATTGCCGATGCCCATATCCCCTGTCGCCAACAGGTCCGCCCCGGAGTCCGCAACCTCAACGGCCAGGTTGATCCCCCCTTCAAGGCTCTGTATGGACTGATGCCGGGACATCGCCGGCCCCTGGCTGATGTCTCCGGTACCGCGGCCGATCTTCAGGACCCTCAATTCAGGATGGCCTGGGAGATCGGCGGCCACACCAGCGTCTACGATGACCTGGCGCACTCCCAGACGCCGCGACATTACGCTGACGGCGGCGCCTCCGGCGAGAAAGTTCAGCACCATCTGCATTGTGACTTCCTGAGGGTAACCGGTAATCCCCTGGGCAACAACACCGTGATCGGCTGCCGCCACTATGACAGCCTTGCCTCCGATGACCGGCCGATCAGCCCCATAAATTCCCGCTAAACGGACGGACACTTCTTCCAGCCGCCCCAAGCTTCCTGGCGGCTTGGTCAGATTGCCCTGCCTGGCTTCGGCTCGGCTCATCGCCTCTGCATCCGCCGGGCGAATTCGCTCAACGGCCTGGGCCAACGCGATCCGGCTGTCAGCCATTGGCTATGCCTCACTTCCCTTGATCAGACAGACGGTTCGAGAAATCAGGCTCATGGTATCTCGACAGAACGCCGTCTAGTGAGCCGGGCCAATCAGCCAGATTTGGGGGCAGCCGGTGGCCGGGTCTACCTGTATCGACGTTTCCACTCCGAAAGAACTTCGCAAATTGGCGGGCGTAAGCACTTCGGAAGGGCTGCCTTCAGCGGCGATAACCCCATCCGACAACAGGGTGAGCCGGTCGCAGTAGCGGCCTGCCAGGGACACGTCATGCAGGGCGACCACCACTGCTACGCTGCGGTTCGCCGCCTCGAAGCGCAGAGTTTCCATCATCGAGAGCCTGTGGCGAAGGTCTAGGCTGGCCGAGGGCTCATCGAGCAGTATAACGCCCGACTGCTGGGCAAGGGCGCGGGCCAGGATAACCCTCTGGCGTTCTCCGCCGGACAGCCGGTCAAGCTGGCGGCCTTCGAACTGGGCTGTATCGGTGCGGGCCATGGCTTCCAGGGCTATCCGGCGGTCTTGCCTGCCTTCAAGCTCGAACCGCCCGAGGTGAGCGTATCTGCCCATCAGCACGGTTTCCAGGGCGGTGAACGGGTGCATGGCGTCGTGCTGCGGCATGAAGGCAATCCGCCGCGCCCGCTCTCCCGCATTCAGGCCTTTGACGGGAACGTCTTCAAGGTCCACCGACCCTGAATCCGGGCGGAGCAGACCAGCCAGGATTCTCAGCAGGGTGCTCTTTCCCGCGCCGTTGGGGCCGATCAGCCCGGCAATCTCGCCGGGGCGGGCCTCGAAAGACACCGACCTCAGAACCTGCACTCCGCCCAAGCTCACTGACACGTCGGTCGCGGCAAGGGCCGGGCGTATCCGTTTGTCTGACGCTTCGCTGCACTCGGTTGCGACCATCGGCCTCCACTGTTTAATCCCGTTCGGTTTAATCCCGCCCGGTGTACGGCTCAAAATCGGTGAAAGTCACATCGGCGAACAAGTCGGAGAACAGAATTTTCGCCGTCTCTTCGATACCGCGCACGTTCCAATGCGAAAGAGTGATGTGCCTGGACGGGCGAACGAGGTGAACCTGGTCATTGGCAATCGCCGGCACATTGGCCAGCGCGGGATCGCCCAGCAAATCTTCGCGAAGCTCGTAGGCGCCTTCTTCTCCAGCCTGCGGAATGATAATAAAGTCGGGGTTCATGGCCGCAATGGACTCTACGCTTATGTTCTTGAATCCATCGATTCCATCCCGCGCGGCTGCATTCACGCCCCCTGCGGATTCTATTATTCCGGCGCCGGAGGTACCGCCTCCAGCTATGCTTATCGAGTCCGAGTAACGGGAAATCGAGATGACGGACGGCCTTTCCTCGTCTCCCGGCGGTGGCACCAGGCCGGCGACGAACCCCAGCCTGTCCCTTATCTCGGCGACCAGATCCAGGGCGCGCTCCTCGGTTCCGAACATGTAACCCATCAGCAGTATATTGGGAATGTTTCCTTCAGCCGAGTCTTCAAGGGCGGGGCGCACAACGGGAACCCCGGCCTCCTTCACCAGGGCAACGATGTCCTCTTCCGTGTATGCGGACACCACAAAGAGGTCAGGGTTAGCGGCCAGTACGCTTTCCACTCCTCTCTCAAAGAAGGGTATCTCCTCCGCCTGTTCGACAACGTTGGAGTAAGTCTCGTTGCTGGCAAACTTTCCGAGGGCTGCGATCCGATCCGGCGGCACCAGAGCAAGCAGCATTTCGTCGTGGCCCAGCGAGTAGGTCAGAATCCTCTGCGGCGGCGCCTCCAGGGTAACACGGCCAGCAGACGTCTCTACCTCACGGGGCCAGCCGTGGTTGTCCGGATCCACAATTCCGGGCACCGCCGGATAAGGAACCTGCGTAGGCGCTAGCGTCGGCGTGGGAGCGGGAGTGTTCGTGGGTTTCGCCTGTGCCGTCGGCGTGGCTGGTATGGCAGTCGCCGTTGGGGCCATCGTAGGAGGCTCAGGAATGGGCGTGCTGGTCGGCGCCGCCGTGGGCGTTGCCGGAGATGCTGTAGGCGCCTCTGTTGGCTGGTCGGCGCTCCCGCAGGCAATCAGCGTCAGCGCCACGGCGCAAGCCAAAATAACAAATACCAGAATTGATACCGGGGTTGAATATCGGGCCGAACGGCTCACTATCATCGTCAGTCTGTTCCTCGCATAGGGTAGATTTGCAGTTCCCGAACTTTATCAGGGCCGCTGACAGCCAGGCCAGGATTAGAGCATCGAAGCGCGGGCCTTGTTGCGAGCCAGCAGCGTCAGGAAGAAGGGCGCGCCCACCAGGGCGGTGATGATTCCAACGCTCACTTCTGCGGGGGAAATTACCAACCGGGCCAGGGTATCCGCAGCCAGCATGAAAACCCCGCCGCCCAAGGCGCTCAGGGGAATCAGAACGCGGTGGTCGGCCCCGGTAATCAATCGCAAGGCGTGGGGCACTATCAGGCCGACGAATGCTATGGTTCCGGAGAAGGCCACCGCCGTGCCGGTAGCAAGAGAAGCGCCGGCCAGCAGGGTATTGCGCGTAAGGCCAACCCGCACCCCCAGCGAACGTGCCTCATCCTCGCTCACCATCAGGAGATTCAGGTCGCGCGACAGAAATACGGCCAGCGCCAGGCCCGCCAAGATAAACGGCAGCGAAAGCTGCACGTCCTGCCATCGCGAGGCGTCCAACCCGCCGGCCAACCAGAAGAGCATGTCCCGTTGCGCTTGCAGGTCCTCCGTGAACAGGATGATCGCGGATATGATAGCGGCGATAAAGGCGCTGACCGCCACGCCGGAAAGCAGCAGGGCCGACATGGAGAAGCGCCCGCCGACGGATGCGATGGCATAAACCAAGGCCATCGCTCCGGCGGCCCCCGCAAAGGACATGGCCGGCAGAGCAAGAACAAAAGCAGCCTGAATGCCTGTGGCAATGGCAACTACAGCGCCCAGCGCTCCCCCAGTGGAAACGCCGATAATGCCGGGGTCGGCCATCGGGTTTCGGAACAGGCCCTGCATGACTGCGCCCGAAACCCCCAGGGCTGAACCGACGATCAAGGCAAGGGCTATGCGAGGCAGCCTGATGGACGTGATTATCGCCTGCTCGGTTTCAGGCGCCGATGCTGATCCGATGCCAACCTGCGACAACAGGATGTCGATGGTATGCGCGAAGGGGATTTTGTAGGGGCCAAGGGAAGCGGCAATCACCATAAGAGGGACCCCCGCTGCCAGGATGGGGAGAATCCCCCCCGTAAGTCTCAGCAGAACCGGGGAGTTGCTCAAGAGCGCGGAGCGCCGGAGCCAGCTCAGATACACCCGCGCCAGGAGTCCGCCGGTATTTGGCCTGTCTTTGATTGAGCGCAGATCCGGCGCTCCGGAGTTTGCTGTCTGCAAGAAAAAACCCTGCCGCCTTCGTAACGGCAGGGGTCGTGCCTTGGCGCTAAACGGGCAACAAGCGCCGTGCCTGAGCACTCCCTAGGACGAAGAGCGACCGCTCAGCTCAGCCCGGCAGGTCTCCTGGCTCCCGGATCATCGCTGCCCCGCGCCTTCCCATCCCGAAGGACAGTGGCTTCAGCGGGAAGCTAACCGGTTACAGTGGCGCCTCCGCAGCGGGTTCTAACCGCTTTCCCTGTTGACGCCCGTTTATCGGGCGCGCCGCGCTGGTTGGCAAATAATTTTGGGGTGATGCTAACAATGACGGCTTCCATTGTCAACAGCGATTCCGAAATTGGGTGTTTTTAGATTCTTAACCTGGACTTAACCTGGAGTGATACTGGATTTCAGCCAATCCTGTCCTGCCGGCCAGGGCAAGGGATACGCCCAGAATCTCTACGCCTCTGGTGTACTTTATCTGGTGTACCCTGCCTTGATTGCGTCTTTTCATCAGGTGTTGACAATTCCCCAGGCGATGTTAGAATAACCTCTTACAGGCTTATGCCCCGAATCACGCCTTCACTCCAACAACCCCACGCTTCGCCTCTATACTCGCTTGTCATCGGACCAGGCCCTTCTGCGTTTTGAGACCCTTTCGTCACCGGCCGCCGGCTGTATCTACTCTTGGCAAGGAGAATCGGAATGGCTTTACCTCTCGTTCGCAATGGACATTCGCCGCAAACACTGGATGTCCGGTCGTATGCCCGAATCCCCCAGGTTCTGGAAATGCCCAGCCTCATCCAAAGCCAGATTCAGTCATGCGAATGGTTCAACAAGCAGGGGCTGGAGGACGTGTTCCGCGAAGTGTCGCCCATAGTAGACTATACCGGCAAAAAATATGAGCTTCATTTCCAGGAGCACGAGTTCCGTACTCCCAAGTATTCGCCGCAGGAGTGTAAAGAGCGCGAGATAACCTTTTCCCAGCCGCTCTATGTCAGAACCCGCCTGGTGATGAAGGAAACCGGCGAGATAAAAGAACAGGAAATCTTCATGGGCGACTTCCCCATGATGACCGAAAACGGCACCTTTATCATCAACGGCGCCGAGCGTGTCGTTGTGAGCCAACTAGTTCGCTCGCCTGGCATCTACTTCATAACCGAGCGTAACGCCGGCAACAACCGGCGGCTGTGCATGGCCAAGCTCATCCCCTCCCGAGGTGCCTGGCTGGAGTTCGAGACCAGCAACAAAGATGTCTTATCGGTAAAGGTAGACCGCAAGCGCAAGGTCTCGGCAAGCACCTTCCTGCGGGCGCTGGGCGTAGCTTACGACGAGCAGATAACTGCCCTGTTTAACGACATAGACACCGGCGAAACGCATCGTTACATGCAGTCCACCTTGCGAAGCGACCCCGCATTAGACTCGGCAGGGCTCACCTTCCGGGATGAAGACCTTCGTTTGCTGTGGGACTGGCTGCACGAGGGCGAGGAGTTCGACAAGGAAGCTGCGCATCGCATCGCCGCCGCCCAGGTCGAGTTCTACCGCCGTCTCCGGCCAGGCGAACCGCCCAGCCTTGAAAACTCCCGCAACCTGATCAACAACCTGTTCTTCGATCCCCGCCGCTACGATCTGGGGCGCGTGGGGCGTTACAAGTTCAACCGGCGAATGGGCCTTCAGGAGGATGACGGCCCCATGACTCTGACCCGGGACGACATCGTAGCCGTTATACGCACGATGATAGTCATCAACCAGGGCGAGGAAAAGGGGGACGACATCGACCACCTTGGCAACCGGCGTGTCCGCGCCGTGGGTGAACTGGTGCAGAACCAGGTGCGTGTCGGACTGCTGCGCATGGAGCGGATGGTCAAGGAAAAGATGACGCTGGTAGACCCTGAAACCGCAGCTCCACAAGGCCTGATCAACATCCGGCCTGTGGTGGCGGCAGTTCGGGAGTTCTTCGGCGGCTCCCAGTTATCCCAGTTCATGGACCAGACCAATCCCCTGGCCGAGTTGACCCACAAGCGACGGCTGTCGGCCCTGGGCCCAGGCGGCCTGTCCAGGGAGCGGGCCAGCTTCGATGTGCGCGATGTGCACTTCTCGCACTACGGGCGCATCTGCCCTATCGAGACTCCGGAAGGCCCCAACATCGGGTTGCTCGGTTCGCTGGCCTCGTATGCCCGGATAAACGAGTTCGGCTTCATCGAGTCGCCCTACCGCGTGGTGAAACGCGAGCTGCCCAAAGACTCGCCCGATCTCAAAGGACGCATCGTGACAGAGGCAGTGATCAACCCTGAAACCGGCTACGTCATCGTAAACGAGGGCGTCGCCATCGGGGCCAACAGACTGAACGCCATCAAACGCCTGCCCGAAGGCGCCATGATCAAGGTCAAACCCTTCGTGGCCGAGCCCAGCGGCGACGGGAGCCAGGATGATTCCATAATCTGGCTGTCTGCCGATAAGGAGCAGGAATTCAAGATCGCCCAGGCGAATGCAAAGCTGGACAGTATGAACCAGTTTGTCGATGACAGGATCGAAATGCGGGTCGGAGACGAGTACAGCAACCAGGGATCTCCTGGCGAGGCTCATCTGATGGATGTCTCGCCAATGCAGACTATGAGCGTATCGGCAGCCCTGATTCCCTCCTTGGAGTTCGTCGACGCTAAGCGGACTCTGATGGGTTCGAATATGCAGCGCCAGGCGGTCCCGTTGCTGCGTCCTGAGGTTCCCACTGTGGTGACGGGCATCGAAGGTCGGGTAGCCCGCGACAGCGGCCAGCTCGTTATCTCTCAGGTCAACGGCGTCGTAACTTCAGTAAACGGCCGGGAGATCGTGGTCACGGATGTCGAAGGCGAGGAGCATGTCCACCCACTCATCAAGTTCTCGCGCACCAACCAGGGCACCTGCTTCGACCAGCGTCCCATCACCGCCCGAGGCGACGTGGTCAGGAAGGGTGAGGTTCTGGCGGACAGTTCGTCTACCGAGAACGGCGAGCTGGCCCTGGGACAGAACGTGCTGGCGGCTTTCATGTCCTGGGAGGGTTACAACTACGAGGACGCCATCATCGTCAGCGAGCGGCTGTATCGCGACGACTATTTCACTTCCATCCACATAGAACGACGCGATATGGAGGCTCGCGAGACCAAGCTGGGGCCCGAGGAAATAACCCGCGATATCCCCAATGTGGGCGAGGCCAGCCTGCGCGACCTGGACGAGCGCGGCATAATCCGCGTAGGCTCCGACGTGTTGCCCGGCGACATCCTGGTGGGAAAGGTGACGCCCAAGGGAGAGACCGAGCTGACCGCCGAGGAAAAGCTGCTGCGAGCCATCTTTGGCGAGAAGTCCCGGGATGTTAAGGACACCTCGCTCCGAGTGCCCCATGGCGAGCGAGGCAAGGTGATTGACGTCAAGGTGCTGAGCCGGGAGAACCGCGACGACCTGAGCCCCGGCGTAAAAGAGGCCGTCCGTGTCTGGATCGCCCAGACCCGCAAGATTTCGGTGGGCGACAAGATGTCCGGACGCCATGGCACTAAAGGCGTGGTCGCCCGCATCCTGCCGGAAGAGGATATGCCCTATCTGGAAGACGGCACACCCGTAGACATCATCCTCAACCCCCTCGGCGTACCATCCCGCTTGAACCTGGGGCAGTTGCGGGAGGCGCACCTGGGTTGGGGCGCCCGCGGCCTTAACTTCCGCGTCCTTAGCCCAGTGTTCGACGGAGCCACCGACATCGACATCGAGGACTCTCTGGCCCGCATCTGGTTCCGGGAACGGGAAGGCGCCGTACTGACCGGCGACGGGCTCAGCGAAGATAAACGCAATGTCGTAGCGCGGTGGCTGACGGAGTACGACTGTACTCCCAATGAAATGATGGAACGGCTGCTGGACGAATCGAGGGAGGGCTTCCCCAGGGAAGCCTGCCTGCGCCTGTGGCTTGCCCTGGAAGCTGGACGGGACCCTTGGGGCAGGGACGTTGACGAAATGCGCGATATAGCCATGGCGGTTCACCGGCAGCGGGGCATCGCTCCGCCCACCTTCGGCAAGTTCAAGCTCTACGACGGGCGCACCGGCGACCCCTTCGACCAGCCCGTGACCATCGGCGACATCCACATGCTGAAGCTCAGCCACCTGGTTGAAGACAAGATTCACGCGCGCTCCACCGGCCCGTACTCGATGATCACCCAGCAGCCCCTCGGAGGCAAGGCTCAGTTCGGCGGCCAGCGTTTCGGAGAGATGGAAGTCTGGGCCCTGGAAGCCTACAGCGCGGCCTACAACCTTCAGGAAATGCTCACCGTCAAGTCCGACGACGTCGCAGGCAGGGTCAAGACCTACGAGGCAGTGGTCAAGGGCGAACCCATCGGACAGCCCGGAGTGCCGGAATCCTTCAACGTGCTGATGAAGGAACTGCAAAGCCTGGGCCTCAGGGTGCAACTGCTGAACGAAGACAACCGCCGGGCCCTGGGCCGCGAAATAGGCGAAGAATTGGACGATGGCCTGGCGCAGGGCATCAGGCAGACCTTTGGGCGAGAGATAGACGCCGGCTCAGAGCTATTCCCTACGGAGACGATTTAAAGATGGTCAGAATGGCAGACAGGGCTGAAAACGCGGCCACCGACTTTAACGCAATCCGCATTTCCATCGCATCGCCGGAGCAGATTCTAAGCTGGTCCCATGGCGAGGTCACCAAGCCGGAAACCATCAACTATCGCACGCTCCGCCCCGAGAAGGACGGCCTGTTCTGCGAGAGGCTGTTCGGCCCCACCAAGGACTGGGAATGCTTCTGCGGCAAATACAAGCGCATCCGCTACCGGGGCGTCGTGTGCGACCGATGCGGCGTGGAGGTGACTCGCGCCAAGGTAAGGCGCGAGCGAATGGGCCACATCCGCCTGGCTGCGCCAGTGGCCCACATATGGTTCAGCAAGACCAACCCCAGCCGCCTGGGACTGCTCCTTGACCTATCGCCTCGCAACCTGGAGCGCGTCCTCTATTTCGCCCAGCATATCGTGATTTCCGTCGACGAGGATGCCCGCCGGGAAGCCATCGAGGCGGTGCAGCTCAGGCACGAGTTGGAGGTTGAAAGACGCCGCGCCAACGCCAGCGACGACCTGGAAGAGCTGAACCGCACACTGCTGATCCTGACCGGAGGCATTGAGCCGGAGACAGACGATCCCGCTGTGGAGTTCGCCCCCGAAGGCGGGGAACCCGTGGCGGAGCTCAAAGAAGTCCAGCAGCAGATAGACGAGATCAACAACCGGCTCGCAGCGGATGAGGCCGACCTTGACTATAACCTGAAGATAACCCTGGAAGAATTGAACGACATCCGGAAGATGCAGCTTCTATCCGAGTCCCGCCTGCGGGAGTTGCAGGAGCGATACCCCAGAGATAGGGACACCGGCCTGGCCATATTCGAGACCGGCATGGGGGCCGAGGCTATCCTCGCCATCCTCCGGGCAGTGGACCTGGAAGCCCTGCGCGATCAGCTAATCAACGACATGCATTCCACATCCGGGCAGCGTCGCCAGAAGGCCATCAAGCGCTTGCGGGTGGTGGAGGCCTTTCGCCAGAGCGGCCACCGGGCCGACGGCGGCCACGGCGAGGGCACTCGCGTAGAGGACATGATCTTCACCGTGATGCCGGTGCTGCCGCCGGAGCTTCGCCCCATGGTTCAGCTCGATGGCGGCCGGTTCGCCACCAGCGACCTGAATGACCTGTATCGCCGAGTGATCAACCGCAACAACCGCCTCAAGAGGCTGATGACCCTCGGCGCTCCGGAAATCATAATCCGCAACGAAAAGCGGATGCTGCAGGAAGCAGTCGACGCGCTCATCGACAACGGACGGCGCGGGCGGCCCATTCAGGGCAGCCACAACCACAAGCTTAAGAGCCTGTCCGACCTGCTGCGCGGCAAGCAGGGCCGCTTCCGCCAGAACCTGCTGGGCAAACGGGTGGACTACAGCGGGCGCTCCGTCATCGTGGTCGGCCCGGAGCTGAAGATGAACGAATGCGGCCTGCCCCGCCGCATGGCCCTGGAGCTGTTCAAGCCCTTCGTCATGCACCGCCTGGTCATGCTGGGTATCGCGCCCAACATCAAGAGCGCCAAGCGGATGGTGGAACGCGCCCGAGGCGATGTGTGGGACATCCTGGAAGACGTCATCAAGAACCGCCCGGTGCTGCTCAACCGCGCGCCCACCCTGCACCGTCTGGGCATTCAGGCATTCATGCCCGTGCTGATCGATGGACACGCCATCCAGATTCACCCGCTGGTGTGCTCGGCGTTCAACGCCGATTTTGACGGGGACCAGATGGCCGTCCACGTGCCGCTGTCGCAAATGGCGGTGCTGGAAGCCCGGGAGGAGATGATCAGCACCAACAACATGCTGTCTCCGGCGTCAGGCGACCCCCTTGTCGCTCCCGCTCTGGACATATTGATAGGCAATTTTTACCAAACGGAGCTGAAGAGGGAAGACACCGGAGCCTACCGGCGCTTCAGCGACATTGACGAGGCCATGGCGGCCTACAATCAGGGTGAACTGACCTTGCACGCCCCGATCTACGTGCGCCACACAAAAGGTTCATCAGATCAATGGCGCGAAACCTCGCTGGGGCGGCTTATCTTCAGCGAAAAGCTGCCAGACAGTATCAGCTTCCGGAATGAGCGCCTCAGCCGCCAGGAGTTGAATGAACTGGTACTGGAGCTGCATCAGAACCTGACTAATGAGGAGATGGCGGAAGTTCTGGACAGCATTAAGGGCCTGGGGTATCAATACGCCACTGAGTACACAACGAGCTTTTCCTTCAGTGACATTCCAGGGCTGCCAGAGAAACCTCAAATTCTCGCTGAAGCCCAGGAGTCGATTTACCAGTACCAGGAAGAATTCAACCTGGGGCTTATCACTAAAGAAGAAAGACACGTCAAAACTATTGACGCCTGGACGCAGGCCTCATACCGGGTCCTCGAGCTGGTTCGCAAGAACATCGTCGACTACGAAGCCCGCTATGGCAGCCTGGGCACCGGCGGCGGCCAGCTTCGGGATTATCAGGCTCTCGGTTACGGCGCCCTGGACGTAATGCTCGAATCTGGAGCTAAGGGCAACACATCCCAGATCAATCAGACGGTCGGAATGCGCGGCTTGGTGCAGAGGGCCGGTTCCAGCAGCGAGGTGCTGTCCGGCGTCGGCAGCGGGGTGATGGAACTCCCGATAAAGTCCTCCTTACGGGAAGGGCTGACACCTCTGGAATACTTCATTTCAACCTACGGAGCCCGTAAGGGCCTGACCGACACCGCGCTGAACACTGCCAGCAGCGGCTACCTCACCCGTCGGCTGGTCGACGTGGCCCAGGAGGTTATCATACAAGGCGAAGACTGCGGCGCCCTGGAAGGTTGGGTGCCTCGCCGCCCCCCTGAACACAGCCGGATCACTCTCCAGGACCGGGTTGCCGGCCGGATTGCCGCCGAAGCCATAGCCCATCCGGAAACTGGAGAGGTCCTGGTACACCGCAACGAAAACATCACCTGGCAAAAGGCGGAAAGGCTGGTCGACTCGGGCGTCATTGAAATCATGGTGCGCTCGCCCCTGACCTGCGAGGCTCCCCGCGGCGTCTGCCGGATGTGCTACGGCGACCTGGCCGCCAACGGCCGGCCGGTCCTGGAAGGGCAGGCTGTGGGCATCATCGCCGCCCAGAGCATTGGCGAACCCGGCACCCAGTTGACTATGAGAGTCTTCCACGAAGGCGGCGTCCGCCGGACCAACAGCAGCCTGGACGAGGCCGTGCTGTCCATCGCCCGGGAACTCCAGCCCATCCCGGTCAAAATGCGCCGGGAAGTGGGCGTACTCCGCCGGGAAATAGAAAGAGATGCGTTCTTGGCATTCCTGCAATTCCTAAAAGCCAATCAGGATGCGCTAGAGAGCTTGTGCAAGGAAATGAGCGCAAAGGCTATCCTCCTACTCGAAAGAAAGTTTACAGACGAATTGAGCAAACTCCTCTGTAAGGAACTGAGCGCTTTAATGAAGTGTAAGGAACTGAGCGCTTTAATGAAGAAGGAAGAGATTGTCCGCCTACGGAAAGAGCTGGAGAGCTTCTATTCCAGGTGGGCTAGGGAACAGCAGCCCTTGGACACCCTCACACACGACATACACGACGAATTGAGCAAACTCCTCTGTGAGGAACTGAGCGCTGAGGAACTGAGCGCCTTAATGAAGAAGGAAGAGATTGTCCGCCTACGGAAAGAGCTGGAGAGCTTCTATTCCAGGCGGATTAGGGAACAGCAGACCTGGGACACCCTCACACACGACATACACGACGAATTGAGCAAACTCCTCTGTGAGGTGAGATCAGCAGCCCCAGACGCGGCCCTAGAGGAGCGGATTAACAAAATCACCGATTCAGTCCGCCAAAACGTGCAAAAGTTTAAAATCCTGATCACAGAAACAACTACTGATGACAAGCTTTTGGAACAGTTGCTGTCGGCCTTGATCGAGATCCTCAAACTGATCGCCCGAGGATTGCAACCCGCTATGGATATGAGCGCAACGACTACCCGCCTGCGGGAAATGCTGGAGGGCTTGCGCGGATTCGATTCCAGCTGGGTTCGCGAAGATATAGCCCGTCTCCGGGAGACCAACAATTACAGGGATGCACAGTCCTTGGCCTCACACATACACAGCGAATTGAGCGGTATCCCTGAGGACTCCAGCAGCATCCGTTCCCTGTCCGGTGATCTCCGGGGTATGGTGAAGTTAGTCCCCTCAGGCCTGGCCAAAATCGGCGCCCATGAGCTACAGCGGCACGAGGCGCGGATTGGCGAAATCTCCAGTTCAGTCGCCCAGGATTTGCAACAGGTTAAAACCCGGATCACGGGAGCCATTGCGAATATACCTGGAGCGGATGAACGGCTTCAGGGCCGGTTGCTATTGACCCTGGACCGGATTCTCGAAGACCTGACCCACTTCAGCGAAACCGGCAGGCTAAAGGCCATCACCGGTCGGATTGCCGACGCAAGAGGCGACGATGACAACTATGCTGTCGCGGTGGCTTTTAACCGTATCCATGAAGATATGCTCCGCCACAGCGACGACCTGGAGAAGGAAGCCGACGTAATCCGCCAGGATGTGGAGGTGCAGAACCTCGACATTACCGGCGGTCTCCCTCAGGTGGAGGGAATTTTCGAGGCCAGAGTGCCCAAGGACGCCGCCATCCTCTCGGACATCGATGGCGAAGTCGAGCTCGAAGACGAAGAAGAGGGCAACATTTTAAGAGAGAACAGAATTTTAAGGGTGGTCTACCGCGAGGAAATCCGCGAGGATCATCCTCTGCCTGAAGGCGCGCAGATCCGAGTTGAAGACGGCGACCTGGTGGAGGAAGGCGACGCCTTGGCAGTCGTTCCCCAGGTCGAGCGGTTCAGCCTGCCCGAAGGAGCGGAAGCGCTGGTGGACGATGGGGAAGAGGTAACGGAAGGCATGGTGCTGGCCTCGCTGCCCGAGGGCGCCGAGTCAGAGTCGGCCATAGCCCCCACGGCCACCGCCTCAGGACGGGTGGAGCTGGCCGGAGGCGAGTTGACCATCGTCTCGGAAGGGGCCACCGTAGAGGCCGCCGTCAGCGGACGGGTGGAGCTGGCCGACGGCCATATAACGGTGATCGGGGAAGACCTGGAGACCCGGGAACACGACATCCCAACCTCCACCTACTTGTTGATGGTGAGGAACGGGGACAAAGTCAACGCGGGGGCTCCCTTGACCTCCGGGCCAATGAACCCCCACGACATCCTTCGCATACGGGGCAAGGAAGCCTTGCAGTCCTACATAGTAGACCAGGTGCAGGCGGTCTACCAATCCCAGGGCGTGACCATCCAGGACAAGCATATCGAGATCATCCTGAGGCAGATGCTGCGCAGGGTGCAGGTAACCCAGCCCGGCGACACCGATCTCATTCCAGGCGAGGTCGTAGACAAGTTCGCCTTCCAGGAACAGGTGGCCAAGGTGCTGGCCGAGGGCGGCGAGCCCGCGACTGCCGAACAGGTGCTGCTGGGGATAACACGCGCCTCGCTGCGCACCGACAGTTTCCTCTCCGCCGCTTCGTTCCAGGAGACCACTCGCGTGCTGACAGAGGCAGCGGTGAAAGGTCAGCAGGATTACCTGCTGGGCCTGAAGGAAAACGTCATCATAGGTCGTCTCATCCCCGCTCAGGTGGACATACCCGGGATGGAGGAATTGCTCCGGCCCCAGCCCGCATTGAACATGAGCGCCATTACGCCGGGCGGTTGGCTGCAGGGCAACGCAGGTAAAGGGGAAGAGGATCAGGAGGGCAAGGCTACCTTCGGCCCGGAGGACGGATTCGAGCGTCTGGCTCAGGCTGCCCGCAGATATGCGGAGGAAGGCGAAGATGATTTCGACGACGACTTCTTCGATGACGATGACGATGACCTGGACGAAGCCGATGATACAGTCACCAGCGCGGCAGACAGCGCCGAAGACCAGCCTTCATAAGGACCGGTTTGCCGCGAAGCGCCCAGGGAGGAGAACATATAATTTCGAGGTCCCTGCCTGGGCGCCTCGTTGCGGCCAATTCCATTACACGGTCGTGAAAGAGACCCAATGACAGATTTCTCTCTTCAAGGCGACAGCAGACTGGCGGTCGATCTAGCCCCCAGGCATCCACGGGGGCTTCAACTGGACAACCCCGTTATGATCGCCTCAGGCACCCTCGGGTATGACGGTTACGGGCGCGGCCTGACTGAAAAATACCCGCTCCAGGAACTGGGCGCAGTTATCCCCAAAACGGTCACCCGCTGGCGGAGAGAGGGCAACCCGGAGCCGCGCTGGTTTCCGCAGTCATACCGGGAGGCATGGGAGGACGGCGACCATCTGTTCCTGAATGCTGTCGGCCTGATAAACCCCGGCATCGAGACCGCTGTTCGGGAATGGACTCCCCAGTGGTCGGAATGGAACGCCACTGTTCTGTTCAGCTTCGCAGCCCACAGCGTCGGCGAGTTCGGCGAGATGGCGGCCATGACCGGGAAGGCGATGGGTATCCAGGCGCTGGAGATCAATCTCAGTTGCCCCAACATCGAAAACGGCGCCATGTTCAGCCACAGCCCGGCGCTGGCCTGCGACGCCGTAGCAGCCGTCAAGGAAAACACCGATCTGCCAGTCCTTGCCAAGCTGGCTCCCAACGTGCCGGACATCACGGAGATCGCGCGGGCTGCGGTGGCCGGGGGCGCTGACGCCCTCACTATCTGCAACACCCTGCCCGCCATGCGAATCGACATCGCAACCCGCCGTCCTGTCCTGGGCAACATCACCGGCGGATTGTCGGGCATGGGGCTGCGGCCCGTGTCTCTGGCGCTGGTGTACGAGACTGCCCAGGCCGTGAGCGTTCCCATCGTTGGAGTGGGCGGCATCTTCAAGGCCGAACACGCCATCGAATACATCCTCGCCGGAGCAAGCGCCATACAGATAGGCAGCGCCAATCTCATCAACCCCGCCGCCCCATGGCGCATTCTGGAAGGATTGCGGCAGTACCTGGATGAAAACGGGATTAGCAGCCTGCAAGAGGTCAGAGGCGCAGCGCGTCTCTTACCGACAGGCTGAACATCCACCGCGGCGGAACATGCGGCGCGCCGGCAGGGGCGCGCCGCTGCGCCATCCGACTGCGTAGACGCAGGCCGACGGGTATTAAAATAGTCTTATCCCTGAGTTAGCTTTACTGCCAGGACGAGGACCTATGGTTACAGTTCTTCAGAAAATACTTGGAGACCCCAACGAAAAGGCGCTGAAGAAGCTGGCCCACATCAAAGAAGCAGTCAATCGCCTGGAGCCGGAGTTTAAGCAGCTAGGCAATGAACAGTTGCTTGCCAAGACAGACGAATTTCGCCAAAGGCTGGAAGGGCGCGAGAACCTGGACAAGCTGCTGCCCGAGGCGTTTGCCGCGGTTCGCGAGTCCGCCCGCCGCAACCTGGGCCAGCGTCACTATGACGTCCAGCTCATAGGCGGAGCGGCGCTGCACCAGGGCAAGATCGCAGAGATGAAGACCGGCGAAGGCAAGACCCTGGTCGCCACCCTGTCGGTCTATGCCAATGCCCTGGTGGGACGCGGAGTCCACGTGGTCACCGTAAACGACTACCTTGCCCGCCGCGACCCGGTGTGGATGGGGCCAGTCTATCACGCTCTGGGCCTGAGCGTGGGCTGCCTCCAGCACGACGCAGCCTATATCTACGACCCTGAAATATCCGAAGGCAATATGCCCGGCCTTCGACCAGTCAGCCGCGCCGAGGCTTACCGCGCAGATGTCACCTACGGCACCAACAACGAATTCGGCTTCGACTACCTGCGCGACAACATGGCCCTGACTCAGGATACGCAGGTTCAGCGCGGGCTCTATTACGCCATCGTCGATGAAGTCGACAACATCCTGATCGACGAAGCCCGCACTCCCCTCATTATCAGCGGCCCGGCGGAAGAGCCGGTGCAGTTTTATCAGAATTTTGCGAGGCTGGTGCCCCGCCTCAACCCGGCTGAAGACTACACCATCGACGACCGAACCCAGGCCATCTCTTTGACCCAGGACGGCATCGCCAAGATGGAGCAGTGGACTAATACGTCCAACCTCTACGACCCGGAGAACTTCCATCTTGTGCATTACATGGAGAATGCCCTGAACGCCTACGTGATGAAGCAGCGCGACAAGGACTACGTGGTGCGGGATGGCGAGGTGGTGATTGTTGACGAGTTCACCGGGCGTCTCCAGCCGGGGCGCCGGTGGTCCGACGGGCTGCATCAGGCAGTGGAAGCCAAGGAAGGAATCAGAATACAGAGGGAGAGCATCACCTACGCCACCATCACCCTGCAGAACTACTTCCGAATGTATGAGAAGCTGGCAGGCATGACAGGAACGGCGGCCACTGAATCCGACGAGTTCTTCCGAATCTACGGGCTGGAAGTAGTGGAAATCCCTACCAACCTGCCGATGCAGCGGGATGATTGCTCCGACCTTGTGTACCAGTCGCAAGAGGGCAAATGGATAGCGGTTACCGACAAGATCGTGGAATTGCACGGCACCCAGCGGCCGTTGCTCATCGGCACAACATCCATCGAAGACTCGGAGTTTCTGAGCGGGCGTCTTCGCAAACGGGGCGTGCAGCACCAGGTGCTTAACGCCAAGAACCACGAGAGCGAAGCCGGCGTCATTTCGCAGGCCGGTCGTCTGGGAGCAGTGACCGTATCCACCAACATGGCCGGCCGCGGCACTGATATTGTCCTGGGCGGCGCCGACACATCCCGAGACGGCTGGCAGGCAGAACACGACCGCGTCATCAACCTGGGAGGTCTCCATGTCATCGGCACGGAACACCATGACGCGCGCCGCATCGACAATCAGCTCCGGGGGCGCTCCGGTCGCCAGGGAGATCCTGGCAGCTCCCAGTTCTACGTGTCGCTGGAAGACGACCTGATGCAGCGTTTCGGCGGCGATCGCATTAAGACCGTGATGGGCTGGACCGGGCTGGAAGAAGACACGCCTGTGGAGAACAAGCTGGTAACGAAATCCATCAGCGGGGCGCAGGTCAAGGTCGAGGGCTATCACTTCGATATCCGCAAGCACCTGCTGGAATTTGACGACGTGCTGAATAAGCAGCGCGAGGTGATTTACAACGACCGGATACTCGCCCTGGGCGACGGAGATCTGCGGGAAAAGACGCTGGATATGCTGCGCCAGGAGTATTCCCGCCTTGTAGCCCAATACTTGCCGGGGCGCCACTCCGACAACTGGAACGTAGAAGGACTGATAGACGAAATCGGCCAGATCGGCCCCATGCCGACGGAGCTGGACAACGAAGACAAAATGTTCCAGCACAGCCTTGACCAGATCGCCGGCATACTCTCTGCCCACGCCGAGACCGCCCTGGCCGGAAGGGAAGAGACCGTTGGTGCGGAGCAGATGCGGCTAACGGAGCGATTCCTGCTGATGCGGGCCATTGACTCCCACTGGGTGCAGCACCTGACGGCGATGGAAAATCTGCGCACCGGTATCGGCCTTCATGCCTACGGCCAACGCGACCCGCTGGTGATGTATCGCAGCGAAGGCCAGAAGATGTTCCACGACCTGCAAAGGAGGATTCAGCGCGACATGGTTCGCGCTCTGTTCCACGTGTCGGTAGAACCGGCGCAGGTGGAGGCCGAGTCGGGCAGACAGCGCCACCGTCGACGCAACTCGACAGAGGGCAGCCCCATGCAGGCGGTAAACGGCTCAAATCGCAACACCCAGCCGGCTGAGGCAGCCAAGGTGGGCCGCAATGCCCCCTGCCCCTGCGGCAGCGGCCGCAAGTACAAGCGATGCTGTGGGAAGGCAGCATAGGAAAACAGACATACCGTTGTGCCTGGGGTTTACCGGGGCAAAAGCTCGCCGGAATGCAGGTATGGTCTTGAAACGGCGGATTCGGATGGACAATACCCTTCCGGCTGTGTCCGCACGATGAACACGGTTATCAAGCTTTCTTCCCTTACCCAGAGAGGAGCTTTACCCTTTTCAGGTTGCGGCGTCTGCATAGAGTATGAGTTATACGAGCAGCACCTGCCCATCATTCGGGGCTAACTCATCAATCCGAAAGGGATTTGCCTCCGAAGAGACGTCGGAAGAAGCCCATGATACCCCCTCCGGCGGAAGGGCGGGATTCCTGATGGCCATAGCCGGCGCCGTCCATAGGCACCACACCCTCGCCGGACAGCACGTGATCCGGGTTCCGGTCAAAGGCGACCTTGCACCCAGGGCCGCAGAAGTAGTAGCTGACGCCCTGGTACTCGCTCTGGCCGCCCGGGGGGTTCTCTGTATCGACTTCCATCAGGCAGACCGGGTCAATCGCTGCGGCCATAGTTTCTACCTCTAACCTTGTGATTCCCGCCTATATTTCAGATCGGCGTAACCTGAGGGAATTGGTTATCACAGTTACGGAACTGAAAGCCATCGCCACTGCCGCCAGCGCCGGGTTCAGAAATCCCTGCTGACCGAAGAAAAATTCCAGCGAACCCGGCACCCCCCCTACCGCCTGAAAAACCGGATACAGGGCGCCGGCAGCCACAGGAATCAGGAGGATATTGTATATGAAGGCCCAGAAAAGGTTCTGCCTGATAGTGCGGACGGTCTGACGGCTCAGGTCGATGGCGGTGGCAACGCTGCCCACGTCGCCGCGCATTAGCGTAATATCCGCCGACTCGGCTGCGATGTCCGTGCCGCCGCCCACGGCCATGCCAACATCGGCCTGGACCAGCGCCGGGGAGTCGTTAATACCGTCGCCCACCATCGCCACTACGCGACCCTCACGCTGTAAATTGCGGATGATCTCCGCCTTGTCTTCGGGCAGTGCCTCGGCCTTCACCTGATCGATGCCAAGCTCCCGGGCGATGGAATAAGCCGTCGATGCATTGTCGCCAGTGAGCATCACTACCGAGAGGCCCATGTTCCGCAGGCGCGCCACGCTGTCGCCAGCTTCCGGTTTCAGCGTATCAGCCACCGCGATCACACCCTTGACCTCGCCTCCGGCGGCAACGAATACAGTAGTCATACCCTGCTGGGCCATGGAGCATGCGGCGGGAGAGAGCCAGTCCAGCGTCGCGCCCTTCTCCTCCATCAGCAGCCTGCTGCCCATGAGCACCTTTTCGCCGTCGACATGCGCCTCTATGCCTTTGCCAGGAATGCTCACGAATTCTGAAGCTGGAGACAGAGACAACCGGCGGCGTTGCGCCTCGCCAACGATGGCTTCGCCCAGCGGATGCTCCGAGCCGCGCTCGGCGGAGGCGGCCAGAGCCAGCAGTTCGTCCTCCTCCACGCCAAACGCCCTGATGCCGGTCACCTCCGGCCTGCCCATGGTGAGAGTCCCGGTCTTGTCGAGAACGACAGTGTCTACCTTATGCGCGGCTTCGAGGGCAGTTGCCTGTTTGACCAGCACTCCCTGTTCTGCTCCTTTCCCGATGCCCACGATGATGGCCGTTGGGGTGGCCAGCCCCAAGGCGCATGGACAGGCTATGATCAACACAGCCACGAACACCATCACAGCAAAGGTCAGCGAAGGGGCCGGGCCCAGCAGCAGCCAAAAGAGAAAGGAGAACGCCGCAACGGCAACCACAGCCGGGACGAACTTTGCCGATACCTGGTCGGCAACCCGCTGGATGGGCGCTCGCGACCCTTGCGCATCCTGCACCAGCCGGATGATCTGCGCCAGCGCCGTGTCATCGCCGACCCGGGTGGCGCGGTATTTGAGCGCCCCACGCTGGTTCAGCGTGGCTCCGTAGACGGCATCGCCCGGGAATTTCTCGACGGGCATACTCTCGCCGGTCAGCATCGATTCGTCTATCGACGAATGGCCCTCCGCCACTTCGCCGTCAACCGGGATGTATTCCCCGGGCCGCACCAGCAGAAGATCGCCCTCGGCCACACGCTCCACCGGAATCCGGACTTCCAGTCCGTTTTCAAGAACAGTAGCGGTGGTCGGCCGAAGCTCAATCAACCTGCGGATGGCCTCGGACGTCTGCCCGCGGGCGCGGGCCTCGAGATACCTGCCGAAAAGCACCAGAGCGATGATTACGGTGGATGTCTCGAAGAAGATCCTGCCGTCGATGTCAGCGCTGGCCAGAACAGAGGGAGCGAACGCTTCCAGCAGCACCACGGCCGCGCTGTATGCGTATGCCGCGCCAGTGCCGAGGGCGATAAGGGTGTGCATATTGGCTGTGCCGCGCCGTAAAGCGCTGATGCCGGAGCGATAGAATCCAGCCCCGGCCCAGAATAACACCGGCGTGGCCACTGCCCAAAGCAGGAAGGGATAGAAACTCAGTTCCATCAGTTCCGGAACCCAGGGGAAACCCCGAAAGGCGCCCAGGAACAACAGCAGCACGCCAACCGCAGAGACTCTCAGGCGAATGACCAGGTCCCGAATCTCCCTCGCTTTGGAGAGACGTTCGAGTTCCCTTTCCTGGTCGCCGGCAGACTCCACCGAGTACCCGGCTTCCTCCACCGCGCGGCGCAATTCGTCGAAGCCGGCCAGATCCGGGGAATACTCCACCGTGGCCCTTTCGACGCCAAGATTGACAGTAGCTCTGGACACTCCCGGAACGCCGGCCAGTGCGCTCTCGACGTGATGCACGCAGGCCGCGCAGGTCATGCCCCCGATATTCAGCGAAGCCGAAACGCTCTCGGCGTCCTCTGCATCAAAAGTCTTTTGCATCAGTTGCCACAGGCCGTCTGCGCGAGAACCCTCAACACGTTGAATTAGACGCCCTGGACGAAGTAAATATCGCTGGTAGACGCTTTTTGACGCATTTCCTTCAGGGGGGCGTACTCGGGCGAGTTGTACCACTCCCGGGCCCGCTCGACGCTCTCGAACCGCAACACCACAATGCGAACAGGGTCGTAGTTCCCCTCTATTTTTTCAGCAGCGCCGCCGCGCACCACGTAAGTTCCGCCAAAAGCGGCGACGGTTTCAGCCACCTGCTTGCCGTACTCGGCGAAAGTTTCCGGGTCGGTAACAGTGACATTACCAATCATGTATCCAGCCATCGGTGTATGCCTCCGGTATTTGCGTTCTCGAGGTCCGCAGACACCAGCGTAGCACCAGCGGGCGCCGCAATCAAACGAAGGAACACCAGGCATCAGAAAAGCCTCCCGCGAGCCATGCATCAGAACAGGGGAGCGGGATTAGGCTCGCCGCTCCCTCTCGCTCTCGGAACAGCTTTCGTTACACGTAGCGCGGTTCCACGTCGCGGTGGAACCCGAAGGCGTGCTTGCCGATTAGTTCCAGCGCGTCGAAGCCGCCGATGGGGTGCACAGGGCCGGCGCGCACGTCGCGGTAGTAGCGTTCCAGGGGCAGCCGTCGGGCCAGAGCCGCGCCGCCCACCATATCCATTGCCTTGCCCACCACGTCAACTGCCGCCTTCATGCAGAAATACTGCATAGCGACCGCGTCGATGATGGTAGCGTCGTCGCGATTGTTGACGTCGATGAGCTTCTCTGCCACCTGACGCTGGTAGGCCCATCCGGCGTTGAGGGCGATGTCCATCTCGGCAGCCAGGAACTGGTGTCCGGGGTAATAGCTCTCTGGGCGCTTGAACGGCAGGCGAGTGCGGTCGCGGGTCTGGTTGATGGCAAAGTCGCGGGCTGCCTTGGCTATTCCCAGATACACCGAACCGAAGGTGCCGCCGTGCCAGGCCCACAATCCACGGGCATATTTATCCCATTCCCACAGGTTGTGTTTGAAGCAGTGATCTTCTTCGACGAAGACATTCTCAAGCCGCCAGCTATGGCTTTGGCTAGCCCGCATTCCCATGGTGTCCCAGTCGTTGAGGCAAACGAGGCCCTCGGTGTCCGAAGGAAGCACGAATATCAGGCCGATTTCGCCTTGACCGGGATCATCGTAGACAGCGGAGCAACCGAAGAGGTCGCCGATGGGGCTGTTGGTGCCGAAACCCTTGCGCCCGTTGATGCGGAAGCCGCTTCCTTCCCTCACCGCCTTAACGGTGGTGTAGCCTATGCCGGTGATGCCCTTGTAGCTGTCCACCATCGGGTCGGTTATGGCGCCGAAGACTATCAGCTTCTCGTCGGCTATCTTCGTGAGCATCTCCTTGGGAGCGTCCTCTCCCAAGGCTACGAGGTCGGTCATAACGAAAGGCAGGCCGAAATGCATATTGATAGCGAGGGCTGTGGCGCCGCAGCCCTGGGCCAGCCGGTTCTGGGCAATGCAGATGTCCAGCAGATCGGCCCCGCCGCCGTTGCAGTCATCGGGGATGGGCATGGCGGAATAACCCGATTCCTTCATTTCGGCGTAGTTCTCAAAGGGAAACCTGCTCTCCAGATCGTATTCCGCGGCTCGTTCAGCAAATACGTCTGCATGGTGGGCCGCGAGGTCATACCACTTGCGTTGCGAAGGGGTCAATTCCAGTACCATAAACTCCTCCCAAACGCGCGTTTTGGACGCAATTCGGCAGTAAGCGCCTTGCGGGATTCTAACGCAACACGGCAGAAGCGTCCAACGGCAGGTCAGGGATCATCCGTCATCAGGAGGGGCGCAGATCAGAGCAGGGGAGGAAGAGAATGCAGGAACGCCCTCCAGCCGGCGGTCAATTCGACTACCCGCGATTCCGGAACCCGCTTGACACAACCCCCGCTTACCAGGGCATCCACGATGGCTCTTCCCAGCGCTCCGCCCAAGTGGGGGCGCCGTTCAGTCCAGTCCAGGCAAGAAAAGGCCACGGCCTTGCGGAACCTGGACGCAGGTATTACTACTCCCCGTTCAGCCAGGGCAGCGGCGCCCCTGTGCGTCGGGGCATAGTGAACGCGGCTGGAACCGGGAGGGCCAGGCACAACCTCCATCCAGCCGCCCGCCAGCATGACATCCATCAACTCGACACCGGCGACGCCGGCAAGGTGACCGTAGCACGTGCGGGCCTGGCGAAGGGGTGTGTCTCTTCGCACCTCGCGGGCTGCCTGCGGGCTGCGAGGGTAATCAAGCATCAGAACGGCGCTGCTCTTGGCGAAGCTTTCGCCACCAGCTACGCTTTCGGGCGGCCAGAATTGCGTTTCCGTGAAGCTCAAGGAAGCTCGGGGCTTCGTCAACTTCTGATACTGCGATTAGCGTAACCAGAACTTACCCTCCCCCAATCGCCGGCAGGAAGTGGACTTCGCTGTTTTCCTGGACACGCTCCAGAAGGCCCAGGAGGCTGGTCTCCCCGTCGACTATCACTGCTACGCCAGGCGAGAGCTCATCTCCCTCCGCGTCCATCAGGATGTCGCGGGTGCCGGGGTATTCTTTCTCCAGGTTGTTTATCACCTGGCGAACCGTGGAGCCGGGGACTATCACCTGCTGGCGGCCGCCAGTAAGGCTCTGCATCCTCGGCGGAAGCCATACTTCCGGCATTCCGGCCCTCCTCAATAATGTATTTGAGCGGCAGCCCGGCCGCTCTCCCTTCGACAGTATCAGTCAGGATGGACGGCCGGGCCGGAAATTCAGGATACAGGGGCTGAATTCGAGGCCGGTCAGCCGCCGTTCTGTCCCCAGAGGCCTTCCAGCACCTTGTCGGGCGACATGGGCAGCGAGTTCAGCCGGACGCCAATAGCGTCGTAGATGGCGTTGGAGATGGCGGCCATGGGCGGAACGATGGGCACTTCGCCCACGCCGCGAAGCCCGTAGGGATGGGACGGATTGGCTACCTCTACGATGACCGTGTCGATCATCGGCAGATCCAGGGAAATAGGCATCCGATAGTCGAGGAAGCTGCTGTTAAGCATCCCGCCCTGGTCGTCGAACCGGTATTCCTCGTTGAGGGCCCAGCCAATGCCCTGCACGACTCCGCCCTGAATCTGGCCTTCTACGTAACTGGGGTGGATGGCCTTGCCGGCGTCCTGGACAGCGGTGTAGCGCAGCACATCCACCTTGCCGGTCTCGGTATCGACCTCCAAGTCCACCAGATGGACGGCGATGGAGGGCCCTGCTCCGGGCGGGTTGACGCCGGCCCGCCCCACAATAGGCCCGCCGGTGCCGACCTGACGGGCGGCAATCTGCTTGAAGGTAAGCCGCAGCTCAGAGTCGAACTTGTGCTGCAGCGCGCCGTCGCTGTATTCCACGTCTTCCACAGGAATGTCCCAGATGCGGGCAGCGCGCTCGCGCATCTGGCGCTTCACGTCCTGCCCGGCTTCGTATGCGGCCCAGCCGGACTTGAAGGTGGCGCTGCTGCCGCCGGTGTTGGATGTGAAACCTATGCTGTCGGTGTCGCCCACCTGCGGCTTTACGTCCTCCACCGGGATGCCCAACACCTCGGCGATGTGCTGCGCCACAGCGGCGCGGCTGCCGCCGATGTCGGGCGAGCCCTCGGTCAGGCTCAAGGAGCCGTCCGAGTTGACCACGGCCAGGGCGCTGGCCGGGCCGGTGTTATTGCCCCAGAATCCGCTGGCGACGCCCCGGCCTCGCTTGGTGTGGCCGTTGCCCCCGCCGGTGTTGCTGTCAATCGGAGTGTTGTAGTGCGGGTGGTCTTTCAGGGCCTGGAGCGTCTCGACGTAACCCACTTTGGGGGTCATGGGGCCGGTAACCCGGCGCACGCCTTCTCTGGAGCTGTTGAGCAGGCGGAACTCCAGCGGGTCCATGCCCAGCTTCTCGCACAGCTCGTCCATGGCGGTCTCCATGCAAAAGGCCGAGGCCGGCGCGCCGGGAGCGCGGTAGGCCGCCGACTTGGGCCGGTTGATCACCACGTCATAGGCTTCCAGATGAGCGTTGGGAATGTTGTACTGGGCCATCATGCACTGGGCGCCGGGGGAAACCGGCGAGCCGGGGAAGGCGCCAGCTTCGTAAATCAGCGTGGACTCAGCGGCCGTCAGCTTGCCTTCCCGGGTGGCGCCCAGCTTTACCTTGATCTTCGTGCCGGAGGTGGGGCCGGTAGCCTCGAAGACCTCCTTGCGGGACATCTGCACCTTGACCGGGTGGCCGCTCTTGCGGGAAAGCAGGGCCGCCACCGGCTCAACGTACACTACCGTCTTGGCGCCGAAGCCGCCCCCAATTTCCAGAGGTATGGCCTTGACGTCGGCCACAGGGATGCCCATGAACCTGGCCGTATGGTCGCGGACGGTGAATTGACCCTGGCTGCTGGACCAGATGGTCAGCTTGCCATCGGCCCCCCATTGCGCTGTGCCGGCGTGAGGCTCGATGTAGCCCTGATGCACCGGCACGGTCTCGGTTTCCTTCTCGACAATTACGTCGGCTTCCATGAAACCCTGCTCAACGTCGCCCAGGCGGAACTCGAAATGGTTGGCGATGTTGCTGCCCTGGGCCTCGTCGCCATCGTCCAGCAGCCCGCCGGGGCGCAGGGCCGGGTTAGACAGGCTGGCCAACTTCTCGTGGACTACGGGCGCGCCAGGCTTCATGGCGTCCTCTGCGCTAAGCACCGGGGGCAGAACTTCGTAGTCCACCTTGATGAGCGCCAGCGCCTGCTCGGCCACGTGGGGATTGACGGCGGCGACGGCGGCGACGGCGTGGCCCTTGTACAGGGCCTTGCCGCGGGCCAGCACGTTCATACTCAGGAATCCCAGGTTCTGTATCGCGCCTTCGGCCAGGTCGGCCAGCCGCCCTGAGGTCTCGGGCCAGTCTGCCGAGGTTGCAACGGCATGGACGCCGGGATATGCCTCGGCTTCGCTGGTGTCGATGGATTTGATGATTGCGTGGGAATAAGGGCTGCGCAGAATCTTGCCGTAGAGCAGGCCGGGCAGGTTCTGGTCTGCGCCGTATCGCGCCCGGCCCATTACCTTCTCGGCGCCGTCGGGCCGGACGGGCCGGGTGCCGACCACGTTGAATTCCTCGTTGGAGAGAACGATATTAGGCTTGTAATCCAGCATTTGCGTCTCCTGACAGTGACTGGCGCAGGGCGCCCGAAAACTACGGTGATTATGTTACCACAAAGGCGTAAGCATCAGACGCGGTGAGCCGGGTCAAGGCGGGATAATCGTCCCCATCCGAGACCGGGGAATTCCCAAAGTAAATCTGCAATTCCGGCTCTCGCCGGAATCTGAATTCATTGAAGCTCATTGGGCGCCGTCTGGGAAGTGCCGTTCATCCCCCTGCCCAGCGCGAACGGGCTTCAATGACAGCGGTTCGGGAAAAGCCCTGCACTTTTGCGCCCGGCACTAGCCGCTAATCAGGGCTTGCGATATACTGCTTGCGGAAACTGCAACAGTGTTCGGGATCTCCGGCTATATGCCGCAAGTCCGGGCAGAGCCGCATATAGCCGGGCACGCGGGCAACATTACTTCGGGAGAGAACAGCAAGGATGCGTATACCGGGCCCCATTTTCACTCCCGCCTTCACAAGGAGGCGCATCGGCCGGGCGATTTTGGCGCTGGCTGCCGCCGGGCTGATTCTCTTTTCCACTGTGGCCAGCCACGGATGCAGAGTCCAGGGAAGCAGCCCGACTGAAGGCGGGGCATCGGCCTCGTCCGAATAATGCCGGACCGGCCGGATGCGGTTTACCGCACGGCGATTCCATCGACCGGCGCCGTCCAAATCCCCAACCTCACAGGCCGGAACATGGCTGCCGACAATAGCCTCTCACCCCACGGCGGCGAACTCAAAGTGTCAGTGGCTCCCTCCCGGGAAGCGGCCCATCTGATCGCCGGGCTGCCGTGCCTTGCCGTCAACGACCAGATCGCTCGCGAGGCTATCAATCTGGCATACGGGGCATTTTCCCCTCTTGACGGGTTCATGGGAAGCAGAGATCTGGATTCCGTGGCGCACACAATGCGACTGACCAACGGCCTGGTCTGGAGCATCCCCATCATTCTCGACGTTTCTCCGGCGGAGTGGGCCGCCACGGGCGCGACTGTCGGTCGGCGCATACTGCTGACCTGCCAGAACCAGCCGCTGGCAACGCTGGATGTGGCCGAGGTATACGCTTTCGACAAGGCGTTTATAGCCGAGAACGTCTACGGCACAACCGACCCGGAACATCCGGGAGTGGCCCGCACCATGGCGCTGGAGGATACGCTGGTGGCCGGCAAGGTTACGCTGGTCAACCCGCCCCGGATCAACCCGCCCTTCGACCGCTTCTGGAAAACGCCGGAACAACTGCGGGCGCGGCTGTCTGAACTGGGCTGGAACAGCGCCGTGGCCCACCAGACCCGCAACGTTCCCCACGCCGGCCACGAGATGATGATGAAGGGCGCGCTGCTGGCTTCAGGGGCCGACGGCATCCTGGTCAGCGCGGTCATCGGCGAGAAGAAGGTCGGGGACTACATCGATGAAGCCATTGTGCTGGCCCACGCCCTGCTGCGCGAGGAAGGGTTCTTCCTGCCGGGTATCCACGAGACCTCGACCCTCATGTGGGATATGCGCTATGCCGGCCCACGGGAGGCGGTGTTCCACGCCATCGTCCGCAAGAACCTGGGCTGCACGCACCACATGTTCGGGCGCGACCATGCCGGCGTGGGCAGGCACTATGGTCACTACGCCGCCCACGAGGTCTTTGACACGCTTCCCGAACTTGGTATAAAGTCTGTTCTCACGCTGGAGTGGTGGTACTGCCCGGTCTGCGAGAGCGTAGCCTATGAGGGCATCTGCGGCCATCGCGACCGCAAGCAGGACCTGGCCGGCACGCTGATTCGCAGCATCATAAGCGGCGGGTCCGGACCCGCGGCCGCCACGCTGCGCCCCCAGGTGCTGGATACAGTGCGCGACTGCGCCAAGAAATACGGGATGGGGTCTCCGTTCGTGACACCTGAATACCTGGAGCAACGCACGCCAGTCATAACCATGCCGGAGATGGCCTGTTGCGCCTGTACGGAGTGCCAGTCCGTTTGACGCTTTGCCCTGCTCAACCCCCCTCTTCCGGAATCGAGGGGGGTTCACTTCGCAGGATGCAGCCTTTTGGCAGAGAATCAGAATCAGGGGTGAACCATGCCGACATTCGTAGACCCCGCCAAATGCAACGCCTGCGCGGGGGAGCATCAAGGCCCCCTGTGCGTCTACATCTGCCCCAACGATCTGATGGCGATGGATGTGGACGCCAACAAGGGTTTCAATCAGGAGCCGGACATGTGCTCCGAATGCTACGCCTGCGTGAAACTGTGCCCGCAGGAAGCCATCAACGTTCGGGGCTATGCCGACTTCGTGCCTATGGGCGCAATTGTTCAGCCCCACCGCACCGATGACGGGCTGCATTGGGAGGTCGTGTTCCGCGACGGGCGCCGTTTTGACTTCACCTATCCGTCCCGCTCCCGTCCCGCCGGGTCTGTGTCGCCGTACCAGGGCTTCACTGAAGATCGCACCGGCGACCTGCGCAGCCAGAGCCTCGCCGGAGACTCCAACTGGCTGGGCGTAGACCGACTGCCCGTCCCCGCTTCCCGCTGACAGGTAGTTTGACAGAGAGTCATAACGCAACCATCCAGGCAGCAGCTTAAGGGCTTTTCTGATCCCGCGGCAGGGAGCATCCTGAAACCACGGAGGTTCAAGCGGTGGCTTTCGAAACCACAGAAACGATTGATTGCGACATCCTGATTATCGGCGGCGGAATGTCGGGCTGCGGAGCCGCTTTCGAGGCCAAGTACTGGGCGGGCGATAAGCGGGTAGCGCTGGTTGAAAAGGCGGCCATCGAGCGCAGCGGCGCTACCGGCGAGGGCCTCTCGGCCATCAACTGCTACATGGGACAGCGATACGGCTGGAACACCCCCGAGGATTTCGTCAACTACGTAGTCAACGACATGATGGGCCTGGCGCGCGAGGATCTGGTATACGACGTGGGCCGCCATGTGGACAACTCCGTTCACCTGCTGGAGGAATGGGGCCTGCCCATCTGGAAGCAGGAAAACGGACAGTACGAGCGCATAGGGCGCTGGCAGATTCCCATTCACGGCGAGTCCATCAAGCCCATCGCCGCCGAGCCTGCCCGCACCGCTCTGGGCCAGGAAAACATCTACGAGCGCATCGCCATCACCCACCTGCTGACCGATGACGATGACTCCGGAAAGATTGCCGGAGCTGTAGGCTTCTCGGTGCGCGACAACAAGTTCTACGTCTTCCGCTCGCCGGTGGTCATCATCACTACGGGCGGCGCATCCAACGTGTTCCGCCCTCGCTCTGTCAGCGAGGGGCTGGGCCGCACCTGGTATTCCGTCTTCGCCACCGGTTCGGCCTACGGCCTGATGATTCCGGCCGGGGTCGAGATGACGCAGATGGAGCATCGCTTCGTTCCCACCCGCTTCAAGGACGGCTACGGCCCGGTGGGGATGTGGTTCCAGTACTTCCACGCCAAGGTGCTGAACGCCCTGGGGGATGACTACACTGTGACCCGCGCCGCCGAGCTGGACAAGTACGAACCCTACGGCTCGGCCATTCCCACGCCGACGCCCCTGCGAAATCACCAGATGTTCCTGGACATCCGCGATGGCTACGGCCCGATGTATATGCGCACCGACCAGGCCATGCAGGCGCTCTCGGGCGGCGACCCGGCCAAGATGGAGCAGGTGCGCAACGAGGCTTGGGAAGACTTCCTCGACATGACCATATCGCAGGCTCTTACCTGGGCGGCGCAGAACATCGCGCCGGAGGAAACTCCGTCGGAAGTTGTGCTGGCCGAGCCGTATATCATGGGGTCTCACTCCGGCGAGGCCGGAGCATGGGTCAGCGGGCCGGAGGATATCGCCGACGGCGACTATTTCTGGGGCTACAACCGCATGACCACCATCCGGGGCCTGTTCGCCGCCGGCGACGGGGTGGGCGCAGCGCCGCACAAGTTCTCGTCAGGCTCCTTCACCGAGGGCCGCATCGCCGCCAAGGCTGCGGTCAACTACCTGACCGACAACCCGGAGCGCCCTACCGTGACTGGTGCGCAGGTGCAGGGGATGCAGTCAACAATACTGTCTCCGCTTAATACCTACGACCGACACAAAGGAGCCAGCACGGCCGAGGAGATCAACCCCAACTACATGACCCCGAAACAGGGGCTGGTGCGGCTTCAGAAAATCATGGACGAGTACGGGGCGGGGGCGTCTGCCTGGTACACCACCAACGCTCCCACGCTGGAGCGGGGCATTGCGCTCATAGAGATGCTGCGCGAAGACCTTGCCCGCCTGGCGGCCCGCAGCCCCCACGAGCTGATGCGCTGCTGGGAGTTGGTGCATCGCGCCTGGGTTGGCGAGGCCCACCTGCGCCACCTGCTCTACCGCGAGGAAACCCGCTGGCCAGGTTACTACTACCGCTCCGATTTCCCCGGTCTGGACGACGCCAATTGGCGGGTGTTCGTTAACTCGCGATACGACCGCAGCGCCGACAGATGGAGCCTGACGACGCGGCCTTACCGCAACCTGATCACCTAGCCGCCCCCGTTCACACATAGGAAAAGGGGCGCTCCGTCGACGGAGCGCCCCTTTTCGCGTGCCCGCCGGAACCAGCCGCCGTCATAACGCTAATGACTGGCGCTATACGGGTCAACGGGAAGAGTCGGCAGTAGCGGAAGCGACGTCGCTGTTGGCGTGAACGATTATCCCGGCCGCGGTTTCGGGAGTCATTCGCCCCATGTTCAGCATCATCTGATAGTGGGTCGGGTCGTTGGGACTGTAGTTGAAGAACCGGCGGAAGAAATTCTCGTGGGCTCGCTCCAGCTCCACGCCATAGCTTTCGGCCTCTTCGCGAGTATAGTTCTCGCGCTTCATCAGAGTCTGGACGCGGACTTCCAGAGGAGCCAGCAGCCCGACATGGAAGGTGCCCGGCATATCGGCTAGAATAGCGTTGGCGCCCCGCCCGATGATCACGGCGTTGCCAGACTCATAGATGTCTTTCACCACCTTTTCGGTGGCGTCCATGAATTCCTTGTCGCTGATTTGCCGGTTGGCGCCGCTCTCCCCCATCATCTCCATAAAAGTTTCCGGCGGCAGATTTTCGATTCCCCGTCCGAAGTAGGGTTCACCGCTCACGCCCGACATTGCCGAGCGTTCCAGCATGGTTTGCAGAAAGCGGCCCAGACGATCGCGAAAGCGGTCGACTCGCTGCTCCTTGGCAATAAGCGCCCCTACGGGAGTGCCCACCAGCCGGGCAGCCTGAGTAAATACCAGGCGGTCGTAGAAGTTCATCTCCAACTGCTGGGCCACCATCTGGCCTACGGAAACTGCGCCTGCTCCCAACGGGCCGTTTATCGTTATGACTGCCATGACACTCTCCTTTTCTGTTGACAGACCTGCTGATCGGGGCAAGCCCTGCCCTTGTTCCTGCCGATTTCTAAAGGCTAGAGGCCGCTTTCCAGCAAGCGGGAGCGGCGGCGGGCGTATTCGTCGGCCAGGAGGCCGAGCGCATACGAGTCGAACCATTGGTCTCCTCGCCTGTGGGCCTTGCGGAAGTGCCCTTCCATCACGAACCCTATATGCTCCACCATCGTCAGGGCTGGCCGGTTGTATTCAGGAACGTCAACCCAGATTCTGTGCAGCCCCAGGCTGTCGAAGGCGTGGTCCAGCAGGCTGACCATAGCCATGGTGCCGTAGTGGTGATGCCAAAGGTCTTTGCGGCCCACCAGTATGAAGGCCTGGGCTTCCAGCAGAGGCCACTCGATGACCAGTTGGGCCTCCCCTATGTGCTCTCCCTCGCTGGTGTAAACAGCGAAGACTTTGCGGTTGTCGTCACTAAATACCCGGTTCCAGTCACTGTCGTCGCCTTGCAGAATACTGGAGGGAACATAGCCCGCATGGAGCGGCTGTCCATCATCCCCCAATCCATACCAGGATGTGTTGACCTCGTCGTCTTTCAGCCACTCTGTCAGTCGCTCCACGTCTTCGCGAGTGGGCAAAGACAGAGAAACTTGCGGAAACATGTTTCACCCCCCTTTCTGAATCGCTGCTGGGGCCGAAGTATCCGAGATTGCCTTTCCCCAACAAAAGTTTGCATACATTATATCAAGCAGCATCTCATGGCAAGCGCTACAGAGAATCAATCGAAGCGAGAATAGATGGCCTGCGCCCCGGGCTGATTTCAGATAAAATGCCTTCAGCTTCACTAATTGGAGAACATCTGTTGACTTCGACCTCTACCGTCCCCGATTCCATAGAAGACGTGCAGGAACTGTTGCGCAGCCAGGGTTACGTTGCCGACCGGTCGCTGGCCGTCCCCATTTTCCTGGCAATAAAATTGCATCGCCCTCTGTTCCTGGAGGGAGAGGCCGGGGTGGGCAAGACTGAAATTGCGCGGGCCCTGTCCGCCGCCCTGGATACAACCTTGATCCGGCTTCAGTGCTACGAGGGTCTGGACATTGGTCACGCCGTATACGAATGGAACCACCCGAGACAGTTGCTGGAGATTCGCCTGCTGGAGGCCGGCGGAGAAGTAAACAGGGAGCGTGCTGAGGCAGGGCTTTTCTCCGAGCGGTTTCTGATAAAGCGGCCCCTGCTCCAGGCCATAGACGCAGCCAATGAGCGCCCCCCGGTGTTGCTGATCGACGAGTTGGACCGGGCCGACGAGGAGTTTGAAGGGTTCCTCCTGGAAGTGCTGGCCGACTTCCAGATAACCATTCCCGAGCTGGGGGTCTACAGGGCGGCCCACCCTCCGGTGGTAATCATCACTTCCAATCGCACTCGAGAGGTGCATGACGCCCTCAAACGCCGCTGCCTGTATTACTGGATTGACTACCCCGATTTCCAGAAGGAGATGCAGATCATCTCTTCGCGACTGCCAGGCGCCCCCCGCAGGCTTGCCGAGCAGGTCACCGGCTTTGTCCAGGAACTGCGGGAGACGGAACTCTATAAGATTCCCGGCATATCCGAGACGCTGGACTGGACATCGGCCCTGATGGCCCTCAATCAGCGGGAGCTGGAACCGGAAGTAATTGACGACACCCTGGGGCTGATGCTCAAGTATCAGGACGACATAGAGCAGGTGCGAGGCGAACCGGTCCGCGCCATGCTGGAACGCTCCCGCAACCGCGGCTCCCGACGCGGCGGTCGGCGCGGCTGATCTGAAATGACTGGCAACCTGTATGCCCTCAACCGGGACGGAGATGATTCGGGCGGGTACATCCTGCCCAACCTGCTGCGTTTCGCCGAGGCGCTGCGCCGGCTGGGCCTGGATGCCGGCCCGGCCAACGTTCTGGATATGGTCAGAGCTACTGAGCATATCCACATCGGGCGGCGCACCGAGTTTTACCAGGCCGCCCGCAGCATTTTCGTCCACCGCAGGCAGGACCTGCCCCTCTTCGACGAAGCGTTCCAGGTTTTCTGGCGAAAGCCCAACACCGCTCTCAGCGGCATGGACCTGCGCTCCATGGGCGAGCAGCGCCGCTTCAGAAAGCCTCAAGTGTCGGCTGGGCGCGACGATCCCATGGACAATGCTCTAACGCCGGAAGGCGACCTGGAAGACGGCTCTGTGTCGCGCATCGACCTGACTCGAACCTACAGCGCGCGCGAGGTGTTGCGCCAAAAGGACTTCGCCCAGTTCAGCCACCAGGAAATCGCCGAGGCCCACCGCATGATGGAGCGGCTGAATTGGGACCTGGGACGGCGCAAAACGCGCCGGCAGGTTCCAGGAAATGGAACGGGCCTTGACCTGCGCCGCTCTCTGCGGCGCAGCCTGCAATACGGCGGGGAGATGTTCGATCTATCCCGGCGCGGCCCCAAGAGCCGTCCCCGATCACTGACTCTGATTTGCGACGTGAGCGGCTCCATGGAGCGCTACACCCGGATGCTGCTGCACTTCATCCATACCGTCGCCGCTGGCCAGCCCGTAGAGGCGTTCCTGTTCGCCACCCGCTTGACCCGCATCACCCGGCAACTGCGCTACCGAAACATCGACCAGGCCATCGACGAGGTCTCCCGGGCTGTGCCCGACTGGGCCGGCGGCACGCGCATCGGGGACGCGGTTAAGACGTTCAACTACCAGTGGCTGCGACGCACCCTTCGGGGGCAGGCCATCGTGATGATAATTTCCGATGGGTGGGACCGGGGAAATCCCGAATTGCTGGCGCAAGAGACCTCGCGGCTGCAGCGAAGCTGCCATCGCCTGATCTGGCTGAACCCGATGCTCGGTTCTCCTGATTACCAGCCATTGACGCAGGGGATGCAGGCGGCGTTGCCCTACGTCGACGACTTCCTTCCGGTACACAACATGAACAGCCTTGAATCGCTGGCTGAACGACTGAGCGACATCGGGCCGGAACGGAGGGCCGTCCGAGCCTACCGCCCCAAGCAAGAAGAGCCGGAACCGCAACCCAGGCCGGAAACGGAGAACCGCCCCATAGACAGAATCCTGCCGCGCCCTACCTTTCGGCATCCCATGTGGGGCAAGGAGCGCTGACCGATCCCGTTTCTCCGCGCCGGCGGCGGTGAGAGCGGGCGGCAGCCGTTGCGGAGCTTCCATCCCCCCATCCGCCAGCGGAAAGACGCCCCTCTGCCATGGAGTTTCTCGCAATCTAATTTATAATACTCTCTATTTTCAATTGCGCATATCGTATAATGAAAGCGGCGATACGGCAGTGATGGTGACAGAAATGGATATTCTCCAGCGAATGGGGTCCGAGGGCCACGAGCAGGTGACGATGCTCTCAGACCCAGGATCCGGCCTGAAGGCCATTATAGCCATCCACGACACCACTCTCGGCTCGGCGTGCGGCGGCACGCGGATGTGGCCTTATGCGAGTGAAGCGGAAGCGCTGAAAGATGCTCTGCGTCTCTCCCAGGCCATGACCTACAAGTCGGCAGCTGCCGGCCTGCACCTGGGTGGTGGCAAAGGGGTCATCATTGGAGACCCGCACACAGGGAAGTCCGAGGCCTTGATGCGGGCCTACGGACGGTTCGTGGACACCCTCGGAGGCCGTTACCTGACAACCACGGACGTAGGCACCACCAGCCGCGACCTTGAGAATATGAGACAGGAAACCGCCCATGTAATCGGCCTGCCCATCTCGCTGGGCGGCAGCGGCGATACCTCCATAATGACAGGGCTGGGCCTGTACATGGGGATGAAAGCCTGCGCCGATGATGTCTGGGGGCGGGACGGACTGCGCGGCAGAAGCGTGGCGGTGCAGGGATTCGGCAAGGTAGCCGGCCACCTTTGCGAGCACTTGGTGAAATCGGAGGCGCGCGTAGTGGTCACCGATGTCTTCGAAGACGCGCTGGACCGGGCCCGCGACAGAGGCCTGGAGGTGACTGAACCGGATTCCATATACAGCCTGGACTGCGACATTTTCGCCCCCTGCGCACTGGGGGGGGTGCTGAATCCGCAGACCATACCGCAACTGCGTTGCCGCGTGGTGGCGGGTGGGGCCAACAACCAGCTCCTTTCCGAGTCCGACGGTGGGGAACTCCACCGGCGCGGCATCCTGTACGCCCCCGACTACATCATCAACGCTGGCGGGGTCATCAACGTCGAAGCAGAGCTGGGAGACGCCGGTTACAGCCCGGAGCGCGCCCGGGAGAAGACGGAACGTATTTACGAGATCATGGCCGGCGTTATCAGAACTTCCCGGGCCGAGGAGATTCCTGCATCGGCCGCAGCCGATCGCCTGGCCGAAGAGCGGCTTTCCAGCGTGCGAGGCATCAGGCCTCTTCGCCGTCGTTGCCGACAATCGTTGTGCTGATGCGCATTGCAACCCGGGGAAGCCAGTTGCGCGGGCGGTCCTGCCAGGGGCCTCGGACTACCGCGAACCCGGCGCGGCGAAACAGCGGCTCGGTGCCGAAATAGGCGTTGTCGTCCCCTGTCCGCCCTTCGTCCGCACGCGGATAAGCCTCCACTGCCGGTGCGCCCTGTTCTCTTACATAGTCTACTGCGGCCTGTATCAAGGCTGCAGCTATGCCGCGCCCGCGGAATCCCTTGCGCACGGTTACGCAGGGGATTACCCACACCGGCGCGTAGTCGACCGGAGGCGTGGCCCGTGAACGATCGACCCGAGTCAGTTCGCTTCGGGGAGCGACTGCAATCCAGCCGGCCGGCTCGCCTTTCTCGTAGGCCAGAAGCCCGGGAGCCGGCTCCCGGGCGGAAAGGGCAGTCATCGCCGCCCGCCGCCGGGGGCTCAGCGGCCCGGCCCCAGGCAGTTCGCGCATCTGGGCATCGGTCAGGCGCGGGAACATGCACCAGCAGCCGGCGCCGAAGTTTCCCCGCAAAACCGCTCCCAGATCATCAACCAGCTCTGGCGTAATCGGCTTGATCTCGAGTTCTGCCGCTCCTGTGCCAGGCAACTTTGCGCCTTCTCCTGAAACGCCGAGGGGCGCCGCCTTTGCGCCCCTCCGGACAATACGCGCGTCCATTTACCGGGCTATCGGGCCTGCGAACCGGCCTGGAAACCGGCGTCCCGGTGGGCGCCGTCGCAAAAGGGCTTTTCCGACGAGTGCCCGCAGCGGCACAGGCTTACCCAGCGCCCTTCGGGGATACTGTAGTTGGCGCCGCTGGCGTCCACGATTTCGATCGGCCCGGTGACACGGTTAGGACCATTTTCCCGGACTTCGATTTTGACGTCTGCCACGGTACATCCTCCACTGTCCTTTGTATGTCGGGGGCTGGCGACTAGTGTAGCAACCGTCTCCGCCATTGTCCAACCGGAGCGGGAGCCCATCAGTCAGCGGGCGACTGGGACGGTTCCGGGCGCTCTGGAGCAGCGCGCTCCGGCCGCTGGCGCTCGCCACGGACCACCGCCAGTGCCACGCCCACCAGCAACATCGCCGCCATCAGCAGGAACGCCCACTTGAGCCCGGAGACAAAGGCGCCCGCCACGGACGGCGAGACCGCATCGAGGCTCGGCTCCACCCCATAGGTTCCCATAGTCACCACCACCACCGTTGTGGCCACGGCGATGCTGGTGACATTGGCCGAGTTTCGGATCAATTGCGTCAGGCTGGCGATTACGCCGTATCGACTGCGTTCTACCGCGCTGAGCAGTGAGCTCTGATTGGGCGAGTTGAACAATGCCATGCCGCAACTCTGGAGCATCAGCATCAGGACGATGAAAACCGCCGGCGTAGTCTCGCTGAGGCTTACGGCTATGACTACACTGGCGCCCATGGACAGGGCCAGCCCCAAGACTGTCAGCGTTCGCCAGCCGAAATGGTCCGACAGCCGCCCGCTCACCGGGCCCAGCAGCACCATGCATACCGCCGGCGGTATCAACAGCAACCCTACGTCGCGCGGGCTGATCTCCAGCACCCTTTGCATGTAGAACGGCATCATAAAGCGGGATGACGACATCCCCATGAACGACAGCCAGGCCGCCGCCGCGCCGATAGCCACCAGCTTGCGCCTGAACAGCCGCAGCTCCAGCATTGGCGACGGCGTCCGCAGCTCCCACCAAACGAAAGCAGCCACCAGGGTCGCAGTCAGCGCTGCGCCCAATATCACCGCCGGGGAACCCCATCCGAGCCGGTGGCCGTTGCTCACCACCAGCAGCAGCGTCAGAAGCGCCGCCGCCGACAGCGCCGCTCCGGGCCAGTCGAACTTGCCCGCGTCCCTGTCTCCCGTCGCCGTTTCCCTCGCCGGACGCAATAAAAGCCATGAAATGACAATGGTCAAGACGCCGAAGGGGATGTTGACAAAGAACACCGACTGCCAGCCAAAAGCGGCCACCAGCAGTCCGCCGACGGCAGGGCCGGCGATAGCCCCGCTGCCCACCACGCTCATGTGGGTGCCCAGGGCTTTGCCGCGCTCTGCGCCGCCGAAGGACGAGATGACGGTAGCCATGCCGTTGCCCTGTATCATGGCAGACCCCAAGCCCTGGAACACCTTGGCGGTAATCAGCCAGGGCAGGTTAACAGCCAGCCCGGCCAGAGCGGAACAGACAACGAATATGACCAGTCCGCCGATGTAGACCCACTTGCGCCCGGCGATGTCTCCCAGCCGGCCCATGGGCAGAATCAGGGCGCTGATGGCCAGGGCATTGCCCACCACTACCCACTGCACCGTGGGCAGGTTGGAATCGAAATGCTTCTCTATCTCCGGCAGCGCCACCAGCGCCGAGCCGTTATCCACCACCGACACGAATGTGCCTATGGCAATAGCGGCAAACACCCACCATTTGTAGGAAGGACCAGTTTTTATAGCGTTGAGCAAGCTGAACAATTCCCCCGGTTAATGGCAGCAGATAAGGCGCGCTTTCGTCTTACTCCAGCGGCCAACTGATGACAAGCAGGTCACAAACCAAGCGGTTCGTCAATTACCATATCAGAAGACTGCTGGAAAAATAGAATGAAATTTATCCGGAATCGCGTTATGGCAAGCAGCTCGAAAATATCGCCGAAGGAAAGCCTGTCACTTTCCCCGCCCAGCTACCCGGCCGAGGATCAACAGAAACGATGGCAAGTATCGATACTACTCCTAGTCCTCCTCAAAATCCGGTTTTCGACACTCCCTTCGAGCAGCTATGGCGGACAGTGTGCGATGGCTGCCTGTAGGCAAAGCTGCGGATGCCGGTTGGCGGTAATGACAGGGCATCTCATCGACAATAGCGTTACGCTGGTCGAAGATGTAATCTGCGAGGCCCTCCCCATTTCTGATTACCCTGTGGGAGACGACGAATAGCTTTGCCCGGATACGAACGGGCCCTGCGCTGCGCACCAGTCGCGAACCAGGCTGCGCACCGGCCCGCCCTTGACCCGCATCGTGCGGTTCAGGTAAATTCCCGTTAACGATACTTCAACCGGAGCGATGATATGCCACTGTACGAGTATCACTGCCCCAGGTGCAGCCACACGTTCGAGAAACTTCAGCCGATGAGTTCGAAGGGCGCCGACTGCCCCAACTGCGAGCAGCCGGCCAGGCGGGCCATATCGATGTTCGCCAGGGTCGGCAACGCCGGCGAAGAGCAGTCCTTCAACCCCGGTCCCCTGCCTCCCCTCGGCGGTGGCGGCTGCGGCGCTGGGGGTTGCGGCTGCGGGCATTAGGCCGACGACGAAACCATCCCTCATCCAGTCAGTTTTCAGGGCGTGGAGCTTTCGCTTCACGCCCTTTCATTTCCACTAACCCGGGCCCTGGTCTACTAACCCGGGCCCTAGGCGCCAGGCGGCATAAGCGCCTTCTGCCGGAACTCGCGAGCTTCGTCGCGCGAGCGCTGACCAAGCCCCGCACACCAGTTTGCATAGACTCTAATCCCCGGTCTTAATCCGGCCTGTTGGATCCGGCTTGCTGGCCTTCGGCCTCCCCCCACCGCCGCCAGGCGAGGTAGCCGCCGCCTGCTGAGGCCGCCAGAGCTCCGCCCGCCAGCGAGCGCAGGGCAGCCCACATGGTCGCATCGAACCAGAAGCCCTGCGGGAACAGCAGCACCAGGTAATCGGTGCGGGGATCCAGCTTCCAGAAATCGTTGGCGAAGCTGACTCGATGAAACAGCAGGAACAGCGCGTCGAATCCCACTGCCGCCGCCAGTCCGAAAACCGCCAGCAGCGCCACCGTCAGCGCGCCGCCCAGCAGCGTATGCCGGGCCAGCGCGGGCAGGTAGCCGAGCCGAGCCCGGGCGAAGCCTGCCGCCGCCAGCGCAGCCATGCACGCCGCCGAAACTGCAAAGGCGGCGTAGACTCCCCACAGCAGCCGCTTTACGTCCGCCATGTGGATCACTTCCCTTTCGTTGAACAGCTCGCGCTCCAGGCCATATACCCGTGTGCGCACAGTCAGCGGCTCGTCGCCGGAGTTGAAGTAGGCCCGGATGTCCAGGGCCACCTGACGCAGGTCTGCGGCGGTTATGCCGCTGGCGCGGGCTATACGGTATCTCTCAAAGCCGCCTTCATACAGCCCGATGTTGTTGAATGCCCAGGTAATCCCTCCCGCCACCAGGAATACCGGAATGGCCGCAATGAAAAGCGCAGCGGGAAGCCAGCGAAGACGGCCCGCCACCGGGCGCAAACAGCGGGAGAAATGTATCGGCGATTGAAACATGACTGGCGCTGATTATAATTCGGCCTATGAACGAATACGAATTGAACGGCAAAATTTCCGAATTTCAGACACTGGTGGACATCGTGGCTCGACTGCGCGCCCCGGGCGGCTGTCCCTGGGACCGGGAGCAGACCCACGAATCGCTGAAGCGAAACCTGCTGGAAGAAGCCCACGAGGCGCTTGAGGCCATAGACTCTGGCGACCCTTCCGCTCTTACCGAGGAGTTTGGCGACTTATTGGTTCAGATAGCCTTCCACGCCGATATAGCCAGGGAGGCAGAACAGTTTGATTCCGGCGATGTAATTGCGCGCGCCAACCGCAAGCTCGTGCGCCGCCATCCCCACGTATTCGGCGACAAATCAGTGTCCGACGCCCGGGAGGTCGAGCGTAACTGGGAACGCATCAAGGCGGAGGAGCGGGCCTCGGCTGGCGTGCGCAAATCCCCGGTGGACGGCATCCCCGCCAGCCTGCCCGCGCTGGCGGCCTCCCAACTGATGCAGGACCGGGTGGCCCGCGCCGGTTTCGAGTGGGACGACGTTTCCGGCGTGCTGGACAAGATAAAGGAGGAAATCGAGGAGTTCCGGCAAGCCAGGACACAGCAGGAGCGAGTCCACGAACTGGGGGACATTTTCTTTGCTTTGGTCAATCTGTCCCGCTGGACGGATGCCCACGCCGAGGATGTGCTGCGACAAGCCAACGAGCGCTTCCGCCGCCGCTACCAAGGCATGGAGAAATTGGCGGAGCAGAGGGGGCTGGACTTCGATGCGCTGCCGCTGGAGCAGAAGGAAGAGCTCTGGCAGGAAGTGAAGCGAACAGGCCGGAACTGGGGATAAACGGATGAAATCCCTGGCTAATAATTGTCTCCCGGCCATCCCGCCAGGTATGCAGGGGCCAGGTAGTAAATCCCGCCGCTGAGCATTCGCTGCAGCCCGTCCGAGAGGGCAGCCAGCGGCATCGACTGGGATGAGGCCCGTCCGAACAGCCTCTGGGACAAGGTCCGCCTGGGTTGCAGAAATCTGGGCCGGGGGCGGGTCAGGCCCGCTGCGGCAGCGGCGTTGAGGGCATCTGTAAAGTCTCCGATGTGGTCCACCAGCGCCGCCTCGACGCCTTTCTGCGCCGTCATCACTTCGCCGGTCGCCAGTTCGCGAACCTTCTCTTCCGGCAGCGAGCGGCCTCTGGCTACCACCTGCACGAAGTTGTCGTATATCTCGTCAATCAGGCTCTGAAGACGCTCCGATTCCTCATCGGTAGGGTTGCGCCAGAAACCTGTCATGTCCTTGAACTTGCCGCCCTTGAAGATGGAGAACTCAATGCCGGAGCGGCTCAACAATTGCGCCAGCGCCGGACGGAGGTAGATAACGCCGATGGAGCCGACCATCGCTGTAGGGAGGGCGAAGACCTGGCTGGCGGCGCAACACAGGTAGTAACCGCCGGAAGCCCCTATGCTGCGCACATAAGCTACAACAGGCTTGGTTTCGGCGACCCTCTCAAGCGCCCGATGCAGCGTCTCGGAGCCTGCGGCAGACCCTCCCGGCGAGTCTATATCCAGCAGCAACGCCCGGTAAGACTTGTTCCTGGCGACATTCTCGAATATCCGGGAATAGGCCGCTGTCCGGATCTGCGAGCCAATGACGCCGTGTAATTCCACTACCGCCACACCCGAACCCCGGCCGATACGCAGAGGCATGGCTGTTCCCCCCGCTTCCTGATGCCGGCTACATTGTACCCTACTGGCGTAGGCTCCGGCCGCGCTTGCCCCTGCTGCGAAAGAAAAGGCGCCGGAGAGAGACGGGAGCGGCTCAAACTGATTTTCTGCCGGCTGCCGCCCGCTATCCGGCGTTAACGTCGATGGGGCATTCCGGCGTCTCATGATCCGACTTACGGAACTGGGGAATAACATGCCTGCCGAACATTTCGATGGATTCCATAACCCTCTTGTGCGGCACGGTCTCAGTGGCCATCAGGAACTGCAACTGATCTACTCCGGTGGCCTCGTGCAGCCTGGCGGCCTTGATGCACGACTCGGGGTCTCCGGCCACAATGATGCCCCGTTCGGCCATGGTGGCGGCGTCGAATTCCTCCCACACCTTCTGGGCCAGGGCGCTGCCGCCGGAAAGGTCGAGGGCCGAACCGCCATTGCCGCCCTGCGCCGGCACGTCGATGTAGCGGGAGAAGTTCTGAGACAGATGATCGGGAACGCCGCCCCACTGCTCCAGCAGACGGGCGTAGACGTCCTTTTGATCCTGCACGTAGGGACGGCCAGGCCCGAAGAAAGTCTTGAGCGACTGGGCCGACAGTTCTTTGGTGGCCGCGTCGTCTTCGCCGCACAGCCCGAAGCAGGAGGAAAGCCACTTGTTGTTGGCGAATGCTCCCACGGGGTCGGCTTCCTTGATGGCGGCCTTGTATTCGCGAATGGACGGCTCCAGGACCGACGGGGCGTTGACGCCCAGAGCCATCGACCCAATGCCCTTCTGCGCCGCAAGCTGGTACGTAGCGGGCTGGAGAGCGGCGACCCAGATGGGCGGGTGGGGCTTCTGATATGGCTTGGGCAGCACCTGACGCGGCGGCACTTTCCAGTATTTGCCGTCCCACTCAAAGTAGTCCGACTCCCATATCCTGGGAATCATGGAGAGGGATTCTTCCCACATTTCCCGAGTGTTTCTGGGGTCGATGCCCATACCGAGCTGCTCGTAAGGAGCGGAGCGTCCCGTGCCGAAATCGACGCGCCCGTGCGAGAGGTGGTCCACCATCGCTACGCGCTCGGCCACCCGCACCGGGTGATGGTAAGGCAGGATGACAACTCCAAAGCCCAGGCGTATACGCCTGGTCAGCCGGGACAGAGCGCCGAAGATTACTTCCGGACAGGGCGATTCAGAGAAAGTTGTCAGGAAGTGATGCTCTACGAACCATACGGCATCAAATCCCATCTCATCGGCCAGAATGCACTGCTCAATGGTCTCTTCGATAACCGCGTGGTCATCCAGCATCGGCCGCTGCATCTCATAAGCGAGCGAAAATTCCATAGCAAACCGTCCAAATTGAAATTCAGGTGTCGCCCGCCATTCTACCGACGGCAATGGCGGCGGGCAACCGGAGCAGCCACCTAACCCATCAGCGCCACTTCCCGCTGCACAGGGGAACTGGGGTGCGGGCCGTCGGCAGACATGAACACGTCAATCTCGGAGCGGACGCCGAACTCGGGCAGATAGATGCCCGGCTCGACGGAAAAGCATACCCCAGGAATGATGCGGCGGGTGTCGCAGGTCTCGAAATTGTCCAGGTTCACTGCCTCGCTGTGGACCTCAAAGCCGATGCTGTGTCCAAGGCGATGGGTGAACCATTTCCCGTAGCCCCGGGCATCAATGTAGTCCCGGGCGACTTTGTCTGCCTGCCAGCCCTGCACGGGTTCGCCTTTTCGATGAGATTCCTGCAAGTATTCGACGGCGGCGTTCCTGGCGCCAGTGACGATGTTGAAGATCTCCTGCTGTCGCGCTGGAACCCGGTCGCCGGCGTAAGCGCACCAGGTTATGTCGGCGTAAACGCTTCCCGGAGCAACGCCCTTGGCCCAAAGGTCGATAAGCAGCCAATCGCCATGCCGGATGGGGCTGTGTCGCTGCGCCGAAGGCTCATAGTGCGGGTCGGAGGCATTGGCGTTGACCGCCACGATAGGGCCGTCGGGCGATGCAATGCCCGCTTCAGCAAAGCGTCGGCGAATGAACTCGGCCACGTCGAACTCAGTAACCCCCTGCCCGATCCGCTCCCCGGCGTAGGCGAAGGCATCGTTAACGATGCGGCCCAGCTTGAGGGCAGTCTGATGGTGGTCGGCATACTGATCAGGCGTCCACCGGTGCGTAGCTGCCTGCATCAGGTCGGCCGAAGAAACCACTTCAACGCCCATGCTCCGAACCAGCTCTACAGTGCCGGCGTCAACCCGCGAAACTCTGGGCAGCTCGTTCATCGGCGAGTATTCCATCGCCAGCCGGCCTGCTCCGTAAACCAGGCCGCGCAGAGCCGACATCAGCGTCTGGCGATTGCTGTACACGACGCAGTCCACCCCTGAATCGGCGAACTTTCCAGCGTCGACGTGGTGGGTCAGAAGGGTGGGCAAGCCTGTTGCGGGCAGATAGAAGTAACAGGGCCGGGTAACGTGTCCTGCAGGCTGTATGACCTGCCGGAATATGGGGTTCGCTTCACGGTAATCGTATACCAGCCAACCCGGCAAGCCATCCTGAGCCATGAATTCCTGCGCAGCCCGGTAAACGCTGTCGAAGGGGGTTGCCTGCCTGTCCATAAATTCGCCGTCCGTTCCATGCCGGCCGGAATGGGAGGCCGGCAGAGCGTTTGATTGGTATTCTCAAGTCCACTGACAGGGGAAGCCCTACGTCAGCGGATTTCCTGCCGCAGCCCGCCATCCAGAAAAACGGTGGCTCCAGTCAGGTAAGAGGCCCGATCGGAACAGAGGTAAACGGCCAGGTCGGCCACCTCCTCCGGCTTTCCCAGCCGACCCATCGGTATCATGGAGGCCGTTTCCTGCATCAGTCCGTTGGGAAACTTGCCTTCAGCCTTGCTCCGTTCCTCCAGCACTGCCTTGAGACCTTCGCTTTCCACCGGGCCGTGAACGATGTTGTTGACGGTTATGTTAAAGGGGGCCAGCTCGTTCGACAGGCTCTTGGCATAGCCGGAGATCGCCATCCTCGTGGAAGTGCTGAGGGCGCTCTCATCCGAGGCCTTGACCGATCCCACCGGAATGGAGCGGAGGGAGAAGTGCGACATGAGGTTCACGATACGCCCCCATCTCTGCTGCTTCATGTAGGGGACGGCTTCTCTGGCGAAACGCACCGCAGACAGAAAGCTGCCGTCCATGGACGAGATAATGTCTTCGTCAACAAGTTCCGAAGGGCGGTCGGCAGGGCCCTCGGAAAGGCTGTGGGCCATATGGGTCACAAGGACGTTTATCTGACCGAAGCGGCTGACGGTATCCCTGACTACCCTGCGAATATCGCGGGGATTGGTTGTGTCGGCGGGGATTGCCAACACATGGTGCTGGGAAGAAGAACGCGCCAGTTCCATCTCGGTGTGCCTCAGGTCCGGCTCGGTGCGGGCGCAGATTGTAACGTTCGCCCCCTCGCTGGCGAAAGCCATGGCGATGGAGCGTCCCATACCTCGGCTGGAACCCCCTACGATGGCAACTCGGTCTCTCAGGCCCAGGTCCATGATTCGCACCCACTGAAAAGGCGAGATTCGGGTTGTGCGGGCAGTGTTCTGCTCAACGGGAAGATTCCGGCATCGGCGCTAGATAACTTCGCGCTGCTCCAGAGATTTAATGGCCTCATCGTCATATCCCAGACCGGCCAGTATCTCGCGGTTGTGCTGCCCCAGCAGCGGCGGGGGGATGTCCAGCTCGCCGGGAGTACGCGAGAACTTTACCGGGATGCCGGTCTGCTTGATTCTGCCCACCGTCGGATGGAGCATCTCCCGCAGCATGTTCCGGGCTTCAATCTGCGGGTCGGAGAACACATCGGCCAGATCGTTGATGGGGCCGCAAGGTACGCTTGCCTCTTGCAGTTCTTCCACCCATTCGGCCACCGGACGGGTGAGGAACACCCCCTGCAGGTAAGGCACCAGCTCCGACCGACGATTCACCCGGTTGCCATTGGTGGCGTAGTCGGGTTTGCTCAGCTCTTCCAGTTGCATGGCTTCGCGAAAACGCTCCCAGATGCGTTCCGAGCCGACGGCGATATTGATGTATTTGCCATCCTGGCACATAAAGGCCTGGTAGGGGCAGAGGTTGGGGTGAGCCGCCCCCAGCCGGGCCGGGGGCTTGCCAGTGGCGAAAAGATAGGCAGCCTGGTAGGTGAGCCATGCCACCTGCCCGTCCAGCATGGAGACGTCGATGTATTGGCCCTCTCCGTGTTCCGCCCGGTGATGCACCGCAGCCATGATGCCGAAAGCGGCCCACATTCCGGCGCCGATGTCAGAAACGGCAATGCCCACTTTCTGCGGCTCGCCGTCGGGTTCGCCGGTAAGGCTCATCAGACCGCTTACCCCCTGCATTATCTGGTCGTAGGCCGGCAGACGGCGGTAGGGGCCGTCCTGTCCGAATCCGGAGATGGAGGCGTAGATGATGCGCGGATTGACCGAACTGACTGCGTTGTACCCCAGGCCGAAGCGCTCCATCACCCCAGGGGTGAAGTTCTCCACTATCACGTCTGCGCCGGAAGCCAGCTTCAGGAAAATCTCCTTCGCCTCGTCTTCCTTGAAGTTCAATGTCAAACTGCGCTTATTGCGATTGATAGACAGGAAATAGGCGCTCTCTCCTTCCACAAAAGGGGGGCCCCAGTGCCGGGTGTCATCGCCGCTGCCCGGCATCTCAATCTTGATGACGTCGGCGCCATGGTCTCCCAGCATAAGGGTGCAATATGGGCCGGCGAGCGCCCTTGTCAGATCGAGAACCTTCAGCCCTTCCAGCGCTTTCATTCCTGGCAATCTCCTCTGTAGCCGGGGCCATCCGCCCGGCTACCGGATTATACGGGTAAAATCTTACCACAGGCGGGCGCGGCCAATTTCTCAGGCAACGGTTTCAGTCAGGCCAGGACGGTTTTCTACCGGGGCGGTTTTCCGTCAAGGCGTTTTCCGAGGGTTGCCGCATCGGTCAGGTGGACCCTGCATCCCCCGGTGTCTTCAGGGTCGAAGTAGATAAGGCGGTAGCCCATGAAGTTGGTGAAGGGATTATCGGTCAGGAATCGGTAACCTCGTTCCCGGTGTTCCTGCACCACCCGGTCCAGGTCTTCTACTGCGTAGGCTACGTGATGGACCACCCATGCGCCGCCAGCGTCTTGCAGGGCTGCGGCGTCCTCCGGCTGGACGAACTCCACTTCCACGCTGCCCGCCTGAAGGAACGCGACCTCTCCCAGGTTGGGCACTGCTCCCCTGCCGGTGACCGTCGCCCCCAACATTTTCGTGTAGGATTCTATAGCCTTATCCAGGTCGGGAACCAGGTAGCTGACGTGGTGAATGTCGGAAAACATGGCAGCTCCTGAAAGACAGATCTAGCGAGGGTCGCGGCTTTGCCGTGTCCATGCCGGTTGCCCTGCGGGGATTACGGCGCATATTATAAGTTCTCGCTGCGAGGGGATGAAGACAACAGCTCGCAGAAGTAGAAATTCGGGAGAAGGAAATGACTATCGGAAGCACGTACAAGGTGGTAGAGCTGGTTGGTTCGTCCAACGAGAGCGTACAGCAGGCCATAGACGGGGCCATTGCCAGGGCGGCGCAGACCATCCGGAACCTGGACTGGTTCGAGGTGCGCGAAATCCGCGGCACGATAGACGGCGACCGCGCCAACTGGTACCAGGTCAAGCTGGGAATCGGGTTCCGGGTAGACTCCGGCGAAGACGTAGGCCAGGACTAGTTTCCCGACATGGCCGGGCCGTTTGTGGTTGGCCGCTATGGATTAACCATCGAAGCGCCTCCCCGAAATGTATTCAATTTCCTGGCCGACATGACTCGCCACGGCGAGTGGAACGGGGAGCCGGACTTCGTGGTCACCGCCCGGCCTGAAGGACGGCCCGGCATCGGTTCGGTATGCCGCCGGGAGAAGACCGGGGTAATGCGGGGGCCGCTGATTATCCGCGGCGGTATGAGCGACAATCCGGTTAAGGTGGTCAAGACCACCATCATCACCGCCTACGACCCCTTCCGTGCCCTGGCTCTTGAAACCAGGAACAGCTACAACGGTTTGCTGGTCAGCATCGACAGGGTGTCCTTCGACTTCCAGCAGGAAAAGGAAGGCACCCGCGTAACCATGGTGTCGGAGGTTGAGGCGATGGTTCCCGGAGGATTTATCGGCCCGGTCTATGCCATACGCATAGTCCGGGCGGTTCTTGACCGCTTGATGGGCCGGCGGTTCGCCAGCCCGAAGCCGGGGCCATACCTGCCCCGCATCAAGGAAAAGACGGAAGCAGGACAGACCGCCTAAAGGGTCTAAAGCCGCGGAGGGCGCGCAAGATTCCATGAACGCGCCGGTGAGCGGGGATTTCTATATCCATCAGGCGCCTTATCGCCTTGACCGGGTGTCTTCGACAGAAAAGGCGCGAATCAGGCGGCAGAAGATTGTAGCTGGCTGATTATATCTGGCTATGGAAACCTGATTCGTAAGCCTGGGGCAACATGGCAGAGAATTTCCCGGGCAGGGGTGGTGCCGGGAGTGGGGGTCGAACCCACACACCTGTCAGGGTAGCGGATTTTAAGTCCGCCGCGTCTGCCATTCCGCCATCCCGGCCTTAACCTGAATCTGGCAAGGGTTCAGAGAGGGATGGTGGAGACGGGGGAGAGTCGAACTCCCCGTCCAGAAGAGACTATAAGCCGGATGTGCTACAAGCTTGTCCGCCGGTTCGTTCTTGGATTCTTCAGGCACCGCCGGCGCAGCCTGGAAAACCCCAGCCGGTTGTTCTTTGGCCGCCCTTACCGGCGTCGGGCAGGCCGCATCCCGGACTTATGGCGCCTGACATCCCCTCTTCCGGGAATAGCTGGGAGCAGACGTAGCCGCGTTTAAGCGGCTAGAGCGAATTCACGTTCGCCAGTTACTTTTGCGCCACCTGATTAACGAGGTCGATGGCACCTCGGCTTGCAATCCGTTACAGAACGCCCCTGTCGAACCCGCGCGTCCCCACTGTGGTAGCATTGCCGCCATCCCGGCCGGTCAGCCTGTGGCGGGGATGGCGACCCGGATGGGATTCGAACCCACGATCTCTGGCGTGACAGGCCAGTATGTTAACCGCTACACCACCGGGCCACGGACAAACGAGCCTTCACGGCCCGTCTATTCGAGTGTATTCCGTCCGAAATTCGTTGTCAATAGACTCCGGCCTCCAGATGCGGCGCCGACGCCCCCCGTCTCGCATGCGGCCTCGGCGATGGCGCTCCGGCCTCCATGCCGATGCTTCAGCCTATCTGGTCTGGCAAACCCGGTCTGGCAAACCCGGTCTGGCAAACCCGGTCTGGCAAACCCGGTCTGGCAAACCCGGTCTGGCAAACCCGGTCTGGCAAACCCGGGAAGCCGAGAGAAACCCATCTGATTGCGCCGCTGCCCGGCGAGCCGATTCTTTGACCCTGCCCCCGGCTATCCGCTATCCTTCTGCACAATATGACACACCAGAAGGGCCTATGAACGAATTACGCGACCGCATCACCCACGTATTTGCCGGAAACCCTCTCGACCGCGGCGAGGTGGAGCGGCGGAACGAAGAATGGCTGACGGCGCAGGCAGGCGACCCCGCCAGCCGCATCCTGCCCATGTGGCAGCTCAATGTTCCTGTTTCCCCTGAACACACCCTTTCCTGGATAAACCCGGACGATCTACAACGGCTGAACGTGGGGGCGGAACCCATATTCCTGGGCCTTCTGGGCGGCGTATCGCACTTCGTAGCCGACGTTTCCGCAGCGGAACGCAGCGATATAGAGCGGGACGGGCTGACCTTCGAGGATGCCCGAACAACCGCCGGGTATATGAGCGGCGCTGATTCAGGCATCGTGGCGCAGGCCCGGGCGCAACTGAGCTGGCACGGGCGCCACGGCTTCTGCGCCGTCTGCGGCCTGCCCACCCGCATTGCCCGCGGCGGCCAGGTGCGCCGCTGCCGTCCGAAGGAAGACAGCGGCTGCGGCACCGAGCACTATCCCCGCACCGATCCTGTGGTGATAACAGTAGTGCATGACGGCGAACGCTGCCTGCTGGGCCAGTCGCGAGGGAGGTTGGTCGCCATGCGAAGATATTCGGCCCTGGCCGGCTTCATTGATCAGGGCGAATCCATCGAAGAGGCCGTGGCGCGCGAAGTGATGGAAGAAGCGGGAATCCGGGTAGGCGACGTCCGCTATCATTCCTCGCAGCCGTGGCCCTTCCCGTCGTCCCTGATGATCGGCTGCCATGCCGACGCCGCCACTACCGATATTCAATTCGACCCCGAAGAAATGGCCGACGTGCAATGGTTTTCCCGCCAGGAAGTCAGGCTGGCGCTGGAGGAAAGAAGCGAAATCCTGGCAATCCCAGGCCCTACCGCCATCGCCCATCACCTGATTCGCGCCTGGGCCAACGGCGAAGCGGGGTGAAACGAAACAGGTCAAGCAAGGAGACATGACGATGGCGCTGTTGCAACTCTCCGCTTTAGGAAATGGAAAATCGGCCGCCGTAGAATTGAGGCCAGGCAAGTACCAAGTGAAGGGCAAGTACTTCGGCACCGGCAATGTACAAGTTGGGTTGGTCAAGTCCGTTGGTTGGTTGCACAGGAAATCTGGTGCTATCGGAGGGATGGTTGGTACCCTTGTAGGCAGTGCCCTTGCACCCTTTACAGCCGGCATCAGTGCGGCAATTGGCCCCGGTGTTGGAATGTTGTTAGGAGAATTGGTCGGTTCTGATGCTCAGGGGGTTTTTTTGTGGGGAAACAAAGGGACGGGGCAGTTCAGTGTGAATTTAAGCGTCATCGACCCTGACGATGAGAACGACAAACCTAGTGGTTTGTCCGTGAACACCGGGAAGTTCTATCTGGCTGTGGCAACGGACGACCCTGGCGGGCACTGCATGGTAGAGATCTCCGAAGAGGGCAGCGTATGGCCCTGGGTTTTCGGAGCGGCGGCATTGGCCGGCGCCGGGTTTGCGGTGTGGTGGTTTTTCTTTTAACAGGCGCACCCAGCAGAAGAGATGGGCAGGCCAGGCTTTGCGGAAATGACGGAAACATGAGAGGGGAATAATGCGATTTATCAAGCACAAAAGGCCAGGAGGCGCGTAATGGCCCAGACAGCCCTGACGATTGACCCGGAGAAGTCCGCCGTGCTGATTATGGACTTCCAGCAGCGCATCATCGCCAACGTAGCCTCGGAGCCGGAAGCCGTAGTGCGCAATGCCGCCCGCGCGCTGGAATGCGCCCGCGCCGCCGGAATCCCGGTCATCTACGTGGTCCACCGGGGCGGCCCCTTCGCCGAGTACGCGCCGGACGTAGAGCTGCACCAGGGCGTCGCTCCGGACGAAGGCGAACTCGTCATCACCAAGACCAGGCCCGGCCCCTTCTCCACCACGGCGCTGGATGTGAACCTGCGGGAGATGGGGCGCGATACGCTCATCGTCATGGGAGTCGCCACCAGCGGCTGCGTCCTGTCCTGCGTGAGATGGGCTGTAGACGTAAACTACCGATTCATCGTAATCGCCGATGCCTGCTCTGATGCCGACCCGGAGGTTCACCGCGTGCTTACCGAGAAAGTCTATACTCGGCAGGGCACGGTGATTAACACAGACGAGTTCCTGGCGGCTGTTTAGGCGTTGTCGAAGATAAGAATGTTCCCTGCGCCTGAAATGAGCACTGGGGAAATAATTGCTTCCGGGCATTTGAATATGCCCCCGTCTGCCATCCGCCCCAAAGCTCCTCCCATCAAGACGCAGGGAATAAAGACGAAACTGGTTTCCTTTATCGCGAGTCACGTCGCATGGGACTGGAAGGGTGTCTGGGTAGAACCGTTCCTGGGTTCTGGGTCGGTGTTGCTCAACATTCAACCACACCGCGCGTATGTGTCAGATTCCTGTATCCACATCATCAACTTTTACCGGGGTCTGCAATCTGGCAGCATAACCCCTGCCAGGGTCGAGGCTTTTCTGGTGGCGGAAGGAGAAGCTCTCAGGGCCAGGGGCGCTTCTTATTACTATGCCGTCAGAGACAGGTTCAATAACGCTGGCAATCCGCTGGATTTCCTTTTTCTCAGCAGGTCCTGCTTCAATGGCTTGATACGGTTCAATCGGAAGGGGGAGTTCAATACACCATTTTGCAAGAAACCGGAACGATTCAGCAAATCTTACATTACCAAGATATGCAACCAGGTTCGCTGGGCAAGGAATGTGACAGCCGGTAAGGACTGGATTTTTGCATGCTCAGATTGGAGAACGACTCTCTCTCAAGCAACTAAATCAGACTTCATTTATGCAGACCCGCCATATTCAGGAAGGCATGCCGATTACTACAACCAGTGGAGAGAAGATGACGCGGCCCAGTTGGCTTGCGCGCTTCGCCTGGCGCCTTGTCGGTTCCTCCTTTCTTCATGGATACAGAATCCGTATCGCAGGAACGAAAGCCTGTTTGAATGGTTCCCCGATTATCAAATTGCAACTTTCTCGCATTTCTATCACCTCGGGGCTACCGAGCAGTTGCGCCATGAAATGCAGGAGGGACTGGTTATCGGATGAGAGATCATATTCTGAACCACCTGGCAAGCATTGAGAACGGATACAGCGTTTGCGGAGTGATTGACCGTCGGCGGCGTGTTTACCCCTTGGGTACGGATACCAAGGTTCTCATCACAATTCTTGAAATCATTGCCCGGCAATCCGTAGCCGATTGCGCCAGGCAGTCCAATCTCAAGTTGATTGATTCCGGCAAACAAAATTTCTACCCCGATTTTACGCTTGCCACCTGCCTCGACGATCCTGGAAAAATCGCCATCGACGTCAAGACTACGTACAAAATCAATCCGGATGACCCTTTCAGGTTCACGCTGGGCAGTTATACAAGCTTCCTGAGAAATGGAACGAAAAACATCGTATTTCCGTTTCAGCAGTACAAGGAACACCGGATAATCGGATTCATATACCGGCGCGCTTCAGTTGAAGCCAATGCCGCGAACAGAAGGTATTCTACTTCCAGCCTCGCCAGAATTCCGGCCCCGTTTTCTGATGTGGAAGTCTTTGTCCAGGAAAAATGGAAGATAACGGGGGATAGACCCGGCAGCGGCAATACCGCTAATATCGGCAGCATCCGTGGACCTTTGTCTGATTTCCAGCAAGGGAACGGCGTATTCCAAAGCGAGACAGAGTTCCTGGAATACTGGCGCGGATACGGAACCATACAGGAAAGCGGAAATTACAGGAACATTGAGGAATTCCGCCGGCTGACACCAACGCCGCGGCCATAATGACCGGAGAGAGGGTGGCCGAGCGGCTGTTTTGATTTGATACTTGCGGTAGCCCTCGCTTTTCTTTCCGCCTGCGGCTTCGCCACCGGCAGCGTACTAATGCGCGTCGGCACCCAGCATGTGGCGCCTCCGGTGGCGACGTTTTACACGGTCCTGGTGGGCGCGGCGCTGATTTGCAGCATCGCTTTTGCCGTCAACTTCGAGGAGATCAAAGGACTGTCCCTCGAGGTCTACGGCTGGATCACCGTCATGGGCATCCTGGCCTACTGCGTGGCCCGGGTTCTGCACAATTGGGCGCTGCATATGGTCGGCGCAGCCCGAACCGTTCCAATGATTTCGCTGCAGCCTCTGATGGCCTTTGCCATCGGATTCCTGATTCTGGATGAGCGGCCCAACCTGCTGGTCTCCATCGGCACGCCCGTCATCGTCAGCGGCCTGCTCCTCGTAATGCTGCCCCGGAGGCGGAACGAAGGGGAATCCGAAATCCGCAAGCTCGGATACCTGCTGGCTTTTGGCGGATCGCTGGCTTTCGTGACCAGGGACGCCATCAGCCGCCATGTGCTGGGAGGGCTGGCTATGGCCCCGCCATTCGTGGCATCCGGGTTCGCTCTGGCCATTGGCGGCGGCATCCTCTTCGCCCTCATTCACCGCGGGGTAGTCAGCAGCATCCGCAGGCAGCCGATGCGCTACGTAGCCATCTGCTGCCTGGCCGGACTGTTGCAGGGAATAGCCGTAGCGTCGCTGTTCCATGCCCTCAGCCGTGCGCCGGTAACCGTCGTAACGCCGATATATGCCAGTCAGCCCATAATCGCGCTGGCCCTGGCCTCGGTATTCCTGCGTCAGTTGGAGTCGGTAGACTGGGTGCTGGCCCTGGGAACGGTGATGAGCGTAGCCGGCGTGATCATGGTAATCTTGGGGGCAACACGCTAGGGCATACGCCCTGCCCTGGCCGTTAGCAGAAATTCGGAGGTAAGAATATGTCCGTTGGCGTAATTGTGCCGCTGCCTGCCTATACCTTGGAGCCTGCGTTTGTCGCCAGGAAGTCGGAAGACCTGGGGTTCGAGTCCATCTGGTACCATGAGCACCCCATCCTGCCTGTGAACAGCGCCAGCCCGTTCCCTGCCACCGGCGGCGAGATTCCGTGGACGTACCGGCACTTCTCAGAGCCGTACATCGCGCTGGCCATGGCTGCCGCAGTCACCAGCAAGATCAAGCTGTGCACCGGAATCACTCTGGTGCCGGAGCGCAACCCGCTAATCCTGGCCAAGGAAATCTCAGTGCTGGACCGGCACAGCAACGGCCGGTTCGTCTTTGGCGTCGGCGCCGGCTGGAACCGCGAGGAGACTGAGATGATGGGGGGCGACTTCGACCACCGATGGACGCAAACCCGCGAAGCAATCGCTGCGCTCAAGGAGCTGTGGACCAAGGACGAGGCCGAGTTCCATGGCCGCTACTACGATTTCCCGCCGGTCTATATGTATCCCAAACCGGTGCAGCAGCCGCATCCGCCGATTCTGCTGGGCGGCATGGCCCGCAACGTGCTGCAAAGGGTGGCGCGGTGGGGCGACGGCTGGCTGCCCAACAGAGTAACGCCGCAGCAGGTCGAGGAAGGTCGCAAGGTATTGGACGCCCTGGCCGACGAACGCGGGCGCGACCCGGAGTCGTTGACCATCTCGGTATTCGGGCGGAGCCCGGAAACCACCCGGCAGGAGGTGAATGATTTCCTGAATGCCGGTGCGCTGCGGGTCTGCGTGTGGCCCACCCACTGCGAAACAGAGCGGGATATGGGCGACCAATTGGAGAAGATGGCCGAAACGCTGGTCCGCTAACTCCCTTCCGTCGTTCCCGCATTCCCGGGAACACCCGCTCTCCCGGGAACAACGGAACCATTGCTGTAAGTGCGTCGCATGGCGCCGTCCTGCCGGATTCCTGCAAAGCGGAATCGCGAGGGGCGGCGCCTCTTGCGCTATCCTGTCAGCACGCCGCAGAAGAGATGCTCGCCGCAGCCGTCGCCATCTCCGGGGAGCGGAACCCGTTCAGTTTCGAACCCGGCTTCCTGCATAAGCGCAGTCCAGGTCGATATGTGGAACAGGCCGGTAACGTGAACGTCGCTCTCGACACGACGCACGCCCCGCTCGGTAATGGTGTAGGTGAAGTAAGACTCAACCACGGAGTCCGATGGATCGGCGTCGCGGACGATTTCTTCGGTCCGGATTTTCACGCCGTCTTTCTGAGTTGACCAGGTCAGCCTCATGTTGGGGCGGAAGGTGTCTCGAACCAGATCGGGGGCGACCAGAAGCAGCCCGCCCTGTTTCAGATGGGCGCGGGATGTAGCGAAGGCGGCTCGCAGTTCATCTTCAGTCTGCATATAACAGATGGCGTCGTGAATCAGCACGGCGTCGAATACCCGGCCCAGGCGAACGTTTCGCATATCTCCCAGGAAGTGTTCAACCGCCGGATTCAGCCGGCGGGAAAGCTCCAGCATCCGAGGCGATACGTCCACAGCCGCAGCGTCGAACTCGGCGGTCAGGTGCGAGAGGTTATGCCCGCCGCCCACGCCCAGCTCCAGCAGGCGGTGCCGTCCGGGGCCGAGATACCGGCGCAGGGCGTCCCGCCAGTAGACAGCCTCCCCGGCGTAGTCTTCCGGCGGGCTGATAACAGGCCAGAGATAGGCCAGATCGCCGTAAAGCAGGGTGTCTTGTACCATGCCGCCTAACCCCCGTCCACTTCGATAACACAGTCGCAGATAACGGCAGTGTTGCCGGGCAGGGCAGCCATTCCCGGCGCAGAGCGGGCGTGGCGGCCCCGCTCGCCGTAAAGGGCCACGAACAGGTCCGACGCGCCATCCACCACAGCAGCCTGTTCCGTGAACGACGGGTCGCTGTTGACCATGCCCACGACCTTGAGTATCCGGGAAACCCGGTCTAGGTCGCCCAGCTCCGCCTTCATGCGCGCCAGCAGGTTCAAGGCCGCCCATCTCGCCGCCTCGCAGCCCTGATCCACTGTCAGTTCGGCTCCCAGCTTGCCGGAAATGCGCCTGCCGTCGGCCAGGCGCGACCCTACTCCGGCCAGCCACATCACGTTGCCGCTGCGAGTAACGGGAAGGTAGTTGCCCACCGGGTCGGGAGGCGGCGGCAGGTTATAGCCCAGCTCAGCCAGCTTCGCTTCAATTTCAGCCATTGCCGCCCGCTCCTATTGCCGGGACCCGCGTATGCACTCTTCCAGAAGCTGGAAAGCGCGTTCGGCGAAAACCCACATGTTGCCCTCGCGATCCGGGTCGCCGGTCTCCACGGTTATCACCTTTTCCACCGGCCCGGTCACAGCGATACAGGCATGGCCGTAAGAATCTCCATAGCGATTGCCCGTCGGCCCGCTGGCGCCGGTCTCGGCCAACGCCCAAACCGTATCCATAGCCTCGCGGGACGAACGGGCGTTGAGCAGCGCATAAGGTTCCGAGCTGGCCCGCAAACCCTCCATTGCTTCGTCCGGCACGTGCAGCAGCCCCTTCTGCGCCCTCCGGGTGTATATGACGCTGCCGCCCACATAGTAGGCGGATGCTCCGGGTATGGCCACCAGGGCCGCAGAAATCAAACCGCCGCAGGATGACTCCGCCACGCTGATGCTCTGTTCGGTCTCTTTCAGCAGCGCCCCCACCGACGCCGCAGCTTCGCTCAACCGGGACATTTCCGACTCCTCTCCGATAAGCCTGGAATCCAGGCGCCATTATCCACCAAAACCGCCTTTGGAGAAACTGTGCGCTCAAAAGCCGGGCCATAACCTTCCGGGCCGACAGACCCGGCCGACAACCGGGCCGACAGACCCGGCCGACAACCGGGCCGACAGACCAATTTGACACCGCGCTGCGCCGGGTGGAATATATAGAGAGGAGCTCACAGTTCAGAAAACGATACTGAAAAGCAGGAGACCCGCATTGAAGGCCGCCGTTCTTTACGAACCCAAGACGCCCCTGGTGATTGAAGACGTAGAGCTGGACGCCCCTGAAGAAGGGGAAGTTCTGGTAAAAATCGGCGCCGCCGGCATCTGCCGCAGCGACCGGCACTTCATGCACGGCGACGCCCCCATAGCCCTGCCCGTGGTGCTGGGACACGAGGGCGCAGGCACCGTCGAGGCCGTCGGCCCCGGGGTAGCGTCGGTTCGTCCGGGACAGCAGGTTATCCTGTCCTTTGTTCCTGCCTGCGGACGCTGCAATTCCTGCCTATCCGGCAACTCGCAGGTATGCGACAACCACATGGCCACGGGGCCGAACATGATGGACGGCACCCAGCGCCTGCACAAGGGCGACCAGCGCATCCACCACATGGGCAAGGTTGCATGCTTCGCTGAGTATGCCGTGGTGCCGGAAATGGGCTGTGTGCCCATTGATATGCCCACTCCGATGCCCCAGGCTGCTTTGATTGGATGCTGCGTTCCCACCGGCGTCGGCGCGGTGGTGAACAGCGCCAGGGTCACGCCGGGCAGCACCGTAGCGGTGGTAGGCTGCGGCGGTGTGGGCATCAATGTAATCATGGGCGCGGCTTTAGCCAACGCCACCAGGATAATCGCCGTTGACCTGCGCGAGAGCCAACTGGAGTTCGCCATGAAGTTCGGCGCAACGCACACGGTAAACGCCTCCGACGGCGACCCAGTAGAGCGGGTCAAGGAACTGACCGGCGGACGCGGGGCCGACTTCACTTTCGAGGTAGTCGGCGCTACAGAGACCATCAGGAACGCCTACGACATGGCGGGCAAGTCCGGCGTGGTAACGCTGGTGGGCATCGCGCCTTTCGGCGCCGAGGCTCCACTGAACGCTGTGGACATGGTGCGGAACGAGAAGACGGTGCGCGGCACCTATTACGGCTCCACTCACGCCCGGGTGGACATGCCCAGGTTTACCGACCTGTATCACGCCGGAAAGCTGAACCTGGACGAACTGGTAGTCCGCCGCTACACTCTGGACCAGATCAACGAAGCCTACGGTGATATGGACAAGGGAGAGATAGGCCGCGGCGTCATCGTCTTCTAGGCGAAGTACGCATTTACGCTATCGAGAGAGCAGTCCGCTATTCCTTCCCCTGCGAGAACTGGGGGTATATTCCCCGATGACCAAAATAACAGTCAAGCTGGTGAAAACGGAAGAAGACATGGAAGCGGCGATAGAAGTGCGCTTCCGTGTCTTCGTTGGCGAGCAGTCCATCCCGCCGGAAGAAGAGCTGGACGAGCTGGATGTCCAGGCTGCGCACGCCATAGCTCTTGCCGGCGGACAGGCCATCGGAACCGGCAGAGTGATTGTCACCGGCGGTACAGCCCGCATAGGCCGCATGGCCGTTGACCGGCCGCACCGCCGCAGCGGCGTAGGCGGGCTGATCCTCCGGTTTCTAGAAGACACGGCAAGAGCGCGGGGAGCGAGCGAGTTCGTACTTCACGCCCAGGAGTACATCAAGTCTTTCTACGCCTCCCAAGGCTACCGGGAGCAGGGCGAGCCGTTCCTCGAGGTAGACATTCCGCACGTCGAGATGCGGAAGGGGGCGTAAGCCGGAAAGCCGGTTCTCGGGCGGCACGCATCGGGACAGCGACGTTTCAGGCTATCGGCATAACCCGACGTCCGGTTTCTTCGGTTCAGTAATGATCGCTAACCGGCAACGCCGGCGGATTGCAGCACGCTCTCGATGACCTTTACCTCGATCTTGGCGATGTGGCCGGTGGGCTTGTCGCCGAGGGCCTTGCGCTCGTCGGAGGCGAAGTAGGCGGCTTCCTTCTCCGGGATTTCCTCGATGCTGTTGAATCTTCGGATCCAGATGAACTCGCTGCGGTCGGCGTTCACGAAGGTAGCCGAGATGGGCATCCCGATCTTGTCGTGAATTGGGCGAATCTCTTCGTCGAATACTTTGAGCCAGGAATCCATCATGCCGCGATTGATGGTGTAAGTCCGCAGTTGAGCTACCATTCTCATTCCTCTCTGTTCGCAGTCTATGGGGTGTCTGTAACAGTTCCGATTACGCCGCTGCGTAGCGGCGCAGGGCGTCCTGGTCGAAAGCGAGCCCGAGGCCGGGTTTGTCTGGCAGTTCCAGATTGCCGTCAACGAAAGCCGGAGTTTCCTCCCACAGCCGCAGCGACCAGGGCATGTACTCGACGGTCAGCCCGTTGGGTATCGCCGCCATGAGCTGGACGTGCACTTCCGGGACCAGGTGGCTGACCACCGGCAGGTTGAACGCCTCGGCCATTGCTGCGACCTTGCGCCACGGCGTAATGCCCCCGACGCGCAGCAGGTCGATCATCACGATGTCCACGGAGCGGTTCTCGATCATCTGGCGGAAGGGATTCACGCCATATACATACTCCCCGGCGCAGACAGGGGTGTCTAGAGCGTCGGCCACCCTGGCCATGCCCTGGTAATCGTCGTGGGCCACCACGTCCTCCAGCCAGAACAGATGGTATTCCTCTACCCGTCTGCCTACGTCGATGGCCCGGTTTACGCTCCAGAGCTGATTGATGTCGCACATCAGGTCAATGTCGTCGCCGACAGCGTCCCGCAGGATGCGAATCCGGTCAACCTCGCGGATGGCCAGAGACTCAGCGCCCATCTGGGTCTTCATCTGCCGGAATCCCTTTTCCACCAGCATGAGGCCGATTTCGGCCAGACGCTCCACGTTGACGGGACGCATCAGAGCGCCGCTGGCATAAGTTGGAACGCTTCTGCGGTAGCCGCCCAGCAGCGAGGCTACACTCTGGTTCAGAGCTTTGCCTTTGATGTCCCAGAGCGCCATGTCGACGGCTGCCATAGCCATGGTCAGCAAACCGCCCGGGCCGGCTCCGGAAGTGGCTTCCCGGAGGCGCGCCGCGATACCCTCGATTTCCATCGGGTCCTCGCCGATGGTCATTTCGGCCAGGGCGTTCACAGACAGCCGCAGGGCCCCGGCAACAGGGCTGGCCGTCAGCCCCGGCACGAAGGTCAACCCAACGCCGCCCACGCCTTCATCGGTGGTCAGTTCCAGCGTAACGAATGCCCGCTGCCGCCCGGTGTCGGGCAGGCTGTTGGCCAGGGGATCATCGGCGGGAGTGTGAAGGAGCCGAGTCTGGTATCCGGTGACTTTCATTTTTGAGCGTCCCAATTCTGATTTCGGAAAGCCGTTGCCATTCTACCACAGCGGGGGATTTGCCCTAACTGGTTGACAATTCCGCAATGGCTCCATATACTAAACCAAATTTAGTATTGCTGGTTGAGTATACAGGGCGCCATGAGCGACATGAACAGCGAAGGATACTGGGAGAACCTGGTGAAAAAGAGCCTTTGCCGCTTCCTTCTGCTGTCGCAGCTCGCCAAGGGTCCCCTCCACGGCTACGCGGTGAACCAGGCGATAAAGGAAGCCTGCCAGGGATGCTGCGAACCAACGGAGGCAATGGTATATTCGACCATCAAAGAACTCCAGGATCAACTCTTGGTCGAGAGCCGCGTGGAAGAGACCCAGGGTCGCCGCCGGCGCATCTGCTGGCTGACTCCAGAGGGAGAGCAGGCCTTCCGATCTGCCGCGAGGGTCTGGGAGCGAATGCTCCCGACTGTCCAGGGCTGCATAGCCCAGGCTCTGTACGCCGAAACCGGCGGCGCAGGGCGACAAGGCAACCCCATCATGCTCTCAGATTAAGTCTCTCACCGGCAGAGGAAACATCCAAAATTTCGGAGGCAGGACAATGGCAGCCAATCAGGATGAGATAAAGGAACTGGTAAGGGAGAAATACGGAGCAAGGGCGCAGCGGGTAATCGAACTGGGCCAGGCTCCTCAGCACGGGGACGGCGAGGATGCCGATTCCTGCGGGTGCGGAGCCACCTCCACCACCTGCTGCGGGCCCGAAGACATGGATCACGCGATGAAGCTGTACGCCGACGGCCAGTTGGCCGGGCTGCCCGCCGAGTCAATCGCCGCGTCCGCAGGCTGCGGCAACCCGACGGCCCTCGCCGGCCTGCAAGTCGGCGAGCGAGTGCTTGACCTGGGTTCCGGGGGCGGTATCGACTGCTTCCTGGCAGCCCGGCAGGTGGGCGAGACGGGGCGGGTGACCGGCCTCGATATGACCCCTTCGATGCTGGAATTGGCCCGCAAGAATCAAGCCTCGCTGGGCTTGACCAACGTCGAATTCGTCCAGGGCGAATTGGAATCCATGCCGCTGCCCAACGATTCCTACGACGTGATCATCTCCAACTGCGTCGTGTGTCTCTCTCCCGACAAGGACGCTGTGTTCAGCGAGAGCTTCCGCGTGCTGGCGCCCGGCGGACGTATCCATCTGTCCGATGTGCTGGCTCTGACGAGCGAAGGGCCATCGGCTACGGACGCCGAGAGCTGGGTGGCCTGCGCCGCGGGCGCCGAATATCACGAGGTCTACATCGACCGTCTGCGCCAGGCCGGGTTCGAAGACATAGAAATTGGCGGCGAGGGCTTCGAGTTCTGGAACGATTCCCAACAGGCCACCTACGCCAACACCGCCAGCTTCAAGGTGACAGCCCGCAAACCCGCCTGAACTGTTCTGCCAGCGCTTTACCCTGTGTTCGACGCCCGTACAGGTTTCAACTCGCTGGGTGGGCGCCGGAGCGTCATAGCGAGCGAAACCCGTTCACGGTTCGACCAACCTGCCTGACCGGGTTTCGCTCCGGTTGCTCCCGCACCTGGGCCAGGCCGGGATGCCGGACTCCGGGTTTCCTTCAGAAATACCGAATCGTTTTGAATGCCTCTGCGTATTTCAGGCCGACCTTTTCGGCGGTGGCGGCGCGGCCCATGGGGAAGTATTTTTCGGCGTTCTCGGGGGATACCTGCGACCTATGGGCCTTCAGGGCGGCGATGGCCGTTTCCATATACCCGTCAACGTTCACGAAATGGTCCGAACCCTCCAGACCGCCGACAATCCAGACCTCGCTTACTTTGTGAGGCTCCAGCCCCTCTTCCAGCAGTTCCGGAAAAGTAAGGCGGTCGCGGGCAGTGGGGAAAACAGCGGCCAATACAGCCTCCCCCGTGGCAAGGTGGTCGGGGTGGCCGCCGTAGTACCGGCTGCCTATATCGCGGGTCGGCGGCTCGGTGATCACAATGTCGGGCCGGTGGCGACGAATCTCCCTCGCCAGGTCTTTCCGCAACTGTAGTGTCGGCTCCAGGTATGAATCAGGGTAGCCGAGGAAAACCACGTCCTTCAGCCCCAGAATTCCAGCCGACTCTCTTTGTTCCTCCTCCCGGATGACGGCCAGTCGCCCAGCGGTCATTTCCGGATCGTCACTGCCCTTGGAGCCGTCGGTGCAAAGCACCAGCACCACCTCCCAGCCCTCGGCGCACAACTTCGCCATCGTGGCGGCGCAGGTCCACTCCGCATCGTCAGCGTGGGCCATGATTACCATCGCCCGGCTGTAGTCTTTCGTTTCCAAATCCGCCATCGGCACGTCCTGTGGTGTTTATATTTACGGGTTCCAGAGCCGCGAAACAGATTACCCGAAAGGGCGGCGCGGTTCCAGGGGCGGTTGCCGGCAAGAGGGGGCGATGATAGCCTTTTGGGCCGGAGGACAATCCCGTTCAAGGGAGAACCGTATGCCAATGCTCTGGGCGATGACCGTGAACTTCGACTCCGTGGCGGTCGGGGATATGTTGCCCATCCTGATCAAGTGGGAAACGGAAGATACAATCCGGAGGTACGCATCCATTCACGGTGAAGGAGCCGGTGAAGACGGAGCGCCCATGCATCTGCCCCGGCAAACGGTCGTGTCCTACATAACCGAGCTTCTTGGCAAGGGTTTCCCTCCCGACCGGCTGGAAGCCGACGGCAGCAGCCTGGAAGTTGAACATCTGCTCCCTGTCTTTGCCAACGACACCATCAGCCTGTCCGGCCGGGTTGTGGGCAAACGAACGGAGGAGGGTCAGCGGCTGGTGGAGTGCGCCGCTGCCGTGGAGAACGATCGAGGCGAACCCGTAGCACGCGCCCGCGCCGTCGTCAGCCTGTAGCCCGCGCTACGCTTCTTCCGATACCACCGGATTGGACAGCACGCCGATGCCTGGAATTTCCACTTCTACCAGGTCTCCATTCCTGAGGGCGGTGGTTATGCCGGTAGAGCCGGAGAATATCAGGTCTCCCGGTTGCAGCGTAATCTGCTGGCTGATGTAGCTGACAATCTCGGCGAAGGTGAACAGCATCTCACGGGTGTAGCCGTGCTGCACTTCCTCACCGTTCAGCCTGACGATCATTTCCAGCGACTGGGGGTCGATGTCGGTCTCGATCCACGGGCCTACGGGGGCGAAGGTATCTGCGCCCTTGGCCCGCCAGAACGTCCAGTCGTCCTTCTGCCAGGCCCGCTCCGAAACGTCGTTGCCGCAGGTGTACCCGAAGATGTAGCTGCCGGCCTCCTGAGAGCTGACCCGGCGACATGGCCTGCCTATGACGGCCACAGCCTCTCCCTCGTAATGCACTTCGCCTGCGGTGTCGCAGGGGAGTACTATGTTCCTGCCGGCGCCGGTCAATGCGCTGCGGGCCTTGATCCATGGCTCCGGATGCTCTGGAACGCGCGGGTCTTCATCGCCCAGCACGCCGGCGGCGAATTCGAGGTGGTTGGCGAAGTTCAAGCCGGGGGCCCATATTCCCCTGGGGTCCGTCGGCGCCAGCAGTTCCACGTCGGCCAGCTTGCGGCGCTCGCCGGCGGCCTTGAAATCGGCGAAAATGTCGCCGGCGACCTCCACGATTTCGTCGCCCTCTATAATTCCGTGCGCCGTATGGCCGTTATGTTGGAACCTTGCTATCTTCATCAGCGTCAGCCCTCCGCGTCTAAATAAGTGCTCCCCGGAAAGAATGTAGCCGTTGGCGCGCCCTCTGGCAACCAATGCCCTGACGTTCCAACTGTTCGCGCCTGCAACACTGCCCCATCTGGTATACATCTGGTATACAATAGTGAGCCGAATATGAGCATCCGGATACGGGATGCCGACTGCGAGGAGCCGTCGTGAAGCTGGGATTCTTCGTAACCAACCAGTACCTGCCTGGCGAGTCCATGCCGCAGAAGATAAAAGAAAGCGTGGAGCAGGTTGCCGCCGCCCGCAACGCCGGGTTCAGCCTGATAGCCACCGGGCAGCACTACCTGGCTGCGCCCTATCAGATGAGTACGGTGTTCCCGCTGCTCTCGCGCCTTGCCGCCGAGTCGGGGGATATGCAGGTGGCCGCTACGGTGATTCTGCTGCCGCTGCACAATCCGGTGGAACTGGCGGAGAGTATCGCCACCCTCGACTGCATCACCGGCGGGCGGTTCGTCTTCGGCATCGGCCTGGGCTACCGCGACGAGGAGTACGCCGCCTTCGGCGTGAAGCGCGAGGAACGGGTCGGGAGGATGAACGAGTCGCTGGACATTATCAAGCGGCTGTGGGTCGAAGACGAGCTAGAGTACGAAGGGAAATATTACACGATTCCGAAAACCCAGTTGACCACCCGCCCTTTGCAGCAGCCGCATCCGCCCATCTGGGTAGCCGCCAACAACGACGTCGCCATCCGGCGGGCAGCCCGTTGGGGCTACCCGTGGCTGATCAACCCCCACGCCACCGTGCCGATGGTCGCCGACCAGTGGACGCGGTACACTGCTGCGCTGGAGTCTGCCGGGAACCCGGCGCCAGGCGACCTGCCCATGATGCGCGAAATGTACGTGGCCTCCGACCGCGAGACAGCCTACATTGAGAGCCAGCCCTATCTCGAAGGCAAGTACGCCGCCTATGCCGCCTGGGGACAGGACAAGGCCCTGCCCGGCGAGGAATCGTTCAGCATCCCTTACCGGGAACTGGCGAAGGACCGGTTCCTGCTGGGGTCGCCCGACGATGTGACGGCAGAGCTGAAACGCTATTCGCAAGAGCTGGGCGTCAACATGATGATCTTCCGCATGCAGTGGCCCGGAATGCCGCAGAAGCAGGTGCTCAAACAGATCGAACTGCTGGGGCGCGAAGTCATCCCGCAGGTCAGAGACTTGTAGGCGGCCAGCCATGGCAAAAACGGCCCGTAGAAGGTTGTCACTGGGTCTGGACAAGCCGCCGCGGGTTAATATCTGGGGAAACCCGGACGGAGCGGCCTGAATAACTAAGATCAAAGCGCTATCCAGTTCCAAATCGTGGCGGATCTCCGATACGGAGGAGTGACGCGATTACATATGTAGCTGGCGAGAGTAAATAAGCGAAAAGGAGCTTTACCCTTGGTTCCTCCTGGCGATATTGGGCCTATTCCTGTCTGGGTTGGCGTTTATGTTCTCTTCCTGCTGGCCGCCGCCGCTGGGGGATATGCGATATACCATCGGGTATTCCGCCTGATACTGCAAGGCAGGGCTGAGGCAAGATTCGACCGCCCAATGGAGCGGCTCACTGGGGCGATGGCGATAGTTCTGGGGCAGAAGAAAGTGCTGCAAAGGGTACCGTTCGGCGACTGGGCCGGGCTGGGCCACGCCGCCATATTCTGGGGATTCCTTACCTTCATGCTGTCTTACGCCATCTTCATCTTCGGCGCGGCGGCGTGGAAGCACTTCCCGGAATGGCTCCTGACTGATACCGGCGTGATGGTGTACAGCAGTTACCTGGATATCCTGGCCGCAGTGCTGCTGGCAGTGCTGGTCTGGGCAGCCGCCCGCCGATGGGTGGCGCGTCCCCGGCGCCTGAGCTTTGATCTGACCCGCAACCCCGACGCCATCATCATTGTGGGAATGATCACCGGGCTGATGGCCTCAACGATCCTGACCCACAGCTTCTACGTTGCTGAGGGCGGAACGGGGCCCGAGGCGGATGTCATCATCGGTGGCGCGCTGGGAAGGCTGTTCATCGACGCCGGCATGAGCGAGTCTGTCGCCAGCGTGTTGCAGGGCGTATTCTGGTGGACTCACTTCGTCATCATCCTCTTTTTTACGGTATACATTCCCTTTTCCAAGCACATGCACATGATAGCTGCGCCTGTAAACGCCTTCTTCCGCACGTTGGACTCGCGGGGCGCACTGCCGCCGATGGACCTGGAAAACTCGGAACGGTTTGGCGCCTCAAGGGTGCAGGACTTCACTTGGAAGCAGCTCCTCGACGGCTACGCCTGCGCCGTTTGCGGGCGATGCTCCGACGTGTGCCCCGCCAACATAACCGGCAAGCTGCTCTCGCCAATGCACATTGTCGAGAATCTGAAAGACCACATGGTGGAAATCGGCCACCAGGGAGCGCGCGATCCGGAACACGTTGAGCCGTCGCCAATACTGAACAACGCCATCCCCGAGACGGCCATCTGGGACTGCCTCAACTGCGGGGCCTGCATGGAAGAGTGCCCGGTTACGGTGGAGCATGTTCCCACCATCATGGATATGCGCCGCTACATGGTGCTGGAGGAATCCAACGCGCCCGAAACCGCAATGAACGCCCTTATCAGCCTGGAGCAGAGGGGGCATCCCTGGCGGGGCACCCAGTTCGCCCGCACCGATTGGGCCGATGGTCTGGACGTGCCTACGCTGGCAGAGAAGCCTGACGCCGAAATCCTGTTCTGGGTCGGCTGCACTCCGGCCCTGGAGCAGCGCAGCCAGGCCGTAGCCCGCTCGATGGCAAAGGTTCTGAAGTCGGCCAAGGTAGACTTTGCCATCCTGGGCGATGAGGAGACCTGCACCGGAGACCCGGCCCGCCGCATGGGCAACGAGTATCTGTTCCAAATCATGGCCGCCCAGAACATCGAGACGATGAACAGCTACAGCGTCAAAAAGGTGGTCACCATCTGCCCGCACTGCTTCAACACCATCAAGAACGAGTACCCGCAGTTGGGCGGAGACTTCGAGGTGATGCACTACAGCCAGTTCGTCGACGGCCTGATCAAGGATGGCAGAATCAAGCCGGTCAAGATGATGGACGTTACCGTTGCCTACCATGATTCCTGCTTCCTGGGGAGGCACAACGGAGTGTATGATGAACCCAGGAACGTGGCCCGGGCCATTCCCGGCCTGAAGCTGGTCGAGATGGGCAGCCGCTGCCGGGAGCGGGGGTTCTGTTGCGGCGCGGGCGGCGGCCACATGTGGATCGAGGAAAGCCAGGGCGAGCGGGTTAACCATGCGCGCACGGAGCATTTCCTTGAGACCCAGGCCCAGACCGTTGGCGTTTCCTGCCCCTTCTGCCTGCAAATGATGGCCGAGGGGATCCAGGCCAAAGGACTGCAAGGAGAAAAAGAATCGATGGATGTGCTGGAGCTCCTGGCGGAAAGCCTGGAGAGCTAGCCTCGGTCCGGGAATTATCACCCAGGCTCATCCGCCCGGGAACCGGCAGGCCTGCAGCAAGGGCGGAGAGCAGCAAGAGCAGACCGGGAGAGGAGGATGGAGTAGATGCCGCCTATTGACCAGGTGACCATTGTGACTACGTGCAGCGTCTGCGCCACGGAAATCGAAAGCAACACAGTGAAGAAAGACAACATGATGCTCTCTTCGAAAGTTTTGGTGTGGTGTCCGGCGTGCGGCGCAGAAAGACCGCAGAGGCGGGACATTGCCGGCCGCCTTGATACCATCGCAGAAGAGCAGGCATCTTACCCCCAGTCGAACATGGCAGTGCCTTTTGGCGCTCCGCCGGTACGCTGATATGATGGAGCAGAGCGGTGATTCCGGGGCCGACCAGGCTGAAGTACGGCCCCCTGTGGCGCTGGTGTTGACCGGCAATCTGTTCTTCATCCCGCGAATCGAATCCGCCGCCATACGATCTGGTCTTGAGGCAATCTACGGCAACTCCGCCGCCGGCCTGCTGAAATCCACGTCCGGGCGGGAAATCGCCTTGGCCCTCGTTGACCTCGAGACAGACGAGGCAGACTGGATCGAGGGGGTGTCCATCTTGTCTGCCGCCCTGAAACCCGGAGGCGACTCAGCGGCAGGCGGCGCTGGCGTCCAGGCGCCCCTAATCGCCTACGGACCCCACGGCGATGCAGCCACGATGAGGAAGGCGCGGTCTCTGGGCTGCGACGCAGTGCTGTCCAAACGAGACCTATCGCAACGCCTTCTCGAGATGATGCGAACCAGGGGACAGGCCGTCATTTCCCCTTAAGGTTTCAGCGCGCTGAATATGATATGGGCGTGGGCTGAAAAGCGGTTTGTCTTCTTTCCGGAATCTGAGATCACCAGCAACCCGGCCCATGCCGATCTGCAATACGAGGAAGTTTCCTTCACCACTGCCGACGGCTTAACCCTGCATGGGTGGTTTCTTCCGGCCCCCGCACGGATGCCCAGCCACAAAACCCAGACATGGCTGTGGTTTCACGGGAACGGCGGCAACATCAGCACCCGCGTCGATCAACTGGAACGGGCTCACCGGCTGCTGGGGGTTCACCAGTTTATTTTCGACTACCGGGGTTACGGTCGAAGCGAAGGCCGCCCCACGGAGCGGGGCACCTACCAGGACGCCCGCGCGGCTCTGGATTGCCTGAAGCGGGTTCCAGGCATAGACATCGGCCAAATCGTCTACTTCGGGCATTCCCTCGGCACGGCCATAGCCATCGAGCTGGCTGTGTCTCATCCTCCCCTCGGCCTCGCGCTGATAGGCCCCTTGTCTTCCATGCAGGATATGGCGCGGCAGACCATCCGCGTTCCTCTGTCGGGGTGGTTGGTGAGGGGACATTACAATTCCATGCAGCGAATACGCAGGGTACGTGCGCCAGTGCTGGTGCTGCACGGGGAGCTGGACGATGTAGTGCCTCGCGAGCATGGCATGAAGCTGTACCAGGCAGCCAATCGTCCCAAACGATTTGTCACGCTACGCGGAGCATCCCACAACAATGTCGCACACGTTGACGGAGAAACAATGGCGAACGCCCTGATAGAGTTCAGGGACGGGATTGCCGAAGGGGATGTTGCCCGGGGTTACACGCCGCTTATGATTTCCTTCTGAACGTCCAGCATCTCCACGTCTCGCCTTGATTCTTCGATATAGTTGAGCACGCCGGACAGCATGGCATCGGCGTGCCCTCTGTCATTGCTGACGCAGGACAGGCCTAAAGTAAGGCGCTGGCGCAGACAAGCGTCCTCCACCTCTGCGACGGCCATGTTGAACCGGTTGCGGATACGGTCGGTCAAAGACCTTGCAATCTGACGCTTTTCCTTGAGGCTGGCAGCTTCGGGGAGATGCAGAGTCAACTTACAGATACCAACGTGCAACCTGGACTCCTGTTAAGAGGGTGGATGAATCGCTCTGCGGCAGTTGGAGACGCGAAACGCGCGCCGATTCGTGTATTGTTGACGGGTATGCAACTGCCATATAGATTATAGCCAACGTCATGCGCGCGGGTAACCATGCGCGAACCGCCCCGGGGAGGAGGCCGGACATCGTATGATCGGCGATTCCTTCGCCTCTGATGTCGAGCGTACCGTGGTCCCCGAGGTAGTCGTTAGCCGTCTGCCGCAGTACCTTCGCATCCTTAACCGCCTGATGGAAGACGGCATTACTGTAGTGAGTTCGCAGCAGTTGGGCGAGCGGCTCCAGGTCACGCCGGCTCAGATTCGCAAAGACTTGAGCTATTTCGGCAGATTCGGAAAGCAGGGCAGGGGCTACAGCGTCTACGACCTGCTGGAGCGTCTGCGCCAGATTCTGGGGGTAAACGCCTACTGGAACGTGGCAGTGATTGGGGTCGGGAGGCTGGGCAGGGCTATTGTCAACTATCCCGGCTTCACCCCCGACGGCTTCCACCTGGTGGCGGCGTTCGACGTAAACAAGGATGTCGTCGGAGAGGATGTAGGCGGGCTTACGGTCAATGCGCTGGACGATTTGCGGTTTGTGGTCGCCGAGCGCAGCATCAGCATTGCCATCGTGGCTGTACCCGTCTCGCACACGCAGGAAGTCGTCGACCAGTTGGTGGCCTGCGGCATACGCGCCATCCTCAACTACGCTCCCATCATTCCCCATGTCCGCGAAGGGATTAAGATACGCAACATCGACCCTGTACTTTCCCTTCAGTCGATGACCTACTACATAAACAGCGGCATCGACCAGTCATAGGTTACAGGGGCTAACCCGACGAGCTGACAGTAGGCGGCAACTGCCCGCCGCCGGAGCGGGCGCGGCGTCGCCTGACGGAGTCCAGGCGCGCCTGGGCGCGGCGCAGCGAAGCCAGCGCCTGCTGCATCTGCATATCGGCAGGCCGGCCGGCGATACGTTCCTGGGCGCGGCGCATGGCTTCCTGAGCCCGTGCTTCGTTGATTTCGTCCGAGCGCTCACAGGCGTCGGCCAGGATAATCACACGATCGCCAAGGACTTCCATGAAACCGCCAGAAACAGCGAAGTAAGTGTCGGTTCCGCTCTTGCGGATGATCAACTCGCCCGGCTGCAGGATGGTCATCAGTGGAGCGTGCCTGGGAAGGATGCCCAGTTGCCCGTCGATGCCGGGGGCGATAAGCATATCCACTTCATCGCCGTATACCTGGCGCTCGACAGTGGTGATTTCCAGCATCATCGGCATGGCGAACTACCCCTGCGCACGGATTCCCTCGGCCTTTTCGATAGCTTCGTCTATAGTGCCCACCATGTAGAAGGCCTGCTCTGGAAGGTCATCGTGCTGGCCATCGAGAATCTCCTGGAAACCGCGCACAGTCTCCCGCAGCGGCACGTACTTGCCGGGCTGGCTGGTGAAGGTCTCGGCAACGAAGAAGGGCTGAGTCAGGAACCTCTGAATTTTCCGCGCCCGGAACACCGTCAGCTTGTCTTCCTCGGACAGTTCTTCGATGCCGAGGATGGCGATTATGTCCTGCAACTCCCGGTAGCGCTGCAGCACCTGCTGCACCCCCCGGGCCAGCCGGTAATGCTCTTCGCCCACGATGCGAGGCTCCAGGATGCGGGAGTAACTGGACAGCGGGTCCACCGCAGGATACAGCGCCTGAGCCGCCAGCGACCGCTCCAGAGACACTACCCCGTCCAGATGGCCGAAGGTGGTCACAATGCCGGGGTCGGTGTAGTCGTCGGCGGGCACATAGATGGCCTGGAAGGATGTAATGGAGCCGCCGCGGGTAGAGGTAATGCGTTCTTGCAATGCGCCCATCTCGGTGCTAAGAGTAGGCTGGTAACCCACCGCCGACGGCATGCGGCCCAGCAGGGCCGAAACTTCCATACCGGCCAGAATGTAACGGTAGATGTTGTCTACGAAGAGCAGCACGTCCTGGTTCTGCTCATCGCGGAAGTATTCGCTCATGGTGAGCCCCGTCAGGCCGATACGGGCGCGCACGCCGGGGGACTCGTTCATTTGCCCGAAGACCAGCACGGTGCTGGAGAGGACGCCGGAGTCCTGCATTTCGTGCCACAGGTCGTTGCCCTCGCGGGAACGCTCGCCTACCCCGGCGAACACCGATACGCCCTGGTGTACGGCGCCAATGTTGCGGATGAGTTCCTGGATGATAACGGTCTTGCCTACGCCGGCGCCGCCGTAGGCGCCGATCTTACCGCCCTTCATAAAGGGGGTGATCAGGTCAAAGACCTTGATGCCGGTTTCCAGAATCTCGATAGTGGGGCTCTGGTCATCGAAGGTCGGCGGGTCGCGGTGGATGGGCCATCGCAGGGGCGTTTCCACCGGCCCCAGGTTGTCGAGGGGAGTGCCGGTCACGTCGAACAGCCGTCCCAGCGTCTCGGGGCCCACGGGTACGGAGACACGCTCGCCGGTGTCTTTGGCCTCAACTCCCCGGGCCAGGCCGTCTGTGGCGCCCAGGGCCAAACAACGCACCCAGTTGTTGCCGATGTGCTGCTGCACTTCCAGCACCAACCGCTCGCCGTTGTTATCGACCTCCACCGCATCAAAGAGACTTGGCAGCTCATCTGCGGGGAACTCGATGTCAACAACGGTACCGATTACCTGTACGATTCTGCCGGTAGCCATTCCACTCTCCTGAAACCTGATGGGCGCCGAGCGCCGGAGCTATGCTCTCAGATACAGGGCGCACACAATATCGCTCCGCCTGCTTCCGGTGACGCTGTGTTCCTTGACGATGATAAGACTCTTCTCGCTACCCTTCCAGCACTGCCATGCCGCCGACCAGGTCGAGCAGCTCGTTGGTGATGCTTTCCTGGCGCAGCTTGTTCATCACCAAGGTCAGATCCTCGCTCAGCTGCTTGGCGTTGTCGGTGGCGTTGCGCATGGCCACCATACGGGCCGACTGCTCGCTGGCTATGGATTCCAGCAGGGCATGATACACCTGCATCTCGACGAAACGGGGCAGCAGGTTGCGCAGCACCTCCAGGTTGTCCGGTTCGTAGATGTAGCCTACCCGCTCGGCGCCTGTAAGTTCTGAAGGCACCACAGGCAGCAGCCGTTCCACCACGGGAGTCTGCGACAGCGTGGAGTTGAAGCGGGTATAGGCCACGTAGACTTCGTCTGCCTGTGCGTCAGAGTAGGCATCGGTCAGCATCTGGGAAATCGCCACGGTATCCAGCAGCGTGGGGGTCTCGCCCAGGTCAGTGAACACAGCCCGCAGGTCGCTGCCGGAACGCACCATGAAGTCTCGCCCTTTGCGCCCCACGGCTGCAACCTGCACGGGAACCGCCTGGTCAAGCATGAACTGCCCAACCCGCCGGTTCAGGTTGGCATGCATCCCGCCGCAGAGACCCCGGTCCGGGCTGATTACCAGCATGGTAATGCGCTCTACCGGGCGCACCCGGAGCAGTGGCTGCGAGGCGGAAACCTCATCGACAGGCTGGGCCGCCAAATGGGCTATAACGTCCTGTATCTTCTCGGCGTAGGGGCGCCCCTGCAGCACCGCGTTCTGGGCGCGGCGCATCTTGGAGGCGGCAATCAGCGACATGGCGTTGGTAACCTTGCCGGTGTTCTCCACGCTGCGGATGCGTCGGCGGATGTCTCTTACGCTGGGCATCTTCTCCGTCTTGTGCCGGAGGCCGCTCTGTTACGAAGTGGATGGAAAAGCAATTGCGGTTTCCGGCTATACCCCGAAGGTTGATTTATAGTCGGCGATGACCTGGTTCAGCCTGGCCTCGGTATCGTCGGTGATGTCGCGGGTTTCCTGGATGCTTTCCAGAATGCCGGGGTGGCCCCCTTCCATATGGCGCAGCAGACCCTGCTCGAATTCGGCGGTGCGATCCAGCGGCACGTCTTCCATTGCGCCGGAGTTTACCGCGAACAGGATGACCACTTCCTTATCCAGCGGCAGCGGGGCGTATTGCGGCTGTTTCAGCACTTCAGTCGCCAGCTGACCCCGCGCCAGTTGAGCCCGGGTGGCCGCGTCGAGGTCTGCTGTTCCGAACTGGGCGAATGTGGCCAGCTCGCGGTACTGGGCCAGGTCGAGCCGCAGCCGGCCCGCAACTTTACGTATGGCCCGCGTCTGGGCCGCGCCCCCTACGCGGGAGACCGATAGGCCAACGTTTACCGCAGGGCGGATACCGGCGTTGAACAACTCCGGCTCCAGGTATATCTGACCGTCGGTGATGGAAATAACGTTGGTGGGGATGTAGGCCGACACATCGCCGGCCTGCGTTTCGATGATGGGCAGGGCGGTGATGGAACCGCCGCCGTGCTCCTGGTCAAGGCGCGCGGAACGCTCCAGAAGGCGGCTGTGCAAGTAGAAAACGTCACCGGGGTAGGCTTCGCGCCCGGCGGGGCGGCGCAGCAGCAGCGACATCTGGCGGTAGGCCCATGCGTGCTTGGTCAGATCGTCGTAAACAATCAGGACATCCCTGCCCTGATCCATGAACTCCTCGGCCATAGCGCAGCCGGCGTAGGGGGCCAGATACTGCAACGGCGCCGAGTCGGAGGCGCCGGCGGTGACTATGATAGTGTGGCCCATCGCGTCGGCTTCTTCCAGCGAACTTACAACCTGGGCAACCTTGCCTTGTTTCTGGCCTATGGCGACGTAGATGCAAGTGAGGTCGCCGCCTTTCTGGTTAATGATGGAGTCTACGGCGATGGCAGTCTTTCCTGTAGAGCGGTCGCCGATGATCAGCTCGCGCTGGCCGCGGCCAATGGGTATCATGGAGTCGATGGCCTTTATCCCCGTCTGTACAGGGGTATTCACCGACTGGCGAACCACCACGTTGGGGGCCACTGTTTCGGCGGATCGGGAACCGCTGGTGTTAACGATCCCTTTGCCGTCCAGGGGGCGTCCCAAAGGGTCCACCACGCGGCCAATCAGGGCGTCGCCGACCGGCACTTCGATGATGCGCCCGGTAGAGCGCACCCGGTCGCCTTCCTTAACCGCGTTGGGGTCGCCCAGAATAGCTGCCCCAACAAGATCGGCCTCCAGATTGAGCGCCAGCCCCAGGATGTCGTTGCCAAAATCCAGCAGCTCGTTGGAGCGCACGCCCTGGAGCCCCTGAATGCTGGCTATGCCGTCGCCAACCTGCACTACGGTGCCGACGTCCACCAGGGCCAGGTCTCCGCCAAATTCCTCGATCTGGCGCTTGATGAGCGAAACTATGTCCTGTCCCCTGGTTGCCATGGCAGGATCTCCTTGCCCCGTTAATTAAGACTGGGCCGATTTTTAAGACTGGCGGTGTAGGTGATGGATTAGCAGGATTCACGCCAAGAATACGCCCTCGGCGCGAAACCGGTCAGAGCAACTAGCGCATTCCGATGTGCAGTTGCTCTCGCAGCCCGTTCAGGCGGGCTCGAGCGCTGCCGTCGAGCAAGCGGTCTCCAATCTGGATTACCAGCCCGCCCAGGATCGATTCGTCCACGTGGGGCGTCACTACAACTTCGCGACCGATGAGCCCGGCCACGAATTCAGCGATCCTGTCGACCTCGGACTGCCCGAGGGGAACGGCTGTAGTTATTTCGACCCGCTGCCTCCCCTGATAGCGGTCCATCATGGCCGTGTACTCCCGGCAGGCTTCCGGTATGGCGTCCACCAGCCCGCGCTCCACCAGAAGATTCACCATGTTCTGCACCATGGGGTTCACGCCGGCCAGCACTGCCCCGGCAGCTCGCCGTTTGTCTTCCGCCGGAACGCCCACATGCTTCAGCAGCGCATTGAAGTCGGCGTCTTGAAACGCCTCGGCAACTGCGGCCATATCCTGCCCCCACTGTTCCACTTCGCCGTGGTCCTGGGCCAGTTCGAAAACCGCTTGTCCGTATCGCCTTCCTGAGACCCTCTGAGGCATCGGTCAGCTAACCCCTTCGCAGGCTTTCGCCTTCTTCCAGAACCTGGGTGATCAGATCTTCATGGGCCTGCCGGTCGAGGGAGCGGCGGACGACGCGTTCCGCGGCTGTGATAGCCAAGTCGCCGAAGTTGTCCCTGACTTCCTCGATGGCGGCGTCGCGCTCCCGCTGGATGTCTGACCGGGCCCGGGCGATGAAGGTCTCGGCCTCGGAGCGGGCCCGCTCCATTTCCTCGTCGCGGAATCGTTCTGCGGCTTCGCGGGCCTGATCCATGATACGCTGAGACTCCCGGCGCGCTTCGACCAGTTGCTCCTCCACCACCGCCTGAGATGTTGCGGCCTCTTCACGCGCCCGCTCGGAGGCCTCCAGGCTTTCCCGAATCCGTTCAGCTCGCTGGTCCATCAGGCGCAGAATGGGTTTGTAGGCGAAGATGAACAGCAGGCCCAGGACGATCAGGAAGTTGACCAGGTAAATCAGCAGGCTTGGGAGGTGAACTCCCAATGTCTCCATTATTTCGTCCTCAGCAACGCTAGAATATAAAGCCAATCATGATTGTGGCCACCAGGGCGTATATGCCCAGCGCTTCGGCGAAGGCGATGCCCAGAATCATGTTGGTCTGGATGTTGCCCGTGGCCTCAGGGTTGCGGCCGATGGCGCTCATGGCCGACGCGCCAAGGATGCCTATGCCGATGCCGGGGCCGATCAGCCCCAGGCCGATGGCGATGCCGGCGCCCAGCACTTTGGCCGCTTCGTATTCAATCTGGGCCAGTGGGAGACTCAACAATGCCGAAAGGATTTCCATTTTCCCTCCTTGGGTAGCTCCTCTAGTATATGGCGTACAGGACGCCCTAGTCCTGCCTTGAAGAGTAGATGGCGAAAATGCCGCCCAGAGCGGCAGCCGCTATTCCCAGGGTGCCAATGACCATGACCAATATGAGAACTTCCATATTCGTTCCGCCTCTCAGTTCTGCTGCTCCGGCCCTGCCCATGGGGGAGGGCTTTATTTCGGTCTACAGGCCGGCCGGTTCCGGCTTTTCATCTTTCGACAGGATGGGGATATAGGGCCATCCGGCAGTTGACGCTTTCTAGTGATGCTCCTCATGCTCGTGGGCCGTCATTGCGATGGCTGCGAACACCAGGGTAAGGCCGGCGAAGATCAGTCCCTGAATGAAACCGACCAGCAATTCCAGTCCATAAACTCCTACTGTGGCCACGAAGGGCACCAGGAAGGCCGACATAAGCACCAGTATTTCTCCCGCCGTCATGTTCCCGAACAAGCGGAAGGTGAAACTGACCAGCCGGACGAACTCGCTGAAAGCCTCCAGCGGCCCGACGAAGAAGAAGTCCAGCAGGCCCTGGAAGGCGTCAAGCAGTTTGAACCGGAACAGCGCGCTCATGCCAGACGCCAGGCTTCGCACCCGGATGAACTTGCCGAAGTATCCTATGCCCAGCATTTTCAGCCCCAGGAACTCGACGAACACGAATGAGACCAGCGCCAGCGCCAGCGGCATATTGATGTCGGTGCCCGCTGGGCGCAGCAAGTGAATTTCGACCTTCCCCTCGTTCATGAACCCCAGGGCCGGATAGAAGGGAAGAAGCCCGATCCACGCGTTGATCACCACAAAGAGGAATATGCTGGCAATAACCGGCAGCAGCATCCGCGAGCGGGAGGGGCCGACGGTGCCTTCGACGAATCGAAGCAGCCCCTCGATGACGATTTCGCAGAAGTTCTGGAATCTCCCCGGGACCATGCTGGCGCGCCGGGCTCCCAGCACAAACACCAGCACCAGTATAACGCTGGCTATCCAACAGGAGAGCAAGGTGTTGGTGACGATGAATCTGGTGCCGAGGAAGGGGCCTTCGTCCAGAACTTCTTTCTCGTGCTCGTCCAGCGCGTCTTCGCCGTACTCGTGCTTCTTGTGCTCAGCGTGGAGAAATTCTGTGTAGTGATAGCGGTCGTCGCCTCCAGCTACGACCTGCGGAGGGAGATGAACTGCGGGCTTGTTGACGAAAGGCCCCTCGGCGGGCTTGCCAGCGGCCTTGTCCTCTTCTGACTGCACCAATCCTGCGCCGATGGCTCCGGTAATGAGCCCGGCAATGAAAAGCGCCGCAATAACCAGCAGGCCGGCTAGCAGGAAACCCTTATTCACCGGGAGTTCCCTCCCTTGGCGGGGGGATCGTCCGAAGAGCCGTTACCCAAAAGAGGGCGAACCATTTTGAAGAGACCGTAGAATGCCGCCACTGTACCCAATAGCACTCCCAGCAGGGTGAAAAGCGGGGCTAATCCCGACAGCCTGTCCAGGAAGATGCCGCCCGCCGCGCCTGCTACTACGCAGGCAGCCACGTACCAGCCAAGCCCCAGAAGGCGCAGTGCAAGGAGCCGTCGGCCCATACCACCGCTCAAACGGCAGGATGTTATCATCGAGTATGGCAAAAGTCAAACCCGCGTCGGTGATTGGCAGGCTCGCTTTGCTCCGGTTCCAGAGTTGACAGACGCGGAGAAACCCTGGGGCTTCAGCGTTCTCGCCTGTGCGAGGCTCCAGGCGAGACAGGCACGGCCCCGATGTCATCACCAGGGCCGCTTTTCGTTCAACTTCAACCAGCAGCTTCAACCAGGTTTCTGGTCGCAGTTTTCTGATCGTTGAGAAGCAGGAACTACCTGTTGCCAAAGTCCTCAAGGTCCAGGGAATCGATGAAATCAGTAAAAGCGGACATGCCTTCCAGCTCTTCCTCTTTTACTTCGGAGCGCGGCTCTCCCGGAGCGGTTTCGCCTGCCGCTTCCTCTGCCGGCCTGCCCTCCTTGTCCAACTGGATTCCCGCCTTGTCGAGAACTGATTCGTTGGCGAATATAGGCACCTTGGCGCGCACCGCCAAAGCCACCGCATCACTGGGCCGGCAGTCTATGTCCTGCTGGGAGCCATTGACGTCTATGGTGATAGTGGCGTAGAAAGTGTCGTTTTGCAGATCGTTTACCAGGATATGCTGGATGGAGCCTCCCAGCTTGTCTATGACCTCACGGAGCAGGTCGTGGGTCAGGGGACGGGGCACGCTGAGGTCCTGAAGCTTGACTGCGATAGCGTCTGCTTCGGCTGGTCCGATCCAGATGGGAAGGTAGCGGTCGGAGTCGTTCTCGCGAAGGATGACCACTCGCTGATAATTCATTGGACTCACCCGGATGCTGTCAACAGTCATCTGCTTCATAACCCGCGCCTCCGAACAAGCCCTGAATAGTTCGAAAATTGTATTCCCGTTCTGAATTCCATGTCAAGCTGAACTCCGCTCTCCGGCGTGAGCGCCGGTAAGCAGTGAGCCCCGTCGCAGGCAAGCGGCAGGGGCAACTGCGCTGTGTTGCCCCTGCGTAAAACCGTGTGGGTTGGTCCCGGCGGATGCGGCGCTGCGGGAACTGCCGAAGTTGTGTCCTGGCCGTGGACGGGGACCCTCTCCGTCGCACGTTTTCACTGGCTGATTATCGAACCGGCTCCCGCTCGTCGAAGTACTGCGAGGTCAGGGTGGCTGTTGCCGGCCCCGACAAGACATCGATGCCCCGGCGCACCACAGAGGCGATGCTGCTCAATTCCTGCTCCAGGGTGCGCAGGCTGCGCAGGGCGTAGGCATCGGCATCCGAGCGGCTGGCGTTGGCCTGGGCCTCCGCCTGCTCCACCATCCGGCGGGACCGCTCTTCAGCGTCTCGCAGAACGGTAGCTGCCCGGTGTTCCGCCTGGAGGAGCAACTCGTGCTTATCCAGGCGCTCGCGGTAGTCATCCTCGGCCTGGGCTTTGGTGCGGCGGGCATCGGTCTGGGCCAGGTTAAGGATGTGGTCCTTCTGGGCCAGCACTTCCTCCGCAGCGCGTATTTCCTTGGGAACCGACAGGCGGAGCTGGTCCACGAGTTCCATAGCCTTGGCCCGGTCGACAAGGATGTGTCCGCCGGCGCGGGCCGCCTTGCTGGTGTCGATCAGTGTCTCCAGTTTGTCGATAACATTGATAATATCTATGATAACCCCCTCTCCCGGTCACTACCCTTCCAGGACCGGATTTCCGAATTTTGTATACAGCGCTTCCGCCACGTTGGGAGGGACCATCTCCCTGATGTCTCCGCCTAGCTTGGCAACCTCCTTCAACAGACTGGCGCTCACGAACACGTAGTCCTGTGAGGTCATAAAGCAAACCAGGTCCACTTCCGGCTCCAGCTTGCTGTTCATAAATGCCATCTCGAATTCGTACTCGAAGTCGTAACCGCTGCGAAGCCCCCGGACTATAACTCCGGCGCTGGTTTCCCTGGCGAACCGGACGGTCAGGCCCGAATACTTGACCACCCGCACGTTCGGCAGATGAGCGACGGCCTCCTCAAACAGCGATACCCTCTCATCGGTGGTGAACAGCAGGCTCTTGGACGGCGTGTCGTAGACGGCCACCACCACTTCATCGAAGAGTTTGGCGGCGCGGGCCGTGATGTCCAGGTGACCCACCGTAACCGGATCGAAGCTGCCGGGGTAAAGAGCTGTTACCATCTTTGTGCCGACCTTTGTGCCGCCGTCTGGGGGTCTTCTCCGTCGGAGCCTGGCCTGCCGTCAGGCTCGTTCCGGTAGATGTCCACCGCGTTGTCGCCATATTGACGCAGGATAACGCGCTTCAATGCGCCGTAGACTGCCAGGAGTTCCGTCTGACGGGAATGCCCTGCAACCACCATGCCGTCCGGAGTCAGCAGCCCTGGCGCCCGCGATATGGATTCCATCACCTGATGGTAGGCCCCCATCCGGTAGGGAGGGTCAAGCAGCACCAGGCTGTACTCTCCGGGCAGCGACTCGAGGGCCCTGGTAGCGTCGGACTGCCGTACCTCAGCGTTTCCGGAGTAGCCTGTAGCCAGCAGGTTATCGCGAATGACTGCGCACTGCCTACGGTTGCGCTCCACGAAATCTGCCCACCGGGCGCCGCGGCTCAGCGCCTCGATGCCCAGGCTGCCGGTGCCGGCGAAAAGGTCAAGGACACGCCCGCCGCTGTACTGCGAGGCTGTCAGAATGTTGAATATGGCCGCTCGCACCCGCTCGGTGGTGGGTCGCACCCCAGAGACATCCGCTCCCTTGAGCCTCATTCCCCGGCACTCCCCGCCTCCTACGCGCACGGTTCGTACAAAACCGGATTATACAAGCTGATTCCCCAACAACCTAACTGAATTGAAGCTCAAATTTATACAATTTTTATACATTTACCAAATATCCGGCAGGTCTGACAAAGCGGCATCCACTCGGGACCATGCCCGGGAAGGGATGAAGCTCCCTGCCCATGCCAGTTCAAGTTGACGCTCCTACAGGGCTGTGCTACCATCCGCTCTACGGCGCACCATGGCCCCCGGTATTGCTGCATGGCCTCATTCATCAGGCTCCGGGCAGCGTGGCTGCATCCCGGATTTCAGACCCTTCCGAATCGCCTCATCCATGTCAACCAGGGAATTCCGGAACGGATAGGGAACCAAAACCGATGAGCTTCAGCCAGCTTTTAGCCGGCTACGCCCCCGACAGGGATACAGTGCTAACGGTCGGTGTTTTCGACGGTGTGCATCTGGGCCATCGTCATCTGCTCAACCACCTGAAAGACTGGGCCGGATCCGATTGCATCCCGGCTGTTGTAACCTTCTCCAATCGTCCTGTAACCGTTTTCCGCCCGGGCACCTTCCCCAGCTACCTTACCACACCGGAGCACAAGGCGGCCCTGCTCCGCGAGGCGGGTATCGATCTGGTTGTGCCGATGGAGTTCACCCAGGAACTTTCGCAGGTTCCCGCCCGGGAGTTCGCCGAACTGCTCAGCTCCAAACTTCGCATGAAGGGACTGGTTCTCGGCCCCGACTCGGCGTTGGGACGGGGGCGCGAGGGAGACCTGGCCTTCATGCAAGGCGAGGGCGAGCGCCTGGGCTTCTGGGTGAGATCGGTTCCCGCGATGGAGATTAACGGACTGCCTGTAAAGAGCCGCGTAGTCCGCGAGGCGCTGGTAGCTGGCGATGTATCCCGCGGAGCCCGCCTGCTGGGCCGCAATCACCGGCTGAGAGGCAAGGTGGTCATCGGAGACCAGCGCGGGCGCACCCTCGGATTCCCCACCGCCAACATAGAAGTCCATCAGGGGCTCCTCTGGCCGGGAGACGGCATCTACGCAACCTGGGCGCATTTCGGAGGGAAGCGCCATCTCTCGGCCACATCCATCGGCGTGCGCCCCACCTTCGGTCTCACGCAACGGCTGGTAGAAGTGTATGTGATGGACTTCAGCGGCGATCTCTATGGTCAGCGCATGACCGTGGAGTTCGTCGAGAAGATTCGGAATCAGGAAACCTTCGCCGACATCGACGCTCTGATAGCCCGAATAGAGCAGGACGTTGCCGATTCCCGTGTTGTGCTGGCCCGGAGCGCGTAACCCCGGGAAGCGGCCGCGTGAGCCCGGGAGGCGAGGAAGGAACGGGATTGATTAGCCCCGAGACGCTGGACAAAATCATCAACCGCGGCGTGAGCGAAATAATCTCTCGCGACGAGTTTATCCGGCTGCTGCAATCCGGCTGCACTCTGCGCCTCAAGATGGGCTTCGACCCCAGCCGCCCCGATATTCACCTCGGTCACGTGGTAGGGCTGCGCAAGCTGCGTCAGTTGCAGGAACTGGGGCACCAGGTGATTCTCATCGTGGGCGACTGGACAGCGCAGATCGGCGACCCCAGCGGCCAGTCAGCCACTCGCCCCATGCTGACCCACGAGCAGGTGCTGGAAAACGCCCAGTCATATCTGAGGCAGTTCTTCAAGGTCGTAGACAGGGATCGCACCCAAGTCGTTGAGCAGAGCGAGTGGTTCGGCAGCTTCACCCTGGCCGACGTCATCGGGCTGACCGGACGCTTCACCGTGGCCCAGTTCCTGCATCGGGCGGATTTCGCCCAGCGATTCGCCGAGCAGCGCCCCATCGCGCTAACCGAGCTGCTGTACCCTCTGCTGCAGGCCTATGACTCTGTAGCCATCGAATCAGACGTGGAGTTCGGAGGCACCGACCAGATGTTCAACCTGCTGGTGGGCCGGGAGTTGCAGGAGATGCTGGGCCAGAGGCCGCAGCAGTGTTTTATGATGCCTATTCTGCCCGGCATCGACGGCGTGCAGAAGATGAGCAAGAGCCTCGACAACTACATCGCCGTTGACGAGGCGCCCTCGGATATGTATGGCAAGGTTATGTCCATTGCCGACAGCATGATTGTTCGTTATTACGAGCTGCTGACCGACCTGCCGCCCGACGCTCTTTACGACCTGGAGCGCGATATAGGCCAGGAATCGGTTAACCCTATGGAACACAAGAAGCGGCTGGCGTGGGAAATCACCCGCCAGTTCCGCGACGCCCCCGCTGCCGATGCCGCGCAGGCTCACTTCGAGCGCGTTGTGCAGGGCCGCAGCCTTCCGGACGACATTCCGGAAGTGTCGCTCTCCGGCTTGAGAGAGAAGGTCAACACCCCCGGCGGCGCCATCCGCGCCGACCGCCTGCTGGTGGCCGCAGGGCTGTCTGCCAGCAACGCCGAGGCCCGCCGCCTGCTTGAACAGGGCGCGGTCGAGCTCCTGCCAGCTTCCGGCGAACCCTGCCGCCTGGACAGCGGCCGCGCAGAAATCGCCCCTGTGAACGGTGATGTGCTAAAGGCCGGGCGGCGCCGGTTCGTGCGCTTCACCTGCTAGGCCGCGTACAAGCGCTCTCTCCCCCGTCAACGACCGGAACGCTCTGTTTGCGTTGACACCCCGAGTTGCCACTGTCTAGACTGGCCATGCAGGGCCACTATCTGCGATCGCCCGATGGCGCCGGTGAACATGATTTCCCACAGAACGGAGGCAGTCCCCTTTCATAGCTCCGTCTACGGTAAGCCGAACATGATTTCCCACAGATACGGAGGCAGTCTCGTGACTTCAGAACCGGAAAGGCAGCAGCAAGACGAGCGCATCGCCCGTTGGCGCGCCAGGCAGGTTCCTTCGGCGCAGCGGCGCCCAGAGTTTCGCACACCGTCGCAGTTGACCGTGGAGCAACTGTATACCGCCGCCGATACATTTCGAGGGAACGGCTCCGGCAAGGTTGACCTGCCCGGCGAGTTCCCATACCTTCGGGGTATCCACGATACGGGTTACCGGGGCCGGTTATGGACGTTCCGCATGTTCGCCGGGTTCGGACGGCCGCAAGAGACCAACGAGCGGTTCAAGTTCCTGCTGGCCCAGGGGCAGACCGGCCTCTCGGTGGCCTTCGATATGCCCACGCTCTATGGGTACGACACAGACGACCCCAGGGCCTTCGGCGAGTTCGGCACCTGCGGCGTAGCCGTGTCGTCGCTGGCCGACATGGAGGCGCTGTTCGACGGCATCAGACTCGACAGCATCACCACGTCCATGACCATCAACGCCCCTGCCGCTATCATCTGGGCCATGTACCTGGCCGTTGCCGAGAAGCAGGGGGCATCGCTGGACAGGATAGGCGGCACTATCCAGAACGACATCCTGAAAGAGTACATCGCCCAGAACGAGTACATCTTCCCGCCTCAGCCTTCAATGCGACTGGTGACCGACACTGTGGAGTTCGCCGCCAGGCGCGTCCCCCGCTGGAACCCCATCAGCATCAGCGGGTACCACATCCGGGAGGCCGGTTCCAATGCCGTGCAGGAGCTTGCCTTCACTCTGGCCGACGGCTTCGAGTATGTCCGCCACGCCCAGGAACGGGGGCTGAACGTGGACGAGTTTACGCCAAGGCTCAGCTTCTTCTTCAACGTCCATAACAACTTCTTTGAGGAAATCGGCAAATTCCGCGCGGCTCGCCGCATCTGGGCCCAGGAAATGCGAGACACCTTTGGCGCATCCGACCCTCGCTCTCACAAGCTGCGCTTCCACGCGCAGACATCCGGACAGTCGCTGACGGCCCAGCAGCCCGATAACAACGTAGTCAGGGTTTCGCTGCAGGCTCTGGCTGCTGTACTGGGCGGATGCCAGTCGCTGCACACCAACAGCAAGGACGAAGCCTGGGCTTTGCCTTCGGAAGAGGCGGCGCTCCAGGCTTTGCGCACACAGCAGATAATCGCCCACGAGACCGGCGTCACCGACACTGTGGATCCCCTGGGCGGCAGCTATTTCCTGGAGGTAATGACCAACCAGCTCGAGGCTGGCAGTTACGACTACTTCCGCCGTATCGAAGACACGGGCGGCGTGATACCGGCGTTGGAGACCGGGTTCCTGCAAAGGGAAATCGCCGAAGCCGCCTACATCTACCAGATGGAGGAAGACCGGAAGGAGCGCATCACTGTCGGCGTCAACGAGTACAACACCGGCGAGGAAGTCGACATCCCGCTGCTCCGGGTTGACCGGGAGGGAGAACGGATGCAGGTTGAGGGGCTCAACAAGGTTCGCCGCTCCCGCGACAACCGCGAGGTGGCGGAAAGGCTGAGGGCCCTGGAGTCTGCCGCCCGCGGCAGCGAAAACCTGGTGCCGCCGCTGATTGACGCGGCCAAGTCATACGCCACGCTGGGCGAGATGATGGACGTGTTCCGGGATGTGTTTGGGGAGTACCAGCCTGCCTGGGGATTCTAGGCGGATTGGATAGTCATCCAGGGCACGGAGTCCCCAATACCGTTTCCTCAATACACGGGATGGAAAACAAGGGGTGGAAAAACCGCCGGGCCTCTGAAACCATCACAAAAGGGGCGGGTCTTCAGACCCGCCCCTGCCGTTGCTGTTGCAGACGCCGGAACGCAAGCCGGCCGGCCTAATCGTCCTCCTCCCGGAGACGCCGGGCTTCCTCAATAACCCTGGGTTCCAGATTGTTGGGAACCGGCTCATAGTGGCCGTATTCCATGGAATAGGAACCTCGCCCCTGGGTCAGGGAGCGCAGGTCCTGGGCGTAGCGCAGCAGCTCCGACTGTGGCGCCTCGGCCTCGATGACCGTAACGCGGTTCTCCGGCGACATCCCCAGGATGCGGCCTCGCTTGCCGTTCAGGTCGCTCATCACATCGCCTGTGTAGGAGTCCGGAACAGTTACGGTAAGGCGCATTACCGGCTCCAGCAGGATGGGGCTGGCTTCGCTCACGCCCTTCTTCAAAGCCTGAACGCTGGCAATCTCGAAAGACATTCCCGATGAGTCAACATCATGGTAGCTGCCGTCGTACAGCACCGCACGGAGGTCGACGATGGGGTAGCCGGCCAGCGAACCCTCGTCCAAGGCCTTTACCACTCCCTTTTCCACCGACGGGACATACTCTTTGGGAACCCGTCCGCCTACCACTTCGCTGCCGAACTGGAAGCCCTGGTCACGATCCATCGGCTCCAGTCGCAACAGCACATGGCCATACTGGCCGTGGCCTCCCGACTGCTTCTTGTGCCGGTATTCGGTCTGAGTTGTGCGCGTAATGGTCTCCCGGTAGGGAACGCGGGGCAGTTTAACCCGCAATTCAGCCCCGAATTTCCGCTTGATCTTGTCCATCGCCACATCAATCTGCGCATCGCCCAAGCCGGTAATCAGCGTTTCGCTGGTGGTGGCGTTGCGCGACATCTGGAGGCTTGGGTCTTCCTCGACGATGCGGCTGAGGGACATGGACATCTTGTCAAGATCTGCCTTGGACGCCGGGGAAACAGCGACCCGGTAGTATCCGACGGGCATCCGGATGGGTTCGAAGGTCACCTGGTAGTCGCGAGTGCAGAGGGTGTCGCCGGTAATAGTGGACGAGAGCTTGCCCACCGCGCCAATGTCTCCGGCGGCGACTTCGGTCAAGTTCTCCTGGTTCTTGCCTCTGGGCAGGTAGAGTTGGCCCACCCGTTCAGATTGAGACTGACTGGCGTCCCAGACCTCGGAGTTGCTCTTGATGGTTCCCTGATAAACACGGAATAACGAGAGCTTTCCGACAAAGGGGTCGGCGGTTGTCTTGAACACCAGGGCGGCCAGGGGCGCGCCGGGGTCGGGCTCGCAGGGAACTTCCTCGCCGGAGCCGGCCCTGGTGAGTCTCGGCTTGACCCCGTCCACCGGCGACGGCAGGTAGGAGCGGATCATAGCCAGAAACTCGGCAACGCCGATGCTCTCAGTAGCCGATGCAGCCAGTATAGGGACCAATTCGCCGCGCAGCACCGCGCTGCGCAGAGCGGCTTCAATTTCCTCGGCCGTCAGTTCCTCTCCGCTGAGATAGCGGTCAGCCAATTCATCGTCGCTCTCGGCCGCCGCCTCGATGAGACGCTCGCGGGCGGCATCCACCCCGTCGGCTGCGTCTGCGGGGACATCGGCGTTAGGGTCTGCAACGTTGACCACGCCTCTGAAGCTGTCGGCTTCGCCGATGGGAATCTGGAACGGTACACACTGCCGCCCAAAGGTAGCCTGGATGTCTGCCACGTTGCGGTTAAAATCTGCGTTTTCCCGATCCATCTTGTTAACGACGATCAGACGCGGCAGTTTGCCGGATTCGCACAAGCTCCAGGAGCGCTCGGTGCCTACATCAACGCCCGAAGGCGCGGCCACCAGTATTGCCGCTCCCTCGACCACCCTGAGCGCGCTGACCACCTCACCCTGAAAATCATCGTAGCCGGGAGTGTCCAGAAAATTGATCTTGCAGTCGTCGGCTGTGGCGGCGATGAGGGTGGTCTGGATGCTGCCGCCCCTCTTGATTTCCTCGGGTTCATAATCGGAAACGGTGTTGCCGTCCTCGATTCGGCCCTGGCGTGTCACCGCCTTGGTGCTGAAAAGCACTGCTTCGCAAAGCGATGTCTTTCCAGCGCCGGAATGGGAAAGCAGGGCCACGTTTCTTATGCTGTTCGCATCCATAAAGGGCGTTGTTCCCCCTTGCAGAATCTATGCGCCTCGCCTGCCCCGACCGGAAGGGATCTGACGCTGAAGAGGCGCGAGCCGCGGCAACGCGAATCCGCTTTGGCCGCAGGTGGATAAGCCATTGTATAAGTTGCGTCAATTGCGCGCAACCGCGGCCGGATCGTTCGGCTGCGATCGCAGGATTCCAGGGTGGGCGGGGGTTCGCGCTTTGGCCTATCCCGACCGGTCATGCTTTGCCAGTTCCTCTTCGATCTCTCTCATCGTCGAGGGTCGGAATATGCCTGCCGGCGCCTGGGTCGAGCCATTCCAGCCGCCCATGGTTCCATCTCAGAATCAGGTTCAGCGCCAGACTGTATTCTTGCAGTATCCCGCTTTCCGGCTCCTCCAGCACGAAGTCGGGCGGCTTGCCCTGTTCTGAAATGATGTGTCCGTTGTTGGCGCGATACTGCCGCCGACTTACTGGCCTTCGGGCCGCAGCCATGCTGGATTCGGGCGTTGCCGGCATCCAGCGGTCTGCCTCCACATGGGTTCAGGGCAGGTTCCATTCCAGTTTACGGTTTGTCCCGGTTCCGGTTTGTCCCGGTTCCGGGCAAGGCAGCGACGCTCCGGCGTTGCCTGGCCGCCATTGTGGTTTACAATGCCAGTGACCTCCATAATAATGATATGTAGAATTTGCTGTGCTGCTGGTGGAATACCCTGAAGGCCCAGAGCAGCAGCGTTGTCCTCTTCCGCCGAACCTTCAAGCGTGAGATGCGCAACACGTTGGTCAACAACCTGTTCAAGTGCGGCGGGATCAGCGAGAGCGTCTGCGAGCGCCTCGAGAACGAGCTTCGCATCGGCACAGCCGGCAACCCGCCGGGCGACAAGCAAGCCGGGGGGCCAGTCTCAAATTCGCCCAACAATTTCGCCCGGCCATACGGGACCTCACTCTCAAGGACGGTCAGCCATGCATGTAGGCATGTCCACAGTGTTCCAGAACCCCGGCAAGCGTTTGTCCGACTACGAAGTCTACCGCAATGAGCTTCGCCTGGCCGACCTTGCCGAGCCTCTGGGGTATGAGTCTATCTGGGGCGTTGAACATCACTTCACGGATTACACCATGTGCCCCGACGTGGTCCAGTTCCTTTCCTACATGGCGGGCCGGACCGAACGGGTCAAACTGGGGTCGATGGTTGTAGTGCTGCCCTGGCATGACCCGGTCCGCGTGGCCGAAGAATTCATCATGCTGGACAACCTGAGCGATGGGCGTGTAGTCGTGGGTGTCGGGCGCGGCCTGGCTAGAGTGGAATACGAGGGTTTTCGCCTTGATATGAACACTTCTCGAACACGGTTTAACGAGTCCTCCGAGATGCTGGTCCGTGCGCTGGAAGACGGCTATGCAGAGTTTGAAGGGGAACTTGTGCAGCAGCCGCGCGTTGAAATCCGGCCCAACCCCTTCAAGAGCTTCGAAGGCCGCACTTATGCCGCCGCCATCTCGCCGGAATCCAGCATCATCCTGGCCAGGCTTGGTCTCGGGGCGCTTATCATCCCGCAAAAGCCCTGGAACGACGTACAGGCCGAGCTGGCGTCATACAGGGCCGCCTACCAGGAAGTCAACAATGGCGAGCCGCCCGCCCCGGTGGTGGTGACTTTCGCCTACTGCGACGACGACGAAGAGCGCGCCGCCGAAATGTCACGCAGGTACGTCGGCGGCTACTGGGACTCGGTGATGAAGCACTACGAGTTCCGCAGCGACCACCTGAAAGCCACGCGGGGATATGAATACTACGGCGGCTTTACCGACAAGATAAACACCTACGGCGACCGGAACGTCGCAGACTTCTTCGTCGCCCTGCAGGTGACTGGCACGCCGGAGCAGTGCTACCAGAAGACGATGGACATTCGCGGCTATACGGGCGCCGACTCGCTGGTGGCCGCTTTCAGCTATGGCGGTATGCCCTTCAGCGACGCGGAGGCCAGTATGCGCCTGTTCGCTTCGGAAGTAATGCCGGAGCTGAAGAAGTTAGAGCCTTCTCCCTCATGGGGTTAGTCGCCAGCCGTTTCCGGGCAGATACGCTTACGCCGGAAGGGGCCGGGGAATCCCCGGCCCCTCTCGTCTACGGAATCGCTCCGGCCCACAGTCATAGCTGAATAACAGTCCTGCTCTTCCGAATACCGGGCGGGTCCCGCGTCCATGACCGACCTGACGCCAGGATAGTGCCTACTCCCCCGAATACCGGGTGGATTCCTTCACTGCTTCCCCCCGGGGTCTCCAGGCGAACCTTTCAGCATAGCGATTCGGCTTTCCCTCCAATACATCGGCAGTGATCCGGCCCAGAGCGGGAGTGAACTTGAAGCCGTGGCCGCTGCCCCCGGTGGATACGGTCAGGCCTTCTATCTCAGGGTGCCGGGTTATGTAAAAATCCCCGTCCCAAGTGTCGTTGTAGAAACAGGCTCTGCTGCCAGCCAGCGGGGCATTGGCCAGCTCTGGCAGCGAATGAGCCAGGAACTGACGGCTGTACTCGATGACGGAAGGGTCGGCATCCCTGGGCGCGTCGGCCTCAACATCGCGGCCCGGGCCGTGATTTGCCAGTTTCACCACCCCTTCCGCATTTACCGGGAAGCCGTACCAGCCGGTTTTGGGAATGTCGGCCCCCCAAGGCGGGAAGTGAGGCGGGCTGAACCGCTCCGGCAGATTCGGACGCAGGTATACCAACGTCTGCGCCACCGGGCTCATCATGTCCTCCATATCTAGCAGCAGCCTCGGCGTCCATACCCCGGCGGCCACCACCACGGCGTCAGCGCGGCGCTCCTGCCCATCTGCCGACGTAACTCCGACGGCGCGGCCGGATTCCACGATGACTGAGTCGACCCGGAAGCCGGCGCAAACTTCGATTCCCGACGCGGCAGCTTCGCGCGCCATGAAAGAGACGGTCTCCCCGGCCTCGGCCCAGCCCCCTCGGGGATTAAAATACCCATCGGTGTAGTATCCGGCGTTCCAGAGCGGAAACCGCTCGGCCACAGCCTGCGAGTCGAGCCGCTCCAGCGGCCATCCCGCTGCGGTGAGCAGGTCATACGACTGGCGCTCCACCGCCTCGCCTTCCAGCGGATGGCTGGTCAACACCAGGAAACCGTCCTCGTGGTACATGTCTCGGCCCCGGCGCTCGTTCCAGACATGCCATCCCTCGATGGCCTCGGCTCCCAGGTCGCTGTAGAGTTTGTCGTCGCCGTAGTCCATGCGGACCATACGGCTTACATCGTTGGACGCCGCCAGGGGGTGAGGCACCGGGCCTGGGTCAACAACCGTTACGGAATGGCCCCGGCTTCTCAGTTCAAGGGCGCCGGACAGCCCAAAAATCCCGGCTCCGACAACCACTATGCCGCTTTGAGTGGACATGATACCTCCCGCGCAACCTAACGGCTCAAGGCCCCGATAATGGCCTTGAGCTCCTCGACGCCCAGGTCACCGAACTTGCGCCATCCGCCGATAAAGTAGGTGGGCGTACCGCCGATGCCGCTGGCGCGGGCGGTTTCGCTGGATTCCAGCACCGCGTCCCGGTAGTAGCCGGACTCCAGCCTCGGACCCAATTCCGACCAGTCGAGACCGGCAGCTTCGGCTAATTGCCGGATTACTTCCAGGCTGCCCAGGTCAGCGCTCTCCTCCCAGTAGGCTGCGGCGGCTACGTGATGAAACCGGTCGTCCAGCCCTATCTCTTTAGCGTAAAGCGTAGCTTCGTGAACGCGCAGGGTATTGGGAGACCACTGCGGCCGGCGCATGACCAACCCGGCGCCTTTTGCCCGTTCCTGCATCGCCGGGGCCAGTTCGGTCTCGGTCTCCCCATCGAACAGGCGGCGGGGCTGGCCTTCCGGGGGACAGTCGGGCCGCAGCAGGAACGGCCTGCGATCTATGGTGATGTCCATCTCTTTGGCTATAACATCGAGCCTGCCCAGGCCCACGTAGCAGAAAGGTCAAGTGTAGTCTTGCCAGATTGTGACCTCGACGGGGTTGGCGGTAGCCATCGTGTTCCTCCAATGGTTAAAGAGTGGCGGCGTTCTTCGCTGGCGTTGGTCGGGATTCTCTCGCCGGATCCTGTCGAAGGACCGCCGGTACGTTCATCTTCCCGCAGGATCAGCGTGAACGATCAGGCTCATGCGATGCGGCTCGATCCTGCCCTGCCGAATACGGCTCGGCCTAATCGTCGGCAGGGGCAGGAACTGCGGCGTCGGCGAAGGAAGCCCGCAGGGCAGCGGTGGCCTCTTCCATAGCCTGCCCGCTCTTGTCCATAACTCCCACCATGCCGAAGAAGCCGTGAATCATGCCGTCGTAGCGGCTGATGGCGGTGCCCACCCCCGCCGCCTGGAGACGGCGGCCATAGGCCTCCCCTTCGTCGCGGAGGGGATCATACTCGGCGGTGATAACCAGCGCAGGCGGCTGGCCCGCCAGGCTGGCTGCCTGCATCGGCGCGGCGTAGGGGTTGGAAGCGTCCGCGTCGCTGGACAGATAGGCATTCCAATACCAGCGCATCGCGTCGCGGGCCAGCATATAGCCTTCGGCGTTCTCCACGTAGGAAGCGGTCTCATAATTGCGCTCCGTTACGGGGTATATCAGCAACTGGCGGACGATTGACGGGCCGCCCCGGTCGGCGGACATCAGCGAGATCGCGGCGGCCAGGTTGCCGCCCGCACTGTCGCCGCCGACGGCAAGGCGGGATGCGTCTGCATTCAGGCTGATCGCGTTGCTGGCTGCCCATACGGTGGCGGCGTAGCAATCCTCGGCGGGGCCGGGAAATTTGGTCTCAGGGGCCAGCCGGTAGTCCACCGACACCACCACGCAGCCCGCGCCCTTACACAGATGCCGGGCCGTTGGGTCGGCGGACTCCAGATTACCGACAACCCAGCCGCCGCCGTGGTACCAGACCAGGATAGGGAAAGAGCCGTCTCCCTCCGGCGTGTAGATTCGGACGGGAACGTCGCCGTCGGGGCCGGGAATGCTGCGATTCTCAACTGCGGCCACCTCCGGCCCTGCGGGGCGGGGGCGAGCGGCGGCATTGATGCGCGCTTGCTCCGGCGAAACCTCCCACACCGCGGGAAGGCCAAGGGCGTTTACTGCGTCGATTACTGCCTGAGCTTGCGGGTCCAGTGGCATGATGCTCCTCCAAAATTATTATTCTCTTTTCAATCCTTCGGGCGGCCGTTCGCCATGGTTCAGGGTGACGTTGACAGGGAAGCCCCGATCTTCGTCCGGGGTGATCAGCGGCGGGCAATGGGCACAGCCGGCACCGACGATTTCCGCCATAACGCACCTCCTGTTCGCCGGGTGAATGATCCGGTTCGCCGGGTGAATGATGGCGCGAGGAATTCGGCTAATGATAGCAGACGGCAGAGCAGCTCATAAGCCCTGCTTCGCCGGAAGCATCGGCGCTAGTCCACCTCCAGAACTATCTTGCCGAAATTCGCGTTGCTCTCCATATACCGGTGGGCCTCGGCAGCTTCAGATAGCGGGAAGACCCTATCCACCACCGGCTTGATTGCGCCCGATGCAATAAGCGGGAGGACGTGACGCTTGATCCGGTTAGTCAGGGCAATCTTCTCCTCGATGGGGCGCGAGCGCAGTACCGTTCCGTGAACCCTGAGACGCTTGAACATCATGGTGCGCAAATCGGCGTCCACGCTTCCGCCGCTCATGGCGCCGACCAGCGCCATCCGACCCTGCATTGCCAGCGACGCCAGATTGCGGGCCCAGTAGCCGGCGCCTATCACGTCCAGCAGCACGTCAACGCCTGCGCCGCCGGTATGCTCGCGGACGACTTCGCTGAAGTCGTGCTCGCGGTAGTTGATGCCAACATCCATTCCCAGCTCGGCTGCCCTGCGCAGCTTGCCTTCGCTGCCCGCAGTGCCGAACACGAAGGCGCCGGCGTGGTGGGCGAGCTGTACCGCCGCCGTTCCAACGCCGCTGCCCGCCGCGTGAATCAGCGCCGACTCCCCCATAGCCAACTCGCAGTGATTGAACAGAGCGTCGTAAGCGGTAAAGAACACCTCCGGCACTGCCGCCGCCTGCGTGAAATCCAGGTTGTCTGGTATCCTCATGGTCATGCGCGAGGATGTAGCTACCTGAGACGCATATCCGCCGCCGCCCAACAGACCGAAAACCCGGTCGCCCTCTGCGATGTCTGTTACCCGCGCCCCGGTTTGGAGCGCCACGCCGGAGAACTCCAGCCCCAGGATGTCGGCGGGAACGCCAGGCGGCGCTGGATAACCGCCCTGCCGCTGCAACGTATCAGCGCGATTCAGCGCCGTTGCCTTGACCTCTACCAGTACATCGTCCGGCCCCGGATCAGGGTCGGCAATCTCCCGAACCTTGAGCACGTCCGGCCCGCCTGTCTCGGTAATAACAACAGCTCGCATAAATGTCTGCACCTACAATGAGAGTCAGGAAGAATTGCTGTCTGCCAGTTTAACACCCGCCAAATTTAACCCCGCCAAAAACGGCCCCGGATATACTCCGGGGCCGCGCCGGTCTTAATTCATCTCTGCTCTACTTCCCCTTGCCGTTGCTGCGGGCGGCAACGTACTCCTCGGCCAGGAGGCGGCCGGTCTCGCGCATCAGCTTCGCGTCTTCTTCGGGCGTGGCGGCTGCCGGGGCATAGACCACCGTGTCGTTGCAATAAGTGGGGACATGGCCGGTACTGTCGGGCGTCAGGGCCTGGGTGGGGTCCTGGCCGGCCTGCACAGCCCGGATGCCCCGACGTATCTGGCGTCGGAACATGGTAATGCCCCGGTCGGTGGCGCCCAGGTGTTCCATGCCGTGGACAGCGATGGGGCGCTGGGATACCTGCGCCTCGTAGTCTGTGGGCTGGAGCTGCGTCTCCCGGTGGTCGTCGGAGATGGGCAATTGGGCCGGCAGCATCTGCTCGCGGTCAATCCACCAGGCAGGCTCCTTCTCCTCGGCCTCGCTGATGTGGCGGAATTCCAGCAACATGGTGCTGTTGTTGTCGCGCGGCACTATCCAGCGGGTCATCATCGGCCCGTCAAAGGGGTGCGCCTCCTTACCGTCCTCCCAGATAGGCGCGACCTGCTGCATATTGGGCAGCACGTTCTCCACCATGCGGGCCCAGATGTTGTCGCCAACCCGGCGGGTGGCGATGTAGATGATGCCGATGGGGGTTTCCATGAAGTCCAGTTCCGGAACCACGCCGAACTCGTCGGTGAACTGCGAACCGCTGACGATGGTATGCAGGAAAGACGTATGCACCGGGTCCATGGCGTTTTCCAGAATCTGCAAATAGTTGCAGGGGTAGTCGTAACGCTGGCCTGGAATCAGACGGTAACCCTCCCGCTCCCAACTGTCTGCTATCGGAAACTCCGGCATCTTGTCTGGCGGCCCCATGTAGGCGAAGACCGCTCCGCAGTACTCGCGCACCGGGTAGGCGCCGTGGCACAGCCGATCCTTGAAGGTGGAGCCTTCCGGCTCGCCGGGGGTTTCCAGAATGGTGCCGTCCACGTCGAACAGCCAGCCGTGGTAGCAGCAGCGGATGCCCCGCTCCGACACCAGGCCGAACTCCAGCGACGTTCCGCGATGGGGGCAGTGGGCCTCGACCACGCCGACCTGTCCGCTGAAGTCGCGGAAGGCCACCAGCTCTTCGCCCAGGATCTTGACGGCGACAGGGACGTCTCCCAGCTCGTCGGCGTAGCACACCGGCTGCCAGAACCGGCGCAGGTACTCGCCGGCAGGGGTCCCCGGGCCGACATGGGTCAACTCTTCGTCTTCCTTGACCACCTGCGAGTGATAATAGCCGCCATATTTGGTGGAAAGAAACGGAGCGCGGGCGCTTGTCATCATTCTTCTCCTCCTTCTTAGCCAACTGGCTTAAACCAACCGGCCTGCGGGCTGGCTGCTATGGCTGCGCAGGATTATAAGTATCACCGCAGAAACGGTCAACAAGATACGCCAGCGCCGATGAAAAGTCTTTATCGACTGTCGCCCGGCTCTTTCACTTGTTCCATCAGATCGTTGTTCCACTCGCCCTCGGCCACGAGAATGGCCTTGGCGTCATACAGGAAAGCCTCGATAAGGTTGTGCGACAGATAAACATACGTGCCCGGTTGACGGATTGTGTGGATGGACGCCCCTGCGGAACCGGCGGCAATGTCCCAGGTTTCCAGGTCCAGAGCCGGCGGGTTGTTGAAACTGCCGCGTTCCCAAACATAGTCGCCATGCCCGCCAATCAGGTGGGGATAGGACTGACGATTGGCTTGGGAATGGACGATAAGCACGTTTTCGCCCACGTTGGCTGTCAACTGTCCATCCCCCTGCAGCGCTCCGGTTACGCCGTTGAATACGATGTGGGTCGGTTTCAGTGTCTCCATGGCCTTCAGATCGTCTGCGAAGGACTCCGAAGGAGTGCTGTATCGCTTGAACTCGCCATTCTCGTCCTGGGGCAGATAGTAGTCCTGTTCTCCGATGTAATACGCCCGGTCATATTCAACCGGGTTGCCCGCCGGGTCTCTGAGGCCCTCTCTGGGCAATACCATAATCGCCCCGCTCATCCCGTGAGCCACATGCCAGGGCACCATGGTGCCTCCGGGGGCGCAGTGACAGATGAACACGCCCGGTTTTATGGCGCGGAAGCGAAGAACTACTTCCTCGCCCGGGTTGACATGGGTCAGATCGCCTCCTCCCAATGCTCCTATGGAAGCATGGAAGTCGATGTTGTGCAGAAGCTGGTTGCCGGAAGGATTCGCCAGCGTCAATTCCACATAATCGCCTTCGTGAACGACTATGATGGGGCCGGGCGCCGATCCATTGAAGGTAAAGGCCCAGATGAAGGCTCCGGGGGCTATTTCTATCTCTTTTTCTTCCACTTCCAGCCGCACTTCCACGACACTGGGAGGGCCGTTGTATATCTGCTCATGCTTCGGCAGAGAGGGCGGCGCGACCAGCCTCTGAGCCACTCTCTCCAGCGTGGAAACGTCTTCAGGCTCCCAGGTTACCGGGCCGCCCCAGTAAGCCTACGCGACGGACCCAAGCCTGGCATACGGGTCAGGAGTCGCCGTGGCCGGGGGGAACGTGGGCATAGGCGGCCCCGTGGCGGTGGGCTCAGCTCCGCACGCCGCTGCGCCGCCCAGCAGCGCCACAGCCATCAAGGCGAGCAGAGCAAACGCAGATGCCGCCGGTCTTGAGAAGCGCATTATGTAAAACGTGGCGCTGAAACCTCAATCAAACTTCTTTTCCCTTTCCTTTTCCCCGGGAAGCGTCACGAGCCTGCCGCCTGCCTCTGCGCCTCTTCGATGCGCTGCATCATCTCTATAATCGTCGGCATGGCCGGGCCATAGCGGTCAGCGTCGTCTACTGCGTAACCCTTGTGGTAGTTGGAGCGGAAGGACGACAGCGGGCTCCCGGCGCCGGTGAGAGCCGACTTGCCCTCCTCTTCCTTTTCGTCCCAGTGGCCGCCATGAATCAGCCTGGGCATCGTTCCGGGGTCCCGGAACACGTTCATCGGGTCGCCGCCGTCCTCCACAACGCGCATCTGCTCTTCAAACTGGCGGCGCATGAACACAATGGGCAGATCGGTGCGGCCCAGGTGTTCCTGCGTGCGGTCGGTTATCGGCCCCTGCGAAATCCAGGCGTGGGCATCCTGCGCCAGCACAAAATCCAGAATCGGCTTACCGTCTTCGCCGAACAGCGGCACCTCATAATACGGTATCGTCTCCTGATCCGGCGCTGGAACTTCCTCGGGCGCCATGTAGCAGCCGTAGTTGATATGGTAAGTGTTGGTGTCGTCCACAGGCACCCGTATCTGGAACTCCTGGCGCACCATCCCCGGCCCGCCTGTCTGTGTGTAGAAGGGGAATATCACCGTCGCGTGCCGTGAGGTGCGATCTTTGTCGGCGCCCAGAGCCTTCGAGTATCTGATGCCCTTCTCCATGCCGTAGCGGGTGGGGTTAACGTAGAGCGACTCGATTCCCCGGCCCATGTCCATTCGAGAGTACAGTGTGTGCATCTGTCCGTCGGCGGCCCGCTCTTCCAGTTTGCCCTGTTTCCGCAGCACATACTCGAACAGGTTGCCGTGCAGATAGACGCTGTGAGCCGGGTCGCCGGTGTTCTCGTGGCATTGGAGCCAGTTGCAGTTCAGGTTCATAATACCAATCTGCCGCAGGGAGTTGGGCATCACGAACAAGTCCCAGGGCGGCAGCAGCGGAACGGGTTCCGGCCCCATGTAGGCCCATATCAGCCCGCCCATCTCCTGCACGGGGTATCCCTTGATACGGATGCGGTCATTGAACGGGTCATGGGCCGCTTCCAGTGGCGTTTCAATGCACTGCCCGGAAGGAGCGAACATCCACCCGTGGTAGCAGCAGCGCAGGCCCCCCACGTCGGGAATGCCGTATCTCATCTCGGTCAAGCGGTGCGGGCAGCGATCGCCCACCAGCCCCATCTGCCCGTCGACAGAGCGGAACAGCACCAGGTCTTCGCCCAGCAGGCGGATGGCCATAACCTCCTCTTCCATCAACTGCGCCGTGGGACGAATGGGCAGCCAGTAGCGGCGCATGAGTTCTCCCATTGGCGTTCCCGGCCCCACGCGGGTCAAACGTTCGTTGGCTTCGGCGGTCAGCATAGCTACCCTCCGCAGTACAGGACTTCACTTAACCCACAGTATACCCCACGAGACAGCCGCCACTGGACTATACTTGCGGGAAATCTCGAAGCCGGGAGACTAATCCGCCATGACCGAGAACAGGCCGAGGCCGGACGACTTTCTGGAAGCCTTCTGCACCGACACGGAAGCCTATGTTGAAGGAGCATCGGGCAGGCCGCTGTCTGGACTGACTTTCGCCGCCAAAGACATCTTCGACGTGGCCGGCCATGTAACCGGGGGCGGCAACCCCGACTGGAAGGCCACGCATCCTCCAGCGGAACGCACCGCCCGGATCATCCAGACCCTGGTCAACGCCGGAGCCACCATGGTCGGCAAGACTCACACCGACGAGCTGACCCGGGGCATTCTGGGCGAGAACGCCCACTATGGCACGCCGGTCAACCCCCGCGCTCCGGGGCGCGTTCCCGGGGGTTCCTCCAGCGGTTCGGCATCAGCGGTGGCCGGCAGCCTGGCAGACTTCGCCATCGGCTCCGACACCGGCGGTTCAGTGCGCATCCCGGCCAGCTTCTGCGGGCTATACGGATTGCGGCCCACCCATGGGCGCATCCCGCTCGACGGCATCCTGCTTCAGGCGCCCAGCTACGACACCATCGGCTGGTTCGCCCGCGACGCCGCCACCTTCGCCAGGGTCGGCGAGGCTGTATTCGGCAATCCCATTGCCGCAGCCAGGCCAGAGCGCATAGTAATCGCGGAAGATCTGTTCGCCGAATGCGACCCTGCCGTGGCCGCTGCTCTCCGGCCTGTCGCCGAAAGCGTGGCCGGAATGGCGCAGGAATCCGGAACAGTCCGCCTCGCGCCCAACGGGGTGGGCGCCTGGGCGGCGCAGCAGAACATCCTGCAATCCATCGAGGCCTGGGATTCGGTGAAAGACTGGGTTGACGCCGTAAACCCCCGCTTCAGCTACATGGTTGCCGAACGGTACACCCTCGGCGCATCCTTCACCCAAGCTCAGGTCGACGAATCGCGGGCGATCCGCGACGCAGTTCGGCGTCGCCTGGACGATGCTGCGCCCGCAGGCAGCTTCCTATGCTTCCCCACGTCGCCGATGGTTGCGCCGCTCCGGGGTCAACCCCTGACGGGCAAGCGGGCTTCGCAGGGCCGCATCATCCGCTTGACCTGCATGGGCGGCTCCACGGGCCGCCCCCAGCTCTCCATGCCCCTGGCCGAGGCGGACGGCCTGCCCGCAGGCCTGTCGATCATGGGCGGCCGGGGCGACGACGAGGCCCTGATTGGCTTTGCGCTGGAAATTGAACAGGCCCTGGGCGGGTAGCCGCATCGCGCGCCGTGCCGGCGCCTGTGTAGACAAAGGCGCCGGCAAAAATTACCATGCCAGAGGCGACGCGCAGCCAATGCTGCCAACTTGAAGTTACGGTCGCCAACTTGAAGTTACGAGGGAAGCGCAATGGCCCATCAGGTTCAGGGTGTAGTAGCGGAATCCAGGGGGGCGCCGGTCAGGCTCACTGCGATTAGCGTGCCCGATCCCGGCCCCGGCGAGGCGCTGGTGCGGGTGCAAGCCTGCGGAGTCTGCCATACCGACCTGCATTACCGAGAGGGGGCCATCAACGACGACTTCCCCTTCCTTCTGGGGCACGAGGCTGCGGGCGTGGTAGAGAGCGTCGGCGCGGATGTGGGCAACGTGGCCCCCGGCGATTTCGTCATCATCGCCTGGCGCGCGCCGTGCGGCTTCTGCCGATCCTGTGCGCGGGGCCGCCCCTGGTACTGCTTCGCCAGCCGCAACGCCACCCAGCCAATGACGCTGCCAGACGGCAAACCCCTGTCGCCGGCGCTGGGCATAGGCGCCTTCGCCGAGCTGACTCTGGTAGCCGAAGGGCAGGCGGTGAAGGTTCCCGACAAGGCCAGCCCTGCCGTCGCCGGCCTCATCGGCTGCGGCGTTATGGCCGGGCTGGGCGCGGCGGTGAACACCGGCGGCGTAGGGCGAGGCGACTCGGTGGCCGTGTTCGGCTGCGGCGGCGTGGGCGATGCCGCCATAGCCGGCTCCAGGCTGTCCGGGGCGCACACCATCATAGGTATCGACATCGACGACCGCAAACTGGAGTGGGCCCGCGAGTTCGGCGCCACTCACACTGTCAATGCCCGACACACCGACCCGGTGGAGGCTGTTCGCAGCCTGACCGGAGGCAACGGCGTCAACGTTGCCATCGAGGCAGTGGGCAGCCCGACCACGTTCGAGCAGGCCTTCTATGCCCGCGACCACGCCGGAACGGTCGTCCTGGTTGGAGTCCCAAGCCCCGATATGAAAATCGAACTTCCCATGATTGAAATCTTTGGACGGGGCGGGGCAGTCAAGCCGTCTTGGTATGGCGACTGCCTTCCCACCCGCGACTTCCCCATGTTCATCGAGCTTTACATGCAGGGGCGTCTTGACCTTGACCGGTTCGTGTCGGAGACCATCGGGATTGGCGACGTTGAGGAAGCTTTCCGCAAGATGGAACGCGGCGAGGTACTCCGCTCGGTAGTAGTCTTCTAATGGCCTACAGCGAAGAACTCGCCGATCGCGTCCGGGCCGTGTTCGCCGGAAGGCCGGAGGTGCGCGAGCAGAAGATGTTTGGAGGGCTGGCCTTCATATTGCGCGGCAATATGGCCTGCGGCGTTCTGGGCTGCGAGCTGGTAGTGCGCGTTGGCAGAGAGAACCTGGACGAAGCCCTCGCGCAGCCTTATTCCCGACCCTTCGATATGACCGGCCGCCCGATGCGAAGCTTTGTCTATGTTGCCTCCGAAGGCATCGCCACCGACGCCGACCTGGAAGGGTGGGCCGGCCAGGGCATGGCCTATGCCGCATCTCTGCCTCCGAAGCAGCGGCATATCCGGGCATCTCATACCGATACTACAGGCTGAAGGAGAATGAAATGGATCTCGGCGCAATGATGTTCGTAACCGACTATTCCATCCGCCCTGACGATTTGGCGCGGATGCTGGAGGAGCGGGGATTCGAGTCGATGTGGGTTCCGGAGCATACCCACATCCCTGCCAGCCGCGTCTCCCCCTGGCCCGGCGGGCCGGACCTGCCGAAGATGTACTGGCATACCTACGACCCCTTCGTGGCCCTCACGGCGGCGGCGGCGGTCACTACCAATCTGAAGCTGGGCACCGGCATCTGCCTGATGATCGAGCGCGACCCTATCACCACAGCCAAGGAAGTCGCCAGCCTTGACCTTATCTCCAATGGCAGGTTCATCTTCGGAATCGGCGGCGGCTGGAACGCCGAAGAAATGGCCGATCACGGCACCAATTTCCGGCGCCGCTGGCGCATCCTTCGGGAGAACATCCTGGCTATGAAGGAAATCTGGACCCAGGATGAACCGGAATTCCACGGGCAGTATGTGAATTTCAACAAGATGTGGGCCTGGCCCAAGCCGGCGCAGAAGCCTCATCCACCCATCCTGATGGGCGGCGACGGCCCCACCACCTTCGACCGCGTGCTGGAGTATTGCGACGGCTGGATGCCGATCAGCGGGCGGGCCGCCGAAGGCCCGAGCCTGCCAGAGAAGATTCAGATATTGAAGCGCCGCGCTGAAGACATCGGGCGCGATCCCGACTCTATCAACGTAACCGTCTTCGGCGCCCGGCCCGACCCAGACAACCTCGCCCGCATGGAGGAACACGGAGTCGACCGCGTACTGTTCAGCCTGCCGTCTGCCGACGCCGACACCGTAACCCCTATCATCGACGAGTGCGCCAAGCTGCTCTAGGCGCGCGGGTGGCCGTCTCCTTTACCAGACATCGGACAGAAGGGCGGACGGTCGCGCTCCTTCTATTCTTCGCCCCTCGGCATCCTGGCCTCGATACGGGCCAGGATGTCGCGTATCTCGACGAGAACACTTCCGCTGGCAGCGCTGTCCGCCGCCGTTGTCGCATTTGCGGTGGGCGCCGGGCTGCGCCCGGATTCAGCCTCAATGACCCGCTGCCGCTGGGTCAAGACGGCGTTGCGGAACGCCTCGGCATCCACCACACCGATGAGATTGCCTTCCGAGTTTCCATACTGGCCGCCGGAGCTTCCGGCCGTCTCCACCTTCAGTCCGCGCAGCCCATAATGGCGCATCAGCGGGCCGTCGTGCAGTCGCAGATCGGTGATGCGGTTCAGCGGGATGGTGGACTCTTTGCGGAAGAAGACCCCCATCTTTGTTTCCAGGGCATTGGCTGTCAGCTTCGCCGATGCCCGACGCAGGTATTCCGCTCCATACCAGAAGCTCATCGCCCACCAGAACGGTATGAGCAGGATGCCAACTACTGTAATGAAGAGAAACCCACAGACTACCAGCCTGTAATACCCAGGGATGCTCCGGTCAAACTGGGCCTCGGCTATTACGTCACCGGTGACTTCAGCCATATTGCGCTCCAATCATTCTTCATCTGTAAACCGCACAGGGCAACGGTTCGTATTGTACTTGTACACGCTATCCTGCTGTCCTGCGCGCCAATGGCAGTACGGCGAAGACCAGCGCGGCCAGCCCGAACAGCGCCGCAATGTAGATCATCGTTTCGCCGAACCCCATAGTTTCATATATCGCTCCGGCAACCAGCGCAGAAACCGCCGACATCAGAAAAGCGATGCAGGCCACAACGCCCAAGCCTGTCGACGCTACTTCTCTGCCGACAACATCGAAAACGGCGGCGGTCAGGATGGGTTGGTCGGGGTAGAGGAACAAACCCAGAAGGGCAATTGTAAGGGTAAGTGTAATGCCGTCGCTGAAGGGTATCAGCGCCAACGTTGCCAGGCACGACCAGAGCAGTCCCGGCACCAGCACCTGCTTGCGGCCCCAGCGGTCGGAGAGATACCCGGCTCCCGTCTTGGCCAACAGACCGACAACTATCAGCAGCGAAATATGGAATCCCCGCCATGCCGGGCTCATCTCAAGCTCATTGTCAAGGTAAAGGGGCAGAACCGTTACCAGGGACACCAGGCACATACTCCGCAGGCCGCGGACAAACGTCAGGCCCCACAGCGCCGGGTCGCGCAACATGCGGCGGGTCAGCTCCAGCCGCCGGGCCATCGTCGGAGAGTCTGCTGCAGGCCCGGACTCGCTGTTCACGCGGCCGATGTGCCGGAAAGTCCACACTGCCATAAAACCCAGGAAAAAGGGCGGAATGGCGTATATGCTCAGCATATCTTTCCATCCCAGAACGGCCAGCAGAACGCCGGTGGCTATCGGCCCTGCCACGTCGCCGATGCTGCCGCCGACGCCATGGAACGACAGGGCGGTTCCCCGACGCAGGGCGAAGTGGTAGGACAGTGAAGCTGAGGCCGGCAGGTGCCAGACGGAGTGGGAAACAGCCACCACCCCAATGCCTATCAGCAGCAGCCAATATACCGGCGAAACGCCCATGACCAGCGACCCGAGCGCGGCCAGGCCCAGGCACCCGGCCAGCAGAAACCCCCAGTAGCGGCGCAACACGTCCACTACTACGCCGCCGGGCAGCGCGATCAGCCCGGCCGCCAGCTCCCGGGCCGACATTATCCCCGCAGCCCCAACGCTGTTCAGTCCGAAGGCCATCTGTATTTCCGGCAGGAGCACGGCGAAACTCTGGATGATCCAGTGGAACGTGGCGTGCCCCAGCGCCAGGCCGGGTATCATTATCCTGCGGGACGCAGAAACGGTGTTTGCGACTGCCATGCTTTCCTGCGCCATATCAGTTTCCTTCAGCCACGGTCATGCGGAGTTCAGGTTCCGATATGCACCGTGTCGGACGCATCCCGCACCGAGCGTATGATGGACAGCGCAGTCAGTCTGCCGGTCTTGGGGTTCTCAGACGGGATGTTTTCGACGCGCACTTTCAGCAGGCCGAACTCGCCTTCGACTGTGATTTCGTGGCAGTTGCGCGACAATGCAGGATCGGCCACTATCCGCACAATAGTGCGGTCCGGGCCGATGCCGGCCAGGCTTACCGCTGCCGACACGTTCAGGTTCGACGGAAACCCCCGGCAGGCTTCCCGGGCAGTGCCGCAAAACACTTCCCGCTGGCTGGCAAGCCCGGCGATCAGGATTTCGTTTTCAACCAGATACGGGGCTCCTTCCAGGGCGGCTACGGGTTTTCGTGAGACCATTTCCACCCGGTCAACCCTGCCCTGGCAGGCAGACTTGATTCCGTCCAGACCGGCAATAGCTCCAGACGGCGCATACAAGCGGCAGCCGGTCTCCCTTGCCCGGTCGATTAAATCGGGGTGTTCCAGCAGCGCTCCGATACTGATGACCATCAGGTCCTTGCCGGCCTCAAAGGCCGCTTCCGCCAGGAACGGCACCACATGCCCGCCTGCCGTCTCGATGAGCAGCGACGATTGTTCCACCAGCTCAGGCAAATTCAGGTAGGGCGGCGGCGATTTCAGGCTGCCCAGGAACTCCCGCGCCGGTCTGTCGGTTCGGCTGGTCACCCCGGCAACGGCCACGCCAAGCTCGCCCGCGTCTGCGGCCCGCAGCAATGCGCGGCCTATGGTCCCGCAACCGACGATCCCTATAGCATGAGTCACATCGGCCCCCCGCGAACCTTAACACGGAATGCGAAAAGGGCCGCTCCAGTAGAGCGGCCCGGAATCGCCGGATGGAATTCGCCTAGCGCCGGATGGAGCTGAAGCAGTCGCTACAGTACACAGGCCGGTCGCCCCGGGGAACGAAGGGGACCATGGTGTCTACGCCGCACTGGTCGCAGACCACCGGGTGCATTTCCCGGGCTCCGCCGCCGCCCATGCCGCCGACCCGCTGCTGGCTTTTGCGCGCGCCCCGACAGGGCGAGCAGCGCTTCGGGTCGTTGGTGTAGCCGCGGGATGCGAAGAACTCCTGTTCTCCGGCGGTGAAGATGAAGGGGGCCCCACACTCCACACAGGTCAATTCCTTATCTGCCAATGCCATTCGGATAACCTCCAGATTTATCGGGTAACTCGAGGCTCAGTCCAGGTCATCCGAGGCAGCGGTAACGAAATCAGTAACCAACAGCAGGACACCTTAACTAACGCCGAACTTATTATAACATCATATAGTGGCAGGAATACGGACAGCGCCATGAAAATTCCTATTTCGTTTCGGAACAGCGGCTATTCTTCCGGCGGAAGGAATGCGTTGGGAACAATAGCGCTCCCGCTGCCAACCCCCGTGGTGTCGCCGGATTGGTTCCGGGCTTCGATCTTGACGTTGACCTTGAGGCCGTTGGCCTCTCTTGACGTTCCGGTCACTTCCCCTGTGAAGGTGATGGTGTCGCCCGGTCTGACAGGGCGGATGAATCTGAGGTCCACCATTCCAGTGCGGTTGAACACATCGCTGCCGAAATGGCGGCGCATCATTTCGAGGGCGAAGCTGATGGACATCCGTCCGGAAGCCACCGTGCCGCTGGTGCCTAAAGTCTCCCGGGCGGCATCCTCGTCGGTAAACTGCGACGGGCCCGATTGCCCGGCGCTGCCTTCGAAGAAATTGATGGCCTCCTGCGTTATTTCTTTTACCAGGGGATCGATCTTATCCCCTTCAGCGAAGCTGCGTTCTAGCCGTCCCATTTCTTGCCCACCTCCCAGGGCTGCTTCAACTCGTGGGTAACGACCCGGTCGATGAGCCGTCCGTCCTCATCCACCGTCACTGCCTCGGTGACGATGTAGTTCTTGCCTCGTCGCAGGTACTTGTCGGCGACCCAGGCAGTGACGGTCAGCTTTTTGCCCTGAATCGGCGAGTTGTAGCAATGAAATGCGCAGCGCGCGTTCACCGAGCCATTGTCGGAGTATTTCGCGTTGAACTGCCGCACATCCGCCTTGTGAGAAATAGTCGGGAAGGCAGCTTCAGGGTCCATTACTCCCCGCCGGTATTCGTCAATCATTTCCTGAGTGAGGGTGTATTCAAACTTCTCGAAAGTTTCTCCCACTTCCAGGGCGTCCCAGTCAAGAGGTATGCGATTGTCGGCCTCGACCATTTTAGATTCTCCGTATCCTGAGGATGGCGATGGCTTTCCCGTTGGGAAAAAGCGGGGCAGGGAACGTTCTTCGGCCGCGCCTAGCGGCCTTTCCAGGCCGGCGGGCGTTTCTCGGCGAAGGCACGGGGGCCTTCCGCAAAATCCTCGGTGCGCGTCAGGGTAGAGAAAAGTATATTCTCGAACCTCAAGGCGTCTTCGAGAACTCGGCCCAGGCTGCGAATCATGGATTCTTTGGCGGAGCGCACCCCCAGCGGCCCATTAGCGCAGATGGCGTCGGCGTATCGCTGGGCGGCGGCCATAAGCTGCCCATGCGGCGCAACCTCGCTGACCAGGCCGATGCGCAGAGCCTCCCGGGCGTCGATATGCTCGCCGGTAAGCTGCATACGCAGGGCATTGCCCAAGCCGACAATCAGCGGCAGCCGGACAGTGCCCCCGTCGCAGTGGTGAAATCCGCGCCGCACCTCAGAGCAGCCGAACACAGCGTTCTCCGAAGCAACGCGTATGTCGCACGCCAGCGCCAGTTCCAGCCCGCCGGCCAGCGCGTACCCGTTGACGGCGGCGATGATGGGCTTCCAGATATCCAATCCCCGGGTTATGCCGCCGAAGCCGAGACGGTCGGCATCCTGACGGAGATCGTATATGTCGCGCTCGCCCAGCGCTGGGGTATAGGTCTTGAGGTCGGCCCCGGCGCAGAAGGCGCGGTCGCCCTCGCCGGTCACGATAGCCACCCACGCATCCGGATCTTCGCGGAAGTTCCGCCAGACCTCCACAATCCCGGTTTGCTGCTCTGGGCCGAGGGCGTTCATCGCCTGCGGACGCCGGATTGTAATGTGCGCGGTGTTTCCACACCGTTCATAGCTGATGTCGGACATATTCAACTGCCGATTCCCAAAAGGCTTCTTCCATCCGCGGGGCGGTAACCACTGTATCGACGCCGCTCCGCAGGCTGCGGATCGCAGTTGGGCTTCGGCCTTCCTGATTCCTCCGGTATATATCCTCCGGGGCCTGCCTGGCCGAAACGGTATCACAGCCGGTTTGTTCAGGCAACGACAGACGCTGATCAGCGGAACCTGTTGCCAAGCTCCCTGTTGTACCATCATGCGCCGCGCCCCGCCAGAGTTGCGCAATCTTCCGAAGATTTCGTAAGCTCGCGCAGAAAGCAGGTAGCGTAGGAGCCGTTGGGAAGAGTAAAGGCCACTGTATAGCCGTCGGGTTCCGGACGCAGCTCCACCCCTTCGGGACAGACGCGGCTGATGCGCCACGATCCTCGCGCGCGTCTGCGAAAGTCGCTTCGTCGCAGGCCAAATCGATTCAGTATTTCATCCTCCAGGGCGGCGGCAGACTCCAATCCCCCGGCTGCCTTGCGACCGTACAGGGGAAGCGCGGCGCTGATTTCCAGCCGCTTTGCCCGCCCGGATTCCACGTCGGCGTCGCCCACCAGGAACATGCCGCCCGTGTCATGCCTGCGGGCCCGGTCGCCCGCCAGCGCGCGATCAAACACGCCGGTTTCGATACGCCGCTTCACGTTCCAGTTGAACAGGAAGGCTTGAAGGGCCGAGATAAAGAAGTCATTGAGCCGGCGTCCGCCCGGCACCTTTTCGCCCCGGAGCAGCCTGACGGCGTCCATCGCGTTGCTGTTGAAGCGCCCGAAGCGCTGCGGGCCGAAGTAGTTGGGCAGGCCCTTGTCCGCTATCCTGCCGATTATGGCGCAAGCGCGCTCTTCCCATCCTGCGTCCGGCTGCCTTACGCGCACATGGAAGCGGTTGCCCCGGAGTCGTCCCCGTCGCAGCCTGCTATCGTGGCGGGACGTTTCCAGCACTCTCGCCCCTTCCAGCTCGTCCAGCGCTTCCAGGCTGACGGCGCTGCCGTAAGGAACACTGACCCACTGGCGGGCAATCGAGCGCTTGTCTTTTAGCCCGGCGACTCCTATCTGGTCGTAGGGAACGCCTCTCTCGCGGAGCGCTGCAACCAGGTCGTGCGTGTTTAGCCCCCGCTTTTCCACGTAGGCATAGGCATATTCACCAACGCCGCACGGGGGAACGCGGGGAATCTCGGAGACGACGAAATCTTCAAGCCAGACGCGGGTTTGCCCGCCGGTACCCGGCAGCGCCGCGCTGATTGCCGGGAGCGCCGACCAATCGAAGCGGAACTGCTCCAACTCGACGGCTCCGGCGACTTTATCATGCTCTTGTCGATGCGTCATACCCTTAACGTCACAGAGGCGGGTTTCAGACCCGCCTCTTCATATTCGGAACGGCAGCCCGATCGAGAGTCAGCCAAGGCCCCGAGCCCGGAAGATTTCGTTGGCGGCGTCTATGGCTGCCCGGGTGAAGGGAATGCCTCCATAAAAGCACACGTGAATAAACACCTCGACTATCTCTTCCGGCGACAGCCCGACGTGAAGCGCGCCTGCGATGTGGCTGCGCAGCGGGCCTTCTCGCCCCAGCGCGGTCAGGCAGGCCAACGTGCAGATGGACCGCTCGGCCAGCTCCAGGCCTGGGCGGCTCCAGACTGAGCCCCAATAGTATTCAGCGCTCAGGCGGTTGAAATCCCGCTCGGCCTGAGTTACCGGCCCGGGGCGGTCGCCCGATGCCGGGCCCATCAGTTCCTCGCGCCTGGCCGCACCGCGCTGGTACAGGTCATCGGGGGTTTCTTCGGGGTCAAAGACCAATTGCGGCTGGAAGTGGATGCCCAGACCGTCGAATACTTCCCTGGCTACTCCCATGGAGTTAAAGGCGGCAGGAAGCCCGCCGTACCACGAGGCGTGGATCATCACCTCGATAACCTGCTGGGGTGTAAGCCCCAGGTTGAGCGCGTTGGCTACGTGGCGCGTCAGTTGATTTTCGCGCTGCAACACGGTAAGAACAGACAGAGTAATCATCTCTCGTCGGCGGATCGGCAGCCCGGGGCGCTGCCAGATGACGCCGAACAGCGACTCGCCGGCGATGCGGTGCAGGTCGGGGGCCAGTTCCCGGGAATCGGGAACAGAGCCGCTCCCGACCGGGCCGCCGCCAGCGAATCCGGACCTTGTTTCCAGCCCTTTCTGGAAGCGTTCGTTCAGGGTTGTCATTTCACTCTCCGTCCGCGCTAGTTGAGGTGCGCCACCTTGGGGGCAACCTGTTCCATGAGGAGCTGCTGCGAACGTTGGACCAGGGTATGGTCATCGGGGTCCTGGGTTATGCCCAGCAGCGTGCCGAATCCGCCGGTTTCCTCGTAGGTCTGCAAAATCTTGTCTACCACTTCCGACGGGTCGCCGACAATCCAGATGTTCTCCATCATGTAGTCGACGGTGACGTCCTCGTCGGCCATGCCGGGGACGTTCTTCAGATGATCCAGGATGCCGCCGGCTTTCCGGTTCTTCCACTGATGTTCCTCGAAGGGCTTTCCAAGAACTATGCGGGCTTCTTCCCGCGCCGATTCGGGGGTCTCGCCCACGTAAATGTCCCGTCCCAGGCGGAGCTCGCTACGGTTGGCGACCCGTCCTGAGCTGGCGGCGCCCTGCTCGCAGGTGTGCCACAGGTCTGGGACAAAGCGGTTGGGCAGATTGGTCATAGGAATCCAGCCCTTCTCACCGGCCATGCGGATGGTCTCGGTGCTGGGCGACGAAGCGGCCACTCCTATGGGCGGATGCGGCTGCTGGTATGGCTTGAAATACAGCCGCCGCCCAAGTTCCGCCATCCCCTCCGGAGCGTGAACCTGGTAGTGCTTGCCTTCGTAGCCAAACTTGCCGCTGTCGGCGGCCTCCCACAGGCCCAGGATAATTTCCAGGGCTTCGCGGCCTCGCTCACGCACATCGTCCATGCTGTCGTATTCAACGCCGTAGAGCTGAAGGTCGGTGGGCAGGGAACGCAGGCCAATGCCCCAGTACAAGCGCCCCCGGGCCATGTGGTCCAGCATAGCGATGCGGTGCGCTGTATCCACCGGGTGATGCAGGGGAAGCATCGTAACGCCCGTGGCGAGAATGATTTTCTTGGTGAGAGCCAGAGCCTGGGCGATGATCAGTTCCGGCACGGGGGCGTTCTCCCACGTCTCCGTGATATGCTCGCCAATCCACGCTTCCCGAACCCCCAGCCTGTCGGCCTGAACGATCAGCTCGATGTCACGGTCGTAGGATTCCGAGGGCGAACGGCGCGGGGGATGCAGCGGCATCATAAACAGTCCAAATTCCATTGAAATCTCCTCCGATTGATCTTGATCCGGGTAAGTCTAGCGGCAGCGATCTATGGTGACGCTAACGCGCACCGACCGCAGCTTGTCCCGAATGATGAAAACATCGTTTTCCAGTCTCCCTCTCCAAAACACGCGAACACATGCAGGTAATGCGCTCCAGCACAAGGTCGCGGGCCGCAACGGCATAGCCGACCCTGGCTCACTTCCGGCAGATCAGCCTTGCGCCGCCCGTTTAGAAAAGCGAACGAAGCCATCCGCCTATCCGGACAGCGGAATGGTTGCCGTAACGCGCGGGCCGCCACCGACGGCCCGGGTGGTGTGGCCCTGGCCTGTGAGGTCTTCGGCCAGCATGGCGTGTCCGGGGCCGAAACGATGCAGCGTGCCGTCGCCCAGGCCGATCTCCACCTCGCCCTCAAGGGTGATCACAAACTGACGCCGGGGCGCGGTGTGCCAGTCGCTGAAGTAGCCCGGTTCGAAAGTTCGGAATACGATGCCGTCCGCAGATTGAAGGTTTGCCAGTTCCGGGTGTAATTCGGGGCTCATTTCTTCAATGTGGGACTGTCCGTCGTCTCCTGTGTAAAGGCGGGCGATGCTCATATCCAGTTCCTCCTCCTTTGACCGTTCCCTTCTGTAGCCGCCAGTGTAGCCCGGCCCGGGCCGGGCGTCAAAAGGCCTCCGCCCCTTTGCGCAGCGCTCCGGCGAAAGCTATGCGAACTTGCCTGCGTCTATCTTCCAACGCAAGAAGCAGCAGGCGGCCACGGTTAAGCGGGGACCGTGGCCGCCTTGCCTCAGGGACAGTGGAATTACTGGGATGCGCGGAGCACTTCCTCGACAGTGCCTTGTATCCGGTCATCGCCGCCGAAGGCCGCTCCCGTCCTTCCGTTCAGGAACTTGGCAAGAGCCAGCTCGTAAACGCTGTCCGGAAAGGGAATGTACCCCGTCTCGCTGACCAGTTGCCGGCTTCCCCCGTCAAGGTAATACTCAACGAAGGCTTTCACATGCGGCTGGTTCAGCGCCTCCGCGGCCACGTAGATGAACAGCGGCCGGGACAGCGGCGCGTAGCTCCCGTTGTTGATGGTTTCGTCCGTCGGGAGTACGCACCCGCTTCCCCCGTCAACCGCAACCAGCTTCAGCCGATCAGCGTTCTCGGCGTAGTACGCGTACCCGAAGTATCCCAGCGCTCCACGATCACCGGCAATCCCTGTCACCAGCACGTTGTCATCCTCGCTGGGCAGAAAGTCGCCCCGGGATGCCTGAGACTCTCCGTTCACCGTCTCGGTGAAGTAGTCGAAGGTTCCAGAGTCCACCCCCGGCGCATAGAGGCGGATGTCCTCTTCAGGCCAGCCCGCACGCACCTGGCTCCACTTCATAACCATGCCTTCCGCCTCGGGGGCCCAGAGCGTATGCAGCTCGTCAATGGTCACGCATTCGACGAAATCGTTGGCAGGGTTTACCATCACGCTGAGGCCGTCTATGGCAACGGGCAGCTCTATATACTCGATGCCACTCTCAGCGCAAAGATCAACCTCACTCTGCTTGATTGGGCGCGATGCGTCGGAGATGACGGTCTCACCGGCACAGAATTTCTTGAACCCGCCGCCGGTTCCCGATACTCCAACAGTGATCCTGACGTTTCCTTCGGTCGCCTTCCCGAATTCCTCCGCCATGGCCTCCGTTATGGGGAACACCGTGCTGGAACCGTCAATGGATATGTCTCCCTCCAGATCACCCATTTGGGGGCTGGCTGTCGCAGCGGCGTGAGGCGCTTGCTGCTGGCCGTTGCCAGAGTCCGCAGGGGTAGTCGCCGTGGGGGGATCAGTGGCGTCCTCGCCGCCGCATGCCACGACAGCCAGCGCCAGCAATCCTGCCATCAGCAGGATAACAAGAGCCCAGGGGCTTAAGGGCACCTTCTTCAGGTCGGGGCGCATCTATCCTCCATCCTCCAATGAGATATATCTGGTTTCGCCGGATTTAACCCAGTAAGGCTATCGGCCAGGTCTCCCGATCGGGATAGCTACCGCCTCCGGAACGTTGTGGCCTAACAACCGGCAGACAGAAGGGCGCTCAGCCAATTAGCGGGGCCTCTCTGGGTGTAATCCCTGAATTTGACCGGCCGGAAGCCGATGAAACGACTCTACGGAAATTCCGGCGCGTGCCTGCGCCGCAGGGGTGTCCTGCGCCGAAACCGCTCCCGGCTACTCGCAATAAAAAGCCCCGAATAAATCGGGGCTTGAAAGCTGAAAACATCGTGGTGGAAAAACAGGAATTTCGATGCGAGGAGGGTGATAAAGCCTCTGTTTTTTAGAGGCTTCAGTCTATTCAATGGAATCAAGGATTCTGCCTCCTAGTAAAGGTGGCAACTGACCAGGTGTCCGCCGCCCACATCTTTTTGGAGCGGCTCTTCCAGCGAGCAGCGGTCCATGGCAAAGGGGCATCTTGGATGGAACCGGCACCCCGCCGGGGGATTGATGGGCGACGGCACCTCACCCTGCAGCACTATCTCTTCCCGTTCGTCGTCTGGGTGCGAGGGCAGCGCCGCCGAGAAGAGAGCTTTGGTGTACGGGTGCAAGGGGTTCTGATACAGATCTTCGGTTGGGCTGTATTCCACGATCTGGCCCAGATACATCACCGCGGTCTGGTGCGACATGTAACGCACTGTGGCAAGGTTGTGGGCCACCAGCAGGTAGGCCACGCCTGTTTCCTGCTGGAGGTCAACCAGCAGGTTCATCACCTGCGCCCGGATGGAAACATCGAGCGCCGATACCGGCTCATCGAGGATTATCAGCTTGGGGTATGAGGCCAGGGCGCTGGCAACAGCCACACGCTGACGCTGACCGCCGCTGAACTCATGGGGGTAGAGGTCTGCCTGGGCCCGGCGAAGGCCCACCTGATTCATCACTTCTTCCACCCGGTCGTCGCGTTCTTTGCCGGTAACATCGCGGTTGACCACCAGAGCCTCGGAGACAATGTCCCGCACGCGCATCCGGGGGCTGAGAGAAGACCAGGGGTCCTGGAATACCGCCTGAACCTGCGTTCGGAACTCCTTTAGTTCCGGCCCGCTAAAGTCTTTAATGTTCTTGCCGTCCAGATAGATGCTGCCGTCGGTTGGTTCCTCCAGGCGCAGCACCAGCTTGGATGTAGTGGTCTTGCCGCAGCCCGACTCTCCCACCAGCCCCAGGGTCTCGCCCTCGTTGATGCTGAAATTGATGCCGTCCACCGCCTGTACATGGCCGACGGTCTTCATCATTATCAGGCCTTTGGTAACCGGGAAGTACTTGGTGAGATTTTCGGCCCGCAGCAGTTCCGTGGGCATTTGCGACTCCCAGACTCTCCCCTTCAGTACCGCTCGCCCAGGCGCAGGGCCGGCGCACAGGGTTCAACAACCAGTAAACACGGGCTTTCCGCACCTGTCAAGCGTCTTGCCGGCGTCGTTCGGCATGGTCGCTTTTGGATGACAAGCAGCGTATGGAGACATATAATGCGATCATCCAGGACAAACTTGGCCGATGCCATATTCAGGAGGTCGCCTATGGCCACCGAAACCAGGTTCGAGAGGGTCACCCAGCCGCTGGTGAAGATTAACCAGATGGACCACATCGTTCTGCGGACGCGTGATGTAGAAGAATCTCTGCGTTTCTACACCGAGGTGCTGGGCCTGCAGCCGGAGCGGGTGGAGCAGTGGCGGGGCGGCGAGGTGCGCTTCCCGTCGGCCAGGCTGAACGCCGATACCATTATCGACTTCTTCGCCTCGGACAATATTCCGGAAACCAGAGACGCCCCCCGCAACCAGGACCATTTCTGTATGGTTATCGACTACACCGATATGGAAGACCTCAAGGCCCGTTTCGAGAGCCTTGGCGTCGAGATCCAGGCCGGACCGGGCAAACGCTGGGGTTCTCACGGCGACGGTATCTCCCTCTACATCTATGACCCCGACAACAATGTAGTCGAGCTGCGCCATTACTAGGCAACCATCCGCATCCACCCATACGATACGCCTCAATCCCATACGCGTACATAGCGGGAAAACAGGAAGCGCCCCAGTAAAAGCCTGGGGCGCTTCCAAATTTGCGCGGGTTTTCGAGCCGAGCAGGGCGCTGTGCGGTTTGCTGGATGATCTGGCAGGCAAACCCGCCCGCCGATAGTAATAGCCGACGTAATAGCCGGGGTTTTCGGCTGGCCGAGTGGCTGGAGCGCCGCCGGCCTGCCCCTGTTACGATCGCGTCGTATTCATTGCATCCTCCGGAGCTGTTCCGCTTTCAGTCAGCTACAGGTTGAGGATTAGCAAGACTGTCCGCCATGGCAGAGTAATGCTCCGACGCCTGCGCAACCAGTGGCGCTACGTCCTCCTCCAGCAGATAGCCGTCTGCGACCAGTTGGCGGGCGGCGGACTCAATCTTTTGGAGGAAGTCTCGCCGCGAGGGATAGCGCTCCTCGATGGACAGGCGCGGATCTCCCGATGCCTCGCGCTGTCTCCGCGTGGCGGCGAAGGGTATGGAAGAGCCCAGCAGGGTGCCGCCCGAAGCGCCGCCGGTGGAGAGCGTTTGCCCCTCGCCGCCGATGTCGGCATGGCGGCGGTTCCAGCCCAAGTGCGTTGCCAGCGGCGCCGAAACCAGCGGCAGCCGGATGCCGGACACCTCGTTGCCGTCGGCGTCCACCCTCGATACCAGGCATGGATATTCACGGCCTACGGTGGGCGGCACGATGGCAGGAACACCAGGATCGGGGCCAAAGTCCAAGCGGGTGAGCTTCCGCGCCGGCCGGGGAAGCTTCACGCTCGGCAAGGCTTCGAGCCCGGCTGCCGCTCCCGACGGCGGCACGGCGCTGCCGTCTGCAATGCGCGGGAACTGGCTGGGCGGCGCAGGATCGCCGCCGGATGCCCAGCGGTCAAGGTTGACCAGCGCAGCGCGGAGCAGCCCGCGGTAATCCAGGCAGTTAAAAGCATGAACTCCGCGATAGCCGTCCGCCGGGTCAGTATCGGTAAGCGGCAGACCGCCCAAGGCATGCTGTGCGCCGGCAAAGGCGTAGATGCGCACAGAGTCGGGCGGCTCCACATCGCTCCGGCCCTCTACGTCGGTGTGCGCCAGGGCGCCGTGGCCGGCCCAGTATTCCGACGCCGTGCAGGTGTATATTATTCTGGGAAGCTCGCCTTGAGACGCCAGCCGCGACAGCAGCCCGTCGGTAAGGCCGGTATCCGGGTCGGTCTGAGGCGAGTCGGTGAATGGGAACAGGCTGTTGACGCTGCGGGCGGCCTGGCTGGACGGCTGACCGAATCGCTGGTTGAATTCGCCGCGCTTGCCTCCGGCCACATGGGGCATAAAGCCGTCGAACACTGCCCTGCCGGCCTCGTCCCGGTTCATCCCGTAGTACAGGAAAGATCGCAGGAAACGTCCGCTCTGCGACACGCCAAAGGCGTAGGAGCGCTCCATCTCCCCGATTCCTGCATCGCCGGACGCACCCTCGAACCGCAGGTGCGATGCCATATCCCGGGTCGCCGCGAGACCGAGGCCCACCACCGGGGCGCCGGTGGTGGTATAGATAACCTGGTACACTTTACCCGGCTGAAAGCCGCCGTCCAGGTGGACATGGCAGGGGGCAGGTATACGGCGACCGTCTTCCAGGCGCGCGAACCACCACTGCTTGCGGGGGATGATCTGCTCACGGGCGTCCTCATCCTCTTGAACGGTCATCACCGATTCCCAGTCCTCCAGCCTGTTGGCAGGGTAGGCGCGGTGCATCCTGTCCGAGAGATACTGGGATTCGACTGCGGTGTTGGGCTGGAAGGTAACGACTATTCTTCCCGAGATCGACTTGCCGTTCTCCAGCGCATCCGGCGCGTAGAGCCGCAGCAGGCCCGTAGCGCCGGGGACATCATGCTGCCAGCCGCACCACACAACGGTGTAACCCTGCCGCATCAGGAAACCGTTGCCTGGATGCAGTGGAGCGTCGGGGGCGATGTCTGGCGCGCTGTTTATGTTGCGCAGGGCCAGGGCCTTGCCCCGGTTCAGCACATCCAGCAACAGACGCCCGTTGCCCCTGGCAGGATCGAGAGGGCGCAGGATGCGGAAATCCGCCGTGAATTCAACCAGACCCTGCCGGCTGCGCGGGGCCAGCTTGATGTCTGCTATGGTCTCGTTGGCAGGGTGAAGCGGGTCAACGGCGAAGTAAGCCGTTCCGTCTATCTGGGTGTATTGCCCCACATCTCCGAAGGACTGTCCATCGGCGAAGGGGCGCTGCGCAGTGATTTCAAGCCTGGTTACCGGCATGGTTCACCCCTTTCTAGCTGGTTGTTTCAGGCTGCGCTTACCGGAACTGCCGGAAGAATTCCCGTACCTCCCCAGCCAGCAGCTCCGGCTCCTCGAAGGCGGCGAAATGTCCGCCCCGGGGCATCTCCTGCCAGCGGGCCACGTTGTAGGAACGCTCGGCCCACTCCCGGGGCGGGCGGGCTATCTCCTGCGGGAACAGGGCCATGCCTGCCGGAGCCGGCACCTTCTCGTCCCTGGCCATCTCCCACAGGCGGGTCTGGTTCTCCCGATACATCCTGACCGACGAGCCGATGGTCCGGGTAACCCAGTAGATAGTAACGGTGGTCAGCAGCTCGTCCCTGGTATACACGCTTTCCACATCGCCGTTGCAGTCGCTCCAGGTGCGCCACTTTTCGACGATCCAGGCGCAGACGCCGGCCGGGGAGTCGTTGAGGGCGTAGGACAGCGTTTGAGGCTTGGTGCCCTGTATGTGGTTGTAACCGCCTTCGTCCGCAAACCAGCGCTCCCGCTGGGCGCTGTGGGCCTCCTCTGCCGCTGTCATGGGACGCGAGCCGGGGCCCAGATAGGGCGTGGGACGGGTAACCGACGTCAGGTGGATGCCGTGCAGCTTGTCGGCATGGGAGTAGCCCAGCCTCGCAGTCACCCCAGCGCCTATATCTCCGCCCACGGCTGCAAACTTGGGATAACCCAGATTCTCGGTCATCAGCGTGGCCCACAGGTCGGCCGCCTTGCCGATCTCCATCCCGCGCTCGCGGGACGCCTGGGAGAAGCCGAACCCGGGCAGCGACGGCGCCACCACGTCAAAAGCGTCCGCCGGATCGCCCCCGTGGGCCGCCGGGTCGGCCAGCAGGCGGATTATCCTGGTCATCTCGAAGAAGGTGCTGGGCCAACCGTGGGTTATGACGAGGGGAATAGGGTTCGGCCCGTTCCCCTTCTCGAGTATGAAATGTATGTCCAGGCCGTCTACCGCCGACTTGCAGTGATTGAAGGCGTTGAGCTTCTTTTCCTGCGCCCGCCAGTCGAATTCGGTACGCCAATATTCGCACAGATCCTTGATGTAGGCGAGGTTGCTGCCGTAGTCCCATTCCGAGCCGGGAATCTCGTCGGGCCATCGGGTATCAGCCAGCCTCTGCCTCATATCGTCCAGCGTAGCGTCGTCTACGGCAATCTCGAAGGGTCTTACTTCCGGCATATCGATCGCTCCTTATTGTCTGCCCGTTTTGCCCTGCCCCGAGCCCGTGAGGGCGGCAGCGGAATTTCCCGGCTTTCCTGCCTGGTCGGCGCAGGCAGCAGGCGCGGGCTGCGGTGTCGTAGAACCTGCAGGCGCGGAGTAAGCTGCCGAAACGCGCTTGACGGCATTGAGCTTGAAAGCGTTGAACGGAACATGTCAGGAACAGGAAACCCTGTCTGCCGGAAAGCCGCTCTCGAACGTGCAGCGGGCCGGTCGGAACCGCTCGATGGGGCAATTTCCCATTGCATCCCGCATAGGGCCCGACGCAGCAAAAACCCTCCGATGCGGTTCAGCCCGATGCGGTTCAGCGCTGTGGCGACCTCCGGATAAATCATGGGAATCAGGATGGGTAGCTTTTCGACGAATCATAGCACAAGCTCTGGATGTTTTTGCCATAACGGGTTTCAGGACCGGGTTCGGGCATGACTGCGCCAATCCGGTGATGTAGAATCGGGCTGAAACCTCGCAGACTGCTCCTGATGACGGGAGGCCCCTCTGAACCCCAAGATCAGCAAGCGCCATGCTGCTGGAAGACATCCTGAAACGGGAGACCCACCTGAATCTCAAGATCAGCATTCTGGACCAAAGCCCGGTCCACGAATCGGAAAGTCCAACAGACGCCCTGCGCCGCACCATTAAGCTGGCAAAGAAAGCGGATGAATGGGGCTACCACCGCTTCTGGGTCGCCGAGCATCACAGCTCCAGCAGGGTTATGGGGTCGTCGCCGGAGGTCCTGGCGTCGCATCTGCTCGCCCACACCTCACGCATCCGGGTCGGCTCGGGCGGAGTGATGCTCCAGCACTACAGCCCTTACAAGGTGGCCGAGAACTTCAACGTGCTGGCGTCGCTGGCTCCAGGGCGGGTGGACCTGGGCATCGGGCGCGGGCCGGGCGGCCTGCCGCACTCCACCGCCGCTCTGCGCCGCGGCGACGGCGAGGGGGCCATGACGCTGGAGGAAAAGCTGGCAGAGCTGCGCCGGTTTCTGCACGACGATCTGGGGCCGCAGCATCCGCTGCGCGGACTTCAGGCCAGCCCGCTGCCGCCGCTGCCGCCGGAACTGTTCCTGCTGGGAACCACACGCTCCAGCGGCGAGATGGCCGCGAAACTGGATATACCATACGTTTTCGCTCTGTTCCTGAACAACAACGAAAACGAGATGGCCGAAGCTGTGCGGCTCTACCAGGCCGGCTGCCGCCACGGCGGCAGCGGCGCGCCATACACGATGCTGGCCCTGCCTGTCATCGCGGCCGACAGCGATGACGAAGCCGCCGGGCACGCCGCGAAAATCCAGGTCGTGCGAATCACTCTAAACAGCGGGCGCACACTGACCGTCGGCAGCGTCGAGGCTGGCGAAGAGTTCGGGCGACAGTCGGGAGAGGGCTACAGGATCAGCGTGAGGCCGGCCAGCGTGGTTCATGGGAATCCGATGTCGGTCAGGAGGCAATTGCTGGATGCTCAGCGCGAATACGAAGCGGACGAGATAATCGCCGTGACCGCGATTGACAGTTTCGATAAGCGGCTGCGTTCTTTCGAATTGCTGGGCAGCCTGATTGAAACTCTGAACTGACGGCAGAAGGGCAAGCTGAGAAACCCTGGCGCCCAAGCAATTATCACCAGGCAATTATCACCGGGCAATTATCACCGGAAACGCCGGGAATGGACGGAGGGGGTTATGGCTGAACGGAGGATGATGCGAATTGGAGTCTTCCTGGCCGGCGCCGGCTCCAACATGGCCTCGTGGCGCCACTCCGCAGCCGTGCCGGATGCGGCCATCAACCTCGACTACTACCGAACGCTGACCAGAAGGGCCGAAGAAGCGAAGCTGGACTTTGCCTTCTTTGGGGACGGGCTGTACATCAGCGAGAAGTCGCATCCCAATTTTCTCAACCGTTTCGAACCTCTGACTCTGCTGGCCGCGCTGGCGATTGACACAACGCACATCGGGTTGGCAGCTACCCTGTCCACCACTTACAGCGCCCCCTACACCGTTGCCCGCCAGTTTATGTCCATCGACCACATTTCCGGCGGGAGGGCCGGATGGAACGTGGTGACCTCACCTCTGGAAGGTTCAGCCCTCAACTACGGCAAACCGGAGCACCCCGCCCACGACCTGCGCTACCGCATGGCCGCAGAATACATAGAGGTGGCTCAGGGCCTTTGGGATTCGTGGGAGGACGACGCCTTCATCCGCAATCAGGCCAGCGGGGAGTTCATAGATCCTGGCAAGATGCATCGCCTTAACCATGCGGGAGAATTCTTCTCGGTACAGGGACCGCTCAACATATCCCGCTCGCCGCAGGGGCGGCCGGTTCTGATCCAGGCGGGCTCATCGGAGGCCGGGCGGGCCTTTGCGGCATCTATCGCCGACGCAGTATTCACCGGGCAGGCTACCCGATCCGACGCCGAAGAGTTCAGCCGGGACGTCAAGGCCCGGGCTGCATCAGCGGGACGCAACCCCGACGAAGTGCTGATTCTGCCCGGATGCTCACCCATTGTGGGCCGCACCGCAGAGGAAGCCGAGGCGAAGTACCTCGAGATCGCCGAGCTGGTCGAAATCGGCCAGGCACTGAATTATCTGGGCCGCTACTTTAATGACCTGGACTTTTCGCAGTACGACCTGGACGCCCCTTTCCCGGAGCTGGGAAACTACGGCAGGAACGGCTGGGAAAGCTCTACCGACAGCATCAAGAAAATCGCCCGGGAAAAGGAGCTGACTCTGCGCGAAATGGCGCTGCGCGTGACCACGCCTCGACACCAGTTCATCGGCGCACCCGAGACGGTGGCAGACACTATGCAGGAATGGTTCGAGTCGCGCGCCTGCGACGGCTTCATGCTGAGCGGCGCGGTCTTGCCTCAGGGCTTCAACGACTTCGTGGAGCAAGTCTTGCCCATCCTCAAGCAGCGCGGTCTCTTCCGAACCGAATACGAATCCGATACCTTGCGCGGAAATCTTGGCCTGCCAAAACCGGAGAACCGCTACACCGCCGCGCGCAAATCATCCTCCCGCATCCGATAAGAATTTCCGATGCCCGCAACCATACACACAATCCACAAAACACAATCCACATACCGACAAGCAGGCCAGAGCATTTGTGCCAGGCGCGCACAGCCGGCGCCGTTCAGGCTTGATGGAGCCGGCTCACCCATTGTTGACACGCTTCACCTGATCGATTGCCTGATTTCCTACGGCGACGGCCTGCCGTCGCCGTAGTTCGGCCTCTGCCAAAGCTCCTGGCGTTCTCGTCGCGATTCGCCGCCGGCTATCTTTCTGCTCGATAAGCCAGGGGCAACGTTGCCTGGCCGGCTGATGGCGGGTTCCTGCGTTTCCCGCGCTGATGGGATTCTCGTCTTGCTCTGCCGCCGGCCGTCAACGAATTGACCGGCCCGGATAAAGCGGCGTCGAATCTCTTGTATTCCGTCCTGTCATATTGCCGTCCGCTCGAGCAGGGGGAGTGCGCAGCAGAGGGGCTTTTTGTGCCTTTATGCAGCAGTCACATTCAGCGATGACGCCAACGATCCCTGTGTTACGAAAAACCATCATATAATATCTATATTATATCGTTTGTTATTATTTTCACAATTATTTCCTACCTAAACAGAGTTGTATTGCGAAAATACATTTGCTATATTGCCGCGAAATCGGCGCAGAGTTGGCGCTAGCCGGTTGGGAAACAGATTTCCAGGAGCGTCGCTTATGAGAAACCTCTTACTTACCGGAGTTCCAGCCTTGTTCATGGCAGTGTTGCTCGCCTGCGGTGGAGCAGCCGAACCCGTAGAAACGCCTTCGTCGACCGAACAGCCGGCGCCTGCCGCCACCACGGAGCCGCCGACGCCCGCCGAGAGAGCAGCGGAACAGACAACCGAAGAACCCATGACGGAAGGCAACGCTGATTTCGCAGCCGTTGCCGCCCAATTGGCCGGCGGCCCCGGCGCGATCTATGCCGGAGATCTGAACCACTTGGTCGGCCCGGTGCCAGAACCCATCGCGGACGACATAGGCGACAATGACGGAGTTCCGCTCGAAGGCCTGGAAGACTATATGTACGTCTTCGACTCCGACTACTACCGGATGCTGGTCGAGCGGGCCAACCTCGCCAATCCCACCGAGGCCACCACCGTGGGCATGGAACTGTCTTACCAGTTTGCCTGCATCAATCGGGCGCTGACCCACTGCAAAATGGCCGAGTGGTGGGCCGACGAGGTCTTCGAGCGCACCAAAGGCCAGTTGAAGATTGAAATCATCGGCTACCCGGAGCTGGGCATCGCAGGGCCGGATGTGCTGGAGCTTCTGGCCAATGGAACGCTGTCTTTCGCCGAGTTGCCGGCGGCCTATACCGCGGGCGACCTGCCGGCCATGGACATGAAATATCTATGGGGGATGTATAAGGACAACCAGACTTTCTACGAGGCCACGGCAGCTTCCATCCCCGACCTGGACCGGCTGATTGAAGAGCGCACAGGAGGCGGGGTTACCATCTTCCAGCTCTGGCGCGTGCCGGAGAATGAGATTTTCTTCTTCAGCAAGGAACCGATTGAAAAGCTTGAGGACTTCGATGGGCTGAAAGTCCGCAGCTTCGGCGGCGCGCTTTCCGATATGATCGACGGCATGGGGTCAGAGGCTCAGTGGGTGGCCTTTACAGAGGTCTACACCGCCTTGGAGAGGGGGATTCTGGACGGCGGCGTAACCGGCGCCAACGCCGCCTACGGCCAGAGGTGGTATGAAGTGGCCGACTATATGTCTGGCCCCCTGCCTCTGTTCACTGTGGAGAACGCCACTTTCAACTACGACGTATGGCAGGCAATACCCGAAGATTTCCGTCAGATTCTGATAGAGGAGGGGGCCAGGTATGAACTGGAGTTCTTCCGGGTAACTCCCATCCTCTCGGCCCTGGGCATACCGAAACTGTTGGATGAAGGGATGATTTACACCCCGTTCAGCGAGGAGATACGCGCCCACCTGTTCGAAGAAGTGGCGCTGAAATACGTCATCCCCCAGTGGGTGAAGCGCGTCGGCGGCGCCGACACAGAGGCCGTGAAGCTGTTCAATAAGAACGTCGGCCCTGTGGCAGGTATCCAGATCAACTCAGACGGAACGGCGTCGCTAATCGGCAATTAGCCGCTGCACGCAGCCAGCCGGAACACCCGAAGCCCCGGATATTACTCCGGGGCTTTGATTTTGACAAAGCGCCGTCCAGAGTTTTTACTGATTACAATCTTATTTTGCATATATATAACTGTTAATCGTTTTATATTAGCTATTTTTCATCAATTAGATATTCTTATTACAAATACTTCATCATAAAATGTCTTGCGAGCCTCATTTCCTTTTGATATAGTCCGCTGAACCACGCGGCGACCATGAGCGGGAAACCACGGAAGGAGAGTGTGTGCATGACCAAACTGTTTCTATCGGGCAGCGCGCTGATGTTGATCATGATCTTTCTGGCGGCTTGCGGCGAAGCGGCCACGCCGGTGCCGCCAACAGCCACGCCGGCGTCCCCAACGGCCACCTCGCCGCCAACGGCCGCACCCTCAACGCCCACTGCAGCGATGATGGAAGAAAACAGGAATGAGGACGAAGGGGGCTCAACGATGATGGACGTTGACCCGGCTCTAAAGGCCGTGGCCGACGAACTGGCCGGAGGACCAGGAGCCATCTACGTAGGAGACCTTTCGCAGTTGGTCGGCCCTGCTCCAGGAGTCTCCGAGAAAGTAGATGAGGATACAGGGGAAACAACCATCGACGATCCTCTAGGCGATGGCGAGGGCATGGTTCCCCTGGAGTTTTTGGAAAAGAACATTCACATTTTCGAGACGGATTACTATCGCTCTCTGCTGGACAAGGCCAGGCTGACAGATCCGACGCCCCTGACCTCCAGCGGGGAAAACTTCAGGATCCAGTACGCCTGCATCAACCGGGCCCTGCTGCCATGCGTGCTGCAAACCGTCTACTTCACGGAGAATATCCGGGAACGCACCAACGGCCAGGTAAACTTCGAGGTGTCCAGCTACCCGGAGCTGGGGCTGGCTGGTTCCGATATGCTGGAATTGGTTGAGACCGGCACCATCGAGTTCGCCCAGATTCAGCCGGCCTATGTCGGCGGCACCTGGCCTCTGATCGACATCATATATGTCTGGGGGCTGTGGAAAGACTTCCGATCGGAACACGAGGCCAACACCCGGCTGCTGCCCGCCCTCGACCAGGGCATTTACGACAACACCGACGGCGGCAAGCTGGTCTATCACATCTGGTACGGCGGCAACGACCAGTATTTCTTCTCCAATCGCGGCGCCGAGCTGGAGGATTTCGACGGACTGAAGACCCGCAGCCACGGCACCACAATGACCGACGCCATCAACGGCCTGGGCGGTGAGGGCCAGTTCATGGCTTTCGCCGATGTTTACACTGCCCTGGAACGAGGCATCCTGGACGCCGGGGTAACCGGCGCGCACGCCGGCCACGGCCAGCGCTGGTACGAAGTGACCGAAAACCTTATCGGCCCCTTCATATCCATGCCCATGGGCTTCGAGACGATGAACAAGGACACCTGGGATCGCATCCCGCCCGACCTCCAGGCCATCATCATCGAAGAGGGCGCCAAAATGGAGCTGGAGAATCTCCGCCTGGCCGCCGTCTGGAACGAGACCGGCGTCAAGGTCAACGTGGACCAGGGCATGACCTTCCTGCCCTGGTCCGACGAGATGAAGCAGTACGTCTATGAGGAAGTGGCCCTGGGACGGGTTCTTCCCAACTGGATAAAGCGCGTCGGCCCAAAGGAAGTCGCCCTCTGGAACGAAATCGTGTCACCATGGGCCAAGGTGCGTATCGAGGATGGCGGTTCGATTACCCATCTGGAGTAACTTTCCTCGAACGGCGCCTGCTCGCTGATGCGCCGCCAGTCGCTCAGTCGAGCAGCGTTTTATTCCAGCAGGCCCCGGCGCTGTCCGGGGCCTGCTGGTTTCAGGGAGCGCCTGTTGAAGCGATATTACTCTTCAAGGTCATAATAATCGCATATTTATCCGAAATACATTAAACTAATAACGGCTTTCGTAACGAAATCGCGTAATACTTCTTGCGTCGACGTATTCGATTTGCTATAGTTCGGCGCTGTATCCCCGCACAGCTTTCGACGCACAACCGGAGAGCTATAGCCCGGGGAAATGAATATACCCAGAGGTTCAGGAGAATTAACCAATGAATAAGGCATTCCTGGCAGCCGGATCCCTGGTTCTGTTGATAGCCTTTATGCTGGCCTGCGGAGAAGCCGCAACTGCCATTCCAACGGCCGTTCCCACGGAGGCCCCGACCACCGCGCCCGCAACGGCCCCAAGCCCTACGGAAGCCCCGACCTCCGCGCCCACAGAGGCCCCAAGATCCACGGAAGCGATGATGGAGGAAGCCACCGAACGCCCTGCAATGCCCAACATTGACCCGGCGTTAATGGCCGTCGCCGAAGAGCGGGCCGGCGGCCCCGGCGCTTTCTACCTGGGCGACGGCGATTACAGTCGCATGGTCGGCCCCGCACCCGCGGAAGGGCTGGGCGACGCCGACGACATGGTCAACCTCGCCGGGCTGGAGCGGGAGAGCTACCTCTTCGACTCCCAGTATTATCAAGACCTGGTGGAAAAGGCCAACTTCACCAACCCCACTCAGATGACCTACGACGGCGACCCCATCAAGATTCAGTTCGCCTGCATCAACCGCACAGTCGCTCCCTGCGAGCTGTGGGACAGCTTCTTCCGCAAGGAGGTAGAAGCCCGCACCAACGGCAAGGTGATAATTCCCATCACGTCGTTCCCGGAACTGGGCATCGCCGGGCCGGATTCGCTGGAGCAGGTGACCAACGGCACCCTGTCTTTCGCGGAAATCACCAGCGGGTACGTCTCGGGCCACATGCCGGAAGCCGAGCTGGCCATCATGTATGGCCTCTATCCCGATCACGAGGTCGAATTCCAGGTAACCCAGGCCATCGGGCCGGAACTTGACCGGCTGTTCGAGGAAAACACCGATGGCGGCAAGGTGCTGTCCCATATGTGGGTTTCCGGCGGCGACCAGTTCTTCTTCTGCAAGGAAGGAATCACCAGCCTGCCGGACTTCGAGGGGCGCAAGGTGCGCAGCCACGGCTCGGCCCTGTCTGACTGGATCGAGGGGTTTGGCGCCAACGCCCAGTTCGTGGCCTTCGCAGAAGTCTACACTGCCCTTGAGCGCGGCATCCTGGACTGCGGAGTGACTGTGGCCTTCGCCGCTCACGCGCAGCGCTGGTACGAGGTTACCGACTACATGGTTGGGCCGCTGTCCAGCCAACTGCTGAATACCGTCATCATCAACGCCGACGTGTGGAACGGCCTGCCCGCCGACATCCGGAAGATTCTGGAAGAGGAAGGCGCCCGCCACGAGCTCGAGGCCATCAGAGTTACCCCAGCCTGGAACGAAGTCTGGATCCAGCGCAACATCGACGCCGGTCTGGAGTATCAGGAATTCTCGCCCGAACTGATGGACCACATGAGGAACGTGGTCGCCACCGAGCATGTGGTCCCCGGTTTCGTCAGGCGTCAGGACGAGGACAAAAGGGACGCCATCATCGCCCTGTTCAATGAGAGAATCTCTCCCATAGTCGGAGTGAGGATTCTCCCCAACGGCGCCACGGAGAGGGTGGAGTAAGCCCGGCAGCAACGGCCCCGCTCTCATCAGGAGCGCACTGAAAAGCCCCGGCGTCCGGCGCCGGGGCTTTCCCTTCTGAGGCAGACCGCGACAGGCTCGCAGGGAGAGGGGATGCGGCGTTAGTCGCCGGCGGCCGGAGCCGGGCCGCCCATAGGCTGCGGCCGCTTGCCGCCTATGGAAAGCACCAGAAGCGCGGACGCTATCAGCAGCGCTATATTGGACCAGATAGCCAGGTCGTAGGCGCCGCGAATGTCGAAAAGCAGGCCGCCGAGGGAAGACCCCAGCCCCGAACCGATGGGCATCACGGCGAACATCGTGCCGTAAATCTTCCCCAGATGGGCGGTGCCGAATCCGTCGGAAGTGTAGGCTGCGGTAATGCCGACCACCGCGTTCCACGAAAGCCCCACCAGCAGCACTCCCGCCACCAGGGCCGTTATCCCCAGAGGCGGAACCCAGAGGAATGGTACTCCCATGGAGAGGAGGACTACGACAAAGCCCAAGGCCCTTAACTGATAGGAAATAGCCAGCCATACACGTCGCCCGCGATTGTCGGAAAGGTGTCCCAACCACAGGGCGCCGATGATGGATGTGGCTCCGATAAGGCTGAACATGAAAGCTGCGGTTAACGGAGAGTAACCCAGGTCTTGGGCGTAAGTGACGAAATGAGCATTCACGAAGCTCATCGAGTATCCTCAAACGAAGTACCCGAAGGTTAGCTTCTGGAACATTGGGGTGCGAATCGCCTCGGCAAAGGAGAAGTTGACATCCCCGCCGCGCCGTGCGCCGGCCCTCGCCGACAGGCTGTCGCCGGCGCCTAGGGGACTGAGTCCCTTGTCTTCAGGGCGATTGCGAATGAGCAGTATTCCGACGGGCAGAACCACCAACAGCAGGAGTATCCCCAGGAATAAATACGCCTCCCTCCAGGAAAGCCAGACCAGGAAGGCGGAGGTGGCCGGCACCAGGATCATTGCTCCAAAAGACCCTGCGCCGCTTACCAGCCCAAGCGTCAGGCCGCGCCGCGTAACGAACCACTGGCTGACTATCTTGGTCAGGATCGGCCCCGTTCCCAGGGTCACGCCAAAGCTCATTATGGAAAACAGAACATACAGATGCCAGAGCGACTCGACCCTGGGAATCAGCGCCAGCATCCAGCCCATAATCAGCACGCCGGCCAGGGCCACCCATTTGGGGCTGTAACGGTCGGCCAGGTATCCGGCCAGAGGCCGCATCAGGCCGGATATCAGGTAGGTAACGCCAAAGGCCGCCGACAGGGTGCTCCTGCTCCACTCAAATTCCTCGGTCATTGGCGTCAGGAAAACGCCGAAGGAAAACTGGCCTCCGGCCACGCCGAACACGACCAGGGAACAGCCGGCGGTCACCCACCAGCCATAGAATATATTCCTGCCAGGGAGCCTCATATACGCCTCCGGCCTTTGCGTATCGTCACAGGCGCATACTAACCCCGCCGCTTCGGCCCTGTCCACGAAGCGGAGGCAGGCGCGAAACCCTTTGGCCGGCTTTGCTCAGGGCGATGCGCCGATAACGCCCGCGGTGTAGAATTGGCGGTATTGCCGGAGGTTCCGTTTATGTTCGACGAAGTTCGCCGCCGGGTTCGGGAAGAGCTGCAGCGGCTGGAAATTGATGCCTGCCTGGTCACAACGCCTGCCAATATCTTCTACGCAACGGGGTTCTTCAGCCCGGTTGTGAACCTCTCTTTCCGCCTTATGGGCACGGACCTGGCGCTGATTCCAGCAGACCCGGCGTTGCCCCCCGCCCTGATGACCAGCGACTTCGCAGCTCCAGCGGCCCGGGCTTCCACGTCCATCGAAGATATACGCGCCTACCGCATGTGGGTGGAGAACCGGGACCTGGACGTAATCACCGGCCCGTCGGCCAGCGGCGCTCGCATCTCCCGCCCTCCCCAATGGAACCCGGAAGAGCTGGATGCAGCGGTAACGTCCATGCTGGAAGACCGGGGCTTATCCGCATCCACCATCGGCATAGACCTTCGCTATATCTATGCAGATTCGCTGTTCAGGCTGCAGCAGAACAACCCGGAATGCCGGTTCGTGGACGTTACCGGAATGCTCTACGGTCTGCGGGCCATCAAGCATTCCCGGGAAATCGACATGCACCGCAACGCCGCCCGGCTGTTCGAAGCGGGCCTGCGCCGGGCTGTCGGAGACGCCCGGGAAGGCCAGAGCGCACAGGACATCAAATACCGCTACCAGGCCGGCGCGCTGGAGGCCGCCATGGCCGACCCGTCGCTGGGAGAGTTCCAGTCGGCCTTCGGGTTCATCAGCGCCGGCACCGGCAGCAGCTTCGGCGACCGAAGCGGGCTACATCCGGGAGACCTGATCAAATTCGACTGCGGCGTGGCCGTAGGCGGCTTCTACAGCGACTGCGGCAGAACTTTCGCCTTCGGGCGGGCCTCCGCCGAACAGCGCAGGGTGCACGACGCGCTGACGGAAGCCCACGCCGCCGCCCGGGGCGTTATGCGGCCAGGCGCGCCTATATCGGCCGTGTACCGCGCTGCCGACGAGGTCATGCAAACCCGCGGCTTCCAGGGATACAGCCGGGGCCACTACGGACATTCCATCGGACTCGATACCTTTGTGGAAGAACCGCCTTTTATCAGCGCCAGCGAGCATAGCGAGTTGCAGCCGGGTATGCTGCTGTGCCTGGAAACTCCTTACTATTCCGCCAGCACCGGCTCTTACCAGATCGAAGACATGATCCTGATAACCGAGGCCGGACACGAAAACTTCAACACCCTGTCTTACGACCTGGTTGAGCTGTAGCCCCGTCTGCCGCCAGGCGTCGCCGGAATCTGGAGCGTGGGAGCGGAAATGAAAGCATCCTACCTGGGAGCGATGGGATATGCGCTTCGGCGGAACTTTCCCCCAACCTGGCCGACGCCCCCGGCCTACAACGACCCGGAACTGTCGATGCAAAGCTACCAGGACGGCATCGAAGAGTGCGAATTTGCCGAGGAGATGGGCTTCGACTGGATCAGCTTCTCGGAACATCACTATTCGGGGCGCATCGCCACTGGCGCTCCTTCAGTGATGGCCGCGGCGGTCGCCGAGCGGTGCAGGAAAGCCCGCATGGCCATGCTGGGCCACCTTCTCCCCTTGAATAACCCAGTGCGAATAGCCGAGGAACTTGCCCTGCTGGACAATCTGACCGGAGGGCGGTTGGTGATGGGATTCCTGCGCGGCACCCCCAACGAAGACCAGACGTATAACGTCAATCCCGCCGAGGGTCGCGGGCGAATGCTGGAGGGTATGGATTTGATCCTGCGCGCCCTGACGGAATCACAACCCTTCGCCTGGGAGGGGCGTTACTATCAGTTCCGCACCGTCTCCGTCTGGCCGCGCCCGGTGCAGCAGCCCCTGCCGCCGGCTATCGTCGCCACCCGCAGCGACGACGCGGTGCATTACGCAGCTACCCACAGGCTGGGGTTGGGTGTTTCCTTCCTCCCGGTGGACGACATGGCCGCCATCACCGGCAAGTATTTCAGATGGTGCGAGGAAGCCGGCTGGACGCCCCAGCCAGACGAAGTGGTGTTCCGCGGCAGCATCTACCTGGCCGAGACCGACGAAAAAGCGTGGAGCTGGTTCCACAGGCAGGAGGATCAGGGCCGGGCGCGCGGCATGGCCATGCGCTCATCGGTCGCCCAGGTGATACAGGCCCAGCGAAGCGGCCAGGACATCGACTACAGCCACGTGTTTGCGGGCAGCGCGTCGGGCGACATCGTGGGCGGGGCGCCGGCGCTCACTTTCGTGGGCGGGCCGGATTCCATCACCGAGCAGATACGGGCTTACCACGACCGCTGCGGCGCAGGAGTTATCGACCTGTTCTTCCAGCAGCCCAGCCTTGACCACAAAGACATAATGGCCGAAATCGAACTGTTCGGGCGGGAAGTTCTGCCCAGAATCAAAGAGTTCTAGAGTGATGCGCTTACCAGACTTCGACCTGCGATATGTCGATTCGGGCAGCGGCGACCCGCTGGTTCTTCTGGATTGGACGCCGTGGCCATCGCCCGTTCTGGCGGATGCGCTGGCGCAGAACTATCGCGTCATAAGCATTCAGCCGCCTGATGGTTCCGGCTCCGCCAGAACGGCGCCGGAACTGGCGATGGCTGCATCCCGGATAGTTACCGCAGCCGGGCTGGGTCCGCATATCCTTGCGGGCGCGTCTCTGGGCGCGGACTTGGCGCTCAGGCTGGCGCTGCTTCAACCCACGCTGGTCAACGCTCTGGCGCTGGTCTCCCCTACCTGCGTCCACGGCATCGGCTCCCGTCCGGCCGATATGGCGGATTTTACGCCGGAAGCCATGCTGGCTCATCCGGACTGCAACACACTGGATGCGCCGGATCCGGCGCGCACGATGGCGCTCTCCGAGCTGGCGAAACGATGGAAGGAAACAGAGAGCGATGCCGCCGATCTGCTTCCCGAACTGACCTGCGCCACTCTGGTGGTGTTCGGACAGGAAGACCAGCGCGTTTCCCGTGAAGCGGGGGGGACGTGGAAAAGCAAGGCGCCGAACTGCAGCGTCTGCTACGTATACGACGCCGGCCACGCCATCGCCGTGGAGCGGCCCGGCGCCCTCCTGAACGTGATTATGGACTTCGCGGCGCGCCGCGAAACGTTCATCGTCGAGAAGCGCAGCAGTCTCATTAACCCATAACTTTTCACACTGCCCGACAGCGGCCCGCCATTGTATTCGGCGCGGCCCTGTGGTAGTTTCAACCTGATATTGCAGCAATACGATATACGGAGCGTTTTCAATGGCTACCAAAAGAAACGGCGAAAAGTATCTGGGGCATGAACTCCGCGTGCCGCTCTCGCAGGACGGGCAGGTAGCTGCTTACGTCTGGCCGGTGCGGGCCCTCAACGTCCGCGGCTCATGGTGCGGCGGGCCGACCATCGGCATCGACGTCGGCAACGAGGAGGTCATCCGCTTCGACTGCCACGACAGGCCCGGACACTGGCACGGCGGCGGTTACGACCGCGCCGGGAGTCCCGGCGCGACGCATCGAGACTTCCCCAAGGAAATTGTCGCCGTGGCCGACCAGGTGAACTGGTCGCTCCGGCAGGTCAGCGAACGCGCTGTCGAACTGCTGACCGAGGCAGATCACGGCGAAGCCGCCGATTCGGTGGACGCAGACCTGCTCCGGTCAGCCGTCAATCTGATCCGCAGCCACCTGGAGCAACAGGGCGACCTGCGCAGCCAAGCCATAGAAGCGGGCATCATCGACGATTAGGTTACTGCGACGGGCAGTTCCGCACACCAATCGAGCCGGGAGCGACCGAACCGGGCCAGAACCAGACCCGAACCAGGCCGCTGTCCCGGCTATGGCCCTGCCCTTCTCCGCTGTTCCTCTTGCAAGTCGTCTATGCTCTCCCTTGACCGTCCGTAGATGTGCGGCACATCCCAGCCTTCCAGCCCGGCGTAGGTGTCTATCTGGCTGCGATGATGCACTTCGTGCTCGAAGAGCATCATCATAATGCGCCACCCGCTCAGCATCCCGTCGGTGTCTATCATCCTGACTCGCCGCTGCAGCCACACCGGCGGGCTGTCGTCCAGCCGGCTATGGAACTCCTCGGCAGAGGCCTCGATGGCAGGGAGCCAGCCGGACTGCCGCTCTACGCCGGGCACAGGCCAGTCGTACAGCCAGCCGCGGCCGCAGTAGGCGCTCGCGAAATAGAGCCGCGACTCCGCAATATGGTGCACGATCTCCGCGATGCTCCAGGCCTTCTCCCCTTCGCCGCGAGGCGGGCGCCAGAATTCGGCGGCGGGCGGCAATGCCGCAATGTCTCTCACGGTACGCTGGTGGAAGCGGTCAAAATAGCGGAGCAGGGTTGGCAGGTCAGTAATCATCGCTCGCCCTCGAATTTACCTTCACTGATCAGCGCTTGATTCCTGGAAATGATAGATAGCGGACGCAACAACGTCAAACAGCCTCGGGGAACCGCCGCGTATAGCACCGAAGGGCTGCAAGGTGTAGAATCGGCGCGACATTGCAGCGTCAGTGAGGAACAGCTATGAAGTACGACGTTATCGTAGTTGGCGGCGGGTCTGCCGGTTCGGTGGTAGCCGGCCGCCTGTCGGAAGACCCGCAACGCTCGGTATTGCTGCTGGAGGCGGGGCAAGACTTCCCCGACCCGGAACAACTGCCGGAACCGGTGCGCAATGGACACTCGTCGGAAGGCGAAGCCATCGGTTCTCCGGTGTCATGGAACCTGCGGGGAATCATCAACGACCAGCAGGGCGAGATAAACATCGCCCAGGGCAAGGTTATCGGCGGCTCCGGCTCCATCAACGGGCAGGTCTTTCTGCGTGGGCTCCCGGAAGACTTCGAGAGGTGGGAATCCTTCGGGAACGAAGAATGGAGCTATCTGAAAGTTCTGCCCTACTACCGCAGGGCCGAGACGGACATGGACATCCAGGACGATTTCCACGGCTCGGAAGGCCCCATCCCGGTCGTCCGCCGCGAGAACGAAGAATGGCCGGTGGTGCAGCAGGCCTTCTACGAAGCCTGCATCGAGCGCGGTTATTCCCACAACCACGACCTGAACGGCCCCAACTCCGGCGGCATCGGCGCCATACCGATGAACAACATGAACACCTGGCGCATGAGCACGGCCCTGACCCACCTGATCCCGGCGCGCCATCGCCTTAACCTGACCGTTCGGGGCAACGCATTTGTCCGCAGAATCATCATCGAGGAAGGCAGGGTAACCGGTGTGGAGGCCGAGAGCGGCGGAGAGATATTCACCGTCCAATGCGACAAGGTGGCGCTCTGCGCCGGCGCCCTCAAGTCGCCCCACATCCTGATGCTGTCGGGCGTCGGCCCTCGCGACCAGTTGGAACAGCACGGAGTGCCGGTCCTGGCGGAATCACCGGGCGTAGGGCAGAACCTGTTCAACCACCCTATGGGTTCGGTCAGTTTCCGGGTTAACGACAAGGTGCGGCTGACGGCCAATGCCGAAGCCCTGAGGTTCGGCTTGCGGGTCACCTCGAAACCACCGTCCCACTTCAACGACGTTATGCTGCACACCCTCGCCATCTGGAACGTGATGACCGGCGAGATGGTTCCCTCGGGCACTGCCCGAATAGCCTGCGCCCTGGAACTGCCCGACGGATCGGGCTGGGTGCGCCTACAGTCCGGCAACCCGACCGTCCAGCCATCCATCAACTACCGCTACCTGCATAACGAGAACGACATGCGCCGGATGCGCGAAGCAGTGAAACTGGCATGCAGCCTGCTGGAGTCCGACGCCTACCAGAGTATCTCCGAGGGACGCATCGCCCCGGACGACGAGACCCTGGCTGACGACGACAGCCTAGACAGATGGATTCGCCAGACTCTGGGAAGCTCGCGCCATGTTTCCGGCACCTGCCGCATCGGCCCCGACGGCGACGCCATGGCCGTTACCGATCAGCAGTGCCGGGTGAGGGGGGTCGAAGGTCTATGGGTAGCCGACTCGTCCATAATGCCCCAGGTAACCCGCGCCAACACCAACGCCACCGCCATCATGATCGGCGAGCGGGTTGCCGACTGGGTGGCCCGGAGTTAAGCGCGGGCAAGGATTATGAAATTCGGCCTTGTTCCCTCGACCTGGCCAACCAACCCGTCGAATCAGGAGCGGCGCTGCCGGGAGTCTCTGGCGCGGGTTCCCCTGGCCGGGCGGCCGGGCTATAGTATGCATGGAAAAGGCCGCCCGTCACTTCACAGGTATCGATGGAAGCGCCGACGCGGCCACAGGCGTCCGTCTATCCCTTCGAACATCGCAGCGGGCTGCTGAAATCCCCATGATGTAATTCAAGAATGTAATTCAAGCAGACCGGGCAGGAAGCCAGCGCGCTTCCCGGACAATCGGACAGATCTGCTGTCCAGACGGATCTGCCGTCTACCGGAAGAGTTACTCGCCCGACACGCGGTTCGAATATGACGCCATATGCCACAATGTAGCGCTGTTCAGCAACTTGGGCTGCATCTCCAAGAGCATCGTCAGGCCGAAGGGGCCAGGCGCAGAAAACCTGCTATTCTTCGCCGGCTTCGAAGGCATGGGACATCGGCAGCGCTGGACTCACTGGAATTGTTCGCCTCTGAAGGGATGCCTCAGTTTCCGGGTTCAGTGAGCGGGCTGAACCAGCTCTATCAGCACGTCGTCCGGGCCTTCGATGTAGGCCAGCCGGGAACCGGTGGGGGTTTGAGTGAGCGGCAGCACAACCCGGACGCCATCGGCTTCCAGGCGGGCCAGCTCCGATTCGAGGTTTTCCACATCGAAACCGAAGTGCTCCAGCCCCAGCCGGTTGAGTTCAGCCCTGCTCCGCTCATCAGGCGTACCTGTGGGCTTGGAGGAAATGTTCAGGCGCACCGGCCCGCCCACTTCCATGCTGACGGTAACCGTTCCCGGCATGATCTCGCGGGCCCACAGCTTCCTGGCGTTAAAGTATTTCTCGTACCACGCCGCCGACGCGTGAGGGTCCTGCGCCCTGACGTGAACATGATTGATATTGTACTGCATAGAATTCCTCTCCTTGCCTGGCGTATCTTCACTTTACAGCATTTCCCCTTTCTCGGTAAGCGGTGGAAGAAATCGACGCTGCTAAACAGTTTATATACGGGTTATGCATATACTTACGTTGGAGCATTGTTGCCGCTGATTTCCGCCGAGTGTATTATAGGCTCCGCATACTATGCGGGAAAGATGGCTTTGCATCCCTGCGCCCACGCTTCTATAGGCCCTCATATAAGCGGAAAGCCCTTGCAGGGCTTGGGCTGCTGTTTTGAGGGGCGACGCCAAAATGGCATTAACCCGATAAAATGAACATACCCTCTTGGCCGATGAGCCGTCGTCATCTACAGACCTTGCTCGTCAGAGCGGCAGGAAATCCCTTCAGCCATCTGGCAGCCTGGGTAACGTTGCCTTTTCTCCTGTCTGTACTCCTGATTGCACAGTTTGGGCAAATGTACCGGCAGGAGATCAACTTTGCTCTTCTCCTGATCACACTCATCATCCTGCTGATCCTGGTGGGGGGTGGAGGAAGAGGGATAGTATCGAGTATCCGGGCAAGCTGGGCCCAGCGCGACCGCCTGCATTGGGGATGGCTGCTGGTGGGAGCGGCCATTGCACTCCGTTATGTCCTGCTTGAATTCCTGCCCCCGCCCACCCAGGCGATTATTGAGGAAGTGCAGACTGGAGGCATTGCCCATAAGCTGAGGCAGAGCGGAGAACTGCCTCTGGACTTTCGGTTTACCAACTGGATGGCGTCAATAGGCTTTGCGGTAAGTGGGTATTCCCTGGAGGGAATGCGGCTTCTGTTTGGGCTGGCCGGCGGCCTTTCCATACTGTTGATGGCATTGACGCTGCGGCGTCTGTCGGTAGGGTGGATCGGAACGCTACTGGCGGTTTTTACCTTTGCCAGTCTTAGATTCATGGTCATCGGCGGCAATACTGCCGAGGAGATATTCGGCGGTTTATTGTTCGAAATGCTGCTGTTCTACTGTGCAGTGAGCAGCCGCACCGCGGGCAACAATCGTCTGGCGTTGATGTGGGCCGGGCTTGCAGGATTGGCCGGCGGCGCGCTGATGTACGAGTACGTGTCCTACACATGGGTTATAGCAGTTCCGGTGCTGTGGTGGCTCTGGCGGGGATTCCGGGAACGGAACCGGGAGGAACGGCGTCACATCCTGCTCATGGGAAGCTGTTACGTGCTGTGTGTCACGCTGGTCAGCGCCGCAGTCATTCAGGACGTTGTAGTTCGCGACTTCACTAATGACCCGGAGGCGAGTTCTTTTTTCGAGCCTTTTACCAGGCATATCGGTGACCGAAGCTTTCCGCCGGGCAGTTTTGAGGAAGTTCGGCAATCGGCAAGTAAACTGTGGGATTACATCCAGGTGCTGACGGGGAGCGCAGCACAGCCGGCCGGGTTTTTGTTCCGCGTTCCCAATGAGCCTGTAATACCCATGCTGGCAGGGATTATGTTCGCTGCAGCCTGGCTGTACGCACTGTTCGGCGGCTGCTCGCTACAGCGCATTGCGGCGGGTATAGCGCTGCTGATTATAGTGGCTTACGGAGCGGTGACGACGAACTTCAACATCGGCATTCTGATACCCGTCGCGGCACTGCTGTCCCTGCTCAGCGGCACGGCCGTTGACGCCGCCCTGCGGGCCTGGTCCCGCCCCGAACTGCGCTACCTGGGACATGGAGCCGCGGCCTTGACAGTTTTAATTGTGGCAGTGAACGTGTGGACAATCGCGGAAATGTCCACCAATGCAGACGTTCTGGCCGAATATAACAACAACCCGTACACTGTCTGCAGCATCATTAGGCAGGAGACCCGGAACTATGAAGCTGTCTATATGGTTTCAGAGAACACCTTCTGTCATGGTACTGATCATCGATGGCTGTTTCCGGATCTCCAGGGCAGCATTGATCACTACGACACGCTGCCGTTGGAAGACGATATCGCTCCGGGAACGCTGGTGGCAGTGGGGAGAACGCGCGGCTTGGACGAAAGCGTCATAAACGAAGCGGCCGGGCTGGCGCACCGGCTGAACAGCGCGCACACCCTGCGCACTGCCTACACGCTGTCGGGCCATACTGCGGCAGTATCATTCTGCTACAACTGCGACGCCGAATAATAACCTTAACAGCGAGACGGCGATTGACGCCACGACGCCGCACGGGATCGGCAGCCGCTTGACGGAACAGCAGCAGAGCATCACCGGGAATCATCAACGGGAATGAGGTTCAGCCGGTGTCGGCGGGGTTGTCGCCGCCCATGCCGCAAGCCTCTCACCCGCCCTCATGCGAGGGATGAGTGAAGTCATCCCTCGGAGGGCTCGCAGGGTTCTACGACGGCAGCGCCGCCCATCCGGCAAATCAGGAAAACGCGGACTACAGCGAGCCGTCTATTACCATATCCAGCAGCGCGGGCTTGCCCGACGCCACCGCGCGGTCAACTGCGGGTTTAATCTGGGCCGGGTCAGTTATGCGCTCTCCGTGAACGCCCATGCTGTTGGCGATGGCGGCCATGTCAAAGGGCGTGGCAAAATCGGAGTAGCGCAGTCTGCCGCCGGATGTCTCGGGCAACTCCAGAATTTCTTCCTGGTAGACGTTGAAGTTTACCTTCAGCACTCGGTAACTGCCGTTGTTGCAGATGACAAAGATGCAGGGGATGTTGTCGTTGGCCGCTGTCCACAGGCCCTGGACTGTCATCATGGCGCTGCCGTCGCCGATGATGCCAAACACCGGACGGTCGGGACAGGCGCACTGGACGCCCATAGTGGCTCCTATCCCGCCGCCGATGGACTGGCCCCGGACGCCCCGGATGTCGCCGCGCTGCCGGGCCTGAAAGTAGTGGCGCATAACGCCCCGGTTGCTGATGGAGTCATCGACAACGATGGCGTTTTCCGGGATGGCGGCGGCCAACTCGAACATCATGCGGGCCGGAGTCATGGGCTTGTGATCCCACTTCCCGGCCACGGATTCTTCAAAGGATGCGCGCCTGCGCAGCCCCTCATTCACCGTCGCCAGCTTTCGCTCCTCGATTTCCGGCATATCGCCCGGAGACAGTCGTTCCTTAAGGGCCGCTATCAGGTCGGTTAAAGCCAGGCCGCAGTGGCCCGCAATCCCAACGTCGGTAGGCTCGGAGCGCCCGATGCGTCCGTATTCCGGGTCGATGTGTATCAGCCTGGCGTCAGAGGGCAGGATTACGTCTCCCCAGTAGAATAACTCCTCGAAGGGGTCGGAGCCGACAGCCAGGACCAGGTCAACATCCTGAAGAATCGCCCGCTGGGAGGCGACCCGCAGGGAAAGAGACCCCTGAAACTGGCCGTGAGCAGTGGGGAAAGCCACCTCTGCGCCCCGGGCCTGGTAAACGGGCAGCCCCATCATCTCCGCCAACTCAACGGCCTGTCCAATTGCTCCGTCGTCGGACAGGCGGTCGCCCACCAGCATCATGGGTCGGCTGGAATCCATCAAGAGCGACGCCGCCTCGGCAATGCCGTCCGCACTGGGCCGCGTGGCGTCGTAAACCGGCCGGGACGGGACTATGTTCATCTCGGCCATACCTTCCAGGGCGTTGGAAGTGAATCCTACGTAAACCGGCCCCTTGGGGTGGCTGTTGGCTTCGTTGAAAGCTCGCCGCATGGCCCCGGGAATCTGGTCCGGAAGGGTAAGTTCCACCGCCCACTTGGTAACGGGCCTGACAAGATTGGCCAGGTCGGTGATGGCTTCATTCACCTTGCGCGCGTCGTAGTTGGCGGAAGTTACCACCATGGGCGTGCCGGTATTGAGAGCGTCCAGCATCAGAGCGATGCCGTTGGCCAGCCCGCTGTCAACGTGAAGACTCACAAAGGAGGCCCGGCCGATGGAGCGGGCGTAAGCCTCGCCCATACCCACGGCGACGCTTTCCTGAAGGGTCAAAATGTAGCGGAACTCAGGGTAATCGCCCAGAAGGTCGATAATCGGCCCCTCGCTGGTGCCGGGATTGCCGAATATGTAGTCGACGCCTTCGGCTTTGAGCATCTCCAGAAGGGCCTGCTTGCCTGTCATCAGTTGGGGCATGGATACCTCCGGCATGGCCGCCCGGGGCAGCTTCGCCAGGCAGCCGGGATGCTGGCATTTTACAGCAACCTGCAGCCGGGCGGTTGCAGGCAAACATATCTTGCATAAACTCGGGGCGCCCTGGCCTGTTGTCTTACTCACCGTTGCCGAACCGTTGCCGGGCGGCATCCGAATTTGCGCTGCGGCAAAGCGTCTGGCAGAATGTCGGGGCTGACATTAGAATTGACGCTGAATTAAGGTGAAAGGAGATTTGGCCGATGGCTGACGATCTGCTGAATTTGCAGTCCACCCCCGACGCCCGGTACCTCATCGCCGGTTGGCGGCGTCAGTGGTCCGATGGCGGCGAGATCTCCAGCGGGCTGCCCCGCTATCTGATCGACAAGCTCCAGGCCCGGCGCATTGGCTCCATGGGGAGCGACATAGCCAAGCTGTGTTACCCCTTCCAGGTTCCCGGCACCCATGATACCTACCGACCGAGGGTGGCGTACCGTAATGGCCTGCCCGACACCGATATGCGCCGGAACAACAACTTCTTCGACGCCGGCAACGGAGTGATCGTCTTCCTGGGCGAGGAGCCGTGGTTCCGGATAGACGTTTACGCCGACGCCTTCTTCCAAGCCGTAAATCAACTGGGAGTTTCTCAGACGGTGGCGGTGGAAGGCTACAACGGAGCCGCCCCCCCGGATATGGAGCGCAGCGTAAGCTGCATATACAGCCAGGCAGGCATGAAACCTGAGATGGACAAGCTGGGTGTTCGGTATTCCAACTACGGCTCGCAGGGCCGAAACGGCCCGACCATAGGCATGGCGCTGATTACCGTAGCTCACTTCCAGCACCCGGAAATCGAGATGTTCCGGCTGGGCGCAATGGCGCCCATGTACCCATTCCTTACATCCAACAACGACCCGGTGGGCATCAGCCGCGATCATCGCTCTTTTTACGACATCATGCGGCGCATCAACTCTATCTTCAAGCTGGACTTCGACCTGTCGGAGCTCAGGGCGCTAGGAGAAGCGGAGTCGCAGGAATTGCGGGACACGCTGGAAAAGATAGGCGGCTCCAACCCGACGGCCAAGGAGCTGATCGACCGGGCCCGTACTGAATTCAACTACACCCCTTTCGAGCCGACGGTGGAGCTGGACCCGGCGCTGGACAACATGCTGGAAGACATACTCCGCAACGCGCCGGGGGGCGACAGCCCCAACTAGACCAGGCCCTCAGAGACCGCCGCTTCCTCAATCAGATCCCATCCGTCCTGAATGCCGGAGACGAAGCTGCTGCAAGCCTCGCCCTTCAGCACAGCCCGCTCCACCTCGTCCGCCCCTGTTACCGACAGGAAGGCTGCCTCAATTTCCCTGAACAGCGAAGATTCCAGTCCGCTGCGCGCCGTGAAGCAACAGTGGCTGTACGGCGGGCTGGAATAGAAGATTCGCACCTGGCCGCGAGGCAGGCTGCCATCCCAGGACATCGCATCCATCGTCCGCTGGCTCACCGCCCCGGCGTCGAACTCTCCCGAGATCACGCGCTCCACCACGTCGCGTTCGTCGGAGCGAGCCGGAGACGGTCGCTGCTCGTAGAAGCTGGCGGCGGCCAGGTCGCTGCCCGGATTGATGCCCGCCTGCTTCAGCAGGTAGTAGGGCACCAGTCCGGCCTGCTCAGAGCTGCGTCGTCCGAAGGCGAAGCGCCTGCCTTTCAGGTCTTCCACCGTCTCGATACCGGAGCCGGCGCAGGCGATGAAGCGGGTGGTGAAGCCTATGTCCACGTCGCGCATGGCGATGACGCTGCACGGTTCATCCAGCCGCCGGCGGATTTTAACGTAGCCCAGCGGCCCGTTCCAGGCCAGGTCGATGTCGCCAGCGACGAAGGCGTCCACCATGGCGTCGTAGTCGGAATACAGAACCCAGTCCATCTCGATGCCGCGCCGCCGGAACAGCGTTTCCAGTCCCTGAAACACCTCCAGATGGGCAATAGTGGCCGTGCCTCCCAATCTGACCATGCGCGCCTCCTTCTGGTGAGCGGTTTGCGTCAATAATAACAGTCTCTTATCCGGTTTCGGAGTATAATCAGCCTTTACCAGAGCGACTGATTCCATCTGTTCCATTATCGAGCGCTTTCCTGCTAATATGGGTGAAAGTCTAAGCAATCTCCGTCAGGCAATTCCTGGGCGATTCCTGGGGGAAGGAGGAATCCATGGGTTACAAACCGAGGCAGCTAGGGCACATCAACATCTACGTCCGCAACGCGGAACGCTCCCGGCAGTGGTACGAAGACCTTCTGGGGCTGCACACCTACGGCGTGCGTCCGGGGCGGGCCGCTTTTATGACTGCGGACATGAGCAACTCCCACGAGATTGCTCTGGTCGAAGTAGGGGAAGACGCCCCAGGCCCACAGAAAGGGCAGGTTGGCCTGAATCACATGGCCTGGTACATGGAAAGCCTCGACGACCTGAAGGAGCTCTATCACCGCATCAAGGAAAGAAACATCGAGATCGAGTCGGTGTCGGACCACGGCCACGCCGTCGGTATCTACATCCGCGACCCGGACGGCAACGGCATAGAGGTTTCCTACGAGCTGCCCGCCGAGGAGTGGGGCCACGAAGAGGGTCAGTACATGATCGGGGCAACGGCAAAGGGACGCCTGCCCGGGCCGTGGGATGAAGAGCCGACCAGGGTCCGATAGTTTATTCCGGTTCCTTGTGCCGCTTCTTGGCCTGTCCGATTAACGAGGCCGCGCCCCATGATGGGGCGCGGCCGATTCGTCCGGCAAACTGAACGGCCAGCGACAATCTTTCAGGCCTTACCAGCGCCTCAATATATGATCAGCAATATCGATGGCTATCGACGCCCCTTTGGGGTTTCCGGCAACAAAGAACAATTCGAACATTGGAGAGTTCTTGGAATTGCGCAGTGTTCTCCGCATGTCTGCAACTCCTGTAAAGACCTCTTTCAGGCGCTGTTGGTATAGAAGCGCAATCTGATCGCTGCCTTTCGGACGTTCCAGTTCCTCTCCGCCGAAAAGAGGAGGTTGCTGTGATGGCTGATACAGGTGGTCACGCCAATGTTCACGCCCGCCGAATACTGTGTCGAGGCGAACTGAACAAGCTTCGGAAGGCTCATTTTCCTTCGGCATCATCCTGGTAATCGCCATCAGAGGAAACAGTATCCAGCAGTCTATCTTTTTCGTTTTGGCGATTGCTTCCACAGTGCTCCACTTTACTTGCGTTGCGAAAGGGTCCAGGAACACGACTGCGCGGTCGCACTTTCCCATGCTTCGGCAAAACCTGGGAAGCTCATCGTTGGCGTCCCAGTTGCGTAATTCAATACACCGATGCTCGTTTTCCCGTCTAATCTTATCCAGAGACCAGAAGCGAGCGGTGTCCTTCTCAATGAATACCAGACGATCAAAGGGTTTATCATCCACCTGCAACGCCAGGCGGGCTGATCCCTCGTGCACTTCCTGGAAATCATCGTAATCATCCGGCGAATAACCGACTCCCGAACGCCAGGAACCTGTTCCGGCAAAGGCATCCACGTAGATCAATCTGAACCGCTGATTCTTGAGTGCGGTAGTATAGGCATTCAGATATTTTCCGAGGATTTCCAGCTTTTCTTCGGTCCAAGACCCTCCGAAATCCAATTCAGCCCAAATAGCTCACCTCCTTGCAGGCATCTCGCGCCATGTCTGGCCGTCAATAACGGCGTGCTTACCTCCGCGTTTATTCCTGACGCCCCCCAATTGCTTCAGAAAGAACGCCACTCCCGCTCTTTCGGCCTGATTATGCAAGTCGAGCGCCCACTCGAGTTCCATCTTTCTTGCGCCGGGGCCGCTTTCGCCGCCCACGATGACCCATTGTACGGATCCGTCTTCAAACCATCTTGATAGATCCATTCTTCCCAACAGAGGCTCAGCCGAGACGAACTTTATGGGGGCGGGCAGTCGCGCCAGCACAGTCAGCCGCGGCGCATATTTCTGCTTTTCTACGGAGGTTCCCATCCAGACGTTAGAGGGCCAGCCTTCCGGGAAGTGGCATCCGTATTTCTTCCACCAGGCAACAGCGCGGCCTGGGCGTTTGGTCAACACTTGAAATACATGGCCTCGCTCGGACGCGGCTTGATCCATCGCCTGGAAAATTTCAAGCGCGAAATCAAAAGGCACCTTCGGATGGAATATATCCGACATGCTGTTTACGAACACATGCCTGGGGTTTTTCCATTTGCTCGGAATCGGCAGCCTTTCCGGCAGTATGCGGACGTCATCCGGAGCCGTCTCATAACCCGGAACCCCCATTGCCTTCAACCGGGGGTAAAGGGCAAACATATAGCAACGGTCGCAGCCAGGCGACACGCGGGAACACCCGGTGACGGGGTTCCAGGTTTCATCAGTCCATTCGATGGCGGACGGCATACCCTGGTTCGCTCCTGTTTTTCCAGCTTGACCCTTTCAGGATTTAAGCGCCATGACAGAAACTAATGCTGCCGGCGAATGTTCTACGAGCGAAACACCGAAAAATCAATTCCTGTCTGTCAGCAGCGCGGAGGATTCCGGCGGGAGCCTGACGCCCACCGGATCCGACGCTACTGCGCCGCGCTTATCGCCGTATCCAGTATCTCGGCGGCTTCGTCCATCTGGGCCTCGGTGGTAGTGAAGGGGGGGACGAAGCGGAAGACAGAACCTCCCCGGCGCAGGCTGATAACCAGGCCGTTTTCCAGGCACCGGCGACCGATCTCTCGGCCCTGCACCCAAGCCGGCTCACGGGTGTCGCGGTCGGTTACCAACTCAATGCCCTGCAAGAGTCCCCTTCCCCGAACGTCCCCTATAATCTCGTGCCTTGCTGCCAGGCGCTCCAGGTGTTCACGCCAGTAGGCCCCGATCCGCCGGGCCGTATCCGTCAACATCTCCTCCAGGATGATGTCTATGCTGGCGATGGCGGCATGGCAGGGCATTGGGTCGTTGGAGTGGGAATGGCCGACCACCAAACCCGTCTCCGACGCTTTCTCCTCGATGTCGTCGGTGGTGATAGCGGCGCTTATAGCCACTCCGCCGCCGAAGTGCTTGGAAATGGTGAAAATGTCGGGAACGACGCCCTCTCGCTCAAATGCCCACATCGTCCCCAGCTTGGCCAGGCCGGTCTGGGCCTCGTCGAGGATCAGCAGCGCCCCCCGGGACTCGCACCGGCGCTTCAGCTCTGCCAGCCAGCCACGGGGCAGGTCGATGACTCCGCCGGCGCTGAACAGCGGCTCGGTGATGACCGCGGCCAGCGGCCCGTCGGCCTGGGCGTCCAGCAGCTCGAAGCTGGTGTCGAGGCACGAATAGTCGCAGGCCGGTCGGTCTTGGCAAAATCGGCAGCGATACCGATAGGGAGCAATTATCGGATAGTGTCCCGGAGCGTAGGGGCCATAGCCCTCGTGCCAGCCGGAGAAGGTAACGGCCCGGGTAGAGTCGTTCATGCCGTGGAAGCTGACCGCCGGGCTGGCGATTTCGTAGCCGCCGGTATAGCGCTTGGCGATAGCCATGGCCGCTTCGTTGGAATCGCTGCCCGAAGTGAGAAGCATGGAGCGATTCATGCCTTCCGGGGAAATCTCGGCCAGCCGCGCCGCAAGGATTATTTCGCGGTCGTTGAACATACTCATGTGGCTGTGGATCAGAGTCTCGCCGCTTTCATGCAGCGCCTGAACGATGCGCGGATGATTGTGGCCCAGGGCGGCGCACATCTGACCGGAGTTGAAGTCCAGGTACTCTTTGCCATTCACGTCTCGCAGCACAGATCCTCGCCCCCAGACCATGACGGGGCCGGTGACGGCGTTCTTGTCGATACGGCTGCGAAAGCTGAACTTCCGGGCAAGCTCCAGCAATTCGGCCTCAGTCAACTGCTGCGTCATAGGCGCCACCTCGAGCAAACGGGTTGGGGATGGGAAGAGCTGTACCGCAATCCGCTTCCCTGGTCTGCCGGAACAGCTTCGGAAGGATGCCCGTAACTATGCGGACTGCGCTTTGAACCTGGGCATTACATCCTTTCCAAAGGCTTCCAGTTGCTCCAGGATCACGTTCTGGGGCGTGCCGATAACGGAACCGACGTTGATCTGATCCAGACCGGGATACTGGTTCTGGATGGCCTCCAGTTTCTCGGCAATCAGCTCCGGCGGACCACAGAGCCAGGAACCGGCCTTAATGCCGTCCTCCAGCGTGGGAAGGTCCGCCCCACGGGCCCGGCGCGGGTCTTCCATGTCCCGGATCTGGTCGTCGGACAGCCCTCGGACAAACCCCAGGGGCGCGAACATCTTCATGTTTTCCTCGAAGAAGCTGCGAGCCTCCCGAACGGCCTTTTCCTCGGTCTCGGCGATGTGGACGGTGTAGCCGATAGCAAGGTCCTCGCCCGCCTCGGTCTCGCGTCCGTGGGCGGCGAGGGTGTCGCGCCATCGGCGCATCACGCCCTCGGCTGCGCCTCCTGCCGCCGCCCCTCCGCCGATGATGCCCTTGATGCCGTGTTTCGCCATGAAATCCATGGCCCGCTGGCTGGCGCTGACCACCGGCTGCCAGGTCTCAACGGGAATTGTCAGGGGGCGAGGCACCAGCGTGATTTCCTTCAGCGTGTAGCCTCGATAAGGGACTTCGGGCGGGATTTTGTAAAATCTGCCCTCGTAGGAGAAAGACTCCTCGTTGAAGGCCCGCATGATGATCTCGACCTGTTCTTCAAACATCTCACGGTTGGCCTCGCTGTCGCTCAGCGTGCTGGGCACGCCGAAAGTGTCTACCTCCCGTGAATGGTAGCCGCGCCCCACACCGAAGATTACCCGGCCATTGGTGAGAATATCGGCCATGGCGTAATCTTCGGCCAGGCGCAGGGGGTGCCACATGGGGTTGATGTTGAATCCGCAGCCGAACTTGAGATGCCTGGTAAGGTGGGACAGGTGCACGTAGAGCAGCAGCAGGTTCGGGATACACTCGTAGCCCTCGCGCTGGAAATGGTGTTCCGCCGACCAGAAGGTATCGTAACCCAGCTCTTCCATTTTCAGCACAATGGCTTCGGTTTTGTCGAATACCCCGGCCAGCCGGTCGTCGGGAAGCCATCGCTCGTTGACCGGGGTGCCGTCCAGACCGATGTTGTCCAAGTCTACGTGGCCGGCGAAAAGGCTGCCGAATTTGGTTATCATTACGCTCCTCATCACCGTTAGAATCTAAGAATCGCCGTTAGAATCCAGGAATCATGGCTCGCGGCGGTGTTGCGGTTCTCAGGTTGCGCTCGTTGTGGGCAGCATCGGGAACCGAAGATTAGCTGTCGATTCAACCCTACGGCGTCGGCCCTCCGTCTTCGTGGAAACTCAGGCATGGCTGACGGCAATTGTAAAGGGGCAGAGAATCATGTCAACCGGGGCATGTCAACCGGCAGCCATGGTTGCCGGAACCTCGACGGGTGCGCAATTCCAGCGTTTGCTAAAATGATTAAGCGAAATATCGGGGAAGAGTGTTGGAGATGTCGGTCAATCGCGCTTCACAGAAGATAATGATAGTGGACGACGAATCCGAGTCGTCTATACTCAGAAGCGTGCGCCAACGCCTGGAGGAAGAAGGATGGACGCCGATTGTTGTCCATCCTGCGCCCGGCGGCTCGGTTGGGGAAGAGTTTGAGGCGGCGGCCATATGGGAGATAGAAGAGCGGCGCCCCGATGCGGTCCTCCTGGATGTGCGCTTCGGTGAACACCGCGACGACCGCTTCAAGGGGCTGGAAATCCTTGACCAGATAGTCAACAGGTGGCCGAGGCTGCCCGTTCTGATGTTCACTCAATACAATCAGGGGCCTGAGCGGGAAACGGCGGTGCGCGGTTCTCTGAAATGGGACGCCCCCGTGGATTTCATCGACAAGCTGGCCGGCACCGGAGAGGTGGCGCTGCGCCTGCGTCGCCTGATGGGAACGTCGGAGGAGCGCATTTCCATCGGCGCGGGCATCGTTCTTGACCTGGCTTCGCATATAGTCTACGTAGCCGGAGACTCAGAGCGGCGCCCTGTCAATGACATCCAGGGGATGAAATTCGAGATTCTCCGGGAATTGGCCGCGGCCTGGCATCGCAGTCCCGGGGAACTCGTTCCATTCTCGCACCTGGAACGCTACTCGGACGGCGAAGACCCGCGCGCATCGCTGCGGGTGCGTATCAGAGAGATCAAGGTATCCCTGGGGAAAGCGCTGGGCGTCCGGTTCGGGTCCGGCGAACTGATCCTCAATGTGAGAGACAAAGGCTATCGACTGGCTCCGCCTCAGCTCTGAACGTCGCCTGAAGGAAAACTCTGCCATGTCAGGCTTGCCAATAAATCGCCCGCTGTCCTTGCGTATGACCGCCCGTCTGCTGCTGGCGACGGGTGTAAGCGCGCTGGTCGTTGCCACTGGGCTGGGGTGCCTGATTCTGGCGCCGCTGGTAGGCCCTGCCGCATTCGATCAACTGTGGGGCGTGGAGCCGCTGAATTATATCGGAGCTGTGCTGCTCATCGCCGGCCTGGGGGTGGGGGTAGTGGTATTGGCCGCAACGGGAATGGCAAGGGCGAAGTATGTCGAGCCCAGGCAGAACGGGGAAGAACAGAACGACCACTGGCGCGAAACAACGCTGAGTTTCTTCAATGAATTCGACCACGACCTCGGTCGACCGCTCCGTCGCATCGCCGGCAGGCAAAGGGAGTTGCGAGCCGCTCTGCGGGCCTCTGGAAGCGTGCCGGATTCCGGCGTTATGGAGCTGCTGGACGAAATTGAACGCCAGGCTGTCAACTACCGCCTGATGCTCTCCAACATACAGGTGCTGGTGGAATCGGAGGCGCCGGGCAAGCCGCTGACGATGACTCCCGTGGAGCCGGCAGAGGTGGTGCGCCGCATCGTTGACCGCTATGTTCCGGTGGCCCTGGAGATGAACAAGGAGATTAGCTGGTGGGCTGAACCGCCGGATTTCGGCATGGTATCCTCCAATTCTCACGCCATTGAGCATATTGTGGCGAACCTTATGGACAATGCCGTTACCCATGCTTCCAGCCACGTTGAAGTTACCCTGAGCAGCGACGACGCCAGTTTTTTCGTGAAGGTATGGGACGACGGCCCCGGCATAGCCGGACAGTATCTGGATTACGTGTTTGACCGGGGGTGGACGCCCGAGGCGGGGCGACGGGAAGAAAAAACCAGCTCTGGACTGGGGCTGTTCATTGCCCGCACGCTGGCCTGCCGCTGCGGCGGCGAGCTGACGGCGGAATCGGTGGCCGGGACTCAGCCAGGGCATTACACTTCGTTCCTGCTGGCCTTGCCTCTGAAGGGCCGGTGATTCACCAATTGACGAAGCTGCTTCCCGGGTTGAGCCGGCCCAAGCCGCCAGGGACGCGCACGCACGCGCCCCCTGCTGCGGCACTGGCTATAGCCGCCCTGCTCACGAGCATTGCGACTGGGTGCGTTACGCCGCTGCCCCGCCCGGAGCAGCCAACCGACACCCCGCCGACACCTGCCAGGTCTCCCGCTCCATTCCCCACTGCTACGGAAGCGCTGGAACCCCGGCCAACCTTCCGGCCTACAGCCACGCCATCCCCGACAGAGGCGTCAACGCCGGGAACGGCCCGTCTGACCGCCTTTCCTGCGCCATCCCCGTCGGCGCCCGGCTCCCAGGGGAATATCACGTTGCAGGTATATGCGCCGGAGGATGGGTCTACCGTACCGGGGAATTCCGTTGTGGTTTACGGGCAAACCACTCCCGGAGCCAGGGTTGCTGTTTCGGGTGTTGAGATTGAGGTGGACGCTCAAGGGGGGTTCCGCACCGTCGCGCGCCTGGAGCCGGACGAAAACGCAGTGGTGGTGACTGCCAGAAACGCGATGGGCGAACTGAAGCGAATCTCCCGTCAGGTAACCTCTCTGGCGTTGCCGTTCCTCTTGCTGATAACCGAGCCGAAGAACGAGAGTATTGTCTCAAACCCGGTATTGCCTCTTTCCGGACGCACCGGCCCCAACGCCATTGTCAGCGTAAACGGCAGGTCGGTGCCGGTTGACCGCTTCGGATATTTCTCATCAACAGTACGGCTGGAACAGGGGCCCAACGTCATCGACGTCGTAGCCACAAACGACGACGGCCAGACACTCAGCAAAGTACTGGCTGTAATTTATCGCCAGCCAAACAAGTGAGTCGAGGCGTCAGAGAAGGGGTTAGTAACACAATGGTAACGCTTAATCAGATATGCTCCCAACGGAATTCTTTGCCAAAGTTCCCAAATTCCCTTCATATGAGGCTGATAATCAATGGCATGGTTTAGCAGATGCCCCGCAGGGACAGCGAATGCGCTCCATCTGCCCAGACTGCTTGCGGGTCTGCTGGCGCTGGGGACTGTTGTTGCGCTGGGCGTTTTCGCCAGCGCTGCGGCGTCGGCTCAGCCAGCGCAGGAATGGAGCGCTATTCTAGGCGGCCAAAGCGACGAATTCGCCCATGCCGTGGCGCTGTCCGGCGACGGGGGGTTCGTGATCGCCGGGGAGACGCGCTCATACGGAGCCGGATCGCAGGACGCCTGGATGGTCAAGCTGGACGCAAGCGGCAATGAAGTCTGGACGCGCGTCTACGGTGGGCCGGAAAGCGATATAGCCTACGCCGTCCAGCGCACTTCCGACGGCGGCTACGTGCTGGCCGGCGAAACCCACTCCTTCGGGGGCGCGACCGCATCCCGCAGCAATTTCTGGATCATCAAGACCGATTCCACCGGCAGACAGGAATGGCAGCGCAGCTACGATTCCTCAGGAGGGCTGAATGTCAGCGTCCCCGCCACCTCCGATGCTGCCCTGGCTGTTCGTCAGACGCTGGACGGCGGGTACATCCTCGCCGGCGTCGCAACCGGACCTTTCGGCGCTTCGATACGGCTGCTGCGAATCGGCTCTCGGGGCGAGCAACTGTGGAGCGGCGATGCCGGAGGCCCGCCGGGCGCACTGGCATACGATGTCGCCGAGATCGCAGGGGGCGGGTTCATTGTCGCCGCCAATTCCAGCTCGGAAGAAAGCGGCAGCGACGCCCTGCTTATCAAGACAAGCTCCAATGGCGCCCAGGAGTGGTCTGCTACTTTTGGCGGCAAACATAACGATGAAGCGCGCTCGCTGGCCCTGACCAGCGACGGCGGCTATGCGCTGGGCGGGTTCACCTGGTCCCAGGGAGCGGGGCTGTCCGATTTCTGGTTAGTGAAAGCCAACGCTTCAGGGGAGGAGGAATGGCAGCGTTCCTTCGGAGGGGTGCCTAGAGACGCCGCTCACTCCCTGATTGAAACCGCAGACGGCGGGCTTGCGCTGGCTGGATGGTCAGAATCCTTCAGCGGCGGCGACCGGTTCTGGATAATCAAGACCGGCCCGTCCGGCGGGCTGCAATGGAGCACCGCCCATCCCCTAATCGCTGCTGCAGCCCCTTTGGGTCTGGTGTCCGCAGGAGCAAGAGCAGTACGCCAGACCGCAGACGGCGGCTTTATCGTCGTCGGGTGGACCGGCTCCATACGGGGCGCGCGCGACATTCTCGCGGTGAGGCTGGCCCCGATCAGGGCGGATTCGCCCGCTCCTGCGGGCAACGTTGTAGTCTTGGAAAATACCGGCTCGACGAGCATAACTCTGGCAGCGGTCGGTTTCGACCGCGTCTATTCCGGGCAGCCTTTGCGGTTCTGGCGCGAAGGGCGGCTCATAGACCGGGATAACCCTCTTCCCGTTGGCGAATCGGCCTGCACCCAGCCTGCTCCCGGACTGGTTAGCGGTGCGCGCCTGACCCTCGACCAGATGGGATCTTTCGAGGCTGTGTATCTAAACACTCTGGCAGGAAACCAGGCCACTGCGCCGGTCAGCGTTGATGCAGGAGCATACCGGTTAGACCTTGATGGAGAGGTGGCCGGGAGTTTCTCGGTGGTATCCCGGTCACCCTGCGAGGGAAGCGCGCGCCTGCTGCCGGAAGGCCCCCGCGCTCCATCCGGGATCAGCGGCGTGTCCTCAGGAGCCTACCCCGGCTCCATCACCCTTGACTGGGGCGACAACTCCGAGTCTGACATATTCGGCTATGCCGTTTACGCCAGCCGCAGCAAGCACGGCCCATTTGTGCGGCAGGCCTGGCTCTTGCCCGAATCCGCCTACGCCAATACGGGCAGAACAGACGGCTCAAGCTATTATTACGCTGTTACGGCCATCAATTCCTGGGGGGTGGAATCACCCAAGTCGGAAGTAGTGAGGGTTACATCCCAAGACTTTACACCCCCTGAACCACCCAGTCAGTTGCGGGTTACCTCCGTTGACCGCAAGGCCGGAACGGCGCAACTGGAATGGAGCGGCAATGCCGAAGCAGATTTGAGCGGCTACCGGGTGTACCGGCAGGACGGCGAGGAGCCTCGCTCTCCCGTATCCGCTCTCCTCTTCGCCTCGAAATTCGAGGACCGCACCCTGCCGATAGAAGGAGATTTCAGCTACTCGGTAACGGCCATAGACCTGGACGGGAACGAATCGGAGAATTCCAGCATCGCGCCGCCAGCCCTGGATTTCTTCGGCAAAATTCTGGAAGTCCGCCGGAATTTTGTCGGCACGGGCAGTTTTTCAGTTAATACCAAACGGGGCCGCGTGGAAGTAGAAGTCGTTTCCAGCACCGAAATCCGGGCGCCTAACCGCCCCGCTGCTGACTTGGGAGACCTGGCGCTGGGTGATGAGGTCGCAGTGTCTCTAGACGAGAACGCCAAAGGAACGGTGGCCTGGCAGGTGCACCTGGTGCCTGGTAAAACGCGCAACCGCCATTTGGCAGGCCGGGTAAGCCGACTCACGGAGCGCGAAATCGTTATCCAGCCCCCCGGCGAGTCCAGCAAGCCGGTGACTTTCGCTCTCTCCGGCTCCGTGCCTATCAGGGTACACCAGGAATTGACCGATCTTGCCGTGGGCGAGTTCGTTGTCGTTTCCTATATGGCTTCCAGCAGCAAGACTGCCGCCGCTCTGATAGAAATCAACGTGATCCCTGGCCGGGAGCCGGGGGAGTTGCCCGAACATCGGGAAGGATCGTATAACGTAGCGGTCTTGCGGGGAACCTTCCAGGGAATCAACCCCGACAACGCCAACCTCATCCTGGCTTCAACTGAAGTAGCCATCGACGCGAATACGGTAATGACCACCGGCGTGTCTGTGGGTGATTCTGTAGTGGTTGAGGCAATACTTCTTTCCGACGGCTCCCTCCTGGCCCGGCGGGTCGAGCCTGAAGAGAGCGCGGGGCAGGTAGCCGCCCGCACCGTTCTTCGCGGCAGCTACCAGGGACGCGACGCGGCATCCCGCCGCTGGACCGTCAGCGGGGTCAAAGTTCTGGTGGATAAACGCACCTATATCGATGCTCTCCCGGGGTTGGGACAACGGGTCAAAGTTACTGCCCTAGTACAGGAAGACGGAACTCTGCACGCCAGGGAAGTCGAAAACCTCATGCAAACAGAAGATCCGGACGGCGAACACCCCGTTGAACTGGAAGGAATCCTGCGCGAAATCGTAGGCCGGGGTTCCTGGAACGTCGGCGGTGTGGCAGTCCAGGTGGACGCCAACACAGTATTGTCCGGCCACCCCTCCGTGGGACGGCGGGTCGCCGTCAGCGCCATGGGTTCATACGGAGGCCTGACGGCCACCCGGGTCTCCGCCGCTCCCTCCGGGCAGCATGGCCCGGTGCGCAGCGTAAGCATACGGGGCACGGTTGACCGTGTGGAAGGAAGTCAGGTTCTGATAGTGAATGGGCTGCGGGTATCGTTGAGCGACCTGACCCAGACCATCGGAAACGTCGAAGCCGGAGCGAGCGTTCGCATCAGCGCCGAACTCCATCCGGCTGGAGAGTTGCTGGCGCGGCAGGTGGCAGAGTCCGATGGCTACGACGAAACAGGGGAAACTCAGGCCAATCCCGTGGACATAGAAGGCCGTATTGAGCGGGTTCGCGCCGACGGCAGCCTGACGGTCAACGGCATCCCGGTGGCGGTCAGTTCTCTGACCGTCATTGACGCGGCCTTGCAGGTGGGCGTACCGGTGCGGGTGCGGGGCCTTCTACAGCGAGACGGTTCGGTGCTGGCCAGAGAGGTAGTTAGCTACGGGCCGGGCATTACGGGAGGCACAGAAGCCAGCATCGCCGGTATTGTGGAGCGGGTGAAGAAAGACGTTGACGGCAGGATTACCGGATTTGTAATTGACAAAATATCCGTCACCACAGACCAACTGACGCGGATCGAGCTCGAGCTAACGCCCAGCTCTGCCGTGATCGCTCAGGCAATCGTGATCGACGGTGAGATATTGGCGGTGACCGTCGAGCCGCATCCCGCCGGCAGTATCGGCGCTCTGCCGTTAGTGCAGATGCAAGGCACGGTAGAGCAAACGTTCCCGGCGTCTGCCGCGCTGCCCAGGAACATCACGGTCAACGGAATTACTGTGCGCATTACGGAAAACACAATCAGCGCCGGACCGGCGACCAACGGAGCCGTGGTCAAGATTACCGGGTCAATATCCGGCAGTGTATTCCTGGCAAGGAAAATAGAGAGCGTTCCCACCTATGCAAGCCAGGCAGGCAGCGCACTGAAAAAATTCAACCTCTCCGGGATCGTCGAGGAAATAACCCCGGACAGCGAGGGGCGCCCGGAAACGATACTGTTGAGCGGCAACCTGATCACGATAGTTCCCCTGACCGTTCTGAGGAAAGAAGTATCCGTGGGAGACGAAGCGGCCGCCCACGGAATAGTCAGGGACGGGGCATTGCTGGCGGCGTTTGTCGGCCTCGAAGACACTTCAGCCGCCACAGTTGGATCTGACCGGTACTCCGGAAAGTAGCGGGCGGAGAAGGCAGTCATCCAGGCTGGCGCGTCCGCCCTGCCTCAAGCTCGCAAGGTGCGCCAAAATCCTACACTCAGGATCGACGATGGAATTGCTGGAACCGGAGACATTGAAGCAGGGCGACGACTCGGGAAATCGCATGGTCATCAAGTTCACCGCCCCACAATCGGGGGCGTCAATATGGGCCCTGGGCATCCCTCAAGCCTGGCAGACCCCCATAGGCCCCACGTGGTGCTACGTGGTGGAGGGCGAATATCTTACGGTCATAGACCCTGGCTGCCACGGCTCCGAGCATTACCTGGCGGAAGGTCTGGCCTGTCTCGGCTACTCGCTGGATGCCGTGCAGCGCGTCGTTGTAACCCACGGCCACATGGATCACGACGGCGCTTGCCTGGATGTGCTGCGCGCCAGCGGGTCGGAACTCTGGGCCCACGAAATCTACGGCAGCCTGCTGCTGCCCGACCGGTGGGAACGGGAGGCGCACTGGCGGAGCGAAGTCACCGGCTTCAATGCCTTCGAGAACTCCGAAATGGTCGAGAGAGTGAAGGCGCATCACAGGCGGGCGCTGGAACTCAATCTCGACCAGCCGGTTACCGACGGTCTGCGCTCCGACGGTATGACCTATTTCTACACTCCCGGCCATTCTCCCGACGAGCTCTGCATAATGTTCGACAGGGTCATGTTCACTGGAGATCATGTATTGCCGCAAATCACGCCCCATCCATCGGTAAGCCGCAGCCATGCCATTTACCGATCCGTTCTGCCGGAGCGCTACGCAAGCGACAATAAGATATACGGCCTGAAGGCCCTGCTGCGCTCGCTGTCGAGGGTAGCATCGATGGGGAGCGACATCGCCGTGCTGCCGGCCCATCGCGCCTACTACCGGGGAAGGTTCAATCTGGTGGGGCTGGATCGGGCCGCAGAGATCATCGAGCACCACGTTCTGCGATGCCACGACCTGGTGGGCATCCTGAAACAGGGGCCTCGCGACCTGGTCTCGCTGACCCGCAATCACTTCTCCCATCGGGAGCTGGACGATAACAACCTGTTCCTTGCTCTGACTGAGGTGATGAGCCATGTAGAGCTGTTGATAGAGACAGGCGATGTCTCCGTCGACGGCGATATGGGCGCGGGCGGGTCGGGCGGGCTGGTGCGGTGGAACGGAACGGAATCGTTCCCCGGGTTCATAGAAGCGCTGGGTGGCGGCTTCACATCGCTGAGCGACCAGCCAAATTGACAGCAGGGCCGGCCTCGATATAATGAATCGGCGCCCTGTCGTTCCGCTTTGCGTACCTCCCGATATAGATCATGGGTAATTCCGCCATGGAGGCCGGAATTCATGCCCGGGAAGGAAGCTGTTTCTACAGACAAAATCAGGCTCGGCAGCGCTCCGCTGTCCCAGGCGGTATGAAGGCTGTGCCTGGAGCGCTCTGAATGGCGACGCGAGCGTACATCCTGATAGAGACACAGGTGGGGCAGGCCAGAAACGTGCTGACGGAGCTTCGCTCCATGAAAAACGTGTCCGCGGCCGACATCATCACTGGCGTCTACGACCTGATAGCGCTCGTCGAAGCCGAAGACATGGTGGCCTTGATCGACCTGGTATCGGCGCAGATTCAGAACATCGGCGGCGTGGAGCGCACCATCACCTGCGTCGCCGCCTAGCGTGGAAGCGACTGAAAAACATCAATCGCCAAGGAGGATTATATGCTTTACCAACTGCGGACTTACACAATCAACAAGGGCATGATGGATGCCTGGGTTGAGCTGTTCAATGACCAACTGGTAGGTATCCAGAAGAAGTACGGCATTACTGTTGAGGGCATGTGGGTCAACCAGGACAACAACCAGTTCATCTGGATACGGTCGTTCCCCAGCGCGGATGAAGTGGCCTCGAGAGAGGAAGCGTTCTATTCCTCGCCGGAGTGGAACGCGGTAATGGACCACGCCCGCAGCCATATAGCCCGTCTCGAGGTGCAGGCCATGACATCGGTGATGAAAGCGCCTGCCGGAGCCTAGCCAAAGCATTGGCCCCGCGAATTGACTGCGGGGCCATATCGGTATAGAATAGCGGTCTCAGCGACCGGCTGCGGGCCGCTCCTTCAGCGACCTTTCCGCCTTGGCGGACCGGCCGCTCTTTCTTTGCTCTGCGTTTCAGACATCGAGGGTCAGTAATTCAAGGCTGTCGCAGTCCCCTCGGGCAGTTCCACCTCCAGCGCTTGCAGGCAGTGGGCGAGAGTGTGGTAGTAGCCGCTGACCACCAGCACATCCACGACCCCGGCATTTCCAACCAGCTCCCGCATGGCCTCGAAAGTGGCGTTCGAGATACGGTGCTGCCGCAGCAGCTCCTGCACGAACTGCACCACCGTAGCGTCGTCTGCATCAAAGCCGGCGGGAGCGCGATACTCGAGTACAGCGGCGATTATGTCGTCGGAAAGTCCTGCTTCTTTCGCCGCCCGCTGGTTCACGGTCCAAACGTAATGGCCGCAAGCCTCTCTGGCCGCGGTCAGGATTGCCAACGCTTTGATGCGCGCTGGCAGAGGCGTCTCGAAACGGGCGTAGCCGCCCAGCCCGGCCAGAGCGCCGGCGGCCTGCGGATTGTTGAGCAACGCGGCGTAGTTGCGGGCCACGCCGCCTCGACTGGTCTCGATTTCGTCCCAAATGGACTGGCCGGCGGCGTCCATACCCTCTCGGGCAGCAAATGGCACTCTGGTCATGGCGATTCTCCCGTATTTGCAGGCCGCTAGTCGGCTGCCTGGGGCAGGGCAGCGGGTTCGCCGTCCTTGGCCCACAGGCTCTCCAGTATAGCGTCGGGGGACATGGGCAGCCGGTTCATGCGCACGCCGACAGCGTGATAGATGGCATTGGCGATGGCGGCCATGGGAGGCACAATGGGCACCTCGCCCACGCCGCGCACTCCGTAGGGATGGCCGGGATTGGCGACTTCGACGATAACGGTGCCGATCATCGGCAGGTCAAGGCTGGTGGGCATCCGGTAGTCGAGGAAGGAAGAGTTCTCCATCCGCCCATCGGCGTTGAATCGATACTCTTCACTCAGCGCCCAGCCGATACCCTGCACTACGCCGCCCTGGATCTGACCTTCGACATAGCTTGGGTGGATGGCCTTGCCGGCGTCCTGAACGGCTGTGTAGTCTAGGATGGTAACCTTGCCGGTGTCGGGATCGACCTCTACGTCCACTATGTGGGTGGCGAAAGCGCCCCCCGCGCCCCGGGGATCAACGCTGACCTGGGCGGAGATGGGGCCGCCAGTGCGGTTAAGCTGCCCGGCGAGTTCCTTGAAGCTCATGCTGAGCTCCTGGTCGGAAGCGTGCTGGAACACACCGTCCACCAGGTCAACGTCGGCAACATCCACATCCCAGATACTGGCGGCGCGCTCGATCATCTTCCGTTTGATTTCCTGGGCGCACTCGTAGGCGGCCCAGCCGGTGGCGAAGGTTGTGCGGCTGCCGCCGGTGAGGAAGGTGTAGCCCACGGAGTCCGTGTCGGCGACGCTGGGGTCCACGTCCTCGGCGGGGATGCCCAGCACCTCGGCTGCCTGCATGGCGATGGAAGCGCGGGTGCCGCCGATGTCTGTGGAACCCTCCACCAGCGAGATGGTGCCGTCGGCCTGCACGCTGATGGCGGCGCTGGACTGGAGGCCGATGTTGAACCAGAAACCGGAGGCCACGCCGCGCCCGCGGTTGGGGCCTTCCAGGGCGCGCTGGTACTGCTCGCTCTCGCGGGCCGCTTCCAGCGTCTCTACGTTGCCGATGCGCGGGAACACCGGGCCGTCGACGCGGCGCGTGCCTTCCCTGGATGCGTTGCGCAGCCGGAACTCTATGGGGTCTATGCCCAGTTTCTCGGCCAGCCCGTCTACCACCGTCTCGGCGGCGAAGGCGGCAATAGGGGCGCCGGGGGCGCGGTAAGCGGCGACAGGCGGCTTATTGGCCACTACGTCGTACCCGTCAACGCGGGCGTTCTCGATGTCGTAGCAGGCGAACATACACTGGGCGCCCGCAGTCACCGGGGAGCCGGGGAATGCGCCGGAGTCGAAGGCCAGCATCGCCTCAGCCGCCACTATCCTGCCGTCGTTGGTGGCGCCCATTTTGATGTGCATATAAGAGCCGGAGGTAGGGCCGGTAGCCTCGAACACCTCAGCGCGGGACATGGCTCCCTTGACCGGCGCGCCAGCCTTCTTCGACAGCAAAGCCGTCAGCGGCTCCAGGTATATGGGAATCTTCCCCCCGAAGCCTCCGCCAATCTCCATGGGAACGACCTTGATCCTGGATACGGGCAGGTCCAGCACTCCGGCCAGCGCGTCGCGGGTGGTGAAGGCGCCCTGAGTGCTGGTCCAGATGGACAGCTCCCCGTTAACGTTCCAGAAGGCCGCGCTGTTCTGGGGTTCGATATACCCCTGGTGTACGGTGGAGGTGGAGTATTCCTTTTCGACAACCACGTCGGCGGCGGCAAAGCCCTGCTCCAGGTCACCCTGCTCGTAGCGAAAGTGAGTGGCGATATTGCTGTGCTTGTCTGACTTCTCGCCCAGCTCATCCGTGGTCTGGTCTTCGTGAAGAAGTTCGGCATCCTCGGCCATTGCATCGCGTACCTCGGTGGCCGACCTGAGCAACTCGTACTCCACATCGATAAGGGCCAGGGCCTGCTCTGCTTCATGGGCGCTCACGGCGGCCACGGCCGCCACAGGATGCCCTTTATACAGCGCCTTATCCTTGGCCATCACCTTGCGCGCGGCTGCGCTGTCGGTGGGAACATCCCGCCCTGTGATGACGGCGCGTACGCCGGGGGCAGCCTCGGCCCTGCTGGTGTCGATAGACTTGACCCTCGCGTGGGCGTGCGGGCTGCGCAGCACTTTGGCGAAGAGCAGGCCGGCGGCATCGAAGTCGGCCCCGTATTTGGCGCGCCCGGTAACCTTGTCGGCGCCGTCGTGACGCACCGGCCGCGTGCCGACGACCTTGTAATCGGTGTTGGACAGGACGATGTTGGTTGCCATGCGAATCCACCTCGAGATTGGATGTGATGTGGAGTTAAGGACGCTTGAAACCCAAGTCTCCGGGTTAGGCGGGCGAGAACGTTATTCAGAAGCCATTCGCGGTTTCTGCGAACCGAAAGGATTGTACCACAAGCAAAACTGCGGGGTGATAGAATAGCCCCAGCAGTTTTCCTGCCGAGAGCGCAAACGTGATGGATTTCAGCGGACTCGATGTGCGCTGCCGGCCTTCTGGTGTCCGGCGCGAGGTGGAGCAGATATAGTATATGGCAATATGGCAAAGGAGGCCGCTATGCAGCCGCTCGCCGGTATTCGCGTTCTGAGCGTAACCGTCTACCTTGCAGGGCCATTCGCCGCTATGAGCCTGGCTCGCCTGGGCGCAGAAGTCATCAAGGTCGAGATCCCGGGCCGGGGCGACCCGGTGCGCGGCAACGGCCCCTTCGCCGGGCCGGAGGGAACCCACGCCAGCCGCAATTCCAGCGAGGACCTCTCTACCCGATTCCTGAAACGCACTCAGGGCGTCAAGAGCGTAACTCTGGACCTGAAAACCGAACGGGGAAAAGACCTGTTCCTTGAGATGGCAAAGCGGAGCGACGTGGTTCTGGAAAACCTTGCGCCCGGCTCCCTGCGCCGCGCCGGACTGGGGTACAAAGATGTGGCGGCGGTTAATCCCGGCATCGTTTACGCTTCTATATCCGGCTACGGGCAGACCGGGCCGTATAAGGACAAGCCCGCCCACGACCCGCAGATCCAGGGCATGAGCGGCCTGATGGATATAAACGGCGAAGCCGACGGCCCGCCCACCAAGGTGGGGTTCTACATCGGCGACCTGGTTACCCCGATGTTCGCCTGCTATTCGATACTGGCAGCGCTCCGAGAGAAAGACCGCACCGGGCGGGGACAGTATCTGGACGTTTCAATGATGGACACCCTGGTCTCGCTCATGTTCATGGAAAACCTGGAGGAAAGCATCGAGGCCGGACTTCCCCTGCGCACGGGCAACATCAGCCGCAGCGGCCCTACCGGGCTGTACAGCGCCTCTGGAGGTGACATATCCATCACCGTTACCAGCGACGATCAGTGGAGGCGAATGTGCAGCGCGCTGAATTCTCCCGAACTGCTGGAAGACCCGCGCTTCGATACCTATGTGAAGCGCACCGACAACGTTGAGGATGCGCGCCGGGAAATTCAGGCCCGCATCGGCAGGATGACGCTGGAAGACGCGCAAGAACGCCTCGAGAGCCACGATGTGCCCTGCGCCCCCGTCCGCACGGCGGAGCAGGTGATGAACGACAGCCACTTCTGGGATCGCGGCAGCCTGGCGCCAATGAACCACGGGGCCATGAACGAGCCGGTGCAAGGGGCTGTGGCGGCAGGGTTTCCCGTCCGGTTCTCCGGGGGCGAGCTGCCGCCATTGCCTGGCGCTCCAACCCTCGGTATGCACAACGAAGAGATCTTCACCGGAGTTCTGGGACTGAGCGATGCAGAACTGGCCGAACTAATCGAGCTGGGCGTGGTTTAGCAAGCCGCAGGAAACCAGCAGCAGCGCTGGAATCGCGGCGCGACCAAGCCTGAATCGCATAGCGTACTGGAGCAACGGAGGCCGCATGACGACCAGCAACGGCAGATTCAGGGCCAGGCCCATCCGGAGCGAGCTGTTCGTTCCGGGCAACAAGGAAGACTGGATGCGCAGGGCGCCTCGGTTCAATGCCGATGCGCTGATTCTGGACCTTGAGGATTCGGTGCCTCCGGACCAGAAGTCGGAGGCTCGCGAATCCGTAAGCCGCATCGCGCAGGAGCTGGGCGAGGCCGGGCAGACTGTTGTCGTGCGCGTCAACCGGCTGGAAACCGGGCTGACCGGCAGAGACCTCGAGGCGGTTGCAAGCGCGCATCTATACTGCGTTCTGCTTCCCAAGGTGGAGGGTCCAGCCGACGTTGTCGAAGTAGACAATCTGCTCAGCCACTTCGAACGACAGAAGGGTCTGGAAGTAGGCAAAATCTTCATAGACCCCGCCCTGGAGACCGCATCAGGCATCAGGCAGTCCTGGGAAATAGCCACCTCGTCGCCCCGCGTGGCTCACATGGGAGCCAGCGGCGGCAAGGGGGGCGACACCGCCCGTTCCATAGGCTTCCAGTGGACTCCCGAAGGGATGGAAACGCTCTTTCTGCGCTCCAAAGTGCTGGTGGATGTCCGGGCCGCCGGCATACCATACCCCATGAGCGGCGGCTGGATGGACATTCACGACCTGGATGGGCTACGTAAGTCGGCGCAACAGGCCAGGCAACTGGGCTATACCGGAATGCACCTGATCCACCCTTCCCACGTGCCGGTGGTCAACGAGGTCTTCACTCCCACTTCAGAGGAAGTGGCCCACTACAAGGGCCTGATCGAGGCGATGGAGAAAGCGCGCACCCAGGGAGGAGCGGCCGTCACCTTCGGCGGCGACATGGTAGACATCGCCCACGAGGAAACAGCCAGATCCATGCTGGAGATCGCCCGCGAAATGGGAGTGCCGGGCGCGTGAGCAACCACCCGTCTACCTGCTCAGGAATCGAGGGCCGGTCGCGGTGGCTGCCCATTGAGGGCTGCGTCAATTTCCGGGACCTGGGAGGCTATCGCAACTCGCATGGACAGACGGTTCGCTGGCGGCGGCTCTTCCGCAGCGATGCGCTGCAAGACATGACACCCGCAGATGCCGCCTTTGCAATAAACGAACTGAACATCGGGCTGGTAGTTGACCTCCGGAATTCCTACGAGGCAGAGCGCGACGGGCGCGGACCGCTTCCCGAACTGGGCGCGGAATACCGGCGCTTTTCGCTTATGGAAGAGCAGGGTTTTCCGCCGTTTACCGGCGGCGATGTGGCGAATCGTCTCTTCGCCACCTACCAGTGGCTGATCCACAATTCCGGCCAGCGCGTGGCTCAGGCGGTGAATGCCATCGGGGAAGCGGAATGCGGCGCGGTCTTTCATTGCAGCGCGGGAAAAGACCGCACTGGATTGCTCGCCGCACTAATCCTGGAAGTCCTGGGAATTGACTCGGAAACCATCGCCGCCGACTACATCCTTACCAACGATGCGGCCGAGGGAATACTGCGGCGAATCAAGGCGATGCACCCCCGCGCCTCACCTACCATCCAATCGCTGGCAGCCCAGCCAGCGGCATTCCGGGGATTCCGGAGCACGCTGCGTCGGGATTACGGCGGAGCCGAGCCCTACCTGCGTAAGCATGGCGTGAACACGGAGACGCTGGAAAGCCTGCGGCGGAGTCTGCTGGAGTGAGGCCGGGACAACACCATCTTTGACGCCTCCCTGAAGATGAATCATCAAGGATAGAGACACATGGCGAACTACGTTCTGGTTCACGGCTCAGCCCACGGCTCCTGGTGCTGGGAGCGGGTCGTCCCCTTACTGGAGAGAATGGGGCATTCGGTAACGGCAGTAGACCTGCCCGGCAACGGCAGCGACGATACGCCCCTGGCCGATGTTACCCTGGAAACCTATGCCGAACACGTCTGCAAGGCCCTGGATTCACTGGACGGCCCGGCGATTCTGGCAGGACACAGCCTCGGCGGCATTTCCATCAGCCGCGCCGCAGAGCTGCGGCCAGACAGGATAGCAGCGCTGGTTTACCTGACCGCGCTGCTCTTGCAAAACGGCGAAGCCTTCGCGCCGGCAGCGTCCAGAGACCCGGCTGATGTGCGCCGGGCCCTGGAAGCCCGCACTAGCTGGAGCGTTTCCGACGATCTGACCCACGTGGTCTACAAGCCTGAACTCGCCCGGCATCGTTTCTACAACGATTGCCCGGATGAGGACGTGGAATGGGCCGGATCAATGCTGGTTCCGCAGCCTGCGGGCCCTCTGCTGTCGCCGATGAAGATTTCCGACGCCAACTTCGGCAGTGTGCCTAGGGTGTATATCGAGTGCGCGCTGGACAACGCCGTCACTCCGGAACAGGCCCGCCGGATGTATACCGCGCTCCCTTGCGCCGAAATTATAACCATGCAGACGGGACACTCCCCCTTCCTGTCGGCGCCCGAGGAGCTGTCCCGCCAACTCGACGCCCTGGCCCGGTACGCCGCCGCAGGCCGGAGGGCATGACTGTATCCTCCGGCTGAGGAATACGCAGAGTCTTGGGTTATACTGGAGGCCAACAGCTAACAGCGGCATTGCTGATCCCTAGCGGTTTGGAGCTTTGCACAGGCGGAGGTCCACCATGTCGGCTTACAGTGCCTACCCGGTTGAGTTGAGGGGCAATTACGAGGAACGTCCCAATCGGTTCCTGTGGCTGATCAAGTGGTTTCTTATCATCCCTCATTATCTCCTGCTGTGGCTGATATCGCTTCCGATCATCATCACCGTGCCGGTCTCCTGGCTGCTGGTCGTTGTCCTGGGAAGGTTTCCGCTGCTGCTGTGGAACTACCATGCAGGGCTGCAACGGTGGAACTGGAGGGTAAACTTCTATGCCTACGGTGTCGGTAACACCGACCGGTACCCGCCCTTCTCCCTATGAAGTGCGCGAGGATTATCCCGCCAGCCTGCATATAGAGTACCCTGAAACGTCCTCCCGTCTGACGGGATTCTTCCGATGGCTGTTGGCCATCCCTCACTGGATAATCACGGCGGTCCTGGCGGAAATAGTGGGTATACTGGTGCTGTTCGCCCTTATAGTCGTGCTGTTCACTGGTCGGTACCCCCTGTCGATGTTCAACATCATCATGGGACTGAATCGGTGGATATATCGCGTAAACGCCTACTCGCTTCTGCTGGTTGATGACTATCCACCCTTCAGCTTCGACTAACCCCGAGCCAGCGCATGACTGGACAGAGGTACCCGTCAAGGCCCGCTGCGCGGCTGTCGAGCCCCCGGTTCCGGCTGGGCGCGGCTGATGCGGGGCCAGGCATAATCCTGGCCTGCGCAGGCGGATAAGATCATCAAGGTCGAAACCCGCCAGAGCTCCAGGCTCACGGAGCCGCAGCCCATCCCCCGCTGGCTCCCGACGCCGTGATGCAGGGCCAGTATTTGCTGGAGAAGGGATTCTTCCCTGCTGCCTGACTGCCTGCAACGCCGGCGCGGGCGAGCAGCAACGGGCAGTCGCCCTGCCCCCGAAGTTCTCCGAAACCCGGCCCGCCCAGGCTGCCGGACTCCCGCCTTCAGGCAGCGCAATCACAATTTCACGATTATAGAAGTCCTCTCCGGCATTATGGGGCTGCCGCAGGGGGAAGTGGAGAAGCTGGAATGGTCACAAGCAATCCGGCAAGAACCCGCGGACTGATGAAAAATCCCGTCGGCGCGAGTATCATTGCCGCAGAACCGGGTTCACAATCGCAGTATCGGAGGAAATCATGGCCAAGAAAGGCACCGGACTGATGATCGTCTGGGCAGACATCCCGGCGGAAATGGAAGACGAATTTAACCGCTGGTATAACGAGGAGCACCTGGCCGAGCTGCTGTCGGTGCCCGGGGTGCTCAGCGCCGCCCGCTATGAAGCGACCAGCAGCGGCCCGAAACACATGGCAGTGTACGAGCTGGAGAGCCCGTCCGTAATTGAAACCGACGCATTCAGGAATCGTCCCCGCACGGAGTGGGGCCAGCGGGTCAGCCCCAGCATCATCGGCTCCAACTTTATGAACAACGTTTATCAGATGATTCATCCCGGCGAGTTGACCGGCGGCATCGCCGACAGCGACATGGCTCCCGCGCTCCAGATTGGCCGAATGGACGTTCCGGCGGAGAACGACGCCGAATGGAACGACTGGTACTCCAAGGTCTATGTGCCCAACTACGAAAAGGTGCAGGGGTGCATCAGGGGCCGCCGGTGGAAGGCCGTGCGCGGCACGCCGGCCTACGCCACGGTGTACGAGTTCGAGGATGAGAACGTGTCCCAAACCGAGGAGTGGCTGCGGCAACGGGACATCCATCCCGATAATCAGCGTATGCGGGACACCATGATTCACGCCGCCGGTTCTCCAGGAATCTGGAAAAAGACTTTCCAACTGTAGCCGTCCATTTCCGGCTAACTTCCATAACAAACCCCGCATTACACTCCGCATTACACCAGGGACGGCAAATTTCCTACTGAGGGCGCCCATGGCGACGGAATCGCAACCAACGGAACCAGAACAGCAGGACGACGAAAACGGCAAGGGCCTCAGCGCAGGCCGCAACAGCATGATTATTGCCCTCGTCCTGATCGCCGGCGTTATGACAGCAGAGATCATCTCGGGCGCCCTTTCAGGGAGCCTTGCGCTTCTGGCCGACGCCGGACACATGCTGGCCACTGCCTCCGCCATAGGCATTGCGCTGTTTACTGCCTGGGCCGAAAGCCGACCGGCGTCCATCGAACGCACTTTCGGCTATCACCGGGCAGAGGTCGTGGGGGCCATGCTGGCGGCCCTGGCCTTGTGGCTCGTCGCCGCCTGGGTGCTATTCGAGTCCATCACCCGGCTTCGCAATCATTCGGAGCTGGAAATAGACAGCGAACTGATGCTGGTCATCGGGTTCGTGGGGCTGGGCGTCAACTTCCTGGCATCGCTGATTCTGCGCCTGGGGTCGCGGAGGAACCGGCGGGCCGACGACGCTTTCCGGCACCTGGTATCGGACTTTCTGGGGTCCATAGGGGTCGTCGCAGCAGCGATACTGGTGCAGTTCAATGGCTGGACGATTGCCGATCCGCTGGTTTCCATCGGCATCGCCGCTCTGATTGCCGCCAGCTCATGGCGCCTGATTCTCAAGGTATTCTACGCGATCATGGAGGGCACGCCGGAGCAGCTCGACTTGTACCTGCTCTGCGCCGACATCGAGGATGTGCCGGGCGTAACTCTGATTCACGACGTTCACGCCTGGAGCATATCGGAAGGCTACCACGCATTCACGGCCCACGTTGTGCTGGAGCCGGGCTACGGGGCGAATACGGAAGGTCTCTTGACCGAAATGCGCCGGATAGTTTACGGGAAGCATCGGGTAAACCACCTGACCATCCAATTCGAAGAGTCTGCGAAGGATTGCCTTGAGTCCCATCACTTGGGACACCTTGAAGCAAGGTCCCGTTTCGGCGACTGATTCGGGATTCTGCATCCGAAAGCCTGTGCTCCGTGGAGAACAGATAACTGCCCGCATCCCTGCGCCCCGGCCTTCCAGAAGCACTGCGGAAGAAATGCCGCCTCATTTGCGCCCATGGCTGCGGGAGATAAAGCATCCGCCACACGCTTTCCAGCTTCGCCGCCTGGACGGAGAATGTTCGGAAACCCGGCGCTTTCAGCCGCCTGGAAGATAAGGCCTGGAAGATAAGGCAAGACCCCGTCGGACAGGTTCTGCGGAGGCTGTCGCAGTCAGCAAACTTCCGGCTGTCCGGGAAGTCTGCAATATGCCGTGCGCTTTGCGCCTGTAGCGCGTTATACTGTTAGGAGAGCATTCATCGCAGACCCTTCCCAGATCTATGTCCTGTATTCAGGAGAGAACCAGGGGATCAATGATTTCCGCCCCAGACCTGCGGCTCCTCGCGCTTCGCGCATCTGTGCTGGCTGTAGCCGCGCTGCTGGCCTTTGGAGCGATGCTCCTGTCGCCTCCCCAGGCTGCCGGACAGGATGATGTCCGGGAAGAGGCGCATTACATTGGAGCGCATGATCTGCGCGTCATACCTGTCAACCTCAACCTGGGAGCCGGTTCGGCTCAGTATGCAGTCATTGTGACGCACCCGGAGACCGGCGACCCGGTGACCGACGCCCGTGTGGTAATGCTCGCCTCCGACAGGGAAGAGGGCAATCCCGGCTGGGCTATCGCCACCAACTCGCCTGCCGCCCCCGAACGCTACGACGTGAATCTCAAGCTGGACTCCACCGGCGAGTGGGCTATCAGCGTGGATGTTTCATCGTCTCTTGGCGCCGACCTCGCGGACGTTGCTATATTGGAAGTGCCGTCGGTGAACCGGCTTACCCAAGGGACCTGGGTTTTCGCAGGAGTGTTCGCGGCCATACTCGGCGGCATCGCTTATGTCTGGTGGAGCGCCCGCCGCGACTACCTCCGCAAACGGGCGGCACGGAACGAAACCCTGTGATGACCCGCACGGCTTTGGGCGATAAGGGCCGACGCCGCTGGAGTCTGATAGCGCTGGCACTGGCAGCCGTTGCGCCCATTGCGCTGCTGGCAGCCCCCAGGGCAATGGCTCACGGGGGCATCGATTCCGGCCAGGAACCGTGGACGGCATGGAACCTGAATCCCCTCCCGACAGTTCTGGTGCTGGCGGCTGCCTACATCTACATGAACGGCCTGAACAACTGGGAGCGGCCAAGCCATCCGGTGAACAATTGGCAGAAGGCCTCGTTTTTCTTCGGGTTGTTCCTGGTGTTCTTCGCTCTTCAGTCGCCGCTGGACCCTCTCTCAGACCATCTCCTTTCTTTCCACCAGGTGCAGCACTTCCTGCTGCGAATGCTGGCGCCGATGTTCATCCTGCTGGGCGCCCCGCTTACGCCGATGCTCCGGGGAATGCCGCCCTGGGCGCGGCAGGGCATCATCCGGCCTCTGGCGCGAAATTACTACGCGCGACGGCTCTACAGCCTGCTGACGAACCCGATATTCACTATCTTCTTCTTCCTGGGCAGCCTCTACCTGTGGCAGTTCCCGGGCGCCTTCAACCTTGCGCTGCGCAGCGACGAGGTTCATGCCCTGATGCACCTGACCATGAGCCTGTCGGGGTTCCTGTTCTGGTGGGTAGTCATTGACCCGCCTCCTCACAGGTCCCGGCTTCACTATGGGCTGCGCGTTCTATACCTGGGCTTGATCGTGCTGCCCAACACTCTGCTGGGCGCCGCCATCACCTTCTCCAACGGACTGATATACAGCGCCTACGCCGATGTTACGCAGCCCTACGGTATTGACCTGCTGACCGACCAGCAGCTTGGCGGCCTGATGCTGTGGGTACCAGGCGACATGATGAGCATCCTCGCCGCCGGCATAGTGATGGTGATGTGGTACCAGAGAGAAGAGGGCGCGGGCCGGGTCCAGTCGGCGGTAAGATAATCGCTCCGGCGTGGCCTGCGACACACCATCCCGGTGAAGGAAGGGCTCGCAATGCGAAACGGGTTGATCGCTACGGACGACGTGCGTTTCAGTTGGTTCATCCCCATCGACGGCGACGGCAGCCGGGCGGGAACGATGCGGGCAGATCGCCCACCGGACTTCGACTATCTGCAACGGGTGGCGGAGACGGCGGAGGAATGCGGCTACTACTCGCTGCTCATACCCACCCGCTTCGCCAACGGGCTCTTCGCCGAGGATGCGCCGCTGGCAGAGACCTGGACTACGGCCACGGCCCTGGCAGCGGTGACCAGCAGCATCCGCTTTCTCATCGCCGTGCGGCCAGGCTTCATAGCCCTGGGCCTGTTCGCGCAGATGGCCGCCACGCTGCACCAGATTTCCAGGGGGCGCGTAGACATCAACATAGTTCCAGGAGGCATCCAGAACGACTTCGAGAGAGTCGGGGAACAAAGCACCCATGAAACGCGGTATGAGCGCGCCGAAGAGTTCATCACCGCCTGCCGGAAGCTGTGGACGGAATCAGGCCGTGTGGACTTCTACGGGAAATACTACCGCCTTCGCGACGCCTACTGCTCTCCTCAACCCGGCAGCAGCGGCCCGCGCTTCTACCTGGGCGGCGCTTCGCCCCGGGCGTTGGAGCTGTCTGGCAGGCAGGCCGACGTGCACTTGTCATGGATCGAGCCGATAGAGGAAACCGCCCGGCGTAATGGCAATGTTCTGGCCCAGTTCGCCAAGGCTGGCCGCGTTCCGGAACTGGGCCTGCGCACACACCTGGTGGTGCGCAACACCGAGGAGGCGGCATGGGAGGCCGCCAGCGAACTGATTGCCCATGCCGACCCTGCGGTAAAGGCGCAGCGCCAGTCAGCCATCGCAGGCACACAGATGGTGGGGCAGCAGGCGCAAGCCCGCGAGGCCCCCGACCACCGCGTTGGCCCACGCCTTTGGAACGGGCTGTCGGAGGTGCGGGTTAACTGCGGCACGGCCATCGTCGGCACTCCGCAACAGGCCGCCGACGCACTGTTCGACTACTCGCGACTGGGCTTCCGCGAGTTCATACTGTCCGGGTTCCCTCACGTGGAGGAATGCCGCAGGGTCTCCGACGAGGTCTTGCCGCGGCTGAGAGAGAAGCTGTCCGCAGGTGCAGGGCTGTAGTCCCAGGCACAAAGAAGCCGTTTGCATTTCGACAGCCTCCGGGAGAACGGCTTTCCCCATTCTCCTGCGTTCTTTGGCTACTCAAAGCCTGCCGGTATTCTGTCGGCCCAGGGGCGCGCGCGCTCGAAGGCCGCCGACGCCTGGAGCACCCTGGCCTCGGCGCGGCGCGGGCCGATGATGTGCAGCCCGATGGGCAGCCCATCCGCCGAGAAGCCGCACGGCACGCTGGAAGCGGTCTGCCCGGTCATGTTGATAAGATAAGTAAACGGCAGGAAGCCCCACTGGGGATCAACCTCCCTGCCGCCGATAACCTCAGGCCGCTTGCCTATTTCGAAGGCCGGGGTCGCCATGGTCGGCGACAGCAGCAGGTCGTAATCGTCAAAGAAATCCTCCATCTGACGGCCGAGCTGGTCCGCCCGCAGGATGGCGCGTGACAGCCTGGCGCCGTCAACGCGGGAACCGTGATCAATGGAGTACAGCCCCGGCTGGGATAAGTCGTCCCGGCGCTCCTCAAGCAGGTGACCGTAGGACGTGTAAGCGGCGGTGGCGAACACGTCGAAGAAGGCGTCGAACGGGTCATTCAACCGGAGCGGAGCATCCTCGACGATGGCCCCCAGATCCTCGAAGACCTGCGCGGCGCGGGCCGTTATATCGGCTACTTCGGGGTCTACGGCCGCATACCCGTAGTCGGCGCTCCAGGCAATCCGCATCCCCTCCACGCCTCGCCCCAGCCCGGCGCTGAAATCCGGCGGGATTTCCTTTATCGAATTGGGATCACGGCTGTCTGGTCCGGCCAGAACCTGCAACAGCAAAGCCGTATCCGCGACTGTTCGGCTCATCGGCCCCGACTGCGAGAAGTGATTGGCGGCAGGCCGTCCGTAGCCGCCATAGCGGGGCACGCGGTGCTGAGTGGGCTTGATACCAAAAACGCCGCTGAAGCTGGCCGGTATGCGTATGGAGCCGCCGCCGTCGCTGCCCGTGGCCAGGGTGCATATCCCGGCGGCCAGGGCCGCGCCCGCGCCGCCGCTGGAGCCGCCTGGGGTGCGATCGGTGTTCCATGGGTTCCGGCAAGGCTCGCTCACCTTGTTCTCGGTAGTGCCAGACTGCCCGAACTCAGGCGTGTTGGTCTTGCCCAGCACTATGGCGCCGGCGGCTTTTACTCGCTCGACAACTATCGAGTCTGCTTCCGGCGTGCGGTCGCGGAACAGCGCCGAACCCAGGGTGGTGGGGATGCCTCTGGTCATCTCCAGGTCTTTGATGGAAATGGGGATGCCGTGTAACGGGCCCAGCGCCCAACCCCGGGCGGCAGCATCGTCGGCGGCCCGCGCATCGTCCATCGCCTGGTCCTGGCAGAGAGCCAGGTAAGAATTCAGCCGGGGGTCCAGCCTCTCGATGCGCTCATAGAAGTGCCGGGTTACCTCCACCGACGAGACCTGCCGGGCTTTAATGGCCTGGGCCAGATCTGTGGCGGGCATGTAAGATAGTTCGCTCATAACTGCTCCCGAGTGGGCCGACTCTTCCGGATTCGGCTGCCTGTGGCTGATAATGGCACCTGCGGAACATTCGCGCAAGCGCGGCAGGCATTGAAAAAGGATGCGCCGTGGTCAACAATGGGCAATCGCGGCGCAGGCGGGAACACCTAATCCCAGACCGCGGAGGCGCCCTTTGGCTCTAGCAGGGATAATCGCAAACCCGGCGGCAAGCAAGGACATCCGGAGGCTGGTGGCCCAGGGGCGAGTGGTGCCCGACTGGGAAAAGGTGAACATCGTTCGGCGCGCAATGCTGGGCCTCCAGTCGGTGGGCGTAACCAAAGCGCTGGCGATGCCCGACAGCTCGCATCTGGTGCAGCGGGCCGCCGACGACCCCCACCTCTCGATGGAAGTGGAGCTTCTGCGAATGCCGGCCTTGTATAACGAGGGCGACACCGTGAAAGCCGCCGCGCTGATGGCCGGGCAGGGCGCCGGCTGCGTCATCACCCTGGGCGGCGACGGCACCAATCGCGCGGTCGCCAGGGGCAATCGTGAAATTCCGGTGGTTGCCATATCGACCGGCACCAACAACGTGTTTCCCATGATGGTGGAAGGCACTACGGCGGGCATGGCCGCCGGGCTGGTGGCATCCGGCGCCGTTCCGCTGGACGAGGCGGCAGTGCGCAGCAAGACCATCACCGTAATCGTAGACGGCGAGGAAAGGGACATCGCTCTGGTAGACGTGGCGTTGTCCAGGGAAAGGTTCGTTGCCACCCGCGCGATATGGGACATGAACACGATATACGAGGTGTTTCTGACCCGCGCCGAGCCATCGTCCATAGGCCTCTCGTCCATAGGCGCGCGGCTCCAGCCTGTCTCGCTGTCAGACGCCGGCGGCCTGCACTACCGCATCAGCAGCGACAGCGTTGCTGAAGACGACAGCCCCTTGAAGGGAAACCACGGACACCTGCACATCCGCGCTCCCATCGCGCCGGGAGCGGTGCCGGTGGTGGGCATCGAGTCGTGGCAGCGCATCGCCGACGGTCAGCGGGTGACCATCGAGCGGCGTCATTCCACCGTAGCCCTGGACGGCGAGCGTTCCTTCTCGGTGAGCCCGGACAACCTCCTGGAAATCGAGGTTCGCCGCGACGGGCCACCAGTGGTCAGCGTCGACGCAACGCTGCGCTACGCCGCCGTTTCAGGAGTGTTCCGTGTCTAAATTCTCGGCCCCTGTGTCCCGCGCATTACGGGCATTGGCGCAATCGGTCCACCCGTGCTGACCGGAGCGGAACTGGCGATAGCCTTCGCCATAGTAACCCTGGGGAGCGTGGTGCTGGGGACGGTCAGCTTCGGGTTGGGCATGGTAGCCTCCCCTGTGCTGCTGTTGCTGCTGGGGGCCAAGCCGACTATCGTGATTATCAATTCCCTGATTACCGTGAACCTGAGCATGGTGCTGCTGGGCGCCTGGCGGCATATAGACATCAAGGCCAGCCGAGGGCTGATACTGGGCGGACTGGCAGGGGCGCCGCTGGGCGTGTTCGCGCTGAACGTGGCGGAGCCGGGCTTGCTGCGCATCATCATCGGCGTGGTCATAGTTGCGCTGGGGCTTCTCAACCTGCGCGAAACCCGGCTGACCATCGCCACCTTCCCGGGGGCGGGAACATTCTACGGCTTCACCACATGCCTGGCGGTAACCGCCATCAGCATCGGCGGACCGCTGGGCGGCGTGTACGCCATCGCCCAGCGATGGCCGCCCCAGACTATCCGGGCCGCGCTGGCGGCAATGTTCGTATCTTCCAGCGGGATGGCGGTGATTCTGTACGCCTTCACCGGCCTGTATGACACAGATACGCTGGTCAACCTGGGCATGATGGTTCCGGGGGTGCTGCTGGGAGTCGGAATAGCCAGCCTGCTGGTGGGGAGACTGAACGAGCAGGTTTTCCGTTACGTCGTCATCGCCCTGGTTGTAGCAGGCGGCTCAATGCTGCTGGCGCGGGAGCTGCTGGCATAAGTCAATAAGAAAGGGCGCGTGCGTGACGCGCCCCCGGCGTTTCGTCGATCAGCGGGGGGTTATCCCTCTTGCATGTCGTGGTACGCGGCCAGCGCGGCAGTGATGCCGTCGCCGACGGCGGCGCCGAGCTGCCGAGTGGAATCGGCGCGAGCATCACCGCAGGCGTAGACGCCCGGAACGCCGGTGCGCATATGGATGTCGGTGTAGACATGGCCCAGGGCATCCATCTCCAGCAGGCCTTTCAGGTACTCGGTGTTGGGGTGGAAGCCAACGTAGATGAAGGCCGCCGAAGTGCCGTAGTCGTAAACTTCCTCGGTCTTCAGGTTTTTCACTCGCGCCGCTTCCAGCGCCTCGTTGCCGACAAACTCCTCGACTATATGGCTCCACAGGAATTTGACCTTCTCGTTGTTGAAAGCGCGTTCCTGGAGAACCTTAGTGGCCCTCAGCTCGTCGCGCCGGTGAACGTAGGTAACGGAATTGACGATGCCAGTAAGATAAAGGCCCTCGTCCATGGCCGCATCGCCGCCTCCAACAACCACAACGTCCTGGCCCCGGAAGAAGTTGCCGTCGCAGACGGCGCAGTAGGAGACGCCGCGCCCGGAGAATTCGTCCTCGCCCGGCACGCCCAGCTTGTTGTGCGAACCGCCAGTGGCGATGATCAGGCTCCTGGCAGTGTAACTGGCGTCATCAGTATGGACGGTCTTGACCGGTTCGTCGGCTCGCTCAACGCCCTGAACCTCGACATATTCTATCTCGGCGCCGAAGCGGGTGGTCTGCTGTTCCATCCACATAGCCAGCTCCTGGCCCTTGACGCCCTCCGGGAAGCCGGGATAGTTCTCTATCTCGTCGGTAATCAGCAACTGTCCGCCTGGTCCCAGTTGCTCGACGATAAGCGTCTTCAGCATGGCGCGAGTTGTGTAGAGGCCAGCGGCAAGGCCGGCGGCTCCGGCTCCCATGATAATAACGTCGTAGTCCGTTTCGGGTATCGCCATGTTGGTCGCCTTCCTCTAAATTTTATTGACCGCTCTATTTGAATTTACTCGTGGCGCGGTATAGAAATTGCTGTAACCGCCAAACCGGAAAGAGCGCTTTCACCCTTGCTTCGTTCTACTGGACGTTGGTCATTTCCATAGCTCTCTTCATATACTCGACGGTACGGGTCAAGCCGTCAAAAAGGCTGGTATGAGGGCTCCAGCGGAGTTCCTCGGCGGCCCGTGAGCAGTCGAGACTGATCTGGTAGACGTCCCCCGCCCGCGCGGGGCCATGTTCAACACCCCAACGGAAGCCGGTCATTTCCTTGAGCATTTCGAATATCCGGTTGACACTGGTCAGCTCGCCGGTCGCTATGTTCATCGCCTTTCGGTGGCCTCGTTGAATGGCGGCAATGTTGGCCTCGACTACGTCGTCCACCGAAATGAAGTCGCGGGTCTGGTTGCCGTCTCCGAAAATGCGCGGGCGCTCGCCGTTGAGCATGGCAGAGATGAAGATGGCAACGACGCCTGCCTCTCCGTGAGGATCCTGCCGGGGGCCGTAAACGTTACCGTAGCGAAGGGTAGTGAAATTCTGCCGATATTGGCGGGAATAAAAGTCGAAGTATTGCTCTGCCATATACTTGGACATCCCATAGGGCGAGATGGGCGCCACTGGCGCATCGTCGGAACATGGTACAGTCTCCGGGTCGCCGTATAGCGCGCCGCCTGTAGAGGAATAGACGATCTTTTCCACTCCGGCCCGACGCGACGCCTCAAGCAGCCGGAGCGTGCCCAGCACGTTCACTTCGCTGTCGAAGACCGGGTCTTTGACCGAGCGGGAGACGCTGGACTGCGCCGCCAGGTGAAAGACAAGGTCAGGGCGCTCCCGGTTCAGAACGTCGTTCAGGGAAGGATGCGTGATACTCATGTGATGGAAAGTGCCTTGCTGGTTCAGGTTCTTCAGCTTCCCAGAACTCAAGTCATCAACGATGACCACCCGGTAGTCCTCTTCCAGCAGCCGGTCAACCAAGTGCGATCCAATAAATCCGGCCCCGCCTGTTACCAGCGCTGACCTCTGATAAGCCATTCATTCCGCTCCCGTCTGGTTTCCAGGGGCGGCACGGGAATCCGCACGGGGTATCCCACTCTCGCCCAACGCCCTCCGGTTCAGCGCCGAAGATCGCCAAACCAATAATAACCCGGCTTGTCATCCAGCACAACGGCCCGCCTCGCAGGATGGTTGCATACCGGCTTTGCTGACCGGCGCTTCGCCCTCCAGTCATAGGAGTTATCGGCCTATCTGCGGGGCGGCCATCGGGGGCAGTCAGCGCAATCGTCGTCCGGCATCAGCAGCATCTTCGGCAACGGGCGTATTGCCTTGTCAGCTTTTCTCTGCGAGCTTCTCGCCGCCAAGAGAGCTATGGACGCGTTTTCAATGTTCAGCAATCCCGTGAGCCGCTCTCAGGGGCCAGCAGCAACAGTCGCATACCCCGCTCTACCTGCTGTCCTGGAAGCGCCGACACCCGCCGCACGACGGCATCGCAGGGAGCCGTGATTACCAGTTCCATCTTCATAGACTCCATAATAACGAGCGTCTGGTTCAGCTCCACCCGGTCTCCCTCGGAGACCAGTACATCCAGCACTGCGCCAGGCATGGGAGCCAGGATGTCGGAGGGAGCTTCGGAGTCGACGCTGACGCTTCTGCGACGAGCCTCCGCCCGCTGAAACACATACAAGGCGCCGTCCAGCCAAAGATGCAGCTCCGAGCCCGCCCAGGCCCAGGCGAAGGGGTGGGTTCGGCCCGATTCGGTTTTGCACAACCCTTCCCCGGTTCCGCGGGACTCAATGCCCAGCCTAAAGGCGGACGGCAAACCCGATGAGGACCCGTCTTCCAGATCAAAGGTAAAGCCGCTTTCCTGCTCATCAATTCGGAAGCGATAGGCTTCCCCTGCAGCCGGGTATATCTCCCGCATTTCGCCGTGGCCCTGGATCATGGGAACCTCTGCCCTCCGGCTGACTGCCAGGGGCTGACGCCGGGCCGGCGGCCGGGCCCAGTAGCCGGGGATGACGCATCGGCCGGCTGGCTCGCCGCCCATGCCGCCAGCGCCCTGGCCATCAGGCGCCTCTCGTCGGGCAGGGCAGGGCTGGCAAGAGTCGGGTTCTCTTCCAGAAATCCGATGTCGTATTCGCCTTTATGAAACCGGGGGTGGCTGACCACATCCCGCAACAGGGGAATGTTGGTCGCCACGCCCAGAACCTGGAACTGGGAAAGGGCGGCTTCCATCCGGCGCAGGCTCAGGTCTCGAGTCGGCGCCCAGGATGTCAGCTTCGCCAGCATCGGGTCGTAGTAGATAGACACCTCCTGCCCCTGACTCACGCCGCTGTCCAGTCGCAAGCCAGGGCCGCCAGGGGGACGCCAACGCAACAGCGCTCCGGTGGAAGGAACGAAGCCGCGATAGGGGTCTTCGGCGTAGATGCGGCACTCTATGGCGTGGCCTCGGGGCTGGATGTCGGCCTGTCGCAGCGTCAGGGATTCGCCGGCGGCGATGCGAACCTGCCATTCCACCATATCCAGGCTTAGAACGGCCTCGGTTACAGGATGCTCAACCTGGAGGCGGGCGTTCATCTCCAGAAAGTAGAATTCGCCGCTGTGCGGATCCAGAAGGAACTCAGCCGTTCCGGCGTTGACATATCCGGCGGCACGAGCCAGGGTGATGGCGGAGTCTCCCATGCGTTGACGCAGTTCCGGCGACAGGGCTGTGGACGGGGTTTCTTCGACTATCTTCTGGTGCCGGCGCTGTATGCTGCATTCCCGCTCACCGAGATGGATGGTATGCCCGGAATCGTCGGCCAGAATCTGCACCTCGACGTGGCGGGAATTGGCGATGCAGCGCTCCAGGAACACGCGGCCGTCGCCGAAGGCGGCCCGGGCCTCCCGGCTGGCCGATTCCATCTCCCCGCCCAACTCCCGCCGTCCGTTGACCAAGCGCATACCTCGTCCGCCCCCGCCAGCAGCGGCCTTGACCAGCAGGGGGAAGCCCCATCGTTCCACGAAGTCCTCGACTGCGGCGTCCTCCGGCAGGCATACCGGCGAGCTGGGAACCGTCGGCGCCCCGGCGCTCAGGGCGATCTCCTTGGAGCGCAGTTTGTCGCCCAGAGTCTCCATGCTTTCAGGGGTTGGGCCGATGAAGGTGATTTGCGCTTCCCGGCAGGCGCGGGCGAACTGCGGATTTTCAGACAGGAAACCGTAACCCGGGTGTATTGCATCGGCGCCGCAGTCGCGGGCGGCCTGCACCATCGCGGGTATGTTCAGGTAAGTCTCTTCGGCGGCGCTGCCCGGCAGGGACACGGACTGCTCCGCCGTGGTTACGTGAGGAGCGCCGGCGTCGGGGTCGGAATAGACCGCTACGGGGGCAATCCCCATAGCGCGGAGAGACTGGTTAATCCGTACCGCAATTTCGCCTCGATTGGCGACCAGAACTTTGGAGAACATTAGCAAAGACCCGTACTGGGCCCCTTGAGTTAGCAGTGTGTTTTCGAGTTTCTATGGATGCCGGAGCAGTGACACTTGAGTCGATTTCTCTTCACGGGATAGACCGGGCTGTGTCTCTGGTCTGTCTATAGGGATTGCCTGCCGGAAGGCGTGTCTCCCAGAATACCGATTGGCTGGATAGGACTGCCGGTTCAGTCATGTGGCTGGGCCGTCCCCAAAGGGTTAAAGTATATATTCCCGGTCCGTGCCTGTTCAGCAATTGGATCAGGTCCACTGTGATAGAGAATCTATTATCAGTGATTTCCATGCTCCGCGCCACTACCCGGAGCACTTGAATTTCCTCCTGCCTGTCTTCGGAGCTCCTGGCTTTGGCATAGGCCCATCTCTCATGGGCTTCGTCTGCGTCTGCCGCTGGTTCAGAGTACGTGGCGCTAGTATATGGGTCTACGCAATTGTAGGACTGGATTTGCGTTCTCTCTGCCGGGCCAAGATACGATGATCCCGGCGGCAATGGCTCTACTACGAAGCCGACTTTTACAGACGGACAGAGACGGTAAGTATCGGAGAGTTGGGCAATCGTCAGCGCCTTTGGCGGAGGGTCGTAATATACCTGCAAATTTACTGTGTCGGGGATGATCAAAGTCGCTGCCTGCACCGTTCCCGCCATATTGAGGACGCCGTTGTAGTCTATCCAGGGGGGTGTGGTGTAGTGAACGTAGTCTGTGGAAAATTGTTGCACCATTACGATGTTGTGCCGATCGAAGGCGATTCCGGCGTTGAGAACAGTGTATACAGGGTCCAGGAGTGTCTTTCTATGATCTGGGCTGTCCATCCATCCTTGTACAGCTTCTTCCACCTCTCCATCAGGCGACCATATCGGCCAGTAATTCCAGCCTAAGCAAAAGTCAAGTCCACTGAGGTTTTCTCCATCGTTTCCACTACCGCCGGTCAGGGTATATCGGTGGTTGGGCTTTAGTCCCCATCTGTCCCAATGGCTGCTGTAGCACCCCTTCAAGGCCGCCTCGGCATGGAGTTGGGCAGCGGAGTTGTAGCTGAGCTTCACAGGCGGCGCGCCCACTGCTGCCCTACGCTGATTAGTGAGTTCAAGCATACGTGTCTTGGCTTGAAGGTGCCTTAGAGCGGGGTCAGGTTGATTAGCGATTTCCTCCTCCGTTTGGGTCACCAAAAGGCCGCTGAGGAGCGACGGGCCCCAGTACGTTGCGGTCGATATTGCTATGAGTATTCCTAATGAGAGAAGCCATTTTACGAGTCCCATTATTTCTATCCCTGGATTTATTTTATTATTTTCTCTTTCCCACTATAAGAAATAAAAGGACGCCCAAGCCTCACATTCGGAAAACGCCCTGTTTCCTCTCCGGGAAAGGAGCGTTCATGGAAGCAGCAATACCCAAGCCTACAACGGTGCGGGTGTCCGCCGGGTCAATGATGCCGTCATCCCACAGGCGGGCGGTACTGTAGTAGGGGTCGCCCTCTTTCTCATACTTTTCCAGGATGGGCTGTTGCAGGGCTTCCTTGTCCTCCGGCTCAAGGGTGCGGCCCTGCCGCTCCAGTTGCTGCAGCCTGACGGCGGCCAGCACTTCCGCCGCCTGCTGCCCGCCCATCACCGATATGCGGGAGTTGGGCCACGTCCACAGGAATCGGGGCTGGTAGGCGCGTCCGCACATGCCATAGTTCCCTGCGCCGAAGGAGCTGCCGATGATTACGGTAAACTTGGGGACAGCGGCGTTGGACACGGCCATGACCATTTTGGCCCCGTCTCTGGCGATGCCCCCGGCCTCGTACTGGCGGCCCACCATGAAGCCGGTGATATTCTGCAGGAAGAGCAGGGGTATGCCTCGCTGACTGCACAGCTCGATGAAATGAGCGCCCTTCAGCGCGCTCTCGGAAAACAGCACTCCGTTGTTGGCGACCACGCCCACCGGATAGCCCCAGATACGCGAGAAGCCGCAGACCAGGGTTTCTCCGTACCTGGCCTTAAACTCGTGGAAACGGCTGCCGTCGACGATCCGGGCAATCACCTCCCGGACATCGTACTGACGCCGGTTGTCGGGCGACACTATGCCGTAAAGTTCAGCGGGGTCGTGGGCCGGGGGTTCGGGGGTGGAGACGTCAAAGGGCGGGCAGCGGCGGCGCACGAAGTTTTCGACGATGTCCCTGGCAATGGCCAGGGCGTCCTCGTCATCGGCGGCCTGGTGGTCGGCCACTCCGGAGATGCGGGTATGCACATCGGCGCCGCCCAGAGTTTCCGGGTCCACCTCCTCGCCGGTGGCCGCCCGAACCAGCGGCGGCCCGCCGAGAAAGATGGTGCCTTGCTGCCGCACCATCACAACCTCCTCGCTCATGGCCGGGATGTATGCGCCCCCGGCGGTGCAAGATCCCATGACGACCGCCACCTGGGGTATGCCCTGGGCCGACATTTGGGCCTGGTTGTAGAAGATTCGCCCGAAATGGTCGCGGTCGGGAAACACCTCGGCCTGCAACGGCAGGAAAGCCCCGCCGGAATCCACCAGGTAGATGCAGGGCAGGCGGTTTTCCAGAGCCACCTCCTGGGCGCGCAGGTGTTTCTTGACGGTAATCGGGTAGTAGGCGCCGCCCTTCACCGTAGCATCGTTGGCTATGGTCACCACCTCTTTGCCATGAACCACGCCAATGCCGGTCACGATACCGGCGGACGCTTCATCTCCATCATACATACCCCACGCAGCCAGGGGGCTCAGCTCGAGGAAGGGGGTGTTGGCGTCCACCAGCCTCTCGATCCTCTCCCGGGGCAGAAGCTTGCCGCGGCTGCGGTGCAGCTCTACAGCCCGCTGGCCGCCGCCGGCGCGCGCCTGAATCAGCCGGTCTTTCAGTTCCCGCACCAGGGCCTGCATTCGGGCCTGATTGTCCAGAAAATCCCGGTCGGCGGTTCGCAGGTTGGAGCCGATTACATCCATGTCATCCCCGAAGCAGCGTATTCTGGATTGGCCTGCCTGAGTCCGGGCCCTGCTATATTTATATTCTTCCCTGGAAATCCCGTTCGGAAACGCGCCAGCCCCTTCTCTGGCGTTCACCGGACGGAAAACTGTCGGAAAGGCGAACAAGCAGCGCTTCCCCGTTTGCGGCAACCCGCCGGATACTGGCACCACGACATCAGAGGCGGGAGGAGCGCTTCCCGTTTGCGGCAACCCGCCCCCTGGTAGGGCGGAGATGGTGTCTGCCGACTATTGGCCCCCCTCTCCGGCGCGCTGCGCTCCGCTCGTGGCGCCCTTCACTCTGGGGAAAAGCCTGTCTCTGCGGCCCAGGCCTGGAGTCCCCGGCGGAAAGCCAGGCCGCCCATGGGCATGGCGACGCATTGCAGCGCCTCCAATATCTCGGTGGGTGTCGCGCCCTCCCGGAGGGCAACGCGGACATGCGCTCGAATCTGATCTACGTCGGCGCGGAGAGCGGCTTCAACGGCAACCTGCAATAGCTCCTTGGTCTTGCGGTCGAGGGTGCGCTCGCCGGTATAGGTTGCCTCGATGAATGCGTTGTACTTCTCCACCCAGGCCGGATCTGCGGCAGCCATGATGCCATGCATCTCCAGAGTGTAGCCACGGCTTTCGACTATACCGGCCAGTGTATTCCGCTGTTCCTCTGACGCCATTTCATCCTCCTGTTTTGTGCTGATTCCGCCGCAATCCCCTCCCTGGGCGCGGACGGAGCCAGGGGTTGACTCAGCAAATCCGGGCGGCAGTTCTACATCTCCGGCCCAGGAACGCAGACTCATATACCCTGACCAGGGTTGTCTGCCAACCAGATAGCAGTCATCATAAGCACTGGCAATTCTAGCCCTGTTCTCCATTCAGGGTAAGAGGGAACGATGCAAGGCCCCCGGCGACTTCATCCCTGGAGGCCTTGCTGCATCCAGGGCCTCGGCCGGTTCCAGTCGAGGATTGCCAGGTTCATGCCCCGATACAGGATACCAGCCCTGAACTCGATGGTGCGCCGTCGCTGGCTATGATGATCGCCGTTTGGGTTACCTATACCGCGGTCAGGGTGTTAAAGCCTGTGGCCCTGGAATCGGAGGGGTAGAAACTCCGCCCTTGACGAGCGTGTCAAAGCGCCAGACGGAGCCATGCGATCGCCCAGACCGGTGCAAGGCTGCGGCCGAATCACTGGGCAACGGGCATCGGCGTGGCTGTAGGCATGGACGCGCCGGCAGGCGGCAGGGTGGACGCGGGATTGCCGGACACTGCCACCGAAATCCTGTAATCCTGTCGCCGTTCGAAACGACGGAAACTTTTGGCCTTTATACGTGAATGCCTGGCTGATGACGGCGCAGCCAGCCGCGCGCAACATCCCGGCACGGCGCACCAAGGCGCCAAGGAGGAGCAGCGATGATCCAGCGGTTCGAACGAATGGATGAAGAGGACGATAGCATCTTTTACCTGCATCCCCGCAAGGTGGTTCACATCGACGACGGGGCCATCGCCGCGGTGGGACGGCTGTTCCGGGAGTTGGTGCCGCCAGACTCCGTAGTGCTGGACCTGATGAGCAGTTGGCGCTCGCACTGGCCTCAAGGCCACCCAAAGGCCAGCATGGTGGGGTTGGGCCTGAACCGCGAGGAGATGCAGGACAATCCCGACCTGGATGAGGTGGTGGTCCACGACGTGAACCGCGACCCGGAACTGCCCTTCGGCGACGGAACATTCAATGCAGTGGCAATCACCGTTTCAGTTCAGTACCTGACGCGCCCGGTGGACACCTTCTCGGAAGTCAGCCGCATCCTCATGCCCGGCGGGGTCTTTATTGTCAGCTTCTCCAACCGGATGTTCCCGACCAAGGCGGTGCACATCTGGCGAGCATCCAGCGACCGGGGCCGCGTGGATCTGGTGGGGGCGTACATGGAGGCAGCGGGCGGGTTCGAGGACATCCAGGGCGTATTCGCCAACCCGCAGGACAGCCCGCCGGGCGATCCGCTCTTCGCCGTCCACAGCCGCAAGGCGTCGCCTGGCTCAACAGAGCCCGCCTTCCGGCCTCCCACAGGGCAGTAGCAGGCCCGGGATCAGGACGCCGCAGCCATCGGCGCCCAGGATTACTTCGGACTATCCAGCAACACGGTTCTGGTTTCGGATGAGGGCCCGGTTTCACTGTCCCTGAGCGCTCGCACGCGGATGTCATACCAGCCCGGTACGTCAATAGTTGTTTCTATCCTTATGGACTCATCCTGTGCGCTGTCAGGCCAGGTGTATGTCCTTCGCCAAGATGTCCAGGCTTCCAATTTCATGGGTTCATCCTGGTCCGCTCCGGAGTCGCCGCTGTTCCAATATCGGCCCAGGTAGCTCCAACTAACATCGTCCCAGCTCTGGCCGGCCAGCTTGATCTTGCCCTCGATGCTGGCGCTGTCTCCGCAATCGGGCGGAATGGACAGACCCAGTTCAAGAACAAGCTCGTCAGATACAGGCCCCGCCCGGACGCTTACAATTTCTATCCTGCAATCCCTGATGGAAGAAGGAGCGAATGCTCCGTCGACAAGAGGCGGCAACTGCGGGCCCACCCATATCGTGGTGGTTTCAGATTCCGGCCCGGCCTCACCGCTGTCGAATGCGCGCACTCGAACGTCGTACCACCCTACTTCCGTGATGGCAATCCCCTGAGTTATGGAGACTTCCGGGTTTATCTCGGAGTCGTCCGTCCTGGAGCCGCTGCTACCCCAATATCTGCTTATCTGGCTCCAGCGGACATCGTCCCAGCTCACACTGACCGGCTTGATCTTGCCCTGGATGCTGATCATATCCTTGCAGCCGGGCGAAAGCGCCATGGGCAGCGTAAGTATGTATTCCTCCGGAGGAGCGGCAGGATCGGGCCCTATAACTCCCGCAGCATCGGGACCTATAATTTTAATCCTGCAATCCTTCGCGGAATAAGACACAGGCGCGCTCTGGGCGTGAGCCGGCGTCGGCGTGCTGGTCGGCGCGGCGTCATCATTCACGATAGTGAGACCGATCCCTTCGTATCTCCAGCCGTCAGCGTACCAACTGAAGATTCTTATACCGACCGTCTCGTCCGGCTCGACGTCTCTGTCTCCCAGAATGCCCAGTTTCCAGGTAACTTGCGTCCGACCAGGCGGCACCGCGATAAACGCTCCGTCGGGATAGCAGATGTCTGCTCCCTCATCCGGAGAGCTGCACGAAGTTCTCCTGAATTTGTCGGTGTTGTCCGTGGCCGTGGTCCCGAATGCGGAGAGTTCCGCATCAATAAAAAGGAATGTCCCCGACGCTTCGCTGAGCTTGACTGTGATGTCAACGTCGGTTCTTCCGGAATCACCCTCTTTGATCCTCGTATCGTCCACCGAAAGCCAGGCCCGCTTGACGACCGGCGTCGGCGTATTCGTTGGCGTCGGCGTGCTGGTCGGCGCGGCGTCATCATTCACGATAGTGAGACCGATCCCTTCGTATCTCCAGCCGTCAGCGTACCAACTGAAGATTCTTATACCGACCGTCTCGTCCGGCTCGACGTCCCTGTCTCCCAGAATGCCCAGTTTCCACGTGACTTGTGTCCGACCAGGAGGCACCGCGATAAACGGCCCGTCGGGATAGCAGATGTCTGCTCCCTCATCCGGAGAGCTGCACGAAGTTCTCCTGAATTTGTCGGTGTTGCCCGTGGCCGTGGTCCCGAAATCAGAGAGTTCCGCTTCAATAAAAAGGAAGCTACCCGGCGCCTCGCTGAGCTTGATCGTGATGTCAACGTCGGTTCTTCCGGAATCACCCTCTTTGATCCTCGTATCGTCCACCGAAAGCCAGGCCCTCTTGATGACCGGCGTCGGCGTGCTGGTCGGCGCGGCGTCATCATCCACGATAGTGAGACCGATCCCTTCGTATCTCCAGCCGTCAGCGAGCCAACTGAAGATTCTTATACCGACCGTCTCGTCCGGCTCGACGTCCCTGTCTCCCAGAATGCCCAGTTTCCACGTGACTTGCGTCCGACCAGGAGGAACCGCGATAAACGCCCCGTCGGGATAGCAGATGTCTGCTCCCTCATCCGGAGAGCTGCACGAATTTCTCCTGAATTTGTCGGTGTTGCCCGTGGCTGTGGTCCCGAAATCGGAGAGTTCCGCTTCAATAAAAAGGAATGTCCCCGCCGCCTCGCTGAGCTTGATCGTGATGTCAACGTCGGTTCTTCCGGAATCACCCTCTTGGATCCTCGTATCGTCCACCGAAAGCCAGGCCCGCTTGACGACCGGCGTCGGCGTGCTGGTCGCCGTCGGCAACAGCGTGGGCAGTATCGGCGCGTTCGTCGCTGCTGGCAGCGAAGTGGGCTGTATCGGCGTGCTCGTTGCCCTCGCCTTTGGCGTATTTGTTGCCGTTGGCGTATTCGTTGGCACAGGCGTGTTCGTCGCCGTCGCCGTATTCGTTGGCACAGGCGTGTTCGTCGCTGTCGCTGTCGGCGTGTTCGTTGGCACAGGCGTGTTCGTCGCCGTCGCCGTGTTCGTTGGCACAGGCGTGTTCGTCGCCGTCGCCGTTGGCGTATTCGTTGGCACAGGCGTGTTCGTCGCCGTCGCCGTTGGCGTGTTCGTTGGCGCAGGCGTGTTCGTCGCCGTCGCCGTTGGCGTGTTCGTTGGCACAGGCGTGTTCGTCGCCGTCGCTGTCGCCGTATTCGTTGGCACAGGCGTGTTCGTCGCTGTCGCCGTTGGCGTATTCGTTGGCGCAGGCGTGTTCGTCGCTGTCGCCGTCGCCGTATTCGTTGGCGCAGGCGTGTTCGTCGCTGTCGCCGTTGGCGTATTCGTTGGCGCAGGCGTGTTCGTCGCTGTCGCCGTTGGCGTATTCGTTGGCGCAGGCGTGTTCGTCGCTGTCGCCGTTGGCGTATTCGTTGGCGCAGGCGTGTTCGTCGCCGTCACGGGGTTACCGCCTGCCGAAGCGCTCGACTTGGAGGCTTTTCCGGGGCCGGCGGGACTATGCGCGCGCACCTGGAAGTCATAAGCTACGCCTGGCGTCAGACTTCCTACTGTGTGCTTTCTAGTTGCCCGGCGGGAGCCAATGATGTCAAGCCATGCGCCCCAGTTGGAGGAGTCGCTTCTTCGCCACCGCATCTGCCATTTGTCAATCAACTGCAACTCGGCTTCGGTCGCCTCACTAATCTCCCACGTCAGCTTCACTTCCCCGTCTCTATCGCCGGTATCAGCGTTGAGGTTCGGTTTGCGGGGGACAGCGCTGATTTGTTCGTCGTTGACAATGGTGAGGGTAATCATTCCGACGACCCAGCTCCACCTGTTATCCACCGAAGAAGCCGCGGAAACCCGCAGAACTACAGTTTCATCCGACTCTTCCCGTTCGTCTCCAATGATGCCGATGACGAAAGCGCCAGACGTTTTGCCCTCGTCCACTGAAATGCTCACACCACGGCTGGAAGGAAGAACGTAACAGATGTCCACACCAGAGCCGGGATTTTCGCAAGAGTTTCCGCCGGATCTATTGTCGGTTGCTGAGGAAGACCGGTCGAGAATGGCAGTGAGTGCGAAGTCTTCCGGCGCTTCCTCGCCGAGGGTGAAGGCAACGGAGACGTCGGTCTTGCCGGAATCTCCTTCATCAATACGGGTCTTGAGGGCGGACAGCGTGATGGTTTTGGTGGTCGGCGTCGCTTCTCCCGACTCATCCGAGGCGGAGCCGGCGCCGACCAGGTTCACTGCGCGAATCTTGAACCTGTAGATTGTGCCGTTGGTCAACCCTGTTACCGTGTGACTGGTCGTGTTCGCATCGGAGCCGGTGATATTGGCCCAGGAACTGTAGCCTCCGGAGCCGGTCTTCTGCTGGAACTGCCACTTGGTAATGGTGGCGTCGACGGGATTGAGCCAGTTGAGGGTCACCTGCCCGTCGCCAGGCGTGGTTACTAACTCGAGCGGCATGGCGGGCTGCGACCCGGCATCCTGCGCTGTGGCCGGCGCCGCAAAGACAACAGCCAGTGTCAGCAGGATAACGGCGGATAATGGAAGCCAAATCAGGCGGAAAGCCGTTCTCCAGAGGCTACCCGGCGACTCATCGCCACTTCCTGATCCGGAGGAGGAAGGTAGTAATCCAGTCATTCTGAACGGGAGACGGGATTCGTAGATGTCTTCCATCAACAGCTCTCTAGGTTTTATTTATGCGGCGCTTTTACTCTAAAGGATGTCCCCAAGGGCAGGTCTCAGCTACTGCGCAACCGGTTTCGCCTTGTAACTGGAACGAACGGCAGACCTGGCTGGCCTTATTCGTACACCATGCGAAATTACCCGCAGACAGGGAATTAGTCAAGACTCGAACTCCCAGCGGGGCAAATTCTCCGGTCCATACCCGAACCAGCCTATACCGAACCAGCCCGGCAGATTTCAGCCTTCCCGGGAATGAAGGGTGAGCAAATCCACCTGTCCGGCAACACAGCCATTGCATACTGGCATAGCCCCAGGCGGCGCGCAACAGCCCGGCACGACGCGACAAAGCGCCAAAGTAGGAAGCAGCGATTACCCCGTTTACTCCCAAGCGCCTCGAACGCCGAAGGGATGAATGAGGATGATAAGGTATTCCACCCGCATCCCGAAAGGCGGTTCGCATCGACGACGGAGCCATCACCGCAGCAGGCCCAGGCTAGACAGGCCCGGGTTAGACAGGCCCGGGTTAGAGCGGAGCGGCGCCGTCTCTTCGCGGCGGCGGAACGGCGGCCAGCACCAGCAGGGAGGCCAGCGCCACAGCCGCGCCCAGGACTATGAAGGGGCCCCGGTATCCTCCTGTGGCATCGAACATGAACCCTGATACTACGGGTCCGATGGCCTGCCCGCCGATCTGCGCCGGCAGAGTCAACCCGCGGATGGCTCCTATGTGGAAACGCCCGTAATAGTCGGCCCACGCCAGCCGCAGCAGGGTATGCAAGCCCCCCACGCCAGCGCCGAACAGAAATCCGTAGAATATTCCCCAGCCGAGTTCCTGGGTGAAGCCGATTCCGAACACTCCACCAGCCAGCCAGGCCGACGATACGGCCAGCATCACGCGCACCGGCAGCTTGCGCCCCGCCAGCGACCAGACCATGCCCCCGGGAATCTGCCCCAGCGCAAAGGCCGCGGCGACCAGAGCGGCCTGCCCATGAGAAACCCCAGCGTCAACGTAGTGAGCCGTCTGATGAAGGCTCACGCCAGCCTGAGCCATGAAACCTACCATGGAGAAGAAAGCCAGAATCCAGAAGGCGGGCGTGCGCAGAGCCTCCCGCACTGTGTAGTCGGCGTCGCTCCAGGGCTGGGCGCTGGCCGCCCGGAGCGGCTCTGGCTTCCGAGCGGGGCCAGGGTCGGGCGCGAGGCCCATGTCCTCTGGGCGGCGGGCCATCAGCAGCAAGGGCGGAAGCACGCCGGTGACCAGGGTGAACACCCCCAGCGAGACCCACGCGGAACGCCAGCCAAGGGCGTCTATAAGCAGGGCGGCCGCCAACGGCAGCAGCCCCAGCCCCACGCCCTGCACGGCGCCGAACCACGCCAGAGCCATAGGACGGCGGCGGATGAACCAGTTGCTGATGGCCGTGGTCGTGCCCAGCTCCAGGGGGCTGGAGAACACTGCCCGTCCCGGCACGTAGATTGCGTAGAACGACCATGCCTGAGAAACGGCCGCAATACCCAGGGCGCAGGCCCCCACTACGACGGAACAACCCGCCAGGATAACGCCGGAGCCGTACCGGTCGATGAACGGCCCGGCAAAGGGCGACATCACCAGTCCGCATACCGCCCCCAGGCTCACCGCGCCGGAAAACAGCCCCCGGGACCAGTCGAATTCGCTGGTCATCGGGATGACGAATACCGACAGCACGGCTACCGACGCCACAGGGCGCGCCCCAAAGCTGGGCAGATTGGCAAGAGCGAACACCACCCATCCGTAGTACACCGGAAGCCGCCCGGCCAATCGCGCTCGCACTCGAGTCCCGCTGAGCATATCGCCTCGCCTGGGTCTTATGACACGAATCCGGGTAGTTTACACCACCTGCCCCAGCCAGCCCCTGCCCGCATCGTCTTCACACATCGCGTCCACTTCCCGCCAGACTGGGTGCCATGCAGCGCAGGCATGGGTGTTATAGGCTTTTACCACACCAACGGATACGGGCAACGGCCATACAGCGCAGGCATGGGTGTTATACTTACCCGAAACGTAAATCAGACCGGAATCAGGCCCGGAAAGAATCGGTCTGAAAAGGAAATCAGGCCCGGAGCATGGCCCGCACTTTTCGCCTGGCGCTGGCCCAGATCAACCCGACAGTCGGAGACATCTCCGGCAACACCGCCCGGATGCTGGACTGCCTGCGCCAGGGCCGGGAAGCGGGCGCCGACCTGCTGGCTTTCCCCGAATTGGCGACCACCGGCTACCCGCCCGAGGATCTGCTCTTCAAGAAGCCCTTCATCGAGGCCAACGTCGCCGCCATGGATAAGGTGGTGGCCGGGGCCCGCGGCATCGCGGTGGTGCTGGGGTACGTCCGGCCTTGCGAAGGCGGCGTCGCCAACTCCGCAGCCGTCGGATATGACGGGAAGCTCATCGACACCTACGACAAGATTTTTCTGCCCAACTACGGCGTATTCGACGAGGAAAGGTACTTCGTCAAAGGCAATGTCTGCCCCGTTTACGAAATCTGCGGGGTGCATATCGGCGTCAACGTGTGCGAGGACATCTGGTTTGCCGAAGGGCCGTCTGCGGTTCAGCGACGGGCGGGAGCGGAGCTGATCGTCAACATCAACGCTTCGCCCTTCCACGCTGGCAAGAGCGCCTACAGGCGAGACAGCATCGTGGGAAGCCGCGCCGCCGAAAACGGGGTGTTCGTGGCCTACCTGAACACCGTAGGCGGGCAGGACGAGCTGGTCTTCGACGGCAACAGCCTGATCTGCGATCCGCAGGGCAACGTAGTCACCCGGGGGCCCGCCTTCCGGGAGGCGATGATTCTGGCGGACATTGACGTTTCTTCCGTTCCGCCGGCAGCTCCCGGCCATGCCTGCGGGAACTCACTGCCGCAGGCGGGTTATCCCAGAACCTTGCACGTTTCCGGGATGCCCAATAACAGGGAGCGTCCCCCTCTGCCGCCTGACTATGACTGGGCCGAAGCAGGGGAGATCGAAGAGATTTACCTGGCTCTTGTTATGGGAACCCGCGATTACCTGCACAAGACCGGGTTCAGCAAGGCGATCGTGGGGCTGTCGGGCGGCATTGATTCGGCCCTTACCGCCGTGATCGCCGCCGATGCGCTGGGCCCGGAGAACGTGCTGGGCATCACCATGCCCTCGCGCTACTCGTCCAGAGGCAGCGTGGAGGATTCCGCGAACCTGGCGCGGAGCCTGGGCATCGAGTTCTGGGAGATTCCCATCGAGCCGGCCCACGCCGCATTCACCGGAATGCTGTCCGAGCGATTCGCCGGCGCCGCGCCCAACGTGGCCGAGGAGAACGTGCAAGCCCGCATCCGGGGCAACGTGCTGATGACCGTGTCCAACAAGTTCGGCTGGATGGTGCTGACCACCGGCAACAAGTCGGAGATGGCCATGGGCTACGCCACCCTGTACGGCGATATGGCCGGCGGGTTCGCGGTGCTGAAGGATGTCCACAAGATGACGGTCTACGCCCTTTCCCGATGGCGCAACGCCCGGGGAAAGATGTTCGGAAGCAGCGACGGCGTGATACCGCAGGCCATCATCGACAAGCCGCCCAGCGCCGAGCTGCGCGATGGGCAGCTAGACCAGGACAGCCTGCCGCCTTACGAGATTCTCGACCCGGTGATCCAGGCGTATGTAGAAGACGACCGGAGCTATGCGGAAATGGTGGAGATGGGCCACGACCCTGCGGTGGTTCGCCAGGTCATCACTGCCGTCGATCGCAACGAGTACAAACGCCGACAGGCCCCGCCGGGAGTGAAGATAACCCCCCGCGCTTTCGGTCGCGACCGCCGCCTGCCCATCGTGAACCGCTACCGGCAGGTGTAACCGGGGCTTCCTGCCTGCCTTCCTGCCTGCATGGGACGCCACGGAAACACCGCTCTGCGTTTTGTCAGTCTCCCGTAGCGGCGGATTCGCCGGGCCGGCGAACACTCTGCCCCGCGCCTGGGGCGGTTTTGGGGCGCCCCTGGAGGAATGAGGCAGTCATCGAGGCAATAACCAGGGCCGCCAGCACGTAGAAGGCGTACCGCATTCCCGTCGTGAAGGCGCCGCGGACTCCGTCGACCGCGTCGTTCCGGACCACCTCCAGGCTGGGTTCGAACCCCAGGGAGCCCATCGTCACAGTGACGATGGTGGTGGCTATGGCCAGGCTGATTACGTTGGCGGAATTGCGCACCAGGTTCAGGAAACCCGACACTACCCCATAGCTCTCACGCCCCACAGCACTGAGCACAGAGCTGGAGTTGGGCGAGTAGAACGTTCCCATCCCGGCGTTTACCATTATCAGGCCCGGAATCACCTCGTAGAGAGGCGATGCTTCGGTTACGCGGCTGAGAATCAGCAGCCCCGCCAGGGAAGACGCCATCCCGCCTACGGTGAACCAGCGCCAGCCGAACCTGTCGGACAGCGTGCCGCTGACCGACCCCAGAACGGCCATGCAGAGAGCGCCGGGCATTACCACCAGCCCGGCAATCTTCGGGGTGTAGCCGAGCACGTTCTGGATATAGAACGGCATCAGGAAGAGTACTGCCGACTGACCGAGGAAGGTCAGGAACGCCGCCAGTACCCCGCAGGAAAACACGCGGTCGCGGAAGAACCGCAGGTTGAACATGGGTGTCTGAGAGCGAAGCTCCCACCAGATAAACGCGGTGAACATTCCTGCCGACAACACGAAGGCAGCCAGAATTGGGGCCGACGTCCACCCCCGGTCAACAGCCAGGGTCAGGCCCAGCAAGAGAGCGACCAGCACGCCGGTAGAGAGGGCCGCCCCGGTCCAGTCGAAGCTGCTGCCCCTCGAGGCCCGTTCCGACTCCCAGCGCCGCAGCACCATCAGCGTAGCGAATACGCCCAGCAAAACCAGGGGGATGTTCAGGAAGAACACCGCCCGCCAGTCGATGAAGTCGACCACGAACCCGCCGATGGCCGGCCCGGCCACGGCGCCGACGCCTACTGTAGTCATCAGCAGCCCGATGGCCCGCCCCCGCTCATGGGACGGAAACACCGAGGTCATAATCGCCATGCCGGTGCCCTGGGTCATGGCGGCGCCCACACCCTGAAGGATGCGCGCCAGGAGCATAGCGGCCAGGTTAGGAGCCAGCCCCGCTCCCGCCGCGCCAACCATCAGGATCACGCTGCCCAGGACGTAGACGCGCTTCTGTCCAATCATGTCGGCCAGCCGACCCATGGGCAGCAACAGGGCGCTGATGGTGAGGGCGAAACCGATGACTACCCACTGAACGCCGGGCAGCTCGATGCGGAAATCTTCGGCCACTGAAGGCAGCGCCACGATGACGCTGCCGTGGTCAACGACCGAGGCGAAGAGACCTAAGGCCAACGCCCCGAATATTACATATTTATTAGCGCTTTGATTCACAATCCGAAAGGGAAAAGACAGCCCCGGCGCGCTGTTTGCGCTCAGGGTCTTTCGCTACCGCCGCAGCATCCGTATTCCAGCGGTGTTCCAGATTCCAGCCGTATTCCAGCGACGACAAGCGAGGCGGCAGAATCCGTTCAGGGGGCAGCCCTTCCATCCATATCAGGCCTATCAGGGCCGTCAGAAGGTAAATTGACCGGGGAAGCTCCCGGCGTAAATATCCCAACCTTATTCCCTGGTATTATACTTTACTTTGCCTGTAGAAGACCCTTGAGCAGCGCTATCGCAATTTTTGATAATGCACGCAAAGCAGGGAGGGATAAAGATGGCCAGAATACCCACGGCCAGCCGGGACACCGTACCGTCCAGCCAGGTGGAAGCCTTTGACCAGTATGTAGCCTCGAGGGGCGGCATCCCCGATAGCGGCCCGCTTTCAGTGATGCTGCACGTTCCGGAGATCATCCAGCGCGGCGAGAGCCTGCGCGCCTACCTTCGCGGCGACGAGTCGAGCCTGCCGGCCAGCATACGCGAGCTGGGGATGCTGGTGACGGCCCGGGAAATGGACTGCCAGTTCATCTGGAACGCTCACGCCGCGCTGGGGCGGAGATCAGGGCTGAGCGACGAGCTGGTGGACAACCTGCGCGACAGGAAGGAATTGGCCGGACTATCTCCCGCAGAGTCCGCGGTGGTGGAATACGGGCGCGAGTTCTTCCGCACTCGCCGGGTCAGCCGGCATACCTTCGACAACGCCATGTCCCAGTTCGGCACAAGGGGCCTGGTGGAGCTGACCACCCTGATGGGCTACTACGCCTGCCTGGCCTTCAACATTAACGCCTTCGAGGTGGGCCTGCCCGCGGAGATCACCGAGCCGCCCCTGCCGGTGTAGCCGGAACAGTTCAACCGGATTCACAGGGAGCCGTCCGGCTTCCGCAGCGAGGGATGACGCTCATCCTCCGAACCTGGCGCAGAGACCCCCGCACGGAGCGCACGGCAGAGGCAGCATCCAGGGGGGCGCCAATCGCCGCCGCGGCCGGAAGAACAGGCCTGGAAGGAAAACGCCCAAATCATATCGCGTTCCCGCTCACAATCCTCCCAGGGGGGAGTAAAATGTAGAGTGTAAAGGCAGGAGATTAAGGTTCCGCCGGCGCGAGGGCGGGCGCGGCAACGGCTTCTCGAAGCCGTCAAACAACCCCATAATCGCCTGAATGATGATGCAGGAACAGGAAAATCTGCGCCTCAAAACTGTGGACGCTGGTCGCAGGAGAATGGCAATTTGACGAGGAAGCGGGTAAAATCACGCCAGGTATCCCGCAATGGTCATGGGCGGAAGCAAAGGGTTGACCCGCCTCCGCCCTCCCTTTCCCGGAGCGGTCCCCGGCTGGATTCGGCGCACGGGGGTGCAGGACTTGGGGTAGCGACTGCTGAAGGAATAGACAAGCTCCTGGGTTCGGTGTCGGACTATCTGCCGGAGGAAGCCACCAATCTGATAAGGGACGCATATTGCTTCGCCGAGCGCTGCCACAAGGGGCAGATGCGCAAATCCGGCGAGCCCTATATCGCCCATCCCCTGGAAATCGCCCTTTACCTCTCTGATCTCCGCCTGGACGACGAAACCATCGCGGCGTCGCTGCTCCACGACGTTGTCGAAGACTGCGAAGTATCACTGGAGGAACTCTCCGGGCGTTTCAGCCCGGAGATCGCCAAGCTGGTTGACGGCGTTACCAAGCTGACCCGGCTGGACAGCCGCATCCACGATCCCCTGAGCGCCATGCCCGATGGCGCAGACGACCCCGACAGCCTGTATGCCGAGAGCCTGCGCAAGATGCTCGTGGCCATGGCCGAAGACATCCGCGTGGTTCTGATCAAACTGGCCGACCGGCTGCACAACATGAAGACGCTGGACGCCCTCCCCCCGGAAAAGCAGCGCCGCATCGCCCAGGAGACCCTCGACATCTACTCCCCCCTGGCCCATCGCCTGGGCATCTGGGAAATCAAGTGGCAACTGGACGACCTGGCCTTCCGCCATCTGGACATAGACAAGTACCGCGAAATCTCCCGGATGCTGGCCTCCCGGCGCGTCGAGCGCGAAGCATACGTAGAGCAGGTCTCGGAACAATTGCGCGGGAAGCTGGAAGACGAAGGCATCAGGGCGGAAGTCTCCGGGCGGCCCAAGAACATCTACAGCACCTACCGCAAGATCCAGAAATACGAAGACGACGGCAAGCGACTGAGCGACATCTACGACCTGTTCGCTCTGCGGGTGCTGGTAAAGCGGCAGGCCGACTGCTATCGCGCCCTGGGCGCGATTCACCAGCTCTGGCATCCCATTCCGGGCCAGATCGACGACTACATCGCCAACGCCAAAGAGAATGGCTACCAGGCCCTGCACACCACCGTGGTCTGCGAAGGCGGCACCCACCTGGAAGTGCAGATCAAGACCGAGGACATGCACCAGGTCTCCGAATACGGCGTCGCCGCACACTGGCGCTACAAGGAAGGCAAGTCCAGCGACATCAACTTCGAAGAGAAGATGAGCGAGTTCCGCAAGCTGCTGGAGTGGCAGCGGGACGTTACCAGCACGGCCGAGTTCATCGAATCGGTGAAGCAGGACATACTTCGCGATCAGGTATTCGTATACACTCCCAAAGGCCGCATAGTCGAACTGACCGCAGGCTCCACGCCAGTGGACTTCGCCTACAAGATTCACACGGAACTGGGCCACCGGTGCGTGGGCGCCAAGATAAACGGAAAGCTGGTTTCCCTCGACACGGCGTTGGAGAACGGCGATACCGTCGAGATCATGAGCAGCAAGTCCGACCGGGGCCCCAGCCTCGACTGGCTCAACCCCAACCGCGGCTACGTCCGCTCCGCCGGCGCCCGGCAGAGCATCCGCCAGTGGTTCAACCGCCAGAAGCGCGAAACCAACATCCAGCGCGGGCGGGAGATACTGCGCCGGGAAATCCGCCGCCTCAACGAGAAGTTCGAAGACGGCGAAGTTCTGGCTTTGTTCAAGTACGACACCATGGACGAACTGCTGGCCAATCTCGGATCGGGCGGAATTTCCCAGAGCCATCTGGCCCAGAAACTGACCGAAGCCGAACAGGAGCCGGAAGCGGAACACCATCTGGCCCAGAAGCGCATTGGAGCGCCTCTGTTCAGGCCGTCGTCCGGGATTACGGTTCAAGGCGTTGGCGACATGCTCACCCGCATGGGGCCGTGCTGCGGCCCAATACCAGGCGACGAAATCACGGGGTTCGTAACCCGCTCCAGGGGCGTGACAGTTCACAAGCGCGACTGCCCCAACGTCCGGCAGGAGGACGAGCCGGAACGCTTCATTCCGGTGGAATGGGGCAAATCGAAGGAAGTCTACCCGGTGCGCATCACTATGCTGGCCTACGACCGCGTCGGCCTGCTGAACGACCTGACTCGCAACGTATCCGAGGAGGGCGTGAACATCGCCTCAGTCAACACCGGCGGATACCAGGACGGCAAGGTGACTATGACTCTGACGGTCTACACCACCGGCATGGAGCAACTGGGCAAGCTGTTCTCCAAGCTGGAGGGCATCCGCGGCTGCATATCGGTACACCGCGAACGTTCCGGAGCCGGAGCAGCGATCTGACTGCGTCCGCCCGCCGGATACCCATGCTGAATTCAACGGCCGGGCAGAGCTGCAAAGAAGCTTTGCGCAATAAACTCAAACGCCAAAGGAGACCGTAATGCCAGAACGACAGCCAGTAATTCCCCCTGGGGCGGCGCCCAATCCCAACCTGTCGCCCGGCATCCGGGTTGGCGACATGCTGTACGTGTCGGGGCATGTCGGCGTCGACGCCGGGGGCAACGTGGCGGGAGACGCCGAGGCCCAGTCGCGCCAGGTGATGGCCAACATCCGGGCCGTCATCGAGGCCGCCGGCGGCCGTATGGAAGATGTCTGCAAAATAACATGCTTCCTGACCAACATGGACGACTACGCCGCCTATAGCAAGGTCCGGCTGGAGACCTGGCCCGAAAATCCTCCGGCCAGCTCCACAGTAGGCGTTTCATGCCTGGTCCGCCCGGAGCTGGTGGTCGAGGTCGAGGCCATTGTCCGTCTCCCCGGCTAACGGGCCGCCGCAACGCACTGCGCAGAGAGCGACGCCCGATACGCGGGCGCAATTGTCCCGCGAGAAAGAGCCTCATTTCCAACTCATCTCCATTCGGAGGATAGCTATGCCGGTAGAAGACAAACTGCGTGAAATGGGCCTGTCGCTCAACGAACCCAACGAACCTGTGGCGAATTTCGTGCCGTCGGTACGAACTGGCAGCCTGCTGTTCGTGGCCGGGCACATCGGACGGATGCCCGACGGGTCGATCCTGCATCCCGGCAAGGTGGGACGCGAAGTTACCGAAGAGCAAGCCTACGAGTCGGCCCGCCAGTGTATGCTTAACTGCCTGGCAGCCGTCAAAGCGGCGACCGGCAGCCTGGACAGCGTGAAGCGGGTGGTGAAGCTGCTGGTGATGGTGAACGCCGACACTGATTTCGAGCGTCACTTCGCTGTGGGCAACGGCGCCTCTGACCTGCTGGTCAGCCTCTACGGAGACCGGGGACGCCATGCCCGCTCGGCCGTGGGCATGGCCGGCCTGCCGCTGCGCGCCCCTGTGGAGGTGGAGATGGTAGTAGAGGTGGAATAGCCTTTACGGGATTCTGCTGACAGTTGGCAGTAGCGCGGCGAGCCGTCTCCGCGCTACCCTGCCCCCGAAAGAAACTCTATTAGCCAGGGGCAGCGATGGGACTAAGATCGGGTGCGGTACAGCATCGGGTGCCGACGCGATCCCCCACAACCGGTGCCGGACTTATACTTCTATTGGGACCCGGCATCAGATCAGGACATCCTCGACTCAACAGTTACGGCAACCTCAGATGACGAGGACTACCGGACTACGGGGGATCCGAATGGCGCGGGCAAGGCTTCTCGCAGGTGATTGTCTTGACCAGTTATCCCTCCTGGAGGCAGACTCGGTTGACCTGATAGTCACCTCTCCGCCTTACGCCAACCAGCGCGCCGCCACCTATGGAGGAGTCAAACCCGACGACTATGCGGCGTGGTTTCTGCCTATAGCAGATGAATTGCAGCGTGTTCTCAAGCCTGCAGGCACCTTCATTCTCAACATCAAGGAGCCGGCGGTTAACGGTGAGCGTCACACCTGCGTTCTGGAGATTATCCTGGAGATGCGCAAACGCGGCTGGCTATGGACGGAGGAATTTGTCTGGCACAAGAAGAACTGCTATCCCGGCAAGTGGCCCAACCGTTTCCGCGACGCATGGGAGCGGCTGCTCCAGTTCAACAAGAAGCGCAAGTTCAAGATGAACCAGGATGCGGTGATGGTGCCGGTGGGCGACTGGTACGACAACCGTATGCGCAACCTGAGCGAGACAGATCGGGTGCGCGATGAATCCAAGGTGGGCAGCGGCTTCGGCAAGAAAGTCCAGAACTGGTTGGGCCGCGACATGGTTTACCCCACCAACGTGCTGCACGGAGCCACCGAGTGCGGCAACCGGCAGCACAGCGCCGTTTTCCCCTACTGGCTGCCGGAGTGGTTCATTGACCTGTTCACAGATCCTGGCGACGTGGTGCTTGACCCCTTCGCGGGTTCTGGCACGGCGGTTTTTGCAGCCCTGGCGATGGGGCGCGACGCTATAGGCGTCGAGATACATGAGCCATATTTCGAGAAGATGCAAGAGCAGTTAAGGCAGCGGACGTCTACGACGATATGACTCCTATCAGCGATGAGCAGGTGACCGCCTATGTAGAGGCCAACATCGGGACGTTCCATGACAAGCGACTTGAATCGCTCAACAAGCTCCGGCTGCAAAACCTGTTGCGTCGCAAGAACCCATACCTGTTCAAGAGCAAGAATCTGGTTATCGTCGCCGACTTAATCCATTCTCTGCTGGACGCGCACCTGAGCTCACAGGAAGAAACTTTATTCGGCGATTTTCTTGAGAGTTTAGCTATCCACGTTGCCGAAACTGTGCATGGCGGTAGGAAATCTTCGGCCACAGGAATAGACCTGGAGTTTGCCATAGACAAAACCCGATACATCGTCTCTATCAAATCCGGTCCCAATTGGGGCAACAGCTCGCAGGTAGCCAAGCTGAAACAAGACTTCAACACTGCCGCCAAAGTAATCCGGCAGGGAAACCGCAACGCCAACATCACAGCGATCAACGGCTGCTGCTATGGGCGAGACCCCAGGCCGGACAAGGGCGGCTACTTCAAGTATTGCGGGCAGGAGTTCTGGGAGTTAATCTCCGGCGACGCCGGGTTTTATGCGCGCATCATAGAGCCGCTGGGCCACAACGCCAAGGAACGCAACCGCACATTCGCAGAACAGTACGGGGCCGTAGTAAACCGGCTGAGTGCGGAGTTCGCCGCCGGTTTCTGCGCTGAGGATGGCTCGATAGACTGGCCCGGGCTGGTCGCGTTCAGCTCTGCGAAAGGTCCTGCGCCTAAACTGCGAGGCCCCCTAATCCGCCGCCGGCGTTCGCGTTACGTCTACCGCGGCGTATGACCAGGCTATGCGGAACAGGGAGTCGCCGGTGTTGATCAGCCGGTGGCGGGCGCCGGGGGTGATGAACGCCGCGTCGCCCACGGACACCCGGCTTTCGACGCCGTTGATCACCAGGATACCCTCTCCCTCGATAACGATCACCGACTCCTCAGCGTTGTGGTAGTGGGTGGTGTTGGAGCAGCCCGGCTCGAAGGTGGTGATGCCGCTGGAGATCTCCGTCGCGCCGAATTCCCTGGCAACGTGGCTGGCGACGGTAACGCCCTCGGCCCGCTGCAAGCGTTCTACCTCGTAAGACCTGATTACCCTCGGCTCCGGCATGTCTCTCCTCCCTGTTGTCTGCGGGGTTGTCTGCGGGTGAAATGCAGCCCTGCTATTCCTGTTCCAGGAACCGGCGCACCCAATCGGCGTGGGGCCGGCGGTCTTTCATGTTATACAGAATAACCGCATTTCGCACGGAATCGGCCTGGAAAAACCGCTCGTAGAGTATCTGCCGCGCTCCGAAAGAACTGCACGACATATCCCAAGCCAACCGAAACAGCCGCACCCGGTCGCGAGCCGAGGCGGTGTCGGTCTCCAGATAGCGGTTGATGTCCTTGGACAGCGGGCCTTCCAGGTCGGCCTCGGTGGGCAAAGCCATCAGGCTGCTGGATCCCAGCAGGTGGATAATCTCTCCCATGCGCGGATACATCCGGATGAACAGGTTGCGGGCAGCCTGTAACGGCAGCTCCGCCGGAGCCATCACCCCCCAGCGGTCGACTTCGGCGTCTGCCTCGGCAGCCCGCAGGCAGGCTTTGGTAACCTCCAAATTTTCGATGATCTCAGCGATCATCTGCTGAACCTGCTGCTGTTGCGACGACCCCAGCGTCTCGGTAATCAGCGAGGCCAGCCCCAGCACGAACTCGCATTTGGCTACGTTCTTGGTAACCACCTGGTGGCCCGAGTGCAGATGCCGGTTGGTAGCCAGTTGCAGGTTGTTGCACAGCTCCACGTCGCCCAGCAGGAACACCCGCTCCCAGGGCACGAAAACGTGGTCGAAAAAGGCCACGGCGTCCAGCTCCTCAAAGCGCGATCCCAGCGGATGATCGAAGCGAGAGCGACCGTAATCGAAGCTCTCGCGGCACTGGTAGCGCAGACCAGGCGTGTTGTTGGCTATAGCAAAGGCGAATGCGTAGGGCTCCGGCGCCTGCCCGGGCAACTGGTGCGACGTAGTCGGATAAAGCGCGATCTCCTCAGACAGCGGGGCAAGCGTCGCCAGCACTCGCGCGCCGTGGACGATGATGCCTGCGTCGGTCTCTTTCTCAATCCGGAGAGCAATGTCCGTTCGGTCTTCCAGCGGCGTGGAGCCGGGCGCCCGGCTGCGCTGCAGGTTGAGCAGTGTATGGGTCAACACCAGGTCGTTCTCGCGCACGAATTCGTAGTAGTTACTGATGTTGTCCTTGAACTCAGGCCGGTTCTGGCCGAAATAGTCCCCGGCGGCGGCCATAGCCATAATGTTCACGTTCATAAAATCGGGGCTGCGGCCCATCATCCCGAAGGTTGCCCGGGCCCAGTGCCGCATCATTACCCTCCGGGCCTCCAGGTCATCCATGGTGCGCGGGGTGATGAACGAAGTGCCAACGCGGTCGCCGGTCGTGGGCGACACGTAGGTCATCTCGTCGCGAATGGCCGGTGCGTGCTGCATATCGTACATACCGGCCAACGTCTCCACGCCGCCCCTCAGCGCAGGGTGGGTGGTAACGTCTTTCACTCGCTCGCCGTGCAGGTAGACCTCCGGCCCGTTCTCCTTCAGGTTGGCGATGTACTCTGCTCCGGTCCTGGCTGGCATGACGCTGCCCCCTCTGGTATAGCTCGCGTGTCTTTCGGGAATGGTAACACGGCGGACGCGACGCGTCATTGGAAGCCGTTCAGATTGAGAATCGGAAAGCTGTATTGTACGATTCCCAGGCAGGCACAAGGGTAACGATTCGACTATGGCTAAGGAGATCGAACCATGTACGTGATCATCGCACCCATCCAGATCAAGCCGGGATGCAAGGAGCAGTTTATGGATGCCATCATCGAGGACGCCAAAGGGTCGGTGAATGACGAGCCGGGTTGCCGCCGCTTCGACGTGATCCAGGACGCCGGTGACGAGAACCGCATCTGGCTTTACGAGGTATACGACGACGAAGCTGCCTTCCAGGCCCACACTCAGGCCCCTCATTTCATCAAGTTCCGCGACGCCACGGCCAACATCCGGGTAGAGGGCATACATGGCGCAGCCCGCGGCAGCGTTAACGTCTGGCCCGCCGACGCCGAGTGGAAGTAGGAGCAGCAAAATGTATGTGATCATCGCGCCGATACAGATTAAAGAGGGAGCAAAGGAGGAGTTCCTGGCGGCCTTGCTGCCCAACGCCCAGGCGGCCGCCAACACCGAGCCGGGCTGCCTGCGTTTCGACGTGATCCAGGACGCCGGCGACCCCAACCGTCTCTGGGTCTACGAAATCTATGTGGACGAGGCAGCCTTTCAGGCGCACACATCGTCCGGGCACTACCTGAAAGCTATCGAGGCCATGGGGCCATTGCGGGCGGAGCCGGTCTTGCAGGGCGCAGCCCGCGGCAGCGTTAACGTCTGGCCGACTGATGCCGAGTGGAAGTAGGTGACGGAAGATGGCGAAAACGATACTTCTGAGCAACGATGTGGCAACGCCGGCGGGCATCATGTCACAGGGCGTCTCGGTTCCCACGGGGCGCATGGTCTTCGTCTCGGGTCAGGTGGCGCGGGACGTGGACGGGCAGCTCGTGGGCCGCGGCGACATCCGCACCCAAACCCGCAAAGTGCTGGAGAACGTTCAGTCGGTACTGACCGAGGGCGGAGCCTCCATGAAAGACGTAGTGAAGGTGACTGTGTTCGTCACCAACCTGGCCGAGCATTTCTCCGCCATTCACGATGTGCGGGCCGAATTCTTCTCGTCGGACTATCCCGCCAGCACCCTGGTGGAAGTCAGTCGCCTGGTCGACCCGGCCATGCTGATCGAGATCGAGGCAGTTGCCGTGGTGCAGTAAGAGGCATATGCCTGGCAACTGATCAGGCAGGGGCGCAGACTGTGCGCCCCTGCCTGATTTCTACAGGGCGCAAATGTTAACCTGGCCCAGGCAGCCGGGAGTGTATCCGGCAGTTCTCGTCCTTCACCAACTGCTCTGTTCGCGCTGAAGAGCTGCCGCAGCAGCGCTGAATCACGCAAAAATGCCTGCATTGGCGTCACGCCGGCGCTCCGCCTCTTCCCAGGCGCGTCTCAGAAATGCGGCGCAGCGACGACGGCAGTGCTACAATAGCTGCAAGAGGGGCCAACGTCGGCCTCCGTCGTTTCGGGCCGTTAGCTCAGCACGGCAGAGCACCGGACTTTTAATCCGGGTGTCGTGGGTTCGATCCCCACACGGCCCACCACAGTGTATCCGGCAATGAACCGCGACCATTTTGTTCGAATATGAAGCACAACATCAGGGCCAACGCGCTGATGCCCCCGAACGTTAGAACTGCCCACGTTGCAGACCCGCCGCTCAACCACCCTTCAGCATCAGCCCTTTTTACGCCTGAGCCAGAACACGGCAGCGCCGGCCAGAGAGGCGACGGGGCGATTTTTGCTGCGCTGTGTTACCGCGTGTTACCATCAGTACAGGCGGAAAGTACAGGAAGAAGCGGCGAATCGCCGTTGAGGTGGTGGAAGAGGGATAACGAACCAGCAGGTTGAATGCGAAAGTCTCCGGTTGTGTATCCAGGAGGGATGGCCGAGTGGACGATGGCGGCGGTCTTGAAAACCGTTATGCAGGAAACTGTATCGTGGGTTCGAATCCCACTCCCTCCGCCATCACATTTTCCCTCGAAATCCCATGGGGCATCATCTGCTTCTGGGTTATATTCAGCCCAATGGCGCTTCCCTGGGTTTTCCTCCTGCTCTCGTAGAGAATCTCAACGTCCCGTTTGTCGGATGTGGGAATGACAGACGAGTGCCATCCGTCCGGAGCGGGAATCCCCCCGGAGCCGCACTAACAGGATACAGAGCTGTTTTCAAGAGGCGGGACGGACGGGAAAGAGACGGGGATGCTGAATGTGGACAGCAACGGGCAGACTTTAGAGGCGGAAGCCCGCGAGAGCCTGCCTCTGTCATTCCTGCGTTGCTTTCCAAGCAAGTCATACGGATTGAAGAGGCGTTCTTTAAGGGGCCGGCGGGGTAATTCCAAAGGGGTCTGCGTCCCTTGCCTGAACGCAACATGGCACTGGCCAGCGCTGCTCGAGGCTGTTACGCAACATTGTGCTGGCGGAGGGAATGGGATTCGAACCCATGAACCCGCTCATCACGGGTTAAGCGCTTAGCAGGCGCCCGCACTAGGCCTCTATGCGATCCCTCCGTCTGCCCAATGGTAGCAAATGCTCCCATGTGCGGCAAGGGGGATTGCTCTCGTTCGACACCTCTGGGGTTATATCGTCACAGTCGTAAAGGCCTACAACCTTGGCCACGCGGGCCACGCGCCGTTCTTGCGGCCCCGACTCCAGCGAGGGTCGCCTAGCGGTTGCGCCGATTCTGCCGGCGACGGCGACGCGCTGCCCGTTGCGCCGCCAGACGCTCCTTCTGCGCCTTGGAACGGAAGAAGCGACGATCCTTCAGCTCGCGGAGAATGCCGGAGTGCTGAACCGAGGCCCGGAAACGGTTGACCAGGCTTTCGGGCCCTTCGCCCTCTCGAGGGGTAACGTATGCCATGCAATTCTCCTTGCGCTCTGCCTTAATGTTCGGAGGGCTGCCGCAGTCGATTTATCACAGGCCAATTTACCACAGGGCCCGTCGGTCGGCAACGCATGCTCAGGCGGACAGGCCGGGGTTCAGCTCGCCCGGACGTCTCTCTGCCTCGCGGGGCCGGAATATCCGGCGATGCGGCTTCTTGCAAACGGCTTCCGCTATGCTATAATTTGCCACTGAACGGCCTGCTCCCTGCCCGCAGTTGCAGGCCCGGGACCCAATTCTTGACGAGAGAGCCGACCGCAATGACCTACATCATCGCCGAGCCCTGCGTTGGCCTGAAAGACTCTGCCTGTGTCGACGTCTGCCCTGTAGACTGCATTTACACCCGCGACGAAGACGATCAGTATTACATCAGCCCCGACGAATGCATCGACTGCGCCGCCTGCGAACCGGTTTGCCCGGTAACCGCCATCTTCGCCGAGGACGCAGTCCCGGCCCAGTGGCATGATTATATCGCGAAGAACTACGATTACTTCAAGAATACCGACCCTGCCGAGTTGAAGCGCAAGTAGAGTCGATCCATCGGGTTAACGGACGAAAAGCAGGGGCCTGTGCTTCACAGGCCCCTTTTGACGTTCCCAAATGCCGCAACCGTGTAGAGCATCCGGAGCCGCGCCTAGCCCAGGTCGTCGAGGCAGGCCTCGATAGGCTTGCTGATGCAGGAGAATATCGGCGTATCGAGCAGAGTGTAAGGGCGCGCTTTCGACTCCCGGAGATCCATAACCAGATCAAGAAAGTTGGACGGATCGTCGGTCTCAAAGCCCAGCACAAACTCCTGGTCGTCAAGGCCGAAGGAGTAGGCAGTGCTGATTTTGACGCCGGGGTACTTGTGGCCTATGACGAAGTGCTCGTTCATCAGCCCCTGCCGCTCTTCCACGGGGAGCTGGTACCAATCGTGGGTCTTTACGAAGGGGTAAACGAAGAGATACTTCCGGCCCGCTATGCGCATGGTAGACGAGGCGCCCTCCTGTCCCTCGTGCCGGTGATGCACCACGTAAGGCGAGCGGCGAGTCATGGCGAGGTAAGAGTATGGAGTGGACAGGTATGGAGCCAGTGCGGTGCGGTTGATCTGGGCAGACAATTCGTTGATGGCTTCCAGAGTCGGGCTGACCATCCACAGCATCATGTCGGCGTCCCCGCGGGTGCCCACAAGGCTATAGCTGGAGATGGCGACGCGGTCTGAGAATTCGCTGATCACCGAGGCGAACTCCGCCTTCATGCCGGCAGGCGTGGCCCGGCTTCCAGGCAGATTGCCATCGTCCCGGCTGCGGGGTTCCAGCGGAGTTCTCCACCTGGGGTCGGCCTTGAAGAAGGTGTATTTAACGAAGTCGCGCCTGGTCTGCTGTTCTTCGTGATGCGGCATAATTCCCGCCTGCGTTACCGCGCCCGGATTTGGGCCATATTATCAACCCGGCGAACAATCTGGCAAACAGCGCCTGCCCCATAGCCAAGGCTCCGTGCTAAAATCTTACACTGTACTACCGAATTGATGACGGCCATTACCCGAGCGAAAGGACAGAAGACATCGCCGGGGAGAGAGGCAAAAATTGCAAATCAGCGAGCGCAGCCGCATCAGGAACCATCCGGAACGGGCAGTCCCGGAAGAGGCGGCAGAAATACTGGACAGCGGACTAGTGGCCCACGTCGGGTTTATTGAGGACGGGCTGCCCTACGTTATCCCGCTTTCATACCACTACGACGCTGAGCAGCCCGACCGTCTGTATCTGCACGGCTCAATACGCAGCCGGGCGCTGGAACTGCTGGCAACCGGAGCGCCGGTATGCGTGACCGTGACGCTGACCGACGGGCTGGTGTATTCGCGCAAGGCCATGAACCACTCGATGAACTATCGCAGCGTGGTGCTGTTCGGCTCCGCCCGCGAGGTAACAGACTACGACGAGAAGTTTGCGCTCTTCGACCGTATGGTGCAGCGCTACTTCCCGGATCGTATGCTGGAGCGCGATTATAACCCTCCGCCCCCATCCGACCTGGGCGTGACTGCGCTGGTGGAGGTGCAGATCGAGGAGTGGAACGCCAAGGCCAGGCGCGGAGGCCCCACCGGGCCGGATGACAACAATCCCGGCGCACCGGGCTCAGCAGGCTATACGACTTTCCGGGAGCTATAGCCGGGCAGGCCGCTCCGGCCGTTACCAGCGGCAACGCAATTCAGAAATTTCAGGCTGCGCGGGGCAAAGATATGGTGATTCTGGGTCAGGGCGAGTACAAGTACGAGGTCGCCGAAGGCTGGGGAAATCTGCCCGACGGGTGGTCATTCAAGGAGTGCGCGGCGGTGGGCTGCGACGCCAGCGACAACGTCTACGTGTTCAACCGCGGCGAGCATCCTGTAATCGTGTTCGACTCCGAGGGAAACTTCCTGCGGTCATGGGGCGAGGGGCTGTATCCCCGGGCTCACGGCATCACCATGAGCCCCGACGACACCGTCTTCTGCACGGACGACGGCGACCACACCGTCCGCAAGTGCCGGCTGGACGGAACGGTGCTGTTTACACTGGGCATTCCCGGAACTCCGGCGCCGTTTATGAGCGGCGACCCGTTCAACCGATGCACCCATGTCGCCATCGACCCGCAGACCGCCGAATTCTATGTGTCCGACGGCTACGGCAACGCCCGCGTCCACAAATACGACCCCGAAGGCAAGCTGCTGTTCTCGTGGGGCGAGTCTGGCACCGGGGAAGGGCAGTTCAACATCGCCCATAACATCTGCACCGACAAGGACGGCTGGGTATACGTGGCCGACCGCGAGAACCAGCGCATTCAGGTTTTCGACAGGAACGGCCGGTTCGAGACTCAGTGGAAGAACATGGCCCGACCATGCGGCCTCTACATCGACCAAAGCGGCGACCAGAAGGTTTACGTCGGCGAGCTGGGCGTGGCTATCGGGCCAAACTCCCAGGCTTTCGGGCTTGGACCCCGCGTTGGCATCCACGACGTCGAGGGCAATGTGCTGGCGCGCCTGGGAGACGCCCCGGAAAGCGGGGAGCCAGGACGGTTCATTGCGCCCCACGGCGTCTGCATCAACTCCAGGGGCGACATCTTCGTCGGCGAGGTGTCGTGGACGCACACCGGCAGCCACCTGAACCCGCCGCGCGAAATTCGCTCTTTGCAGAAGCTGACCAGGCTGGGGTAGGTTTCACAGCGTAATCACAACGTCCGCCGGTTAACTGGAAACGCTACCTGCATGGTCCGCGAAACACAGCCAGCGAGCTGCATTGCAATAATTGCATTCGCTATATGCCGCCAAGCAGCGACGCCATCGATCTGGGCCTGAACTCGACAGCAGAGCTGCCGGGTATTCTTGAGACGCTCACTGAAAGGGACGACCAGGGCCAGGAACAACTAAAGGAGCTATCGGGATTCGCATGGAAATACGCATGGGCAGCCTGGTCCGGGACGCTCGCGAGGCCACAGGAACAGCTATCATCATTGACGTGTTCCGGGCGTTCACCACGGCCGCCATCGCCTTCGACCGGGGCGCTACTCAGATAACGCTGGTGGCCGAGGCTCAAGACGCGCTGGAACTGCACCGCAACGGTGTGGGAGATCTGCTGATGGGCGAGGTGGACGGCAGGCGACCCGAAGGGTTCGACTTCGGCAATTCGCCCCATGAGATTTCGCATGCCGACTTGGCGGGCAAAAGCCTGGTACAGTCAACCCGCGCCGGCACCGTTGGCGTGGCGACAGCGGAAAACGCCGGCGCCATATACCTCGGTTCTTTCGTGGTGGCCCAGGCTACGGCAGAAGCGATACGCCGCCAGAAGCCAGACGTAGTCTCCATCATTGCCATGGGCGACCAGGGGCGAGTGCGGTCGGACGAAGACGAGCAGTGCGGAATCTATCTGCGCAACATCATGGAGAACCGCTGCCCCGACTTCAACGCCGTGAAGTCGCTGATCATGACCGGCGGGGCGACGCAGAAGTTCTTCGACCCAAGACAGCCGCAGTATCACCCGGAGGATGTAAGCCTGGCCCTTGACCTGGACCGCTATCCTTTCGCTATGCGCATCAGCCGCGAAGATGGGTTGCTGGTGGCCAGAAAGCAGGAATTGAGTTAGCGCATCCCCCGCGAGGGCATCAGGCCCCGGCGAACCGGCCGGGCGCCAGATGCCCGGCGCCGGCTACTTCCGTCTCGCCCTGGGTTATCAGGTCGGCGGCTACCTGGCTCATCCCGACACTCCAGAGGATTCCCTTGCGCCCCGCTCCCGTTGCCAGGTAGAGATTATCCCAGCCTGGCAGCCGTCCCACGATGGGGACGCCGTCGGGCGTCACAGGTCGCAGACAGGCCGTATGACCAACCATCTGCGCCGAAGCGACAGAAGGGGCCATGAGAGCAACATGGGCCAGAATACTGTCTCGTCCCCGGGAACTGGGTTTATCGTTGAATCCGGTGTTCTCTTCGGTGGAGCCGGCCCAGACGAGCCCGTCGGCCTTGGAATCCACATAGTTGCCCCGGTGGTTGAGGGCGACGTTGAAGGGCGGCCCATTGTAGCGCATCCGCAGTATCTGCCCTTTCAAAGGCTCTACAGGGGCCTGGACGCCGCACCAGTCGTCAATCAGGCCCGACCACGGCCCCATGGCCACGACCGCGGCGCCGGCCTCTATCTGTCCGTTCTCAAAGGTCACGGTGACGGCATGTTCTCCGGATTGCCGGATACCAGTAGCCCGCTGGGGAACGAGTCTGGTGCCGAACCGCTCAGCGGCTCGTATGGAGGCCATAGTCAGGCGGTAGGCGTCGACCGAGGCGGCGCCCTGCTGGTAGAGAGCCCCGACGCACTTGGCGTTGACCTTGGGTTCCAGGCGACGGGCTGCATCGCCATCGATCCAGTGAACGTCGAACATGGAAACATCCTTCATCCAGGCCACGTTCGCGTCATATTCATCCACATCCTGGTCGTCAAAAGCGAGATACAGACGGTCTCGGGTGCGGAACTGCGGGTCAATCCCCGTAGCTCCGTGCAGCTCCCTGGCAATGGACCAGTGGCGGCCAAAGCAGAAAAGGCTGAAATCGAGCAATGGCTCCGGCAGTCCCATACCATGCAGCGGGTCAAGGCCTCCGAAGGCCAGGCCAGACGCATGGCTGCCCAGGGTATCGGGCTCCAGCATGGTGACTCTCAATCCGCGCCGGCACAGCAGGTAGCTGGTCAAGCTGCCAACAATGCCAGCGCCGATGACTGCAACGTCGGTAGCGTCAGTACTCAACACTCATTCCTCCGGTTTCTGCAATACTTGGGGAACTGCCCGTTGCCCTTTTGAATCAGATGCCCCCAGACACAGACACTACACGCCCCGGAACCAGGCCTCGAATCGGTCCAGCAGGCCTGGGTCGCCGGTAATGGCGAACTTGTTGGCGGCAACAGCCTCCCGCCCGGTGATGCGGCCATATATGAACAGAAGGAAGGCCTGGGCCTCGCCGCAAACCGTCCAGCGCTCCATAGCCGCATCCTCCGGCGGCATATCGAAGCTGTCGCCATGAACGCGAACGACAATGGCGGTCTCGCCAGGGGCAGCCAGGTCGAACTCGTATACCACCGGCGTTTCCAGCTTCTCACCGGGGCGGAAGCACATAGCCAGCCACTTGGGAGCCATTCCCAACAGGGATTCTATACAACCTGGGTGCAGCGAAGGATCGTCTTCCAGGGCCTTGCGGATGTCCCAGTCGTGGATGGCCAGCTCCTGGATGCGCAGCTCCACGTAGTCGGATGCGGGCATGGCGCCCCGGCGCAGATGCCAGCAGAGGGTGTCCCAGGAGTCGGGGCTGAAACTTTCGAACTCCCGGCACAGTTGGGCATACAAGTCGTCGAAGGCCGCCGGCAGGCCCTCGCCCAGGTCTTCGCGGCGGCGGATGTCGCGTTGGGCGTTGGCGGCCGACATGGCCGAGCTTTCCATGGGCGTGAAGCCCGCAGGCGGCCCGGAATCGCCAGCCTTGCCCCGACGCATGCTGTCAATCTGCCGCTCGGCCCCGCCAATCAGGTGACTCACCACATCCCGCACCTGCCACTCTTCGCAGGCGCTGGGCAAAGCCGTCTGCTCCCGGGAAAGCGATCCGACGCGGGAACTGATGCTGGACGCCAGAGTCTTTACCAATTCTATCTGCGATTCAATGGTAGTCATGTCTGTACCCTCGACAAGGGGGCGCTCTCGATACGAGAGGCCGATTATGAAGATTCTGAATTGAATTATCGCCGCGTCGGAGGAGCCTGAACAGTCACAGCAGCTAGGGAAGGGCGGCGTCCGGTGGCAGGCAGCAGCGCATTCGTTGTAGAATCAGCAAAATGCTGAATTGCAGGACTGTTTCGCCATGAAGCTGTGTTTCTTCCACCTGATGCCCTACCAGGGACTGCCCGGCAACTTTGAACAAGATTACCACAGCGTATGGGTAGATGTGCCCAATTCGCTTTTTGATCCAGGCCAGGGTCACCGCCTTTACAGCGACTACCTGGACGAACTGGAGTTCGCGGAGGCTATGGGATTCGACGGAATATGCGTCAACGAGCACCACGCCAACGCTTACGGCCTGATGCCGTCGCCGAACCTGATGGCCTCGGCCATGGCGCGGGGAACCTCCCACGCCGCCATCGTAGTGCTGGGCAACAGCCTGGCCCTCTACAACCCGCCCATTCGCGTGGCCGAGGAGTTCGCCATGCTGGACGTACTGAGCGGTGGGCGGCTTATCGCCGGATTCCCGCTGGGCACGGCGATGGACACAATTTTCGGCTACGGCCAGGTGCCCATCACACTGAGGGAGAAGTACCAGGAGGCTCACGACCTGGTAGTGAAGGCGTGGACGGAGCGCAAACCCTTTTCCTTTAACGGCAAGTACAACCAGCAGCGATACGTCAACATCTGGCCGCGCCCGTATCAGCAACCGCGCCCGCCCATCTGGGTGCCGGGCAGCGGCAGCCTGGAGACTTGGGACTGGACCATCCGCAACGACTATGTCTACTGCTATCTCTCCTACTCCGGCTACAAGGTAGGCAAAACGGTGCTGGACGGATTCTGGGAAGAGATGGACCGTCAGGGCAAAGAGTTCAACCCTTACCACGCCGGATTCCTGCAACTGGTGGCAGTATCCGAGACCGACGGACAGGCCGAGGAATACAAAGAATCCATAGAGTACTTCTTCAAGAAGTGCCTGCACATCCACTCCGGCTTCGGCAATCCCCCTGGATACCGCTCGGTGCGCAGCAACAACTCGCAGGTGTCCAACTCTACCACCCAGTCGCGGAATGACCAGCTCCGCGAGTTCACCTGGCGCGACTACCTTGAGGCGGGCAACGTTATCGTCGGCGGGCCGCAGACAGTACGGGAGCACCTCGCCCACGCAATCCGGGAGCTGAAAGTAGGCAACCTGATGCTCCTGCTCCAGTTCGGCGATATGCCCAAGGAACTGGCAATGAAGAATACCGAACTCTTCGCCCGCGAGGTTATGCCTTACGTCCGCAACATCTGGTCGGAGTACGAGACGCGCTGGTGGCCGGAAGGCGTCTCCAACCCCAACGCCGCAGCGCCGGTGGCGGCGTAGAATCGGACGCGCCTCCGGATTTAATGTGCATCAAAGGGGAAAAATCATAGCGCCATGACCATCCCGGTAGCCATTGCGACAAGTCTGATTGCCGCCGGTGCGGCCTTCCTGATTGCCTTCGTCGGCGCCCTGCTTAACATCAGCGCCAGGCTAGGCAGGCTTGAAGCAGGTCAGAAAAACCTGGACCAGGGCCAGCAGAAGCTGGAGCAGGGCCAACAAAAACTGGACCTGGGACAGCAAAAGCTAGAACAGGGCCAGCTGAAGCTGGAGGCGGAAATCCGCGCTACCCGGGACTACTTAGATGGTCAAATCGCGACGGCCGAAGAACGGGCCATCGCTCGCCACACAATCGCAATAGATGCTCTGGCCGCCTCCGAGAAGCAATCCCTCGCTCGGGAAGAAGCCGCCGAAGAACGCGCCATCGCTCGCCATAAAACCGCTATGGATGCTCTGGCCGCCTCCGAGAAACAATCCCTCGCTCGGGAAGAAGCCGCCGAAGAACGCGCCATCGCTCGCCATAAAACCGCTATGGATGCTCTGGCCGCCTCCGAGAAGCAGGCCCTCGCTCGGGAAGAAGCCGCCGAAGAACGCGCCACCGCTCGCCATAAAACCGCTATGGATGCTCTGACCGCTGCCGAAGAACGCGCCATCGCTCGCCATAAAACTGCTATGGATGCTCTGGCCGCCTCCGAGAAGCAGGCCCTCGCTCGGGAAGAAGCCGCCGAAGAACGCGCCATCGCCCGCCACACAATCGCTATGGATGCTCTGGCCGCTGCTGAAGAACGCGCCATCGCTCGCCATAAAACCGCTATGGATGCTCTGGCCGCCTCCGAGAAGCAGGCCCTCATCCGGGAAGACGCTGCTGAAGAACGGGCCCTTGCTCGCCACAACGAGTTGCTGGCCGAAATTCGCCTGTGGCGCACCCACGAACACGACGCCGACGGAACTATATTCTTCCGGATTCCAGAGTAAATGTCAGCATCTAACGACATCCCCGCCCACGACCCCCACCCACGCCTGCGCACCGACGTCGGCGGCGCAGAGATGGCATATGTGGACATCGGAGACAACGCCAACGGCGCAGTGGTGTTCCTGCACGGCAACCCGACTTCGTCGTACCTTTGGCGCAACATCATTCCCCATGTATCGCCGCTGGCCCGGTGTCTGGCCCCCGACCTGATGGGGATGGGAGAGTCCGACGCCGCTCCCGACGGTTCTTATCGTTTCTCCGACCACAGCAAGTACCTGGACGCCTGGTTCGACGCCGTGCTGCCTGGGGAATCGGTAACGCTGGTGATGCATGACTGGGGTTCCGCCCTGGGCTTCCACTGGGCGCGACGGCGCCCGGAGCGTGTTAGGGGACTGGCGTATATGGAGTCTATCGTGCGTCCGGTCACCTGGGGAGAATGGCCGGAAGCGGCGCGGCAGGTGTTCCAGGGCTTCCGCTCGGAAGCGGGCGAGAGCATGGCGCTGGAACGCAACATCTTCGTCGAATGGGTATTGCCCGGCAGCACCATCCGGGGCATCAGCTATGAGGCGATGGAAGTCTATCGCCGCCGCTACGCCGAACCGGGCGAATCGCGACGCCCTACGCTGTCGTGGCCCCGCGAAATCCCCATCGAAGGCGAACCGGCCGACGTGACAGCCCTCGTCGCCGAGTATGCCGAATGGCTGTCGCAGACCCTCACTCCCAAACTGTTCATAAACGCCGAGCCGGGCGCCATCCTGACCGGGGCGCAGCGCGAGTTCTGCCGCGCCTTTCCCAACCAGACTGAGGTTACCGTCCCGGGAGTCCACTTCGTCCAGGAAGACTCGCCGCACGAAATAGGATCGGCCATCGCAGAGTGGTACGCAGGGCTGTGAATCAATTACACTAGCGTTGAGCAATTTTTCTCGGAGCAACCATGGCTGAAACCTTGAACCTGGACATGCGCGGCGGAGACTTTCGCGCCGTGATCGAGAAGGCCGGCGACGGGCCGCCGCTGCTTTACCTGCACGGCGCGGTGGGGCAGAAGGGATGGGCGCCGTTCCTGGAGCTGCTCTCGAAGCAGTTCACAGTCTACGCGCCTTACCTGCCCGGCTGCGGGGAAGCCGGGGGACTGGAACACCTGACCGACATCACCGACCTGACGCTGTACTACCTGGCCCTGCTGGACGCCCTGAACATCGAGCGCGCCCACGTCGTTGGACACTTTCTCGGCGGGATGATTGCCGCTGAGATGGCTGCTTTCTCTCCTGCGTCGGTGAACAGGCTGGCCCTGGTGTCGCCAGCGGGCGTGTGGCGGGACGAGGAGCCGGTGGCCGACCTCCTCGCCCTGAACGCCGACGAGCTCAAAGACCGCCTGTCCGCTACACCGGAAGGCGCAGCCTCCATCAACGGCCTGGCCGAATCGCTGGCCCTCGACCGGATGCAGGACATCGCCGCCGCCGGCAAGTTCCTCTGGCCTCTGCCGGACAAGGGCTTGAACCGCCGCGCCTACCGTATTAAAGCGCCGACACTCATCCTCTGGGGGGAACAGGATCGCATCAATCCCCCATCATACGCTGCCGATTTCCAGAATCTGGTATGCGGGGCGCAGACGGCCTCCATCCCCGGCGCCGGGCATCTGCTGATGCTGGAACAGCCCGACGCCTTCGCAGACGCTGTATCGGCCTTCCTCGGCGAAAGCTGACTTTGACGGACGCAATCTTGACTGCTGAAACCGCAAACATACAACTGCAACATCTGCACGGCATCCTGAGCGAGATGGGGTCGGTGGTGACCGCGTTCTCCGGAGGGGTGGACAGTGCGCTGGTCGCGGTTGCGGCCCACGAGGCGCTGGGACGCAATGCTCTGGCGGTAACCGCTGTGTCTCCTGCGCTGGCATCCCGGGAGTTGCAGATAGCCAAGAACCTGGCCCAGCAGTTCGGCTTCGCCCACCGCGTCATCCGGACCAATGAGATGGAGCGCGAGGGATACACCGCAAACTCGCCTCAGCGATGCTATTTCTGCAAGACCGAGCTGTATACTCGACTGACGGCGCTGGCAAAGGCGGAGAACTACGCCTGGGTGGTCAACGGGGCCAATGCCGACGATCAGGGCGACTACCGTCCCGGCATGAAGGCGGCGGCGGAACATCTGGCCCGGAGTCCGCTGCTGGAAGCAGGGCTGGACAAGGCGGCAGTGCGGGCCATAGCCCGGCGCCTGGAAATTCCGGTATGGGATAAGCCTGCCCAGCCCTGCCTTTCGTCGCGTGTTCCTTATGGAACGCCGGTAACCGTGGAGACTTTGTCGAAGATCGAGCGGGCCGAGGATTTCCTGCGCAGCTTGGGACTGCGGGAGTTCCGGGCACGGCATCACGACAAGCTTTGCCGGGTAGAGGCATCGGACGCCGACATGGAAATCGCTTTTCGCCGCCGCGATGAGATCGTGGCAGGGATAAGGAATATCGGCTACCTGTGGGTGTCCCTTGACCTGGCCGCTCTGCGTTCCGGCAGCCTCAACGAAGCCCTGAAAAGGTAGGAATGCAGGAAGCCGCCATCACGCCCCTCAGAGGGTGACATTTTTTCCTCAGCGTTCTGTGTTTGATGAAGATTGCCTACATCCAGTCCATCGGCGGGGCCAGCGGCGATATGCTGCTGGGAGCGCTGGTTGACGCCGGCCTGCCGATGGAAACGCTGCGAAGTGAGCTGGGCAAGCTCCCCGTCGGCGGATACGACATCGCTGCCTCGGAGGAAACGCGCTGCGAAGTTCGGGGCACCCACCTGAAAGTGCGGCTGGAAGACCGGTCACGATATTCACCTGTCGATTTGCTCCGGGCGGTGGACGACAGCGGACTGGCCCCAGCCGTGAAGATGCGGGCCGCAGAGGTGCTCCATGCCCTCTGGCAGGCCGAGGCAAGGGTTCATGGGGAGCCGGCAGAATCCCTGGAATTAGAGGAACTGGGAAGTGTCGATACACTGGTTGACGTAGTGGGTTTCTGCATAGGTCTGCGGGAGCTGGAGGTGGAGGAAGTATATTCCGCACCGCTGATTCTCGGTGAACCGTCGCCGCCGGGAAAGACTGGCGGATACTCAAACCCCGCTCCGGCCACACTGGAGCTGATTGCCGCGGCAGGAGCGCCAGTGGCGGGTGACAGCCCTGTTCACGCGGGCGCAGGGGAACTTACTACCCCCACAGGAGCCGCTCTCATCGCGTCTCTGGCCGAATTCCGGCGTCCGGCGTTTTCCGTTACCCAGATCGGCGTCGGGCTGGGAACGAAGAATCCGGCGGAGTTCCCTAACGCTCTACGGGTGTGGCTGGGACAATCAGAGGCGGCTGCCTCGACCGCCCCGAACACAGTTGGCGAGGGCATGAGCCGGATATTCCGCCCGGCCGACGCAGTGCTTCTGGAGACGAACCTGGACGACGCGCCGGGGTTGGCGCTGGGCTACGCCCAGGAGCGTTTGTTTTCGCTGGGCGCGCTGGATGTGTGGCACACGCCGGTGCAAATGAAGAAGAGCCGCCCAGGAGCGGTGCTCTCGGCGCTGGTGCCGCCGGAACTGGAGCTGGCCGCAGTAGAGCTGATCTTGAGGGAAACTCCGACCCTGGGAATCCGCTCGCGGCGAGTGGACCGGTACGTTGCGGAACGCCGCACTATCCCTATCGAGACCGAGTTCGGCCCGGTTAGCGCAAAAGTAAAGTCGCTTGAAGGTTCAGCGGTGAGCGCCGCGCCGGAACCCGAAGACTGCCGCCGCATCGCCATTGAGACAGGGCTGCCATTTCAGGAAGTCTACCAGCGGGTATCTGAAGCCGCCCGCCAGCTTCTTTTCGACTGAACAGATGGCGGCTCAACGGAGGCAGAATAAGGGCGACATCGAGCAGTTGCTGGAGCAGGTGCAGGATGGAAGCCTGACGATCGAGAAAGCTCTGGCCGGATTGCGTGACCTGCCTTACCAGGACCTGGGCTATGCCCGCATCGACCATCACCGTCCTCTGCGAACCGGGTCGCCGGAGGTAGTGCTGGGCAGGGGGAAGACGCCGGAGCAGGTGTCGGGTATCGTGGCGGCGTTGCAGGGGCGAGGCCACCCGGTGTTGGTGACCAAGACCGACCGCGACGCATACAGGACCGTGCTGGAAGTCGCGCCCGACGCCGAGTACCACGAACTCGCCGGAGCAATCACAATATCTTCCGCAACCGAGATGCCAAGTCAGTCAGGGGCGCTGATAGTGACCGCCGGCACCGCCGACCTGCCGATAGCCGAGGAGGCAAAGCTGACCGCACGGCTGATGGGGCAGGAAGTCAGGCTGATCGCCGACGTCGGAGTAGCAGGGCTGCATCGGCTGCTGCATCGGCTGCCGGAGATCCGGGAGGCTTGGGTCATTATAGTGGTGGCAGGTATGGATGCCGCCCTGCCGTCGGTGCTTGCCGGGCTGGTGTCTGCTCCCATCATCGCAGTACCCACCAGCGCGGGCTACGGCGCCAGCTTCGGGGGATTGGCGGCCCTGTTGTCGATGCTCAACAGTTGCGCTCCCGGCGTGGCCGTGGTCAACATCGACAACGGCTTCGGCGCGGGTTACCTCGCATCGCAGATCAACCGGCTAGCCGCGGCATCGGAGAATACCGGCAGTTGATACGGCTGATTGTTGCTGCGCTGGGCCTGATACGAATACCGTTCAAGGTGTTCATTGGACGCACGGGATGCCTGATACTCGTGTTGCTGGTAGCCCTGCTGTTCATCACCTGCGGGATGCTGGGCCGCCTCACGCTCGTAATATAGGAAGACTTCGGCTTCGGTTATTACAGCTCTACGGCGTGGGGTATGTGAGCTACGGATGTAAGCCTGCCCCGTCGGTCGAGGTCCAGGCAAACGATGTCAATACGCCACGGCGTTCCAGAATGGTAGCCGCCGTCCAGCCTGGATTGCATGAATTCCTCGGCGACGGCGGCCAGGCGCTCGGCGCGGACAGGGGAAACAGCCTCCGAAGCCGGACCAAAGGAGTCTCCAATACGGGTCTTCACTTCCACGAACACCAGCTCGTCCCCGTCGCGGGCCACGATGTCGATTTCCCCGGCGCGGCAGCGGAAGTTCTGGGTGACTATATCGTACCCCAGGGCTTCCAGGCGCAGCCGCGCCTGACGCTCTCCCCACTGTCCAAGCCGCCGGTTGGCATCGCTCACGCTGGCCTACGGACGCCCAAAGCCGAGAGTTGACTGAGCTACCGGAGCAAAGGAGCGGCGATGGATGTCGCATGGGCCGATCTGCCGCAGCAGGTCAAGGTGGAGCCGGGTGGCATACCCCTTGTGCTGCGCGAATCCATAGCCCGGGAAGTCGGCATCGTATTCGCGCATCATGCGATCGCGAGTAACCTTCGCGACGTTCGAGGCGGCGGCGATGCTGTAACTGCGGCTATCACCCTTGACCACGGTGTCGTAAGAGTAGGGGCAGATCCGGACGGGGATGTAGTCCAGGAGAAGATGCGCCGGTCGAGTCGGGAGAGATTCCACGGCCAGCATCATAGCCTGAAGAGCGGCGGCGCCGATGCCGATACGGTCGATTTCGTCCGGTTCTACGGACGCGACAGCCCACGCCAGCGCATGTTTCTTGACGGCTTGACAGGCCCGCTCGCGCTGTGTCCGGTTCAGTCGCTTGGAGTCATCCAGAAGCAGCAGCCAGTCTTCGCGGCCCAAGAGGTCTGGCGGGAGAATTACGGCTGCGGCCACCACCGGCCCGGCCAGCGGCCCCCGCCCAGCCTCGTCGGCGCCGGCCACCGGATTCGCTCCCCGGCGGATGAGGTCATGTTCGAGTGAGAGATCGGGCACCGTTACTCTCCGCTCCCCTCTCAGTCCCAACCATGGGGGCGTGCATGAACAGGATCCTCGCTCGCCATGGCAAAACCCAAGCCGGGGCAGGTGCGGTATCTCGTCGTAGTCAAGGCTGGGGAAGGGAACCCGTGTTCGTGTCCGGGCCAGAGCATCCGAGCCGGAGCCGCCATCAGACCATCCCCTTTAAGGCCGCCGATCCTGTTCCCTGCGTCTCCTGCGCAGGTTCAATGGCGCCCCCGCCGAGGAGGGTATCGCCGTCATAGAAGACGGCGGCCTGCCCGGGGGTTACAGCTCTTTGCGGCTCACGAAACCGCACCAGTGCATCCGTCGCCCCGGGGTGCAGAGTGGCCGGGGCTTCGTGGGCCTTGTAACGGATCTTGACTTCGACCGGCGCGCCATCAGCAGGAGGTTTGCCGCTCACGTAGTTGACGCCTGAAACCCGCGCTTCGGCGGCATACAGGGCGCTTTCCGGGCCAACTACCACACGATTGCTGTCGGCGTCCAGGCGTATGACGTATCGGGGCTCACCGGGCGTTCGGGGCAACCCCAGTCCGCGGCGCTGGCCGACAGTGAAATACTCAATACCCGGATGAGCTCCTATGACCCTGCCCATCAGATCCACAATCTCCCCCGATGCGCCGGCGGACCGCTGGCGCAGAAACTCGCGATAGTCTCCAAGGGGGATGAAGCAGATGTCCTGGCTTTCGGGTTTGTCGGCGGTGACCAGCCCGCCTTCGAGGGCCAACTGCCGGATTTCCCCCTTGCGGTAGCCGCCGATGGGCAGCAGGGTGCGGGCAAGCTGGGCCTGTGTCATACCGAAGAGCACATACGATTGGTCTTTAGAATGATCAACGCCCTTTTTCAATATCGAACCGGAGGGACTCCGCTCGATCCGGGCATAGTGGCCTGTGGCTACGTACTGTGCGCCCAGGGCGTCGGCCCTGGATATAAGCTGGCTGAACTTGATTTTGTCGTTGCAGGCGATGCAGGGGTGGGGTGTGCGGCCGCGGCGATATTCGGCGACGAAGTAATCCATCACCTGATCGTGGAACTCGCGCTCCATGTTGAGGACGTAATGGGGGATGCCCAGGAGACGGCAGACCGCCCTGGCATCTTCGACGTCGTCAATCGTACAGCAACCCTGGTGACCATCCGGCAGCTCGGATTCGGCGAGGCTGTACAACTTCAGCGTGACGCCTACGACATCCCACCCCGCGCGATGCAACAGAAGGGCGGCAACCGAGGAATCCACGCCCCCGCTCATGGCGACAGCAACCCGTCCCGGCTTTAATCGTTCGTTTATCAATGAGACCGACCTCGAATTCAGCCTAGCATACCCTCGGTCAGAGACACAACCAGAGAGTGTCTCAATAGCGTTACCGGGAGGTCGGCTTGCTTCACTCCTTCGGCGCGCCGGGCAGAGACTCGCAGGCTACGCCGTCTCCATTGCTGTCGAGGCTGTGCGGATCTTCGCCCGGCCCTCCGGCGGCCAGAAAGAAGTTCTGGGCTTCCTCCCAACTGCCAAAGTCCGCGCAATTTCTATCCACGAACTCCCCTTCTCCAGAGGACAGAGGCTCGGAATCCCCGGCAGGCTCATCCTGTTCAGGCGCCCCAGGCAGAGACTCGCAGGCCGTGCCATCTCCATTGCTGTCAAGGCCGTGCGGGTCTTCGCCCGGCCCTCCGGCGGTCAGAAAGAAGTTCTGGGCTTCCTCCCAACTGCCAAAGTCCGCGCAATTTCTATCCACGAACTCCCCTTCTCCAGAGGACAGAGGCTCGGAATCCCCGGCAGGCTCATCCTGTTCAGGCGCGCCGGGCAGAGACTCGCAGGCCGTGCCGTCTCCATTGCTGTCAAGGCTGTGCGGATCTTCGCCCGGCCCTCCGGCGGCCAGAAAGAAGTTCTGGGCTTCCTCCCAGTCGCCAAAGTCCGCGCAATTTCTATCCACGAACTCCCCTTCTCCAGAGGACAGAGGATCAGAATCCCCGGCAGGCTCATCCTGTTCAGGCGCGCCGGGCAGAGACTCGCAGGCCGTGCCGTCTCCATTGCTGTCGAGGCTGTGCGGGTCTTCGCCCGGCCCTCCGGCGGCCAGAAAGAAGTTCTGGGCTTCCTCCCAGTTGCCAAAGTCCGCGCAATTTCTATCCACGAACTCCCCTTCTCCAGAGGACAGAGGCTCGGAATCCCCGGCAGGCTCATCCTGTTCAGGCGCCCCAGGCAGAGACTCGCAGGCCGTGCCGTCTCCATTGCTGTCGAGGCTGTGCGGGTCTTCGCCCGGCCCTCCGGCGGCCAGAAAGAAGTTCTGCGCGTTCCACCACGACGAGAAATCGCCACAGTTGCGGTCGAGGCCATCAGGGTCAAAAAGCAGGCCCGGATAAGCTGGATCACCGGCCTGGTCTTCCGGCAAAGGAGTGTAAGGCGGTTCGGGAGTCGGTTCAGAAGAGGGTAGATCGAGGGCACTGCGAGGTGCGCCGGGGAGCGACTGGCAAGCCGTACCGTCGCTGTCCCCGTCCAGTCCGTGGGAGTCAACGCCAGGACCGCCCTCGGACAGGTAAAAAACCTGAGCTGCCTGCCAGTTTTCGAAATCGCTACAGTTGCGGTCCTGGAAGTGTTCTTCCCGCGGTTCGGGTGTGGGTGTAGCAGTTGACGCGGGCATCGAGGTCGGTGTGGGCGTAGCAGTTGACGCGGGCATCGAGGTCGGTGTGGGCGTAGCAGTTGACGCGGGCATCGGGGTCGGTGTGGCGGTATGCAGGGGCGTCGGGATGGGGGTCGCCGTTGGCGCCTGCTCGCAGTTCGATTCGCCGGATGTGCCGGGCGGACAACTCGAATCGCCTCTCTGCAAACCGGAACGAAGGGAAGCGTAGAAGGATACCGGTGTATTCTGCTGTAGCGATGCGCTTTCCGATGGCCCACCGGGAAGCGACTCACATGGCTCACCGTCGTCATCTGAATCGAGGTTGTGCGGGTCGGCATCGGGGCCGCCTGCGGCAATATAAAAGGCGAGGGCCTCCTGGTAAGTCTCGAAATCGGAACAGTTGCGATCTGGGCCAAAGGGATCGTATCGCATACCCGGCGGCGTAGACAGGGGCGCGGCAGGCGGTGTGGCAGATACGGGCATAACAGACGGTGTGGCAGATACGGGCGTAGCAGACAGCGTGGCGGATGGAGGCTTGGTGGAAGCGGGAAACGCCGGCGCCTCTCCCTGGGCAGGCTGGAGCAGCACTGGCGTGGAGCAGGCGGCAAGCATTTCGGTCAATGCCGCGAACTCGGCCTCGGTGACGCTCAGGCCCCAGTCTCTCTTGATAGTGGCCCAGTCCGTAGCATAGGAACACCAGTAGCTCTCCAGGGGCGGGCGCCATTCCTCGGGGCCTTTGGAACCCTTGGAACGGTTGGCGGAACTGATAGCGGCGATAAGGTGGTTCTGGTAGCCCAGATAGTTGGCATATTCCCGCTTGCGCTCCAGGTTCCAGGACCAGCCGCCGGAGCGATGGGCATTTTCCAGAGGCACCATGTGGTCAATGTCGAGGTCGCCGGGGTCGGTTACATCCTTGCCGGTGTAAGGCCCGGTCCATCTGCCCTCGGCCACCCGGCACTCATCTTCGGATTGGAAGGTAACCCGGCTGCTGGATTCCGCTATCAGCGCCTCCTGCCGCGCATTCTGGCAGTCTCTGTCTTCATCGATCCAGTGGCGCCATTCGCCTCGGTCGTACTTGGGAATCCCGTCGGACATCGGGGCAATGGATACCCGGATCACGATTCCGGAGGCGGACGACGCGCCAGCAGAAGCGGGACGGGTTGAAGAAGCGGGAACTACCGTCGACGTGGGCCGGGCAGTAGGCGCAGGGGACGTGGGCGATGCAGCAAAGTCCTCAATCGTATCGCAGGCGATAAAAGCGGCCGGCAACGCTACCAGAAGCAGGAGAAGGAACGGCAGGAAGGAAGAGCAAACGCCTTTCAGGCCAAGACAGCCGGTATGCCCGGAGTAAAACCTCCAACGCGACCGCCCTGTGTTTGCGCCAGCTTCCATTCTGCACCCTCGGCGCGACAACTCCAAATAGTCGAAGTGTGAACGGCCTCTTAATTCAGGCAGACTGGAACATATTGGCTTAATTTATAATTTATGTAAAGTTATTCGGGTTTTCGTTGCCAGGCGAAGATGAGGCAAGGTTGAGGGTCGAGGCCGGGCGTCGTATGCTGTTGGCAGGCATTCTGCAACGCATCACAGGATTGGCGTAACCATGACCAGCGAACCGGATTCCGGTCCAGGCCGGTCGTTTTGCGGAAACTGCGGGTCTATAGTCGAGACGGGAAGCCCGACGTGCTGGAACTGCGGACATCCGGCCGCAGCCGCGCCTGCCCGGAGCGAAGGGCCGCCTCGGGACTACATTCCCTATTGCCGAAGCTGCGGCGTGGGGGTGGCCTGGGGAACAGGGCACACCTGCCAGAGGTGCGGCGTGTCGCCGCTTTGTGCGCTGCACTTTCAGGCTGCCAGTGGTTTTTGCTTCGATTGCGGCTATGCGCAGACCCAACAGGGCGCGCCGCCGACGGACTATGGCGCCGCCGATGGGCTGCGCTGCCCGGCTTGCGCCGCCGCTGTATTCCCGGATGCGGATTTCTGCTCCAATTGCGGGCAGGCCGTGTCCGCTTCCCCCTACGGGGAAGTGGAGTACATGGGATTCTGGATACGATTCGCGGCGTTCATCGTCGACAGAATCATCGTTTACGTCATTGCAGCGGCGATCGCAGCCATCATCGGCGTCTCCCGCACTTCGGGCGACGCCGATCCCATAGCGCAGGAGGACATCACCATCAGCCTGGAGGCTATCAACTACAGCTTTCTGCTGCTGGTCTGGGGGTTATCGGTGACGTATGGGGCGTTGCTCACCTCGCTTTGGGGGCAGACGCTCGGGAAAATGCTGCTGCGAATCCAGGTAGTCGACGCCAACGGCAGCATCCCGCCCTGGTACAGGGTAATCGCCCGGGAGCTGCCGGGAAAATTCCTGTCGGAAGGGATAGTCTGGATAGGATACGTATGGATAGGTTTCGACCCGAGGAAGCGGGGCTGGCACGATTATCTGGGCGGCTCTTTCGTAGTGCGCAAGCAGCGCGGGGCGCGCGCTCCCGGAGGCATATTCTAGTTCGCATCCGGGGGAGCATCTGATACACTGCTGCCGGAATCACCAAATTTCACAGTGCGAAGTTCGCGCTGCCGGAGAGCATCATGCCCGTTACATTCGGCACATCCGTACCCACTCGGGGACCCCTGGCCGGGCCCGAGTCGCTTCGCGCGCTGGCCCAGCGGGCCGACGACCTGGGGTATGACCACATCTGGGTCAGCGACCACATCATCCTCCCCCGCGACGTCAGCTCCTTTTACCCCTACGCCGCCGACGGCGTGCCCACATTCGCTCCGGACCAGCCCTACTACGAGCCGCTGGCCGCCCTGAACTTTCTGGCCGGCTGCACTCAGCGAGTGAGGCTGGGAACTCACGTGCTCATCCTGCCCTACCGCAACCCGGTTCTGGCCGCCAAGATGCTGTCGACGCTGGACGCGCTATCGGGCGGGCGGTTGATCCTGGGCGCCGGTGTGGGGTGGATGGAGGAAGAATTCGAGGCTATGGGGCTCGACAACTACGCGCGCCGGGGGGCCGTTACCGATGAATACATAGAACTGTACAAAGAGCTGTGGACTAAGGACGACCCGTCCTTTGACGGAGAGTTTTACCAGATATCGGGCAGCGGGTTCTCGCCCAAGCCGGCGCAGAAGCCGCACCCGCCTATTTGGATCGGGGGGCACACCGGACCAGCCATCCGACGCGCCGCCAGGCATGGCGACGGTTGGATGCCCATCGGATTGCGCCCTCCCGCGATACTGGAACCGGAAGAACTGTCGGGGCTTATCGCCCGCCTGCGTCGCCTCACAGCGCAGGCCGGACGCGACGAGAACGCTGTTGACCTCACCTTCAGCACCGATGTGCGCTTCAACAGCTCCGCCAGCGGCTCGCGGCCCTGGATGAACGGCCGTCCGGAGCAGATCGCCGCCGACCTGCGCCAGTATATGGACCTGGGCGTATCCAACTTCATCATCGGCTTCCCCGCCGGCGACAGCGTGGCGTCGCTACAGGAAAACATGGAGCAATTCTCCCGCGAAGTGGCGCCCCTCATACCGCAGGAATAGTCAGGGTCTTCAGCCGGCCAATCCTGTCGACCAAGCCCTCTCTCGTGGACGAGAGGGCTTAAACACTTTTCCGGGTCTAACGCAAGCGGCTCTATTTAAGTCGTATCGGGTTAAGGACCGGATACAGGGCACGCCCCGGAATTCGACGGGGGCGCCGTCGCTGATGACGATGATGACCATCCGCCCGCTGGCAACCTCCATCAGCGTGTTCAACTCCGCAGCATCCGGGGCAAGGTCGCAGAATCTCCCATCTGCGTCTGCGTCCTCGCCTCAGGCGCGCACACCCGCACCGGGCGATCGCCCGTATCGGCCAGGTCGGCGTCGATCACTAGCGCTGACTATCCGGGCGCTTCCAGCCCGTTTCGACGGCAACCGGCCTGCCTCGCTGCACTCCGGGCAGGACGCGCTACAGGCTGCTGGACGCCTCGCCGCCGTATCCAGTGCGGGGCGCTACCGGCGGGCGGAAGCAGGCCGCAGGATAGAACGCCGGACGGGAGTTTCGGCAACGCTCGGAGTATCAAGCCTCAGACCGAGGCAGGGGAGAATGCTGCCTGCGGCGGAAGAAGCTCCAGACGGGGGCGGTGAAGCCGGGCAGCACGTCGCCTCCGTCGAAAGCGTCGAACTCGCCCAGCGCCTGCGGCGGCTCGCCAGGACGGTACACAGTGAGGGTTACAGGGCCCGGGTCTGCTACCAGCGCGATTCTAGTGCCGTGAGACAGCCACATCATCGCTCTATCCGCCATTTCCCGATTCGAGTTGTTGGGAGACTTAACCTCCACCACGAGATCGGGGGACAATTCCGCGAACCCCCTTACCCGGCCTTCCACTCGCCCCGGAGCAACCCAGGCGACGTCCGGGCCCCGTACTGTGTCCGGATTACGCTCCAGCACAAAGCCTGAATCGCCGGTAAGAACTTCGCCAAAGTCATTATCTTCGGCGAAGTTGCCCAGCAGTCTGCTGATTCTGCCCTCCACTGCCCCGTGTTCGTATCCTGGCGGCATATCTTCCGTCAGCACTCCGCGTATCAGCTCGCGCTGCATGCCGTCATCCGGCAGAAGCAGCAGCTCCTCAGCGTTCATCAACCTGATTATCGTCGCCATATTCCGCTCCGGCTGGCCTTTCAGGACAGGTTCGGGATAGCCGGGATGGTTCAGAGTGAAGGTTGTCTCCCGATAGACATCGCGTCCTGCCCAAGCTGTTTACACATTGGCGGGAACGGTGTCGCCGACACCATACTTGCGTTCCAGCTCGTATATCTCGCCCAGGCCGAGGAGAGATGCAACATCCCAGCGGGTCGCAAAGCGCCTGGGGTCTATGGCGCCCGTGGCCTTCAACTCCTCGAAGGACTCCTTGACTTGCTGGTAGATAAGCCATATGGTGCTGCCGCAGATAGTAATCCTGAAGCCGAGTTCGTTCAGCTCGTTGGTGTTCATCAGGTCGCCGTTGTACATACGGGGCAGATCGGCCATGTCTTTGGCGTAATTGCGGATGTCATCCTCGCTCTTGATGCCGTCGACGAATACAACATCCGCCCCTGCATCCACGTATGCTTTGCAGCGGCGTATGGTGTCCTCCCATCCGGTGACGGCGTAGGCATCGCAGCGGGCGATGATAACGAAGTCCGGGTCCTTGCGGGCGTCGAGAGCGGCGCGAATCTTCTGAACGTGGTCTTCGACGGGGATAACCTGCTTGCCTTCAAAGAAACCGCATTTCTTTGGAAAAACCTGGTCCTCGATGTGGATGCCGGCCACGCCGGCAGCCTCATATTCCTGCACCGAGCGCATAACGTTGAGCGGATTGCCGTAGCCGGAGTCGGAATCGCATATCACAGGAATGTCTACCGCGTTGGCGATATACCTGGCGTTGGATACCATTTCGGTCATGGTGAGCAGCCCAACGTCGGGGAAGCCCCGCTCGGCGGCGGTGCCAGCGCCGGTCATGTAGACCGCCTGGAAGCCGACGGATTCGGCGATCCTGGCGTGCAGGGCGTTGAGTACGAAGGGGGCGACTACCATGTCGCCGGAGTTGAGCATCTCTCGCAGTTTGGCGGCGGCTTTCATCACGCATTCTCCTTTGCAGGTGGAAGGATGGGTAAATAATACCGCAGGCCCCTGCCTCGCGCTAACCGCGCAGCGCAGCGGCTACATGTTCAGACGCGCCGCGCATCCTGGGCAGCGATAAAAGACGAACTGGCGAGGTGAATGCCACTCCGTCATCGCCGGCCCTCCGGAACCGAGCGCGCCCGCCGCGGACGGAAGCGCGGCTGCAGACGTCAGATGCAGAGCCGGTGGCTGAATAGCTGCCGCCACGACAGGTCGGCAGCCCAGCGGCCGCTGCTCCAATCGCTGCCGGCAGCCTCCGACAAATAGCGGGTCAGCAGCAGACGCCACGGCAGGGCCGCCTCCGGCGTATTCAGGACGGAAGCCACGCCGGCGGCGAATTCTGCTGCATCGGGCAGGACTGCTTCGGGGAAGGCTCCGTGTTCCAGCAGCGCGATCCGGGGGCGGAAGGATTCGGAAGGGAAGAGGCCGGCAGAGTGACTCTGCGCTGCCTCCAGCGACTTTCGCTGCAACTCGAACAAAGGCGCCGACGCATCGAACTCCATTACCACTCCGTTCATTGCAGGGTCAGCGACGATGCCCGAGAGGTGCAGCAGGCAGGGTTTCTCCGAGCCGGCGCCGGCCGCAATGTCCGCCACCTGCAACGCCAGGATGGGCAGTCGGTCTTCGGGGCAGGGGAAGAAGGGCGTCATGGGCAGCCGCAGCATCTGCATCTCGGCGGCCCACGAAGAATATTGCCCGCAGACTATCTGCCGCGTCTGGTATGCTCTGGCCGTGAACGCAGGCTCCAGCGTCAGGTCTATTGCGTAGCGGATGGACATCGCTTCTCTCTCAAAGTTCCGAGTCGATTCTGAGAGTCAGGCGAGCAGGGAGGAAAGTTCCGGAAGGGTGAGTGTTTCGATGTCGGGCTGGTGGCTGGTAAACGGGGCATAGGGGATGCCGTGGCGGTTAACGTAGGCGCCGCGCATTCCTGCCGACTGAGCTGCCCGGATGTCCCAGGCATGGGCGGCGACGTGCAGTATCCGGCCCGGTTCGGCGTCCAGCAGCTCAGCGGCCCGACGGTACACCCGCCGGTCGGGCTTGTAGCAGTCTGCTTCCTCCACCGATATGGCGCGGTGAACTGGTATGCGGAGGGTTGCCGAGATTCGCCCCAGAACCTCCGCGTCGCCGTTGGACAGCACAGACAATGTGAAGCGTTCCCGCAGCGAGGTCAACGCCTCTGCCACGTCGGGGAACAGAGCGGGTTTGGCGCGCTCTGTCAGCAGCGATTCGATGTCGTCGCGGGTATGGCTGACTCCGGAGCGGGCGAAAAGCTGGGACAAAGTGGTGCGTCGCAGTTGCTCGAAGGGAGTCCTCGGGCCTCCCAGAAAAGTATCGACCATACCTTCGTGCAGGTAGGCCCACTCCCAGGTCTGCACCATCTCAGCGGCGTCGGCCCTGGCTCCGCGCTCCCGCAGAAAATCGCCGAAGGCCGGGGCGAAGGTGGCCTCCAGATCCAGCAGGGTTCCGTACAGGTCGAAAGTAATGGCGCGGATTGAGGCAGGGTCAACAGAGGGCATAACGAATCTCCGGCAGTCGCAGCAGGAAGTTGAACACACAGCGCGGCAATTATATCAGGAACCGGCGACCAATGAAGCAGAACCACGCATCAAGGGCGCCGTCATAATAGAGTTCCACAGCCTCGGCCTGCCTGAATCTGAATTTATCCAACGCCGGCGCACAACCTGGCACACAACCCGGCACACAACGAGGATGTCGTAAAAACGAATGTCGCAAAAACACAGATAGAACACCGTCCCGACAGAGTACAATGAAGCGACAGTGAACCCTTGTTTTTGCAGCCCGGTCTTTAACGACATCTCGGCCCGGAACGCGAATGAGGCACATAATCCACGCCGATCTGGACGCTTTCTACGCCACCGTGGAGCAACTGGACAACCCTGAGCTGCGCGGCAAACCGGTGCTGGTCGGCGGTCGTCCGGAGAGTCGCGGCGTTGTCGCCACTGCATCCTACGAAGCCCGCCCCTTCGGCGTCCACTCAGCCATGCCCATGCGCGTCGCCGTGCGTCTCTGTCCACAGGGTATCATCGTTCAGCCAAGATTTACCCGCTATCGGGAAATGTCCCGTCAGGTGATGCGTGTATTCCGTGAATTTACGGAGGTCATCGAGCCGCTTTCCCTGGACGAGGCATATCTGGACATCAGCGACGCGGTCGGCGAGGCGGAGGGACGGTGGCCCCTGGGCGTAGCGCTGGAACTGAAGCGACGGGTCAAGGAGGAAACCGGACTTACGGTTTCCGTAGGCGTCAGCGCCAGCAAGTACGTGTCCAAAATTGCATCGGATCTGGACAAACCCGACGGGCTGGTGGTGGTTCCGACGGGAGACGAGGCCGGCTTCCTGGCCCCTCTGCCGGTAGGCAAGCTGTGGGGCATCGGCCCCAAGACTGCCGAGCGCCTGAACGCCGAGGGCGTGGACACCATAGGCAGACTCGCGCAGCAAACGGGGGAGTGGTTCACCCGCATATTCGGGCAGAGAGCGGACTCCGTGCAGCGTCGCGCCGAGGGACGCGATGATGAGCCAGTGCACACCGAGCGGGTCAGCAAGTCTGTTTCTTCGGAGACCACGTTTCCCGACGACGTGGGAGACCCGGCAGAACTCCGGCGCGTGCTTGAGGAACTTGCCGAGGGGGTAGCGGGGAGCCTGGCGCGCAAGGGACTGCAAGGACGCACGGTAACGGTGAAGATGCGGTTGGCCGACTTCACCACCTTCAGCAGGCAGACCACGCTTCCGGAACCGTCCAACTGCGCTGGGGCCATACGCGACACCGCCTGGCGTCTGCTTTCCGCCGAGCTTACGCCCGCTCGCTCATTCCGGCTGCTGGGAGTCGGCGTCAGCAACTTCGCCGATCCCGACGCCGTCCGCCAACTCACGCTCTGGGAGTACGCACCGGCGAACGCCGCAGACGCTCGCTCCGCGGGCTGACGGAAACGCCGTGCGCAGGTTCCCCGGCTCGAGTTCCGGCGAGTTCCGGATGGAAAAGCCCGTTAGCGGAACAGGTCTCGCTCTCCCGACCGCAACAGCCGCTGGATGCTGGCGTCCTCTATCGGCTCAAAGGCGTAGCCCCGAATGATGGTCACCGGAATGCCCAGCGCCTTGCCGGTAACCAGTTCAGCGGTCGCGGCCAGCTCGTCGGCCACGGCTATCTGCGTAGTGTGCAGCACGTTGCCGTAAGCATCCAGCGCCCCCACGTAGTCCAGCAGCGGGTCGATCCCTGCTACGCCGATGGCCACATTGGCCGCGCCGTTGCGCCAGGGCCGCCCGAAGGTATCCGACACGATAACTGCTACGCTGGCGCCAAGACGCGCCCGAACAGCATCGCGAATTGCGCTGGCCGAAGCGTCGGAATCATCGGGCAGCAGCGCGATGGTGTTGTCGCCCGGAATGTTGGATGCATCGATGCCAGCGTTGGCGCAGAAGAAGCCGTGTTTAGTCTCGGCGATTATCACCCCCCGGTCCATCCGCACAATGCGGACGGCCTCCCGGAGTATGGCCTCTGTATGCCTCGGGTCGCGGCGATGCCCTTCGGTGATGGTGATGGCAAGCTGCGATGGCTCTATATCCTCAAAGCTCATCACCTTGCCCTCCACCTTGGAGACGACCTTCTGGGTGACCACCAAAACGTCGCCCTCTTCAATCGGAGTGCCCTGGGCGGCTGCGGCATCCATCATCAGGTCGGCGAGGTCATCTCCGGGGCCTAATTCAGGCATGCCCTCGACGCCGATAACGCGAACTTCAGGCGGCATAGCGAATCACCTCGGATTTGATGAAGGCTTCCCGGCGTTCCGTTCTTCCCGGTGCCGGTGCGGCAGCATCCGGCTGCCGGGCCGCAAGTGTAGTTGCAATGCCACGATAACACAATGGGCGGCCCTGCGATTAGGTTTGACCGTTGCGACCTGAACCCGGAACAGGCTGGCAGCGAATGCGGTGTGCTAAAATCGGACTGTGAACTCCGGGTCATATACCCCGGGTCATATACTCCACATCGAAAAGGTGACGCCTGTGGCCGCAACCAGCTCTGAGGAATACCGCAAGAGGGTCTACACCAAGTTTGGCGACAAGGGCGAAACCAGCCTGCTTTACGGCGGCCGGATTTCGAAGAACAACCCCCACACCGAGGCATACGGCATTACCGACGAGGCTGTTTCCGCCATGGGGCTGGCGCGAGCCATGTCCAGCGACGACCGGGTGAAAGAGTTGCTGAGACAACTGCAAAGCGAGCTGTTCACTGTAGCAGCGGAGCTTGCCACCGATCCCGACAAGTACGAGCTGTTCCAGCAGCACTTCTCGCCGGTGACTCCAGAGATGGTGGAGAGCCTGGAACGGGCCATAGACTCCCTGGAAAATGATATGACGATGCCCAATGTGTTCATCCTCCCCGGCGGCTCACCGGCGTCGGCGGCGATGGACCTGGCCCGCTGCGTAGTGCGCACTGCCGAGCGGCGGGTTGTGGCGATGGGGGAGGGCGGGCTGCTTACCAACGGCCTGTTACTGTCGTACCTGAACCGTCTGGGCGACCTGCTGTTCGTTGCAGCCCGCTACGAAGACCGCGAGCTGCCCATAGAGCGCGCTACCGGGCAGCGGGCGTAGGGCAGAGGCAGGATTGAAGGCGCGCAGCAGGCGATTTTCGAGACTCACGCCGGCGCAGGGCAGCGGGCGTAGGACTGAAGGGCAATGAAACTGGTCATCGTTGACTACGAATCCGGAAACCTGCGCAGCGTTTCCCGGGCGCTTCACTCGTGCGGCGCCAGCCCATTGGTAAGCAGCGATACTGATGACCTGGCAAACGCCGACGCAGTAGTGCTTCCCGGCGTCGGTTCGGGACCGGCGGCCATGAACGCACTGCAACAGCGGCGGCTCGTTGAGCCGCTTCGCGAGTTTGCCAATAGCGGGCGTCCGTTCCTGGGCATCTGCCTGGGCCTCCAGTTGCTGCTCGACTGGACGTATGAGGAAGCAGGATCGCCCTGCCTGGGTATAGTCCCCGGGAAGGTGAGGCGTCTGCGTGAGTCCAACGGCTGTGGCCCATCGCTGAAAATCCCGCACATGGGCTGGAACAGCGTAACTCTCAAAGGCGAGCATCCGGCTCTGGCAGGTATCGATTCGGGCAGCTATTTCTACTTCGTTCACAGCTTCTACGCCGAGCCTTCGGAGCCGGACGGAGCCTTGGGCGCTACCGAATACGGCCTGTCTTTCTGCAGCGTTTACGCCAGGGGGAACGTGGTCGCCACCCAGTTTCACCCGGAAAAAAGCGGGCCGGTGGGCTTGCGCATCTACCGCAACTTCGTAGCTATGGCCGCAGATGGCGCGGCTGCCTTCTGACGACCATACCGGGGGCTCGCGTTCAAGATTCAAGGGTTCGCATTCAAGCAAGGTGTTCAAGCAAAATGGAAGTGATGCCGGCCATTGACTTGCGCGGAGGGCGCTGCGTCCGGCTGCGCCAGGGCGATTTCCAACGCGAGACGGTGTTCTCCGACGACCCTTTGGCCATGGCCCGGCAATGGCAGGAGCAGGGCGGCCTCCGGCTGCATCTGGTCGACCTCGATGGAGCAGCTACGGGTAAGCCGGCCCACCTGGCCATCATTTCGTCCATCACCGCCGCCCTGGAAATCCCGGTACAGGTTGGCGGGGGAATACGCAGCGCAGACACTGCGCGAGCCTGGCTGGATGCGGGCGCAGAGCGCGTCGTCATCGGCACGGCGGCGGTTCGCGACCCAAACATGGTGCAGGCCGTTTGCCGGGAGCGCGGCCCGGAGAGCATAGTGATATCCATAGACGCGCGCGACGGCATGGTGGTCCTTCAGGGCTGGACCGAGATCAGCGAAATCAGCGTCCTGGAGCTGGCGCACCGCATGGCGGAACTGGGCGCGGCGCGGTTGCTCTACACCGACATCGCCCGCGACGGGATGCTGACTGGCCCCGACCTGGAGACAAACGGGCTGCTGGTCCGGGAGACGGGCATGGCGGTGCTGGCTTCGGGGGGCGTTGCGTCGGTGCAGGACATCCAGCGGCTTGCGTCCACCGGCGTAGAGGGGGTAGTCGTGGGCCGGGCGCTTTATACTGGAGCGATCAGCCTGCCTGAAGCGTTGTCTGCGGCTGCGTCAGCGTAAAGGCTGATCGGGGCCGGACCGGGGAAACACGGACCGTCGGCGGGGGACGGTCTCGTCCGCAGAAGGCTTATTTCCGGCATCCGCTCCAGAGCATGGCTCCTTTTCCTGCTGATTGCCTTCCCCGTCCATAAACCTGGCCTCCAGCCGCTCCTTGCCCGTCTCCAGCCATTCCTTGCGCAACACTTCCATCAGGATGAAGTCCTGCGACATCCGGCGGACGGTCCGCAGGGGCTGAAAGCCGGACTTCTGGAAACATCGCAGCGCCCGCTCGTTCCAATCCAGGGTATGCAAGTAGACCCGGTTCAGTTGCAAGTCGGTGAACATGTGGTCAAGCAGGGTGGTTACGGCATCGTAGCCATAGGAGTTGCTCCAATAGTCCCGGTCGCCGATGACTATGCCCAGCTCAGCCTCTCGGCTGATGCTATCCAGGTCGTAGTACATGCAGTTGCCGATGTACGTACCGTCGATAGCGTCGGCGCCGAAGTGGTGAGACCCTGGGGTGGGATAACGCAATTGGTCTTCAAACAGCTTCAAGTAGCGCTCGTAAGACATACTCAGCGGAAAAGCTGCGTCCAGACGCGCGATCTCGGGGTCGCTCCGCCAGCGATAGTCCTTCTCAGCATCCTCGATCCGCTTCTCTCGAAGGATTATCTTAGCGCCTCGAAGTTCAACCATTCTGCCTTTGACCCTCTCTCGACTTGAAAACGTCTACAGCCCGGCGAAGAACGCCGGCCTCGTTGCCATAGGCCATTGCAGACAGCGCTTCACCAACTTCAAACCATTGGACTACATCGAACTCAGGATCATGCTGGTCGATGTGCCCGCCCACCGGCGACATCAGGTAAAAGTGGACAGTCTTGTGATACCGGACATCGTTGTCACGGTTGGCAAACCAGTAATCGATGCAGCCCAGCGGGGCATCCAGCTCGACTTCCAGGCCGGTTTCCTCTCTGACCTCCCGCAGCGCCGTCTGCTCCAGAGTCTCGCCGGGGTCGGGAGTGCCTTTAGCCAAACTCCACCGCACTGGGTCGGAACGTCCGCAAAGCACGGTCTCCAAACGCCCCCCGCTGATCCGGAAAACTACCCCGCCGGAGGATACCAGGGTTTTTACTCTGGAAGCTTCTCTGTCTGCCATCACCAACCGAAGTGTTGCGCCGGGATAAGGCGATCCTCTTGCTATGTGGATAGCCTCGTTTTACGTATGCATGGGTAATTCAGTTCCGTCTGCATTTTAAGCGGCCCCATTTCGGGCGGTCAAACCTGTTATGACAAGTGCAGTCCACAGGAGATTCCCGTTGGCGCCCGGACATCGTATCGTTCCTGAGCGAGGCCGGTCCGCGTCGTTCAGGGTCGTCCACCCCCGATAGCGGGAACAAAATGCACCTCGCTGGACTCGCCCACCCGTTCCAGCATACCCATTCGCGCGACATCACCATCTATAGCTACAGCCAGGTTGGAGCGTATTTCTCCATCCTCAACCAGCCTGTCCTTCATGCCGGGATATAGAGCCTCCAGCCCGTCAATTATCTGCCGGACGTTGCGGCCCTGGCAATCGACCTGCTTGACCCCGCCGGTAAGCGGTTGCAGCATGGTGGGAATGTACACTTTCGCCATGATTGCCCTCCTCTTGCGGCCTAGCCCATCTTTCGAGAACTCCGCTTCACCGATACCGATTGCAGGCTCCCCCCGGGTTTCCCTTACCGTCATCTAATACGGCTCTCAAGACGCTTATCGCATAAGAGGATTCGCCATATTCGTATGCCAGTGCATTGTATACTGTTACGCCATCCCGCGCGTCCGTTTTGCGGCATTGATAAAGGCGGCCCCCTGAGGTGCCGCCTTTCCGAATGCCGCAGTTTGAGCCGGGCTTTCAGCCGGCCGGGAGCTACTTATCGCTGGTTGTGCTGACCTGGAGCACAGCGCGCACGATCTTGTCGTAGCCGGTGCAGCGGCAGAGATTTCCAGCCAGCCAATGGCGGATGCGGCCCTCGTCGGCGTCCGGTTCGGCATCCAGGAGGGCGCGGGAGGCCACCAAGAAGCCGGGGGTGCAGATACCGCACTGCAACGCGGCATTCTCCAGGAAGGACTGCTGCAACGGATGCAGCCCGCCGGGCGACGCCATGCCCTCAATGGTCTCGACCTCGCGGCCCGCTATTTCCACACCCAGTACCAGGCAGGAGTCGACGATGCGGCCATCCAGCATCACGGTGCAGGCGCCGCAGTTGCCATCGTTGCACCCTTCTTTGGTTCCGGTCATGCCGAGGACGTCCCGCAGAACTTCCAGCAAGCTCTGGCGAGGCTCGCACAGGAAGTTGGTGTCTTCGCCGTTGATTTTTGCCTGAACGTGAACAACTCCGGGCATCCTTTATCCTCCCCTGGCCCGCTCGACGGCGACATTGAGTGTGCGGCGCGTCAGCACGCCGATCAAATGGATGCGCTGGCGGATAGTGCCGCGCATATCGGTTATGGGTTTGGCGTCGGCCATGGCCAATTCCGAGGCCTCGCGGATAGATTCATCGGAAACTGCCTTGCCTGCCAGGCTGTCCCCCGCTGCCTGGGAGAAGACCGGGGTCGGAGCAACTGAGGCCAGCGCGACCCGGCCCGACACAAAGTTTTGACCCGATGCGTCCAGCACTACCGAGCTGCCGACGCCGGCGATGGCGATGTCCATCTCGTTGCGGGGAATGAACCGCTGGTAATTCGCCCCCGAATGAGCCGCGGGCGACGGGAAAGATACGGAAACCAGCATCTCTCCATGCTGAAGGGCGTTCTGGCCTGGCGCAGTGCAGAACTCTTCGGCCGGGAGTTGGCGCGTGCCGTTCGGGCCAGCGATGTTGCAGACACCGCCCAAGGCAATAACCGCAGGAATTGAATCGCCGCTGGGAGCAGCGTTGCAAAGATTGCCGCCAATACTGGCTCGTCCCTGGATCTGGATGCCGCCGATGAGCGACGCAGAGTCGATCAGGCCGGGATACGCCGATGATATGGCAGCGTCCTGGTAGATGCGGTAGCACGGAACCGCCGCGCCCAGGGTCAGACCGTCTTCCGGCGAATAGCTCATCTCGTATAGCTCTGGAATTCCCTTAACGTCGACCACCACATCGGCCAACCGGCGCCCTGCCCGCATCATAACCAGAATATCAGTGCCTCCGGCTATGATCCTGGCCCGGTCGCCTTTCTCATTTAGTATCGAAACCGCTTCGACGATACTACTGGGAGCCTCAAAATCAAATGCTTCCAAATTGCCCACCTCCTGCGGCGTGAATTATAGCACTACTCGACATAGGGTCAAGCCGTAAGTTACATTCAGGCGCGATCGCAGTTCCGTCCGCGGCCACAGCTCCGTCTCGTAAGGAGTCTCTCTGATATGGCCGGCCAGCCGCAAACCGCCACAGATTCTTCCCCTCCGGCGCTGGAGCGGGCACTGAGGCAAGACCGCGCCATCGTAGTCGCAGCCATCATCATCATTGCCGCTATCGCCTGGGCCTACACTGTCTACCTCGCCCGCGCCGATATGGGCATGGGCGACAACATGACCATGGCGGACATGCGGGCGTGGAGCGCCGCCGACTTCGGCCTGATGTTCGTCATGTGGGCCGTGATGATGGTGGCGATGATGTCCCCCTCGGCGACGCCTATGCTGCTGATGTTCGCCGCACTAAACCGCAAGCGCCGGGAGCGGAAAGCGCCCTACGTTCCTGCCGCGGTGTTCCTTGCCGGCTACATCGCAGCGTGGTCGGCTTTCTCCGTGGCGGCAACCCTGGGCAACTGGGGGCTGCACCAGGCTTCGCTTCTGTCGTCGATGATGGGGGCATCCGCCAGCGGCTACCTGGGCGGAGCGCTGCTGCTGGCCGCCGGGGCGTTCCAGTGGAGCCCCCTGAAATACGCTTGCCTCAGGCAGTGCCGCACTCCCATGAGCTTCCTGATGACATCCTGGCGAGATGGAACGGGCGGCGCTCTGCGCATGGGGCTGGAGCACGGCGCTTTCTGCCTCGGCTGCTGCTGGGCGCTGATGCTTCTGCTGTTCGTGCTGGGAATAATGAACCTGGTGTGGATTGCAGCGCTGGCCGTCTTCGTTCTGGCGGAGAAGACAGTAGCCCTGGGGGAGTGGATCGGCCGTTTCACCGGAGTTCTTCTGATGGGCTGGGGCATCTGGGCCATCGTGACCGCGGCAAACTGACACCGGCGGCGTCAGGCCGCTATATACCCTGGGATTCCGCCTCCAGTTGCGCAAGAACGCCGGCAACGGCGCTGGATAGAGAGCCGCCGCGGAATTTCCCGACGCAGACGCCTTCCACGTCTACAGGCAGGCGCAGGGACAGCCCGGACGCTGCGGCCCGGATCGCTCCCAGAGCGACTCCCCAGCTTTGAGAATCGTCCAGCTCGCCGTCACCATCGCCCCTGGGCAGTTCAATGCAGTAGACGGTTTCGGGCTTCTTCGACGGAGCGGGCATTGGAACTATTGCCAGCAGGGGAACGCTCCGCTGCTCCATACCCAGTTCCGCCAGAAACGCCGCCTGCGTTGCAGAAACGCCGTGCTGTCCGAATATCACCAGGTGGTGGAAACCGCCGCCCAGTTCCTCGAAGGCGTCACGGTAGCGCCGGAAGATGTCGTGAGACGCCCGATCCTCAGGCGTCACCAGAAAAATGGAGCAGGCAGGGAATGTCGCTTCGCCGGATTCGGAAGCGTTGTCGAGCCCCGTCTTCCACCGGGCCAGCTTGTCCAGGTCGTGGCGGTCGGCATGACTCATTTCGGTCCCGGATGCGTCTGGCATCGCTTCCCTCCCGTCTGTCCTGTCTGAGCGAACCTTGCTCCGCCCGGGAAATACGGCAATCAGCCGTGGTCGTCAAACTGGACCAGGATGCCATCGGGGTCGTAAACGAAGATGCTGCTGACGTGGCCGTCGGGAGCGGTGAAGGCTTCCAGGGGCGCCGCCAGCTCTACTCCCTTGCTGACCAGTTCGTCCGCCAGCGCCTTGACGTCGGGCACAGTAAAGGATATGTGGCTGATCCCCACCTGGTCCAGCTTGATGGGTTCGCCGTCGGATTTCTCGCCTGGATGGCAGGTCAGCACCAGCGAAGGGGCCGTCCTGCCAGGCCCATAGCGGACATGGGTGGTTCGCCGCGTCTTGCGGGCGTGCTGGTAGATACTGGGCAGCCCCCCTGTGGCAGTGTCCTGTATCTGGTCAAAGTCCACTGTCATGCCGAGGATGTCGCGGTAGAAACCCAGGGATCGCTCCACATCCCGCACGCAGACGGCGATATGGGAAACCATGCTTGCTTCCATTGCCTGAACCTCCTGGACGATTAACGGTGGCTGGCGTTTCTGCGGATAGCCGCGCCCATACTATAAGGCGGCAAAAGTCGGTGTCAAAATCAGCTTATTCCATCGGCCTATTTCAAGCCTCCCGCCAGCGGTTTCAGCATGGCGTAAATCACATCATTGATGGGGGTCGGGACGCCATTCAATCGTCCGGCACGGATAACCGCGCCGTTAAGGGCATCCAGCTCCAGGGGACGGCCTGCCATAACGTCGGTATGCATTGAGGCTTGCAGGTCTTCGAGGTTATCCTCGATATAGGCCAGCGTAGTCGCGTGGATGTCGGGAGGCAGATTCACGCCCCCGGCTCGTCCCGCCTCTTCCACCTCCCGCAGACAGCCCGCGATCACCTGGCGCCATTCCGGACGGGGCATCAGTTCCGCCAGGGTCTGTCGGGTCATAGCGGTCACGCCGGCCATGGTGGCGATGAACAGGAACTTGCGCCACAGGCCGGCGCGTATATCGGCGGTCAGCTCGGCCGGAACGCCGGCGGCGTTGAATGCGTCGGCGATGGCCTGGGAGCGAACCGAAGGGTCTCTGCCGATTTCGCCGAACACCACTCGCACCACATCCCCAGCCTGCCGGACGACACCCGGCCCCTCCCGTCCGGCCTCTATGTATATCGCGCCGGGAAGAACGCGCGACTGTCCGAAAGCCCCCGCCGCTGCCGCATAGCTGTCTATGCCGTTCTGAAGGCAGAGCACGGCGGTATCGACACCGACCATTGGAGACACGGAAGGAACCGCTGCCGGGTTCTGATAGGTCTTGACGGTGAGCAGCGCCAGTTCGACTTCGCCGACCTCCGAAGGGTTGTCGGTAGAGAAACATTTGGCGGTGAATTCCTCGTTGTCTCTCACGACGCGCAGGCCACGCTCCCGGATGGCCGCCAGATGCTCGCCGCGGGCAATCAGCGATACATCATGCCCTGCCCTGGCCAGCATCCCGCCCAGGTAACCTCCGACGCCGCCCGCGCCCATAACAGCGATCCGCATGGCGCATCCTCCATTCGCAATTGATCAATTGTTCGAGAAGCATTATTATGGAAACCATAGTTCTAAAAGCAAGCCCCGGAATATCCTACGAAGTGAGGCATAGTATGACGACGAACGGAAGCGCCAACAACGCAGCAGCAATCAACGGACATCCCCCCGGCGGCACAGCAGCGATGGAGCTGAACCTGAATATTCGCGACAACGAAGATAACGACTTGTATAGAGAATTGTCTAATCACACCGAAGGGCAAGATCGCAATAGCTTCGCCATTTCCGCCATGAAGATCGGCGTCATTGCCCTTCGGCAGGCGCAAGGCTGGATTGACGCCGATCATGTGCGAAGGGAAGGCGACCGTTTCATCGAGATTATGGGCCATACGCTCGACCAGCATCAACACGGCGTAATAGAAGCCATCGGGAATTCTCTGAAGTCCTATTTTGACCCTGACAGCGGCCAATTCAGTAAAAGAGTAAAGTCGCTAGTCGATCATGACGGGGAGCTGGAACAAGCCATCCGCAGGCAAGTTGAAGGCTCAGATTCTATACTGGCGCAAACGCTTGCCGGTCAAATAGGCCCAAACAGCCCGCTGATGGGTATTCTCAACCCCGAATCTGCCAACGGTCTGCTTGCTCGGCTAAATAAGTCCATCGAGGATACGCTGAGTGAGCAGCGAAAACTGATACTCAGCGAGTTTTCTCTAGACAATGGAGAGAGCGCTATCAGCCGGCTAGTAGCCAAACTGAAAGAAAATCACGGCGACGTGAGCAAGGCGCTGGAGGAGCGCATCGGCACGGTGGTCAGTGAGTTTTCTCTGGACAAGAAGGATTCCGCGCTTTCTCGTTTGATGCATGGCGTAGAAAATGCACAGAAGAAAATCAGTAACGAGTTCGACCTCAATCAGGACAGTTCTGCCCTGGCGCAAATGCAGAAACGATTACTGGAAGTCATCGAGAAACAGAGTCAAACGAACTTGGACTTTCAGACAGAAGTGAAGACCACGCTGGCCGCTATGACTGCCCGGAGACAGGAAACCAAGCGGGGCACTCAGCACGGGCTGGAATTTGAGGATGCTGTATTCGATTATATCGAGCGCTGGAGTCAAAAGGCAGGTGACATCGCCATTCGCACCGGCAGAACACATGGGGCCAACAAAGCCTTTGTAGGCGACGCAGTCATAGAAATTGGGCAGGAACACGTAGCCGCTGGAGCCCGTGTTGTTGTGGAGGCGAAGCAAAACCAATCTTCTACGATCAGCACCGCGTTCGCTGAGCTTAAAAAGGCAAGAGATAATAGGGAGGCGGACGTAGGGCTGTTTGTTTTCTCTGCCGAATCCGCCCCGAAAACTCTTGAACAGTTTAATCGAGATGGAAACGACATAGTGATTGTTTGGGATGCAGAGGATTCAGCTAGCGATGTAGTTTTCTACGCAGGACTGTCAGCTGCGAAAGCTCTTTGTCATCGAGCCAAGACTCACACCGATGAAGTTGGCGCGGACTTCACAGCCATAGAAAAGGCAATATCGGAAGTGGAGGAGCAAATCAAGGAATTGAGCCAAATCACTAAGTCGGCTAACACCATTAAAACCAACAGCGAGCAAATTCTCACGAGCGCAAATAGAGTTCGCGAGGCTCTGGAGGTCCAGGTCAAGACTCTCAACGAAAAGGTTTCTGGCCTGCGCGAGGCAGTCGGCAGCACAGATTAAGCCTCCCTTATGCGTCTGAATACCCCGCAGCAGGCCGCGCTCTTCCTTGACGGGCGCGGCCTGTCTGCGTATTCTTGGGGCGCCAAGCGAGGCTATTTCCCTGTTCCGGTCTGCCCGACCGGGCGCTCGGAGAAACGAAAATGACGCAACAGCAATCCCCGACCCCGATTCCGTCGCCTACCCCCCAGCCCGAATCGGACTTTTACTTCGAGAAGTGCCGCGAGGGCGAGCTTTGGCTGCGCCATTGCAACGACTGCGACACCTCTTATTTCTACCCCAGGGATATCTGCCCCGGGTGTTTTTCCCGGGATACCGACTGGATTCAGAGCAGCGGTCGGGGCATCATACACACATTTGCCATTGTGCATCGCGGCCCGACTCCACCCTTCCGCGAGCGCGCTCCCTACGTGCCGGTCATTGTGGAGCTGGAAGAAGGGCCCCGGATGCCGTCGAACCTCGTCGAGTGCGAGCCAGACCCCGCGAGCATCAAAGTGGGCATGGCGGTGGAAGTGGTGTTCCAGGCGCTGGACAACAATATAACGCTGCCCTACTTCCGGCCGGCGGCCTGATGACCATCGGAACCCTCAAGGGCAAGGTTGCCATAGTCACCGGCGGCAGCAGGGGCATCGGGCGGGAAATCTCCCTGGCCTGCGCCGAGGCAGGAGCGCAAGTTGTGGTGGCATCCCGCACAACCCGCGACGTTTCCTCACAATCAGAGTGGCCCAGGCACGCCGCAGGAGACATCAACAGCACCGCCCGCTCTATCGCCGCCGCCGGCGGGGAAGCGCTGCCAGTACAGTGCGACGTAACCTCCGCAGAAGACCTGCAAAGCCTGGTAACGGAGACATTGCAGCACTTCGGGCGCATCGATGTGGTGGTGTCCAACGCGGGCATCGACTGCGAATCCCCGGTCACCGAACTGGACGAGGACTTGCTGGACCGGGCCATCGCCACCAACATCCGGGCGCCGATTCTCCTCTGTAAGTACGCCCTGCCTGCGATGATTTCCCAGAAGAGCGGGGGATCCATATTCTGCATCACTTCCGGCGCATCGCAGGGCTACCGCCCCGGGCGTGCAGGCTACTCAATGACCAAGGCCGCCCTCGACCGCGCCTGCGCCAGCCTGGCTGAGGAAGTGCGCGAGCATAATATCGCAGTGAACATCCTCAGCCCCGGCAAGGTGGACACGTGGATGAACCGTCGCGGCCACTGGCCCGGCACCGGGCACATCCCCATGGACCAGCCTGAAACCATCCGCGAAGCTGCGCTCTGGCTGGCCGGGGTCAAGGCATCGGATTTCACCGGCCATCGTGTTGAACGCGCCGAATTCGGCGCAACATGGGGGCCGGGCATTTCGGCCTGACAAACAGCGGTCAGACACGCGCAAGCAAGGGGCGCACTGTAGCCCCTCCCCTCAAGAATCCGAAAGTGAACGCAACTGCGGTGAAGGTTTATGTAAATACGAATTATGTTAAAATCACTTTCAGGTAAAGACAGGGAGGCAAAGCATGGTTAGCCGATGGGATGATGAATTCTTACGAAATCCTAATCTCTCGCCAGAGAAGAGGGCGTATTTAGATCGTCGAAATGCGGCGCTGAGAGAGTACTATAGGACAGGTGATCCTGAACCAATGAAGGAATTTGGACTCGACTTACGGGATCGCCGAGAGCCACAAGGCAGGAGTGCATCAATGAACACCGCAAGGACCATTACCGCAGAAATTTCACCCAAGCTGGGAGAATTGAGCGCCGACGTCCTGTTTGGCGACGTTTGGGAGCGTCCCGAATTATCCAAGCGAGACCGCAGCATGATCACCGTCGCCAGCCTGATAGCCCTCTACCGCACCGACCAGCTCCGGGGGCACATCGGGCGCGCCCTGGACAACGGCGTGACCAGGGAAGAAATTTCGGAAATAATCTGCCACATGGCCTTCTATGGAGGGTGGCCTACCGCCGCCAACGCAGCCCGCGTCGCCAAAGAGGTATTCGAAGAGCGGGGCATTTAGCTTCCGGCGAAGAAAGCGAGCAAGGGTGGAGGCTTGCAGGTGTATAACCCCTGCGCCCTTTGCCCCTACGCGTCCCAAACTGATTCAGGGCCGGGAGGAAACCTATGGCGCGCATGACCGGCGCGAAGTTCATGGCCGATACGTTCAAGGCCTACGGTGTTACCCACGTGTTTCTGGTGCCGGCTATTCTGCGGCGGGCGCTGGCCGAGATGGACTTGATCGGCATCAAGCGAGTCATTACCCACGGCGAGAAGGCCGCAGCATACATGGCCGACGGTTATGCCCGCGCCTCAGGCAGGCCCGGCATCTGTATGGCGCAGTCGGTGGGCGCCGCCAACCTGGCCGCCGGTCTTCAGGACGCCTATCTGGGGCTGTCGCCAGTCATCGCACTGACCGGACACAAGCGCAGCGACGAGCAGTACAGGAACGCCTACCAGGAAATCGAGCATTCCCGGCCCTTCGCATCGGTCACCAAGTTCAGCGCAGTGGTGGACAACGCCGAGCAATTGCCCCACCTGCTGCGGCAGGCGTTCCGCGAGGCGACCACCGGAGCCCCGGCGCCGGTGCATCTGGACATCCAGGGCATGACCGGAGATTTCGCCACCGAAGCCGAAGCGGACCTCGAGGTGCTGTTAGAGGCTGCCTTCGCCCAGCGCCCCGCCTTCCGCCCCGAGGCAGACCCCGAAAGCGTGCGGGCTGCCGCCCGGGCGCTGACGTCGGCCCAGCGTCCGGTCATCGTGGCCGGCGGGGGCGTAACGTCATCGGGCGCGCAGCAGGAGGTCGTAGAGCTGGCCGAGATGCTTAACATCCCGGTAGCGACATCGCTGAATGCCAAAGGCGCCATACCCGACAATCACCCGCTGGCCGTAGGGGTAGTCGGCTCCTACTCCCGCTGGTGCGCCAACCGGGTGGTCAGCGAGGCCGACCTCGTGTTCTACATCGGCAGCCACACAGGCAGCCAGGTAACCAACGAATGGCGGGTGCCGTCGCCCGGCGCCCCGGTAATCCAGATCGACATAGACCCCGCCGAGCTGGGCCGCACTTACCCGGCCCAGGTAGCTATGCACGGCGACGCCAAGGCCACCCTCCGCCGGATTATCGAGGCCCTGGAGCCTATGGGCGGACGCGCCGAATGGGTAGGCCGGGCGCAGCAACTGGTGCAGGAATGGCGGGATGACGTAGCCCCCCGCGCCAACTCGGACGCGACGCCAATCATCCCGGAGCGCCTCTGCAACGAGATTACCAGGTTCCTGCCGACCGATGCCATGCTGGTGGCCGACACGGGCCACTCCGGCATCTGGACAGGCAGCATGATTGATCTGAACCACCCTGCGCAGAGCTACATCCGCTGCGCCGGGTCGCTGGGCTGGGGCTTGTCGGCAGCCATGGGGGCCAAGTGCGCCCTGCCCGACCGCCCGGTGCTGTGCTTCAGCGGAGACGGCGGCTTCTGGTATCACATCGCCGAGCTGGAAACGGCGGTGCGCAACAACATCAACGTGGTAACCGTCATCAACAACAACAGCGCCCTCAGCCAGGACCAGCGCGGCGACGAGCGGGCCTACGCAGGCATGGAGGGCGGCCGCCCCGAGGAGCTGTGGCAGTTCACCAACACCAACTTCGCGCGGGTGGCAGAGGCCATCGGCTGCTTTGGCATAAGGGTGGAGCGTCCCGGCGATATCCAGAGCGCGCTGGAGCAGGCCTTCGCTTCCGGGCGCCCCGCCGTAGTGGACGTCGCCACCGACCCGCTCGACAGCCTGGCGCCGGCGCCGTGGAGCCCATAGGGGAAAAGGCTGGCAGCATTCGCAGGCACGCAGTTGTGCAATGCCTGGGTTTGCGATCTTTCCCCATCCGCTCCGCAGGCCTGAGACCGTGCGGTTGTGCGCCCTTGGGTCTGCTCTGGCTTAAGAAGCTTGTCTAATGATGTTCTGAAGCTCCATCGGGAGTTGAGCGACTCCGCGCCAGCGCCGCCAGCCCCAAGCAGCAGCAGTCCGGCGGCGGTTGCCTGATCGAGAGGCTCATAGACGTTCAGGTTCGTCGGGGCGCTCCATCCGCTTTGGCCCGGCCTGTTAATCTTCCGGCCATCATCGCCGTTTTACCCGCGTCAGAAACTCCCTCGCCGCCGCATAGTCCCGCGCTCCCCCACGGCGGATGGGCGGCACCAGGTAAACGTTGCGCAACCCGGCGTCCAGGAACCGCCCATACAGCTCAACAGCGATGTCTACGCCTGATCGCCCTGCCTCCATATCTGCCTGCACAACGTCGGGAACGCTGCTGAACAGCACGCCTCCGGGCTCCAGGATTTGCAGGCCGTAGAACACCGGGATGGGCAAGGCATCGCCGATCTGCCGCTCGCAGCTCTCGCGAAATCGGTGCGCATCCTGCACGTCAAAGACAGGTTGCGACATCAGGAATTCGGCCCCCGCCTTCACTTTCCGCGCCGCCAGCGACGCTTCACTGTCTATACCGCGCCCCAGGTCGAAGGTTGAGCCAACGCAGAAGTCCGTCGGTTCGCTCAGGAAGCCGCCGCGGAAATCCACGCCCTCGTTCATGGAGCGGATGCCAGCGACGAGTTCGGTGGGGCGGTAATCGTCCGCGCTCCTGGTAAGGGCCAGGTCGCGGTCGCTGAACGGATCGCCCTGCACTGCCACTACGTTTTCCAGTCCCAACATCTGCGCGCCCAGCAACAGCGATTGCAGGGCCAGGCGGTTCATATCGCGGGTGGCGAGGGTAAATATGGTCTCCCTGCCCGTCTCCCGGCGGATGGCGGCGGCCAGCATGGCAGAGTTGGCTCGCACCGCCTGTCCGGGGTTGTAGGCTACGGATATGAAGTCGGCGGGTATGTCTGCGCGCCGCGACTCGGCCAGACTGCCCGATCGGGGAGGAGAGAAATCGCAGATAAAACCGGGGCGGCCACTGAACTCGTATGCGCTGTCGACTACCTTGACCACGGACCATCTCCCAGTCGGCAGTGCGGGCGCCGCAACAGCTAGGAGAAAAGCGCCCGGTCGCGGTATCGGCGGAAGAGATCAATGGACTTCTGCTCAGACAGGCCCACGAAGTAGCGATAGCCAATGATGTACTCCATCACGTCGCGGGCAAGCATCAGAAGATTTTCCCGGGGCTCAGAGAGGTGGAACAAACTGTCTACGCCCTCCTCCAGACCAACGTACAGCGTGTCTTCCAGCAGCATCGCGTCTCTGTGCTCCATCTCGCTCCTCCGCATCCAGCGGGCGAAAACGAAGGGAAGATCGGTGAAGCGATGCCATTCGTCGCCGAGGTCGTAGCGATGGCCATAACCCCGCATACCACGGCGGCGGCGGAGAGCGGCGTCGCCGGAGATGACCAGGGCGTCGTGCTCATCAGCGGTCTGCACCAGCTCCGGAATGCTCTTCCGATACTTCTCAACCAGCAGCACCTGCATCAATTGCACTGTGGTCGGGTCTACGTCGGACAGGGCTACTCTGCCGCCGTCCAGCTCCTCAATAGGCACGCGGGAGTAGAAGAGATTGCTCCCGGAGCGGGCAGCGGACGCCAGACAGAAACCGGCAACCGGAGTAGCGTAATCCTCCATACCGAAGCTGTCGGTAAGCGGGAGCGGGCCTCCGTCTATATCTCCCTCGCGAATCGCCTCGGCCACCTGATTCAGGCCGATGTCTACCAATTGAACTCCGCGCCTCTCCATGTCAATGTAGAAAGGCTCGAAACTGAGCTGAATAACCCGGCCAACTCTAATCGCCATTTACGCGCACCATTCTCTGAATGAACAAAGTGAGGGGGGCAGAGAACCTCGCCAATCTGCCCGGAGTTCTCAGCAACCGATTTTAGGCAACGGCTATGGGGCAGTCAAGCTGAATCTGGCTGCCCCAACGCTCGCAAACGCCGCCGTTCAAGGCCGGACAGGTTTGTAGTAAACTCGCATCGGGAGGCCCCTTATGACACGAAAACTACGCTTTCTCGCCGCCATTTTGACCTTGGCGCTGGTCACCCTGTCTGCCGCTTCGCCAGCCTTCGCTGACGAGGGAGACATTGAAATCGCAGAAGCAACCGCCGAGAGCCGGTTCCCGGACGGCATCCTTTTCCGCGTGGAGGCCCGGAGCGCGGGCATCATCGACGAGGTCCGCGTCTTCATCAAGAAGGCCGACCAGACGGGGCGCAGCTCATACCGGAACATCGATGTCGAGCCGGGCGAGAGCATAGCCGGCGAGACTCTGCTTCCCGTGTCCACCGGGGCGGACTATATTCCCCCGGGAACCAAGCTCACCTATCATTTCGAGGTTCGGGACAAAGCCGGCGGCGTGGTCAAGACCGAGAGGACGGAGTTCATATACGAGGACAGCCGATTTGAATGGCTGACAGTGTCCGACGATCTGATAACAGTCTATTACTACGGCGAATTCGTGGAACAGCGAGCGCGCATCATACTAGAGGCAGCCAGGGAGACCATGGCCAATATGGTGGACGTGCTGGGCATTGTTCCCACCGACCCTTTGCGAATCGTTTCCTACAACAACTACCGCCACATGGTGATGGCTCTGCCCTTCCGCTCCCAAGCCGTATCCGAAGACCTCCAGGCCCAGGGCATGGCCTTCAGCGATGAACGGGTATTGCTTATTCACGCCTTCGACTCCACGGTTACCGGAACCGTGTCGCACGAGTTCGTCCACCTGCTGGTGGCCGAGGCCGCCGGCGGCTCATCAGCCGCCGTCCCGTCGTGGTTGAATGAGGGACTGGCCGAGTATGGCAACATCGACAAGACCGACGAATACGACGCGGCGCTGCGCTATGGCATTTACACCCGCCGCATCCGCCCCCTGTGGTATCTGGGAACCTTCAGCGGCCAGCCGGAAGACATCCTTATCGCCTACGGTCAAGGCAAATCGGTGGTCGAATACATGGTACGGCGCTGGGGCGAGGACAAGATCCCGGAGCTCTTCGCAGCGCTAAGGCGCACCAGGAACATAGACAACGCCCTGCTGCAGATATACGGCGTCGACCAGTACGGAATGGACTCCGCCTGGAGAACATCCCTGGGCCTGGATACTTTACCCTCTCCCGAGGAACTGGCGAAACAGGAAGAGGCGGCCCGCGAAGAATCGCAGAGCGGCGCAGGAGAATCGGAAAGCGGGGAAGCGGAATCGGACAAAGCGCAGGCCGGCGAGTCCGAGACAGTCGAGGCCACAACTGAGGCTGAAACGCCTTCCGAACCGGGAGCGGCGGAGGCCACGGCGGAACCGACGTCAACCATCAGCGCGGAAAACGAAGAGTCCGGCGGCTCGTCGTCTCCCTGTTCCGGGCCAACGCAGGGGGGTTCGTCCATCGCGCTGGGAATGCTGGCGCTCATGGCCGGGACGGCAGGACTGGGAGCGCTGCCGTTCATCAGGCGCGGGAGGATGAGGAACACTGAAGCGGAAGACTAGCGGGCCCTGGGGTTGAAAGCGTCGTTCACAGCGTCGCCCAGCAGGCTGAATGTGAAGAGCAGTATGGCCAGCGTCCCCACCGGAAACATCAGCAAGTGGGGATCGGTGCGAAGCACGCTCAAGCTGCCGTTTTCGTAGATCATCAGCCCCAGGCTGGGAACGGGAGGCTGGATGCCGATTCCAAGAAAGCTCAGGAGTACTTCCGAACCCGCCACTGCTCCCAGAGACGCCGACACCAATATGATCACAGGCCCCGCCACGTTGGGCAGCACATGCCGGAAGAGCAGGCGCGGAGTGCGGCAGCCAATAGCCCTGGCCGCGTCCACATACTGCTCTTCCCTCACTTGCAGCACCTGGCCTCGAACCAGCCTGGCCATGCCGAACCAGGAGAAAAGAGCCAAGCCCAGCGACAGGGCGAAATAGTCCGCAATCCCCAGGTGAACAAAATCCACACCCAGTGTTTCCTCGATGCCCTTCAGCCACGCCACCATCGGGGGGCGCACGGTAAGCACGATTATCAGCACCAGAAATATGTCCGGGAATGACGTAGCGATCTCCCCCGCCCGCATAATCACCATATCGACCATCTTGCCGAAGTAACCCGCTACGAGACCCAGGGTTATGCCCAGAACCAGCGTTCCGGAGGTGAGGGTGACCACTGTGAGAATCACCGTGGTTCTAAGACCGTAGATGACACGGGTGAAAATGTCGCGTCCGGTGCGGTCGGTGCCGAAGGGATGGGCGAAGCTGGGCGATTCTTTTGTGCTGGACAGGTCTATGGCATCGTATTCGTATGGCGTCAGCAGAGGGGCGAAAATCCCCGCGCCATACATCAGCAGGATGACGGTCAGGCAGGCGAACCCCACTTTGTTGGAAAGCAGCCGCCTCAGGGAAATGGTGAAGTAATTGCGCCCCCGCTGCGGCGTCTCCAGCGCTCCCTCCCGGGCGTTGCTACGCCACATTACCGCCGCCCAGACGTATTCGGGGGTCCAGCACCGGATAGAGCATATCGACGGCCAGGTTGACCAGTATGAACATGGTAGTGCCGATAAGCAGCACCCCGTCTATCACCGGGTAGTCCCGCGCGAAGATGGCCTCGATCAGCAGGTTCCCAACTCCGGGAATGCCGAAGAACCGCTCCACGATGAACGAGGTAAACGCAATTCCCGCCAGCGACAACCCCAGAGAAGTAACCACCGGGATCATGGAATTGCGCAGTATGTGCCTCCATTGAACAATCAGTTCGGGAAGCCCCTTGGCCCGGGCCGTGCGCACGTAGTCGAGGCTTATAACCTCAAGGGTGCTGGAGCGCGTGAGCCGGGCCACGATGGCGACCCCGGGTATCCCCATGGCCACGGCGGGAAGGATGATGCTGGTGGAGAAGAAACCGTCCCATCCATGAGTGGGCAGAAGATCCAGCTTCCAGGCGAAAACCCACAGCAGCCCCGGAGCAGTCAGAAATACCGGCACGGACTGCCAGGACAGGGTCATCATTACCGACAGGGTGTCCCACAGCGAGCCCTGCCGGAGGGCGGCAAACAGCCCGATGGGAACGCCGAGCCCCACGGTCAGGATCATGGCAGCGATGTTCAGTTGGGCAGAGACCCACATCTTGGGCCTCAGCAGCTCGGCAACTGTGCGGCCTCGATACTTGAAGCTCTCCCCGAAGTCGCCGCGGGCCACATTGCCGATATAGCGGCCATATTGAACGAAAATGGGATCGTTCAGCCCGCGCTGCTCCCTGATCCGCTCTACGGCCTCCGGATTCGAGTGCTGTCCCATCAGCACCTGAACCGGATCGCCGGGCCCGTACCTGCCCAGCACGAAAGTCACAAAGGACACAGTGAACAGGATCGCGGGCAGCCAGAGCAGGCGTCGCAGAATGTAGCCGGACAATGGTTACCGCCCTTGGTCCTACTCTTCTGTCAGGTAAATGAATCGGTAGCGGGGGATGATCAACGGCGGCAGCAGGTAGTCGTGAACATTCGGCTTGACCAGCAGCTTGCTCTCGCCGTCGAACCAAAGCGGCACCCAGGGCGCATCGTCGAGGATCATCTGCTCTGCCTGATTGTACAGGGCGTACCGGGCGGTGGTATCGGTCTCGACACGCGCCTTCATCAGCAGCTCATCCACCTCCGGGTTGCTGTAGTTCGTGTGATTGTTGGTGCTTTCGCTGTGGAAAAGAACGTCAAGGAAGTTCTCAGGATCGGGGTAATCGGCAATCCAGCCGACATCAAACATCTGGAAGCGCCCCTTGTGCAGGTCTTTCAGGAAGGTGGCGTACTCCGTCTGCTGAAACTCGGCCGTAATTCCCAGGTTCTGTTCCCACATCTGGAGTATGACTCCCATATCGAGGCTTACGTTGGCCCCAAAACTGCCCGGCGTAGTGATGGTGATGGGGGGAAGGTTTTCCAGGTCGTCGCCATACTTGGACTCTTCCAATAGCTGCCTGGCGCGTTCGGGGGCGTACTCGTATCCGCGCACATTCCCGTCATATCCGGGGAAGTTGGGGGGCAGTATGCCGTCGGCCGGCTTGACCAGATCACCCAGTACTATGCTGGCGATTTCTTCCTTGTCTATGGCAAAGTTCAGGGCCTGCCGCACTTTCACATCGTCAAGAGGAGGCTCTGTAACGTTTAGCCCTATGTAGTTGACGCTGAAAGACGCCGGGGCAGTCTTCACTTCGGGGTAGAGCTCGTTGCCGGGGTTGCTGAGACGGTCAAGGTCGGCCAGCCCCACGCTGGCGACGTGAATCTCGTCGTTTTCATACATCAGCATCGATGTGCCGCCGCTGAGAATAAACTCCACCTCTTCCAGCTTGGGAGGGCCCAGGTGGAAGCGCTCGTTGCGGCCCAGTTTCAGTGTTTCGCCCACACGGTACTCGCTGAGCCTGAACGGGCCTGTGCCGTTCGGTTCTCTGAACCAGTTGCTCGGGTTCGCCTCCACGTTATCCTTGTCCAGCACGAATCCGGTGGGATAAGTCAGCTTGGCAAGGAAGTAAGACTTGGCTTCGTCGATAATGATCTCTATGGTATGCTCATCGATAATCCGCACGCCCGATATAGTTGCGGCATCGCCTGCCAGTTTCTCCTTCACTCCCACGATGTCGCCGAGATACTGGTCAACCACAGGGGATTCGGTGAGCGGGTTCGTCACCCGTTCCAGCGACCACTGCACATCGTGGGCGGTTACAGGCTTGCCGTCGTGGAATTTGGCGTCAGGACGGAGGTGGAAGGTGTATACCGTTCCGTCCTCGCTGATCTCCCACCTTTCAGCCAGGTCAGGGACGACATCGAGGTTCGGGGCGATGGTTACCAGCCCTCCAAAGACCTCAACGATAATGCGGGCCGAAGTCGCGTCGGTGGTCAGGTGCGGGTCGAGGGTGGGAGGATCCACGAACAGTTGAACCAGCCTGGCCGGGCCGCCTCCGGCGCCGACATCCTCACCGGAGCGTGAGGATCCCTCGTCTTCCGCTGTCCCGGCTGGGGAAGCGGGCTCGGCTGTGGGATCGGGCATGGCAGTAGCGGCAGGGGAAGCGGACTCGCCGCCGCAGGCGGTCAGCGCCAGCAGCGCGGCCAGCGCGATGAGTATGCCAATCCGCCTGCTGGCGAAGACCATGTTCATTCCAACTCCATCGAATCGGCCCGCAGACGCAGGCGCGAAGTTTCCGTTCGGAGGACGAGGGTATTTTAGGCGCAAGTTTCCATTGGTTTCAATGCGCATCGCGCCCCGTGCGCCCTGAAGCGAAGGGCGCATCGCTGGCGATGCGCTTGTATAGGGGCCGCGTATTTGTTAGCATGGGACTGTGTGGCGAGCGTAGCCGAGTGGTCAAGGCGCCTGTCTGTGGCACAGGAGATCACGGGTTCGAACCCCGTCGCTCGCCCCAACCCTGGCCTGGAATTCCCGGGCCAACCTTCGCCAGCGCCTGTAGCTCAATGGATAGAGCACTGGGCTTCGGACCCAGGGGTTGCGGGTTCGAGTCCTGCCGGGCGCGCCACATTCTACAGGCTGTTCGGCTGCTCCTGCCGTTTACTATATACGCCAACCTGCCTGCGCCGGATTTCCGCCGCGCTTCCGCCTCCCGTCCTGATGTAGAATATCGGCCTGCTCAACATCTATCGCGGCCCAGCCGGACGTTTTGTCCCGTACTCGGTGTATTGTCTCAAACTCATGGCAGAGGCTGGCGCATTTCCGGCGCCAGACAGGAGAGGAAATGGCAAACGGCGCGAATTTAGACGCAGCAGCGGTGGACTACGTTCTACAGACAGCCCAGGACGGCGACGTTAAATTCGTCCGCCTATGGTTCCCCGACATACTCGGGAACCTGAAGGGTTTCGCGATTAACTCCGCCGATCTGAGCGACGCCATCAGGGAAGGCGTAGGGTTCGACGGTTCGGCCATCGAGAGCTACGCCCGCTCCGACGAGAGCGATATGCGCGCCTTTCCAGACCCGAACACCTTCGCAGTGCTGCCCTGGCGCCCCCAGCAGAACGCCGTGGCCCGGATGTTCTGCGACATTCAGCGGCCCGGCGGCGACTCTTTCGACGGCGATTCGCGGGCCGCGCTGAAGCGCAACCTGGAGCGCCTGGCCCGGATGGGATATACCTACTACGTGGGAACCGAGCTGGAATACTTCTACCTGAAGAGCCCCGACGATCCCGCTCCGCTGGACCACGGCGGATACTTCGACCAGCTTTCCACCCAGCCGGCCAGCGACCTGCGGCGCGACACGGTGCTGAACCTGGCTGAGATGGATGTGCCAGTCAAGTATTCCCACCACGAGGCCGCCCCCAGCCAGCACGAGATAGACCTGCAATACACCGACGCCCTGGCTATGGCCGACAGCGTGATGACTGCCCGGCTGGTGGTGAAGGAGTTGGCCCAGCTTCGCGGCGCATACGCCACGTTCATGCCCAAGCCCATACCAGGCGTCAACGGCTCCGGGATGCACATACACCAGTCGCTGTTTCGCGGCGAACAGAATGCCTTCTTCGACGAAGACGACGAGCACTACCTGTCGGAAGTAGGGCGGAAGTTCATTGCCGGCCTGCTTCGCCACGCGCCGGAGATCACGCTGGTCACCAACCAGTGGGTCAACTCCTACAAGCGGCTGGTGCCCGGCTACGAAGCTCCGGCATACGTATCCTGGTCTCACGTCAACCGGGCCGATCTGGTGCGGGTGCCTGCCTACAAGCCCGGCTACGAGAGTTCCATGCGCATCGAGTACCGCGCTCCCGACCCGGCATGCAACCCCTACCTGGCCTTCAGCGCGATGCTGGCGGCGGGCATGAAGGGCATAGAAGAAGACTACCCGCCCCCGCCGCCCCTTTCTGGCAATGCAGCCATGATGAGAGAGGAGCAGAGGCAGGCGCTGGGCATCCGATCATTGCCCACCAGCCTGGGCCACGCCATCTTACTGGCGGAAGACAGCGACCTGCTGCGAGAATCTCTGGGCCCTCACATATTCCCCAGCTTCATCCAGAACAAGCGTATGGAGTGGGAGGAGTATTGCTCTCAGGTGACGAACTACGAGGTCAGCCGTTACCTTCACCGTCTTTAGCCCGCTGAGCCGTGGCGCATCAACGCTTAACACAGCGATGCTTCCCAAACCTGACGACCTATCCATCGACACGGGCCCGACACGGGCATAGAGCTGCATCGGCTGGTGGACGCCCTACGGCGCTCGTTAGAAACGAAACAAACTGTCTGTGCTTATCGAAAGGGTAAACCCTGGCAAATCAGGGCGCTCGGGCTACCAGCAGCACCTGCACCCTGACCTCATCGGCCAGGTAGACCACGGAGCGCGCCGTAGGCTTGTCCAGACCGAGCTGCTCCCAAGTGAACGTGGTCAGGCCCAGAATGTTGACGGCGCTGCCATCGTGCCGGGCCGTCACGTCGAACTCCAGCGGGGTTACCCTGTCGCCGATTTGCAGCGAGCCGCCGACCTTGCCCATGGTCTCTTCACCATCGAAGAAACTCTGCGGCAGCTCAGGCAACTGTTCGACGGTGACCATCGCATCGGGAGTGTCTGGGAACATCTGGCTGCGGATGTACCTATCCCGGAATTGCTGGTCGCTCTGGAGCGAGTGCAAATCAAGCGTCACCACCGAAGGCTGCCCGTCAAGATTGGCCATGCCGGTCAGCCCTGTGCTGGAAACTACCGCGTCGAACCGCACAGGGGCCCTGCCCAACTCCTCCTCAACGGTAAAGGTGATTTTCGATCCTTCCCCAATAACAAAGGTCTGACCCTGTTCGCCGGAATCGGCAGGGGTGGCAGTCGGCAGCGGCTCCGTTGCGGACACTGCCGGGACGGGAGTCGCCGAGGCCGGAGCAAGCGACGTCGCCGGAGCCGTGGCAGCCGTAGACGCGACCGACGCGGCTGCGGTGGGAGCGGCAGTCGTTGCCGTAGCAGCCGGAGCCATGGGCGTTGCGGTTGCGGGCGGCGGCGGCAACGCCAGGTCGCCGCTTTCGGCGTCTCCCTGTGTAATCAGGGCAAAACCAAGAATCAATGCCGCAACCACTGGCGCTGCCGGGGTCCATGCCTTCCATCCGAGACTGGGGCGGCTGAAGTAGGACGACAACGGCGGGGTCAGCGCCGCCGTCACAACTACGGCAATCGCCGCCAGCGGCGCGACAAAGGAAACAAACCGGTCCAGAAAGTTATTGCCGATGAAAGCAACGACCAGAATGGCCGCCAACAGCGCAGACATGGCGACAACGTACCAAAGAGCGCGCTCCCCGAATCGGCTCCAGAGCAGCCCGGAAATACCTCCCAGAACCAGGGTTGCGACCGCAACGGTAGCGCTGTTGAAGGCGCTGTCCAGCGGCGAATGAAGGGGCAGCGACACCAGCGCCGCGATTATGGCGGCAATGGCTCCGGCGAACAGACCTGCGCGCATCTATGGGTTCCTCCGTCAACCGGCCCTTTGATTCTCGTCCCGGCAGTCCCGGTGGGAATTATAAACAATTGCCTGAAGATTGTTTGAAGACAATATGGCTGCTTCCAGGCCTGAATTAAGACCTGAATTAAGCGATACCCCCAGGAGCGGATGTAATCTCCCGCCCATGGGGGTATTTCGGATGAAGCGGCCATCGATTCTCCCGCTGACCGGCCTGCCTACAGTGCCAGAGCGTAGCAGGCTCGGCGCGGGTCGGCGCTGGTGCTGAGATGCCCGGTATCCGGGTTGCGCACAGACACTGTAGCCCCCATGCCGCAGTCCACGGCGCGGGCAATCTTGTGGCCCATCGCCCTCAATTCCTCGGCGGCAGTCTCCGGGATGCCCTGCTCCAGGTCCAGCCGGCCGGGGTGGTAAACGTGGGGGTAGAAAGAGTTTACGTTGCTCTGCGTCGAGAAGCGCGGGGCCTCAACCGCCTGCTGCGGATCCATACCGAACAGGATCACGTTGAGCATCAACTGCACGTTGGCCTGGGCCTGGTTGTCGCCGCCGGGGCAGCCGACTGTCATCACCGGCTGGCCGTCCATGCTGATAATGTAGTTGACCAGCGTGGTGCGCGGGCGTTTGCCCGGTTCGACTGCATTGGGGTGCCCTTCTTCACAGCTGAACATCTCGATCCGGGTACTCAGGGCGCAGCCCAGCTCCGGGAAAAACACCGACTTGGCAAAGGCTCCGCCGCTGATAGTGCCGCAGACCATATTGCCGTGCTTGTCCATAGCCGATACGTGAGTGGTTCCCTCCCGCCCCGAGGCGTCCACCGTGGCCGGGTCGGACGGGTCGGGCAGGCCGCTGCCGCCTTGCGCTCCGTTGCTGCCCCGGGGCTTCCCGGAGTAACGCCACGGGTCTCCGGGTTCAGGCTGCGCAGGACAGGCGGTTTCCATATCGATTAACCGGGCGCGCTCGGCGGCGTAATCCTTCGACAGCAGGCCGTCTATGGGAATTGTCGAGTAGTCAGGGTCGCCGTAGTGGGCCTCACGGTCGCCGAAAGCCAGTTTCGTTGCTTCTGCGACAGTGTGGATGTAAGCAGGGCTGTTGTGGCCCATCGCCCGCAGATCGAAGCGCTCCAGCATATTCAGCGTCTGCATCAGCATAGGACCCTGCGTCCAGGAATCCTGCCCGAAAATCTCGTAGCCGTGGAAGGTGGTCTTGACCGGAGCGGCATACTGCGACTTATAAGCCGCCAGGTCTTCCATGGATATGACGCCGCCCACGCTGGACGCCGAGTCAACAATCCGCCGCGCCACCGGCCCGCAATAGAACACGTCCCGCGCCTTCTTCAGGCCCTCCTCTCTTGACGGAGCGCGGCCGTTGCCGAAGCCGGGCAGCATCGCCTGCAGGGTGTTGGCGAGGCCCGGCTGAACCAGCAGAGACCCGGCGGCGGGCAACTGCCGGTCAGCGTAGAACACGTCCCAGCCGCCCGGGCTGTACAGGTCGAACTGCTGCGCTGTTGCCTGGGAATCCAGCCGTTCCAGCATGTATTCATAGTTGGGGATGCCGTCTGAGGCGTAGCTGATGGCAGGGGCCAGAAGCTCGTCGATGGTCCTGGTGCCGTACCGTTCCGCCAGCGAGATAAAAGCGTGCACCACGCCGGGCAGCGTGAAGGACAGGTGCGACTGCGGGTGTCCTGGTCCGGTGGGGATGCGCTCCAGTCCCTGCGACTTATAGAATTCGGCGGTGGCCTTCCCTGGGGCGGTTCCCTGGCCGCTCAGGGAAAGCAAGTCGCCGCTTTTCGCGTCGTAGAGCATGAAAACGCCCTCGGCGGCCAGCGAGTAGGAGGCTATAGGCTCCACTACAGCGGCGGCGAACCCGGCGGCCACCAGCGCATCGAAAGCGTTGCCGCCGCTGAGCAGCATCCGCATCCCGGCCATGGAAGTCAGGTAGTGGCCGCTGGAAATCACGCCCTCGGTGGAGCGTATCACCGGGCGGCCGGTTGTCTGCTGAGTAACGTTGCCCTGTTCGGTATTGACTGCGGCCCGCTGGTTAACCATGTCGGCTCCTGCTGTATCGGATTAGAGTGTGCGCCAGCATAATATACCGGCTACCGGGATAAATTATCCCAATCCCCGGGCTGTGGGCTGATTATCCGCATCGTCATAACCCCTTCTTCATCTGATAGGGCAGTATCCTGAACCGCACTGTCTGCTGCCGGGTGGGACAATCGGGTGAGACAATCCGGCATGGGGATATCACATGTCTAACACGGCGTCCTTGCCGGGGTAGGTCATAACGCCCTCCCCGTCGAGAAGATGCGCCGGCATGAAGTATTCGCGAGTATCGGGGCCGCCAAAGCCCGGAATGAAGGACTGCACCACACCCTCCGATTCCAGAGCGGCCCTTACTATCTGCTTGTTGAAATTGCTGATGTCTTCCCTGGACAGGAAATCGTCCACCGGCAGCCAGAGACATTCCTGAATCTCGTCGGCCTGCATGGTGATTTCCCGGCTAAGGGGGCGCAGCCGGCTGACGAAGTAGATGTCGGACTTGCCGTAGCGGTAGCCGTGCCAGTGGCGGAAGCAGGCGATGGCTTCGAACTCTGCGCTGACGCCGGTTTCCTCCAGCACTTCGCGCTCCACCGCCTCCGCCAGGTTCTCGCCCGGATGCAGCGCGCCGCCCGGCAGCTTAAGGGTCGGCGGACGCCCGGCTACACCGTAGATTTCCCTCACCGTCAACAGCTCGCGCTCCGGGGTCAGCACTACTCCGCCGATACCGATGTAGTGAGTGGCGAAATGGGGCAGCCACGCCCCTTTCTGGAGAATAGCGGTGAGCATCAGGTAATCTTCGCTGCTATGGTGGAATACAAAGCCCTGATCGACTGCCTCGGGTATCAGCGCGGCCTTCCCGATGGGCACCTCCAGCCACGCCGCCTTGATGCCGTCGGCAGTCCACTGCCTGAGGGAGGCTTCGAGCCGCCGGGCAAACTCAGCGGCGTCAGAGGGTAGTTCCAGCGGCGCAATCACCATTCCGCCAAAGGGATTCGCCCTGGCTTCCAGTAGCTGCTTGCCCGACAACTGCGTCATTGGCGCCTCGCACGATCGCAATATGTTAAGGATAGGCCGATGCCCTTCCGCCGCCAATGCTACGGCGCAAGGGCAACGGCGTCAAATCCGCTGACGGCCTCGCCTTGCGCATACCCCTGTCTGCGGGGACAATACGAGTAACTTTCGCAATGCCGGGACGGGGGAAAGCTTGTCTACGTCTCATTTTCATCCCATAGTGCGCGAGTGGTTCGAAGAGCGCTTCAGCCAGCCCACCGAGGCGCAGGCCCAAGGGTGGGCGGCGGTGGCCCAGGGGCGTCATACGCTGATAGCGGCACCCACCGGCTCCGGCAAGACCCTGGCGGCGTTCCTGACATGCATCGACCGGCTGGTGCGTCAGGGGCTGGAAGACAAATTGCCGGATACCACCCAGGTAGTATATGTCTCACCGCTGAAGGCCCTCTCCAACGACATCCGGAAAAACCTCGCCGCGCCTCTGGAAGAGATTGCTTCTCTTGCCGCCAGCAGGCAGGGCGAGAGGCGCCCCGCGATGGGCCTTTTCCCCAACGACGCGCCGGCTTTCCCGGAGATACGAGTCGGCGTGCGCACCGGCGACACGTCCCAGGCGGAACGCCAGAAGATGGCGAAGAAGCCCCCGCACATTCTCATCACCACCCCGGAATCGCTGTACATTCTGCTTACTTCGGGCAGCGGACGGCGCAGCCTGAAGGGAGTCAACACCCTCATCCTCGACGAGATCCACGCTGTAGCCGACGACAAGCGCGGCTCCCACCTGTCGCTTTCGGTAGAGCGCCTGTGCGCGCTGTCGGAGCAGCCGGTGGTGCGCATCGGGCTGTCGGCTACTCAGCGGCCTATTGAAGAGGTCGCCCGACTGCTGGTGGGCAACGAGAATATCGACGCCGGCGGCAGACCGGACTGCGCCATCGTAGACACCGGGCACGCCCGCGAGATAGATTTTGCCCTTCAGTTGCCGGAACAGGAACTGGGACCCATCGCCTCCCACGAGCTCTGGGGCGAGACGCTTGACGCCATTGCCGGGCTGGCGCAGCAGCACGAAACGACGCTTGTGTTCGTTAACACCCGCCGGCTGGTGGAGCGCGTGTCGCATCAGCTCAGCGCGCGGCTGGGCGAGGAGGCGGTGGTGGCGCACCACGGCAGCCTTTCGCGCGAGATCCGTCTGGACGCTGAGCAGAAACTGAAAACCGGGCAGGTGAAGGTATGCGTTGCCACGGCTTCTCTGGAGTTGGGAATAGACATCGGCGACGTTGATCTCGTTTGCCAGATCGGTTCGCCCCGCTCCATTGGAGTGCTGCTGCAAAGGGTTGGGCGCTCCGGGCATTCCGTGGGCGGCAGGCCCAAGGGCCGACTGTTCCCACTGACGCGCGACGAGCTCGCCGAGTGCGCAGGGCTGGCGCGGGCCGTCCACCGCCGTAACCTGGACGCGCTGTCCATCCCGCCCTGGCCGGTAGACGTGCTGGCCCAGCAGATAGTGGCCGCCTGCGCCCAGGAGGAATGGGTCGAGGACGACCTGTTTGCTCTGTTCAAGCGGGCCTATCCCTACCGGCGCTTGCCCAGGGAGAAATTCGACCAGGCCATCGAGTCGCTGTCTGAAGGATTCGCCCGCCGCCACGGACGGGGAGGAGCCTACCTGCACCGCGATGGCGTCAACGGCAGGGTAAAAGGCCGCCGGGGTGCCCCTCTGGCCGCCATGACCAACGGAGGAGCCATCCCCGAGAATGCCGACTACGACGTCATTGCCGAGCCTGAAGACACTTTCGTGGGCACAGTGAACGAGGACTTCGCCATCGAGAGCATGAAGGGCGACGTGTTTCTGTTGGGCAACAACTCCTGGAAGATCCGCCGCGTCGAAAGCGGCCGCGTCCGGGTTGAAGACGCCCACGGCCAGCCGCCCACCATCCCGTTCTGGCTCGGAGAAGCACCAGGACGCACCGCTGAGCTGTCGGAGGAAGTGAGCGCGGTGCGGGACGCGATAGACCGCCTGCTGCCGGATTCCGGCGCCGCTCGCAACTGGGTAACATCAGAGTGCGGCGTGGAAAATGAAGCCAGCCGCCAGCTCGTCGCCTATATCGAGGAGGGCAAGCGGGTTCTGGGGGCAACGCCCACGAAGAACCGCGTGATAGCCGAGCGTTTCTTCGACGAAAGCGGCGGGATGCAACTGGTGATCCACGCCCCCTTCGGGGCAGGAATCAACCGCGCCTGGGGTATGGCCCTGCGCAAGAAAATTTGCCGCAGCTTTGACTTCGAGCTTCAGGCGACGGCAACAGACGACGGGCTGAATTTTTCCCTGGGCCCCGGCCTTTCGATGCCCGTGGAGGATATATTCACTTATCTGAAAGCCAACACCGTCGAGGAGGTATTGACGCAGGCGGTTTTGCAGGCGCCCATTTTCGGCACCCGGTGGCGCTGGAACGCCACTCGCTCTCTAGCCATCCTGCGGCACACCGGAGGCAGAAAAGTGCCGCCGCCGCTCCTGCGTATGCGCTCCGACGACCTGCTGGCCGCGGTGTTCCCGGCGCAGGTGGCCTGCCAGGACAATGCCCCGCCGGGAGACATCGAAGTTCCCGACCATCCGCTGGTGTTCGAGACCATGCGGGACTGCCTGACCGAGGCCTCCGACCTGGACGGCTGCCGTTCTCTGCTCGCCGGCATCGAGTCGGGCGCTATAGAAGTTTGCGGACGCGACACCGTGCAGCCGTCGGCCTTCTCTCACCAGATACTGAACGCCATGCCCTACGCTTTTCTGGACGACGCGCCCCTGGAGGAGCGCCGGGCGCGAGCCGTCTCGCTGCGCCGCGCCCTGCCCGAGGACTCCAGGGATCTGACCCGTCTCGACCCCGAGGCCATCCGGCAGGAATCCGGGAACGCATGGCCCAGGATACGCGATGTCGACGAGCTTCACGACGCGCTGCTGACACTGATCGTCCTGCCGGATGGGCCGTCGGGGGTATCGCGCCCCGCAATGGCCGGGCTGCCGGCGCTGGCCTGGCTGGAGCAGTTGGCCGACACGGGGCGGGCGCATCGGCTGACTTCGAGCAATGGATTCACCGCCTGGGCTGCGGCTGAGCGCATAGACCTGGCGCGCCTGGCTTATGACAACCCGGTCATCGCCCCTGAACCGCGTGCAGGGCTTTCGCCCTCTGTCAAAAGCCCCTGGCCGCACAGCAGGGAAGACGCGATACTGTCGCTGGTCAGGGGGTGGGTAGACTGCATCGGGCCTTTCACTGCCGGCGAGTTGGCTCTCACCCTGGCCCTGGCGGAAGAAGATGTGCTTTACGCCCTGGGCCAGCTTGAAAACGAAGGTGTGGTGCTCCGGGGGAACTATCGCCAGGGATCGCAGACAATCCCAGGCCAGACAGACGGAGAATTCTGCGACCGCAGGATACTGGCCCGCATCCACCGCTCGACCATAGAATCGCTGCGCAGTCATGCGCAGCCTGCAACTCCGGCAACTTTCATCCGCTTCCTGATGGACTGGCAGCACCTTGCCCCGGAGTCGAGACTGAGCGGCGAGGGCGGGCTGCTTTCGGTCATCGAAAAGCTTCAAGGGTTCGAGGCTTCCGCAGGCGTTGTGGAAGAAGAGATACTCGCATCCCGGACGACCGATTACAGCGGAATGCTGCTGGACCGCCTCTGCATGACCGGCGAAGTGGCCTGGGGACGGTTCTCCGCCCGACATGGCGCGTCGAACGGCAACGGAGCGGTTTCTACCGTTTCTACTGGAGGGAGAGCGGCGTTCTCCCGCTTTACGCCGGTAACCCTCGCTCTTCGCGAGTCGCTCGACTGGCTGCTGCCCGGTGAACAGCCGGCGCCGGGGGAGTTGACCGGCGCAGCCGGAGAAGCGCTGGACTACCTGCGCCAGCGAGGCGCCTCGTTTCAGTTGGACATAGAATCGTCAACCGGGCGACTTCCTTCTGACGTCGAGGAAGCGTTGTGGACACTGGCCGGAGCTGGTCTGGCCACCGCCGACGGGCTGGAGGCGCTGCGCCAGCGGCTCCGGGGAACGAAGCGCCCTCGCCGATCTTCGGGACCTGGACGGAGCGGGCTGAACCGCAGGCGTGGATTCAGCCGCTGGTGGCTGCTGGAAGCCCAGGACCCCATGGAAGACCGCACCGAAGCGGTGGCAAGACAATTGCTGCTCCGATACGGCGTTGTCTTTCCCGACCTGCTGGCCCGCGATTCCCTGTCGGTCAGGTGGCGCGACCTGGTCCGCGTGCTGCGCCGCCTCGAGGCGCGTGGCGAGATTAGGGGCGGACGATTCGTCTCCGGCTTTACCGGCGAGCAGTTCGCTCTTCCTGAAGCGACAGACTCGTTGCGGCGATGTCGGAACCGCGAGCCGGACGACCGCCTGCTGATAGTGTCCGCCAGCGACCCGCTCAACCTGGCTGGAATCCTGACCCCCGGCCAGCGCATATCCGCAGTGCCGGGCAATCGTGTCTGCTTTCGCAACGGAGTTCCCATAGCCGCCATGGAAGCGGGGAATTTCACAACGCTCTCGCCTGCGTCCGACAGAGTCCTGGAGCAGGCGAAAACGCTGCTTTCCGTTCCTGTTTCCCATGCCAACTTCCGCCTGGAGCAAGAGGCCATGGCCACCGCCTGATATAGGCGCGCCTCGCCGCATTGCAGGCGTGGGCCGATGCAATAAGCAGCGCCTGAATTGAAAAACCAATGTCTCTGTGCTAACTTGAGAAACCGAATCCAGCATGCCGCTCCTTCGTAAAGCCGGCGTCTATCTGTGAACACAAACGGCTCCTTGACAGCTTCAGGACAGATGCATTGACCAGCATTCGTTTCTCGCCCAACCCCAGCCAGGCACACTGCATCGAATGGCTGCCGTGGGCGCGTTCCACCTTTGAGCGGGCGCAGGCCGAGGATAAGCCTGTCCTTCTCTCCATCAACGCATCCTGGTGTTACTGGTGCCACGTGATGGATGAGACTACCTATTCGGATCCCGATGTCCGCTCTCTGCTTGCCCGCAGCTTTATAGCCGTCCGGGTAGACAACGACCATCGCCCCGACATCAACGCCCGTTACAACGTAGGCGGCTGGCCCACCACCGCTTTTCTGACGCCCCACGGCGGATTGATCAGCGGGGCCACCTATCTTCCGCCCGACCAGTTCCTTGCGATGCTGGCGGAGCTGGATGACGCTTACCATTCAGACCGGCCCCGGATATACGAACAGGCCCGCGACCTGTTGCGCCGAAGACGCGAGCAGACGCTTCGAGCCACCGCCGGCGCCGAGGTGGAAAACAATCTGGTTGACCGTGTTTCAAGAATAGTGGCCGGGGCATACGATGCGCTCGCCGGCGGCTTTGGCAGCGATCCCAAGTTCACCAATCCGGCAATCCTGCGCTTTGTCCTGCACCTGTACCGAACCACGGGTGAAGAGTTCTATGCGGCGATGCTGCGCAAGTCTCTGGATGCTATGTCTAGCTCCGGCATTTATGATCGGGTTTCCGGTGGATTCTTTCGATACAGCTCCACCGCCGACTGGTCCGGACCGCAGCGGGAGAAGCTGCTCGAAGACAACGTTCAGCTTGCCAGAATCTTCCTTGACGCATCCGCCATCCCGGACAGCACCGGCAGGCTGAACAGCCACACCTACCGGGATGTTGCTCAATCGACCCTGTCTTACATTGCCGACTGCTTGTACGACCCGGAAGTGAAAGGGTTTCATGGAAGCCAGGGCGCTCATTCCGGGTACTTCGCCCTTGGGCCTGAAGAGCGTGTCAATGCCGAGCCGCCCCCGCTGGACCCATCCTGCTACGGAGGACTCGACGCCCTGGCGGCGGCCGCAATGCTTGAGGCGTCGTGGAGGCTGGGCGGCGCTCTGGGCAGACGCTTGGCGCACGCAGGGAACGATGTGCTGGCCCGCCTCGAATCCGAGGCGGCCGAAGGGACTTTCTCACGAGTCCGTCCCGTGAACGACGGAGAAACCGTTCCGGCGCTGCTGTCGGACTGGGCCGGGCTTCTGTGCGGGCTGATGCAGGCCCATGCTTCCACCGCCGATCCGCGCTACCTCGAGCGCTCAATGCAGGTCTCAGCGAGCATGGTGGATCGCTTCTTTGACGAGCAGGGAGGCGGCTTTTTCGACATCGAGGGCGACGATGGGGCGGTAGGGCATTTGCAGGTGCGCGAGAAACAGTTGCCGGAAAACATGCTGGCGGTTCAAGGGCTGCTTCGGCTTTACCATGCCACCGGCAGCGATGACTACCGCCAACTGTGCGAGGCAACGCTGAGCGCTTTCGTCGGGGTGTTCCGGGAATACGGAGAATTCGCCGCCGAGTTCGGCCTGACCATCGACCTGTTCTGCAACCCGGTAGTGGAAGTAACCATCGAGGGCGATCCCGAAGATCCGGGCAGTCGCGATCTGCTGGAGGCCGCGGTGCGGCTGAACCGCCCCAACCTGGAGATCAAAACCGTTCGAGCCGGCAGCCCGGCCCTGGCCCACATTTGCCTCGACACCCTGTGCCTGCCGCCTGTGAGCGCCCCCGATGCTTTGGCGGCGGCCGTCGCCGGCATGGACCATCAGCCCGCAAGCCCGTTCCAGGATATTCTGCGCATTTTCCCCGGCGGTTAGCCCGCCGACGTTGCTCCTCCAGACATGGATTGGGAGGCTCCGAGTGTTTCGTAGCGCCAACTGCGGCGACCTGCGTCTGAACCACGCGGATACCGAAGTTACACTGGCCGGATGGGTCGGCCGCCGCCGCGACCACGGCGGCATCATTTTCCTGGATCTTCGCGACCGTTCCGGCGTTCTACAGGTTGTGTTCAATCCTGAACTCTCCCCCGATTCCGCTCGAATCGCCGAAGAACTGCGACAGGAATGGGTAGTGCAAGTCAAAGGCCACGTTCGGAAACGACCTTCCGGCAGCGAGAACCCGGCCATGGAGACCGGAGACATCGAGGTTATGGCTTCGTCGGTAACCGTCCTGAACCGCTCGCTCACCCCGCCTTTCTACATCACCGACGATGCCGGAGCCGACGAGAGCCTGCGCCTGCGCTATCGATACCTCGACCTTCGCCGTCCAGCCATGCAGCGGAACCTGACGCTGCGGCACAAGATAGTCAAATACATCCGTGACTTCCTAGACTCCCGGGGCTTCCTGGAAATCGAGACGCCCATTCTCATAAAGAGCACCCCGGAAGGGGCCCGGGATTTCCTCGTGCCCAGCCGGCTGCAGCCCGGCAGCTTCTACGCTCTGCCCCAGTCGCCTCAGCAACTGAAGCAGCTTCTGATGGTGTCGGGGGTAGAGCGCTATTTCCAGATTGCCCGATGCTTCCGGGACGAAGATATGCGGGCCGACCGCCAGCCGGAGTTCACCCAACTGGACCTGGAGATGAGCTTCGTTGACCAGGAGGACGTGCTCGCCCTTACCGAGGAGCTGTATACCGGGATGATCGAGGCGGTGGCGCCGGAGAAGAAGCTGCGAAAGCCATTCCCGCGGCTGACTCACGCCGAAGCGATGGCCGGATATGCCTCCGACAAGCCTGACCTTCGCTTCGGCCTCGAAATGACCGACGTAACGAAACTGGCAGGAGAAACCGAGTTCCGGGTCTTTCATTCCGTCATCCAGGCCGGGGGGTGCATCAAGGGCTTTGCCGCGCCCGGGCTTGCCGGCTATACCGCCTCGCAGATGCGTGAGCTGGACGCCTTCGCCCGGGAAGCGGGGGCCGGCGGGCTGGCCCATATCCGGTATCGGGGAGCAGCCCCCGTAGCGGAACAGGGCAAGGAAGAGATACTGCAATCCGCCGGCCTTCATATGGCTGCCGAGTGGCACGGCCGCCTGGCCGAAAGCATGGGCGCCGGAGCGGGCGATATGGTGCTGCTGATGGCCGGGCCGCCTTCCCGCGTCAACGTTTGGCTGAACGCAATGCGCAGCCACATTGCAGAGCTGCTGGAACTGGCCGACCCCAATGAGCTGGTGTTCGCCTTCATTACCGACTTCCCGTTGTTTGAGTGGAACGAAGAGGCGAACCGATGGGACTCATCGCATCACCCTTTCACGTCCCCTGCTGAAGGAGAGGAAGGGCTGCTCGACGGCAATGACCTCGGAGCTATTCGATCTCAAGCGTATGACCTGGTATGCAATGGCTCTGAGCTGGCCAGCGGGAGCATCAGGATCCACCGTCGCGAACTCCAGGAAAAGATATTCGCCATCCTGGGCTACAGCCGTGAAGATGTCGGTGAGCGCTTCCGCCAGATTCTGGAAGCCTTCGAGTATGGCGCCCCTCCCCACGGCGGCATTGCTCCCGGCATTGACCGTCTGGTGGCCATTCTGGCCGGCGCCAACTCCATACGCGATGTGATTGCCTTCCCCAAGACCCAAAGCGGAGCGGATCTGCTCTTCAACTCTCCAGCCGCCGTGGCCCCTTCGCAGCTCAGGGAACTATGCCTGCGAATAGCCGAATGAACGCCCGGCGCTAACCAGCGCCGAAGGGCCGGGGCAACCTGAGCAGCCCCGGCCTTATTTGGCGGCTTCCGTTTGTAACGCCTTGCAACGCCTTAGTCAGCGGCGCCGGCCTCTTCGGGGATAGCGTTCGCTTCCTTACCATTGCGGTATGCGAAGCGCTCCACCAGATTGCCGATGCTGGTGCGGAAGCCTGAGTATTCCAACTCGCCGTAAGGCAGCATGGCCGCGCCCGACCAGCCCTGCGAGCGCATGGCGATTCCTTTCTCCTGGGCCACCTGTCTCACGTAATCCCAGGCCGGGTTGTCAAAAAAGTCGGCGAAGGAATCGGCGAACTTGCCATCGCGGTTCAGAGAGAACCCGATGCAGGAGACCAGGGGCAGGCAGTAAATCCCGGTTACGGCCGTGTTAATGGCCACAGGCATCAACGGCATCACGTGGGAGCCGCGAGCGTCTCCGCCGATGTAGTGCGCCTTGGCATAGGGAGAAATCAGTTCTTCCGGCGCCGGGAAAATGCCCTGATTGCGAACCAGGGCTACCGGATCGTCCTTGCCGGTGTAAGTGCCGGCGATGTTGTGCATCCTGGTCGCCGATACCGCCGCCGCAACCTGGCCAGTATAGCGGGACACAATGCTGTCGATGCCGAACCGTTCGTTATCCCGCAGCAGCACCGTGATCTTGTAGTAGTCCTCGGGCGCATTCAGGGAAATCAGGCTGTCGCCCTCGGTATTGTCCATGTCGATGATGTTGAAGGTGAAACCCTCGCCTATGCGGGGCAGCATCAGGCCGGCGCAGTACATCGGGTCGGCGAAGCCAAGGAACAGGGGCAGGTTGTACGCGCCGGGGCCGCATTTGTCGGCCGCCAGTACCATGAACGATTCGGCCGGGCGGTTCGGATTGGTCTTGACCGGGTCGTGGTCGAACTCGATCTCAGCCACCGCAGGGCCGGCGCCGCGGATGTTGCTCGACGGCGCGTCGACAAGCAGATCCTGGCCGGCGCCATACAGCCCGTATTCGCTGGCGATGGCAGTGGCGTTCAGAAACGCGCTCCATGCGAACTGATGAACGTCGGTATCGTTCTCGCCCCGGGTATGGGAAGCGACGATGCAGATGTCATCGCCGGTATGTCCCACGAAGCCGTCGATGAGAAGCCCGCGCTCGACGGCGGCAGAAGTGTTGGCCTTCACGGAGTCCATCATGCGCTGGGAAGGCTTGGTGTGACCGCCAATGGAACCTACGTCTGCCTTGAGAATCGACAGGGTAATCTTCATACTCCTCCTAATCAGCAGCGTCGGCAAGCGGGCCGGAGGCTGCGCGTTCAACTGAAACCGGTTTGTGCCCTGCCATTATATCGAATTTGGATGGCCGGGCAATGCTTCACCGTCTGCCAGGAGCTCTTGCGACCCAGTGCATACTGCCGAACTGAAGATATTCGGAAACACACAGGTTCGAATCGCTCTCGGAATCCAGGTTCCCGCCGGGCAGCCGGCAGCATCTCCCTTGATGACGCTAACAGCTCGTAGCTGCTTTGCGGCGCCACAGGGTTTGCCGGCGGCATTATCGTTTCCGCCGACAACAAATGGCGGCGTTCTGCGCAACACGTTATCCAGTTGAGATTAACTCGTCCTGCCAGGGTTAGCCGCGGCCTGGCAGTTAACTTTGGGATCGGAGCGCCGATTAGTCTCGCCATTGCCCCGGCCAACAATTTCTAGTATATTCGAGATGGATGGAATGACTGCACGCCGCCATGAAGTTCATGGCGATCAGCGGCTCCGGGTTGAATCGAGCCAATCCCGACACTCTCACAGGGCGAAGACCGGGATTGTGGAGGCAAGGGCTATCTTCGGACTTGATACAACCACGCTCCTTCTCATAGTTCTGGCCATTGTTGTCGCCATCTGGACGGCGCGGCTGGCGTATGCCCGCGGCAAAAATCCATGGGTGTGGAGTGGGGTCGCTCTTATCCTGGGCATTCCCTGGCCCAGCATCGGGCTCCCCATTCTGGGTATTGTGCCGGTGCTCTTCCTGATGTTCTTTGTCCGGCCTGTCAGTCAAGGGGGGTGGTCGCGGCCCAATACCTGTTCGCGATGCGCCAGCTCTCATTCTCCAGGGCAGAATTTTTGCACCAAGTGCGGCTGGGACTTGTCTCGCGAATACACCCCGGAAGGCAGCGACACGGTCCTTGCTTCCGAGATGCGTCAATCGCAGGGCAGTTCTGCCGCTACTATGGAACGCCCCGTCGATACGACGGCAACGGAAGAATCCACATCCGCAGCATCGCCGGCAGCTCCGACGCCGGAGGCAGTCATCCCTGACAATTCAGTAGCAGAATCGGCGGAAGCGCACCCTGAAACTGCCAGTGAAAGCGGTGCATCAGGGGAAACGCCCGAGCCCGAAGCGGAACCGGAGCCCGATGCGAGACCGTGGGGCATTCCCCAGCCCGGGCCAGCTCCTACGGCTGCGGTGATGACCGCTAGGGGCGAGGCGCTGCTTAACGAGGGTAAGCTGCAAGAGGCTATCGACCAGTTTACCAAAGCCATTGCCCTGAACCCCAGGCACCGCGAGGCTTTCGAGCGACGGGCGGAAGCCTACACCAAGCAGGGCAGGGACGAGCGGGCGGAGGAAGATTACAGGCAGGTTCAGGCGCTGAACACCGGGGCTTGACAACTCTCTCCTACAGGAACCTCACGAACGGGGCGGGACGCTGAACCCGCCCTGTTCCTTTTTCCAGCCCGGCTTTGGACCAGGAGGGGCTTATACAGCCATAATGTGGAAACCTGCATCGACGGGGATTATTGCGCCGGTTATGCCGCTCGACATTCCGCTGCACAGGAACAGCGCGGTCTGGGCCACCTCATCGGCGGTTATATTTCGCTGCAGCGGGGCCCTGTCCGCGTGGATGCTCCTCATATCCCGGAAACCGCTGATGCCCCGCGCCGCCAGGGTTTCCAGAGGCCCTGCCGAGATGGCGTTGACCCGAATGCCGGCCGGGCCCATTTCCGCAGCCAGTTGGCGTACTGCATGCTCCAATGCAGCCTTGGCCGACCCCATAACGTTGTACCCGGGATAGACCCGTCGAGAGGCATCGAAGGTCATGGCGACCACGCTGCCGCCGCCTGTCATAAGGGAAGCGGCGTGGCGGACCAGTGGCAACAGGGAGTACGCGCTGACTTCCAGGGCTATCCTGAAACCGTCGCGCCCTGTGTCTGCGAACCGTCCGCTCAAGTCTTCCCGGCTGGCGAAAGCGATGCTGTGGATCAGGAATGAAATCTCTCCAAATTCCTGCCCCAGAACCTCGAAGACCTGTTCGATCTGTGCGTCGTCGGTGGCATCGCAGGGAAGGATCACCGGGTCAGAGAGGGAGACGGAGAGGCGCTCGACACGCTCTTTCAGCCGGTCGCCCTGATATGTCAGCGCCAGACGGGCCCCGGCGCCGGACAGAGCCTGCGCGATGGCCCAGGCAATACTGCGCTCGTTGGCTACCCCCAGAATGAGGCCATTCTTGCCGGACAAGTCTATGGGAAGCACTGCCTTTCCTTGCTGCGATTATGGAGACTCGCCGCCTGAAAGCCCCCCGCGTCCGCCTGCCAATGCAGCCGGCGGTTTCCGTTTTCCGTTTCGAACGTCATGCGAACTGGGGGGCGATGCGGTCAAGAAACACGTCTAGCTGCCGTTCCGGATCAAAAGTGGCGAAGCGCACTATCAGGGACTGGGCTCCTGCCTCGGCATAGGCCGCCATCCGGTCGGCCACGTTCTGTACGCCGCCGAAGGGGCCCCAACTCGTTCCCCAAATATTGGCTCCATAGTAGCGTGTCAGCCAGTCTTCGGCATCCGCATTGGCCGCCGCACCGTCTTCATTCAGGTTTACCGTGAGGTAAAAGACGTTCTCTCGATTGGTGGTGTCCCGGCCGTATTCCTCGGCCTTTGCATCCACTTGAGCGATGACTTCAGCGAACTCGGCTGGCGTGTCTGAAATGGCAATAACGCCGTCGCCCGCCCGGGCGGCGCGGTCGATCTGGGCCTGCTGACGTGCGCGGTGGTGAGTCGCCAGCAGCCAGGGAATGCCTTTGGGCTGGGTAGACCTGGGCAGCATGGTCACGGAATCCAGGGGAAAACTTCTTCCCTGGTGGGTATATGGCTCGCCGGAGCCGAGGCCCTTGGCAATCTCCACAATCTCTTCGAATCGACGAGCGCGGCGTTTCGGGTCGACGCCGGCCGCAGCCCACTCGCCCCGTTGCTCGTCGTTGAACGCCCCGCCTACCCCGGCGCCGATGACCAGGCGGCCCCCGGAAATCAGGTCTACAGTGGCCATGGTCTGGGCCAGCAGCACAGGATGGCGCAGGGCGGGCAGGAGCACAGCGGTGCCCAGGCGCACGCGGCTGGTTCGCGACGCCAACGCTCCGAGGGTGGACAGCGGCTCCAACCGCGGCTTGGCCACCAGGCTGTCGCCAACCCAGACTGAATCCAGGCCCGCCTCTTCAACCCGCTCTGCCATCCGGAACACACGGTCGGCGCTGGATGGCTGCTCGCCCTGGAGCAAAAGCCCTCTGGTAGGCAGCAGTATCCCAAGTTTAGGCTTGTTGTCGCTCATTTTCGCACCAAAAAGAAAGATTCCCTATTCCGCAAGGGCAGCTAGAAGGAGGGCGCATCGGCCCCGGAACTATTGCGTTCCGCAGACTGGAGCGGCGCACCCGATACCTGCATCAGCCGTTCGATCAGCCCGGGCTCCATGTGCTGGTAAGACTCCAGATCGTCGGCCACGTCCAGGTCCAGACCCAATCCGGGGCTGTAGGCAATGGCTACTGACGTCTCCAGCTTGGCCGCCTGGGACAAATGCTTGCTGAAGCTCATCCGGCCCAGTTCCGGCCTGAACCTGATGCCTTGGGGGATCAGCATGGCGTTGGTGCCTCCATCCCGGCGGGCAGGAGCTAACGTTACGTTCCCGACACCACGCGACGCCTGTATGAAGGAGTGTATATCGGAGGGTTTGACGAAGGGCAGGTCGCCGGCAATGTAGAGAGCCGACTTGCCGCGTCGAAACACTTGCTCGATGGCCTTTTCCAGGGTATCGTTCAGATTCCGGCCCATCTCCTCGTACCACACTCCGCCCTGATTACGGGCAAGGTTCTTCACCCGCTCATCGCCTCCCACAACCCAGATAAACTCGATGGATGCGCCTCGCAGCGAGCCGAGCACACGGCGCAGCATACCCATACTGATACTGGCGCGTTCCTCCGGAGTGAGGCTGCGAGCCAGCCTGCTCTTGCCCTCCGCCAGAGGCTTCATGGGCACGACGGCGATTATGTCGTATTCGAGATTGGACATCCCGGAAACCATTGGCATGGAAACCCAACCATGATGCGTTCGCTACTGGGATGCGTTCGCTGCTGGCTAACTGAATCCGCTCTCCAGAGATAGCAGCGTTTGGGCCAGGTCTATGCGGTCCTGTAACGACTCCATAATCGTATTTACAACAACCGGACGAATGCCCGCTTCGGCAACGGCAGGGGCCAGAGCTTCATCCTGCCGGTCGATGACCAGTACATCGCAGAAATTCCTATAGGCGCGGGCCACGCCCACCGCGGATACTTCCTGCCCGAGGCTCGCCATGATCCTTCCCGCAGGCCCGCGGACAGCGTCGTTTCCCACGATGGGGCTGACAGCGACTCGCAGGCCGGAGAAAGCGGCCAGCCGCTCTTCCATGCCAGCAACGGCAACAATGGGCTGAACGCTCAGGGCAGGGTTCGATGGGCATATCACGAGCATTCGGGCCTGCTCCAGGGCAGCCTCCAGCGCTGGAGACGGAGCGGCGATGTCTGCGCCCTGGTATCTCACGGCTGTAACTTCAGGCTGGGCGCGACGCCTCACGAAGTATTCCTGCATGGACATGCTGCCTTCGCCGGTCTCAAGAACTGTGCGCACAGGCTGGTCGCTCATGGGAACAATGGAATGGCCGACACCCAGGGCGGAACAGAGACGGGAGGTCACCTCCGAAAGAGTGAGTCCCTGATTCATCATAAGAGTCCGGCGGATATGGGTGGCCAAATCGCGGTCCCCAAGGTTGAACCAAGTGTCTGCGCCGTACCGCCCAAGCATTTCCAGGGCGCCGAATGTGTCTCCTTCCACGCCCCATCCGGTTATGGGGTTGGACAGCCCCGAGAGAGTGTACATCATGGTGTCGAGGTCGGGCGATACGCTCAGACCGTGGAATTCATCATCATCCCCGGTGTTGACGGCCACCACCAGTTCGCCTGGCTGCAGACAGTAAGACAAACCAAGCGCCAGCTTGGCGCCGCCCACCCCGCCGGCCAGAGCCAACACTCGCACGCTACTCATCCGCACTGCTCGTCAAGGCAGCCCAGGCGCTCTGGGGGCAGACAGGATCGGCTCAACGGACGCAACTGCTGCTCTAGCCTACTGGTAAGACGGGGCCGGATTAGACGCCGGCCTGCTGCATGTGCCTGGGATGCTCGAAGCGATAGGTTTCAAGCTTTACCAGACGGTTGTAGGAACCGAAGATCTCTTCCACGTTGTCGCCAACCAGATCCAACGGATCATGCTCTTCGTCGGTATTGCCGAACACCCGGCGCAGTCCGTAGGTGGTAAAGCGTTCGGCCGGTATCCTCCCAGCGGCGCGAATCATGCCCCGGAACTCCGACGGGCGCATGAGCTGACCATGCTGGGCCCCTGCCGCCGTCGAAATGCTCTCGTTAATCAGGGTGCCGCCCAGGTCGTTGACCCCGGCGGTGAGCAAAAGCTGGGACATCCGGGAGCCTTCCTTGACCCATGAAGCCTGTATGTTGGGTATCCAGTTATTCAGCATGATACGGGCTATAGCGTGCATCTTCACAACATCCATGCCCGTTGGCCCGGACCGAACGTTCTGCACCAGGCCCTTCAGGAACATGGGAGCCTCGGTATGCACAAAGCTGAGGGGCACGAATTCGGTGATCCCCCCGGTCTGCTGCTGTATCCCGCGCAACAGCGCCATGTGATTGGACAACTGCGCAGGGGTCTCGCGGTGCCCGAACATAACGGTGGAAGTGGTGGGGATGCCCAACTCGTGGGCTGTCGTAATGACCTCTGTCCACTGATCCACGGTGATTCGGCCCGGAGAGATGCGGTCGCGCAACTCCTGGTCCAGCACCTCTGCGGAAGTTCCGGGAAGGCTGCCTACGCCGGCTGCCTTGAGGCCCTCAAGGTATTCGCGTATGGAACAGCGGGAGCGAATAGAGCCATAGAGCACTTCCTCGGGCGAAAAGCCGTGGATGTGCATATCGGGCAAAGCTTCCTTGATGGCGCTGCACAGCCGGATGTACAGGTCGCCCTCCATCTGGGGCGGCAGGCCGGCCTGGATGCAGACCTCGGTTGCGCCATAGTCCCAGGCTTCCCGGGCGCGGCGAACAATTTCCTCGATGGGAAGAAAGTAACCCTCCTCTTCGCGGAAATCGCGGCTGAAGGCGCAGAAGCCGCAACGCTTGATGCAGACGTTGGTGAAGTTGATGTTTCTGTTGACAACGTAGGTAACTACGTCGCCAACCGTCCTGCGGCGAAGTTCGTCGGCCACCAGGACCATCGCGTTGTACTCTGGGCCGGTAGTATCGAACAGAAGGGTGGCTTCTTCCGGGGTTATGTCTTCGCCGCCCAGGGCGCGGTCGAGGACGGAGGAGACCCCCGGGTTCAGCGATCCGGCCAGTTCGTTCAAACCGGCCGCTGTCGGCCGCTCAGTTATTCCCGACATATCGTTGGATTCCCCCTTGTACGTATCCATCATCGTCAGCGAGGCCGCGAACTCTGGCCCGCAAGTCCTCGGGAAGGTAGTCGCCGGTTGCCAGGAAGTATTCAGGATATACCGGCAACCTGGGTTTCAATTGGAAACCTGCGGCCTCGGTCTGCTCTTTCAGTTGCCTGAGGGCCGGCCAGGGGGCTTCCGGGTTAACGAAATCCATGGTCAGGGGAGACACGCCGCCCCAATCGTTGATCCCGGCATCCAGGTAGACTCTGTAGTTGTCGGCGCTCAGGTTTGGGGGCACCTGTATGTTGGCGTCCGGCCCCAGCACCAGACGGGCGGCGGCCACTGACCACATGAATTCAATCGCGTCGGCGTCCATACTGCCGGACATCGCCGTGCCCGGCTTTGCCCGGAAATTCTGGACTATCACTTCCTGAACATGCCCGAAACGACGATGCAGGCTGCGGATCGCCAGCAGGGATTCGATGCGGTCGTCGCGGTTTTCCCCTATGCCGATGAGGATACCAGTAGTGAATGGCAGCCGCAACTCGCCGGCCAGCTCGATGGTCCGCAGGCGCACCCGGGGGCGCTTGCTGGGGGCGAATTCGTGGGCGCCGCCGGGGCCGTAAAGAACAGCGGCCGTACTTTCGAGCATCACGCCGACAGAGGGGTTGCAGGGTTTCAGGGCCTCTATCTCTCGTCGGCTCATGGTGCCGGGGTTGGCGTGAGGCAGAAGCGTTGTTTCCTCAAGCACCAGGCGGCTGACGTAAGCAAGATATTCCAGGGTCGTCCTGAATCCGCGCTGCTCCAGCCATTCTCTTGCCTCCGGGTAGCGCTGTTCGGGGCGTTCTCCGAGGGTGAACAGCGCCTCGGTGCAGCCCAGTCGCTGACCTGCCGCGGCCACGCCCAGCACCTGATCAGGAGTCATGTAGAGAGTGTCGCCGGCCTGCTCCGGCGCCTTGCGGAAGATGCAGTAGCCGCAGAAATCCCGGCACATGTGGGTCAGCGGAATAAACACCTTGGGGGAAAATGAAACCGTGCGGCCCTTGCCCAGGTCGCGCATCAGGCCGGCGGCCTCGCACATGGCCGAAAGACCGTCGTCTCCGGCTCCGGCCAGCGACCGCGCTTCTTCGTCCTCAATGGCCCGACCCAAAGCGGCATTGGACAACGCCGTAGCCAGGAGCGATTCTGCGGTGGAAGAAGTCAACTCAACTCCGGTTGAAACGGCCCGCCATGCCTTGGCCTTGCCGCCATTGTAGACTCTCGCACCCGGGTAATCAACAAGGGCATACTGGCGCCCGGCGGTTCAGCAAGGGCTAGAATCCGTCCAGCTTGGGTTGGTCTGCGGGGGAAAATGAGCAATACGGGCGGCCCAGATGCTCATGGGCCAGGCGGGTTGCCACTCTGCCTCGCGGTGTCCTGTCCAGGAATCCGAGTTGCAGCAGATATGGCTCCCAAACGTCCATGATGGTGTCGGAATCCTCGTTAAGCGCGGCTGCGAGGGTCTCCAAGCCTACAGGACCGCCGTCGAACTTGTCTATTATGGCGCTGAGCAGCCGGTGGTCAGACTGGTCCAGGCCCAGCGGATCAACGTTCAACTGCTCGAGAGCGGCGCGGGCCACGGGGCCGGTGATGCGGTTATCGGCCCTCACCAGGGCGTAATCGCGAGTCCGCTTAAGCAGCCGGTTGGCGACGCGGGGGGTGCCTCTGGAGCGTCGGGCCATCTCTGCCACTCCTTCCGCATCGCACTCGGCCTCCAGGATCCGCGCTGATCGTTCAACGATTATGTTCATTTCTTCAACGTCGTAATATTCCAGTCGCCACACCGACCCGAACCTGTCGCGCAGGGGGGCGCTGACCATGGAATACCGGGTGGTGGCCCCCACCAGGGTGAATGGGTTGATACGGAGATTGACGCTCCGGGCCGCCAGCCCCTTGCCAACCATCCAGGAGAGAAAGAAGTCCTCCATCGCCGAGTAAAGCACTTCCTCCACCACCCTGTTGAGCCGGTGGACCTCGTCGATGAAGAGGACTTCGCTGGGCTGGAGGCTGGTGAGAATCGCGGCCATGTCTCCGGCGCGCTCAATGGCCGGGCCGGAGGTTACGCGAATGGGCGCATCCATCTCGGCCGCTATAATGTGGGACAGGGTTGTTTTCCCCAAGCCTGGCGGGCCGTAGATGATGGCATGGTCCAAAGGTTCCTGGCGAATCCTGGCGGCCTCGATGGCTATCTGGAGGGTCTGCTTTGTATGCGGCTGGCCGACGAATTCGTCGATTCTCCGGGGGCGCAGTGAACTGTCGGCGTCTTCCTGCAGCGCGGCGCCGCTGATAAGCCGCTCCGGGTTAGTGTCAGCAGTCAACGTCTCGTGCGCTCCCGCTTTCAGCTACTCCTCGAATTTCCGGAAGACCAGGCAGGCGTTCTGACCGCCGAAGCCAAAGGCGTTGGACAGAACCACCCGTGCATCCAGCTCACGCGCATGGTTCGGCACATAATCCAGGTCGCAACTCGGGTCGGGGGAGTTGTAGTTGATGGTGGGATGCACGGTAGCCTCGGTTATGGTCTTGATGCAGGCCGCAGCTTCCAGGGCTCCTGCCGCGCCCAGCGAATGGCCGATCATGGATTTGGTGGAGCTGATCGGTATCCGATAGGCGTGTTCCCCGAAAAGCCGCTTTATGGCGACGGTCTCGAGGGTGTCGTTCAGCGGGGTTGATGTGCCGTGCGCATTTATATAGTCCACGTCTGTAGTCGCCGCTCCCGCGTCGGACAGGGCAATACTCATGGCCTGGGCGGCGCTGGCGCCCGATTCTTCAGGCTGCACCGGATGGCCGGCGTCGCTGGTGCAGCCGAAGCCGCAGACTTCGGCCAGGATATCGGCGCCCCGGCCCAGGGCGTGATCCAGGCTCTCCATTACCAGCACCGCCGCGCCTTCCGACGGCACGAATCCGTCGCGGTGAGCATCGAAGGGGCGGCTGGCCTCCCCGGGCGCGTCGTTGCGGGTGCTTAGAGCGCGCATTACGGCGAAACCCGACAGCCCGAGCAGGCTGATGCCCGCCTCTGCTCCGCCGGCGAACACTACGTCTGCGGTTCCCCGGCGAATGACGTCCATTGCCTCGCCGATAGCCTGGTTGGAAGCCGCGCAGGCGGTGGTGGCCGTGGAGTTGTAGCCCTGCGCTCCCAGGTAGCGGCCGACTGCGGCGGCGGCCATATTGGGAAGGATCATGGGGAAGAAGAAGGGAGACATGCGCATCCCCCCCCTCTCGGCCAGAATCCGGCAGTTCTCTTCGAGGGTTGGAAAGCCGCCGTTGCCGTTTCCGAGAATGACGCCAACCCGGTACGGGTCTTCGCGGGAAACGTCGATGGACGCGGCTTCAGCGGCTTGCAGCCCGGCCGCCACCGCCAGTTGCGAGAAGCGGGCCATTCTCCTTGCTTCCCTGCCGGGGATGTACTGGCCCGGGTCGAAGCCCGTAACCTCGCCCGATATGCGGCAGGGGTAGCCATCAGGGTCGCACAGGGTCATGGGGCCTACACCTGATTTTCCTGCAACAAGATTCCGCCAGAACTCGCCGGGCGAGTCCCCCAGCGGAGTCATGGCCCCCATGCCGGTTACGACAACCCTGGTCCGGGCGCTGCTCATCGACCACCCCTTTCGCACGCTGTCTTTACGGGCATCACCGGCCTCGGTCGGCTTTCTTCTTTTCCAGGGCCGGATAGATTTCCGGCTCTATACCCAATGCCGCCTCTCTCACTTCCGCAGCCAGGAACAGCGAACCCGTCGCCAGAACCAGATCGCGCGGGGTGGCGACAGAGCGGGCATGTTCCAGCGCATCCCGGGGCGTTGGAGCAGCCTCGGCTGAGGCTCCCCGGTCTCGCAGCATGGCGCATAGTTCGCCGGCGTCCAGGGCGCGGGGGTGGCGAGAGCGGACGGCGATTGCCAGATCGGCGGCCATAGCCAGCGATCCCGCCATTGCGCCGATATTCTTGTCTTTCGAGAATCCGGCTATCACCAGAAGCCGGTCGTACTGGAAATATCGGGGAAGAGACTCCAGCAGCTTATCGATCGAGTAATCGTTGTGCGCCCCGTCGGCAATGACCAGGGGGTCCTTTCCCACCAGCTCCATGCGGCAGGGCCACGAAACATTGCGGAATCCCCGGGCAATCGCTTCCGGGGAGACCCGCCATCCCTGCGCTTTGCTCATACACTCGACAGCGGCCACAGCGGCAGCGGCGTTTTCCATCTGGTAGTCGCCAAGCAAAGGGATGTCCAGGTCATAGGAGTCCAGAAGCCCATGCACCGTGAACTGCTGGCCCGCCAGATGCGATCCCTTTGGTTCCCAGGTTACATCGCGTCCGATCAAAACCGGGTCCGCTTCCGCATGACTGCACGCATCGAGTATTGCGGCAAGGGCCTCAGACCGCTGCGGCGCGATTACCGGGGTGGACCCCGGCTTTATGATGCCTGCCTTGTCTGCCGCGATCTCGCCAATGGTGTCGCCGAGAATTTTGGTGTGATCCATGCTGACAGACGTGATGACGCAAACCTGGGCATCCACTGTATTGGTCGCGTCGAGGCGTCCGCCCAAACCGACTTCTATGGTCTGGACATCGGCGCCTGCTTCCGCGAAGCAGTGAAAAGCCATCCCGGTAAGAAATTCGAACAGCGTTACAGTATCCTGATCGTCGACAGTCCGAAGGGGCCACAGGCCGGCCACCAACGCGGCGAATTCCTCCTCCGAAACGGGCTGGCAGTTCCGGCGCACCCGTTCGCGGAAGGTGTGCAGGTGCGGCGATGAATAGAAACCTGTAGACATTCCTGCCTCATGGAAGGCAGCGTCGCAGAGGGCGGCAGTGCTACCCTTACCTTTGGTGCCCGCAATGTGCACTGTAGGAACGCAGCATTGAGGGCTGCCGATCTGCCGAAGAAAGGCCTCCATCCGGCGAAGGTCATATATGGCTTTCTGGCGCGGTCCATCGACCCTGGCTCGCTCTGTATCGAACAGGGAAAGCAAGTTTGCGACCGCTTCATCGTACTGCAACACGCGCCTCGCCGTAGAGCATGATGACCGGATTGAGGTTTTATTCAACCGGACAGCCGATCAATCCCGCCGGGGCATGGACAACCCCAGAGTCATTCGAGATGCGTCACCGAAAGTTACGGAATTGACATAGTCAATGTTACCCCGCAACGGCCTGGGGGTAAACCCGAAAGCCCGCTCCATATCGCGGCCTTCCGCCACGCTCCGGATGCCCAGCATTCGCAGTTGCCCAGTGGTGACGGGGGGCCTTGGCAGTATGCTCTGCATCACGGCCACCGCAGGCCACGCCAGCGGCAGGGGAATGTGAATCCGGCGGAGCCGCCGGCCCATCGCCAGGGCAACTTCCTCCAGCAGATCGTTGTAGCTCAGCCGGCGGGGGCCTCCCAGGTTGAGAATCCTGCCTTTGACCTGGCGGTTGCCCACTGAGGCGGCGATGCATCCGGCTACGTCTTCCACTGCCACAGGCTGCATCCGGTTCCTGCCGCTGCCGATGACGGGGGTCACCGGCCCGAAGCGCACCAGACCCGCCAGGGCGGTAAGAAACTCGTCGCCCTTTCCGAAGATGACCGAGGGACGCAGGATGGTGTAATCCAGCCCCGACTCGATCACCCCCAATTCCGCCAGCCTCTTCGAGTGCAGGTAGGGATACCTGGGATCGGCAGAGGCGCCCATGGCGCTCACATAGACTATCTCCCGGACGCCTGCTTCCCTCGCCGCCTCGACCACGTTTACCGTCCCCTGGCGATGCGCCAGGTCGAAGGACAATCCGCGCTGGGCTCGAATTATGCCGACGAGATGCACCACAGAGTGAACGCCGCACATCGCCTGGGCAAGGGATTCCGGATTCAGAACGTCGCCGTAGTGAACCTCCACCTGACGATGGTCGAAAAGCCGTTCCTTTCCAGGAGAGCGCACGAGGCAGCGCACGTCGTGGCGTCGCGCCAGCAGATCGGGAACGACGCGCCGCCCCAGAAATCCCGTAGCCCCGGTAACCAACGCCAGCAACAGCCCGTATCTCCCTGAGAATCCGGCCTCCCCCGTGGAAACGGGGAGGCAACTGTTCAGAAATTTCGCCTGCCCATTATCCCAGATTCGGGCATGAAATAGGGATTGTCAAGGCGAGCCAGACAGGAGCGTCTTTTGGCATTGGAACGCCGCAGAATGTGCGTTAACATGACACCGTAAATTACGGTGGCCGAAAAACAGGCGGATTCCGGGAAACTCAAAGGAATTCAGGATTGACGAGATGGCGGTTGACGGTCTTCTCTTCGGGGCCAACCTGACAGCGGAAGTCGGAGAGACTGCGAAGCAGGCTCAAAGGATGGAAAGGCTGGGCTATGACTACTTCTCGGCAGGGGAGCATTTCATGCGCGGCGACCCGCCCGGCCCATCTCACGCCTCGCTTCCTGTGCTCGCCGTTGCCGCCGGGGCCACGCAGAAGATACGCCTGCTGTCTTCTATCGTCTTGACGCCCTTCTATCATCCTCTGTTGCTGGCCCGAATGACGGCGACCCTGGACGCCGCATCCAATGGCCGCCTAACCCTGGGAGTGGGGATTGGAGGCGAATACCCGGTGGAGTTCGAGAATTCCGGCCTGCGAGTGGATCAAAGGGGCCGCCGCACCAACGAATGCCTGGAGGCATTGCGACGGCTGTGGAACGGCGAGCGCGTAACGTTCTCCGGGCGGCATTTCCAACTGAACGAAGCCATGCTCAACCCGGGCCCGGTTCAGCGCCCCCATCCGCCGGTATGGGTCTCGGGCAGGCGAGACGCCGCCATGCGCAGGGCAGCGCGCTTCGGCGAAGGATGGGTTCCTTATTTCTTCGACCCTCCCAGATACCGAGACAGCGTGGAGAAAATCCATAGCTTCGCCCTGGAGGAAGGACGGAGCATGGAAGCCTTCCAGTGGGGGTTCTTCCCGTATATCTCCATTTACCCCACGGAGCGAGAAGCTGCGGAAGTAGCGGCGCGCCAGCTTGGAAGCCAGTATCTATACGGCGGCGAGTTCATCAACATCGTCCGCCGGTACTGCCTGCTGGGAACGCCCGAACAGTGCGCAGAGCGGCTTTCCGAGTATCTGGAAGCCGGCGCCCGCCACATCGTGTTCAGCATCGCGTGCCCCCCGGAGGATCGGGAGCGGCATCTGTCTGAAATCGCTGAAAAGATTATTCCATTATTCCGCTGAAATTCCAGACACTGTTTATGACATCCTGTATAATGGTTCAACACTCACAATGGGTTTATGGCGGGTTTACGGCGCGCTGAAACCAGCGCGCGCCGTCAAGCATTGAGAATCCGACAGGCCGAACGCATTGCGCTCGGCATCTCCCGGCCAAGCGGGTCCCGATATGGAATAGGGGGCGAAATGTCTCGAATCAAACGGGTGATGCTGCTTCAGCCGGCTTCCGCCGGCGGCAACTTCGAATATGTGGCGATTCCCCGGCAGGGAATGCTCTACCTCTCCGCAGCGTTGGAGCAGTGGGAGGGCCCCTTCGTATACGAGCGGGAGATATGGTTCGAAGACCGATCCGGTCTGATGGATCCGGAGAAGGATCTCGAAGGCGTCGACATCCTGATGCTGACCGCTTTGATCAACGAAGCCCCGCGGGCCTATCAGGTAGCGAGGACGGCCAAAGAATTCCACCCCGACATCATCACCATCGGCGGCGGCCCCCAGATGAGCCCGCTGCCCGAAGAAGCCTTCGAGTACGGCCATTTCGACGTGATAGTGCAGAGGGAAGGCGAGGACATCATCGGGCAGCTCTGCGACATTCTGCTGGAGCGCCGGGGGCCGGAGCGCAACCGGTACCTGGCTAACGTTCCCGGCATCAGCTACCTGGAAGACGGCCGGGTGACGTACACCAAGCGGGTCGGGTTGGTGAAGCCCGACTTCGTGGAACTGCCCGACTTCCGCTCCATCCGCGACCTGACGCCTGCCAACCCCATGGCGGGGGCAGTTATAGAGACCATTCGCGGCTGCACCGAGAGCTGCACCTACTGCCAGGTTATACAGCAGTTCCTGGGCTACCGGCTGGTTTCCCGGGAAGTTGAATTCAAGCGCCTGGAGCAGCTGCACCGGCTGGCCGCCGACGGACTGATCCATACCTCGCGCAACGGCTCTTTCCAGGTATTCGTTTCCGACGACCTGCACACCCCGCCTCTGCGGGCGGTCAAGTTCCGGAACGAGCGGCTTGAACGGCTGAAGGGCTGGAAGGGCCACACCGACAGCATGAACCTCATTATCCAGGCCCGGGCTGAAATCGGCCAGGACCCTGAGCTGGCCCGCGCCCTGCTGGAAGCCAACGTCAAGATGCTCTACCTGGGCGTAGAGTCGGACAACGCCGAAAACCTCAAGGCAGTCAACAAGCGACAGGAACCGGGGCAGATGCACCGCGACCTGAGCTACATCAACGAGCTGGGCTTCACCGTCGTGGCCATGACCATCATCGGGCTGCCCTACGACACCGAGGAAAGCATCATGTCGCTGGCCGACTGGGTAACGACCGTCAGCCGCTACCAGACTGCCAATTTCCTCACTCCGCTGCCGGCCACGTCCAACTGGACCGACCTCAAGCCCCTGAACGAGCGCGGCGAACTGCTGCAGGAAGGCGAGATGCGTCCATACCAGCTCTACACCGGACGCCAGTTTGTCCACTACGACGAACGCTGGTCCATGCAGGAAAGCCGGGAGGTGTTCGACAAGTACACGTCCAAGCTGCAAGAGGTGGACGACGTCTACCGTCGGGTGTTCCGAATCCTGCGCACCTACAAGCTGCGGCTGGCTGCCACCAGCCGCGACCTGAGCGATACCATAACCTCCCGCATCGGCGAGGCAACCGACAACCTCCAGGACCTGTCGGACCCGACGTCCCTTTCAGGACGGGAGTTCGGTGAAAACATCTCCGGCAAGGTGGGGGAGTTGGTGGAAACCCTTCGCGCCGTCTCGCAGCCTCTCTCCAACGTCCGGAGGGATGTGGCAGAAGGCATAGGCTCCAAGCTCAACGAACTGAGCGAATCGCTGAAGACGCTCGCCGACCCCAGCGTAAACAGCGGCAAGGAAATGGCGTCCAGCGTCTCCCGGCACATCACCGAGATCAAGAATTCCATCGACGTCGCCTTGTCCGACCAGCGCGATATCGGAAAGAAGGCAGCCGGGCAAAGGTGATCTCGCCGGCCAGGCCCAGGCCCGACGGCATTTGCAGCGAATGCCGGCCCAGCCCGGGTTGACGGTATCGGCAGACTTCAACCATCCGGGTTCAACCATCCGGGTCAGCATACGGGCCGGACAGCAGGGAATAGGGAAATAGGGATGGGATGACAGAATACCACCGCGTCTACATCACCGGCATCGGCGTAGTCAGCCCCCTGGGGTTGGACCTGACAACGACATGGGAAGGAATCGTCCAGGGACGCTCCGGCGTCGACTTCCTGACGTCTTTTGACACCGAGGGCTTCGATACCCGGTTCGGAGCCGAGGTGAAAGGTTTTGACCCCGAAAACTACCTGGACCGGAAGGATGCCCGGCGCATGGACCGCTTCGCCCAGTTCGCAGCCGTGGCTGCGCAGCAGGCCTGCGGACAGGCCAGCCTGGCTCCCGACCAGGAAGACCCTTATCGCGTGGCGGTGATCATCGGAAGCGGCATCGGCGGCATTTCCACCCTTTCCCAGCAGTTCGGCGTCTTAAGCGAACGCGGCCCCAGACGCGTCAGCCCCTTCCTCATTCCCATGATGCTGGGCGACATGGCGTCCGCTCAGGTTTCCATGATCACCGGCTCCATGGGGGCAAACTACTGCCTGGTGTCGTCCTGCTCCAGCGGCGCAGATGCTATGGGCCAGGCCTGGGAGATGGTGCGCACGGGAAGGGAGGACATAGTGCTGGCCGGCGGCGCAGAGGCTCCCCTGGTACCAGTGTCGGTGGCCGGATTCAATGCCCTGCGGGCTTTATCCCGCCGCAACGACAGCCCGGCCCAGGCAAGCCGGCCTTTCGACACCTCCCGCGACGGCTTCGTGATGGGCGAGGGAGCGGCGGTGTTCGTAATGGAGAGCGAAGAGAGCGCCGCCCGGCGCAATGCGGAGCCGCTGGCCGAACTTCGCGGATATGCGGCGACCTCCGACGCGCATCACCTGACCGAGCCGTCGATTACCGGCGAAAGCGCTGCCAATGCCATGCTGAACGCGCTCAAGGCAGCGAGGGTGGACCCGTCGGAGGTCGGTTACATCAACGCCCACGGCACTTCCACCCCTCTGAACGACAAGCACGAGACTAAAGCGATCAAGATTGCCCTGGGGGAAGACGCATATCGGGCTCCAATCAGCTCCAGCAAGTCGATGACCGGGCATCTGCTGGGGGCCGGGGGCGCGCTGGAGGCAGCCATCTGCGTTATGGCGATGAGGGACGGCGTGGTGCCGCCCACTATAAACCTGGACGAACCGGACCCGGAATGCGATCTTGACTACACCCCCAACAAGGCGCGCCGCGCGGACATCAACATCTCAATGAGCAACTCCTTCGGCTTTGGCGGGCACAACTCGGTGCTGGTCTTCGCCAGGCCGCGTTCGCTGCAGCAGGCGTGAAAGCGTCCACAGCCGAGCCTCGCTGGAACCTTCCGGCGGCGCAGGTATCCGCGCTGCCGCACAGCGTCCCTCCTCTGGCAGCGCGTATTCTGGCCTCTCGAGGCGTCGATACGGCGGAAGGGCTGTCCAGGTTCCTGAATTCAGACCACCTGCCCTATGACCCTCGACGGTTGCCCGGCATGGACTCGGCTATCCCTCGCCTGGTAAGAGCCGTCAATTCCGGAGAGAGGGTGGGGGTGTTCGGCGACTTCGACGTGGACGGCATCACCGGAACAGCGATTATGGCCGAAGGGTTGGAATCCCTCGGCGCCTTCCCGATTCCCTACCTGCCGCAGCGCGTTGGAGAGGGACACGGCTTGTCCAGAACTGCTGTTGACTTCCTGGTCAACTCCGGGGCCAGCCTCATCGTAACCGTCGACTGCGGGATTACCAACGCGGCTGAAGTGTCCTACGCCGCCAGTCGGGGCGCTGAAGTCATCATCACCGACCATCACGTTCCGCCGGATTCTCTGCCTGAAGCGGTATCCTGCGTCAACGCCAGGCTCCCCGGCAGCCAATATCCCTTCGATGAGCTGTGCGGCGCCGGTCTGGCTTTCAAGGTGATTCACGGCCTGCACCAGGCTTGGGGAGTGCCTTTTGACCCGGCCTTGCTGGAGCTGGCGGCTCTTGGCAGCGTGGCGGACCTGGTGCCTTTGATAGACGAGAACCGCTATCTTGTAAAGCAGGGCCTGGAACGCCTGAAACACACTCAGCGCCCGGGACTGCTGGCGCTTTACGAAACGGCCCGCCTATCGCCCATGGATGTGGACTCCGAGAGGATTGCTTTCCAGATCACGCCGCGCCTGAACGCGGCAGGCAGGATGGGGGACGCGGCCGATAGCTATCGGCTGCTGACAACCCGGTCGTATGACGAGGCCGCAGAGCTGGCGGAAAAGCTGGAGGAGATGAACCGGCAGCGGCGCCAGGCCACAGACGCAGCAACCGACCTGGTCGTCGAGAAGGTGGAGGACATGGCTCCTCTTCCCTCGATGCTGGTGGTGGCCGACGAATCCATCCCCCAGGGCGTGGCCGGGCTGGCGGCATCCAGGCTGGCCGAGCGCTATCGCCGCCCTGCGGCGGTGCTTTCCGTCAATGGCGGTCAGGCCGTAGCATCGGCCCGCAGCATTCCTGAGTTCAATCTGGTCGAGGCTATTGCCGATTCATCCGCGCTGCTGATCCAATACGGCGGACATGCTCAGGCGGCGGGATTCACGGTGTCGGCGGACCGTATAGGCGAATTGACCAGCCGGCTCAATGCCTATGCCGCCGACAGACTGGGCTCACTGGATTTGACGCCGACGCTGGAAATCGACGCAGAGGCCAGCCTGACCGAGCTTACCTGGGATGCCTACGACTGGATCAGCAGCCTGGAACCCTTCGGGAAGGGAAACCGCCGCCCTCTGCTCGCTTCGATGAACGCGGCCGTTCTCGAAGCCCGTCTGATGGGGAACTTGCAACAGCACCTGCGCCTTCGAGTAGCGCAGGACGGGCAGGAAATAACTGCCCTGGCTTTCAATCAGGCGGACAGGTGGCGCTCCATGACGCAGGGAACAGAACCTGCCAGGCTCGACCTGGCCTACACAGTTGTGGTGGACTCCTGGAAAGATCAGCATTCGCTGGTCTTGCGGGTGTCGCATTTCCGCCCGGCAGAACCGTAAAGGGGATTAGGCGGATTCGCGCGCGCTGGGCCGGCGGCGCTCGGCCCGCGTCCCGCCCGATGGCCGCACCAACTGCGCCTTCCAGACAAGCAGCGGCACAGTGATTATGATGACTATCAACGCAACTACCTGCGCCTCGTTCAGTCCGCCGAAGTAGACGTTGTACTCTTCTCGCAGAAAGCTGATGAAGAACCGCCCGATGGAGTAGGTGGCGGCATAAAGGGCAAAGAACATTCCGTTGGGCCGGAGCCGCTTTCTGAACGGCCAGAGAGCGGCAAGCAATACCAGGTCAAACAGCAGCTCGTAGGCCACTGCCGGATGAGTCGCAGGTCGCCCAAAGGCAGGGCTGTCGGGATGGGTGTAGACGACTCCCCACGGGAGACTGGTGGCCGAGGCGAAGTGCTCCCCGTTGATGATGTCGCCTATCCTGCCGATAGCCATCGCCACGAGCAATGCGGGGGCAGTAATGTCGGCCAGATGCCCGATGCTGGGCAGCTCGGCCTTGCGGGGCTGCCCCAAGACCAGCGAGAAAGGCCGCCAAAGAGCCAGGAACCAGCCTGAGTTGCGAATCATCAGATAAAGCGAACCGCCAACGAAGCCCCCGGATATAGCGCCGAAAATGGCGATGCCGCCTCCCCATACCCGGAAAATGCTGACAAAGTCGTTCCGGTACACTTCGTCCCAGAAGTCTATTACGTGCAGCAGCCGCGCTCCTATTACGCCGCCGATGATGGCCCACATGGATGCAGAGTACAGCACATCCGCCACCATGCCCTCGCGCGTGCCCCATCGCACCACCAGAAACACCGCCGTTAACACGGCGATAAAGGTGAACACCCCATGCCACGAAAGCATAAATCCCCCGGTGTTGATCAAGTTGGGATTTATGCCGATGCCGATGCTGGCCAGGAAGTCCACGCCCATCTGTTATTCCTTGAACGGGTTATAGCCGCGGCGGGTCGCCGACGCGACCGACCACAGTAACAAGGTATACCCCCGCGCCCATAGGCTGCAAGGCTTCAGCCAGCGCCCGGTGGTCCATTTCGCCGGACGGGATGGCGAACATGGCGGGGCCGGCCCCGCAGAGGTGCATGTCGGGGCCGCCGCCGGCAAGCGCCAGCCGACGCATCTCGGCAAGCATTGGAAATTCCCACTCCGCAATATCCTGAAATGCGTTGTAGACACAGCCCCGGATGGATTCCGGCAAGAACCGCCCGCCCACCAGAAGTTGGACCAGCAGCCGCGATACTCCCCCGTCGCTGTAGTTGGCCGGTGTTATGCGCGAATACATTCGCCGCGTTTTGTCTGTTAAGGCCAAGTCGGGGAACACCAGCGTGAGATGAAAAGGGGGCAGAGGAGGAAGCGGCGATACTATCTCACCCCGTCCTTCCGCCAGGGCCGTTCCTCCCCATAGAAAAAACGGCGCGTCCGAGCCGACCTCGGCAGCGACCTCCGCCAGCTCCTGCGTGGAGGCCGAAAGCCCCCACAGGCCATTCAGAGCGCGCAGGGCGGATGCGGCGTCGCTGCTGCCCCCGCCCAACCCCATCGCAACGGGAATTCGCTTCTGCAAGCGGATGCGGGCCCGGGGCTGTATTCCCCTTCGCCGGGCCAATCCGGCAGCCGCTTTCCAGACAAGGTTGACCTCTCCCGACAGTTCCGGGCTGTCGCATTCCACCTGGAGGGATGGGCAATGCTCAATAAACAGCCTATCGGCGAGATTGACGGTCTGCATCACCGTCTTGACCTCGTGGTAGCCGTCGTTTCTCCTGCCCAGCACCTCGAAAGTCAGGTTCAGCTTTGCATAAGCATCAACCTGCACGGCCACCCACCCCCAGTGCGCTTCCCCGCCAGGCTGCGGCCACCGCGGCCCATTCCTGGATGCTCAAGGTTGCCGGCCTGCGCCGTCCGTCGATGCCGGCCTGCTCGAGGATGGCCGCTCCGTCCCTGCTATCCAGTCCGAGCCCGTGGCTCAGGGAATTGTGCAACTGCTTACGCGGCGAGGAGAATCCCGCCCTGACGACCTTGAAGAACTCCTCTTGTTCGGCGGCGGCCACTGCCGGCTCTTCGCGAACGTCCAGACGCACTACGGCGGAGCGCACTTTGGGATGTGGACGGAATGCCGACGGCGGCACGGAGCAAACAAGCCGAGCGCGCGCATAGCACTGGACAGCAACAGAGAGCAGGCTCATATCCCCCGGAGACGCCGTCATGCCGTCGGCCACCTCCCTCTGCACCATCACCATCGCCATTGAAGGCGGAGGCGTCGATTCCAGTACGCGCCGAATGATAGGATTCGCAGCGTAGTAGGGCAGGTTTCCAATCACCTTGTATTGACTTGTAACTGCTCCGACAGTCGGAAAAGCGACAGCCGGGAAATCGGCTTCCCGGGCGTCGGCCTGAATGCAGCGAAAATTGAGGGGGAATCCCAGGCGCTCCGGCAGTTGGTCGCACAGCCGGGCGTCCAGCTCCAATGCCGTCACGTGGCCTGCTTCCCGCACCAAGCGGCGAGTGAGCGCCCCGCGCCCTGGGCCAATCTCGACCACAGAGTCGCTCGCAGACAAACCTGCCGCATCAATTATGCGGCTGACCACCCGGGAATCGGCAAGGAAGTGCTGTCCCAGCGATTTGCGAAGCCGCGGCTCGCGAGAACGGCTTCTCAAGGCAGACAGGCCGCAGGCCGGGTTGAAACAAGTAGGGTTGAAATCGGAGCGGGCATATGCGAATAGAGACCGCGCACCTCCGGTCGACTCTGACAAATGAGCATGTCGCGACGGACGACTCAGGCCAGGCGCTCCCACGGCGCACACAGGGGCCTGCTTACCGTTGCTTCCTTTCGGACCTGGCGGGGTTCACAGGTCTGCGTCGCGCGGGACCCAGCCCTCAACGACCTCCGACAGCGATATAGGCCCACCGGGCAGGCCTCTGGGAGGAATTCAACCCCGCTGTAGCGGATTGCGGGTGCAGGGCACCGCTAGCTCCCCATCTAGTGCGGCCTCACTTTTATAGTAGGTTCCCCCGTCCACTGTGTCAATCAGCCCCCAACGACAGTAGCCTCCAACGAAAGGTATCGAAACTGCCGGTTCGTTGTTGGAAGGGCGCCGTGATGCTAGACTGGGAAAGCTGATACTGTCCGGTGGTTGAAGATGCCCGTCAAGAAAGCCGTAATTCCCGCAGCAGGTTTGGGCACGAGATTCCTGCCTGTTACCAAGTCGGTGCCCAAGGAGCTGCTCCCCATTCTCGACCGGCCTATGTTGCAATACGTGGTCGAAGAGGCCGCAGAGGGCGGCATTGAAGAAGTAATAATCGTTACCGCTCCTGGAAAAGAGGGTATTGCATCCTACTTTCAGACCTCTCCGGCGCTGGAGCGCCGCCTCGCCGAGAACGGCGACCACAGCCTGCTCGATAAGGTGATGAGCGCATCCCGTCTGGCGAAAGTGTCCTTCGTCATACAGGAAGAGGCGCTGGGGCTGGGCCACGCCGTGATGACTGCCCGCGATGAGGTTGGCGACGAGCCTTTCGTGGTGATCCTGCCCGACGATATTGTGCGTCACACGCCGGGCGTCGTGGCGCAGATGACCGGCATCTTCGACCAGACACAGGCGGGCGTGGTGGCAGTTGCTTCAACGCCCTGGGAATCCATCCACAACTACGGAGTGGTGGATGCAGCCCCTGTAGGCGAAAGGCTGCACCGTGTGCGGGGAATGGTGGAAAAGCCCCCCAGGGAAGAAGCACCTTCGAACCTGTCTATCGTGGGACGCTACATCCTTCCGCCCGAAATATTCGACTGTCTCGAGCGTACTCCCCCAGGCGCAAAGGGTGAAATCCAGCTTACCGACGGGATGCTGCTATTGCTCGAGAGAGCCGAGCTCTACGCCTACGAGTTCCTGGGCGTCCGTCACGACGGCGGAACGCCGATGGGGCTGCTGCGCGCCTCCCTGGATTACGCTCTGCGCCGCGACGATACGCAAGCGGCCGCCATAGATCTGCTGCGAAGCATGGACCCCGGCTGATTGCCGGCGAGGAAACAAAACAGTGACATCCATACAAGGCCAGCGAGAAAACCTGGATTCCCTTCGCTTCGCCCTGCTGGAACTGCTGGGCGGAATGAACTACTGCCTGGACTGGAAGCCCGATGAAACGTCCTGGTCTGCCCGGGAAATCGTGTATCATATCATCGACACGCCTCCCGGCGGCATGGCCAGGGTGATCGGCGGCATAGCCTCCGGCGGGATAACCGAATACGAAATCTGGTCCGACCGCACCAACGTTACAGACACGCGGGCTACGCTGGATATGGAGGAGGTCGAGTCCGATATCGCCTCGTTCTTCGACACATTCGCCAATGCCCTTGCAACGGCGACGGACGACGATCTACAGGGACGCAGGGCGCTGATGCGCCAGCGAACGCTAGGCGAAGACGTGGAGAGGACTCTGGAGGCGGCATTGGCCGGGTTCGAGCGCCATTGGAGGGCGCATCTGGAGCAACTGGGAAGCCTCCGGGAGGCGCTGGGGTTCTAACGGGCCGGGTTTGCATGTCCCGGGTTTGCATAGGCCAGGTTTGCGTGTCCCGTTTCCCCAAACCCGCAAGGGGCTGGTCAGCCCTCCCCGCCTACTTCCAGCAGACTCAGGAACGCCTCTTGGGGAATCTCCACCTGGCCCACCATCTTGAGGCGCCTTTTGCCTTCCTTCTGCCGTTCCAGGAGCTTGCGCTTACGGGTAATGTCGCCTCCGTAGCACTTGGCGAGCACGTCCTTACGCATGGCGCGCACTGTCTCCCGGGCGATGATCCGGCTGCCGATAGCCGCCTGGATGGGAACTTCGAACAGTTGCCGTGGAATGGTAGTGCGCAGCCTCTCCACCACCCTGCGGCCCTGACCCATTGCCTGGTCGCGGTGCAGTATCATGGAAAGCGCCTCCACTGGCATGTGGTTGACCAGCACATCCACCTTGACCAGCGGGGCCTTGCGGTAGCCGACAAAGGCGTAGTCCAGCGAAGCGTATCCCTGGGTGCGCGATTTCAACTGGTTGTAGAAATCGGCCAGCATCTCCACCAAAGGCATGGCGTATTCCATCACCACTCGCGCATTGTCGGGCGATGCCACTCCTTCGCTCTGGATGTATTCCATCCTCTTGAAATCGGAGCGCCGCGAGTGCATCAACTCCATGATCGCGCCCACGTAGCGGCTGGGGGCTACAACGGTCAGGTCGAGCACGGGCTCTTCAATATCAGTGTACTCATTGGGTGAGGGCAGCTTGGCCGGGCTGTCTACCTTGATGACCTCGCCGCTGTTAAGCGTAACCTGGTAGGCCACGCTGGGCGCCGTCACTATCAGGTCGAGGTCATATTCCCGCTCCAGCCGTTCCTGCACGATCTCCAGGTGCATCAGGCCCAGGAAACCGCAGCGGAAGCCAAAACCCAGGGCCGCGCTGTTCTCCGGTTCGATGGTCAGCGACGCATCGTTGAGCTGCAGCTTCTCGAGGGCTGTGCGGAGGTTTCCGTACTGCTCGCCGTCGGAGGGATACAGACCGGCAAAAACCATGGATTTCAGCGGCACGTAACCGGGCAGCGGCTCGGTGGCCGGAGCGCGGTCGATGGTCAGAGTGTCACCGACGGTGCACTCGCGGACGTCCTTGAAACCCGTGGCGACATAGCCCACCTGCCCCGTTTCCAGGCAGTCGGTAGGGGTGGGAGCTGGAGAGAATACCCCTACATCGACAATCTCCGCCGATCTTCCCGATGACATGACATGGATCCGGTCCTGGCGCGATATTGCGCCGTCTTCCACCCGGATATGGGCAATAATTCCCTTATACTGGTTATAAACCGAATCGAAGACCAGCGCCCGGGGGGATTCCTGGGGACGGCCCCCCGGCGGCGGGATGCGGCCCACTACCGCATCCAGGATCTCCTTGGCGCCTGTTCCCTCTTTGGCGGATACGAACAGCACCTCATCGCGCCGGAAGCCGAAGACCTGCTCGATTTCGCTCGCCACCCGGTCCGGTTCCGCCTGGGGCAAATCCACCTTATTGAGCACAGGGATGAGATCCAGGTCGTATTCCATAGCCAGCAGCGTGTTGGCTATGGTCTGGGCCTCGATGCCCTGACTGGCGTCCACTACCAGCAGAGCGCCCTCACAGGCGGCCAGCGCCCGGGAAACCTCGTAGCTGAAATCGACGTGGCCGGGCGTGTCGATCAGGTTCAACTGGTAAGTCTCGCCATCGACGCCCTTGTGATACATGGTCACTGCTTTGCCCTTGATGGTGATGCCGCGCTCGCGTTCCAGGTCCATCTGGTCCAGGAACTGCGCCTTCATCTCCTGGGGCCGCACGGTGCCGGTGATCTCCAGGAACCGGTCGGCCAGCGTCGACTTGCCGTGGTCGATGTGGGCAATGATGCAGAAATTTCTTATTCGCGACGGGTTCATACGCTCCAATGGTAACACGCAAACACAGTAATTTGCAGTGCGTGCGGAGGCATCGGCTGGCGCTGTCGAGAGGAGGGACGGCGCATCTAAAGCGGCAAGCGGCGTCCTGTCTCGTTCAGACGTTTCCTCTTTTCCCGCGCGTCGGGCAGCGCCCGCAGCACAACCTCCCAGAACGCCCGGGAGTGGTTCATTACATCCAGGTGAGCCAGTTCGTGGACCACCACTGAATCGATCAGTTCCGGGGCGACCATTGCCAGCCGCCAACTGAAACGAAGGGTGCCATCCGCGCTGCAGCTCCCCCACCGGGCGCGCTGCCCGCGAACCAGGATCGGAGGCTTCTCGCTCCTGCCCATAACTGGAAGCCAGCGAGACACGCTGTTTTCGAGGAATTCGGCCGCTCGCTCCTTATACCACGCGACCAGAGCCGCATACACTCGCTCCCGTCTCTCGTCCTCGGTCAGGCATTCCGGCGCTTTTATCCGGAGACTCTGCCCGTCCATCTGCACTGAGGCGCGCCGGGCAGGCGTTTCCTCGACCGCCAGTTCCAGTTCTCTGCCCAGATACGGCAGCATCTCCCCTGAAACGAACTGCGGGGGATTATATCCTTCCGGAAGGGCCTCCAGCCTGGTCAGAATCCAGCCGCTCCGCTTGCGGACGATAGCCTGAATTTCCGCATTGGGAGTGCGCATGGGCGAAGCGACGACGACAGCGCCCCCGGAAATGCTGATTTCGACCGTTTTCTTGCGGCGACTGCTGCGCCGGACGGTGTACTCGATAGTCGATTCGCCAGCCTGAATCCTGTGAACAACAGCCATACGCGCGTCGCCTTTACTCTCATTCTATCGTGCATCCCCTGAAACTATAAACGCATACGCCGGCGCTTGCGACATCTATTCTCCGCAACTCTTTGCGTCTCTCACCGGCTCCCAGTCCGGCGAGGTGTCCTGGCTGACTCTATTGCGGCTGATGTTCACAGCGCTGGAGCCGTCATAGTACATCCTGAGCACTTCGAAATTGGCGTCCCGATTTGAATGGGCCACAAGGTGTTCGCCCAGGGGGCCCCAGCTTGGTTCGGCATCCACTTTTTCGTCCATGTTTGCGGTCGACTTAGCCGGCTCTGCGCCATCGCTGTACATGGTAAAGATTTCCCAATCCCCATCGCGGTCGGATGCGAATGCTATCAGTTCATCGCCCGTACCGTCACCATAGTCGTAATATCCGAAATCGGGCCAGCGGTCACTGTAGTCCTTGCTGTCGTCGGTTGAGCTGTCGGTCAGGTTGGAGATATTCGATCCGTCTGCGTCGGCCGTGTAAATGTCCCAGTCGCCGTCCCGGTCGCTGGCGAAGACGAGCGTTGCGCCATCGGGAGACCATGCGGGGTCGGAATCGGAAACGGAATTGTTTGTCAGCCTCGTCAGCGTTCCATCGGTCACCGCTAGGAGGTAGATTTCGGCATTCCCGTCCCGGTGAGATACGAAGGCCACTTTGCTTCCATCGGGAGAGAGAGCCGGCGATTCGTCGTTTGCCTGATTTGAAGTAAGCCGCTCTAATCTCCACGGGTTCAGAGTCAACAGGTAGATGTCGAATCCTCCACGGGCGTTTCGGTCCGAACTGAACGCCAGCAACCCTCCTTCAGCCCAAGAAGGCTGCTTGTCGTCGGCAGGGTTATTGGTCAAGTTGACGGGGCTGCTCCCGTCGCAGCCCATAACATAGATTTCCCCGTTCCCGTCTCTATCGCTGCGAAAAGCAATCCTTCCCCCGTCAGGATACACAGGAAGCTCCACCGGTTTCTGCGTCGCCGCCAGCGTGGCCGTCGGTGTCAGGGTGGGTGTGGCCGTCGGTGTCGCCGTAGCCGTCGGTGTCAACGTCGCTGTTGGCGTCAGTGTCGCTGTCGCTGTCGGCGTCAACGTCGGCGTCAGTGTCGCTGTCGCTGTCGGCGTCAACGTCGGCGTCAGTGTCGCTGTCGCTGTCGGCGTCAACGTCGGCGTAGCTGTCGCTGTCGGCGTGGCCGTCGGTGTCGCTGTCAACGTCACTGTTGGCGTGGCCGTAGCCGTCGCTGTGGGGGTCAGTGTCGCTGTCGTTGCGGGCGTCAACGTCGGCGTAGCTGTCGCTGTCGGCGTGGCCGTCGGGGTCGGCGTGGCCGTAGCCGTCGCTGTGGGCGTCGGCGTCGCTGTGGGCGTGGCCGTAGCCGTCGCTGTCGGCGTCAACGTCGGCGTCAGTGTCGCTGTCGCTGTCGGCGTGGCCGTCGGGGTCGGCGTGGCCGTAGCCGTCGCTGTGGGCGTCAGTGTCGCTGTCGTTGCGGGCGTCAACGTCGGCGTAGCTGTCGCTGTCGGCGTGGCCGTCGGGGTCGCTGTTAGCGTCGGCGTCGCTGTGGCTGTCGGCGTCGCTGTGGCTGTCGGCGTGGCCGTAGCCGTCGCTGTGGGCGTCAACGTCGCTGTCGCTGTGGGCGTCAACGTCGGCGTCGGCGTCGGTGTGGCTGTCGGCGTCGCTGTCGGCGTGGCCGTAGCCGTCGCTGTGGGCGTCAACGTCGGTGTCAGTGTCGCTGTCGGCGTGGCCGTCGGGGTCGGCGTGGCCGTAGCCGTCGCTGTGGGCGTCAGTGTCGCTGTCGCTGTGGGCGTCAGTGTCGCTGTCGTTGTGGGCGTCAACGTCGGCGTCGCTGTTGGCGTGGCCGTAGCCGTCGCTGTGGGCGTCAGTGTCGCTGTCGCTGCGGGCGTCAGTGTGGCTGTCGGTGTCAGTGTCGCCGTAGCCGTCAGTGTCGCTGTCGGCGTGGCCGTCGGGGTCAGTGTCGCTGTCGGCGTGGCCGTAGCCGTCGGGGTCGGTGTCGGCGTCGACGTGGGCGTGGCCGTCGGGGTCAACGTCGGAGTCGCTGTTGGCGTGGCCATCGCCGTCGGGGTCGCTGTCGGCGTGGCTGTGGGTGTCAACGTCGGCGTGGGTGTGGCTGTCGGTGTCAACGTCGCTGTGGGCGTGGCTGTAGCCGCCGGTGTCGGTGTCGGCGTCAGTGTGGGCGTGGCTGTCGGCGTCGGTGTCAACGTCGCTGTGGGCGTCAACGTCGGCTTCAGTGTGGCTGTCGGTGTCAACGTCGCTGTAGCCGTTAGTGTCGGTGTCGGCGTGGGTGTGGTCGTCAACGTCGCTGTCGGCGTGGCCGTCGGGGTCAACGTCGGCGTGGGTGTGGCTGTGGGCGTCGGCGTGAGTGTCGCTGTCTGCGTTGGCGTTTCTCCTGCGGATGGCGGCAGGCAGGCTCCTGTATGGGCGCGGGGTTCCCAGTCGGGCCAGGAATCCTCGCTGAACCCGCTATCGCCGTAGCCCTTGCGGGTGACATTCGTCTGAACATAACCGGTAGCATCGTCCAGCAGGTATATCTCGGCATTGTTATCGCGGTCGCTGTAAAAGGCGAACCCGTCGGCGGATTGAGCCCAGCTCGGAGCCATATCCGACCGCTGATTTTCCGTTTCCCGCACAAACTCCGAACCGTCGGCGCGCATGGAATAGATCTCCCAATTCCCCGTTCGGTCAGAAGCGTAAATGACGGTAATTGCGCCGTTGTAAAATTCCAGGTCCGGCCAGCGGTCGTTGAAGGCTTCTTTATCGTCCTCTTCGCTGTCGGTAACGTTCACCGGATTTGTGCCGTCGGCGTTGGCCAGGTAGATGTCCCAGTCGCCATCCCGGTCGCTGGCGAAGGCAAGGCGGCAGCCATCAGGAGACCATGCCGGATCGCCGTCGTTCGCAGTGTTGCCGGTAATACTCACCGGAGGCGGAATCGGACGAACTCCAGGGGTGATGGAAAGAGCGTAAATTTCAGGGTCGCCGTCCCTATCGCTGACGAAGGCCAACTTGTCGCCCGACGGCGAAATTGCCGGGGCTTCATCATCAGACTCATGTACGGTGAGTCGCTCAACTTCCCCCGAAGAAACGGTAAGCAGATATACATCGAAATCGCCGCCAACGCCCCCTTCGGCGTCGCGGTCCGAACTGAACGCCAGCAGGCCGTTGCCAGACAGGGACGGATGTTTGTCGTCAGCCATGTGGCTGGTCAGATTAGTCTGGCCTGATCCATCCCGGTGCATCGCATAGATTTCACTGTTTCCATCCCGGTCGGTCTGAAACGCAATCCGTCCCCCGATGAGCGGCTTTGGCATGGGTGTCGGCGTGGTCGTCGGCGGCAGCGTTGGCGTGACCGTCGGCGTTGGCGTGGTCGTCGGCGGCAGCGTTGGCGTGACCGTCGGCGTTGGCGTGGTCGTCAGCGGCAGCGTTGGCGTGACCGTCGGCGGCAGCGTTGGCGTGACCGTCGGCGTTGGCGTGACCGTCGGCGTAGCCGTCGGCGTGTTAGCCGCTCCGTATTTGCGAACTTGCGTCTGAGCGGGAGGGTATATTGGGCGAGTCGCGGTTGGTTTTGAATATATGCGAACAATCACAAAGCGGTCGCTGACCATCCGCACGCGGCCCGTTGCGCCGCTGACTTCATCGGCCCCGGTTATCCGGAGTTGCGATCCACGGGCGTCTATTTCCACGTGGAAACCGACATCGCTTCCCTCAGGGTATCTGCCGCCAGGGTCGGGCAGCTTCCGGAAAGTTACGACGCCGAGGGGAACCAGGAACCTTGCATCGCCAGGCATAACCTGTCGGCCATTGACGAACAAGCGGTAACCAAAAGGCTCTGCGGGTTCCGGGCTTGATGCAGGAGTTGCAGTCCGGGCGGGCCGTGTGGTTTGGGAAGGCGTCAGCGTTGGCCTGGATGTGGAGGTTGAGGGCGGAGCGGGAACGGTGGGGGCGGCACCCGGAGGGCTTGGAGACGGAACGGGAACCGCAGTAGATGCAGGGCCTCGCGGATGGTCGGAAGTCGAACCGACATCAGGCGTCGGGGACAGTGTTGGTCTCGTCGGAGAGGGTACGGCTATAGCCGTCGGTTCGACCGGATCCGAAAATTCTACTGCCGCTGTCGGAACTAACCCCACGCCCGTAGGTCGAGCTGCCTGCGTGGCCGGCGGCGCCGACAGGCCCGAGGGGGAGTCTGGCGTCAGGCGAGTTGCTGCTAAACCCGCCCGGGCTTCCGCCGGCGCAACCATGAGCGCAAACAAGCCCAGCTCATCGCTTGCTGCCTGCACTCTCATCCACGGCAAGTCAATCGACGCCGGGGCGCGCCTCCATGCGAAAGCCGATGGGTCGTAGCGTTCAGCCACCAGCCGATAGGGGTCTCCGCCGGTGTGGCGCAAGTCATGCTCGCTGAGCAATATCAGAATCGTGGCCGGAATCGACGCCTGTCCTGCTGAAGAACCCCCCTTCGAGTCTCGCACAGTGATTCGAAATATCCGGATTACCCTGAGATGGCCCGGATGCAAATCGCCAGCAACTTCGCCGGGCATCTCCTCGAAGTCCAGATGCAGCTTCTCATCGGACAGCCGTCCGCTCCAGGAAACCACGACAGTACCGTCAGCGAATATCGCCGACTCCGAATCAGCTTCACGCTCTGGGTGGGAAGGCGCAGGCGACGGGGTAGTTCGAACCGCCAGAGAGGGGCGTTCCTCCATAGGCGGGTTATCGATTCCGGGTGTTGGCCAAAAGACGGTTGATGCCCAGACAACGGCGGCTATTACTGCCATCGCCGCCAAGGGTGCGGCAAATAACCCGAGCCTCCGGATAAGGACTGCCCTTTTTCGACCTGCCACGGTGGTTCGCCGGCGCCAACTCAACCGCGCCCAGCGAAATTATCCCCACCGAATAGCCCTGCACATCACCCGGAAGGCTCGGTAAGTCCGTAAAATTCAGTTCATGTCTTCCGTGGGTATCCAGGCTAATGTTGATCAATGCATTGCGTTATGTCAAGAGGAGCTTCCCAATGGCGCGGTGTCCTGTCGTGCTCCCACCGAGCGGTGGCGCCTGAGGCGGTTCTCAATGGCTCTCGCAACGGATGGGGTATACGCAGTGGTCTTGCCGACTCTGGGGGCTGGTGCGGCAGTTGTTGGCTCCCCGAGCAGGATTCGAACCTGCGACCTAGCGGTTAACAGCCGCCCGCTCTACCGCTGAGCTATCGGGGAACGTTTGTGGTCCGCTGGGAGGCTTGTAGAAGGCTATTGTATCACCTGCCTGATGATTACTCAACAGCCAGGGGAAGATGGGAAAACAAGCCGCGAAGCCGGCCCGACCCATGACATCCTCCAATCACTTCAGCGATTTGGCAAGAAGCAAAGTTGACAATAGTTCCATCAAGTATTAAGATGGCATCAAGTGAATCATCCTGTCGGCGTATACTATATTTCGATGGGAAATCCGGGCAGGCAAAGCCCGCGAAAAGGCAGTAACCCAATCATCCGCTTCAGGCGGTGGCCGTATGAGCAATTACTATGAAGTTCTGGGTGTGGCAAAGAACGCTTCCGAGAAGGAAATCCGCCAAGCCTACCGCAGGCTGGCCAGAGAGTACCACCCCGACGTCAACAAGACGGACGCAGCGGCTGAAGAAAAGTTCAAGGAAGTCAACGAAGCGTACAGTGTCCTCTCGGATGAAGAATCGCGCAAGAAGTACGACCGCTATGGCGAGAACTGGAAGCACGCTGAACAGTACGAACAGGCTGGCCCCTCGTCCCCCAGCGGTATGCGATGGACAGCCCGGGAGGGAGACGACACGTTCTCGACCTTCGGCGGGCGAGGCGGCGTTTTCGATTTCGAAGGGTTGTTCAATACGGGGGATTTTTTCAACACGGGCCCGCCTCCCGGAAGCAGGGGCGCGTCGCGTTCTCCATCTGCGGAACACCCCGTGGAAATCACTCTGGAGGAAGCCTTCCACGGCACGACCCGCACCGTGAGAACGCAGCAGGGGCGCACCCTGGAAGTGAAGATCCCCGCTGGCGTGGACAACGGCTCCAGGGTGCATATTTCGCCAAACGGCGCCAAGAGCGCCGGCTTCAACATGGTGATTTCGGTTTGGTCTCATCCCAAGTTCAATCGGGACGGCCTGGACCTTTATACAGACGTGGATCTGCATCTGGACGAAGCCGTACTGGGCACAGAGATATTGGCCCCAACCCTGACCGGGCAGGTGGCTTTGACCATCCCCCCCAATACGCCCAATGAGCGCCGGTTCCGGCTGTCGGGCAAGGGAATGCCCGCGCTTTCAGGAAACGCCCACCACGGCGACCTGTATGTCACCGTCAAGGTGCGTCTGCCCCAGGATTTGACCAACGAAGAAATCGAACTGTTCCGCAAACTGCGCGGCCTCAGGCTGGAGCGTTCCGCCATGGACAGCAGCGCCGCGGCGTAACCGCTCCAGAGACCGATAGCAATAGCGGGAGGGGTTGGCAAATGGTGGAAGACAACCGGATGAGAAACGAACCATGCTTCGCCATCAGCGTGGCGGCCCGTATAGTCGGAGTTCACGCGCAGACACTGCGGCACTACGAAAGGGTGGGGCTGATCTGGCCTTCTCGCACCTCGGGCCGACAGCGGCTTTATTCCATGGCCGACATCGAGCGCATCAAGAGGCTGCGGACGCTGACCGAAGACATGGGCGTTAATCTGGCCGGGGCGGAAGTGGCCTTGAAACTGATGGCCCGCGTCGAAGAACTGGAGGGAGAGGTAGCGCAGCTCAACGAGACCGTAGCCTCGCTGCAACAACGGCAACCACGGAACGGCGCCGCCCAACCCTGAGAAAGCAGGACGAGAACACAGGACTGGTTCACTAATTACCGCCCCAATTACCTTACCGTCAAGGAGGCGCAACCATGGCCTCACAAAATGATCAGTACACCAACCAGGCGCGACAGGTGCTGCAAAACTCGCAGGAGCTTGTGCGTCGCAACCGACATAATCAACTGGACGTTGAGCATATTCTGCTGGCTCTGATGGAGCTGGAAGACGGAGTGCCCTCGCGTATTCTTTCAGAGCTGGGCGCACCCTCCACCGACATCCGCGCTGCCCTGCACAAGGTATTGGAATCCGCCCCCAAACTGGCCCATGAAGCCAATCAGATATATCTTACCCCTCGAGCCCAGCGGCTGCTGGAAAACGCCAGGGCGGAAGCCAACCGGCTGAACGACGAGTTCGTCGGCGCAGAGCATCTGTTCGTCGCAGCCGTCATAGAGCAGGACGGCCCAACGGCGGGACTGCTGAGGGCCTACGGCATTGACCGGGAGCGGGTCTATCAGGCGCTCACGTCGATACGGGGCAGCCATCGAGTGGATGGCCCCGAAGCGGAGAACCGCTACCGCTCGCTGGAGCGATTCTCCATCGACCTCACCAAAGCGGCGGAACAGGGCAAGCTGGACCCGGTAGTGGGCCGCGACGCCGAAATCCGCCAGGTAATGCAGACGCTCACCAGGCGCCGCAAGAATAACCCTGTCATCATCGGCGAAGCAGGCGTAGGCAAAACGGCTATTGCCGAAGGCCTGGCCCAGCTCGTCGCCTCCGGCGATGTGCCCGACTCCCTGCGGGGGCGCCGGCTGCTGGCTCTCGACCTGCCAGGCATGGTGGCAGGCTCCAAGTTCCGGGGGGAGTTCGAGGAACGCCTGAAATCGGTCATCGAAGAGGTGAAGGAAGCCGGCGGCGAGGTTGTTCTATTCCTCGACGAGCTTCACACCATGGTCGGCGCAGGCAACAGCGAAGGCGGAGTGGACGCAAGCAATATGCTGAAGCCCGCTCTGGCCCGAGGCGAGATGCAGTGCATCGGCGCGACCACCCTGGACGAATACCGCAAGTACATCGAGAAGGACGCGGCCCTGGAACGCCGATTCCAGCCCATTTACCTCGAAGAACCCTCGGTGGAAGACACGGTGGAAATCCTGAAAGTGCTGCGGCCTCGATATGAGGCCCATCATAACGTAGACATCACCGATGCTGCGCTGGATGCGGCGGCCCGCCTCAGCGACCGTTACATCACCGGGCGCCAGCTTCCCGATAAAGCGGTGGACTTCATGGACGAAGCCGCCAGCAAGCTCCGTATAGACGCCGAGAGTCTGCCCCTGCCGCTGAAGCAGAAGGAGAACGTTATTCAACGGCTCAGCGAACAGGAGCAGGCCGCCGCCGAACGCCAGGACTACGAGCGCGCCGCAGAACTGCGAACCGAGCGTATCCGCCTGCAGCAGGAGTACGAAGCGGAAAAGCAATCCCTCACCGGCGAGCGCCCCGTCGACCGGGTGGTGGGCCAGGCCGAAATAGCCAAACTGGTGTCGGCATTCACTGGCATTCCGGTCGGGCGGCTGCTGGAGGGCGAGGGTGAACGCCTGGTACACATGGAAGCCGACCTGCATCGCCGGGTCATAGGACAGGACGAGGCGGTAAAAGCGGTGTCGGAGGCAATCCGACGCTCCCGTTCCGGCCTGAGCAACCCCCGCCGGCCCATAGGCAGCTTCATCTTCCTCGGGCCCACGGGCGTCGGCAAAACCGAACTCGCCAAAGCCCTGGCCGAGTTCCTGTTCGACGACGAAGCCAACATGGTGCGCATTGATATGTCGGAGTACATGGAGCGCCACGCCGTCTCGCGACTGGTGGGCGCTCCTCCGGGTTACGTCGGCTACGACGAAGGCGGCCAGCTTACCGAGGCTGTGCGCCGACGCCCTTACCGGGTACTGCTGTTCGACGAAATCGAGAAGGCCCACCCCGATGTATTCAACATACTGCTCCAGATTCTGGAAGACGGCAGGCTGACCGACGGGCAGGGCCGCACCGTTGATTTCCGCAACACCGTTATTATAATGACCAGCAACCTGGGCACCGAAGCGCTGGGACGCCAGCCCTTCGGATTCCGCTCCGAAGGTCAGGGCGGACAGTCGGGCATGGCGGAGTTGCGCGAGTCGGTGGGAAGCGCCCTGAAGCGGGCTTTCCGCCCTGAGTTCCTGAACCGGATAGACGAAACGATAGTCTTTCATCCGCTAACCCAGCAGCAGATAGTGGAAATTGTGGAGCTGATGGTTCAAGAGGTTCAGGCGCGCCTGGAAGAGCGGGAGGTGACCCTGGAGCTGACGCCGGCCGCCGGCCTGTGGCTGGCAGGCCAGGGTTTCGACCCGGTCTACGGCGCAAGGCCGCTGCGACGGCTCATCCAGAGGCGGCTGGAAAACCCCCTGGCAAGAATGGTGCTGTCGGGAGAGGTGGAAGCAGGCTCTCACATAGTGGCCGACGCAGGGACGGAAGGCATCACGCTGAAGGTACTGCCGGGCCTGGCTGAAACCGGCGCCAAGCCGAAGGAGGCAACGCTGGTGTAAAATGCCGGAACCCGGGAGCCTGACCCAGCCCGTAAATCTGAAACGTGCTCTTGCCAGATGACAACTATGGCAACGACAACTGCGTTAATGCAGAAGGCGCGAATCGAAAACATCGTCGTAGACGGCATAAATGTCCGCTACGCCACTGCCGGGGAGGGGCCGGCCGTGATACTGGTTCACGGCCTGGCCTCTTCCATGATCACCTGGTACTGCAATTTCGACGCCCTGGCCGATGCCGGCTTCACTGTCATCGCCATAGACCTTCCCGGCTATGGGGATTCCGGCCTGGCCAATCACCTTGGGTATGCGCCCGATACCGCCGCCGACTTCATAGCCGATTTCGCCGCCGAGCTCGGCATCGACCGCTTCTCCGTAGTGGGTAATTCGGCCGGCGGGTTGATTGCAGGAATAACCGCCCTGGAATATCCGGGCCGGGTGGAAAAGGTGGCCCTCGTGGCCTCCGCCGGGCTGGACCGGCGGCTTTCCTGGCCCCTCCGCATCATTTCAGTCCCGGTCATAGGGGAGCTGATCTACAAGCCCCGCATGATCAGCAAATCCGCCATGATCAAGCGCATTTTCTTCCAGCCGCCGGCCTTTCTTGATGATATCTTCCCCGAGATGCTGCGAGTGCGGTGCCTGCCCCACGCGCCGCAGGTGATGCTCCGGTCGGTGCGCTCCGGCGTCAACCTGCTGGGGCTGCGCCGTGAGCATAACATCCTGGATCGCCTGAAGGCTCTGACTGTTCCCCTGCTGGCGGTATGGGGCGAAGAAGATCTGGTAATCCCTCCGGTCAACGCCGAAGATGTTCGGCGAGCGCTGCCAGGCAGCGCAATCCACGTTCTCCCGGCGTGCGGGCACTGGCCCCATATGGAAAAGCCGGAAGAATTCAACCGCATACTCACCAACTTTCTCTCCCAGCCTTCGCCTGGCGATCTATCGCTGCAAGGCAGCCTGGTGCCAGCGACATCGCACAGCCGCTAGACAGAGCCAACTGCGCCCCTCAAACCGGCGCAGTCGGCGAAAACGACGCCTTTGGCGACGGGGCAGATTCCGCCGCCGAAACGTCTGCGCCAACCGCAACCGCCGCGCCCTGGACTCTGAGATTCAGCTCCTTCCTTGAAAGGGTTGCTTCCACATGGAAAGGTCGATTCGCGATCCTTGCAGCGGTGGGCAGTGTTATGGCCGCCGCCTACCTGCTGAGCGACCGGATAGACCTTGAGGATCTCAGCTACGGCGCGGTGGCGGCGGCAGTGCTGGTGGCCAGCGGGGGATTGGTGGTGCCTGTTCCGGCCTTGGCCATAACCTGTACTACCGCCACATTTCTCAACCCCGTCGCCATCGCGGTCATTGCCGGGCTTGCAGGAACCCTTGGAGAGTTGACGGGATATTTCCTGGGATACAGCGGCAGCGCCGTTTTCGAGCGCCGCCGTTTTTACCAAAGGGTGGAAGGCTGGATGAGGCGGAGGGGCGGGCTGATCCTGTTCGTGATATCGGCAGTGCCCAACCCGCTGTTCGATGTGGCGGGCATTGCCGCCGGCGCGCTGCGATACCCCCTCTGGAGATACTTGGTAGCAGTGGGTTTGGGCAAGCAGGTCAAGTTCTTCATGGTCGCCTACGCTTGCCACTACAGCCTGAAGGGGTTGAAGAGCGCCTTCGGAGTGTGAATATGCGCCTCTGATCGTCCCATACATCCGCCGGTAAGCGCATCCCCGGAGCATCGCTTTACCGCCGGCATCCCGACCGGAGCCGCTGACGGCACTACAGTGGCCCTATCTGCAATTGCCGCCGTTGCGCATATCACGGCCAAAACCTACAGTGCGTCAACCTTCCAGTGCGTCAACCTTCGGCGTGGCAACTCTTCCGGCGCCAATGCGAACAGAACGAATAGAACTTGGAGCCCGATGATGGTTTCCTTCCCCATAGACGAATGGACTCGCTACGGCGGGCTGAGGATGCGCATACGCAACTGGGGCGGAGAAGGTTTGCCGGTTGTGCTGCTGCATGGGCTGGCTTCCACTTGCCGCATCTGGGATTTCGCAGCCCCCGTGCTGGCCCGGCACTTCACGGTGATTGCCGCCGACCAACGGGGGCACGGCGACAGCGACAAGCCTGATCAAGGGTATGACTTCGCCAGTGTAGGGAAAGACGTGGCGGCGATGCTCGAAGGCAGGGGCATCCGACGTCCGATCCTCGTGGGCCACTCATGGGGAGCCGACGTTGCGCTGGAACTGGCCGCAGCCAGCCCGGGATTATTGCGGGGCATCGTGTTCGTCGACGGGGGAACCATCGAACCTTCAGCCCGCTATGCGACTCTGGACGATGCCTTGACCCAGATGGCCCCGCCCGACTTCAGGGGCGTAACCCCCGAACAATTCCTTGACCGGGTCCGGGCGAGCGGGCAATGGGCCGCTCTCATTGACCAGCACGGGCCGCCCGCCGAAGAAATCATACTCGCTAACTTTGAGACACTGGACGACGGCACCATGAGGGCCAGGCTCTCGCGGGACAATCACCTGCGAATCATAAGGGCGCTGTGGGAACACCACCCGCCACGGCTCTACTCGCAAGTTCAATGCCCGGTGCTGATGATGCCCGCCCGCCAGATGCTGAACCCCGAAGCCGCTTCACGCGCCGTGGTCCGCAGCGAATCTATCGCAGTGGCGGAACAACTGCTGCCGCGGAGCAAAACGGTGTGGCTGGAAGACAGCATCCACGACGTGCCTGTGCAAAGGCCGGATCTGGTGGCCGAGACCATCCACGAGCATATTCACGATGGGTTCTTCGACTAGGACGGGCTGCGCCGCCCATGTTTCCTGCATCAAGAAGCGCTGCGCTGCCGACAAAGCCGGAGGCGAGGGCGGAACTGCGCCGCCATACCGATGCGGTAATCACAGGCATTTGAGAGTGCTCCGGGCATGCCCCGGCGAAGCATTGTCTGGCTTGTCCGGAGGATTGCGCCGAGAATTCAGCAATCCGGGCAAGTCATGGTAATTTGCTAAACCGTTGATTCAAGGAAAGGGAAATGATGTTTGAACGTGGAACCCGGTTGGCAGGCAAGGTTGCCATCGTTACAGGGGCAGGAGCAACCGGCAGCGACGATTTCGTAGGAATCGGGCAGGCCATCTCTATTCTGTTCTCCCGGCAGGGAGCCAAAATCCTGCTGGTTGACCGGGAGGAGCGCAACGCCGAAATTACCCTGTCCATGATCCGGGAAGAGGGGGGTGAGGCCGCGGTTTTCGCCGGCGACGTGACCAGCAACGACAATTGCCGCGATATGGCCGAGGCAGCCAGGTCCCGCTACGGCAACGTCAACGTGCTGATCAACAACGTGGGCATCAGCGGCCCCGGCTCAGTCACCGACGTGGATGTAGACTTCTGGGATACGGTAATGGACGTGAACCTCAAGAGCGTGATGCTCTGCAGCAGGCACGCCATTCCCCAGATGATAGAAGACGGCGGAGGCTCCATAGTCAACCTGTCGTCCATTGTGGGGCTGCGCGCAGGCGGCGGGCGTCCCAGCCATCCTTACGCCGCATCCAAGGGCGGCATCATCGGCCTCAGCAACTCCATGGCCGTTCATTACGGGCGCGACAACGTGCGGGTCAACTGCATCGCTCCCGGCCATGTCCACAGCCCCATGGTGGCCCGTCACACCTCGCAGGAGATGCTGAACCTGCGCCGACGGGCCGGCCCTCTCGGTCTCGAGGGAACTCCGTGGGATGTGGCCTATGCTGCGCTGTACCTGGCCTCCGACGAGTCCCGATGGGTTTCAGGGGTTACGCTTCCGGTGGACGCAGGTCTGCTGGCGGCCACGCCCCTGGCGATGTTCCCCTATCTGCGCGACCCGGAGTAGACCGGCTTGGCGAACCTGGGCATCGCCGGTTAGGCTGTAAGGCAGGCCAGGGCCTTCCGCCGGGCAGACGTCAGCGTATCGCCGGCGCCCGTTTGCAGCCTGCCATAGGGACACACCGGAATGGCCATGCGGCGAGCGGGCCCGGGCGAGAACGAGTGCGTGCCGGTCTACAGGAAGCTGATGCGTAAGGGCAGGAAGTCGGCCTCCATTATTCAACGCCGCCTTTGAAGAAGGCCGGGACAGGCAGCCGCTCCTTTAGACAGCGTTGTCAGGAGATTCGACTACCGCCTGGCGACTCAGCGGCGCTCCGGGCCGGTCGGGGTAGGCTGCGCCGGCGATAACGCCCAACCCTGTCAGCAGGGAAAGGACGATCAATCCGGTCTGTATCGAGCCGGTCATCTGGGCAACCACGCCTACCAGCATCGGACCGATGGCGAAACCAACGCCCATGAAGGCCAGAATCAGGCCGGTCAGCACTGCCACCTCACGGGGAAGCACGCCTGGAAACTCGAAGGGCAGCACCTGGATTGAGGGCGTGGTCACCCACACCAGGCCCAACCCGGTGATGAACGCCATCAGCAGAGGCGGTGACTCAGCCAAGGTTATGGCCACTCCAAAAGCCGCGTTCAGCAGGGCCGGCGCTACCAGCAGGGTCTTGCGGCTGCGCAGCTTGCCCAGCAGCCAGCCGCCCAGGAATCCCGACGGTATCAGTCCATAGTACAGAAACCCCAGCAGCGGCCCGCCCAGAGTCAGAGCAACATCCCTTTCTTCCATCCACAGCGTTGGAAGGAAGGTGACCATCCCGGTCCATGTCGCCGCCAGGAACAGCATCACTACCGCCAGCAGCCAGCCCTGGGGGAAGCGACGCAAGGCAAGCCAGGGCGAAGGATCTCCCCCGTCATCGTCCGCGGGGGGCTGAGGCGGAGCTCGCTTCTCCCGAGCCACCAGCATCCACGCCAGTATCTGCGCAGTGAACAGGCCGCCCATCACGGCATAAGCGATGCGCCAGTTTCCCAATCCTTCAATCAGCCACGGGCTGAGGCTGACGGCCAGGGCCAGGATGATGCTGTGCTGAGACAGCCCCAGCGACTGTATCAGCGCATACTGATGCGGCGCGCACCATTGCCGCAGGAGCAGGGCGCGGGCGGGCGTGTTCATGGTGTGGCAGAGGATGAAGAAGAATCGCGCCAGAAGCAGCGTCCAGAACCCCGGAGCCAGCGCCTGCATGAACAGGAATGGGGCGCCCAGAGCCAGCGACACCAGCGATAGCGGTATGGGCCGGAACCGCGAGAACCATGCCCCGAAGGGCAGCGACAGCCCGGCTGCCGTTATCCACCACACGGCTTGAAGCAGCCCCGCCTGAATTGGCGTTATTCCCAGCTCTTCTCGTATAAAGGGCAGGAACAGCCCAAAGGTGTAAGACACCAGGATAACGCTGCTCTGCTGGGCGCGAAACAGCAGGACTACGGCCCAGCCACGCGGCGGCGTTCGTTCTATCTGTCCGGCCATTGGCTGATCGCCGGGCGAGCCGGGGCGCCATGCCTTGACATTCGCAGCATCTGGGTTCCCGGCGTTTAACCCGCTCTTTTCCCCGCCCTATTCCTGGGATCTATTCCTGCCTGGGCACTATTCCTGAAGGAAGGACTTGATGATGGCATAGCTCTCATCGGGCATTTCCTCGGGAATGTAATGGCCGCAGGGCAGTGACTGGCCCCGGACGTTGGTTGCGTACTCGCGCCAGACGGCCAGAACGTCCTGCGTCCGGCCCACGTAGCCGGTGGCGCTCCACAGGGCGAACATTGGTATGGTGACCTTATTGTCGAAATCGGCGTTGTCGTGGATCAGGTCTATGCTGGCTCCGGCGCGATAATCCTCGCAGGTAGCGTGAACAGTGCCGGGGTTGCTGAAGCACCGCGCGTATTCGTCGACCACCTCCGGCGGGAATGCGCTGACCGCATCAGGGTTCCGGTTGAAGGATCGACGCACAAAGTAGTCGGGGTCCGCCCCGATGACCCGCTCCGGGAAATCATAAGGCTGGATCAGGAAGAACCAATGGTAGGTGTTGGTCGCCATCTCCTTGTTCACAATCTGAAACATCTTGTGCGTGGGTATGATATCCAGCACCATCAGCTTCTCAACCCGCTGCTGGTGGTCTTTAGTCAAACGGTGCGACACCCTAGCGCCCCGGTCGTGGCCCACCAGCATGAAGGTGTCGAAGCCCAGGCGCGACATCACGTCCGCCTGGTCCTGAGCCATTGCCCGCTTGGAGTAATTGTAGTGTTCCGGGTCGCCCTGCACCTTGCTGCTGTCGCCGTAACCCCGCAGGTCAGGAACAACCACCGTGAAGTCCTCAGACAGCCTGGGGGCTATCTTGTGCCACATCATGTGGGATTGCGGGTAGCCATGCAGCAGCAGCAGCGGTGGCCCGTCCCCTCCTTTCACCAGGTTTATGGTCGCTCCGCCGCTGGTGTCGATCTGAAGCCTCTCAAAACCTTCGTAGAACGCCATGACTCTCTCCCTGCTTGCGTTTGCGCGGCGCATCCGGGCCATGCCGCGCCTGCGTTATACTATCATCCAATTTTCCATGGCACACTGTAACGCAGAATGCGGGAGGAGACTATGAGCGCCCATGGAAAGACGCTGGTCATTCGCAACGGAACGCTCATCGATGGAACAGGGGAACCCCCATCGCAGAACAGCGCGGTGGTCATCAAGGGCAATCGCTTCACAAGCGTCGGCGAGCTTCCGCTGGGCCTGAACCTGGAAGACGCCGGCAAGGTTGATGTCATAGACGCCGGGGGCAAGTGGATTATGCCGGGATTGATCGACGGGCACTGCCACCTGTCCTTCGGCTTCCCGGCGGTGTCGCCGCTCAAATACCCCAGCGGCCGAGGCACTGTCAGCCCGGGGTTCAGCGCCATCCGCGCCGCCCGCAACGCTCAGACGGCGCTGCGCTCCGGCGTTACCAGCCTTTCGATACCGGGCGGCACGTGGTTCATCGAAGTCGGCCTGCGCGACGCCATCAACGCCGGGCTTGTCGAGGGGCCGCGCATTTTTACCGCCGGGCGCTTCATCGTCACCTACGGCAGCATAGGCGACTACGAGCCGTCTTGGGTCGGCACGCCGGAACACGCGCTGGGCGTACTGGCCAACGACGTCAACGACATGATCACCGAGGTGCGCCGCCAGACCAAGCACGGCGTCGACTTAATCAAGCTTGCCGACAGCACCTGGGGCGACAACCAGACGATGTCGAAAGAGGAGATTGCCGCCGTAGTGGAGGAAGCCCGCCGCCGCAACGCCCGCGTGACCATACACTCCCGCGGCGCCGGCTCCACCAGGGCCGCTGCAGCGGCCGGAGTGGACTGGATCATGCACGCCGACCTGGCCACGGAGGCCGAGCTTTACGCCGTTGCCGAGAACGGCGTGCGCCTGATGCCAACAATAACCTTCCTGTTCGAGGCTCTCGCCGCAGGCAAGGAGAAAGGACGCAGCGAGGAGGAGCTGGACATCATCCGCCGCAACGCCGAGAGCGCGATGCAGGCGCTGGAGACGGCGCGAAAGTTCGGCGTCACGGTGCTGTGCGGAACCGACAGCGGCAACTCGCCGGTTATGCCCTACGGAACGCTGCACGCCAACGAGGCCGAAGCGCTAGTCAAATACGGCGGCTACACGCCTATGGAGGCAATAGTAGCCAACACCCGCGAGAACGCCTACGCTGTAGGACTCGAGGGAGAGCTTGGCACCATCGAGCCGGGCAAACTGGCCGACCTGCTCATCTTGGACGCCGACCCACTGGCCGACATCCGCGCGCTGCAGGGCGGCAAGCGCCTGAACACCGTCATCAAGGACGGACGCCGGGTGAACCTGAACCGCGGCGAGGAAAACGGCGGCGAGGAAGAGGCGCTGCTATATCTGCCCCAGGCGGCAGAGTTGAGTGCATCCCGAAGTTAAACCCCGAAGTTAAACCTGGAAATTAAACTCCGGAAGTTAAACCAGCTCCAATTGCAAATCCAACGCCCGCTTATGTTAAGAATCCTTGCCGGGAGGATATACCCCGGGAGGATTGCCCCGCGCCGGTGTATACTTGGGGCGTTGCGACTGCCAGAAGCGGGCGGCGCTTCCCCATGATGATTCATATTGCGGTCAGAGTGAACGGCAGGAGGCAGAAGAATGAAAGCGGTGCAGATCAACGAGTTCGGCGGTCCTGAAGCCATGAAATACCAAGATGTCGCAGACCCCATCCCTGGAGAGGGAGAAGCGGTCGTGCGAATAGAAGCGGCGGGCGTAAACTACACCGACGTTTACAGCCGCGCCGGGATCAACCCCGGCCCGCCGCTGCCCCGGACCATCGGAGTAGAGGGCGCAGGGGTGGTGGCCGCCGTTGGCAGCGGCGTCTCGGAAGTCGCAGTAGGCGACGAGGTGGTGTATTGCAGCGTTAACGGCTCCTACGCCGAACAGGCTCTGGTGCCGGCGTGGCGGCTGATCAAACGTCCGGCGGGGCTTGACGCCAGAGCGGGGGCCGCCGCCATGCTCCAGGGCATGACTGCCCACTACCTTTGCCATTCCACCTATGCCGTGCAGCCGGGCGACAGGGTCGTTGTTCACGCCGGCGCCGGCGGTATGGGTTTGATCCTGACCCAGATGATTAAAAACATGGGCGGGTATGTCTTTACCACGGTCTCCACCGAAGAGAAGGCTCGGCTTTCCCGGGAGGCAGGGGCAGACCATGTCATCAACTACACCCAGGAGGATTTCGCCGAGGTGGTGAAGGAAGCCACTGGCGGCGAGGGTGTGAGAGCGGTATACGACGGAGTCGGCAAAACCACGTTCCACCAGAGCGTCAGTTGCCTGGGCCGCCGGGGCGTAATGGCTCTTTACGGCGCCGCCAGCGGCAACCCCGACCCGGTAGACCCGCGAATGTTCGCCGCCGGCTCCCTCTACCTGACCCGCCCTGGCTTGGGAGACTACACCGTAGACCGCGCCGAACTGGAGCATCGGGCCGGCGACGTGCTGGGCTGGGTCGCCGACGGCAGTCTGAAGCTCCACATAGGCAAGGAGCTGCCCTTGTCGGACGCAGCGAAGGCACATAGCCTGCTGGAAAGCCGGGCCACTACCGGCAAAGTGCTGCTGATTCCGTAAGCGCGCTGCGCTGGAGGAAAGCGGCGAGGCGTTAACCCTTTCCCTCTCCTTGGCAACCGGTCCTTGGCAACCGGCTCCCGGGCGGCAAACCTTCTGGCGGATTTCTTGATATAATTCCGGCAGACGCACCATTGCAGGCAGGAGGCGAAACGTGGCTGAAGTAGTAAGCAGAGACGAGGTGCTGGACGCGCTTCGGACTGTGTATGACCCCGAGATTCCGGTGAACGTGGTTGACCTGGGCTTGATCTACGATGTCCAGGTTAAAGAGTCGGATGTCTATGTGCAGATGACGCTCACCTTTCCCGGCTGCGGCATGGGGCCATACATCGGGCAGCAGGCAGAGTGGGCCATCCAGGAACTCGACGGTGTGGACGAAGTGCAGATTGAACTGGTTTTCGATCCGCCGTGGTCTCCAGACCTGATCAGCGAGGAAGCCCGCAACCAACTGGGCATATAATGCCAGGATTCTTCCAGGCAGGCTCTCGGCCAGACGGCAAGGCTGCGGGGTGCGGCCCGGGCGCTTCAGAATCGGCCTTGACTCGCCACGACCGTTGCTGCAAACCACAAACCGCCCCACAACTCGGCCCACAACTCGGCGAGGAAGTTACATGTCAACGCCACAGCAGAATGCGCAGAATGCGCGCCTGGAACAGATCAAGCGCACCTGGCAACAGAAACGCCAGATCGGGGAGCGGCTGGACAAGATCAAGACCAAGGTCGGCGTTTACAGCGGGAAGGGCGGCGTCGGCAAGACCACTGCCGCAGTGAATCTGGCGGTCACTCTTGCCAAGGAGGGGGCCCGCGTCGGCATCCTGGACGTTGACATCGACTGCCCCAATGTCGCCAACGTTCTGGCTACCGCCTCCAGACCCAGCTATGTGGAAGGCCGGATCATACCCGCCGAAGACTGGGGGGTTAAAGTCGTCTCCATGGCTTTCTTCCAGGAAAACGAAGAAGAGGCCATCATCTGGCGAGGCCCCATGATCCACAACGCCATTAACCAGTTCCTCCAGAATACCGACTGGGACGAGCTGGACTATCTGATCGTCGATCTGCCCCCCGGAACTTCCGACTCGCCGTTGACCGTGATGCAGAGCCTGCCCATGGACGGCTTCGTGGTGGTCAGCACGCCCCAGGATCTGGCGGTGCTGGACGCCAAACGATGCATCAACATGATCCGCAAGCTGAACCTGAATGTATTAGGCATCGTGGAAAACTACACCGGCGACGTATTCGGCGAGGGCGGCGGCCGGGCGCTCGCAGGAGAGGTGGACGCCCCTTATCTGGGAAGTATGGCCCTGCGCTCGTCCTACCGCAACAGCTCGATGCCAACCGTCCTGGCAGATGAAGACGTGCGGGTAGAATACTCAGACATCGCTGCGGAACTGCGGCGCAGCCTGCGGGAATTCGGCCGCGACGCTGCATAGCCGGGCTGATAAAACTGCGCAGGATTGGCGTCCTGCGCCGGTGACTCACTGAGTTCGCTCAACGTCCCCCCGTTCTCTTGACATGCCCAAGCTACGTTCGCGTGGCCCCGGAAGGATAACTCACTGAGTTCGCCCAACACCCCCGTTCGCCGGGAGCAGGATTCCCAGTGGGGCCGACTACTAATCAGTGGTCAGGCCGTAAGCCTCATGGGGCTCCGCCTGCTTTCGCCTTGCGCCTCGCGAGGGAAGCCGTTCTCCGGCGGTGATGCTCATCAGCAGCTCAACCTCACGGGTCATCGCTTCCTGCGAGTAGTCGCTGGCCTCGCCCATGCGCCGGAACTTGCTATAGCGGCGTTTCGTCAATTTGCCCTGCGAAAGTTTGCTGAGCTTTACCAGTTCCCGGACAATGATTCCCTGCAATGCTGCGCCTGCAATGCGAGGATCCAAATGGGACCCGCCCTCCGGTTCAGGAACAATCTGGTCGGCAATGCCCAGCTCCAGACAGTCGTGAGCGGTCAGCATCAGAGCATTGGCGGCCTCCCGGTCCAGCAGGGGTTCGTGAAAAGCGCCCGCCAGGTTATGGTTCATGGATATGGGGGAATACACGGCGTACTGCTGCATCAGGATCCGGTCGGCCAGCCCCAGGGCCAGCGATCCCTCGCTCCCACCCTCGCCGATGACCACCGATACGATGGGAGTGGGAACGTCCAGCATGGATGACAGAGTGCGGGCAATGGCGTTGCCAATGCCCTGCTCTTCCGCCTCCAGCCCCGGGTCTGCTCCCTGAGTATCAACCAGAGTTATCAGCGGCAGCTTGAACCTTGATGCCAGGCTGATGAGCCGCTGAGCCTTCCGGAGGCCGTCGGGGTAAACGTGGTATCGCTCTCCTTCCACCAGGGGCCTGCGCTGCTGCCCGATGACCGCCACCGGCTGGCCCGCCAGGTAACCCACCCCGGCCACTATGGAGCGGTCGTCGCTGTTCAGCCGGTCTCCCCGGAGCTCAATGAAAGGGTCGAGCATCTGCCGGAAGTAGGTGGCTGCCGCCGGACGCTCCGAGTGCCTGACCGCCGACAGGGCATCCCAAGGCTCCACTGGGTCGCAGTCCTCTTCCGCGGCCTTAAGTATACCGGCCATTCGTTCTTTTTCGTCTTTGGTCTTGTCCTGCTTATGCCCCTGCAATATACGAAGAAGGGCGGAAACCCGGGTTCGCAGGGCCTCGCGATCTATGACATTGTCCAGAAGCCCGTGCCCCACATGAGCTTCTGCCGTGTGCGCATCCAGGGGCAGAGGGAAGGTCGAGGTTTCCCGCAGCGTCCGGAGAGGGGAAAGGCCGATCAACGATTTCGGTTCAGCCAGGATCACGTCGGCCAGGTTGGCGAAGCTGGCATAGGCTTGCCCGGTCGACGGGTTTGCCAGAACTACTATGAACGGCGCTCCCTCATCGCGCAGTTTGTTGGCCGCCGTCACAGTCTTGGCCATCTGCATCAGCGACAGCACGCCTTCCTGAACCCGGACGCCGCCGCCGGAGACCACAGCGACCACGGGGATCCCTCCCTTGGCGGCAGACTCCAAAGCGGTCGCCACCTTTTCCCCAACCACACTGCCCATGGTCCCCCCCATGAAGGAGAAGTCCAGGACAATGATCATCACGTCCTCTCCGTCGATCCTGCAGCGCCCCGTGACCGCAGCCTCGGTCAGGCCTGTTCGGTTCTGGTCCTGCGCCAGCAGTTGGCCGTATCGTCCGCGGCGGGCGAAGGAAAGCGGGGCGACGGAACTCAGATACTTGTGCGTCTCCTTGAAGGAACTGCTGTCGGCTAGCAGGTCGATGCGTTCGCGGGCGGTGATAGTGTAGTGGAACCGGCAGAAAGGGCAGACGCGGGCTGTCAAATATGAATGAGAATCGCTGATCGGCTCTTCGCAGTACAGGCAGCGATCATGCACCACGGAAAGTCGAGGGCTTTCCGGGCCTTCGCTGCGTCCAAACAGATGTACCAGGAAGTTGGCCAGGTTCCGCAAATCTCCCTCCGCGGATTAGACCTTCAATCCACAATCCTTCAGGCATCAGCAAGCAAGGACAGACCGCCCATACCTTGTATACCCTGTACTCCAATGATACAGGGTAAGGGCGCAATTGTAATGATGCTGGGCAACATTTCCCGTCGCTGACGAAGAATTGGCGCGACAACGGAGTGTTTCCCTTCACGGATTGCGTTTGCCGCGCCCTTATCCTACACTCGCGGCATCAGCGGATACGCGAAAAGAGTTGACGCGATCCATCGGGAATCGACCAAAATCGACAAGCAGGAGCGCCGCATGAGTGTCTCCGACGACACACTGCAAGCAATCATCCGCGACTACAATGGGTTCGAGCTTTCGGCCGCCGAAATGGAACTCGTCCGACCGGAAATTGAGTACTACATGGAGCAGGTGAAAATTCTGGAAGACCTGGATTTGTCCGGCGCCATGTCGGGACGGCTGCTGAGAATGCCCGCCGCAGACGAGTCGGAAGCCGGAAAGGGGGGGCAATAGCATGACCGCCAGCGAATTGCTGTCTTTCACCATTTCGGAACTGGCGCCCCGGATTCGCGCCGGCGAAGTATCGCCCGTGGAACTCACCGAAGCGGCGCTGGCCCGCGCAGAGGAGATGCAGCCAACCCTTAACACATTCATCACTCTGCTGGGCGACCAGTCTCTGCTCCAGGCCCGCGAGGAAGAAACGGCCATCGCCAGGGGTGAGTACAAGGGGCCGTTGCAGGGCATCCCCATCGGCCTTAAGGACAACCTGGCCACCGCCGGCATCAGGACGACACTGGGTTCCAGGGTGCTGTCTGACAACGTGCCGGACGAGGATGCGGAGGTGGTGATACGCTGCCGGGCCGCCGGGGCGGTTATTCTTGGCAAGGAGAACCTCGAAGAATTCGCCGCCGGCGCCACGTCCAACAACCCCCACTTCGGAGCCGTGCGCAACCCATGGGGGCTCGAACACATCCCCGGCGGCTCCAGCGGCGGGGGCGGGGCAAACGTGGCCGCAGAAGTCACTTTCGCCTCGCTGGGCACCGACCTCGGCGGCTCGGTTCGGCTGCCGGGCGCGTTCTGCGGAGTGGTGGGGCTGAAGCAGACCTTCGGGCGGGTCAGCCAACGCGGTCTGCTGGTGACCAGTTTCAACGGCGACCACATAGGGCCGATGACCCGCTCGGTGGCCGACAGCGCAACCGTGCTCCAGGCCATCGCCGGGCATGACCCTCTGGACCCCAGCACTGTACCCGTGCCGGTTCCCGACTACTCCGCCGGGCTGGACCGGGGCGTTCGGGGCCTGCGGATGGGCGTTCCGTCCAATTACTTCTTCGATGACCTGGAACCGGAAGTGGAGGAAGCCGCACGCCGGGCTGTGACTGCGCTGGAGCGGCTGGGCGCCATATCCGTGCCTGTTGAGCTGCCTGGAATGAAGTACATCGGAACGGTGCGGATGGCGGCAATGGCCGACGCCATAGTGACCCACGAACCTTTTCTGCGGGCAAGCCGCGATGACTACGGCCCGGACGTGCTGTATCGCACGCTGGGCGGCCAGTTCGTTCTGGGACATCACTACTCCAAAGCGTTGAAAGCGCAGCGGCTGATTCAGGAAGAATACGCGCGGGTGTTTCAGGAGGTGGATTTTATTGTCACGCCAACGACCCCGCTCGCCGCACCGCGCATAGACGCTCCCTGCGTTGATCACAACGGGACGAAGTATCGCGTGCGCGGAGCGGGATCAGGCCTGGTTTCCCGGAACACCAGCCCCTTCAATGCAACGGGGCACCCGGCGATAACCGTTCCCTGCGGGCTGAACTCGGCAGGGCTGCCCATCGGACTGCAATTCATCGTCGCCGGATTCCGCGAGGAACTGCTGTTCCAGGTGGCGGACACCTATGAAAGGGCATCCCCATCCTGGGGACGCCGCCCCCCTGTTCTGGAAGGGTGACGCGCTTTCGGCGCAATCAAGGGGCACCGGACTATATGCCCTTTCCCCGTGCTAGAATTTGGCAGGGATCTCAACATCATAATCAGGAGAACAGCAATGCCGGCAAGCTGGGTTGACATCAACGTTGGCGATAGCAGCGTAATGGAGGGTTATCTGACCCAACCGGAGGGAGACGGCAGCCACCCTGCCGTAGTGGTTATCCAGGAAATCTGGGGCGTAAATTCTCACATCCAGGCAGTTGCCGATCGACTGCCGTCCCAAGGCTACGTAGGGCTGGCCCCGGCCATGTTCCATCGCCAGGGACGCATGATCGCCGGACTGCACGAGGAGCTGCAAACCGCCATAGGCAGGATGCAGCAGTGCACAGATGCGGGCATCGTGGCCGACGTCGACGCCGCGGTAAACTATCTGAAAGACCAGTCCTTTGTGAACGGCAAAATCGGCATCGTAGGATTCTGTTTCGGCGGAAGGGTAGCATACCTGGCAGCTTGCACTGTATCCGACCTTTCAGCTTCCGTAGTGTTCTACGGCGGCAACATCGGCGTGGCATTGGGGGACGGCCCAACCCCCCTGGAGCAGACGGGCAGCATCAACTGCCCCGTGCTTGGGCTGTTCGGAGAAGAGGACGCCAACCCAACTCCGGACTTCGTGAACGGAATAGACGCGGAGCTGACCCGCCTCGGCAAGGCCCACGAATTTCACCAATACGCCGGCGCGGGCCACGGTTTCCACTGCGAGGCCCGGGGCAGCTACCGCTCTGAAGCGGCTCAAGACGCCTGGGCCAAGGCAATGGCCTGGTTCAACGCGAACCTCAAATAGCGGTCTGCGTGGGATTACGGACACAAAGAGCGAGAGGCAGGATTGAAATCCTGTCCCCTCGCCGTATGGAGGCCTACATCACCGACCGCACCACGCCCCCATCAACAAGGATGGTGGTCCCGGTCACGTAGGTGTTCTTGTCGGAGCACAGGAAAGCGACGAAGTCGCCCAGTTCCCCGGGGCGGCCGAAGCGGCCTACCGGGATGCGCGATGCTCCGGCCGCCAGCGTCGCGTCGATGTCCTGCCCGGTCTCCTGGGAGCGAGTCTCGAAGATGTGCCGCATCCGTTCGGTCATAAGGAATCCAGGGGCAACATTGTTTACCAGCACATTGTCTCGCCCCACCTCATCGGCCAGGCTCTTGGCGTAGGCCACAGCTCCCATGCGGGTAACACCGGAGGTCGCCAGGTTGTCTATCGGCTGGTAGACGGTGGAGGCGAGTATATTGACGACACGCCCCCACTTCTGCTGTCGCATAGGCGGCGTGGCTTCGCGGCCCATGCGGATGAAGAAAGACAGGGCCATATCGAAGGAAACGCTCCAGGTTTCTTCGCTGGTGTCCGCTGCCCGTCCGGAGGGCGGCCCGCCGGAGTTGGCAACGGCAATATCCAGCCGCCCGTAGTGATCCACGGCAGACTTGATCAGCCGCCGGATGTCTTCCAGGCGAGACAGGTCGCCGGGAACCGCCAGCACCTCGGCGCCGGTGTCGGAACGAATATCGGAGGCCGCCGCTTCAAGCTCCCGGGGGTTCCGGCTGCAAATAGCCAGATTCGCGCCCTCTGCGGCCAGCGAATCGGCGCAGGCTCGACCCAGCCCTTTGCTGCCGCCTCCGATAACCGCCACCCTCCCGGTCAGTCCCAGATCCATAGCGCCGCCCTCTTACCGACAAATTTCCGCCATGCTACCAAACCCCGGGAACAGCGGCAACCCAACAGCCGGCTGTCTGCGCCTCGAGGCCGGTCAAGTCTGCGCCGGCGTTCCGCTGGGCTCAAAGCGCACGGCCAGAGCCGCGCCGTCTTCAGACGCAGCGGCCCACTCCGCCACGCGATGACCCACCACCCACGCTATGCCGCGCTCGCCGACCACTAGAGGAACAGCATCGCGCTGCTCACGGAGGATTTTAGCGTCTGTGAAGAAATCCTGAAGCTTCTTCGTTCCATACATGCCGGACGGCTGGAACCGGTCGCCCGGACGGCGGTTTCGCACTGTAACGGCAGGGCCCAGGGCAGCCAGGTTCAACCGGGCGGCAAACTGCCCCGCCTGCCAGGTATCGCCGGCGCCGGGCTGCCCTTGCCCGACCGCTTCGGCAATCATCCGCCAACCGCCGATAAGCGTATCAACCCGCTCGCCCGGCGATTGGGGAAGGGCAACAGAGCGGGTGTAGGGCAAATCAGGGGCATACGGCCGTTCCGGTGGCCTCTCTATCAGAAGGGCGTCATATTGCCGGCGCGCATTGACGCCTCTCGGCAGGTCGGCCGAGCGGGAGCCCTCTTCGCTCTGCAACAGCGACATCATGGCATCCAGGTGGCTCCCGCCAAGGCTGCGCGGGTCGCCGGCGACGGCGGAATAGGCGCGACGGAGGGCATGGCGCTGAAGCGCAGGGTGCATGGCGGTTAAAGCGGCGACTTCAAGGCAGATGCCGCCCGGCCTTTCCGCTGCGATACCAGGCCAGCGCCGCGCCAGCTCGCCCTCGATGAAGTCCACCTCTTCTGCCGCAACGCGGGAAAGTCGAACCAGAGCCTCGCGAATGCGGGGGTTGTAGCCTCGGGAGAGACGGGGCATCAGATCGTGACGCACCTTGTTGCGGGTAAACCGCCACATATAGTTTCCCGAATCCTCGCGGAAGGACTGCCCGACAGCCCGGCAGTAAGCAGCGGTGTCGGTTTTCCCGGCGCCAAGCAGAGGCCGGAACAACAGCAGGCCCGGCATGGCCTCTGGCCATGGCCAGCGGGCCACTTCCGACATCCCTCGCATTCCGTGGATGCCAGACCCGCGCAGCAGATGCAGCAGCACGGTCTCGGCCTGATCGTCGGCGGTATGCCCCAGGGCCACAGCATCCGCTCCAACCGACTCTGCGACAAGCGAAAGGAAAGCGTAGCGCATTTCCCGCGCAGTCTGCTCGAAAGAGGAAATGCCCTTTTGCCGCTGATAAGCGACTGGGTCTTGCTTGTCGATACTGCAGGGCAGCCCAAGGCTGTCGGCCAGGCGCTGCACAAAGGCGGCGTCGTGATCAGCCTCGGCGCCCCGGAAGTCGTGGTTCAAGTGGGCTACGTGGAGCCGCAGACAGTGCTCTTTCCGCAGGCGGTGCAGGCAGCGGAGCAGAGCGGTGGAGTCCGGACCTCCGGAAGCGGCTACAATCAGAACGCCTGCCGGGCTGAATCCGGCCCTGCGGAGAGAAGCGGCAACCCGCCGCTCCAAACCCGTTACTGTCTCCATCTCGGCGGGTCTACCGGTTCTCCGGAGACAGGTGGCTGTTGCAATTATAGGAAATCAGGCGGCGGACATCCCCGTCGCTGTCGAAAGTGCAGAGCGAACCAAGACCAAGCGACATCCTGTGGAAATTGTGGAGCGGAATTTCCAGCACGGCGCAGATAATGGTCCGGATGGTGAAATTGTGGGACACTACTATCACTCCGGACGCATCCTTGTGGGCTTGCTCAATTTCCTGGATCGAGCGCCAGGCCCTTTCCTGCAACTGCGCCAGGGTCTCTCCGTTGGGCATGGTGACGCCGGCAGGATTACTGCGCCAGGTATTGTAAACTTCCGGCCACCCGGCCCGCATTTCAGATCCTGTTACGCCTTCCAGGTCTCCCAGGCTGAGTTCGCGAAGTCCGGGGTCGGTGACCACGGGAGACCCCGAAAGGCTGCGAATCTCCTCGGCCACCTGAACCGTGCGGGTCAGAGAACTGGCGTAGATGACGGCGTGATCCCAGCCCAAAGCGGCGAGCGCGGAATCCCGCGCCTGGGACAGGCCGCGTTCATTAAGGGAAACATCCGTCAGGCCCTGGAACTTGCCCAGCTTGTTCCATTGGGTTTCGCCATGTCTGAGCAGGTAGAACTTCACCGGCTTTCCCCGGAGGCGACTCCCTCGGGAATCCGCATCAGTTCTACTTCGTCTATGCGCACCCCGTCCATGACCTTGACTGTGATGGTCAGGTCTCCATATTCCACGGCGTCTCCCGATTCCGGGATGCGTCCCAGTTGGTGCAGCATGAAGCCGGCCAGGGTCTGGTAGTCTCCCTCCGGTATCTCCAGCCCCAGCTCGTCGTTAATCTCGGAAATCCCCACCGCGGCGTCGACCAGGTAACTGTCGTCGCTCAGGCGGGTTACGGTTTCCTCGGGGACGGGCCCTTCGTCGCCCACCTGGCCCACGATTACCTCCAGCAGTTGTTTGGTAGTGGCCAGCCCCGCAATGCCGCCAAACTCGTCGAAGGTCAGCGCCACGGTGTGCCGCGCATGCCTCATCTCGGCGAAGGTCTCGCTGACGCTCTTGGTCTCCGGCACAATGTACGCCTCACGAAGGAGCGACGTCACGTCATCGCCGGGCTGGAGCCGCCCGGAACTCAAACCCGTGAGCACATCCTTAACCGAGAGAATACCCACCACGTTTTCCTTGCTGCCCTCGAAAACCGGGAACCGGGTGTGGCTGTACTGGGCGTAGACGCCCAGGAATTCGGTCAGCGTCGCCCCCTTTTCCAGCCAGACTATCTCAGGGCGCGGGGTCGCCACCTCGCGCATCTGGCGGTCTCCGAAGCGGAACACCTTTTCCAGCAGTTCGGCTTCGTCGGCTTCGACGGTTCCGTCCTGCGCGCCGGCAGCTATGAGGGTGCGTATTTCTTCCTCGCTCACATTGACAAGGTGAGAGGCGCCGCCGGAAATTCCTAATGCGCGGCTGCTGACGGTGGTAAATCCCTGGATCACCGACACCGCCGGAGAAAGAGCGGCGCCAACTACCGTCAGCGGACGGGATGCGAAAAATGCAACCCCCTCCGACCTGTGCCAGGCGATGGTCTTGGGCAGGGATTCGCAGAAAAGCAGAAGAATCAGCGTTATGCCTACGGTGGAAACCAGCGCCGATACAAAGGGGTTGCCAATCAGCTCTACGACGAGAATCGTGGCAAGAGCGGCGGCGGCGGTGTTTACGAGGTTGTTGCTGAGAAGCACGGTAGCCAGAAAGCGTTCGGGATGCTGAATGAGGCGGGAGACGCGTCCGGCGCCGACCTTTCCGGTTTTGACCAGATGAAGCAGGCGGGCCCTGGGCAAGGCTATAAACGCCGTTTCAGAGGCCGAGAAGAAGGCCGAAAGTATCAGGAATATGGCAAGTATGCCCCATCTCCATGAATCTCCGGCATCCATATTTCCTGTGTTCCTCCGATTTCCAGCGACAGATTGACCTGCTTCGCGCTGTCGTTTGTTTCCGATGATAGCATCGGCCTGACAGGGTGTAAAGTTGAGCCAGTTCCGGAAGCGCCTCGCTTGTGGATATACTTGGCGTTACCAGTCATACTTAATACCGGCCAGACTGTATTTTCGGAGCAGCAGCTCCCGGGCGGCGTTGAACATGGCTTTGAAGATTCTGGGCATAGAAACTTCCTGCGACGAAACTGCGGCAGGAGTAGTGGAAGGCGGGCGCATCCTGCTGTCGAACATCATATCGTCGCAGGCGGACCTCCATTCCCGGTACGGAGGGGTGGTGCCGGAGGTGGCTTCTCGACAGCACGTGCGGGATCTGACCCCGGTGCTGGAGAGGGCCGCAGGTTCATGCGGCATGGCCCTGGAGGATATTGACGTGGTGGCGGTCACCTACGGGCCGGGGCTGGCCGGCTCCCTGATAACAGGGCTGAACGCAGCTAAGGCCATCGCCTTCGCCCTGGGAAAACCGCTCATCGGAGTGAACCACCTCGAGGCTCACATATATGCCTCCTGGCTTACCCCGCACAACCCGGCGGAAGACCCCGGCTTTCCGCTGGCCTGCCTGATCGCTTCCGGCGGTCACACCGACCTGCTGCTGATGGAAGGCAACGGCGATTACCGACTGATTGGCCGCACCAGGGACGATGCGGCAGGCGAGGCTTTCGATAAAGCGGCCCGCATTCTGGGGTTAGGGTTCCCCGGCGGGCCGGAAATCCAGAAGGCCGCCACCGGCGCCGATGGGCATCTGTCGCTCCCCCGCGCCTGGATGAGAGACACCCATGATTTCAGCTTCAGCGGCCTCAAGACAGCGCTGCTCCACGCCGCTCAGGAAAGTGGGGTGTACCTGGCCGACTCGGAAGAAACCCCCAACGATGCAGCAATCGCAGCAACCATCCGGGAGCTCGCATCGGCCTTCCAGGAGTCGGTCGTCGACGTGATCTCGGCCAAGCTGATGGCAATGGCCGCCAGATACGGCGTGAAGGGGCTGGTGCTGGGTGGAGGCGTCATCGCCAACGCGAGGCTGAGGGAAGAGGTGCTGAAGCGGTCGCCCTTGCCGGTGATCATCCCGCCGCCGATACTGTGCACCGACAACGGCGCGATGGTGGCCGCCTGCGCCTACTACCAGTACCAGCGCGGCGAGCAGTGGCCCATGGATCTGGACGTAGAGCCGGGCCTGCCCTTGGGGTGACTATTCTGGGTCCGAACCGGGGCTTAATCCGAACCGGGGCTTACCATCGCGTTACCATCGCGTTTTATCACCTGCGCGCTTTCGGGAATTGTTTCCGAATCATCGGTACGCATAGCGTGAGCCTTGTCTACAAACTCGTACACGTGCTGTAAGTCCAGCGAGCTTCGGAACGGGAATTCGATTCCCACGCCCACGCCGTGGAAAATCATAGCCCCGGCAGGACGGGTGAAGTAGTTCTGCAAAAGCACCAGTAGACCGGCAAGAATGATCAGCAGCGCCATAAGAGGCGCAACGTCGATATTCAACACCGGAACGTTGGGGCCGCTGATTCTTCCAGCCAGCCAGTATCCGACCACGATATAAAGGAAGGCGCCGCCGGCCATTACCATCAATCCCTGAAGCATGGCGGCCCAGTTGCGCTGTCCCGTGCGCACTGAACACTGGGAAATGCCAGACACCCGGGCGAAATGCGTATCACGGAAGCCATCGACGCCTCTGAACACGATAAGGCGTCTGCTGGTAAGTATCAATGCCTGCCCGGCGGACGGAACGGTGTCGGAAAGGCCCTCGTTGGGCAGAAAGACCCGCTCGATTTCTTCATCTCGGTCCAGGGGAACGCCCCTGATTCGGGCCGGTGGGTCTTCACCGGCCTCTTGCGGTTCCTCTACGGCTTCCGGTGGATTCGAGGCTTGCATGCCGTCTGCCAGCTTCTCCAGATCATCGGCGCTCTCCAGACCCGGTTGAAATGCGCCGGCGAAAACGTCAGGTTCCGGCTCTTCGGCCTCTTTGTCCATCGGAGGTCCCTCTCTCCACTGACCCGTCAGGAACTCGCTGGGCGCAGAAAGAGGCGGAGGCACAGGCGCAGCGTTGGATCTCAAAAGGTACGCAGGCGAGTAAGCCACCTGCTGACCGCTGAGAAACTCGCTGGGGGCCGAGGTTGGAGGAGGACTGAAAGCAGGAGCAGCCGGTCTGAAACCCTGATGCGCGATCTCCTGGCAATCATCGGCCCTGCTCTGATTCTCTGAGGCTTGGCGCATCAGTATGTCTCTATATCCGTTCATGTCGCCTGCGTGGTGAATTATTGATTCCAATAGTAGCATACGTCTAGTAGCATACGTCCGAACCAGACCGCCCGGTTTCCGGCAGGCGAAGGGTATTTTCAACGCTCGCTGGTACGCGGGCGCACGTCAAGGCGGGCGTTGGCGTTAGCGTCGAGGCTGGAGCACTGGTAGACGATCGGCAGCGGCGCGCCGGTGGGCTTGGGCGTATCGGTGGGCGTGACTGTCGGCGTATCGGTCGGCGTGGGCTTGGGCGTGTTGGTGGACGCCGCGCCGTCATAGTCTACTCGCCGTGGTCTACTATGTTTATGGTGAGAGCGCCAGCGCTCCAGGGAGGGTCGATATTGTTGGTGTCCCTGACCCTGGCTCTGGCCCTGACGGTTATTACGACAGTTTCGTTTTCCTCGGTCGCGCGTGTCGCCAACGATAGGCGCCAGGCTTAAGGTACGCTGGGTGTTACCTGCTGTTAAGGGATACGCTGCCACCTTCGCCGGATGGTTGACAGGGTGTAAGTTGTATGATAGCCTGCGACAAAGGCTGTGATGGAGACGAGTAGGTCGGGCCTTCGTGCATAGCGAGCCTGGTACGGTGGAAGCAGGCGCACCGAAGCTGAACGAAAATCCCTCCGGAGCCGTCGGCTGAAAACCTTTTGAGTACAGGCGAGTAGGCAAGGCCGGGGTTCGCCGCCCGTTAGCAACGGCGAGGCATGATTGTGCCTGCAAGAGAGGCTCCGGCGACGCCGGGGCAAATAGGGTGGTACCGCGGGAATTACAAAGTCCCGTCCCTATGTTGGGGCGGGGCTTTTTCATTGCCGGTCGGCGGCTCTCCTCGCACCCTTCTCTGGCAGGAAATGTCAGAAATAGCGGAGGCGCTGCATTGGAAGCCACAGGCAAGCTGAAAGGCGCGGAAATCATCTGCGAAAGCCTTATTCGAGAGGGCGTCGAAGTCCTGTTCGGTCATCCTGGGGGAGCCATCCTGCCTTTCTACGACGCGCTCTGGTCGTACCCTCAACTGCGACACATCCTGGTTCGCCACGAGCAGGCGGCGGCTCACGCCGCAGACGCATATTCCAGGGTAAGCGGCAAGGTGGGAGTGTGCGTGGCAACCTCCGGCCCCGGCGCGACCAACCTGGTTACCGGCATTATGGGGGCCAAGGCCGATTCCGTTCCCTTAGTCGCCATCACCGGGCAAGTTGCCCGGAGCGCCCTCGGTTCCGAGGCCTTCCAGGAATGCGATATATGCTCCATCACCGCGACCTGCACCAAAAAGAGCTTCATGGTAATGTCTGGGCAGGATCTGGCCTCGACCGTCCGGGAGGCATTCGCCATCGCCCAGGAGGGAAGGCCCGGGCCGGTGCTTCTGGACATACCCCGCGACGTGCAGTTGGAACTGGTATCCCCGGAATTTCCGGAAGTCGCGCCCTTTCAGGCACCCGAGCTGGGGGAAGAGGCGAAAGCCAACCTGCAAGCCGCCGCCCGCCTGCTCAACGAAGCGGAGCGGCCCCTGATCATCGCCGGGCACGGCGTCCTTGCCTCCGGCGCATCGGCGCAGCTCCGGGAACTGGCCGAGGCCACCGGCATCCCGGTCATCACCACGCTGCTGGGGTTGAGCAGCTTCCCCAGCGGGCATCCGCTGAACCTGGGAATGCTGGGAATGCACGGCATGTACTGGGCTAACATCGCGGTGGACGAGGCCGACCTTATACTGGGCGTGGGCATGCGGTTCGACGACCGGGTAACGGGGCGGGCGTCCACTTTCGCGCCCCACGCCCGCATCATCCACGTGGACATCGAGCCGACTCAGATTGGGCGCAACGTGCCGGTGGAAGTGCCCCTTCCGGGCGACGCCAAGTCGGTGCTGCGGGCATTGACCCCACTGGCGAACTATTCGTCCCGCCCGGAGTGGATGGAACACATCAGCCGGATGCGGCGGGACCATCCCTCGCTGACAATCCCGCCGTCGGACAAACTCCAGACTCAGCACGTTATGACTGGTCTGAACGAGCTGCTGCAGGAAGACCGGAACGCCATGGTTGTTACCGGAGTCGGCCAGCACCAGATGTGGGCCGCTCAATTTCTGTCGTTCAACAGAGAAAACACCTTCGTCTCGTCGGGAGGGCAGGGCGCTATGGGATTCGAGGTTCCTGCCGCCCTGGGGATGCAGGCTGCCCGGCCCGGCGCTACGGTGTGGAGCATAGCCGGCGACGGAGGCTTTCAGATGACGCTGCAAGAGCTGGTCACCGCCGCCAAGGAGAATCTGCCCGTCAAGTACGCGCTGATCAACAACGGCTACCTGGGAATGGTGAGGCAGTGGCAGGAAATGTACTTCGACAATCACCTTAAAGCTGTACCCGTGCCCGGGCCCGACTACATGAAGCTGGCGGAAGCATACGGCATCGGCTCGGCGAGGGTTTGCGAACAGGAAGAAGTGCTGCCCGCTCTGCGGAAGGCCAAAGCCTACGATGGGCCGTTCCTGATCGAGTTCGTAGTTGACCAGGCCGCCAACGTGTACCCGATGGTGCCTCCGGGCGGGTCGCTGGCAGACACGCTGGAAGACCCGGCCGTCAGCGGCGGATGAGAAACCCTCGCTTTCCTCATTACTTTTCTGCGGAGACGTGTATGGAGAAGGTTACGATTCAGGAGGCTTCCCGACGGCTTAACATCTCGCAGCGAGACATCCGCGAGTACATCCGAAGGGGCAGCCTGAAAGCCGAGCGGGACTCTGAATCTTCGTCAGGCCGATGGCTGGTCGAGCTGCCCGGAGACGGCTGGGAAGACGGCTTCAAGGCATTTCTGAGCGAAATGTCGGCCGCCCAGACGCCCTGGTGGTGGGCCTTTGAGGCCAAGACCGGCAAGGTGCATTACTTATTGCAGGTAGGTATCGAGGAAATCATGCCCGACTTCCTCTGTGGCCTGCGGGGAGAAAACCTCTATCCGGCCGATGGACACTCAGCAGACGCGCGCTGCCCCAACTGCCTGCGAGCAGCAACGGATCAAAACCTGCCCCTTTGGAACGACCAGTAAACCCGCCCCGCCAGCCAGGGTTTGTAGAGCGCAGGGCTGCTATTCGGCAGCCCTGCGCTCTATTTCTCCGGAACGCCGGCCTGGACACAGATGCTCCCAGACGTCCACACGCTGATACTCATCAGATGCAGCCCGGATGCCTGCGCTATCCGCCGCCAGCGCCCAGGTTCACTCCGGGTTCGGTCATGCCCTCCGGGTTCAGCAGGGCGTCCAGGTCGGCGTCCGACAGATCGGTCTTCTTTTTCGCCGTCTCCCGGATGGTGGCGCCCGAAGCGGCGGCCTCTTTGGCAATGGCTGCCGCCGCGTCGTAGCCGATGGCCGGAGCCAGCGCCGTGCCCAGCATCAGGCCCTTCTCCACCATATCCGGCCCCGTGGAGGTAGCCGCAATGCCCTTCAGGCACTGCTCGGCGAAATTGCTGGACGAGGCCGACAGCAGGGCGATGGATTCCAGGATGTTATGCGCCGCTACCGGCATCATGGTATTCAGCTCGAAGTACCCGCCCTGGCCAGCCAGGGTGACGGCGGCGTCGTTGCCCACGACCTGGGCCACCACCTGCACCACCGATTCGGCGATAACCGGGTTGATTTTGCCCGGCATGATCGAGCTGCCCGGCTGCACCTCCGGCAAGGTGATCTCGCCCAGTCCGGCCCGGGGGCCGGAGGCGATAAAACGGATGTCGTTCGCTATCTTGTGCAGACTTATGGCAACGGTCTTGAGTTCGCCGCTGGCCTCAACGAGGGCGTCCAGAGAAGATTGCGCCTGGAAATGGTTCTCTGTCTCACGGATGTCAACTCCGGCCGCCGCCGATATGAACGCACAGGTGCGAGCGGAAAACTCCGGATGGGTGTTGACGCCGGTGCCGACGGCAGTGCCGCCCAGGGCCACTTCTGCCAGAGCATCCTGCGCTCGCTGCATCCGCCGCACGCTGTAGCGGGCCTGCCCGGCATAGCCAAGGAACTCCTGCCCCAGCCGGACCGGGGTGGCGTCCTGGAGGTGGGTGCGCCCGGTCTTGACGATGGGCCAGAATTCACCAGACTTGCGTTCCAGTTCGGCTGCCAGCGTTTCCAGCCCCGGTATCAGGTTTTCCTTGATGGCCAGCATCGCGGCCAGGTGGATGGATGTGGGTATGACGTCGTTGGACGACTGCCCCATGTTAACGTGGTCGTTGGGATGCGCCAGCCGGGAGCCCAGGTCGCCGCCCAGCAACTGGCTGGCCCGGTTGGCTATGACTTCGTTGGCGTTGGTGTTAGTGGAAGTGCCGGAGCCGGTCTGGAAAATGTCCAGCACGAAGTGCCGGTCGAGCTCGCCGTCTATCACCTCCTGGGCGGCAGACACAATGGCGCTGCCGATGCTCTCGTCCAGCAGGCCCAGGGCCATGTTGCTGCGGGCAGCCGACTGCTTGACGAGGCCCAGGGCGCGAATGAAAGCGCGGGGGAAGCGCAGATTGCTGATGGGAAAGTTCAGCACTGCGCGCATAGTGGATGCGCCGTATAGCGCGTCTGCCGGCACTTCCATCTCGCCCATTGAGTCGCGCTCGATTCTGACGTTGGGGCTGGCGGTCATAGCAGAGCATTCCTCCAAAATCTGAATTGGCAAATCTGAACTGGCATAGGATACCACGGCAATGGACGCTCAACAGGGCGGCCGGTCAGCGCATGGATCGGCCCTGCGCGGACGGCGACGGAATTGTACCGCATACCATGCCGGTTTCCATTCAAGCGATGCCCGTAATCATGCTACAATGGCGCCAGTTCGTCAGCTTGGGAGTAGCAGACTTGGCAGCCGAGGTTCGCGTTCGATACGCCCCCAGCCCAACAGGCCAGCCTCATATCGGCAACATACGCACCGCTCTCTTCAACTGGCTTTTCGCCCGTCATCACGGCGGGAAGTTCATCGTCAGAATCGAAGACACAGACCAGAACCGATTGGTAGAAGGAGCTGTTGAGGCGATCCTGGAAGGGCTGAAGTGGCTCAACATAGACTGGGACGAGGGGCCGGAAGTCGGCGGCCCGTATGCTCCTTACGAGCAGTCCCGCCGCCTGGAGCTCTATCAGCGCCTGACAGAACAGCTTCTCGATCAGGGCAATGCGTATTATTGCTATTGCAGCCGCGAGGAGTTGGAACGGCTGCGCCGCACCAACCGCGGCTCAGGAGCAGGCAACGGCTGCAACTGCCGACGCCATGGCCGCGCCGGGGCGGCCGGAGAACCAGTGGACGACGGCTCCCGCGTGGTGCGCTTCGCCATGCCCGAGGGCGGCGTAACGCAGGTGCACGACCAGATCCGAGGCGATGTGGAGTGGCGCAACGAGGTACTGGAAGACTTTATCATCCTCAAGTCAGACGGATTCCCCACCTACCACTTGGCAGTGGTGGTCGACGACCACCTGATGGAAATCAGCCACGTCATGCGGGCCGAGGAATGGCTTCCCAGCACGCCCCGCCACTTGCAGCTATACCGCGCCTTCGGCTTCCCGCCGCCGAAATTCGCGCATTTGCCCATGATCACCGGAACCGACCGGGCCAAGCTGTCCAAACGGCACGGCGCGACGGCCATCGGGGAGTACCGCAAGCAGGGATACCTGCCCGAAGCGCTGCTGAATTTCATGGTACTGCTGGGCTGGTCTCTTGACGGCAGCACCGAGGTCGCATCCCTCCAGACCATCATAGATAATTTCACCTTCGACCGCATCACCAAATCCGCCGCCATCTTCGACCAGGATAAGCTGCTCTGGATGAACGGCGTATACATCCGTGAACTGTCTCCCGGTGAACTGGCGCGGCGTATGGCGCCCTTCATTCCGCATCAATTGGACGCCGAAGAGCAGGACTACCTGACCCGAATCGCACCGCTGCTCCAGGAACGCCTGAAGCGGCTGGAAGATTCGGGCGATATGACCGCCTGCTTTTTCGGCGAAACGGCCCCCAATTACGACGCCGCTATTCTGGTTCAGAAGGGCATGAGCAGCGAAGGCGCTCTTGCTGGGCTGGAGGCCGCCCTGGACACCCTCAACGGCCAGACGGCAGATGGCGACTTCAACCACAAGAAGCTGGAATCCCTGCTCGGCGACGCAGGAGCCGGCCTGTCGCTGTCTCGCAGGCAGTTCTTCGGCCTGCTGCGCACTGCCGCCACGGGGCGAACCGTATCGCCGCCGCTGTTCGAGACGATGGAAGTCCTCGGCAGAGATCGCGTTCTTTCCCGCCTGCGGCTGGCGTCGCAAAAGCTGGCTGGAGCAGCATAATCGCAATTTCGCCCTTCGCCGAATTGCCCGCGCCAACTAATCCCACGCCTCCGGATGACCTAGAATGACTCAACCGGCGCAGACTAATACCCAGACCGGCAGCGACTTCATCCGCGCCATGGTCGCCGAAGATAACCAGACAGGGAAATTCGGCGGCAGGGTGATAACCCGCTTTCCGCCAGAGCCCAACGGCTATCTTCACATCGGCCACGCCAAGTCGGCCTGCCTCAACTTCGGGCTGGCCGCCGAGAACGGCGGGCATTGCAATATGCGGTTTGACGACACTAACCCCAGCCGGGAGGAAGTAGAGTACGTCAATTCCATTCTTCAGGATGTCCGCTGGCTGGGGTGGGACTGGGGCGACAACCTGTTCTACGCCTCGGACTACTTCGAGCAACTGTACGATATGGCCGTTGATCTGATTCGCAAGGGCAAGGCCTACGTGGACGACCTTTCCTTTGACGAAATCCGGGAGTACCGCGGCACTCTTACCGAGCCTGGGAGGGAAAGCCCCTACCGGGATCGTCCGGTAGGAGAGAATCTGGACCTGTTTCAGCGTATGCGGGCCGGCCAGTTCGACGAAGGCAGCCGGGTACTGCGGGCCAGGATAGATATGGCTTCGCCCAACCTGAACCTGCGGGACCCAGTGCTGTATCGCATACTCAAGGTTCCCCATCACCGTACCGGCGACGATTGGGCGATCTACCCAATGTATGACTTCGCCCACGGGCAGTCGGACTCCATCGAGGGCGTAACCCACTCCATCTGCACGCTGGAGTTCGAGGGACACCGCGCCTTGTACGACTGGCTGCTTGACGAGCTGGAAATCTACCACCCGCAGCAGATAGAGTTCGCCCGCCTCAACCTGACCTACACCGTGCTGAGCAAGCGGCGGCTCATACAACTTGTGGAAGGCGGCTGCGTCAACGGTTGGGACGACCCCCGGATGCCAACGCTCTCCGGCCTGCGGCGGCGAGGCTACACTCCAGAGGCCATCCGCGACTTCTGTGAGCGCATCGGCGTCGCCAAGCGCGACACATGGACAGACATTGCGCTGCTGGAGCACTCGGCGCGGGAAGACCTGAACCGCCGCGCTCCCCGGGTTATGGCGGTGCTGAACCCGGTGAAGCTGGTCATCGAGAACTATCCGGAGGGCCGGGTCGAATACATCGAGTCGGAAAACAACCCGGAGGATTCGAGCGCCGGCCATCGCAAGCTGCCTTTTTCCCGCACCCTGTACATCGAGCGGGACGACTTCACCGAAGACCCTCCACGGGGCTTTTACCGCCTGTCGCCCGGACGGGAAGTCAGGCTCAAGGATGCCTATTACGTAACCTGCACCAAGACGGTTAAAGACGAAGGCACTGGCGAAATTGCGGAAATCCGGTGCGTCTACGACCCGGAAACCCGCGGCGGCACTTCAACCGACGGGCGGAGGGTGCGAGGCACGTCGCACTGGGTTTCAGCGGAACACTGCGTGGACGTCGAAGTCCGAATTTACGACCACCTGTTTCTGAAGGAAGATCCCTCAGACTCGCCGAAGGGCGGGGAGTTCACAGATAACCTCAATCCCGACTCGCTGCGGACGGTTAACGCCAAAGCGGAACCGTCTCTGGCGGAGGCAAAACCGGGCGACCGGTTCCAATTCCTGCGGCTGGGCTATTTCTGCGCCGACCCGGACACTGCCCGGGGTGCGCCGGTGTTCAATCGCACCGTGGCCTTGCGGGATTCGTGGGCCCGCCGGCGGCGCGGGTAACCCAGGGCGGCATCAGGGAAACGAGGAAGGGAGGGCCTGCGCCTTCCCTTCCGTGTTCTAAAACCATTCCTGGTCCTAAAACCCTGGGTTCTAAAACCATTCCTGTGAAGCGGATGTCCGCCGGCTAATCCGCTGCCGCAGCTCCGGCGGCAGGGACAGCCTGATAGCGCACCGAGTATTTCTTCTCGTTGATGGTGTACGAGGCTATGGACGCAGGAATCAGCAGCGACCCGGCGAAAGCGAAAGGCAGAAGGTAGGAACCGGTCCAGTCGAAGAGCACTCCCGCCAGTATGATGCTGACGAATGCGCCTATCTGATGGCAGAGGAATGATATTCCCGATATGGTGGCCAGCGCTCTCAGCCCGTAAACGTCGGCAGTCAGCGATGTGGTAATGGGAACGCTGGCGATCCAGGAGAAGCCGGCTAATATGGCAAAGAACCACAGGCTCGCCACTCCCGGAGACCCCAGCAGCGGAATTGTGAATTTATCCACCCGGAAAGACCCTGACGGATCTCCCAGAGCGCTGACGCCTCCATAGCCTGTCTCGCTTCCGCCCACGAATATCGCATCTACGGACAGCAGACCGCCAATCAGCACCAGGTAAGCAATGCCCCTAACGGCGTAGACTGTCCCCAGCACGTTCTTGCGTCCGAACCGGTCGGCCAGCCAGCCGCCGCCGATGGCGCCCATCACGTTCAGGCCTGTCAGTATCCCGAAAATCAAGCCGGCCAGCGTAGGCGAAATCCCCACCTGCTCCTCGGCGTAAGGCACGAAGTGCACGGATATAAGACCGACCGTCACCCCGCAAACCGTGTAGGCTGCGGACAGGTTCCAGATGGGAGGGGTGCGGAAGGAGTGCCGCCACTGGTCCACCTCGAAGATGCCCCGCTGGCGCTGCGGCGCTGCGCCCGTCCCGCCCGCCGAAGGTTCGGGGTCTCCATCGGGCAGCAGGCCCATCTGCGATGGGTTGTTGCGCAGAAAAATAAACCCCAGAGGCAACGCCAGACACATTACGATTGCACCAAGAGCAATCCATGAAACCCGCCAGTTGAACAGCTCAACCAGGTAGGCGCTGAAAGGGATCAGTATCAGTCCGCCTATAGATGCGCCGGACGCTACCAAACCCAGCACGAAGGTTCGCCGCTTCAGGAACCAGCGGGCCAGCAGCGGCCCCAGGGTGCCTATGGAGGCGCCGCTCATGGCTGTGGACAGCACGAAACTGAACAGGAAGACAAGGAACAGATAATGGAAGGTCAGGCTCAGCCCGGCGGTAGCCAACCCGGCTATAAAGAGGCTGATGAGAATGACTTTGCGAGAGTTGAATTTGTCGAACAGGTGGCCCAGGAAGGGCTGTGTGGCTCCGTTCATCAGCCAGCCGATGCCGGCGGCAACGGATATGGTGGTGCGGTTCCATTCGAAGGCATCGCTCATCGGGATTACGAAAACCCCGAACCCGTTGCGCGCGCCGGTGGTCACGGCAGCGATGAACATGGCGGTGACTACGATGTACCAGCCGTAATACACGCCTCTTCGGTTCGGCAAGCCCGCGCCCTGCTGTATCGTCGATTGGTCTTCCCGATCCATCCTTGCCCCTAATGGCCGTACCAGCAGCGATAGACTTGAATCCTGTGGCGGCAACTGTCCACCACCAGCACGTTACCCTGCCCATCCAGCTTGACCGAGGTCGGCCCCCAGAACAGCCTTTCCACGCTGGCTGATTCCTCGCGGTCGGGCGCCGGCCCAGCCCCGGACGGTGAGACCAGCGCAGGGGACAGGTCGGACTCCAGCCTTAGTGCTCCCTCTTCGGGATTGGCCTCGAAGTATTCGTTGGCCCAGGAAGGTGTTTCAGAATCGCCCCGAAGCGTGGCCAGCAACTCGCCGGCAGACGACAGTACGCGCACGCGCTCGTTGCCCCAATCGGCCACGTAAATGTTCCCATGCCCGCCCACGGTCAGCCCTGCCGGGCGGCTGATGCGTTCTTCCCCGCTTATCCCGGCTTCCCCGCTTATCCCGGCTTCCGGGTCGGGATACTGCGCGACGAATTCCCATCTGGAGGAGAACTTCTGGATTCGGTTGTTTCCCCAGTCCGACACGTAAATGAACCCATCGCGGTCCAAAGCGACGCCCCAGGGGGCGCTGAACTGGCCCGGGCCTTCGCCGAATTCGCCCCAACAGCCCAGGAACCTGCCTTCCCTGGTGAATTTCTGTATCCGATGATTGCCGCTATCGGCAATCAGCAGGTTATCGTCGTGGTCGCAGGCGATGAATGAAGGGTGATCAATCCGGCCGGCGTCGGCCCCAGAATCGCCCCACATGTCGAGAACCTCGCCAGTGGTGGAAAAGACGGTGATGCGGTTCAGGGCCTCGTCCGACACGTACAGGTAGTCGCGGCTGTCGAATGCCAGCGAGCTGGGCCACCAGAATTCACCGCGCCCGGTTCCGCCTGTGCCGAACTCGCCCAGAAATTCCTCCTCCACTGTGCATATCGAGATGCGTTTGTAGGGCAGACGGATGGGCAACTCAGGCCCGGCCCGGTTCAGCACATACATAACGCCCTGCGAGTCCAGCGCTACGTCCACCGGATTCTGTAAACCGCGCCCCTGATTCGACAGTGAGCCGACGGTGTGGCTGTAACGGATGGCTGCGGTAATGGTCATGTCAAGAAATCGACTCCCGGAAATGGCGGGGTATTTATCGCCTGTCGGTGTCAGGCCATCTGGTACTCGCGGGTAGACACTATCAGTTGGAGCAGGTCGGCGACGCGCTGGCTGGCGCACCCGCCGTCGAACTGCGAATCGAAGATCAGCTCTCCTTGAGAGGCGGCAAAGGCCGTAAGTTCGCGGCGGACGGATTCCGACACTTCCAGCCCGCCAGCCAGCAACAGGCAGGATTCCACCAGCTCTTCCGGTTTGTAAACCGTCTGGTTCTCTCGCAGTCGTCGGATAATGCCCTGAACGCCGGGTTGAGCCGGGTCGCCTATCAGCAATGCCGCCGAGTTCACCCGCTCCATCAGGGTTCCGGTATCCACCCACTCGGCGCCGGTGTGCCATCCCTCCACGGTGGGCGGGTTCAGGATTTCCTGCCCCATGAAGTTGGCGTCCATAGCCAGGTTAACGATGCTCCAGTGGGGAGAACCGAAGGCCCCGGACATACGGGCCACGCCCGCCACGATTTCTGCGGGGCTCTTGACCTTGGCGTAACGGGCTTCCCTGGAGCGGAAGAAGTCGGACATGAAGATGGTGCGCATCGCCGAGCGAACATCGCCCCCAGTGCGGCGCAGGTCTTCTGCGATGATATGGATCGCCGCCTCGTCGGGGCGGTCGGAGACGAAGAAGCCGTGGAGTTTGCCGGCGAGGAACCAGCTACTGGCCGGATGGCCGCAGATAATATCCAGAACGTCCTCTCCGTTGAAACGTCCGGTCTGGTTCAGGAAGGTCTTGGGGCCGTCATCGTGGTCTTCGGGCCTATAAACAAACTGCCAGTCCAGGCGTCCGTGGGGCCAGATCGAATCGCGGGAGGACCGGATGCTCATATAGTCCTGGTTAGCGATGGTCCAGCCGGTGAAGGCGCGGGCAGCGGCCTTTACGTCGTCTTCCGTGTATGTGCCGATGCCCATCGAAAACAGCTCCAGCAGTTCCCGTCCGTAGTTTTCGTTGGGCGCGTCCTTGTGATTGTCCTTGTTGTCCAGCCAGAAGATCATGGCCGGATCGCGGGAGAGCTCCGATAGCAGATTGCGGAAGGTGCCCAGCCCGTGGCGGCGGAAGGTGTTGGTCTGGTTGACGACTGCTTTGGCGTGGTTCAGCTTTCCGTAGGCGGTGGCGAAGAGGCCGTGCCAGAACAAGGCAATCTTCTCTTCCAGGGGCCGCTTCGAGTTGATCATGCGATACAGCCAATACGACTGGGAACTCTCGATGAGCATCAGGCTGTTCTGGTCTACGTGATAGCGGCGGAAGAGCGAGTCGTCCCAGGCTGGCTCGTTTTCCGGATGAAGCAGGCGCTCCACTGTGGCCTCGTAGCCATGGCCCAGGCATTCTTCCAGTTCGCCGCAGGTGGCGCCGAATCCGGCCCGCCGCAAGAGGTGCGCCATAAGCGAGAGCTCATCTTGCCCTTCCCCCCGCCGGATAACACTGGTTTGCGTCATCGCCTGTTCCTCCACAATCGCCGAAGTGAAGCGCTCTTCATATCAAACTTTCCCGGTAGTATAGCACTGAACTTGCCTCTCGGCCTGTTCATGATCGGGCGCTTTGGTATGGCGGATTTTGCGAGTTGACAATTTCTGTTTTTTGCCCTAATTTTGGGAGTGATTTTATATTTTGACCAAAATATCTCCCGATAAATGCAACGGGCATCTATCATTCCATGGCCCATGGCTTCCCCGGGACGGAGTATCACGGCGCCGCCGACGGTTACCCTCCCGGAAGACCTGGCGCCTCATCGGCAACAGGGCAAACCCAGGTATCCGACCGGACATAGGAGGGCTTGTATCGACACAAATACCAAGCCGGTGAATCACTGGCGTTCCAAGCCTGCGCCAGGTCGGGCAGCGCAAACGGATGTCCCCGCATAGCAATTTCGCAGTATTATTTTCTACTTTCCGATCTCGACTCCGGGCATCAGACTCCGTTGGCATCCTGCTTCCTGCCTTCACGGCCTTTGCGCGTCCGGCAAGGACAAGTTTCTCGCCTGATACATAAGGGTTTTTTTAGGGGTGGACTGAAGATGTCAACGGACGTGAAGATCATTAGTGACGGAGTCATGAAAGTCGACGGCGGTTCCATGTTTGGCCCGGTGCCCAAGGTGGCATGGGAGAACAGCGTCGTCACAGACCGCAAGAACCGGATGACCCTGGGGCTGAATTGCCTGCTGCTCCACACAGGGGGGCAAAACGTGCTGGTGGACACCGGCATCGGCTCCAAAGACATGGATACCGATAAGGAAAGTCTTGGCCTCGTCCCCAGCCGTTTGCTGCGCGGATTGAAGGCGGTGGGCCTGGCGCCCAAGGACATCAACGCAGTGGTCCTGACTCATCTGCACTTCGACCATTCCGGCGGATGCACCCGGCTGGATCGCGCCGGAAACCTGGTGCCGACGTTTTCCAGAGCGAGATACTACGTTCAGGAGCGATGCTGGCACGAGGCCTGCCATCCCAACGAGCGGGCTAACACCTCCCACCGGACCGATAACTACCTGCCTATAGACGAGCGCGGCCAGTTGGAAGTACTGGATGGCGACACCGAAATCATGCCAGGGCTGAACGTGATAGTTACCGACGGACACGCCCAGGGACACCAGATGGTAATGTTCAACCACGGCGGGGAGCGGGTGGTCTTCCTGGGCGATATAGTTCCAACTCCGCACCATCTCAACCTGGTCGCCATCTCTGCTTTCGACAACTCGCCGGAAGTGACCCTGGAGCAGAAAAAGGACCTGCTGTTCCGGGCCGAGCGGGAAGGCTGGCTGCTGGTATTCTCCCACGGCCACGAAGTTCGTTCAGGCTACCTTGAGCGACGGGGAGGCATGGGTTTCCTTCGCAATGGAGGACTCTGATTCCGGCGTCGACCGGCAGCCCCGCAAACGCCATCCGCCCCGTCCCGGCAGGAACGGGGCGGATGCTTTTCAGCCTGATCCGAATTTCCAAAGGCTCCCGTTACCTCAGTCGCGAGACAGGGCTGGGATATGGCTCCCTTTTACTGGGGCACTTCAGCCACTAGCCAGTTGCCCTCTAACCCCACCAAACGGGCGGGGGTAATCCGGTTGGACAGATTCCGGTCGTCGAAGCTGCGCACCCTCAGGTAGTTGTCGGTCAGGCCGGACCATCCCCCGCCCGCCGTTCCCCGCTCCCAGAGCGCCATACGCACCGCCTCTATCTGGCCCTGCCGGAACCGGGCGCTGGCTTCCGCGGCAAGCGCCAGCATTTCGCCCATGCGGGATCGCTTCTCCTGCTCGGCAACCTGATCGACGAGATAAGCTGCCGAAGTGCCAGGGCGCTGCGAGTAAGGGAAGACGTGCATGTCTGAGAACCGCATCGCTGCGGCAAAGCCCAGGCTGGCAGAGAAGTCTCTGGAAGTCTCGCCGGGGAATCCGACGATAACGTCCGTCGTGATTCCGGCATCGGGATACATGCCGCGCACCATTTCCACGGAGGCGGAAAACTGCGAGGTGTCGTAGCGGCGCCGCATCGCCCGCAGTGTGTCGTCGCATCCGCTCTGGAGCGGAATGTGGAAGTGCGGCATCAACCGGCTGTCGCGCCAGAGTTCCAGCAGCAGCGGGGAGATTTCGTGGGCCTGCAAAGATGACACTCGCAGCCGCTCTACCGATGTTTCCGCCAGCACGCGCTTGAGCAGACCCACCAGATCTTCGCCTGGAATATCGAATCCGTAAGATCCCAGTTGCGTGCCGGTAAGCGCAACCTCCCGGCAGCCGTCCGACGTATGACGATTGATCTCGGAAACTATTTCGGCGGATGGAACACTGCTCTCACGGCCTCTGACCTTGGGAACGATGCAGTAGGCGCAAACCTGATTGCAGCCCTCCTGAATCTTTACCATCGCCCTGGTTCGCCCGGATGCCCCCGCCCGGCCCGATGGGAATGCAACCGGCGCGGAGCGAACCCGCAAAGCGTCGCCTGCCAATTCCACCAGTGATGGTTTGCCTGTGTTTCCAACCGTCAGCGAGACCTCCGGCAGTTTCTCCAGTTCAGCGGGAGCGCGCTGCGCATAGCACCCAGTGGCAACGACCACCGCGCCAGGATTGCGGCGCCGGGCGGCCCGCAGGAACTGCCGGGCCTTGGCGTCGGCGGCGGCGGTTACAGTGCAAGTATTCAGCACCACCACGTCGGCGGCATCGGATGCCCCCACCACGGTATAGCCTGCCTCGCGGAACCGGCGGGCCAGGGTCTGGCTGTCCGACTGGTTAAGCTTGCAGCCGTGGGTGTGGATCGCCACGGTGCGCGGCGGAGGCTCTGCGTTTGCACCGGCCGGGCTTTGGCAGGCTACTGGCATTTTGTCATACCCCGGCGTCGCGTTCCTGTTCTTCCGGTTCCTGTTCTTCCAGCTCATGTTCTCTCATGTTCTTCCATCGGGTGCATATCCCAAAGACGTTCTACTGCCGATACCACATCCTCGAGCACGGCGATCAGATGCTGGGCCCCGGCCCGGGATTCGCGCACCCGGTCGGCAGCGTCGGCGAAAGTTCCCAGGCGGCTGAATACGTCGCGGATGCGCCGGTCGTTGCATTCCCGGCCCAGGCTTTGCGCATACTGTTCGACGGCCTCGCTATCGGCGATTTCGTCGCCCCGGGCAAGGGCAACCCCCTTGACAGCCAGGGTAGCGCTGCCCCACAGCAATTCCTCACAGCGCAGCCATCGGCTCTGCCGGGCCTCGTTCATGGCGTCTCGCAGCAGCCGGGCGCTCTGGCCGCGATAGCGCATCAGGCGCGCCGCCTGCGGCAAAGATAGCTGGGGCATGGTCATCACGTCCTCATTTTAACTCAAAGGCAGATGAGAAACGGGCCTTCCACAATCAAAAGAGGCGGCCCGGCTTTCGACGGACCGCCTTGAACTCTTCTACTCGCCTGGTTGAACTTGATTGGTGTTACTCGTCCGGCCAGCCTTCGGGTTCTTCGCCGGCAGAAAGGGCTGCCATGATGTCGCCGGCGGCATCGGCGGTCACCCAGTCACTCCAGATTTCACCATTCTCGCTCAACCACCAGAGGGCGGTTGCGGCGTTGTCGGCGTCTGGGTTCTGGTCTTGCCACTGGACCACAGACTTGTAGATGTCTATGTTGAAGTCCCACTTGCGGAGCATGTCGATGACATCGGGCGCAGCGGCGGGAAGGTCGGGATTGACTGCAATGAGAATGGTGGCGTCCTCGTAGGCGCAGGCCTTGGAGGTAAACCAGCACTCGTCGCTGTAGGCAGGCTCTTGCAGTCGCACCAGGTCCAGCTTCAGGGCCGGGTCATTGGTGCCCCACTGATAGCCCAGCCAGGGTTCCTCGCGCTCGTAAGCCCCGTACAGGTCGCTGTTCAGGGCGGCGCCGTCACCGGGGTTGACAATGTGCAGGTGTTCGTCCAGGCCGTACCCCATGATCTGAGCGGCGTTTACTTCTTCGCAAGACCACCCTATCACGCAGGAAACCAGCCGCGCCTTATCGCCGGTTTCAGCCGTCTTGAACAGGTCTTTATACTTCTGGTCTTTGAGGTCATCAACGCTGTCGAGCTCCGGGTACTGCTCCTGCAGGTAGGCCGGAATTACGAAGGCCGACTGCCAGTCGGAACCCAGGCTCTTGCCTACCGAGAGAACTGCGCCCTCGGAGCGGGCCTTTTCCCAAGCCTCATCCTGGTTGGGGAGCCAGATTTCCATAGTCACATGAGTGTCGCCATTCTTCAAACCCTCGAAGAGGGGGAGTGTAGCGCCAAACTTCACGTCTGTCGGGTAGCCGTATCCAAATTCCACGAGATACTGAGCAATGCGGTTCTGAAGCAGCGCGCTGGCCCAGTTCAGGTCTCCGAAGATGATGGTCTCTTTCGAACCCTCTTCGTGTTCCATCATAACTTCCACCAGCTTCGTAACCTCGACCTCCCTTTCCACTACCTTGGTTACTTCCACTTCCTTGGTTACTTCTACTTCCTTCGTTTCAACTACCGTGACTTCCTTCGTGACTTCCCTTTCTACAACCCTCGTGACTTCGACTTCCGAGGTGCAGGCAACAGCCGCAATCATCGCCACGATGGCCAAGAGCATCACGAGCGGGGTTACTGTGGTCCTAGCAAGCAAAATAAAATCCTCCGCCCTCTATCGGGCCTGTATATTTTGGGTTCCAACCAGGCGTGGGGGTGGAATGCGGGGTCCGGTGTTGACCCAATGGGCCAATTTGACCATTTATACCAGCGACTCCTATCCCTGTCAAACCGACAGCAGTTCGCCTCGTGGCTGCGAACCTTGCCCCCGTCCGTTTGTGTGGTAAATAGAATCCGGGAGCGCCGCGCCCTCTGCGGCTAATGTCCACCGGCAATGGATTCCTGCTGGCTGCGCGCAGCGGCCTGGGTGATTCTGTCGATGATTATCGCCAGAAACACTATCGATACGCCGGCAATTGCGCCGTTGCCCGGCTCGTTTTTCTGCAACGCACGCAACACGTTATCGCCCAATCCGCCGGCGGCCACCATGCTGGCGATGGTGACCATAGCCAGGGCCATCATCGTCGTCTGGTTGATTCCCGCCATGATGGTCGGCAGCGCCATAGGCACCTGCACTTTAGCCAGCAATTGAACGGGCGAGGCGCCGAAGGAACGGGCCGCTTCAACAGTTTCGGGGGAAACCTGCCGTATGCCAAGGTTGGTGAGCCTGATCACCGGCGGTACGGCGTAGATGATAGTGGCGAAAATACCCGCGGGCTTGCCCAGCCCAAAGAACAGAATCCCCGGAATCAGGTATACGAAACTCGGCATTGTCTGCATCCCGTCGAGAATCGGACGCATCACATTGTCGGCCAGCCGGTTTCGCGCTCCCAGCACGCCGAGGGGGAATCCTATTCCCACCGAAACGGCCACCGCCACCATCATCAGCGCGATGGTGTCGATGGTGTTTTCCCAAAGACCCATGAACCCGATGAACAGAAGCGCCGTGGGAGTGAATATCAGCAGAGGCCACCGGCCCACCGCGTATGCCGCTATCGACAGGGCTGCGACTGCGACCGGCCATGGCAGCCACTTCAGCCCCTTTTCAATGTTTATCAGCGCATGAGTAACAGCTACGCTCAGACCGTCGAAAAGCCAGCTTCCCTCCCGCGTAACCCACTTCACGGCATCATCTATGGCAGAGCCGGATGCGTCCCGGACGGTCTTCGTCAGCGTAATTGTCGAGCCGCCGGAGGTTGGAATTTCGGAGGTTGAAACTGTCGTGGGGAACTCCATTCCGGCGCCCCAAACCGCCAGGCACACTATAAGCAGCAGCAGCAGGAGCGCCGAGACGATCATACGCCTGAAATAGAGGCCGCCAAGCAGAATTTTCAACTTCTCGAAGGGTGAACCTTCCTGTGATGCATTGCTTTCCCAACCCGATCTTTCGGCTTTGTCGCTGGTGATGTCTGCCACCATGAGCCTCCAAACATGGGATCATTAAGCGCAACCCTTTCCTGATTCCATGTCGGCGTTTCGGGATTGCGCAGGGGAGCGGGAATGACCCCAAAGGGGATAATTCTACTGCTGATCCGCCACTTCGGCAGACAGGGCGGCGTTAACGGCTGCGTTGGCCTCGTAATCCGGGTCTGCCGTGGAAGTTTCGGCCAGGGCTTCGGCCAGGGCGCTGCGATGTACCTCGCCGACCAGCCTTCGATTGCTGTCGGTGACCGGAACCGGATAGTCGCTGGCCATGGCGAGAGGAATCAGCACGTCGAAAGTTGTGTCAGGGCTGACAGACTCAAAGTTCTGGTCGACGTAGCCCAATCCCAAATCCAGCCGATTGATCCCTGCCTTGAGCGCCTGATTGGCTTTGGTGATGGTGAGCAGTCCGATATAGCGCTGGCTCCGGTCAACGATCCAGGCCGCGTCGCCATCGCTCCCTCCGATGGTATGCAGGGCGGCGCGGGGTCCCTGATGCCCCAGGACAGTGGCCTTGGGCGGAACCATGACCTTGCTGGCGGTGAGCACGCTCTCCAGCCTCACGTCCTGGGTGAAATCGCCCACGTACTCGTCTTCGGGACGCAGGACAATGTCCTCGGGCGAACCGATCTGCACCACTCGGCCATCCTGCATGATTGCGATTCGATCGCCCAGCTTCAGGGCCTCGTTCAGGTCGTGGGTGATAAAGACTATGGTCTTCTGGAGTTCTTCCTGCAGCCGGAGCAGCTCATCCTGCATCTGCCGGCGGATTAGGGGGTCCAGGCCGCTGAACGGCTCATCCATCAACAGCACATCCGTATCGACCACCAGAGCCCGGGCCAGCCCGACGCGCTGCTGCATACCGCCGGACAGCTCGCGGGGGTAGGATGCTTCCCATCCCCCCAGTCCCACCATCTCCAGGACCTCGCGGGTACGGGCTTGACGCTCGGCCAGGGGAACGCCCTGCACTTCCAGCCCCCAGGCTGCGTTTTCCAGAACGTTCCGGTGCGGCATCAATCCGTAGTGCTGAAACACCATGGCTATCTTGCCGCGCCGGAACTCCGTCAGCTCCCTGTCGGTCATCGCAGTGATGTCGCTGCCGCCGATCAAGATGCTGCCCGCCGAAGGTTCGATAAGGCGTATGAGGCACCGCACCATGGTGGATTTGCCGCTGCCCGACAATCCCATGATCACAAAAGTCTGGCCCTTCTGCACCTCAAAGGAAACGTCGTGCAGGGCTACAACCGCGCCTAATTCCGACTGTATCTGCGCCTTGCTCTTGGTGATGTTCTCCGGCGCCAGCGCCTTGTCTGCGTTCTTGCCGAACACCTTCCATACGGACTCGACCTTGATTATAGGTGCGGAATCGCCTCCCTTACCGACAGCCATAAGCGGATTTTCGGAGAGCTCAATTCCGGGCTGGTCTGTGCTTATAGCCATATCTTCACCTTCTGACATCCGGTGACGGTCAAGTTCTGCGCTGTTCGCCGCAGACAGCCAGCTTGAGTATATACCCCCTAAACTAGGGGGAGACAATCCGTTTGTCAATAAAATAGCAGGTTATGTAAATCAGATGTCCTATTTTGCGACTATGTTTATAGTGAACGGAGCTTGCCGGCCTGTAATCCCATTGCAAGGCCTGTAATCCCATCGCAAGGCCTGTAATCCCATCGCAAGGTCGGATCATCAATCAAATTCCATAGCGCCTCTGGAAGTGCAGATGATGAAATGTGGATGAAATGTGACTGTATTGTGATGGGCGGCGGATCGGCTTGATCCGTATTTACCGTTGATGCTCCGCTTATAGTTCGGCAGCAAAACTCATGCGCAGAAATTGTGAATGAAATACCATCAGCGCAGGGACGAGGGTCAGGTCGAGGGGGCTATTGCCGCGCCGCGTCCAGCGCAGCCTCCAGGTCAGACGGCAGCGATGAGCGGAACTCCAGTGGTGCGCCGGTGGAAGGATGGGCGAAAGCCAGGCGGTGAGAGTGCAGGAAGTGGCGGGCAAGAAGCGGGCTCCGCTTGCCGTACACTGCGTCGCCCAGCAGGGGGTGTCCCAGCCAGGCCAGATGCACGCGGGCCTGGTGGGTTCGCCCGGTATGCAGTTGCAGATCCAGAAGGCTGTACCGTCCTGCCCGCTCCAACAGGCGGTACCCGGTGCGGCTCTCCCGTCCGCCGGCTGTCACCGCCATCCGTGTGCGGCGGCGCGGATCCCGAGCAATGGGAGCGTCGATCACGCCGGATGCGGGCGAGGGCGTTCCTTCCGCCAGAGCCAGGTAGTTCTTTTCAACGGCCCGCTCTTTTATCTGGCGGGAAAGGCCGCGATGGGCGTGTTCGGTTTTGGCCGCCATCATCAGCCCTGAGGTATCCCTGTCCAGCCGGTGAACAATTCCCGGTCGAATCTCGCCTCCGATGCCCTGTATATCGGGGCACAGAGCCAGCAGCCCGTTGACCAGGGTGTTGTCCGGATGCCCGGGCCCGGGGTGAACCGCCAGGCCTGCGGGTTTGTCAATCACCACCAGCTCGGCGTCCTGGTAGAGCACTGCCAGGGGTATATCCTGCGCCACGGCGACCGATGGCCGAGGGGGCGGCACAAACACCAGCACCCGGTCTCCAGGGCGAACGCGATGGGCCGGTTTGACCGCCGCCCCATTGACTGAAACGCTACCCTCTCCTATCAGTTGCCTAATACGGCTGCGCGTGAAGCCCAGCTCCAGCCCGGCCAAGTAGCAATCCAGCCGGACATCGCCCCTTTCCGCTGGGATATCATGAGTTATTACGCCAGGTTTTTCCAACATAACCGGAACTTAACCAGCAATGCCATTGCGCATTTGCGTCGAAAAATCAAATCAGGGCGGCAATATACGCTCGCGCACTCCACAGGTAGAGCAACGCCAACCTCCGCCGGTCACCGGCCTCATCTCGCCGTCGCAGACGGGACAATAATCGCCAGCCTCGAATGCTGAACTGCTGGAAGAGGAACGTTCGGCCATAATGAACAGCCAGGCAAGGATCGCCAATCCGGTTACTATGGAGGCGTCGGCGACGTTGAACACCGGCCAAGGGCCGACGTCCACCCAGTCTGTAACGTGTCCCAACCGCACCCGGTCTATGAGGTTGCCGAAGGCTCCACCCAGTTGCAGGCCCAGGCAGAGGCGCAGCGGCCCTGCGGGGAAGCGCTGGCTGTGGTACAGGAGAACCAGTACGGCCACGCCAATAAAGGACACGAGGATCAACGGCGTGTTGTTGCCCTGAAACAGCCCGAAAATGCTGCCTGTGTTGAAGGTGTGGGTTATGCGAATAAAGCCCTCTCGCGGAAAGGACTCGTACAGGGGGAGGAACTCTCGCACCAGGTACTTGGAAAACTGATCCGCCAGGAACACAAGGCCGACAAGCTGAACCAGGAGAAAATCCTTGTATATGGGCAAGCGACGGACGCTGGAGTCCTTCTTATTGGCGGGTTTCCCTAACCATCCTTTCCATGTGCGGGCGTTCATGCAGGGCGGCCGGTTTCAATCCGGTTTCAATTCAATCAAGAGCATCTGAAAACCCGCCAACCAGACTCCGCCTGCCCAAATAAAGCGTTGCAGCGCAACTCAGCCTACTTCAGTTGCCCTGTGAAAAACCGCGCCACTTCCGGAACCAGCCTGCCCTCGTGCCCATACCAGAAGTGGTCAACCCCCTCGAAAATACGGCTTTCCGGCTCCCGGTCGAAGGCTTGCAGCTCTGCGGCGAGAAGATCGGTATCTACCAGCCGGTCGCGGTCTCCGGCGACTACGAGGGCGGGTTGTCTGCTTGTCTTGAGCGGGCTTCCGGCAATGTAGCGCAGGGCCGGCGAAACAAGAACGAAGGCGTCGGCCTCCTTGTACAGCTCTTCATGTCGAAGAATCACGCCGGAGCCGAAGGAATATCCGGCCAAGCCGATCTTTCCGCACGCGTCGGGCCAGGCTTTTATGAGGTCCAGAGCGCCCAGCGTCTCTTCGTGTTCAGCTTCGCCCTGTTGGTGTTCGCCTTCGCTTTCCCCCACGCCGCGGAAGTTGAAGCGCAGGGTAACAAAACCCTCTTCAGCCAATCCCAGCGCCAGCGCCAGCGCCACGTTGTTGTGCATCGAACCGCCATGCAGCGGGTGAGGGTGGCAGATGACCACGCCCGGCCACGGGCCGCCCGCAGCATCGGGCTGGGCGATCACGCCCTCGAAGCTGAGCCCCGCAGTCTGGAAAGAAACGGCGCTTTGACGCAAGGCGGGCACCTCCGGCAATTGCTACGATCAACTCATATTAGAGCCGCGCCCTGCGCTTTGGCAAGAAGCGAGCGTCTGTTGCGGGAGTTTTACCCTGTCGTTTCGGGGCCATGCCTTTAGCCTCAAGATTGTCGCCAAGACTGTCAAAGGATGGGTTCGAGCATCCATTTACGGCTGGACTAACTCACCCATACGGATTCCCCGGAACTTTGCAAAAGCCGTGAGCTTTGCGCTTATGGCCCGATTCCTCATACAACTGCAATACTGCTAGAATAACCGCAATTGGACTCTGATCAACTACTTTCAAGAGCATAGAGGGCCGCATGACTGCCATTGATCTGCGCAGCGACACCGTTACCCAACCTACCAGCGAGATGCGACGCGCCATGGCCGCCGCCGAGGTGGGAGACGACGTTTTCGGGGAAGACCCGTCCATAAATGAGCTGCAGGAGCGTTCAGCCGCCCTGTTCGGCAAGGAAGCCGGCCTGTTGACCTCCAGCGGCACCATGAGCAACCTGGTCGCCACCCTGGCCTGGAACAGCCACGGCGACGAAATAATAATGGGCGATGAGGCCCACATGTTCTGGAATGAAGGGGCCGGACAGGCCGCCCTTGGCGGCGTGCAGACTCGCCTTGTCCCCAACGACCGGCAGGGACGCATCAATCCCGACGACGTTGCGGCGGCAATCCGCCCGCCCGGCAACCTCCACTTCCCCCGAACCGGTATGGTGTGCCTGGAAAACACCCACAATCGCTGTAGCGGCGGCGTGCTGACGCCGGAGGATACGAAGGCGGTGGCCGATGTGGCCCACGACGCCGGCGTCCCCGTTCATCTGGACGGCGCCCGCATCTTCAACGCCGCCGTTGCGCTGGAGGTTCCCCCGATAGAGCTGGCGCGCGACGTCGACGACGTGAGCTTCTGCCTGTCCAAGTCCCTTAGCTGCCCTGTAGGTTCCGTGCTGGTGGGGTCTCAAGACTTCATAGACCGGGCGAAACGCTGGCGCAAGATGCTGGGCGGCGGCATGCGGCAGGCGGGGGTTCTGGCCGCGGCGGGGCTGGTGGCCCTAGACACCATGGTAGACCGTTTGGCGGAAGACCATCAGAACGCCAGGCGTCTGGCGCAGGGGCTGGCCAACATCGACGGGCTGAACGTTGACCCGCAAAGCATACAGACCAACATCGTTTTCTTCGAAGTTGAGGAGGGCCTGGGAACGGCCGCAGATTTTATTGACGCCCTGAACCAGCGCGGCGTGAAGGTCTCCTATCCCGGCAAGCAGTCCATTCGTATGGTGACCCACAGGCACGTAACCCCGCGAGACATAGACGAGGCGCTGTCGCGGACTTCAGCGGCGGCCCGGGATCTGAGAGAGTCGCGCTGGTAGCATCAGGCTGGTAGCATCAGGGGTAAGCATGGCCGAAATCGTTCTGGACAAGGAATGCACAGCGCTGCTCATTGCCGACTTTTATGAAGCAGTGATGACCACCATTCCCCACGCCGTAGACCGTAATGTCGTTGCGAAAACCGCAGCCTTGCAGCGGGCGGCGCGGGCGGCGGAAGTAATGGTCTGCTACTGCGCTACCGTGTTTCGCCCCGGTTATCCCGAAATCGGCGCTCGCAACAAAACCTTCGGGCAACGAAAGGCGTCGGGGCAGCCGGCGGCGTTGGACCCGCTGGCGCTGATTCACCCTGCAGTTGCGCCGGCAGAAGGCGAGGTGGTCGTTGGCAAGCACCGGGTCAACGCCTTGTACGGAACGGGTTTGGACGTAGCGTTGCGCGCCAACGACATACACAATCTGATTATCCTGGGCTACGCCACCAGCGGCGTCGTGCTGTCCACTGTTCGATATGCCTCCGATCTGGACTACAGCCTGTATGTTGTAGAAGACTGCTGCTCCGACTCGGATGCCGAAGTTCACAGCTTTCTTACCGGGCGCATCTTTCCCCGGCAGGCCGAGGTGGTGCAGTCGGCGGACGTTATCGCGGCTTTGGCGGAGTGACGGGCATGCCGCCCTCGACCGGAGGCGAACCTCCGCGCCGGAGGCGCCTCCGGACTCGGCACATCGCCATCCTGGCCTTGTCGATCGCCGTCGGCCATGTCGTCTACGCCATCCTCCGCGATCATGTATTCCACAGCTCGCCCATCCTGCGTTAACCGGGAACATATCCGCCCGCGATGACAGCCATGAAACTGCCGCACACCAGTTCCTTAAAGTAGCAGGACTGGCCGACGGCAATAGGAGTTTCCGGCGAATGCGGGGAAGGGGCGGCGAGCGCGGCCCAAGCGCCGGACCTATAACCGAGGCGCAGATTCGTTAGTCTTTGACCTGTATGGGAACCGAATCAGGCCATTGAACTCCGCTGAAAGGCTGCGCGGGTTCAGCCGCATTCTTCCGGCTGATCGTTCCCCCACCGGCGACGCAGGCGTTCTGCAATCTCCTTCTCTGCCCCCTCTGTTCCCGGATGGTAATAGCGCCGATCCAGAACATGGGGCGGCAGGTATTCCTGGGGGGCGAAATGGCCCTCATAGTCGTGGGAATATTTGTAGTCCCTGCCGTAACCCATCTGGCGCGTGAGCCCGGTTACGGCGTTGCGAAGGTGGAGCGGCACTGGGTCGGCGGGCAATTTTCGCACATCGGCCATGGCCTCGTTCAAAGCGGCGTAGGCCGCATTGCTCTTGGGAGCGGCAGCCAGATAGACCGTGGCCTCGGCCAGGGGGATGCGGCCCTCGGGCATACCGATGAAATGCACCGCCTGCTGCGTCGACACCGCCACTGTCAGGGCCTGCGGGTCTGCCAGCCCAATGTCTTCCGCCGCCAGAATCACCAGCCGCCGAGCGATGAACAGGGGGTCCTCTCCCGCCTCGATCATCCGGGCCAGCCAGTAGAGAGCGCCATCGGGAGAAGAGCCGCGCACCGACTTTATGAAGGCCGAAATCGTGTCGTAGTGGCTGTCTCCGGCCTTGTCGTACATGGGAGAGCGGCGTTGCAGAGCATCGGCGATAGTGTCCAGGTCAATAAAACGCTCACCATGCTGATCGGGTTGAGTGGCGTATGCGGCGGTTTCCAACGCATTCAGGGCAACTCGGGCATCCCCGTTGGCGATGTTCACCAAATGCTTCATGGCGTCGCCGGATATGCTCACTTCCATTTCGCCCAGGCCGCGCTCACGGTCCTGTGCGGCGCGCCTTACGATGGCCTCAACTTCCTCAGGCGAAAGGCTTTGCAGGACGAAGACGCGGCTGCGGGACAGCAGCGGCGCAATCACTTCAAAGGACGGGTTTTCAGTAGTCGCGCCAATCAGCGTGACCGTGCCGTTCTCCACGTGGGGCAGGATAACGTCCTGCTGCGCCTTGTTAAAGCGGTGGATCTCGTCCACAAAAAGAATGGTCGCCTGGCCGCGCATTCCCCGCCTGTCGCGGGCTTCGCCTACGATGCGTCGCAGGTCGGCCACGCCCGACGCTACCGCGCTCACCGGCTCAAAGGCGGCCTGGGTAGCAGCGGACACCAGCCGGGCCAGCGTCGTTTTCCCCGCCCCCGGCGGACCCCAGAGAATGAACGACGGCAGCCGCCCGGCTGCGATGGCGCGGAACAATACCCGCTCCCGGCCAACTACCTGCTCCTGGCCAACAAACTCGTCGAAGGTTCTCGGGCGCATCCTCTCGGCCAGCGGAGCATTGCGCTGGCCGTCCAGTCGGCCCTGGCGGTCAAACAGCGATTCTGCGGAACTCAATTCATCATCACCCTGCCGACTGGTACCGGCAGGGGACCTCCTAATCGCTGAAGTGGGGCATTACCTTTTCGGCGAACAATTGCATGGAGTTCTTCACTTCTTCGTGGGGTATCATGCCGCCGGTGTTGAACCAGCAGATGAAGCCGTCGGGATCATACATACTCTTGAACCTCTCCAGCTTCTCGGCCACCCGCTCCGGCGCGCCGACGGCTGCGTACTCGTCCAGCACGATCTCGTAGTCCAGAGTTTGGGCCCGCGCAGAGCCGCGCCCGGACCCGCTCCGCAGAGTGCCCAGATAGTTGTTGATGGTCTTCTCAAAACCGTTACGAGCTGTCGATTCGTTTTTGGAAACGTGGACGTGGACGGTCACGTTCACGTCGCTGTTTGCCGGATCGCGCCCGCCCTTTTCCAGTTCCGACCGATATGTCTCCAGTCCGGTCAATGCCCCCTGAACGGACACTATGGTTGGGGCCACCAGTATGCTATGCCCCAATTGACCAACGAGACTGAAGGTGTCGGGGCTGTTGGAAGCGATGAATACCGGCGGGTGGGGGGTCTGTATCGGTTTGGGCGCGATGGTGATTCCGTCAGCCTGGAAGTGCCTGCCCTGGTAGTGGTAGTCGTCCTGCACCCACATCCCCAGCACCATTTCCAGCCCTTCCATGAAGCGATCTCTGGCTTCTTCCTGATCGACGCCGTATCCCTGGAAGTGAGAGGGGATAGCGCCCCGTCCAATGCCGAAGATAGAACGCCCGCCCGACAGCACGTCCAGCGCCGCCGCTTCCTCCGCCAGCCGTATTGGCTGGTGCAACGGCACCAGGTGCACGGCCGTGCCGATGCGGATGCGGATGGTGGTCTGAGCTATAGCGGCCCCTATAACCAGCGGCGCGGGCATAACAGAGAAGCGCTGATTGAAGTGCAGTTCAGCCAGCCAGGCCGCGTCGAACCCCAGTTCGTCGGCCCACTGCGCCTGAGTGATAGTATCCTGGTAACGCTGCGCAGGGGACTGATCCTCGGCGCAGGGCAACTGGTAAAAAACCCCGAACTTCATCAAAAGCCTCTTCCACAACCGCGACTGCCCAGATTCTACACCAGAAACCTTCAGAGCGCCGGCGAGAAATGCCGCCATGCCCTCAAAGTCCCGAGTTACGGGCGCAATCGCAGATTTTAACGGAAGATTCCAAATCCGGCGCCCGCAGATACGACGATTTAAGCCGCGACTGCATTGACCGGGCGGAGCGCCGGGCATCGCGGACGGCGATACGGCGCAGAGGCGGGTTCAGACCCGCCCTTGTTCTTGCGTTCGAGAATCGTCGGTTACAGCGGAATGTTGCCGTGTTTCTTGGGCGGCAGGTTGTCGCTCTTGGTCTGGAGCATCTCCAGGGCGCGGATGATCTGAGGCCTGGTATCTGCCGGGTCGATTACATCGTCCAGGAAACCGCGGCCTGCGGCAATATAGGGGTTGGTAAAACGCTCCTTGTAATCGTCGATAAGGTTCATCCGGGCCTGTTCCGGATTTTCGGACTTGGATATTTCGTCCCGGTAGATGATGTTTACCGCTCCGTCCGCTCCCATGACCGCAATTTCGGCAGACGGCCATGCCAGGTTGATGTCGGAGCGCAGGTGCTTGCTGCTCATTACGATGTAGGCCCCGCCATAAGCCTTGCGGGTGATGACCGACACCTTGGGCACAGTGGCCTCAGCATAGGCGAAGATCAGCTTGGCGCCATGCCGGATGATGCCGCCGTACTCCTGGGTTACGCCGGGCAGGAAGCCCGGAACGTCTACAAAGGTCACCAGCGGTATATTGAAACAGTCGCAGAAGCGCACAAACCGCGCCGCCTTGACCGACGCGTCAATGTCCAGAACCCCGGCCAGATAGGCCGGCTGATTTCCCACGATTCCCACAGGCTTGCCGTTCATGCGGGCGAAACCGACGACGATGTTGGGAGCGTAGTTCTGGTGAACTTCCATGAATTCCTCATGGTCGACCACTTTATACACCACGTCGCGCATATCATAGGGTCGCCCGGGGTCTTCCGGCGCCAGGTAGCGCAGGTCAGGCTCGCGGCGGTCTGGAGGGTCATCCGGCGGGTCGGCGGGCGGGTCGTCCATATTGTTGCCGGGCAGGTATCCCAACAGGTGGCGCACCTCGTTGATGCACTCCTCTTCAGTTTCGCAGACGAAATGGGCCACGCCGCTGCGGGTGGCATGAGTGGCGGCCCCGCCGAGCTCCTCGTGGCCCACATCCTCTCCTGTAACTGCCTTTATGACGTCGGGGCCGGTGATGTACATCTGCCCGATTTCCTTGACTATGAAGATAAAATCGGTGATGGCCGGAGAGTATACCGCCCCGCCGGCCGCCGGGCCGACGATAACGGTTATCTGCGGCACTACGCCGGAGTACAGGGTATTGCGCAGGAAGATGTCGCCGTAAGCGGCGAGGCTGAGGGCGCCTTCCTGAATACGGGCTCCTCCAGAGTCGTTCAGGCCGATGACCGGACAGCCAGCTTTGGCGGCGAGGTCCATTACCTTGCATATCTTCTGGCTCACGGCCTCCGACAGAGAGCCGCCCATCACTGTGAAATCCTGGGCGAAGGCAAACATCTGCCTCCCCTCCACCTTGCCGTAGCCGGTGACCACTGCATCCCCCAGGGGACGGCGGTCTCCCAGGCCGAAATCGGCGCTGCGGTGGGTAACGAAGGGATCAAGTTCCTGGAACGTGCCTTCGTCCATCAGTCGCTCCAGGCGCTCACGGGCGGTCAGCTTGCCCCGACTGTGCTGCTGATCTATGCGATTCTGACCGCCGCCCAGCCGGGAAGCGCGGCGCATCGAGCCCAGTGTTTCCAACTGCTGGTCAATCTGCCTTTGCTCTGCGGTCACGAATCCCCCCGCTTTCAGGCTTGACGGCGCCTTCGACTTGGCCCTATTCCCCAATTTCGCAATGCGCATTCTATCGCGCATCCCCGTCACGCGCCATGTCCAGTGATAGAATTCAGGCACAAGTCCATCGTCGCCTGGAAAATATGGCGAAAATACGGCGCCGAGAGATGTTATGGCTGCTGCAACGTCATCCTTCGCCAATATGCTGGTTGGCAACGGCGAGCGCGTCTCGTGGGGCAAGCGCACCTACGTCATGGGCGTGATCAACGTAACGCCCGACTCCTTCTCGGGAGACGGGCTGTACGGCGACGCAGAGGCCGCCGCAGAGCAGGCGCTGCGCTTCCAGAACGAGGGCGCGGATTTCATCGACATCGGAGCGGAGTCCACCAGGCCGGGACATCGGCAGATTACGGAGGCGGAGGAACTGGCTCGGTTGCTGCCGCCGCTGGAGGCTGTGGCCGCCCGGGTGTCTCTGCCTGTCAGCGTAGACACCTGGAAATCGTCGGTGGCGCGCGCCGCCCTGGGGGCCGGGGCCGCCATCATCAACGATGTGTGGGGCCTGGCCGATCCCGAGATGGCTGCAGTAGCCTCGGAGCACAGAGCTGGACTGGTGCTGATGCACAATCAGAAGGGCCACTGCTATAACTCTCTTCTGGATGAGATCGCAGCCGCATTAAACGGCAGCGTAAAAACTGCACTGGCGGCGGGCGTGGGCCCAGGCGATCTTATAGTTGACCCGGGCATAGGCTTCGGCAAGACCGCAGACCAGAACCTGGAGGTGCTGCGCAACCTTCGACGGTTTAAAGAACCGGGGTTTCCGGTTCTGGTCGGAACGTCGCGCAAGTCGACCATCGGGAGGCTGCTGAACCTGCCAACCGGGCAGCGTCTGGAAGGCACCGCAGCCACCGTGGCTCTCGCCATTGCAGAAGGAGCAGACATAGTGCGCGTCCACGACGTGCGGGAAATGGCGCGGGTTTGCCGGGTCAGCGACGCCATTGTCCGCGGCTGGAGGCCAACCGGGTGGGACGCAACCGGGTGGGAAACAACTGGGTGGGAAACAACCGGGTGGGACGCAACCGGGTGGGACGCAACGCGGTGAACGAAGTAATCGCCCACATCGGCTTGGGAACCAACCTGGGAAACCGGAAGGGAAATCTTCGGCAGGCGCTGACGCTGCTTTCGAAGGGACCGGGAATGCGCCTTTTGCGTTATTCCCAAGTTTACGAAACCGAACCCTGGGGTGTTGCAGATCAACCCCGCTTCCTGAACTGCGCCGCAGAGATTGCCACTGCGCTCTCGCCAGACAACCTGCTGGCGCGCTGCAAGCTGGCGGAAAGGCAGACAGGTCGGCAGCCGGGGCCTCGCTGGGGGGCGCGTCTTATCGACGTTGACATACTGCTCTACGGGGACATGGCAGTGGATCTCCCGCACCTGATCATTCCCCATCCTCGTCTCCATCTTCGCGCCTTTGCGCTGCTGCCCCTTGCCGAGCTTTGCGGCGAGGCGATTCATCCTTTGCTGGGCTTGAGCATCAGCGAAATATCCCGGAATGTTGAAGGCAAGAACGGTGTGGCTGCAGCAGGGGGCCTTGAATTAGCACTCGCCTGCCCCAAGCGCTAATTCAGAGTTGACAATCCTACAGGGCTGACGCATATTTTACTGTGTACTGCTATGCGTTTTCGGGCGGTTATCCAGTATGCAGGCCGGCCGGGAACCAAATGCCAACAACATAGAAAAACAAGGAGCCAACGATGGCGGACAAGCAGCTATCTTTTGAGGGAGAAGCACAAGTAAGCCTTCTGAGCGGCGTGGAGCAGTTGCGGCGCGTCGTCGGCCTCACCCTGGGCCCGAGCGGGCGTAACGTGATGCTCAGCCGGATGTTCGGCAACCCGGTGGTGTGCAGCGATGGCGTTACCATAGCGAAGGAAGTAGAGCTCCCCGACCCCTATGAAAACCTGGGCGCCCAGCTAGTAAAGGAAGCGGCGTCCAAGACCAATGACGCAGTGGGCGACGGCACCACCACGTCTGTCGTGCTGGCCGAAGCCATAGTGCGCAACGGCTTCAAGAACGTGGCCGCCGGCGCCAACGGGATGGGCCTGCGCAATGGAATCGAGACCGCCGTCGATGCAGTGGTCGCGGAGCTCCGCGAGATGGCGATCCCGGTGGAAGGTCGCGAGCAAGTAGCCCGCGTCGCCGCCCTCTCGGCCCACGAGGAGGCCATCGCCGAGCTGCTGGCCGACGCTCTGGAGAAGGTTGGCCGCGACGGCGTGGTGACCATCGAAGAATCAAAATCGCTCTCCGACGAGCTCGACTTCGTGGAAGGTGTCCGCATCGACCGGGGCTATCTTTCGCCTCACTTCGTAACCGACACCCAGCGGATGGAAGTAGCCATCGACAACCCGTATTTCCTGTTGACCGATCAGAAAGTGAGCGCCCCCAACGATCTCATTGGAATTCTGGAAAAGATGGTGGGCGCCGGGCGCCGCACTCTGGTGCTCATCGCTGAAGACGTAGAAGGCGAGGCGCTTTCCACGCTGGTGGTCAACAAGGCGCGGGGAATCCTCGACTGCGTGGCCATCAAGGCGCCCGGATTCGGAGAGCGCCGCAAAGCCCTGCTGGAAGACATGGCCATCGTCACCGGCGGCACGGTGATCAGCGCCGACAGAGGGCTGAAGCTGGATGCTGCCGAGATTGAGCATCTCGGTTCGGCCCGCCGCCTGGTGGCCAACAAGGACGAAGCCACCATCATAGAGGGGCATGGCTCCGACCAGGGCGTTAAGGACCGGCTGGACCAGTTGCGCGTGCAGATAGAGGAAACCACGTCGGATTACGACCGGGAGAAGTTGCAGGAGCGAATGGCTGCTCTGGTGGGCGGCGTAGCCGTGGTCAAGGTTGGCGGGGCCACCGAGCCCGAAGTCAGCGAACGCAAGTCCCGCGCCGAAGACGCCCTGTCTGCCACCCGCGCCGCCATCGAGGAGGGCATTGTCCCGGGCGGCGGCGTGTCCCTGATCCGCGCCGGCTACGTGCTGGACGAGCTTATCCAGGCGCTGAGTGGCGACGAGGCTCTGGGCGCCCGTCTGGTGCGAGAAGCCTTGAGCGCCCCCCTATCGCTCATTTCAGAGAACGCCGGCTACGATGCGCCTGTGGTGGTCGAGGGGGTTCGCTCCGGCGAGGGAGACTGGGGATTCAACGCCGAAATCGGCGAGTACACTCACCTCATACAAGCCGGCATCATCGACCCGGTGAAGGTCACCCGCTCGGCCCTGGAAAACGCCGGCAGCATCGCCGGGATGATGCTGACAACCGAGGCCATCATTACCGAAATACCAGAGGAGAAGCCCCTGCCCGCCGACATGCAGGACTTCATGCACGACTAGGGCAGGCCTCTTTAACTGACTGCTGGATCTCAACAGGGGCGCACGACCGTGCGCCCCTGGATTTTTCCCTGGCCTGTCTCTGATAGAGACGAGACTACGCCGCACGACCGTGCGCCCCTGGATTTTTCCCAATGAACGGAAGCCCTCTGAACCGGGAAGAAATCGCTCTGTTGATCACAGGCGACAACCCGCTGGTCGATAACTGCATCGACCTGGAAACACAGTTGCAGCCCAATGGCTTCGACCTGACACTGAGACAGGCATTCCGGTTTAACACAGCGGGGCAGCTAGGCGTGCTGGACTCAGACCGCTTGCTGCCGGAAACCGAGCCGCTGACCTTCGATGCGGACGGCTGGCTGGAACTCTCGCCGGGCCCCTGCCTGATCGTCTACAACGAAGTGGTCAACCTGACGCCAGACCTGATAGCGCTGGGCCGCCCCCGCTCCAGCCTGCTGCGCAGCGGCGCAGCCCTGCACACCGCAGTGTGGGACGCAGGTTATCGCGGCCGCTCTCAATCGCTGTTGACCGTGCATCACCCAGGCGGCTTTCGTCTGCAAAGGAACTCCCGGCTCGCGCAACTGGTCTTCTTCCGTCTGTCAACTCCGCCGCGGGATGGCTACCAGGGGCGTTATCAAGGGGAAGGACTGTAAACAAGCAGCTCATTGGCCTCCGGATAGGCGTAGCGCAAATAAGCGCCCCCATCAGTCTTTCTGAAACCCGGAGCCGGCGCACATTCCAGGCGGTTTACAGAACAGGCGCGCCGGCGCCGAACTCCAGGCCAAACCTCGACCGAGCATTCGTTACTGCCGGGGTTCCGGCGATACAGCGGCATCATCAGCCTCCGATTCTCGAATTTGCCGAATTATGCCCTTCGCGCTATCATCGACAGGCGCCATGCCCGACCTGAAAGCCATTGTTACCGCCCATGCCCGTGCCTGCGGGTTCGACCTTGTGGGCGTGACCAGTGCGGACAAGTTCGTCGCCGACAGGGAAGCCGCCCTGGAGCGAATACGCGAAGGGCGGATGGACGGTCTTACGTGGTACACGGAACAGCGAGTGAAGCGCGGGACTAATCCAGCCGAACTCCTGACCGGGGCGCGTTCGATCATCTCCCTGGGGATAAGCTATCTGGGAAACGCCTGTCCGGAAGGCAAGGCGCCGGCTTTGGCCGGACGGGTGGCAAGGTATGCCTGGGTGCGCGACTACCACCGGGTAATGAAGCGGCGGATGCGGGAGTTCGTTCGCTGCCTGGAGCAGGGGCTGGAATCGTCTGTGGCCGCCCGCTGGTACGTGGACGACGGGCCGATGCTGGACCGGGCCGCCGCCAACCGGGCCGGCATCGGCTGGTTCGGCAAGAACACCAACATCCTGACCGCCGGATTCGGCTCGTGGGTGTTCCTTGGTCAGGTGATTACCGACCTGGTTCTGGAACCCGACGCTCCGCTGAAGAAGTCCTGCGGCGCCTGCGTCCGCTGCATCGAGGACTGTCCCACCGGGGCCATCGCAGCGCCCTACGTTGTAGACAACGCCCGCTGCATCTCCTACCTGACCATTGAGAACCGGGGGCCGATTCCCCGCGAGCTGCGCCCGATGATGCAGGACTGGGTCTTCGGCTGCGATATTTGCCAGGACGTCTGCCCGGTGAACCGCAAGGCCCGGCCCGCCGGGCAGCCCATACCTTTCCCCCACACCGGCGCCCGCGGCGACGATGAACGGCCGGCAGGCATGGCCCTTCTTGACCTGGTGGAACTGCTGGATATGACCGACGCCGAGTTTCGCGTCCGTTTTGCCGGCACTCCGGTGATGCGAGCCAAGCGGGCGGGGATGCAGCGCAACGCCTGCGTGGCCTTAGGCAACCTGGGCCGTCTTGAAGCAGTGCCGGCGCTAGGCCGGGCCCTGCTCCAGGCCGAACCGCTTGTTCGTATGCATGCCGCATGGGCTCTGGGGCGCATTGGAGGCGCCGGCGCAGGAAAACTGCTCACTGAAGCGGCGCGCAGGGAAACACATCACGGCGCGCTGGAGGAAATCAGGGCAGCCCGGGCGGAACTACAGGCCCGCTTGCCTGAGCAGGCCGCAGAGGCCAAGCCGGGCTAACGTCGTTGGGCGGGTCGGGCCCGGTCCAGGCCGGACGACGCATTGCGCGGGCCGGACCGGCGCCGGCGTTGATTAGAACGGCTCGGCGCTACAGCCGTGGGCTGATAGCCTTTGCCGAAATGCAGCTTCTTCATCTCCTCTTCGATCAAGAGGAAATCGCTCTTGGGCAGAAGATGGAGGTTGCCCTGGAATGCCATGTACCAATCCTCGGGCGCCCATCGCTTCACGTACTCCAGCCTGGGCGCAATGAGGTTGGCGTCCATGAAATGCTCGTCCTTAAGCACAACTTTGGGCTGGATTTTAACTCGATACGGGAACCCTGCTTTCCCTTCTCTCTCCCAGATGTCGCCTTCCGCTTCGAAATAGTCCGACGTAGCAGTGGCGGTGGCAACGAAGCGGCGGACGTGGGTGAGATACATCAGGATGCGATCGCCTTTGGAGATGCGCTGGATCTTGCGCTTGTGCTGCGCTTTCAGCCCCATGACGGTGAATCCCATGTCCTGGGTAATCCTGAAGTTGCGCTCGTTGTTGATTATCATCCAGAAGTTGCTTGGCATGGCTTCCTCTGGGGATTTGTGGGGATTTAAGATGCACGGGTCTTGCAGGAATCAATGCGGTTAAAAGCCCATTTTAGCACGCCTGCGACGCGGTGTGACCCTGCGCCCGGTATTCCCGGCACACGTTGGCATAGGGGTTAGGGCAGCGGCCAATCGGGAAAGACGCGCTGGTGAAAGGCAAGGCCATGGCATGACCGCGGGTTCCCGGGATGGGGATGCAGTGTCGCAGGCGCGATTCGGCCGACTGCCTGAACGAAGCCTTTCCCCGGGCAGGCAGCCTGCCCCTGCCACAAGTTGGGAACACCTTATTTCATGCCTTACCCATCTTTATCAGCCCCTGCGGGAAAGGGATAGCGATTATGCTCACGGCCATTCATTGCGCATCAATCACCCACGCAGCGTAGAGCGGTTTGCTATCCTCACCAGCTTGTCTGTGCCAGTATCCGCCGGGGTATAAGTTCTCTACTTCCTCTGCAAATCCTTCCTGCCTCAAATACTCGTCCAGTAACAGGAAGACGGTATCGCCGGTAAGAGGGCCGCCGGACGCAACTGTTCCATCGCCTCCAAATTTCTCACTTCCGTTAACGCCTTGTAAGTCTGGGAGAATGTACTTCAGCGTAACATGGTCAACCGGCCAGCGAGCGGAGTAAATCCGCACTTCATAATCATCAATTTGGCCGTTGCTCAGCGTTTGCAGATATTCGCTGGCTTCGACCAGTTCATGATCGAAGTGCCAAAGGGCCTTTGCGTATACCCAGTCATTGAAATGGGTGCGATTATCCGCAGCGAAAAATGCTAAGAACGCGAGCGCAACGACCACTGCGGCCGACACAGGAATCCATCTGGCAAACCCGCTGAATATGGGAGTTCCGTTACTCGTGATTGCCGAAACGCGACCGACAAGGTTTACCAGCGAAACCTCAATCCCGATGGCAACGATTACAAGGATGTAAAACATCCCGAGGACATATCTCCTGGCTTCGCCGTCCGGTAGAACGATGGACGGAAGCATGGAAACAAACCAGCCAGCTATGAGGAGTCGACAAGAAGGCTTCTTAATCCATATCAGCGCCGCCGCCAGGCCTATCCAGAAGAAAATCTCCGCAATGAAAGGTCGCAGCATGGGTATGCCGCCCGCTCCCTCCGCTTGTGGATGGTGGATAGGATTGTGCACCAGCAGGAATAGGTTCCATGCATTTGCGGCAAACTCGGGTACCTTGGAAAATATACTCGTTATGTCCAGATTATAGTAGCCTGCTGCATCGGTCAGGCTGTAGTCTGAGACCAGATAGAACCTTAACATAGGAAACCCTGACACCAGGGCGACAGCGAGAAATGCGTAGAGTTCCGATCTGCGGCGCATCGCCGGATTCACCAGAATCGTACCGGAAATTACCGCCACAACACCCAGAAAGTAAAGCAAAACCATTTTGTTGGTGTAGAGGCCGACAGCGAAGACCAGGCCCGCTAATACAGCTACACCAATTCGCCTCGTACTCAGGCCAACAAACATGATGTACAGTCCGGCAATTAAAAAGAAAAGGCTCGGCATGACATCCCAGCCAATTCTGCTCTGCATCACAAACCAGACGCAGAAGGTAATCATTGCAGTTGTGAGAAGCGCAATTCTGACATTGAAGAGATGCCTCACCAGAAGATGCGCAACTGGAATGAGCGCGACGCCAAACATGGCGATGGAAAGGCGCCACATTTCCAATCCGGAGCCGCCGATAAGAAAATAGGGAACCGCCATATAGTGGGTTCCCGTGCCCATGCCGGCGTTTTCAAGAAAGAACAAACCCACCCAGCCTTCATCCAGGATACGCTGGACGAGATTCACTGAGCGAATTTCATCGTGGTAGATGCCGGGATAGGTGCCTGTAAGATCGTCAATGCGGAGGAATAGGCTGATGAGGGTGAGCGCGGCTACTATGGCAATCTCCACGCCCAGGGGTATGCGCGTGCCATTGTCATCAGAGAAGTTCAGGGAGCTTTGGACGCGGTTGAAGAGAGCGTTCAGGCTGTAGGGGATACGAGGCAACGCCATGGGCCTTCGCAGCATTTCGAACCGAAACAGACGGGCCGGAGGACCGCCGTCTGGCTCGGCATTCATGCGCTGCGGGGCATGCCCGGAGCCGCTGTAAGGCTCTTGCGACGTATCAATCGCCGCTCCGCAGTGAGGGCAGACCGAGGGGCGGGAGAGTTCAGCGCCGTATAAACTGCCATACCAGTGCTTACCGCCGCAAGAAGGACAGGTAACATTCATTGGAGAATCCGCTCAATCCTGATTATGGGGCCTTGATTATGTGGAATTGTACATGTGCAAAGCGCAGAAGATTATATCTTAAAGGATGTGCCTCTGGGGCGGAGCTTCTCTGTGGGAGCTGCCGGCGGCGCTGCCCGCTGGAGGGGGAACCGAACCTGCCGGATAGACGCGGCTGTGGCCGGATGTCCTTCAGGCCATCCCGATTGTTTCCAAATTAAATTCCGCCCCGAATTTTCGCAGACGGACAGCTCCGGCGCGGAGGGCATAAAATCTAAATCTCCCGGAATCCGCGAACGACGCGCATCAAATCCGCCTCGCCTGGGGGCTGTTCGGAGTAGAGGGTGAAACTGGCTTCGTCCACCAACCCGCCGTAGCGCCGCGCGAACTCCCCTGCAATTTCGTCGTACTCGCCCGAAACGGCAAAGGCGTCCAGCATTTCGTCGCTGATCAGTTCGCCCATTTCCGCCCATTCCCCCCGTAGAGACATCTCGTGGAGCCTCTGCCCAATCTCCTCGAATCCATGAGCGGCCAGAACCGAGTGATACGTGCGAGTGGAGGCATAGAATGCGATGCGGCGTCGCACATCCGCCTGGGCCGCCCGCAGCGACGGCCGGTTGGGCCCTGTGATGAGGAATCCGCCGCCGCTCACGGTGATATTTTCTCCGTCGCGTCCGGCCTTTTCTGCGCCCCGGGCCAGGGCCGGGCGCACGACATTGCGCACATACTCCGGGGATGTGAGGCTGTGGAGCATCAGGCCGTCGGCCACTTCTCCGGCCACCTGGCAGTTGTAGGCGTTGACCGCGGCGGTGAAAACCGGCGGAGGCGGATACTCACCTGGGCCTGGACTGAAGAACGGTGTCATCAGGGTGAACCGGTAGTGCTTTCCCCGGTAATTCAGCGGCTCGCCGGTTTCCCATGCGTTCCAGATGCTTCGCAGCGCCTGAACGTATTCGCGCAGTCGCGGGCCGGGCGACTCCCAGGACGTGGAAAATCGCCGCTCGATATGCCCCTTGACCTGCGTGCCCAAGCCCAGCCGGAAGCGACCTTGCGAGAGGTCTTGCAGGTCGCGGGCGGTGTAGGCGGCGATCATCGGCGACCTGGGAAAGGCAATGGCCACGCTGGTTTGCAGCATCGCCCGGGTAGTCGATGTGGCGGCCAGCGTTAGAGGAAGGAAAGAGTCGTGCGCCGTCTCGTTCTTCGAGAGTGCGCCGTACCCGATGGATTCGGCCCATGCAGCCTCAGCGGGTATAGAGGCCAGAGATGTTGACGCAAGGCGATATGTTACTCTCATAGCTGTTCCCTTGGGAAGTTTGCCCCCGAAAGCCCGGGGCTTTCGGGGCAAGGCGGCCCTGAACGGTTTATTGCCAGCATACCACAGCGGCCTTGAGCCTCGTAGCTGGCTGCGCTATAGTTGGCTTCCGTATGATAGACTTCCCCGCCTATACCGTTTCGATACACTACGATCGCCGACTTTACCGGCAGGACATCGCCGGCTCGATTGCTCATGCCCGGATGCTGGCGCGGCAGGGAGTCATCCGCGAAGAAGACTCCGCCGCCATCATTGATGGGCTGGGGCAGGTAAAGGCTGAAATTGAGCGGGACGAGTTCCCGTGGGACCCCGCTCTGGAAGACCTGCACATGAACATCGAGCGGCGCCTGAGCCAGATCATCGGCCCGGCGGCCGGGCGTCTGCATACCGGCAGGTCGCGCAACGACCAGATTGCCCTCGACATGCGCCTGTACCTCCGGGAGGTCATCGCCGAAGCCGTAGCCGGCCTCCGGAACGTGCAGCGCGCCCTTGTGGGTTTGGCTCGGAAGTATCAACCGGTAACGATGCCCGGCTATACCCACCTGCAAAGGGCCCAGCCGGTGCTTTTCGCCCATCACATGCTGGCCTACTTCGAGATGTTCCAACGGGACGTCGGACGTCTGGGCGACTGCTGGCGCCGCGCCGACGCGCTGCCCCTGGGCAGCGGCGCGCTGGCGGGTGTGCCATACCCCACCGACCGCGAGTTCCTGGCTTGCGAACTGGGCTTCTCAGCAATCAGCGCCAACAGCATGGACGCCGTGTCGGACAGGGACTTCCTCGCCGAATTCATGCTTGCCGCATCCCTATGCATGATGCACTTTTCCCGCATGTCGGAAGAGCTGATTCTCTGGTCCAGCGGCGAATTCGGGTTCATCCGGCTGGCCGACGAGTTCACCACCGGCAGCAGCATCATGCCGCAGAAGCGCAACCCCGACTTCGCCGAGCTGGCCCGGGGCAAGACAGGCCGGGTCTATGGCAGCCTTATGGGGCTGCTGACCGTGCTCAAGGGGCTGCCGCTGACCTACAATCGCGACCTTCAGGAAGACAAGGAAGGTTTTTTCGACGCCGCAGACACTCTGCAAGCTACCATCAAGGTATTCTCTGCGATGCTTCCCGGCATGGAGCTGCGCGCCGAACGGGTGGAGTCCCTGGCCGGCGAAAGCGGAATGCTCGCCACCGACCTTGCCGATTACCTGGTAGGCAAAGGCGTGCCGTTCCGCGAGGCGCACGGCATTATGCGGGACCTGTGCAGGCACTGCGACAACCGGGGGGTAGCCCTTCCGGATCTGCCCATCGACGAATACCGCCAGTTCTCTCCGCTATTTCAGGCCGATGTTTACGAAATAACCGCAACGACGTCGGCAGAGGCTCGGAACAACCCTGGAGGCACCGCACCCGACAGGGTTGCCGAGGCGCTCACCAGGGCAGAGCAAATTCTGGAGGATGCGGGTTATGAAGCCTGACAGTACGGAAACGAAGGTGCTGATCGCCCCTTCGGCGCTGTCCGCCGACTTTGGGCGGCTGGCGGAGCAGGTGCAGGCCGCAACCGAAGCAGGCGCCGACCTGATTCACGTGGACGTTATGGACGGTGTGTTCGTGCCCAACATCTCCTTTGGCGAGGTTGTGGTGGATGCCATCCGCTCGGCCACACACCTGCCGCTGAACATCCACCTGATGATCTGCGAGCCAGACCATCTCCTGCCTGCATTCATCAAGTCGGAGACCGACCAGATACTGGTCCATGCCGAAGCCTGTCGGCATCTGCACCGCACGGTTGCCCGCATCAAAGAGCAGGGGAACCAGGCGGGAGTGGCCATCAACCCCGGAACTCCGGCGGCGGCAGTGGAAGAAGTGCTGCCCATGCTCGACATAGTGATGGTGATGTCGGTTAATCCAGGTTTTGCGGGCCAGTCGTTCATTCCAGAAAGCGTGGGCAAAATCCGCAGGCTGAGGGACGCAATCGACCGCTCCGGTCTGGATGCCCAACTGGAAGTAGACGGCGGCATCAAGGCCGACTGGACAGCCCGGGACTCAGTCGAAGCGGGCGCGACTATACTCGTGGCCGGCAGCGCAATCTTCAACAATCGTGAAACAGTGCCGGAGGCGATGCAGGGGCTGCGGGGCTGTCTGGCAGGGTTGGGCTAGCAGACCTGCGGTCGCGGCGACTACAGGTTTCCTTCATGCGACCGTTCGGCGGTTTTCCTTCCGCCGTTTGCGCATGCCTGAGAAGGAGGCTGAACTGCGCTTATTGAACTCGCGACAGGCGCAGTTTGCCAGCGAAGGGCTTGCTTTCGGAGCGGGCTACTTCAACGCGGCGAAGGCCTTGCCAACCTTGGGGGACTTGTGCAGGGATCGCAGGCATCGGCTGCAAATCTTCACTGTGACAGCGGTCCCGTTGCGGTCAAGGGTCTGCTTGTGCACGTTGGCCTTGAAACGGGTCTTCGTGTGGCGGTTGGAATGGCTGACGTTATTGCCGGTCATCCCGGATTTCAGACAGATCTGGCAACGCATATCGTATGTCTCTCTCGCCGCAGGCTATGGCAGCGGCGCATTTCTCTACTGATGCTCCAGCCTAGCACACTGCCATTCTCCATCGCAATGCCTCTCATCGGAATACCTTTCCCATCTGCCGATATCCTGATACCTATTCCGGCACGCGCCGGGAATACCGGGCAGCAGGCATCCGCAGCGACTGCCGGGTCAGGAATACAGGAACTGCCACTCGGCGCTGCCCAGGCCGAACCTGATACGCCGGAACGCCTCGGTGTGCTCTACTCCGGTCAACTCTCTGTAGCGGGCAGCATTGTTGCTTATGCGCGAGAAACGCTCGTCGGTTGTGGCTGGCGACATCTGGCTGGCGTGGGCTTCCAGAGACAGTGTCTTGACCTCCAGGTAGTTGCCGATATCGACGAAAACGTCGGGCGATTCACTGCCCCACAAATAGGCCTGTTCTACCATGTGCGGCTCCAGGCCCTGATCGGTTATCTGCTCCGGGAAGTGCTGATAGCTCCAGGCGTAGGTGAAGGCCGCGTCCAGGGCCACCTGTCCGCTCATCCGGTGGTCGCGGTGGGTGTGGCTGGCGCTGCGATAGGGGTCGATGCAAAGGATGACGTCGGGCTTGTAGCGGCGAATCTCCCGCACCACCTGGCTGCGGAACAGCATGGTGTCTTCCAGCCCGCCGTCGGGGTGCCGCAAGAACACCACGTCCTTGACGCCGGTAATCTTCGCTGCCTCCAGTTGCTCCTTTTCTCGAATGGCCGCCAGTTTTTCGGGCGCAAGGTCGCGCTCCTGAGTTCCCTTGTTGCCGTTGGTGCACATCAGAACAATGGCCTGCGTGTCAAACTCATTGACCCACCTGGCAATAGCGCCCCCGCAACCACCCTCGCAGTCGTCGGGATGCGGGGTAACGGCCAGCACAACCCGCGGAGCAGTGTTGAGAACCTCGAAAGACCCGCCTGCTGCTTTCGCCGGCTGAACCGGGCCCGACATACCGAACTGAGTGTTCTGGAGCATTTGCGCTTCCTGTTTTCCTACGGCTTCAGCCAGCAAGAGTTATAGAGCGGCCGAGGTCTGTGGCGGCATATCGGCCGGAGCGGCCGGGGATACGCTCCAGCCAGCCGAACTTGGAGCGGGCGGCATTGCGCAGGGTCTGGGTGAAACTGTTGGCTCTGCGCCAGCCGGCCAGGTCGAACAGCTCCCCAAGATCATCGGCGCTGACCCCGTCGAGTCCGAAGAAGCGGTTGGCCGCTTCTGCGGCAACCACCACCCGGCGCATGTCGCCCATGGGGTTGAGCGACTGGCAGAACGCCGCATAGCCTTCCAAAGACTGCCTGGACTGGCGAGGCAGGTTGAACTCGCAGCCGCCATTTTCGCTGCCGGGGGGAACGGGAGATCCGGAGCTGCCGTTCGCGCCGGAGACAGCGTCCTGATGAGATGCCCCGTTCACCCCCTGGCGATGTGCGGCGCCGTTAACAGGGCGGGAAGGCGGCTGGATAGCCTGGCCTTCATTCCATCCCTCTTCGCTCCACCCTAATGTATCTGTACATTTTTCCCCTGTGCCATTCCTGCCGTCGCGCGCTTCCTGACCTGGCGCGTTATCAAACATCGCGTCCATAGCCATGCCGCGCAAGAACCGACCAAGGACATCTTTAATAATCTCGGCTTCTTCCGCTTCCAGCATTATCTGGGTGTTGTTGGGCAGTGAAATGGTCAGTTTTACCATATCTTACCCGCTATTCTGGCGGATGTTTGACAACGTGATAAGGATACATGGTAATCCATGTTACCAGTCAAGCCAAAATGAAGCTGCTACAGATTTCCCCCTGGAACACACTGAAGGCGGGGCTGCGTCGATGGAGCGATTGCAGCCCTGCATAAAAATGCAACTCTGCACAGAGCGGCGGCTAGATGGTCTGCTTGAGACGGATTGCCAGGGATCGGGTCATGCCGGGGACGGAGGCCAATTCATCTACCGCCGCCTCTTTTATGCCCTTCAGGGAGCCGAAGCGGCGCATCAACATACGCTTGCGCTTCGGCCCTATGCCGCTGACCAGGTCGATGGGCGAGCTGAGGCTGCCCTTGCTGCGGAGATTCCGATGGTAGGTGATTGCGAAGCGATGCGCTTCATCCCTGATTCGCTGCACAAGGTAGAGGGCCTGAGAGTTTCCCGGCAGAATAATAGGCTCGGGGGTATGCGGAACGAAGAGCCATTCGTTCTCTTTCGCCAGCGACGCCAGGGGCACATCGTCCAGCCCCAGTTCCAGCATAACCTCCAGCGCCGCCGACAATTGCCCTTTGCCGCCGTCGATCAGGACCAGATCGGGGGCGGCAGCCCATCCCGTATCCGCGGCTGTCTCCTGCCCTTCTCCTCCCTCTGCATTCGCTTGACGCGCCGCAGCCATGCGCTTAAAGCGGCGGCGCAGAACTTCCCGCATACTCTCGAAGTCATCGACTCCATCGACAGTCTTGATCTTGAAGCGACGGTACTGGGAGCGCTTGGGCTGGCCGTCCTCGAAGACGACCATGCTGCCCACGGAGTTGCTCCCCTGTATGTGGGAAATGTCGTAGCATTCCATCCGCCGCAGCGGCAAGGGGAGGGAGAGTTCCTCTTCCAGTTCGCCCACGGCCTGCTGGATAACGTCCTGATTATCCAGCCACTTGATGCGGTGCTGGGCCAGCCCCTGGCGGGCATTGTCGGCAACCGTCTCCACCAGTTGCCGATTCACTCCGCGCTGGGGCCAGATCAGCTGCACCGCGCCGCCGCGAAGGCTTCGCAGCCATTCCGTAACTATTTCCTGGTCTTCGAGGGGGTGCTGCGTCACAATCCTGGGCGGTATGGTCAAGGCCGAACCGTAATACTGCTTGATGAACTGACCAATGACCACGCCGGCAGTGTCGTCCTGCGCTCCTTCCATGAAAAAGTGCTCGCGGCCGATGAGCTTGCCCTTGCGGATGAAAAAGACTTCAACCCACGCTTCCGCAGAGCCCTGGGCCACGGCGATGACGTCCATTCCCGCCTGCCACGAGTGGCTGCCGCCGGCCGACGGGTTGGAGTCGACCTTGATGCGCCTCTCCTCCGCCACGCGCTCCACTGCCTTGATGCGGTCGCGCAATACAGCCGCCCGCTCGAACTCCAGCCGCTCGGCGGCCAGGTTCATGTTTTCCTCCAGGTCTCTGGTTACGGAATCGGTGTCGCCCTCCATAAACAGTATTACCTGGTTTATGACCTTCGCGTAGTCTTCCCGTGTAGCGTAGCCGGTGCAGGGCGCCACGCAGCGGTTGATGTAATACTCCAGGCAGGGGCGGGGGTCGGCGCCGGTTATGGTCTTGGTGCAGGATCGGTAAGGAAAGAGACGCTTCACCAAGTCCATAGACTTGCGGACGGTGTTGGCGGTGGCGAAGGGGCCGAAATACCTCGCCCCGTCTTTGGACACCCGGCGCGTGATGTAGACGCGGGGAAATTCCTCGTTCAGGTCTATCTTCAGGTATGGATATGTTTTGTCGTCCTTCAGCCGGGCGTTGTACCGGGGTCTATAGCGCTTGATGAGCGTGTTCTCCAGTATCAGCGCTTCGGCTTCCGAGTCGGTGACGATGTACTCGAAGTCGTGGACGTGGCCCATCATGCGCCGCGTCTTATTGGGCTGATTGGACGGAGAGCCGAAGTAGGTGCGCAGACGATTGCGCAGCACGCTGGCTTTGCCAACGTACAGCACGGTTCCCCGGGCATCCTTCATCAGGTAGACTCCAGGGCGCTCCGGGGTGGCTTCAAGCCGCTGCTCGATCAGAGGAAGGGGCATGGCACTTCGCGCCGGTTTCGATTCAGATGACGAAGGACAGGCCGATCAGGGCGCCGAGAACAGCGGTAGACAGCAAAGCAATGCGCCGCAGTTCAGAGCCAACGTAGTTGTATGCTGTTGGCCTTTCGCCCCGCACCCTGCCCTGCCCCCTGGGCTGCGTCGCCGTCCGCGAGGCGGGCCGGGGCGCCGGAGCATCCGCCGATACGGCCGCAGGCTCGGCTTGCTGCGCCGCGTCCGCCAGGCTGCCGGAGTCTGGGGGTGAATCTACAGCGACAGCCCCTGCCCGGCCGTTCGGCTGCCTGCTGCCGACAGATGCAGACGGTATACCGCTGGGGCCGCGCTGGCTTCTTTTCTTCCTTCGGCTGAGCTCACCCTGCCGGGCCGCGGCCCGGCGCGCCTTTCCAGCCATTTCGATGCACCTCCCTACCTGAGGCTGCGGGGCCGGACGCTCATACCAATCGGGACGCAGTCCAGCTCAGTATCCTTTATGAAGTTCAACTATATCAGCAATTCCGGGAAAAGGGCAGTATGGGTCATGCGCTCTGTAGAGGCAGATCCTGTGATGCCGGGCGGGTATTGATGCCGGGAATTGGCTGCATCCCGCACAGTCAAGGCAAAGCCCCGCCGGTATGGCGGGGCAATCCAGCTCCATCCGTCCTGGTCGGACTGCGCCTGCTCCAAGCCCTAGGCCCTGGGGTGGCTCCTCTCGTATTCCTCGCGCACATACGGGCTGGTCAGATGGGTATAGACCTGGGTTGTGGAAATACTGGAATGCCCCAATAATTCCTGCACGTGACGGAGGGATGCGCCGTTTTGGAGAAGGTGGGTGGCGAAGCTGTGACGCAGGGTATGAGGGGTGATGCTCGATTTTATGCCGGCGGCCTGCGCATAGTGCTTCAGCACGGACCAGACCCACTGGCGGGTCAGGCGTTCTCCCCTGTGGTTAACGAAGAGCGCCGGCTCGTCCTTGCGCTTTCCCAGCAACACCGGGCGGGATTTCTTCATGTACTTGACCAGTTCCTGCGAAGCCTTGGGGTACAGATGCGCAATGCGCTCCTTGGAGCCTTTGCCCAGGCAGCGCACGTATGATTCTTCGGTGTTCACGTCCCCCACGTTCAGAGACACCAGTTCGCCTACCCGCAGTCCCGTTGCGTAGAGCAGCTCCATCATAACGGCGTCCCGCTGGCCCTCGTTAGTGCCGGGTTTGTAGCCCTCGCTCAGCAGGCGGCTCACTTCGTCTTCGCTCAAATATTTGGGCAGGGAGCGGCCCACTTTGGGGGTTCCAAGCGACTCTGTGGGGTCTTCAGTGATAATGCCGTTCTCGGCCAGGAAGCCGAACAGAGACTTGACCGAGGCCACCTTCCGGGCGGCGGTGGCGTTCCGATACCCCTTGCGCTCTTTCAGGTCGGTGATATACCTGTTCAATATGTCTATGTCCACCAGGGACCAGTCTACGGATTCGGAATCCTTGCCTGCGGATGCGCTGTTGTGGCGCAGAAATTCCACGAACTGAGACAGATCGTTGCGGTAAGCGGAGCTGGTGTTCCGGGAGAATCCCTTCTCCACGATGAGGTGTTGCAGAAAAGAAGACACGGTGCGGTCCATAGTCAGTATCCTTTCGCCGAAGCGTAAAACAGATGAACAAGTCATCAGCAGGTCGATGCCTGTCCATTACTCGAGGGGGATAATAGCACACCCCTGTATGGTCAAACGATTAAGGGAATCCCGGAATTCGACCAAAACCCTGTTTTGTCAACCGGCTCAAAAGAAAACGCCCCGACGGGCGCCGGGGCGTGAATCGCCGGGAACCTGTGCGGGATCAGGTCGCCAGCAGAACGGTTCCGGTAGACGATAGGGAACCGCCGGTGCCGTTGACAATGGCTGTTCTGGCCGCCTCGCCCGGAGAGCGCTTGCTCATCACCTGCCGCTCGCCGCACTCTCCCCGAAGCTGCCTGACCGCCTCCACCAGCAGGAAGATGCCGTACATTCCCGGGTGGGTGTAAGACAGTCCGCCGCCGCTGGTGTTCAAAGGGAAGTCGCCGCCGGGAGCGGTGCGCTGGTTGGCCACGAAATCCGCCGCCTCCCCAGGCCCGCAGAAGCCCAGCGACTCCAGGGTCGCCATCACGGTATAGGTGAAGGAGTCGTAAATCATCGCCAGGTCCAGGTCGTCATGGGCCAGGCCGGCGCGAGCCATCGCCCTGGGCCCCGATTCTCTGGCGGGGGTGATGGTGTATGAAGGCATCTGGCTGATGATGTTGTGGTCGTGAGACTCGCCGCCGCCCAGCACCCACACGGGCTGTTTGCGGCAGTTGGCGGCGCGCTCGGCCGTGGTAACGATGACTGCCGCGCCGCTGTCGGTGACCAGGCAGCAATCCAGCAAGTGGAAAGGCCACGACACCCATCGGGAATTGTGATAGTCGTCGAAGCTCATGGGCGTCTCGTGCATCTGGGCCACGGGGTTCAGGTTGGCCCACTTGCGCGTCGCCACTGCGATTTCGGCCATGCCCTGCCGCGTTTTGTCTTCGCCGTATTGGTGCATATAACGGGTGCAGGCCAGGGAGTAGTTCACGGGCGCCCCGATGATGCCGTAGGGAGCCTCGTACTGGGCCGCCGGGAGGTTGCCGTCGGCGGGTACGCGCACCCGGGTCGAGCGTCCGGCCTGCCCGTGGGTGATCAGAGCGGTCTCGCAATAGCCGGCGCGGATGGCGGCGATGGCATGGGCAACGTGGATTACAAAAGACGAACCGCCCACATAGGTGCTGTCTGTGAACACCGGCTCGATTCCGAAGTATTCCGCCGTCGCCAGGGTGGAAAACCCGGCGGTCAGAACGCCGTCTATGTCGGCCATCTTCAGCCCGGCGTCGTCCAGAGCGTTGTGCGCCGCCTCGGCGTGGTGCTGCAGCGACGACTTTCCGGGCACATTGCCCATTACGTCTGACTCGGCAACCCCGACGATGGCGATGTCTCTTGCGGCAGACCCGTTAGAAACCACGGCACCTCCCAATCGTAGAGCAAGTGTGTAAACGGAAACCGATGGGCCAGATACTACATTACAGCCGCCGCTCCCACAAGATGCTATATCGCCCGAGCAGCATTCCATTTCAGGCGGTTTTCCTGCGCTGATAGGCATGGCTTGACAGTCAAGTCTCTCAATTCCTCCCGCATCCTGGTATGGACGCAGAGTATGTATGCAGGCAGGGCGGATGGCGTTGACCGTTACCGGAGCGTCTGCCAGCCCTGGGGGATTAGCCGGTTACGCCCGCCGGGGCAGCGCGTCCTTCAACTCTTCGCTGCTCTTCCAGGCGGGTTGCGGGGTTTCCCGTCCGGCATGGGGAACATACTCCGAAGGCTCCACGAACCGGTACTTGTGGACGTAGCGGGGGCAGTTCCTGTAGACCTCGGTCACTTCAACGCGAACAATGAACTGGGCTTCGGCGTATTCCTTCAGCAGTTCATCGTCCTCCTCAATCCGGGCGACGCCCTGTATGCGCAGCCGCTGGCTGCCCTCGAAATCCACGAACAGGAGTCCCGCGTTGGGATTGCGCAGCAAATTGCCCATGGACTGGTATTTGCCGTTGCCGTCGTAGTTGGGAAAGGCCAGCGTCCTGTCGTCCACAACGCGGACGAAGCCGGGGTCGCCGCCCTTGTAGGAACAGGTGGGAAGCCCACGGTCGTCGCACGTTGCGAGGAAGAACATACGCGCTTCTTCGATTATACCCCTGGCCTCGTCTCCGATGGTTTCCCCGACCCTGTCTCTGAGGCGGTCGGCCAGCCTGCGGGTATCGAAGCGCTCCTGCAACTCCAGGTTGCCGCCGTGGTAGTCGTGAACTTTCATTTGATCTGCCCTGTCTCTCTATTCCTGGTCTTGCGGCGCTCGTTCCCGGCGTATCCTGACCGCGGCCATATCTATGGAAGACCCGCGAACGGGCGGATTAGGCTTCTTCACGGTGACCGATACGGCATTAACGGGAAACTCGGCCAGCACGCGGGCTGCGATGTCTTCGGCCGCCGATTCCAGCAGGTTCCGCGGCTCTCCCTCCACCACTGCGCGCACCGTCCGGTATATGTGGGAATAGCTAACGGTGTCCTCCAATCGATCCGACTCACCGGCGCCGCTTAGGTCCAGGTCGGCAATCAAGTCTACAATATACCTCTGGCCCAGAACTCGCTCCTCCGGGTTGACTCCGTGGTAGCCGTAGAACTGCATCCCCTGCAACAGGATCTGGTCGGGCATAGCGCTGCCGTGAATCCCTAGCCAGCCTGACCGATGGACTCGGCCAGGGACAGCAGGTTTTGAGCGCGCTTGACTACAGGCACGTCAACCATACGCCCGTCCAGGGACAGTGAACCACGGCCTGCCGACTCGGCGGCATCCCAGGCCTCCACCACTCTGCGGGCGTATTCGATTTCCTCGGGCGATGGGCTGAAAGTCTGGTTGATGATTTCCAACTGCGCCGGATGGATGGCGAATTTGCCGGTGTAGCCCATTCGACGGGCGCGCTGGGCGTCTTCGCGCAAGGCATCCTGATCGCGGAATCGGACGAAGGGAGAGTCCAGGGAACCGACCTTACCGGCGCGGGCGGCGACGGGAACCCATGCCCTGGGAACCGCCACCTCTTCGCCTGTGTCGGTACGCTCGATGCCCATGTCGTTGGTGAAGTCCTCAGCGCCAAAGGCTATGGCGATGACCCTCGGCGAGGATTCCGCAATGGATCGGGCGTCCCAGACTGCCTTGGCCGTCTCGATCCAGGGGATGACGCGCAACGCTCCGGCATCCATCCCGGAGGCCGCCTCCAGAGGCGAAAGCAGGCCGTCGAGCGTGCGGATGTCCCTGACCGATTCCACTTTGCCCAGGCTTACCCCATGGAGGGCGGGGCATACCACGGCCTCCAGCTCTGAGCGCGTCAGGCCGGTGTCCAGCGAGTTGACGCGTACCATGACCTGCTTACCCTCGGCATGAAGGGCCGGCGCCCACTTGCGGGCCATGTCACGGGCCGCGGCCTTTTCGCCGGGGGGCACTGAGTCTTCCAGGTCTACCATGATTACGTCGGCATCGAAGGAGCGGGCGCGCTCGAGCATATTGGCCCTATTGCCGGGAACAAATATCAGGCTGCGGATTGGCTGCATTAGATATGCTCCCTCACAACTGGTATAACGTGGAATAACGGATGGGTTTCGTCATCCGGGCCTCACCAGGGGATAATCCGGGGCTTTCCCTGTTCCGCAGGACGAAGGTCCAACTCTGATTCTCAGATTTCGCAGCAGTTCGCAACCCGGCAGATGGGCGGGGCAGGCGCCAGGAATTGCGTCGCTGAGTCATTCGCTTTGCGTCTTTCGCCAGGCGTTTACTCCATGTCGCCCCAGTTATCGGCCCATTTGGCCTCGACCTTTAGCGTTACGTCCAGATCCATGGCGGCGGGCATTTCGTCGAAGACCAGGGTCGTCAGCGCATCCATCTCTTCCCTCGGGGTCTCGAAAACCAGTTCGTCGTGCACCTGGAGCAGCATCTTCGTTTGCATCTCTTCGGCGTCAAGGCGGCGCTGCACCCGCACCATTGCCAGCTTCATAATGTCTGCGGCCGTACCCTGGATGGGCATATTGATCGCCATCCGCTCGGCGGCGCCCCTGGTGTTGAAGTTAAGGCTGTTTATGTCGGCCAGGTAGCGCCGGCGCCCCAGAAGCGTTTCCACGTACTGGTCCTCCCGGGCCTGGACTTTCACCTTTTCCAGGTATTCGCTTATGCCGGGGTATTTCGCGAAGTAGATATCTATGAATTCTCTGCCCTGTTCGCGGGTGAAGCCGGTCTGCTGCGAGATGCCGTGGGGAGAAAGGCCGTAGATAACGCCAAAGTTCAGCACCTTGGCTATGCGGCGCATTTCCGCATCCACTTCGTTCATCGGCACTTCGAACATCAGCGAGGCGGTGGAAGAATGGATGTCTTCGCCGCGCCTGAAAGCGTCCAGCAGCCCTGGGTCTCCGGACAGGTGGGCCAGAACTCTGAGCTCTATCTGCGAGTAATCGGCGGAGAACAGCAGACAGTCGGGCGCGCCTTCGGCCACGAAAGCGCGGCGCACCTGACGCCCCAGCTCGGTGCGGATTGGTATATTCTGAAGGTTGGGGTCGCTGCTGGATATGCGTCCGGTGGCCGATCCTGTCTGATTGTAGCTGGTATGCACCCGCCCTGTAGCCGGGTTGACCATTTCCGGCAGGGTATCAACGTAAGTGGACTTGAGCTTGGACACCTGCCGGTATTCAAGAATCTGGTCCACCACCGGGTGGGCGCCTCTCATCGACTCCAGCGCGTTCGCATCCGTCGAGAAGTGTCCCGTCTTGGTTCGCCTGGTGCTGGGCAGGCCCAGCTCCTTGAAAAGGAGATCGCTCAACTGTTGGGATGAGTTCAGGTTCACTTCGTGACCGACGGAATCGTATATGCCGGTCTCGATGTCTCTCATCTGACGGTACATATCGGCAGACATCTCGTGAAGGACGCCGGCGTCCATTTTGATGCCGTGGCGCTGCATGGTCACCAGCACCGGCAGCAGGGCCATTTCAGTGTCGTCCATCAGGCCCCGCAGGTTTTCCCGCTCTACCTGAGGCTCAAAATTCTCCCGCAAGCGGAGGGTCATGTCCGCGTCTGCGGCGGCGTATTCCGCGGCTGGTCCGATTTCCACCTGGTCGAAAGTGATCTGCCTGCGCCCCTTGCCGATGAGATCGGTGATGGGCATCATTTCATGTCCCAGTTCGTTCAGTGAGAGTTCCTTCAGCCCAAGCTGATTGTAGCCGCGTCCCAGCACGTGCGCCGCAATCATCGTATCGAAGTCCACGTTGGCCAACCGGACGCCGTGATTGGCCAGCACGGTCATGTCGTAGTTGGCGTTGTGGGCCGACTTGGCAATGTCCGCAGACTCGAACAGGGGGCGAACTGTCGCCAGAACGGTTTCCTGCGCCAACTGCTTTCCCGCGCGATGGCCCACCGGCACGTACCAGGCGCGGCCCGGCGCCGTTGCGAAGGACAAACCCACCAGCCCGGCCCGCATTGCGTCCAGGTCGGTGGTCTCGGTGTCAAAGGCGAAGCCGCCCGCCTCATGGATGGCCGCCATCATGGCGTCCAGGTCGCCCTGGGTTTGCACAACCGTATAATCGGTCGGCGGGGCGGCATCCCATCCGGCAGAGGTATCAGCGCCGTTGTCCGGGCCGTCGGGAAGAGGCACGCGAGAGACGATGCTGAAAAACTCCAGCTCAGTCAACAGCGCCACCACGTCGCGGCGGTCATAGCGCCAGAACCGGCATTGCTCCGCGTCGAAAGTCACCGGGGCCTGCCGGTCTATGGTCATCAGGCGGCGATTCTCAAAGGCCCGTTCCCGGTTTTCGGCCAGAGCAGACTTCACGCTGGGGGGCTTGACGCTGTCCAGATTCTCGTAGATTCCCTCCAGGCTGCCGAATTCGCCGAGCAATGCTGCGGCCCGCTTCTCGCCAACTCTGGGGACGCCGGGGATGTTGTCGGACGTGTCGCCCACCAGCGCTTTGAAGTCCGGCTGCTGGGCGGCGATGATGCCGGAGTACCTTTCGGCAAGTTCCGCTTCGTCGTATATCCGCCGCTCCTGGACGCTGGAGGCGAGGTCGACGCGCACGCGGGGAGAGATGAGCTGGAAGGTATCGCGGTCGCCGGTCAATATCACCGAGTCAATTCCCGCTTCCTCTGCCTGCCTGGTCAGAGAGCCGATAACGTCGTCGGCCTCCCAGCCGTCGAGTTCGAACACCGGAACGCCGAATGCCGCCATCAGTTGCTTCACCCGGTCGAACTGGGGGCGCAGTTCCGGGGGCGACGGCGGACGCTGTGCCTTGTATTCTTCGAACTGCCGGTGCCGGAAGGTGGGCTCCGAAGTGTCGAAGGCAATAGCGCAGTAGGCCGGGTTCCACTCCTGGAGGGCGCGGAGGAAAACGTTGGCAAAGCCATACACGCCAGTGGTGTCCTCCCCCGTGGCGCTGCTGGTCAGGTTCCGCTGGGTGGAGATGGCCCGGAAGGAACGATGCACCATCGCGTGGCCGTCCATGATCATCAAGACGGGCTGACGCTCGGGAGCAAAGAGCTGCATGGACATGGTCATTGCGGCACCTCGGAGGCTGCGGTGGCCGCATTATACCCTAACACGCATCCCTTCCCGGTTCAGCTTGCGCCCAGTTCGGCGATGATCTTCACCAGGCGCGGTCAGAGCGCGCCCGCGCCTGGTGAAACGGAGCAGCCCGCAATGCCTTCTCCGTGCGGGTATTTCCAGGGTGTTTCCCAGGTATTTCATTGATCAGACACTCATCCCAGGCTTTCAGGTTTCCTCATACGCGGGGGAAGCGGCTTCTCCTCTTCCGCCATACCTTATATGGTCGTGCTACAATACCCTGCGTATGCCTATCTACGAGTATCGTTGCGTTGGCTGTCATTCGGTCAGCTCCAGGTTGGTTTACAGTTGGTCGCCTGATCGCCCCATGGTATGCCCGGAGTGCGGCGAAACAAGCATGGAGCGGCTGATGTCCGGCTTCTCCTTCCGCCCATCGTGGGGCAACAGCCTTAACTGGGTTCCCAGCGGCGAGACGGCCCGGGATCTGGACGAAACCAGCCCCGCCAGCATCGACCGGCACATGGGCCGCATCAAGCGGGAAATGGGCGGCGAGACTACACCGGATTTCGACAGGATGCGACGCGAAATCAGGGGCAGCCGGAGCCCTCGCCCTTCCTCTGAAACCCCAGGTGAAACTCCGGGCGGGTAGCGGGTAATAGGGCCTGGCGGGTAAAGGAATCCGGAAGCAATGCCGATCTACGAATACAGGTGCCAGAACTGCGGGCGGGTGTCTTCGTTCTTCGTTCGCTCCATCGGCAGCGAAGTAACAGCCGTCTGCGCCCACTGCGGCAGCGGCGAAATGTCGCGCCGGATGTCGTCCTTCGCTATGGGCAAGACTGTGGCGTCGGTGCATGAGCGGTTCGCTCCCGGCAGTGAGAACCGCTCCCCCGAGTATTACCAGGACCCCCGCAACATAGGCCGCAACGTGGAAGCCGCTTTCGATAAATTCGGAGTCGATATGCCGCAGTCGGTGCGCGAGAACATCGACGCCGCCCGGTCGGGTGAAACCCCCAAAGGACTTGACCTGTGAGCGACGCCCAGCACAGCAACTACTCAATGATGCACCACTGCCTGAGCGCGGTTGCAGCCGCTCCCCCGGCGCTGGGTTTCGAGGCTCTGGGTGGTCTGAACTCCCTTTTGCCTACCATACCGTCTCCGCTGGCTCTTGACGAATCCGCCAGCCCTCCGCCTCAGACCGGCGAGCAGACCCTGGCCCTTGCAGCGACGACCCAGCTCCTGCTCTCACAACTGGAAGCCTCGTCGGCTTCCAGTCCCATCCCTCAGGAAATCTCCGCTCGCCTGCGGCATGCGCTCAGCGAGCTTGCGGATCAGGTGAGCGCCGCCCTTCGCCGGGATAAAGCCGAGCAGGTTCGCGGCCTGTATGTGATAATCGACCCGCAGGTCACCGGCGGGCGGAACCCGCTGGACATCGCCGTCGCCGCCGTCAACGGAGGCGCGCGGATGCTGCAACTGCGCGACAAGCTCCGCGACAGGGGCGAATCGCTGCCCTTGGCAATCGCCCTGCAGTACCTCTGCGAGCGCACGGGAACGATGCTCATCATCAACGACCACGCCGACGTAGCAGCAATTGCCGGGGCAGCCGGCCTGCACGTGGGGCAGACCGATCTGCCAGTGGCCCAGGCGCGACAGATTCTTGCCCCGCATCAGGTTATCGGACGCTCCAACCGCGAGTTCGAGCAATTGGCTGAATCCAGGGAAATGGGCGCTGACCATCTGGCTTTCGGCGCAGTCTACGCCACCACCAGCAAGGGCGTTGCCCGCAGTCCGCAGGGACCGGAGCGAGTGCGGCAGGCCAAAGCCCTGGCGGGGAATACGCCCCTGGTCGCCATCGGCGGCATTAACCTGGGGAACGTTGCGCCAGTGGTGGAGGCCGGGGCCGACGCCATCTGCGTTACCGCCGCCGTCGGTTCCGCCGATGAGCCTGAGGCCGCGGCAGCCCGGATGACCGCAGCGATCGAGGCGGCAGGGGGACGCATCTGATGTCATCCCCGTACAGCTCCGCCCTGTCCGGCATAGGAAATCGCGCTATCGAACATCTCGCCAGGCGCAACCAGGACCGGGAGGAAGGGCTGGCCGTCTCTCGGGAAGTGATCCGATCGTCGGCCAATGCCATCCGCGCTGTCCACCGGAGCGACTTCAACGAGGCCCGGCGGCTGATTGCATCGGCCAAGTCGCGTTTGCAGAACATCGAACACGTCCGCGCCGACAATCCGCTGGTATACAACGCGGGGTTTATAAACGACGCCCGCAAGGAATACACCGAAGCCAGCATCACCCTGGCGGTCATCTCCGGCAGCAAGATACCGACGCCCGAAGAACTGGGCATTGACCCGCCGGCCTATCTGAACGGCATGGCGGAGGTCATCGGAGAGCTGCGCCGCTACATCCTCGACTCCCTTCGGCGGAACAGCGTAGAGCGCTGCGAAGAGCTGATGGAGGTAATGGACGAAATCTATGGCGTGCTGATTAGCGTGGATTTCCCGGAGGCCGTAACCGGAGGGCTGCGACACACGACCGACGCCATGCGAGCCGTATTGGAGCGCACCCGGGGAGACCTGACCATCGCCCTGCGCCAGCGGGCGCTGGAAGCGATGCTTGCGCAATGGCAAGGGCCGGGATCCCCCCGCTAAAAACGCAATTCGGGAGGCAGAGATGCTGTCGAGTTCACGAACGGCTGCGGAAACCCTCGATCGCTTCTATGGAGACCTGCAAGGCTTCAGCGCTTCTCCTCTGTGGCTGGTACAGGAAGAGGCGCTGGTTGCGGAACCCAAAAGCAAGGCTTTACCTTTCCTGTGGCGGTGGCGGGATCTCCAGCCTCAGGCGCTGCGGGCTGGCGAACTCATCGGCACCGCCGACGCCGAGCGCCGGGTGCTGATGCTGCTCAACCCCGGCCTCAACCGAATGGCTACTACCAACTCCATGTTCGCCGGCCTCCAGATAGTCATGCCCGGAGAGGCCGCCCGCGCCCATCGGCACACCCCGGCGGCCTTGAGGTTCATCATCGACAGCCAGGGAGGATCCACTACGGTCAACGGTGACCGCATCCCCATGTACCCCGGCGACCTGGTGCTGACGCCCAACTGGACATGGCACGATCACGCCAACAGCACCGACGACCCGATCATCTGGCTGGACGGGCTGGACATCCCCCTGGTTCACATGCTGGAGGCGGTCTACTACGAACCGTACCCGGAGGACGCGCAGCCCGTCACCGAACCGACCGATTCCTCGCTTGCGCGCTACGGCGCCGGCTCTCTGCGTCCTGCGTGGGAAACCAGCGAGGCGGCACACTCGCCCCTGCTGCGTTACCCGTGGAAGCAGACCTGGGAAGCGCTGCAACGTCTGGCGCCGGAGGTGGACGGCAGCCCCTTCGACGGCGTGATTATGGAATACACAAACCCCAACACCGGCGGTCCGGTAATGCCCACCATCGCCTGCCACATACAGATGCTGCGGCCCGGCGAGGCAACCAGAGCCCATCGCCACACCGCCAGCGCCATCTACCACGTGGTGCAGGGCCAGGGGCGCTCGGTGGTCAATGGACAGGCCATCGACTGGGAAGACAAGGACGTTTTCTGCGTCCCGGGCTGGAACTACCACGAACACGTCAATGCCTCGGGCGCCAAACCCGCCGTGCTGTTCAGCTTCACCGAGGCGCCGGCGCTGCGAGCCTTGAGCCTGCTGCGCGAGCAGGCCCACCCGAACGGGAGCCAGGTATAGGCTGCCATGAAGATAACCTTCCTTGGCACTGGCGCCGGCAATTCCACCCTCCGGGCACACACAGCCATAGCGCTGGAGTGCCCCGACGGAGCCAAGCTGCTGCTCGATTCAAGCTCCGGCAATTCCGCGCTTCGGCATGCCGCCGCAGTAGGCATCAACCTGCGGGAGTTCAACGATGTGCTGCTTTCGCACGACCACCCGGACCACATGGGCGGAATCGATTTCGTGCAGTTCGACCGCGCATTGTCGGATGAAGAGCGGGGGCCTCTCCGGGTTCACGCCACCTGCGAGACGCTGGAGGGCCTGAAACGCCATTCCATCGCCACAAGGCTGAACGTCCGGGATATATCGGGCGACTTCGGGCGCAATTACGAAGGGCGGAAGCTGCTGCACTGGAAACCCGCTCAACACAATCAGGTAATTGAACTGGGGCCAAGGACTACCGCCTGGTCCTTCCCGGCAGACCACATCTCCGGCGCATCAGGCTGGCGCGTCGAGTGCGACGGTAAAGCGATAGTGTTTTCCGGGGATACCAGATACAGCCCCGAGGTGGTAAGAGCGGCGGAGGGGGCCGACCTGCTGATCCACGAGGCCTTTTGCGTCGGCGATTCGGTCCTGGCCAGCGCCGCCGGCCACAGCACCGGCGGCGAAGCGGGCAGAGCGGCAGCCGAAGCGAGGGCGGCAAGCCTTGTCCTGACGCACTTCACCGATCCTTACCACCATGATTCCAATCCTCTCGCGGTGGAGGCCGCCCAACATTATGCCGGCCCCATAGCCGTAGCCCGCGACTGCCAGCAGATTACGATGATATGAGCAGAATGGAAATAGCCTTTCTTGGCACGGGAGCGGGAATGTCGATCGCCCGCGCCCACACCGCCATCGCCCTGCGCTGCCCCGACGGCGCCACGCTGCTGCTGGACGGCAGCTCCGGCAACTCCGCTCTCCGTAACGGCAGCGCCGTCGGCATACGCGCACTGGACTATGACCATGTTCTCCTGTCCCACGACCACCAGGATCATCTGTCCGGCCTGATATTTATACAGGCTCGCCGGTCTCACGAAACGCCGGACGAGAATCCCCTGTCGGTATATGGAAGCCCCGCCGGGCTGGAAGGTCTGCGCAAGGCGGCCGTGGCTGGCAGAGTTCCCAAGGTGCGGGCCACGTCCGCCTGCAACCACGCCGGCCGACAGGTAATGCGCTGGCAGGAAGTTGAGCCGGGCCGCAGGCTTGAACTTGGGCCGGACACGACAGCCTGGTCTTTCGACGTTGATCACATTCCCGGCTCCATCGGGTGGCGGGTGGAGTCCGGCGGTATTTCGGTAGTCTTTTCCGGAGACACCACCTATTGCCCTCGCCTGGTCGAAGCCGCACAGGGCGCCGACTTGCTAATCCACGAAGCCCTGACCACCGACACCGCCCGCGAATTTGCCGTCGGGCGCCTGCACTCCACTTCCGGCGATGCGGCCCGCGCAGCGGCCCAGGCATCCGTGGGACGATTGATCCTCACCCACCTGGACAATGCCTTCCATGAAAACCAGGCTCCATTGCTGGAAGATGCCGCCCATCACTACACCGGCCCCATCACCGCCGCCCAGGATCTGATGCAGCTCAGCATATCCAAACCCTGATTGTCCAACGCCCTTTCCCTTTCCGCCCGGCGCCGCACGAAACCGGATCGGGAATCTTCAGCATCTTTCGATACGGCGGCTCTCCAAAGGCTTGGAAATTGCTGACAGCCGCCCCTTGCGGAACGTTCATCAATAGAACTAAAGTTTCGCATGTTCGGTATCGGACAAACCTGCAACTCGACTCCTCGTCAATCTGCAGGCGACATTTCCCGCCGCAGGCAGTGCGGGGCCCGAGGAGATTTCCAGGAGGCGGCTTGTGTTAGCTTGCACAAATTCCTGCGCCATGGTCGGGCTGGAAGGCTTCATCATCCGGGTGGAAGTTGACCTTTCTCCGGGAGTGCCCAAGTTCAACATGGTGGGCCTGCCCGACACCGCCGTACAGGAGGCCAAGGAGCGGGTGCGCGCCGCCCTGCGCAACAGCGGATGCGAATTCCCCATGCGGCGCATCACTGTGAACCTTGCTCCTGCCGACCTCAAAAAGGAAGGCCCGGCATACGATCTCCCCATAGCCATCGGCATCCTGCTAAGCTCAGGGCAACTGGAGGCCGCCCCCGCTGGCGCGGTGTTCCTCGGCGAGCTGTCCCTGGACGGCAGCCTGCGGCATACCAATGGGATACTGACCATGGTGTCGGTCGCCCGCGACCAGGGCTACAACTCAGTCTTCGTCCCCGCCGTAGACGCCGAGGAAGCATCGCTGGTGGAGGATATTACGGTGTATCCGGCAGCCACTCTGGATTCCGTGGTTCGCCACATCAAAGGCGAATCACTGCTGCAACCCATGCAGAGCGATGGATGGGAGAACTGTTCCTCCATAACCGACATCCCCGATCAGATGGACCTGGCCCACATCAAGGGCCAGGAACACGCCAAGCGGGCTCTGGAAGTGGCCGCCGCCGGCTTTCACAATCTGCTGTTCAGCGGGCCTCCGGGCAGCGGCAAGACACTGCTGGCCCGCTGCCTGCCGTCGATCCTGCCCCGCATGGCGCCGCAGGAAGCTCTGGAAGTAACCAAGATATACAGCGTTCATGGCACACTGCAAAGCGACAATCCCCTGATTATGCAGCGCCCGTTCCGCTCTCCTCACTACACCATCTCCAACGCAGGACTGGTCGGCGGGGGACGCTCACTGCGGCCCGGCGAGATTACGCTGAGCCACCGGGGAGTGCTGTTCCTGGATGAACTGCCGGAGTTCAATCACGCTGCCCTTGAATCGCTGCGCCAGCCGCTGGAAGACAAGGTGGTGACCATCAGCCGGGTATCCGGGAGCATAACCTATCCCGCGAGCTTTATGATGGTTGCGGCCATGAATCCCTGCCCCTGCGGGTTCCACTCGCACCCAGTGAAAGAGTGCGCCTGCAGCCCGTCTACCGTGGCCCGCTACCAGAAGAAGATCAGCGGGCCGCTCCTCGACCGGGTCGACGTGTTTGCGGAAGTGCCGCCCGTGGAGTACGAAAAACTGGTGGGAGACTGCCCAGAGGAAGACTCCAGACACCCACGGCAGCGCGTGGAGCAGGCCCGTGAAATCCAGCGGGAGCGGTTCCGGGACAACACCTTTCTGTGCAATTCGGAAATGGGCCCCGCCGAAGTATGGGAGCACTGCCAGCTCGACGATGGCGCCCGGAGCCTGCTGCAGACTGCGGCCCAGCGGCTGGCGCTGTCCGCCAGGGCCTTTCACCGTGTGCTGAAGGTATCCCGGACCATTGCCGATCTTGAGGGGGCGGACCACATAAGCGTCCCCCACCTGGCGGAAGCCCTCCAGTACCGGGCGCGGGCCGCTATGTCCTAAAACACGGAACACCGCAGCAGCGCGTCGCGAACCGGCCTCGACTCATCAAGCCGCATGACCAACGTATTGCCTCCGGAGAAAGGCGCCGGTTAAAAACGCCTATCCGCCCCGCAGCGCCGGGCAGGGGACTACTGCTTGCCACCGGACGGCGTGGGCTACTATCATAAGGCCATGGAAGAGAAGCAGGTTAAATACCCTCTAGGCGCGCTATCGCAGGTGCAAGCAGTTACTTTCGGGCAGCCGGGACGGCGCACCTTCCGACTGGATTTGCACGCCGGCCCGGCTTTCTGCTCGCTGTGGCTGGAGAAAGAGCAACTGTTCCAACTGGGCGTATACCTTCGGGACTATGTGGCCAGGCTGACTGCCGAAGAAAAAGAGCGGGAGAGCGCCCCCAGGGAACCGGCCTGGCCCGGAGGGGAAGCCACCATCGACTTCAAGGCAGGCCAGATGTTTCTGAGCCATGACAAGGAGACCAACTCCTTCTACATGCAAGCCCACGAGCGGGAGACGGAGGAGGAGCGAACCGGGGAAGAGTCCGAATCCGTGAGTTTCTGGATGACCCTTACACAGGCGACGGAACTGGCGGAGGAATCTCTTCGCATTTGCGCGGCGGGCCGGCCCGCCTGCTTCCTGTGCGGGCAGCCCATCAACCCCGAAGGTCACGTCTGTCCCAGGGCCAACGGACACACAGTCCTGGAAGCAGGATAAGGTCTCATAGCCGATTCCAGATACCGGACATCTCCGATTGACCTCTCACGCCAAAGTCCAAGAAGTCCTGCGCCACGGCGAGATCCTCTCCTGTCAGTTGACGCGACTGGGTTCCAACTACACCTTCGTAGTCAATGTCGGCCTGGACGGAGAAGAGGCTTACGCCATATACAAGCCGCGCGAAGGCGAGGCCCCTCTCTGGGATTTTCCAGACGGCACGCTCTACAAGCGGGAATACGCCGCCTACCTGCTTAGCGAAATCCTCGGCTGGAACCTGATCCCCTTCACCATCATCCGCGACGGGCCTTACGGCATTGGCTCTGTACAGCAATTCATCGAGCACGATCCAAGGGAGAACTATTACACACTGAGCAGCAATTTTGCCGACCAGCTCCGGATGGTCTGCTGTTTCGACCTGGTAGCCAACAGCACCGACCGAAAGCCCAATCACCTGATCGCCGATCCGGACGGCAGACTGTGGAGCATCGATCACGGCCTCACATTCCACTCCGACGTGAAGATCCGCACGGTGATCTGGGATTTCGGCGGCGAAGGGATTCCCGATGGGCTGCTGAATCCTCTGGCAGAGTTACAAGCCAGGCTCGCAGGGTCTAGGAAGGGTATGCCCAGGCGCTTGCGGGAGCTGGTCGAGCTGCTCGCCCCGCCCGAAGTGGAAGCGCTGAAAGCGCGACTTGACTGGGTGCTGACCGAGCGAACTTATCCCGAGCTGTCGCGCCCTAGGAGAAGGCGAAGCTAATCCATGCAAGGATGCGGAGGGCAGGCATGGGAGTGGAAAGCATCAGCGCGGTTACCCTGGCAGTAACGGACATGGCCCGGTCGGTGGTGTTCTATCGGGACTGCGTGGGGCTGGAACTGCTCTATGGCGGAGAGACCGCCTCATTCACCAGCTTCCGCGTCGGAGGCGGCTACATCAACCTGGCTCTCTTGCCTGAGCAACCGACATGGTGGGGAAGGCTCATATTGCACGTTGACGATGTGGACGAACATTACCGCCGGCTCACCGCGCTGGGCCTTTCCCCGACCACGGCTCCGGCAGACGCTCCCTGGGGCGAGCGCTATTTCCACATAGACGACCCCGACGGTCACGAGCTCAGCTTCGCCAGGCCGCTTCAGAAATCAGACTAGACGTTGATCAAAAAGTTTATAACGTCGCCGTCTTTTACCGGGTAAGTCTTTCCCTCAGAACGCAGCACTCCTTCCTTGCGCCCTTGGGTCAGGCTTCCGCACCGGACCAAGTCATCGTAGTGGATAACCTCGGCGCGGATGAATCCCCTGGTGAAGTCGGAGTGAATGGCGCCCGCCGCATCCACTGCGGAGATTCCGTCGGGCACCGGCCAGGCGCGCACTTCGTCATCGCCCACCGTCAGGAAAGATACCAAACCCGCCGTCTCGTAGCAGACCAGTTTAACGCGCTCGATGGCCGACTGGCTCAGTCCCAAGGCGTCGCGGAATTCTTCCGCCTCGTCTTCAGGCATCAGCGCCAGGTCTTCCTCCAGCCGGGCGCGGAGGTTGACCACGCCCAGACCGTCGGTCATTTCCCCGGGCAAGCCCAGAGTTTTGAGGCAAATATCAGGGCTGTCCTCATTGCTGTTGAAGGCGGCGATGATAGGTTTATCGGTCAGCAACTGGTAGTCCATAATGGCCGAGCGTTCTGAGGGAGAAAGAGGCTGCTGGCGCACCCGGATTCCGGCGTCCAATCCCTCTCTGACCTTTCGGATCGCATCGGCCTGGGGAATCAGCGCCGGACGCTCGGCGGGTTTGGATTTCTTCAGCGCGTCAGTCAGCCGGGCCTCTGCGCGCTCCAGGGTTTCGAGGTCGGCCAACGTCAGCTCGTCCAGCATGGCGGCCAAGTCGCGGGCCGCATCCGGGGGTCCCTGTAGCAAGTGGTCCTGGAAAGCGCGCGCCACTAGCAGCAGCGCACCGGCCCCCTGCAGGATGTTGCGATGCCGCCCGGCCAGTCCCTGGCCGTGATTCGCCCGGTTGTCGGGCGGCAGATCCCAGAACTTCAGCTCGGCATAGACTGTCTTCCGGGGCTGATACATCCGCTCCAGAACCGTCAGGCGCCGGTCGATTACCTTTACTACGCCGACCTGCACCGGTCCGGCGCTGCCTCCGCCGGCGGACGCGCCGTGTCCGGCGGTGAGGGCGTTGAAGGTAGTTGTTTTACCGCTGCGAGGGAGTCCAATGATGGCGATGTCCATGCCCGGGAAGCGCTCCTGGTGTTCAGATGATCGACTCAGTAGGACTGGAACAGCCGCCCCCATTCCGTTTTGAGGGCCGCGTCGATACGGCGGCGGCCCTTGGTTTTGAGCCAGTAGCCATTGTGGTAGAGGTTGGAGGCAAGGAAGGCCCAGCCGACTATGGGGCTGCGAAGCAGCATATTTTCCAGAGGCTTCATAGGCCCCCAGTAGATCAGCTTCTGGCCCCGGCTGGCGAAGGTGTTTTCCACGCCGGAGAAGCGCCAGTTGACGCCGCTGATGTCCTCGCCCTGGATGTCGATGCGGTCTGTCTCGCCGCAACCCAATCCGCGCTCGTGGGCCAGGCGGATGAATGGAATACTCATCGGGTCAAAGCCCATCATCTTCGCCGCCACGGCATCGATGGCCACCTGGTCAGAGCTGGCCAGGATACGGTTCTTGATATGCCAGCGCATGGCGCGGGGTCCGGGACCATCACCGGCGAAGGTGCCGTCCATCACTGCGAAAAGGCCGGGATGTATCTCCTGCTGTATTGCCAGCAGGTCTACCAGCGTTTCGTGAATCACCGAGTGGGTCCAGTGCCGTTTGCGGTGCAACAACCCGCCGAAGGCGTTTTTCATCGCGCCGGTCATGGTGGTAAAGACATGGGTTTTCATAGTCGGCAGGTGGACGATGTTAGTTCCCGGGAAACCCTCGGGAATCTGAATGCCCTCAGGAAAAATGTCATCCAGCGCCAGCATTTCGGATTTGGGACGGTAATCAATCCATCCATTGGGGGGAGAGTCCAGGTGGATTGACGTCAGTCCAACCCGATCCTGGGCGGCTTTGTGTTTGTTGTTTTCCTCTCCCTCAAAGGAATCGACGACCACGGTGCCGTTGTGAGCTGCCACCAGGTCTGTGTGGCCCATGTCCATGAGCGCCCTGGCGACCCCCTCGATCTGCCACGGGGTGGAGGAACAACCCGGATACCAGTGCTGCCACGAGATATTGACCTTGAGCTGCGTGCGGTTCTCTGTCGGAAGCGCTTCGGCCGCTCCGGCGAGCCTCATGGCCTGGGCTATGTCGTCCTGCACTGTTTCGGGAGTCGTGGGCACCACTGCCACTATCGATGGCCCGGTGCGGGGGGCGGGGAATGTCGGAGCCTGCTGTGTCTGCATTGGGTCTCCTGTCCGGGCGGCTGATCCGCCAGTATAGTCATAGGGCGCGCCGTCGCGTCCCTGCGTTTCCGGTTCCTAACCGTTAAACAACAGTACCACCACTGAAACCGCCAGCCATGCGAGAACCGTGGCCAGCAGCGGAAGATCTCGCACCATCAACTGCTCCGGAGCTTCCGCCTCGCTGCTGTGGTTCAGCAGATACAGGTAGCGGAACAGCCCCAACGCCACCAGGGGGAGCGTAAACAGCATAGAGTTGTTGGCCGGCAGATTGTCTGCCTCGATCGTATATAGAGTATAACTGAGCAGGGACGCCGTTGCCGACAGCGTGAGCAGCTGAGAGATGAACGGACCCGAGTATCGCGCCAGCACCGGCCGCTGCCGGCTCGCATCGTCGCCGGCCAGCCTGGCCTCGGCGTAGCGCCGGCCCAGCACTATGAAGAGCGCTCCCGCCCCGGTGGTCGCATAGAGCCATGGCGACGGATCGACGTCTATCGCCAACGCCCCGGAGACCGCGCGCATGACATATCCGCTGGCCACGGAGAATACGTCCAGCAGCATTACATTCTTCCCGCCCAGGCAATAGGCCGTGTTGATGATCAGGTAAACGCCGCCGACCAGGAACAACCCGGTTCCGAGGTGCCAGGCGGCGGCCATGCCAGCGGCCGTCAGGGCAGCCACCAGCGCCACAGCGGCGGGAACGCCAACCTTGCCTGAAGCTATGGGCCGGTGTCGTTTCCGGGGGTGCCCGCGATCTGCGCGCCGGTCCATCAGGTCGTTGAAGACGTAGACTCCGCTGGACAGCCCGCAGAATGCCAGGAACAGCACCGTCAGGTCGCCGAGAAGCCGGGGGATGCCGCTCAGCGAGTCCACCGACCAGGCGATATCAACCGCGAACAGAAAAGGCAGGAACACCAGGCCATTCTTAACCCACTGCAATGGGCGCAACAGGCGGAATATGTCAGCCATTTACGTCCTAGCGGAGAGGGCCGCCCGGCGTTGGCCCTGGGGTTATAGAGGGTCTGGACTTCTCTGCTGCTCGGAGCTCCGAATACCACGCGCCCAGGGTAGACATGCTGGCGTAGTAGAACGTTGCCACCACAACTCCGCCCCACAACAGGATCGGGTAGGCAAAGTTTCCAGCAATCGTAACCACCGCCGCAACAATCACCGTTACCGCCCCAACGACAGAACCCAGCCAGAGGCCGTAGACCAGCGCTCTTCGTCCCGGAGTTCCAGGGTAGTCTCGCGCGACGCTTATGCCGAAATACCCGGCGATGAACGGGCCAAAGGGAATGCCCAGGAAGTGTACCACAGGAATCAGGGCCAACACGATTATTACCGCCAGCCCAACAAACAGCCCTTTAACCATTGGCCAAAACAGCAGTCCAGATAATAGAATTGCCGGGATATATTGCCCGGATATTATACCTGAAAAACATCGCCTTTCCCGGCTTTAACGGAGGCGCAATTGGTCGCCCATGAAGGAACAGACTTGCCCTATGACGATGATTCTCCCTTCCTTCGATTCGTGGGCATTGAAGTCGGCCTGTCGCAGGGCGGAGCAGGCAGCGTATCGCTCCTCGTACAACCCCATCACTTGCAGGCCGCCGGCCAGGTGCATGGCGGGCTGATTGCCGTTCTTGTGGATACCGCTTTCTTTCGGGCAGTCCGCTCCATCCTCGGCCCTGGGCAGCGCACCACTACCGTCGAGTTGAAGGTCAATTTCCTCGAGAGCGCCAATTCCGGCCGCCTTAAGGCCGCCGCAACGGTTCTCAACAAAGGCGGCAGGCTCGTGTCCGGCGACGTTGAGGTCACCAGCGACGAAGGTCGCCTCGTCGCCCAGGGCCTGGGCACATTTTTGATTCTGGACGACTGACCCGATGCAGCGGCCCGCATCATTTCCCGGCCGGCCGTTTATCCGCTCGCGCCGAATTTGGAATTGATACTCATCTGGTGTATACTCGAAGTCTAGTGAGGCCGCCCGGGAGGAGCGCCAAGATGAAAATCCCCATGAGAGTGGACTATGGGGTGCGGGCATTGGTTGAGTTAGCGCTTCGCTACGGAGACGGCCCGGTTCAGACCGCAGAGATAGCCGCCAAGCAGGGTATCCCCGAGGCTTATCTCGACCAGCTTATGGCCTCTCTCAACAAGTTCGGGTTCGTGATCAGCCGCCGTGGGCCGAGGGGAGGCCACATGCTGGCAACGCACCCCGGCGACATCAATCTGAGCATGGTCATGTCCAAGCTCGACGCCAACAGCTCACCTTTGGACTGCCTGGTCAATCCCCACGACTGCGTCCTCTCCGACACTTGCGCCCAGCAAGAAGTATGGAAGTCTGTAGAGGAGGCCATTCTCGGCCTGCTCAGCAACATCACTTTGGCCGACCTGGCCGACCGGCAGATCAGCCTCGCCGCTACTGTTTCCTAGCCCTTCCCCGGCGTTTTCATCCGTCAGTTTCCGATGCCGCCTACAGCATGGGCGGCATCGCTGTTTATGCCCGCTATGCGGTCATCCGACCTCCGTTCTGGGGCTTTCAGGACTGCGGCGCTTTGCCTGAGGGTTCCCCGGCCAACGCGGTCATCTGCGCCCTGGAGAAGCCGGAAGCGCTGCCTTGCGAAGTGGCGCAAGAACTGCCAGGCGACGAGCGGCGCCGCCTCTGGCAAGGTCGGGGCTATCGCTATACCCTGGTCAACAGCGGGGACGCAGGAGAAGCGAACCCACCGGCGCCTTCTCCACTAAGGTTGAGGGAGAGCAATACGAAAACGCCGAGGCTCCGAAAAATTCCAGGCCATCGCTTTTGATATACTGGGGGAGGTGATGAGAGAGTGGCGGGAAATGCGGTGGCTTCGCCTCCACGCGATGGTCGCACCCTTTGGGGTTTTCGCGGTAACGCTCCTGCTGGTGACGATATCGGGACAATGGGGCGGTTGGGAAAATCTGGAGCCGGCGGCAAGCCTGGTAGACTTGGCCGCGGTAGTCTACGGAATGATTGCCGTGCTGGTTGAGAGAGGTGTTGACATGGTGTTCTGGGCGTTGGAACAAAGGCGGAAAAGGCGCGAGAAACTGCGCGCCGAGGCTATGGCCGAGGGCATAGCCCAAGGCAGAGCTGAGGCTATTGCCGAGGGCAGAGCTGAAGGCAGGGCCGAAGAACGGAAGCGGATCAAAGCTCTTATGGCCCGGATTTCCCGCGACACGGGCATCCCCATCGAAAAGTTGCTCCCGCCGGAGGACGACACGGAATAACACGCCGGGCAAATCTTGAGAATCGCCGAGGCCCGGAGTTGCTGGGGCCTCTGGCGGCTTGCTGAAATAGCTCCGGGCGGTATACCGAGCGGTATAGCTGGTGTATCATACCCTCCGTTAATCGGCTCCGGAGAGGTTGATCGTGCCTACCCTGGATTTCAAGGGCAAGCAGATTGTCTACGCCCACCACCTGACGATACCATATCGCCCGCTGGTTCCCGACTACGCCAAGTCGAAATTAGAACATATGTCGAGAGAGAGAGAGAGAGAGAGAGGAACTGGCGTTCTGATTCCGTTCTGCCCGACGGGAACCTCATAATCCACGGCGACAACCTCCACGCCCTCAAGGCCCTGCTCCCCCGCTACGCCGGCCGCATCAAGTGCATCTACATCGACCCTCCCTACAACACCGGCAACGAAGGCTGGGCCTACAACGACAATGTGAACAGCCCCCTGATGAAGGAGTGGCTGAATCAAACCGTTGACGGCGAAGACCTGGAACGCCATGACAAATGGCTCTGCATGATGTGGCCGCGGCTGCATCTGCTCAGGGAACTGCTGGCCGATGACGGCGTGATTTTCGTGTCAATTGACTACAACGAAGAGCACCATTTACGCATGCTAATGAGCGAGATTTTAGGAGAAGATGCTTATCGAAATACTTTCGTCGTTTCACGAGTCAAGAAAAATATCAGAGAACGTGAGAAAATACGTGCACTGAACTTTGGATACAATTCCGTCCTGTTTTATGGAAAATCTGAAGAAAGCTTGATTGTCCCACCTACAAAATTCCAAGAGAAAGCTATGCGATGGCACGCCTTTGATGCACCTGGGGTTCGCCCCACAATGGAGTATGAGCTTTTCGGGACGGTACCTCCTAGCGGCCGGCATTGGATGTATTCGCAAGAGCGCGCTAGCGAATTGATTACAGAGGGCAGATTGCGCTCTAATCCTAGAAGCAGGAAACCGCAATATCTCTTGGATGAAAGCGACCAGACAATGTTAGATACCAACTGGACCGACTTGCAGGAATACGATAGTAAATTCAACTTTCCCAATGGTGAAAAGAACGTTGAACTGATCAAAAGACTAATAGGGATGATTGATGACAAAAACGCCATCATCCTCGACTCCTTCGCCGGCAGCGGCACTACGGCCCACGCCGTACTGGCGCTGAATAGAGAAGACGGCGGCAACCGCAAGTTCATCCTGGTGGAGTGCGAGGATTACGCCGACAGCATTACCGCCGAGCGGGTGCGGCGCGTCATCGACGGCGCGCCGGAGGCCCGCGACTCCGCACTGCGGGAGGGCTTGGGAGGCTCCTTCACCTACTGCACTCTGGGCGAGCCGATCGACCTGGAAGGAATGCTCACCGGGGAAGCGCTGCCGTCTTTTACAGCCCTGGCCGCCTATCTGACGCATACCGCCTACGGCATATCCGTGGGCAGCGAGGGGTTGACACCCCAGGGCAGCGACCGGCTGTTTTACAGCAGCGACAGCAACAACTATCACCTGTTCTACGAGCCCGACCTGGAATATCTGCGCAGCGGCGAGGCCATCCTGAACGAAGAGCGCGCCCGGCGCATCAGCGAGACCGCCCGCGGCCAGGGCAAGCGGGCCATCGTGTTCGCCGCCGGCAAATATATCGGCCAGCGCGAGCTTACCGCCATGGGCATCACCTTCTGCCAGTTGCCCTACGAGATTCACCTGCCCCACGGCGGTTAGGGGGCTGCATTGGAACTGAAAGAGTACCAAAGCAAGGCGCTTGAGTCCTTTTCCCGATGGCTGAACGCGCTGGAAACAGCGCAGGCGCAGAGCGAAACCGGTATTGCCGCCTTACAGCAGGCAGGGGTGGACGAGCCCGCCGAATTGCGCAACTATCCGCGGACTGCCTGGCAGAAGCTGGCCGAGGCCGGCGAGGTAGCCAATCCGTCCCAAGCCTATGTGGAGCGAACCGACGGCGCCGGGCGTCCCATCCCCCATATCTGCTTCAAGGTTCCCACCGGGGGCGGAAAAACGCTGCTGGCCGCCGCCGCGCTGGAGCGGCTGAACCGGCATACCGGCCTCACGCTGTGGATAACTCCCACCAGGGCTATCTATCAGCAAACCTGGAACGCGCTGCGAAACCGGGAACATCCCTACCGCCAGATGCTGGAGCGGGCCAGCGGCGGGCGGGTGAAGCTGCTGGAAAAGGAAACGCCCTTCACCGCCGGCGACATAGACAACTATCTGTGCGTGATGCTGCTGATGCTGCCCGCCGCCAACCGGCAGAAGGAGCGGGAGTTTCTTCGGATGTTCCGCGATTCGGGCCGCTATCCAACGCTGTTTCCCGACAGCGACGACGCCCTGGGCGATGGCTGCCTGCTGAAGCGGCACCCCGACCTGGAGCGGGCATCCGGGAGCGGGCCGGTCAAGCACAGCCTGTTCAATCTGTTCAAGATGCTGCGTCCCGTAATAGTGCTGGATGAGGCGCATAAAGCCTACGGAAAGGCCAATGACGCCAGAGAGTTTGTCCGGTCGGTCAACCGCCTGAATCCGACAATGGTCATAGAACTGTCGGCCACGCCCAACCACCAAATCAGCAATCTGCTGGTAGACATCAGCGGCGTCGAGCTGAGAGACGCAGAGATGATAAAGCTGCCGGTGCAGGTAACATCCTTCACCGGCGCTGAATGGCAGCATACTTTGGGGCAGGCATACGAAGAACTGGAGCGCGCCGCCGCCGAAGCAGTTTCGCTGCAAATGAGCGAAGGCCGCTACATACGCCCTATCGCAGTGGTAAGGGTGGAACGCACCGGCAAAGATCAGCGCGGCGGCGACCGGGTTCATGCCGAGGATGTGCGCGAGTATCTGACGCTGAATCTGGGAGTTCCTGCCGAACAGGTTCGGGTCAAGTCATCGGAAAACGACGAGCTGGGCCGCGAAGACCTGCTGTCGGAATACTCGCCGGTGCGCTGGATAATCACCCGCGCCGCCTTGATGGAGGGCTGGGACTGCTCTTTCGCTTACCTGCTGGTGATACTGGACAACACCCAGGCCAAGCGCGCCATAACCCAACTGGTGGGCCGGGTGATGCGGCAGCCCCATGCCCGCCGCACCGGACGCGCAGCCCTGGACCAGTGCTATGTCTACTGCTGGAACACCGATGTAGGCGCCGCCGTGGAGCACGTCAAAAAAGGGCTGGAGCAGGAAGGGATGACCGGCCTGGGAAATGCTGTTGTCTCCCAATCCGGTGAATACCGGCGCATAACGCTGGAGCGTAGGGAGCAGTTCCGGGGCCAGAGCATCTTCTTGCCGATGGTGAACCACAAAGACGGCAGCGGTTGGCGCAAACTGGATTATCAGCAGCACATACTGCCGCATATCAATTGGGCATCCATCGGCGCCCCCGAACCGCAAGGCGCACTGAAGCAGGCCCCCTTTCAGCAATCGGCAACAGTGGACGTTGCAGAGGAGCGCGAGGTTTACCATCCCAACCGGGAAATTTACATAGACAAGACCCTTAACATCTCCTGGTTCGCCCGCCGCCTGGCCGACATAGTAACCAACCCCTGGCAGGCGGCCCGCATCGCCGCTGAGCTGGTGGAGCGTCTGCGCAGCGAAAACCTGACCGACGACGACATCTATGACCAGCGCGGCAGCCAGGCGGCGAAGCTGCGGGATGATGTGGCTGCAAAAGTGGAAAGCATGTCGGAAGAGATTTTCCGCGCCAAACTGGGCAGGGGAGAAATCATCTTCAACCTGGAGTCCAGCGACCATTGCTTTCGCGTAAAGGAAACCTGCGAAATCCCCGTAAGCGTCAACGAATCTGCATTGCAGAATTACGGCAAATCATTACAGTTGTCGTTGTTCGAGCCGGTATTAGCCCGTCAATTCGACAGCGAACTGGAAAAGAACTTCGCCCGTTACCTCGACGAGCAAAAAGCTCTGCATTGGTGGCACCGGGTGGCAGTGCGCCAGCAGGGGGAATACTATCTGCGGGGCTGGAAACGGGAACGCATCTGGCCCGATTTTGTAGCTATGGCCGGCGACACGACAGGCAAACCGCATATTCTGGTGTTCGAGACCAAAGGCGAGCATCTCAAGGGCAACGACGACACCCAGTATAAACGCAAAGTTTTCGAGACTCTGGAAAGCGCTTTCAACGCTGGAACCATGAGAATCAGCGACGGCCCGGCCAGAGGAACCTTCCGCCTCGTGTTCAACGAAGATGAATTTCCTTTTGCCCTCTCCAGCATAAGCGGAGCCTATAAGTCCTGACAGCCTGCTCCCCGGCTTGCGGCCAGGTATAATCACGCTCCGGTCCCGGGCCATCCGGTCGGCGCCTGCCGCCCCACTATCCAGGCGCTGATCAGATTCAAGGCTGAATCCCTCATTGGCGAACTCTCGGACTGAAGCTGCTTCGCCCGTATCCGGGAAGAGGCGGGTATGCGAAGTGTAGTTCCTAATATAGTCATTACGCATAGCCTGTATCAGGGAAAAGACGGTATCTGTCGGGCTGCTGAAACGGGGCGGGCGGCGCCATACCTTTCTGTCCGCTCTGCCTGCCGGGTTGATTCGCCTGTCCCAATCAGTCCACCTGCTCCATGCGGCAGCCCTGGCGAACGCGCTCTGTTTCCTTGACAATCCTTCCTTGACATCCCGGAGTCTCCGCGCTAAACTCGCCGCATTGATGAGGCATTCTGTTACTCGTTGCCGGCACGCTTGCACCTGTCCCCATACATAGGGGCAGGTGGCACAGCTCTACGCCTGAAACCTGCGCCCACCCGGCCCGCTAAAAGCGGGGACGGGCCGCCCCCACAGAGGGCAGGAGCAGGTTTTTTGTTTGGCCCCTAGCCAGGCGCAGCAATCCGTAAGCCATACAACCGCCCAACATCGGACGCCAGGAGGACTATAGTCATGGCCACTCAGCCCCTCGCCCTGACCCCGGAACAGGTCAAACGCTACAGCCGACATATCATAATGAGCGACGTAGGCTCCAGAGGGCAGCGCGCCCTGATGCAGTCCAGGGCTCTCATCATCGGCGCCGGCGGATTAGGGTCGCCCAGCGCCATCTATCTTGCCCTGGCCGGCGTGGGCACCCTCGGCATCGTGGATCTGGACGTGGTGGACCTGTCCAATCTCCAGCGCCAGGTTCTGCATCACACCGCCGACGTGGGACGCCCCAAGGTCCAGTCGGCGATGGACAACATCAAGTCCTACAACCCCGACGTCAATGTAATCCTGCACGAGACATGGCTGAATTCAGAGAACGCCATGGAGATCATCGGGCAGTATGACCTGGTGGTGAACGGGGCCGACAACTTCGCCACCCGCTACCTGGTCAACGATGCCTGCTACCTGTTGGGCAAGCCGCTGGTCGACGGCAGCATCCTGACCTTCGACGGTCAGGCCACGGTGTTCATCCCCGGCGAGGGCTGCTACCGCTGTCTGTTCCCGTCGCCGCCACCGCCTGGAATGGTTCCCAACTGCGCCGAAGCCGGCGTGCTGGGTTCGATGACCGGGCTTGTGGGCAGCATCCAGGCCACCGAGGCGCTGAAGCACTTCCTGGGCATCGGGCAGTCGCTGTCGTCCCGACTGTTGATAGTGGACGCTCTGGACATGAGCTTCCGCGAAGTACGCCTTAAGCGGAACCCCAAATGCCCCCTGTGCGGCGACAACCCGACGGTAAGCGAGCTGATAGACTATGACGTTTTCTGCGGCGTAGCTGCACCCCTCGAAGAGCCTGCCGCAGTAAGCGCCTAGGACAACTAGAAAGCCTGCAAAGGGACAGCGCGACAGTTCTCCTCCAAACTGAAACAGGACAGATTCCGGCCCGCTCGCTGAGAGCATAGGCGGGAAGGTCATTGATGGTTGCGAAGCTGACTTACAAAGGCATCCTGGATACCATCGGCAATACGCCGACGGTGGAACTGCAAAATATGAGCCCCAAGCCGGCGGTGCGCATCTTCGCCAAGCTGGAGGGGGCCAACCCCACCGGCAGCGTCAAAGACCGCATCGGACTCAGGATGATCGAGCGGGCGGAGGCAGACGGAGAGCTGAGCCGCGCCCGCACCATCCTGGAGCCCACCAGCGGCAACACCGGCATTTCCCTCGCCATGATCGGGCGCATGAAGGGCTATAAAGTAGCCGTGGTAATGCCGGAGAACGTGAGCGTGGAGCGGGTGCATCTGCTGGAGGCCTATGGAGCGGAGATAATCTCATCCGACGGCTCCCGCGGCACCAACGGCTCCATCGAAATGGCCCAGGACCTCATCGAGAAGCGCCCCCACGACTACATCATGATGTACCAGTACGGCAACGACGGTAACCCGGGAGCGCACTACGAGACCACGGGGCCGGAAATCATCGAAGCCATTCCAGACGTGGATATGTTCGTCGCCGGCCTCGGCACCGGCGGAACTCTGATGGGTGTGGCGCGGCGCCTCAAGGAATACAACCCCGCTGTCAAAATCGTCGCAGTGGCACCGGAGCCGGAGGACTTTATATCCGGCCTCCGCAGCCTGGAGGACGGCTTTATACCCCCCATCCTCGACATCAACCTGCTGGACTCTCGGATGCTGGTCGGCAGCTTCGAGGCCTTCCAGACGACCAAGCGGCTGCTGACCGAAGAAGGCATATTCGCCGGAGTATCGTCCGGTTCGGTTGTATATGGAGCTATCCGGCAGGCCGAACGCATGGAGAGCGGCTCCATTGTCTGCCTGCTGGCCGACGGGGGTTGGAAGTATCTCAGCACAGCCCTCTGGACGAGAGACTACGAACAACTGCGCGAGGAATCCAAGGGCAAAATCTGGTGGTAGACGCTGCCTGTTCCCTTGGAAACCCGTACCGGAATAAATGCCGCATAACCGCCACGGAGCGGATAAGCGCCGCATTGCGGCCAGACCAGTCGCCCGCCACGGCGGCTGGTTCCGTTTTGCGGAGCGGCGGGAGGCACACATGGAGAAACGTTTGAGTTCCACGCCGCAGGGCAGGGTAGTGATGGTGCAAGGCACTGCTTCGCACGTGGGCAAGAGCGTGCTGGCAACCGCTCTGTGCCGCATCTTCCGGCAAGACGGGTACCGCGTGGCCCCATTCAAAGCGCAGAACATGTCCAACAACTCTTTCGTCACGCCGGGCGGAGGAGAACTGGGCCGGGCCCAGGCAGTGCAGGCAGAAGCCTGCGGCATAGAACCCCAGGTGGAAATGAACCCCATCCTGCTCAAACCCGAAGCCAACCATCGCTCGCAGGTAGTGCTTCTCGGCAGGCCGGAATCCACCGCCAGCGCCAGCTACTTCGCCTCCGCAAAACCCATGCTGTGGCAGGCAGTGACAGATTCCCTGGATACCCTCAGGGCGCAGTACGATGTGGTGGTTATCGAGGGGGCAGGGAGCCCGGCGGAAATCAACCTGAAGCAGAACGAAATCGTCAACATGAGGGTGGCCCTGCATTCGGGCGCGCCGGTCCTGCTCGCGGGAGACATAGACCGGGGCGGCGTTTTCGCATCTCTGGTCGGCACCATGGAAATCCTGGAGCCTCACGAGCGGGACACTGTGGGCGCGTTCATAATCAATAAGTTCCGGGGCGACGTTTCGCTGCTGGAGCCGGGCCTGGGCTGGCTGGAGGAACGCACCGGGAAGCCGGTGCTGGGCGTTGTGCCTTATTACCAGGACATCGAGATTGCGGAAGAGGACTCGGTATCCCTGGAGCGGCGTCAATATCTCAAGTCTCAAACCGACTACATTCTTGACATCGCAGTGATGGGTTTCCCGCACATCTCCAACTTCGACGACTTCGACCCTCTGAGCCGTGAGGCCGGAGTCCGCCTGAGATACGTGGAAAGCCGGGACAGCCTTGGGGAACCGGACCTGATCATTCTGCCCGGCACCAAGACCACCATGGCCGACCTGTGGTGGCTGCGCGAGCGAGGGTTCGCCGCAGACATCCGGCGGCAGGCCGAGGGAGGCACTCCGGTCATCGGCATCTGCGGCGGCTATCAGATGATGGGGCGCCGCATTCTCGACCCCCACGGAGTGGAGTCGCCCGAACCGGAAACCGACGGCATGGCCCTTCTGCCGGTCGATACAGTCTTTGCGCCGGTTAAAGAGACTCACCGCGTGCGCGGAACGGCATCCTCGGGATCGGGCCTCCTTTCCAAGGCCGGCGGCGCACCCGTGGAAGGCTACGAGATTCATATGGGATCATCCACCCCCATAGGGCCTGCGGCACACCCCTTCCGCATCAGCCGCGCCAATCAGCCCCCATCGGACGACGGAGTAATATCGTCCAGCGGGCGGGCTATGGGGACGTATGTTCACGGGCTGTTCAACAGCCATGTCCTCCGCCGGGCTCTGCTGGAACAGTTGGCCGAGTGGAAGGGGGTCAGCCTGCCCTCATCCTCCGACACTGGCAGACAGTTGTCCCGCGACAGGGAATACGACAAGCTCGCGGAAACCGTTCGCAGCAGCCTGAAGATGGATTTGCTCTACGGGCTTACCAGCCTCGAACCGCCGGAAATCGAGTAGCCCCAGGGCGCTTTTCCAACCTCACAACTCCGGTTTTGCTCTCGAAAAGCAGTGCTGGACAGCGGCGGGCCGGTTGCTGATAGGCGGCGCCGGTGATATAATTCCGCCACATGGTTCCTCCTTATACGGAAGCGGGTTCAGCCCGCTTTCGTGTTGCTGGAGACGCGCCATCTGCGGCCAGAATTGGGGGTAGGGGCAGAACTATGAAAAGCGATTTTATGGTTGCGCTGAAACAGTTGGCGTCGGAGCGGCATCTGCCCATGGAGCAGGTCCTTGGCGCCATCGAAGTTGCGCTGGCATCGGCCTTCAAGAAAGACAATCCCGCCTCGGGGCAGAACATATCGGTAACGCTGAACCCCAACAGCGGGGAAGTCAGCGTATACGCGCTGAAAACAGTGGTCGAATCCGTAGAAGATGAAGACAAGGAGATCACACTAACGGAAGCGCGGCGGATCAGGAGAGACGCTGCTGTGGGCGACGAAGTGGCTGCGGCGGAACCCCTGCCTCACAACGCCAGCCGCATCGCGGCTCAGACCGCCAAGCAGGTCGTGCTGCAACGCTTGAGGGAAGCGGAGCGCGAGCTTCTTTTCCAGGAGTTCGCTCAGCACGAAGGCGACATTATGTCCGGTATTGTCGAGACTTCAGACCCGGGAAGGGCTATTACCCTCGACCTAGGGCGAGCTCAGGCAATTCTCCCCCATGAAGAGCAGGTGTCCAGCGAACGCTACCGCAAAGGGCAGAGGGTCAAGGTGTATCTGCTCAGTGTCCGCAGCGCTCCAAAGGGCCCTGAAATCATCGTCTCCCGCAGCCATCGGGATATGCTGCGGCGCCTGTTCGAGATCGAAGTTCCGGAAGTCCATAACGGGGTTGTGGACATTAAAGCCATCGCCCGCGAGGCCGGTTTCCGGAGCAAGGTAGCCGTCAGCGCAACCCAGCCGGGCATCGACCCCGTGGGGTCTTGCATCGGCATACGCGGGAACCGCATCCAGAGCATAGTCAACGAACTTCAGGGGGAAAAGATAGACATCGTATCCTGGAACGCCGACCCTCGATCTTTCATCGCCAATTCCCTGAGCCCCTCTGAACCGGTCCAGGTGGAGTTGCTGGAAACAGAAAAGACCGCCGTTGTCGTAGTTCCAGACCGGCAGTTGTCGCTGGCCATCGGCAAGGAAGGGCAGAACACCCGCCTGGCCGCCCGGCTTACCGGCTGGCGGCTGGACATCAAGGGAATGACCGAGTGGGAGGAAATTCGCGAGGCGCGCCTGCAAGCCGCCGCGGAGGCCGCAGCAAAGGCGGCAGCGGAGGCCGCCCTACTGGCCGCAACAGAAGCCAGGCCGCAGGCCGAAGAGGAGCCAGAGGAAGAAGGGAAGGAGGCGGAACTGGTCGCCGCGGTCGCAGAAGCCGTAGCTATCGTTGAAGAAGCCGGAGAAGCCCTGGCAACATCCGGAACGGAAGAGGCCGCCGACGCAGGGGAATCTGCCGAAGTCGGGGTTTCCGAAATCGACGAAGACGCAATCCTCGAGGCTCTAATCCGGGAGGAACAGCTCCTGAATGCGTCGATACCAGATGAGCCGGACACCGCCGTGGAAGATTACGATGTTGGCATCAGCGTCGACGACCTCAATTCCTTCACGCTGGAAACCGTGGACATCCTCGAAGAAGGAGACGACGAAGCAGAGGAGGAACCGCTGGAGTTTGGAGAATTGCCGGTTCTGACGCCGGACGCAGGGAAGATCCGGTTCGCCGAGGACATCGTGGAAGACATACGCGGCGGCGGACGCTCTCGCCGGAGCGGAGGGGGTTCGCGCCGGGGCGGGGGAGGGGCGCGCCGGCGATAGTTCCCCAGCGACAGCCCGATCAATCTTGCAATCCTGTAGAGTTACCAGAAGGGGGGGCCTTGCCAAGGAAACGGCATATTCCGGAACGTTCCTGCGTTGCTTGCGGAAGCAAGAAGCCCAAGCCGGAACTTCTTCGGCTGGCCCGGTCGCCTGAGGGTGAAGTGTCTGTGGATCGAACCGGCAAATCTCCCGGACGGGGGGCCTACGTATGCGGCCCAGACTGCTGGGATAACGCTCTGGGGCGGGGACGTCTCGCCCGCAGTCTCGGCAGTTCCCTTCCAGCGCACACACTGGAAGCCCTTCGCAAAGAGGTCTTTCAAACCCGGAACTAGCACCCGGCGGCAGTCGTGGCTCGGGCCAGGCCGACCCAATCCCCTCTTGGCAGGTGAGCGAATATATGACTACAACATCAGCAGTGAACGAACCCGGCCGAGGCCAAAGATCCCGCAGGGAACGCGGCGAGCGGCGCAGCGCGCAGGCGCGCCCACTGGTATTACCATCGACGATGACAGTTCAATACCTTGCGGAAGTGATCAACCAATCCCCGATAGACGTCATAAAGCAATTGATGCGAAACGGCATTATGGCGGGGATGAACCAGGTCATAGACTATAAGGTCGCCACCCTGGTTACCACCGCTTTCGGAATTCGAACCTCAATGGCGCCGGAAGCCACCTCCGGCGCCGCCAGGGAAACCGCCGCCGCCGGAGAAATCGAAGAAGACCTGCTCCCGCGCCCTCCCGTGGTGGTCGTAATGGGGCACGTCGATCATGGAAAGACCTCGCTCCTCGACTACATCAAGAAATCCAGAGTAGCCGATCGCGAAATCGGAGGCATCACCCAGCATATCGGCGCCTACCAGGTTGAAGCTGAAGGCAACCCAATCACTTTCCTGGACACCCCAGGCCATGCCGCTTTTACGGCGATCCGCGCCCGAGGCGCCCGCGTGACAGACATCGCTGTGCTGGTGGTCGCGGCAGATGACGGGATCATGCCGCAAACAGTCGAGGCTATCAACCACGCTAAAGCCGCCGACGTGCCCATCGTAGTGGCCATCAACAAGATGGACCTCCCCGGAGCAGACCCTGAGAGAGTCAAACGCCAGCTCAGCGAGAATGAACTGCTGGTGGAAGACTGGGGAGGAGACATTATTTCGGTCAATATCTCGGCCAGGACCGGAGAGGGCATCGACGACCTGATGGAAAATCTGCTGGTTGTAGCAGAAATTTCCGAGCTGAAGGCCAACCCGAATAAGCAAGCCTCTGGAGTGATCATCGAAGCCAAGCTGGACCGCAAGCGGGGGCCCAGCGCCACTGTCCTGGTGACCGACGGCACACTGTCCATCGGCGATCACATCGTAGCAGGCAGCGCTTCCGGCCGGGTTCGGGCCATGATCGACGACAAGGGGAAAAACGTAGACAGCGTTCTACCCGGCACGCCGGCCGAAATCCTGGGGTTCAGCTCCCTTCCAGAAGCCGGAGACCAGTTGCGGGTCGCCGGCAATGAGCGCGAGGTTCGCTCGATGATAGGCGAACGCGAGCGCACTCCCGGTTCACGTCCGCTCCAGACTCGCGCCCTCAGCCTTGAAGAAGTGGTTAACCGGGTGGAGCTTGGCGATGTGAAAGAGCTGAACCTGGTGCTGAAGGCCGACGTTCAAGGCAGCCTGGAGGCTATACGCCAGTCACTGGAGCGGCTCGCGGACGAGGATGCCAAGGTGCGAGTGCTTCACACGGGGGTGGGAGCTGTAACCGAGTCCGATGTCTTGCTGGCCAGTGCGTCGGAAGCCGTCATTATCAGTTTCTCCGTGAATTCGGAGCCCAGCGCTGAGCGACTGGCAGACCGGATGAACGTCGAAATACGCCATTACAACATTATCTACCAGTTGATCGACGACATTGAACTGGCTCTCCACGGGATGCTGGAGCCGGCATTTACCGAAGCAATCGTAGGACGGGCCGAAATCAGGGAAGTCTTCGAAAGACGGCGCGGCGCCCAGATCGCAGGCTGCCGGGTGACCGAGGGCCGGATGGTGCGGAACGGGTCAGTCCGCATACTACGCGATGGGGAGAATATTGGCGAGAGCAGCATCGCCAGCCTGCGCCACTTCCGCGACGAAGTGAACGAAATGGCTACTGGCACGGAGTGCGGTATAGTTCTGCAAGGCTTCAACGAATTTCAGACCGGCGACGTGCTGGAAGTCTACCGGCAAGAGAGGGCGCGGCGCTAGAGGCCCTCTCGAACAGCCCGCCATCGACCGGGGCTCTGAAATTCTCCTGCTGGAGGTGTGCGATGCCCCGGCGCCTTGATCGTGTCAACGAACTGCTGCGCTCCGAAATCAGCAATCTGCTCGCCCGCCAGATCAAAGACCCCAGAGTGGCGGGGATTATCAGCGTAACCGAAGTCATCGCATCCAGCGATTTGCGCAGCGCCCGGGTGTACGTGAGCGTCATGGGCCGCGAATCCGACCGGCAATCGGCCCTGGAGGGCATCCGGTCGGCGGCGTCTTTCCTGCGACACGAGCTGCGCGAGAGAGTTAACCTGCGGCATACTCCCCACATGACTTTCTACCTGGATGACTCCATAGAAGAAGGAGACCGGGTATTGCGGCTGATGGACGGGCTGACCCCGGAGCAGTTTGCCGCCAGCTACTTGCAGCGGGCTGAACCCCGCCGTCGCATACGCGAACCGCGGAAACGCGGGAGCCAGTAATTTTGCCTAATTCCTCAAGCAAAGAGCAGCCCCAGGTCAATGGTTTCATCAACCTTTACAAGCCTGCGGGAATTACGTCCATGGAGGTCCTGCGGCGGGTAAAGCGCATCACCGGGCAGAAGAAGAAAGTAGGCCATGGCGGAACCATGGATCCTCTGGCGCGGGGCCTCCTGCCAATCTGCTTTGGCCAGGCCACAAGGCTTATGGATTACGTAGTAGGCGGAAGCAAACGCTACGTGATGGACGTCAAGCTGGGCGAATCAACGTCAACTTATGACGCGGAAGGAGAAATAACGGCAATCCGCAGTGCGGAAGGCGTTACGAGGGAGCATATCGAATCCCTCCTCGAGGGGTTTACCGGCATCGTAGAACAGGTGCCTCCGATGTACAGCGCAGTCAAAGTGGATGGACGTCGGCTGTATAAATTGGCCCGCGCCGGCATTGAGGTGGAAAGGAACGCCCGCAGCGTCGAGATTCACGCCATACAAATGACCAGGTTCGAACCTCCGGAGTTGACTTTGGACGTGAATTGCGGACGCGGGGTATATATGCGGACGCTGGCCCACGACCTGGGTGAGGCTTTGGGATGCGGCGCCCACGTTGCCGATCTTGAGCGGCGCAGCTGCGGAGGCTTCTCGGCAGCAGACAGCACAACCCTGGAGGAGCTGGAAGCCGACGCGGGAGAGAACGCCGGGTGGTTACAGCGGCTGCACCCCGTCGACTGGGTAGTACGGGATTTCAAGACAGTGACTGTAGGCCCCGCCGCGGAAAAGTTTCTGCGCAACGGCCAGCCGGTAAGCCTGGGCCGCAGCAACACGGGGGCAGGTTACCTGGAACAGTTTCGCGCCTACAACGCCGATGGGCAGTTCCTGGCTCTTGTCAGTTATCACCAGGCAGACAATTCCTGGCGTCCCGTAAAAGTTTTCAACCTCGATGTCCGCTCTCCGCTGGCTCCAACGGCGTCCTGACTTCAGAACATTCCTCATACCAGCAGGAGAGAAATATCCCGTAATACAAAGCAAGCCTGCTGCCTTGTCATTCTTGCATACGGCAAGCGATGCGCTTGACATATCCAAGGCTGGATGTATAGCTTATCACCAAAGCAACAGACAGTCTGGAGTGCGCCAGGAGCAGGATACGGATGAGGAACTCATTCAATAAGGCAATTTCATGCAGGGGGATGCGCCATGGAGGCCTATTGTCTGAAATGCCGGGAAAAGCGGGAGATGATCAACCCCGAGCAGGTTACCTTGAAGAACGGCCGACCAGCCACCAAAGGAGACTGCCCAGCCTGTGGCACCAAGGTGTTCCGCATCGGCAAATCCTGAACGGACGGCTTCACGGGGGCAATAAACCCAGGCTGCATAATCAGTCAGACTGGCGCCGGTGAATCGAACCCCAGCTTTGCCAGCAATTCCCTCGGATTCTCTTGCAACAGGGCGTGAACCTCATCATCTTCGAGGCCCGCGCCTTTAGCGACTTTCTGGCAGAGATCCGGCGTAAGCAGGTCTTCCGGAGCATGAGCGTCGGAGTCCAGCACAAGAGTCGCTCCCGCCTGTCGGGCTGTCTTGACCAGATGGCCGTTAGCGATACTGTGCCCCCGCCTGGCTGAGACCTCCAGGCAAACGCCTCGCTCGGCTGCCAGTCTGGCCTCCTCAAAGGTAATCAAGCCAGGGTGCGCCAGCACATCCACCCACGGAGATCGAATGGCGGCCTCGTTGGTCCCCGGCTCCACAGGCTCCACAGGCGTCTCCCCGTGCACCGCCACCAGCTTCGCTCCCATCTCCTTCGCGGTGCGAGCGACCAGATTGATGTCATCCTTGGGCACATGGGTTATCTCCACGCCGGGCAACGCCAATATATCCCATCGCCTGCTGGCGACTTCGCAATCAACAACCAGCGTCTTAACCACATATTCAACGTTACCCAAGCCCACGTGGTCCGTTACCGCCATCGCCTTATAGCCGCGCACCAGCGCCCGGCGAATCAGCTCGACGGGCGACAGAACACCATCGCTGAGGAAAGTGTGGGTGTGAAAGTCGTACATTGCTCCTCCAATCACCGCACGGCAGGGCAGCCCGACGCCGCGGGATTTGCTCGCCAGCACCAGTATAGAATGACTGCTGAATCCGAACAACCGGCGTCGCGCGGGAACAGGGACCTTGACAGGGCATCCGCACCCTGCGGCGGTTTCGGACAAAGTCGGGGTTCCCTGCCTATGGGACGGGAAAAGTCTCCTTCAGGCTGCGCAGACAAAAACGCCCAGAACAATAACAATCAATTAAGGAAGGGGCATCAAGTCCATCGAGAAAAACAACGCCCATCGCGCCTGGAACTGTCATTGACTACATCAGCCCTGAAGCCTAGAATGCCAGGGTTTCACGCCAACCCCGCGGAAGAGGACAACGCTTGTCGATGCGCGCCGGTTCCTTGGGTAACGGAACGGAAGACGCACAGTGCCTAACCTGCGGAAAGGCCGCTCGAGCAGGGTGGGCTTTCGTGTTCCGCCCGAGTCAAGAGGCCAGAGTCCCGGCGATGGTCAAGTGCATCCGATGCGCGCCGCGGCACTGGCCCATGCTGCGCCGATCCCTCATCGTCGCAGCGGTCGTTGGCACAATTCTCACCTTGCTGAACCAGGGAGACAGCCTGCTGACCGGTCAATGGAACAATGCTCTCTACTGGAAAATACCCCTCACCTACTGCGTTCCGTTTCTGGTGGCAACCTATGGAGCGCTCACTGCCGCCCGGCGCTAGCGGCTTGGGCTTGCTGCCGGGCGAAGGACGCCACCGCCAAGGAGAAGGGGGCAGAAGCCGCCGCGGTCTCGTTCGAAGAGCGCCGGCAGCGAAAGCATCAGAATTTCCGCAGTACGGTTACAACCTTGCCTCTCACATCCACGTTGTCGGCGGAGCAGTAGATGGGCGACATTGCGCTGTTGGCCGGCTGAAGGCGTACCCAGTCGCCTTCGAGATAGAATTTCTTAAGCGTGGCCTCTTCTTCGTTCTTCAACCAGGCAACCACCATTTCGCCGTTGTTTGCTTCCTGGGATGGCTTGACTACAACCACATCGCCATCGTCGATCAGTGCATCCACCATAGACGTGCCCCGGACTGTAAGAGCGAACAGCTTTCCATGTCGGCGGGCAAGGTTAGGAGAAATTTCGATGCTGTCCAATTCTTCACTGGCGGCAGAGTCCTCGGAAGAGAATACCGGCAAGGGCAGCCCTGCCGCGATAGAGCCGACTATCTGCACTCTCGGGGCGCTGGATACGGGTTCCCCTTCCCGGTCGAGCAGTTCAATGCCCCTCGCAACCTCCTTGCGGCGATTCAGATAACCGGCCTGCTCAAGCTGTCTGAGATTGTAGTCAACTACCGAAGTGGAGCTGATTTTGCAGGCCTGTTGAATATCGCGCACTGTCGGCGGTATGCCGTTCTCGAAGTAGAAGTCCTGGAGAAATTCAAGAATCCTGCGCCGCCGTTCCGGCATTTTCTTTCTGGCAACCATACTCCCTCATCGTTTGCATAAAACCTATGTTCTATCGAAAGGCTATCAAAACGGGCGCGCAGTGTCAATGCGCTGGCGTCAGTGCATCGAAACTGTGACGCTGCTGCTGTTGCAAGAGAAAGCCGCCCGAGTCAGAGACGGACGGCTTCAGGTTCCAATTATGCAGTAAGGGGAATGCTCAGCCTTCGGATGCCTGCTCCAGGAGGGACAGCCTGGCCATCATTCGCGACTTTCGGCGGGCGGCGTTATTCTTGTGAAGGATACCCTTGCGGACGGCGCGATCGAGGATCTTCACGGCGGCAGTTACCTGAGGTTGTGCAGCCTCGGCGTCTCCGGCAGCCAGGGATCGATAGGCTCTACCGACTATGGTGCGAGTTTCGGTCTTGGCGCTGCGGTTGCGCCGGGCGCGCTTAACTTGCTGCCGGCCGGTTTTCTTAGAAGGCAAGAGGAACACTCCTAACTGTTTTCGACGAACGCCCGTCCAGGATTCGGGGAGCATAAAGGCCCTTGGATTAAGGACTTTAGAATTATAAACCAATTCTTCGCCAATGCCAAAGGCCACAAGTGCAGAGGGGCGTTCCGTTTCAGACGCTCTCATGCGCTGTTGGGCGGGATTTTGCTGAATGGGGGATTCCCGCTTTCGCAGGAATGTAATGAATCGCAACACCACAGGATACGGACTTCGGAGACAGAGGTCTCCGCTCTCGTTCTTGAAGAAATCCGGGGTACGCTATACGTCCAGATTCTTTACGCTGCGGGCATAGGTCTGGATGAAGCTCTTGCGCGGGGCAACTACTTCGCCCATCAGCGTTGTAAAGGCGTCTTCAGCGTCGTGGTCGTCTTCAACGCTGACCTGCAGCATATGCCTGGTGTCTGGGTTCATGGTGGTTTCCCAAAGCTGTTCCGGATTCATCTCGCCTAATCCCTTATAGCGCTGCAGCGCCGGATTGCGCTGGCCTGTGTATTTCGCCAGCAGTTCATCCTTCTGCTCCTCGGTGTAGGCGTACTCAATCCGGCGGCCGCTCTGAATCCGGTAAAGCGGCGGCTGGGCGATGTACAGGTAGCGGCTGTCTATCAGTCCGCGCATCCGACGATAGATGAACGTCAGAATAAGGGTGCGGATATGGGAGCCGTCAACGTCGGCATCGGTCATTATTATGACCTTGTGGTAGCGCACTTTACCCGGGTCGAAATCCTCGCCTTCTCCTGCTCCAATGGCGGCCACCATCGCGCGGATTTCTTCGTGGCCCAGGATCTTGTCGGGCTGCTGTAGAACCCGCTCCACGTTCAGGATTTTGCCTTTCAGCGGCAGAATGGCCTGGAAATGGCGGTCTCGTCCCATCTTGGCGGAACCGCCCGCCGACTCCCCTTCCACGATGTAGAGTTCCGATTTGGCTGGGTCTCGCTCAGCGCAGTCAGCCAGCTTGCCCGGAAGGGATGAGCCATCCAGGGCGTTCTTGCGTATGACGAGGTCCCTGGCTCGCTTCGCCGCCTCGCGGGCTTTCTGCGAGGTCAGGCACTTGTCCACCACGCGCTTGCCCTCGATGGGATTCTCTTCCAGGTAACGGATTAAACCCTCCCTCACCACTTGCTCTACGATGCCTCGCACCTCGGGGTTGCCCAGCTTGTGCTTGGTCTGACCCTCGAATTGGGGCGAGGTCAGCTTGACGCTGATGGCCGCCGCCAGGCCCTCGCGGACATCTTCACCGATAAGATTGGCCTGATCGTCCTTGATCAGGCCCTGCTTGCGGGCGAAGTCGTTGATGACGCTGGTCAATGCCGAGCGGAACCCGGTCAGGTGTGTGCCTCCGTCGGGGGTCTTGATGCAATTGGCGTAAGACTGCACAGACTCGGCATAGCCGTCGTTGTACTGCACCGCCACTTCCACTGCGGTCTCATCAATTGTCTTTTCGTAGTAGAACGGAATGGCCTGCAAAACCCGGCGGTTCCGATTGTCGTTTCGCACCAGGTTGGGGATGCCCCCATCGAAGAAGTATGTACGCTCGATGTCGCCCTGACGCCGGTCATTGTGCCAGTAGCTGATGAAGCAGATTTCCAGTCCCTTGTTCAGGTAAGCAATATCCTTGAAGTGCCGGGTCAGTTCGTCAAAGTCGTAATCTATTTCATCGAAAATCTCCGGGTCCGGGCGGAAGGAAACGGTGGTGCCGAGCCCGACGGCGGAAGATTCCTTTACCAGAGGCGTGACGGGGATGCCTCGGACGTACTCCTGCGAGTACTTGACTCCTTCTCGGCGCACTTCGGTTCTCAGGAACTCGGACAGCCCGTTGACCACGGAAGCGCCAACACCGTGCAGGCCGCCGGTAACCTTGTACGCGCCCCCGCCGAACTTGCCGCCGGCGTGGAGCGTGGTCATTACCGTCTCCAACGCGCTTTTGCCAGTCGCCGGGTGAACGTCGACAGGTATGCCCCGGCCGTTGTCTGCGATGGTGATGAGACCGTCGAGGCTGATGCTCATTTCGACCCGGGTGCAATAGCCTGCCATGGCTTCGTCCACCGCGTTGTCGAGAATCTCGATCATCAGGTGCTGCAGACCGCTGAGCCCGGTGCTTCCAATGTACATTCCAGGGCGGACTCTAACTGCCTCCAGTCCCTCCAGCACCTGAATATCCTGGGCGGTGTAATCAGGGAAAGTTTCGGGCGCAGGGGATATTGGCATGGTCTGCTGCATAAGAATCACCATGAGGAAGGTTGATGGCGCCAACATGGACGGGTAAGCGAAACCGGAGAGCGACGCTCTGATGACGCAGGATGACTGCCTTTATTATAGCGCAATAAGTATCTGATTAGCTTTGATTTTCAGCTTCTTCAAACGGACATCTGCCGAATGCGACAAGGATCATTCAGTAAGGGCGCGCCAGCAAGGACGCCCGTCCTCTGCGCCAACTTCCTGCCGACGGGATGAGGCCGGCACGCCGTGACACGCGTCGATCAGGGCAAGCGCCAGGCCGGATACGGACGCGCAGGGCTACAGAGCGGCAGCCCATATCCAGAGCGGGTTAAAGCGCCGCATCCGCTCATCAGGCCGCAAAGCCAAACCTCTTTTCCGTCTACTCGGGGAAAATTCTGCGGTAGACGCCCGGCGAGCCGGTCTCGTGAACCATGCGGGGCCGCACTTCGTGGGTCCAGACGGGCGTAACAGCAGTGCGCCAGTTGTTCCAGCCCTCGCTCTCGGCCACTTGCAGCGATTCCATTTCGTGGACGGTGGCATATCTGGGCGAACCCATCACCGCCTCCCACCGGCGGGCGCGGATGTAACCGGGGATGCCAAGGCACAGCGGCAGTCGCTCGTTGTTGTAGGCTTTGTTGAATTTCTCATCCAAATCGCTGGGAACCGACATCCTCCCCACCAGCAGCACCGGCGACATTCCGGCCTCGGCGGTCTCCGCCGGCACGTCCTGCGGGTGTACCCGCCGGTAAAGATTGCGGATGTACTCTGTGCCGATGACGCCGGGAGACATCCGCTGCGACCATTCGGTCGGTTCGCGCAGCCACTTCTGCCATTCCTCAGAGTACCAGGCCTCGTGGCTGCTGAGCTCGTAGACTGCCAGGTATTTCGGGCCGCCCTGCTCAGCCTTGTACCGCGCAGCACTCAGAACGCCGGGAATGGACAGACGTTCCGGGATATGCTCTTCGTTATACCAGCGATTGTACTCTTCGTCGTTCTCATCGGCTACGTCGCTGTATACCAGCAACAGGCCATCGCCTTTCTTCGCTGCCATAATAACTCCTGAGGTCCCTTTTCTCGCCAGGGAATGGGCTAGGGGTTCGGAGGGCCGCCGGAATGATAATGCCGCCCGGTGAGTATACTGTCGATTGCGTATTTCATGGCCTGGAACAACGGCTCAGGAGGCGAGTGCAACGGGAACCAGCCGCTCTCGTCGAAGGCATTCGGCTCTGTCAGCTCCGGCTCCTGGCTGTCGATTTCACCCAGGAATTCGACATCGACGTAGTGGCGGCCATAGGCCAGGATGTTGCTTGCGCACAGGAAGCGGAGATCGCCTACCTCTACTCCCAATTCCTCTTTCGCTTCCCGGCGGGCGCATTCCTCCAGCGTCTCGCCGAATTCCAGGTGGCCTCCGGCGGAACCCCAGGAGCCGCAGCCCAGCCCGCTGCGCCGCCGCGCCAGGAACACCTGTCCATGCCTCACGAATACCACGCCAACGCCCACCAGGGGCCGGGAGCTTTCCACCTTCATGGCTGCGAGTATAGCACAGGGCTGCCTGACCAGGGCGCAGAACGCGCCGCCGTCGCCTATAATGGCGACGGCATACTGACGCGAGGTGACAGCGATGGCAAATCCGGATCGAACAGTGGTAACCAGCGACCGGGCTCCAGCCCCTCTGGGCGCCTACTCGGTGGGAATGACGGCCAGCGCAGGGCGCCTGCTTTACGTTGCCGGCCAGGTCGGCCTGGATGCGTCGGGCAGCCTGGTCGGCCCCGGCGATGCCTCGGCCCAGACCAGGCAGGTTCTGGAGAACATCGGAATCATTCTGGCAGCGGCCGGCGCCGGTTTCAGCAACGTGGTGGAGTTCACCACCTATGTGGTCGGGCGCGCTTCGGTGCAGGGATTCATAGACGGGCGCAACCAGATCTTCCCTCGGATATTCCCAAACGGCGATTATCCCCCTAACACCCTGCTTGTCGTTGATGGCCTGGTCAGAGAGGAATTCCTGGTCGAGATCAAAGCCGTGGCCGCCCTGCCCTGACCATGTCGGCCGACCCGTCCGCAAACGTGATTGACACCGTCCTGCACCGGCGCACTGCAACTCCGGAAGGTCAGACGGTGGACTTCGATATTCCGATGTCGGCCTATCCGTGCCCCTCCGGCAGGATGCTGATCGTATCGCCGGGATCAGGGGAACTGAAGGACGGGAGGCATGGCAGGTGGCGCAAGCTGGGCCTTCACCTCCAAGAGATGGGGCTGTGCGCCACGGTTACATACAACGCCCCCCGCCCTGATTTCCAGACGCAACTGGAGTGGGAGGCCTATTCTTACCAGGGAGCAAGCTGGAACCGCATCCTCATCGAGAGCGTCGGCCACGTGGCCGACTGGTCGCTGGAGCGAGGCCCGGAATTGTGCAGCGCCAAGAATCCGGAGGTCTGCATGGCCGGGTTCTCGTCCGGAGGGTCGGCGGTGGGAGCCGCTGCCTTCCTGTATCCGCAGGTACGGCAACTGCTGCTGCTGTCCGCCTACGACAGTGTCGGAGACCCGTTCTACGAAGGCATATCGCTCTTCACCGGCGACATTTACATGGGTTACGGCAGCCTTGACCCGCTTGCCGGGATGCTGGCTTACGTGGTGAGCATGGGGCCTCTGTCCTGCCGCTCAATGGCAGGGCGTCAGGTTCCAGGCTGCGACCACCGCTTCAGCGGCGCCGGCAGCAGTCGGTCGCTGGTCAAAGCGGTCTACTGGGCTCTGGGATACGACGATACCTTTCCCGACCCGTCGGGCGCGCCGCAACTGTACGAATAGCCCGGACGAATAGCCCGGACGAATAGCCCGGACGAATAGCCCGGACGAATAGCCCGGCAGAGCAAGGAGCGTAAAGCATGGCAGACCGGCAGAGGCTCATAAACACTCTTGTGGACCTGATCAGGATCGACAGCCCCAGCGGAGAGGAAGACGCCATGGACCAGGAGGTCAGCTCCCGGCTGGCCGCCCTCGGCCTGGATGTGAAACACGACTCATACAACAACGTTATTGCGCGCCTTGAAGGATCGGGAGAACCCCTGCTGCTCTCGGCCCACCTGGACACCGTGGAGCCAGGCCGGGGCATCGAGCCGACGCTGGACGGCGATACCCTGCGATCCGACGGCACAACCATCCTTGGCGGCGACTGCAAGGCGGGGGTGGCCATAGTTCTGGAGGCGCTGGCTTCCGTGACGGAAAAAGGCGGCCCGCGCCGCGCCGTGGAGGTGGCCTTCAGCCGCCACGAGGAGGGCGGACTGGTAGGCGCGCACCACATGGACTTCAGCCTGCTCACAGCCAGGACCGGCATTGTCTTCGACGGCGAGGGCCCGCCCAACCGCGTCACTGTCTCCGCCCCGTCCCAGAACGTCGTAACCGCCAGGATAACAGGCCGGGCCGCCCACGCCGGCCTCGAGCCGGAGAACGGCCTGTCGGCCCTGCTGGTAGCTGCCGATATACTGACCCGCCTTCCTCTGGGCCGCATCGACCACGAGACAACAGCCAATATAGGGTGGCTGGAAGGAGGCATAAAGCGCAACATCATACCGGAACAGGCACTCCTGGACGGCGAATTCCGCAGCCGCAGCAACGAGAAGCTGGCCTGGCTGGAGGGCCAGTTCCGCAAAGTCTTTAACGAAGCCGCCGCCAGATACCCTGACGCGCACATCTCGATGGACGTCCGCAACACCTATCAGGCTTACCGCGTCGGGCCGGAGCATGAAACAGTGGCGATGATAGGCAGTGCGCTGAACACTTTAGGCCTCTCTCCGATTATGGAAGCGTCCGGCGGCGGCTCCGACGCCAATGTCTTCATCGAGCGGGGCATTAGCGCCTTGCCGGTCGGCATCGGCGTTCGCTCCTTCCACACTACGTGGGAGACCGCCCTGATACCGGAGGTGCTGCAAGGGGCGGAAATGTGCGAGGCCGCTATTCTCCACGGGAATCACGCCTGATGACGTCCGTCCTCATAGTGGTGTTCGACGGTCTGCAGCCGGCGCAGGTTACACCCAAACTCATGCCCAATCTGTCTGGAATGGCGGCGGAAGGCGTCACCTTCCTGGATCACCATGCCGTCTTCCCCACTGTAACTCGCTCCAACGTCGCCAGTATGGTCACCGGCCACCTGCCCGGCTCCCATGGGCTGACCGGCAACACGCTGGTAATACCCGAGTTCAACCCGCACAACGCCATCGGCGCATTGGAGCCGACGCTGACCAGGGTAGCGGCGAAAACGCCCGTCTTGCTGAAGCCGACGCTGGGCGACATTCTGAGCTTCCACGGACTGGAATACGTAGCCGTGGGGAGCGGCACATCGGGTAACGCCTACTTGCAGAACCCCAACGCCGAAACCATGGGCGGCGCAACTATCCATCCCGACTTCTGCCTGCCCCGCCATCTGCACGGCGAGCTGGTCGAACAGTTCGGCCCGTGGCCCGACCGCCGGGGCCCAAGCGCCCGCAGTCTCGCCCGCGCCGTGGACATCGCGGCCGAATACGTCCTGAAGCGCCGCCGGCCCGCCGTTGGCATGGTATGGTTCTCCGAGCCAGACTCATCGCAGCATGCCCACGGAGTCGGATCGAAGGAAGCCGCTGCCGCAATCCGGGAAGCCGACCGCCAGTTCGGCCGCCTCCTCGATCGCCTGGAACAACTGGGCTTGTCCCGGGAGACCAACGTGATAGTGGCGTCCGATCACGGATACTCTACTATATCCGAAGTGATCGAAGTCGAGTCGGCTCTGCGCGAGGCGGGCTTCGCGTTCGGTGCAGATCCTGGCGGCGTTGTCATCGCCCCCAACGGCGGTTCAGCGCTGTTCTACGCTCCTGGGCATACCCCCGCCGCGGCCGGGCGGCTGGCGGAATGGCTAACCGCCCAGCCCTGGTGCGGCGCGCTGGTGGCTTCCGACGCCGCCGGGAGCATTTCGGGAACCCTGCCTGCCCGCCTCGTCGGATTGGAGGGCCCTCGCGCGCCGGCCCTCGCCATGTCTTTCCGCTGGAATTCCAGCGTCAACACCGCCGGATTTGCGGGCCGCGCCTACTCCACAAACCTTCTCCCAGGGCAGGGGCAGCACGGCTCCATGAGCCGCCACGAGACCAGCGGCGTCCTCTTCGCCCGAGGGCCTGATTTCAAGCGCGCGGCCGCCAGCAGCGCGCCTACCGGGAACGCGGACATCGCCCCGACGATTCTCTGCCTGCTGGGGCTTCCAGGCGGCGAAGGTATGCACGGCCGCGTCATCAGCGAGTCGCTCATAGGCGGACCGGAAACCGCTGAATGGCAAACGGAAACCCGCGAGTCGGAACGGGCCACTCCCCATGGCCTTTACCGGCAGGCAATCTCGGTGTCGCGCGTTGGGGAAACGCTTTATGTGAATCACGGTTCAGGCGGCCTGCAACTTGGTTGACGCTGAGTTGACAGGCCAACGATAATGCGAAACGGTAATCGCCTCCGCCGGAACGAGCGGCAGACGCGGAGCATATCGGCCCCAAACCCGGGGGCCGGTGTCTGACGCATCATGTTCGAAATCGAAACACTCAAAGGAGAAGCGCTATGGCAACGATTACACGCAAGCGTCAATTGGGGCGGCAGGTCGCCATCGTGGGGGCCGGGCTGTCACAGTTCGGCGCCTTTCCTGAGAAGGACAGCCGCGATCTGCTCGTCGAAGCGTTCCGGGACATGCTGGCAACGATGGACAAGCCCTTCGACATCGACGACATAGAGTGCGCCTACATAGGCAATTACTCATCAGACCTGTTTGAGACACAGGGACATACCGCGCCCATCGTCGCCGACTGGCTGGGCATGACGCCCATACCCATCACCCGCATCGAGAACGCCTGCGCCAGCAGCGGCAGCGCCCTGCGCGAGGGAGCCATGGCCATCGCCAGCGGTATGTACGACGTAGTGCTGGTGGGCGGCATGGAGAAGATGACCAACCTGCCCACCGAAGGCGTTACCGACGTGCTCGCCTCCGCCGCCGACGGGCTGTACGAAGTGCCTGCCGGGCTGACATTCCCAGGCATCTTCGGGGCTATCGCCAAAGCCCACATGGATCGCTACGAGACCAGCCTCGACCACTTGCTCAAGGTGGGCATCAAGAACCACAGCAACGGCGCTCTCAATCCCAAAGCCCAGTTCAACGTCACCATCCAGGACATGATGGAGCGGCGCAAGGCCCGGGCCGAGCAGCGCGGCCAGCCCGTCCCCGACTGGCAGACCGATCTGGATTTCCTGCACGACGAGCAGGCCAACCCATGGATCGCCTGGCCGCTCCGCCTGTACGACTGCGCCCCCATCACCGACGGCGCATCGTGCATCCTTCTGGTTTCGGCAGACATTGCCCACAACTTCACCGAACGCCCTGTGGCCCTGGCTGGAACAGGGCAGGCATCGGGGAAACCGCTCCACGACGCCGACGAACTGACATCGCTGTCGGCGGCCAGGGAAGCCTCCCGTCAAGCCTATGCGATGGCGGGCATCACCCCCGGCGACGTAGACGTGGCCGAGGTTCACGACTGCTTCACTATTGCCGAAATCGTGGCCAGTGAAGACCTGGGCTTCTTCGCGCCCGGCGAGGGGCCGCGGGCCGTTGACGAAGGACGCACCGCTCTTGACGGCGACCGTCCCATCAACACCTCCGGCGGACTCAAGTCCAAGGGACATCCGGTAGGCGCTTCCGGTGTTGGGCAGGTGGTGGAAATCTACCATCAGCTGCGCGGCGAGGCCGGCCAGCGGCAGGCAAAGAAACCGAAGCTGGAAGTGGGCCTGACCCACAACGTCGGGGGAACGGGCGGCACCTGCGTCGTCAACGTCCTGCGGATGGAGTAGGAGCGATGCACAGCGAATTCAACGCCGCCAACTACTACAGGCGGCTTCGGGAAGACGGCCGGCTGACAGGCATCCGCTGCAACATCTGCGGACGCCTGTCTCCGGAGGCGCGCCCGATGTGCCCCGCCTGCCGCAGCTTCGACGTAGCCTGGCATCCCTTCAGCGGCAAGGCCACGCTGAGCGCCTTCACCTGCATTTCGGTGGTTCCCGACTACTGGGGGCAGAAGGGCTACGGACGCAACAACCCGTATTGCACCGGCATTGTTACGCTGGAAGAGGGCCCGCGCATCAGCGCCCGCATAACCGGAGTCGACGGTTCCAATCCCCAGTCCATCCGCACCGGAATGGCTCTGGCTCTGGACCTGGAAGACCTGGACCCAGAGCGTCCATCGCTGGCTTTCAGGCCGGCGTAGAAGCCCCGGAACCGGGCGCAGTTGCCGGGGCATAACGCGTCCGGAATGCCCTGGAATGCCCAGCTAGTTGGGAGAACGCAATGCTGATTTTGGTAATTGTGCTGGCGGTTATCGCCGCCATACTGGTGATTGCAGGGGCCGTCTATTGGCTCACGCGCCTGACAAAACAGAAAGAAACGGCCGACCTTAATCGCTACCTGCAAAGCGAAAAGTGCCAGTGGAAGCAAATGGGCGGGTCGGGCGCCTCCAGCGGCGCCGGGGAAAACATGTACTTCGTCAACCAGGCTCCCGCCGCCCAGGGTATCGAAATGCGGGTGTATGAATACGCCGAGCCTTCCGATGGCTCCGGGAGCGACGATGAAGGCGTCTGCCTGTCCATCATCGACACCGCAAACCGCAACGGGATGATACTCAACGGGTTTGCGCTTTATCTCGAAGCCATGCAGTTCGGCGACACCCTGTGGAACGAGCGATTCCTGGGCGACACCGGTATCATGGAACGCATGATCACGGAAAAGCGGGTGGACTGGGATCAGATGCAGCAGGAAATCATCGTAGGCCACTACGCGCTGTTTATGTAAGGGAGCTATCGCCCCTGCACAAAGACGCAGCAGGGTATTGCTTTATGCCAGAGTCAATGATCGAGTCTGTACGAATCCGGGGCTTTCGCTCTCTGGCGGATGTCGAGATTTCCAACTTACCCCCGGCTACTGTGCTCATCGGCGCCAATGGATCAGGAAAATCCAACATTATGCGCTTCTTCGAGATGATGAGCTGGATGCTCAGGTCTCGACAACTGGGCGAATTCATTGCGCGACAGGGCGGCGCCGACGACCAGCTATTCGACGGCAACCGCATCACCCCCAGAATGGAAGCGGAAATCGCTGTATCCACTACCAGCGGCAGAAACGAGTACGGGTTCAAGCTGTCTTACGCCCACCCGGACCGGTTCATTTTCATCGAAGAAGCGTTCCGTTTCAGCAGACGTGATCATCCAACTGCGGCGCAGTGGCAATATCTGGGTAGCGGACATCTGGAAGCAAAAATTATTGAGGCCTCGCAACCTGGCGGTTCCCTTTACTATGATGTGAATCCAACGACTGCGTCCGTAATAGTTAACTTACTCCGCAGTTGCTCCGTGTATCAATTCCATGACACCTCAGACGCATCTGCCTTTAAGAACACCTGGCAATTGACAGAGGGCCATCAGCTCCGCAGACACGGGGGTAACCTGGCGGCAGTTCTGTTCCGTTTAGAGCGGCAGGATGTAAAGCGGTACGAACTTATCTGCCATCAAATTGGCCGGATACTACCAGGCTTTGACCGGTTCGTGCTGGAAGAGGAATATGGCAAAGTCCTGTTGCGCTGGAAAGCCAGGTGGAGTGATAAAATCTTTGGGCCGCACCTGACTTCCGATGGGTCGCTGCGCTTCTTCGCCCTGGTCACATTGCTCAATCTTCCGACGGAAATGTTACCCAACGTCATCTTGCTGGACGAGCCGGAGCTTGGCCTGCATCCGGCTGCCGTCGCCATCATCGGCGGGATGATAAGGTCTCTCAGCAGCGAAAAACAGGTCATAGTGGCTACTCAATCGCCGCTGCTGGTTGACTCCTTCAATCTTGACGAAATTTACGTGCTGGACCTCGATAACGGCCAGACCAAATGCCGCCGATTGAACGCCGATGACTATGAGCTTTGGCTGGAGGACAATTTCTCCCCCGGGATCCTGTGGCAGCAGAATGCCTTTGGAGAACACCCATGACCCGGCTGGCGATTGTAGTTGAAGGCCAAACCGAACGGGAATTCGTCCAGCACATCCTTGCCGAATACCTTCGGCCAAAGAAAGTTTACCTTTACCCCATGTCTTTGGGCGGAGGAAATATAAATGTAGTAACCCTTGCTTCGTATATGGCGAATTGCCTTCGGAATTTCGACTGCGTTAGTTCCCTGGTTGACTTTTACGGGTTTCGCAGTAAAGGAAACACCACTCCTGACGAGTTGGAAAATTCCATACTCGAAGAAATAAACCGCAGAAAAACCCCTTCCTGGGGTGACACTCCTGTTATACCCTATGTGCAGCTCCATGAATTCGAAAGCTTATTGTTCTCTAAAGTAGACGCTTTTGCCGAAACACAGCTCACATCTAACGCCGCTCTTCAGCAGTTAAGCGAGATTCGTTCATGTTTCTCAACCCCTGAAGACATCAACGATAGCTATCAGACCGCTCCAAGCAAACGAATAACGCAAATAGTTCGACGATACAACAAACCAGTCCATGGCTATTTAATAGCAAAGTCCATCGGAGTGGAAGCCATACGAGCTGAGTGTCCCCGTTTCAACAAATGGCTCGCAAAATTGGAGGCTTTGGGAAACAATCCTCCCTCGCAGCAATAAATTAAGCCCGGCGGTTGAACCTGCCGGGCTGTTGATTGAATGCTGCACCCGCAGGGGGTACGCGGCATCGGTCGAATCCTAGTCGAACCCCCGCGTGCCGACCCAGCCGACCTGGGAGACATCGATCATTTCCCCGTTGGGGCCTTCGTACTTGGTTTCTACGTTCTGGTGGCGGGGGCCGGTCTGGCCGGCGTGCAGAGCCTGGTTAACCGACGCCATCTCCGTAGAGCCGTTGGCGGCCAGCCGGGCCTCGATTTCCTCCAGACTCTCCACCTCAAAGCCGATGTGATGGATGCCTTCCCAGTCCTTGCCGCGCTCGCCGGCCACGGCGTCGTTCTGGAAGTCCAGGATAGCCATGTTAACGTTGCCGTCGCTGAGCATAAAGCCCCTGGCGTTCTCACTGTCCAGCGCGGCCACCTGGCGAAGCCCGAAAACCTCGGAGTAGAATTTTGCGGTCTTTTCGGCGTCGTTGGTGGCGATGGCGATGTGCTTTATCTGGGGCATTTCGCTACCTCCCTCAATCAGATTGGCTGTCGGTGTGGATTCAGTGCGGTAAAGATACCACGTTTGGGCTTCAGCCGCCAAACCGGAACCGACCGGGAGTCTCGCGCGCCTCCAGGCCTTTGGCCCAGCATCTTGCCTCCGTGTTAGAATGGGCTGAAATCCGCAGCAGACAACTGATAGCTATCGGGGAGGAAAAGCGATGACTGTCCCATACCGGATGAAATTCGGCGTGTTCATGGCTCCGTTCCATCGGGTTGGAGAGAATCCCACCCTGGCTCTGGAACGGGACCTGGAACTGATCCAGTGGCTGGATACCCTGGGATTCGACGAGGCCTACATCGGCGAGCACCACAGCGCAGGCTGGGAGACCATCGCGTCGCCCGAAGTGTTCATGGCAACCGCAGCCGAACGCACGCGCAACATCAGGCTGGGTTCCGGCGTTGTCAGCCTGCCCTATCATCACCCTTATATGGTAGCCAACCGCTTCGTGCAGCTTGACCACCTGACCCGCGGCCGGGTAATTCTGGGAGTAGGGCCTGGAGCTCTGGCTTCCGACGCGCTGATGCTGGGCATACGGCCCGAGAACCAGCGCGCCATGATGGACGAGTCTTTGAGCGTCATAATGCGCCTGATGACCGAAACAGACCCCATCACCTACAAGAGCGACTGGTTCGAGCTGAACGAGGCGATGATCCAGCTCCGCCCCTACCAGCATCCCCACGTTCCGGTAGCGGTGGCCTCGGTGGAATCGCCGGCCGGCGTCACCACTGCGGGCAAGCATGGCGCTTCGGTTCTGTCTCTCAGCGTGCCTCGGGACACCATCCGCCGCACCTCGCTGATGGAGCTATGGGAAATCGCGGAGGAAACCGCCGCCGAGCACGGCAAGACGATGCACCGCGAGGATTGGGGCATCGTTATGGGAATGCACCTGGCCGACAGCAGAAAGCAGGCTTTCGAGGACATTCGCGAGGGCAGCGCCCGCGTAGTTACCGAATACTTCGGCCGCACCCTCGGCAACCCCGTACCTGATGTTCCCCGCGACCAGATTGTCGACTACATGGTGGAGCACAACCAGTGGATCGTAGGCACTCCGGACGACGCTATCGCGGGCATAGAGCGGCTTCAGGAAATCAGCGGCGGCTTCGGCAAGTTCATGATCCGCGTGGAGGACTGGGCGCCTCGCGACAAGCTGCATCGCAGCTACGAGCTGCTCGCCCGCTACGTGATGCCCTATTTCCAGAGTTCGCTCATCGGCATCGAGACGTCGAACCAGTGGGCGGCGGAGCGCATAGAGGTGCTTCAAGCCAACCGCTACGCCGGCCTGAAGGCGGCCACCGACACCTTCGACGCTTCCCGCAATCGCAACTAGGCAGCCACAGGCGCCAGGCCCATTCCCATATCCGGGTGCAGCAAGATGCGCAAGACCAAGATAATCGTCACAGTCGGCCCATCGTCCAACGGTGAAGAAACCCTCAGCAGGCTTATCGCCGACGGGATGGACTGCGCCCGCCTCAACTTCTCTCATGGCACCCACGAGGAACACGCCGTTGTCATCGAGCGTATTCGGCGGCTTGCAAAAGAGCATAACCGTACCGTGGGAATATTGCAGGACCTAGGGGGGATAAAGCTGAGGCTCGGCCGTATGCTGGACGCCCAGCCGCTCAACATTGGCGACGAGGTGGTGATTACCGCAGACGAAGAATCCGACACGCACGGAGTTCTCCCGTTTCCTCAACCCGGCGTGCTGCGAAACCTGCAAGTGGGCAACTTCGTGTTCATCGCCGATGGCAGCGTGCAGCTCGAAGTTACGGAGGCCACTCCCACTCGCGCTTATTGCAGAGTGCTGAGCGCGGGTGTGGTATCGTCCTACAAAGGCGTCAATCTTCCTGGAGTCCCCATAGATCAGCCGGTTTTCACCGAGAAGGACAAAGCCGACCTGGTCTTCGGCGTCGAGCAGCAGGTGGACTGGGTGGCGGTTTCCTTCGTCCGCACGGCGGAGGATATTGACTTCGCGCAACGCCACCTCAACGCCGCCGGGAGCAAAGCCCTGGTCATGGCGAAACTGGAACGCGGCGAGGGTATCGACAACCTCGACTCCATACTCCCCGAAGTAGACGCAGTGATGGTGGCCCGGGGGGACTTGGGCGTGGAAATCCCCATGGAGCGCGTGCCCCGGGTGCAGCGGCTCATCGTAGACAAGGCCAACGCCGCCGGCAAGCTGGTTGTCATCGCCACCCAGATGCTGCGCAGCATGGTCATCTCTCCCACTCCGACCCGGGCCGAGGTCTCGGATGTAAGCAATGCCGTTCTGGAAGGCACCGACGCCATACTGCTGTCGGACGAGACGGCCATGGGGCAGTACCCGGTGGAAGCGCTGCGCATGGCGGTATCGACCATCAACGAGGCCGAATCGGAAGACCAGTATGCCTACTTCAAGAACATGGGGTCCCGCGACCGGACGCAGGCCATCACATCGGCAGCCGCGGGGCTGGTTCGCGTCCTGGGAGCCAAGCCCATCGTGCTAACCAGCACAGGCAGGGCAGCCCTGGAACTGGCCAGGTTCCGGCCAGCCAACGACATCCTGGCCTTCTCTCACGACCAAACGGTCTTGCGCAAGCTGTGCCTGGGGTGGGGCATACAACCCACAGGCGTGATTCCGGTACAGCGCGACGTGGCCGAACTGGTCTATCAGGTAATCCAGTCGGCCCTGGATCTGGGGGCGGTTTCGGAGCGCGACGTGGTGACCATAGTGCATGGCTTCCTGACCGGAGTGTCCGGAACAACCAACGCCGTGCAGGTGCTCAGCATCCAGGAATACCTGGAAAACGTCGCCTGGCTCAGGGCAGAGCGAACGGCGGCCATACGACAGTAGCAGGTTTGCCCGGGTGCGTATCGCGAACTCCAGAGCGGGAATCAGAAGGGGCGCCTCAAGTGCGCCCCTTCTCCGGACCATCCCAAACTACCTTATCCAAACCGTCCGAACGGCTGCCTATCTGCTTCAGCGGCTTTAATGGGCGCCGGGCAGGGAATGGGGAAGAGTGGTCTCACCCATCAAGTAAAGGTCGATGGCCCGCGCCGTCTCCCGCCCTTCCGCGATGGCCCAGACGACAAGGGACTGCCCTCGCGCCGTGTCTCCAGCGGCAAACACGCCGGGAACACTGGACATGCGGTCGGGGCCTATGCGGACATTGCCTCGCTCATCCAGAGCCACGCCCAACTGCGTTAAAAGGCCCTCACGCTGCGGATGCAGGAACCCCATGGCCAACAGCACCAGCTCAGTTTCCACCTCGAACTCGCTTCCCGGCACCTCGGTCATGGAGGGCCGGCCGCCATTGGGCGGCTGGCTCCACTCAACCCGGACGGCGTGCAGCTTTTCCAGCTTGCCTTCGCTGCCTGAGAAAGACTTGGTAAGAATGCCATAGTCGCGCATCCCGCCCTCCTCGTGGGCCGCCGAGGAGCGGAGAATCATAGGCCACTGCGGCCAGGGGTTGTCGATAGTGCGCTGAAGGGGCGGCTCGGCCAGCAGCTCGAACTGGTTGACCAGCTCTGCGCCCTGGCGGTGAGCCGTTCCCAGACAGTCTGCGCCGGTGTCGCCGCCGCCCAGGATAATCACCCTCTTGCCCTCGGCGGTGATACGGGGTTCATCGGCCAGTTGCTCTCCGGAGTTCAGGCGGTTCTGCTGAGTAAGGTATTCCATAGCAAAGTGAACGCCGTCCAGCTCCCGTCCGGGCACTTCCAGGTCCCGCGGGACGGTAGACCCGCAAGCGAGGCATACGGCGTCGAAATCGCTTATCAGCCGATCCGACGGTATGTCTGCGCCAACGTCTACGCCGGTCTCGAAAATGATTCCTTCCTTTTCCATTACCTGGATGCGGCGGCGCAGCACTTCCTTGTCCAGTTTGAAATCGGGAATCCCCAGAGCCAGCAGGCCGCCGATGTAGTCTGCTCGCTCGAAAACCGTGACCCAGTGGCCGGCGCGGTTGAGCTGCTGCGCAGCGGCCAGTCCGGCGGGGCCGGACCCCACCACTGCGACTCTCTTCCCTGTACGAACAGCAGGGGGCTGCGGCTTGATCCAGCCCTGCTCATATCCCCGGTCGGCGATTTCTTTTTCGACGTACTCGATGGTCACCGGGTCGGAATTGATGCTGAGAACGCAGCTCGCCTCGCATGGCGCGGGACAGATGCGGCCTGTAAATTCCGGGAAATTGTTGGTGGACAGTAAGGTGTGCAGAGCGTTTTCCCAATCGCCCATGTAAACGAAGTGGTTGAATTCGGGAATCACATTACCCAGCGGGCAGCCTGTATGGCAGAAAGGTACGGCACAGTCCATGCACCGCCCCCCCTGCTGGCGGGCTGTGGCTTCAGGCCAGCGGGTATACAGTTCCCTGTAATCGTTAACGCGCTCGCTGACAGGCCGGCGTTCAGGGGGCTGCCTGCCCGACTCGATAAATCCAGTGGGTTTACCCATGCGTTGCGGCTTCCAGTTCCCGGTCCTCCAGGCTGCGCTTCCTGCGCTCTTCCAGAACCCGGCGGTAATCCCGGGGCATTATTTTCTTGAATTTCGGGAGAGACGAATCCCAGTCAGCCAGAATCCGGGCGGCGGGGGCGCTTCCGGTATGACCGTGATGTTCTTCGATAAGCCCCTTCAGAGTGATTATGTCATCGCGGTCAACAACCGGCTCCAAGTCTGCCATGCCGCCGTTGAAGCGGACATGGAAATCGCTGTCGGCGTCGTATACAAAGGCTATGCCTCCACTCATTCCGGCGGCGAAGTTACGCCCTGTAGAGCCAAGCACCACCACCACTCCGCCGGTCATATACTCGCACCCGTGATCTCCCACAGCCTCGACCACAGCGCGGACACCGCTGTTGCGGACGCAGAAGCGTTCACCGGCCACCCCGTTGATGTAGGCGTGGCCTCCGGTAGCGCCGTACATTGCGACGTTGCCGATGATGATGTTCTCTTCGGGGATGAAGGTCGAGTCCGGGTGAGGCTTAACCACTATAAGCCCGCCGGACATACCCTTCCCCGTATAGTCGTTGGTATCCCCATCCAGGTGCAGGCTGACCCCCGGGGCCAGAAAGGCCCCGAAACTCTGGCCCGCCGAGCCGGTGAAGTTGATTCGCACTGTGTCGGGCGGCAACCCGTCTTCCCCGTAAGCTTTGGCAATCCGGCCGCTGAGCATAGCCCCCACTGTACGGTTCGAGTTGCTGATGGGCAGGGTGATGTCCACTGGAGCTTTCCGCCTGATAGCGGGTTCAGCAAGTTCGATAAGCCTGTGGTCCAGCGCCTGTTCCAGTCCGTGGTCCTGCTCTTCGGAGCAGAAGAGCGTCTCGCCAGGCGAAGCAGCCTGCTGGAAGTAAAGCATCTTCGACAGGTCGATGCCTTTGGCTTTCCAGTGATCTATAGCCTTCCGAGGGTCCAGGGCGTCGGCTCGGCCAACCATTTCGGCTACGGTGCGGAAGCCTCGTTCGGCCATGATCTCCCGCATTTCCCCGGCGATGAACATGAAGTAGTTAACCAGGTGTTCCGGTTTGCCATCGAAACGCGACCTGAGCTCGGGATCCTGCGTGGCAATGCCTACCGAGCAGGTGTTGAGGTGGCACTTGCGGAGCATGATGCAGCCACTGACCACCAGAGCCGCCGTGGCGAAACCGAACTCCTCTGCCCCCAGCATGGCGGCTATGACGGCGTCCCGTCCGGTCTTCAGTTGCCCGTCGGTCTGCACGACGATACGGCTGCGCAGGCCGTTGGCCACCAGCACCTGCTGCGTCTCGGCGAGGCCCAACTCCCAAGGCAGGCCGGCGTGCTTGATGGAGGACTCCGGCGATGCGCCCGTGCCGCCGTCGTGTCCGCTAATCAGCACCACATCGCCGTGCCCCTTGGCCACGCCGGCGGCCACTGTGCCAACGCCTACTTCGGCGACCAGCTTGACGTGAACGCGGGCCTCCGGGTTGATGTTCTTCAAGTCGTGAATCAGTTGCGCCAGGTCTTCGATGGAATATATGTCGTGATGCGGCGGGGGTGAAATCAGCTCTACCCCTGGGGTAGTGCGCCGCACCCATCCGATGTATTCGTCCACCTTGTGGCCGGGCAACTGCCCCCCCTCACCCGGTTTGGATCCCTGGGCCATCTTGATCTGAAGGTCGGTGGAGTTGATCAGGTAATTGGCGGTCACGCCGAACCGTCCGGACGCCACCTGCTTGATGGCGCTGCTCCGGTTGTCGCCATTGCCGTCGGGTATGTATCGGCGATAGTCCTCTCCGCCTTCGCCGGTGTTGCTCCGGGCGCCGATGCGGTTCATGGCGATGGCCATGGTCTCATGGGCTTCCCTGCTGATGGAGCCCAGGGACGCCGCGCCAGTGGCGAAACGCTTGACTATCTCAGACGCAGGCTCCACTTCCTCTATGGGAACCGGGGTGCGGTCGCCCTTGAATTCCAGAAGCCCGCGAAGAGTGGCGGTGCGGCGACTCTGATCGTTGACCAGCCGGGCGAACTTCCTGTACACACCCTGGTCGTTAGTCCGGGAAGCATGCTGGAGAATACCGATGGTGTCGGGGTTCCACTGGTGATGCTCGCCGTCCCGCCGCCACTGGTAGAAACCGCCCATCGGGAGAGGCCGCCCGCCCGGGGCTTCAACATCTTCGTAGGCTGCGCTGTGCCGGTGCAGCGACTCGCTCTCTATGGCTTCCAGCCCTATGCCCCCCACGCGGGAAGGGGTCCAGCTAAAGTACCTGTCGATGAACTCCTGTTCCAGGCCCACAGCCTCGAAGATCTGGGCGCCCCGGTAGCTCTGCACGGTAGAGATGCCCATTTTGGACATCACTTTCAGCACGCCCTTCTCGTTGGCCTTTATGAAATTCTTGCGGGCAAAGTCGGGGCCATGGCCGTTTAGCTGCCCCGTCTCGCTCATGCCCTGTACGGTTTCCAGGGCAAGATAGGGGTTGATCGCTCCAGCGCCATAGCCGATGAGCAGGGCGAAGTGATGCACTTCGCGGGCTTCTCCAGTCTCAACCGCCAGCCCCACCCGGGTTCGGGCGCCTTCCCGAATCAGGTGATGGTGGACAGCGCCGATGGCCAGAAGGCTGGGTATCGGAGCGCACCCGGGCCCAACTCCCCGATCCGACAGAACGATGATGGAATATCCGTCTTCCACTGCCCTGGAAGCCTGCCTGCACAGTTCGTCCAGGGCGGCCTGCATACCCGTTCTGGTATTGAACAGGGTAGATATGGTCGCAGCGCGCAGTCCGGGCCGATCCAGAGCCTTGATACGCGCCATGTCTCTGTTTTCGATGATGGGAGAGCGCAGCCTGAGCTGGCGGCAGTGCAGCGGCGTTTCCTCGAAGAGGTTCTGCTCGCTGCCCACAAAGGCCTCCAGCGAAGTGACCAGCTCCTCTCTGATGGCGTCCAGGGGCGGATTGGTAACCTGGGCGAACAGTTGCTTGAAATAGTTGAAAAGCAATTGGTTCTGCTCGGAAAGCACCGCCAGGGGGGCGTCGTTACCCATAGACCCTACCGCCTCGTAGCCCGACTCAGCCATGGGCGCGGTGAGCATCCGCAGTTCCTCAACGCTGTAGCCGAACGCTCTCTGCATCCGCACGAGTTCATCGGGCGAAATGGCGGTCTCTTCCCGGGCCTGCGGCAGGCTGTCCAGAGTGACCCTGTTTTCCTCAAGCCACTTTCCGTAGGGCTGGCGATTGGAGAGGTTGTCCTTCAATTCCTGGTCGCCGATGATCCTGCCCTGCTCCATGCTGACCAGGAACATCCGCCCAGGCTGGAGGCGGCCCTTGAGCCTCACCTCGCCGGGGGGAACGTCCAGCACGCCCGTCTCAGAGGCCATGACGAGCTTGTCGCCCGTTGTAACCAGATAGCGGAAGGGGCGCAAACCGTTGCGATCCAGGAGCGCGCAGATGTTGCGGCCGTCCGACGAGACGATCATCGCCGGCCCATCCCACGGTTCCATCAGCGCTGAGTGATATTCGTAGAAGTCTTTCCTCTCCTGGGGCATCGTTTCATGCTGATCCCACGCTTCCGGGATCATCATAAGCATGGCGTGGCCCAGCTCGCGCCCGGTCATCAGCAGCAGTTCCAGGGCGTTGTCGAAGCTGGCCGTGTCGCTGTCGCCGGGGGTCATAATGGGCGGCACATTGGCCATATCGCCGCCAAAGAGGGGCGACTCAAACATCGACTCGCGGGCGCGCATCCAGTTCAGGTTGCCGCGAAGGGTGTTTATCTCACCATTGTGGGCCAGGTAGCGGTAGGGGTGGGCCAGACGCCAGTGCCCCAGCGTGTTGGTGCTGAAGCGGGAGTGAACCAGCGCAAAGGCGCTGACCATATCCGCTTCCCGAAGGTCCAGGTAAAAGCCGGAAATCTGATGGGCCATAAGCAGGCCCTTGTATACGATGGTATTGCACGACAGGCTGCAAACGTAAAAGTAGTCGGCCTCTTCTTCGGAAAGGCCGCAGTCTTTCATAGAGTGCTCGATGACCTTGCGGACAACGTAGAGCTTGCGCTCAAGCTGTGCGGAATCCAGCCCGCTTCCCCCGGCGCCGACAAACACCTGACAGATGCGGGGGCACCGTCGCCGGGAATCTCGGCCCAGCTTGCCGTGGTCCAGGGGAACATCCCGCCAGGCCAGCGCCTCCAGCCCCTCTTTTTCGATAATGCCGGAAACTAACGCCTGGGCCGTTTCGAAAGCCTCAGGCTGGGGCGGCAGGAAAACCATGCCAACGCCGTACTGTCCTTCAGGGGGAAGCTGGAACCCCAGGCGCCGGCTCTCGCTGCGGAAGAGCTGGTGAGGCATCTGGATGAGGATACCGGCCCCGTCTCCGGTATCGGGGTCGCTGCCGGCAGCTCCGCGATGGCCCAGGTTAATGAGCACCTGGAGCCCCTCTTCAATGATGTCATGGGACTTCCGGCCCTTTATGTCGGCAACTACACCGACTCCGCAAGCGTCATGCTCCTGTTCCGGCGAATAAAGGCCCTTGCTGGCCAGTTCTTTCAGAGGGTCCATACCTTACCGATTCCCTGCAAGGAAAAATCGAGCGCAAAGGTGCACGGCTCGCGCCAGTGCCGAAGCGGACAGGGAGCATAAGCCGGACGGCGATCGCTTCCCAACTGGGCCCCGACCCTAGTTTGTGTAATATATCACAATTATCTTCCGACACAAGGCCTCACCCGGCAGTGAACCAGGCCCGCCAGCCCCGGATCAAGCACGCTCCTGGAGCCGGCCAAGCCATCGAGCGATATTGACGGCCTCTGCTCGCTATACACCATCAACTCCGGGATTCCGCAGAGCCTGATTCACCTGTCGTATCCGAAAGGGCAAACAAAAGGCTGACAATCTCCAGCGCCTGCGCTTCGCTGATGGTGAGATTGTAGGAAACCTCGTCCCCGCTCTGGCTGATCGTCATACCGGAGATGATTTCCTGAAGCCCCGTAGACCCGGACATCAACCCAATCACGGCTGTAGAGCCTTCGGCGTATTCCTTGGCGGCTGCGGCTGTGGCCTCTTCCTCGAAGAACTGCCGCACACTGATTTCAATATCAGAGTTCGACGTGAAAATCCGCAGCACGGTCAAGGGAGAAGACAACGCAGTCGGGTCCAGCATACCCAGCAATCCCATTGACATCGGGTCGACTTCCGAAGCCATATCCAGCGATTCCGGGGGCGTCTCCAGAATGACGCCCATGTGGCGGCGTCCCAGGGCATCCAGCTTCCCGCGAGTGTCATCGGAAAGAGGCGGATGCACTCCTTCGGCAACGTCAATCATCGTCTTCACGCCGTCCGAAGTACCCAGCAACAGCGTATCTGAATCCAGGAACCCGAAGGAGATGCTGTTCGGTCCAGCGCTTGCGTCTACATAAAGATCATACCCACGATAGGATTCGACCTCATATATCAATTCTGACTGGTTTTCAGAAGGCGTCTGAAAACTCGCCGTCTGAAAACTCGCGTGGAAGCGCTCCTCGTCAATTTCCCCGCGCAGGGCCGCGCCCATCTTCAGAGCTGGCGCATTCTCCATCGTCAGTTCCCGGGGCGCACCTGTTCCCAGAACGCTTTCCAGGTCAAAGAACATCTCCACGCTGTCGATGGATCTCATGGAAACGCCTGTTTCCCGCTCGAGCGCTTCGAAGGGGTCGTCCTCCATCTCCCCTTCGTCGGACAACGCCCCGATGAGCAGCATAACCACCTGCGAGTCAAGAACCGCGGAAGGCATAACGTCAACCACAAAGCCTGCGCCTTCCGGAATCAGGGTCTCGCTGGGCAAATGCTTCTCGGGCGCAGGGGTCGGAGTGGAGGTCGCCGCCGGCGTGGGAGTGGCCGAAGGCGCAGGCACGAATGTAGCCGTCGGATGAGGCGCAGCCGTCAGTTCGGCGCCGCACGCCATCACCAGCAGCGCGGCAAGGACCGCCGCGGAAATGGACAGCCCAGGCAGCAAAAAACGGAATCGGTTCATCACTGGCTCCGATAGAAAATTAAGCGGCGTTCTTAACTACAGTTTACACGATTGACCGGCATCGGCAGCCGTCCTATACTTTCGGTGTCATGTTTACCAGTGAATCCGGCTTCAGGCAGACCAGGCGCGTCTTCGAATAAGTTCAGGGAGGAATCCACGCTGGAACCATTGGAAGTGGCCCAGTTCATTGTTGATGTTGCCTCGGACAAGCTGGCCGAAGACATCGTGCTTCTCGACTTGCGCGGGCTTGCGCCATTCGCCGACTATTTCGTGATAATGTCGGCGGAGTCCTCCCGCCAGATTGAGGCCCTGGAACAGGATCTTACCCAGGCTCTCAAGGATGCCGGGGTGGCCCGACACAGGCGGGAAGGAACCCCGGCCTCGGGATGGGTTCTGCTGGATTTCAGCAACGTCATCGTCCACTTGTTTTCGCCGGAAGAACGGGAATTTTACGACCTGGAGCGGCTCTGGCGGCGGGCGCCCCAAGTCGTGCGAGTCCTGTGATTCCCTGATGCCCCATTCCCCGGACGGCCTTTGCCGGCTCCTTCCCCAATGCAGCCGGGGAAAGAGATTGTTCTTCACCGGAATTTGATCTTCTACGGTTCCACGATCCACGGGTCGCTGCTGCGGGCGTAGTCGAGTATTTCCCCGGGCTGGAAGAAGAGAGACAGCTCTCTTTCTGCCGACTCGGGGCTGTCGGAACCGTGTATCACGTTGCGTCCAATATCGACACCCAGGTCGCCCCGTATTGTACCGGGGGCGGCGTTAGCCGGGTTGGTAGGCCCCATAGTGTTGCGGACGATCTCCACGGCATTGTTTGCCTCCCAGGCCATGGCGACCACCGGAGATGAGGTGATGAACCCAACCAAGCCGGGGAAAAATGGGCGGTCAACATGCTCGCCGTAATGGCTACGGGCAAGGGCATCTTCCACCTGCATAAGCTTCATCCCTACCAGCTTCAACCCCCGGCGCTCCAGGCGCCCGATGATCTCCCCTGTGAGTCCGCGCTGCACCCCGTCGGGTTTCACCAGCACCAGTGTCTGCTCCATTACTTCCTTCCTGTGACCGTGAATCGTTATTTCCGATATTTTCAGTAATTCCGCGGATTTATCATTTCGCTGATCTTTCAGGCCAGAGACTCCAGGCCATTGCGGCGGCCCAGCCGGCAAGCCCGATACCCAGTAGTCCCCAGACACGGAGAGCTACCCATGCCGCCAGCAAAGCTCCAAAAAGCAGGTTGGCTATGAAGATGGCGTTCTTGTGGCGTCTGTCGCGATAAATGGCGATAAAGGACGGCAGAAGGCAAACCGCCAGCCCTACCAGCATAAGGGCTACCCTATACATGATGCCACACTGCGCCTGTCTTGGCTCTTGACAGTCTTGGTCAGTTGAATTTCCACTCCGCGCCGCTCCATGTCCCACAGAAAGGGGGCAGGGTCCAGGGACTCAGGGGCATGGACACCGGGAGCGGGCAGCTCGCGGGTCAGCAGCATACGAGCGCCGACTGCCAGGGTCGCCGCTGCGTTCTCGGCATCGCTCTCTCCCGGAAAGTGATATGTCATCCGGAATCGGGTCGCCTTTCCCTGCAGAATGCCGTCGACTACCGCTTGCCGCACTGTAGGGCCTGGAGCAGATGCGAAGCCAAACGGCGATGCGGAACGCGGAACCGTCCACGTCTCGCGTGACCCGGAAAAGAAAGACGCGGCGAATTCGAGAGGGCTGGCAGCGCCCGACGGAGTGTCTATCGCGCGTTCGTCGGCGAACCCATAGCTCACCAGATTTCCCATGATTTCAGCCATTGCCGGGTCCACGAATCCCCAGTGGCTCGACACCTGCGTCAGGGAAACGATGCTGGCAGGCAGCGTAACCGGGCCGATGCCAACAGTGAAACAGGGCGCGCAGCCCCATGGCGCCGGAAACAGGGCATCCTCTCGTTCAGCCATTGGGGAAACGTGCCGCCAGTCGCCCCCTCGCCAGACCAGCGCGGGCGAGCCTAACGTAGTCAACCGCTCGCGCCACTCATCGAAACCCCGGCGCCTCAGGTCGTCCAGCATATAGAACCGGGCTTCGTCAACTCGCTCCAGCCGCTGGCCCAGATAACTGGCGAGGGCATTGGCCAAGCCCGGCGACGTTCCCAGCCCCGGCGCTACTGAAACGGCCTGCCGGGCGGCCACAGTCTCCAGATACTGAGAATCGAACACCGCCTGTATCGCATCGGCATCACTGCCGGAGTCGACGTAGGACACCCCAGACTCCACGGCGCTGCGAATCAATGACAGCAAAGCGCCCAGGGGCAGGGGCGCGGTGTTGATAAGAAGAGAAACATCGCTCAAAACTTTGGCCAGGGATATGTCGTCCGCTGCGTCCAGGCGAACGGAATTCCCTTTGCCGGCGCATAGTTCTCTGGCTGCGGCGGCGCGTCCGGCCAGTCTGTCGGCGGCGATCACCCGCCTGACAGCGCGATCCCGCCCCAGCAGGCGCGCCGCTGCAAGGCCAACCGCGCCGCAGCCCAGCAACAGCACTGCGCCGTCAGACATAGCTGTTGCCCGGCGCGGGCAATTCTGACGCTGCGTCTGACGCCTGGCGCTCAAAGAAGCTGAGGCAGCGAGATGAGGGCATCGAGGGCATCAATCGCGCTGCCGGGTTCGGGGCAAACGGCGGGAAGACCCTTGCGGCTTCCGGTCGCGTCGCTTCGGAATGCCTATGTTCGGCATCCGAAGGTAGTTCGGCTGGAGGCTGTCCAGATCGTCCGTTTCACCTATCGCGAGGCGCGCGCCCGCCAGGCTCGCCAGCGAGTCGGCGCGGGCGGAGGGCGGCGCATGGCAGAGGATAGAGCAGTTGCTCAACCGCGCCCTGATTGCATCGGCCCACGGGGGCAGTCCCTCGCCGCAGAACAGCACGCCCTCGCCCGCCAACGGCTCAAGCTCGTCGAGCAATTCCTCAGGGCCGGTGATTCTATCTTCCCTGATCCGCATCCCGTCTGGTCCGGAGAGGCTGGACGCTGCCTCTCCCCGGCCGGCTTCCAGCAGGGCGCAAACGCGACGGCCGGAGTCGCGAAACGGGTACGCTTCCAAGTCGAGACTGCCTACGCCTATGACAGGTATACGGGCCGCCAGAGCCAAGCCCTTGGCTGCACTGACGCCGGTGCGAAGAGCGCTGAACCCGCCAGGGCCCAGCGCGACCGCGACTGCCTCCAGATCCGCCTGACTGATGTTCCGGCTGCGAAGCGCATCAGCCACAGCAGGCATCAACTCGGCAGAGTGGCTCCCTGCCGAGCGCCAGGCCCGAACGGCGACGATCCGGCCTTCATCCGCCAAGGCCACCGCCGCGCTGCGCGTAGATGTATCTATCGCCAGAAGCATACCCCGCCTACGATGCTCCTCCGGAGGATGGGCCTCCCGGCGAATCCAGATCGGCGAGCAGGTCACTGTAGCGGGATGAATCAGTGTCTAGGACAATCTCGCGGCTGTCCTCCGAATCCCCATAGGCGAATTCAAGCCACAGGGCATCTTCCGGCAGCAGCTCTTCAGCCCTCTCGGCCCACTCTATAACGCACACTCCGCTGTCGAAAAGCTGCTCGTCCAGGCCAAGGTCCCAAGCTTCCTCAGGGCTGCCTATGCGGTACAGATCTATATGATGCAGCGTCAGGCGCCCGTGGTGGCGGGTCATGAGCACAAAAGTGGGGCTTCGGACGTATCCTTCCACTCCCAGTCCGGCGGCGAGACCCTGGGTGAAGCAGGTTTTTCCGGCCCCCAACGGCCCGCTGAGCAGGTATACGTCTCCCGGACGGGCGCGCTCCCCCACAGCCCGGCCCATCCGCCGGGTTTGATCAGGGCTTGCGGACCACAATGTCAGGGAATGACTCATCGCTTCCTGCATTGCCGTTTTTCGATGCTGAAGAATCCGGGCCAGGCTGTTTATGCCTTATGCTGTAAGCAGATGATCCCAGCCTTGCCATACGGGGGGAATTTCCCTGCCTGTGTCATCCAACACCTTCACATTACCCGGCCCGCCGCATTCGCCTGCCTCAACGATGGTTCCGATGACTGCGCTGCCCTCCCCCAAGCCAGGTACAAGCGACTCCACTATGTCGGGAGGCCCGGTAAACAGCAGCACATAGTCCTCGCCGCCGCCCAGGGCCAGCGCCAGGCAATCGTCGGGAAACTGCCGCAGCAGCAACGGATGCACCGGCACTGCCGACGCGCGAATCCGGGCAGCCATGCCGGACGCGAAGCAGAGCTTGCTCAAATCATCGGCCAGCCCGTCGCTCACGTCCATTGCGGTCGCGATGGAGGCTTCTGCCAGCATCTGCCCCTGCCGGACTGCCGGAACAGGGCGGCGATGGGCATGGAGCAGGAATTCGGCGGCCTCGCTGTCGGCGCCGGGATGCCCGGCAAGCCCGGGGTTCAGCATCAGCCTCAGTCCGCCTCCCGAGCTGCCAACGTAGCCGCTGACCGCGACTGCGTCGCCCGGGCGGGCGGTGGAGCGCAGCAGCGGCTGGCGCAGCGTTACGCCAACAAGAGCGGTGGAAACAAACAGCGCCGGCGATCCCACTATGTCGCCGCCCACGATAGCCATCCCGTACTCGGCTCCGATTTCCAGCATCCCGCGATAGATTTCCTCGATGTCGGTCACGGCGGTTTCGGGCGGCAGGCCCAGGGTTATCAGGGCGTAAGACGGCAAGCCGCCCATGGAGGCGATGTCGCTGATGTTGGCGGCGATGGCCTTCCAGCCAAGATCGCGCCAGGGAGTGGTATCCCGCGTGAAGTGGATGCCCTCGACCACCGTATCGGTAGTGAACAGTTCCTTCCCGGCGCCCGTCCGCCAGGCTGCGGCGTCATCGCCGGTATCGACCAGCAGCGGAAACGCCCGCACGGCCTCATTCACATCACTGCGCTCGACGACCATGCTGTTGAGCCGTTCGATGACCCCGAACTCCCCGATGTCTCTAACTCTCGTCTGCATCGCGATTCAGATATAAGCCTGCGCATCAAGGCGCACAGGCGCGGCTTCTCGCCGCCTCAGTTGAGCTGGCTTAATCGGAGCCGCCCCTGGGCGGGACGCGAAAGATGACGGTTCCGTCGGGTTCGTGAGAGTGTCCAATAAAGAGGTCAGCCAGCCGCTGTATCGCCGACATAGTCTCTGCGTGCTGAGCGTCCATCTTATCCGACAGCCGGGCGTAATCTACGTCCATTCTCTCCGACAGCCGCCTGCTTTCCGACAATATCAACTCCCTGTTAGCTGCCAGACCCTGTTCCATCCTCCTCTCCAGTCTTTCCTCCAGCGCTTCAAGCTTACCCGTCAGCCTCTCCTCCAGCGCTTCCATCTTACCTTCCAGCGCATCCATCCTCCTTTCCAGCGCCTCTACCTTCCCTTCCAGTCCTTCTATCTTCCCTTCCAGCTTGCCCAGCTTGTAGTAGACCACGCCGACGAACCCGAGGATGGCGACTGCGGTAGCCAGGGCGGATGCGATGAGGGTTGCTGTTGGTCCGTCCATCACTGCCACTGCGTTTCCTATCGAAATTTGTTGCACATGGCGGATTATAGCGCAAAACGCGCATCGTCATCAGCCGGAATGCCGTGCGTCGGCATCGCGCCGATGTGATATGCTTGGCGCCGTCAGCCGCGTTGCCGTTAAGACCCACCCTGCGCCGGGAGACAGCAGCCGATGCCGGAAGCCGAAGACTTCTACGAAATCCTGCAAGTTCACCCATCGGCCCACCTGGAGGTCATACAGGCCGCCTATCATCGCCTGGCCCAGCTCTACCACCCCGACCGGAACCCGTATCCCGACGCCTCGGCGCGAATGACCGATATAAACCGCGCTTATGAGGTATTAAGCAACCCGACCCGCCGGGCCGAGTACGACCGCAGCCGGGGATACGGCGGGCAAAGGGGACACGCAGCCCTCAACCCCGTGCCGGACGTGATACAGGCCAGGTCGTTCCAGGTGGTGGACGATAACGGCAGGGTGCGAGCGGAACTGAGTACGGGTTTGACTGTATTCGACCAGAACGGTACAGCCAGGCTATCTGCATACGTACAAGACGACGGTGCAGTCTACTTGGATATACTTGACGAAAACGGCAAACACAGGCTGGATTTGGGCATGGATCCTGACAAAAATTCCCGTCTGTCTGTATGGGACCAGAACAGACGCAAGCTAAATTTGGTTGTGGACAAAGAAGGTACGCCGGAGCTGTTTATGCACGACGGGATCGGCAATAACAGCCTATGGATGGGACAAGCTGATGATGGCTCGCCTATGGTGTTCATAACCGACGATGACGGCGAACGGCGGTTTGAGGTTAACTTGGACAGCGACGGTAGGCCAACACTGTATATGAGCGACGGGATCGGCAATAACGTCCTCTGGATGGGCCAATCCAACAACGGCCCGCCTATGTTGTACATGACTGACGATGACGGCGAACGGCGGTTTGAGGTTCACCTGGACAGCGACGGCAACCCTCAAGTCATTCGGTAAACTCGGGCGTTAGCGCGTTCAGCAAAAGCGGCGGCGGATAAACCGCCCCACGCGGGCTCTGCACGGGCATATACAGCCCCGTCTCCGGCTGGAGAGAGGAACAGCTCGGCCCGGTAAAGCAGTTCGCCCGTTCCCTCATCGCGCCGCCCCTCACCCCCCCTTAGGCCCGGCGCTGGTGACCACCTCGAAGGACAGCAGGTCGGCGGCGGCGCCTACGGGCGAGCCGCTCCGCTCGCGGCTGGCCTGGACGTGTCCCTGGGCAAAGGCCTGGCTGCTGAACCAGTTCTGAAACGCCTCTTCCGACTCCCAGCGAGTGTAGACGAAGTAGCGGGTTTCGCCCTCCACCGGGCGAAGCAGCTCAAACCCTTCGAAGCCCGGCGCGTTTTCCACGGCGGCGGCGCGATGGGCGAACCGCTCCTCCAGCTCCGGCCCGCTCCCTTCCGGAACGGTAATGGCGTTGATTTTGACCAC
>OZ220473.1:0-1925000 GCA_965115955.1 Dehalococcoidia bacterium | reverse complement strand
GGATTGAGTAGGATCCTGGTTATCGGCTGCACTGAGAAAAAGGCTCAAGAGATTCAGGAAAAGTCCCGAGACTTACCGATAGAATGGCGGTTCGTAGATGGCACGAAAGATAAGGACGATCGCTACTGCCGCCCCCACTGCGACTGGGCGGACATCATCGTAATTCGGAGTAGCACACCCTTGAGACACGCGGTGGCCGACCAATTTACCAAGCACTGGGATGGTAAGTTCATTAGAGTCCCAGGCCAAGGCATCAAGGCTCTCGCTCGATCAGTAACAAGCCACCTGAATGAATAAATATCCGCAAAATTCCCATAAAATGCCGGATGTCCACGTCCGGCATTTTATGGGATCCTCGTAACTTCAGCCATTCGCCTGTAGTGGGAACTGGCACCAGTCCCTGCTAATCCGACGGGAGATAGGAAAACTAGGTATATTCCTACCCCGCCGCGTCCACCTCCAGCTCTCGCACTTCCAGGCCGTCCAGCCTGGCCTGCTCCAGGTGGTAGCGCCCTTCTGCTCCGGTTAGGGCCAGGTAGCCTTCCAGCAGCGCGCGGGCCTCGGCCAGCGCATCGTCGGGCGTTTCGCCCTGCGCCGTCATGCAGTTGCCTTGGGTGGTCAGGTGGCAGGAAAAGTAGGGCATCACCGCCGTATAGCCGCCGTCCTCATCGGGATACAGAATCACCGTTACCTTTGCGTTATCCACCGGGCAACTCCTGACATTGGCAAGGCGCTGGGGGGATGACCGTGTCCGCCCCAATCAGTTTAATTGGACGGTTCAGTTTATCACAGAGCGCAGATTCGCCCATGACTACTGCGCCGTCCAGCCGCCGTCCAGCACTAGTTCGCTGCCGGTCATAAAGGACGATTCGTCGGATGCCAGGAACAGGACTCCGTTGGCTATGTCGTCCACCGTGCCGATGCGCCGGATGGGTGTCTCTGCGGCCCGCTGCTCCCGCGCGCCGGGCTGCGACAACGCCTGCTCCGTCATGGCGGTGTCAATGTAGCCCGGATGCACCGAGTTGCACCGGATGCCCTCGGCGCCGTACTGAACGGCTGTGGACTTGGTAAGCAGCCGCACCGATCCCTTGGACGCAGCATAGGCTGCGCCTGCGCCCGTTCCCGGCGAGAGGCCGACCATCCCGGCGATGGAGGAAATGTTGACTATCGACCCTCCGCCGGCGGCCCGCATCGCCGGAATGGCAGCGCGAGTGCCCAGAAACACGCCCTTGCTGTTGACATCCATGATGCGGTCCCAGATCTCCGAAGACGCTCCCTCGATCTTCGGAGCGTCCAAGCCGCCCGTGGCCGTGCTGCCAATGCCAGCGTTGTTGACCAGAATGTCCAGCCGTCCGTAGCGGTCAACAGCCTGGGCCACCGCGTTCTCCCACTGCTCCGGTTCGGTCACGTCCAGGTGAACATAGGCGGCTTGCCCGCCCAGCTCGCGGATCCGGGCCTCCAGCTTCATCCCCTCCTCGTCGAGAATGTCGCCGATGACCACCGCCGCGCCTTCCCGGGCGAAGAGCAGCGCCTCGGCCGCTCCTTGTCCGCGTGCGCCGCCGCTGATGATTGCCACTTTTCCTTCCAGCCGCATTCCGCCCTCCGTTGTAATCGTCCGTTTGTAACCGCCCGTTGTAACTGGGCACGTGTGCACCCGTGTGGTGATACACCCTCGACGTTGTAACCACCCGTTGTAACCGCCTCGAGTGCATCAGGCGCTTCTGAATTTTCTATGGAGCATTATACCCTGCCAGCGCGGCATACTGCGAAGAACGGCCAATTGCGGTATCCTAGCACGAGCAGGAGCGGCATGAGCAGGCATCGCGGGACATACTGCCTCACTACGCGCCGGAAATCCCTGCGGAGGAATGAAGCAATTATGAGACTGGAAGGAAAGGTTGCCATGGTGACCGGCGGCGCCAATGGAATGGGCGCCGATGAGTGCAGACTGTTCGCCAGCGAAGGCGCCCGGGTAGCCATCGCCGACATCCGCGAGGAAGACGGCAAGCGAGTCGAGGCTGAAATCGCCGAAGCCGGCGGCGAGGCCATGTTCGTCAACCTGAACGTGTCCGACGAAGACTCGTGGGCTGCCGCCATGAGGCAGGTTACGGATCGCTTCGGCAAGCTGGACGTGCTGGTCAACAATGCCGGCATCAGCGGCAGCGGAGAGACGGATTTCCAAAGCACCGACGCATGGGACCGGCTGCTCGACGTTAACGCCCGCGGCGTGTTCCTGGGCACCAAGCACGCGGTAGCCGAGATGCAGAAGACCGGAGGGGGAGCCATCGTCAACATTTCGTCCATCTCAGGCATCGTGGGGCAGGAATCGGTACATCCCGGGTATAACGCATCCAAGGGGGCAGTGCGACTGCTCACCAAGGCCACGGCGGTGCAGCACGCCAGCGACGGCATCCGGATCAACTCGGTGCATCCAGGCATGATGCCCCCTATGCTGACCTCCTTCCAACGGGGCGACGCCCGCCGCGAAAGGCTGATCAACGACGTGCCTATGCAGCGCGAAGGCCGCACCATGGAAGTAGCCAACGCCGTGCTTTTCCTCGCCTCCGACGAAGCGTCTTACATCACCGGCGCGGAGTTGGTAGTTGACGGAGGCTTCACGGCCCGGTAACCATCGCCGGCCTTCTGTCCGGCAGCGGGCGCGGCTGTAAAGCCCGGCCAGACTCATTAGCCGCCGGAACAACCACTTCAGGAACAGCCGCCAATGCGGAGGAAACATGGGATTCAGGGTTCTCTACCATCTGAATACCGGCAACATCAAGGGCGTTACAGAGGAAGCCAGGTGGGCAGAGGGCATCGGTTACGACGGTCTGTGCACCGAGGAGGCCGCACACGACCCTCTGCTGCCGCTGGCGCTGGCGGCAACCGCTACCTCGCGGGTTACTCTGGAGCCGCGGGTCGCCATAGCCTTCCCTCGCTCGCCCATGGTGTTCGCCTACGCCGCCATGGATTTGCAGAACCTATCCGGCGGCAGATTCAGGCTGGGCCTGGGAACTCAGGTGAAGGGACACATCGAGCGCCGTTTCTCCGCGCAATGGACAGCCCCCGGCCCACGCATTCGCGAATATGTGCAGTCGCTTCACGCCATCTGGGACGCCTGGCAGAACGGCGCCCGGCTGTCCTTTCACGGCGAACACTACAACTTCTCGCTGATGACTCCCTTCTTCAGCCCCGGGCCGTCGGACCAGCCGCGCCCCCCGGTGTTCATCAGCGCTGTCAACGCTTACAACTGCCGGGTTGGCGGAGAGGTCTGCGACGGAGTGTCGCTGCATCCGCTCATGTCGCCCGAGTTTCTGAAGCAGCGCATAATACCCCACATCGTCGATGGAGCCGACCGGGCCGGGCGCGACCTGAAATCCGTAAACCTCACCGGCTCAGGTTTCATCGTCACCGGCCCCAACCAGGCCGCCATGGAAGAGCGCAAGAATGCCGTTCGGCGGCAGATAGCCTTCTATTCTTCCACCCGCACATATTCCACAGTGCTGGAAACCCACGGATTTGAGGACGTGGGAGCGCGGCTGCATGAAATGTCGCTCAAGGGCCAATGGGACGAAATGACCAACCTCATTTCCGACGACATCTTCGACAGGTTCGCCGTGGCCGAAGAGTACGACCAGGTAGCCCCCGCTGTGAAAGAGCGCTACGGCGGCCTGCTGGACGAAGTGGTCTTCGGCATGGACGTAACCAGCGCAGACGACGAGCGTCAGCTCCGAAGAATCATCGCAGACCTCCAGAACTAGGCTTTGTCGCCTCCGCCCTCTGCGTCCCGGCATCCCGGTTGGCTCTAGCCGAGGGGTACCACCGGGTTAATGCCAGGGTACAGCGTGATGCCTCTGAACTCAACGGGAGCGCCGTCGCTGATTATGATGACCACTATCTGATCAGCGAAAACCCCGGTCAGCGTGTTCAGCCCTTCGTCTCTGAGGCCAGGGTCGTAGAAACGCCACGTTTGGGTTGCCGCGTCCAGATACCAGACGCTCGTCAGACGCTCTCCCAGTCCGCTGAACACTGCGGACGGACGGCTCGACGGCGTAGGAGCGGGCGTCGGCATGGCTGTGGGAAGCGGAGTCGGCGTGGGAACCCGCGTGCTGGATGCCAGCAGCGTGGGCGTTGGCCCAGATGCTCGAACTGGCGCGTTCGTCGCCCTGGGAGTGGGCGTTCCCGTAGGCGCAGGCGCGCTCGTCGGTGGCATCGTTGCCGCCGTTGGGGACGCCGATGATGATGTCGCTGTGGGTGTTGGCGTGGGCGTTGGCGTCACCGTTGCCGTCGCCGTGGGCGTTGGCGTCACCGTTGCTGTCGCCGTGGGCGTTGGCGTCGCCGTTGCTGTCGCCGTCACTGTGGGCGTCGCTGTCGCTGTCGCAGTGGGTGTTGGCGTCGCTGTCGCTGTCGCAGTGGGTGTTGGCGTCGCCGTCGCTGTCGCCGTGGGCGTCGCTGTTGGCGCGCCTCCAGACACAGTAATTGTGGTGGAAGTCTCGCCATTCGCGTCTTGGGAGCCAGGCTTGGGCCCCCTCCATCGCCAGGTGACTTTGTGGGCGCCAGCGCCAACGGAAGCGCAGGGGCTCAGGCTGACGTTGCGTCCAGTGGTGATGCCGGAAACGGAACTCACCACCTCGACGCCATTGGCAGCATCAGACAGCGAAGCGTGAGGGGAAACCGCCGTTTTGCCGCCCCGTGTTTCCAGATAAGTGATGCCTCGGTGCCTTACGGCCAGGAGGTTGTAACAAACCTGCTTCGAGCTTGCCCCATTCAGCATCACCGCACTGTTCGAGTCGGACACCAGCAGCGGCCTGGCTTTGACATTGATGCCATATAGTTGGCCAAGAATAGGAGCGTAAACGTTTTGGATACCTATCGGTATTGTACCAAAGTTGCCGCTGCCTACCGTTACATACGTTACATCGAGGCCGTTTGGGCCGAGGGTCTCGCCGGGCGGCAGGAGAATCTCTATATTATGCGCAGAAGATTTGGTCACAGTGTAGCCGGCCGGCACAAAAGCAATTCTGTTTATCTCTCCATTGGCCGACAGATAGACTGCGGCAGCGTATACGGTAGGCGGTGCGGAAGTTGGAGTTGGGGTTGCAGCTTGTGCCTGTAGAGACCGGGGCAGGAAGACGAGAATCAGCGTCAGCAGGGCAAGGACGCAAGAGCAGACCAGTGCAAGCGAGAGTTGCCGTCTCGCAGAATTCTCATTGATCCTTTCTCGATCTGAATCTGCGGGGGGGGGGGGGGGTAGTTACTTTCGTGCAGTTCCCACTAACGGTCAAGCTGGTGAGCCAGTATAGTATCCGCATGATTATCAAGCTCCTGTTTCAGGGGTTATGCTGAAGGGATTAAGTCTGCTGGCAGATATACTACCCACAGGTCAAAGAACAGTCAATAGCGATGGCGAGGCGAATCTTCGTCCTGCGCGCCCGCTACAGCCCGGCGGATTCCCGCACGCACGAAAATTACGGCGTGTGCAGCGGCAAGGCTAGTCGGCCAGCGGGATGATTATGGCAAGCCTGGGCTCCGCGCCCACAACGCGGGTGGAGTGGCCGCTTCCGGTCAGGTCTTCGGCCAGAAGCACGGTTCCCGGCCCGTAGCGCTTTACGTCGCCGCCAGGGGTGCCGACCTCTATCTCGCCGGTAAGGGTAATGCTGTACTGGCGGCGGGGGGCAGTGTGGAAATCTAGGAAGTAGCCAGGCTCGTAAACCCGGAAGGTTATTCCGGGGGTGTTGATCACGTCCGTTGACAGGCCGTGCGCGCCCTCGGTATCTGCAAAGCTCTGCATCTCGAATTCCCGCTCTTCCACTACCGAGTTGCCGTCATCGCCAGTGTAGACACGAACGAATGTCGCCATCATTCCCTCCGCAGAATCTGCCGCCATATCAGAACCGCTTCAATAGTACAGGGATTCGCGGGTTCGTCAAGAAAGTGCGCCTGCCGAGCTTCAGTCTCTATCCAAAGCGCTTTCCACCTTGCCGCGCAGCCGGCGAATCCAGAACCGCAGCAGAACATCGAACGGCGCCGCCGCCAGAGAGCGGGCCATCATCCAGTAGACCCATTTCCGCCTGACGCGGGACGGCCGCGACGGGTCCAGCCAGGCGCCATTGCCGGCCAGCTTTTCCAGGGTCGCCAGCCCCAGCAAGACGGGCCAGAGGGCGGCCAGGCGCAGCCGCAGGCAGCGGCGCGGCAAGGCCAGCAGATAGGCTTCCGCCGCCCCAAAATGCTCCAGAGCGGCGCGAATCCACAGCTTAAGGGCATCGCGGGCCACGGGGGAATTCCCGGGGTAGAGGAGGCTGCCGGGAGCAAGGCCGATGAGCGCCAGATCCTGCTCCGGCAGGTAACAACGCCCGATTCGCAAGTCCCGCGGAACATCGCGGAGCGCGTTGGTCAATTGCAGCGCCTTGCCAAAGCGAATGCCCAGGGCGTTCATCTTCCCGGAATCCCAGTGCGCAAGGCAAGGCTCGTGGGCCATAGCCAGGGAAGTCCAGAACCCGCCCACGCAGCCCGCAACCAGATAGGTATAACAGTCCAGCTCTTCCGGGGCTTTCAGCGCAGCAAGGCTTCCCGAGTCTTCGGCAGGGAAGGCGGTCAGGTCAAACTCCATTCCCCGGGTAAGGGTAACGACCACCTGGCGCACCAGCCGGCGGTCTTCCTGGGGAAGCGTTTCCAGCAGCCCGAACACCGGGCCCAGGCCAGACAGAAGAGCCGCTTCTCCCGGCGATACGCCATCGTAGCGTCCTTCCGCGCCTGCCGTGATGCAGGCGATCTCCTCCTGGTTCCACGGCCCCTGCACCAGGGCGCGGAAGGCCAGCAGACGCTCGAGGCGCTGCGACGGCGGCAGGGCGCGGGAGTCGGCGATGGTGTCGGCGGCGCGTGCCAGCAGGTATGCCGTCGCCACCGGCAGCCGCATATCATAAGGAAGAACCCTGATAGTAAGGTAGAAGGAGCGGGAAACGGCTTTCAAGACCTCGCCCAGCAACCGCCGTTCATCCGTTTGATCCATCAGCCGGCTCAGGAAAGCTGCGAGGTCTCGGGGAGCTATGCCGCCGGGTTATAGGGCGACGCCACCCGCTCCCGAGCCACTCCGTTCAGAGCTTCTGCAACCATATCGCCAACAGGAAGACGCTCTTCCAGCTTTTCTATCGTTGCCAGGCGCGCCCGGGTCTCGGGCCTCTTGGGAACGAAGAGGGAACAGCAGTCCTGGTCGGGCTGGATCGATATGGGAAAGGTGCCGATATTCCTTGCCATGCCGACAATCTCTTCCTTGTTCAGCCCGATGAGGGGCCGCAGTACCGGCATACCTGCGATGTGGTCAACTACGGCTATGTTATCCAGCGTCTGCGAACTCACCTGGCCGCAGCTCTCGCCGGTGACGATAGCCCTGGCCCCATGCTGCCGGGCCAGCGTCTCGGCGATGCGCAGCATGAACCGGCGATAAAGGAGCACCCGGTAGGATGGCGGCGTCTCGACGATGATTCGTTTCTGAATATCCGCCAAAGGAACCAGGAACAGCTCGGAGCGCCGCTGATGGCGGGTCAGGCGCTGCGCCAATTCGGCGGCTTTTTCGATGGAGGAGCGGTCAACCAGAGGGTAGCTGTGGAAGTGAACGAAGGATGCAGGGCAGCCCCGCTTCATCATGTGCCATGCGGCCACAGGGGAATCTATGCCCCCGGACAGCATCACCGCCACCTTTCCGCTGGTTCCAACGGGCAATCCGCCGTGGGCCGGCGTTTCATCGAAATAGAGCAGTATTCCCCGGGTTTGGATGTCCAGGTATATGGTGAGATCGGGGCTGTCAAGGTCGACCCGGGCACAGGTCAACTCCTCGACGAACCTTCCCAGGTTTCGGTTCACCTCCGGCGAAGTCAGGGGGAAACGCTTGTCGGCCCGGTTGGTTCTGATGCGGAACGACTTAAACTCGCGGCCTTCCAGCATTCCGGGCAGGGCTTCCCGGATCAGCTCAAGGTTCTGCGGATACTCGTATGCCAGGAAAAACTTGGCCACCCCGAAACAGTCTCGCACCCTTTCCTTGACCTCATCCCAGTTGGCCTGATTGTCGAGGGACAGGCCGACCATCATCTGACCCCGCCACACGCGGAAAACGCCCGCGCTCTCGGTCGCCATGCGCAGATTCTCGGCGAGCCTGCGCATGAACCACGGGCGATTCCTGCCTTTCAGCGCCAGCTCGTGCGTTTTGACAATTACGTGAGTCTTCACCGGGTCATTTTACACAATCGCCAAAGCGGGCGCAGGCGGAGCGGAAAGGCGCCAACATCTGCAAGGGGACCGTACCCGGAAAGAAGCTCCGGGCCGGCTATCGACACTAAGCGAAGATGGACTCCTTGATTGCCTGCACGTCGTGGCGCAGCTCGCTGTCTTCATTCATCTCGCCGTTAATCTTGCCCGCGCCGTGGATAACGGTCGAGTGGTCCCGCCCGCCCAGAAGTCGCCCCACCTGGGTTGGGGGCAGCCCGATCTCGTGGATCAGCAGGTACATTGCCACTTGCCGGGGCACCGACACCTTTCGCTTGCGGGTCCGGGCGATCAGGTCATCCACCTCCAGCCCGAAGTATGCGGCTACTTCGGTCAGAATGCGCTGCGGGTCCATGGCCGCTCGGGTCTGCTCCGGCGTGACGTCGTTCAGAATGCGCTCGGACGTGTCCAGAGTGATGTCCATGTTCATAAGCTGGGCGTAGGCCACCATGCGATTCAAGCTGCCTTCCAGCTCCCGCACGTTGCGCTGCACGCGCTTGGCAATCAGCTCAATGACCGCCTCATCGAGACCAACATGCATCTCGTCCGCCTTGCTGGCGAGAATCGCCATACGGGTTTCCAGATCGGGCGGCTGGATGTCGGCGATCAGTCCCCACTCGAAGCGGGAGCGCAAGCGCTCCTCCATCAGCGGCAGGGCGCGCGGCGGACGGTCGGAAGAGACGACTACCTGATTGCCCAGATTGTGCAGGTCGTTGAAAGTGTGGAAGAAGCCTTCGTGAGTCTGTTCTTTGCCGCTCAGAAACTGCACGTCGTCGACCAGCAGCATCTGGACCGAGCGATAGCGCTTGCGGAAGTCATCGGTGGTGCGTTTGCGGATGGCGGTGATGAACTCGTTGGTGAACTGCTCCGAGGTCACGTAGAGCACCGACAGACCACGCAGGGCGCAGGTGCGGCCAATGGCCTGGAGCAGGTGGGTCTTGCCCAACCCGGCTCCGGAATACAGGAACAGGGGGTTGTAGGCCACGCCGGGAGCCTCGGCAATGGCCTGAGCCGCGCTGAAGGCCAAACGATTGGAAGGGCCGACGACAAAGGACTCGAAGGTATACCGGGGATTGAGCGAGCGGAATTCGAACAGAGGCTGATTCGCCTCCGGCGTTATGCCGGGAGGGGCCTGGGCCCGCTCGGCAGCGGAAGATATACCCTCGGAACGGACCTGCAACTGTAACTCGGCAGGATAACCCGCCACCTTCTCCAGGGTGCTTTGCAGAGCGTGAAACATCCGCCGTTCCAGCCACTCCACAGCGAACGGGGTCGGCGCCTCCACGACGAATATCCGCCCTCCCTCGCTGTTCTGCGTTTGGCCTACCCCCTCAGTGGGTTTCAGCCAGGTGTCGAAGGCAGAGCGCGGAAGTTGAATTTGCAGTTCCCCAAGCACCGCCCTCCAGACCTCCCTGGCCGATGCATTTCTCATTGCCCGATTTCGCTCCTGATTTTACGCTTGATACGCTGTGCAACCCGCCTGAAAAAAGACCGCCCGAAAAAAGGCAAGACAATACCGCTGGGCGAATTATCGCCAGAGAAAAATGGAAAGTTGACCGCCAGCGCCAGAGGCCCATTTGCCATGGGCCCGGCTGCTCCGAAGCCTGGCCAATCCGGGGTTCACCGGGCGCCCGATTACCTGGACAGGGCTTCCCGGTTGTGGCCTCCAGCCTGCATATCTGCCGTTCCGGGTCTGTGGTCTGTGTTCCGTGTTCCGGGGGCCTTGTCTATGTTTTCAGAGACGGCAGGGCAAAGTTAGCAACACTCCATGCGGGCTGTCAACGGGATTATCCCATGGAAATCCGTCTAATTCCTCGCCATGATTCGGCCGATTCTTTAGAACTGTAAAATCCCGTATCTGGCGACGAATTTCGCTCGCGAATAGATGGATTCTTCTCTGGCCGCTGGGCGGGGCAATGCCGGATTATTCGCCTGCCGGCGTCCGCATTCCAGGCGAGAGGCGCCCCCGACAGAGCAGGCCGGCATTTGCGGGGCTGGTTTCGGTTGGCTATAATTGAGCGCGTTGCGACTGGGGCCCGGCTTTGGCCCTGCCTGCGAAATTCCCGTTTAACTTCCGCCCTCGACTACTCCAGGCTCGATGGTTGCCAGAAACCGTAAAGCCTGGAGACGGGAGAAATAATGCCACCTAGAAAGCCTCGTCCCGGAGCCGCAGCCCGAAACAATGGCGACGGCTCCTTAGCAGAGATTTCAGGCTCGCTGCCAGGGAGCCTCTCGGAAGACGACCTGGCGGACTTTTACCGCCGCATGGTGCTGTGCCGGACTATAGACGAGCGCATCTGGGCTCTGAACCGCCAGGGCAAGGTGCCCATCGCCGCCTCCAGCCAGGGCCACGAAGCAGCGCAACTGGGCAGCCTGCTGGCCGTGGAAAAAGACGGCGACTGCTTCCTGTTTCCCTATTACCGGGACCTGGCCCTCAAGTTCGCCGCCGGGCTGACCGCCGAACAGGTGATGCGCTCCTTCATGGGCAAAGCCGGCGACCCATACAGCAACGGGCGCCAGTTCCCGCTGCAGGGAGCCGACTTGCCCAACAATATCATACAGATTTCCAACGTGGTGGCCGCCGGCCTGACCCAGTCCGTTGGCTATGCCATGGCCTGCAAGATGCGCGGCGAAGCCACGGTAACGCTGGTCTACTTCGGCGACGGAGCTTCAAGCCAGGGCGAGACCCACGAGGCCATGAATTTTGCCGGCGTCCACAAGCTGGCTGTGGTGTTCATCTGCGAGAACAACCGGTACGCGATTTCGGTGCCTCAGCGAAAGCAGATGGGCATTGAAGAAATCTCCAGCCGGGCTGCGGGGTACGGCTTCCCCGGCTTCACCATCGACGGAATGGACTTCATCGGCTGCTACGAGGCCACCCGGGAGGCCATCCGCAGCGCCCGGAGCCAGGGGCCGGCGCTGCTGGAGATGAAGGTGGAGCGCTTCATGTCGCACACAACCGACGACGACGACCGTCGCTACCGCCCTCCGGATGAGGTAGCTCAGGCGCGTCTGCGCGACCCATTGATCTCCCTGGGCAGCCTGCTGCTGGAGAACGGGATTATGACCCAGGAGCAGATGGATGATGCGGCGGAAACCGCCCTGGCCGTTGTGGATGCGGCCACGGATGCCGCCGACAACGCCAGCCCACCCCCCGTTTCCACCCTGCATCACATGGTGTATCCCGGCTAACAGACCGGCCAGCGATTCGCACGGGGAGCGCACGGCTGCGCGCCCCTTCGAACAATCGGTAAAGCAGTTTTGGGAGGAGCATATCCTGTGGCCGTCAAGAGCGTGATTGAAGCCGTCCGGGAAGCCATCCGCGAGGAGATGCTGCGAGACCCCGCCGTGTTCGTCATGGGCGAGGACGTGGGCGCCCGGGGCGGGGTGTTCCTGGCGACCCAGGGGCTGATGGAAGAGTTCGGCGAAGAGCGGATCATTGATACGCCGCTGGCAGAGGCCTCCATCGTGGGCATCGCCCTCGGCGCGGCCTTCCGGGGCCAGCGCCCCATCCCTGAGATACAGTTCTCCGATTTTGTCTGGCCCTCGGTCAACCAGCTTATCGGTGAGGCGGCCCGCACCTGCTACGGCACCAACGGGATGGTGCAGGCGCCGATGACCGTTCGCATTCCATACGGGGGCGGCATCCGGGGCGGGCTGTTTCACTCGCAGAATGTGGAGACCCACTTCTTCCACACGCCCGGCCTCAAGGTGGTCACCCCCTCTACTCCCTACGACGCCAAGGGTCTGCTGAAAAGCGCCGTCCGCGACAATAGCCCCGTGGTCTTCCTTGAACACAAGAAGACTTACCGGCTGGTGCGGGGCGAAGTTCCCGAAGGCGAATACACCCTTCCGCTGGGCCATGCCGACGTAAAGCGCCCCGGCAGCAGCGTGACCATCGTCAGCTACGGCCTGACCCTCCATTACTGCCTGGAGGCGGCGCAGGAAGTGGCCGCGGAAGGCATAGACGCCGAGGTAGTGGACCTGCGCACTCTGTCGCCGCTGGACAAGGATACGGTGCTGAACTCGGTGCGCAAAACAGGCAAACTGCTCGTGGCCCACGAAGACAACGTTACCGGAGGGATCGGAGCGGAAATCGCGGCGCTGGCGGCGGATGAAGCCTTCGAATACCTGGACGGGCCCATCGTGCGGGTCTGCGGCCCAGACGTGCCCACCATGCCCTTCGCCCAGACGCTGGAAGATGCCTACATCCCCGATACCGGCAAGATAACCGCAGCGTTGCGACGGCTGGCGGCATACTGAACCCATCAGGTTTTGACCCTCGCCCCGCGGGCGGGGGAATCCATTCAGGCAAGTGGTGCACAATTGGCTGTAAAGATTGAACTCCCCCATGTCGGCGAATCGGTGGTTGAAGGCACCATCGGCAAATGGCTGAAACAGCCGGGCGATTCCGTAAGGCGGTATGAACCCCTGGTGGAAATCGTTACGGATAAAGTCACCATGGAAGTTCCCTCTCCGGTAGAAGGAAAACTGTTGCGCGTTCTGGCATCCGAAGGTGAAACGCTCCCCATGGGAGCTCCTATCGCCGAAGTTGGGGAACCAGGCGAAGAACCGTCTGCGGAAGCGCCGTCTCCGCCGGCATCGGTACCCGCAGCGCCGGCGGGGACAACCGGCTACTTGATGCGAGACGTCACCCCAGTTGGGCCAACGGGTGGTGCGGCCGTGGAGGCAGCAGAGCCGATGGTGGGCATTGGCGCCCAGCCCGCTCCGGCAGCGCCCCCCGCGCCCCCGGCATCCGCCGCGCCTGCGCCAGACCCGCTTGGCGGGCGAGAAGACGATCAGCGCCTCTCGCCCGCCGTGCGAAGGCTGGCCCGCGAGAACTCGGTAGACCTGACCCGGATTAAAGGCACCGGAATGGGCGGCCGCATCACTCGCGGCGACGTGCTGCGCTTTCTGGCCGAACCGCAGCCCTCCCCCGCTCCGGCCGCGCCCGTCCCCTATGCTCCGGCGGCCGCCGAGACGGCCCCTTCGGAGCCGGACGAGGAGCGCATGGCAATCACCCCGGTACGGCGGATGATTGCCGAAGCCATGATGCGCAGCGTGACAGAGATTCCCCATGCATGGAGCGTCAAGGAGGTTGACGTCACCGGACTGGTCGCCCTGCGGCAAAGGGTCCGGGAGGGCTTCGAGCGGCAGGAGGGCGTAGCCCTCACCTATATGCCTTTCGTGATTCGCGCCATAGTAGAGGCTCTGCGCAAGACGCCGACGATGAACGCCTCCTGGAGCAGCGACTCGATAATCCTGAAGCGGCGCATTAACCTGGGCCTGGCCGTGGCCGCTCCCAACGGTCTCATAGTGCCGGTAATCCACAACGCCGACCGGCTGACCATATCAGGGCTGGCCCACGCCGTTCAGGACGTTGTCGAGCGGGCCCGCACAAACCGCCTGACCATCGAAGACGTGCAGGGCGGCACGTTCACCCTGAACAACACCGGCGCTCTGGGGGGCTCGGTTATCTCCGGCCCCATCATAAACTACCCGCAGGCTGGCATTATGACCACCGAGACCATCGAGAAGCGTCCGGTGGTGCGCGACGACGCCATCGCCATCCGCTCGATGATGAACATCTGCCTGGCCTTCGACCACCGCATCAACGATGGCGCCGAGGCCAGCGGATTCCTGGAAGCAGTCAAAGAGCGACTCGAGTCTTACGGTCCCTGCTCCTCAATTTACTAGGCCCCTACCGCCGGAGCAGATGCAGCAACGGGGAGTCTGCCGATACGCCTGGCTGGGGCAGGTAGAGTATCAGCGCGCCCGAGCCCTCCAGGGGCGGCTGGTCAGCCAGATACACGACGGCGAATCACCCAACACGCTGCTGCTGCTGGAGCACCCCCACACCTACACCCATGGCCGCCTGAGTCGCGACGAGCATCTGCCTTCCCCCCTGGAAGAGGGGGCGGCCGCCAGGGTCCCCGTCTACGAAACCGACCGGGGCGGGCAGGTGACGTATCACGGGCCGGGGCAGTTGATCGGCTACCCGGTAATCAACCTCCGGAATTGGGGCATGGGCCCGTTGGAATACGTCCGCAGGCTGGAGCAGGTCATCGTGGACACGATGACCGACTTCGGCATCCCGGCCCGCACTGAACAGGGGCTGACCGGGGTCTGGGCAGAGGGCGGGAAAATAGCCGCCATAGGAGTCAAGATAAGCCGGGGTGTCGCCTTTCATGGATTTGCCATCAACGTCAACACCGACCTGTCTTACTTCCGCCGCATCATCCCCTGCGGCATCAGCGACCGCCCGGTAACTTCGATGACCGCGGAACTGGATGAGACACTGGATATGGGAGAAGTGCGCTACCGCCTGGTCTGCCGCTTTGGCCGGGCGATGGGTACGCGAATGACAGAGTTGGCCTCGGTCCCGGACTGACAGCGCCAACCGGCGGGCGCAGGCCGCTTTGACACCCTGCCAGGGCCGTTGCTACACTCGCCCGCAGACTTATATCACCAGACTTATATCACCGGAGGCCATCGCATGGCGGTGTCAGAGAAGATCCGGCAGTTCATGGCAGAGGGGGGGTGGATTCGCCGGGTCTTCGAAGAGGGAATGGCCCTGAAGGCGCAGATTGGGGCCGACAGCGTCTTCGACCTCTCCCTGGGCAACCCGGTAATCGAGCCGCCGACGGAATTCAAGAACGAGCTGAGGCGGCTGGCCGGCTCGCCGGAGGCCGGGATGCACCGCTACATGCCCAACCCAGGCTACATGGAAACGCGGCAGGCCGTGGCGGATACACTGGCCGAAGAGACCGGCCTGCCGTTCTCCGGCAACGAGATTACCATGACCTGCGGCGCGGCGGCAGCGGCAAATGTAGTCCTGAAAACCATTCTCAACCCTGGCGACGAGGTTATCATCCTCGCTCCCTATTTCTTCGAGTACCTGTACTACATCGACAACCACGATGGCGTTGCGGTTGCAGTCAACACGACCGGCAGTTTCCGCCTCGACCTGCCGGCCATCGAGCGGGCAATCACGCCTCGCACCCGCGCCGTTATCGTCAACTCGCCCAACAACCCCTCGGGTGTGGTGTACTCCGCCAGGGAGGTTTCCGGACTGTCGGCCTTGCTGAACCGCAAGCAGGCAGAGCATAGCGCCGAGATCTTCCTGATCAGCGACGAGCCGTACAAACGCATCATCTTCGACGGCATGGAGTTCCCTCAAATCCTCCCCGCCTACGACAATTCGATAATCGTCACTTCCCATGCCAAAGACCTGGCCCTGCCCGGAGAGCGTATCGGCTTCATCGCCATCAACCCGAACCATGCCGGCAAAGAGGAGCTGGCCGGCGGGTTCAGCTTCTGCAACCGCACTCTTGGATTCGTCAACGCCCCGGCGCTGATGCAGCGCGCCGTGCGGAACCTTCAGGGCGTCGGCATCGACCCCGGCTACTACCAGCGCAAGCGAGATTTCATGCACACTGCGTTGAGCGAGATGGGTTACGACACTGTAAAGCCGGAGGGGGCTTTCTACCTGTACCCCAAGTCGCCCGTCGAAGACGACGTAGCGTTCACGCGCGAACTGCTGCGCTGGAACGTGCTGGTGGTGCCGGGACGAGGATTCGGCACGCCCGGTTACTTCCGCATCTCCTACTGCGTTGAAGACTGGGTGCTGGAGGGCGCAGCCGAAGGTCTGGCTAAAGCGGCGGCGTAGCGCCGGGCGAGCAAGCGCAAAGGCAGGCGAATCAGGGGGCGCATCGCGTACATTCCTGCCCGGATACGTCAGGCCCGGCAGCCTACGCTCCCTGTGCTGCGAGCACCCGCGCAGGGGGCTTGGGCCGCGGGATAAGCCAGTAGCTCACCGCCGCCAGCACGTATATCGCCACCAACGGAACCAGAGCCCAGTAGTAGCTGCCGGTTCTGTCGAAAATAAACCCCATCCAGAACGGCGTGCTCATGGACATCAACTGGTCGGGCAGATGCTGCCAGCCTCGCAGCGTCGCGTAGTTGCGGCGCCCGAAAAAGTCGCCCATGATGGCCCAGGCCAAAGGGTTGGCTGTTTCCGATACCGCCAGCAAAATCACGAACAGACAGGCCTGCCACAAAGCGCCACTGTGGTTGAGCAGCGCCGCCACTGATATTGCGCCTCCAATCATCGCCAGCGAGCTGAGCCGCTGCTTCGACCAGTTGTCTCCCAGCCAGCCAACTATGGGGTTAAGCACTATAGAACTCAGGGACATCAGCCCCACCAGCAGCGCGGAGATGCGCACACTGTCGTCTTCCGCTCTGCCTCCGCTCATCAGAAACCAGACGATGATGGGCGAGAGGAGCCACTGGGTGCCGGAGTGTACAGTGTTTCGCAGTCCCACCGCCAGCACCAGCAGCCAGTAGGTCGGCGTTCGCATAGCCTCTCCGACCGTGAAGTCCGGGTCTCCAAGAGACACGCTTGAGAAGGTTATGGAACGAGCTCGGGGGGAACTGGCTGACGGCCCGCGAGGAGGGCCGGAGGGTGCCTTGTCGCCATCGGGAAGCAGTCCTTTGTCTTCCGGGGAGCGGCTCACAAGCAGCGACAGCGGCAGAACTACGGCCAGGATTACCGCCCCGGAGACGAAGGCCGTTCTCTGCCAGCCAAGCTCCGGCAGCAGCCAATAACCTATCAGCGGCGCCAGGAGAACGCCTCCAATCGGGCTGCCCACCCCGGCGACGGCCATGGCCAGCCCCCGGCGACGGCGGAACCAGCGGTTGATCGCCGGCATCAGGGCATTGTTGTAGCCTGCCCGGAAACCCAGCGAAAGAAGACCCACAAAAACAAACAAGTAGAAGACGTAGTTCCCGGTGAGGGACAGCATTATGAAGCCCAGCCCCGATGCAGCGCCGCCCAGCGCCATGATGAAGCGCGGGCCAAACCGGTCGTTGAGCCAGCCCATCAGCGGCCCCTGAAGGCCGCCCTCCATCCGCCCCAGCGTCTCGGCCAGAGACACGGCGCCTACACCCACGCCCAGATGCTGGCTCAATGGATTAACGTAGAAGGTGAACCCCCGGTTGAAGGTGCCGTGCTTCAAAGCGTCGGCGGTGGCGGAAATCGCCACGTTCCACCAACCGTAGAAAACCTTCCGCGGCAGTTGCCGTATCCGTTTCGCTTCAGATGTGAACAAGAGCGCGAGTCCTTCCGGAATAAGCGGGGCCGAGGGAAACGCCCAGTATAACGCGGCAGCGCCATAGAACTGCATCGGCTGGTGGGCACCCCACGGGAAACCCCAGTATAACGCGGCAGCGCCCGCAATGGCTGCCGAACAGGCCCGGTTGCGACGCCGTAAACGCGGCAGGGGCGCACCGGTGTGCGCCCCTGGGGATTTTGCCAACAGCCGGAAAATGAAAGACGGAAATGGAAAATCCCGGGAGAGGCTACTCGTCCAGGTTGATAACTATGTTGTCTGGGCCTCGGGACAGCACGGCTTCGGCTGGTTCGTCATAGGGGTTGCCTTCGATGTGGTCGAAGTGAGCCGGGACGAAGATGAAGTCGCCGGGGCCGGCTTCAACGTACTCCTTGTAGCCTTCTCCGTAATACACGCGGATGTGTCCCTTCAGCACATAGGCGGCGGTTTCCGCCTCGCCGTGGTTGTGGGGCGGCCCCATAGTGTTGGGGGTACACTCGACGTGTCCAAGCCAAATCTTTTCCGCTCCGGCCGTGTTGCCGTCAATGCCGGGCTTGCGGATCATGCCAGGGGTCTGGGCGGTTGCCTCAGGGGAACCGACACTGTGAACGACCTTTAGCTCCCGGCCTCTCGTAGAAGTACTCATATTGCCTCCCGCAGAATGGATTGAGCCGTCATGCAGCCGTTTGACCGTGGCGGCCATGATACCGCCCCCGAACCGAAGGGGCAAGGGCGGCTCTGGACAGGTGCGATACGCCGGCGGACCTTTCAGTCGCTCTCTCCGTTACCGGCCCCGTAACATTCGCACTGCGAGGTTCTCGACATATCGGGCGGGCCGGCGTTTAAGGCCCCTGTACATGTGTAACTTGTCGGGCGGGGTCATGCAGCCGACCAGGTCTACTGGGGTTATCTCCGTCCGGGCTGCACCAGGCGGAACAGTGCTTGACTTCCGCTCCATCCATCTCGCTTTCGCGATCTCCTCCGCTCCGTGCGCCTTTCGGCTGGCGCAACCCGGTCATCAACCAGGTCGTCAGCCCACCGCCTGGCCGCTTACTGTGCGCGAATTTATCCACCCGCGGGAATAGTTTTCCACGAAGATTGCAGAGTTATCCACAAATCCAGTCGATTTATATCGTTTGGATGCGCTTCCTGCCAAACGGGCCCTCTACCGCCTATCCACCAGCTTCCATTGCCAATCCACGCCTCTCGTGGTTTACTGGCCAGGGGATCATCACTGTCGCCGCATTACAGAGAACGGGGGAATTGCTGTGAGCCTGACCAGGAGAATCGCCGAATACGTTACTGCCGCCGGGCTGGAGGATTTTCCGCCAGAGGCCATAGACGCAGCCAAGGCCGCCATCACCGACTGTCTGGGCTGCGCTTTGGCCGGCTCCCGGGAACCGCTGGCCGACGTGCTGTGCAGCTACGTGACCGGGCTGGGCGGAGCGCCGTCGGCCACGGTCATAGGCCGGGGGTTCAAGACCACGTCTTTGGATGCGGCGCTGGTCAACGGGGCAATGTCGCACGCCCTGGACTATGACGACGTCACCTTCATCACCAAGACCCACCCCAGCGCCGCGCTGATACCGGGCGCACTGCCTCTGGCCGAGGAGTTGGGCGCAACCGGCGGCGAGCTTCTGCTTTCGTATCTGCTGGGGTTCGAGGTCGCCTGCGCCGTAGGCGAGGCCGTCAGCCCCGCCTACTACGACGACCTGGGCTGGCACCCCACGGGGCCCCTGGGGACGCTTGGCGCAGCAGCCGCAGCCGCCCGCCTGCTTCGGTTGAACCCGCAGCAGACTTCGATGGCTGTGTCTCTGGCCGCATCCCAGGCGTCGGGTTTGCGGCAGAACTTCGGCACCATGACCAAGCCCTATCACGCCGGGGCGGCCTGCCGCGCCGGCATTCACGCCGCCAGGCTGGTGCAGGCCGGGTTCACCGCATCGGACGACGCGCTGGAGGGAAGGTTCGGCTTTATGCGGGCCTTCTCAGGAGGCAAAGACTACGACCCGGACAAGGCTGCAGCATCGCTGGGCAGCCGATGCTTCATAGTGGAGTCAGGCATCGAAATCAAGAAATACCCGTGCTGCGGCAGCGCGCACCTGGCCCTCGACGCCACTGCCCGGATGCGGCGGCGCGAATCGTTCTCGGCGGGCGACATCGACCGCATCGACGTGCTGGTGGACTTCGACCCGCCCCGCTCGCTAATCCACTCCCGCCCCACGGGAGGGCTTGAGGGCAAGTTCAGCATGCAGTATTGCCTGGCCGCCGAGATCATCGATGGGCGCATCGGCCTGGAAACGTTCACAGACGATCAGGTAATGCGCGCCGAGGCACAGGAACTGATCCCGCGCATCGAGATGCGACGTCATCCGGGCTTCGAAGGTCAAGCCAGTTGGACCGAGGCCCACAACCGGGTCGAGATACGCTTGAAGGACGGGCAGGCACTGAGCGAGCGGGCCGACCGGGCGACCGTCGGCGCACTGCGAGGGGCGACCCGCGAGGATGTGCGCGCCAAGTTCCTGGACTGCGCAGGCGTCGCCCTGAACGGGACAGACGCCGCATCTGCGCTCGCCATGCTGGACGGGCTGGAGGATCTCGGGCCGGTAGGGCCCCTGGCGGAACTGCTGGGGGGTTAGACACCACGCTGGATACGCCACGTTAGGTACACGTTAGATACACCACGTTAGATACACAGGGAAGCGTTGCCCGCCCTACTGCGCCGTCAACCCTCCATCAATCACCAGCTCTGCCCCCGTCATAAACGAAGACTCGTCCGACGCGAGGAACAGCGCACCGTTGGCGATGTCTTCCGGCGTTCCGATGCGCTTGAGGACTGTGCGTTCTATGGTCTCTTCCCGGCTGCCGGCGTCGGGCCAGACCTGGTCTCCCATGGCGGTGTCGATGGGGCCGGGGTGGATGGAGTTGGCCCGGATTCTCTCCGGCCCATACTGCACGGCGGTGGATTTGGTAAACAGGCGCACCGCTCCCTTGGAGGCGCTGTAGGCAGTGCTGGTCAAGCTGCCCACCAACCCCGCGGTGGACGATATGTTGATAATGGAGCCTCCCCCCGCATTGCGCATTTCGGGAATCGCCAGCCTGGTTCCCAGGAATACGCCCTTGGCGTTGATGTCCAGGATAGTGGACCACTGCTCCCCGCTGGTTTCCAGCACATGCCCGCCGCGCCAGATGGCCGCGTTGTTGACCAGCACGTCCAGCTTGCCGTAGGCCGACACTGCGGCCTCTATCGCCCCTCGCCAGTCGTCCTCGCTGGAGACGTCAAGATGAACGTAAGTGGCGTCGCCGCCCAGTTCGTTGATTTCTGCGGCCACCGCCATGCCGTCGGGGTCCAGCACGTCGGCGATGACCACCTTCGCGCCTTCGCGGGCAAAGAGGCGAGCCTCCGCCGCCCCCTGCCCCCGGGCGCCGCCGGTAATCAGCGCAACCTTTCCTTCCAGTCGCATCACTTCCCCTTTTGGATATTGGATAGTTGTAGGATAATCGGTAGGCGCAGTGTAGCCGTGGGAGGATGGACCGGTCAATTGACAGGAAAATCAAGCGTTCTGTAACCTGAGGCCATGACTGTCAACGATCCGCCGGCTGCGCCGTTCCAGACCGAGCCGGGCCATGACCCTCGGGCCAGGGCTGTCGCCGAGGCGGTTTACGACGCCGTGCGCCCGGTAGCGGTAATCCTGTTCGGCTCCCGCGCCCGCGGGGACTACCGGGACGATTCCGACGTTGACCTGCTGGTCATCACCGCCGACGATGAAAACGGCGACTGGCGGGGACGCTACGTTGAGGCCTGCGCCGCGGCCAACGCCAAGACGGGCGCGCTCTACGGCCCGCTTATGAGCGTGGACGTAGTGCAGATGCCGGTCAGCAAGTTCGCCGACTGCCGCCGCGCCAAAAACCACGTAGCCGGACAGGCCGTCCGCGACGGAGTAATCGTAAGCCAGCAGCCTCTGCCCGGCGGCGGTCAGCCCTCAACCAACTGGCCCGACATCCGCCAGAGGTTCATTGCCGCCACACGCAACGAAAACGACCTGGAGATTTCCATAGAGGTCAACCAGTCCCAGGAACTCGTCGGTTTTCTGGCTCAGCAGGCCGTCGAAAATGCCCTGAAAGCCTGGATTTCCGCCTTCGACGGCTCATACGGCAGGACTCACGACATAGCCGAGCTGGCCGGGATAGTGCGCCGTTACCCGGCGGAAAACGATACACCGGCCGGGGAAGCCCTGTTCTGGCTGACCAGCTACGCCGTAGAGTACCGCTACGAGGGCGCGCGGGTGCGGATAGACGACCGGCAGGAACTGCTGGAACGGGTGAGCGATTTGGTCCACGGCGTCGCCGACCGCATCCGCTCCCTCACCGGCAGCGAGCCGCCCCGATGGATACCGCTGGAGTAGCGCGCGGCATCTCAATTATGCGGCGCCGGTTGTTCGCCCCCGGCTGCCAGCCAGGGCTTTGCTTTTCGCCCGTGTTTGACGCGTATCGGGTTTGACGCGCATTGGACAACGATAAAACACATCAGCACCGCTCGACTCACGTCATCACCATCTGTGTGAACTGGCAGACTGAAACTATCAAGCGTATGAAGGCGGCTGCGAATCAAAGCCCCTGCTACAATAACGCCAACTTAAGCCCCATCCCAACCGTGCCGGTGAACGCCGTATGACTACCGCAAGCAGCAAGCTGATGACCGCCGACGAACTGCTGAAAATGCCCAAAATCGACGGGCGGCGGTTCGAGCTGGTCCGGGGAGTGTTGATTGAAAAGATGCCCACAGGAGACCCTCACGGCGAATCCGTATTCCTGTTCACGATGGCCGTCGGCAACTACGCTCGCACCCACCGTCACGGCTTGGTCCGCACCGGAGAACCCGGTTACCGGCTGGAACGCAACCCGGACACCGTGCGCGCCCCGGATGCAGCTTGGTTCGCACCCGGGCGTTTGCCTCGAGGCGCTAGAGGCCGGAGCATTAGAGGATTCCCGGAAATTGCCCCTGACCTGGCTATCGAAGTCAAGCCGCCCGGCAATTCCTGGCCGGAGATGGCCGCCAAAGCCTGTATGTGGCTCTGCTATGGTTCGCAACAGGTCTGGGTCGGCGACCCGGAAACCGCTTCCGTCAGGATATACCGGCCCAATGCCGCCCCGGTTGCGCTGGGAGAAGATGATGTACTGGAGGGCGGCGACCTGCTCCCCGGATTTTCGATACCCGTTCGGGAACTGTTCCTGTGGGAAGAGTAGCTGCGATTATCACTCCTTAACAACTCCTGCGCTGGCCGGGACGATAGCGGTTCCAGTCTGTAAGAACTTTGCCGCCGTCCTGCCGCGCTGTCGGGAGGCATTGTTGACAACACGCTGGAGCCCCGACTAATATACCCCGAACCTGCCCTGAGTATCGCCGGGTCTTACGACGATGCGGCTCATGGGCGCGACATCAAGAACCAATCCTTAATAGCAGGGAGGGAAACCATGGGCGACCAGGACATCGCATTGATGGCTCATCTGATGCGCCGCGCCGGGTTTGGCGCCACGCGGGAGGAGCTGGAAGCCAGGGCAGCCAAAGGCTACGAGGCCACCGTCGAGGAACTGCTCAACCCCGAAGACCAGCCGGCTCTGGACCGCAACGAAATGATGCGGTATCACCCCTGGACATGGAGGCCCGGCACCCTGCCCGGCATGGGCGCCGCCGAGTGGCTGCACGACATGATCAACACCAGGCGCCCGCTGGAAGAAAAAATGGCCCTTTTCTGGCACGGCATCTTCGCCACCGGCGTTTCCAAGGTTGATCACTACGACGACGTGATGGACATGATCGTCAAGTTCCGAGAGAAGGGCATGGGCGACTTCCGCGAACTGCTGGTGGAAATGGCCAAGGACCCTGCCATGATCTACTGGCTGGACAACTGCGAGAACCACGCCGACGCCGTCAACGAGAACTGGGGCCGCGAGCTGCTGGAGCTGTTCAGCATGGGCGTAGGCAACTACACCGAGGTTGACGTCCGCGAATGCTCCCGCGCCTTCACCGGCTGGACCATCCAGCCGAAGTTGCCGCGCGGGCCGATTGGCCGCCACGACTGGTTCTTCGAGTACCGCCCCGAGGATCACGACGACACCGAAAAGACCTTCCTGGGCCATACCGGCAACCTCAACGGCGAAGACATCGTTCGCATCATCAGCGAGCATCCCTCCTGCGCCCGGTTCATCGCGCGCCACCTTTACAACTTCTTCGTGGCCGACGAAGCCCAGGTGCCCGCCTGGTCGGTAACTCCGCCCAACGACCCGGAGGCCGTCGAGACGCTGGCTAACGCCCTGCGCGAGAACGACTACGATATGCGGGCCGCCCTGCGGGTTCTGTTCAATTCCGACTTCTTCAAGAACGCCCGCTTCGCCCGGCTGAAGAACCCCACCGAGGTCGTGGTAGGCACACTGCGCATGGTCGGCGGCGCCGAGTTCCCCGCGCCGGGCATTGGCGACCTGTCCCGCCAGCCCTGCTACATGGGCCAGGACCTGCTGAATCCGCCCAGCGTGGAAGGCTGGCACACCGGCGCCGAGTGGATCAACAGCGGCTCGCTCATGCGCCGCGTCAACTTCACCGCCGAGCTGGTGGGCGACGTTTCCCGCCCGGGCATCCGGTACATGGTCGACCGCCTGCGAGCCAACGGCGTAAGCACGGCCGCCGAGGCTGTGGACGGATGCCTGGACCTGATGGGCCCGCTGGAAGTCAACAGCGAGAGCCGGGACGAGCTCATCGGCTTCGTCAGCGAGGGCGGCGAATTCTCCTGGGGCAGCGATGCAGAAATCGCCGATTCCACCCGTCGCGTGTCGGAGCTGCTCCAGCTCATCGTATCCCTGCGCGAGTACCAGTACGCCTGATTGAATGGGAACGCCGGAGTGCGGAAGCAGGATGTTTCCGCACTCCCCTTGCCCGATAATCCAAACAAATGGCCGGATCAACGGCAGGAGGTAAAGTCCATAATGACCAGCACCAAGAAAGACCCGGTCCTGGTGGTATTCCAGCTCACCGGGGGCAACGACTACCTGAACACCGTCATCCCCTACAGCAACCCGCTGTATCGCGACAACCGCCCGGCAGTCGGCATCGCCGAAGAGCGGATCATCCCTGTCGACGACAACATCGGCTTCCATCCCGAGATGGCGCCGCTGAAGCGCGTTTACGACCGCGGCGACATGGCCATCGTCCACGGAATCGGCTACGCCAATTCCCCGCGCTCCCATTTCCGCTCGATGGACATCTGGCACACCTGCGAGCCGGACAAGCTGGGAACCGAGGGCTGGCTGGGCCGCGCCACCCGCGACGTCGACCCCAATAAGGAAAACGTTCTGACTACGGTCAGCTTCGGCCCCTCTCTGTTCCGCGCCCTGGCTCTGCCCGGTGTGCCGGTGGCAGTGGTCGACGACCTCGACAACTACGGTCTGCTGCCCAACATCGCCGGCGAGCAGCGCAACAAGGTGCTCGACCGCTTCGCCCGCATGTACTCCCCCGCCATCGGATCCGGCGCGGTGATGGACTACATGGGCCAGACCGGTCTGGACACACTCGAGGGCGCCGACGTCCTGAAGGAAGCCCCCAAGATGTATTCTTCGGACGTCGAGTATCCCGACACCCCCATAGCCAAGAAACTGAAGGGCATCGCCCAGGTGCATATGGCGAACTTCGGCACGCGGATCTTCTACGTTGATCACGGCAGCTTCGACAGCCACTCCAACCAGACCGGTATGCACGACAAGCTGTGGTTCGACGTTTCCCACGCTCTCGACGCCTTCCTGGACGACCTGAAGGAGCACAACGTCGACGACAACGTCGTAGTGCTGATGTTCACCGAGTTCGGGCGCCGCACCCACGACAACGGCTCCGGCACCGACCACGGCGCCGGCGGCGCAGCCTTCATGTTCGGCACCGGCGTCAAGGGGGGCCAGTACAGCGAGTTCCCGTCCATGGAAGAGAAGGACCTGGAGCAGGGCGACGTAGTTCCCAACTACGACTATCGCGGCCTGTACACCACCGTTCTCGAAGACTGGATGGGCCTGGATGCCAAGCCGCTGGTGGGTGCAGCCTACGAGAAGTTGCCCATTCTGGCCTAGCCCGGTTCGCGAAGATAGCAGGGGAACGGCAGGGGCGGGTTTTGACCATCCGCCCCTGTGCCGACAAACGCACCACCCATACAGGGAGGATAGCCAAATGCTTACGGAAACAGTGTCTGGCCGCACTTTTGACTACAGTCACAACGTGGGCCGCGGAGCCCAGACAGGCATGGGCTTCAACACTCCGGTAGCCATAACCATCGGACCCAACGGCGTAGTCTACATCGCCAACCGCGGCAGCGAGTCTATCAGCAACGTGGGCTGGAACCGCACCGGCGTCGGCCAGCGCATCTCCAAGGTCAGCCTCGGCAGCACATGGGGAGAGGAAGAATACATCGGCGAGTTCAGCCGCTACGGAAACAGCGACGGGCAGGTCATCTGGCCCGCCGGCATCGCCGCCGATAACGACGGCAACCTGTACGTCGCCGACGAATGGCTTAACCGCGTCTCGGTCTTCGATGCCGACGGCAATTACCAGCGCCATTTCCAGGTAGTCCAGGAGGGCGACGACACCGAAGTCAACGGCAGTTGCGGTATAGCCATATCCGCCGACCAGACCCTGTTCGTCACCGACGGACGGAGCCACCAGGTGCGAAAATTCTCCACCGGCGGACAGTTCCTGGGGGCCTTCGGCCGCCAGGGGGCCGGAGAGGGCGAGTTCAACTCTCCCTGGGGCATCACCATTGACGGCGACGGCTTCGTTTACGTGGCCGACTCGGGCAACCACCGTGTCCAGAAGCTGACCCAGGACGGCCGGTTCGTCGCTCAGTTCGGGCGCGCCGGCAACAAGCGGGGCGAGCTCCACTATCCGTCGGACATCGCAGTTGACCCCGAAGGCGATATTTACATTTGCGACTGGAGCGATAACCGCTGGGGCAAGGGACGGGTGCATATCTTCGACGCCGACGGCAAGTTCCTGACCAGCCTGGTCGGCGACGCTCAGCAACTCTCCCACTGGGCGCAGATGACGGTGGCCGCCAATGCCGACTACGCCAAGCGCCGCCGAGAGGTGCGCTCGACGGAGCCGGAATGGACCTTCGCTCAGCCCACCGCGGTTGAGTACGACGCCGAAAACAATCGGGTAATCGTGGTCGACACGCAACGCAGCCGACTTCAGATATACAACAAGATCAGCCGCTACCTGATCCCGCAGCTCAACCTCTGATACGGCCATGCGCCGTCGCAGGAACGCGAAAGTCCGCCGGGTTGCCCGGCGGACTATTTGTTAATTGCTGGAGTTGTTAATTTCTGGAAGCCGGGCCGGTAGAGCGGTGCAGGCCTGGGGTGTACGGCCTGGATGATAACCTCTTCCCTGTTCACAGTTGCCATTTCCAACCTCCGTGTAGCATCATTTCACACACTGTCCCGGACCTCCCCCAAGGCAGGTAACAACTTATGGACCACGACCAAGAGCAGCATTTCCTCCGCGCGGCGGCGGAGAAGCCGGACATCCTGTGCGCCGACGCGCCGGGCGAAATCCTGGAAGCCTGCGCTGCCGAGGTGGAACCGACGGCCTTTCTGGAACAGTATTTTGCTGTCGGGCACTCGGCATGGCTGGCGCACAAGCACGGGCGCAGTATCAACAAGCCGCAGATCCTGCTGAACCAGGCGATTCTCGTCCTGTACCAGAGAGCCTGCCTCATTAATACCGCCCGGATGATGGGGCAGACAAGCCCCGATGCAGACAAGCCTTTCTTCTCTGATGAAGACCTCTACTAGCGGATGAAGCCTGATGACCCGTACTGTTACCGACCCGGCGGCCGCCAATCGGGGCAGCCGCCGATGGCTGCAAATCCTGGTCAATTGCCGACCGGAACTGCTGAATGACGCCATCGCCCAGCGCCTGCCGGAGTTGCCAGAGGACGTTGACTGGCGCTCGCCAATCCTGGAAGACCACTACGCGGAATACCGGGACCAGCCTTTCCTCGACCGGCTTTCCGGTTCCTGGTACTATCGAGCCCCGGAGCAGCCGCAGAGCGGCCTCGCCGATTTCTGGCCCCGGTTCGGGCCGCAATGGGACGGGCTGGCAGTTACCGACAGGGGACAAATCCTGTTAGTGGAAGCAAAGGCTCATATCCCGGAAATGGTGACCGCCCCGGCTCAGGCGAGGGGAGAGCCGGCGCGTCAGAAAATCCGGGAAAGCCTGGAAAGGGTCAAGGCTTTCGTCAACTCCAAGGCGCCGGTGGACTGGTCAACCAGCTTCCACCAATACGCCAACCGCCTCGCCCATCTGTACTGGATGCGGGAAATCAACGGCCACAACGCCTATCTCGTCAACCTGTTCTTCATCAACGACCGGGATACGAACGGGCCAGCGGCCGAGGCCGAATGGCAGGCGGCCATCCGCCTGCAAGAAGTATTCCTGGGAGTTCGGCAAAGCTCCCAGACCGGCTTCGCCGTTAACCCGTGGGTCGGAGCCTACTCCCTTGACGTTTTCGTTGACGTGAACGATATTCCCGTACTGTATCCGCAACCAATCTAACCCGCCGAGGAGAAGCTGCCATGCCAGAGAAGTTCAGCTATGAAGGTCTGTTCGCCGCCGGAGCTCCAGAGGTAATTCCCGGCAAGACCCGCCATGCCAGATACGACTTTGCCGTTGCTTATCCGGATCCAGACACTCTGCCGCTGGACAGCCTGGCCGACGCCGCTCGAAGCGTGCTGGCGCGGGAGGGACGGGATCTTGCCTATTACACAGATCCGGCCGGATACCCCGAGCTGCGCAGGCTGGTAACGGAGCGGCTCGCCCGCAGCCGCAATATGCTGGTGGAGCCTGATGGTCTGGTGCTTACCGGCGGCTCCGGCGAAGCCATCTCCATGGTAATCCAGGCCCTGACTGACCCAGACGACACGGTACTGACCGAGGAATTCCTGTACCTAGGCACCCTGCGTTCGCTGCGCCGCTACAAGGCCAACGTAGTGGGCGTCAAGTGCGATGGGGACGGCATCATACCTGAAGACCTCGACTCCACTATTCAGCGTCTCAAGAGTGAAGGACGCAAGGTCAAGTACCTGTACACCATCCCGACATTTCAGAATCCGATGGGCTGGACCATGACCCTGGAACGACGCAGGAAAGTGCTGGAGGTCACGCGGCAGCACGGAGTGCCCGTTTTCGAAGACGACTGCTACATCGACCTTCGCTTCGAGGGCGAGGACGTTGCGTCCTTTCATTCGCTGGACAACACCGGGCAGGTGATATACGTTGGCTCCTTCTCCAAGACCATCGCGCCGGGAATGCGTATGGGTTACCTTGTCGCGCCTCCCGAAGTCATCAGCAGGGCCTGGGCCTTCAAAATGGGAGGAGCCGTCAACCACTTCGCCGCCCTGACCATCGCCGAGTACATTAACAGCGGCGACATCGAGAGGCACGTACGCGAGCAGAACGAGTCGCTGCGGGCGAAGCGGGACGCCATGCTGGCATCGCTGGGTGAAAACTTCGGGGACGCAGCCGCCTGGACCAAGCCTGAGGGCGGGCTGTACATTTGGCTGACGCTTCCGGAAGGCGCCGATATGGAAGCCCTTCAGGAGCAGGCGTTCGAGGAAGGTGTGGGGTATTATTCCGGCGTTCTTTTCTCGCCCGAGGGACAGGGCAGAAACTCCGCTCGCCTGTGCTTCGGCTACCCGACACCCGAGGAAAACTACGAGGGCGTGGCCGAACTGGCGCGCATCCTGGAACGCCACGGGGTAATCAGGTAGCCCGTCGGAGCCTCCCGGATCCCGCTGAACGCCGACAGTAGAACGAGGGGACCTGGCGGCCCCTCGTTCCTTTCTTAAACGGGGAAAATCCGTTCTCAGGATTCTCCAGACCTGTAATCCTCTGCCGCCGGGGGCGCAGCGCGGGATTCAGCATCCCCGGCGCCTCCTCGAGTGGCCTGCCTAGACGACCGGGCGGTCGGACACTGCGGGGTCGAGTTTGCGGCGGAGGAACTGCCCGGCGCCCAGGGTTCCGGTAAAGTTGCCATTCTCAACTACCACATTGCCTCTCAGTATGGTCATTACCGGCCAGCCTTCGATTTCCCGGCCTTCCCAAATACTGTAGTCGGAGATGTGGAAGTCTTCCCTGGTGAGCGCGCGCTTTATGCTGGGGTCGATAAGACAGATGTCGGCGTCGCTGCCCGGCGCCAGCACGCCCTTCCTGGGGTAAAGGCCCATGATCTTGGCGGCGTTGGCGGAGGTGACGTCGACGAATCGCTGCAACGTCATGCCTTGCCTGGAAACGCCCTCGCTATAGGTGATGCCCATGCGGGCCTCGGCGCCGTTGTGTCCGCCGGTCACGTCGGATACAGTGCGTCCGGCGATCTTGGTTTCCCAGGACGTGCAGTACTCGTCAGTGGCCATGGTTTGCAGACCGCCGTTGATGATGCCGTCCCAGAGCGATTGCCGGTCGGCTTCCGATTTCAGCGAGGGGTAAGTGTGATACTTCATACCGTTTTCTTCTTTGTAGTTCTCCTCGCTGAAGCAGCAGTAGTTATGCAGCGTCTCTCCGTATACTGGTCGCCCGTTGGCCCGGGCCTCCATGATATTCTGCACCCCATGGAGTGCGCTAACGTGAACGAAGTAGACGGGCGAGCCGGTCCATTCGGCCACCCGCAGGGTACGGCGGAATGAAACGTCCTCAGACTCTGCGCTGTGCACCAGAGACATATTATGCCACTCGGTGCGCTCTTCCCTGGTAAGCTTCTGGTACATATGCTGCACCATGTCGTCATCCTCGGCGTGAACCAGAAGCATGGCGCTCAGGCGCTGGATCTCTTCCATCAGGTCGTGAAGGTGGCCGGTGCCCACCATGCGGGGTTCCCCGGTAGTGGCAGGAGGTCGGATATTGGTGGTGAATATCTTGACAGTGGCGAATCCATCCTCCACGAACTCGTGCAGCGATCCGAGGATCTCGGCGGGGATCTGTCCCAACAACATCAGGTGGTGAGAGTAATCGGCATAGGACTGGCCCCGCCATACGCCGGTGCGCTCGGCGATAGCCTGGGGAATGTCGATGCCGGGATACTGGATGGCGAAGTCGAGCAGCGTAGTGGTCCCGCCGAAGAGAGCGGCGCGGCTCACTTGCTCCGGCGGAGCGGTCTTTAAGTCGCCGTGGCCCATAATGGGGGCAGAGATATGGGCGTGGGGTTCGATGCCGCCGGGCACAACGATTTTGCCTGAAGCGTCAACAATCCGGCCGGCCTCGTCCCCCAGCGTACCCGGCGCGGCCACTGCCGCGATTCTCTGGCCCTGCACTGCCACATCCCACTCCCCCACGCCCATGGGAGTAACAACCTGCCCGCCGCGAATAATCAAGTCCAGCATAAGAAAACCCCCTGTCTTAATCTGGCGCCAACGCCGGTTTCCCGGCAGTTTAGCACAGGGACAAGCGAAGGGGGCGCAGCCCTCCGTATTCGCGCCGGTCAATGATAAAGCTCTGGCGGCCGCTTTCAGTCCCCTCCTGCGGGCTGGGTCTGCGCATCGGGCGGCAATTCACGCTCCCAGTCCGGCAGTTGGCGGCGGCGGGTAGAAGGCAGAGCTACGATGGAAAGTACGCCAGTCAGGCTCAGAAACAGCGACAGGGCCATTGTTGCGTCGAAGCTGCCTGTCAGGTCGCGGAGCCATCCGCCCGTCAGGGATCCGGCAGCCATGCCCAAACCCGCTCCCATCATCTGCCAGCCGTAGGTTGTGCCTATGGGAGCGCTGCCGTAATACTGACGGTTGATTATGGGGAAGGCGCTCATCTCGCCGCCGAAGCCAATGCCGAACAGCACGGCAAACAGGTAGAAGTGCCACGGAGCCTCGGCGAAGAAGAGCAACGCTATGGGCAGGGTCTGGAGCGTGAAACAGACGGCCATCACCCCCTTGCTGCCCAAACGGTCGGCCATAACCGGCACGGCGAAGCGGGTAACGGTGCTGGTTACGGACATGGTCACGAAGGCGCCGGCCGCCAACCCCGGCGCCACTCCCTCATTTTCGGCAATAGCCACCAGGTATACCAGCACGATGGCATGCCCGGCGCAGCCCCAGAAGTGAATGCCTATGAGGTTCCAGAATGCCAGGGTGCGCTGTGCCTGCTTGAAGAAAACGCGGGTGCGCACCCTGGCTATCTCGCCTGTCTGCGTCTGCCGCACGGGTTCGTTTTCCGATGCTCCCAGGGGCCGCAGGCCAATCTGCGCCGGCTCGTTGTAGAACAGCCGGACCATCGCCAGGATCGCAATGCCGCCGATTATACCCGGAACCCAGAAGGCGGCCCGCAGCCCGGTCAGCCCACCGCCGAACAGGGCGATGACCAGCAGCATGACAGGCACGGCCACAAGAGGGCCAACTCCCTGGGCCGACTGCAATATGCCCATGCCTGCCCCCAGGTGCCGCCTGAACCACATGGTGACCGAAGTGGTCAGCGGCACCTGGAAAATGCCCATCGAGGCGCTGAGAATGATCCCAAAGTACAGGTAGAACTCCCACAAGCTGTTCATAATGCCCGTCAGCGCCATCCCGGCAATAAACAGCACAGCCCCGGCGGTCATGGCGACGCGGGCGCCGTAGCGGTCGCCCAGCCAGCCCGCAGACGGCCCCAGCATTCCCGACACTACCCACTGCAAGGCAAACCCGAACCCCACCGCCCCATAGCTCCAGCCGAAGTGCTCGACCAGCCTCGGGATCAGGATGCTGGACGAAGAGCGAAACGACGAGCTGAACAGCCGCATGACCGCGGCCACCCCGACTATCACCCAGGCGTAATGAATATTCCGACCGGCGATCACCAGGTTTGTGAGGTTGAAGGAATACTTCGGGGCAGCTTTCATAAAAACAGGCTTCAAAGGGGAAATAAACCGGACATGAAAGCCGATTATAACCTAACCCCGCCAAAGCCTGCCCGGAGCTGCGCAGCGCGGCAGTGTATCCGCTTGAACAGGTCCTCGAACAGGCCCTCGCAGAAACGGGCAGCGGCCGGGGCGCTGCGACACTGCGGAGAGCAGGCATCGCAGCCCAAAGAATACAACTCCACAGTTACCTACAGAGGGTCCAGGAACCAGGGCGGTGAAATCTGCGGTGGGGAGGTATTCGCCTTCTGCGCCTCCTTAAGGAATCGGATTACTGACCCGGTCAGGGGCCGGTCCAACATGGGCGATATGCTGGAGAGGATGGTACGTCAATTGGCGACGGAGGGCGGTAGGAGGAAGCGGAAAAATCCCTACCTGATAACTGTCCACGGCATCCATCAGGTCAACGAACCTGATAACAATGATAAAATCAGGGAACCAGACAGCCTCTCAGAGGCACACAATCCATGCAGGACGCCACTGAACAGGCCGTACACGCAAATACGGCCTTCGCCGAGTCCATCATCCTGCGGGCCGCCAATATCGTCACTGCAGGCAACAACACGCCAGGCGGCGGCCCCCCCGTCATAGACGCTCTGCGCCAGGCAAGAGACGCCTTTCTCGAAACCGAAAGCGCCGGGCAACGCAAACACCGAACCTATTACCTGGCCGACTTGCTCAACGACATCAAGTGGTACCTGGTGAACCACGAAGGCGCCAACCCCGACTCTTTCGCCCCAATCTCAGAATGGAGATCGGAACTGGACCCGAAAGAAACCGCCTCAACGCTCTGTCGCGCCATCCCAACCATCGTCGAGTCCATCGCTCAAAAAACCCGTCAAGCCGGTCAACTGCAAAGGATGGACGACAAGCAGCTCGCCGAGCATATTCTCATGCACCAGCTTTCCTTCTTCCTCAGAGAGCATGGCATCAACATCGAAGTCGCCAGAGAGGGGAACGATCCCAACGCTCCCCTAGACTACCGGGGCGCGGTAAACGGCATCCCTTGGGCATTCGAGCTCACGCAACTGCGACAAGACCCACCCAAGCACTTTCACCGCGAGGTGGGGCACCCCAAGGAACGGAAGTCAATAGAACAACAACTCAACGACCTGGAAGAGCCTCTGCCCAAGGTTCCCGAAGGGCCTGAACAACTCCAGAAAAGCATCGACAAGGCCATCAACCACGGTAGAAGCCCCTCAAAGCTGCAGACTCTGGCAGGAGCAAAATACTGTCTTCTGATCCACAACCAACAGTTCCTGCACATACCCGACTGGGAACAGATCCAGTGGCCCAGCAGTGAAGGCATCGACGCCATCATTGTGTTCCACGACCAAACCATACCGCCGGAAAGGACCTGGCGGTTCATGCCGCCCAACTGCTTCGGACCAACAGTCACAAGCGGCACTCCCGAGGACATAGAGAGCCAGACCGTCGCCCAATCAGGCATGGGACACGACCAGGCCATCGGTCCAAAGCGCCTCGCTCCGCTTTAATGAATTCGACATCACCGACAAAGACCTGCCTGAAACAAACCAGCAACACAGAGGGGCCGGATGCCGCCCACAAGGGTAGTCCTGGACACGAACACCGTACTGCGTCCACTGGTCAACCCATGCAGCAGCGACTCCTGTATATTTCAGCAATGGCAAGATGGACACATAATCCCACTTACCAGCGATGAAACAGAACAGGAGCTTCTCAGAAAGCTGAGAGAACTCAAGCCCAACCTCGGCGAGCAGGAAATCTACAACCTGGCCGGCCCCTGCCTCGACTACTGCACGAAGCTGGAAATCCCCGACCCACCACCGACCACCCCCCAATGCCGTGACCCAAGTGACCAAATGTTCCTGACACTCTCCTACCACGCCGGCGCGGACGCGCTGGTTTCAAAGGACAGGAGCCTCCTCTACCTAAAGGCGGAGTCAGACGTCCGCATCTTGTGCTGGAGAGAGTTCATCATCGAAATACTGCACACATGAACTGAACCTCAGAAACAGGCAACGGCCGGGGCCTTATGCTCTTCGCCTCAGCCAGCGCGTTGACTGATTGGCGCCGAGTTCTGCCCGGGCCCTTCTGCTGATCTTCGTCCCAACCGCTCGTTGGCTGGCTGGCCTGCTGCGTCCATGTGAAGAGACACTGCGGAGACCAGGCACCGCGCTTCCCTGCGCCATTTCCTTATCGATTTTCCGCTGCCCTGAACCCCGCGCCAGCGCCCCGGCGTCCGTTGGAAGCCCTCGGAGAATATCGATAGCTGCCCCGACCGTACTCTGCGGTAAAGTGGCTGCTTTTGGCGGGAGGGCTGTAGAAAAGGCTATGATATGCCTACCTGCAACTCACCCTCCGGCGCCGTTAATATTGCCCGTGGGAATTCGCGGCGGGACTATTCTTTGCCCATTTTGGAGAACAAAAGAATTAAATGAGCCAGCGCCCCGGCTATCGCTGGGTTGTAATCTGCATTTATCTCATCGCCAGCGTTTCGGCGCAAATGGTGATAAACACACTGGGCATTCTGCTGCCCGCCATAACCGCCAGCCTCGCCCTGTCGCCCGGTCAGCAGGGCATCCTGGGATCGGCGCCTTTCTGGAGCACTATTGCCCTGGCCATACCCATTGGCTGGGCCGGTTCCCGGGTGTCGCCCAAGCTGCTAACGGCTGCAACCCTGGCCGGCTGCGCCCTGTGCCTGTTTATGCAGAGCTGGGCGCCGGTATTCGCCATTCTGCTGCTGGGCCGGATGCTTTTCGGCATAGGAACCATCGCCCAGCAGCCCGCCCGCGCCATGCTGACACGGCAGTGGTTCCTGCCTCGCGAAGTAGTGCTGGTCAATGGGCTGTCCAACGTTTTCTTCGGCCTGGTGGTCGGCGGCGGGCTGGCCCTATCCCCTGTGCTGCTGATCTTGCTGGGCGACGACTGGCGCGGCACCCTTCGCGTGTTCGGTTTTTACTATGTCGGGATGATGGTCCTGTGGTCGCTGCTGGGGCGCGACCGCGCTGCGGGGAATTCCTCCGCCGGTGAATCGCAGCCCCTGATTCCGCTGCTGCGGAGCGCGCTGAACCACCGGGATTTGTGGATTTGCGGAGGCGGATTCGCCGGGGCGACTATGGCATTCTCTGCTTACCTCGCCTTTTATCCCACGCTGATGCTGGAAGAATACAACGTATCGTTGCGGGTAAGCGGCCTGGCGCTGGCCCTCGACGTAGTCCTGGGGGGCATCGGGGGGCTGGCCATCGGGTATTACGCCGCCGCATGGCAGAAGGAAGGACGATTCCTGCAAGCTCTGGGAATCCTGATGGTAGGTTCCTTCCTGGGGATGATTCTCTCGGGGTCAGTGGCGATGATCTACACAATGTCCATCATCAACGGCATCGCCTGGACATTCTTCCCGATCCTGATCACCGTGCCTTTCAACCTCCGGGGCATACAGCCGAGGCAGTTGGCGGTAGCATTCTCATTCACAATGATGCTCATATCGGCGGGGCAGGCTCTGGGGCCGCTGTTCATTGGTTTTCTGGAAGAAGCTACCGGAAACCTGAAGCTGGCCATGTTTATAGCGAGCTTCACCCCGCTATCGCTGGTTATTGCAGGAACTGCCTTGAGTTTCGGCCGCCAGACGGAGGCAGCTCCGGCAACGGGCGACTAAGCCAATCTCCGGGCGGGAGCCCGCCGAATACGAATCAATCTCATCCGGAACTTCCCAGCAGCAAGGCAGAAGAGCGAAACGGATGTAAGAAGGCCAACCCGGCGGAACTTGCCCCGCCCGGCAAGGGACAACCCGACTAGTAACCCGGGACGCCCGATGTCTGACCAGACAAGACGCCGGCAAAGAACGCGGACAGGTGCTCGTTGAACCTGTCGGCCTTCTCGAAATGAGCGGAGTGGGCCGCTCCAGGCACTACCTCCATGCGAGAGCCGGGAATGGTCTTCTGCACCTCGGCGATGACGCCGGGCGGGAAGATGGCATCCTGATCTCCCACAATCAGCAGCGTCGGCGTTTGCCAGCCGGAAAAGTCGGCCTCCTGGCGACCGTCCTCCCTGCGGAAGCCGGAAATCACGCCGTCCTCCCCTCTCTCCGGATTCAGCCCCTGGATCTGCTGGTAGAGGAAAGTAAGCGCAGGCTGCCCGGCGATGAACTCCCCGGCCAGGGAGCGCGCCGCGCCATCGGGCGGGCTGGTTTTAGAAAGTTCGGCCAGCACACCCGGGGAAACGACGCCGCCGGTAGTATCGCCCAGAACCAGACCCAGCGTCTGATGAGGACGGGCCAGCGCAAATTCCAGGCAACTGAAGCCGCCCATGGACTGAGCCACCAGGAAAGTCTCTTCGATTCCCAGGTAGTCAACCAGGGCGATGAGGTCGGCGGCGAAATTTTCGCGCAGCGGCGATCCATACTCGACGCAGGACTGGCCCCAGCCACGGTGGTCGAAAGTGATGCAGCGAAACTCGCCGGAGAAACGGGCCACCTGCTGCCACCAACTCATGTGGTTGCCGCCCCGCCCGTGGGCGAAAACAATGGCGGGCCCGCTGCCGTGGGATTCGTAGTAAAGTTCAATGTCGTTGACCGGCGCTTTTGGCATGATGGATCTCCTTGATTTGACTCCCTCTCCCGGGAGATGGGGAGAATTGGTCGTCGAGAACGCCTAGACTGGCCACTCTTCCCGGCGGTAAGCCGCGTCCCAGAACATGTACTCGTAACGGCTGCTGGTCAGGAACGCCTGACGCATAGACTCAAGCTCGCCCGGCCCGGACTGCCGGGCCTGCCGGTCTACGAAGCTGCGCCAGGCAGCCACGCTGTCTTCCAGCAGGCCCGACACATAGAAACTGGTCCACTGACCATACAGCGGGTGTTCAGACTGCCCCAGCTCCTCTCGCAGCAGGTGGTAGGTCCACGGGCAGGGCAGCATGGCCGCTGCTGTCGGCCCCAGGCCTTCACGGTTCGCCACCGCCAGCATATGGTTCACGTACCCGGCGCCGGTGGGAGACGCAACAGCTGCTCCGGCATCTTCCAGCGTCAGGCCGGCGGCTTCAAGCAGCCTGTGATGCAGCGGGCGCTCAATGGGGGTCATCACACGCTTCGCGATCTCCTCCAGCAGATTTGCGTCAGGAGCCTTGGCCAGAGTGATGGCAACGCACCGGGCGAAACCTTCAAGGTAGAGATAATCCTGGCAAAGATAGTACTGGAAGGTCTCCAAAGGCAGCGACCCGTCTTTGATTCCCTTCAGGAAGGGATGGGCGAATATCCGCCTCCAGATTGGCTCCGCCTCGGCGCGAAGCTGTTCGCTGAAACTGTCCATGACTGCTGCTCCGGTCTTTGACGGGATACGGTTTCCACAAGATCAGGCTGAATTGGCCCGCTCCAGCTCCATTTGGCGGAGCTCGACCCGGCGGATTTTGCCGCTGACGGTCTTGGGCAGCTCGGACACGAACTCCACGGCTCTTGGGTATTTGTACGGAGCGGTGGCGTTCCTCACATGGCCCTGTATGCTGAGCACCAACTCGTCGGACGGCACGTATTCCGGTGAGAGAACCACGAAGGCCTTGACTATCTCGCCGCGCACCGGGTCCGGGCTGGCTACGACGGCAGACTCGGCAACCGCCGGATGCTCAATAAGCGCGCTCTCAACCTCGAAGGGGCCGATGCGGTATCCGGCGGAGATGATCACGTCATCGGCGCGGCCTACAAACCAATGGTAACCGTCTTCGTCCTTATACGCCTTGTCGCCGGTCAGATACCAGTCGCCAACGAAGGATCGCTCCATGCCCTCGTCGTCGCGCCAGTATTCCTGAAACAGTCCCAGCGGGCGTTCCGGCCTTACCTTGACGGCGATCTGACCTTCCTCGCCCGTCGGAACCTCGTTTCCGTCTTCGTCCACAATACCGATGGTAAAGCCCGGCATAGGCTTGCCCATAGAGCCGGGCCGCACGGGCAGGCAGCGATAGTTGCCCACCAGCAGCACCGTCTCCGTCTGGCCGTAACCGTCGTAGATCGTCAGCCCGGTGCCGTCCTCCCACTGCTTCATCACCTCCGGGTTCAGCGGCTCGCCGGCCCCGGTGCAGTGTCGCAGCGAGCTCAGATCATACTGTTTCAGGTCTTCCAGCACCATCATGCGAAACGCGGTAGGGGGAGCGCAGAAGGACGTAACGCCGTATCGCTCCAGCATCCGCAGAGTCAGCGGCGCATCGAAACGCCCCCGGGCATCGTGCTGCATCACCGTCGCTCCTATCGTCCACTGACCGAACAGCTTGCCGTAGGCCGCTTTGGCCCAGCCGGTATCCGACAGCGTCCAATGCAGATCTGTGGGTTTCAGATCGTGCCAGTATCTGGCCGTCAATACATGGCCTATGGCGCAGGATGCCTGGGTATGCAGCACCATTTTGGGGTAACCCACGGTGCCGGAAGTGAAGTAGATAAGCAGAGGGTCGTCGCTGCGGGTCGGTTCCACACCCTCCAGAAGCGGCGAACCGTCGGCCGCCATGCGCTCGTAAGACAGCCAGCCGCGACGGTCATCGCCGGTGGCCAGCAGGTGCTTCAGCGCAGGGCATCCCCCGGCGGCCTGCTCCACTTTGCCGGCGTTCTCGCCATCGGTCACAGCCATGACCGCCTCGGCGCGATTGATGCGGTATTCGATGTCGCCGGGCGTCAACAGCGTAGTGGCCGGCATAGGCAGCGCGCCCAGCTTGAACAGCCCGACCATGACCACGTACCACTCTGGAATACGCGGCAGCATAACGAACACACGATCGCCCTTTTTAATTCCCAGGTCCCGAAGGGAGTTGGCGAACCGGCTGGTGAGCGTCTTAAGGTCCCAGAAGGTGTGATGCGTGGCCCTCCCGCCGCTGGGGTCAACCGACAGGAGGGCCAGCTTGGTGCGGTCTTCGGCCCATTTATCCACGACGTCGAACCCGAAATTGAAGAATTCCGGCGCCTTTATCCGGTCGTTGCGATAGGCGCGCTCGTAATCGGTCATGTTGGGGGCGGGAACCGGCATCGTTTCACCTCGAACTCAGGCCCCGGCAGGCGCGGCTTTAAGAATCCGGGTTATTTTAACATCAACCCCGCCGGCAGGATGCGGGCGTATTGCGTGGGGAGGAGCGCAGGCGGGTATAATCGCTCCAGCATAACTTAAATGGAGAAGAGAGCATGGCCGGACAGCTAGACGGCAAGACAGCGCTGGTAACAGGGGGCGGGTCGGGTATCGGGCGAGCCGCATCCCTGGCTTATGCCCGGGAAGGAGCGCGGGTAGTGGTGGCCGATCTGAACGCGGAAGGCGGCGAAGAAACGGTGCAGAGAATTGTGGAAGCCGGAGGACAGGCCATCCTGGTTCACGCCGACGTATCCGACCCGACCGGAGCGCAACTGATGGCCGAGCGGGCCGTCGAGGCCTTTGGCAGCCTGGATTGCGCTTTCAACAACGCGGGAATCTCCGGCGGAAGAGAGCGGCGCCGCTCCGCAGACTACGAAGAAGAGGACTTCGACAGGGTAATCCGCATCAACCTGAAAGGCGTCTGGCTGTCGATGAAGGCCGAAATACCGCAAATGCTCAAGCAGGGGAGCGGAGCGATCGTCAATACTGCATCAATCATGGGTCTGATCGCCACCCCTGGATCAGTGGCCTACATGGCCGCCAAGCACGGCGTGGTCGGGCTCACCAAGGCGGCCGCCCTGGAATACGCCGCCGACGGCATCAGGGTCAACTCGGTATGCCCCGGCTACATCAACACTCCCCTCGTTCGCCCGCTATTCGACAACTACGCAAACATGGAAGAGACCATCGTATCCCGCCACCCTGTAGGACGGCTGGGGGAACCGCAGGAAATCGCCGAGGCTGTCGTCTGGCTGTCGTCTCCCGCCGCCAGCTTCGTCACCGGCCACAACATGGCGGTCGACGGCGGCTACGTGGCGCAGTAAACCCTCCAAATTCCCCGGCAGGTGAAATTATGACAACCATAGACCAGCAAACCAGACGGCGGACAGGACGCACCGGCCTGACCGCCCTGGACCCCGAACCAGATGAAGACGGGGATTTTCATCATCGTGGTGGCGCTGAGCCTCGTTCACGATTTCTGGCTGGGACCAAGGATGATGGACCGGCTGGAGGCGGCGCGTTCGTCCGACTCGCCGCTGCCCACAGGGCCGGGGCGGCTGTTCGTTCAGTGGGCGGCGCGAATCAACCTGCTGCTGGTCTTGTGGATAATCGCCTTCGCCGTCTGGATGACCCGGCCATGACGCTTATTGCGCAGGAAGCTCAAAATCCACATCGCACAAGGTCAGGCGTTCCGCGCCGTCTGCCTTCAGGTGGAATGTATCCTCGATTCTGACCCCTCCCTCACCCGGCACCGACAGTATCGAGTGGCCGACGGTAAGCGTCATCCCTTCCCGCAATTCCACGCTGGAATCGGCGGTGTGAATAGTGGGTCGGGGCGTCTCCTCGAAATCCAGACCGATGCTGTGGCTGATGCCCGATACATAGAAGTCTCCGTATCCAGCCTGCGCAAAGGCTTCTTGAGCAGCAGCGTCGATATCGCGGTTGCGAATCCCCGGGCGAAGGGCCTGAACGCCCGCTGCCTGAGCCTGCCGGTAGGTGTCGAACATCTCCTGCTGTTTAGGCGTTGGAGGCCCTGAAACGAAGGTGCGGGTGACGTTGGCGCAATAGCCCTGGTACCGGGGAACAACGTCCACCACTACCAGATCGCCCGCCTCAATCACCTTATGCGTCGCCGAGCCGTGCAGCCAGCCGGACCGCACTCCCGAGTTCACGAAGACCGGAACGGCAACGCCGCTTCCCCCGGCCTTGCGCATGGCGTATTCGATTTCTGCGCCGACTTCGTTTTCGGTGATGCCCGGCCTGATCCAGCGAGCGGCAGCCTCAATTCCCGCTGCGGCAACCCGCGACGCCCCCCGAATCAGCTCCAGTTCCGTTTCGTCCTTAACCATGCGCAGCTCGTCCATGACCGGGGCAATATCAACGACCTGCACGTTGGGGTTGGCTCTTTGGAACAGATTGAGCAGGAATGCGGGAGTGTTGAACCACATCTGCACGCCGACGGTCATGGATTTCCTCTCGCCCGCCATCTCGCGCATCGCTCCGACTACGTCCTTGATTTGCTGGCCGACGGTGCCAAAGACTTTGACGTTTTCCAGGCCCAGAGACGCCCTGACCTCTTCCTCTTCCCCAATGAAAGTAACTACTATGGGGTCGCCGTGGGCGGGAATGACTGCGCGGGGCTGGAAGCGGTCTTCTCCGAAAAAATATATGTAGTCATCGTGGGTCAGAATCAGATAGGCGTCTATGCCTTGTTCCTGCATCCGCGCCTGAGCGTGCCGGATCCGGCTACTGTTGAGCATCAGGGCACCTCCGCCAAGTTAATGTATCTTAATTGTATAGCTATGCATCTACATATTCAATAAAGCTCTCTACACTAATCAGTTTCGCAATACCCGCGAAATGAGGAATCCATGCCCATGGAACCCATGGGAAACTCTCATGGGCAGCCCCGAATGCGTCTATCGCGCTGAAGGGAAGTGAGGGTCGCGCTTCTGGCGTACCGAGTCGAGGCCCTCGCGGACATCCGGGCCGAAAAAGTTGAGCATTTCCAGAGCCAGCGAGTAGTCGAAGGACGTATGCCCGGCCATGCGGAGCCACTGATTCAGCGAGCGCTTGGTGTAGCGGATGGCAGGCTGCGGGCCGGACGCCAGCTTGCGGGCCACGCCCATCGCCCGATCCATGAGTTCGTCGTGAGGCACGCACAGGCTGACCAGCCCCAGCCGCTCCGCTTCGGCGCCGTCCAGGAACTCGCAGGTCAGCAGGTAGTATTTGGCTTTGGCCATCCCCATAAGCAAAGGCCAGATAACGGCGGCATGGTCTCCCGCCGCCACGCCCAGGCGAACGTGGCCGTCGGTGAAACGGGCGCGCTCGGAGGCTATGGATATATCGGCAAGCAAAGCCACGGCAAGCCCCGCGCCCACGGCCACGCCGTTGATGGCCGAGATCACCGGCTTATCCAGGTTGATCATGTTGTGCACAATATCCCGCGCTTCCTGCATCGTGCCGGCGATGACTTCAGCGTTGCCGATGGACTGCTCGATCATCTCGAAGTCGCCGCCGGCAGAGAAGGCATTGCCCGCGCCGGTGATGACGGCCACCCGCACTTCCGGATCCTGGCCCAGGTCCAGCCAGACCCTCGAAATCTCGTTGTGCAGCGTAAAGCCGGTGGCGTTGAACACTTCCGGCCGGTTCATCGTGAGCAGAGCTATGCCGTCGTTCTTCTCGATCCGCAGATCCTGGTAGCCGCTGTAATCAACCATATCCGTACCTTGTGGCTCCGGCTTTCAGATTTAGTAGAGCGCGCCGCTCTCCATCAGCGATTCGATTTCGGGATCGGGCATCCCCAGAACTTCCCGGAACACGTAGCCGTTATCCTCGCCCACATTGCTGTAATGCCCGAACTCCATCGGAGTTCCCGAAAGACGGGAGGGCGTAGTCCACGCCAGGCTGTCGCGCTTCTCCCATTCCCATGCCGGGGTTCCCCGCTCTGCCACGTAGCAGGGCGACGGCCGGTAAAAGCCCCTGGCTTTCAGGTGGGCGCTGGCATAAAGATCGTCGCCCTGCGACACAATGCTGGCAGGAACTCCCTCGCCTTGCATTTTCTCCATCACCTCGACGGCGGTCAATTGCGCCGTCCATTCGCCGATGAACGCATCCAGCCTGCCCTGATTGACCAAGCGGCTTTCCATCGTGGCGAATTCCGGATCGTCGCTCCACCGTGGGTTGCCGATGGCCCGGCGAAAGCCGTCCCATTCCTCGCTGGTCTGCACTGCAATGGCGCACCAGCGATCATCGCCCTGGCATCGGTAAACGCCGTGAGGGGCGTATTCGGCGCTGCGGTTGGCGATGCGCCTGGGCAGGCGTCCGTTGACTTGATAGTCAAGAATGGCTGGCCCGGCGGTCACGGCGCCAGACTTGAAAATCGAAGATTCCATAGCAGCGGGAAGGCCGGTCATATGGCGGCGCATCAGAGCGCCGATGATGGCTGCAGGCTGAAACACCCCGGTGTGGTAGTCCGAGTATGACGTGTTAATGGCCGACGGAGGCTCTCCCTCGTTCCCCGTCATCAGCGACACGCCGCCCATGTGCTGCACCAGGATGCCATACGATTTATAGGTGTAGTAGGGGCCGATGCCTCCCAGCCCTGTCTGCCACATAATGATTATGTCGGGCCGCAGCTCCCGCACCGCCGGGAAGTCGATGCCCCAGCGATCGAGGATGTTGCGCCGGAAGTTGGTCATAAATACGTCGCTGACTTTCACCAGTTCCCGGAATACTTCCAGCCCTCCGGACGTGCGCACATCTATGCTGACGCGCTTCTTGGCGCGCTGGAAGTCGGGCTGCCCTGCTCCCCTCGACCAGGCAGGGATGAATGCCATCTCGTCCAGCACCTTGTTGGTCTCGACCTTGATGACCTCGGCTCCCAGCGAGGCCAGTATGCGCCCGGTCAAAGGCAGAGCAACATAAGGCCCCAACTCCAGCACCCGGACGCCTTGCAGCGCTTTCCTGCCGTTTTCGTTCACTTAAATGACCCCTTCGTTTCGCAGCGAAGCAAGCTCGGCGTCTGTCAGCCCCAGCTCGCCGCCGTAAATGGCCTCGTTGTCCTGCCCCAGCCTGGGCGCCGGCTCGACAGCAGGGGAGATTTCCTCGCTGTCGAACACCCCCAGCGGGTACTGGAGAGATCCTGTTTCCGGGTGGTCGATTCCAAACCAGAAGTTGCTGGCGTCAAGCTGCGAGTCGGCAAGAAGGTCAGAGACGGTGTTGACCGGTATGAAGACCAGATTGCGCCTTTGCCCTTCGTGGAACAGGTACTCGCTGGTGTAGCGGGTGGTGAAGTCTATGACCATGGCGGTGATTATGTCGTTGAACGGGGCCCTGTCCTGGTTTCCGCCCCGGTAGGCATCGTTGAGAGCCTCCTCGTTGCCCGTTGCCTCGTAGATCCACTGGGCCAGCGTATCCCACTCCCTCGGGGTGATGATGCCTGCGGAAATCCAGCCGTCGGCGCTGGGATAAGCCCCCAGCGGGATAACGAGGGTAGAGGTGGCTCCGACGCGGGTAACGTTCTCGCCCAGCATCATCCAGGCCAGCGCCGGGTGCGCGTCGGTGTAATAAGTAATCAGCGCTTCCTGCATCGAAACGTCGATGTGCTGACCTTCTCCGCCCGCGAAATCACGGTAGTACAGCGCTCCCAGGATGGAGGCCGCAGCGAACTGCGCTCCCGGGAAATGCGACTGCTCGTTGCCCTGCCTCATCGGCGGACCGTCGGGTTCGCCGGTAATCTGCATAAACCCGCTGGACGCCAGGGCGATGAGGTCCGACGATTTATAGTCCTTCCACGGCCCGGTCTGGCCGAAGGGCGTTACCGAGGCCATCACCACGCCCGGGTTGATTTCCCGTAAGGATTCGTAGCCCAGCCCCAGGGAATTCATGCGGCCGACGGGATAACTCTCCAAAACCACGTCGGCCCCTGCCGCCAGGCGCTTGAAAAGCTCCCGCCCCCGCTCCGATTGCAGGTCCAGAGTTATGGATCGCTTGTTTGTGTTGTAGAAGAGGAAATGCAGGCTGCGTTCCGGGTCGGCTTCATCGCCGGCGAAGGGCGCTCTGGTTCTCGATGCATCGCCGAAAGGCGGCTCTACCCGCACCACGTCGGCGCCGTAGTCGGCCAGCAGCTTGCCGCAGAACGCCGCCTCCGGGCCGCTCAAATCCAGCACCCGGTACCGGGGAAGCAGCCGGCCTTCTTCTGGCGCATGTAAGGGCATATCCCGGAGTTCCTCCAATTTCGGCGTCTGTCGCCCCTGCGTATGCGACGGCGGTGAACAGCTTCCCAACCTTGCTGGAAACATTGGCTGGAAACATTGGCTGGAAACATTGGCTGGAAATATAGGCGCCGGAAACACTGGGCTGGAAACACTGGCGATTGTAGGAAGCGGCGGATAGCGAGTCAAGTTTGACTGCGCACAATGCCCGGCGCCGCGCCTTGTTGCGCATTGGTATAATGCGGTTCCCGGTACTCGCAACAGCACGGCCGATATACCCTTGGCAAGACCATTGCCGGAGGCGCACAGATGAGCAAAGAGCAGGCCCGCTACGTAGAAATGACCCCCAGGTCCAGGGAGGCATGGGAGGAGGCAAGGCGCTATCTTCCCGGCGGAGACAGCCGGAACTCCATCTTCTGGCCGCCCTATCCCATATTCGTCGAGAAGGCTTCCGGCGCTCAGGTCATCGATGCCGACGGCACAGAGAGGCTGGACTTCATAGGCACCATGACCACGCTGATTCTGGGCCACGCGCCGGACGCGGTGATGGATGCGGTGCGGGCGCAACTGGACCAGGGCGTAGTGTACAACGCGCCCAGCCGGCGCCAGGCGCGGCTGGCCAGGCTGCTGTGCGAACGGGTTCCCAGCTTCGATCTGGTGCGCTTCACCAACTCCGGTACGGAGGCTACGCTGAATACCATCCGCGCCGCCCGCGCCTTCACCGGACGAAGCCTGATAGCCAAGGCCGAGGGCGGATACCACGGCAGCCACGACGCCGTCAGCGTCAGTGTGCGCGTTGACCCCGGCAAGGCCGGAGAGCGCCTGCGCCCGGACGCCCTTCCCGCTACCGAAGGGCTCGCCAACGGAGTGCTGGACTCTGTAGTGGTAATACCATTCAACGAGACGGGCCCGGCCCGGGAGATATTGGAGCAGCACAGGAACGAGCTGGCCGCCGTCATCGTGGAGCCAATGCTTGGTTCAGTAGGTATGCTGCCCGCTGCCAGCGAGTTTCTGGCGATGCTTCGCGAGTTCACCGCCAGGAACGGTGTTGTCCTGATATTCGACGAGGTAATCAGCTTCAGGATAGCGCCGGGCGGATCGCAGGAATACTACGGGATTACGCCCGACATGACCTCACTGGGCAAGATAATCGGCGGCGGCTTCGCTGTCGGCGCCTTCGGAGGCCGACAGGATATTATGGGCCTGTACGATCCCGCATCCGGCCCTAGGGTATCCCATGCCGGCACATTCAACGCCAACCCGGTCACTATGCTGGCCGGCGCGGTTACGCTGGAGCAGCTTACCCCCGATGTCTACCGCCGGTTGGCTGAAGTCACAGAATATCTGCGCCACGGTCTTCAGGAAGCGGGCCGCGAGCTGGAGATTCCCGTCCAGGTCACCGGTCTGGGTTCGCTGTTCGGAATCCACTTTACCGATAGCCCGCTGGTCGGTTATCGGGACATTGCAAAGGCCGATTCCGCCTTCCGGCACGACGTGTTCCTGGGCCTGCTGAACGAGGGTATCCTCGTGGCCCCCAATCTGGTTGGCGCCGTCTCCACCGCATTGGCGGAACCCGAAGTCGACGCGTTCGTGTCGGCCTTCAGGCGCGTTCTGCAACGCCAAGCCTGAACGCCGGGGCCTCAACTCTCCCTGGCAGGGGCTCGGCGCTTCAGGAACCGGCGCTTCAGGAACCAGCGCAGCCGCCTAGACGAAGTCCTCACGGCGAAAGAGCGCGGTAGTCTCGATGCGCTGGGGATCGCCGTCGAACCAGTCGGCCACGGTTTCCCGCCACTTGGTGTAATGGGGCATCCCGCGATGGGCAGTCTCCCAGGCGTCCCGGTTTTCGTAGACCTCGTAGAGGTAGACGGTGTTGGGGTCGTTGTTGTCTGCCAGAACGTCGAAGCGCAGACAGCCGGGTTCGGCGGTGTTGGAGCCTTCGGCATCGCCTCTGGTGGCTGCGATGAACTCGTCGCGGTGGCCTTCTTTGATCTTGACGGTTACGAACAGGGTGAACATTGATACTCCATGCCCCGGTGGAGGCCTGTCGGCCTTTACCACTCCGGGCGGCAGAATTGGCGACTCGTCGAACCGCTGCAAGCGGGCCTACGATGTTGCCATTATATTCCCGGATTGTCCGCTCCGACAACGCGGTTGGCGTCCATGTCGAGCCGTTGTAGAATCATCTGGCTACAACGGTCAAAGACAGGGGCGCGTCCATCCGCGTTCTATATGAGGAGGGCCCGATGGCTGACATTCCGATTGTATACACCCTCACAGTCTGCCCTGCCTGCGACGCCCTGCGCGCCGCATGGAAACGAGAGGGCATAGAGTACGAAGAAAGGCGGGTGGACCAGAGCCAGGACACCCTGGACGAGGCCCTGGACTACGCCGATACCGTGCCCATTATCATCTACCCTAATGGGAAGGTGGCGGTGGGTTTTCAAGGCATGACCGGTTGAGAAATCGGCTGACGGGCCGTGCGCCCGCTCCATCTCCGCTGGGATACCAAAGACAAATTGCACGGAGGCGATATGGTCAGAGAAACCAGCGTAGTAACTCCTGAGCGCTATTCCCAGGGATTCGATTACATGTCCTACATGAACGGGATCAAAGTCAACAAAGGCCGGTTCGAGGGTTTCTACGAGACCAGCATTCTCACGGAAGAGGACGCCCGGGCCTTCAGGGAGCTGGCTTCCCGGGACAACGGCCCGAAGAAGATGCTGGCCCTGGGCGAGGACTGGTGCGGCGATGTAGTGCGGGGGCTGCCCGTTCTGGCCCGCATCTGCGAGGCCGCAGGCATGGAGATGCGAATATTCCCCCGCGACTCCCACCACGACATTATGAACGAGTTCCTGAAAGAGGGGAAGTGGATGTCCATCCCCGTCGCCGTGTTCTACACCGGCGACCATGATTACATCTGCCACTGGATCGAGCGGCCCGAAGTCGCCGAGAGGGAAATGCGCCAGATCGAAGCAGACATCCGGTCCGAAAACCCCAGTATAGACGACCAGGCTTTCGGAAAGGAACGGCGCTCTCGCACCGCCGCCAAAGCCGATGACTGGATAGCCGCCACCATTGCGGAGATTAGACAACTGCTGGAGAAAAGCGTGGCCTAGCCGCCGGAGCTTGTACTGGAGTCCGGGCCGGCCCCGGCCTCGTCTGGGGCCGGCCCCGCTTTTTCCGGATTTCCGTCTTTGTAGACGATAAACATCTGCTGCAGAGTAAGCGCATTCGGGAGGGCGATCATGTTCTCTTCCGCATCCTCCAGGATTATGTAAAAGGGCGTGAATTCCTTTACCATGGCGGCAAAGGCCTTGTCGTTAACCATCCCGACCCTGTCTCCTACATGTATCGGAAACCTCCAGAACATTATTATGCCGGCGGTCACGTTGCTCAAAATAGACCAGCCTGCGAAGAAGGAGATTCCTACCGTAGCCATAATCGCCCCGGACGCAACCATAAGGCTCTGCAATCTGATGCTCCAGACAACGGCCAGCGCTCCGGCCAGCAATTAGGAAGCTGATTACGCCGACTGAACGGCGAGTGGAGGCGATTCTGCCGGGCGAAAAACTATGGCAGCGGCGTAATTGCTGATGGCCCGGCTCACCGCCCAGCGCAAACAGGCAAAAATCAGCAATATAAAAACCGTCGCAGACAGCTTGAAGACGAGATCGGTGTCCAACTCGGTCAGAAAGCTAATGGCGGTCATGCTCTGCCCTCGCCGAAAGTCGGTATACGCCAGCAGGAACGCAGGGAGAAGGGCCGGAAGCAGCCCCCGGCTAATCCGCCTGGGCGGCTTTCGCTGCGGCAGCGCGGCGCCGCGATTCGGCGGCGGACTCAGGGCTGCCCAGAAACAGGAACAGGGCCGAACCGGCCAGGCTTACAATCGCTACTGCGGCCATAGGTATGGTGTAGCTGCGGGTAGCGTCGAACATTATGCCGGCGAAGAGCGGGGCGGCCAGCAGCATCACGTTCATCGGAATCATCGACATTCCAGTGATGCTGGCGAAAGCCTTGCGCCCGAAGTAAACGCCCCGGATGGCGGTAGTCAACGGGTTGCGCCCGCCGAACCCGATGCCCATCAGCACGGCGAACAGGAAAGCCATGGGCTGGGTGTCGGCCGCTATCAGCGCCAGCACCGCGCCCGACTGGATGGCCGAGAAACCGAACAGAGCCAGGCGAACCGGCAGCCGGTCGCCCACATATCCGCCGATGAGGGTGAACACCGCAGCCACGCCAGTGTAAGCGCCGACGACCCAGCCCACCGTTTGCAGCGAAAAGCCCCGGTCATCCAGCATCGGCCCCAGATGCACGGTTATGGTGACGATGACTATGGACGAACAGGCATGACCCATCGTTATCAGCCAGAACGTCCTGGTTCTTATCGCTTCCTGCCAGGTATAGTCCTGCTCGTCGCCGGCGGCTCCGGCGGCGGCGGGGCGGGCGGCGGATGCATGCCCATCCGGGAAATTGCCGTAGGGTTCCGGCGCGTTGCGAATCAGCCGCGACAGGGGTACGGCCACGGCAATCAGAAACAGCCCAATGCCCAGCGAAGTGTTGCGCCATCCTGGTCGGCCCGGCGCGTCGGGGTCGATGGCGAAGGCCAGCAGCGGCACCAGCGCCATTCCGCCCACCAGGAAACCCTCCATTGCCAACGCCATGGCGGTAGAGCGATGGCGCACGAACCAGTTGTTCAGCACCGTCATCATCGGCATCCAGGTGCCGAGGCCAACCCCCATGCTCATCACGATGAAGGCGGCGTAAAAGTGCCAGATGTTGGTCATCCGGCTCATCAGCACGAAGCCGGCGCCGGCTATCACCAGCCCAATCAGCACCATCCGCCGCGAGCCCAGCCTGTCGATCAGGTAGCCGCTGATGGGTCCCATAATCGAGCCTTCCACCCGGCTGAGGGAGAAAGCGATGGAAAGCTGGGTGCGCGACCAGTCGAAATGCCGCTCCAGAACAACGAACCAGGCGGTCATACCCTGAAACATCGGCACAGTGCCAATGACCATAACAAAGGCGGCCACGCCCACCAGGGCCCAGCCATAGAAGATACGGCGGGGAAACAGCATTCTACGAATCGCCCGCCCCGGCGGAAGCCGCCGACGCCGACGCTGGCTGGGCGGCAAGCAGCCTGGGGCGCCGCGCTATCAGGAAGAGAACGGCTCCAACGCTGTTCAGAATTGCCAGCGTGAGGAAGGCCCACTGATAGTCGCCCAACTGGTCGCGCATATAACCGGCCAATGGCGCCGCGATGAGCAGCAGCATATTCATCGGCACAGTGGAAATACCCAGAATCTTTCCGAAAGACGCCCGCCCGAAATACTCGCCCCTGATGGCGGTAGTCAACGGCGTGCGTCCGCCGAATCCGATACCGAACAGAATCGCGAACAGGTAGAACATATAGAGGCTGGTGTTGATGGAGATCAGCACAACCGCGACTCCCTGGATAGCAGTGAACACAAACAGCGCGACGTTGGTGGGAATGCGGTCTCCCAGGTAGCCGCCTCCGAACTGGAACGGCAGAGACACGAAGTTGTAAAGGGCCACAATCCAGGCTACGGTCTGGAGCGAGTAGCCAGTTTCCGTCATCATCAGCCCCAATTGGGACATGATGGCAAGGATAAGCATGGAGGCAAAGCCATGGCCGAAGGAGATGCACCAGAAAGCCTGCGTGCGCAGCGCCTGCCCTACCGTCAGATCAGGCTCCGGGGGCGCTGAAGCCTCTTGCTCTGCGGGGGTCGGCTCCCTTGCAGGCATCTCTTCCGGTTCGCTGTTTCCATCCGGCAGAAGCCCCATGTCCTGGGGCTTGTTGCGAATTGCCAGAGGGAACAGCACGGCGCCGGCCAGAACGACAAAGCCAACAACCATGGCCGTGTTGCGCCATCCGAGTCGCTCCGCCTCCGGGTCGACCGCCCAGGCAAGAGCAGGGACAACCAGCAGAGCGCCGCCGGTCATCGTGGCCATGGCTATTCCCATGGCAGTGCCCCTGTATCTGCTGAACCAGTGATTAAGCATGGTCATAAGCGGCACCCAGCCTCCCAGTCCCTGCCCCAGAGACATCAACACAAAGGCCAGGTAAAAGACCAGCAGGGCATCAACGTGCAGGTAGGTCCCAATGCTGAAACTCTGCGTCTGGCTGAACAGCATGAAGGCGCCGAACAGCACCAGCAGACCAACTCCGGCCATAACCCTGGTGCCGAATTTGTCTGCCGTGAACCCTTCTAGGGGGCCGAACATAGCCCCTTCGGCGCGGGTGAGCGAGAGGGCAACGCCAAGCTGCGTAGCGCTCCAGCCGTAATGGGCTTTCAGAGCCACCGACCATACGGCCATGCCGTGGAACACAGGCACCGCCGATATGACCATCACCAGCCCGGCAAGGCCAGACAGCCACCATCCATAGAAAATACGCGGCGGCCTCATATCTCTATTCCGCCCGGCGCCGGGGCTGCTGCCTCCACGGATAACAGAGGTCACCCTCCTTTTCTGACGCCAACACCGTCATCTGCGGGTTGCCTCCACGTATGATAAGGGCATCCGAGTATCGCCAACCCTCGTATTTCCATGCTGGAGTTGCCTCCGCGTATGACAGGGGCCGCCGGTCTGCCAACGACCACCAAACCGAGTCTGAACGTTGCCTCCATGTATGACAAGGGCTGCCGGGGGTTATCCAACTCTGCCGTCCGCCGCCAAAGTTGCTTCCATCGATAACACGGGCAATAACACGGGCCGTCCCTAATCAGCGTCGGGGTGACGCTACCGCGGCGACATCAGCAGTAATTTCTATACTGTTTGGGCGATGGTATCATAAACAATAATATATCTTCGCACAAGGGCAGATGTTGTCTGGCAGTGTATCCGTTTGCATTGCAAAGCCGATTATACGGCGGCAAGGTCGGTTCCGGGCCGGTTTCCGGCAGTTGCAGCGCAGGCCAATAGGACCATCAGCAGATATAGCAATATACTGCTCGCAGGCCCAGGGTAGGCCCAGCCCCTAGCCTGATAAGGCTTGAACAGAGCGGCTCCCGGCGCAAGTCGAACCGGCACAGGCAGGCCGTATAACAAGCTGCGCAATTACTAAAAGGGATACGCTGCCCGCCGTCTGATCTCCGTCTGCCCGCTGTCTGCTCGGTAGAGAGGGTAGAATATTCCCAAATCTGCGGAGAACGTGATAGATTACGGTTCGCCGGCGCTCCGGCGCCGGGCCGGACTAATCCGCCGAATAGGCCGGGAAACGGGCTGAATGGAGGGCCAATGAAGTACGGAATGTTTATGATGCCGTCGCATCCGCCGGAACGGGAGTTGTACGCCGCCCATCAGTGGGATCTTGACTGCTTGCAACTGGCCGACGAACTGGGGTTCTCTGAAGCCTGGATCGGTGAGCATTTCACCTCTCCGTGGGAGCCGATTCCGGCGCCGGACCTGATGATCGCCCAGGCCCTGATGCGCACCAGGAACATCAAGCTCTGCACTGGAGTTCACCTCCTCCCGTATCATCATCCTGCCGAGCTTGCCTGTCGCGTGGCCTATCTCGACCACATGGCCCAGGGCCGCTTCATGTTCGGCATCGGCTCCAGCGGCCTGCCTACCGATTACCGGCTGTTCGACGTCGACGGCATGAACGGCCAGCACCGCCGCATGACCCGCGAGTCCATAGACATCATCCTGAAGCTCTGGGAGAGCGAGGAAGCTTTCGAGTACAAAGGGGACTTCTGGGACGTGAACTACCCGGAGCCTATGCTGGACACCCTCCGATTCTTCATCAAGCCCTACCAGAAGCCTCATCCGCCCATCGGCGTAGCCTCGGTCAGCATCGGGTCGGAAACGCTGAAGATCGCCGGCGAGAAGGGATTCATCCCAATGAGCCTGGCTATGAACCAGGACTATGTGGTAAGCCACTGGGACGCCATTGTGGAAGGCGCCGCCCGGAGCGGGCGGACGCCCCGACGCTCCGACTGGCGCATTACCCGCGACGTATGGGTTGCCGACACAGATGACGAGGCGGTGGACGGGGCGGTCAACGGGATGCTGGGCCGCGTCTGGGGCGAATACCTGCTGCCCCTGTTCGGCGCTTTCGGCCTGACGCACGTGTTCAAGCACGACTCCAGCGTTCCCGACGAAGCGGTTACCCCAGAGTATATGGCCGAGCATGTCTGGCTGGTGGGCTCCCCCGACACCGTGGAAAAGCGGCTGCTCAGCCTCTACGAGATGTGCGGCGGCTTTGGAACGCTGCTCACCCTGATCTACGACAACATCGAAAGTCAGCATGCCTGGGAAAAATCCATGACCATGTTCGCCAGGGAAGTCATGCCGCGCTTTGCCGAACTGTCTCCCGACTAGCCTTTCACCGACCGGGCGCATCGTTCAGGGGCTGTCCTTGCCGGGCAGCCCCTCTGTTTCAGCAGTCTTGCGGCAATTCTCTCTGCGCATTTATCCGCCAGTAACATTCAGGGTTAAAATGGCAGCGGAAAGGGAACCGGCTACAGTTGCATAATGAGCAGAGCGGCGACGGAAAGGCGCCGGCGCTTCCCCGTGTATATTCCCGGCGGTCCAACTCCGGTCGCCCGCTCTGCCGGCGGAATCACGAACAACTCTTCCGGTGGTCTATGCAAACCGATTTGGGCAGTTCGGCGGAAACTGTTACCGCATCCTTCCTGTATGCGGTCAGATACGGCTACTCTGATACGGTAATCCACAGCGACAATCAACTGAGAATCATACCCAGGGATGGAGAGGGGCAGCTCGACCTCGGAACGCAAGTCTGGTCCATACCGCAGGGAAGAGGCGCCAACTACGAAGATCGCTTCGGCAACAGGGTACGCCGTCTGCGGGTAACCGAGCCTCACGCCACGCTCACTGTAGCCGCCGGAGGAAGGGTCAGCTTATCGTCCGAAACCCCGAAAGCGGACGATGTTTCCATCGACAGCCTGCGGGAACCGCCCGAAGGTTTCGAGTTCACCTGCATTTCTCCGCTGGTGGTTCCGGACGGCTTCTCCGCCCTTGCCAAGGACGTGGCGTCGGGCGATGACCAACTGCTGACTGTGGTAAACAGGGTTGTGCAATGGGTGTATGAGAACATCGTTTATCAGCGGGGCACGACCTCTGTGGCAACCACCGCCGACCAGGTTCTCGCCGCCGGGGAGGGCGTCTGCCAGGACAAAACCCACCTCGCCCTCGGCCTTCTCAGGGCTCTGAAGATTCCCTGCCGATACGCCAGCGGTTTAATCACCGGCCAGACCGGGGAGACACATTCCTGGGCCGAGTTCTACCACCCAGGGAGCGGCTGGCTGGGGGCCGATCCGACGAGAGGCGTAATACTTCCGCCTCCCAGCGACTACGTAAAGCTGGGCGTCGGACGGGATTACACCGACGTTTCTCCGGTAAGCGGTTCCTTCCTTTCCCGCGGCGGGCCTGAAGACATAGCAGCCATCGCGGACGTTACCCTGAATGACGGTCGGCCGTCGCTGGAAAACGCTCTGGAGCTGCTGGAGCAGGCATACGTAGTTCAGAACGAAGAGCGTATGCTCTAAACCCGGCATCGCTTTCTGCGTCCGGGCTGGTCCTTTCCCGGCTCCCGACGCAAGGGCGCGCTGACCTCGTGCATGTAACCCAGGATTTCCCGCTGGGACTGCCAGAACCCCGTTTCGTGGTAGGGAATTCCCCGGGCCTCGCAGAATTCCTTGACCAGCTCGCGGGCGTTCTTCAGCCGATTGCGGGGAATATTGGGGAACAGATGGTGTTCGATCTGGTAGTTCAATCCGCCGTAGACGTAGTCAATCAGCGGGTTGGGAATTACATCCCTGGCGGTCAGTACCTGCTGACGCAGATAGTCCAGCCTGGTACCCTTATCCAGCACCGGCATTCCCTTGTGGTTTGGAGCGAACACCGACCCCATGTAAAACCCCGCCAGAGCTCTATGCACCACGATGAACAGCCCCGCTTGCCAGGCCGGAAGAAAGACGAACAGAATCGCCAGATACAGACCAATGCCCAACACCACCACCGAAACTTCAGCCGCAGGGTAGCGCACCTTCTCGCGACGGGCCAGGTACGCAAGGCCGCCCCCCAGCAAGCTGAGGGATGTAAGCAGCAGCATGGGGTAGAAGAAAAACGCCTGGTATTTGACCAGAAAACGCAGGAATCCCCTGGTTTCAAGCGCCTGCTCTTCGGTGAAAGCGAACACTGATACTTCGATGTCGCCGTCCAGCTCCAACTGGTTGGGGTTGCGGTGATGGGTATTGTGCTTCTCCTGCCACCAGCTCGGCGTCATTCCGGTAACCAATCCGGCCAGCAGCAGCGCCAGGTCGTTATTCCGGGCTGAATTGAAAATCTGGCGGTGACCTGAATCGTGGCCGATAAAGCCGAACTGGGCAAATACTATCGCGAGGAACACGGCATTCAATGCCTGAACCCAGAGCTGGTCAAAGGCAATGATTATCGCAATCCCCAAGGCCAGCATAGCCAGCGTGAGGGAAATCTTGACGGCATAGTACAGGTATTGACGAGCGAAGAGGCCCCGCTCGGCCGCCAGCCGCCGCAGGTGCAGGTACTCTCTGCTTCCCTGGTTGCGCGCCGAATCTTCCACTGCCGCGTCAAGGCGTTCACGGTTGGCCGACACGGTGAGTGCTGCCGGGGCGATGCTTTGAGTAACTATGGCAGGGTCTCCGCGTTCATATCCTTCTCGCGTTCATATTCATCTGCGGGGCGGCGGCTTTCCAGGGCGCCCGCAGGGTTTGCAAGCTGCGGAACTATGACGCCGCGGCCTGGGCAGTTTCCTCGCGTATGCGCGCCGCCGAGTCACGCAGCGAGTTCAGCACGATGGTCGGCGGGGCGGGAGCGACCGAGGTGTAGTTTACACCCATTTCCAGAAGTTCGCGCGGCGAGAAGCGCAAGGCGGAGTGGTTCACAGGAATATATACCTTGGCCTTGCCAACGGCGTTTATCCTGCCTGCCAGTTCCACAAAGGTCTGGCGCAGGCGAGGGTCGTTGGGGTCGGTCATGCCAAGGGCCGTCGAAATGTCGGTAGGGCCCAGGGATATAACATCCACGCCATCAACAGCCGCTATCTCTTCCAGCTCGTCCAGGCCCCGCTGATCTTCTGTCATCACGATGAGCAATATCTCGTCGTTGGAGGTCCTCATGTGTTCCAGCCAGGGAACTGATCCGTAGCCTGCGGCGCGGGTGCTGCCGGCGCCGCCCCGTTCGCCCGCCGGCGGGTATCGCACGGCCGCCGCTGCCCGCCTTGCGCCTTCCGCCCCTTCGATATGGGGAACCTGGATGCCCTGGGCGCCCGAGTCGAGCAGCCTCAGTATTGTTTTAGGGTTATTGTCCGGCACCCTTACTATGGGAGTGATGCCGCAGAGATCGGCCACACGGATCATCTCTCCCACGGTCTGCGTATCGAATACGGAGTGCTCCATATCTATGAATGCCCCGTCGAAACCGGCGGCGGCGATGATTTCCACTACCGCCGGGTCAGCGAACCCCACATGGCTGACGATGGCCAGGCCACCTTCGCGCATGACCCGCTTAACTCGATTCTTCTTCATGGCAAACCCTTCTGAATAAGGCTGACCCGGATCGTTTAAGAGTGTAGATAGGCGGGGCAACCCTGTCAAACTACGTTACAGTCGTAAGGGGATTTATCGAGCCGGAGCCGGATGAACAACCGTCACTTCGTCGCCAAGTGACACAACCCCCGGCGTATCCACCGCGCTGTAGACGCCGAACTGCGGAGCGCGGACGGCGGGGCGATAGGACAGCAGAAGACGCGGAACGTCGAAGTCGCGCTGGCCCGTGTCGGGGTCAATAGCGGTGATGGCGCAGCGCGAGTCGGGCGCCGCCGGCCTCAGGCGCACCTGGGGGCCAATGGCGAGAACACTCCCCAGCCATGAGTCCTCTTCGTGCGCTGAACAGCCTTCGACCAGGAAATTGGGGCGGAACCGACGGACATCGAAATCCTTCACTCCGCCTGCCTTCTGCCTCAGCAGGTCTACGGATGCCTGAGACAGGAGCGAAACGGGATATTCGTCGAAGGACAGGCCGGCATCGTCGGTCTTGACCAAACGCACCGGGCCGCGACAAAGCCGGGACAGCGCATCGTTCCAGTCCCCGCGTACTACCCTCCCGGGAACAGGCCGCCCCCAGACAAGGGTGCGCACCCGCTCCCCCGGATCGACTGCCCCGGATATTCTCTCGCCGCCGGGAAAAGTCAGCGTCAGCCGGCCGGCATATTCATCGCAGGCGGCGGTCACCAGGGCCAACTGCGGGCGCTGTCGCTGCGTCAGCAGCCGTCCGCCTCCGTCGATGAGGTGAAAGCGACGGTCGTTCGCTATTCCCAGCGGGGATACAGTGGCGGACGTCCGCGCCTGCAACGCCAGCGATTTTACGGTCGCCGTGTAAATGGCGGATATAGAGGGCAATCTCAATATTCCTCTAAAAGAGGGGATTCGCCTATGACCCTGGCCTCTGCCCCAGAGTAACCTCGATTTCCTCGCGGCTCCCATCGCGAAGCACTATGAGAGTGACTGTGTCTCCGGGCTTGTTGCGGTAGGTCAGGTGAGCAATAAGGTCGCTGGAGCCCAATACCTCATCGGAGCCGATAGCGATGATTACGTCTCCTCCCGCCGGGTAGTCCAGGCCATTTATCGTGACCGAGGCTCCAGACCCTCGCAACCCGGCGTCGTCAGCGGGGCTTCCATCCACAACGGATGCGACCAATGCTCCCAGGGTGCCTTCAGGCAGTCCCAGTTCTTCCGCATAGGTGCCATCCACCGACGAGATGCTGACGCCCAGCCAGGGATATTCAAACCCGCCATCCGCTATAAGAGACGGCACAACCCGGCGAGCGATGTTTATGGGAACGGCCATGCCCACGCCGGAATAATTGCCGGTATCGCTGATAATCTGGGTGTTGATGCCGATGACCCGCCCCCGACTGTCCAGCAGCGGGCCGCCGGAGTTGCCGGGGTTGATGGCGGAATCCGTCTGAATAACTTCGGGAATGGTGAACTGCCCTTGGCCTCTGATGTTTCGGCCAATGGCGCTGACGATGCCCATGGTCATGGTGAATTCCTGTCCGAAGGGCGCTCCTATCGCCACCGATAATTGACCCACCCTTACATCGCTGCTGTCGCCCAGGGGGACAGGTTGCAGCTCCCGGTCTTCTCCGTGCAGCTTGATTACGGCCAGGTCGGAATGGGGGTCACTCCCCAGAACAGTGGCCTTCGCCTGGGTGGAATCGGCGAAAATCACTGTAACTTCATCTGTCTCGCCTATCACATCTTCGACTACGTGATAGTTGGTAACGATGTGGCCCTCGTCGTCCCAAACGAAACCGGAGCCGGCGCCCCACAGGAATTGGTCGGGAAAAGACGGAGTCTGGCGCAACGCGCCCATGGCCGGATTATCCACTCGAATGTACACCACAGAGGGAGCAGTCCTCTCGTATATCCCGTTAAGCACGTCTTCGAAAGCCGCCACAACCTGGTCGGAGGCCATGGGCGGACCTTCGCTCAACGCCGACTCTGAAGCCGGCGTTCCCAATACTTCCTGATCGCCGGAAGACTGCCGGACAGAATCCGACGACGACACGACCGCAGTGGACAATAATGATACAGGCGCCGAGACCGATGCTGCCGGCGGCCTGTCTTCACTTCCCGCAGAATCCGGCACCGGGGTACTGGTCGCGGCCGGGTAAAGGGTCGGGGTCGGAGCGGATCGAGTCTGCTCTTCTTCAGGGTTCCCGGAACCGGCGCATGCCGCAAGTCCTGCGGACAGCAGCGCTGCGCACAGGAACGCTGCCATCCACCTTGTCGCTATCCATCTTGTCGAAACGATGCCGACTTTCCCCATAGAAAACAACTCCTTTGTCGATGCCTACAAGCTTATACGCTTATACGCCGAAAGTGTGCATCCCGGATTTCAATTCCGGCATTACTGGCGGCATGACGGCGCCAGACAAACGAACCACGGGACCTGAAGGGAATCGATAATGGGCCGATCATGAGTATAATGAAGTCATGCGTATGGTGAGTAAGTATATAGCGGCAGGGAAGGCCAATACAGCGGATTCCGCCATGTACGCACGCAGTATTTTTCGTCGCTTTATCTCCGTCTGTTCCGCCCTGGCGGTGCTTCTTGGGCTGGCCGGGCCGCTGGCAGGCCAGCTCGGAGCGCAGGAGACCGTTGGCCCGCATGCGCTGGTCATCACTATCGACGGGGTCATCAATCCGGTGAAGGACCGGTATCTGGAGCGCGCCCTGGAGGAGGCGCAGCAGAACGGCGCGATTCTGCTGGTGATCAAACTGGATACGCCCGGCGGGCTGTTGAGCTCGACTCGCGACATCGTTGAGCGGCTGCTGGATTCCCCTGTCCCAACCGTTGTTTACGTATCGCCGGCTGGCGCCCGGGCAGGGTCGGCCGGCACTTTCATTGCCGCCGCCGCCAACTTTGCGGTGATGGCGCCCGCCACCAACATAGGCGCGGCCACTCCGGTTTCGTCCACCGGCCAGGACCTGGATGACACGCTGGCCAGCAAAGTGGAAAACGACGCCGCGGCCCTTATCCGAAGCATCGCCCAGGAAAGAGGACGCAACGCCGACCTCCTGGAGGCCACTGTTCGGGAGGCGGCATCGTACAGCGTCCAGGAAGCTGTTGCAGGGAATGTTGTCGACTTCGGCGCCGAAGACCTGGACGATCTCCTGCTTCAGCTCAACGGCAGGATTGCGGAAACTCCAGGCGGCCCAATTGTGATGGAATCGGAAAGTCTGACGGTTCGGGCGATCGAGAAGAACCTGCTGGAAACGCTGCTGGAGTTCCTGGCCGACCCGAACGTATCGTTCCTGCTTCTCAGCATAGGCGGGCTGGGAATAGTCATCGAGCTGTTCAACCCTGGATTGATCGCTCCGGCAGTCGTTGGCGTAATCTGCCTGATCCTGGCCTTCGTGGCATTGGGCAATCTGCCTGTCAACTGGGCAGGAGTCGCCCTCATTCTGCTGGCTGTTGTCCTTGCCGCCGCAGAGGTGGCGGTGGCCGGGTTCGGCGTTCTGGGCATAGGCTCGGCTGTCAGCTTGATCATCGGCGGGCTGCTGCTGTTCGCCCAGTTCGGCGATGCCTCGCCCACCCTCCCGCCAGTGAGCGTGAACCGCTGGCTGATTGCAGGCGCAGGGATTGGCACTGGGGCTTGCGTGATATACTTGGCCAGAGAGGCGGTGAAGTCCCGCAGGGAACGCCGCGCTGATATAACCGACACGATGGCCGGAGAAACCGGCAGGGTAACGGCAAACCTGGATCCGAAAGGATCGGTTAGAGTAGCCAACGAGACTTGGACAGCCGTCAGCGCTGACGGGAGCCCCATAGACGCAGGGGAACGTATACGGGTGATAGGCATCGAGGGCCTGGTGCTGACGGTGACGCGGCGCGATGAGACTGAAGAACACGAGAGTTAAAGGCGTTACCGGACAGGCCGGCAGGATGTTGCTGGACAGGCCCGGCAAAAACAGGCCCGGCAGGAAAGGAGGGCACAATGGCGGCAGGTCTCATCATGGTGCAGCAATACCAGCGGATGGTGGTGCAAAGGTTCGGAACGTATGTGGGAACCAGAACTTCGGGGCTCTATTTCCTGATTCCCTTTATCTATCACGGGACAAAGGTCGACCTCCGGGAACGGGTAGCCCGGGTTCCCACCCAGAAGTACATCACCTCAGACAACGTAGTAGTGGATATGGACTTCGTAATCTACTACCGCGTCATGGAAAATATGGCCGACCGGGCGGTACTGGAAGTGCAAAACTTCGAGATGGCAGTAATAAACCTTGCCTTCGCCACCTTGAGGGCGGTTATCGGCTCGACTACCCTCGCCGACGCGCTGGCCGAGAGGGAGCGCATCCGGGATGCTCTACAGGTGCGCATGGACGAGGTAACGGAAAGATGGGGCGTCAAGGTATCCCAGGTGGAGATCAACGAGATCGACCCGCCTCCCGGCGTGAAGCAGGCCATGGAACGGGAAAAGTCGGCCGAGGCCATCAAGACCGCAGAGATCACAGAGTCTGAAGGGGCCCGCCAATCGCAGATAAACCGCGCCGAGGGCGAGAAACAGTCGGCCATCCTTAAGGCGGAAGGCGAACGCCAGTCCGAGATACTGAAGGCCGAAGGCGAGCAGCAGGCCGCCGTTTTGCGGGCGATGGGGTTCAGCGAGGCTCTGGAGCGCATCAATGCAGTAGCCAACCAGGCCGACGGCCGCACTATGAGCCTGCAATACTTCGACACTCTTAAGTCGCTGGGAGATTCTCCATCCACCAAATGGATATTCCCCATGGAGTTTACTTCCATGCTGGGCAACTTCATGTCGATGGGCAGCAACGCGGGCGGCAACGGCAGCAGCGACCGCCGGAGCGGCGGCGCGGGGTAACAGCGGCGGCGATTCGACGATGGCGAAGGCCGGGCATGGATGCCCGGCCTTCGCTTGTTCAATATCCGCTTCCATTGAACGGCAAACCGGCGGAACACGCCGAAAACGCAGAGGTCGCGGAGTTCCGCGCCCCCGTTCCATCGGCGGGTGGATTACGCCCAGCGCGCTGTGGGAAAAGCTGGGGGGCGCCCCCCCGCTCCGTTGACGGATGGACGACGCCCCGACCGTTAACGCTCCGTTGGCTGAATCAGACCGTAGTTGGCGTCGGCGCGCCGGTAAAGCACGCCATAGCGGTCGGTTTCAGAGTCCAGAAACATGTAGAAGCTGTGGTCGAGGTACTGCATCCGGAGCGCGGCTTCCTCCACGGTCATCGGCTCCATGTCGAACCGCTTTATGCGGACCAGATCCCCGGTGAGCGCCTCGACCTCTTCGGCTGCCGAGGACGCACCGTTTTCTGATGCGAGAGACTCCCGGACGACGGCATCGGCATCGGGGGCGTAGCGCGCCTGGCGTTCGCTGCGATAGGTCTGCGCTTTCCAGCGGTTGAGCTGACGATCCAGGGCATCAGCGGCGGCATTGACGGCGGCTCTGGCGTTTGGCGCCCGGCGCTGGGCCCGCAGCAGGTCACCGCCTACATTGAGCGAAACCTGCACAACGACCCGGTCCTGGTGGGAGCGAGTCCTTTCCGACGCCATCTCGACATCAGCCCTGGAGATCGAGGGCATATGGCGGTCAAGGGAGGAGAGCTTGGCGGCCACGTGCTCCTTCATCGAGCGGGTAATCTGAATGTTCCTTCCCTGGATATTCAGGTTCATCTCTCACACCTCCTGTTGTCTGCTGACGATCTGAAGGCTGCCCCCCAGGAGATCGGGCAGCGATAATACCACAGGCGCTCTGGATACAGCATAGCAGTTCCACGGCGGGAAGCGCCCATTACCGGGCGTGTACGGGTTGCCGGGTATGTCATGTGCGGAAGGAAGGCGCAGACTCTTGCCCGCTAGCCGGAGGGCGCAGCGAGAAGACCGGGATTGAGGGAAGAAGAAGCAAGGAACTCCAATGCCGCCGAGTATGGCTCCTCCTGCCTGGAGGCCACCCGTTCCAGAGCGGAAAGAAGCGACGGGTCGGTCTGCACCATGCTTCGAAGGCGACGAACCAGTTCCTCTTCGACCACTTCGAGGAATTCCTGGCTGCGATGCGCCCTGCGACGCTTCTCCAGGCAGCCGCTGCTCTTCAGATAGGAACGATGCTCTTCCAGGCTGTCCCAAAGCTCGTCAATACCCTGACCGGCGTGGGCGGCGGTCAGCTTCACGGGCGGCTCCCACTCCGGCGTGGTCAGCGACATCTGCAGCATAGCCGTTACCGATGCCGCCATCCGGTCTGCGCCGTCGCGGTCGGCCTTGTTGATCACGTAGAGATCGGCAATCTCCATCACTCCGGCCTTCAGGGACTGGATAGCGTCTCCGGCTTCGGGGATCAGTGTGACAGCGACCGAATCCGCCACACCCATAACACCCAGCTCGGTCTGGCCTACGCCGACGGTTTCGACGATGACTACGTCGTATCCCGCGGCGTCCAGGGCCCGGGCAACGCCTTTAACTATCCGGGGCAGCCCGCCGGTCTGCCCCCGGGTAGCAATGCTGCGGATGAAGACCCCGGAATCCAGGTAATGCCGCTGCATCCTTATGCGGTCGCCCAGCAGAGCTCCGCCGCTGAAGGGGCTGGTGGGGTCAACAGCAACAATGCCCACACGTTTGCCGAGGCCCCGGAGCAGGCGGGTAAGCTGGTCTGCAATAGTGCTTTTGCCGGCCCCTGGCGGGCCGGTGATGCCAACGGTGTAGGAGCGTCCCGTAGAGCCATCGATTTCACGCATTACGCCGGCGACTGCCGGGTCGCCCCTTTCCAGCATGGAAATGACGCGGGAAAGGGCCCTCTGCTCGCCGGCCAGAAGCCTGGCAGCCAGCTCAGGCAAAGCGCTCTGTCTCCGGCGGGGGAGCTGCATCGCGAGGTTGAAGGAGGGCGGAAGGCATTGGATCAGTGATGGAATCGACGGCCAAAGCCTCTGGCCCCGTCGGTGATAAGCAGGTCTGGGCGGTTGCCCCATCGCTTGAGAAAGCGGCCGAAGTTTTTGCGAGAGAGTTCATCCCGCTGATTGTCGTCCAGTTCCGTCCACTGTCTGTGCTCGTGGCGCACCAGGGGCAGCGATGAGTCGGCAACCACCCGGTAGCCCTTGTCCTTGAACTGGAAGCAGTAATCAATGTCCAGGTTCCGGTAGAATCTGAATGCTTCGCGCATCAGGCCAACGGTGTTGACCGCCTCTCGGCGGAAAGACATGCAATAGGCCTGCATCGCGTCGGCCTCGCCTTCGTCCACTTCTTCGTGGAAGTGCTGCATATCGTCGGTCGTGAGCCCGTAGGGGCCGAAAATCCCGACGCTGGGATCACTGAGGCGATGAGCAACCGGACCCAGGATGTCGCCCACGATCTCAGCCGAGCCGTCCACTATAACAATGTGGTCTCCGAGGCTTTGCTTGATGCCCATATTTTTGCTGGCGGCGTCGCCGATAACGTGGTCGCAATGAATTACGCGGAGATTGTCGCCATCCCGCTGCATTTCCTCCAGCATCTCGCCGGTACCGTCGGTAGAGCCGCTGTCTATGACAATTATCTCTGCGGAATGGCCTGCGGAGTGGCGCAGCATACCGTTAACGCATCGCCGCACGTCTTCGGGATACCCATAGGCATTGAGAACAAAGGTGAAGGCATACCGGGAAGGCTCGTCCAGCCTGGACGATACTTCCCTCGATGAGGAGACGGAGTTCCACATTTCCAGGCGGCGTTCCATAGCCGTCTTCGGGCGAACTCGCGGGCCTTCCGGCGCGTCTTCCACCACGTAGCCGTTGATGGACAGGCGGGAGCGCGCGGCGTCGGCTGCAGCCCAGGTTCGCTGCATTCGCAGCGATTCCCGTTCGCGCACTACAGCGGCGACATCCTCGCAGACTTCGTTCTCGGTGGGGGCCTTGTGAAGATTCAGGCCGAACATTTCGTCGAATTCCAGGATCAGGCTCAACTTATGTCGAGCGGGCAACTCCGAGCGGGCCATCTCCCACGTGACGGCCAGCGCCCGGGGGAGATCAAGGTCGGAGTCAACAGCATCCCAGAAGCGTCGCCGGTACTCGGCCGCTCCGGCATTCTCCGCCTGGCCTGATCCATTGACGGGCTGCGACGCATCCCGGCTCCACAGCCAGACGCGCCGCCTGAGGTTGGTCAGCGCTTTCTCTGCCGCTCTCAACGATGTGAACGTGAAGTTCATGCGATGACGGTATAGAACCGTCATACAGAGATACCGGAAGGAAAGGGGGTCGAATCCCCGTTCGATCAGTTCCTCGATCAGAAACACGTTGCCGGACGACTTCGCCATCTTGGCGCCGTCTGCCAGGAGGTGCTGGGCATGCACCCAGTAACGCACGTGCTGATGCCCGAAAGTCGCCTCGCTCTGGGCGATTTCGTCCTCATGGTGGGGAAAGATATTGTCTACGCCGCCAGTGTGAATGTCGAAAGATTCGCCCAGGTACCTTGAGGCCATGGCAGAACATTCGATATGCCAGCCCGGGAATCCCTCTCCCCAGGGACTGTCCCACTTTACGTCCCGCCCCGGCTCGGCGGCCTTCCACAGGGTAAAGTCGCGGGGATCGCGCTTCAGGGGGTCGGCCTCCGCGCGTACGCCTTCCAGGAGATCGGCGCCCGTATTGCGGGAAAGCTTGCCGTAGTCCGGGAAGCTGGGAACGCTGAAGTAGATGTTCCCGCCCCGCTCGTAGGCGTGGCCTTTCGCCAGCAGGGTCTCTACAATAGCGAGCATCTCAGGGATGTGGCTGCTGGCCCACGGAAAAACATGAGCCTCCATAATGTTCAGACGCGCTTCATCCCGATGGAACCGTCCGGCGTATAACCGGGCGATCTCCTGAACCGTCTTGCCTTCTGCCAGGGCGGCAAGGATCATCTTGTCGCCTCCGGTCTCCACCAGCTCCTGGCGCATATGGCCTACGTCGGTGATGTTCTTGACGTGCTGAACATCCAGGCCGCAGCGCTGCAAGGCGCGCCGGATCCAGTCGGCCATCATGTAGGTGCGCATGTTGCCGATGTGAGCGTCCCGGTATACCGTAGGCCCGCAGGTATACATTCTGATGACGCCCGGCTCGGCCGGCTCGATTTCTTCCACCTTTTTGGTGAGAGTGTTATAGATACTCAGCAAAGCCGCCGCCCCTTGCCGCCGGATATCGGTAGTTTACCACGCGCTCGTATCTGCCGCCACCGGGCGAGGCTCCGCCTATTCCCCGTGCTGCACTACCGCGCCAGCGGACTTGAGCGCAGAGATCTCCAACGCCGTATAACCGGCTTCGGCCAGAATTTCGTTGGTTTCGGCGCCCAGCACCGGGGTCGGACGGCCTACCCGCGCCGGTGTTCCCGACAAGCGGGCTACCACCCCCAGGTGATCAGCCATCCCCATGCCGGGGTGTTCTCTGCCGACTATCAACCCCGCCTTGCGAACATGAGGGTCATCGTGGAAATCGGATACTGCCATGTTCTCTATAACGCTCACGCCGGAGCGGGCGAAACGGTCGATCCAGTCCTGCCGGGGCCTCGCCGCAATGACCGCCGACAGCGCCTCCTGAAGAGCGCCGTCGTTCTGTTCCCTCGCATCACAGTCCGCGAACCGTGAGTCGCTGGTCAGATGGGCAAAATCCGGTTGTCCCGCCAGGTCGTTCCATGCTTCACTGCCGGGGGAGTGCAGATAGAGCCACCCATCGGCGGCCCGGTACAGGCGCGACAGCGCCGAGAATCCCCGAACGCCCAGCCCTTCCGGATCAGAGCGCTGACAGCCTTCGTAATCCAGGAAGTAGGGCGACTGTAGCAGACAGGCGGTCAGGGCCAGTCCGCCGTCCACCGACTGGCCGAGGCCGGTGCGCTGGCGCTCGTGCAGGGCCAAAGCGACGGAGTAGGCTCCCAGCAAGCCTGTGGCGTAGTCGTTCATCGGGTAAGGCAGCAGTTGCGGCGCGGCGCGGCGGCCTCCCCGGCGCACCTGTATGCCGGTAGCGGCCTGGGCAAGCTGCTCCCATCCCGGACGTCCAGCCCATGGGCCGTCATAGCCGAAGGCGTTCAGGGAGGCGTAGACAATATCGGGGCGGCGTTTTCGAACCTCGTCATAGCCCAGCCCAAGCCTGGACAAACTCCCTTTGCGATAGTTCTCCACTACCACATCGGCGGTATCCAGCAGCTTCCAGAAAACCTCCCGGCCTTCCGGTTTCTTGAGGTCGACCTGGATGCTGCGCTTGCCCCGGTTCACGTCCAGATTGCCGGCATAGTCATAGGGGCGCGAAGGGTCGTCGACCTTGATTACGTCTGCGCCGAATTCTCCGAGGGTACGCCCGCAAGTCGGCCCGGCCAGCACGATGCACAAGTCCAGCACCCGGACTCCCTCAAGAGCCGACAGGATGTTCTCGCCGCCGGCGGGTACGGGGCGCGGCGCGGCTGCGCAGACTTCCGACAGTGCAGACTCGGTATGCTCGCCCAGTTTCGGAGCGCGAACCGGAGCCGGGCCGGGCGTGCCGCGCAACCGCACCGGCGAACCCGGCTGCTTCATCCGGCCGTACCTGGCGTCGTCCACCTCGACTACCATACCGCCTGCAATGGCGTGGTCATGGACCAGCCACTCGTCCACCGTATTGCAGATGGCGCAGGCCCCGCCGGTTTCAGCGATGGCGTCTTCCCATTCTTTGGCCGTCTTTTCCCGGAACAGGTTCTCCATGCACTCCCGCCAGATGGCGACGGTCTCAGGCCCAACGTCCGCTCCATACAAGTCTTCCAGGTCTTCTATCCACTCGGGACGGCCCGCCGCCGTCAGGAACTGGCTGGCGAAGCGCTGATACATCCCGTGGTTCTGGACATAGCGCCCGTCGGCGCACTGGTACTGCTGCGACATCACGTTCCGCGGCAGGGTGAACAAGTCGGGGGGGTTGATGTCGTGAAACCTGGAAAGGTGTCGCCCCATGGCAGCGAACATGGCGCTGTGAAGAGGAACTTCTATGCGCTGCCCCTTGCCTGTGCGATCCCGCGCCACCAGGGCCATGGCCACCGACGCCGCCCCGATGATTGACGCGAAGGCGCTGGCCGAGGGAAGCGGCAGGAACAGAGGCTCGTCCATGTCCGCAACGCCCTGGTGTGCGCCGGTGGCTGCGCCAATGATGGGTTCCCAGCCCCTGTCGTGTCTATGGGGGCTTTCCTCTCCGAACCCCGGCAGAGAGCAGTAGATCAGGCCGGGGTTGCTCTCCATAGCACTGTAGCCAATGCCTAACCTGTCCGCCACGCCGGGGCGGAAGTTTTCGATCAGCACATCGGCCCAATTGACCAGGGCTGTTGCCTGCTTCAAGCCGTCGGGCGTCTTCATGTCCAGCTCCACCGACCGCTTTCCCCGGTTCCACGTGGCGAAGGCCGGCTCATTGCGGACGGGGTCGCCGCCGGGCCGCTCAACTTTGATGACGTCTGCCCCCTGACCGGCCAGCAGCATCCCCAGCAAAGGGCCGGGTATGTACTGCCCGAACTCGACAACGCGCACGCTACGAAGCGCGCCCCTGGACTCGGCTGCGACTGCCTGGCTGGTCATCTTCCCTTCCTTTTCCCTGCTCTCTGGTTCCCTGCTCTCTGGTACAGGCTAATGGCAATGCTTGCGGGATGCCACCCTGACAACCCGCCCTGCCCTGGCCGACTCTATGGCGGCTGCGGTAACTCTGGATGCCTCCAGCCCGTCCTGGCCTGCGGCGGATGGAGGACGGTCGTTTTTCAGCGCGTCGTGAAAGTCTTCCAGCTCGGCCACGAAGTTGGCGAGATAATCGAAGCCGTATGACTGCTCTTCGTTGAGCGTTGCGCTCACCACCTCGGCGCGGCCCAGCCGGGCTTCCCAAATGGTTTCCTCCGCGGCTATGCGTCCGTCGGAACCGTAGAGAGCCAGGTCGTTCCGGGTATCGGGCATCATCCGCCCGCACATGACCTGGGCGATAGCCCCGCCGCTCATGCGAAGGGCGATGGTGGCTATATGCTCCAGCGGCTGCCGCTCTGTCTGGCCGTCGGTCATGGCAGCGACCTCGACAACCTCCTCGCGGAGCAGGAAGCGCATCAAATCGAACACGTGCACTCCCAGGCCTACCAGCACCGATGCGCCGCCGATCAGCTCCGGAGTTTCCCACCACTCCCTCAGACCGGACCGGGGAAGATGTTCAGATTCCCCGCGGTTTCCCCGTCCCCACTGCCCGTGGGCAAGGCGGATGCGCCCGATAACGCCTCTGTCGATAAGCGTTCTGGCCCATAGATGAGCAGGGTGAAAACGCAGCTCGAATCCGAGGCCAAGGGCAACGCCATGGTCCCGGCAGGCGGCCACCATAGCGGCGGCGGCGGAAACCGAGTTGGACATCGGCTTCTCAACCAGCACATGTTTCCCTGCGGCAGCGGCCTGGATCGTCTGCGGGGCGTGCAGATGGTTGGGGGAAGCCACGAACACGGCGTCAACTCGGGAATCGGACAGCAGAGCTTCCAGGCTGCCGTAGGCTGCATCGGCGCCGTGGTTACTCGCGAAGGAATCGGCGCGGCCCTGGTCGCGACTGTACACCGCTACCAGCCGCGAATCATGCGCAAGCTCCATAGCCGGCGCGATTTTAAGGTCGGCATGGGAACCGATGCCTGCTATTGCCCAGCCCAGCGGCAAAATACTGCTCCTGTCGTATGGTCGGCGGGCTTGTCAGGCCCGCGCGGGCGATGCGAACCCAGAGTATACCGGCCCGCGTATCAAGCGGCTTGGTCAGGCCTGCGCGGGCGATGCGAACCTCTCCGGCGTGAAGTTCGCAATGGGCAAGGCGGTCTGGTCCTTCACAATGAGGTCCGCGACCGACTTGCCGATGCCTGGGGCAAGCAGGATACCCTTCTTGCCGGCGCCGGTGGCCAGCCAGGCGTTCCGGTATCCGGGAACGCGGCCTATAATCGGCAGCCAATCGGGCGTTACCGGGCGCAGGCAGGCGGTGTGCATCACCAGCGCTGCCTCGGCGATGGCCGGCAGTATGCGCTTGACACCCGCCAGTATCCGCTGGCGGGTCTCGGACAGGGGGCGCCGGTCGAATCCCCGCCAGTCCTCGGTGGTTCCGCACCATGCGAGCCCGTCGGGCCTGGCGTAGACCGAGGCCCCCTCGCCGGCGATGTCATGCTCCAATGGCTCGCCGGGAAGCCGCATACGAAGGATCTCGCCCTTGAGCGGATCGACGGGTATGTATGCGTCCAGCCATTTTTCGGCCTGCCGAGACCAGGGTCCCATTGCCAGAACTACCTGATCGCACTCCATCTCGCCATCCTCCAGCAACACGCGGCTGACCCGGTCGCCCCGCACATCCAGGCCGCGAACGGAGCCGGAACGCACTCCGGAGCAGCCAGGCTGCTGAGCCGCAGCGCAGAGAGCCTGGGTGAAAGCCAGGCTGTCGAGCTGGCAGTTGCCTCGGGTAAATACGCAAGCAGCGAATTCGCCGTTGACCCTTGAATCCAGCTTCCGCACCAGCCGATGTTCCATCATGGACGCAGCGAAACCCGGTGATCGGTCGAGCCTTTCGGCCAGAGCCTCGAGTTCCGGCGCTTCGGCTTCGTTGAAGGTCAATCGAATCTCGGAAGTCTGCCGCAACTGGTAGTCGATGCCGCTGAGTTCGCTCAACCTCGGGTAGAGTCCGTGATGCAGATGAAAGGATTCCCAGGCAAAGTCCGCCAGCGGCCCCGGTATACCGTGCCCCGTGAGGGGGTTCAGTCCCCCGGCGGCATAGCCCGAAGCCTGAGAGCCTACGCCCTCCCGCTCTATGATGGCGCTGGTCAGGCCGGCTTCTTTCAGGTAGTAGGCCACGGCGCAGCCCGCGGCGCCTCCGCCTATGATTGCGACTTCAGTTGATTCGGGCATAAACCTGCCATCCGATTTCTGTTTGAGTTGCGCTCCGTTCAAGTTGCGGAATCATCCCGGCGTGGCGCCGGGGCTGCGGCGGGGTTAGAATGTAAGGCGAATTCTCCAGACCGGAGTATACCCATGCCCGTCTACGAATACTATTGCTCGAAATGCCGCCGCGAATTCGATCTGATTCGCCCTGTTGCAAAGGCCGGCGAACCCGGCCTTTGCAGCCTGTGCGACGAGCCGGCCCAGCGGCAGCTCTCCAACTTTGCCTTCCGCTCCAATACCTTCACTGCTCCCAAGTTCAAGGCGTCTTTACAGAAGCCCCTGCGTTCCCGTCCTGACGTTCCCGCTGAATGAGCGAGAGTCCCGTTCGCTAACGCCCCCCGGCTGCCGCCTCGGCCCGCGCCTCGTTGCAGACGATGCAGGTGCAGGCCGCCCTCAACGTTTGGTAGGTGTAAATGCCGGTGTAATGGGTATCATCCCACAAGAACTGCATTCCGTAGTTGCCAACGGGCATGTGGTCCACGGCCCGCACGTCGGCCGGCACTGAGTCGGGGTTTAGTATGGGGCGGCCGGTCATCTCTTCGACGCAACTGGCGCAGGGACAGCGCAGCCGCAGATAACGATGGGGGTAGGGGCTTCGATGCCCGTCGTCCCACAGGATGACGATTACATTACCGTCGATGCTGACTTCTACGGGAAACACCGGCTTTTGCATATCTCACCACGGAGCAAAAGGAGAAGGCAGAGAAGTCTTGCCGGGATTCTCAGCGGCTTTCTCAGTGCAATTCAGGATTGGGGCAGTTCAGGATTGGGTCTGCGCCTGGACATCGGCAAGGCGGGCGGGGCGCGGAAGCTCATCGGGGTCGATGGGAATCTCGATGATGCCGGGTTTCCCTGCCGCCAGAGCCTCTGCCAGGGCGTTGCCTACATCCTCCGGACGCTCCACGTAGAAGCCTACCCCGCCGAACAGCTCGGCATACTTGTCATACCGAGGGTTGAGGGTATCGGCCCCGACGTAGCGCTCGTTGAAGGCGAAGCGCTGGTAGGCTTTCTCAGACCCCCAGCTCCCGTTGTTCATAATCACTGTTACCACCGGCAGATTGTATTCGACCGCCGTGGCGAACTCCTGAGCGTTGAACAGGAACCCGCCGTCGCCGTTGAAATTGATCACGGGCCGGTTCGGGGCGGCGAACTGCGCTCCCAGGGCGGCAGGGAAGCTGAAGCCCAGCCCGCCCAGGTCCAGTGAAGTCATAAGGCTGCGCGGCTCGTGAAAGTTCAGGCGATCCTGCCCGAAGTTGGGCGCCAGGCCGGCGTCCAGGGCAACGATAGCGTCGCGAGGCATTACCTTGCGAAGTTCAGCGTAAACCCGCTGCGGCTTCATCGGCAGGCAGTCCAGCCGTTCCTCGCCCCGCAGCCTGTCGGCTCGGCGGGCCGCCCAGCTCCTGACTTCATCGGCCCATTGCTGGCCGACCTGCGGCTCCCGCAGCCTGAGCGCTTCCAGAATCCCCTCCGACACTGCTGCGGCGTCTCCCTCGATACCCACGGCTATCGGATAGTTGCGGCCGATTTCTTCGGGGTCGATTTCAATCTGTATGATGCGGGCGTCGGCGGGAATGAACCGATTGTCGTAGAAGGTGGTTGATTGCCCCAGGCGGGTGCCGACGGCCAGAATCACATCGGCCTCTCGCACCGCTTCGATCCCTTCTACAGATCCCAGGCGTCCCAGATGCCCAAGAAAGTTGGGATGGTCAGACGGCACGGCGTCGGCTCTCCCGTAGGATGTGACTATAGCCGCGCCGGTCAGTTCCGCCAGGCGGCACACCGCGCCCCCGGCGTTGCTCCACTGCACGCCGCCGCCGGCCAGGATAACCGGCCTCCGGGCGCCGGCCAGCAACTCGGCGGCCCTCTGCACCAACCCAAGGTCGCCCCGGGACCTGGTCTGTCCCGGGCGGTAGGCATCGGGCGGCAGCAGTTCCAGCTCCACTTCAGCGCCGGGAAGAAGGTCTCGCGGGATGTCCAGCAGCACCGGCCCCATTTTGCCGGAAGTTGCTACTCTGAATGCGTGGCGCAGGGCATCGGGCAGCCGGTCTGCGCGGTTGATGGGAAAGGCCGCTTTGGTGATGGGCTTGAAAAGCGCTACCTGGTCGAACTCCTGGGTGGAGTTTCGATGCTGGTCGCGGCGGGACGCCGATGGAGCGATCACAACCACCGGCGAGTGAGCAACGTAGGCCGAGCCTATCCCGTAGGCGAGGTTGAGCACCCCGGGCCCATTGGTAGCCAGGCACACGCTGGGGGACCCGGAAATACGGCTGAATCCGTCGGCCATCAGGGCTGCCCCCTGCTCGTGGCGCACCCCGATGAATTGCATGTCGTCGCGGTCGTAAAGGGGGTCAAGAATGTCCAGGAACGACGAACCGACAATTCCGAATATGTGGGTAACGCCCTCCTGTTTCAGGAGCTCGATGACGGCTTCGCCGGCCTTGAGTCGCTGGGTCAACGCTGCGCCTCCAGTGCGATGGGCTGCCCGCAGTTTACCACACCCAGTTACGGACAACCGGGAACGAACCGCCGGGCTCTGCCGCCTCTGGCGTTTAATTCAGGCATTCACGGGGAACTCAAGCGCGCAACCTGCCGTATCCCGCCCGGAGAGGGTTTTACCCGACAGATACACAGGCTGCACTGGACGGCTGGGCCGCATTCCACGCCGCATTCCACCCGGAGAGAATTTTACCTGGGCCAGAGTTTACATCCTGGCAGGGGCGCGAGCTGTCGCTTGCTCCGGAGACCGGAACGCCCGGATGAGGCTACCCGTTGAGAGTGCCTTTGGTGCTGGGAACCGCCAGAGGAGAACGTGGGTCAGGCTCCAGGGCGTCGCGGAGAGCCCGGGCCGTGGCCTTGCAGAGAGCCTCGGCTTTATGGTGGGGATCGATACCGGCGAGAATCTTCGCGTGAAGGTTGATTTTGCCCTCCAGCGCGAAGGACTCGAAGAAGTGTCGCACCAGGGATCCGGGCAGCGTCTCCACCATCGAGTCGTCTATGGTGGTCTCGATCACTGCATAGCCCCTGCCGGAGCAGTCCAGCGCCGCCATAGCCAGTGTCTCGTCCAACGGCACGATGGCGTGTCCCATCCTGCGGATGCCCCGAGCGTCGCCCAGCGCCTCGTGAAAGGCCCGGCCAAGGGTGATGCCCACGTCCTCCACCAGGTGGTGCCATCCCGTGTGCAGGTCGCCTTCGGCTTTCAGGGTGATGTCTATCAGGCCGTGGCGGGAAATCTGGTTCACCATGTGGTCGAGGAACCCGTTGCCGGTGTTCACGTCGTACACGCCTGATCCATCAAGGTTCAAGGCCAGCAGAATGTCGGTTTCGCCGGTAATGCGGTGCAGGCGGGCAGCGCGGCCCTGGGGGACGGAGGGCAGATTCACGGCGTCAGCCATTGGCATTCTCCGTGAGTTCGGCCAGGGCAGCCGCTACAGCGTCGTTCTCTTCGGGCAGCCCGACCGAAAACCGAACACAGTCCTTCAGCCGCGGGCTGCTCCAGTGTCTCAGGAATATACCCCGGCTGCACAGCCCTTCAAACACGCGCTGGCCGCTCCCCTCGGGAAGCTGGCACAGGATGAAATTGGCCCGCGAAGGATACGCTTTGACCTTCGGGATTGCAGCCAGCGTCGCCTTCACGCGCTCGCGTTCAGCGACAATTGCGCCGACGCGCTCCAGGAGGGCCGGCATATCTTCCAGCGATGCGATGAGGGCTGCCTCGGCGGCCAGGTTGACGTTGTAGGGGGGCTTGACCGACATCATGGTTCGGGCGAGGACAGGATGCATTGCTCCCAATCCGATTCGCAGGCCGGCCAGTCCCGCCCATTTGCTGAAGGTTCGAAGCACTACCAGGTTGGGATACTCATCGAGCAGCGGCATCACAGTCTGCCCGCAGAACTCGTAGTAGGCCTCGTCCACTACAACCAGCAAGCCGGTATCAAGCAGCGCCCTCACCTCGGCCTCGGCAGCGAGATTCCCGCTCGGGTTATTGGGCGAGCAGACCACAATCGCTTTGGTTCCGGGGGTAATGGCGAGGTTGACCCCTTCCAGGTCTATTTCGAAATTGGCGTCGCGGGGTACGGAAATAGCCTCGCCGCCGCAGATTTCGACCCCCAGCGAGTACATGCCGAAGGTGGGCGTGAGGTTGATTATGCTGTCTCCGGGGCCGATGAACATCCGGAACAGCATATCGATCAGCTCATCGCTTCCGTTGCCGGCGATGATTCGATCAGGGTCAACGTTAACATAGCCCGACAAAGCCTGGCGCAACTGGCGCTGCTCCGGGTCTGGGTAATGGTTGAAGTTGGGGAAGTCGGCCAGGGCTGCGGCGACCGCTGGCGAAGGGCCGTAAGGGTTCTCGTTCCCGTTGAGCCGGATAATCCTGTCCAGCGGGATGCCGGCGCGCTCGGCCATCACTTCTACAGGATCAACGCCCTGATACACGTCCAATCCCCGGATGTGAGGCAGCATTGACTGTTGAAGTTGATCTGTAAATTCGGCCATGTTCCTCGCCCTGACTTTATTGCGCCCGATTCTGTTCGTAAAACACCGTTCAGGGAGACATTCAGGGCGCAGACTGCTGCAGCGAGTCCAGACGCGCCTGCACGGCACCGGCGTGACCGGGGAGGCCCTCTGCGTTGGCGATGCGGACGGCGGCGGGGCCCAGGTTCCGGAAGTCGCCGGGGCTCAGGCCAACCACGGGCATTGTGCGCAGGAAGTGGTGAACGCTCAGGGCAGACCCGAATCGGGCAGTGCCGCCGGTAGGCATTACATGGCTGGGGCCGGCAATGTAGTCTCCCATCACCTCCGGCGAATACTCCCCCAGGAACAGGCCGCCGGCGTGGTGGATTCGGTCCACCCAGCTCCAGGGGTCCCGCAACAGCAGGCAGAGATGCTCGGGGGCAATCCGATTGACCAGTTCGGCTCCTTCCTCCAGTGAGTCCACCAGCACTACCCGGCCCTGCCGCTCCAGGGCCTGCCGGGCCACATCCCCTCTGGGGGCGGCGTCCAGTTGAGCTTCCAGCCGCTTTTCGACCTGGGCAATCAGTTCCTCGCTGTCGGTTACCAGAATGGCCGTAGCCAATGGGTCATGCTCAGCCTGGGCGATGAGGTCGGCGGCGCAGAAGCCGGCGTTGGCGCCGGCGTCGGCCAGCACGATGGTCTCGGTCGGCCCGAAGACCCCGTCAATGTCCACTCCGCCCTGCACCAGTTTTTTGGCGTAGGCTACAAAGATGTTGCCAGGGCCGCAGATCTTGTCCACGCGCGGTATGGATTCCGTGCCGTAGGCCAGGGCCGCGATGGCGGGGACGCCTCCCACCTGGTACATCGCGTCCACGCCCGCTATCTTCGCTGCCGCCGCCACCGAAGGGTTCAATGGCTGCGAGCCGGGTCGCGGGGTGGTCAGAACGATTTCCCGCACCCCGGCCACCCTGGCAGGTATCACGGTCATAAGCACAGTCGACGGGTATGCCGCGCTGCCGCCGGGAGCATACATCCCCACGCGGGAAAGGGGACGAACCAGCTCGCCCAATCCCTGCTCGGTGTCCATCCAGCCGCCCGGCAGGGTCGATTGGTGGAAGGAACGGATTCGCCTGGCGGCCAGCTCCAGAGACTCCCATAGATCGGAGGAGACCTGCTCGCTTGCGGCATCCAGCTCGGCTTGAGGTATGCGGAAGTCTTCAAGCTCGGCGCCGTCCAGCAGACGCGCATAATGGCGGACAGCGCTGTCTCCGTCCCGTTTTACGTCCGCCAGCATCCGCATCACGGATTCCGCCGGTGTCACGCCGTCGCCAAAAGCTTGCCTGGTCCGCGCCAGCACGGATTCCGGCAGAGACGAAAGATCGAGCGGGTCGATGCGGGTCAGGACGTTTTCGGCGTTTTCAGCGCCGCGAATGATATTCAGCATAGCGTTGGCTGTCCCTTAGCGGCTCCGCAGGCTCTGGTTAATCGGCTGCAGCTTACTCTGGCAGGAATTGGCGCAACTGGGCGATGGTGGCCGCCACGGCCTCGCGGCGATAGTTCTCGACCTTGGCTTCCGGAATCTTCTCGTAGACCTCTTCCAGGCTGCGGGGCATACGGTCCAGGAAGCGGTCAACGGACTGCTGCACTTCGTCGTTGTCTCGATACATCCGGTTCAGGGCGAACTTGAGCCGCGACCAGTCGAATTCGCGCCCAACGAAACTGGAAACCCGCTCCTTCCACTGGCTGAGCAGCCCGTCCTCGAAGAAAGCTACAGAGACCCCCGCGTCGCCACAGGATACGGCGCATCCAGCGTTCATTGGCCCCTGGACGTCGTCCAGCGAGAGCCGGTCCATGTCCAACTGGACTGCCCTGTCCCAGATGTCCGCCTGAGCCTGGTCTTCGGTAAGCCTGGTCTCCTCGCTCCTGGTATCGAAGTTAGGCCGGTAGACAGTGGTTATCCAAACTTCGTCAGCGGCCAGGTGGCACACGTATCCCAGAAGGAAAGTGCGGGTGGCGAGAGACTGTTCGCCGTCGGCTGCCAGCTCCGGGTAGCTGCGGAACATGGCGCGGGCGCCTGTGCCGACCTCTCTCACGGACAAGGGGGCGAAATGCGTCTGCTCGCGGGGCCACTTGGTCATAGCGCGAATATCCGGCGAGGTGGCTCCCAGGTAAAAGCTGCCCATGTGGTCGTAAACATAGCCCCGGTCAAGCTGTTCGGCGACCTGGTGCGCCAGATGGATGTGCATGGGAAGATTGGGCATTTTCGCAGTCCTTGCACCTGACCGCGGCGGGTTCCGCCGCCCCCTCAACCGCCGGGCGCCTGCTCATTGGGCGCAACCGGAAGAGGCGTCCAGGCAGATGCCGTATTTTAGCCCTTCACGCTGGACTTGTCGAACGCCCCGGCGCCAGCATCCCGAACAGCGCCTCGAAGGAGTGAGAACGGTTGTCGAACAGGTACGACAATTGGGCAGCAGACACATCCTCTGCGCCGCAGTCCCTCAGATGATCAACGGCTTCCAGAAGCTGGTCTTTCTTGACCAGCAGGCTTACGGCGAACCAGCGCTGTTCCTCCATGCTGTAAACGCGGCTGTAAACGCGGGCCACCGTTGGGCCTCTAAGCCCCGCCAGCGCCGGTCGGGCCAGTATCACGGCGCTCACCTCATCGGCCGACGGCCCCTGCACGTTCGCCGTCAGCCGGTAATACGGCTCGGCCCGCAGATGGGCCTCCATCAGCTCCACCAGGGAACGGGCCAGTTCGCGGCCCCGGGGCGACGACGCCAGCAGTTCCGCATTGGTCAGCAGGCAGGCCTGCGACGATAGAATGGTGCCCTCTTCCAGTGTCTTAAGGCGGTTCTCTCGCAGGGTCGCACCGGTGGCGGTGAGGTCGGCTATGAGGTCTGCGTATCCTGCTGCAGGCGCCGCTTCCAGGGTCCCCGAGGCTGGGGCCAGCGTGAAATAGTTTATTCCCCTGTCATACAGGAACGAGCTGAGCAGCCTGGGGTACTTGGTGGCGACGCGAAGCTGTTTCCCTTCCTGTCGGAATTCCAGGGCCAGGTCGGCGAGGTCGGCCAGAGAAGTAACGTCCAGCCACGCATCCGGCACAGCCAGAACCAGGTCGCATCGGCCGTAGCCCAGGTTATCCACCAGCGCTGCGGCGCGTCGATCGTCTTCCCTGTATTCCAGCAGACGATCCAGCCCCGTAATCCCCAGTTCCGCGCTGCCTTCTTCTACCTTTGCGGTTATATCGGCAGTGCGCTGGAAAAGCACCTCCACTCCGGGAAGCGCCGGAACCGACGCAGTGTAGCGCCTTGCATTGGGGCGACGCACTGCGAGTCCACAACTTCGCATAAAGTCCAGAGTGGGCTGGTGAAGGTCTCCGTCGCTGGGCAGCAGGAGGCGCAGCAACGCTGCTTCATTGGCCGTTTCCAAATCGCTCATTTCAAGCCTTGAACCTGAACCTGCATCGGTTCAGCCCGGCTGGAATCCAGGATGCCTTACGTCAGGCTTCAACGCAGTTCACCGAGCCATCTTCTGAAACTACGGCCATTCGAGCCCGCCCGCGGGCTGCCGCAGCGCCGAGGGCTTCATGCGTGGCGAGCCCGGCGACTTCCATTTCGGCGGTCTCTCCCAGCCGCCTGATCTTGCGGGCCGCATCCAGCGCAGGCGCATGGGCGGCCCGGTTCGCGGGAACAACCAGAACCCCTGTGCGTTGATTGCCGGGGACGGATTCACCTTCCCCGGCCAGATTGGCCAGCGCGTCCAGGTTGTAAGCAAACCCCAACGCCGGAAGCCTGCCGCTTGCGCCCAGGTCCCTGGCCAGGCCGTCGTAGCGTCCGCCCCCTCCGAGCGGGCGCGGCAGAGAGGGATGAGAAACCTCAAATATGATGCCGTTGTAGTACGCAAGGCCCCGTACCAGCCCCAAGTCCAGCGCAACCTTGCCTGCGCCCCCGCGGGGTTCCGGAATCATCCCCGCTATTTCTCCCAGGCGATCGACTGCGTCTGTGTCTGAATTGGCCTTCCGCAGAATTTCGCGCGCCCTGGGAAGAACGGATAACGGCTCACCGCGCAACCCGGCAAGGTCGGAAGCGGACTCCAGAGCGAGGCGCAGCGTTTCTTCGGCGTCGGGACGCCGTATCTTGCGCAGCAGCCGTTCGACTACTTCTTCCGGCTTTCTTTGTCCCAGTTGTTCTAATGGGTTCGACCGGAGAACTCCCAAGAGCACGTGCCGCGCTTCCTCATCGTCGAGTCCCTGCACCGCCTGGCTCAGGTAGTCATTGCCGGCAGGCCGCCCTGCAATGTGAAGCCTTTTCCCTTCGTTCAATATCTGCGGTATGACCGATGGCCCCTCGCGCAGATTCGGCATGTTCTGTACTACGAAAGAGCGCGCTCGCTCGGACAGTCCCAGCGGGTGGAGCAGGCTGTCCAATATGTTCAGGTCCGCCAATCGAAGAGTCCAGTTTCGCAGCTCCGATACGTCGAGGGCGGAAACGGCGATGTCCAGCAGTTCCACATCGGCCATCAGGCCGGAGGAGCCCAGCAGTTCGCCGCCGAGCTGGGTGAATTGGCCGCCGGTGGGCGCGTCTTCCTGCAATGCGGCTGCATCGAATCGGAAAACCGGGCCGCAGTATTGCCAGCGAGCGGGCAGCTCGATTTCAGCGGAGTTCTCGAGGTAATGCCGCATGGCCGGAGCGGTGAACTCAGGGCGAAGGCTCACGGAGCGGGCTGCAGGATCGACAAAGCTGAAAAGCTGGGACGCCAGCTCTCCCCCCGATTTACGGAGGAAAAGTTCTGTAGGCTCAAGGAGGGGGGTGTCCAGCCTGTGGTAGCCGTAGCTGATCAGGAGGGAAGTAAGCCGGCTTTGCAGTTCCCATCTTCTACGGAACGGCTCGCCGGTCAAATCGGACATCCCGCGCAACCGCGCGACGGATCTGCTTGATTCTGCGGCTTGTCGGTTCATGGAGAGGCAGCCTGTATTGTATTACGCGAGCAAGGCAACGGGAAGCGGGCCTGACGCGCAAATCCGCAGCAGATGAGCGACCGGAAACGCCGGCATGAGCGCCCGGCCCTATGGGTGCGCGTTCAGGCCTCCGTCTACGTATACCGGCTGGCCGGTCGAGTAATCGCAGGATTCGGAGCACAGGTACACCAGAAGAGGGGCTATGTCCTCCGGGCGTCCCTTGCGTCTGAGGGGGGTGTAACGCACCAGCAGCTCCTCCTGCTGCTGCTCGACGGACTGGCCGGCGGAATCTATCCAGCCGGCGCCCAGGGCGTTTACCCGGATGTTGCGGCGACCGCACTCAACAGCGAAGGACCGGGTCAGCGAGAGCAGGGCGGCCTGGCTTGCGGCAAAGGCGGAACCGTTTATCATTCCCCGTTCCGCCAGCCCGGACACCATGTTGACTACCCGTCCATACTGCCTCTCTGCCATTCGCGGCAATATCTGCTGGGAAAGCAGAAACGGCATCTTGACGTTGCGAGTCTGCACCTCTTCCCAAGCCAGTTGCCGTATGTCCGGCAGCGGGGCCGCATACATGCTCCGGCAATCGTTGACCAGTATGTCCACTCGCCCATGCCGCCGGTCCAGCTCCTCAGCCGCGCGGGCGGCGCCGACGTCCGAGCCGGGGTTCATAACCGTGCCTGAACTGCCGACGGGCAGCGCTTCGAGCACGGCGTCGAGAAGTTTCTGCGTCCGGGCTACGGCGAATACGGCAGCCCCGGCTTCCGCCAATGCGGAAGCGTAGTATGGCGCCTCGTCTCCGCCCGACGTTGCGAACAGGGCCACCTGGCCCGACAGTCCATATTCCGGCAGAACAGGCATTTCACGTCTCCGCTGGTTCCTGGTTCAATTGGTTCGCGGTTTGGAGATGGTTCCCGGTTTGTGGAGGATAAAACCGATGCGCCCCCAGCCGTCTACGGATCGAGAGCGATCAGCGGCGCATGGCCTGTGGGGGTTATCCCGCCGGCAAGGCCGCCGCCGTCGGCTATTATCATTTCGCCGGTCATGTAGTCCGAGGCGCCGGACGAGAGGAATACGGCCAGCGGGCCGAAATCCTCGGGCTTGCCCAGCTTGCCAATGGGCAGGAAATCGCCCGACCTCGGCAGGCTGGAGGTGGTGGCGCCCATATCGCCCGTGGGCACGAAGCCCGGCACGATGCTGTTGGCGGTAACGCCGTAGCGGGCCAAGTTGAACGAGAGCACGCGGGTGAGCTGGATCATCCCGCCCTTGCTGCAGCAGTACATGTATATGTCGCGCCCGCCCCGCATACCGAAGCCGGAAGCCACGTTGATTATCTTCCCGTGGCCCTGTTCAGCCATGGGCCTGGAAACGGCTCGGGCGCAGAAGAAGGCTCCGCTCAGGTTCACGTCCATGATACGGCGCCAGTCCGTGTCGGTGATGTCCCAGATGGGCTTGCGAACGTTGTCTTGAACCGCCCCGGCATTGTTGATGAGAACATCGATTTTGCCGAATCGCGAAATGGCGGCGGTTATCAGGGTTTCGACCTGGGCCGAATCGGTAACGTCGGCAGGAACGGCGATGGCTTCGCTGCCCAAAGACTCCACTTCGGCTGCGGCATCTTCGATGGGGCCGGAGCGTCGGCCCGCTATGGTCAGCGCGGCCCCGGCGCGCGCCAGAGCGCGCACCATAGCCAGGCCGAGACCGGTGCCGCCGCCCGTTATAACCACGTTTCTGCCGTCGAGGCTCAGAGATTCCAGCATCATTCCTCTTCAGTTGTGGTCTGGCTGCCTAGAGTTACGTCGCCTGCCGCCAGGGTGACGAGGCGGTCATCGTCCAGACGGAGCAGCAGATTGCCGGTTTCGTCCACGGCTTCGGCGAACCCGATGTATGTTTCATTCCCGGAGATCGCTTTCACCTTTCCGCCAATGGTTTCCAGCAGGTCTCGCCATTCGGACAGCGGAGAATATCCCCGTTTCAATGCGAGGCAGAGGTCGTCCAGTTCCATGAGCGTCTGTCTCAGCAGAGATTCCCGGTCTGTCTCCTGCCCCGACGCTGCGTTAACGCTGGTGGCGAAAGCCGAAATTTCTTCGGCCTCGGAAACATCGAGGGACACGTTGACGCCGATGCCCAGAACAGCATAACACACTGCATCCCCGACGATGACGCTCTCCGCCAGTACCCCCGCCGCCTTGCGCCCGCCCAGGAGCAAGTCGTTGGGCCACTTTATGCCCGGCTGGATTCCGGTAATCTTGCGAATCGCCCGCGCGGCCGCAACAGCGCCGATTATGCTTATGAACGGCAGTTGCTCATTTCCCGGACGGAACAGCACCGAGAGCAGCAGATTGCCCGGCTCGGACACCCAACTGCGGCCCTGTCGCCCGCGCCCGGCGGATTGTCGCTCGGCGATCACGACCGTACCCTCCTCCGCCCCTTCCGAGGCCAGGCGGGCAGCCTCATCCATGGTCGACGGCAGCGCCGGGTAATACAGGATACGCCGGCCCACAACGTGGGTGTACAGCCCCTTACGAACCGCAGCAGCTACCAGGTTGGGCATAGGTTTGTCAGGCATAGAGCTTTTCCTCAAGCCCGGGCTGCCGGCGCGCTACCAGCCGTGTTCCATCTTGTCGCGCAGGATGTCCACCAGCCGGGAAACCGGCGCCCGCGCCTGGTACATAGTATCTCTGTCTCGCACGGTTACCTGGCTGTCGTCGAGAGTATCGAAATCCACCGTGACGCAGTAAGGGGTGCCTATCTCGTCCTGTCGGCGGTAGCGGCGGCCGATGCTCTGGGCGTCGTCGTACTGCGCGGAGAAATGGGGACGAAGCAGGTCATAGACCCGTCGGGCCGAGGGGGTCAGCCGCTCGTTGCGGCTCAGGGGAAGCACCGCGACGGTTACCGGGGCCAGACGGCGGTGGATGCGGGAAACCACGCGCACAGCGTTGCCGTCCGGCTCTTCGTCGTAGGCATCCAGCCAGAAGGCCAGGGCGGCGCGGTCAACCCCGCCGGAAGGTTCTATGACATAGGGGTAATAGCGGGACTGCAATTCGTCATCGAAATAGCTTAGATCCTCGCCGCTGAACTCGGCGTGCCGCTTCAGATCGAAGTCGGTGCGGTCGGCGATGCCCTCCAATTCGGCCCAGCCCCACGGGAAGCGGTACTCGATGTCGTAGCAGTCTTTCGCGTAATGGGCAAGCTCGTCGGGGCCGTGCCGCCTGAGGCGCAGATTCTCCGGGCGGATTCCCAGATCGATGTACCACTGAAAGCGATCTTTGACCCAGCGATCGAGCCACGCCAGGTCCGTTTCCGGGCGAACAAAGAACTCCGCTTCCATCTGCTCGAACTCTCGAGTTCGGAAAGTGAAGTTGCCGGGGGTAATCTCGTTTCGGAAGGATTTGCCTATCTGCCCAATGCCGAAGGGCAGCTTCTTGCGTGAGGAGTTAACCACGTTGGAGAAATTCACGAAAATCCCCTGCGCAGTCTCGGGGCGAAGCCAGACCTCGTTGGCGGTATCCTCCAACGGGCCCATAAAGGTGCGGAACATCAGATTGAACCGGCGCGGGTCTGTCAGCTCCCCCTGGCAGTCCGGGCAGCGCAGGGCCTTCGCGTCTGCAACGGAGCTGGGGGCGAGACCGGCCTCTTCCGTCAAGCGGTCCTGCAAGTGATCCTGGCGGAAGCGCTGGTTGCACTCCCGGCACTCCACCAGAGGATCGCTGAAGTTCTCCACGTGGCCGCTGGCTTCCCAGGTGCGGGGGTGCATCAGAATGGCGGCATCAAGCCCCACCATGTCATCACGCCCGGAAACGACGGAGCGCCACCAGGCATCCTTTACTTTGCGCTTCAGTTCCACGCCCAGGGGCCCATAGTCCCACGTGGAGCCAAGACCTCCGTAAATCTCGCTGCTCTGGAATACGAAACCGCGGCGCTTGGACAAGGACATTATCCTGTCCATGTCTGCGTAGGGCAGGGTTCGGCCCAAGGAACACCTCCTGACGGTCGGCGCGGAAAATGAAGGCAGAAGATAAAAGCAAAGCCCGGAAGCGCATAGCCATGCGGCAGCCCGGCGGCTTGATGCGCGCGGGCTGTTACGGCTTCACTGCTATAGCCTCTCCGAACGCGATGGCGCCGGAGGCGGCCGGATTGCTGCGCCACTCGCCAAGGAGCCGGCGCCACAACTCAACCCTCTCCTGGGTCGCCAGTCCGAAGTGAGTCAGCGCGGCGACCACTGCGGGAGAAAAGAACCAGTCGGAAATGAACCCGTGCAGGAAAGCCACATCTTCCGGCGCGCTGAAGAAATCGAAGGATGCGCCGGAGCGAACGTCTGTAAATCCCGCCTCGATCAGGGCTCCCTTCAGCTCCTTGCCGAAGTTGGGATGCCCGCCATTGCCTTGCACCAGACTGGCAAACACACCCCAGGCTTCCGCTATCTCCTGCGGCTGCGGCTCCAGGAAAGAAGACGAAATAACGGTCTCCCGGCTGGCCAGAACGCCCCCGGGCTTGAGAACCCGCTTTATCTCGGCCAGGGCAGCCCTCGTATCGGGGATGTGCATGAGCACGGCGTGGCAGTGCGCCACGTCGAAAAAGCAGTCTTCAAAAGGCAGCGAATTTACGTTTCCCACGTGGAACGCCATATTTTCGTGGCCGCCGTCGCCGGCAGCGGCCCGAGCTAGCTCGATCTGGGATTCTTCCATGTCGATCCCGTGAAGCTCTCCCGGCGCTATCCGTTCTGCGAGACCCACCGAGATGGTGCCTGGCCCGCAGCCGAAGTCAAGAAGACGCAGTCCCGGTTTAAGGCGCGGCAGCAGATACGAAGCGTGAGTGTCGGCGCTGCGCCTGTCGAGCAACTGCCGGAATTCATCGCTGTATCCCATGGTATAGCCGGAGGGTTCCGTTCCCTGTTCCATCATTCGTCCCTCATCCTACAGTGGCCTTTGACTTTGCGGCCTGTTTGCACAGGTCACGAACTGTGTCAATCCAGGTTCCCGCATTATACATCGCAGGCAGCGTTGCAGTCCGCCCCAAACCGGCGGTTATCCCGCGCGGTGAACGGCAAGCGCTGATTCCCGTGGAACGCGTTTTCATTGATCTGCCCGGAGCCTGGCGGGAGCTGCTGTGGATGCGGAACGAATCGGAGATTTGCAGGTTGACATCCGCCCCGTTCTTTGGTAAGTTTGGGCTTCCACTGAAAGGCGTGCGGAGAACGACCTATGCCCACAGTCAATCAGCTTGTCAGAAAGGGGCGGAAGCCGGTGCGCAAGCGGACGAAGGCGCCGGCCATGCACTGGGTTCAGAATTCCCTTCGCAACCGCGTCAAATGGGGGCCGGGCTGCCCGCAGAGGCGCGGCGTCTGCATCCAGGTGCGCACCATGACTCCCAAGAAGCCTAACTCGGCATTGCGCAAGATCGCCCGGGTGCGGCTGACCAACGGAGTGGAAGTGACCGCCTACATCGGCGGCGAAGGCCACAACCTGCAGGAACACTCCGTGGTCCTTGTGCGCGGCGGCAGGGTGAAAGACCTGCCCGGGGTGCGATACCACGTGGTGCGCAGCGCTCTGGACTGCGAAGGCGTAAACGACCGTCGCCAGGGCCGCAGCAAGTACGGAGCCAGTCGGCCCCGTCGCTAACGCGACGGTTTCCGTCCGCCGAAGAATTCCGGCGCCCCTCCGTAAAGTTGAAGCGCCGGAAATTTAACCAAGGGTGTAACAGATGTCCAGAAGGAGACGCGCCGAGCGTCGCGCCACCGCGCCGGACCCCAGATTCAACAACGTGGAGCTGGCGAGGTTCATTAACCGGCTGATGATGCGAGGAAAGAAATCCATCGCCCAGCGGCTGGCATACAACGCTTTCACGATAATTCAGAGCGAATCGAACCGCGAGCCGCTGGAGGTTTTTCAGCAGGCCCTGCGCAACGCCACCCCTGCGGTGGAGGTGCGGCCCAAGCGCGTGGGCGGCGCCACCATACAGGTTCCCACCGAGCTGCGCACCGAGCGCAGCGAGGCTTTGGCGATGCGCTGGCTGATCCGGGGCGCCAGGTCGCGCAAGGGTATGCCCATGCGCCGGGGACTGGCCCAAGAGCTGATGGACGCATCCCGCGGCGAGGGGGCAGCGGTCCGCCGCAGGGAGGAGTTGCACCGGATGGCAGAGGCCAATCGCGCCTTTGTTCACTACCGCCGGTAACCCGGCACTCGGTAGCGCAAAGACAGGTTCCCGCTTCTTCTACAGTGCCCAACGCCATGCAGAACGTTTTCCCCATAGATAAGATCCGAAACATCGGGTTTATCGCCCACATTGATGCCGGCAAGACCACCGTAACCGAGCAAGTTCTCTATGCTACCGGACGCATCCACCGCGTTGGCGGCGTGGATGACGGGACTACGGCAATGGACTGGATGCCCCAGGAACGGGAACGAGGCATCACCATTACCGCCGCCGCCACCACCGCCCAGTGGCATGACTGCCGAATCAACATCATCGACACCCCCGGTCACGTGGATTTCACCGCCGAGGTGGAACGCTCGCTGCGCGTTCTCGACGGCGGCGTTGTCGTCCTCGACGCGGTGGCCGGAGTCCAGTCTCAGTCAGAGACCGTCTGGCGGCAGGCCGACACCTATTCGGTTCCCCGCATCTGCTTCGTCAACAAGATGGACCGGGTGGGCGCCAGCTATGAACGCACTCTGGAATCCATCCGCCGGCGACTGAACGGCAATCCCGTGCCTATCCAGTTGCCCATGGGGGAAGAGGATTCCTTCTGCGGCACGATAGACCTGATTGGAGGGCGCGCCACCATATACCCCACCGGCCGGGGCCGCCGCAGCAGCGCCGAGGACTACGAAGAAACGCCTGTCCCCTCCGGGTACGAGGACGACTATTCTCGCTACCGCCAGGAGATGATCGAGAAGATAGTCGAGACGGATGAGCAATTGCTCATCCGTTATCTTGAAGGCGAAGAGATTCCTCCCGAAGACCTTCGCGACGCGCTGCGACGGGCGACCGTAAACCGAACCCTCGTGCCGGTGCTCTGCGGCAGCGCCCTTTCCGGAAAAGGAATTCATCCGCTCCTCGACGCCGTGCTGTGCTATCTCCCCTCGCCTGCCGACGTACCGCCCGTTGAAGGCGTCAAGCCCAATAGCGAAGAAACGGAAATGCGCCACCCGGACGAGCAGGGTCCCCTGGCCGCGCTGGCGTTCAAAGTGGCGACCGATCCCTATGTGGGCAGGCTGGTCTTCCTGCGGGTTTACTCGGGAAGGGTGAAGTCCGGCGCGTCTGTACAGAACGTTTCCCGCGGCAGCCGTGAGCGTATGGGCCGGCTGCTCCTGATGCACGCCAATCACCGCGAGGAGCTGGAAGACGTGGCGGCTGGCAACATCTGCGCTGCCGTGGGCCTCAAGAACACTTTCACTGGAGACACCATCTGCGCTGATGCGGGTCAGATAATCCTCGAACCTCCCAAGTTCCCGAGCCCGGTCGTCTCGGTAGCCATCGAGCCGATGACCCGCGCTGACCAGGACCGCCTGAGCGACGCTCTCCGCAAGCTGTCCGACGAGGACCCTACTTTCGTGGTGCGCTTCAACGAGGAAACCGGGCAGACCGTCATGTCGGGGATGGGCGAGCTTCACCTGGAAGTGCTGGTCGACCGGATGCGCCGCGAGTTCAGCGTGGAGGCTCAGGTGGGGCGTCCGCGCGTATCCTACCGCGAAACGATAACCCAGCCCTATCGGTCCGACGCGCGTTTCGTCAGACAGACCGGCGGACACGGACAGTACGGCCATGTAATCCTGGAGCTGGCGCCGCTCGACCGCGGCGAGGGAGTCCAGTTCGTCAGCGAAATCGCCGGAGGAGTGATCCCTCGCGAGTATATCCCCGCCGTTGAGCGGGGCGTCCGCACGGCTCTGGACAACGGGCCTCTGGGCGGTTATCCTCTTGTAGACTTGAAAGTCACCCTGGTAGACGGCAGTTATCATACCGTCGATTCCTCCGAGATGGCCTTCCGAAGCGCCGGAATGATGGCTATCCGGGAAGGGATCGGCAAGGCTGCGCCCGTTCTGCTCGAACCCATAGCCGACCTGGAAGTGGTAACGCCAGGAGAGTTCCTGAGCGACGTTATCGCCGACTTGGGAACCAGAAGGGCGCAGATCCGCACCATCGAAGGGCAGGAAAACATCCAAACCGTTCGGGCCATGGCGCCACTGGGGGAAACGTTCTCCTACACCACGGCCCTGCGATCCATTACCCAGGGGCGGGCCTCCTATACCATGGAGTTCCGCTATTACGAGCCGGTTCCCGAAGGGTTGCTCCGAACCCTGCTCTAGCCGGTTGCGGCCAGAGCTTCGGGGGCTATCCGGCGCAGTTTCCCGGGTCTGATTCATCCAGGGTTTAATCTATATTTAGCGCAGTTGCAGACCGGGCGGGAGAGCCCGGCAAACTGAAGAAGGCGTATGCAGACAAGGCAGAAGGTCAGAATCATCCTGAAAGCGTTCGACCACAAGATGCTGGACCAGTCAACCAGCCAGATTGTGGAGACCGCCGAGCGCACGGGCGCACGGGTCGCCGGCCCAGTGCCTCTGCCGACCCACATACGCCGTTTCTGCGTCATCCGGGGGCCGCATGTGGACAAGGACTCGAGGGAGCATTTCGAAATTCGCACCCACAAGCGCCTGATAGATATTCTGGAGCCCACTTCCAAGACCATCGACTCGCTGACGCGGCTGAATCTCCCTGCCGGCGTCGACATTTCCATTAAACTCTAGGCCCGATACGTCAGGCCGATACCGGCGGCTTAATATGCTACTGGGATTTCTAGGCAAAAAAATAGGAATGACACAGGTCTTCCGGGAAAACGGCAGCGTTGTTCCGGTAACCCTTATCGAAGCGGGGCCGTGCGTCGTTACCCAGGTGAAGACAAAGGAGACCGACGGCTACGAAGCAGTGCAGTTGGGGTTCGGCGACGCTAAAAAACCCAACAATCCCATGAAGGGCCACTTCCGGGCCAGCCGCGCCAGCCGTTACCTGCGGGAGGTAAAGGCCGATAACCTGTCTGAACACTCGGTGGGACAGACTGTGAGCGTTGACATCTTCGCCGAGGGGGAAAAAGTCGACGTCATAGGCCGCTCCAAAGGCCGGGGGTTCGCCGGCACGATGAAGCGCCATGGATTCGGCGGCGGGCCGCGCACTCACGGCCAGTCCGACCGCGCCCGCGCCCCTGGTTCAATCGGCGGCGGCACCACGCCAGGCAAAGTGTTCAAGGGCCTGAAAATGGCCGGTCACATGGGCGACCGCCGGATAACGGTGAAAGGCCTGGAAGTGATCGGCGTGGACACCGACCGGAACATCCTCATAGTCAAGGGAGGCATCCCGGGCGCACCCAACAGCCTGGTGCAAATTCGCAGGGCCGCCCGATTCCAGGCCTAAATTCATAGGCAGCAGCTTTATGCAAATCACAGTAAGAAATCAGTCGGGCGACATCGTTGATGCCATCGAACTCAACGACGCCGTGTTCAACGTACCGATGAATCGTTCCCTGGTACACCAGGCTATGGTAATCTACCAGTCCAACCGCCGGCAGGGAACCCACGACACCAAGACCCGCTCCGAAGTTTCCGGCGGGGGCCGAAAGCCGTGGATCCAGAAGCACACCGGCAGGGCGCGCCAGGGAAGCACCCGGGCTCCCCAATGGCGACACGGCGGCGTGGTCTTCGGCCCGCACCCCCGCAGCTACCGCAAGGCCCTGCCGAGGCGGATGCGCCGCCACGCCCTTCGCTGCGTGCTGTCGGATAAAGCCCGCAGCAACAAGCTGGTTTGCCTCGACTCCATGGACAGCGTCGACGGCAAGACCCGTTCGATGACCGGCCTGCTGGAGCGGCTGAACGTTTCCGGGTCTGCCTTGATCATAACCCTGGACGGCAATCGGGACGTGATCCAGGCCGCCGGCAACCTGAAAAGGATCTACACTCTCCCGGTCAACCAGTTGAACGCTGAAGCTCTGCTCTCACGCGAGCTTCTGATACTGACAGTGGAAGCCGCCAGATGGGCCGAGGAAACTCTGGCCGTTGACCCCCACGGGCGCAGGGGACGCAAGTTTGCCTCCGTCGATGACGGCGCCGCCGCGTCTGAAAGCGGATACGGGGCGGTCACTGACGAGGAAACCCTCGATCCGGCACCAAGTGAAACGGTATCCGAAAACGCCCCTGAACCAGGGGCAGACGGGGATGGCGAGTAGATGGAACTCCACCGCGTTCTGATCAAGCCGACCATCACGGAAAAGAGCACGATTCTCCAGGAATCGGGCAAATACACTTTCGAAATCGCCCCAAGAGCCAACAAGGTGGAAGTTAAGGAAGCGGTGGAGAAGAGCTTCAGCGTGACGGTGCTGGATGTCAACATATCGAAACTGCGGGGCAAGCGAAAGCGCTACGGCCCCCGGTCGGTTAAACAGCCCGACGTCAAGAAAGCAGTGGTTACCCTGAAGCCAGGCGATCGAATAAACCTGATAGAAGGTCTCTAAGGGGCGCAATATGCCGCTCAAGAACTATCGGCCAATAACGCCGGGAACCCGGAACGCAGTCCGGGCCTCTTTCGAAGAGATAACAACCGGGAAGCCGGAAAAATCTCTCGTATCCCGCAAGCAGAACCACGCCGGCCGCAATAACCGGGGAAGAATAACCACCCGGGCGCGGGGCGGCGGATCGCGGCGTCTGTATCGAGAAGTGGATTTCAAGCGCAAGAAGGACGGCGTTCCCGCGCGGGTAAAGTCCATAGAGTACGATCCCAACCGGACCACACGCATAGCCCTCATCTTCTACGCCGACGGCGAAAAGAGCTACATCCTTGCGCCGCACGGACTGTCGGTAGGCGACATTGTCCAGTCCGGCCCGGAAGCTGAGGTCAGCCTGGGCAACGCTCTGCCATTGACCAACATACCCACCGGCACGGTTATTCACAACCTCGAGCTAACCCCCGGCCGCGGCGGTCAACTGGTTCGAGGCGCCGGCACCGGGGCGCAGGTGCTGTCCCGCGAAGGTGAGTATGTGCTGATTCGTCTGCCATCGGGACAGATGCGCCGCATACTCCTGCGGTGCCGCGCCAGCATCGGGCAGTTGTCCAACCCCGACCACAAGAACGAAAGCCTGGGCAAAGCGGGGGTATCCCGGCACATGGGCCGCAGACCCAAGGTGCGCGGCGTCGCCAAGAATCCGGTAGACCACCCCCACGGCGGAGGCGAAGGGCGCTCTCCCATAGGCATGCCCGGGCCCAAGTCGCCCACCGGCAAACCCACACTCGGGCGCAAAACCCGCCGGGCCAAGAAGGCGTCTACCAAGTTCATCATGCGCCGCGGCAGGAGACGCTAGAATGTCCCGTTCAATCAAGAAGGGGCCTTACGTTCATCCCAAACTGATGAAGAAAGTGGAGCAGATGCAACGCTCCGGGGCCGGCACAGTCATACGCACATGGTCGCGCGCTTCGATGATTATGCCCGAAATGGTCGGGTTGACCATCGGCGTTCACGACGGACGCCGCCATGTGCCGGTGTTCGTAACGGAAAATATGGTGGGCCACCGGCTGGGTGAGTTTTCGCCAACGCGAACCTACCGGGGCCACGTGGCCCGCTCGGAACGCTCCAGCAGGGTGAGGTAACAGCTTGCCGCCAGTAAGAGCCGTAGCAAAACGGCTTGGAGCCTCGCAAAAAAGGCTCAAGCCGATATTGGACCTGGTTCGCGGGAACCGCGTTGATGATGCGCTGAAAACTCTCCGCCTGCTCCCGTCGCCCTGGGCGAAGCCGGTTGCCAAGGTCGTGGAGTCGGCCGCCGCCAACGCCGAAAACAATATGCTGATGAACCGCGACAACCTCCGGATCGTCCAAATCACAGCAGATAACGCAGCGCCGCTGAAGCGGTTCCGACCCAGAGCCAGAGGCCGCATCGGCAGAATTACCAAGCGCTCCAGCCACGTAACCGTGGTAGTAGACGAAGACGAAGAATAGGAGACTAAGGAATGGGCCACAAAACCCATCCATACGGCTTTCGGCTGGGCATCATCAAGGACTGGAAAGCTCACTGGTACGCCCCCAACGGTTCGGCCTATCGCAGCCTGGTCAAAGAAGACCTGGAGCTTCGCGACAGTATCCGCGACGAGTATCGCTCGTTTTCAGACGCGGGAATCGCGAAGGTCGAGATCGACCGCGGCGCTCAGGACAACGTCATCAACATCCACTCTGCGCGGCCAGGCATCCTGATCGGGCGCGACGGCGAGCGAGTGAAGAATCTGCGGGCCCGGCTGGAGACGATTACCAGGAATCGCGTCCAGTTGAACATCCTCGAAATCGAGCAGCCCGAGCTGAACGCCTACCTGGTGGCCCGCAACGTGGCAGACCAGTTGGAGCGTCGCGTCGCCTACCGCCGCGCCATGCGCCAGGCAGGCCAGAGAGCCATGCAGGCCGGAGCAGAAGGCATCAAAATCATCGTCAAGGGGCGAATCTCCGGTTCGGAAATCGCCCGCACAGAGAAGATGATGCTGGGTCAGGTGCCATTGCACACGCTGCGGGCAGACATAGATTACGCCCTCGCCGAGGCTCACACCATAATGGGCCGGGTCGGAGTCAAAGTGTGGGTTTACACTGGCGAGGTGATGCCAACCCGATCTGAGGAAGCGGCCGAGCTGGAGACCATAGAAGTAACGGTTCAAGCCGGCGAACCGGACGAGGCGCTGGACCAGTTGCTGGAACAGGAGCCCGAATAGCCCGCCGGGCCAACGAGACCGCCGCCGACCGGCCAACAGGAGAACGCAATGCTGCAACCAAAACGCACTAAATACAGAAAGCAATTTCGCGGGCGAATGCGCGGCGCCGCTGTAACCGGCAGCAGCGTCAATTCCGGCGAGGTAGGACTGAAGGCCTTGGAACCGTGCTGGATAACCGCCCGGCAGATAGAGTCAGCCCGTGTTGCGGTGACCCGCCACCTGAAGCGGGGCGGCCAGGTGTGGGTTCGGGTGTTTCCCGACAAGTCGGTGTCCAAAAAGCCCGCCGAAACCCGAATGGGCGGCGGCAAGGCCGGTGTGGACTACTGGGTTGCCGTGGTCAAGCCGGGGCGCATACTGTTCGAAGTGGCGGGCGTGCCGCAGAACGAGGCCGTAGAGGCGCTGCGTCTCGCATCACAAAAGCTCCCCATCGCCACCAAGACCGTGTTCCGAGACCGACTGGCAACCGCAGCCAACAACTCGGTCAACTAGTGTATTATGCGTATTCACGAAGTTCGAGAACTAAACGACGAGCAGCTCCAGGAAGAGCTGGACAAGGCAGGCCGCGAACTGATGAACCTCCGGTTCAGGGCGGCCGCCAACCAGTTGCCCAACTCCAACGAGCCGAAGTTCGTCAGAAAAACCATCGCCCGCCTGCGCACCGTAATCCGCGAGCGGCAGATGTTGGAGGGCCGCCAGTGGTAACCAGAGCAAGGCGCAAGGTGCGCACCGGGTCTGTGGTGCGCGTCAAGCAGGATAAAACGGCTATTGTGGAGATGGTCTGGAAACAACGCCACCGCCTTTATCACAAGCAGGTGCGCCGGGTGGCCCGCTTCTATGTGCACGACCCGGATAACCAATGCCGGATTGGCGACCTGGTGCGCATCGAAGAGACACGGCCAATATCCAAAACCAAGCACTGGCGGCTGCTGGAGATCCTGGACCGGCGTCAAGTGGCCGAGGTGCGACCGATAGAACTCGAGGGCGACGCCGTGGCAGGGGATATTGACGAAACCCCGGAAATGGATGACGAGGACATCGACCCGGATATCCTGGACCTGCTGGCTGCCGACGAAGAAGACGATTAGCGCAGGCTCTTCCGGGCGTTGTCCCGGGATCAGCCCAGGGAAGACATCGATGATTCAGACCTACACCAGGCTGACAGTGGCGGACAACAGCGGCGCCAAGGTTATTCGCCTGATAAACATCCCCGGAAGCGGACGCCGCAAGTACGCCAGCGTGGGCGACGTGGTGGTATGCAATGTTCGGGAAGCGGCTCCCAACTCCCCGGTGCGCAAGGGCGACGTAGTTCGCGCGGTCGTGATCCGGCAGGCGCAGGCGCACCGGCGCCCGGACGGCACGTATATCAAGTTCGACGACAACGCAGCGGTGCTGATAGCAGAAAACCTCAATCCCCGGGGAACGCGTATCTTCGGGCCTGTGGCCCGCGAGCTGCGGGACCGCGGCTTTATGCGCATCGTATCCCTCGCTCCGGAGGTGGTCTGATGCGAATCCGCGCCGGCGACATGGTGCTGGTCATCGCTGGCCGGGACAAAGGCAAGAGAGGCCGGGTGGAACGCAATTACCCTCGCGAGAACCGGGTCGTCGTCGAAGGCGTCAACGTGGTGACCAAACACATGCGGGCCCGACCGGGAGTGCGGCAGTCGGGTCGCATCCAGATGGAAACGCCCCTGCACGTATCCAACGTAGCGCTAATTTGCAATAAATGCAGCCAGCCCACCAAACCCCGGATTACCTTCCTCGAAACCGGGGCCAGGGTGCGCTCCTGCATCAAGTGCCAGGAAGTGATCGACGATGCTCGATGACGATACTCAACAGCAGGAAGCACAGGAACAGGCTGCGGGAGGACGAGGCAGCCGCCCGGGCAGAAGACAGCGCGTGGGCGACTCTGCCGCGGCAGTGGCGGAAGCCGAGGCCGCAGGCATTCCTGCACCGAGGCTCAAGGAGCAGTTCCGGAATGAGATAGTCCCGCAGATGATGCGGGAGTTCAACTACTCGAATCCGATGGAAGTGCCGCGTCTACAGAAAATCGTACTCAATGTAGGCCTCGGAGAAGCCTTGGTTAACGGACGGGCTATGGAAGCCGCCGTTCAGGACCTGACCGCCATCAGCGGGCAGAAGCCGGTCATCACACGGGCCAGGAAGTCCATCGCCGGATTCAAGATTCGCCAGGGCAACGCCATCGGCGCTGCGGTTACCCTCCGCGGCGACCGGATGTATCACTTCCTGGACCGGCTGGTAAACACTGCCCTGCCGAGAATCCGCGACTTCCGGGGAATTCCCAGGCGCGGAATGGATGGCCGAGGCAATTTCTCCATCGGCATACGGGAGCAGATAATCTTCCCGGAAATCGACTACAACTCTATAGACAGGATACGAGGGTTCCAGGTGACCATCACGACTACGGCGCGCAACGACGCCGAAGCGATGCGCCTGCTGGAACTCTACGGTTTCCCGTTCATTCGCGAAACGTAACGGAGGCACGGCGTGGCCAAGTCGTCCCAGATTCAGAAATGGCTCAAGAAACCCAAGTACCCGGTTCGGGCCTACAACCGTTGCGGCCGCTGCGGCCGGCCCCGGGCTTATATCCGCCATGCCGGCCTGTGCCGGATCTGCTTCCGGGAACTGGCCTTAACCGGAGAATTGCCCGGAGTCCGCAAGGCCAGCCTGTAATCTGCCCTGAACCACCCGGCTTGAGAACTATCAGCAAGAACTAAAGACGAGGAGCAGATGCCCGTAACCGACCCGATAGCCGATATGCTTACCCGGATTCGCAACGCCATCCAGTCGCGCCACGATTCGGTGATGATGCCCCATTCCAGGATGAAGCTGGCAATCGCCAGAATATTGAAGGAAGAAGGCTTCATCAGGGATTACGACACGCCCCGGGGTCAGGCTCACCCCACTCTTCGCATCCACCTGACTTATCGGGAGGGCCGCCAGTCGGCCATTGCCGGCCTGAAGCGGATCAGCAAACCCGGACTGCGGGTCTACGTGGGAAAGGGAGAAATTCCCAGAGTATACGGCGGCTTGGGCTTGGCCATCATTTCCACATCTCGCGGCGTGATGGCCGGGCGTCAGGCATGGCGCGAAGGCGTCGGAGGAGAATTGCTCTGTTATGTCTGGTGAAGGAAACGGCAAGACACAAGGCCGCACGCTGTCTCGCATCGGGCGGAAGTCGATCCCCATTCCCAGCGGTGTGAGCGTCGATGTGGGCTACGGCGAAGTAACGGTTACCGGCCCCCGAGGGGCTCTGACACAATCATATCACCCGGATGTCTCCGTCAAGGTTGAAGATAACGAGATCGTTGTTGAGCGTATCAGCGAGCGGAAATTCCACCATGCTTTGCATGGCCTGACCCGCAGCCTGATAGCCAACGCGGTTACCGGGGTCACCGATGGATACACCCGGACGCTCGAGTTGATGGGTGTTGGCTACAGGGTGCAGGCCGCAGGAAACGGGGTAGTCCTGAACGTCGGATACAGCCACCCGGTGGAGATTCATCCGCTGGAAGGCGTCACTATGGAGGTGGAAGGCAACAACCGCATCCACGTCCGCGGCATCGACAAACAGAAGGTCGGGCAGATGGCCGCCCAGGTGCGCAGAGTTCGCCCGCCCAACGCATACAAGGAAAAGGGCATCAGGTATCAGGGCGAATTGCTCCGGTTCAAGCCGGGCAAGTCGGCCGCACGCAAGGCATAAGACAGATTTTCTCCAGACTTTGGGGTTGAGACATGACGGCGCGCCGATGCAATCGAAACGCGCCGATGCAATCGAGGCTGGTATGCCAAAAGACAAGAACGCCAGGCATCTGCGCAGAGTGCGCCAGGAACGGGTCCGCAAGAAGGTATCAGGAACGCCGGAACGCCCGCGGCTGTCGGTCTTTCGCAGCCTGAAACACATCTACGCCCAAGTTATCGACGACACTACCGGACGCACCATTGTTTCCGCTTCCAGCCAGGAAGCGGCCATGGGAAACCCGGAAGCAGCGTCCAGCCCCAAGACAGCGGCGTCGGCCGCCGTCGGCAAGGCGCTGGCCGAGCGGGCGCTCGCGGCAGGGGTCAACCGCGTCGTTTTCGACCGGGGCGGATGCAGGTATCACGGCCGGGTCAAGGCCCTGGCCGACGGCTCCAGGGAAGGCGGGCTGGAATTCTAGGCCTGCTCTCCGTTATCCAACAGGATGATTCAACGGGAAGAATCAGGGAGGTACTAACCTCAGTATGGTACAAGCTCCTCCAGGCAGGCGCGGCGGTCCAGGCAGGGCCGGCGGTCCAGGCAGGGCCGGCGGTCCAGGCAGGGGAGGTCCGCAAGGCCAGAACAGGCAATCACGAGATGGCGGCAGAGGGCCGCGGGAAGGGCGACCGCCTCGGGAAGAGGACACCGGCGGATTCTCGGAAAGAGTGGTCTACACCCGCCGTATCGCCAAGGTGGTCAAGGGGGGCCGCCGGCTCCGATTTAATGCCCTCGTGGTCGTCGGCGACGGCCAGGGCACCGTTGGAGCGGGTCTGGGCAAGGCCCTGGTAATTCCCGATGCCGTGCGCAAGGGCAACGCCGTGGCTCGCCGGGACATGGTTTCCGTCCCACTGCGAGGCAGCACCATTCCCCAGCAGATAACGGTCAAGAAGGGCGCTACCATCGTGCTCATCAAGCCCGCCCGGGAGGGAACCGGGGTCATCGCCGCCGGGGCGATGCGGGCAATCCTGGAACTCGGCGGAGTCAAGGACGTGGTGGGAAAGTCCCTGGGTTCGCGAAATCCTATAAATATCGTGTACGCCACCATGGAAGCCCTTCGCCAACTGCGAGACCCCGCCACTGAACTGGCCAAGCGGGGTATCCGCCCTGCTCCCGCCCCTGCCAACGGCGCGAGCAAGGCGACGCCGGAGGGCTCTGGAGAAGCAAGCTAATCCCGGGGGGCGCCGCCCAGCGCCGCCGCCCGGACTCGGCGGGGAATCCTGAATGCCTGAATTGAAAATCACCTGGACAAGAAGCTGCATAGGCCGCCCCGGGAACCAGAGGGAAGTTATCCGTTCCCTGGGGCTGCGACGATTGCAGGATACCGTAGTTCACCATGACTCCCCCACCATCAGGGGGATGGTAAGGAAAGTTGAGCATCTGTTGCAAGTGGAGGAGGTGGAAGACGCGGCATGATGCAACATCAAGTAGCGCCTCCCAAAGGAGCGCGACGCAATCGCAAACGTGTGGGGCGGGGCGACGCCGCCGGGCAGGGCAGCACCGCCGGACGCGGCATGAAAGGCCAGAAGTCCCGCTCAGGACGAGGCCCCAGAGTCGGGTTCGAGGGCGGTCAGTTGCCCATCATCAAAGGGCTGCCTATGCGGAGGGGCTTCACCAACATTTTCAAAACCCACTACTCGCTGGTCAAGCTGGGCGCGCTGGAGCGGTTCGAAGCCGGAGAAACGGTTACGCCGGAAGCCCTGGCGCAGCGCGGCTGTGTGCGCAACCTCAACCGGCCCATCAAGATAGTGGGGGGTGGAGAACTCACCAGGCCTCTTAACGTTATAGCCGACAAGTTCACCCGCTCCGCGCGGGAGGCTATTGAAGCCGCCAGCGGATCGGCGCAGGAAGTCAAGGGACGATGATGGCCACCGAGGCCCAGGGGGGGCGGTTTCCGAGGCTGCTGCAGGCAGCCGTAGACGCGTTCAGCCTGCCCGACCTCAGGGCCAAGATACTGTTCACTCTCGCCATCCTGGCCCTGTACCGGTTCATAGCGCACATTCCACTGCCCGGCGTGGACCAGGTGCAACTGGACAACCTCTTCCGCAACAACGAGCTGCTGGGCTTTCTTGACCTGTTCAGCGGCGGCGCCCTGAGCCGCATGAGTATTGTGGCTCTGGGCGTTTTCCCATACATCACCGCCTCCATCGTGATACAGCTCCTCACCCCTGTGTTCCCGCAGTTGCAGGAGATTTCCCGGGAAGGCGAGGCAGGCCGAGCCAAGATGAACCGCATCATCCACTGGCTTACTGTGCCCATCGCCCTGGCCCAAGGCTATGGACAATTGGTGCTGCTCCAGCAAAACAACGTTCTGGCCAATGTCGGCTTCACCGGCGACGCAGCTCTCCCGACGATTGCGGCCCTGCTCTCCATAACAGCAGGCACTATGTTCCTGGTATGGCTGGGGGAGATGATCACCGAGCGGGGCATCGGCAACGGCATTTCGCTGATAATCTTCGCAGGCATCGTTGCAGGATTTCCAAGCCTGCTTACCCAGGGCTTTCTGGATCGCGACAACATTCTTGGCATAGGCTTCTTCGCCATAATCGGCGTGCTGATAATCGCCCTTATCGTGCTGTTCAACGAGGCGCACCGGCGGATTCCGGTGCAATACGGACGCAGTATATTCCGCGGAAACCGTATGTACCGCCAGAGCGGGGCGACATACCTCCCCCTGCGCATCAACTCGGCGGGGATGATACCGCTCATCTTTGCCTTCTCCATCGTTATCCTGCCGGGCACAATCGCTACCTATTTTTCCACCAACACCTCCTGGATAGGCGACGTCGCCAATTTCTTCGCCGTTCTGCTGGTGCCTACCTCCCCGCTGTACTGGGTGATGGCCTTCATACTGGTGGTGCTGTTCACCTTTTTCTATACGCTGGTGATCTTCAACCAGCAGAACCTGGCAGAGAACCTGCAAAGGAACGGCGGTTTCGTGCTCGGCATCAGGCCGGGCAAGCCGACGCAGGACTATCTGAACCGAGTGATTGTCCGCATCACCATGGGCGGGGCCCTCTTCCTCGGGTTCATAGCGGTGGTGCCTTATCTGGCGTCTCTGATTACTAACGTGCAGGCCATATCGCTGAGCAGTACCAGCCTGCTGATTATGGTGGGCGTCGGTCTCGACACCCTGCGCCAGTTGGAGGCGCAGTTGACCATGCGAAACTACGAGGGGTTCCTGAACCGTGGCTGACAGTCTGCGACTTGTACTGTTCGGGCCGCCTGGAGCCGGAAAGGGCACTCAGGCCCAACTGCTGGCAGACAGATACGGATTGGCTCACGTCAGCTCGGGGGACATTTTCCGCAGCAACCTCCGCCAGGGAACCCCTCTCGGTCTGCGGGCCAAGAAATACATGGACAGCGGGGAGCTGGTTCCGGACGAAGTAGTCATCGACATCATGCTGGACAATATAATGTCCATCCCGCTGGCGGAAGGCTTCATTCTCGACGGGTTTCCCCGGAACACCCGGCAGGCGGAGAGTCTGGAAGCAACGTTGACGTCCCGTTCCCGGAACATAGACTATGTGCTGCATATAGACGTCCCGGAGGATGAGCTGGCCCGCCGACTGGGAGGCCGGTACGTTTGCCGAAACTGCCAGTCCCCTTATACCCGCCAGGAAGATGATCCCGTTCCCGCCTGTGAACGCTGCGAAGGCGCCTTGTATCAGCGGGACGACGACCGGCCGGACGCCGTCCAGCGACGCATTGCGGTATACCGGGAAGAGACCATGCCCGTGCTCGACTTCTACAGACAGCGCGGACTGCTGGTGGACATTCCGGGTCAAAACACGGTAGCCGGAGTGTTTCAGAGCATAGCAGCCGCCCTGCAAGCGCAGTAAACGCCAACCCCGATTTCCAATCATCGCAATTTGAGAGTATAATACAGAAGTGAATAGCACCCGAGGCAAAAAAGAGAAGAAGGAAACCGCTTCCACCTCGCCCTCCTCCTATTCCGGCGGGATAACCATCAAATCCCCTCGGGAACTGGATTCGATGCGAAGGGCGGGCGAAATCGTCGGCAAGACCATCGACCTGCTCAAGGCGTCGGTAGAGCCGGGGATGACTACCCGCGATCTCGACCGCATCGCCTTCCGGGAGATCACCAGCCGAGGCGCAACTCCGACATTCAAAGGCTACCGGGGGTTCCCGGGCTCAATCTGCGCTTCGGTCAATGAGGAAATAGTCCACGGAATACCCGGCAAGCGGATGCTGAAGGAAGGGGACGTTATCAAGGTGGACGTAGGAGCCACCATTGAGGGCTTCATCGGAGACGCCGCCGTCAGCATCCCGGTAGGCAGCGTTTCAGAATCGCTGCTGCAGCTAATGGAGGATACCCGGTTGGGGCTGGAAGCCGGAATCAGGGCGGCAGTGCCGGGCGCGAGGGTGGGAGACATCGGAGCCGCAATCCAGGCTTATGGAGAGTCGCACGGCTACGGAGTAGTGCGTGAGTTCGTGGGCCACGGCGTAGGGCGGTTCCTTCACGAGGACCCGCAGATTCCCAACTACGGAATTGCCGGAAGGGGCGCGCTGCTTAAACCCGGTATGTGCATCGCCATAGAGCCCATGTTCAACCTGGGAGACTGGAAAACCAGAATCCTGGAAGACGATTGGACTGTAGTAACCGCAGATGGTAAGCTCTCATCCCACTTCGAGCATTCCATTGCGATAACCGATGCAGGGCCGGAAATACTGACCGTGCATAGCTGATTGAAAGCTCTGGGCGCTTTCGCCCGGCTCCGTTTCACCCGGCTCCGGGCGTTCTGCGAAATCTAGCTGAAAGGGGTTTGAATGGCCAAGAAGCAAGCGATCGAAGTTGAAGCCAGCGTTAGGGAAGCGCTGCCTAACGGCATGTTCCGGGTTGAATTGCCCAACGACCATGAGGTTTTGGCCCACGTGTCGGGCAAAATAAGAATGAACTTCATTCGCGTGCTTCCAGGGGACCGGGTACTGGTGGAACTGTCGCCATACGACCTGACCCGCGGGCGCATTACCTACCGGTTCAAGTAAATCCCGAAGAGTTCGCAAAATTCGCGTCCGGAGCGGCAGCCTCCGGGCGCCCATCCGAAGAAATTCCGCCCCTTTGCCCTTTCCAGGAGCGGACAATATCACAGGGCATGGATATGAAAGTTTCAGCGTCAGTCAAGCCCCGGTGCGACAAGTGCCGGGTAATCAAGCGCAAAGGCGTGATACGCATCATTTGCGTAAACGCCAGGCATTCCCAGCGCCAGGGATAAAAGAGGCCGAACTGCCTCACGGCCACCGGCGAGAGCTTATTACGGAGGAAACAACGTGGTACGTATAGCGGGAGTGGACGTTCCAGACCGCAAAAGGGCGCACGTTGCCTTGCGAAGCATTTACGGCATCGGCCCCAAACTGGCCGGGGAAATCATCGAGAAAGCAGACCTGGACCCCACGATGCCGCCCAGGATGAACGAGCTCACCGAAGCTCAGGTCAACCGCATTCGCGAGCTGGTAGACAGAGAGTACATATCCGAAGGCGACCTGCGACGGGAAGTCAACCAGAACATCCGCCGGCTGATGGATATAGGCTCCTACCGGGGCCTTCGTCACCGGCGCAATCTGCCCGTGTCCGGACAACGCACCCGAACCAATGCGCGTACCCGAAAGGGCCCGCGCCGTACAGTGGCCGGCCGCGGACGGCGCACCGGCGGCAAGAAATAGTATGCCCCTTCCCTTTTTCGAGGGAGGGTAATAAATGGGGGTGAAATGCCCAGACCCAGAACCAGGCGCCGCGAAAGGCGCTCCGTGCCGCAAGGCAGGGCCTATATCTACTCCACTTTCAACAATACGCTGGTCAGCATCACCGACCCTCAGGGAAACGTGATAGCCTCCGCCAGCTCCGGAGTTGTGGGATTCAAGGGATCGCGGAAAGGCACCGCCTTCGCCGCACAACGCGCCGCCGAGCAGGCCGGCCGCAGGGCCGGGGAGTCAGGCATGCGACATATCGACGTTTTCATAAAGGGGCCGGGTGCCGGGCGGGAAGCCGCAATCCGCTCCCTGCAAGGGGTCGGACTGGTGGTTACCAGCATCCGCGACGTTACCCCAATTCCGCACAATGGGTGCCGTCCACCCAAGCGAAGGAGAGTGTAGGCCAGCTACATGGGCAGATACACAGGGCCGGCCTGCCGCCTGTGCAGGCGTTCCGGCGAAAAATTGTTTCTAAAAGGCGACCGCTGCTTTACCCCGCGTTGCTCCTTCGAGAAGCGCCGCAATCCTCCGGGCAACGTGTCGCGCCGCCGTCGCCGCCCTTCGGACTACGGCGTCCACCTGCTGGAAAAGCAGAAGGCGAAGTACATTTACGGTGTAATGGAATCCCAGTTCCGCAAGTACATGGACGAAGCATTCAATACACCCGGCATAACCGGCATGAACCTGCTGCGAAGCCTTGAACGCCGGTTGGACAATGTTGTTTTCCACTTTGGATTTGCCGATTCCAGAAAGCAGGCCCGCCAACTGGTGTTGCACGGACATTTCAGAATCAATGGCCGCAAGACCAACGTGCCTTCCTATCAGGTCAAAGTGGGCGACAGCGTTACTTGGCGGGAAGCCGACAAGACCACCGATTTTTACGCAGCCCGAACCGAAGGACTTCCCAAACGGCCCGTCCCCACCTGGCTGGCCTTCGATGTGAGCGATATGTCCGGAAAGGTGGTGTCTCTCCCTTCAGACGAAGAGTTGCAGACAACTCTGGATTCACGGCTAATCGTAGAGTTTTACTCGAGGTAAATCAGTGTCAATGCTGGACACTTTCGTTGTTCCCGTAGCCGCCCAGGCAGGTGGTCCGCCGGCGCCTGAGATACTGGTCGAGGTTTCCGAAGACACTTACGGCAAAGTCGCCGTCAGTCCTCTGGAGCGGGGCTTCGCCCAGACCATCGGCAATCCCCTGAGGCGCATTCTGCTGAGTTCCACGCCCGGCAGCGCCATTACCTGGGTCAAGATAGGGGACGTAGTGCATGAGTACATGGCTATCCCTGGAATCAAAGAGGAGGTGATGGAAATCCTCCTCAACATCAAAGGCATCCGCATTCGCTCCGCTACCGGGCGCGACGGGAAAATGCGCCTCGATGTCAGCGGCGGAGGCCCGGTTTGCGCCGGCGACATTATGACTTCCCCGGACTTCGAAATTGTCAACCCGGAACAGCATCTTGCCACTCTGGACGACGATGAAGTTCGGCTGTCCATCGAGTTCAACGTAAGGCAGGGTACGGGGTACATGGCCGCCCAGCCCGGCGAAGAAGGCTCGAGCATTCCGGCCGGCGCGCTGCCCGTGGACGCAGTATTCAGCCCGGTGCGGAAGGTTAATTTTACCGTAGAGCGTACCAGAGTCGGGCAGATAACCGACTACGAACGCCTGCTACTGGAAGTCTGGACCGACGGCGCTATCCGCCCCGTCGAAGCCGTGCAGCAGGCCGCAGAGAAACTGGTGCAGAATTTCTTCCTTTTCAGCAAACTAAGCCGGGCTTCGGAGCATGGCATCGACCGCGCTCCCCTGGTGGTATCCCCGGAAGTGTACCAGACCCCCATCGAGAAACTGGACCTCTCTCCGCGAACCCTCAACTGCCTTAAGCGCGCCCAGGTCAACCGGGTAGGCGAAGTGCTGGAGATGTCGAACGAAGATTTGCTGAAAATACGCAATTTCGGCGAGAAATCGCTGGTCGAACTGCAGGAGAAACTGGCCGAGCACGGAATAACAGGTTCTTCTACAGGCGCTTCAGCCATACCGATTGCCAGCTTGTCTGCACAAGATCTGAGCGACCTGATGGGAAGCGACGAAGATGACGACGGACCCGACTCGCTGCCGGAGGGCATGACTTTCGAAGATGAAAGCATCGCCGCTTCCGAGGCTGAAATGGATTACGAGGAGTTAAACTGACATGGCCTCCCACCGCGTCTCCGGACGCAGGCTAAGCCGCTATAAGGACCAGCGTAAAGCGCTGATGCGCAGCCTTGTGTCGGAGCTGATAACCCACGAAAAAATCACCACCACCCTCGCCAAAGCAAAGGAAACCCGGATCGCAGCCGAGAAGCTTATAACCCACGGCAAGAAGGGAAGCCTTCATCACCGCCGCCTCGCTCTGGCGCAAATACCAAGCAAGCGGGTGGTGGAGAAGGTGTTTGCCGATGTTGCTCCGCGCTACTCCAACAGGGTCGGCGGATACACCCGCATCGTGAAGCTGGGGCCTCGCCAGGGCGACGCGGCGCAGATGGCCGTTATCGAGTTGGTCTGAGAGGAGCGTATTAAATAGAACGCCAGGCAGTTTTACCCCAGAGCAGCGGCGAGAGCGATCCGCCGGCGCTTCGAAGCAGAAGGATCGCTCTCTGGCTGGAGTATCAGGGCACTTGTTACAACGGTTTCCAATTACAGCTTAACCGGCCTACAATCCAAGGGGCTCTGGAAGAGGCTCTGAACCGCTTCACTGGGGAAGTCATACGGGTGCGAGGCGCAAGCCGAACCGATTCAGGGGCCCACGCTCAAGGGCAGGTCGCCGATTTCCTGACGAACTCCAGGCACCCGGCGGAGAAATTCCCTCCAGCGCTGAACTACTTCCTGCCCGACGACATTCGAGTTCTAAGGGCAGCGCCGGCGCCGCAAGGCTTTCACTCCCGCAGGTCGGCTCAAGGCCGGGTGTACCAGTACCGGATACTGGCCGGAACCGAACCCAGCGCTCTGCGAAGGCACACCCACCTTTGGGTCAGGGAGCCTCTGGACATGGAGAGAATCCGGCAGGCGGCCCGCTATATGATCGGCACGCAGGACTTTCGGGCAATCGCTTCGGGCCACCCCAAAGAGCGCAGCGCAGTGCGCACGGTCAGAAAGTGGGCCGCGGCCCACTGCGGCGACACGGTGATTATCGAGTGCGAGGCAAGCGGCTTCCTCAAGCAGCAGATCAGGAAGGCCAACGCCATTCTTCTGGAGATAGGCAAAGGCAAGCAGCCGGTGGAGCTGATGCGGCAGACACTGGAGGGACGGGAACCCGTCCCCAACATACCGCCGCTGCCTGCTCGAGGGCTGTGCTTAATCGAAGTGAAATACCCGGAAGGGGCTTTGGAACCTCCTACCGGATGGGCTGGACAGGACTGATGAAGAGAGCAAGTACCTATTTCCCCAAGCCAGGCGAAGTATCGGAGAACTGGAAGGTTGTCGACGCCACCGGGCAGACCTTGGGCCGCCTGGCCCGCAACATATCCGTATCCCTGCAAGGCAAGGACAAGGCGTCTTACACGCCGCACGCGATGACGGGAGACTTCGTGGTGGTGGTTAACGCCTCAAGGGTGCGTACTACAGGGAGAAAGGCCACCCAGAAATACTACTACCGGCACTCCGGGTATGTCGGCAATCTGAAATCGACGCGGCTCAGGGATATGCTGGAAACGCGCCCTGAACGGGTCATAGAATTGGCGGTAAAGGGTATGCTGCCGCGCAACCACATGGGAAGACAAATGCTCCGGCGGCTTAAAGTATATGCCGGCCCAACGCATCCTCACGACGCCCAGGCAGGCCAGGTTAACCAGCAAAGCCGACCGGAATAGCGGCAGTATACGAACGGAGGCCAGACAACCTTGGTTCAGTCAGACATAGCCCAGCAGTACTACTACGGAACCGGAAAGCGAAAGACGGCTATCGCCTGTGTCAGGCTCTATGCTGACAACGGCGGTCCATTCATAGTCAACAGCAAGCCGATGGACGAGTATTTCGGCTGGTCAACGTGGCAGCGGGTAGCCATCGAAGCCTTCCAGGTGACCAACACCATGAATCGTTTCCGGGTAGTCGCCAAGGTGGCCGGCGGCGGTGTCAATGCCCAGGCAGAAGCCCTGCGCCACGGCATTACCCGCGCTCTCATCGCTTTCGACCCTGGCCTCAAGCCAGCCTTGCGCCGGGCAGGCTACGTTACCCGCGACGCCCGCATTAAGGAGAGCAAGAAGTACGGGCTCAAGCGCGCCCGCCGCGCCCCTCAATACACCAAGCGGTAATCAGCGGTCTGCATACAGGAATCAGGAAACCCGTTGTCCTTCGGCAAAAGCAGGGCAACGGGTTTCGTTTTCCCACTGGGTTCCTGATTGTCTATCTGCTATGCTGCAGGAGGGCGGCCGGCGTCCCTATGCACTGCGCGGATGCCTGGCCAGAAAGTCGTCGGCAATTTCGTTGAAGGTCAGAAACTGAACGCCGTTGTGAGACTGGATGTATCCGGTCAGGCGTTCCAGCATTAGGATTACCTGAGGCCGCCCGCTCACGTCCGGGTGAATCGTGATGGGGAAAACCGCTTCGTCGTATTCCCGGTAAACGTAGTCGAACTGATCCCGCCACATAGACTCTATATCTCTCGGGTTGACGAAACCGTGGCTGTTGGGCGATTTCTTGATAAACATCATGGGTGGCAGATCGTCCAGATACCAGTTGGCGGGGATCTCCACCAGGCCGGTCTCCTGCCCGCGCTCCAGGGCGCGCATCCAGACATCGGCAGGCTGGGAGTAGTCAATCCTGGTCCAGCGGTCGCCCGCCCGGACGTAGTAGCACTCAAAGTCTTTGTGCATCAGGCTGTGATCATACTTGATGCCATGCTTGAGCAGCAGTTCATTGGTAACGTGGCTGAACTCCCACCAGGGGGCCACGTAGCCGGTGGGAGGCTGGCCAGACAGCCGGGAGAGCACCTCGATGCAACGCAGAAGCACGGCCTCTTCCTGTTCCGGAGACATGGATATGGGGTTCTCGTGAGAGTAGCCGTGCAACCCGATTTCGTGCCCGGCGTCGACGACCATCCGGCATTCATCAGGGAAGGTTTCGGCCGAGTGCCCGGGTATGAACCAGGTGGTCCGTATGCCCAGTCGATCGAACATTCTGACCAGCCTGGGAGTTCCCACCTCTCCGGCAAACATCCCCCGCGAGATGTCGTCGGGGGAGTCTTCCCCGCCATAGGAACCCAGCCAGCCGCCCACTGCGTCCAGATCCACGCCATAGGTGCACAGTATCCGCTTTTCCGCCATTCCGTACCCCCCGCAAAGGTTGATGTGCCGTGGGGAAATTTATGCAGAACCCGTTTCCGGGCCTTGCCTCATCTCTCTCCGCCATACCTCTCCATCATACGCCCAGATACTCCTCGGCGGCGTCCAGAAGGTCTGTAACCCGCTCCGGCGAGTCCGCCTCAGCGTAGATGCGCAACAGCGGCTCAGTGCCGGAGAACCGCACGGCCAGCCATCCGTCGCTGAAGCGCAGTCGGCGCCCGTCGATGCTGTCCGACGCTGCCACCTCGTGCCGGCCGAGGCGATCCAGCCCAGGGTTGTTTACCATCCGGCTAATGCGTTCCCGGTCGGCGGCATCGAACCCGACATCCCGACGATGGTAGAAATGAGGGCCGACCTTATCGAACAGATTTGCCAGCAGCTCCGACACTGTTCTGCCGGCCTTTGCCATATATTCCAGGACGTACAAGCCGCTCAAGATACCGTCCCGTTCGGGTACGTGGCCCCGAAAGGCGAAGCCTCCGCTCTCCTCGCCGGCCATCAGGGCGTTCAGCTCATCCATGCGCGGCCCCATGTGCTTGAAGCCGACCTTCACTTCGTGTACGTCCACACCGTAAAGACCGCCCATCCTGTTCAGTGCCTGAGATGCGGTCACGCCCTTGATCAGCGAGCCTCGCCAGCCTTTAACCTCCAGCAGATAGAGCGCCAGCAGGGAAAAGACGTCCAGCGTGGTAACGAACTTCCCCGACTCGTCTACTATGCCCACGCGGTCGGCGTCGCCGTCCAGGGCGATGCCCACTGACGCGCCGGAATCGGGGACACGGAACAGCAGTTCCCCCAGATTTTCGGCGATGGGTTCCGGCTGCGCCATTCCCGGGAAGGCGGGGTTGAGATGTCCTCGCATCTCTTCGACCGTCGTTGCCCCGCCCTCCAGCAGCCGGGGAAGGTAACCCGCTCCGGCGCCATACATCGCATCGACTATCACCCTGAATCCGGCAGAGCGGATGGCGTCCAGATCAACAAGGCGGGTCAAGTGGTCAAAGTAAGGGCCGGACGGCTCCATCTCCTCCAGAAGACTCGAACTCCGCCCGGCGGCGATTTCGCCTGGGTCTACCCGGTTGATGCTGCGAATAGCGTCTTCCAGATCGTCTGTAATCTCCTGGGTGGCGCTCCCGGCGTATTCCGGCTTGAACTTGAAGCCGTTCCAGGCCGCGGGGTTGTGGCTGGCAGTAATTATCGCCGCTCCCGCTGCGCCGAGGTGAAGCACGCTGTAGCTCAGCACAGGCGTCGGGGCGGGCTGCGAGGCCAGCAGAGTGCGGATGCCCTGGCTGGCGGAAACCCCGGCGACGGTGGCGGCGAATTCCGGTGAGAGGAAACGGGTATCATAGCCAACAACCAGGCCCCGATCCGCAGTCCCGCGCTGTTTCAAATAATCGCAAAGTCCCCGTGCGCATCGGGCCACATTCTCATACGTGTATTCCTCTGCGATAAGGGCGCGCCAGCCGTCGGTGCCGAATCTGATGTCTGTCTGCTGCGTCATAGAACCCCCGATTGGCTCCATTATGCCAAAAGCGGCAGACTTTGCGCCCGCCGCTTTTGCTTTTCAGTCTGACTGCCGGACGATGGCTGATTGCCGGAGGATGGGTTGAGTTATACTGCGGCCCGGCGCAGCTCATCCGACTTGTCGGTCGTCTCCCAGGACAGGCCCATCTCATCGGAACCCGGGCGGCCGAAATGGCCATAGGCGGCCGTGGGCTGGTAGATGGGGCGGCGCAGGTTCAGGTCTTCGATGATCGCGCCGGGGCGAAGGTCGAAGTGTTCTCCCACAAGAGCCTCGATGCGATCGTTGGCGATTTGGCCTGTGTCGAAGGTCTCAACGGATACCGAGATGGGTTCCGCCACGCCTATGGCGTAAGACACAATGACCTCTACCCGGTGAGCCAACCCTGCGGCCACCAGATTCTTGGCCACATAACGGGCTGCGTAGGCCCCGGAGCGGTCCACCTTCGTTGGGTCTTTGCCCGAGAAGGCTCCTCCGCCGTGCCGGGCGATGCCGCCATAGGTATCCACCAGTATCTTGCGCCCGGTCAGGCCGGTATCGCCCTGCGGCCCGCCCACGTTGAACCACCCGCTGGGGTTGACGAAGTATCGGGTGTTGTCGTCCAGCAGGCTGGAGGGGACGATGGGCCGGATGACGTGTTCGATTATGTCCTTGCGAATTTTCTTGGTGAAGGAGTTTCGGGCATTGCTGTCCTGATGCTGGGAGCTGACCACCACGGCGTCGACGCGGCGCGGCTTGCCGTGGGCGTACTCAACGGTAACCTGCGACTTGCCGTCGGGCCCGAGGTAATCAAGAAGGCCGTCCTTGCGGACGGCAGCCAGTCGTTCAACCAGGCGATGGGACAAGTCGACGGTAATGGGCATCAGCTCGTCGGTCTCATCGCAGGCGAAGCCCACCATCATGCCCTGGTCGCCGGCGCCGGTGGCTCGGCGGGCGTCGGAGGCGCCGGTTCCCCGTTCCTCGAGGGCAGTGGAAACGCCTTCGCTGATGTCGGGCGACTGCTGGCTGACGTGGGCAACAACGCCGCAGGAATTGCCGTCGATGCCGTAGCTGACGTCGGTGTAGCCTATCTGCCGCATGACGCCACGGGCAATCTCCTCGAATTTCAGGGCGGACTTGGTGGTGATCTCGCCGGTCACCATAACGAGGTTCTTGGTGGCGACGGTCTCGCAGGCCACGCGGCTATTAGGATCGCCGCGCAGGGCGGCATCCAGCACCGCATCGGAAATCTGGTCGCACAGCTTGTCGGGGTGACCCTCGGTCACCGACTCCGATGTGAGCAGATACTTGGGGGAGGTCATAAATTGTATGGGCATCGGAATTGTCCTCCGGTTTTTGCTCCGGCCTTCTTCGCCGGGCCGCGGAATTGGTGATTCAGGCCGGGGCTAGGTGCCTTCTTCCCAGCTATCCTGGTACTTCCGCTGTTCCGCGCTGAGGCTGTCGATACCGACTCCCAGAGATTCCAGCTTGAGCCGGCCAACTTCGCGGTCGGTCTCGGCAGGCACGCTGTGGACGCCCGGGAGCAGCTTCCCCTGATTCTTGACGATGTATTCCGCAGAGAGAGCCTGATTGGCGAAGCTCATATCCATCACGGCGGATGGATGCCCTTCAGCAGCGGCCAGGTTAATCAGCCTGCCCTCGCCGAGCAGATACAGCTTGCGGCCGTCCTCAAGGGAATACTCTTCGACGAACGGGCGCACTTCCCGATGGGAGACAGCCATGTCTCTCAGGGCGGGAATATCGATCTCCACGTTGAAGTGGCCGCTGTTGGACAGTATGGCGCCGCTGGGCATCACTTCGAGATGCTCGCGCCCTATGGCGTGGAATCCGCCGGTTACGGTGATAAACACCTCGCCAATGCGGGCGGCTTCGATGCTGGGCATTACCGTGAACCCGTCCATCACGGCTTCCAGAGCGCGGATGGGGTTGGTTTCGGTGACAACAACATGGCCACCCATCCCCCTGGCTCGCGAGGCCACTCCGCGCCCGCACCAGCCATAGCCGGCGACTACGACGCGGCGGCCCGCCCACAGAATGTTGGTGGCGCGCGTGATTCCGTCCAGCGTGCTCTGGCCGGTCCCATAGCGGTTATCGAAGAAATGCTTGGTCTCTGCGTCGTTCACCGCGATAATCGGGTAGCGGAGCTTGTTTTCGTTGGCCATTGCGGTCAGGCGGATAACGCCCGTAGTGGTCTCTTCGGTGCCGCCGATAAGTTCGGACACCAGCTCAGACCTCTGGGTATGCAGGATGGTAACCAGGTCCGCCCCATCGTCCATCGTCATGTGGGGCCCGATATTCAGCGCAGCGGTCAGGTGGCTGTAGTAGGTTGGGTCATCTTCGCCTTTGATGGCGAAGGTGGGAATGCCGTATTCGCTGACCAGCGCGGCGGCGACGTCGTCCTGCGTGCTCAGCGGGTTGCTGGCGCACAGGCTGACATCGGCGCCCCCGTCGCGGAGCGCCAGGGCCAGATTGGCTGTTTCGGTGGTAACGTGCAGGCAGGCCGCCAGCCTCAGCCCGGCCAGCGGCCTCTCCCGGGCGAACCGTTCGCGAATCAGGTTCACGACCGGCATTTCCCGGCCGGCCCACTCAATGCGGTTCACGCCCTCCTGGGAGAGCGACAGGTCTTTGACATCACCCTTTGCCTGATTTGCAGTCAAAAGTTTCTCCTTGCTTGCAGTTTTGGGAAACCCCTGTGATCGCTATACCTTACTCTGTTTCCTCTGTTCCTATCTGAAATTCTGAAATTCCGCGCTCCGGATCGTCGCCGTAGGAAGTAGGATTGCCGGCGGCAATCCAGGAAGGGGTGCCATCGTCGATATTGAATAAATCGGCGGGGTCAAAGCCGCCGGCCATAGCGAATTCGCAGGCCAGCCCGCTGCGCACACCGGCGGCGCAGATAAACAGCAGCTTCTTGCCCTGGGGCAGTTCGTCCAGACGGCCCATCAGCTCGTCTATTTCGATGTGGATGGCCCCGGCGGCGTGACCGGTAACCCATTCGTCGGGGCGGCGGACGTCTACGACAACCGTGTTTCCGGGGTCGGCCTCCAGCATCTGCCGGGCCTCGATGGAATCAACCCGGAAATATGGCTCGCCTGCTTCTTGCCTTGGCATGACTGGTCCTCCTGAATCCTTGTTTGCGGCGGAAGTGTTCAGCCAGTGTACTTGCCGATGATCGGCGCCAGCCTCTTCTTCAGATCGTTGGGGATGTTCTCCTTCTTGGTTATGATAGCGGCTGCGAGGGCGGACCCGCAGGAGCATCTGCGCCGTCCGGAGAGGGCGGGGGCGACTCGAGCCAACAGATCCTTCGAGGTGGCTACGTTCTTCATCAGGTTATGCACCACGGCATCGACGCTCACCTCTTCGGTGTTGGCCCGCCAAACGTCGTAGTCGGTAATCCAGGCCATGGTGGCATAGCAGATTTCGGCTTCCCGGGCCAGTTTGGCTTCGGGCAGTGCGGTCATTCCTATTATGTCGGCTCCCCAGGAGCGGTACATGAAGGACTCGGCCCGTGTGGAAAACGCCGGGCCTTCCATCACGACCATGGTTCCGCCGGGGTGCACATTCACGTCCATGGCCTGGGCCGCCCGATGGATCGCCTGGCTGGCGTCTGCGCAGAAGGGGTCGGCTATGCCTATATGGACCACAATGTGCTCGTCGAAGAAGGTGTTCTCCCTCAGCCGGGTACGGTCGATAAGCTGACTTGGGATAACAAGATCCAGCGGCGCGAATTCTTCCTTCAGGCTGCCGACAGCGCTGACCGAGATTATTCGCTCCACCCCCAGCGTTTTCAGGGCGTAGATATTGGCCCTGGCTGGGATGTGGGTGGGGTTGAACCGGTGGCCCTGGCCGTGCCTGGGCAGGAAGGCCACTCGCACACCCGCCAGATCTCCCAGCACGATGGAATCGCTGGGACTGCCAAAGGGAGTATCCACGTCCACGCGCTCCACATTGGCGAGGCCCTCTATATCGTAGAGACCGCTCCCGCCGATAACCGCTATTTCCGCTCGTCCGCTGCTCAAAAGCTGCTCTCGGCCGGAATATACGGCGAGCCTTTAACCGCCAGCATAAGGCTTTCGGCAAAGGGAGGCGAAGCTATGCCCCATTCGGTAATTATCGCGCTCACGTACTGGTGGGGGGTAACGTCGAATGCCGGGTTCAAGGCGGCAGTCCCGTCCGGGGCAGTGGGAGAACCGGCGAACCGGGTTACTTCCCATGACGGACGCTCTTCGATCTCGATGCCGTCGCCATTGGGCAGGCTGAGGTCGATGGTGCTGGTGGGGGCGGCGATGTAGAACGGGAGGTTGTTTTCCCTGGCCAATACCGCCAGGGCATAGGTGCCAATCTTGTTGGCGGTATCGCCGTTGGCGGCAATGCGATCGGCCCCTGTGATGACGCAGCCTACCCGGCCCCGACGCATCAGTATTCCCGCTGCCGAATCTACAATCAGCTTCGCCGGGATACCCAGCTTCTGGAACTCCCACGAGGTTAGCCGCGCTCCCTGCAGCCATGGCCGAGTCTCTGTGTTGAACACATCGAACCGCTTGCCGGTTTCCCAGGCGGCCCGAATGACGCCCAGGGCGGTGCCAAAGGCCGATGCAGCCAGGGCGCCTGTATTGCAGTGCGTCAGCACAGAGCCGCCATCGGGGATCAGCTCCTTCCCGAAGTCGCCCATGCGGCGGTTGATCGCTTCGTCTTCCTTCTGGATTTCCCGCGCTTCCGTCAGCAATCTCCCCGGAATATCCGAGAGTGATTCCATGGACGAGGCCACGGCCATCATGCGGTCAACGGCCCATCCGAGATTAACGGCGGTAGGCCGGGCTGTTTTTATCGCTTCAGCGGCCCGTTCCAACTGTTCGAAGAACCTCTGCCTGTCGCCGGCGTTGGATTCGAGGGCTGCCAAAGCCACCCCGTAGGCGGCGGTCACCCCTATGGCCGGAGCGCCTCGGACACGCATCTCTCGAATAGCGGACGCGGCTTCCTCGTAGCCTGAAACCTCGACCAGGACTTCCTTGCCCGGAAGCCGGGTCTGGTCCAGCAGGAGCAGTTTACCGTCCTCCCAATGGATGGGACGAATCTCAGACAAAAGCTCTCCCCAATCTTTCCAGGCCGGACGCGGGCTGAAAGACTCGCAAATCACGGCGCCGGCAGCCCTTTCCGGGCAATAAAAGCAATAAAAAAGCTTCTCAAGCGAGAAGCCCAAACCTTGCCGCATCCCCCCGTATCCGGCTGTTCATCCGGCGCTTGGGACTCTCCAATACTACTAACAGGCCAAGGATGTGTCAAGGAAAGGCGCAGACTCACAGGCCCAGGGGCTGGTTGACACTGTTCCAGCCCAGCAACAATAATACAGCCGACCGAGCAGGTAGCTGAAATTCCGGCAGGAAGATGAGGATGGAATACGGCATCACGGCCTGGCCCTTGCCATGAGCAGGCCGAACCTGGCCCATCCGGATGGTCAACTGGGTCTGTTTACCGACCTGTACGAGTTGACCATGGCTCAGGCGTATTACTGCCAGGGTATGCACCAGACTGCGACCTTCGACTTGACAGTTCGCAGTTATCCAGCCAATCGCGGCTTCCTGGTTTCGGCAGGGCTGGACGATGTGCTCGATTACCTTTCGGGGCTGCATTTCGACGACGAAGCCATCGCCTATCTTGATTCGCTGGGAATGTTCCGGCCAGACTTCCTTGCATTCCTCCGCCGCCTCCGGTTTACCGGAAGCGTGCGGGCCATTCCCGAAGGGCGCCTTGTTTTCGCCGATGAGCCGGTGCTGGAGATAACGGCCCCGATTATCGAGGCCCAATTAGCCGAGACCTACATCATCAACCAGGTAAATCTCCAGACGGCGCTGGCAACCAAAGCGGCCAGGTGTGTCTGGGCCGCCCAGGGCCGCGGAATAGCAGACTTCGCATCACGCCGCACCCAGGGTTCCGACGCGGCCATGAAGATGGCCCGGGTCAGCTATGTAGCGGGATTCGCCTCGACCAGCAACGTTCTTGCCGCAAGTTACTACGGAATCCCCCCCGCAGGAACGATGGCCCACTCTTTTATCTCCAGCTTTCCATCGGAGCTGGACGCGTTCCGGGCTTACGCCCGGAGCTTCCCCGACCGCACTGTGCTCCTGGTGGATACCTACGACACTGTGGCCGGAGCCTGGAACTCCGTTACCATCGCCAAAGAACTGGAACAGGCGGGTAAAAGGCTGACCGCCGTCAGGCTGGATTCGGGAAATTATGCCGAGCTGGGCTGGCAGGTGCGACGGGTGCTGGATCGGGAAAACCTGGACTACGTCAGGATCCTGGTCAGCGGCGGCCTGGACGAATACGAACTCGAATCGCTGGTACAGGCAGGGGCGCCCATCGACCTGTTCGGCGTTGGCACCAAGGCCGGCGTTTCTGCCGACGCGCCGTGGCTGGACATAGTGTACAAGCTGGTTTGCTTCGACGGGCGCCCTGTAATGAAGCTGAGCGAGGGCAAGATGTCCATCCCAGGAACCAAGCAGATCTTCCGGCGCAGAGAGGAAGACACAGGGTTGACAGGCGACGTTATCGGCTTGCAGGAAGAGTCAGGGCCGGTTGGGGCCGAGCCCCTGCTGCAGGAAGTGATGACCGACGGCCGCAGGACCAGCCCTTCCACTCCTCTCGATGAACTGCGCCATCGCTTCCGGGAAGAGTTTCAGTCTCTGCCCGTCAGATTCAAGGATTTGCGCCGGCCTCCCGCGTTTCCCGTATCCATCAGTCGGCGCCTGCAAAGGATGACGGCAGAGGTGAGGGAGGAAGCGGTGCTTACTAACATTTCCGGCGAATCGCCATAGCGAAGATAAAGCCCCGGCCTGGTTCTCCTCCCATGTTTCTCAATCCGAAGGAAAGGCCTTACTCCTGCGTCAGGAAAGATGTGCGCCCATGAAAACCGCCGTGTGCATGAAATACGTCCCCATGATTGCCCGGATGCAGTTCGACTATGAGGCCAGAACCATCGTGCGGGAGGGCGTGCCTTCGGAGGTCAACCCCTTCGATGCGCTTGGGGTGGTCAGGGCGGTGGAACTGAAGAGGGAGCCGGAAGACGAGGTGGTGGTGGTCACCATGGGGCCGCCCAGCGCCGCCGAAGGGCTGACCAGTTGCCTGGCCCTGGGCGCCGACCGCGGCGTGCTGATTACCGGTCGCGCCTTCGCGGGCAGCGACACGCTGGCAACGTCCCGAACGCTGGCGCTGGCGCTGGGGCAGGAACAGCCCGACCTGATCATCTGCGGACGCAACAGCACCGACGGCGAGACCGGGCAGGTAGGCCCGGAGGTTGCGGAGCTGATGGGACTGCCCCACATCAGCAGCGTCAGGCGCCTCGAGCTGAGCGAAGACAGACGCACCGCCATTGCGGAAAGGATCACGGACGAAGGATTCCAAACGCTGGAATGCGACCTGCCTGCCGTGATCTGCGTTACGGAAGGCGTGGCGCCGGAACTTTTCCCCAACCGGCAGCAAATGGAGGAAGCGGGCGCCAAGCCGGTGGATGAAATAAGCTGCGCCCGGCTTTCCGGCGATGCCTCGCAGTTCGGTTCTCAGGGGTCTCCCACCTGGGTAAACGAAATCCGTCTTGTAGAGCCTAACCGCTTGGGGGTAACGCTGCAGGAAGCGGCCCCCGATGAGGCGGCGCGACAGATAGCCGACTCAGTTCGTCAGCGCCTCGCCGAACTCAGAGCGGCGGTACCGGAAACGCCCGGCGAGGCCCTGCCCCGCTACTCCGGGAAAAGGGAACGCAGCATCTGGGTGGTTTCCGAGAACACGCAGGAAGGAATGGCCCACGTAACCCTGGAATTGCTGGGCAAGGCGCGAGAACTGACGACGATCACCCGCAGCGAAATCGTCGGGGTCGTCATCTCCGCCGATGGCGAAGCCCAGGCGCCTGCGCTGGCTGCCGCGGGCGCCGACCGGGTGTTGGCGCTGGACAATTCCAGCCTGGGCCCGGTCTACAGCCGGGCAGTCGGCGCCGTTCTCGCCAACGCCGTGGAGCGCGAGAAGCCCTACGCTATTCTGTTCGCCTCCACCGCAGACGGACGCGACATCGCAGCGCGGATGGCAGCCAGGCTGGGCCTGGGGCTGACCGGCGACGCCATAGACCTGGAAATCGACGGAGACGGCCGATTGGTGCAACTGAAGCCGGCCCTGGGAGGCAACGTCGTAGCGCCAATCCTGTCGAATACCCGGCCCAACCTCGTGACCCTGCGCCCTGGTCTGCTCACCCCAGCCGCCCCGGACCCGAAGGCAACGGCAACGGTGGAACAATTGCGCGCAGAACCCTTTGCCGGCTCCGACGTCCGGCTGGTGAGAGAGGAATTCCAGGAAGATACGGAAGGGCTGGACCTGGCCCGCGCCCGCGTGGTCGTAGGGCTGGGCATGGGCTGCGGCGAAGAGAACGTGGCAGAGCTGGTTGAAACAGCCCGCTCCATCGGCGCTTCGGTGGCGACTACCCGCGATGTAGTGCACGCCGGATGGCTGCCCCAGCAGCTGCAGGTGGGCATCAGCGGCCGCACCATAGCTCCCACCATATACATCGCCGTCGGCATTCGCGGCGCCTTCAATCACACCGTCGGGCTGCAGCGAGCGGGAATAATCGTCGCCATCAACCAGAACCGGCGCGCGACCATCTTCAGGTCTGCCGATTTCGGCATCGTTGGCGCCTGGCAGGAATTCCTCCCACCCCTGATAGAGCAGCTCCGTCCCGTCCTGTTGGAACTGGGCTGAAACGGGCCGCCGCTTACGGCTCGCCATCTCCCGTGTTCCAGACTGGGGCAGGGGGGAATTACCGTCTTCCAGGCCGCCGTTCCCGCAGCCTGCGCCGAAGGGCTGGAGCGGCCTTTCCTGATTAGCATGAACTCATAGTCGAGGGCTGCGCCCCCTATCCCTCTTCCGGCGGTTTCGCCTCATCCGCCGCCCTCGCATATCCAGCGGTGCGCCATTCAAGAGGGGGTGTAATTTTCCTCCTGAGTAATCTTTACTTGACACTGTCGACGGCGCGCAAGAAAATGGCAGGTGCGCCGGGTCGGAACGCTCCAGGCCGGAAGTATGATCACGGAAGTTGATTGCCTGCGCAGGCAATTACCGGGCCAATCAGCCATACGGCAAACGAGGCTAAGATGGACTTTGGATACACTCCTGAGCAGGAAGCCCTCCGCCGGGAGGTGCAGCAATTCATAGCAGAGAACGTTACCGATGACGTGCTTGGCGAGCTGGAAACCGCCGAAGAGGGCGGACGCGGCGAGCATTACCGTGAACTGGTCCGCAAAGTCGCCGAGCGCAAGTGGATCGGCATAAGCTGGCCTCAGGAATACGGCGGTCAGGGGGGCAGCCGGATCGACCAGTACATAGTTGAGGAAGAATTCGCCAGGGCCGGCGTGGCAGTGGGCGGGGCCGGAAGCGGCGCTCCCGCCATCCTGGCGGCGGGGACGGAAGAGCAGAAACAGCACTTCATCCCCGGCCTGATAAACGGCGAGATTATATTCGCTCTCGGCTTCACCGAGCCGCAGGCCGGCGCTGATCTGGCCGGCCTCCAATGCCGGGCGGTGCGCGACGGCGACGAGTACGTCATCAACGGTCAGAAGATGTACACCTCGGCGGCGCATTACGCCACGCACGTTTACCTGATGGCCCGCACCGATCCCGATGCCCCCCGGCATCGGGGAATTTCCATATTCCTCGTGCCGATGGATACCCCAGGAATTACCGTGCGGCCCCTATGGACCATACAGAGCGATCCGCCGGCTCCCCTTGGCACCACCTACGGCATGGCTCGCACCAACGAAACGTTCTTTGAGGACGTGCGGGTTCCCGCTTCGATGATGCTCGGCGAAGAGAACGCAGGCTGGTACGTGGGCGCCATGGGCTTGAACCTCGACCGCGTGGGCGCCAGCCGCTACCTGATTTCCGTTCGCCGTGATGAAGACATCGTCAACTGGGTCAAGGGGAACGACTTCGGCGGCCATTCGCCTGCCGACGATCCCGCGGTGCGCGACAAGCTGGCCGAACTGTGGACGGAAGCGCAGGTGTGCCGTCTGATGACGATGCGGAGCATGTCGCTGGTGGAGCGGGGCGGCAGCTTCACCTACGAAGGCTCTGCGGAAAAGGTCTGGGCTCCGGAACACGGGGTGCACACCACGGAAACCATTACGCAGATCCTCGGCCCCTACGCCACGCTGCTCAGCAGCTCGGACGAAGCCATCGAGAACGGTATTTTCGCCCACAATGTTATGGGGGCTTTCCAGTCGGGCATCAACCACGGCAGCGTCCAGGTGATGCGCGACCAGATGGCCCGCCGCGGGCTGGGAATGCCCCGCGGGTAACGCCGGTCTGTTTCAATCAAACAGAGAACCCTCCACGCATCCCGCTCCTGCCGGGCGGGGGTTCGCAAGGACGATATGGACATACTGCCCTCCGAAGAAGAACAGCTTCTTAAAAACGCGGCCCGCGAATTCCTGGAAGCCGAAGTGTCTACCGGCCTGGTGCGGGAAATGGAGCTCGACGAGGACGGCTACCCGCCAGCCCTCTGGAAGCAGATGTCCAGCCTGGGCTGGCTGGGCCTGCCCATTCCTGAGGAGTTCGGCGGACAGGGACTCCCGCTGACCTATCTTGGTCTGGTCATGGAAGAATTGGGCCGAGTACTGGCCCCGGTCCCGCTGCACAGCACTATGGTGGCTGCTCTGACCCTCGCCGAGGCAGGAACCGAAAGCCAGAAGCGGGAGCTGCTGCCCGCCGTTTGCAGCGGCGACATGGTGATGACCTGGGCGGTAATCGAGCGCGACCCCCGCCTTATTCCATCTGCCGTCACCGACCAGGCGCATGCCGACGGCGACGGGTGGATCCTGAACGGGGTCAAGATGTTCGTCGACAATTTCAACGTTGCCCGCCGCTGTCTGGCGGCCGTTCGCACGGCGCCGGCATCGGAAGAGAGCGAAGGCATTTCCCTGTTCCTGGTCGATCCCAACGGCGCAGGGGTTTCGCGGACGCCGCTGGTGACCATTGCCAAGGACAAGCAGAGCCGCGTGGCTTTCGACAATGTCTGGGTTGGCCCCGGCGACCTGGTAGGCCAGCTTCACGAAGGCTGGCCCATCGTCGAGCGGATGCTGGAGAGGGCTACGGCGCTGCTCTGCTGCAAGATGGTTGGCGCCACCCGCAAGGATGCAGAGATGGCGATAGAATACGCCAAGAACCGCGTCGCTTTCGGGCGCCCCATTGCCTCTTTCCAGTCCATCCAGCACATGTGCGCCGATATGCTTCTCTTCGTCGACGGGGCGCAGCTTCTGACCTACGAGGCGCTGTGGAAGATGGACCAGGGTCTGCCCGCCGGAGTGGAGGTATCGCAGGCCAAGGCTTTCGCCAACGAGAAATGCGAGGCGGTTGTCCGGCAGTCCCAGGTCATACACGGCGGCATCGGGTTTATGATGGAGTTCGACCTGCATTTGTGGCTGCGCCGCGTGTCTGCGTGGACAATGCGCCTGGGGACCACCTTCGACCATCGCGCCAGGATCGCCGGCGCCCTGCTGGACAAGCCAGGCATGGTGCGCCTGGGACTGCCCCTGCCAGCCTGATCAATACCCGGCCCAACTGGAGTGAGAATAATGGCTAAAGACCCCGTATGCGGCAAGGAAATCGATGAAGCGCAGGCACGGGCGCAAACGTCTCAAACGCGCCACGGCGCTTCCGAAGTTGACCCCGACCAGGGAACGCGCATATTCCACGATGGCAGTTGGATATACTTCTGCCGCCTGGAATGTCGCACCAGGTTCCTCGCCAGCCCGGCCGCTTACACCGGCGGCTAGCCGCAGTTCACACCCCGCCCCTCTCCAGCGCAGGGAGGGGCTTTCATTCTGGAGACGGAGATCTCAATATGCCGGACGCACTGAAACTGGACCCCGGAAAGACGGCAGTTATTCTCATCGACATGATCAATGCGGTTGCCAAGGGCGAAGGCCCCCCTTACAGCGTTCCGCCCAACCGTCAGGGAGTAATCGACAACTTCGTGCGCCTCGTCGCGCACTGCCGACAGGTGGGTACGCCGCTCATATACATCACTACCCACCGACGCCCCGACAATGCCGACACTCCCAGGACGGCGGCCGACGCCGGCGGCGGGGGAGGCATCGCCATGCTGGAAGGCACTCCTGCCGTCCAGGTTATCGATGAACTGGCCCCCCAGTCTGGGGACTATATCGTGGTCAAGCCCCGGTTCAGCGCCTACTACGGCACCAACTTGGATGGAATCCTGAATTCGCTGGGAACGGAGACCATTCTCGTTGGCGGCATATCCACCCAGCGCAGCGTTGAAGGAACAGCCAGGGACGCGAAGAACCGCGACACCCAATGCGTGGTCGTAAGCGATTGCTGCACCGCCGGCGAGATTGATGTTCACGAGATGACCATCAACCACGTGCTGCCTCTGTTGGTGCGCGTGCGCAATACCGACGAGGTAATTGCCGCACTGTCCTGATTCCAAAGCGTAGATTCCGCTCCCAGCTTCAGACAAGAGGATGTGTCAGCCTGCCCCCTCCCGCTGGCGAGACACCACATTTGCCTGCCCGCGACGGCGCCTGCCCGCTGATTACCGGTAGTGCCGCGCCAGCTCGGAAGCGTAGCTGCGGCCCAGGGCGCCGCGGTGGTCATGGAGCCAGTCTGCGAGACGAGTGGCCGCTGTTGGCGGGTGTGAAGACACCAGAAGCCCTGCCATCAAGCCGTCGATCTCGTCGCGGGTCAGGACGATGTCTCGAAGGGCGGCGCTCATCAGTCTGCCTGCGGCGTAGACAAGAGAGGGCGGCAGATGCACGAGCCGGGCCCGGACGCCGGCGGTCCGGCAGATGAGCTGCACCATCTCCTTGAACGTGAAAATATCGGGGCCGACCGCATCCAGGGCTACGCTGCCTTCAGCCGCCGCCGATTCCACGGCGAGCCGGGCCACATCGTCGACGAAGACCGGCTGTACGGGATAGTCTCCCCGGCCGGCTATGGGAAACAGCGGAAATCTCCGCAGGAACCAGGCGATGTTGTTGACTAGTATGTCCTCTCTCCCGAAGATCACGGTGGGGCGGATGATGGAGTATGCCAGGCCCGAACTCCGGATGTAGTTCTCCACTTGCCCCTTCCCCCGGAAATAGGGGAGCGGCGATTCCGCTGTCGCGTTGGTGATGCTGATGTGCACCAGGCGGCCCACTCCGGCGACAGCCGCTGCATCGAAGAGCTTCCGCAAGTTCAGGACGGCTGCGCTGTGGCTGACGCCGCCCTGCGCAAATCGAATCCAGTAAGTGTTGTACAACACGCTGGCGCCCCGCATACTCTCGGCCAGTTGCCCAGCGTCGTCGAAGTCTAGCGGGCGACGCTTCACCCGGTCGCCGAAGGGGTTGGCGGATTCCGGGGCGCGGGTAAGAGTCCGAACTTCTCTTCCGTCGTCTATGAGGCGCCGGGCAATGTAGCGGCCGGTATACCCGAAAGCCCCGGTTACAACGGAAAAACCTGATTCGCCCATTGACTTGCCTCCGCCGACTTCTTCCAAATAGAAACTGCCCCGCTTTGCAAGCGGGGCAGATAGGTTCTGCCAGACAAATCGGGGCGACTACGGTGCGAGACCGGCAGTACCGGAGCGGATGGTGTCGACGCGCTCGCGGCTGTCGTAGGGCTTGAGCGGGACTTCGTGCAGGGCCGGGATGACTTCCTTGCCCAACAGTTCTATGGATCGCATCACGTCCTTGTGGTCCATGGCGCCCTCGTTGCCGTAGATGTGGATGTAACCGGGGCTGAGACGCTCTATGACTTCGGTCAGCTTCTGGGTTACGGTGTCGGGGCTGCCCACGATGATGTTGTTGACGCCGCGAAGCTGTTCGTAGGAAAGGCCAACGCCCAAACCGCCGGCGCCGGCTACGTTTCCGGTTGGCCGCTGCGCCTTCACATTGACGGCGGCGCGGGACTGGTAGCCGGGCGGGTCGTTGTGCTCCATCGGCCCGCGCTGGCGGTGTTCGATGGTCCACATGAACTCGCGGCCCAGCTCGATGGCCTTCTCGTCCGTATCGGCAACAAGGCAGCGGAGCAGATACCCGAAGTGCTCGGGGCCTGCCTGCCAGCCTTCTTCCTCGGCGGTGTCGATGTAGACCTGCTTCAGCCATTCGGTAGTGTCTACCAGTGCGCCCAGGTTCATGTAGGGGTGCTTGTGCCTGGCGGCCCAAACCACGCTTTCGGGAGACCCGGTGCCGGGGAACCAGATGTCGGGCCGCGGCTTCTGCATAGGCACTACCCACGGGTTCACGGCGCGGTAGTGGTAGTACTGGCCCTCGTACCGGAAGGGGCCAGGCTCGGTCCAGCACTTGATTATCAGGTCGTGCGCTTCCTCGAAGCGGGCCCGGTTCTCGGTGGGGTTTATACCCCCCTGCAACGTCTCCACGGCGGTGCCGCGGACGAAGCCGGAGATGATCCTCCCGCCGGAGTAGCAGTCCAGCATGGCGATTTCCTCGGCCATGCGGATCGGGTCGTTGATGGCGATAACGTTGCCCAGAATGGCAATCTTGACCTTCTTGGTGAGCTTGGCGATGACGGCAGCATCGAGATTCACCGACGGCTTCATGCACCAGTACGACGCATGGTGTTCGTTGGACATAATACCGTCGAAGCCCACTTCGTCGGCCAGGGCATACTGCTCATGGTACTGGTTGTACAGAATACTGGCCTTGTGGGGGTCGAAGTAGGTATTGGGAAATCCCAGGCGGCCGGAGTTGAACTGCTCAAGGTCTTCATCGGTAACGTGGCCGTAGGGCTGTTCGGAGAACCAGTAAATCTCTGCTTTGTCCTTGGGTCGCGCTAGCTGGTCAACCATTATCCGCTCCTTGTGATATATGCTTGGGGTTGTATGCGTGGCGCCGGCATGGGCGCGTACCGGGAGGGGCCGCTGGCGGTTGGATGCGCGCAAGGGATATTCCGCAGCGGATTCCCCTTGCGAGGGTCGAGGCTGTTGCCACTCTGGGCTTTAGCGATTATAGCCATCGCAGATTAGTAAGGCAACCTGATGTTGGCTGCCCGTCCGGTTGCGGCTGCCCGGCGTTGGCTGCCCGGTTGTGGCCGCCGTCGGCAGGGATTACTATTGAGGTTGTTCTGCCAATGCCGGCAGGACAATTTCAGGAAGCGCCAGGCGGAAAGGAGGGCAGAAATGGCTCTATCATTGGCGGATGCAGACCGGATTATCAACGCCTCTATTGCTGCGGCAAACGAGATGGGAATCAAACTCAGCGTGGCAGTGGTGGACGCAGGCGGGCAGTTGGTCTCCTTCAAGCGCATGGAGGGAGCCATCGCCGTGAGCGCAACAGCGGCTCCAGGCAAGGCGGTGGGGTCGGTGTTCTTCGGACGCGACAGTGCGCAGATCAACCCGGAGTCGCCGGTTATGCAGGCGATAATCGCCAGCCAGGGCGGCCGCATCATACCGGCCCAGGGCGCGATTCCCATCTACCTGAACGGCGAGCTGGTGGGGGCTATCGGAGGCAGCGGCGGCACAGCCCAGCAGGACGAGGACTGCGTGCGGAAGGGGCTGGAAGCGCTGTAACCCCCATTAGTTAACCGGCGGAACACGGATAGAACCTCCCTGATTTGAGGTTAACGGCAGGGAGGCTCTTCAATATCCGAAGGAGCCATATCCGATGGAACCGGCACGGCAGGCAGATCGAAAGGCCTGTATCCTCTGCATCCGCAATTGCGTCATAATGCCCGGCGGATTTGATACAGTGCACAGTGCGGGGTTTTCAAGAGTTTTCCAGATACCAGGACCGTCTGCCGATCTACTCGCCGGGGTTCGGATGCCGATAAACAGTTAACGGCTCAGCATACTCCTCACCGGCGGCTTGTCGGTGCCTCCGCAAAGGTGCCGGGCAAGGAGCAGGCGGGAACCGCTCCCGCCCGCTTTGATTCGGCTGCCGATTAGATGCTGATTAGTTAGGCGTCACCGCCAGGGCGCGGATTTCGCCGAACTCTTTCTGAAGCTTGCTCCAGGTGCTGCCGCCGTCTTCGCTGACGTAGACGTACCCGAAAAGGCTGGCGGCTGCGACGACGTTGGGCATCTCGGGGTTATTGGCGAGCCAGTACACCACCGAGTTGGGTTCGACGGGCAGGTTGGCCTTCTCCCAGCTCTGGCCGCCGTTGCGGGTCACCTGCACCGCGCCGGTCACGCCGGGTATGAAGTCCCCATTGCCCACGAACATGGTCTGGGGATCGTCGGCCTTGATGACCATGCCCCGGCAGTAGGAGCGGGCGTCGGCCTCACTGAACTTGGGGAAGTAGTGGTAGTCCCAGCTCTCGCCCTCGTCGCTGCTGGTGGCGATGCCGAAGGGGCTGGTGCAGTAGAAGGCCGGATTGTCGCCGGTGCGCAAAGCCATGCCGTGAATGTCGCCGTGGAAGGGGTCGGGGCCCAGATCGGGCAGGTGAACCCAGTTATCGCCGCCGTCCAGGCTCTTGTACATCCCGTCGACCTCGATGCCGGCCCAGACAGTACGGCTGTCGCGGGGGTCGACGATGATGTTGGTAGTGCGCGGCGTTCCAATGGGACACTCCATATTCACGCCCATATCCAGCCTGTCCCAGGACTTGCCCCCGTCGCGGGAGCGAAAACCCTCGGGCCGGGTGCCGGCGAAGAGGGTGTCGGGGTTGGCCGGGTCGATAGCCACCGACCATACCTGAAAATCGCCTATGGGGCTGTCGACACTCTCCCACGACAGGCCATTGTCGTCGCTGCGGAACAGGCCGAGGCCGTCGGAGCCGGCCAGGATGCGGTGCGGGTTGCCGGGGTAGGCGGCCAGAGCGCGGACGTTGGACTCGGTGGGAATCGGGTTGCGAATCTTGGTCCAGGTATCCCCGCTGTCGGAGCTGATGTTGAGACCCTGCCCAACAGTGCCTACGAAGATAGAATAACTGCCCATATTCATTCCTCCCAAAGCGTGATTCGGACTTTGCTCGAGTCTGCCGCTATCATAGCCTCACATAAACGGAAATTCCAGCAGAAAGCGACGGCAATCGCTGCCCGCAGGGAATGATAATGTGCAGGGCATTCGCGAAGTTGACACTCTGCCACTGCCCCTTCACAATGCGAAAAAGAACCACTGAACTGCTTTGGAGGTAAGGTATGACTACCACGACTGCCTATACGGTCGACGAATTCATCGACGACGTTCGCGGTATTTTCGACGCGACGCAGGATCCTCTGGCGCAGGCCAAGGGCGTGGCCGAAAAGATGGAAGCGCTGCTGGCTACTCCCGGATGGCTGGAGGAGCGGCTGGAACTGCCCGACGAGGGCGGGTACGGACGCTATGACCTGCACCTGGACGAGGACTATGGGCATCCCGGCGGCGGCTTCTGGCTGATGGCCTCGGTGCAGAAGCCCGACCAGGACAACCTGCCCCACGACCACGGCGCGGCCTGGGTGGTGTATGGCGTATACCAGGGCGCCATCAAGCAGACCAAGTTCCGCTGGTTCTACCCGGGCGAAGGCGTGGATTCGGTGCAGATCAAGGAGACCGGAGACTTTGTGCAGAAGGACGGCAAGGTGGCTTTCTTCCTGCCCGGCGAGATCCACAACACGCTGAACCTGACCGGCGACCGCGCCTTGGTAGTGCGCCTGGAATCGCAGAAGCTGGATCGGGTGGTGCGCTACCAGTACAACCCGGACGAGGGCACCGTAGCGGTGATGGACCGGTAGGGTTCGTACAGTTGCAAACGACTGTGGCGAGAAGCGTGGAAACGCCCCTCCGATGTGAGGGGCGTTTCGCTTTTCAGAGACCGGGGCTTCTTCAGCTAAAAGGGCGGCTCGAAGCCTGATTTGCCCTCGCCCAACTCCGGCAGTGTATCGCGCAGCACCCCGAAAACCATCCGGTAATGCTCCATGTATTCATCCTGAAATGATGCTCGATGGCAGCCCAGCTTTTCCGCCATCAAATCGAAGGCCCCGTCGCGGGTGCCGGCCAGGAACTTGCCCCGCTTGAAGTGGAACGGCTGGGCGATGAACTTTTGTACGCGGGTATTCAGCAGGCGGTCGGCAAAGGCGTAGGGACTTGCCACCAGCAGCAGCGGCGTCATGGTGATGCAGGTTTCCACTCCTGCCGACTGGACATCGCCAATGGCGTCCAGCCGTCTCGGATTGGAGGGACAATGCGGCTCGAAGGTGCGGCGAATGTCCTCGTCGTCGGTGGTGACGGTCATGTTTACCTGCACCCGACCGCCGTTGTCTTCGATTCTGCGGAACAGGCCGCAGTCGCGCACAACGTCGGGGCTGCGGGTTTGCACCACCAGCTTGGGCCTGTCGCGGCGCTCGGCCATGGCTTGGAGGATGCCTCGGGTAAGCTCCAACCGTCGCTCGACGGGCTGGTAAGGGTCGGTGACGCTGCTCATGTAAATGCGTTTGCCGTCCAGTGATCCCGACCTGCGCTTACGCAGCAGTTCGACGGCGTTTTCCTTGACGTTGACCCACTTGCCCCAGGTATCCCGCCGGTCAACATCGCGGCTGAAGAAGGCCGCGTAGCAATAAGTGCAGCCGAAGGAGCAACCGCTGTAGGGGTTCAGGGTAAAGTCGTAGGCGTCCATGAAGCCTGTGGCTTTTGTCAGCACCTCGCGCGCGGGGGCATAGGCAACGGCGGCGATGCCAATGTGATCGGGAGTAGCTGCAACGCGCAGGCTGAATAGCTCCTTCTGCCCGTATTCGGACATCCAGTAACCTCCATCAGGCAGCGTAACCAATCAGGCGGAGCCAGATTCGCTGATTTCCTGAATCAATGCGGAGAACCGAAACTTGAATTTCGACTCCAGTGTGAAAATCACTTATTCCCCAATCACCCATCTCTGACACGTGAATCCGGCCCTCGATTCTATCGCCAATATCAACGACCAGCCTCTTATCGCCTTCGAAGTCTTTGACTTTGCCGGTTAGTTCATCACCGACAGACAAGAATGCGTTAATGTCATCCCATGGGTCTGGCAGGGCGTTCTTGATACTAAGTGAAAGGCGGCCTTTCTCAGTTTCGACGCTGATGACGCGGACTTTAACCGACTGGCCGACGGACACTACGTCAGTTACCCGGCTAACCCACCCGTGAGCCAGTTCCGAAATATGAACCAATCCTTCCACAGCTTCTGCTACACGGACAAAGGCGCCAAAACCGGCGGTATGAACTACCATGCCATCCAGCACTTGACCTGCATGCAGGGTTTCCCATATCTCTCGCTTAATGATCGCGGTGCGGGTCAGCTTAAGATGGTTTTCGGATCGGTCGATCTCCAAAACGTTGAACTCAAAAGACCGTCCAGTCAACCGTTCCAGGGCATCGGAATCATCGCGACTGGCTATATCCCGACAGTGGGAGAATGGCACGAAACCGGGCAATCCCTCCCAATTTACCTCCAAACCGCCCTTGTTAGTTCTGACTACTTCTGCGGTGATAACCTCCCCGGACTCTCTGTACGAATACAAGGCAGCCCAGAGACCATCCAACGCTTCTTGACGCTTGCGTTCTTCTTCCCGGCGTCGGCGTTCTTCTTCTGCTCTTTGCGCCGCAAGGCGTTCCGCTTCTATTCGCCGCTGCCGCTCTCGTTCTTCACGTTCGGCCTGCTTCTTGCGCTCGCGTTCCTCTGCTTCGAGCTGCCTCTGCAATTCAATTGCTGCCTCGCGTTCCTGCTTTCGATGCAATAACGCCGCATATCGTTGAGAACCGCGCAAGAGCAGAATCCCGCTTGGCATACTGAATCTGTAGCTACCAGACCTGTATAGAGATTTTTCATATTCTGGAACATCAAATCCAAGCTCGCCAGCAGAATGGGTATAAAAGCGAGACTTGTTGTTAACCCATCGGCCGTTGGGAATGGCAAAATCAGCGCACACCTTGCTGTCCCAACGAGAAGAACTATCTACTATTTTTCTGATTTCAGCATCTTTATTCTGATGACAAGTAAACAGTCCGACATCGGGAGACACGCGACCAAGAACAGACTGGACAGACTCTCTTACATGGTCGAAAACTGGTGACCAGCCGCCATTGTATGGCAAACTTAAGTGAAACGCGGTGACTACCTGTAAAGCATTACCAGGAAGATCAGGCAAAGATACGGGACAAGTGAGAGACTCTCGATACCTGATTCCGGGTTTGGGTTTTCCCGTGTTTCGAAATGCCTCCCAAAAACGATTGCCCGCTCGCAACATCTGTTCGCTTGGCTCGTAAGCGTCAAAGTATACATTGATATCCTTCTGATACTCGCTCAATACCAACAGCAGCCCCACTCGACCGGCTCCCGTTCCGGCGCCTACGTCGCAGACGTAGAGCGTGTCAGGAAAATCTATACTGCCAAAGAGGTTCTTGAACACCCAATATGACAGCGCGCAGTGCTCCAAATGATAAGACACCATATAGGCAGCAGCTATGTAAGGATTGCTGTAATCAGGGATAATATTCCGCCGCAAACTGCCTTCGAGTTCTTTCACAGCGCGAGAGGCACAATCCCGATGCCGAGACGAGTGCGCATTATGCCCAATATCCGACAGGAACGCCTGGAATCCCCTCTCCTGCGCTTGATCCAGATCCTCTATCGTGGTGTAATCCAGCAACGCCCGGTCATTAAAATCGACCATTCGATCACCTCGAAAGTCGCTATCGAGTAATGTGCTAGTTTACCTGGCAGCCATCTTCACCACGCAGACGGCGCAATTCGGCCTCCAGCTCCTGAACCCTGGTCTCTGCCGCCTGGCGGGCGACCCGCTCAGACTCCGCAGACTGCCGGGCTGTTTCGGCCGCCGCCTGGGCTGTTTCGGCCGCCGCCTGGGCGGCTTGCCGGGCCGCCTGTTCTTCCTCCTGATTCATAAGCCAGGTTCCCGTGGCAGGGTCGTAGTAGCGCAGCCGGCCGTTGTCCCAGCACAGGTCGATGTTGAGCGTTGGGCTGTGCCCCCAGACCATACCGTCGGACTCCTGGCGCAAATCGAAACGGCGATACTCTCCGTCTTCCAGGTATTCGCCGGCCAGAGGCTCCCGGTAAAAGTCCTGTCCGGTGCCATCGAATCGCCAGTACTCCCCTATACCCAGTCGGGCGTACAGGTCGCGCTTGCGGCCCAGGTCGTTCCTGGCAGTGCTGGGGGAGCCTATCTCCAGCACAAAGTCGGGCGGCTTGCCCACATCCCAAAGCAGGTAGGTGTTGTTGCGCAGGATTGCCTCCACGTCCACGCCGAAGGCTACGTAGCAGTCGGGCGATATGACCCGACGAGGGTTGCCTTCCTCGTAGTAAAACATGGTGTTGCCGTTGACATGGACATCCGGGCGGTCTTTGAAGTGGGTCTCCAGCGTGCCTACAATCTCTCGAAAAAGCGGGGACTGATATTCTCCATCGGGCAAGGGCTTACCGTCCGTTTCAGGGTAAACAACCTTTTTTTTCCTGCCAGTAATTCCAGTGGCCATAGACGCCTCCTGTTATCAGCAATTCTAGCATAGGCATGGGGCTGGTCAACGCACCATGGGCGAAGGATATATCGTTTCACACCAAGCGTATCAAGGCGAGGCTGGTCAGCGCGCCATGGACGAAGGGCGAAGGGCTTCAATCCGGTGTTACAATCAGTGCTGCATCTCCATCCAGCAACGAGGGTTACGAATGAGCATTGATGTAGCAACCGCAATTGCCCGCATCCTGAAGCAGGAGGGCATCGAGTGGGTCTCTACCTTCCCGGTATGCCGGGTGAACAACGCGCTGGGGCGCGAGGGCGTGCCAATGATCATGATGCGCGACGACCGCTATGCTGTGGCGCTGGCCGATGCCTATTCGCGCGTCACTGCCGGTGAGCGCATTGGCGTCTGCACGGTGCAGGGGGGCGTGAACGGAGCGGGCCTGCAATACTCGTATCCGGGTCTGGCCCAGGCCTTTGAGGATAACTCGCCGATGCTGATGATAACCGACGGCATACCGGCGGGCAGCTCGGAGAATACGCAGTTCGATGTAACGACCAGCCTGAAGACTGTTTCCAAGTGGTTCGGATACATCGACCGGCCTGAACGGGTGCCGGAGTTCATGCGGCGGGCCTTTTCCATGCTGCGCAGCGGGCGTCCGGGTCCGGTGGTGGTGGCAGTGCCTAACGCAACGGCGACCTTTGATGAGACTGCCGATCCTTACTTCCCGCCCAAGGCATACAAGGCCGGTCCGAACCCCGACGACATAAGCACGGCGGTGGACCTGCTTCTGAACGCGAGGAACCCGCTCATCTACGCAGGCGAAGGCGTCATATACGCTGGAGCATCGGCGGAATTGACGGCCTTTGCCGAGGCTCTGAACGCTCCCGTGATCACCACGCTTAAGGCCAAGGGCGCGTTTCCGGAGAACCACCCGCTGTTTGTGGGGGTGCGCGGAGACCATCCCGCCGAGTTCCTGGAGAAGAGCGACGTCATACTGGCCATCGGCTCCAGCCTGTCGCCGGGGCGGTTCACTCACGGCATTCCGAACGCCGCCAGCAAGACCATCATTCAATGCAACCTGGACGAGTTCCACATTAACCGTGTCTACCCCACTCATCATGCCGTGCTGGGCGACGCCAGGTTCACGCTGCAGGCGCTGGCCGACGGGGTTTACGAGCGCACCGGAGGCAGCCGGCGGGGCGGCAGCGAAGTGGCGTCGGCAGTCAAGGCGGCCAGGGACGCCGGGCTGGCCCAGTACCGGGAGGTAATGGCGTCGGATGACCAGCCGATCAATCCCTACCGCGTGTTCGGCGACATGATGAAGGCGCTGGATCCGATGAACTCCTTTGTAACTCACGACTCGGGCAATACCCGGGATCAGCTGAGTACGGTGTACGACACGCTGATTCCCCGGGGCTTTCTGGGCTGGGGCAACATATCAACGCTGGGCTTTGGGCTGGCAGGGGCAATGGCGGCGCGGCTGGCCTTCCCGAACCGGCACTGCGTGGCGGTTACCGGCGACGCGGGCGTTGGGTATATGCTGGGCAACCTGGAGGTTCCGGTTCGCCAGAAGATAGGCGTTACCGTGGCGCACGTCAGTAACGGCGGCTTCGCCGGCTACGGCCCCGGCTTCTGGGGCGAAGGCCATGACCCGTTTACTCACCGCGTCATGGGGCCGGAGGACGTTGACATGTCCAGAGTCGCCGCAGAGCTTGGGCTGAGCGCCGAGCGGGTGTCAAACCCGGCAAACATCGTCGACGCCTTCAGACGGGCCAAAGAAGCCAACGACGCCGGGCAGCCGGCCTACATCGAATTCATTTGCAGCCAGTATCCAGTCTACGGACGCTGGGCGCCCGGCCCCATCGCGCACTAGCAGGAGGCTGACATGGCTTACCTGAACCCCGAACAGTGGAGCCACTACACTGCCAGGATTAACGGCATCAACATCCACTACGTGGCGGAGGGCAGCGGCGATCCGGTGCTGTTTCTGCACGGGTGGCCTGAGTTCTGGTATTCGTGGAGGAACCAGATCAACGCTTTCTCCCGCCAGTATCAGGTCATCGTGCCTGATATGCGCGGATTCGGGCATTCCGACAAGCCGTTCTACGGGTATGACACCCGCACGGCTGCCTCGGACATGTACGAACTGGCGCGGCAACTGGGGCATGAGAGCGTCAACATCGTATCGCACGACATCGGAGCGCGAGTCGGCTTCCGATTCGCCCTGGACCACGAAGACGCGGTGCGCAAAATCGCCTTCCTGGACGCCACGCCCCCATACGAGCAGTTGGGCCCGCAGGCCCCGGCAGTGGTGCGGGAAAGATGGCACTCTTACTTCCACCAGCAGTTCGACCTGCCGGAAAAACTGCTGGAAGGGCGCGAGGAGATCTATCTGCGCCACATCCTGCGGGACTGGTGCATCAACAAGTACCCTATGACGCAGGATGTGATAAACGAATACGTCCAGGTGTATTCTGCGCCGGGCGGTCTGCGGGGCGGGTTCAACTACTACCGCGCCGCCGCCTACCTCGACCCCGCCGACTGGCTGGCGGACGAGGGACGCACGCTCTCTACGCCGGCGCTGTTCCTCTACGGCTCCCGGCGTCTCCGCACGGCGGAGGCGATGGGCTCGGGGCCGCTGGAGGACGCTTGGCGGGGCGTTATTCCCGGCGTGCAGTCCAAGAACCTCGGCGACTATGGACACTTCCTTCAGTGGGAGTGCCCCGACGATGTGAACCGCGAGCTGCACGCATTCCTGGCAAGCTAACTGAATTCCCGGCACTCGGCAAATGGAGGCGGCGCCGGCGCCCTCGTCTTCCCACAGGGCAAGCTAACTGAATTCCCGGCACTCGGCAAATGGAGGAATCCGAATGGCAACAAGTAACGAAGAACTGGCTGCGCTGGTCAGCTCGGAGTCGGCGCGGCTGCTGGAATACTTCAAGACACTGTCGCCGCCAGACTGGGAAACGCAGAGCGCCTGCGAAGCCTGGAGCAACGCAGACGTGGTGGCGCATCTGGTCATGGCCGTGGATATGTTCTCCAGCAACATCGAGCGGGGGATGAACGGCGATTCGTCGCCGCCGGAAGGCATGGGCCCGCCCCAGGAAACCGACCTGGCGGCCCGCATGGCCGCCAACGCCGCCCGCGCGGTGGCAATGCGCGAGAGCCTGGGCGACACTCTGGTGGAAGCCTTCGCCAGAAATTGCAGCCGCCTGAATGCGCTGACAGCAGGGATGAAGCCAGACGATTGGGACAAGCCCTGCTACCACCCGGCAGCGATGCTGACGGTCAGACGCTACCTGAACCTGCGTCTTGCGGAGATGTCGGTACACGAATGGGACATACGCTCGCGGCTGGAACCGTCGGCCAGGCTGCCGGACTCGGTGACGCCGGCGGTGGTGGAGCTGCTGCCGGGTTTCGTGGTGGGACGGCTGTTCCAGCCCGGGGCGGGAATCTCTCGACCATCGCGCTTCCGCTTCAATCTGACGGATGGTGATAACTACGACATCGTCACAGGCGGCGGAGAGCTGCGGATGGAGCCAAGCGCCGGCAGCGCCGCCGATGTTACATTCACCTGCGATTCTTCCACATTTTCGCTTCTGGCCTACGGCCGCTTCACAGTGGAGGAAGCGATGGCTGCCGGGAATATCACAGCCGAGGGAGACCAGACGCTGGCGGCGCAGTTTTGAGGCATTTGGGCAGCAGACAACCATCGCAGCTCCTGTAAAGGGCAGTGAAAATTCCTCTGCTCCCGGCGGTATCGAATTCCGCTGCCTCCGCTGCCCTGTTGCCATAGTACAGTACATGGTTTCGCAGCCCCGGCGAGTATCGCGCGTGGTGAAGCCGGCCCGCTACATTCGCCGGGATTGTCGAAAGAACCGCCCCCGCAACTTGGACGCATCATCGAAGCCTCCGGTTTCTCCCCTGGCAGGAATGCGGGGCGATATTCCCTCTGCCGGTCGTCCCGCGGGCCGGTCGCTTCCCAATGCTTCCCTCCCTGGGTTGAGCGGAGACGCAGGGGCCTGGAGAAGCATCACGCCGCCCACTGCCAGGCGTGGTACCAGAGGCCTGCGGAGAGAAACAAAGTGAACGCAGAGGCCGAATATCCCAGTTCCGACTACATATGCCAACTGGTCATAAGCCTGGTGGAAACAATCCCGGCCATAGCGACCTACGGCAACCACGAATACGACGACGGACGAATCCGGACGGTCTTCAACCCCAACCGCCGACCGAACATCACTGTGAGCATCATTCGGGGCAGAGAGCGCATTCCGGTATTCGAAGCCCAGCGGAACGAGCCCAGCTACCCGATACGGTACAACCCGGGGCACTGGATCCAATACCTCGAGAAGCTGGTCGAGGAACGGGAAGCGGAGACCCGGGAGAGCTTCTCCCCCGTGGATGACCGCGATCTGTTCCCGGAGTAACGCCGGAAAAAAGAAAGAGGACGATAAGCCGCACGATACCGTTCCGGAGGCGGCAGAATCGAGTTACCCTGAACAGGAGAACAGCAATGAAACTACTGGTACTGTCTGGGGGGAGACATCCCTACGAAGAGTCGACGCCAGTGCTTGAGGGATTCCTGAAAGGCGCCGGGCATGACGTTACTATCACGGAGGACGCCTCCATCCTGTCCGACGGCGCAGGTATGAGCGCCTACGACGCACTGGTGTTCAACACGCGGCGAGAGAACCTGCCGGACTTCGGCGACTGGGAATTGCAGTCGCCGGAGAAGGAGGGGCTGAAGAGCTACATCAAGTCGGGCAGGGGGTTCGTTTGCATTCACATCGCGTGCTGCGTTCCGGCTGGATGGCCTGAATTCGACGAGATCACCGGCGGAGGATGGGTTACAGGCGCCAGCTACCACCCTCCGTATGGCGAGATGAAGGTCAACATCAGCAACTCAGCGCACGTGGGAGCAGCCGGGGTTTCAGACTTCGTTACCAATGATGAGCTGTATATGAACACCACTTTCAACCAGGTTTCAACCAGGACAGGTTTCAACCAGGAAGGCAACAACGTGTTCCTGACCGGAGACGCTGAGGATGGAACGTGGCCCTGGGGCCCTGACCGGACTCCAACGTTCATGCCGGGCGGCGCCTATCCCCTGGGATGGACACGATCATACGGCGACGGCAAGGTGTTCGTGCTGCTGCTGGGCCACGACGGGCGCAGCTTCGAAACGCCGGAGTTTCAGCAGATCGTGCTGAACGGCGTTGCCTGGGCGGGCAGCTAGGCGAAAGCCGCAGCGCAGCCAACCGCGTCCGGAATAGCCGGAGGCGGACGCAAAACCCGCCCCGTTGCGCCGGCGAATGGAGACAGGCCAGCAATCAGCCCTGCAAGCAGGATGATCCTGCCGGCTTCACCAACCGCGGCGCCCCGGTCTGGAAGCGCCACTGCTGTGGAACCGGCGCCCGAAACGCCGGGCGCCGGACTAGTCGCCGAGACACTTGCCGAGCCAGGCGCGGCCGTCGCGAGCCAGGAAGTCGTCGGCGCTGAAGGGGCCCTGGCTGCCCTGGTCGTAAATTTCCGGCGGCCTGGCGTTAGCGCCGGACAGCCCCTCAATCAAGGGGTCCATTATGCTCCAGGACTGCTCAATCTCATCGCTGCGTATGAAGAGCGAGGCGTCGCCGTTCAGCGCATCCAGCAGCAGGCGTTCATAGGCGTCGGGGATCTCCTGCCCGCCGAAGGAGTCCTCGTAGTGGAATTCCAGGTTCACCGGGCGCAGCTCCAGGAACGAATCGGGAGCCTTGGCCTGAAACTCCAGGTGCACGCCCTCGTTGGGCTGCACGCAGATGGAGAGCGTGTTGGAGCTGATGTCTCCGCTGCTGCCCTGCGGGAAAATAAGATGGGGCGGGCGCCGGAACTGGATCAGCACTTCAGTCCGCTTGTCGCTCAACGCCTTGCCGGAGCGCAGGTAGAAAGGCACTCCCTGCCAGCGCCAGTTGTCTATATCCAGGCGCAGGGCGGCATAGGTGGCGGTACGGGAGTCGGGCGGAACGTCCGGCTCATCCAGGTAGCCTTCGTACTGGCCCTGCACCGCATAGATGGGCGCTTCCTGCGGCGAGATATGCCGCACGGCCTCCAGCACCTTGACCTTTTCGTTGCGCAGGGTATCGGCCTCGAAGGTGGATGGCGGCTCCATCGCCACCACTGCCATCAATTGCAGGATGTGGCTCTGGAACATATCCCGCAACACGCCGGCATTGTCATAGTAGGCTGCTCTATCGGCTATCGAGACCGACTCGGACACGGTGATCTGGATGTTGTCTATATAGTTGCGGGACCAGATAGGCTCGAAGATGGCATTGGCGAAGCGGAAGACCAGCAGGTTCTGCACGGTCTCTTTGCCAAGGTAGTGGTCGATGCGGTAGACCTGATGCTCATCAAAAACGGAGTGGACTACCCGGTTCAATTCTCTGGCGGTTTCCAGGTTCACGCCAAAGGGCTTTTCCACGACCAGTCGGCGCCAGCAGCCGTTCTCGACCTGGTAGCCGGCCCTGCCCAGAGTGTGTACGGCAGGGGCAAACAGGGAGGGCGCCAGCGCCAGATAGTACAGGCGATTTGCGGGGCTGCCGGGCGATTCAACGCTGCTCAGCGCGCGATCGAGGTCGTGCAGGCCATCGGGCGCCATAACATCGCCGTAGCAGCAATGGAGCCTGCCGGAGAAATCTTCCCACAATTCGGGGGCAGGCGGGAAATCGGATTCCTGGCCGAACCCCTGGTAAAAGGCTGCCCGAAATTCATCGGCGGTCATGTCGCTGCGAGAGACGCCGACTATCTGCACTTCCGGGCCAAGCTTGCCCTTGGCGTAGAGATCGGCCAGGGCGGGAGCCAGTTTTTTGGTAGCCAGGTCTCCGGAGGCCCCGAATATGACGATGGTAGTAGTCTGTTCCGCCATCGCGCGCTACCTGAGCGCCGCCTATTCGGCGGCCCGCCTCACGGCATGGCCGCCGAACTGCTGGCGAAGGGCGGCAAGCAGCTTTGGCGCCAGCGGCCCTTCCTGGCGAGACCGGAAACGCTGCTGCAATGCAGCGGTGATGGCCGGCGCCGGCACCGCCAGGTCTACGGCCTCCTGAACAGCCCAGCGCCCTTCGCCGGAGTCTTCCACATAGGCCCGCAGGCTATTCAGGCACGGGTCTTCCTTCAGCGCTGCGGCGGCCAGGTCCAGCAGCCATGAGCGGACGACGCTGCCATAGCGCCAGGTCTCGGCGATAGAGGATATATCCAGCCCGAACTCTTCCTTCGCAGCCAGGAGCTCGAACCCCTCTGCATACGCCTCCATCAGCGCGTACTCCACGCCGTTGTGAACCATCTTGACAAAGTGGCCCGCGCCGATGGGCCCAACGTGAAGGTAGCCGGCGTTTTCGCTGGGAGCCAGGGCGCGGAATGCGGGCTCCATGCGGGCCACTGCATCGCCCGGGCCGCCAACCATCAGGCAGAAGCCGTTAGCCAGCCCCCAAGTGCCGCCGCTGGTGCCCACGTCTATGAACTCTATACCGCGATTCGCCAGTTCCTTACCCCGGCGCAGGGTGTCTTTGTAATTGGCATTGCCGCCGTCAAGGATTACGTCGCCCGGGGCGACCTTGAGCGCAAGTTCTGCGATGGTCTCTTCGGTGGGCTGGCCGTCGGGGAGCATCAGCCACACGGCGCGGGGCGGCGATAGACGGGAAACCAGCTCGTCCAGCGTCTCCGCGCCGATGGCGCCATACTGCGCCGCGACCGCAACCGCCCCGGCGTCAAGGTCGTGGGCAACGACGCGATGTCCGCCCAGAATCAGCCGCCTCGCCATGTTGGCGCCCATGCGCCCCAGACCAATAAGCCCCAGTTCCAATGGAAATAACTCCTCACCTGCCTGCGTTCTTCGTTCCCCGGGAAATGACCTCCTTCCTGGAGTAAAACCCCTGGAGTAAAACCGCGAGTAAGAACGCTACAGGAAGTTAAATTTCATCGACAAGACGGCGCAGCCGGCCCACGGGATCCTCGCCCAGATTGACGGTGATTATGCGGCGGCCCAGGTTGACCATCGCCTGCCCGTCGCCGATGGCCTGAGCCGAGGCCAGGACGTCGAAGCCGAACCGCTGGCCCGGGATAGGCAATTCCGTGCAGCTATCCGCGGTCAGTTGCAGGTACAGCCCGGAGCCGGGGCCGCCCTTGTGCAACTGCCCTGTAGAGTGCAGATATCGCGGGCCATAGCCGGAAGTGGTGGCGATTCGGCAGCGCTGCATCACCCTTGAACGCAGCTCGCCCAGCAACTCGTCAATCTCTGCGGACATTGGCGCATAGGGCGTGATGGCGAGATAGTCTCCGGGACGGGCCTGTTCCAGCAGCGCGGAAATCGAGCCTGATGGAGCGCTATCGGGCAGGCCGCCGGAGCGGAGGAAACCTTCAAGCAGACCTTCGGTATTGTCTTTGGCTCCCTGAACGTCGGGCTGGTCGAAGGGATGCACGTTCAGCATTGAGCCGGCCACTGCGGTAGCGTATTCCCAGCGATAGAATTCAGCGCCCAGGTCGTAGCAATCGGCCAATTCGAGCCTGGCTACCGGATACCCCGCGGCGGCCAGTCGACTCGCCGCCGCCTCTGCTTCCTCGAATTTTAAGGTCTGGCCGGAGGGCGGGCGCAGGTATACGAACAGCCGATCATCGCCGTAGGCGTCTGGGGGCTGAAGCGGCTCGCCGGCCACGGGGATGATGCCGCGGCCTTCCTTGCCCAGGCTCTCAGCAATCATCTGCTCCACCCAGAGGCCGAAGCATTCAACGGGCGGGGGCGTAATCAGCGTGGCTTTGTCCCGGCCCGCCAACGCCATGGCCCCCAGCAGCGCGCCAAGCTGCAGGCCGGGGTTGGATCCGGCAGCGTCTGCGAGGCACTGGCCGCGCATGGCGGCGGCGCTTTCCAACAGGCGGGCCGCGTCGATGCCAATGAGAGCCGCAGGGAGCATTCCGAACCAGGACAACACCGAATAGCGTCCACCGATGTTGGGCGGGTTCAGGAACACGCGCCGGAATCCGGCTTCATTCCCCAGCCGCTCCAGAGTGGTTCCCGGGTCGGTGACGGCGAGGAAGTTTCGTCCCGCTTCATGCTTGGGCAGCACAGATTCCACAAGTTCCCGGAAATAGCGATAGAATGAAAGGGTCTCGATGGTGCCGCCCGACTTGGAGGATACTATGAACAGGGTAAGCGCCGGGTCAATGGAGGAAGATACGCCGGCAACCTGATCAGGCACGGTGGAGTCCAGCACCGTCAAACGGGGATAACCGGGGCGCGAGCCAAAGGCGCATCGAAGAACCTCCGGGCCTAGGGAACTGCCCCCCATGCCGAGCAGGACAACATCCCGATAGCCCTCATCGCGAATCCGGGCGGAGAAGGCAGCCAGTTCCGGCAGACTGTGAGACAGAAAAGCCCCGGCGTCCAGCCACCCGAGGCGGTCGCTGATCTCGCGAGGATCGGGACGCCATACTGTGTGGTCGCGCTCCCGGATTCGCTGCGGGATACGGCGCCCGACAAGGTCATCCATCGCCCGTCGCACCGCTTCCAGCGCAGCCGGGCTGCCGGACACCAGCCCTCCGGGCGTCGAGCCGCTCACGCCGGCTGACTCCCGGCCAGCTTGCGCGCCTCCTCCGCCACTCGCTCGGCGGTGAATCCGAAGCGCTCCAGGGCCACGCTGCCCGGCGCCGAGGCCCCGAAGGTTGACATTCCAATAGATGCGCCATCCAGCCCCACGTAACGGGCCCATCCGCCTGTCGCCCCCGCCTCTACAGACAGACGCGCCCTGTTGCCCGGGGGAAGGACCGAGTCCCGGTACTCCCTCGACTGCGCTTCAAAAAGCTCCCAGGACGGCATGGAAACGAGGCGGACGTTTATCCCCTCGTCCTTCAGGGACTGGGCGGCATCCAGGGCAATATGGACTTCGGAGCCGGTAGCAATGATTATTACCTGAGGTTCAGCGCCGTTCTCCCACAGCACGTAGGCGCCTCTTGCGGCATTTTCAGAAGGCGCCAGCCTGGTGCGGTCGAGAACGGGCAGGCTCTGGCGGCTCAGGGCGAGGGCCGTTGGCCCATCGCGCCGCTCCAGGGCCGCCCGCCATGCCATGGCGGTCTCTGTGGCATCGGCGGGGCGAATGACCACCAGCCCTGGCATCTCGCGCAGTGACATCAGGTGTTCTACAGGCTGGTGGGTCGGGCCGTCCTCACCCAAACCTACCGAATCGTGGGTGAAAACATAGATGACCTGCTGCTCCATCAGAGCGCTCAGGCGCAGGGCCGGGCGCAGATAGTCCGAGAAAATCAGGAAAGTGGAGGCGTATGGGATGGCGCCGCCATGAACGGCCATACCGTTGCATATAGCGGCCATAGCGTGCTCGCGGACGCCGAAGTGCAGGTTGCGGCCTTCGAATCGGCCCGGGCCGATGTGCCCCTCGCTGTTGAGGATGGTGAGTGTTGAGGGAGCCAGATCCGCAGAGCCTCCTATCAGATTAGGCACAGCGGAAGCGATGGCGTTCATCACGCGCCCTGATGCTTCCCTGGTTGATACCGCCTTGCCGTCGTCAAACAGCCCGGTCATGCCGTCGCTCCATCCGGGGGGCATATCGCCGTTGAGAGCGGCGTCCAGTTGCCGGGCCTCGTAGGAGTAAACAGCGCGATAGCTGTCAATGGCGGCCATCCATTCCCGCTGCTGTCTGCCGCCTCGTTCCCTGGCCTTGATCAGATGCTCCTTTACCTCGCCGGGAACGGTAAAGCTCTCGGAGAAAGGCCATGCCAACTTCCGGCGGGTGAGTTCGACCTCATCGTCCCCCAGGGGCGCGCCATGAACACCGGCAGTTCCGGCTTTGTTGGGACTGCCGTATCCGATCACAGTTCGGCATACTATCAGGCTGGGTTTGCCGGTATCGGCCCTGGCTTCGGCGATGGCGGCGGTTACGCCATCGAGATCGTTGCCGTCCAGACCTCCTGCCACATGCCAGCCGCAGGACTCAAAGCGTCGGGGGACGTCTTCCAGGAAGGTTATGCCGGTATCACCCTCGATGGAGATCTCATTATCATCGTAGACGACAATCAGCTTGCCCAGCCCCAGGGTTCCGGCCAGAGACGCCGCCTCGGACGCGACGCCTTCCTGAAGGTCGCCGTCGGACACGATAGCGTATGTGTAATGGTCGATGATCTGGTGGCCGGGGCGGTTGAACCTGGCGGCCAGCCAGCGCTCGGCCAGGGCCATGCCGACGGCATTGGCCAGGCCCTGCCCCAGCGGGCCGGTGGTTACTTCGACGCCGGGAGTCACTCCATATTCGGGGTGCCCGGGCGTGCGGCTGCCCCACTGGCGGAACTGCTGCATCTCCTCCATGGGCAGGTCGTATCCGGTAAGGTGAAGCAGAGAGTACAGCATGGCCGAGGCGTGTCCGGCAGACAGGACGAACCTGTCTCGGTTGGGCCACTTGGGGTCTGCCGGATTGTGCTTCAGGAACCTGTCCCACAGCGCATAGGCCATCGGAGCCGCCCCCATGGGAGCGCCGGGATGCCCCGACCTGGCCTTCTGGACGGTGTCCACGGCGAGAAACCGGAGGGTATTAATACAAAGCTGGTCAAGAGCCGAATCGGTCAACGCCTGTCCCCTGCGCGAGGGGCCTGCCGGGAATCCGCCCCGGTTACGCCCCAGAATTCGCCGCCCCGACGGGGCCGTCGGAGCATCGCTCCGGCATTGGTATGGTATCCAAAGCAGCCGGTTCTGTCATCAACCCCGACGCTGGAATCCGTGAGCATTATCTGCAATACGCAGCCGGGTTTACCGGGCATTGCCTGCCGCGCCGGACGCTCGCCCTGTGTTGACTTCGTTTCCGGTGGATCACCGCCGCGATGGACGATAATGGAGACCTCTTCGCCGGGCCGGTTGTCCAGCGGAAACCTGGATAAGTCGCCAGTATTGCGGATGACCTCTCCTCCCATGGAAACGATTTCATCCTCGCCCTGAAGCCCTGCGGCTGCTGCGCCCGAATTCTCTGCAACCAGCGCGACCGTCAGTCGGCCTGGGTAACTCTCGCCATTGTGGAGGGTGGTTTTAATGAAGTCGGCGCCTGCAGTCACATGATTGCTGGTCAGCGCGTGTCCGTCGGAACGCAGCATGATGCCAGCGCCAACGCCGGCGCGCTGGGCAGAGCTGGCTGAATGCGCCAACGGCGACCGACTCGGTAAAGACGTGAACTACTGAAGGGGTAAGCTTCCGCGCGATGCCCACCATGGTTAACTCCCCTTCGGATGAGACGCGGGCGGGTGTGTCGCCGGAAGCGGCGCCGTTGCGGCAGCCCATGAGTATGGCAGTGAGCAGCAGCGCACAGATTCGAGCATCGCAGGCGCCGGGGAAGAGCACACAGGGCGGGGGCTGACCTCCCGCCCTGCGTGTCGGGTCATTCCTCGCATCCGGGTTTCCCGAATCCGGATAGATCCACCGAACGCGCCAGGCTTATTCGCACAGCAATCTCCAAGTTTCCCGTATCCGGATAGACCCTTCCATCCAGGATCCCGCTCCAGGATCCCGCGCCTGATCCCGTTCCTGGAAAACTAGTCTCCGTTGCGGGTCAGCGAAGGGAAGATATGGTCCCGGAAGGCGGCCAGCTCACCGGCAGCGAACTCGTAGGTAGCACCGGTCATCAGGTACAGATGGGTCAAGCCCTCCTGCTCGGCCTTGCGTATACGCTGGGCGCAGTATTCCGGGGTGCCGATTAGGCCCATATAGTCGCAGATAGCGGCCAGGGCGTCGTCCGGCAGGAAAGAACAGAGTTCCTGCGCCTTCTCCCAATCTTCGGCGTGCGGAACATCGGGGTATAGTTCCCACAGCCCGGCGGGCAATTCCAGGTCGCCAACGTCGATGCCGGCGGCCTTGAGCCAGCGGTGGTAGGTGTTCTCCATCAGGCGGGCAACGGCCAGGGGACGGGCTGCTTCGCGGGCTTCTTTAAGGTCATCTTTGATGATAGTGGTGGCTGTGAATATGGTTTCCACGTCTTCAGGGTTCCGCCCTGCAGTGCGTGCGCCGTCGGCGATAATTTCGCGGGCTTCCGACACGGCGCCGGGGTGGATTCCGGTCATCAGCAGGGCGCCGTCGGCCACCTCGCCTGCCGCCCGCATCACTCTGGGCCCAGTGGCGGCGATGTATACGGGCGGCGCGGAAGTTTCACCCCCGTGGCGCATGCGGCTGCTGGCCTCCCCGAAGGACACCATATCGCCCGACATCAGCTCCTTCATGGTGACGACGGCATGGCGCATCTGGCGGACGGTGGCCGGCGGGATGCCGACGGTGGCTGTGGAGCTATAGCCGCGCCCGATCCATATCTGGACCCGGCCGGGGGCCAGCTCCGAGACCGTCTGAGCAGCGGAAGCCACAACCGATGGGTGACGGGTTGCCGGGTTGGTCACCGCAGATGCGACGTTGATCCTGTCGGTGGCCTGCACTGCGGCGGCCATGCTGACAAAACAGTCGCGCTCGAGCAACTGCGAATCGAGGATTCCCACGCCGTCGAACCCCGCTTCTTCGCATTGCTTGACGAAATCGGCCACTTCCGGGGCGGGCCTGCACGGCGGCACCCTCAAGTCGATCTTGATGGACATGACACACTCCTTATGTCTGGTGTTTGGCGGATGGCCTGAAAGCATCGAAACCCCTGATTCCGTCCTTCTCGATTATGAGGACAAACCCGCGCCGTCCCTAAAGGGTACGGTTGAGAATACCCCAATCGGGGCAGGGTTTCTCCGCAGCGGATTCCTACATGGTGAGTTCTTCCCGCAGCCTGCGTATGACGATTTCGGTTTCCTCCCGGGTAAGATTGAGCGGGTCAACGGCAAGTTCCTGCGGCCCGCCGAGCTGATGCAGATGAATCTGCGGGGAGCCGCGCTCCATGGCGGCTGCGACGCTGTCCCGCGAAGGTCCCCGCCATTCGCCGGTAAATCGTATCACCGCGTGGGGTATCAGGTAGTTGACATCGTCGTGCTCGAGGGTTACCCGCAGCCCGGGCATCTCGACAAGCGCGTCGACTACCGGCTGGACCATGGAGCGGTAGGCGGCCATTTCCGCCGCCTCGTCCTCTTCCACAAACGCGGCCAGAGACGCCACCAGGCCGATGATCTCCTCTTTGGTTACCTTCATGCCGCGGCCGAGGAACTGAGCGGGGTTGGCTTGAGCCGCTGCAGCCTCGATGAGGTCGGCGCGTCCGACGAGGATGCCGCTGCCCTGGGGTCCGCGGACCCCCTTGCCCCCACTGTACACCACCATGTCTGCGCCGGCCTTTAGATAACGGTACAGGTTGGCGCGGGGAGGCAGCATGGAGGCGGCGTCGACGATGACCGGAACGCCGCGGGCGTGGGCGATTTCGCAGACCTGCTCCAGGGGCATTACCTTGTTGCTGGAAAAGGGAGAGCAGAGGTAGGCGACAGCAGCGGTGCGCTCGCCGATGGCGCCCTCAAGCTGCCAGGGGTGGGCGAACAGGTAGTCGCCGAACTCCACCATGCGGGCGCCGGCGGCGCGGTAGGCCTGGTCGTAGGGGAAGCGGTGCATAGTGTGGATAACTATCTCGTTCTTCATCTCGCTGGTGTCGGGCAGTTGGCGCATCTTCACCGGGTCGCTGCCCGCTATGACCGCCGCCGCCTGCAGCACCAGCCCTCCCGCGGCGCCGCTGCAAACGAAGCCTGCTTCGGCGCCGGTAATCCGGGCGAGCTCCTTGCCTGCGGCGCGGTTAAGCTCGTCGATATTGACCATCACCCGCGCAGCATGGGACATCAGCTCCAGGGTTTCCGGACGGGTTCGCGTCCCGCCCAGTCGGGTAATCGAGCCGGCGGCGTTGATGATGGGCGCGATTCCCAGCCGATGGTAGACTGCTTCGGCATTCCTCGCGATGCTGCTGTCTGACACGGCTTCCTCCTGCGTCCCGTTTTCGTCCCGTTTCGCAATCCCGTTGGCTCACGGCAACAGACATTATAGCAACATCAACCTCCACGGGAACGTGTGGTAACATTTGAGCGGACTTCCCTGCGCGCAACGGAGAAACTCCTTGTCGGAGTACCTCTCACGGGCGTTGTCCCGGACTTCCCTGCGCGCAACGGAGAAACTGCAAGGGTAGTCAAGGCGGTGGATATTATGCCAGGTACAAACGGGACGCTCGACAGGCTGGACCCCAGGGCGAAGGTTGGGCTGGTGGTGGTCAGCGCGTCAACGGTCTCGGAGCTTCGATACCGGAAGGCCGTCCCGGACGTGGGCTTTTTCGCCAGCCGCATGATGCTGGGCGGAGACCACGGGCTCGAGGCGCTTGTGGAGATGGAGCGCAACTCATCGCGGGCAGTGCGGGAACTGGCCTCGGCGGGGATGGATTCCATCGCCTACTGCTGCACGGTGAGCGGGGCGCAGCGCGGCCTGGCCGCAGACCGCGAGTTCTGCGCCGGGATGGAGCGACAGTGGGGCGCGCCTACCACCTCGACGATGCTGGCCGCATCGGAGGCGCTGCAGCATCTTGGCATTCGCAGGGTGGCCCTGACCAGCCCCTATCCCCACAGTTATCACGATGCCGAGATCCGCTACCTGGCCGAAGCCGGCATCGAGACTGTGTCTTCCGCCGGGATGGGGTTTCAGGCAGCGGCGGAATTCGCGGCCGTGGAGCCGGAAGAGATCTACCGTTTCTCTATAGACGCCTGGCGGCAGAGCGACAGAAGGGCCGATGGCCTGTTCATCAGTTGCATGAACTACGACGCCATGGCCGCAGCGCAGGCGTTGGAAGACGCCATCGGCAAGCCGGTGGTAACGTCGCACTCGGCGACTTTGTGGCGGGCGCTGGCCCTGGCCGGGGTAGAGGAGCCGGTTCACGGCTACGGGCGGCTGCTGGCCGAGCCTCGGCAAAATGCCCGGCGGACCCTGTTGCCCAACCAGAAATCAGGAGAACAGAATCAGGAGAACGAGAATGACAACCGCAGAACGCCTGAACGCAATTCCCCTGGGCGAGGCGATGTTCACCCAGCGAGCCATCCGCAGGTTCAAGCCCGACCCGATTCCGGATGACGTGATGGAAGACATCATGCAGGCGACCATACGGGCTCCCAACGGCGGAAATACCCAGCAGTGGCGCTTCATAATCGTCAAGGACGCCGAAAAGCGCCGAAAGCTGGGAGAGCTGTATCACGAAGCCTGGTGGGCCAAACGGGCCGACGCTGGCATCATGGGACCCGACGACATCCCGCCGGGCAAGAATTCGATGCGTTCGGCCATGCGCCTGGCCAACGAAATAGGCAACACGCCGGTGATAGCGCTGATCTGCGCGACGGCAAAGGGGGCGCAGGCTGCCGGATCGGTCATCCCGTCGGCGCAGAATATGTTGCTGGCCGCGCGCGCTTTCGGCGTTGGCGGCACCATTACCACCCTGCACCCGGTAGTGGAAGAGCGGGTCCACGAGCTGTTCGGCATCCCGGATGACGCGCAGGTGGTCTACTGTATGCCGCTGGGGTATCCGAGGGGAGAGTTCGGCTCGGTCCAGCGAAAACCGCTGGCGGACGTGTGCGGTGTAGACAGTTGGAGCAACAACTATCCAGGGTAGCCGACCGGTCAGCATGGGCGCCCGGGCACTCGTCCGGGCGCCCATGATATATCGCCGCCTCATCGCAAAGCATTTAAGGGCGCACGTCCGTGCGCCCCTTTGCGGTTTGGCGGAACCGCAGATAGCGACGCAAACGCCGAGGGGAGACGCCAATGGCAGTACGCACAGGGGAGCAGTTCCTGAATGGGCTGCGAGACGGAAGGGAAGTCTGGCTTGAAGGAGAGCGGGTTGCCGATGTAACGACCCATCCCAAGCTGACACGGATGGCCCATACGCTCGCCGGCATCTACGATCTGCAGCATTCCTCTGAGCTGCGCGAGCGGATGACTTTCCCTTCGCCGTCCAGCGGCGAGCCGGTAGCTTTGTCGTACCTGGCGCCGGAGAGCCACGACGACCTGCGGCGAAGGCGGACAGCGCTGGAAATTGTGGCGGCATCGTGCCACGGGATGCTGGGCCGCACGCCCGATTACGTCAATATTCAGCTAACGGCATCCCGGCAACTGGCCGCTCTATTCGGAGAGAAGGAGCAGCGCTACGCCGACAACCTGCGGGCCTTCCACGAGCATGCGCGTGAGAACGACCTGTGCCTCACCCATGCCTTCGGGCATCCGCAGGTCAACCGCTCGGCGCCACTGGCGGAACAGCCCGACCCCTACGTGGCTGTGGGGGTTGTGGACACCTGCGCGGAGGGCGTGGTGCTGCGGGGAGCGAAGAACCTGGCGACGCTGGCGCCTTTCTCCGACGAGATATTCGCTCCTCTGTATCGCCCGCTGCGGGAGGGCGTGGAGGATGACCGTAAGTACTGCATAGGGTTCGCTGTGCCGTCGGACATCAAGGGGCTGAAGTTCATTTGCCGCCCTTCGCACGACTTCGGGCTGCCCCTGGCCGACTACCCGCTGTCGGGGCAGTTCGACGAGATGGACTCACTGGCTGTGTTCGACGACGTGCTGGTGCCCTGGGAGCGGGTGTTCCTGTATGACGACGTGGAACTCGGCAACAGGACGGTGGCCCAGGTTGCGCTGTGGCGGCAGTACATGCAGCAGGTGGCGGTGAAGAACATCGCCAAGCTGGAGTTCATTCTCGGCATCGCCCATGGCATCACGGAAGCCATCGGCATAGGCGTCTACGGGCACGTGCAGGAAAAAATCGCAGAAATCATAGACACTATGGAAACGGTGCGGGCCTATATGCGGGCGGCGGAGGCCGACGCTGGACCGATGGGGGAAGCCGAGGGAATCTGGCCGGCTCCGGAGCCCTGGATAGCCATGCGGAACTGGTATCCCGAGGCATACGCCAGGGTCGCGGCAATCGTGCAGCAGTTGGCGGCCAGCGGGCTGATGCTAACGCCCAGCGAGGTCGACTTGACCGGCCCCCTGGCCGACGGCATTGGAAAGTATTACCAGGGCGTGAACATCGCGGCCGCGGAAAAGGTGCGTCTGTTCCGGCTGGCCTGGGACTTGATCGGGACGCAGTTCGGGTCGCGGCAGACGCTGTATGAGCGCTACTTCAACGGCGACGCGGTGCAGCTGAGGATGCGACGGTACGCGCAGTACGACTACTCGCAGGCCGATGAGTCGCTGCGAACGTTTATGGAGAAGCTGTACAAGAATTAGCCGCCGAGCAGGTCCCGAATGCGGTCCAGGAAACCTCCGCGGCTGCCTCCGCGCTCCATGAACCGGGACCACTGCTGCTCGGCGGCCCCGGAGCGGCGCAGGTCGCGGGCGCGCTGCCTCATCAGGTCCAGGATGCGTTCCTCCTCGCCCTTGTCCAGCCAGTAGCCGTGACCGTTGGGGCAATGATCGATGGGGAGGTTGTGAGCCCGGTAGTTGAAGACGTCCATCGCTGCCCCGCAGTGTGGACAGGGCCTCTCCCCCGGGCGCCGGACATACTGCCGCATTCCCTTCAGTACCTCGTCCCTGTTGGCGGCGTCCTCCAGCAGGTCCATCTCGTCGAAGTCCAGCCACAGCCCGCGGCATTGGGGGCAGTGATCCACTTCCAGGCCTCGGTACTTGCGTTCATCCAGAGCTACGCTGCAATCGGGACAGTTCATCGTCGGCGCTCCCGTTGATAAGGCATATACAGGTTTATCAGGCTTTACGCACAGGCCGGGGGGCGGTCAGTTGACGGAAACAGGCGCCCCTGCGCCTCCGGTTTGTTCGTTGACCAGGAACGTCGCCCGGTCGCGTCCATAGACCGTTTCCAGCTCGGCGTCGAAGCGCTGCCCCCCAAGTCCGCCCATAACCTCATAGCGGGACTCAGTGAACAGTCGGCCTTCGAAGTTGTCGCGCTTGACTTTCCGCTCGGATTCGCCAGCCAGATACATCTCCACGGCCTGAACCATGAGTGCGTGAAACTCGTCGGAGTTCAGATAGTTGGCTGAACGCAGGAATACGTAGCCCCAGCGAATGCCGAGGTGATCCATCATCATGGCCGGGCCTCGCGTCCGGAATCGCACACGGAGGGATTATAGCTGCGGGCGCAAATTGGCATAGCCCGGCGGCAAAAGCTGGAAGGTTCGGGCATCGGAAGGTTCAAGACGGAAATGACTGTATGCGCAACCCGCAGGTTCGTCAAGGTTTCGACAGTCGCCCTGAGTGCGCCAGAGTTTCGTTGACCAGAGAAAGGCCGGTCTTCAATTTTCGACGCCAGTCGCCCTGGATATGACGGATGGAGTTTGTGCATATTCTAAACAGGCAGACGGCCTCACGCAGGGCCAGGTCATGGTCGCGCCAGGAGAATCGCTCCAAAGCTGCGCTCCGAAAAATGCCGTGGTAGGCTCTGGCGGCATTGGCGCCCTTCTCTCGACGGCTGAAGGCAGCGCTCCAGCGCAGATGCGCCAGAAAGCTGCCTGCGTCCAGCATCGGCTCTCCCGGGCCTGCTTCCTCAAAGTCCACCAGCGCCACTTTGCCTGACGGTAAGACAAGCATCTGGTCGTCGTAGAAGTCGTTATGGGCTGTGCAGCACGGCCGCCAGGAATCAACGAAGGGTTCCAGGGACTGAACGGCGCAAGCAAGGATGCGCTGTCCATCCTGGTCATCCCGCAAAACATACTGGAAAGATTCCTTCGCCCTCTGATATGCGCGCTGCAGGCTGAAAGGGGGGGCGGAACCTGGCTGCGCAGATACAGCCCAGAGGCTTTCCAGGGGGTCGAGGAGCGTGGCAGGCCCTGGTTGGCTGTCCTTTCTCAAATGCTTTCGCAGGTTTTCGCCGGGAATCTCCGAAAGCCACAGCACGCCGCCTTCCTCCCACAATCCCGCGAGGCGGGGAGCCACGAAGCCAGACTGCCCGACAACCTCTGCGGCTTCAAGGAGAGGACTTACCGCAGCAGGCCGGATTACCCGCACATAGAAACCGGACCTGCCCAGCCGATGGCGCAGCACTGCCCGGTTGCCAGGCCGGTAGCGGACAACTTCCACGAGAAGGGGGCGCCGCGATGGAACAGCCAGGACGTGCCGGTTGATCAGCCGGATTGCAGTTTCGGGGACGGCAGCTTGACCAAGCCCTGGCAGGCGTTGGTCATCCGGAAAGCGAAATAAATTTACAGCCCCCTGGCGAGACAGCGTTACTGTGATTCGCTCAGAAGGGATGTATTCATCGAGCGGCCATTCCAGCGAGTAACTGATGACAGCCTGCCGGCCAGGAGTGTAGCTGAACTGGCGCACACGGAGTCGTTCAGGCGGGATATATGAATCCCCGAACTCCCGGCGGTAGGCTTCCCAAACCCGGTTGCCGTCGAAAAGCTCGGACAGGGCAGGCAGGCCGGAGTCCTCCGGGAATTCGGTTGCCGGATACAGAGGGATTGCAGTTACGGAAGACGACCCCATCACCCGCTACGAGTTGCTGCCGTCGCTGTCCGTTCCGTCGTTGTCCGTCGGCGGCGGCGTGTCTATCCCGTCGCTGTCCGTTCCGTCGTTGTCCGTCGGCGGCGGCGTGTCTATCCCGTCGCTGTCCGTTCCGTCGTTGTCCGTCGGCGGCGGCGTGTCTATCCCGTCGCTGTCCGTTCCGTCGTTGTCCGTCGGCGGCGGCGTGTCTATCCCGTCGCTGTCCGTTCCATCGTTGTCCGTCGGCGGCGGCGTGTCTATCCCGTCGCTGTCCGTTCCGTCGTTGTCCGTCGGCGGCGGCGTGTCTATCCCGTCGCTGTCCGTTCCGTCGTTGTCCGTCGGCGGCGGCGTGTCTATCCCGTCGCTGTCCGTTCCGTCGTTGTCCGTCGGCGGCGGCGTGTCTATCCCGTCGCTGTCCGTTCCGTCGTTGTCCGTCGGCTGCGGCGTGTCTATCCCGTCGCTGTCCGTTCCGTCGTTGTCCGTCGGCGGCGGCGGCGTGTCTATCCCGTCGTCATCACCTTCCTGCTCGTCCTCTGCGACCAGGTTAGTTCGGGACAGCGATGCGTTTAAGCCGGCCGAATCAACGGGGATCTCAAATACGGCAGAGGCTGGGATGCCAAACACGACAGCCAAAACCAGCAATAACGACAGAAAGGAGAAGCCCATCACAATCACCATTTGGTTTCGACTGAGGTTCTTCCGGGGCGAAACAGGCCCTGCCAAGCATCAGAGGTCAAGCCTAAGACCCCATACCCCAACAAACGAGACGGGTTGTAATAACCCGCGCTTGACGACCGACGCACGGTTACGGGGTTTGCATCCACAGCGGAGGCGGGGTTGCCTGCACCTGCGTAGCTCCACAAGCTACGGGCTATCGGGGAGAAGGGTGGTGGAGCTGGAGGGGATCGAACCCTCTACCTCTTCAATGCCATTGAAGCGCTCTCCCAAGTGAGCTACAGCCCCGTTGCAAGGAACAATATAACAAAGGTCGCAATCGGCCTGCAAGCCTCCCCGCCCTGCTTTATCATGCTGGCCCCGATGCAGGAATGGGCTGGGGGCAATTGAAGAATCTGCACAGTTCTATATGAACGGCGGCTTTTTCCATTGCCAGTTGCCGGGTTGTTTCCCTTCCGGGTTTCGTCCCTTGCGCTCTGCCCGGCACAGCCCCGGCAGGGGGGTCGACTCTCCCGGCGCGCCGCCCGAAGGGGCAGTCTAGCGTCGGTGGAACTTCACCACCCTGCGGCTGCGCCCCCATTCGCCGGGCATAACGAAGTACAGGTCTTTGCTGGAGTCGGCCCACACGCCGTGGCAGGAGCGATGCAGCTCGGAACCCCACTGAGTGATGATCTCGCCGTCCAGCGACAGTACGCTGAAAAGCCCGCCATTGTGCTCCGGGATATATACTATATCATCGGAGTCGATGTAGAACAGCGCCGGGCCGATGAGCTTGCTGGGCCAGGTGGTGATGTACTCCCCCTCCTGGGTGAACGCCTGAACCCGGTCGTTCTCCCGGTCGGCGACCAGCACCCGCCCGTGGCGGTCAATCCAGATACCGTGGGGGAGACGGAACTGACCAGGAGCGTCGCCCGGTTCCCCCCACGACATGATCAATTGGCCGTCGGGGGTGAATTTGTGAACGCGGGCGTTGGCGTAACCGTCGGCGATGAAGATCTGGCCCTGGTCGTTGAGGGCGATTCCAGCGGGCATGTTGAAGGGAGGGCCGCCGTGGGTTACCGACTGGAAGGCCGTGGAACTGTAGTCGTCGGGGTCGACGCCGGTATCGGAGCGCACGCCCTTTTGCCCGATGGTCATCAGGCGCTGGCCGTCGGCGGTGTATTTGTGAACCTCATGGGTGTTGCGATCCACCAGCCAGACGTTGTCATCATTGTCCAGCAGGATGGAGTGGGCGAAATTGATCAGGCCCGCGCCCCAGGCGGAAACGAAGTTGCCGTCCTTATCGAATATGCAGACCGGGTGGTCGGGGTCGCGGTTGAAGGCGTAGACACGGTCCTGCGAATCTCCGTAGACCGCCGCGGCGGGCATTTCCCAACCTTCAGGCAGCCTGGCCCATTCCGGGTTCATTTCGTAGGAGAAATCGCCGGAACCAACGATGTTGCTAGACGTCACGGTTTCGCTCCTGAATTCTGATCCGGGTCAACGCCAATCATACAGGCTGGCGCGCGCGTTCACCACCCGCCTCCTTTGCGCCTGCAACTTACGGCTTGATGCCCGGTGTGGTAACGCGGAAACTGTATACCGACTGGCCTGGCGTGGTGTAGACGGTGCGGTAGTCGTCGCCGCCGAACGCGAGGTTGCGGGGGACTTCCGGGCCTCGGATTATGCCAATGCGGGCGCCGTCCGGCTCGAAAACCCAGATGCCTCCAGAGCCGGCGCAGAACACCCGGCCGGCAGTATCCACCTTCATGCCGTCGGGAACCCCTGGCTCGGCGGAACTCATGTCGGCGAAGACCCGGTTGTTGCTCAGGGAGCCGTCGGGCGCAACGTCGAAGGCCCGTATCTTGCGATGGCAGCAGACCTCGCCGCGCTCCTCTTCGCCGAGGCAGTCGAGGCTGATGCGGCTGATGGCGACGTACAGCACTGACTCATCAGGCGAGAACGCGAGGCCGTTGGGATACTCGCAGCCGTCCGTCGCCGGATGCACCTCACCGTCCGCGTCTATGCGAAACACGCCGGCGAAGCCGTACTCGCGGAGTTCGGGTTCCAGGCGCAGCGACGGATCGGTGAAGTAGATGCTGCCGTCGGAGCGGCATACCACGTCGTTGGGCTTGTGGAACCGTTTACCGTCCCACCTGTCTGCAATGGTCGCAACGGCGCCGTCCGCTTCCATGCGGGTGATGCGGCGATGGCCGGCGCCTTCGCACATCAGCAGGCGCCCCTCCCGGTCGAAGGCGCAGCCATTGCCCTCGCCGGTGCATTCGCGAATCACTCGCGCACCGCCGTCGGCGTCCCAGCGCCACAGACGGCTTCCGGTGAGGTCAACAAAGGTGAGATAGCCGCCGGGATGCCACAGCGGGCCCTCTGTGTTGCCGCCCACGTTGACCAGATGGGTATGTTCCGGAGATTCCAGGATACCGGAAAGATCGTCAGCCACGGCATTCCCCCAGTCTCATTTGCCGGTAATTTGCGGCATTATACCAGCAGTATGATTTCTGCATCGTTTGACCCTCCAGGTTTGACCCTCCAGGCGAGCGCATTTAGAATCCCATTGACCCGGCGTATACAAGGGGCGTCAAGCGATATAACGATACCGGAACGGGACGACTCGCTATGAGCTTGAACAATGACCAGGAGCGGATATACCAGGAGCTTCGCCGCCGCGCAGCGGCGGAGTTCGGAGAGGGGCGGGCGAAAGAGCTTGAGGACTATCTGCGCACGACAGCACGGCAGGTCGCGGCCATCGAGAGCGCGGAAGTCCACCAGGACCTGGAGCCGCTGGTTCAGGGATGACTCCATCTTCCGTCTATATCATCTTCATTAACTTATCGGCAAAGACAACATGCCCTTCCCTGTTCGATGTTCGATTTGCGGGGTTCGATTTGCGGGCGACAGGGGAGCAGGTATTGCATTCTGTCACCGGATTGAGGCGGCAATATGACTAATCTTCACGAGCTTTCCGTAGTTGAAGCGGCGGATCAGATCCGGAACGGCAGCCTGTCGCCAGTGGCGCTGGCGGAGTCGCTGCTGGCGCGGATTAACGCGCTGGACAGCGAATTGCAAGCCTGGGTAACCACCGACCAGGAGGGAGTGCTGGCGACAGCCCGGCAGCGGGAGGCGGAGGCGCAACAGGGCGGGCCGCTCGGCCTGATCCACGGGGTGCCGGTGGGGCTGAAAGACATCTTCTACACCGCCGGGATGCTCACGGCCTGCGGTTCGAAGGTTTACGCCGATTTCGTTCCGGACTTCGACGCTGCTTCCGTTTCGAAGATCAAGGCCGCCGGGGGCATTGTTCTCGGCAAAACGGTCACCACCGAATTCGCCACCTCCGACCCGTCGCCGACCCGCAACCCCTGGAACCCGGAGCATACGCCGGGCGGTTCCAGCAGCGGCTCATCGGCGGCAGTGGCGGCGCGAATGGCGCCGGCAGCTCTGGGTTCCCAGACCGGCGGCTCTACCTGCCGTCCGGCGGCCTACAACGGCATCGTCGGCCTCAAGCCCACCTATGGACGCATCAGCCGCTATGGCGTTACGCCGGTGAGCTGGTCCCTGGACCACGTGGGCATCCTGACGCGCACAGTGGCCGACGCCGCGCTTATGCTTACCGTGCTGAGCGGCGAGGACGACAGAGACTCCGGTACGCTGCGACAGCCGGCGCCCGACTTCAGCGCGCAGATGGCGGCAGCCGACAGGCCACCGCGAATCGGACTGGTGAGGCAGTATTACCAGGACTACTGCACAGAGGAAATCTGGGCTCACACCGAGGCGGTGGCAAATCAACTGGCCGGGGCAGGGGCCGAGGTTGAGGAAATTTCCCTGCCGGCCGGCTTCGACCTGGTTCACAGCTTCCAGCGCCTGGTGATGAACGTGGAATGCGCCGGCTTTCACGAGGCAAATCACCGCGCACGGGCAGCCGACTACGGGCCGCGCATCCGGGCCGGAATCGAGATGGGCATGATCATCCCGACCTCCGCCTACCTCAAGGCCCAGCGTTTGCGCCGGCAGTTCCGCGCCAACATGAACGACATGGCATCCAGTGTAGACGTGGTGATGACCCCAGCCACCCCCGCGCCGGCCCCCAAAGACCTGAACACCACCGGCGACGCAGCGTTCCAGGTGCCCTGGACGGCCGCCGGACTGCCCACGGTGACAGTGCCGACCGGTCTGAGCGATCTCGGAATGCCAATGGCGGTGCAGTTTGGCGGGCCCTTCGCCGGAGAGGGCCAGGTGCTGGGAGCATCTCTCTGGTGCGAGCGCATCGCCGGGCTCAAACAGGGGCCGCCCACCAACTACCCGTAGCAGGACGGTGGTGCGGCAAAAGCTTGAAGAGATAATGGCGCCTTTTCGAGCGATAACTGGTGTCCCATGCCGAGTTCAACCGTCCGGCTAATCTTGATCCTCAATCTCTGACTGACGTCCAGCTACCCCACAGGTTATATTATCTCATCATGGCGGGACAGGGCGGAGAGGCCCGCCGCCCGAGGTTTCCAGACCGGCAGCATACGCTACAATGGATACGGCAATCGACGGGCAGGCGCATTAAATGACAGGGTTGCGGGCAACTCGCCCGGCATGGCGGTCAACACCCGCATGGGGAGCCAGCCCGCGTCGAAGGCAGCGAGGGGCGTCATTTCCCCGATGTCGCCATTGATGCTGCAGGACGCCAACCGGCCCGTAGCCGAACCAGCGCCGAAGACGAACCCGCCCTGCAGTTCCAGGCATGGCGGCTCGGCCAGGTGAGTCGGCGCCCCGGTGTCGGCGTCCAAGATGTAACAGCCTGTTTTGTTGTCATCCTGGGCGGCGATGCAAACGCAGTGCGGCGTCTTCCCCGCCCCCTTAAGCGCCAAGCGGAAGCTCCTCTTCCAGGGGAGGGGGCCGGGGCGGCTACCGCTAGAAGATCGCTATCGGGTTCACGGGGGAGCCGGTTGTGTTGTGCAGCCGCAAGGGGCCGATGGAGATCATGAACTCCCATCGGCTGCGCTCTCGGCAGGCCGCTGCCACCTCTTCCAGGTTGGCGTTGTCCAGTATCCAGATTCCCATGGCGGTGATGCCGACCTGGTGGATGGGGCTGGGGACTTTCTCGTACTGAGGCGGGTTCACATCGTTGCCCGTGTCGGTGCCCAGCATGGCGATGCCGCGCTCGTAAAACAGGGGCAGGCACGATGCCTGGCAAGCGGCGGAACCGGCCTCGCGAGGCCACGGGCCTTCGATGTTGCGGCGGCGGAGCTGGCCCGTGCGCACCAGCAGCACGTCGCCCTCCTCAACCCTGAAGCCGCAGCGCTCCTCGGCGGCGAGAATGTCGTCGATCATCACCCCTTCGCCCCGTTCAATCCAGTCGATGCCCCGGATCATCGGCACGTCCACCAGCACGGCGCGGGAGATGATACCATCCCTGGCCTCTTCGACGGAACCGAAGGTGGCGCCGAGGCTGGTAGAGACAAGGTGCGCCGGCTTGCCGTTGTAGGTCTTGCCGTTCCAGAAGAAGTGGGCCAGGCTGTCGACGTGAGTAACGGTGTAGCCGTGGAAGATCATGCCGAAGTAATCGGTAGCTGCGGGGAATGTGCGATTACTGACCTTCTGGCCGCTGGCCCAGCCCTCGCCGCTCTCGACCATGAAGTGCACCGGAGGCACAGGAGCGTCGACAGTGGCTTCGAAGCTGATTGTGCGCGCCATGGAGATGCGGACGCCCTCCTGCACGGTAGCTACGGCCTGCTTCACTTTTTCGGGGGTAATCAGGTTGGGCGCGCCCAACTCGTCGTCATCGCCCCAGCGGCCCCAGTTGGAGAACCTGTCGAAGTAGCTGAGCACTTCCTCTTCAGACGGAATGTTGGATTGCGGCATCGGTGACCTCCTTAATTGTCTGATTCCCTTTTTTGAGAGCGGATGCGGTTTCTATACCGGCGGGGTCAGATGGACGTCCAGCACACGCTCGCACCACCGGGCGGCGGCCAGCAGCCGCTCCTCGCGGAAGGGAGCCGCGACGAGCTGCAAGCCCAAGGGCAGTCCTGATTCAGCCAGGCCCGAAGGAATGGTTATGGTCGGCAGGCCGCAGGAAGTCCACGGGCCCTGGAACATGGTGCTGCCTGTGTTGGTCAGATCGGCCATCGCCGGCGTAGGCGTGGTTGGCGTGACAAGCACGTCGGCGCTCTCGGCAAGGACTTGCATATCGGTGATGAACCGCAGACGCCGCTCCAGAGCGCCCGAGTATTCGACAGCGCTGGTTTCCAGTCCCCGGGCCAGCAGGCGACGCAGCAGCGGCCGGTAATCATCGGCGCGGGTTTCGTACATGGGCTGATGGAACGCTGCGGCCTCGCATCGCATAATTATAAGCTGGTCTTCGATAGCGGTGCTGAAACTGTGCGGGAGATTTACTTCGTCCACCTCAGCCCCTGCCTGAGCTAGCTTCTGCAGCATGTCCCTGGTATGCCGTCGGGTTTCCTGGTCGGACTCTTCCATGAAGAAGGATGAAACGAGGCTGATACGGGGCGGCGCGCCTTCCTCGAGGCCCGAGAGGTAATCGGCGGCCGGAAAGCGGGCGCACACCGGGTCATTGGCGTCGGAGCCGGCCGTCACCTGCAGCATCAGGGCCGCGTCCTCAACGGAACGGGACATCCAGCCCATAGTGTCCAGAGACCAGCTTACAGGCACCACGCCGTAGCGGCTGACACGCCCGTATGTGGGCTTGAGGCCGACCACGCCATTGTAGGACGCCGGGCGCAGCACCGAGCCGACGGTCTGCGACCCCAGCGCCACCGGGCACATCCCGGAGGCCACAGAGACCGCAGAACCGCTGCTGGAACCGCCGGGGGTGTGGGCCGGGTTCCAGGGATTAAGCGTAGGCGACGGATCGAGGCAGGCGAACTCGGTGGTCACCGTCTTGCCCATCATTATCGCCCCTGCCTGCTTGAGGCTGGTTAGAACGGCCGCGTCATAATCCGGCACGAAGTCGGCATATACCCGCGAACAGGCTGTGGTGGGAATTCCGGCCGTGTAGAAGATGTCCTTAACGCCCACAGGCACGCCGTGCAGGGGGCCGGTTTCGGGCAGCGTGTCCAGCTCCCGCTGGCGTTGCTCCGCGTCGGCGAGCACGGTCTCGCGGTCGATATACACCCATGCTTGCAGCGATTCCAGCGCATCGGCCCGGGCAAGGAGCGCTTCGGCTGCGTCCACTGCGCTGATCTCGCGCGCCCGTATTTGCCGCGCCAACTGGGTGGCGGTGAGTTCGTGCAGTTCCGGCATAAGCTATCCTCGATTTCCCCGCCTCCAATGCCGGACGGGGTGAATATGATTCCCCGTTCTATCAGGTTACAGAGGCGGCCGCCGGGAGCGCCGCCAGCCGGTCGCCTGCTCATAGGCATAGGCAGCCCGGAACAGCGTTGCCTCGTCAAAAGGCCGACCTACCATTTGCAAACCCACTGGCAGACCGTCCGGCGTGAAGCCGCAGTTGATGGATAGGGCTGGGACGCCAGCCAGGTTGGCCGGCGTGGTGTAGGTGCGCCTGCCGCCCAGCATGGCAAGGAAATCCTCCTTACCGTTCCTGGACAGACCGGCTTCCGCCGGTATGAGGGTTGCCTGCACCGATGACGTCGGCAAGAGCAGGATGTCCACCCGGCTCAAAGCGTCAAGGATTTGATCGCGGAGGATCTGGCGCAGGCGGGCCGCCTTCTGATGGGCCTGGGCAGGTATCAGGGCCCCGGTAAGGAGACGGACGCGATTGTTATGGTCGTATTTTTCAGGATAGTCGCGCAACCCCTGGCGGTGAACGAAGGTGGCATCGGCGTAAATGAGGGCAGTGGAGATGGCCGCAGACTGCGCAATCAGAGGTATGGAGATTTCCTCGACTTCAGCGCCCAGCTCGCCCAACTGCGCCACGGCGCGGTTGACGGCATCGCGCACGCCAGGCTCGACCCCCTCATCGTTCACGCGGTCGATAAGCGCCCCGGCCCTGATGCCTCGAAGGCCGGCATACAGGCCGTCAAGGTAGTCCGGGACGGGGGCGTTTCTGGTGTAAGGGTCCTTCGGGTCATGGCCCGCGATTGCGCCCAGCGTAACGGCGCAGTCCTCAACGGTGCGGGAGATGGGCCCGGCGGCGTCCATCGACCAAGTGGAAGCCAGCATACCGTAGCGGCTGACAAGCCCCCATGTGGGCCGAATACCCACCAGTCCGCAGAAAGAAGCAGGGCCGCGTATGGAGCCTGCCGTATCCTCGCCCAGCGAAGTCGCACACAGGAAGGCGGCGGTAGCCGCCCCCGATCCGCTGCTGGACGTCCCGGGGTTGCGAGACAGGTCCCAGGGATTGCGGGGACGGCCGTATGGGTGATGGAAGGCGTCGCCCATGGCAAATTCGCTCATGTTGAGCTTGCCCAGCAGCACCGCCCCTGCATCTTTCAGCCTGGCTATTACCGTGGCGTCGTAGTCTGGCGCGTAGCTGCCCAGGATGGCTGACCCGCCAGTAGTAAGCACGCCGGCGGTGCAGAATTGGTCTTTCACGGCCACCGGCACGCCATGGAGCGGCCCGCGGAAATGCCCTTCTCCGATTTCCCGTTCCGCCCGGACGGCTTCCTCGATGGCGCGTTCCGGGGTAATAGTGATATAGGAGTTCAAGGAGGGATCGACTTCCGCGATGCGGTCCAGGAATGCCTCGGCGGCCTCCACCGGCGAGGCCTGGCGGGTTCTGAACAATTCCGCCAGCGCCGTTGCGCTGAGAAAGGGCAATTCGCTGCGTTCCATAAATGAAGCCCCTGGCAAAGGTTGGCAGCCGGCAGTTGCGCACGCACTCCGGAAGCAACTGTCAGAAACGCCTCGTCTGCAGTGTAGGCGTCGGCAGTTGCGCACGCACCCGGAAGCAACTGTCAGAAACGCCTCGTCTGCAGTGTAGGCGTCGGCAGTTGCGCACGCACCCGGAAGCAACTGTCAGAAACGCCTCGTCTGCAGTGTAGGCGTCGGCAGTTGCGCACGCACCCGGAAGCAGCCCAATTTTGACCCTGGCGTTCTTCTATGTCAACGAAGCAAGCGCGCATTCCCAACGTAGAGACGGCGAGAAAGGGCAAGATACATGGACACTCCTGATACAGCCTGGGTACGACCGGGTACGCCGGGCACAAGCGGAATTATGGGGCATTATTCGCCCTGGTCTGAAACAGGCGCCGCAGAACAGACTAAGGGTCGATACCCAGCAGGAGGGTTTCCGCTGCCGCCTCGCCTCCTCAAGGATGACGGTCAAGAGGGGTTTCTTACCAGTTACGGGTTATAATAACGCTGCGGCCCAGGGCAAACCCGGGCGCGGGAGGATATTGCCATGGGGCTGGTCGGCGCGGTGATGGCCGCCGGAGAAGGACGCCGGATGAAGTCTCGCACACCGAAGCCGCTGCATCGTGTCTGCGGGAAGGAAATGGCGCGCTATTCGGTAGAGCTGCTCAAGAGCGCGGGGGCAACTCGCGTGGTAGTGGTCGTGTCCCCCGGAAACCAGGCTGCGATAATGGCCGCCCTGGGCGACTCCGTGGAATACGCCGTTCAGCCGCTCCGGGACGGCACCGGCGGAGCCCTTGCAAGTTGCGAGGAACTTCTGGGGGGGGATGCCGGCAGGGTACTGGCGATGGGAGGCGACAGTCCGCTGGTTACCCTGCAATCGCTGGAGCGGCTTATAGCCGCCCACGCTGCCAATATGACCCTATTGACGGCTCCTATGCTTCTGGCAAAAGACCTCGGCAGGGTTGTTGTAGAAAACGGCCGGGTCAGCCGGATCGTTGAAGCCGGCGAGGGAGAGGGAGGCCAGGCAGGAACAGCGGCGGCCGTTAACGCCGGGGTTTATTGCTTCGAAGCCCAATGGCTCTGGAAAACTCTCAAGCGCCTTGAACCTGCCCCGTCGGGCGAGCTGTATCTTACGGGGCTGGCAGCGATCGCCTCTCGCGACGGCGCTGGCGCGACGGCAGTCGAGGCCGTGAACCCGGAAGAGGCCCTCGGCGTCAACGACCGGATACAGCTTTCGGTGGCAGAGGAAACCATGCGCCGGCGCATCAGGCAGCGCTGGATGATGGAGGGCGTCACCATGACAGACCCGGCGTCGGTATACATCGACGCGGATGCGACCATAGGAATCGACTCGCTGATCCTCCCAAACACGATGATCCTGGGGCGCGCCAGCATCGGCGAGAACTGCGAAATCGGCCCCAACTCCGTAATCCGCGACGCCATTATAGGAAACAACTGCCGGGTTACTTCGTCTGCCCTGGAAGAAGCGGTTATGGAAGACCATACAGACATCGGCCCCTTCAGTCACCTGCGGCCCGGGGCATACCTGGAATCGGGCGTTCACATCGGGAACTACGTGGAAGCGAAGGAGACCCGGTTCAAGGCAGGAGCGGTGATGGGGCATTTCGGCTACGCCGGCGACGCCACCATCGGAGAGCGGGTCAACGTAGGGGCAGGAGTGATCACCTGCAACTACGACGGAAAAGACAAGCACCGCACCGTGGTGGAAGCCGATGCGTTCCTCGGCTGCGATACGATGCTGGTAGCCCCGGTAACCGTGGGCGAGGGATCCATCACCGGAGCGGGAGCGGTGGTAACCAGGAACATACCCCCTGCTAGACTGGCCGCAGGGGTGCCTGCTACTATTAAGCGCGACCTGAAATAGACTGCCCTCCCCGCGGCAGCGGTCGGGCCTGCGACTGTTCGCCCCGAGTTCCGGGAGTTAGAGGATTGGACACAGACAACCCACCCCCGGGTTTATTGCCTGAATCATACGCCTCTCTGCGCTCTGATTCGGGTCTCCCCCTGCCTCGTCCGCCCCTGGTATGCCCCGGATTCCCGTGTGAGCTGCGTTTCCTTGCCGTTACCTACCCATCCCTCGCCGGACCAGCAGCATGACGTCTCTTAGTTGGATAAGCAGGATCTTCCGACGCAAAGAGCCGGGCGGCAAGGGGCGAAGGCGAATCGCAGACAGGGCGTCTGCCGGAATCGGCGCCGAATCGGATGGAGACGCCAGCCAGCCCTCTAATGAGAACCTGGCCGAGCTGCCGGTTCCTGCCGGCCAGCCGGCCATCACGGAGGAGGAGCTGATCGGCCTTGACCAGCGAGACCGGGAGATGCTCCGCTCCATTATTGACCTGGACTACACCACTGTACGGGAAGTGATGGTGCCTCGGCTGGATATGATCGCTGTCGAGGCCGGTGTTTCCCTGAAAGAGGCAGCCGCTGCCATAGTGGAGCACGGACACAGCCGTCTTCCTGTCTATGTCGAAACCATAGACGACGTTCTCGGCATCCTGTACGTCCGCGATCTGCTGGCGGCGATAGCCAGCCCGCAAGAGCCCGGCGACGTTAAGGCATTGACCAGGCCGGCTTTCGTTGTTCCTGAAACCAAGCGGGTTGACGAGCTGCTGGAAGAGTTCCGCCAGCGCCGAACACAGATTGCCATAGTGGTCGATGAATACGGCGGAACAGAAGGGCTGGTCACTATGGAGGATGTCCTCGAAGAGATTGTAGGCGAAATCGAGGATGAATTCTCACGGGCCAGGGATTCGGAATTAACGCGGGGCGAAGACGGGTCGATTCTGGTAAACGCCGGACTCAGCGCCGAAGAGGTGGAAGGCCTGTTTGACGTGAGCATCGAGAGTGACGACTTCGACACAGTAGGCGGTTTCGTGTATCACCACCTGGGACGTGTCCCCCATGTTGGGGACGTGGTCGAAAGAGAAGGGCTGCGCGTAGAAGTGGTATCCATGGCCGGACGAAGGCTCAGGACGCTGAGGATCTCCAATGGAAACGGCGGTCTGCCCGATCATTCCGGGCAAACCGCCGCTCACTGAGATTCCCGTCTTCTGCTGTTAATTCAGGAGTTGGTTTTCCTGGCTATCAGCTCTGCGTCGACAATCAGGCGGTGGTCGTAAACCAGGCGGGGAACGCACGAAACCAGGTGTATCCGGGGGCCGCCGTCTCCTGTAAGCTTCAGTTCGTCCTCATGCACCACCCGCGTTCCTGTGACCCGGTACAGGAACTCCTCGGTTCCGTTACTGGTGATGATATGAACTTCCTCGCCGTCGAGCAGCATGCCTGGTATCTGCTGGAGATTGAAGAACACCGAGCCTTCGTCGAGCACCGGGCTTTCCGTATGCCCGAAGTACCATCCCTCGCCGTTTTCCCCTGCATCGGCCGTCTCGGGGATATGGCCGATAGTGTTGTCGGGGGTCTCGTAGGCCCGCTTATCGCCCAGGTCCTGGATGGACAATTCAACTACGGATGAGTCGATGTCCAGCGCCGCGATTCTCATCCTGGTCGCCGGAGAAACCGGCGAAAGCGCATCATCCTGAGTGAAGTCTATGAGATAGAATCCCTCAGGCAGGACAGGGCCGGAAGGGATGAAGCCGGCGTCCCCTGAATACAGGGAAAGCTCGGGAATCGCGGCAAGGCTGGCGGGCGCAAGCGTAGGCTCCGGGGTTTTGTAGACGATGTTCGGAGCGAGTTCGGTCACCTGGAATTTGTCCAGGTTCCCGCGGGCATTGCTGGCATAGCCGTAGTAGGCGCCGCCAATGCCGATGAGCACCCCCCCGGCGATAACAAGGGAGGCGCCTGCGATCCTGGTCTTGGTCCAGAAGCGCCTCGCCCCCCCTCGCAGAATCAAGTAGTCGTAACCGGCTATCATAGCGTCCTCCTCCCGGATTTCCCGGAAGCCGCCTGGTCTTGGGCGGCCTGCCGGGACCGGGAACCTCACGTCACCACCGCCCGACTATTCCCTGGAGCGTTCAGGGAGCGCGGAGGAGGTTATCAGATTGGGTGGAATAAGTCTGGCCTGGTCTGCTGGTCACCTGAGTCGCGGGGAGTTCATAGCCCCCGGAGTAATCGGCTCATTGAGATAGATGTCACCGTTGCGTATCTTGATGTTGAATCCGCAGGGGGGATTCACGCAAACCCAAGCCTTGAAGTGCACCGCAGCTCCCTGTCCGCCGTAGTCAGACAGCGGCACCAGATATCCGACCTCGCATTTCAGGCACTTGGGTGTAGTCATATCACCCACAAGAACCACCTCCCTCACTGGCGACTGGAGCGAGTATAGCGAGACCTTTGTGAATCCTACAACAAAATCGGCTATTGGAATTGCGGAATTTGCCGAATTTAGATTACATAACGGCGAATTCAATTATGTTAACGCCAGAGCCTTTCCCCGGATTCGACTCGTTTTCGTAACCTGACCCCTTGCGGCATTTGCGAATTCGCGCCCTGACAACGCTTGCCGCCAGCGAAAACCCCGGCCGCTCAGGGGTTCGTTCGTGACTACTCCAGGAAATCCCGGAGCCGGCGGGACCTGCTGGGGTGTCTGAGTTTTCGCAGCGCCTTGGCCTCGATCTGACGGATTCGCTCTCTTGTTACGCCGAATTCCCGCCCGACTTCCTCCAGGGTTCGCCCGCGGCCGTCCTCCAGTCCGAACCGGAGCACCAGCACCCGGGCTTCGCGCTCGGTGAGCGTGTGCAGCACCTCGTCCACCTGCTCCTTAAGTAGCTGGAACGAAGCCGCATCCGCGGGAGCGGGGGCGTTGCGGTCTTCGATAAAGTCGCCGAGATGTGAGTCCTCTTCCTCCCCGATGGGGGTTTCCAGTGACACCGGCTCCTGAGAGATCTTGAGGATTTCCTCCACCTTCTCCGGGCCGATCTCCATTGCCTGGCCGATTTCCTCCGGCGTCGGCTCCCGCCCATATTCCTGGAGCAGGCGGCGGTGCTGGCGCATCAGCTTGTTGATAGTCTCGACCATATGCACTGGAATGCGGATGGTGCGCGCCTGATCTGCGATGGACCGGGTGATGGCCTGACGAATCCACCATGTCGCGTAGGTGCTGAACTTGTAGCCCTTGCGGTAGTCGAACTTTTCCACAGCGCGGATCAGGCCGATGTTGCCCTCCTGGATCATGTCCAGCAGAAGCATACCTCTGCCAATGTACTTCTTGGCGACACTGACCACCAGCCGCAGGTTGGCCTCGGTAAGGTGGGACTGCGCCCGTTCGCTCTCCGCCTCCACCCGGTTGTAGTGCTGGCGGAGGAGAGGGTTCATCTTCTGCAACCGCGCCAGGTGCTCGGGGTTGCCCAGCGCAGATCCCAGATCTGTCAACTGGGCATCCTTCAGGGCGTCGACAGTCTCGGGAGCCAATACCCAAGAACTCAGAGAGAGGTCGAGAATCTTGCGGTATACTTCCTCTGAAGGTTCATCCAGCGTCTCGGCAAGGCGTCCCAGCATTTCCTGGGAAACCTCGGCGTCGATGGAGTCCCGCAAACGGGGGTTATTCACAATCTGCGACAGCGCCGGGTTTACGGGCAGCAGATTGGGGTTCATGTCTGCCAGTTGCCCCTCGTTCTCCACAAGCTGTGAGAGATCGGGGTTGAAGGGCAGCACTACCTGCCGGATGGTTTGCCGCAATTCCGGGGACAGGGCATCGCGCAGCTCGGACATTCCCATGATTTCCGAGAGATTAGGGTTGAAAGCGTCCCAATCGACCGTGGGGAAAACCGGAGGCGCCGGTTCCCCGGATGAGATTTCCTCTGCTTCTCCCTGATCAGGGCCGGAACCGTAGACCTTTAGCAAACCGTCCTTGATAAACTGAGCGACTTCCGGGTTTTCAAGAATATTCGACAGCCGGGCGCCGGCCGGCAGAACTTCCTCATCCGCGTTCTGGACTTTGCGCAGCCCTTCCTTGATTTTCTCGTCCACTTCAGGGTTTTCGAGAATCTCGTATATCTCCGGGTTTGCGGTTGGCGCCTCTTCTTCCGTTGGCGGCGTCTCTTCGTTAGCAACGGCTGCCGCCGGGGGCTGGGGATCGAACATAGCCCGCAATTCGGGGGTATCCAGCAACTGCGAAAGGGCGCTGTCGTGGCGCGCCCGGAAGTCGTGGGCTATAGCAGTGATCAGGGGCTGCGCCGCGGCGACGCGGTCGATAAGCCGGCTGGAAATCTGCCAGGGACGAGGATCCTCGTCCAATTCCTCGACCAGCTCCTTCTTCAGAGCCTGCAAATGCTTGCCGCCCTCCAACTGCCGGGCCAGCTTGCGCTCGTCGGCGGAAGTGAGCAGCCGCACCCGGCCAATCTCCCGCAGGTACATACGCACAGGGTCGTCGAGAACTTCCACGGTCTCGGCGGCCTCGGCCCCCCGTTCGGCGTCCCCGGCTTCCGCTTCGGAAGAAGCTCCTTCGGCGGCGCCGGATGCGCCTTCCGCTTCAGGCGCATCCCACTGCTCCTCTTCGGCAACAACGGCCAAAGCCGGAGGTCTCGGCACAGCAATCCCATCGCCGTCTTCCGACGATTCGTTCTGAACCGCGTCCACTTTTCGGAAAATGTCTATCAGAGGGTCGCGTTCCTCAGGTTCCTCTGCCGGCGCCTCGAGAAAGTCCTCAGAGTCCAGTCTTCTTGCGCCATTACGGTGACTAACCATTCAATCTCCTTAGAATTAAGAGAATAAGCGGATATGTTAATTGCGATCTGGATAAACGGGCGTTAGCAGCGTAAGCCCGGATTATTGAACAGCCCCCCAGCCTCTACTGCCTGCTCCGGAAGATCGGCCGCGAGTTGAGATTCAGCCTGATCCGTTCGTTCAGCGCAACTGCGCTGCGATGGTCCTCTTCGCTTGGCTCGCTCGAAGCGTCCGCGAAGCGGTCGTGTTCGTCCTTCTTCTGCTGTCTCAGGCTGCGCTCTTCCAGGCGAGCCACTACGTCTGCGATGGCTCTACGGCGTTTTGCCATATCCATCTCCGGCAGCCCCTTATTGCGCAGGGCCTCTACCTGCTCCTGGACTCCTGGGGGGGCGTGATCACGACGCTCGCCGGGGGCTCCGATGCCGTTCCCCTCAAACATTGGGGAATTGAGGTAGTTCAGAAAAATCTCCCGGTTTTCCGGGCGTACAAACAGGTCTGCCGTCAAAGACTCGGCGTATCCCTCCAGGTCTGGATAGCGCATCAGCAGAGTCAGGCAGTATTCATCCAGCGCATCGCGCTCCAGCCGGGCAAACGGCGAGGCGGTTGCCTCCTCCTGCGGCGGGGACTGCCTGTTCCGGGCGGGAGGGGCGCTACGCGACGCCGACGGCCTGGTAATGCTGGCCCGCAGGGTTTCCAGAGGTACTCTCAGCTTTTCAGCCAGCATCCCCATGTAATAGTCCTGCTGGGGGGCATCCTGCACCGCGAAGATGAGCCTTGAGACCTGGGCGGCAATGGCGGCCTTGCCCTGGGGCGAGGCTGGGTCGGCGCTGTCGGACATGGCGGATATTACGAACTCGATGAGCGGTCTGGCGTTTTCCACCAACTTCCGCCATTCGTCCGGGGAGCGGCGTATAACGTCATCCGGGTCCTGCCCTGCCGGCATCGCGGCAATCCGGATATCAGGCAATTCCGGACGCTGAAGCAGGGTGGCTCCCCCAGAGTGACGGGCAACCTGACTCTGGTAGATGCGCCAGGATGATTCAAGGCTTCGCAGCGTTGCCTGCTGGCCGGCGGCGTCCTGGTCCAGAGCCATGGTGACGCGCCCGGTAAGGCGGCGAATGGCGTTCACCTGCGGCTCTGTCAGCGCGGTTCCCATGGATGCCACAACGTTCCGGAACCCCCCCTGATGGGCTGCTATGGCGTCCATATACCCTTCCACGATCACTGCGCCGCTCTTCCGGATGTCGTCTCGCGCTCGGTCCATGGCGTACAGGATGCGGCTCTTGTCGAACACCTCGCCTTGCGGAGAGTTAAGGTACTTGGGCTGCGAATCGTCCAGTGCTCTCCCCCCGAATCCGGCCAAGCGGCCATCAGCATCGCGGATAGGGATCATCAGGCGGCCGCGAAACAGGTCCTGCTGTCGGCCGTCGCTATTTTCCCGCGTCACTCCCGCAGCCGAGAGCTGCGCTGGGTCGAACCCCTCGCGCAGCAGGTGGCTGCGCAGCGATTCGCCGTCGAAGGGGGCCAGGCCCAGTTGGAATGTTTCGGCGGCGGCCCGGTCTAGCCCTCTGGCTTCCATGTAGGCGCGGGCTTCCGCCCCCTGCGTCGATGCCAGGAATCTCTGGAAGAACGCGCAGGCCGCTTCGTTAATCCGGTATGCCGGGTTGTCGCTGCGAGCGCCCTGGCGCTCCGGCATGGGCAGCCCCGCCTCTCTGGACAACTGTCGGAGGGCGTCTCCGAATTCCAGGTTCTCTGCGCGCATGACGAAGGATATAACGTCGCCCCCGGTGGCGCAGGCCCCGAAGCACCGCCACGACTGGCGGTCGGGGAAAACGTGAAAAGACGGGGTTCGCTCCTGGTGGAAAGGGCAGTTGCCCTTGAAGCTGCGGCCTGATCTTTGCAACTGCACACGCTGGCCCACGACCTCAAGAATGTCCAAGCGGGTTTTTATGTCGTCTACTATGGTCACGAACGCCCCCCTTGAACTGCGATTGCCAACGCCAACAGCCCGGCAGCCGGATGCAGTATCCTTCGGACAAACCGGCCCGGTGAACCCTGGGGGTTCTTGTCCTGACGGCTACTCCGCCAGATGAGCGCAATTCTCCAAGCTTATTTTAGCAAGCTTCGCCCTCTGATGCAAGAGGGATTCCAGGTTGTCGGTGACGGCGGCATCCAGCCTGGCAGCCGCCATGCGGGCAAGGTCGCGGCCGAAGTCAACGTCCCAGGCAAGGGTTCGAACCCCCCTGTCTCTCATCTTCCGCATCAGTGCGGGGTTGTAGCTGCTGTTGGCCGGGTCGTACCAATGGGCCTTCACCAGCCGGCTGAAACAGCGGGATCGGATGGGCGGAGGATGCCGACGGGACCAGATATAGCCGCGCATTATCCGGGGTTCTATCTTGCGCAGCTCCCAAAGAGATATGGGGTTAAAGCTGGCGGCCAGAGTGCTGCTCCAGCGCGCGTGCCGCCGGACAACATCGGCGACCCGGTGGGCGATGCGGCGCATACCGTCGATGACGGCCTTCATCTCCACGTTTACCAGGTAATCGGGCGGGAGAAGCTCAAACACCTCGTCCAGGGTCGGCGCCTGGAGGCCCTTGAATTCCGGAGCGTACCAGCCGCCCACGTCCAGCGAACGAACCTCTGCGAGCGTGGCATTGGTCACCAGCCCCCGTATGCCGCCTGTGCGTTTCAGGCTGCGGTCATGGAACACGACGAGGTGCCCGTCCCTGGTGAGCCTGACGTCCAGCTCTATTCCGTCAGCGCCCCGTTCCCAGGCGCTCTGGAACGCGGCCAGGGTGTTCTCGGGCGCATTGGACACATCACCCCTGTGAGCGATTATCAGAGGACATCCGCGCGCGCCGGGCGCGAAGTCCCACGAAGTCGTCCGCGGCGTATCAAAGGGCGGCGGATAACAGGACTGCGAAGCAAGCGGCAAATCGAGACCGTATATACATCGGGATGCTATGCACCGCATCAAGTTAGCGAGGCCTGCCCCGGGTGTCAAGTCTGGGTATCAATCCCGGGGTGCCAAGTCCGGGTATCAATCCCGGGGTGCCAAGTCCGGGTATCAAGCCCGGGGTGCCAAGTCCGGGTATCAAGCCCCGGTGTCAAGCCCCGGTGTCAAGCCCGGGGTGTCAAGGGGGAACACGTTTCCAATGCCGGGCATCCCGGGCCCGGCGGCGTTAGAATACGGGGGGTTCTTGACGGAAGGCGCTGAGGCTGTCGGCGGAAAGCCCATGAGACCAATTCCGGGAATTCACGGCACTGCTATGGATCTGATGCGGGAGCAGCACTTTCGCATTATCTGGGCCGTGGGGGTTCTTGCCGAGTTCGGTCGCCGGAACGAGATTCTGGTATGGAGCCTGCTGATAGTCACGGTCATCGAGGCCCCTGCGTCCCATCTGATGCTGCTCTGGGTGTTCAACAACCTGCCCCGGCCCTTCGTTTCTCCCATGGCCGGCTATATAGCCGACCGCTTTCCCCGCCAGAGGGTGATGCTGCTGATGCAGGCTGTGAATCTGGCCGCAGTTGCAGGCCTGCTGGCGCCGATGCTGTACAGCCTGGAATCTCTCCAATCGTGGCACATCTTCGTGGTGGCGTTCATCCAGGGCACGACAAAGGCCATCGAAGACCCATCCCGGCGGACGGGCATTTTCGACATCGGAGGACGCGACCGGATCGTCAATGCGATGTCTCTGGACGTTATCGCCCAGAACGTCGGCAAGATGATAGGCCCGGTGGCAGGCGGGCTTCTCATCCAGTTTTCAGGATACCCGGCGGCTTATGTCTTCCTGCTGTTCGTTCACGGCGGCAACCTGTGTCTCATCTCAAGGCTCCGGATTCCGGCGGCGGGCCTTCGCGCCGCCCTGCCGCCGATGTGGCAGGGGATGGGCAATGCCGTAGGTTTCGCCTGGAAGACCGGCGCTCTTGTGGGGATGCTCTCCATCACTCTAGCGATGAACGCCTGGGCCTTCCCGCTGCAGCAGTTCATACCCGCCGTTGGGGCCGACCTCCTGGCCGTCGGCCCGGCGCTGGTTGGGCTTCTGGTGGCGGCCGACGGCTTCGGACACCTGGCAGGGGCGGCGATGATGGCCTCGACGAAGGGCGTCCGGTTCCACGGCCGATACTTCGCCTTCGGGTCCATCATCGTGCTGCTGGCGTCGGGCGCCTATGTCTGGTCGCCGTGGTACGCCCTGGCCTTCGCGCTGCTGCTGGTCAGCGGTCTAGGTCAGGCGGGTTTCTCGACTATGCAGAGCAGCATTATGATGCTGCTGTCTCCGCCGGCGATGCGCGGCCAAATGATGGGGCTGCTCAGCTTCTGCATCGGCATCGCCAATCTGCTGGGCGCACTGGAAATATTCTTTGTGGTTTCCGTATTGACATTGCAGCAGACCATATCGCTGCACGCCCTCGCCGCGCTGGCCCTGCTCCTTCCATCCATCGCTTTCACTCCGCTTATCAAGCGGCCTCTGACGCAGCCGGAGCCGGGGGCGGCGTGAGCCTCGGTTGCTCCGAATTTGCCGAGGCGATATATTCACTCACACCCTTGAGCCCGGCGAGCAGACGCCAGCGCATCCGGGCGGCGGAGCGCTCCGGGCGACAGAACAGCGGAGTTGCGATGACGCAGGTAACAGACTGGCCCGGCCGGATGCAGGAGTTGGCCGAGTTCGTGGGGCTGGACCAGGAAGGGCTTGAACTGATCCGGGCCACCCGCGAAATTATACTGGCCAACGGCGACGATCTTACGGCGTCGGTCTATGACAATTTTCTCGAGTTTCCGGAGTCCCGCCGGTTCTTCGCCGACGACGCCGGCGGCATCAACGAGGAAAGGCTGACGCGCCGCAAGCACAGCCTGATGCGCTGGCTGCGCGGCTCCGTCGATTTCCAGATGGACCAGGATTATCCAATCCGGGTACTGGCCATGGGCCTCGTACACAGCCACCCGCCGACGCATCGGGCCCACCTGGGATCGGTGCCCGCCCGGTTTATGATCGGCACCATCGCCTACATCCAGTCGGCCGTAACCGACCTGTTGCGACGGGAGCTGGAAGATCAGGACCTGGCGATGCGGGCGGCATCGGCATGGAACAAGATGCTGATGCTGCAACTGGACATTATGCTGGCCGGTTACCTGGTCGAGGTTCCCAACGAACCCGTCGCCGGAGGCTCGCAGTACAGCGGCCCGGACGCGGAATAAACCACAAGAGGGCGGCAGGCCAACTGAAAGGAGCAGAAATATGGGCAAGGTTCTGGTGATACAGGGCGCAGGCATGAACATGCGCGGCAAGTCTCAGGTCGAGATTTTCGGCCCGGCCACACTGGAAGAGATCGACGAGCAGATTGTGGGATACGCCGAGGGCCTCGGCATCGATGTGGAATTGTTCCACTCCAACATAGAGGGGGAAGTGGTGAACGCGCTGTATGACGCGCACGATCGGGATTTCGACGCGGCGCTGATAAATCCTGCGGGCTACACCACGGCGGCAGGGCCCCTGCGCAGCGCCATCACGCAGGTCAACTTCCCGGTGTTCGAGGTGCACGTATCCAACCCCACCGCCCGAGGCACCGTCTCGCAGGTGCTGCCTGTGTGTAAGGGCGCCGTTTACGGCTGCGGCGTCTACGGGTACCGGCTGGCGCTGGAAGCTGTTCAGCAGCTTGGATAGAAAGCCTGCGCCCTTTACCGGAAGGCAGTGGGAATCTGAGTGAAAGCAGGAACGAGCGGGGCGGGTGTTATACCGCCCCGCCATGCTTTCACGCTACTCACAGCGCAGGCACCTGGGTTCGGAAAACACCCTGGCGTGAATGTCGGGGCTGGTAATCAGGTAGTCCAGCGCCACCCGCATCGCTTTGTCTTCGCTGGAGAGGTTGTACTTCTCCTTCGCCTGCCGGATGAATGCCATCTGGTCGGGATTCAGTTCGATGGTGTACGTCTCCTTGGGGCCTGCCATATGCGATAACTCCTTGCGTTGACCGTATCGGGCGGCAGCCGCCAGGCTGCGCTTTCGGGATAGTGTACCAGCCGACGCCGCACAATCGCCGCACCGATGCCGGGGAGCGGCGCATGCAATTCAGACGGACGGGCGGGCAGCGGCGGATTTTTCCAACTTCATCCCCGCCCGGATTTATTCCCGCCCTACGGAATGTGAAAATGGTCAGATGCAAGCGTCGGTAACTGCTTGGGATATTGCAGCCAGTCTGGGCGTGTTAGAGGCTTCCGCGCGGAAACCGTTGGTGATGTAGGCCACAGCAAGGCCGTTATCGGGGTTGGCCCAGCCTACCGAGGTGCCAGAGCCGGCGTGTCCGTATGTGCGAGGATTCAGCCTTCCGGGGTCGCCGGTGCGCGGGTCGGCCAGCGACAACCCCATACCGCGGATGACGCGGCGGTTCAAAGAGTGGTCAATTCCCTCGGAATGGGGCGCCGTCACCTCTTCCACGGTCTCGGGCGCCATAATGGTAGCGCCGTCCAGTGTGCCTCCCAACTGCATCATCGCAAAGAACCTGGCCAACCCTCGCGCAGTGGATATTCCGCCCCCGGACGGCTGGACTGTGCGATGAACCTCCGGGTTGTTGTACAGCTCGACCTGGCTTCGCCGGTCGCAGTCTTCCATAGCGTGGAGCCTGGAGACCCTGTCCAGAAGCCATTCGGGCAGGCCGATATACAGGTCGTTGATGCCCAGCGGCCGGGTGATTTCCTCGCGGACGAACCGGTTGATGGGCCGGCCGTCGATGCGCCGCACCAGCTCTCCGATAACCCACCCGAAGTTTCGGGGATGATAGGCGATTACGCGACCCGGCGGATAGTCGGGGCGCAGTTCTTCCATCGCCCTGACCGCCGCGTCCCAGTCGCTCCAGCGATCCCACGTCATGTGGCTGGGGCTGTCGGGAAACCCGCCGCGGTGCGTTAGAACCTGGGCGATGGTCACCTCTTCCTTGCCCGACTGGGCGAATTCGGGCCAGTGCTCTGCAACCCTATCTTCCCATTTGAGTTTTCCCCTCTGCCAAAGGATGTGCAGGCAGCAGGCAGTAACCGGCTTGGTAGACGAATACAGGACGAACATGGTGTTTTCGTCCACAGGGCGGCCGGTGGCCTGGTCGGCCAGGCCGCCATAGATATCCAGCGCCAGTTCGCCATAACGGTAAACGGCCAGGGCGGCTCCTGGATGGAGGCCTGAATCAATCTGCTCGAAAAACAACTCCCTGACGCGCTCCAGCCCCTTTGGATCCATCCGCGTTTCCGTCGGCGCTCCTGCATTGCAAGCAATAGCCACTCTGCGCTACCTCGTCGCATCGATAGGTCTGTATCTCTCCGGGCAGACGCCCGGGTTTCCTCTCCCGGCTCTAGGCCACCTTGAGTTCGGCTTTGCCCAGCCCCTCGATTTCGATGCGGGCGGAGTCTCCTGCCTTAAGCCACTTCGGAGAAACGATGCTGCCGGTGATGACCACCATGCCGGCCTTCAATTCCCTGCCCCGGTCTGCCAGGGCATTGGCCAGCCAGGCTAGAGGCTCCAGGGGATGCCCCATCACATCGGAGCCTGCGCCCTCTCCCGCCAGTTCGCCATTTATCTCCATATAGCCGCGGCAGCCGGCCAGATGGATGCCCCGCCAGTCGGCGACCGGTTCCCCCAACACAACGCCGGCGTTCAGGATGTTGGACGAGATGGTGTTCAGCAACTGAGCCCGGGTATCCAGCCCATGCGTCCGGCGGTTGTCCACTACCTCGAAGGCAGTCATCACCGCCCCGACCGCTTCAGAGACGCCATCCCGGTCATAGGGCGCGTCAGACGCCGGCAAGCCCCGCACCAGCCTGACTCCAACCTCGCACTCGATTCCAAGCTGCACGAAATCGGCCGAATCCAGCACTGCGGGAGAACGGCGCACGTTGTCGGCCAGTATCACGCCGGCCGCAGGTTCGCTGATTCCGGATGACTGCTGCAGGGCGGCGGTAGTGTAGGCGATTTTGTATCCCGCCACTTCGCCGTAGTCTTTGGTCAGCGCCCCCTGGAAGGCTTCCTGAATTTCATAAGCCTCGGTGATGCTCCCGGGGAGCAGATCGCCTTCCAGGAGATACTTCTCCTTGTTCCTGAATTGCTGCAGCAGCGCCTCGGCTGCCTGCGACACTCTGCTCATTTCTTCCTCTCGAAGGATGCGAATGGCGAAGGATGCGAATGCTTTGCCGACAAGACCCGATTATAGCAACGGAGCCTGTACCAACGGAGCCGCGGTTCCCTATCCCGCTATTCGTAAGGGCGTCAACGGGATTTGGCGCAGGGTGAGCGCTGCTTTCCTGCCCGGCAGCCCCGGCGAGCGCACGGCGCTCTTATGGGTGACGCCGGCGTCGCTTCCTGTAAGGGCTACGCGTCCAGGGTTGGGCAGCCCAATGGTCTCGGACGGCCTCTTTACGACGATGCCGGAGCTGACGACGATGATGTCCCCCGCTTCCCGCATGCCATCGCAGCTAGTGGCTGGGGCCGCCGTCGCAGAAGCGTCTTTCATACCGCCCTCTCCGCAATTTGACGGGACATCGCACACTGCGCATTTTTGACGTTCAGGAGATTTCAATCCCCACCGGGCAATGGTCGGAGCCCATTACGTCGGGCATGATAAAGGCGCCGGCAAGATTGGACGCGAAATCAGAATCCGTGAAGAAGTAGTCTATGCGCCACCCTACATTGCGTTCGCGGGCCCTGGTCATCTGGTCCCACCAACTGTAGTTGCCCGGCTCCTGGTTGAACCGGCGGAAGGTGTCTACATACCCATGTTCCAGGAAAGTGTCCATCCACGCCCGTTCTTCGGGAAGGAAGCCCGATATCTTCTCGTTCTCCCTGGGACGGGCCAGGTCGATTTCCTTGTGTGCGGTGTTAACGTCGCCGCAGACCACAACGTTTCTGCCTTCCCGTCGCAGACTGTCCACGCAGCCCAGAAAGGCGTCGTAGAACTCCATCTTGTAACGCAGGCGCTCGGCGGAACGCTTGCCGTTGGGGAAGTAGATGCCCAGGAATACGAAGTCGTCGAAGTCGGCCATTATCGTGCGGCCTTCGGTGTCGAAGCGCTCGACGCCCAGCCCGAAGCTGACGCTGCGCGGCTCCCCGCGGGTGTACAGCGCAACACCGCTGTAGCCCTTGCGTTCCGGCTGTGTGAACCAGGACCTGTATCCCTCGACCTGCTTCAGCGCCGATGGCAACTGGGATTCGTGGGCTTTGGTTTCCTGGATACAGAGTACATCGGGCTGCTCGGATTCGAACCACTCCAGGAAACCCTTTTTGTGTGCGGCCCGAATTCCGTTGACGTTCCAGGATATGAGACGCATATACAAACCACCGGCAAGCATAGTACAGGCCCGAATTATAGCAAAGGCAGGCGCGGCGTGAGAGACGGCGTCCCTGTGCTATCATTGCCTTCGCTTTCGGTCGTCCTCCTTGGGTTCAAGCGCCTTGGGTTCAAGCGCCTTGGGTTCAAGCGCCTTGGGTTCAAGCGCCTTGGGTTCAAGATGGATGATCAGGGTTGGGACCGCGATCCTGCCGGGACGGCAAGCTCACGAAAACGGTGGCGCATTGCGATGGTCAGAACAGGGCAGAAGTACGTTGACAGCTTGCAGGATGGCCGCCAGGTCTATCTTGACGGGCAACTTGTTTCCGAAGTAGCGGACCACCCGGCTTACCGCAATGCAGTGCGCACAATGGCCGGCCTGTATGATTTCCAGGCAGAATCGGAAAACCTGGAGCTGATGACCTTCGAGTCGCCCACCAGCGGGGAGCGGGTCAACCGATGCTGGCAACTGCCCGGGTCGTATAACGAGCTGGTCGCCCGGCGAAAGGCTATGGAAGCCTGGGCCGAATGCACCTGCGGCTACATGGGCCGCTCCCCGGACCACGTGGCGTCGTCGCTGGCCGGGATGGTAATGCGCCTGGACCTGTTCCAGGCTCACGGAGAAAAGCGGGCGGAGGCCCTGGCAAACTACTTCCGGTACGCCCGGGACAACGACCTGTTCGTGACTTACACCATAACCAACCCTCAGGGCTGGACGGGAGAGCACGACGAATTCCTGGTCGCCGGCATCTGCGACGAGGACTCTGCGGGAATCACCATCAAGGGGGCGAAAACGCTGGGAACCAGCAGCATCCTGGCCAACGAGGTACTGTGCACCACCATCCAGCCTCTGCGACCCGGCGCCGAAAAGCACGCCTTTTCCGCAGCTATTCCCATGAACGCTCCGGGCTTGAAGATACTGTCGCGCAAGTCTTACGAGGCCTGGGCGCAGAGCGAGTTCGACAATCCCCTCTCATACCGCCTGGATGAGAACGATGCCATCCTCTACTTTGACGAAGTGAAAGTGCCCTGGGAGCGGGTGTTCGTCCACAGGGACATCGCCCTCTGCCGCGACCAGTTCCACGAAGCCCCGACGCACATCCTCCAGAACTACCAGTCTCAAGTGCGGGTAATGGTGAAGCTGCGGTTCCTCGCCGGGCTGGCCCGCAGGATGGCCGACGCCAACGACCTCACCCGCATCCCGCAGGTGGTCGAGACCCTCGGCAGGCTGGCGGCCCAGGCTGGCGCCATCGAGGGGCTGGTCGAAGGCATGGAAGCATCGGGGCGATACGTTGGCCCCTACTATGTGCCTGACCGCCACCCCCTTTACACTGCGCAGGTGATGGCCCAGGAATTCTACCCCCAGATCATGGACGCTCTGCGCAACCTGGCCGCCAGCAGCCCGATCATGCTGCCGTCGTCGGCAAGGGACTTCAGCAACCCCGAAATATCGGATTACATCGCCCGCAGCCAGAGCGCAATCGGGCCGGAAGCAGAAGAGCGCGTCAAACTCTTCAAGCTGGCTTGGGACGCCATCGGCTCCGAGTTCGCCTCGCGCCACATCCAGTTCGAGCTGTTCTACGCAGGTGCAGGCTACGTGGTGCGCAACAACTCCTACCGCACCTACGACTGGGACAAAGCGACCGGCATGGTGGATGGTCTGCTGGGGCGGTATGCCCTGGCTTCGCTGTGACCCCTGTCAATCGTTGTCAATTTCCGAATTCCCCGGGCGGTTCCTCAGTCAACATCCTGCGAGGCAGATCCATGACCAACCCTGCGCAGTTCCTCCAGAGCAAGACTACAGGGCTGCCCCTGCCCCTCGAGGGCATTCGCGTGCTGGATGCCACGCACATCGTCGCCGGGCCGTTCTGCTCGCTGATCCTGGCCGACATGGGAGCGGAAGTAATCAAGATTGAGCGGCCCCGCACCGGCGACATCTCCCGGGGGCGCGCCCCCTTCATTGCCGACGCTGAAGGAAATCGCGTCAGCTCGCGGTTCCTCGGCATCAACCGCAACAAGAAGAGCGTCAGCATCGACCTCCGCCATCCCCGCTGCAAGCAAGCCTTCGAGAACCTGGCGGCTGCCTCGGACGTGCTGGTAGACAACTGGGGATCCGGGGCTTTTCGCCGCCTGGGGCTGGGCTACGACCGCCTTAGCGATATTAACCCCGGCCTCATTTACGCCAGCATCACCGGCTACGGCGACAGCGGGGGTCTGACCGGGCCATACTCCAACTGGCCGGCAAACAACATGGCCATCCAGGCCATGGCGGGATGGATGGAGATGACCGGAGACCCGGACGGCCCTCCCCAAGCCGTCGGCGACAACATCGGCGACTCGATACCCGGGCTGTGGGCCGCCCTGAGCATCGTCCTGGCTCTGGAGACGCGACGCAAGACCGGAAGAGGACAGCACGTAGATATAGCGATGTACGAGTGCATGGTATCGCACATCGAGAGCAACATGAATCACTACCAGGCTACCGGGCAGGCGCCGATGCGCTCTCACGATCGCATGGCCACCGCCGGCGTGGCCTTCCGCGCCAGCGACGGCTGGGTAGCGCTGGCCGGGGCGCGGTCTGAAGAGCGGCTGCGCTCCCTGTGGCAGACCATAGGGCGACCCGACCTGGCCGAAGACCGGCGGTTCCTCGGCGGTGAACAAAGCGGAGAATTCTTCGTCAACGAGTTTGTTCCGGCCATTGAACAGTGGTCGATCCATCTGACCAGAACGGAGATCGCGGAGAAGCTGGTTGCCCTGGGCTTCTCCATGGGGATGGCGCAAACGATGGAAGACCTGGCCCGCTGCCCTCACCTGGAAAGCCGCAGGATGTATGTGGAAACCGGCGACACGCTGGGCGGCGCCTTCCGTTCGCCGCGCACGCCTGACTGCCTGTGCGGATTCGCCTGCGGAAACGCCCCCCGCTCTCGGCCAGCACAACCGCGAGATACTGTGCGGGATAGGGGGTCTCACGCCGGAGGAACTGGAGTCGCTGGCAGCCGAGGGTGTCCTTTAAGACCTCCCCTTGCTTTCGGCGGAGGCTCCCGGTCATTCTTCGGCGGGGCTGACGGGAACCTTGACCAGCGGGGTGAAGAGCATTACCGGGAGCAGCAGGGCAAGTCCCAGCCCGGTGCTCAGCGCAACCGCCGTCTGGGCGCTGAGATAGTCGGCCGCCAGGCCGACCGTCACGCCCCCGACAGCGGCAACGCCGATGCACTGCCCCAGAACGCCCAATGCCGCGCCCCTGATCTCGGGCGGAGAGGACAGCATGATGATGGTGCTCTGCATGGTGCTGAAACCCGCTGCGCCGAGGCCCGAAATAAGCAGCAGAACGAAGGAGGCGGGATACCAGGGCGAGAGCGCGAACAGCACGAGGCTGGCCATCTGGATGGCCATCCCAACGCAGAAAACCCGCCCGTGGTAGCGCAGGTTGGGGACCATCCCGATGGCCAGGGCTGCGCCCAGCGTCCCGAAGGACTGCGCTGAAATCAGCACGCCCGTCAGTTCAGGGCCGACCTCCAGGTGGTCCTTCGCCACTACGGGGAACAGCGATTCCACGCTGAATGCCAGGGCGTTGAAGATTATCGTTCCCGCCAGCACGGCCCGCACTACGGGATTGCGGAAGGCGTAACCGAAACCCGTCCTGGCCGTTGCCCATAACGCGAAACCGCCTCCAGCCTGGGCCGGCAGCCGGGTTTTCACCAGCAGGACGAATAAGAACGCCAGGCTGTAGAGGGCCAGCAGCGTCGCGAAAGCGGCAGTAAACCCCGCCTGACCAACAATGAGCCCGGCGGCCAACGGGCCAAGCAGCCGCCCGATGGTAGTGGTAATCGTTTCCAGCGACATCGCGCCCACAAGGTCGCGGCTTCCCACCAGTTCGTAGATAAACGACCGGCGCGAGGGAAATTCCAGAACGTACAGCCATCCCAGCAGCAGCGACGCGACGAAAAGATATTCAGGGCGGGACTGGCCGGCAGCGACCAGCGCCAGCGTTGCGGCCGTAACGGCCACCGACACGCCCCGGGCAATCATCATCACCAGCCGACGGTTGGCCCGGTCGGCAACCATTCCGGATACAAGAGAGAAGAACAGCATCGGAGACCAGCGGAAGGCGAAAAGCAGAGCCACCTGGAGGGCGGAACCGCCGATGTCCAGCATCAGCAGCGCCATAACCACGCTTTCCATCCAGCGCCCCGAGTTATCGGAGCCTCCGGCCAGCCAGAGCAATCGGAAATCCGGGTTGCCCAGCACAGACAGAATGGAACGGGATCGTCCATAGGGGTGGGCGGCAGTGGTCATTTGGCGTGGATTTTTCCCTGGCCGGGCCTGACGCCAGCGCGCCGGGCGTCAGGGCGCAGGCAGAATATGACGGAATCGCCGGTCGGTTCAATTCTAGCCAACGGCCAGCAGCCTCAAGGCTGTTCTGCCAGCGGAAACCAGGCAAAACAGGCCCCGCGAGCAGCGGGGCCTGCGCCTTCTCTGGTTATGTCTATACGGTCAGTTGCCTTTGCCCGCAACAGCCTTGAGAACGTCCCCGGGGGTTATGGGCAGCTTGTTGATGCGCGCGCCAATGGCGTGGGACACGGCGTTGGCGATCGCCGGCAGGGGCGGGATGATGGGGGCCTCGCCCACTCCGCGCAATCCGAAGGGATGGCGGGGATTAGGCACTTCGATCATCACAGTCTCTATCATGGGAACGTCCAGGCTGGTGGGCATCCGGTAGTCCAGGAAGCTGGAGTTCAGCATTACTCCCTGGTCGCTGTAGCAGTACTCCTCGTTCAGCGCCCAGCCGATGCCCTGAACCGTGCCGCCCTGGATCTGCCCTTCAACGTAGCTGGGATGCACTGCGGTGCCTACATCCATGAACGCGGTGCAGCGAACGATGTCCACCTTGCCGGTCTCGGTGTCAACCTCAACGTCGAAGATGTTTCCGGCGATGATGGGGCCAACGCCGGTGGAAACCGCGGAAACCGATGTCGTAACGGGCCCTCCGGTGCGCATCAGCCGGCCGGCCAGCTCCTTGAACGTGAAACGGTCTTCGGGGTTCCGTTTGCAGACGAACACGCCGTCATCGAAGGTCACGTCGTCTTCCTGGACCTCCCAGATAGCGGAGGCGCGGGCAGCCATCTGCCGCTTGATATCCTCGGCGGCCCGGATCGCGGCCAGCCCGGTATCGAAGGCGGTGCGGCTTCCGCCGGTTACGGCGGTGTAGCCTATGGTGTCGGTATCCACCACCGTTGGAATCACGTCCTCGGCGGCGATGCCCAGCACCTCGGCTGCCTGCATCGCCACGGCAGTGCGGGTCCCGCCGATGTCCACCGATCCGGTGACCAGCCCGATAGTGCCGTTGCTGTTGACGATGATAGTAGCGGCCGACATCTGGCCCGCCTGCCAGCGGTAGCCTACGGCAACGCCGCGCCCGCGCACTGCCGCCGCCGAGCCGGGCTCGCCCAAAGGAGCGCTGTAATGGGGATGCTCTTTCATCGCCTCTTCCATTTCGCGGACGCCGAACCTGGGATGAGCAACGCCGTTGGGCATCCGGTCGCCCTCTCCGGCTGCGTTCTTCAGCCTGAGTTCCATTGGGTCCATGCCCAGCGCTTCGGCCAGCTCGTCGATTACCGGCTCAACGGCGAAGGCGCCCTGGGGCTGGCCGGGAGCCCGGTAGGCTTGAACCTTCTGCTTGTTTACCACCACGTCGTAGCCGTCGACCAGCAGGTTAGCGATGTTGTAAGGGCCGGTGGCGCACAGGGCGCCGCCGCCCACCGGAGAGCCGGGGAAGGCGCCCGCCTCGAAGGCCATCCAAACCTGGGCGGCGGTTATCCTTCCGTCCATGGTGGCCCCGATCTTCGTCCTCAGCGTGCAGGCAGAGGTGGGGCCTGTGCCTTCGAACACGTCCTTGCGGCTCATCACCATCTTGACCGGGCGGCCAGTCTTCCTCGAAAGGATGGCTGCCAGCGGCTCCAGATAGGTGGTGATCTTGGCGCCGAACCCGCCGCCGATTTCCGTGGGGATTACCCGCACCATGTCTTCCGGCACTCCGCAGATGGCCGCCGTGGAGCTGCGGATGGCGAACGAACCCTGGGTGCAGGTCCAGATGGTCAGGCGTCCGTCTCCGGTCCAGGTGGCGGTAGAGGCGTGGGGTTCAATGTAGCCCTGGTGCACGGTCCCGGTGTGGAACTCGCGCTCCAGCACAACATCGGCCTCTTTGAAGCCTTTCTCCACATCTCCCAGCTTGTGCTGGATATGGCTGGCGATATTGCTCTGCTCCCCGGTGTCGTCCCCCCGGGCGAAACGCTCCAGCTTGAAGTGGGTGGTCAGATTCTCGTGAATAACGGGGGCGCCGGGGCGCATGGCGTCCTCCAGGGAAAGCACCGGCTCCAGAACCTCGTAATCAACGTCGATAAGGGCCAGGGCCTGCTCGGCTATATGCGGGCTGGCGGCGGCGACTGCGGCGACTGCGTGCCCCTGGTACAGGGCCTTGCGGTGAGCCATAACGTGCTCGGCCATCAGCCTCGCATTGCCCTGCGTCTCGGCCAGGTCGATGATCTGGTCCTGTATGATGGGAAAGTCCTTGGAAGTAACAACGCCGAGGACGCCGGGAAGGGCCTCGGCCCTGCTGGCGTCGATGGACCGTATGCGGGCGTGGGCGTAGGGGCTGCGCAGAACCTTGCCGTGCAGCATTCCCGCCAACTGGATGTCTGCCCCGTATTTGGCGGCGCCGGTAACCTTGTCGATACCGTCGTGGCGTATTGGCCTTGTGCCGACGACTTTGTACTCGCTGCTGGGCCGCTGCCTGGTGGTTGTCATTCGCGCCTCCGGCAATTATGGGTTTACTTCCGGTGTTTACTCCCTGGAACGGTTCGGCCTGGTAATGCCTGTTCACTATAGCCTTGACTTGTGGATTGTCAAACCCGACGCTGCGCAGGCAGCGCATCCGCTCTTCCCGGGTCATTTCCTTAGGGTATTCCCTTGCCGGAATTTCTCTGCTAAAATTTGCGCCGCAGCCCCCAGATGGGAATGTCTGAATCAGGCGGGGACGTAATCCAGCAATGTGCAAGGAAGCAAGCTATGACAGATAAAGGCACTAACTCCAAGCTCTGGAATACCCTACCCCCCCCCCCCCCCCGCGAGCTCCAAGATGAGAGGAAAAGCCGGCTTCCTGCCGCCTCCCATCCGGTTCCCTGGCCTGGCCCTGGCGGTACTTCTGCTGCTGGCCGGAGCCCTTTTGCTCACCCTGTATCCCGCCGGCTCTCCCCCAACCCTGCAAGCCCAGGACGGTACGCCAACCAAGACCATCACCCTGTCGACTGCCAGCACGATGATAACTGAAGGCAATTCGGGAGGCACCACAGTCCCCATCACCGTCACACTGAACCAGGCGGCCCCTGTCGGCGGTCTTCTTATCATCTTTTCGACCAGCGGGTCAGCAACGGTTTCACTGGATCCAAGCGATTGCGAATCGCCAAAGGACGGCTGTATCCCGCGCTCAATTCGTATAGCAGCAGGTAATACCCAGAATAACTCAAGCTCACTGATTATCGTTGGCGACACAAGCGACGAGGGAGACGAAACCGTCGTATTAACTGCCAGAGGGGGCAGCAGCCTTTCTGATATCGACTCTTCCTGGAGCGCCGGCACTCTCACCATAACCATAGTGGACGATGACGGCGCGGCTCCCAGCAACACGCCTGCGCCCACCAGCACAGCTACGCCCACCAACAGACCTTCGCCAACGAACACGCCCGCCGGCACGCCCAACACACCCACGCCGGCCAGCACAGCTACGCCGACCAGCGCGCCTGCGGCAGGAGGGGCCCCTACAGGGCCGACACCCACGCTGCTGCCTGCCAGCACGCCAACGCCGACGCCGACCAGCACCCCCACTCCGATGCCGACGCCCACACCAACGCCGACGCCTGCCCCGGCGCTGCCCGCCGATCCTGCCGCAGCGTTCGCCAGCCTGGGCGATAGGCTGGTGCGGGTGTGGCATCTGGACGCAAGAGCGCAGGCGTGGAGCTTCTACGACCCTGCCCCGGAGTCTGCGGATTTCAACACGCTGACCGAGGTTTCCAGCGGGCGGATAATCCTCATCGTCATCAGCGACGGCGAGCCTGTCGAGTTCCAGGGCGTTACCCTGTACCCGGGCGCCAACGTGATATACCTTGAATAGAGCGGGAATAGGGAATTGAGCGGTTCCCAGCGCAGGTCGAACCGGCAGGCATGGGGCTTGCCTGCCGGTTTCCGCCGTCCCAGCTAATTTCACCATAGCCTTGACTTGGGGATTGTCGAACCCGACACTGCGCAGGCAGCGAATCCGTTGGCATTGCGCAGCCGGTTATGCAGCGGCAGGGTAGGCCCCGGGGCGGTTTCCGGCCGCCGTTGCTCTGCGGGCCGGTCTGTAGTCAAGGATAGCGATATACTGCTCTTCCGGGGCATTCCCCCGGCGGAACTTCTCTGCTATAATTCACATCCGCTAGCCCTCTGAACGTCAATGGCTGATTTGATTCAGATAAGTAACCTGCATGAGGCAAATGATGACAGATAGAGGTCACCTCGGGTCCAGGAATACCCCCCCCCCCCCCCGTTTCCAGACGAGGGAAGCAGAAAACGCCGTCTCCCTGTCGCCATTTATCCGGTTCCCTGGCCAGGCCTGGCCCTGGCGGCCGTCCTGCTGCTGATCGGGGCAGGCGCCCTTCTGCTGACCCTGTATTCCGCCGGCTCTCCCCCAACCCTGCAAGCCCAGGGCAGTACGCCAACAAATACACCGACGCAGGCCAGGACCATCACCATCACGCTGTCAACCGCCAGCACGATGATAACCGAGGGCGATTCGGGCCTTACCAACGTCCCAGGCATCATTACCCTGAGCGAGGCGGCGGCCGGCTCTCTCATTATCGAACTTCTGGTTACCGGGTCTGCAACGATTGGCAGAGATTTAACTGATTGCAATTCACCAACGGACGCCTGTGTGTGGGAGAATTTGCTTTTCGATACAGGCGATACCAAGATTGCCTTTAGTTTACTGGCTATCGTTGGCGACATGAGCGACGAGGGAAACGAAACCGTCGTAATAACTGCCAGAGCCAGGTCCGGGGAAACCAACAATATCGACTCTTCCTGGAGCGCCAGCAGTCTCACCGTAACCATAGTGGACGATGACGGCACGCCCGCCGGCACACCCAACACGCCATCTCCGACCGATACGCCCACGCCTACTAGCACGCCCACCAGCACAGCTACGCCGACCAGTACGCCTACAAACACCAGCACGCCCACGCCCACCAGCACGCCCACGCCCACCAGCACAGCTACGCCGACCAGTACGACTACAAACACCAGCACGCCCACGCCCACCAGCACGCCCACCAGCACAGCTACGCCGACCAGTACGACTACAAACACCAGCACGCCCACGCCTACTAGCACGCCCACCAGCACAGCTACGCCGACCAGTACGCCTACAAACACCAGCACAGCTACGCCGACCAGTACGCCTACAAACACCAGCACACCCGCGCCGACTAACACACCTACGAACACCAGCACGCCTGCGCCCAGCAACACGCCCGCACCCACCAACACACCCAACGCACCCGCGCCGACAGATACGCCCACGCCCACCAGCACGCCCGCGGCAAGAGGGGCCCCACCAAAGGGGCCGACACCAACGCTGCTGCCGAGCAGCGCCACCGCTCCGACACCGACCAGCACGCCCGCCCGGATGCCGACGCCGACGCCGACGCCCACGCCGACGCTGCCCGCCGACCCGGCCGCAGCGTTCGCCAGCCTGGGCGATCGACTGGTGCGGGTGTGGTATCTGGACGCAAGAGCGCAGGCGTGGAGCTTCTACGACCCTGCCCCGGAGTCTGCGGATTTCAACACGCTGACCGAGGTTTCCACCGGGCGGATAATCCTCATCGTCATCAGCGACGGCGAGCCTGTCGAGTTCCAGGGCGTTACCCTGTACCCGGGCGCCAACGTGATATACCTTGAATAGAGCGGGAATAGGGAATAGAGCTGCTCCCGGCGCAGGTCGAACCGGCAGGCAAGCCCCATGCCTGCCGGTTTCCGCCATCCCACATATTCCTGCGGAATATCAGGGCGCAGACAAGACGCAGCAAGGAAAGCCAACAGGCATAGTGATATACTGCTCTTCCAGGGGTATTCCCTTGCCGGAATTTCTCTGCTAAACTATGCAGCCATAGCTCCCTGACGGGAATAGCTGATTTGTCTGGAGACATAATTCCCATAATTCCGGTAACCCACCCTAATATGAGGAGAGCCGTGATAGATAATGGCGGCACACATTTCGGTCGCAGCAGAAGAGTACCCCCCCCCCCCCCCGACTCTCCGACCCGGAGGCGCTCTGATGGGCATCCGGCAACGCATCTGCCGCAGCCCCAAACTGACTGTCCTGGCCCTGGTCGCCTTCCTGGGGCTGCTGGGGGCGGGCGCCGTGCTTGCTCAGGGCTCGCCGCCGGGTAGTCCGTTCACGGTTTTAGGAATGACGGCGGAGGACGAGGTCACCGTCTATTGGGGCGACCTGGAAGAAAGTTCAATCACCAAGTGGCAGTACCAGACCTCGACGGATTTTGTCAATTACAGCGCCTGGACGGATGTCGTCGACTCCGATGCGACGACCACCGAGCTCGTGCTGTATAACCCGCCGCGCAACAGCCTGCTTTGCGTCAAGGTTCGCGCGGTCAACGAGCACGGCAGCGGCGTGCCGTCTCAGCAGAACTGCATCACAACCACTGATGTGCCGCATTTTCTTTCGGTTTCGCGCGTCGTAGAGGGCGATAGCGGCCATACCGATGTGACGCTGACGCTCACGTTGGTTGCCCCTGCGATCGAAAACACCATCTCAGACATCACGGTCTCGAGTTTGCTCAATGGTACCGCTCTGGGAGGCGCTGATTGCTCTTCTCTGAATCCAAGTCTGAATGAAGACTGGTGTTTCACGACGGCGCCGACGCTGGATGAAGAGGGGATGCCGATAGGATATCCGATCACGGTGGCGGAGGGCGAACAGACGGGAACGTTGACGTTGCGCGTCCTGGGCGACACGATCGATGAGGATGACGAGTACACGTATTTGCTCGCGGAGGCCGGTTCCGGTGTCGTGCGGTTCACGATTATCGACGACGATGGAGCGCCGTCGGCGCCAAGCGCGTTGACGGCCGCGGCGGGGGTGGCGCAGGCGACGTTGAGCTGGACCGCTCCCCCGGGCGATGTGACCGGATACAAGGTCCGCTACAAGAAATCGTCCGCCGCGACCTGGGGCGACTGGACGGCTATCTCGAATTCGGCCTCGCTCACCTCGCATACGCTGACGGGGCTGGATAAAGGCGACGAGTATCAATTCCAGCTACGCGCGGTCAACGCCACCGGCGACGGCGCTGCCTCTATCAAGGTGAAAGCCACCCCGCATACCGTGCCGGCCCCGACCGGCCTGACGGCGACAGGGGGGACGGACCAGGCTGCATTAAGCTGGACAGCCCCCACTGGCACGCTGACGGGTTACAAGGTGCGCTACAAGAAAACGTCTGATGCGAACTGGGGCTTCTGGACGGCCATCCCGAATTCGGCCTCGCTCACCTCGCATACGCTGACGAGCCTGGATGGCGGCGCCGAGTACCAGTTCCAGCTGCGCGCGGTGACCGCCGACGGCGATGGCGCGCCCTCGGTGACCGCGTCGGCGACGACGATTAGCTCGCAAACGTCTGCGCCAGGTCCGCCGACGGGTCTGAAGGCGACGTCCGGGGTGAGTTCGGCGACGCTAAGTTGGACGGCGCCCACAGGCTGGGTGACGGGCTACAAGGTGCGCTACCAGAAGGCAGGGGCGCTGGACTGGGGCGACTGGGCGGCGATCTCGAATTCGGCCTTGCTGACCTCGCACACGCTGACGAATCTGGACGCCGGGTCGGTATATCAATTTCAGCTGCGCGCGGTCAACGGGAACGGCGACGGAACGGTCTCGTCGACCGTGACCGCTACGCCGAAGCCGGCCGCGCCGCACAGCGTGACGGCGACGGCCGGCGGCGAGCAGGTGACGTTGAGTTGGCGGGGGCCGTCGGGCCCGATTACCGGCTACAAGGTGCGCTACAAGGAGGCGTCGGAATTGAGCTGGGGGGGGTGGCACTCGAGGCCCGCGTCATCTACGAGCTATACGGCGACGGGTTTGGAAGGCGGCCTCGAGTACCTGTTCCAGGTGCGCGCGGTCAACGCGGGCGGCGACGGGGCGATCTCGACGACGGTGACGGCGACGCCCACGTCGCGGCCGGAGGCGCCGAGCGGGTTGACGGCGACGGCGGGGGTCGAGCAGGTCACGCTGAATTGGGCGGATCCGGACGACGCGACGATCACGGGGTATCAGTACCGGCAACGCAAGGGATCCGGTCGTTGGAAGTCGTGGACCGACATCAGCGGTTCCGACGCGACCACCACGTCGCACACGGTGACGGGGTTGGAGGGCGGATCACGGTATCGTTTCCAACTGCGCGCGGTCAACGGCGGTACGTCGTCGACCGTGACGGCGACGCCGACGGCGCAGACGACGACTCCGACGCCTACGCCTGCCGCGCCGACGAGCCTTACGGCGTCGGCGGGGGTGCAGCAAGTCACGCTGAGCTGGACGGCGCCGTCGGGGACGCTGACCGGCTACAAGGTGCGCTACAAGAAAACGTCGGCCTCGAACTGGGGCGCCTGGACGGCGATCTCGAATTCGGCCTCGTTCACCTCGCACACGGTCACGGGACTGGACGGAGGGTCTGAGTACCGGTTCCAGCTGCGCGCGGTCAACGCCAGCGGCGACGGTGCGGCCTCAATTAAGGTAACGGCTACCCCGCATACGACGCCCACCGGCACGCCGGCTCCCACCAACACGCCTGCTCCCACCAGCACGCCTGCTCCCACCAGCACGCCTGCTCCCACCAACACAGCTACGCCCACCAGCACCAACACGCCGGCGCCCACCAACACACCCGCTCCCACCAGCACACCCGCTCCCACCAGCACCGGCACGCCCGCTCCCACCAACACGCCCGCTCCCACCAACACGCCTGCTCCCACCAACACGCCGGCGCCCACCAACACACCCGCTCCCACCAGCACCGGCACGCCGGCGCCCACCAACACGCCCGCTCCCACCAACACAGCTACGCCCACCAACACAGCTACGCCCACCAACACAGCTACGCCCACCAGCACAGCTACGCCCACCAGCACAGCTACGCCCACCAGCACAGCTACGCCCACCAGCACAGCTACGCCCACCAGCACAGCTACGCCCACCAGCACAGCTACGCCCACCAGCACAGCTACGCCCACCAGCACAGCTACGCCCACCAGCACAGCTACGCCCACCAGCACAGCTACGCCCACCAGCACAGCTACGCCCACCAGCACAGCTACGCCCACCAGCACAGCTACGCCCACCAGCACGCCCGCGCCTACCAACACGCCTGCTCCCACCAACACAGCTACGCCCACCAGCACGCCCGCCAGCACGCCCGCCAGCACACCCAACACACCCACGCCGGCCAGCACTGCTACGCCGACCAGCGCGCCTGCGGCAAGAGGAGCCTCGTCGGGGCCGACGCCCACGTTGCTGCCGACCAGCGCCACCGCTCCGACGCCGACATCAACTCCGACTCCAACGCCCGCCCCGATGCCGACGCCTGCCCCGGCGCTGCCCGCCGACCCGGCCGCGGCGTTCGCCAGCCTGGGCGATCGACTGGTGCGGGTGTGGTATCTGGATGCAAGAGCGCAGGCGTGGAGCTTCTACGACCCTGCCCCGGAGTTTGCGGATTTCAACACGCTGACCGAGGTTTCCACCGGGCAGATAATCCTCATCGTCATCAGCGACGGCGAGCCTGTCGAGTTCCAGGGCGTTACCCTGTACCCAGGCGCCAACGTGATATACCTTGAATAGAGCGGGAATAGGGAATAGAGCGGCCCCCGGCGCAGGTCGAACCGGCAGCAGGCAAGCCCCATGCCTGCCGGTTTTCCACCGCCCCGTATATTCCTGCGGAATATCCAGGGTGCAGACAAGGCGCAGGAAGGAAAGGCAATAGCCGCATGGCGGATTCAGGCCGCCGGTCAAGGTTGACATCGGGAAGCGGTATCGATACATTGCCGGGAACGATTCCCGCCGAATCGCCATGTTGATTCGCAAAATATGCCGGCCGGAGCAGCCGGGGGGCGTATTGCCCCGGGAGTTATCGAATGCCAGACATCCCTCTGTTTCCCGTAACCGTCGTAGGAAGCTGGCCCCGATCCAATGAGCTGGTGCGCGCCCTTCGCAGCAAGGAGGCCGGCGAGTCTACGCTGTCGGACTTCAACAAGGTGGCCGACGGCGAGGTTCTGGCCTGCATCCGCGCCCAGGAAGAAGCGGGCGTGGACATTCTGAGCGACGGCGAGCAGCGCCGGGACAACTTCTACTCGTTCGCCGTGGACAAGCTCAACGGTATGCAGCTTATGAAGGTGTCGGAACTGCTCAATTACTCGTCTGACCGCGCCAGAATGGAGGAAGTGCTGCGCGCCCTGGATGTGCCGGCCTTCGCCATCAAGAGCCCCATAGCGATAGAAACCATCTCCAAACGGCAGGGGCTGGCGCTGGACGAGCTGGCCTTCGTTAAGGAGCATACCGACCGGGCAATCAAGATACCCATCCCCGGCCCCTATATGCTCACTCGCTCTGCCTGGTTCGAAGGACTGTCGGACAAGGCGTATCCCACCCCCGACGACCTGGCAAGGGACGTGGTCGCCCTGCTGCGGGAGGAGATCATTGCCCTGAGGGACAGCGGCTGCGATTTCGTCCAGCTTGATGAGCCGACTCTATCGCAGGTGGTGTTCGGCGAGGAAACCACCGAGACTTTCATGTGCGCCGCGCTGCCCAACCGCCGCGACCCGACCGAGGAGCTGGAGATGGCGGTGCGGCTGATGAACGAGACGCTGGAAGGCATCGAGGGCATAAAGACCGGCGTGCACGTCTGCCGGGGCAACTGGAGCCGGAAGGAAGAAGTGCTTCTGTCCGGCAACTACGGCCCGATGCTTCCCTACCTGGTGCAGATGAACATCGACCAGCTTGTGCTGGAGTGCGCCACGCCCCGGGCTGGCGAGATGGAAGTGTTTAAGGAATACGGCAACGAGAAGGAAATCGGCCTGGGGGTAGTAAACCCGCGCACCGACGAGATTGAACCGCCGGAGCAGGTCGCGGCCCGGGTCAGGGAACTGCTGCAATACTTCGACGCGGACAAGATCTACCTGAACCCCGACTGCGGTTTCGGCACCTTTGCCGAGCGCAACGTGAACACCCACGCCGTAGCCGCAGAGAAGATGCGGGCAATTACTGATGCCGCGCTCATCCTGCGCGCCGAGTATGCCTAGTTTTCAGACGCCCGGCTTTCAGATGCACGGAAGATAATCTCAAACGCAATCAGGAGTATCCAAATGGCGCAGGAACCGGAACGAGACCTGAACGGGCTTCCCAGAGAGAAGCTGGCCGAAGTGCTGGATTCCTTCCGCGACCCGGAAGTTTTCAACGCCGTTACCGGCCCGTGGAAGTCCCGGGTCGCATGGCAGGGCGGCATGAAAGCCCGCGCCTTTATGCGCAATCATACGGTTGACATGGACGAACCCGGCGACCTGACGGCAACCGACGTAGCCGCCAGCGCCCATGAGCAACTGCTGTCGGCCATCGGAAGCTGCATGACCGTTGGTTTCGTGGTCAACGCCACCAAGCAGGGCGTGCGCATTCACGACCTTGAAGTGGCTGTCGAGGGGTACTTCGACAACATCCGCAAGTGGGCGGGCGTCGAGGACGAGGGCAACCCCGGCTACGGCAGCATCTCCGCCAAGTGCTATGTCCGCGCCGATGCCGACGAGGAAACGCTTCGGGAAATCTGGCGGCTGGCTGTCGAAGGCTCTCCTGTTACCCAGTCGGTGGTGAACCCGACGCAGGTCAGCACCGACTTCGAAGCGATCGGCTGATGGCGGCTTTCGTATCCGCCGATTGGGTTGAAGAACATATTGGCCGGCCGGGGTATCTTCTGGTAGACCCCCGATCGGCCATGCGCTATCTTATGGGCCACCTCCGGGGCGCGGTCAGCGTTCCTCTGAAAAAGCTGCAAGACCCGCAGGGAAGGCTGCTCCCCGCAGAGGAAATGGCCGGGGTTTTCGGAGCGGCCGGACTGGGCGACGATATTGTGCCCATACTGTATGACGGGCAGGACGGGCGAAATGCCGCCATGCATGCCTGGATACTGGAATATCTGGGCCGCGACGACGTCCACATCATGGACCTGCTCTACGACGCCTGGAAGGAGCGCGGCCGCGAGGTGCTGTATCGCCCGGCGCCGGCAGAGCCCCAGCGCTTCACTCCAACGGTGCGTTCCGCCATCCGGGCTACAGCGGAAGACGCGGCCAATCCGGGCGATGCCATACTGCTGGATACCCGGTCGGCCGAAGAATACCGCGGCGAGACGGAAATAGACCAGCGCCCCGGACACATTCCGGGGGCGATTCACCTGGCATGGAGCGAGCTTGCCGGGCAGGATGGGCAACTGCTGATCGAACCCGCCAGGCTTCAGAGCGCCCTCTCGTCCGTGGGCATCAGCAGGGACGACCAGGTAATCGCCTATTGCAGAAGCGGGCTGCGCGCGTCGCTTCCGCGCCTTGCCATGAAACAGGCGGGGTACGATGTCCGCCTTTACGACGGTTCCTACGCCGAGTGGATGATGAGCGGGAATCCTGTAGAAGTCTAGCCCGCTCTCCTACGCCGATGGGGTTGAGGCCCGGGATCTCCCGGCTGATCCTTGCGCAGGGATTCCCGCCGGTTACATTTACGCCGGACTGGAACGGCGGCTTGCTCGCCGGGATCGTCATCAATGGCGTTCCGGTCTTGAGCTTTCAATGCCTTTGGCCGGAACCTGCCCTTGACCGTCGATTAGGATTTCTGATTCTGTTGTAGATGGCCCTGAAGTAAGGCTCCGAAACCCTCAGAACCAGCTCCAGGCCCACTATGAAGAGCCAATAATAGAAGATGCTTCTCCACTGCTCTCCAACGCGATTCAGCAGGCTCAACGAAGCGTCAACATCGAAGTAGCTGATGTCTATCAGGAATATGCCCAGCAGGGCAAAGGGGAGTATTTTGGCTATGTCCCTGGACAGATCTTCGGTGTAGTAGGAAGTTACCCGAACGGCAGTCAGAACCGCCATGGCGATGAGCAGCAGCTCTTCGACTTCCTTGGTTTTGGAGAGGAAGGCGATAAGCGCCACAAGAGCCCCGAACCAGGCAAAGGCGAAGAGAGGGAATATGAGCAGGTATTTGGCCACATAAAAAACGATATGCAGCGTCCTCCTGACCGCAAGAACATTAGATTCCTCGAACTTTGAGAAGTCCAGGTTGAAGATGTCTTTCCGGGACATGAAGCGATAGAGGTTAAATATCAGAACCGCGTATAATCCCACGCTGACAGCGAAAATCGCGGCGGGCCTCAGCAACTCGACGGCTTCGTCCAGGTTCAGTTGTCGCAGCTCATCCAATATCGGTGGCATGTTCTAACTTCGCTGCTGGCTGTGGGCGATCAGGCCCACGGGTTGTATGAGCCAAAGTTCCACAAGTATCCCTCGGGGTCGCGAGCAGTATACAGCCTGCCTCCATAGTCCTGGTCGGCGATTTCGTACACAATCTCCGCCCCTGCCTCGACGGCATGACTGTAATGCTCGTTTATTTCTTCGATGTATATGTAAGGCGCCTGGGTGTTGGTTTCAGCTTCGCGCGGGTTCTTGACCAGACCGTCGTATTCATCGGGCGGACGCACCGAGCCAAGCATGATCATGCCGTTGCCCAGGGTGAGCTGGGCGTGGGCAATGCCTCCGTTATCGTCAGAGACTACCAGATGGCGGGAGAAACCAAACGCCTCGCAGAGCCAGTTGATGGCGGCGGGAGCGTCGAAATACCTCATTCCCGGAATGATGTTCCCTTTGCCTGCTTCAGTCATGGAAGCTTTTCTGACCTCGTAAATTCCTGGCCGGTTGCCGGCCGTTTCATCCTGCCGGCCCCGAAACCAGGCGCGGACATCCGGCATTCCGCCCCCGATTAAATAGCCGGCTCACCACTCGTATAGACCGCCTCTCTGCTGAAAAAGATCGGGATCCGCAAATATATCTTTCAAGGCTGCTTCTACTCCCACTTCAATGATGGACTTGCTGTAGGTATGCTTCCCCTGCACGCTGTCTAAAAACCGACCGGCAGGGTCGACCATCACGTAGCTCCCGCGCATAGAGGTATTATCCTCCGGCACCACTGCGATTCCCTGCTCTGCTACATGGTAGTTCCGGTTCACGTATGCCTGGAATTGAGACTGACTAATGGAGAACTTCTCAAATTCACCATCGTTTTGACCTGCTACCGGCAGCGCCTGTAGGATTTTCCATCGATCAGGATTCGCTTTTTCAATGAAGCCGGTAAAGTCCTCATCCCACGTTGCAGCCGTAACCACCGTGTTTATTTTCAGACGTATTCCCCGCTTCTTGACCAAGCCGATGATTCGCAAGTAATCCTGCTCGGACAAGACGCCTGATGAAGTCGTCCGGCCGATTTTAGTCAGCCGCATCGGATTCACGGTATCAACGCTGATGGCCATCCAGTCAAGTTGCCCTGCCACACCGTCCAGCCATTCCGGAGTTATTTTTGTCCCGTTGGTGACTATGGCGGTGGTCATGCCTTCCTCTTTAGCAGTCCGTATCAGCTCCGCCAGCCAAGGGCACAGCGTGGGTTCGCCGCCGGCGAAATTGATCTTGTCAAAAGCGGCTTGGGCCAGCAATCTCACCACTTTGATGCATTCATCCCGATTCAAATGACCCTTGGGCAGGATATCTTTCTTAACGTCCAGGAATTGGGCGAAACAGAATCCGCATCTCATGTTGCAAGGTTGCCACAGGTGGAAGTTCACAGACGGTATTTCACGGGCAGTGTTCATTTTGTCTCTTCTCCCGATGACACAGCGGGCTTCCTGGCCGGACTTCCTGGCGCTGATTCGGCTGTTTTGAAGCTCCTGCGCCGTCTCTTGCTGAAGTGTTTCGCTACAGCCCGGCCCGCCCCGATTTGAGAAGCTGCCTCCCGGTGAGATGAATCAGCTCGGCGCGCCTTTTTGCCCGCCGGCCTGCTTCGCCGCCAGGCGATTGCGGAACAGGGCTGGCTCAACGTAGGCGCTGGCAGACGACAGGGCATCGTCGATAATCTCGAACACGGCCGCTATAGCCGGGTTGCTCATCAGAGCCTCTCGCTTTTCCGGCGTATCGGCCAGCGGCTCGTAGCCGGGGGTTCCGGCGCTCTGGCAGTCAACAACCTCGGCAGCCCTCGCGACAGCCGATTCAAGATCGGCCTGGTCTATCACGCCGTGCAGTCGCCAGTTGGCCAGAATAGCCCCGTCTATTCGCTCGGTGGCCCGATCCTTCATTTCCTCCACCTGGTCGAAGTTGGGAACTCCGCTGCAGCCGACGCCCCTTCGCACCCATGGCTCCACATAGGCCACCATGCTGTGAGCATAGCGCAAGGTCAGGTCTGTCCTGATTGCCGGGTCGGCGACCTTCTCCTCCTTGAGCAGCGGGAACGAAAGCAGCGAGATGCGGCTAACGTTCAGGGCCGGAGAATCCAGCATAACCCGCTGGACTTCATCCACATCAATCATGTGGTAGTGCATTGAATGCAGGTCGCTGGGATAGGGCGCCGGCACCCAGGCGGTGTTGCCGCCGGTGCGGGGATGGTCGATTTTTCTCTCCAGCATCTCGGCCATGGCCCGGTTGCGCACCTGCATTCCCTTGCCTATCTTGCCGTGCCGGTTAACGCCGGCCCGGAGGCTGACGTCCACGTTATGCCGCTCATAGCTGACGTTGAAGGTCTCCTGGGTCAGATCGTCGCGCAGGTCCACCGGTCCAGCGTGCATCTGGACCCGGATCTGGGAGCCGGTGCGGTCGAGGAACCCCGTGTTGGTGAAGAACGTGCGCCCTTGGGCAGCCCGCAGAGCGTCGGACAGTTGCAGCGTCATGCCCAGTTCTTCGTTCATTATCCCAATCAGGATAACCCCGGCAGGCAGGCCCAGCCGGGACTCGACGGCCTCGAACAGCCTCACCTGTTCGGCCACTTCCCCGGCGGTCTGGAGCTTGGGCGTTACCTGGTAAACGAGGCCCAGGCTGCTGTTCGGCCCTCGGTCGGGCAGTGGGCCGGAACCGTCGGCCCGGGGCTGGCCGCTGGAACCCCTGTCGTGGCTGGCGGCGATGAGCGTGGTCAACCAAAGGCCAAGAATCCGCTCGGGAATCTGCTGGCCGCCCACCGTTACGATGTCGGTGTACATGTGCAGCGACACGTTTCGCACCGACATGAGGCTGGTTCCCTTCAGGGTAACTTTCCGGCCGTCGGCGCCGGTGCAGACGCGGTCCGAATTCAGTGTCTTGCGATTGCCGCGGGAGCCGTACCCCACAAGGTCGCCGCGGATCAGTCCGAGGTAGTTGCGCAGGGACTCCACATAGTCATCGGCGTCGACCACTGCTACAGCATCTTCGAAGTCAACGATGTTGGTGACCGCCGACTCAACGATCAGGTCTCGGAACTGGCCGTTGTTCTCGTCCACCTTCCCGCCCTCGTAGAGCTGGAACAAAATGCGCAGGCCGTTGTCCTGCAAGTAGAACTCGTCAAGGTCGCCCCGGTCATTCAGGTTGAAGCCGAAGAACCTGGAGGGGTCGCGCAGGCGACTCTCCCCGTCGCCGGTGTGCCCTACCAGCTCGTATTGGCCCTCATCAGTCGCGCGCACGGAGAAGCGGGCGATGCTTCCGATTCCGCCCGGTTTGTCCCACTGCGCTACGTGCCGGTCGAGGAGGGCGCCGGTCTCCTCCACCACCATGCGCAGACGAGCAGGCCGCTGCTCCTGGCGATCGATTTCGGGATGAACGTCACTCAGGAAGTAAGCGTCATACAGGCTTCCCCACCGGGCGTTGGCGCCGCCAACAGCCATGCTGGCGTTGGAGACCGGGGTTACCAGCTCCGGCCCATTCAGGCCCATCTCGGCATCCAGCTCCGGCGTGGTCATCTCGAAGTCTACCGGGCGGTCCGGATTCAGGTAGCCAATGTCGATCAGGAACTGCTCCAGCTCTGCGGCGTCCTGCTCGCGCCCTTCCTGCGAGGGACGCCATCCGGCCTCCCGCCTGGCCTGATACCAGGCATCTATCCGGCGCTGTACGCTGTCCCGCCGTTCCAGCAGGGCGCGGTTAGGCGGCTCGAACTCCTCCACCAATTCGCCCAGGCACCGAAACACCGCCTCTACAGTCCAGGAAGTTCCCGGAACAACCTCGTCCCGGACGAACCCGAACAGCAGGTCGTCAACTTCTAGCTGATTGCCGGAGGGCAGTTCCAGTTGCGCCATTTCACGCTCCGCAGTTGGGGTGGGGTGTCGCCGGTTTTCCTACCATTGCACGAACATGGGCATGACGACGTGAACGTAGTCGTCGCTGTCCGTAGGCCTGAAAACGCCGGGGCTGGAGGAAGTGGTGGTCTCGATAGCAACGCGCCCCCGATCCAGAACGGAGAGAACATCCAGCAGGTAGCGGCTGTTGAAGGCTATCTTGCCCTCTTCCCCTTCCAGCTCAGCTACGTCGACCACGTCTTCGTTGTCGCCGACTTCTTCCGAGCGGGCGGAGATAACCAGCCTCCCTCCGGAGTCTCCGCCTTCCTCGCTGGGCATCACCTGCATTCTGACGATGTTGGAGCCGTCGCGGGCGAAGATGGAGGCGGTTCGGGTGGCCCGCAGGGTCTGCTGAAGGTCCAGGATGGCCCGGGTGGTGTAATCCTGCGGGATAAGCTGGTCATAGTTGGGGAAAGTGCCCTGCAGCAACTGCGACACCATTTCCACCCTGTCGCTGCCCTGCAGCCGGAACATCACCTGCCCCTTTTGCGGCGTGAGCATAATATCCACCGGCTCGCTGTTATCGCCCAGCAGCCGCTGAAGCTCGGTCATGGTGCGGGCCGGGATGATAACGCTCATTTCTTCAGGAACCGGCTGGAACAATTCGCCCCGGTGTACGGCCAGGCGGAACCCGTCGGCAGCCGCCATGGTGAACGAGCCTTCCCGCAGCTTCACTTCAACGCCCGTCAGCACGGGGCGCGACTCTTCGGTGGCGGCAGCAAAGGCCACCCTGGCGATCGCGGTGCGCAGTGCGCCGGGTTGGGCCTGAGCCACCATTGCATCTTCCACTGTGGGAATCGGGGGGAACTCCGAGGCGTCGGTGCCGTTTATGTTGGCCTGCGAGCGGCCCGACTTGATCTGGAGAACGCGCGACCCCTGCTCCATTTCCAGGTCTATCCGGTCGCTGCCCAGAGAATTGACGAACTCCGTCAGCAGACGGGCCGGAACAGTAACCGCGCCCTCTTCTTCCACCATCGCCCCTATCCAGGTGGTCATGGCGATTTCGAGGTTCGTCGCCGATAGGCGTATCATGTTCTGATCTGTGCTGATCAGCACGTTTTGCGTAACCGGCAAGGTCGGACGGCTCGCTACCGCCCGTCCCACAACCGCCAGGCCCCGGCTCAGGTTCTCCTGCATACACGAAATTCTCATCTTTCGCCCCTGATTGTTGCTCCCGGCATTGTTGCTCCCGGCCTCCCGTTTCTGCGGGGGTATCATCCAGCCGGCGGGTGGTTTGTCATTATAAGCCATAGGCATCGGTAATGGGCAAGATTCGGCACCGAAACGGACGCCTGCACCAGAATTACTGCGTCATCATGGCGTCTGATATAATACCGGCAGCCTGGGAGCGGGCTTTATATGACCGAGCTGCTGTTTCACGACCATAGCTATCTGCAAGAGTTCGACGCCACGGTTACCGCCGCAGCGGAAGCGGGGGTGGCGCTGAACCGCACGGCCTTTTACATCGGCGGCGGCGGGCAGCCCAGCGACGCGGGCGTCCTGTCTGCCGGCGGACGCGAGTATCCGGTTTCCGGTGTCAAACGGGACAGAGGGCTGCTGCTTCACCTGATCGAGGGAGACCGCCCGCCAAGAGGCAGCAGGGTATCGGGGCGCATCGACTGGGATCGCCGCTACCGGCTCATGCGGACTCACACGGCCCTGCACATCCTCTGCGGGGTGATCTGGCGGGACTACGGCGCGCTGGTCACCGGAGGCAATATGCAGCCCGGCGAGGCGCGCATGGACTTCGAGCTGGAGCGAATGTCGGCCGATTTCGCAGAGGAAGTAGAAGCCAGAATCAACAAGGAAGTCGTCGCCGCCCGTAACGTGCTGGCAGTCAACCTTCCCCGCGAGGAAGCAGAGCAGATACCCGACCTGATCCGCACCAGAATCAACCTCCTTCCCGACAACATCCGGGAGGTGAGGGCCATAGACATCGAGGGGCTCGACGTTCAGGCGGACGGCGGCACTCACGTGAACAACACCACCGAGGTCGGCCGCATCCGGGTGGTGGGACACGAAAGCAAGGGCCGCATCAACAAGCGCCTGCGCATCGCTCTGGACGGTTAGAAAAGACGGCTCTTTCATGCCTCGCACCGTAGTTGGCATAGACGTTGGCGGCACCTTCACCGATATTGCCGTTCTGCGGGACGGCCATCTGACCGTCCACAAGCTTTCCTCAACGCCGCAGAACCCTTCGCTGGGCATCGTTCAGGGCGTCGGCGAGGTGGGCATCAGCGCCGGCGAGGCAGACTTCGTCCACGGCTCCACCGTCGCCACCAACGCCCTGCTGGAAGGCAAGGGGTCGCGCACCGCCCTGGTCACGACGATGGGTTTCGAGGATGTGCTGGAAATCGGCCGCCAAAGCCGGGCGGAACTGTACAACCTCCAACAGGACCGAACCCCTTCCCTGGCGCCCTGGGAGCTGCGCTTCGGGCTGCCGGAACGGGTCGACTTCACCGGCGCGATACTGGAAGACCTTCAACCGGACGCCATCGAGGCTCTGACGGAACTCGTCTCGCAGTCCGGCGCCGATGCGGTGGCGGTCTCCTTCCTGTTTTCATTCCTGAACCCCATCCATGAAGACATGGTGTACGATGCCCTGCGCAAGCTGGAACCTGCGCCGTTCATATCGCTGTCATCGCGCGTGCTGCCCGAGTTCCGCGAATTCGAGCGAACCAGCACCGTTGTGGTCAACGCCTACGTGGGGCAGGTGATGAGCCGGTATCTGGGAGAGCTGGAGAACTCTCTGGGCGAAGGATTGCGCATAATGCAGTCGTCGGGCGGCAGCATCACAGCCCGCCTGGCATCCGAACAGCCGGTGCGAACCATCCTCAGCGGCCCGGCCGGGGGCGTGGTGGGAGCCTTCCACGTTGCGGCGCAGGCCGGGCATCCCGACATCATCACGCTGGACATGGGCGGCACCTCCACTGACGTATCGCTCTGCCCCGGGCGAATCAAGGAGACCGGCAGCTCCAATGTCGGCGGACATCCGGTCAGCGTCCCGATGATCGAGATTCACACAGTAGGCGCGGGGGGAGGTTCCATAGCCCGCGCCGATGCGGGGGGCGCGCTGGCCGTGGGGCCGCAGTCCGCAGGTGCGGATCCCGGCCCCGCATGCTACGGCCGCGGCGACCAACTGACGGTGTCCGACGCCAACCTGCTGCTTGGGCGACTGCGCCCCGACCGCTTCCTGGGGGGACGCCTGACCCTTGACCTTCCCAGGGCGAAAGGGCTGATGGCGCATCTGGCCAGGGATCTCGGAATGAGCCAGCAGGATGCGGCCCTCGGAATCCTGCGCGTGGTAAACGCCAACATGGAACGGGCCATCCGGGCCATATCGCTGGAACGTGGCTACGACCCTCGCAGCTTCACGCTAGTGCCTTTCGGAGGCGCAGGCCCGGTTCATGGGTGCGAGCTGGCCCAGGAGTTGGGCATACCACGCGTGTTGATTCCGGCAAGACCCGGCATCCTCTCGGCCTTGGGCGTCGCCATTGCGGACGTGGTCAAAGACTACTCGCGCACGGTTATGCTGCGGGGAAGCGACCTCGATCGCAGCCGGCTGGATGAGGAATTCCACGGCATGGAGAGGCTTGCCCGGGCGGAAATGGAACGGGAGGGGCTTCCGTCTGAACGGATGACGCCCCGGCGGTTCCTGGACGTGAGATACGTGGGGCAGTCCTTCGAGCTGACCCTGGACTACCCCATGTCGCGCGCCTCCCGTTCCTCTGAGGGCTTGGCCAGGGCCATTTCCGACAGCTTCTACAGGGCGCACTTGCAGAGGTTCGGCTACGCAGACCGGAACGAACCCGTGGAGATCGTAAACCTGCGCCTGAAGCTTGACCTGGCAGTGGACAAGCCGGACGTTCAACCGGAGCCCGCCAAAGGCCCCGACCCGTCTCGCGCGCAGGCAGGCACGGTGGGAGTGGTATTCCGCGAGGGAGAACTGGATACCCCCCTGTATGAGCGGGACAGGCTGTCTGCCGGGAACCGCATCACAGGCCCGTCTCTGGTGGTGCAACTGGATACGACCACAGTGATCCCCCCCGGCTGGAGCGGCCAGGTCGATCCCTACGGAAATATCCTGCTGGCGATGGAAGGTTAACCAGCCTGATTTATGGAGCGAATTGTTTGAGCGCAGCCAATTTCCCCGGTACTCTTACCGCTCTCGCTGTATTCGCGCACCCCGACGACGAAGGGTTTGGCTGCGGCGGCACGCTGGCCGCGCTGGCGGACGGGGGGCATCGGGTGACCCTGATCTGCGCCACCAACGGCGACGTGGGCGAAATCAGCGATCCGGAACTGGCCACGCGGGAAACCCTGCCATCAGTCCGGCAGGGCGAGCTGCGGGCGGCGATGGACCTGACCGGAATCCGGGACGTCCGGTTCCTCAATTACCGGGATTCCGGCATGGCCGGATGGGAGGACAACGAACACCCGCGAAGCCTGTTTCAAGCCCCTGATGAAAAGGTGGTGGAACAGGTTTCCTCGGTCATAAAGGAAGTGCGGCCCCATATCGTTATTACCCACGATCCAACCGGGGGCTACGGCCACCCCGACCACGTAACCATTTGCCGGCATACCCGGGCGGCGGTGGCGCGCTGCCAGGACCGGAACGGGCCGCTCCTGTATTACGTCTGCTTCCCGCGCAGTTTCTTCCAGCGCATCTGGAACAAGATGGTCGAACTGGGGCTTCGACCGCCGTTCTCTGCCGACGATACGGAAGCTCTGGGAACCCCGGACAATGAAGTTACAACCACCCTGCGCGTAGGCCGGTACGTTGCCGTGAAGAAGGAGTCGCTGGAGCGACACCGAACGCAGATTGAAAGGGACGGCCCCTTTTCCAGACTGCCCCGGGATTTCATGGACGAGGTGATGTCCAGCGAGTTTTTCCAGCTCGCGTCGCCCGGAGGGAGCCATACCCGGGACATCCTCGCTGAAACCCTGGCCTGAAACACCGGCCTGAAACATCTGCGCAGGCGCCGCAGGTAACGATGCTCATCCCCGGGCTGAAATGCCGGAGTGAAACCGGAGTGAAACACTGGCGTATCTATTCCGGCGAGCCCGCAAACCGGAGGTGCGTTCATGCCCGTAGACCCGGTGAGCCTGGAAGTCTTCAAGAATATGTTCGAATCCGTGGCCGAGGAGATGGGCGTGGCCCTGCAACGCACTTCCTACTCGCCCAACATCAAGGAGCGCCGGGACTTCTCATGCGCAGTGTTCGACCCCGAAGGGAACATGGTGGCGCAGGCGGCCCACGTGCCGGTACACCTGGGCGCCATGCCGGCATCGGTGCGGGCGGCGTTGGAAGTTTTCCCCGACGCGCTTCGCCCAGGCGACATCGTCATTCTCAACGACCCTTACCTCGGCGGCACCCACCTGCCAGACATCACCATGGTAGCCCCGGTCTACGCCGGAGAGAAGGGGCAGCAGCGGCTGGCCGCCTTCGTATCGGCCCGCGGACACCATGCAGACGTGGGAGGGATGACGCCCGGGTCGCTGCCCTTGTCTACCGAGCTTTACCAGGAGGGCACAATCATCCCGCCAATCAAACTGGCCCGGGGCGGGCGGCTGAATCACGACGTCATCCAGCTCATCTGCCGCAACTCGCGCACTCCCGAAGAGCGCAAGGGCGACCTGGCCGCTCAAACGGCATCTATCCGCGTGGGCGAACAGCGGATGCAGGAGCTGTTCCAGCGGTATGGAATAGAGGATACATCAGAACACATGGCGGCCCTCCTGGATTACTCAGAGCGGGTAACCCGGCGGACAATCCAGGATATACCGGACGGCGTATACAGCGTTCTGGATTACATGGACGATGACGGCCTTACGCAGGAGCCTGTACCCATCGTGGTTACGATCACCGTGTCGGGCGACGAGATGGAGATAGATTTCACGGGAACTTCGCCTCAGCGTCCCGGGTGCATCAACGCGCCCGAAGCCGTGACCGTTTCGGCGTGCCTCTACGTGGTGCGCTGCCTGCTCCAGGAACAGGCCCCGGCCAACCAGGGCTGTCTGCGCCCCCTGCGCATCAACGCGCCAGAGGGAACGCTGGTCAACCCCAGACCGCAACGGGGCGTCGCCGGCGGCAACGTGGAAACCTCGCAGCGGATTACGGACGTGCTGTTCGGCGCCCTGGCAGAGGCATTGCCTCAAGTGATACCTGCCGCCAGCCAGGGCACCATGAACAACATGATCATCGGCGGTCACGACCCGGTACGAGACAAACCCTATGTCTACTACGAAACTGTCGCCGGGGGCATGGGAGCCCGGCCCGGCAAAGACGGCATATCAGGCATCCAGACCCACATGACCAACACCATGAACACGCCCATCGAAGCGATGGAGTTCGCTTTCCCGCTCCGGCTGCGCCGCTATTCCCTGCGGCGGGGTTCGGGAGGCGACGGCCTGCACCGGGGAGGCGACGGGGTGGTGCGCGAGGTGGAGTTCCTGGCCCCGGCCAGGGTCACGCTTATGTCGGAGCGGCGACGCCGACCGCCGCCAGGCTACCACGGCGGACACCACGGCGAACCAGGAGAAAACCTGCTGTTTCGCGGCGGCTTCGAGGAAGTGCGTCTGGCCGGTAAGGAAATTATTGACGTCGAGGCCGGAGACATCCTGAGTGTCCGCACTCCCGGGGCCGGCGGATGGGGCGCGTCTGACCACGACCACCGCAATTGATGCCCGGAGCTCAACCCTCGTGAGGCTTCGAGCCGCCCTGTGCCTGACGCTGGCGTTTCTGCTTTGCGCAGCGGCGAGCGGCTGCGGTTCGAAGACGCTGGAGGAACCGGGGAATCTGCTGCTGGGGCCGGACGATTTCCCCGGTATCGCCGTATCCGTAGAATCGGTTACCGAAGAACAGTCTGTCGACGGGCCTTCGGCTCTAGTAGAGCTGCAAGGACCCGGCTTCCGGGTAGTGCAAAGCCTGGTCCTCTTCGAGAATCGGGAGGCCGCGCTGTCGACGTTGGACGGCATAAGGGCCGATCTTGTCAGCCGGGGGGAGTCGGAGCCAGGCGCAACGGAATCCAGCGGCGTTTTCGAACACCAACTGGGCGGCGAAGAAGCCGTCAGCCTGTTCTTCATCGAAGTCAACGCCCTGGCCCGCCTGACTGTTACCGGCCCCGACAGGAACCGCAGGCTGTTGGAACTGGAATCAACGGCTCGAGGAATCCTTTCGGGCAGATAACGGCTCCCCAACCCATTCTTCGCCTGTTGCGGAGCTGCCCGGATTCCCGATTCGGACAGGCCCGCAGATAGCCTCGACCGGCTTCTAGCTACCGTCGTCGAAGCTGACGATTACCACAGCGTTAGCTATCACGAGGGCGTCGTCTCCCCTCTCGTTAGGCACTTCAAGCCCGCCTGCGACTGCCTCGCAGTATCCTGTGCCATGAGGCAGAACCGACAGCACCGCATCCTTGTCTACGGCTCCGGGATTGGGAACACCAATGGTAACGTCAACCCGCATGTCGTCGGCGGTTTTGCCAAGCATCCTCTGGAAGCCCAGGCTGCTGTGGTGAATGGCATCGAAAACAGCCCGCTGAGCGGCAGTGGTGTAATCCCTTCCGTGAACGTCAACGCCCATCCCCATTTCCGTTACGCAACGCACCAGCGCCATATTCAACCTCCCTGCGAAAATTGCTCCTGCAATTACAACCCGGCCGCCCCGATGCGTCAAGCCAGTCAGGGCTTCCCCGGCTTGGCAGGGGAACCCGGTCAGGCCAAACTCAATCGAATGCGTCAAGCCGCCGCGGAGACTTTGATAGACTCTGCCGGAAGGTCAGCTTTACAAAGCGCCGATTCTTCGATAGATTTCAGCTCGTTACCGCCATATCGTTTCGCAGGATATTTCGGCCAGCCCCGGCGCGGCAATAAATGCGCACCTGCCTTTCCAGTATCGCAAGATTCGTGTGGCGCTCCTTCCTGCTTGTTTCGGCGTCAATCGTCCTTTTCGTTACAGCAGGATGCGATAGCGGCAACAGGGGGGCTTCTACAATCACGGTTTTCGCAGCCGCGTCCCTCACCGGCGCATTCCAGGAAATCGCCGCCGAGTTTGAATCCAGGAATCCCGGCGTCCAGGTCAGATTGAATTTCGCCGGCAGCCAGCGGCTCCGTTCGCAACTGGAATTCGGCGCCGCGGCAGACGTATTCGCATCGGCTGACGAGGTTCAGATGTCCCTGGCCGAGGAGTCGGGCATAGTCGGCAAAGACAGCCGCCCCTTCGCCAGCGCGGGTATGGCCGTAATCGCGTCGACGGATTCCAGGATCATCCGCTTGAGCGATATATCGCGTCCCGGCGTGAAGGTGGTCATAGCCCATGGAAGCGTTCCTGCCGGCCGGTATGCAAGGAGCTTGCTGGAGCGTCTGTCGGAGCCCGGAACAGGCCTGGGAGACGACTTTGCCGCCAGGGTGATGGCAAACGCAGTTTCTGAAGAAACCAGCGTGAAGTTCGTCGAGCAGAAGGTGATCCTGGGCGAAGCCCATGCGGGCATCGTTTACAGGCCGGGCGCGATTAGCGCGAAGTCCGCCGGCTCGGTTCGGGAGTTGCCCTTGCCGCATCAAGCCAGCGAAGTGCGCGCTCTCTTTCCTATCGCCGTGGTCCAGGAATCCGCATCCCCTGAACTGGCGGCCGGATTCGTCGAATTCGCGCTTTCAGGGCCGGCGCAGGGCATACTGGCCGAATACGGGTTCGACGCTCCTTGAGTCGAAGCCTTGGACTGCTGCCGCGATGTTAGGGCGCAGAGGCGGATTCCGCTGGCCGTGCGGCCCCGGCGGAGCTTTAGGCGGGTTGGCGGGAGCGCTCTACGTCGCTTTCATCGGGCTGCCGATCATCGCGCTGCTGGCTAGAGCTGCCCAGCAGGATAACCTGTTGAGCGCGGTCACCGGCGATCTGGCCCTCACCGCCCTGCGCCTTTCCCTGAGCACCAGCCTGATCAGCATCGCCGTGGTGGTTGCGGTAGGGTCGCCATTCGCCTATGCGCTGGCGCGCAGCGATCACTGGCTGGCCCGGGCGGTAGACGGCCTGGTCGAACTGCCGATTGTGCTTCCCCCGGTGGTGGCGGGCGTTGCCATGCTGATGGCCTTTGGGCGCGGCGGCCTCATCGGCGGTGCGATCAGGGATGTCGCAGGCGACATATCCTTCACGACGACCGCGGTGGTATTCGCCCAGATATTTGTAGCCGCTCCCTTCTACATTCGGGCAGCCAGGCTCGGGTTTCAGTCGGTGGCCCGGGATTACGAGGACGTTTCGCAGACACTGGGAATGTCGCCCCTAACGACCTTCCTGCGCATCACCCTGCCCCTGGCTGCTCCGTCCATCGCAACCGGGCTGGGGCTGTCGTGGGCCAGGGCAATCGCCGAGTTCGGGGCCACCATGATGTTTGCCGGAAACCTGATAGGCGAAACCCAAACCATGCCTCTGGCAATTATGACCGCTATGGAAACCGACCGGGGGCTGGACAGCGCCCTGGCTCTGTCGGCGCTGCTTCTGGCAGTGTCGGTAATTGCGCTCGGCGTCCTGAACATCGCGGCTCGGCGAAGCTGGAGCGGCCGGCTATGACCGCCGATCCGGGGGCTCGGGGGTGGCTGGTGTGCCGCGTGGGAAGCTTCGAAATGAGTCTCGACTGGAATGTCGAGCCGGGGCAGACGCTGGTGCTGTTTGGCCCTTCGGGGTCTGGCAAAACCACCGCGCTGCGAGCGATGGCCGGGCTGCTCCGTCCCGCCGCAGGCCGGATGGAAGTTCACGGCCAGACAGTTTATGACAACTCCGCACGAATATGGGTTCCCGCCCACCGCCGCAGGGTGGGATACCTTACCCAGCAATATCATCTGTTCCCGCATCTCAACCTGGCCCGGAACATCGCCTACGGGATAACGTCGGGCAGCCGGGAACTGGCGCGGGAGCGACTGGAGGAGCTGCTGGACGCTTTCCAACTGCGCGGCCTTGAAAGGCGACGCCCCTGGGAACTGTCGGGCGGACAGCAGCAGCGAGCGGCGCTCGCCAGGGCAATCGCGGCAGAACCGCGACTGCTGCTGCTGGACGAACCGTTCTCGGCTCTGGACGCCGGACTCCGCCGGGCGCTGCGCCAGGAACTGCGGGCTACGCTGGAGCGCAGCCCCATCCCGGTTGTGCTGGTAACCCACGATCGGGAAGAAGCGCTTTCTATGGGGGATGATGTCCAGGTGCTTTCGGGCGGCCGCTGCATCGCCCGCGGCTCCCCTGTGGAAGTGCTGGGGCAGCCCGGACAGGCCACGGTGGCCCGCCTGGTAGGGGTGGAGAACCTGTTCAGCATGACGGTGGAATCGCGTCACCCCAGGGACGGCACCATGCGCCTCTGCGGGGTGGGAGAGAACTCGAACTTCACGCTGGAGGCGCCGCTGGATGGAGGGTCGCCCGCCTGCGGGGGCGAAGACCGGGTTACCGTGGGCATTCGCGCATCCGACATTATCCTTTCCCGCCAGGAACTGACGGGGTCTTCGGCGCGCAATCGATTCCCAGGAACCGTTACAAGAGTCGAACCAAGACCGCCGGGCTACACGGTGGAGCTGGACTGCGGCGTGCCTCTTCGATGCCAGGTTACCGGAGCGTCGCTGGAGGAAATGGGGATCAGACCAGGGCAGCGGCTGTGGGCAGTCTTCAAGGCCTCCTCGTGCTTCCTGGTGCGGGAAGCGAACAGCGTGCGGGAAGAGAGCAGCGCCTTGCCGCTGGAATCCGGGTCCGGGAAGCGCCAGGGAACCAGGGGCCGAAAGCAGCAGCCGGAGGAGGGTTGAAGTGGCCGGATGAACGAGCAAGAGCGGGCAGGGGGAATTTAGCGGCCTGAAATTGCTTCTGAACAATTTCGTCTCTATTTTTCTTATAAGCTACGAATTGCATCGAATAATTTCGAAGTTTCCAATTTTGGTTGCATATTCTCCTTTGGTGGCTATAATGTTGTGATAGGCACATACAAGGTTCTCTGGGGCGGATACTCCAGAGCGTTAACCGGCCAGGTTTCTCATCCCGACAGAGGTGGGCTGACCTGCCGGATGGCGGAGAACATCGGCCCTGTACCTGAAAGTGCCAAGGAGGTCACCAGTGGCACTGTCGGACAAGACCCTGGTCTGCGTGGAGTGCGGCAGCGACTTCACCTTCACCGTCGGGGAACAGGAATTTTTCCAGGCTCGCGGGTTCGGCAATGAACCCAAGCGGTGCCGAAGCTGCCGGGCAATCCGACGCACGGAACAAAGGGGCGGTGGCGGCGGAATGTACCAGGAAGGCCCCAGGGAAATGTACCCCATAATTTGCGCAGAGTGCGGCACCGAAGCAACGGTGCCCTTCCGCCCGCGCGGCGACCGGCCGGTATACTGCAGCGATTGCTTCAGCCGAATGCGCGCTGAGTCCTCCTCCGGCTTCTGACCCAGACTATACAGGGGATCGGGGGCCGGTTTCCCCGGCCCCGCCGGCCTGCCAAAAGCGCTCGACCACGCGCTCCCAGCGAGGCAGAGTGCGCCTGCGCCCTACATCGCAACTGCTTTGCCCATCCCTTACCCAATACGGCTCCTGTCGCTGCCCTGTTAGTCAAACCTTTCGCAAGCCTTTCGATTGAACGGCCTGATTTTTCCGGCTAGAATGCATAGTAGCGCAATCGGTTTGGCTGGAATCGCAAATTGCGGCCAACTACCTGCTTTATCGACCTCAATGCCAGCCGGCAGGCCGGAACATCCCGTCCATGAGATTCAGAAACCTGCGCGAGTACATTTCCTTCCTCGAAAATAAAGGAGACCTGCGCCGCGTTGCCGTCCCGGTTGATACCCGGCTGGAGATCACCGAGATCGCCGATCGCGCGATGAAGTCCGATGGGCCTGCACTGCTGTTCGAGAATCCGCAAGGATTTGAAACACCCGTCGCAGTCAATCTCTTCAGCTCTGACAGGCGCATGGCATGGGCCCTGGGAGTGGAAAGCCTGGACGAAGTGGCCGAGCGGGTGCAAGGGATTCTCAACCTGGCCCAAGGGCCGCCGCAGGGTTTGGGCAACAAGCTGCGAACGCTGGGGCAACTGGTCAATCTCGCTTCTTATCGCCCGCGGACGGTCACCAGCCCCCCCTGCCAGGGCGTTGTTCTTCAAGGCGAAGACGTAGACCTGTTCAGGTTCCCCATCCTGCAGTGCTGGCCAATGGACGGCGGCCCATACATTACCCTGCCGCTGGTCATTACGCGCGATCCGGAAACCGGCGTGCAGAATTACGGCATTTACCGGATGCAGGTGTTCGACCGGCGCACCACCGGGATGCACTGGCAGACGCACAAGGTGGGCGCGCACCACGAGCGCATAGGCCGGCAGCTAGGGCTGGATCGCCTGGACGTCGCGGTAGCGCTGGGGGGCGACCCCGCCACAATCTGGTCCGGCTCCGCTCCGCTGCCCCCAGACATGGATGAAATGATTGTCGCAGGATTCCTGCGCGATGAAGGGGTGGCCCTGGCCAAAGCGCGCACCAGCGACTTGATGGTTCCCGCGGAGGCCGAGATAGTGATGGAGGGCTACGTTCTGCTGGACGAACAGAGAATGGAAGGCCCCTTCGGAGACCATACGGGTTATTATTCGATGCCCGACCCCTACCCGGTGTTCCATATAACCTGCATAACTCACCGGAATCGCCCTGTTTACCCGGCCTCCATCGTGGGGCGTCCGCCTACGGAAGACTACTGGATGGGAAAGGTTACCGAGCGTATGTTCCTGCCGGTGATCAGAACCCTCCTTCCCGAAGTGATGGACATCAACATGCCTGCCGAAGGCATATTCCACAACCTGGTCATCGTGTCGATCAGGAAGGAATACCCCGGCCAGGCCCGCAAAGTGATGCACGGACTCTGGGGCCTGGGGCTTATGAGCCTGGTCAAGGGAATAATCGTGGTGGACCATTTCGTTGACGTGCGCAACATCTCGGAAGTCGCCTGGCGGGTTACCGGCAACATGGATCCGGCGCAGGATTTCGTGTTCACTACCGGGCCGATAGACGACCTAGACGTCGCCTCGCCGACGCCCAAGTTCGGCAGCAAGGTGGGGCTAGACGCTACCATCAAGCTGCCGCAGGAAGGCGGGCGCACCGGGGAATGGCCTCCCGACGTAGTGATGAGCCCCGAAATCAAGGCCCTGGTCGATGGCAAGTGGGCCAGCTACGGCATCTCCTGAACCTGGGGAGGCAGGATTCACGATGCAGGCTGCCAGCGCCCTGCGGACTCCGATGCTCAAACTGCCCCGCTACCTGGGGGTGGTGCGAATCTGGGAGTCGCTCTACGCCCTGCCCTTCTGCTATATCGGCATGATCCTGGCCTCGGTGGACACCGGCGGAAGCGGCTGGCCAGGCTGGCATGATTTCATCTGGATAACCGTAGCCTTGACCGGCGTGCGAACTCTTGGAATGTCGGCTAACCGGCTCGTCCACCGCAAGGAAGACGCGGCCAATCCGCGCACTCAGGGGCGCCATATTCCTCAAGGGCTGGTGCGCCCGTCGGAGGTGGCCGCGCTGGCTATCGTTGGAGCCGGGGTATTCTTCTACGCAGCGTCGCAGCTCAACACGCTGACGCTGATTCTCGCCCCGGCGGCGGCCCTATACGTGATCTTTTATTCCTTCACCAAATACATCACATGGGCCTGCCATTTCTTCCTGGGCCTGGCTCTGGCTATTTCCCCCTCGGCGGCCTGGATCGCCGTTACCGGGCGGCTCGACCCCGAACCCATGCTTCTGACTTTCGCAGTGATAATGTGGGCCGGGGGATTCGACGCGGTATACGGCTGCGCCGACTACGACTTTGACCGGGAGTATGGCACCAACTCCCTGGCCAGACGCTTCGGCATCGGAGCGGCCCTGTGGACAACGCGCGCGATGCACTTCGCCGCCGCCGCCGCGCTGCTGGCGCTGGGCATCTGGATGGGCCTGGCAATCTACTACTTCATCGGCTGGGCCATCGCCGTCGCCCTGCTGGCCCTGGAGAACAGCCTGGTCAAAGCCGACGATCTGTCGAAGCTGCGCTCGCCTTTATTCCAGTACAACAGCGTCATTTCCGTATCGCTGCTCGTGTTCACCATACTGGCGGTGGCGCTCTGATGACCGGCCCCGTCGTGGTCGGAATTACCGGCTCCAGCGGCGCGCTGATGGCCCGGGCAATGGTGGACGAACTCCTCCGCAGAGACATGTCCACAGCGGTGGTCTGCTCCAACGCGGCCCGCATGGTCTGGCAGGAAGAGATGGGGCGCTCCTTCGGCGAAACGCTGGCGGAGTGGCAGGAACATCCGGCCTTCGTTCATTACGCCGTGAACGACCTGCGGGCCCCCATAGCCAGCGGCACTTATCCCGCCAGGGGCATGGCGCTGGTTCCCGCCAGTATGAACAGCATCGCCTCGCTGGCCAACGGCATATCGGGCAACCTGCTTCTGCGCGCCGCCGACGTATGCCTGAAGGAACGCCGCCCGCTGACTCTGGTTCCAAGAGAGACACCGCTGCACAGCATCCATCTTGAAAACATGCTCACCCTGAGCCGTATGGGAGCCGTGATTCTGCCTCCCGACCCCGCCTTCTACCTCAACCCGCAGAGCATCGACGACGTTGTAAAATATGTGGTGGGCAAGGTACTGGTGACCCTGGGCATCGACGAAGAGCTGCCGGAAGATATGCAGTACGGTGATAAGGCTTACTGATGGAACTCTCTATCATCAAAGGGCAGGTGCGCTGGACGGACGGACGGGAGGAAACGATGCGCCCGATGCGCCTGCTATGGCGGAGCTGACCGGCCCCGCCAGGCAGCGTTATGTTGCCAGCCTCTTTTCCCGAATCGCCCGACGATACGACCTGATGAACGATGTGATGACCCTGGGGATGCACCGGGGCTGGAAACGGCAGACGGCGCTGCTGGCGTCGCAGCCCTTCCCGGGGCCGGCTCTGGACGTTTCCACGGGAACCGGAGACCTGGCTTTCGCATTGGCCGGTCTGCCCGGCGCCGTCGATGCCGTAGGCGTAGACCTGCTGCCCGAAATGATCTCTATCGCCCGGGGCAAGAAGGGGAAACAGAAGAGCGGAACGGTAAACTTCATCTGCGGCGATGCCCTCTCGCTTCCCTTCCCTTCGGGGACTTTCGCCTGCGCCACTGCGGGCTTCAGCCTGCGCAATATGCCCGACGCGCGGAAGGCGATAGCCGAAATGACACGGGTGGTAAGAACGGGAGGGCGTGTCGCTCTGCTTGAACTGTCGCCGATGGCGCCAGGAATCAAAGCCAGCCTGTTCCGGGTATATTTCCATGGGGTTGTCCCATTGGCGGGGAAACTGCTGGCGGGCGACCGGGCTGCCTACACCTATCTGCCGCAGTCGGTAGACCGGTTCTACGACGCAGGCGAACTTGCCGAAATCATGCGGGAGTCCGGGCTGACACAGGTTTCATACAGCCGACTGGGGTTCGGAACAGTCTGCCTGCACTGGGGCGATAAGCCGGCCCGATGAGCGATACCCAGACACAGTAAGGCATTTTGCGCTAAACTTGAGAGCAGCGAAACCGGCAATCAAGCATGAATCGCGAGCGGTCAACTAGCTTCCAAATCAATGAGCAAGAGCGGCCATGACCACGATGATTGACAAGCTGGAACCCATCATCCGACGTTACGAAGATATCGAGTCGGCCATGGCCGACCCGGATGTGGCGGCCAACTACGAGCGCCTCCAGGAACTGGCCAAGGAGCGGGCATCCATGGAAGAGCTGGTAGGCATTTCCCGCGAGTTCCGACAACTGCTGGAGGAACTCGCAGATCTGGAAGCGCTGATCCAGGAAGAGTCAGAACCCGACCTGGTTCAAATGGCCCGGGATGAGCTGGAAGCCAATAATCTGCGGCTGGAAGAGGTGTCAGCCGCCATGAGGACCGCCCTTCTTCCCAAAGACCCCAACGATCAGCGGGATGTCATCATCGAGATCCGGGCGGGCGCCGGCGGCGACGAGGCCGGGCTGTTCGCCCGCGACCTTTATCGAGCTTACAGCCGCTACGCCCAGAATCGCGGCTGGGAAGTGGACGTGATGGATTCCAACCCCAGCGACGTGGGCGGCTATAACAAGATAGTGTTCGAGGTGCAGGGAAAGGGAGCCTACAGCCGCCTCAAATACGAGAGCGGCGTGCATCGCGTCCAGAGAGTGCCGGATACCGAGGCGCAGGGGCGCATTCACACATCTACCGCCACTGTCGCCGTTCTGCCCGAGGCCGACGAGGTGGAAGTGAAAGTCAACCCCGATGACCTGCGGATAGACATCTTCCACGCCGGCGGACATGGCGGCCAGAACGTTAACAAGGTCGCCACCGCGGTCCGAATTGTCCACGAACCGACCGGCGTAACGGTTGTCTGCCAGGACGAGCGTTCCCAGTACAAGAACAAGCAAAGGGCAATGGCGATGCTGCGGGCCCGGCTTTTCGAGGCGGAGCAGGAGCGCCACGACGCGGAAATCAGCCAGGCGCGCCGCTCGCAGGTGGGCGGGGCGGAACGAGCCGAGAAAATCCGTACCTACAACTACCCGCAAGACCGTGTAACCGACCATCGCTGTGGTTCCACCTTCCACGGTATCCCCCGCATGATGGACGGATACTGGGACGACATTATCAACCGCCTGGTGTCGTGGGAGGAAGAACGTCTGCTGAGCGAAGCGGGAATATAAGCTTTGGCTGTGTTACTGTTCGATGTTGTTCCATGGCCGGATAAATCCTCCAGCCGGCTCTTTCCGGCGACCTGGATCGCCTCTTTTATATGATTGTCTGCCCATCATGCGGCTTCCATAACATTCCCCAGGCGATTTTCTGTAGCGGCTGCGTCCAACTGCTTCAAGTCGCTGTTTGCCCTTCTTGCGGCGCCTCCAACCCCGGGGCCAACCGCTTCTGCAACCAGTGCAGCGCATCGCTGGAAGATGCTGCCGACGTTGCGGAAATTACCCCTCCTACCGATGTTCATTATCAAGCCCCGGACAACAGCGCGAGCCATGCTGTCCGTTCCTCCAAACCGGCAGCACCGGACTTTCTCCGGCATCTAGCCATTCTCCCGCGTCGGATCGCGGGCTCTCCCATAACGGCCATGCTGTCGAAGCGGTCAACGCCGCTGCTGATTTCAGGCGCGCTGGCAGTTGTGCTGGCCCAATTGGGCTTGACCTTTTCTGTGGAGCACAACCAGAGGGCCCCTATCGGCTACATGCTGGCGCTGGCTTTGGGAACCGGGCTGTTCGCTCTGGGGGCCTGGCGGCTACGGACAGGACAAGCAGCAGAAGGGTTTGCTTATCCTGCCCCGTTCTTCACCAGAATGCGCATTTCCGGCATCTTCCGTTCGACAACGGCAGCCGTCGGCATACTCATCGGAGCGCTGGCTCTGGCGGCGTTGTTTATTCCCCTGGGAGCCGGGGCTGCTTCAGGTTATACGCTGTTGCCCTGGATCGTGGCTCTGGCGGCTTTCGCCTCTCCGCTTTTTCCCCGCATGACTTCAGCCGCGGCCTCGTCTAACGCCTGGCTGAGGGAGCATTACAAAGACATTCTGATTGTCCTTGCGTTGATGGGGCTGTTCATCGCGCTGATAATCTATGACCTGGAAGACTGGTACTACTCTATCATCGGCGATGAATTCTCTTTCTACGAACACGCCAAACGCATAGCTGAAGAGGGCATAACTCATCCTTTCAGCCAGGAAGGGGTCTTCGGCAAGCATCCGGTGATGAGCTCGTTCTACCAGGCAATCGTAATGCGGGTGTTTGGCGTAGATTACTGGGGCTGGACATTCAGCGAAACGCTGAACGCCGCTCTGACCATCCCCGGGATCTATCTGCTGGGGCACATCTTCGGCGGGCGGAAAGCCGCGGTGATCTCGGCGGCTCTATTTTGCTTTTGCCATTACATCTTTGCCTTTTCCCACACTGGATACAACAACCTGTCCCCCCTTCCGGTCTCCGTGTGGTCGCTGGCGCTGTTCATCCTGGGTTGGCGGAAGGAGAATCCACTGCTGCTCTACACTGCGGGCATAGTAGCGGGGCTGGGGTTCTACACGTTATACGCAGGCCGGGCAATGCTGCCGATAATACTCCTGTTTGCGCTGGCCTCAGGCAGCCCGCGAAAGCTGCCGGCTCTGTTGCCGCTGGCGTTCGGATTCGCGCTCACCGTCGCGCCGACTTTTGTCGTGGATCAGGAAGGAGTGTTCACCCGAATGTTCGGCCAGGTGGTCGGCGGATATTCAGAAGCGGTGAGCGGCGACACCAGCGACCGAATCCTGAGCAATATCGAGATCAACCTGATTGCCTTCAATTACAGTTCCACCGCCCTTTCCTATGTCTACGGCCCCCTCTTCGACCCTGTCAGCGCCGTACTGGCTACCCTGGGTATAGCATTCGCCCTGGGACATATCCGGGAGCCGTCCATGCGCCTGCTGCTGATATGGTTTGGAGTGGCTATCTTTATAACCGGGGTTTTGTCTCCCTACGTTCTTACAGCCGTCACCAGGATGATGTTCGTTGTCCCGCCGATGGTATTGCTGGCGGGAACGATGGCCAGCCGGGTTAGCGATATTATCCAGGCACGGGCGGAAAGGCGCGGCTTCTCATTCGCCCGTCACGCAACCCAGGTCATATTCGCGCTGATGCTGGCATTAGTTCTGATCCTCAACCTGTGGCAGTTCCATCGCACAACGCCGTCGATATTCCAGCACGCCCCCGAAGCGGTGGCGTTGGGAGCGTTTCGTTCTTCATCGTGCGGGGCCGATGTCGGCGGCACGGTTTTCGTGGGCCGTGTCGTTGGCGAAGGGAGCGTTCTAACGAAAATGCTGTCCGCTTTCAGCCCAAGAGAACCTCTGCCCCGGATGGTAAGTCACCAGGACATCGCCTCAGACATGGACATGGAATTGCCCGGCCCGACGCCCGGCTGCGTTGTGTTTATCAACCCCTCTGCCCCGGAGGCTCGCGCGTTGCAGGAAGACCTTACCCGGCGGTATGCTGGCGGTCGCATCCAGACCTTCGCCAATCCGGCCGGCAACACGGCCGTCGAGATATTCACGCTGCTCCAGAACTGATCCGGCAAATCCTGATCGCCAAGACGATAAGAGGCAGGCGCATACCAGTATGCCAGTAATCCGCGAGACCATCCGGGAGACTCATCAGACACTGGAAGACGCCGGCATCCCCGACGCCCGTCTTGAGGCCGAAGTGATGGTAATGACGGTTATGAGGATGACCCGGCAGAACATCTTTGCGGAGCAGGAGTCGGAGGTTCCGGGAAACGCCGCCCAGGACCTGGCCGGAATCGTATCCCGGCGGCTCGAACGTATTCCGCTGCCCTACATCCTGGGGTTTCGGGAATTCTACGGCATCAACGTAATGGTGACGCCCGATGTGCTGATCCCCAGGCCCGAGACGGAAGGCATCGTCGAACACACCCTGTTCATGGCGCTGATGGGCATGGAAACGCGGGAGCTGATCATCGCAGACGTCGGCACCGGCAGCGGAGCCATTGCGGTGAACCTGGCCATCCACCTCCCCGCGGCCCGCATCTACGCAGTGGATGTTTCCGAGCCAGCCCTGGACGTGGCCGCCTTCAACATCCGGGGGCACTCTGTCCAGGACAGGGTGCGTTTGGGGCATGGAGACCTGCTGGAGCCATTGCCGGAACCTGTGGACCTGATTGTCGCCAACCTCCCGTACATCCCTACCGGGCGCATACCCACGCTCCAGCCGGAGGTGCAGCAGGAACCGGACCTTGCCCTGGACGGAGGTCCCGACGGGCTGGACCTGGTGCGACGTATGCTGGCCCAGGCCCCGTCGAAGCTGAACAGCCCCGGCGTCATCCTGCTGGAGCTGGACCCGGAGCAGTTCCCGGCAGCCGAATCCATCGCCCTTCAGCGCTTCCCCGATGCAGAAATCGCCGCCGAGCAGGACCTCACCCGCCGCGATCGCATCATGGTCATCAACCGCCCGTAGCGGCGGTATGCGGCTCGGACGCCAGCGCGTGATTGCCGGCGGCCAAAAGCCGGAGCCCCTTTATACCCTCATTCCGCTTTCGCGGCAAGCGGACATCATCTTGAACGATATTCAGAAAGACCCATGGGGAGGGCCGACAAAACAGCCCTCCCCATGGGCGCGATTAAGATTCCTCTACCTTCCTCCCGCGGCAGCCCGGTTATTCCAGCCCGGTTATTCCAGCCCGGCAAGCTCCAGCGTCGCCACCTCTTCGGCCTCCATGCTGGCGACCCGGATGGCATGATTGTTGGTATCGGCAATGTAGATTGCGCCGTTGGCGATGCTGAGGCCGCCGGGTTCCGAGAACCTGGCCTGAGCAAACGGGCCGTCCACATGCCCCGGCGAGCCTGTTCCCGCCACCGTGAAGGCGGATCTGGTTCGCGGCAGCACCCGCTTGATCTTGTGGTTATAGGTGTCGGCGACATACAGCGCGCCATCGTGATGCGTAATGCCGATGGGGTGCTGCATTCGCACGCGAAAATCGTCGCCGTCCACGTCTCCGAACTCGAACAGGCCCAGGCCGATGAGCGTGCGCACCGAGCCGCCGGGGGCAAGATCGCAACTGCGGATGGAGCTGGTCTCGCTGTCGGCGAAGAACAGGCGCTCTCCATTGTGCGTGATGCCGCTGGGCTGAGCCAGAGCCGATGTCGCCAGAGGGCCGTCGGTGATGGCTTCCCGTCCGCTGCCGGCATAGGGGCCCACAATGCCCGTCTCCAGATTCAGCGACCATAGCTGATGTATGCCGGCCATGGCGATGTAAATCACGCCATCATGCAGCGCTACATCCCACGGCGAACTGAGGCTGGCAGAGCGTCCGGGGCGGCCTCCGGTGCGGTCGTAGCCCTGTTCGCCGGTGCCGGCGATGGTCTCGACCCACCCCGCCTTCAGGTCAACGCGGCGTATTGCGTGGTTCTCGGTGTCCGCCACATACAGAACTTCGCCGTCAACGACCATGCCCTGAGGGTGATTGAAAGCCGCCTGCGTCAGTGGGCCATCAACCAGAGCTTCATCGCCGCAGCCGATTACCTGACGCACGTCGCCATCGAAGGACGATACGATGACGCGGTTGTGGTTGGTGTCGGCGATGAAGAGGCGCCCGCCCGCCGCGTCGGCAAACGCCTTGCCGGGGAAGCTCAGGGCGCTCTCTGGGGCTCGCGGCGGGGTTGTGGGCAAGGGCGAGCGCTGCATGATGCCCAGCTCGTCGAATTCCGCCACCATGCCGGAGAGCAACTGGTCGAACTGCTCGAAGGTCAGCTCGCCCTCGTGCTTGCCGATGACGTTGCCCCGGGGATCAATGAACATCAGCGTGGGCCAGGCCCGGCAGGAATACTGCTGCCAGACGCGGAATTCGGCGTCGTTGATTACCGGATGCTCCAGCTCGCAGCGGCGCACTGCCGCAATCAGGCTGTCCGTCTCCTTCTCGGTAGGGAACTTGGCCGAGTGAACTCCTATCACCACCAGCTCGCTGGCGTACTTACGCTCCAGTTTCCGCAACTGCGGAAAAATATGCATACAGTTGACTCAACAGTAGGTCCAGAAGTCGAGGATAACAATCTTGCCTTTCAACTCCTGCATAGTCAGAGGTCGATCGGTATTGACCCATTCCAGGGCATCGGGGAATTCGGGCGCAGCCGACTGGCCGGCATAGGAACGGCTGGCTGTCATCAAAACCTCCTGGCTGTCGCTTCTGGTTCTGCGGGGAAAGCGCGCGTCCTGCCGATGAGAAAGACGGGGACTGTCAAGAGCCATAGCCCTGTCTGACGGGCGTCGGCTGCAACCGCTCGGCGAGGAACTCGCGGGTTCGCGCCCAGGCCAGTTCCGCCGACACCCGGTGATAACGCTGGGGCATGTAGCGGTTCATAAAGGCGTGGTCTGCGTTGGGATAAGAGTAGAAGCGATGTTCTTTGCCCAATCGCGTCAGCTCGCTGTCGAGCTTGCGCATATCGTCCTGCGACGGGTTGCCGTCGATCTCCCCGAAGTGGAACAGCATCGGACAGTTGATACCGTCGGCCAGTTCGAAAGGCGAGGCTGTCCCCGCGCCCCACGGCGCCATGATGTTGCCGCCATAGAAAGGCACGGCGGCCTTGAAGCACGGGTTGGCGCAAGCCGCCAGCCATGCCACGCGCCCGCCCATGCAGAAGCCGGTGATTCCCAGCCGTTCGCTCTCGACCGCCTCATGGGAAAGCAGAAAGTCCACCGCGGCGTTCACGTCGGCGACGATGTCCGGGTCGATGAGCTGGTCGCGTTTACTGCGCCCGGTCTGCTCCACCATCTCGTCGGTGATGCGGTGGAACAGGTCGGGCGCAATGGCCGCGTATCCTTCCCCGGCCAGATTGTCGGCAATCTCCTGCACGAACCGGTCTACGCCGGGGGCGTGGTGAATAACTATCATGGCCGGGAAGGGGCCTTCCCCTTCCGGCGCGCTCAAATAGGCAGACATTTCAGCGTCGCCGACGGCAAGCCGCTGCAGTGATGCGGGCATAGTTCCCCCTCCGGCGGATGATTCCCTGAGAGTGATCCCCCTTCGGCAGCTCGAAGGCAAGAGTGGCATAATGTATGAGCATAGCGCCTGCCGGCCCGGCCCAGCGGCGCGTTGACGGCAGCTTTCTTCTGCGCGTGAGAATCCCTGCGTTGTGGACGCGCCCCGCTGATCTGCCTGTTCCCGGCGAAATCTGTGAGGTGAAGACTACGCGACGGCCGTCGCAGCCTTCAGGTGCTTGTCGAAGAACTCGATAGTGCGAGGCCAGGCAGCAGCCGCCGCTTCCGGGTGATGCCTGTCCGGGTTGTTGAAGTCCATAAAGGCGTGGTTGGCGCCCTCATAAGTGTGAAACTCGAAAGACTTCCCCAGCCGCGTCAGCTCCTCTTCCAGCTTGTCGCGGTCATCCAGCGACGGGTTGACGTCAATGGAGCCGAAGTGGAACAGCAACGGGCAGTTGATGTTGGCGGTCATATCGAAGGGGGTCTGCGTCCCGTTGCCCCAGATGCCCATGATGTTGCCGCCGTAGAAGGGCGCCGCAGCCTTGAACACGGGGTTGGACGCAGCCATCATCCACGCAACGCGCCCGCCCATGCAGAAACCCGTAACGCCGATGCGGTCGCTGTCCACGTGGGAATCGGCCGCCAGGAAGTCCACCGCTGCGTTCATATCGGCGATGATGTCCGGGTCGTTAAGGTAGTTCAGCCGCTCCAGACGCGGGCCGTTGAGCTGCTCATCTGTGTAGCGATGGAAAAGGTCTGGCACCACGGCGACGTAGCCAGCTTCGGCCAGGCGGTCTGCCATGACCTTATCGAACTCGTCCAGCCCGCCGACGTGGAAAGCGATGACTACCGCGGGATAGGGCGCCGCGCCGCCGGCGGGAACCGCGGCATACATATCCATCTCGGAGCCGTTTACCGTAAGCTTGTCCATAAACGAAGGCATCGGGGATACTCCTTACAGTTCCTGTTTCAGTAAAACGCCGGCAGGCGCCCGAAGGATCCTAACAGGAAGGATTTTAGCAGATGGTCGTTCCCGGGGCGCTAGATCAGGCCCTCTGCCCGTACCGCCGCCATGGTTTCGGCGAAGGTCTCGATAGTCTGATCGATTTCAGACTCGCCGTGAGCGGCAGACACCAGGAAGGCATCGCGGCCCATTATGTCCACTCCTCTGTTCTGAAGGCCGCGCTTCATGGCCGTTACCGCAGGCGAGGCTGTTACGCTGGCAATCCGGGAATGGGGCATGGAGCAGAGGTCGCGGTCGCAGTCGCAATCGGCCAGAACCACGTGAATCATCGATGCAATGCCGTGGGCGTGCCCGGGGATTTCCAGCCGGCCCAGGGCCTCGTTGAGGCCCGCCTTCAACCGCGCCGCCATAGCATCGGCATTCTGGTTGATGGGCTGGTTGGCAATCATCTCCAGGGCCGTGGCCCCGGCCGCGGCCGACAGCGGGTTGGCGTTGAAGGTTCCGGGATGATACACGCGATGGGAGTTATCCCATTCCGGATCTCCCCGGTGCGCAATCATATCTATGATGTCTGCCTTGCCGCCCACCGCACCGCCGGGCAGCCCGCCGGCCACAATCTTCGCCATGGTGGTCAGGTCGGGCGAGATGCCATAGCGCACCTGCGCGCCGCCGGGCGATGCCCGGAATCCGGTCACAACCTCATCGAAAATCAGTATCGCTTCGTGCTGCGCCGTCAGTTCCCTCAGCCCCTTGAGGTAGACGGGGGTATCGTAAGGAAACTGGCCGTAGTGAGCGCCGGTAGGCTCCAGAATCAGGGCGGCGATGTCATCGTCTGAAGACAGCATATCCTCAACTGCCGCCAGGTCGCCGGCGGGCGCCACCACCATCGTCCCCATACTGGCGTCCGGAATGCCGGGCGCCGACCGGTCAGAGCCGGCCATCGCGTAGTCATGCCAGCCGTGGAAGTGGTCCTGCAGCTTGATAACCTTGTCTTTGCCCGTGTATGCGCGGGCCAGCCGCATCGCCATCAGGGTGGCCTCGGTGCCGGAGCTGTGGAAGCGCACCTTCTCGATGGACGGCATCAGAGCCTTGATTGCCCTGGCCCAGCGCAACTCCTCGTCGGTCGATGCGCCCAGGTGAGTGCCTCGCAGAATCTGGCGAGACACGGCCTCGGCGATGGCAGGGTGCGAGTGGCCCAGCAGAAGGGCGCCATGTCCAGACACGTAGTCCACGTATTCGTTCCCGTCCACATCCCACTTCCGGGGGCCTTCGCCGTGGGTCATAAACAGGGGAAAGGGCGTGGCGTAGCGGGTATCATGGGTTACGCCGCCCGGGAAGATGTTAACGCTCTCCCGGTAACGCTGGGCCGAACCCGGATGCCTGGCAATATACTCTTCCAAGATGGTGGGCATAGCACCTCCTGAATCTGATCTGTTGCAGCGGCGAATGCTGCCGCACCAGCGCCCCGATCAAGATAAACCCAGTCCAGGTGAACATTGTAGCGCGGCGGGCGGGCGGGCGCTACGCTGCCGCCCCCATGCGCGTTGGCGTAGGTCCGTTTGCGCAAAGAAAATCTCCGCCGGAGTACTGCCGCCCCCATGCGCGTTGGCGCAGGGTAAAGGCCAAAGCCCGCACCATGTGGGGCCTGTGCACGCCGAAGGCGGCAGCGCAGAGGCCGTAGTCCGGAGCATACAGCGTATCAGCGCGCGAAGAGATTGCTCTCAATTGCGCTCCGGCTTGCCTGCGCTATAATTACTCCATCGCTCAACCTTTACCTCACCCTGATGGTCATTGCCGATGTTCAGCCCTGTTTCCAGCCGTGTCAGCTTTCCCGAACTGGACGCCCGCATCCTGAAGCGCTGGGAAGAGCGCGATGTATTCCGCCGCGCCAGTACGGAGCGGGAAGGCGCGCCGCGCTTCATGCTCTACGACGGGCCCCCCACCGCCAACGGCAGCCCGGGCATCCATCACGTGCTGGCCCGCATCTTCAAGGACGTCATCTGCCGCTACCGGACGATGAAGGGCTGCCAGGTGCTCCGCAAGGGCGGCTGGGACACCCACGGCCTGCCCGTGGAACTGGGCGTCGAACAGGAGCTGGGCCTGACCAGCAAGCGCGACATCGAGGAATACGGCATCGGAGAGTTTAACCGGAAATGCCGCGAGAGCGTTTTCCGCTACGTTCGCGAATGGGAGGAAATGACCGACCGCATCGGCTTCTGGGTGGACATGGACGACCCATACGTTACCTTGGAAAACGATTACATAGAGTCGGGCTGGTGGATTCTCAAGACACTGTGGGACAAGGGCCTGCTCTATCAGGGTATGCGCGGCACTCCCCACTGCCCCCGCTGCGTAACCAGCCTCAGCTCCCACGAACTGGCTCTGGGCTACCAGGAAGACACGCCCGATCCATCGGCGTTCGTTAAGTTCCGGATCAAGCCGGAGGGCAGCTCCAGACCCGTCCCCGACGCGCTGAACGCGGGCGAAACGCCGGCGTACCTGCTGGCATGGACCACGACGCCCTGGACGCTTCCCGGCAACACCGCTCTGGCCGTGGACCCCGAAGCAGAGTATTCCATTGTCGAACTGGAAGGCGGCAGCGGCAGAGAGCGGCTGGCGCTGGCAACCGCACTGCTGGAAGACAACATACGGCAGGAGCATACCGTTATCAGAACGCTGCCGGGCAGCGAGCTGGTGGGCCTTGCCTATTTCCCGCTCTACCCGCCGGAAATGTATGGCGCCCAGGTAAGCCGCCTTGAAGCAGATTCGCTGGTGGCGGTTAATCCCGAGCCGGGTTTGACTGAGCCGGGTTTGGGATTAACGCCTGAAGTGGTAGCCGCCGACTTCGTCTCTATGGAAGACGGCACCGGCATCGTTCACATCGCGCCCGCCTTCGGCGACGAAGACCTGGGGCTGGGCTTCGAGAAGGGGCTGAGCTTCGTGCAGCCGGTGGATCTGCAAGGCGTCATTACTGGCGGATACCCCTTCGCAGGCAGGTTCGTTAAGGACGCCGACCCGGAAATCATGGACGACCTGAAGGATCGGGGGCTGCTGCATCATCGCGACATCTACCGCCACACCTACCCTTTCTGCTGGCGCTGCGACACGCCGCTGCTCTACTACGCCAAGAGCTCATGGTACATCCGCACTTCGGCGCTGAAGGACGACCTGGTCGAAGGCAACAGACGCATCAACTGGTATCCCGACCACATCAGGGAAGGCCGCTTCGGCGAGTGGCTGCGCAACAACGTAGACTGGGCCATCTCCCGCGAGCGGTACTGGGGAACGCCTATCCCCATCTGGCAATGCGGCAGATGCGGCAGCCGGGTCTGCATCGGCGGGCGCGGGGAACTGAAGGAGCGCCTGGGACCCGACGCGGGTGTTGTGGACGACCTGGACTTGCACCGCCCCTACGTCGACGGAATCGCCTTCCCCTGCGACCGGTGCAGCGGCACAATGTCGCGCATCCCGGAGGTCATGGACTGCTGGTTCGACTCCGGAGCGATGCCCTTCGCCCAGTCCCACTATCCCTTCGAGAACTCCGATATGGAGAAAACCGGCCTGTTCCCCGCCGATTACATCTGCGAGGCCGTTGACCAGACTCGCGGCTGGTTCTACAGCCTGCACGCGCTCTCTACTCTGATCAAGGGCGGGCCGTCCTACAGGAACGTCATCTGCCTCGGCCTGATCCTGGACGAGCGCGGGCGCAAGATGAGCAAGCGGGTGGGCAACGTGGTGGAGCCGCTGCCGCTGCTGGACGAGCACGGGGCCGACGCCTTGCGCTGGTATCTGTTCACCGCGTCGCAGCCTGGCGAGGCCAGGCGCTTCTCGTCGCGGCTGGTCAACCAGACGCTGCGGCAGGTGCTGCTGACGCTTTGGAACATCTACTCCTTCTTCACCGGCTACGCGGCGATAGACAGGTTCGACCCATCGCAGAAGCCCGCCGGCTGGAAGCCGGAGAACGAGCTTGACCGCTGGGTGCTGTCGGAGCTTAATGAACTGGCGGCCGAAGTGGATCGCTGCATGGAGAACTACGACCCAACCAACGCGGGGCGGCGCATCCAGGAATTCATCGACCGGCTGTCCAACTGGTACGTCCGCCGCAGCCGCCGCCGGTTCTGGAGAAGCGAAGAGGGAGACGCAGACAAGCTCTCGGGCTACGTAACGCTGCATACCTGCCTGGTAACCGTAGCCAAGCTGATGGCTCCGCTGGCCCCCTTCATTTCTGAGGAGATATATCAGAATCTCGTTTGCTCGGTTGACCCCGACGCGCCGGACAGCGTTCACCTGGCCGACTTTCCCGAGGCTGATGAGACGCTGGTGGACGACGATCTGATGGAGGCGACGCGGCTGGCGATGCGAGTCTCCAGCATGGGCCGCGCCGCCCGCTCCAGTTCCGGCCTCAAGGTACGCCAGCCTCTGGCGTCGGCCGCGGTTCGGCCCCGCACCGCATCGGAGCGGGCATACCTTGCCCAGGTGCGTCCGCAGATTCTCGATGAGCTGAACGTCAAGGACCTGGAGCTGCTGGACGACGACTCGCCCCTGTTCCGCCAGGCCCAGGAGCAGGCGGGCGGCTCGCCAGAGGCCGTTGTGTCCGTTGGCCGCTACACGGCATCGCTGGAAGCGGGCTACCTGGTGGCGGTCGACGGCGAGATAACGCCGGAACTTGCCGAGGAAGGGCTGGCTCGGGAGCTGGTGCATCGCATTCAGGGCCTGCGCCGCGGCGCCAACTTCGAGGTTACCGACCATATCGAGACGTGGTACGAGGGCCCGGACGAACTGGCGGAGGTTATGCGCGGCGGCTTCTCCTCCTACATACGCGAGGAGACGCTCAGCGACCTGCTGGAGCCCGGTGCGGCGCCAGAGGGCGCCAGGTCCGAGACCGCCAGAATCGAGGGGCGGGAAATCACCCTCGCCGTGCGTCGCGTCCGGCCCTAGACGCTATGCCGGAGCTTCCCGAGGTCGAGAGCGTGCGGCGCAGCCTGCGGCACTCCGGCCTGCCCGGGCGCACGATAATCCGCGCCGACATCGGCTGGGCCAATACGGTCAAACATCCATCGGCGGAGGAATTCGCCGCGTCGCTGGCCGGGCGCACCGTTGAAGATGTGGGGCGGCGCGCCAAGTATCTGCTCTTCCCCCTGACCGGACAGCCCGGCGCCACCCTCGTCGCCCACCTCGGCATGACCGGCAACCTGGTGGTACAGCCCCGCGAAGAACCTCCCCACGCGATGACCCGCCACACCTTCAAGCTGGACGACGGGCGGGAGCTGCGCTTTGTGGACGGACGCAAGTTCGGCAAGCTGTGGCTGGCCGGCGACGTGGAGGAAATCCTGCCTCCTCTGGGGCCGGAGCCGCTGGGCGGCGAGTTCACCACGGAGTGGCTGTCGGCCTCATTATCGGGACGCAGCGCGCCGGTAAAAGCGCTGCTTCTGGAGCAGTCCATCGCCGCCGGGATAGGGAACATCTATGCCGACGAAGCACTGTTCCTTTCCGGCATCCGGCCCGGCCGCCCGGCGTCGGAACTGTCGGCAGACGAAGTGGCCCGGCTGAGGGAAAGCATCATCGCCTGCATCCAGGCGGGCTTCGCGGTGTACGACCGCGCCCGCGGCCTGCTCTGGCCCAACCCGCCAGAGCCGATGGACGCCTGGAGCCACCCCCGCGACGCCCTCTCCCCCTGCCCCAATTGCGGCGGAGAAATGCAGTTCACCCGCATCCGCGCCCGCACAACGTGGTACTGCCCCGACTGCCAGGTTTAGTTGCTTACAGGCCAGGCGGATCGGGCCTGATCCTTGCCGGGCCTGATGATTTACAGGGCAGTACCGTAGATGTGCGTGGGGACTACGATAACGGCGGAACGACGGTCGGCCACCATGGCGGCGTCGTACTCATCCCAATTGGAGTGTTCCTCGCCGGCGGCGGCGCGGTAGACATCACGAAGGGCCATTCGCAGATCCTCGGCATCGGCGCCGCCGGGGGACAGGATGCGGGCCCGGCCTTCCAGCACCACGAAGGGACGCCACTCATCGGCCGAGACCAGCAGCGAGCAGTTGGGATTATGGCGCAGATTGTGCAGCTTGGCGCGGTCTTCAGTGGTGGTGAACGCCACCCCGTCTGCGTAGGCGCCGCAGGTAACGATGCTCATTTGCGCCGCGCCGCTGCGCCGGAAAGCAGTCAGCACGCCCTGGTGGTTGTTGACGCAGAACTCCCGCACGTTTTCAGGCAGCATAACATCCCTCTCGTTACAGCCTCGCATCCCGGGGTCCCCGTCGGCGAGCTGAACCTTAAAATTCGACTTCGTACATCCGATAGCGGGTACGGCGCATATCCAGCGATTCGTACACCTGCCGGGCAACGGTGTTTTCCCGCTCAACGTAGAGTCGCAGCCCGCAGACGCCGCCCGCCGCCCGGGCCGCGTCCGCAACGTGGCGATGCAGCGCGCGGTACACTCCGCGCCGGCGGAACTCAGGACGCACGTAAACGCTCTGTATCCACCAGAACAGCCCGTTGCGCCAGTCGCTCCACTCGAAGGTGACCATCAGTTGGCCAGCAAGCTGCCCATCAACCTCGGCCACGGCATAGAAGCCCAGGGATTCATCGGCCAGCGCTGCGGCTACGCCCTGCCGCACCGCATCTTCGGCCAGTTCCATTACTTCGGTCTCCCAGGCCATGGCCATGTTGGAATCTACGATGAATCCTGCGTCGGCAGGCGTGGCCCGCCGTATATGTATGGCGCTTCGCATAGGGGTAGTTTAACAGCCCGGCGAAGGCGGCGCAGACGACGCGGAAATCCGGATTCCAGCCCTGTCGGCAGAGGCAGCGTCGGAAGGGGTATAATTATTATCCGTACCCTTACGGACGAGACGGCGCGGGCGGATGACGAGATGTTTGAGAACCTGACAGAACGGCTGACCGGTATATTCAACCGGCTGAACAGCAAGGGACGGCTAACCGACAAGGATATTGACCAGGCGCTGTCGATGGTGCGGCGCTCTTTGCTGGAGGCCGACGTTAACTTTCGTGTGGCCCGCGATTTCGTGGCCCGCATCAAGGAACGGGCGCAGGGCGCTGAGGTGCTGGAAAGCCTGACGCCCGGGCAGCAGGTAGTCAAGATCGTCCACGATGAATTGACCGAACTGATGGGAGGCGGACAGGCAGGCGCAGGGCGAACAGGCATCACCCTGTCCAGCCAGGCGGTTTCGACCTTGATGCTGGTGGGGTTGCAGGGGTCTGGCAAAACCACCACGGCAGCCAAAATCGCCCTGGAGCAGCGCAAGCATGGGCATCGCTCCCTGCTCATCGCCGCCGACCTGCGACGCCCCGCGGCCATCCAGCAACTGGAGACTCTGGGCCGGCAACTGGACATCCCCGTCTACTCGGAAGATCCTAAATCGTCCAACGCCGTCCGGGTGGCGAGAAACGGCCTGGCGCGGGCCGCCGAACTCGCCGTCAACTGGGCCATCATCGACACCGGGGGACGCCTTCAGATCGACGCCGAGCTGATGGCGGAGCTGGAGGAAATACGCAAAGCCGTCAACCCCCACGAGACGCTGCTGGTGGTCGATGCCATGACGGGACAGGACGCGGTGAACACCGCCGAGGGCTTCCACCAGCGCGTGGGGCTGACCGGGCTGATCATGAGCAAGATGGACGGCGACGCCCGCGGCGGCGCGGCCCTTTCCATCACCAGCGTCACCGGCGTCCCCATCAAGTACATGGGCGTAGGCGAGCGCCCGGACGGGCTGGAAGTGTTCCACCCCGACCGCCTGGCGTCTCGCATTCTGGCCATGGGCGATGTGCTGACACTGATCGAGCGCGCGCAGGAGACCGTCGACGAGCAGAAGGCGAAGGAACTGGAGCGCAAGCTCCGCCAGGCCAGCTTCGACCTCAACGATTTCCTGGAGCAGCTTCAGAACTTCAAGAAAATGGGATCCCTGGACCAGATAATCGACATGATCCCAGGCATGGGAAACTCCGCCCGCAAGATGATGTCCGGCGACCTGGACGAGACCAGGATGCGGCGCATCGAAGCCATCATCCACTCAATGACGCCCGAAGAGAGGCAGCGTCCCGAGATCATCAACGGCAGCCGGCGGCGGCGCATATCCAGAGGCAGCGGCACCACTCCCCAGGACATCAATCAGCTACTCAATCAGTTCAAGCAGACTCAGAAGCTGATGCGCCAAATGTCCCGCTCCCGCAACCCCGCCAATCTGATGAAGATGTTCGCTCGCTAGAGCGCCGGAGATCAGCAGGAGGTCTCCGAATCTACGCCATACCGGAGCGCATGGCGGCGAACAGGTAAACGGTGGCGTAGCTGCGCCATGGACGCCACAGCTCGGCCAACCGCTCGACCTCGGCGTCGCTCACAGTTTCGCCGCCGCAGAGCAGACGCGAAACGCAGCGACGCAGCGCCAGGTCTCCCAGGGGCAGCGCATCGGGGCGGGCCAGCCCCCGGACAAGCGCCCATTGCGCCGTCCAGTTCCCCACTCCCCGCAACGCGGTCAGCCGACGGACGACCTCATCGCCGGGAAGCTGCCACAGCTCTGCCCAGCCCGGCTCCATTGCTGCTGCCGCTGCGCTGTACACATATTCCGCCTTTCGTTGAGTCAGCTTCAGGGTGCGCAGTTCCCCATGAGACGATGACAGGATCGCCTCAGGACGCGGGAATGAGTAATAGGTCACTCCGTCGAACTCCGCGCTGGCTCCGAACCGCTCGATGAGCAGCCGCCGCATCATTCGCGCCACGCTGGCGGAAATCTGCTGTCCCAGGATAGCCAGTGTCAACGCTTCGAACAGCGTGGCGGTGCGGGGCAGATGCAGTCCGCGCAGCCGTTGCGCCAGCCCCGACATAGCCGGGTCCCGCCCGGCAAGAGTATAGAAAGGGGCAAGCTCCTGTTCAGCGCCCAGCAGCCAGCTCACCTGTGTCCCGGCGAGCTTCGCGTCGCCGTCCGTGAGGGCATCGCCGCGCAATTCCAGCGTCAGAGACGGCGAGTCAACGCTGCCTGCGGAGCGCACGGCGGCCAGCGCCAGTCGCCCGTCCAGGTCCAGCAGCCGTCGGTAGACGCCTCCGTCCAGGTTGTCGGCGCCGCTGCGGGACTGGAAGTAGGTGTGGTATCCGGAGGTAAGCTCAAAGTCGAAGGGAGCCTCCGGTTCTAGGCTCACCGTCACAGTCTGCATAAGAGCCTTTCACGCCATACTCAGCGGCGCCGAGCCCAAGACGATGTAACGGGCGCCGGAGGGGTGCAGTTCGCTCTGCATCGCTTCCACCGAATCCACTTCCCAGCGCGCGGGGTATGGCGGGGCCAGAGCTGAAACCGCCTCGCCGATGCGCCCTCGCTGGGCGTCGGAAAGCGAGCGGCGGGGGCGGCCCAGGGTGATATGAGGGCGGAACGGCCGCTGCTCGGGCGGGTACCCCAGGGCGGTGATAGCCCCTTCCGCCGCCTGCTGCAATCGGGCCAGCGACTCAAGGTCGCCAGTCACTCCCGCCCACAGCACTCTGGGCAGGCGGCGGTTGGGGAACATTCCCAGCCCGGCAAGCTCCAGCGAAAAGGGCTGTTGACTTGCGGCCACCGGCCCCAGGCAATCCACAAGAGGTCTCACGCCTGATGCGGGAATGTCTCCGAGGAATTTAAGGGTCAGGTGCATTCCGCCGGGGTTGGCCCACTGGATTCCCTGCGGAACCTCGGCCCGGATACGCTCCACTGCGCAGACAAGCTGCCCGCGGGCCTCATGGGATAGGCCGACGGCCACAAACACCCGGACGATGCCGCCTTCCGTGGTCATGGGCTTATGAACCGGACTGAAGCGCATTCTTGTGGTGGTGGCGGGCAGCCACAAGGGTCATGTACGACTTGACAGCATTGTCCAGCTTGCTGTTTTCGGTGTAAACCGCGGGAGCGACACAGTTCACGCGGCCTTCCTTGTGGTATTTCTCCGCGAACTTGCGTTTCTCCTCGGCATACACTGCTATGGACAGGCCGCCCAGGTCTTTAACCAGGCGAAAACAAGGCACGTCTGTCTGGCCGTCGCCGATGTACACCATATTCTCAAAGGGAACGGGGCGGTCTCCCTGCGCCACGTACTCATTGATTTTCGAGTCGTCGTTCAGGTCGTGCGCCCCCTTGTTGATCCGGAACAGATATTGAGTCTTGGTAGTGAAATTTATTGCCAGGGCCGGCCAGACGGCAACGTCGTTTGCGTCAAAGAGAAACTTGGATGCGTAAATACGCCTGAACGATTCCGCGATACTCGTGCCTTCGATAATTTCGGAATTTCCCGACGAGATCAGATAGTGTTCAACGGACACTCCCCTTTCTCTTCCATATCCATTCATGCGGCCAAACCAGCGTTCAACCCCCGGGAAGAACTCGATGCCGCTGCTGAGGGATCTGAAATCCTGACGACGAACCGATACTTTGTTTCGCGCCTTTTCCAGCATCAGGTACATATACATGAGTATCTTGTCTGCCTGATTCTTCTCGGAAATCGCGTCCACTTCTCCCCAGAACTCTTTCGCGGTCATTCCTACGTCTGGAATGAACTGGCGTTCCTGCATATTGCCGGGAGCGAGGGTTCCGTCAAAATCGTAAATGATGGCGAGCGGAATTGATGGGGTTGCCATGGGCAGCTCCAGAATTCGATGCGTTATATGGCGCCTTGGGTCAGATTGCGCTCCGGTATATCAGTCTTTCCAGCGTTTCGGCCAGCTCATCGTACCACGCCGTCAGCTCTCCGGCGGAATAGCGGGCGTTGGCCGGGCTGGGATTGGGAACCACAAAGACGGAAGACCCCCCAATGGCGCGGGGCTGAATGCCCAGTTCCGGGGCTGTGTTCTCCCCTTCGGCGTACCGCAGGTATGCTCTATAGGCCATCAGGCCGTGGAAACAGACCATTCGCGGCCCGTATTGCAGCAGCTTGTTCCGCAGCACGGGCGCCCACCGCCGGTAGTCTGCGGCCCTGAGGCCGCTGCCCTGGGGCGTAGGGCGCTTGACCACGTCGGTGAAGCCGATGCCGTGGGCAAGAAGCGCGGCGTCATCGCAGGGCGAGCAGGGCCGGCCCAGCGCCGGAGGCAGCAGGGCCGAGCGGCTGAATGCTTCCCAGAAACGGTTGCGCGGGTTGGCGAAGTATCGGCCCTCTTTCGCCGAGTATTCCGAGGGGTTCAGGCCGACGAAAACCAGCGTCAGTCCCGGTTCCAGCAGGTCAGGCAAAGTCCGCATTCCTTCAGGAACGTCTTTCTGCTGCATTCCGTGGCCTCCGCCTACAGTCCCAGCAGCCGGGCGGCGTTCTCTCCGAGTATGCTGCGGCGCTGGCATTCATCCAGCTTCTCGCCGGCAGCTTCCGACAGAGACCGGGAATAGGGCATGAGCGGGTAATCGGACGCGAACAGTATGCGCTCCGCCCCCACCAGGCCGGCCACGGCCTGATAGACGGCGGGGCGATACAGGAAGGGCGAGGCGGCGGAATCGAAATACACGTTGTCGAGCGCCGCGCCCACTTCCGGCATCAATGCGTAGAAGGGCAGGCCGCCGCCCCAATGGGCGCAGATGATGGTGTTATCGGGGAAGTTCTCGATGAGCCGCCAAACCTTATCGGGAACAGTCCGGCCTTTGCCGGGGTAGATATGTCCCACTGGCTCGGAGCAGTGAAGCAGCACAGGCAAGCCTAGAGACCGGAGCAGGTCCATCAGCGGGGCCATGACGGCGGGGGAGGTAATGTCGATGTACTGCGTGTCGGGATGCAATTCCCCAACGCCGCGCAGTCCCGCGTTGGAGCAGCGCAGCGCTTCCTCCAGCGCCGCATCGCCCCATTGAGGGTTGACCGAGGCGAAGCCGGTAAATCTGCCCGGATGCTCGGCCACGGCCTCTATGATGTAGTCGTTGGCCTCCACTGCGATGCGGTAGTCGGCCCAGCCCATACCCATCACCACTGCATGATCAACGCCGTTCCTGCTCATGGCCTGCAACAGGGTGGCGGCATCGCAGATCCGGGCGGAGGAATCAGCCAGAAGGGAAGCAAAGGTGGCATCGCGGGACGCCAGCGAGCGGCGCCGCTCCGCGAAGGAGGGCGGGAGAATGTGGCAGTGAGCGTCTACGATCATCTCAGGCGCAGGGCGCACGGGGCAAGGCTGAGGGCTTTCCGCGTTCTCGGTGTTGGCTCCCTAATGGTCCCGTCCGTTTTCGCTGAAGTCGTTGTCGCTGTAAACTGCCGTCTCGCGCCCCTGGAAAACGTGGACAACGAAGTTGTTGCGGATGATGCCCACGGCATCGGCGATGTCCTCGTCAACCGCGTCCATGATTTCCTGGATAGCCTGCTGGGTCAGGCTCTCGTCTACAGCCAGAGACACGTGGACCATTTCAGCGGTGAAGTGAATGTCCACCCGCCCCACGGTGCGGTCGAACTCAACGATGTTGTAGGCTTCTGAAAACGGGGTGCGTACTTCCCGCTCGAAAGTGAAATCGGCCACCGCCGTCCTCCTTGCTAGGGCCTCACCTGCCCGCGGCCCATGATAACCCACTTGTAGGAAGTGAGTTCCTTCAACCCCATGGGGCCGCGGGCGTGCATTTTCTGGGTGCTGATGCCCACCTCTGCGCCCAGGCCGAACTGTCCGCCGTCGGTAAACTGCGTGCTGGCGTTCACGTACACCGCCGCAGCGTCCACCTCGTCGAGGAACCGCATGGCGGCGGAATAGTCTCCGGTTATGATGGCTTCGGAGTGGCCGGAACCGTATGTCTCGATATGCTCCAGAGCCTCATCCATAGAGTCCACCACCTTGACAGCAGCGGTCAGAGACAGAAACTCCCGTCCCCAGTCTTCTTCGGAGGCCGGGCAGATGTTCCCGGCGCCCTCAAAGCCGGGGGTCGGCCCCAGGACGGCAAGCGCCCGGTTATCGCAGCGCAATTCCACTCCCGACGCAACAAGGCCGGCGGCTATGCAGGGCAGACCCTCGCCCGCAACAGCCGAATGCACCAGCAGCGTGTCGAGAGCGTTGCAGATGTAGGGGCGGCGCACCTTGGCGTTGACGGCGACGCTGGCCGCCATATCCAGATCGGCGGCCCGGTCAACGTAAGTGTGGCACACGCCTATGCCGCCGGTGACCGCCGGCATGGTGGCGTTCTCGCCTACGAAGCGCACCAGCCCGTCGCCGCCGCGAGGCACTACAAGGTCGATGTACTGGTTCATTTTGAGCATGGCGTCCACCAGCTCGCGGTCGGGGTTGTCTACGAACTGCACGGCGCTCTCCGGCGCTCCGGCGCTGGCCAGGGAACGCCGGATGAGGCGAATCAGAGCGGAGTTGGAGCGCAGAGCCTCTTTGCCTCCGCGCAGGATGCAGGCATTGCCCGCCTTGAAGCAGAGACCGAAGATATCAACGGTTACATTGGGGCGGCTCTCATAGATGCTGGCGATGACGCCGAGCGGAATACGGCGGCGGCCGGCCGTCATGCCGTTGGGAAGGTTGGTCATGTCGATAGTCTCGCCCACCGGGTCGGGCAGAGACGCCACCTTGCGCTGCTCGGCAGCGGCGCTTCCCAGCCGATCAGGGGTGAGAAGAAGCCTGTCGATCATCGCCTCGCTCAGCCCGTTGGCTCGGGCCTCGGCGCAGTCCTGGGCGTTGGCGTCCAGCAACTCGCCGGCATCCGACTCCAGCAGGTCGGCGAGGTTGTGCAGCGTCTGGTTCTTTACCGGGCTGGAGAGCCTGGACACCTGCCTGGCTGCGCTTCGGGCCGCCTGGCCCAGGGCCAATAGGTCGGAGACTGTTCTGATGATCATTACGCACTCTCTCTATGGCTTGCCCGGAGCTCCGCTGCCTTTTCGGCGGTCGGAGGCTCTCCCAGCCCTCTCTGCCCATTCCCGCCCGATGCTGGGCAGGGCAGGTTGCACAGCCCGGCGCACGAGTTCGGGATTCCCGGTTTTCTTTAATAACAGGGTCGAAAAAGGGCCGAAAACAGGCCGCTATTCCGGGAGATCCTTTCCGTTCTCCGAACTCTTCTTGAATCCTCTTCTTGAATCAAGGCTGCTTTTCTAAAGCAGCACCAGGTTGTTGCGGTGGACCACTTCCTGACCATAGTGATAGCCTAGGGTTTCCTCGATTTTGCGGGAGGGCAGACCGCGGATTCGTTCTACGTCCCCGACGCTGTAGTTGGAGATGCCGCAGGCTATGCGCCGGCCCGAAGAATCGACGATGAACACGGCGTCTCCGCGCGCGAAGCCGCCGTCTGCCCGCCGCACCCCGGCGGGGAGCAGGCTGCGATGGCGCTCCACCAAAGCTGCGACGGCGCCGTCGTCCACTATCACCTGGCCGCGCTGAGAGATACCGCTCAGCATCCAGCGCTTGCGGGCTTCCAGCTTGCCGGCGGCGGGCTGAAAAAAGGTTCCCGCCGGCTCGCCGCGGGCCGCTCGCAGCACTGCGCTGTCGTCACGGCCGCAGGCCATGATCATCGGAATGCCGGACGCAGTGACCAGCCGGGCTGCTTCCAGCTTGGTCGGCATACCGCCCCGGGCCCAGGGCTGCAGGTGCGCTCCCGCCATAGCCTCGATCCGCTCGTCCACCCTTTCGACGTAAGGCATAAGAGCGGCCGACGGGTCGGAGCGGGGGTCGGCGGTGTACAGCCCGTCGATGTCGGTCAGGATCAGCAGCAGATCGGCGTCCACCAGAGTAGCCACCAGCGCCGACAGCCGGTCGTTGTCGCCGAACACAGCGCCGATTTCGTCCACGGCCACCACGTCGTTCTCGTTGAGCAGCGGCGCCACCCCCAGCTCCAGCAGGCCGTGGAGGGTGTTGCGAACGTTGAGGTAGGATTGGCGGTTAGACAGGTCGCCGATGGTCAGCAGGGCCTGGGCGACAGTAACGCCATGCATGGCGAACTGCTCCTGGTATATCTGCATCAGCCGGCTCTGCCCCACGGCGGCGGCCACCTGGCGGGAGCGGATATCGCGGGAAACCGGGCCATGGCGCCCCAAAGCGGCCCGTCCGACGGCTATGGCGCCCGACGTCACCAGCATCACATCGACCCCCTGCTCGCGCAGTTGGCACAACTGGCGGACTATGCTGCCCAGGACGGTAATATCCACGCCTCCGCTGCTGACTTCCGGGCTGCTGCTTTCCGGGCTGCTATAGGGCCGGGTCAGGACGGCCGTGCCAGCCTTGACCACAATGCGCCGGTATAAAGGCTCGGGCGCATCGCCGTCGGGCCTGGCATCGGTCGTCCGCTTTTTCTTCCTTGCTGCAGAGCAGGGGCGCTGGCTGGTTTCGGCCATGAAGCAAAGAGTCCATCCGGTTCAGGTCAGGATGAAATAAGCAGGCCACAGTCTTACCATGATGATTATAGCATCAGAGTAGCGCTACTCCGCGCCGCCCTGTCCGGCCTCTGGCAAGTAACAAGCCGGCGGACGACGCCTGCCTTCCAAATGGAACTGAAGGGGTGAGAGGATGGGATGCACTGGGGGCACAGACCCTTCCCTGGGGCTATGGCCTCCGGCGGGAGGAGAGAAACGGGATGCACCGGGGGTACAGTCCGGCCTCGGGACTGCGTCTGTGCGCCTGCGGAAGGGGCTGCCGGGCTTGCAGGGCGGGCCGTCCTGCCGAAAATTCCAATCGGGAGCCGCTCTCCAGCCTTGAAACGCAGCACCAGGTTGGATTAGTCTGGTCTGGAGGGTCTGCACAGAAACCGGGCTTGGAGGATTTGGAAATGGCCTACCAAACAGCTTCCTTCTCCTGCGCCAAATGCCACAACAGCCAGTACGAAACGGAAGAGATTCGCACTACAGGCAAGTACTCCCGGTTCTTCGACATACAGAACAAGAAGTTTACCGCTGTTTCCTGCACCCGCTGCGGCTACACCGAAATCTTCCGGGGCGATTCTTCCTTGCTGGGCAACTTCCTGGACGTCCTGTCGGGCTAGCACTGGCAGGGTTACGCCGGCATCAGACCTCACTCATCCCGCTGATTGTTACGGAGAACGCGCGACGGAAAAGGCAGGCATGACGCGGCGCTGCCCCATTTCACAGGGGTTGGGCTTTAAGCCAACCCCTTATTTCCCGTTCCCCGATTTAGCGGGTCGGCCCCAATGCCGCAGGCCCAGGATGCAATCGGCGCAATCGGCATACCGACAACCACAAACCAGCTCAAGCACACGGACGGTTTAATGTCTCTGAACGGCATACTGGAACTACTGGATTGGCACCCGGAATTCTGCCGCAGCATGGACCAGGCCTCGTCCGGGGGGGCCGGCGCAGCCAAGGTGCGGCAGGGAGCGAGACCGGCTTTTATATCATCCCTGGCCCGTCGCACTGCGGGGCCTGTGCTCGTAATCGCGCCGCGCCCGGAGGACGCCCGCCGGCTCCACGACCAACTGCTGACATGGATGGGAGACGCCGCGCCCGTACACCTGCTGCCGGAAACGGAAGTGCTGCCCTTCGAGCGGCTGGCCGTTGACGCCAACACCGGCAACCAGCGCCTCGCCGCTCTGGCAGCGCTGGCCTCCGCCCGGCAGAAGGCCGCCTCTGGGTCATGGCCGAAAGAAAACAGCGGGGGCTGCGTTCCTCCTCTGGCGGTTTGCTCCATCGGCTCGGCTCTGCTCTACACCGCCCCGCCGGAGCTGATGTCCGGACGGCTCCCTCTGCCAGCCGGCCCTTCCGTCGAGCCGGGGTGGAGAGAGCCATGCGCCTGGCGGGTGGGCGATCGGGTGCGCCTGGACGAAGTTCTGATCCAGTGGGTTGAACTTGGATACCGCCACGAACCGGTCGTGGATTCTCCCGGCTCGTTCAGCCATCGCGGGGGCATCCTCGACATCTACCCGCCCAATTGCGATCTGCCCCTTCGGATAGAGCTGTTCGACGACCAGGTCGATACAATCCGGCTCTTCGACCCGCTGACCCAGCGTTCCGTAGGCCCGGCGAAAGAAGTTCGGCTCATCCCGGCCCGGGAGCAGTTGCCGGAACTGGCGGGGAGCGCAACGCTGGCAGCGCGAGCCTCCGGCATGGATTTCACCGGGTGCAGTTCTGCCGTGCGGGAACGCATCGAAGAAGAATTGCAGGCACTGGCGGGGCCATGCGGGCCGGAGATTAACCTTGAGACGCTGTCCTTCTACAACGGCCTGATAAACCGGGCTTGTCTGCTGGACTATCTCGGGCCGGGCGCCACCGTTCTGATCGAGCGGGGCGGGCGCGTGGAAGCAGAGGCGTCGGAGCTGGAGGAACGCTTCCAGCGGATGAGGGCGGCGCGCGTCGAACGGGGCGAACTGCCCGGCAATTTCCCCTCTCCCTGTGTTGCCTGGGAAGAATTCGCCGCCCGCCTCAGCAACTACAAATGCGTTGACCTGCAAACGTGGGTGGGCGAGAACGAGGACGGGATATTCCTGCCAGCCACGCCATACTACGGCCAGTTGGAGCAGCTTGCCGCAGACATACGGCGGAGGCAGGGGGAAGGCGAGGCCGTAGTCGCCGTTACCCAGCACGCCCGGCGGGTGGCCGAAATCCTGGAACAGCAGGGCGTAGACTCAACAGTACAGGATGAGCTGCCGAGCGCGCCCAAACCGGGCCAGGCCAGTATCGTGCCCGGCTCCATGAGCAGCGGATGGGCCATCAGCCTGCCGCCCTCCCTCAATGGAGAGGGAAAAGGAAAAGGGCGCGGGAGGGATCGCCGGCAGATTCCTTCCCGGCTGGAGCTGCTTTCCGACGCCGAACTCTTCGGCACGTCCAAGGAGCGGCGCCAGCGCCGTCCGCGCCGGGCCGAGCGCGGGCCGGATATTTCGCTGGGCGATCTGGAGCCGGGCGCTTTTGTCGTTCACATCGACCACGGCGTCGCCCGCTTCGCCGGCACCGCGAGGATGGGCGACAATGGAGACGAGAAGGAATATCTGGTGCTGGAGTATGCCGAGAGCGACAAACTCTACGTTCCCACCGACCACCTGAACCGCGTCAGCGCCTACGTGAGCGCCCAGGAGCACGCGCCGTCGCTGACCCGCCTCGGCTCCGCCGACTGGACGCGCATCAAGCAGCGCGTCAAGGGCGCGGCCCGGGAGATGGCCCAGGAGCTCATCCGCATCAATGCAGCCCGCGAAATCGCCCAGGGCCACGAGTTCAGCCCGGACTCCCCCTGGCAGCAGGAACTGGAAGACTCGTTCCCGTATATCGAGACCCCCGACCAGGCCCAGGCCATAGCGGACGTCAAGACCGACATGGAGCGGATGCGGCCGATGGACCGGCTCATCTGCGGAGACGTAGGTTACGGCAAGACCGAGGTGGCGCTGCGGGCAGCCTTCAAGACCGTGAGCGACGGGATGCAGGTGGGCCTGCTGGTGCCTACCACGGTGCTGGCCCAACAGCACTACGCCACCTTCACCGAGCGGCTAAGCCTCTTCCCGGTGCGGGTCGAGGTGCTCAGCCGTTTCCGCACGCCCAAGGAGCAGCAGCAGGTTATCGACGGGCTGAAAACGGGCGAGGTGGACATTGTAATCGGGACGCACCGGCTTCTTCAGAAGGACGTGCAGTTCAAGAACCTGGGCCTGGCCGTGGTGGACGAAGAGCAGCGATTCGGCGTGAGCCACAAGGAGCGGCTCAAGCAGCTCCGCCGGCAGGTGGATGTGCTGACCCTCAGCGCAACGCCCATCCCAAGAACGCTGAACATGGCCCTTTCGGGGCTGCGTGACCTGTCGTCCATGTCGTCGGCGCCCGAGGCCCGCCTGCCGGTCAAGACCTTCGTATCAGAGTACTCGGAAGACGTGGTCAAAGAGGCCATACTGAGGGAGATGGAGCGGGGCGGGCAGGTTTTCTACCTGCACAACCGGGTCCGCAGCATCCACCGGGCAGCGGAGGGCATCCGCGAGATGATACCTTCGGCCCGCGTCATGGTTGGCCACGGCCAGATGGCCGAGTCGGATCTGGAAAACGTAATGATGGACTTCGCCAATGGCGAGGCCGACGTGCTGGTCTGCACCACCATCATCGAATCGGGGCTGGATATGCCCAACGTCAACACACTGATAGTTGAGCGGGCCGACCGCTTCGGGCTGGCGCAGCTTTACCAACTGCGAGGACGGGTGGGACGAGGGCAGCACCGCGCCTACGCCTATCTGCTGGCCCCCCGGGGCCGCAGTATCACCGAGGCAGCCGAAATGCGGCTTCAGGCCGTGCTGGAGGCATCGGAACTGGGCGCAGGCTTCCGTATTGCCATGCGCGATCTGGAAATTCGCGGCGCCGGCAATATCCTGGGCGCCGACCAGAGCGGCCACATCCAGGAGGTCGGACTGGAACTCTACACCCAACTGCTTCACGAAGCGGTTCGGGAACTGGAACGCGAGCAAGGCCGCGACGCGCCGGCAGCCCAGAATTCCAGGGCAGATGAGCCAGTGCGAATCGAGCTTCCCCTGAATGCCGGCATCCCCGAAAACTATATCGAACACCTCCCGACGCGCCTGTCGGTTTACCAGCGCCTGGCGAAGCTGACGGAGCGACGGGAGCTGCCCGAAATACGCGAGGAACTGTTGGACCGCTTCGGCCCCATCCCGGACGAGGTGGAAAACCTGCTCAAAGTGTCGGATGTCCGGGCCCTTGCCGGCGCCGCCGGCGCAGAATCGGTAACCTCCGGCAGCGAGGCAATCGCAATATCTTTGAGAGACCCGGTAGGCGGCGCCAAAGCGCCGTTGCAGCGCGCCCTGGGGCCTTCCGCTCAGGTGGGCAACGCGCAGATCCAGATGCCCCTGCGCCCCCTGGGCGAACAGTGGCTGCCCCGCCTTACCCGCACGCTGGAGCGGCTGCAAATATTCACCGGCAATATGCGTCAACTGGCCGCAGACGCCCAGGCAGAGCAGGAGCAGATGGAGCAGACATGATGTCGATAAACCGGATAAACCGGGCAGGAATGATTCTGGCGGCGGCGCTGGCAACCCTGTTGCTGGCCTGCGGCGGCGCAAACAACGGCGGGAACGGCGACCGGGAAATGGCGCCGGACTTCCCCATCATCGTATCCCAGGGCCAGGACGCGCTGGGAGGCGAGCAGGTAGCGATGGCCTCTCTGGTAGGCGAGAGGCCGGTGATTATGAACTTCTGGGCCGCCGAGTGCCCGCCCTGCCGCGCCGAGCTGCCGGAGTTCCAGAAGTTCTACGGCGAATATCGCGATAAGGTGCTGGTGCTGGGCGTAGACCTGGGCCAGTTCACCGGGCAGGGAACGCCGGAGCAGGGCCGGGAGCTGCTGGCGGAACTGGGCGTTTCCTTCCCGGCGGGCTACACCAGAGACCAGGATGTGCTGCCCAAGTACACCGTGCTGGGCCTGCCCACCACCATCTTCATCAACGCCGACGGCTCCATACACAACAAGTGGACCGGCGCGCTCAACGAAGAAGTGCTGGTCGAGAAAGCCCAGGAAATGCTGGATAGCTAAACACACCGTCTCGCCGGTGTTTGCAGGCTGCGTTCAGCAGCTTTGGAGATGTGCGCAAACCCGTTAGAGCTGCGCGCGGAGCCAGGTCTGCAACCCGCGCTTCCAGATATGGACTCCAAACAGGCTTGAAGAACCAGTTTTGCGCACGTCTCACCCCGGTTTTGCCCTGTGCGCTCTGCGTTCTCTGTGCTATAATGGTTGCATCGGGGTGTAGCGCAGTGGCTAGCGCGCTACGTTCGGGACGTAGAGGCCGGTGGTTCGAATCCACTCACCCCGACCATTCAGACCATATAAGCAGGGGGGGCATAGCTGCCCCCCCTTTTTGTTGCCGCCGCCTCGGCGCTCTGTGCTATCATTTGCCTGTTCCCCATTTCTGAAGAACATTGCACGGAGGCCCGCTTATGCCGTTTGGAGGCAACGACTGGCTCGCCCTGACTCCCGAGGAAGCTCTGGAGCCGGATATTCCCATCTGCGACCCGCACCATCACTTCTGGGACTACCGCACTGAGCGAATTCCCTATCAGCGCTACTTGCTGCACGAGCTGGCCGACGATGTGAACAGCGGTCACAACGTGCGCTCTACAGTGTTCGTCGAGGCCCGCTCCATGTATCGCCCCGGCGGGCCCGAAGAGCTGCGCCCGGTGGGCGAGGTGGAGTTCGTGCAGGGACTGGCGGCGGCCAGCGACACCGGAATGTACGGCCCCTGCAAGGCGGCGGCGGCCATCGTGGGCCACGCCAACCTGAACCTGGGCGATAACGTGAGGCCGGCGCTGGAGGCATTGCAGGCGGCCAGCCCCAACCGATTCCGGGGCATCCGCCACTCCGTTACCTGGGACCCGCACCCGGAGGTGGAAAACACCGCCGCCTACAAGGCCGAGGGCCAGATGAGCAGCGACGGTTTCCGCGCCGGCGCCCGCGTGCTGGCCGGCATGGGCCTGACGCTGGAAGGCTGGATGTTCTTCCCGCAAATGCACGAGCTGGCGGATTTCGCCAGGGCCGTTCCCGACTTGACCATAATCCTGAACCATATAGGCGGGCTTCTGCGGGAGGGGCCCTACGCCGGCCGCGACGACGAGGTGTTCGAGCAATGGCGCAAAGGCATCGCCGCAGCCGCTTCCGCGCCCAACGTGGTCATTAAGCTGGGCGGCGTCGGTATGCCCCGCACCGGGTTCGGCTGGCACGCCCGCCCCAACCCCATCGGCTCTGAAGAGCTGGCGGCAGACATGAAACCGCTCATCGACTACTGCATCGACCAGTTCGGCCCCAGCCGGTGCATGTTCGAGAGCAACTTCCCGGTAGACAAGGTGTCATACTCCTACGCGGTGATGTACAACGCTTTCAAACGGCTGACCACCCAATATTCCGCTTCAGAACGGGCCGATATGTTCCACGACGTTGCCGCCCGCGTTTACCGCATCGAGTATTGAAGCCATACCCTCTCCGGCGCCGCTATTGGGCGTTGCTCCGGCAGGTAAGGGGAACCCCTTAGGCTGCCGCCCTTTTCAAGACAGCCGGATGATGGTAAGTTAGCGCCGTAGTTCTGGTTGCGGCACAGGCTGAGGGCGCGAATCATAAACGGCCCCCGCATAAGTCGGGGGCCGTTGTTTATGCCAGAGGCCCTCATCAGTTCCGCAGCCCGGGGACTCGGTGGATTTGCAGACTTCCGGCGCTGGCCGGTTGACAAAAGGTTGTGGTTCTTTGGTTATAGCCGTTGCATTCGTCCTGATGACCGTTTTTTTCTTCGCCGGTCTGTACGTGGCCGGCGCGCTGGGAAGCCTGGCCTTGCTGCTGATGGAGTTCTTCTCCGAAGCGCCGCTGGCCAACATCATGTCCAACCGGGTCTGGGAAACCTATACCAGGTTCCTGCTGGTCGCCATCCCGCTGTTCATCCTGATGGGCGAGCTGGTGCTGCGCAGCGGCATCGCCGACCGGATGTATCGGGCGCTGGATCGGTGGGTCGCGCCCATACCCGGCGGGCTGCTGCACACCAACATAGTGTCCTGCGCTATATTCGCTGCCTGCTCCGGCTCCAGCATATCCACCGCCGCAACCATCAGCCGCGTGGCGCTGCCCACATTCCACACCAGGGGCTACAACGACCGGCTGGTGGTGGGTTCACTGGCCGCCGGAGGAACCCTGGGCATCCTGATTCCGCCCAGCGTTCTTCTGCTCATCTACGGGCTCAGCACCGGAACGTCCATCGGGCGGCTGTTCCTGGCGGGGTTCATACCCGGGGCGCTGATGGCCCTGGTGTTCATGGCGTTCATAGGCTTCGCCGCCGTCGTTTGGCCGGGCGTCGCTCCCCGCACTCCAGGGGAAACCTTCCTGAGCTGGCGAGGCTGGGTGGACAGGGTTATAGGGTCTATTGCCGTGGCGCCCGTAATCATCCTGGTGCTGGCCGTTCTGGGCTCGATCTACGGAGGCATAGCCACCCCCAGCGAAGCGGCCGCCATCGGGGTCTACGGCTCTTTCCTGCTGGCCTTCCTCTATAACTCCAAGCCCGTCTGGGTGCCGATACTTGGAAGCGCGCTGCGGAATACCGGGTTGATCGGCGGCTACGGGGTTATCCGCCTCTTATTGGGAACGGCGGTTGGTCTGGTGGTGATTCACCTAACCGCGCAGACAGTGTTTCTGGTCTTCTTCCCCGATCAGACCCTTTTCGTAGAGGAGAACCTGGCCGAAACCATATTCCTGCTGGAGGTGCTGGTTCTGCCTCTGGTGGGCTGGATACCAATCCTGTCGGAGGTATCGCGGGAGGAACTCCTGGAAGCGCGGATGCCTTCCACGGCGCATCTCAAAGCGATGCTGCGCTCCAACCTGTCGATGCTGCGGGAAGTGTTCATGTCCACCATGCGCACCACCTGCATGATCATGTTCATCCTCATGGCGGCTTTCACGCTGCAATTCGCCTTCGCCTACCTGCGCATCTCCCATGCCCTGGCCGACCTGGTGGTCAGCCTGGAGCTGACCCAGATGCAGCTGGTTGGCATTCTCGTCGTGTTCTACCTCCTGCTGGGCACCTTCATGGAAAGCTACTCCATGCTGGCCACCACTCTGCCCATATTGCTGGAGACGCTCTTCCGTTCCGGTATAGACCTGCTGTGGTTCGGCATCATAATGATCATCCTGCTGGAGGCGGCGCAGATCAGCCCTCCGCAGGGCCTGTCGCTGTATGTGCTGCACGGAGCGCGGCAGGAGACCGCCGACGCGCGCGGCATAACCGAGGCGGAGACGATTAACGACGTGTATATAGGAGTTATGCCTTTCATGGTCTGTATGGCCATCGTCATAGGCATCCTCATGGTTTTTCCGGAACTGGTCACATGGCTGCCCGATCAGGCGAAAGGCGCCCGTTGACCCTGCCTGCGCTGTCTTTACATCTATCTTGTTATGTCCATCAATGGACATAAGAGGGGCGTTGCACAATCGATTCCAGCGGACTGGGCGTCGCACAATCATCTTAAAAACCAGCGGAAACGTCCGTTAGCTGTCGTTGACGCGGCCGCTTTCAACTATTAGAGTGCGCTTTCAAGCGCAGCCATTCAGCGCTTTGGTCCTTTCCCTGTGTTTATCATGCCCGATTTCCATAATAAACGAGGCAGAGCAGAAGGCATGGCGCGTTTCTTTGTTCCGGCAATATTGGCTATATCCCTGCTGGCGGCCTGCGGAGGCGAAGACCCTACAGCAACGGCCAACCCCACAGCCATGCCCGAACCCGCAGCTACGACCACTCCCGAACCCGCAGCAGAGACCAACCCCACAGCCATGCCCGAACCCGCAGCTACGACCACTCCCGAACCCACAGCAGAGACCAACCCCGCAGCCATGCCCGAACCCACAGCTACGACCACTCCCGAACCCACAGCAGAGACCAACCCCGCAGCTACGCGCGAACCCACGCCAACGCTGGATACCGTCGCGCCAACCGCGATGACACCGGAGCAAATGCTGGCGGAGTATGCCGCCTCAGTCGCCAACGGGCCCGGCGCCATCTTCGCAGGCGACCCTGCCCAGCAGGACGCCTATGCCCAGCTTATTGGCCCGCCGGTTCACGAAAGCCTGGTATTCCTGCCGCCGGGAGATGCGCAGCAGGGGCAGTTCCAACAGCTATTCCAGGTAGGTCTGCTGGGAATGGAGCTGCTCGGCGTTCCTGGCCACCAGTTCATCTACGCCAGCGATTACTATCGGGAGCTGATTGAAAAAGCCCGCCTGCTCAGCCCCACGGAACCGGTTTCATCCGGCGAAGAAATCGAAATTCAGCATGTGTGCATCTCCCGCAGCCTGCCCGCCTGCGTGATAATGGAAGCCTACTTCGCCCCCCGGCTGGCAGCCCGCACCAACGGACAGGTGAAAGTTTCGATAACTTCTTTCCCGGAGTTAAGCGGCGCCAGCGGCGGCGGAATTACGCAAGAATCGCTGGACCTGGTAGGCAACGGCACTCTGGACATGGCGAACATATACACCGGCTTCGTAGCTGGGGCAATGCCCGCCATCGAGGTGCAGTCTCTCTGGGGCATGGGGCCGGATTGGGAAACCACCTATCTGGCCTTGACGGATATGGTCCCGGACATCGAGCGGATGCTTGTCGAGGAGACCGGCGGCGCAATAATAAACCGCAACTGGTACGCCGGCGCCGACCAGTGGTTTTTCAGCAAGGAACCCATCAGGTCGCTGGAAGATTTTCAGGGAAAGAAAATCCGCACCCATTCCGCCGCTTTGAGCAGCCTCATAGAGGGGCTGGGAGCGGAAGCGCTGTTCGTTCCTCCGGGCGCCGACTATCTGGCGCTGCAAAACGGCACGGTTGACGTTGGCGCTACCGGGGCTCTGGCGGCTGTCGGCGGCAGGTATCACGAAATATCCAGCTATATGACCGGCCCTGTAATCGGGTTCGGCTACACTACCAACGTCATAAACGGTGACCTGTGGGAAAGCATCCCCGACGACCTCCGGCAAATCATCATCGAGGAAGGGGCCAGGGCGGAGATGGAAGCCCTGCGGATAGCGCCGTATCACAACGTCCTGGCGGTGCAGGCCAACCAGTCATCAGGAATCCAGCCCATCCCCTTCAGCCAGGACATCGTCCGTCGCATCGCCGAAGTGGTGCTGCCGCAGAACGTCATTCCCGACTGGCTGAAACGCCTGGGATACCCGGAGCGCAACCAGGATGCGGTGCGAATTTTCAACGAACACGCCGGCCCATATATCGGACTGCACATCGAAGAAGACGGCTCGATTTCCCAATCTCCCATCGCCAAAGGCCCCAGGGCCAGTCGGTAATCCCAACCTTACAGGCGGACCCAGACGCCCTGCCCCCGGAATGGAGTTTCGGAAGGCTTCGATACTCCAACACCCAATCCGCTCCGCCGAGAGTGAAATACAGAATACAGGAGGTATACCCGCAATGTTCCGCCCCAGACTGTTAATCGTTTCAGCGCTGATGGTCTCCCTTCTGCTGGCGGTGACGCTGGCCGCGTGCGGGGAGGCGGCAACGCCGGTTCCACCGACAGAAGCGCCCACCGCTACCACCGCACCCACGCCTACCGAAGAGCCTACGGCCATGTCTGAAGAACCCACCAAGGCTATGACGCCCGACGCTATGATGATCGACGAAGCCCTGGCGAAGTATGCCGCCGAGATGGCCGGAGGGCCCGGCGCCATCTATGTCGGCGACATCAACCAGATGGTCGGGCCGGCGCCGCTCACTCTCATCGGTGAACCCGACGCCGACCTGGGCGACTCCGAGGGCAACGTGCCCCTGAGCGCGCTGCAAGATCACCTGTGGATCTACGAGAGCGATTATTACAAGTCTCTGATCGAGAAGGCCAACCTGACCAACCCGACCAAGCTCACCTCCAGTGGCGAAAACATCACCATACAGCACGCCTGCATCAACCGGACTTTGCTTCCCTGCAAGCTCATCGAACAGTATTGGGCGCCCAATCTGGAAGCCCGCACCAATGGACAGATAACGCTGGCTGTCAGCTCCTTCCCGGAGTTGGGCCTCGCCGGGCCGGATACTCTGCAACTGGTTTCCGACGGCACCCTGTCCATGGCCAATATCTACACCGGCTATGTGTCCGGCGAGCTGCCCGCCATCGAGGTCCAGTCTCTGTGGGGCATCTATCCCGACTGGGAGACGATGTACCTGTCGCTGACCGATATGCACTCGGAGTTGGAAGATCTGGTTGCGCTGGAGACAGGCGGCGGCATCATAGTCAACCACAACTGGTACTCTGGAAACGACCAGTTCTTCTTCAGCAAGAAGCCGCTCCGGACACTGGAAGACTTCAAGGGCCTGAAGACCCGCAGCCATGCCGCCGCCCTTTCGGACTGGATCAACGGAATGGGCGCCGAGGCGCAGTTCCTGGCCTTCGCCGAGGTTTATACGGCGCTGGAGCGCGGCATTCTCGACGCTGGCGTTACGGGATCCACTCCCGGCTACGGCCAGCGCTGGTACGAGGTCGCCAAATATCTCAACGGCCCGCTGAAGAGCCTGCTGTCTACCAACAACGTCATCAACGCGGACAAGTGGGACAGTATCCCCGACGACCTGCAGCAGATTATATTCGAGGAAGGCACCAAGGCGGAGCTGGAACAACTGCGGCTCACCTCCATCCAGAACGTGACCGGGGTGCAGAAGAATCTGGACGCCGGGATGGAGCTGGTGGAATTCAGTCCAGAGCTGGCTGAGTACAGCCTGAACGAAGCCGTTATCGGCAACGTCATTCCCGGCTGGCTGCGACGGCTGGGCTACCCCGGCAAGGGAGACGAAGCCGTGGACATGTTCAACACCCATGTGGGCCCCTACGTAGGCGTGAGCATCGGCGCTGACGGAACCGTCGTCACTTCCCCGATAACCAAGGGACCCCACGCCCGGTGACGAATCACTTCAACAGCGCAAACGCCCGCTCTGTCAGTCAAGGGTGGGCGTTTGCATTTATGGCCGGAGCTCCGGCCAGGAGACGGACGAAGGCGGTGATTCCCCTTTGTTTGGGATTGCGTTGACAAAAATTTGGTGTAGAATGACGCAAGTCACTGACAGAGGGCCTGCCGAAATATTGTTTGCGATGGACGTTGCGCTGCAAACAATGCATCTTTCTTTGAGGACGCGAGAGCCGTGGAAATACTAAATAACGAATTAGTATATATGGGCATAGCCATAGTGTTCGGAGGAGTGCTGATACTGGCCTCTGGCTGGATATTCGGCCCCCGCGCAGCATTGCTCGGCACCAGAAGAATCACCGGGGTGATGGATACCATCTACTACTGGCTGGGCTATGTCTGCGGCGTAGAGCTGCTGCTGCTGGGTTTCTTCATAACCTACCAGGTGGTGGCGCGCAAGCTCGACTGGGTGCAGGCTCCCGGAACCGATGTGATGAGCGGCTACGTGCTGGCGATGGCGGCAACCTGGGCTTTCTCTTACTCCCTTCGCTCTGGAGCTCACGTTCGCATCGACGTGCTGCTGCCCTACATGGGAACCCGGACGCGGGCAACGGCCGACTGGCTTGCCATCGGCGCCGTTCTGTTCCTCGGCTGGGTCACCATGTGGAAGATGTGGGAAAACGTGGTGAACAACTACGAGCGCGGGGTTGTCACCAACGACTACCCACTGACTCCGCTGTTCATTCCGAAAATCGTGGTTTCCCTGGGGTTCACGCTCCTGTGCCTGACAGCCCTTCAGATGATGTACTCGATGGTCGCAGAGGCGGTGCTGGTCCGCTGGAACCGCGCCCGGGGCGGAGAGGAACTCGAAGTGTTGTCTGTGACCGGAGGGGAGGCAGCCGGAGTGGCCGACTAGCCGCTGTTCCGGAACCGGAAATCTAGATAGGGCAAAGAACCGGCAGGTCGGGGCTGGTCTGACCCCGGCCTGAAAACAAGGAAAAAGGGTCTGAGAGGTTAAGTTGTGGCAATTGGCGTAGCATTCGGATTGATGGGCGCCTTCTTCCTGGCGGGGATGTATGTGGCTGCCGCGCTGGGCGCACTGTCCCTGATAATCATGTTTTTCTTCTCCGATGCTCCGTTGTGGAACATCATGGCCAACAAGGCCTGGGAGGGGAACACCAGCTTCATCCTGGTAGCCGTGCCGCTGTTCATACTGATGGGCGAGCTGATGAACCGAAGCGGCATGGGCGAGCGCATGTACGCCGGCATCACCCGCTGGATCTGGTGGCTGCCGGGCGGCCTGATTCACACCAACATCGTTTCATGCGCCATCTTCGCCGCCTGCTCCGGCTCCAGCGTCGCAACCTCCGCCACCATCAGCCGGGTGTCGCTGCCCAGCTTCCGACAGCGCGGTTACTCCGAGCGCATGGTGATCGGTTCCCTGGCCGCAGGCGGAACCCTGGGCATACTTATTCCCCCCAGCATCAGCCTGATCATCTACGGGGTGCTGGTGGAAGAGTCCATCGGCCGTCTCTATATGGCCGGGTTCGTTCCGGGCATGGTGCTGACGCTTTCCTTCATCGTCATGATCCTCACGCTGGCCCTGGTATGGCGCGGCCTGGCCCCCCGGGAGTCGGGCGACAGCTTCTTCACCCTTCAGGGCTGGGTAAACCGGCTCATAGGCTCCATTGCCCTTGTGCCGATAGTCGCTCTCATCATCGTGGTAATAGGGTCCATCTACGGAGGCATCGCCACTCCTTCCGAAGCGGCGGCCTTCGGCGTGTACGGCGCGTTCGTGCTGGCCCTGATTCTGAACACGGAAGAGATCCTGCTCCCCTTCTTCGGCACAATAATGCGGAGCCTGGGGCTGATAGGCATCAGCACTCTGGTAAAGTGGGTGCTGGGCCTGCTGGTGGGCGCTCTGCTGGTGCACCTGATTATCCAGATCGCCCTGGCCCTGACCGGCGCCGATCTGAACGACCCCACCATCCCTCTGGCTCCAATAGTGGGCGAGAACGTTTTCCTGCTCGAAGTGGTAGTCGTTCCCTGGAGCGGCTGGACGCCCTTCCTGATGAGCGCAAACCAGCAGGATCTCCGCAACGCCCGTTTCCCGAATGCGGCGGTGCGCAGACAGCTTCTGATACGAAACTTCAACATTATTCAGGACGCTTTCGTATCGACCGTGCGCACCACGGGAATGATCTTCCTGATAGTGCTGGCAGCCTTCACGCTGTCCTTCGCCTTCGCCCGCCTGGGCATATCGCAGCAGATTGCCGAGGCCATCTCAGGCCTGGGGTTGAGCGAGGTCCAGTTGGTGCTGGTGCTGGTGATCTTCTATCTGGTGCTGGGAACGTTCATGGAAAGCTTCGCCATGATGGTGACCACGGTGCCAATCCTGCTGCCGACTCTGGAGGGCGCCGGCGTTGACCTGGTCTGGTTCGGGGTGATTATGGTGCTGCTGGTGGAAGCGGCGCTGATAAGCCCGCCCGAGGGCATCAACCTGTATGTGCTCCACGGCGTGCGCCTGGATGTGGACAAGGAGCAGGCCGAAGCCGCCAACGAGGTGCTGCAGCAAAGCACCATTGCAGACGTCTGGATAGGCGTGCTGCCGTTCATGGGCTGTATGGCCGTTACCACCGCCCTTGTGCTGTTCTTCCCGCAGCTGGCGCTGGCCCTGCCCGACTACATCTACGGAGCCAGAGTAGGCTAGTCCACCCCGACCCGCCCAGCTAATAAGGAAGGCCCAGGTTCTCGACCTGGGCCTTCCCATTTATCCGGCAATGGAGTATCGGGCCTGTTTCACGCCATCAGTCGATTGCGTTCTCCGAGAAATATGGATTACAATGAGTCACACTACATCGAGTCACACTACATCCCAAAGGACATCGAACTATGGTCACTTACGTGTTCAAGGCTGCGTTACAGGAAGAAGAGGATGGACGCTGGAGTGCGTGGGTCGACGCCCTGCCCGGTTGCGCAACTTGGGGGCATACCAGAGAGGAAGCGTTGGACGCTCTACACGAAGGCGCGGAATTGTACATGGAATGTATGCTGGAACATGGTGATCCCATTCCCAAAGCGGAATTTCCCGGCGCAGGGGAGCCGACGGTAAAGGTGAATGTTGAGCCGGTTACTGCGTGACACTGCCACCGGGTATGGTTCACCTTTTGCGAAACGTCCCCTTGAGGGAGTTGATACGGGCTTTGGAGCAGGACAGATTTCTGCTGGACCGTACCAGGGGTTCCCACAGGATATACAGGCATCAGGATGGCAGAAAGGCACTTATAGCTTTTCACAAGTCAGGCGACACTTTGCCTCTTGGATCTTTGGCTAATTTCATTCGTGGAACCGGATGGACTGAGCAGGACGCCCGGCGGCTGGGCCTCATCTGAACGCAGAACAGGGGCGGGACTGAATCCCGCCCCTGCGGCGTGTTGCTGCTGTGCGGTTGTCGCTACCTGCTGCTGTCGGTCACCTGGAAGTGCTTGACCCAGAATTCGCCGCGATACAGGTTCTCGACTTCCTGGGCCATGCCGCGCCTCAGTCCGCTGCGCTCATAGCGGAGCAGGGCTTCCTCGCTGTCCCACACGCTCAGGCTCAGGCCCTCGTCCGGGTCTTCGGCGCTGCGGAGCAGCATGCGCCGACTGAGGCCTTCGACCGACACAGTTGTAGGCTCCACCTGGTCCCGGTAATACTGCTCATACTGGTCCCAAGAACCGAGACGGAGCTTGCCCCAGACCATCATCAGGAACGGCCCGTCCGATTCGCCGGAACCAGCGGACGAGACTATCTCAAAGTGCTTGATCCAGGTTTCACCCCGGGGGTATGCCATCGGGTAGAAGAACTCCTCAGCCTCGCTGGCTAACTGCCTGCGCGCATCGCTGGTCTCGTAGTTGCGCAACTCTTGCAGGGTGGCCCAGACGCTCCAGAATCCCATCTCATCGGGGTCGGATGCGCCGCGCCAGAGCTGGCGCTCCTGCAGCCCCGGCATTCCCATGGTGAACGGTATAACCTTGTCGATGTAGAATTTTCGCAGATTGTCCCAAGCCCCCGGGCGCGCCCTGCCCCATGCCAGTTGTACGTACATTTCTCACGCCTTAATGAAGTTTGCCGGAGTTTCGACTGCGGCTTGCGATTCTATAGCGGAATGACCTTTTCCCCGATGAGTTCAACCGGGATGAGTTCGACCGGAATTGTCTGACGGGCCGCGTACCGTTCAGGCGCCGGGGGAGCGGGCCGGAAGGCGAAGTAGCGGACACCGGCGAATGGCATCGAGATGCACCATTCCTGCGCTCCCGTTTCAGGCCGCTGCGCTTCCGGCGCCGGAGCGGATTCCACCGGGATGGTCTTCCCTGGTTCCAGAGTGGTAACCATCACACACCTCCAGACTGCCTTGAGATATGTTCTGTCGGCCTGCCGGGCGCCGTTCTTCTGCCTGCTGTCGAATCTCCTTGCCCTGGCCGTCCGTCTCCAGGGACGCCAGTCATATTGGGGTACGGGCAGATGTGCGCTGGCCCTGGCCGCCCGTCTTCCGGGGGCGCCCCCGAAATGCGGTTGTGAAGCGTGATTACTCCTCATCCTCGTCATTGCCGTTGTTGCCTCGGAGCTCCCGGCTGGCGCTCATGCCCAACTGCGTCAAGGTACGGCTGTAGCGGCTGGCGAAAAGCTGGGCAGTAGCGGCATAGATGCCCCGCCCAATAGACGGATCCTGAGTGCAGATATCCAGCAGGGCGGCGCGAGGAATCTGCAGCAGCGTCATGTCGATCAGGGCGGAACCGGAGGTAATCAGCGTACCCTCACCCAGCAGGACTGCCTGAGGGAAGGACTCACCGGGGCCGGCCACGCGGACAGCTATCTGCCCAATCTCGGCCTGCGCGGTCAGTTGCGCCTCGCCTTCCTGGATGACATACAGGTTCTGCCCGGCCTCGCCGTCGGCGCCAAGGGTCTCGCCTGCCTTGACGAAAACGGTTCTGCCCAGAGAAACCACGGCGGATATCTGCTCGCGGGAGAGTCGGGCGAACATATCTACGGATGTGAAGTCAAACTCCTGCCCGCCGGCGTCCGCCCCGGTCTCCTGCCCGGCTGCCAGGTCTTCAGGGCGGAATACCCGAACCGGCATCACTGCGCGGCGCTCAACTTCCTTTGCCACGCTTCCCTTGACCAGCCTGGCGATGCCGCGGCGATCATGGGTGAACATGGAAATCAGGTCAACGGAATTGCGATTGGCGAAGGCCACGATAGCCGCGGGAACCGAGTCGTTAACCACCACAGCGGTGGAAGCTTCTACCGAAGACTCCTTCAATCGTCTGGCGATGTAGTTCAGGTAGGCCAGGGCGCGGCTGCGGTCTTCCTCCTCTTGCTGGCTGCCCAGCACTACCAGCTCCCCCAAGGATTTGGTGCGGCCCGGGGGTATCACCGTCAACAGAATAGCCTGACCTCCGTCGCTCACCAATTCCGGCACAACGTCAAGTATTCCCTCAGACTCCACCGAGCGATCCAGTGGAACTAGAACATTCTGATACATGGACATCCTCCAGGACTGGCTTTCTCTGTTCTGGAATGGGACAGAGTTGCATTTGTTTACCGGATAACTAACATTTTAATTGTCCATGAATCGGGCGGTCAACAATGTGCAAACAATCACAAATTATGACCTCCAGCGGGTTGTCAGATCCGGCCTACCATCCGTTGCAGGAAGGCGCGAGTGCGGGTTTCGGAAGTCTGCGAACCGTCTACCGGGAAGATAGTGGACAGCAGGTCGGTGGCGCCGAATTCGGCCAGACGCCGCAGTTGGTCTTCCACGGACGACTCATTCCCCACGATGGCGATGCCTCCGGGGCTGTCCACGCCTTCCCGTTCCAGCATGGCGCGGTAGCCGGGCAGGGCAGCGTATCGCTGGAAGAGCCGGTCGGCCCGGGCGCGGGCCCTCTCCGGGTTGTCTGTCACGGCTATCGGCATTCCCACACAGACGCGGGGCGCTGGGTTTCCACTGGCCGCCGCAGCCTCGTTGATGCGGGGGACCACGTGATCTCTTATCGTCTTCGGGCCAGTCATCCAGGTGGCAGTGCCGTCGGTCAGCCGGCCGGCGATTTCCAGCATCCGGGGGCCCAGGGCCGCCATCAGCACCGGGCACACCACCATGTCGGCGTCGGGAATCTGCAACTCACCGGCAACCCGGAACTCCCGGCCGTGAAAATCCACGCCGCTCTCGTGAAGCAGAGGACGCAGAACCGACAGATACTCCTCGATATGCCGGGCAGGATGGTCGTAAGAGAGACCCAGCCAGTCTTCAATGGTGGAACGGTGGGAAACGCCGATGCCCAGGGTGAGCCGTCCGCCGGCGGCAACCTGTGCGGTCAGCGCCTGTTGAGCCAGCGCTACGGGATGGCGGGGGTAGGTAGGCACAACAGCGGTGCCCAGCTCGATTCGGCTGGTCTGCATCCCGGCCATGGCTATCACGGTGAGCATATCGGCCCCGAAGTGCTGTGGAAGCCAATAGCTGTCGAAACCGTCTTCTTCGGCCTCCCGGATGCGTTCCAGCCGCTCGGCCACATCCCGCATGAGTTCCAGCGCGCCGACGAACAGGCCTATTCGCATCGAGGCCACCTCCTGTTTTCTTGCCCTGCGCCGCCGGCTCCCTTCGACCGGCGGCTCTCTTTGAGGTGAAGGTTAGTCTAGCATACCCGCCTGCTCCCGGCAGATTGACGGGAGATTGCGCCCGATAGTAGGCTACCGTGGGAATGCCCGATGAACACACTGGCCGAGGTTAATCCCGGCCGCCGACAGACACACATTTTGCGGAGGCGCTGACGGTATGAGTTACCAGGTGAGTTACCAGGGAATGATGGCGGAAACAGTTCTGATGAAAGGGCATGAGGGCGATATGATCGACGCATATCTGGCCCGTCCTCTGGGGGCCGGCCCCTACGGAGGGGTGGTGCTGATTCACCACATGCCCGGCTGGGACGACGCATCCAAAGAGATGGCCCGCAAGCTGGCTTATCACGGGTTTGTTACCATCTCGCCCAACCTCCATTTCCGCGAGGGCAAAGCCACGCCGCAGGAGAACAGCGCCAGCATTCGCGAGAAAGGCGGGATGCCCGACGTCCGCACCATGGGCGACGTGGAAGGCGCTATGGCCTACCTGCGCACGTTGCCCTATCTGAACGGCAGGGTGGGGCTGATCGGATTCTGCTCCGGAGGGCGCCAGACCTACCTGGCCGCCTGCACCCTGCAAGGCGTGGACGCTGCGGTGGACTGCTGGGGCGGCGGAGTGACTCAGGGTAACGACCAGCTCACCCCGGCCATGCCAGCCTGGCCCGTGGACTTCACCGAGGGCTTGAACTGTCCGCTGCTTGGGCTGTTCGGCAATGACGACCCGCGCCCTTCTCCCGCCGACGTGGACGAGACCGAGGAGGCGCTGAAGAAGCACGGCAAAGACTACGAGTTTCATCGTTACGACGGCGCCGGGCACGGCTTCTTCGCCGTCGACCGCCCCAGCTACCGGGTCGAGGCGGCCAACGACGGCTGGGAGAAGACGCTGGCCTTCTTCGGCAAGCACCTGGGCCAGTAACATTGCAGCACAGGGGCGCTGCGAGTTCGTATGGCAGCAGTAACCGCGCCGCCCAATAGGGGCATTGCAGCACAGGGGCGCCTTGTTGGCGCCCCTGCGTTCTCTTTGCGCTTCCCGGGTTCACCCAGCTCTCTTCCTCCGGGAGGGGGAATTTTGGTGACTTGACTTGCTGATAGCCTCCCGCCTCCAGCGCATCCTGCCCTTCTACTACGGCTGGGTGGTGGCTGGCGCCTCCGGCACGGCGGTTTTCGCCCGGATGGCCCCGGCAATCACAACGCTGACTGTATTCATCTATCCGATGTCGCAGGAGCTCGGCTGGTCGCGAACGCTGATCTCCGGGGCAGTCAGCGCCGGCGCCCTGGTTTCCATCGTCCTGTCTCCTGCCGTCGGATGGGCCGTAGACCGCTTCGGAGCCCGGCCGGTGCTGGTATCCGGAGTGGTAACCGTTGGCGCGGCCATGTCTTCCCTAGCCTGGGCCACCATACCGATTACTTTCTATATCGCCTACGCCTCGGCGCGGGTGGTGTTTCACACTGCGTCCCCCATAGGCGCCAGCACTGTGGCGTCCCGATGGTTCGTGCGGATGCGGGGACGGGCCATCGGGGTCATCTTTTTCTGCGGGGCTCTCGGCGGCGTAGCGTTCACCATGACGGCGGCGGTGGTGATAGACAACTTCGGGGTCGGCGCAGCCTGGATCTCCCTGGGCGTAATCTGCCTTGCCGTAGCCCTGCTGCCCAACTTGCTGCTGGTAGCCGAAAGACCGGAAGCCCTGGGCCTCAAGCCGGACGGCGACCCGGACGCAGCAGAGGATTCTGCGAATTCTTCAACTGCTCCGCAGCGAACAGGCCGCCCCGCAGCAGACAGCGATTCATGGACGCTGCGGGAAACCGTCCGCACTCTCGCCTTCTGGATCCTGGCGCTGGCCGGTTTCGCCACCTTCTTAGTGCACGCGGGGGTTAACGTCCACATCGCGGCCTACCTGCGGGACGAGGGGCTGTCGCTGACCAACGCAGCCTGGGTGGTGACCGCCAGTTGGGTGGTGTCGGCAATAGGAAGCGTCGGGTGGGGCTGGCTGATGGAGCGGGCTCCGGCGCGCGTGCTGTACTCGGTGATGCTGGCCATGCTGGCCGGCTCTGTGCTGCTGCTGCTGTCTGTCGGCAGCATCGCCGGGGCGTTCTCCGCCGCCGTCCTGATTGGGCTGGTGTCTGCCGGAAGCAACGTCACCCCCGCCGTCATGTACGCCGATTACTTTGGGCGGGCGTCGCTGGGTAAAATCCGGGGAATAAGCGAAATCGGGGTGCTGGCCGGGCAGTCCATCGGCCCGCTGCTGGCGGGAGTGGTGTTCGACCTGCGGGGGAGCTACACGCTCATCTTCCTGATCTTTGCCGCAATATCCGCAGGGGCCAGCCTGCTGGCGCTGAACGCACGGCGGCCCGCCCGGGGCGTTGCGCTCCAATAGCAGGGCATTGCGTCCGGCGCGGCCTGCCAGTGAACGCGCAAACCCAGCCCTCCTGATATAGACATACAGACCCGGTATGGACCTGGTATGGAGGGGGCAGAATTACCGGGCTGCAGAGTAAAAGTTGCCCGCCGCTCTTTCGACGGTTTAGAATATCCCGGCCAAGCCAGATCTATCCCTGCCTGATCTGTCCAAGCCTGATCTGTCCCGGTAAGTCATACCCGTTCCCCGCCGAGGAATCTCCTCTACGCAGTGGGCGTCGGGTCGATGGAATCGACCTTTGCGGGCGGCATTATTCACAGTCTCCGTGCTGTTCCGCGCTCAATACGGCAAAACGGTGAACCCTGAACATGACGCAGCCAGCCAACCGGGAAATGCTGCTCGTTGCCTTCATGCAGGCGTCCAACTGCTCGAACTACACCGGCTCGTGGCGGCACCCGGAAACCGCGCCGGAATATCTTGACCTGCGTTACTACCAGGACATCGCCCGGACGCTGGAGCAAGCCAAGTTCCACATGGCGTTTATCGACGACCGGCTGGCGATGCCCAGCCGGTACGGAGACTCCTACGCCGAGGCGGTGGAAAACGGCGTTCGGGCGGTAAAGCTGGACCTGGTGCCGGTAATTACGGCGATGGGGCTGGCGACGCTCCACCTCGGGCTCGGCGCCACCTACTCTACCACCTACTATTCGCCCTTCCACGTTGCCCGCCTTTTTGCGTCTCTGGACCATTTCACCAACGGACGGGCCGCATGGAACGTGGTAACCTCGCTGAACGACTCGGAGGCTCATAACTTCGGAGTCTCCGAGCATCTGGAGCATGACGACCGCTACGACGTGGCCGACGAGTTCATGGAAGCAGCCATTGCGCTGTGGGATTCCTGGGACGACGGCGCCATCGCCGGCGACCGGGAGCGGTTCGCCGACGCCTCGATGGTTCGGCGGGCCGACTATCAGGGGCGCTACTTCAGTGCGCGCGGGCCGCTGACCACTCCCCGCCCGCCCCAGGGCCGCCCGGTAATCATCCAGGCCGGGCAGAGCGAGCGGGGGCGCCGGTTTGCGGCAAGGTGGGGGGAACTGCTCTTCGTTATCTTCCCTACCGCCGAGGGATGCAAAGCCTACCGCGACGTTCTCAGATTCCGCGCCGCTGCCGCCGGGCGGAACCCGGACGCAGTGCGGGTGGCTCCAGCAGTCTATGCGGTGACGGGAGAAACGGAGCAGGAAGCGGCGGAAAAGCTGGAATTCATCGACAAACTCGCTCGCCCCGTGGACTCGCTGGCGCTGCTGTCGGAAGTGTTCAACTACGATTTCGCCCAGCACCGGCGCGACGAGCCGTTGTCGAACGAAGCGATGGCGTCGATGACCGGATTGCGGGGATTCCTGGACCGGGTGATTCAACTCAGTGGCAACCCCAATCCCTCGCTGAACGACTTCGTGCGATGGTCAGGAAGGGGAACACTGCGCGAGTTCCCCGTGTTCACCGGCACGCCCGCTCAAGTCGCAGACCAGATGGAGGCGTGGTATGCCTCGGAGTCCTGCGACGGCTTCGTGCTTGCCGCCACCCACATGCCCGGCGCCTACCAGGATTTCGCCCGCCTGGTTGTGCCGGAGCTGCAGCGACGGGGGCTGTTCCGCCGCGACTACGCGCCCGGCACTCTACGCGACAACCTGCGGCTGGCAAGGCCGGAGCGGGTGTAGCGGACGGGCGTCGGGCGGGCGTAACGAATACCCGATCGAGGCCCGGTTTGCGCCGAGTAGCGGTTCTTCAGGTATACGCGGGGGAATCCGCCCTATCGAGGCCCGGTTTGCGGCAGCGGGAGCAGGCAGGCTGATTGCCTCCGGCGCCGCATCTGAATCAGCGTTCGTATGCGTCCTGAATCTGTGTCCCGAACCGCTTTTCCCGATGTCTCTCCCCGCGTCCGGAGCGCAAGGCGTAGGCCGGTTGGCCTTCATTGGCGCCGCCGTCCGTTCAGGGCTATAATTGCGACAGCGCAGGAAGAGTAAACAGGAGAGTCGGCAGCCATGCCTTTGCCAGAACGTTTGAAATTCGGAATTTTCATGGGCCCCTTCCACCGAGTCGGCGAGAATCCCACGCTGGCCCTGGATAGAGATCTGGAGCTGGTGCAGTGGCTCGACTACCTGGGCTTCGACGAAGCCTGGATCGGAGAGCATCACAGCGCCGGCTGGGAGACCATATCGTCGCCCGAGATATTCATCGCCGTAGCCGCCGACCGCACCAAGCACATCAAGCTGGGCACCGGCGTCATCAGCATCCCCTACCATCATCCCTTCAACGTAGCGAACCGCATGGTGCAGCTTGACCACATGACCCACGGACGGGTGATGCTGGGCGTTGGGCCGGGAGCGCTGCCCGGCGACGCCTATATGATGGGCATCGACTCGACGGTGCAGCGCCAGCGCATGGACGAGGGGTTCGGAATGGTGCTGCGGCTGATGACCGAGACCGAGCCCATCAGCTACGAGAGCGACTGGTTCACCCTCAGGGAAGCCATGCTGCAGCTTCGCCCTTATACCAGGCCGCATATGCCCATCGCCGTTGCCTCGGTGCAGTCGCCGTCGGGGGTGGTGCTGGCGGGCAAGTACGGCGCATCGGTGCTGACCATCACCGTGCCGCGGGACCCCGGCGCCCCCGACTCCGACCTCCGCGCGCTGTGGGATATAGCCGAGACATCCGCCGCGGAACACGGGCAATCCGTAAACCGCGACGAATGGCGGCTGGTGCTGCCGGTGCATCTGGCCGAGAGCAAGAAGGAGGCCATGAAGCAGGCCCGGCTCGGCGCCGGACGGTACCAAAGGGAATATTTCGAGCACACCATGGGCCGCGACGCGGTAGTCGACGGGCCGCTGGAAGACATCATCGATGTGATGGACGAACGGGGAGCCTGGATCATCGGCACTCCCGACGACTGTATCGAAGGCATCAAACGACTGGAGGAGCGCAGCGGCGGCTTCGGCGGCTTTATGGTGCAGGCCATCGACTGGGCCAGGCGCGAGGACGTCCTGCACAGCTACGAGCTGATGGCCCGCTACGTTATGCCCGCCTTCCAGGGCACCGCAGCCGGCGCCGCCGGCTCCAACCGGTGGGCCTATGAGCGGCGCGACCTGCTGAAGGCCGGGCGCGCCGCCGCCATAGACCGGGCCAAAGCAGACTACGCCAACCGCAGCGCATAACCGCCCTTCCGTTGCCGTATGGCCGAAGATATTCGCAAGGGCGCGCTGCAGCGCGCCCTTGCCTCTGGGAGCAATAGATCATGCGAGCAGTCTGGTACGAGCGGAACGGCCCCGCAGAGGTAATGCAGTATGGGGAAGTGCCCGACCCGGAACCCGGGCCGGGAGAAGTCCGGGTTCGCGTAGTCTCTTCCGGGGTCAACCCTTCGGACTGGAAGCGGCGGGCCGGAATGACTCAGCGCATTGCCTTCCCCCGCGTCATACCCCACCAGGACGGCGCGGGCGTTATCGACCGCGTTGGCCCTGGCGTCCCGGAGTCGCGGGTTGGGGAACGGGTATGGCTGTTCGAGTCGCAGTTCGGGCGGCCCTTCGGCTCGGCGGCGGAATACACGGTTCAGCCTTCCGGCCACGCTGTGCGGATGCCGGACTCCGTAAGTTTCCCCCAGGGAGCCTGCCTGGGGGTGCCAGCCATGACCGCCCACCGCTGCCTGTTCGCCGACGGGCCGCTGGGCGGCAAGGTGGCGCTGGTGCCGGGCGGCGCCGGCGCTGTCGGCCATTACGCGGTGCAGCAGGCCAAGCTGGCCGGCGCCAGCGTCATCAGCACTGTAAGCTCAGGCTACAAGGCCAGCATCGCCATCGCCGCCGGAGCCGACTATACCATCAATTACCGAACTGAGGATGTTGCGGCCCGCATCATGGACATCACAGGCGGGGAGGGCGTTGATCGCATCGTCGAGGTAGACTTCGCCGCCAATTTCCCGGTGATCAGCGAGATACTGAAGTCGTCGGGCGTAGTCGCAGTCTATGCCCTCGGCATGGGCCAGCAGCCTGCGGCGCCGCTGCGATTCCGGCACAGCAACACCGTGGTGCGCAACGTGCTGGTCTACGATATGCCCGAGCCGGCCAAGGAAGCCGCCATAGCCGACATCACCGCCTGGCTGGAAGCAGGCTCGCTCACGCACTTGACCGGCCCCCGCTTTCCGCTGGAGCAGACGGTTCAGGCCCACCGGGCCGTAGAGGGCAACGCCATCGGCAACGTGATTGTAGACGTGGCCGAGGAAGGGTAGCCTGCGCTCCAGGGTCAACATCCGGCAAAGCGGGCGAAGGAGGCAAGCCGCATGGCGAAGAACGGTTTCAAGGTCATGGATTCGGACATGCACGTGGTGGAGCCTGTAGACCTGTGGGAACGGTACATCGCCCCGGCGTTCCGGGATCTGGCCCCGCAGGGGACGAGCAGGCATCCCAGAGACCTGGGCGTGCGAGTGGGCGGGACCGTTTATCCGCTGCCCAATCGAAGCTACTCCAACGCCATCGCGCCCCTGATGACCGGCCAGCAGAGCGTATACGCCGATTCTGATCAGCGCGGCTGGGACAGCGCATCGCAACTGGCGGCGATGGACAGGGAGGGTATCGACCTGGCCGTTCTGTTCCCCAGCCGCGGCCTGTTCACGCTGGGCGACAGCAGCCTGGACCCGGCGCTGGCCGCCGCTATCTCATGCGCCTACAACGACTGGCTGGCCGACTTCTGCGCCGGCGGGACGGAGCGGCTGTTCGGCGCAGCGATGATCCCGCCGCAGAACATCGACGGAGCCGTGGCTGAGGCCCGCCGGGCGGTGGAGGAGCTAGGGTTCAGAACGGTATTCGTGCGGCCCAACCCTGTGGCCGGACGCAACTGGCACGATTCCTACTACGATCCCCTGTGGGCGGAGATACAGAGGCTGGGCGTGCCGATCAGCTTTCACGAGGGCGGCCGGGTCAACCTGCCCCAGCCCGGCGACAACTTCAACACCCACATGCTGTACCACACCTGCACGCACCCCATGGGCATGATGCTGGCCCTTGTGGACGTGGTGGGCGGTGGTGTGCTGGAGCGTTTCCCCGGGTTGAAAGTGGCCTTTCTCGAGGGCAACTGCTCGTGGGCCCCGTGGCTGCTCTGGAGGCTGGACGAGCACTACGAGATGTCGGCGTCCTATGACCACCCCGACCTGAAGATGGAGCCCAGTCGGTATTTCAGACGGCAATGCTACCTGTCGGTGGAGTGCGATGAGGAGCCGGCAGAGATCATTTCGCGCTTCGGGCTGGAAGACAACATAGTCTTCTCAACCGACTACCCGCATGCCGACTCCAAGTACCCGCGCTCGGTTGACCGCTTCATGGAGCTGCCGCTTTCCGACAGCGCAAAGCGCAAGTTCCTGTGGGATAACTGCGCACGGCTGTACGGGTTTGATCCCTGACGGCGCAGCCCGCGATCCTGACCCTCTCCCTGATGACTGACGAGCCAGCCAAAGCTGGTAAGTTCCCACAATTCGGACGCCGCTTCTCCCTGATGGATGAGGGCCCAGCAGCGTTTGGGACTAGTTGCCGGACTTGATGAAGTCGGCCGCCCGCTCGGCGATCATCATGGTGGTGGCGTTGGTGTTGGCGCGCACCACATCGGGCATGATCGACGCATCGGCCACGCGGAGGCCGGCGACGCCCCGCACACGCAGATAGCGGTCGACGACGGCCATGGGGTCGTCGTCCGGCCCCATCTTGCAGGTGCCTGAGATGTGGTAGGAAGTGCAGACGCTGCGGCGCAGCCAGTTGTCCAACGCCTCGTCGCTTTCCAGGTCTGCGGGCGTGGGAGCGGTTATTTCATCGACGATGCCCTCGCAGGCGCTGTGCTGAAGCAGCGACACGCAGAGGCGCACGCTCTCCCTCAGCCGCTCGCGATCCCAGTCGTCTTCCAGGTAGCGGTAGTCCATGATGGGCTGCGCATTGGGATCAGCCGACGCCAGCCGCAGCTCGCCCTTGCCTGCCGCCAGATACAGGCCGCAGTTCACAGAGTGGGCCGGGTTATCGTCCTGTACCACGGTGTTGAGTGACGCGGGCGACAGGATCATATCGTTGGGCGTGTCCGAGCCTGCGGCGGTGTAGCGAAGCCGGAGGGCCCGCATCCCATCGGGGTCCCCGGGAACACCGTCTTTGACGAGAAAGCGCACCGACACGTTGGGATGGTCGCGCATATTCTGGCCCACACCGGGCAGGTCAGCCGCCACCGGAATCCCCTGGGCCTCGAGATGGGCGGACGGGCCGATGCCCGACAGCATCAGTAATTGAGGGGAGGCGACGGCCCCGGCGCAGAGGATTATCTCGTCGCCCTCGACGATGAAAAGCTCGCCGCCGCTCTCCGCCTCAACTCCCACGGCGCGGCTGCCTTCCAGCGCCACGCGACGGGCCTGGGCGTTAGCCCGGATGGTGAGGTTCAATCGGTGGCGCGCCGGGTCGATGTAGGCCAGGGCCATGCTTATGCGCACGCCGTTGATGTTGTTCTCGGCCCGCAGGCTTATGCCGGTGGCCTCCGGATGGTTCACGTCGGGATGGTAAGGATACCCTGCGGCGGTGGCCGCCTGGAAGAATGCCTCCTGCGACGGCGGCCAGGTCTCGCGGGCATGACGGCGCACCGGCACCGGGCCGCCGGCGCCGTGGAAATCGTCGCGAAAGTCGGCATCGTTCTCCAGCTTGCGGAAGCAGGGCAAGCAGTCGAGGTAGCCCCATCCGTCGTTGCCCCGGGAGGCCCAGGCGTCAAAGTCATCGGGCGCGCCGCGGATGAAGGTCTGGCCGTTTATGGCGCTGGAGCCGCCCAGCGCCTTGCCGCGCGGCACCGGCATCGGCCCCTGCTCCCGGGTGGCGGTTCCGGTAAACGACCAGTTATAGGGCGAGCCGGCGGCGCGGGCCTCCAGGTTCACCGCGCCCCAGCCCAGCTTGAGCATGTCGGGAAGCTGGGCAAAGTCGGGAAAGTCGGGGCCTGCCTCCAGCAGCAGAACGGAACGGCCGGGGGCTTCGGAAAGCCTGGCGGCTACAATACAGCCGGCAGTGCCTCCTCCGACAATGATATGGTCGTACTTCACAGAGCGCCTCCTCGCGATAGTGCGATAGTAAAGAGCAGAGCCGTGTCCAGCCCCCGCGTCCAGCCCGGAGCGCCCAGCTCTAGACAGCGTATTCTACACGCGCAAACGCCCGTCCCGCCCCTGGCTCTCGCTCATACTCGTGGTTGACCCGATAGCGGGGCACTGCTAGAATGCGCCCATCTTGTCCGGGTTCGCCGGACGCTGGTCGGGTAACATACGCGAGGCTGCTGCGCAGCCGAATCCCGCTATTATGGGGGAAAACATGGCCAGGAAATTGGGTGTATCGGTCGACCACAACCTGTGCGTTGGCAACCAGATGTGTGTCTCCATCGCCACCAGGGCCCTCACGCTCAACGACGACCGGCAGGCGATCCCGGCAGACGTTGACGCGGATACCGAAGCGGTCATAATGGAGGCCGCCGAACAGTGCCCGATGGCCGCCATCAGCGTGACAGACTCCGATACCGGCGAACAGCTCTTCCCGTAACCGCCCCACGCATGGCGTCTGTCGCCCCCCTTCGAGCGCGCAAAGGGGGGCTTTTCTGTGACTCTGTTCCCGGCAATCGCGCACACTGCCGGAATGCTGTGGGAGCAGCGCGAATGAAGCATCTGTTTCACGCCGGAGACAACCTGGAAGGTCTGGCCGCTCTCGCGGAGCGCGGCGTCACAGTCAACCTGGTGTACATCGACCCGCCCTTCGCAACTAATAACGAATTCCTGATGGACGCAGAGCGGGCCAACGCCGTCAGCGCCTCGGGCGAGCTGGCCTTTGCCGACAGGGTCAGGGGAAGCGAATACCTGGGGCAACTGCGACGGCGGCTGGAGGCCATTCGGAGAGTGATGGCAGACGACGGCTCGATATACGTTCATATAGACGTAAAAATGGAGCATCACGTCCGAATGCTGATGGACGAGGTGTTCGGGGGGCGCAACTTCCGCAACAGCATCACGAGGATCAAGTGCAACCCCAAAAACTTCAACCGCTACTCATACGGCAACATCAAGGACACCATCCTCTTCTACTCTGTATCGCCGCATCGTATCAAGTGGCGCCCGCAGGAGGAGCCGCTGACTGAGGACGACGCTGCGGCCCGCTACCCGATGGTAGACGGGGAGGGGCGACGTTACGCCACCACGCCGCTGCACGCCCCAGGCGTGACGCGCAGCGGCCCGACCGGCGGGAACTGGCGGGGAATGCCGCCCCCTGCGGGTCGCCACTGGCGCTATGCGCCGGAGAAGCTGGACGAGCTGGATTCTCAGGGCCTCATCGCCTGGAGCAGCTCCGGCAATCCGCGCAAGATCATCTACGCCGACCGGTCATCCGGGAAACTCCCCCAGGACGTATGGGTATACAAAGACCCGCAGCGTCCGGCTTACCCAACGCAGAAGAACGCAGCTATGCTGGAGCGAATCATTCTGACATCATCGGAGCCGGGCGAAACGGTTATGGACTGCTACGCAGGAAGCGGCGCAACGCTGATCGAGGCAGCAAGGCTGGGACGGCGGTTCATCGGCATGGACGTATCGCCAGCGGCCTGGAAGGTGGTTCGGAGGCGGCTTCGGGCGGAAGGTATCGGGTGGCTTCCATTTGATTCCGCCGTCGTTCCCGAATCGTCCGTCCGCTGACCACCAGGGCGTGCGCGAGACGCTGGAAGGGCTGAATAGGGTGGGGGATGCGGAGCTGTGGAATATTATGACAAACGCGCATTGTGGGCGTATGTTGAAGTTGACTACAATTCCAATACTACCCCGCCAGGCAAAGCGGCGCTTCTCGATACGAGGAATATGACTGCGATTCAACTGCTCACGGGCGACGCTCGCCGCCTGGCCCATCGCTGGATAGAGGAGTGGCTCTCTCCGGCGCTATCCAGCAAAGTATCTCCGGGGCTGCCGGAATGGGACGGCCGTTTGGAATGCTGGCGAATTGCGCTGGTGGCCGCCGAAAATCCGGGTCATCCCCTGGGCGAAATTCAGATTGCCCCCAATGGCGAAATCGAGCGGGCGCCCGCCCCTGCAATGGTCGACGAGCGGCTGAATGCCCTCAAACAAACACGAAAACCGGCGCGAAGCTTCAGAAACTCCCGCATATCATTCCCGCCGGTTCCTAATAAGGCCATATTAGGCGACTGTCGGGCTGTACTGTCTGAATTCCCGGCAGACAGTGCGCAACTGGTTTTCACTTCGCCCCCCTACTTTAACGCCAAACCCGAATGTGCAGAGTATGTGGATTATCGGTCTTACCTTGACTACTTGGGTGAAGCCTTTGATGCTTGCCACAGTGTTCTTGCCGAAGGGCGATTCCTCGTCGTGAACGTATCGCCCGTGCTGGTTCGTCGAACTTCCCGCAACACAGCCAGCAAGCGACTGCCCATTCCCTTTGATCTCCACCCGATTCTGGACAGTATCGGCTTCGAGTTTATAGACGACGTTATCTGGCGCAAACCGGAAGGCGCAGGTTGGCATTTGGGGCGAGGGCGACGCTTCGCCGCCGACCGCCAGCCGCTGCAATACAAACCAGTCACAGTCACGGAGTATGTGCTGGTATACCGAAAGAAGACCGACCGTCTGATTGACTGGAACCTGCGCAATCACCCCATTCCCGAGGCCGTGGAGAGCTCCCGCATCCTGGGCGAGTACGACAAAACCAACGTCTGGGACATCGCACCCTCCAGTCATGCCCTCCATCCTGCCGTGTTCCCCGACGAACTGGTCAGCCGCGTCTTGCGCTACTACTCTTTCGAGGGTGACAGCGTGCTCGATCCATTCGCTGGCACCGGCACCGTTGGCCGGGTGGCAAACGCTATGGGCCGGCGGTTCATCCTCATCGAGAAACGCCAAACCTATTTCGAAATTCTGCAACAGGAATTAAGGCAGGTTTCTCTGTCTCACCCAGTGGACTTCGACGACGTGCAGTACTGGTGGAGTGCAGGCAATGATGCCTGATCTGTATGACCTCAATTCTGTTTCGGGGGTTCGTCAAATCGTCGCGGCTCTTTTCCAGGGATACAACTACCGCCTGTACACCGAAGGGCAGACCCGCAATCAACTGCTCGACGCCTATCGGCAGTTAATCGCAATTCGCCGGCGCCTGCCCATCGGAGCCGCGTATGATGACTGGATAGCCGCCGTCGGCAATGAGTTATCTCAAAGTGGCAGTGATCTGGCATGGTGGCTGTTGGGATTAACAAACAAGACCGCTCAAAACCTGGGTGTTCATCGGGATGACAGGTTGAATTATTTGGAGGAAGTAGTCAGCCATGTCAAGAACCTGACCGAAAATTCCACCGACATATCCTTCGACGATGCTATGCTGATGATATGGGCTGGGGCCGCGACTTTAACTATCCGCGGCTCCCGGAAATCATCGGCCGGGAAGACGCTGGAGAGAGCTTTTCTTCGCGCCGGACTCACTATCCTGGGGTTGGATGAAGAGGTTGATTTCTGGCGCAATATGCAGCGGGACGCCGAAGTTCCGCGTGAGATAGACGTAGAAATAGCCAGCCGCCGGGGGCGTATTCGGGTTGAGATGGGTTTGATAGAACGAGGCAATCAGGAAGTAATTGAAGACAAGATAGAGCGTGTCGGTCCTGGCGGCATAGTTATATTCGATCAGATTGGCCCCCGCTCTAACATCCGACAGACTGCGGAGAACCGTCAGGTCTGCTTTATCCAGATCAGAAACAACCGGCCTTTGACCGAGTTGCATGATTTCCTGAAGGGCCGGGTTGGCAAGGAACTGGCGGAACCTCCATCCGGGCCGGAGAGCATTATCGCGGCGGTGAATCGACTGCCGGACGGCTTGTTCGCCGCCGCATCATAACCGCCTCACGAACCTCGCCGGTACGAACCTCGCCAGTCTGTTTCTTCGTAAACGGTCAGGACAGCCTCCGCAGGTGGCGGGCGAACTCGAAGCGGTTCTCCAGCAGGCCGATGTCCATTGCGAAGGACGACGGGCCCACGGCCTCGACTCTGGAGTGGATTACCGACAGGCCGCGCCTGTTGGCGGCGTCGGCGTAGGCTTCTTCGAGCGCCTCCACCGTGTCGGCTTTCGCTACATGCTCCACGCCGGCTTCCCGGGCGATGCCCGCCAGGTCGGTGCCGGCGCCCGTCGCCGAGGGGAAACCGCCAACAGACAGCAGACTCTCGTTGTCGAAGACGACGTGGGTCAGGTTGGGCGGGCGGTAGCGGGACATGGTGCTGAGTGTTCCCAGGTTCATCAGCAGCGATGCGTCGCCATCCAGGACAGTTACCCGCTGGTCGGGAAGCGACAGGGCGAGCCCCAGGCCCATGGACGACGCCAGCCCCATGGCGTGTTCAAGGTAAAAGAAATTAGGCTGGTGACCCAGGCTGTACAGCTCGACGGCCACCGCGCCCATGATGGTGACCACGACCTGTTCCTTCAGCCTGGGGTAGATGGCCCGCAGCGCGTCTTCCCGCAGCATCGTCAGTCCTCCCACATCAGTTCGCGGGTCAGCAGGAGCGCCACCGGGCGAAGCGAGCTCTCCGCCAGAGTCTGCGCTTGCCGGATATCCCGGGCCGCCAGCGCCGGGTCCGACATCTTGCGGTACATGATGCCCAGCGCATCCAGCACGCGCTCGGTCACCAGTCCGCCCTCGGTCTGCCACGGGTCGCGCTCGCCCATCTCTCCCCGGTAGCTGATGAGCATGAGCAGGGGGATGCGGTAGAGCTGGGCCAGCGACACAATGCCGTTGATGGAGGTAAGCAGCCCGTGATTCTGCATCAGCATGGCCGACTTCCTGCCGGCCAGGTGCGCGCCGGCGGATATGCCCACACCTTCCTCTTCTTTGTTCAGCCGCACCAGAGTAACTTCCGGGTCGTCCTCGGCCATCCTGACCAGGTGGACCAGCCAGGTTTCCGGCAACGCGGACACGATGCTGACGCCGCAGGCCTTAAGGGCGTCGTAGATGACCCTGGAGTTGGCAGAGGAAACGGGCAAGAAACACCGCCGCAAGGGAAGATGGAGGTCGCAAGCGCAATTTTAGGGGCAAGGCCGGAAGTGGTCAAACCCGCGCTGCTGCACGCCGCAACCCCGGCCGACCGGGGCGCGAATTCATCGACGGCCGGCATGATGCCGGAAAGGGCGCCGGCGACAGCATCATCCCCGGCGCCGCTTATACCCATGCCAATGGAGTATACTGGCCGAACTACGCTGGAGAAAGGAGTCGAGCAGCCCCATGCGGGATTCGGTGGAAACTCTGTCGCGGGATGAGATGACCGCCCTGCAAACGGGGCGGCTTCGCAGTTGCCTGACGCACGCAGCAATAAACGTGCCGCTTTACCGGGAGAGGCTGGGAGAGGCGGGCATCGGGCCGGGAGACATAGCTTCCCTGGATGACCTGGCGCGGTTGCCGTTCACCGTGAAGCAGGACCTGCGCGACAGCTACCCCTGCGGGCTGTTCGCCGTTCCCATGAGCGAGGTGGTGCGGCTTCACGCCTCCAGCGGCACCACGGGCAAGATGACCGTGGTAGGTTACACCGCCAACGACATCACTGTGTGGGCAGGCCTGGCCGCCCGCGCCCTGAACATCGCCGGCGTTGATCGCAAAGACGTTGTTCACATCGCTTACGGCTACGGCCTCTTCACAGGCGGGCTCGGGCTGCACTACGGCGGAGAGCGGATGGGAGCGACAGTGGTTCCTGTATCGGCCGGCAACACCCGGCGGCAGGTGGAGCTGGCGCAGGACTTCGGCGCAACGGTGCTGTGCTGCACCCCGTCGTACTCGCTGGTCATTGCCGAGCAGGCGGCCCAGGCCGGAGCAGGCCTCGACAGGCTGCGGCTGGGAATCTTCGGCGCCGAACCGTGGTCGGAAGAGATGCGGTCGGAAATCGAGTCCAGGCTCGGCGTCACCGCCCTGGACATCTATGGTCTGTCGGAGGTGATGGGCCCGGCGGTGGCGATGGAGTGCCCGGCCAAACAGGGGATGCACCTGGCCGAGGATCACTTCATCCCGGAAGTAGTAGACCCAGGTACCGGCGCCGTCCTGCCCGATGGCGAGACGGGCGAACTGACGCTGACCTGCGCCACCAGGGAGGCATTGCCGCTGCTGCGCTACCGCACCGGAGACCTGACCCGTTTGCAGCGCGGCCAATGCCCCTGCGGGCGCACCACGACGCGGATGGGCAAGCCGCTGGGACGCACCGACGATATGCTCATCATCCGGGGCGTAAACGTCTTCCCATCTCAGATCGAGTCCGAGCTGCTGCGGATGCAGGGGCTGGAGCCGCAATACGAGCTGCGCCTGGAGCGGGGCGAATCGCGGATGGACGAGCTGACCGTTCGGGTGGAAGCGTCGGAAGCGCTGTACAGCGACGGCGACGCGGTCGCCGCTGCCGGGCGGGGACTGGCATCGGCGTTGCGCAGCGTTCTTGGCGTCGGCTGTCGCGTGGAGGTTGTCGCTCCCGGTCAACTGCCGCGCAGCGAGGGCAAAGCCGCCCGCGTCATCGACAACCGGCGGATGCCGCCCCACGGCCAGGAGCCATGACCCTCGAAACGACGCTTTGCGGGAGCGACGACGGCCATACTGACCCAGCCTGATACCGCTTCCTGGAGCCGTTCATGCCGGCCGTGCCCGCCGGGAGCGCTCCGGGGCAGCCCGCGGTATCTATAGACGATTCATCCCGTCGGGCCCATGTCGCATCGCCGTTCTTCGGGATGCATTTTCGCTGAATCCGGTAATTATGCGACCGGCATATATCATCGGTATCACTGCCATCGACAAATCAGACCCATCGGCTGGGCTTGCCGCATACTCTCTATGGGAAGGCGAATGATGAACCTGGAAACGATGATTTACAGGAGCGATGGCGACCTGATACGCCTCACGCTGAACCGTCCCCACGCGCTGAACGCCGTCAACTACGCGGGAGCGAAGGAACTGCGCCGGGCGGCGCAGGCCATCCACGACGACCCAGAGGCGCGGGCAGTCATCATCCGCGGGGCGGGACGGGCGTTCTGCGCCGGCATCGACCTTAAGGAACTGGCCGCCGGCAAGACTCCCCCCGACTACTTCTACCAGTGGGACCAGGCCCTGCGCCTTTTGGAGCTGTCGGATAAGCTGGTGCTGTGCGCCATGCAAGGCTACGCGCTGGGCGGCGGCCTTCAACTGCCCCTGGCCTGCGACATCCGCATCGCCGCGTCCGACTGCCGGCTCGGGCTGCCGGCGGCGAAGGAAGGGTTCATCCCCGGGCTCGGAACCTACCGGCTGCCGCGATACGTAGGCCAGGGCCGGGCCAGGCGCATGGCGCTGTCGGGCGAGAGCGTGGATGGCAGCGAGGCTCTGCGCATCGGACTGGTGGACTATGCGGTTAACGCCAACAACTTCGACGCCGAAGTGGAAGCCCTGACGCAACGCTATCTGTCCATCAGTTCCGAGGGGGCAAGGCAAACCAAGCTGATGCTGTCGGCCTGTCAAGACTACCCTCACGGCCAGTTTTTCGAGGAATACTTGCGGCGTCAGAGCGTTGCGATGGCATCGCCCGACCACCCTGAGGCGCTGGCCGCCGCCCGCGAGGGAAGGGCGCCGGACTACCGGCGGAGGGGAGGCGACGACCTGCCCAGTCGTATTCGCAGCGATTGACAGCCGCCCATGCCAACCCTACAATCGCCCCAATCGTTATTACAGCCAACCGCCCAAAGGAGGCATCAAAATGCCCAGCTACCCGAAGGTGATATACAAGGAAGAGGGTATGCGCGAGGGGATGCAAATCGAGAACGCCAACATTGCGGTTGACGACAAGATTGAGCTCCTCGATCAGCTTTCCGACACCGGCCTGAAAAACATCGTTGTCGGCTCCTTCGTCAGCCCCAAGTGGACGCCGCAGATGGAGCGCATCGACGAAATCGTTACGCGCTTCACCCCCCGGCCTGGCGTTACCTACACCGCGCTGGCCTTGAACTCCCGGGGAGTGGAGCGCGCCCGCGCCTACTCGCCGCCCCTGACGATAGAGCGCGATCAGTATCCGAGGCTCTCCTGCCACATGTGCGACGTGTTCACCCGCCGCAACACCAACCGCACTCAGATGCAGGAAATGGAGCGCTGGCCGCAGATAGTAGCCCAGGCTCAGGAACTCAACGTCAAGGAAGCGGGCATCGGCTGCAACGCCAGTTGGGGTTCCAATTTTCTGGGGGAGTTCCCTGTGGACAGCCTGATGACCCTGCTGGAAAAGGAACACAATATGTGGGACGAGGTGGGCATTGAAGTCCGCAGCGTTTCCATGGGCGACCCGATGAGTCATTGCACCCCGGCCAAGGTAGAGGAAAGCCTGTATCGGGTCAAAGAAAAGTGGCCGGAGATTGACCACTTCCGCCTGCATCTGCACAACGGGCGCAACATGGCTATCGCGTCGGCCTACGCCGCCATGCGCACCCTGGGGCCTGACGACACGCTGGAGCTGGACGGCACTATAGGGGGGTTCGGCGGCTGCCCATACTGCGGCAACGGCCGCGCCACCGGCATGGCCCCAACGGAAGACCTGCTCCACATGATGGAGGACATGGGAATCGAGACCGGAGTGGAAGTCGACAAGCTCATCGACTGCGTCTGGACCGCTGAGCGAATCATAGGGCGCGAGCTATACGGCCACGTTTCTAAAGCCGGCCCCCGGCCCAGGAGCGCAGGGCAGCTTTACGACATGAACGCGCCATTCATCGAAACGCTGGAAGAGGCCAGACACTTCAAGAAAGGCCCTGCGGTCTACGAGGGCGGCATCTACCCCTACCGGGAGCCTATAACCAGTCCTTACCGCGACCGGGTAGAACAGGGGCTGCCGGCTTTCGACTCCGCCGAGGGAGACTTCCCCTGGAAGCAGGAATGGTTCCCCTCCAAAGGCGAGTAATCAGAAGGGAATTTACAGGGCCAGGGCAGCGCCGTCCACCGTTGCGCGGGCGGCGTTGCCTGCTGTCTGCGTCAGGGTAAAACAGCGTAGCCGCCCATTCACGCAAGAATCCATTATCGGGAATCCATCGGATGTACAGCATATATCAGAACCGCACCACCCCGTTCCTGGCTTTCCTGGAAGGGATGGTGCGCGCCTTTGACTGGGGCGCGCTGCTGGAACTGCGAAAACTCCGCGCCAAGCGGGAATCTGAGGACGAGAAAAAAGAAGACCAGGAGTGGAGCGATCGCATAGTAGACTGGTATATCCGCGATGCCATCGGCTCTTTTGAAGCCGAGGAAGTGAGACGGCTTGCCGAGGACCCGATGCTCAAAAGGCGCTCCTTTGCCCTTGCCGACATTGTTATGGGCCCGGTTTCCACGCAGGAGGCCATCCTGCGGTACGAGGAGATTGTTCCGGGAGCCTGCAACAGAATCATGGAGCGGGCGACCCAGAACCTGTCTCACGACGGTAAAGCGGAGATCAAACTGCTGAAGGAGAGAGCGAGACAGGGCTACATAGGAATGGCCGTGGGTTTCATCCTAGGGATACTCGTTGCCGGCTACGCTATGTATCTCATCTATTCCGAGCTCTCCGCGACCGGGTTTGCTATCATTGGAATGTACATCGCCTTTGGCATGTCGGTGTCGGTCTACATTTCCAAGGCGCAACTGCGGCGGAAAATCTATACCCGCGACTTTTTCCCCCGGAGGCGACGCAGACGTTAACCAGGCTATGACGAGACCAGGCTATGACGAGAAAGGAGGCCTCTTATGACCTCGGCCAATCCCATTGACCCCAGCAGCATCCGGCTGACCGGCGAGAACTCATTCATTCGCCTGGTGGAAGGCAATGAACAGACAACCCGGTCAAGCCACTGGCGCGTATTGTATTCTCCTGCCGGAGCAGGCCATGCGCTGTTCCTGAAGAGCGAACTGGTCGATGGCGTCCGGGTCTACGCCGATAACATCGCGCTGGCCCGGTGGCTGCAAGAGGAGATCGAAAGCCTGCTGTTCCCGGAGTTCGCCGACCAGTCCCTTCAGGTGATTGACGCCGAGTTCACCAAGAAGGGCGATACTTACACGTTCTGGACGGAGACCATAGAGAGCGACGACGATCAGGTCTCTCTGACCTGGTACGATTTCCTGGAGCCGTTCATGCTGACCGTGCCCGCCGGAAGCGCGCCGGGTAGGCCCCACGGTGTCTATAGCTGCTTCATCCCGTCCCGCTCCGGCCGCATTACCGTCAATGGAAACGATGCCGACGGCGCGGTGGCTATGGAGATGCGGGGGGAGAAGCAAAGCAGCACCGCCTGCCTGGCGTGGTCAGAAACTTGGGTGCGCCCGTAGGGGAAGGTTGTATAACAGGCGCGGAAATACCGCCAGCGTGCATCATGGCGGCGCGAATGTTGCGGATGCCTCTCGTATCGCGCCCGCCGGGCCCTGGCGTAGACCATCGCGACGCTGAATCATCCGCTCGCTGCAATTAGCACGGCCGCAGTGAAATCACTGCGGCCGTGATGTCTCGTCCCGCCGCCGTAGATACTATACGGAGGTGCAGGCGATGGCTTTGACGTTGGCGGCCATGCCCGGGAGGTCGTGCCCCTGCCAGGTGCTGCCGCCGTCGTGGGTTCCGAACACTTGTCCCTTACGGGTGCAGAAATACACCGTCTGCGGGTCGCGCTCGTTGACGGCGATACCGAAGGTAGTGCTGGCAGGCTCCACCCCCTGGTCAAACCGTCTCCAGGTCTCGCCGGCGTCGGTGGAGCGGAGCACGCCGCCCTCTTCGCTGCCAAAGTTCAGCCCGATGCAGGCGTAGAGGGTGCCGGGGTCGTCCGGCGCGACTTCGACACCGCGGGAGTAGCGGATGTTGGAGAAGTTCTCGAAACGGAGGTCATCCCAGGTCTGGCCTCGATCGCCGGTGCGCCATACGCCAGTGCGGTTGGATATAAAGACCTGTTCGTTGGCGCCCACAGTCACGCCGTGCAAGTCCATCAGGTCGACGTCGCCGTCGAAAACGCTGTTGACGATGCTCCAGGTCTTGCCGCCGTCGGAGCTGTGGGCTGCGCCCCCCACTTCCAGCGCCGCATACATCTGGTCAGTGTCGCCCGCTTCAATGCCAATGCCCAGGATGCGGGTGGCGAAAGCCATCTGCACTGCGTCGGGGTTGGCGATGGTAGACAGGTACTCCCAATTCTCGCCGCCGTCGGTACTCTTGAAGACTTCAGCGCCCTCGGTGCCCAGGAACATGATATTCGGGTCATGGGGGTGAAACTTGATGGACCAGACAATGCGGCCTTCGGTCATGTTCATGCGCTCGAAACTGTCGCCGCCGTCCCTGGAGCGGTAAATGCCGCGCTGGGTGCCAACGAAGATGGTTCGCGGGTCGTTGGGATGCACGACTATCTCGCGCACTTGCGGGGAAGGCGGCATCCCCTTGGCCAGCTTTTCCCATCGGGTATCGTTGGCTTCCTTCCGATAGAGACCATCGGCCTCGGCGCCGACATAGATCAAAGTCTTGCCTGCCATAATGCTTACCTCCGCATCATTCGTTCTGCATGAAGATAGGACAATTTCAGCAGACAAGCCCTGTCCTGTCAATTCCGGGTTATTTCCGGGTCAGTCCCACGTTATTTCCGGGTCAATTCCACGTTAATTCCAGGTCAATTCCGGGTTGCCGCAGGCTTCCGCTACCCGTCGCGGGCAAGAGTCAGCGCGTTTACGGCGGCGGCCCCGGCGCCTTTGAGCGCCTGAGCGCACTCCGACAGGGTGCTGCCGGTAGTGGCGACATCATCGACAAGCAGCAAGGTCAGACCGGTGACATCGCCCCGGCAGGCGAAGCTGCCCGCCACATTATTGTGTCGCTCCTCCCTCGTCTTCGCCTCCACCTGAGGGCGAGCGTCCGCCACACGAATCAGCAGGTCTTCCCGCACGGGCAGATTCGCGATCCGGCCTATTCCCCGCGCCAGGAGGGCGGACTGGTTGTAGCCCCGGCTGCGCAGGCGGCGAGGATGCAGGGGCGCAGGAACCAGCGCGTCCGCCGGAATCGGGTTGCGCTGCAAATACTCGGCCATCAGCATGGCAAGGTCGGGAGCGGCGGCGCGGACGCCCCGGTACTTGAAGGAGTGGATAGCCTCGCGCACCGCTCCATCGAACCGGTAGGGGGAGCGCAGCGAATCGAACCCGCGGGGGCGCTGCCGGCACCAGCGGCACAGGCCGCTCACGTCTGGCGCGGCGCAGATGCGGCAGTAGGGAAACGTCAGCCGCTCAGGCCCTTCAGCGCACTGCCCGCAGATGATCCCGCCCTCGCGCCCGCAGCCGGCGCAGTGGATGGGGAATACGAGATCCATAGCGGAACGGAACAGTTTCGACAGCAAGGGTTGCCTCCAGCCTTAACCCTTCCCCCAACCGGGATATTTACCCTGCGTGTCCCAAAGGGGATGGTATGTCGCCTGCCAGCGGGCCAGGATTTCCGTATCGCGAGGGAAGGCGAGTTCAGGGAGAGCGTCGGGGAAGAAGAAGGAAGTATCGAGAGCCTCCGGGCCGGGGGCGAGAGCGCCGCCGGTCTCGCGGGCGGTGAACGCAGCGACAATCACCGGGTCTCCGGGAAGCGAAAACAGACCGATGAGACCGTCGACGGCCACCTCCAGCCCTGTTTCCTCCCAGGCCTCGCGGGCTGCCGCAGACTCGACAACCTCGCCCCGGTCGACGAAACCGCCAGGAAGGCTCCACAGGCCATAACCCACGTCGGTGCCCCGGCGGATCATCAGCACCTTCCCATCCCTGGAAATTACGCAGACGGCGGCGACTTTTGGGTCGTAGAAAACAACCCTCCCGCATTGGGGGCAGGCAGGCCGATCCGCGCCAAAAACCTCCCGTCGCTCCAGAGGCGCGGCGCACAAGGCGCAGAACTTATCGGGTGATTCGATCAAGCTCCTCCTCTAATCCGCAGGGAAAGTTGCCCATGCGCACCGGGTAGTTTCATTGCGCCGCCATTTAACCCGCCATGCTAACGGCAGCGGCATTTGCCGGCAACACTCGCTCCGGAGAAGGCCGATCGCATCGCCTGCCAGCGGGCTGACACTATAATGTGCGCCACGCTTTCGTATCCGAGGACGCGATGTCGCAGGGAGACGAGCATGAAACCGCCCGGCTGGTTGGGGCATCCATACACCCATGCATCAGCGCTGCTGGTATCTATCCTCGCGGCGGTCGCCGTAGCAGCCTTCATGGTGGGCACGCTGGAGTATACCAAGACGCGGGGGCAACTTCTTGTGACCATGCTGCTGGCTGGCGGGTACTTTATCACCACTCTGGCGGCTACAGCCATATCAAGAAAAGGCGCGGCGAGTCTGTTCCGCCCTGCGGTCTTCGCCACTGCAACGGCGGCGCTTGCGCTGCTGATTGCCGGCCTTTGGGGTGAGGCAGACTCCGGCGGATACTGGAAGACTGCCGCGATAATCACGATACTGTCGATGGGCCTGGCCTTCACGGGCATTGCCCTGTCGCGAGGATTGCGGGGCGGAGCAGCCGAGTCAACGGCGCTGGCTTCCGCTGTCCTGTCGTCGCTGTTCACGCTCATGGCAGTGCTGGGAATTGCGCTGGAAATCCGCATTCCGCTCTACTGGTGGACGTTTGCGCTGATGGCGATGCTGTGGGTGATATACAGCGCTGCAGTTCTAGCAGCCTCCCGCCTCGGGAAGCGGCGGTTGGGAAAGTAGGGATGTTTCAGGCGCGAGACAGCAGATTTTCGACTGCCTCACGGGTAGGCATAGAGTCCTGCGCCCCGATGGAGGTAACGGCGAGGGCGCCGGCGGCGCAAGCGACGCGCACCGCGCCGGGGAGAGCCATGCCTTCGGCGAGACAAACGGCGAGGGCGCCGTTGAAAGCATCGCCGGCAGCTACGGTATCCACTGCCCTAACGGAGAAGGCGGGGTGAAATCCGGACGACTCCGGCGTCGAATAGAAGGCTCCCTGGGCGCCCAGCTTCACTACCGCCGCGCCAGTTCCCCGCGAAAGCAGGATTTCCGCAGCCCGCGCTGCCGCCCCTGGGTCATTGACAGGAAAGCCCGCCAGCGCCTCGGCTTCGGCCTCGTTGGGAGTGATGATGCTGGTCAGGCTGTAGAATTCCTCAGGGAAAAAGCGCACGGGGCCAGGATCAAAGATGACAATCCTGCCGGCAGACCGCGCCGCTCTTGCCGCCATGAGAGAAACGTCCGGGGGGGCTTCCAGTTGGAGCATCAGCGCCTCGGCATTGTCCATTGCCTCCGCGGCTCGGGCGTACTCGGCCTCGCCGCAGCCGGCGTTGGCACCCAAGACCTGCACGATGCGGTTCTGGGCGGAGCCGTCGATGCTGATTACGGCAATGCCTGAAGTCTCACCTTGCCCAACGGCGACCCGCGATACATCAATGCCCTCTGAGCGGAGGCCGTCGAGGAGCTGGGGGCCGAAGACGTCGTCGCCGACACGGCCCACCATCGTCGAGCGCGCTCCCATACGGGCCGCTGCCACTGCCTGGTTCGCGCCCTTGCCGCCGGCGTAGGTGACGAACCGTTCTCCGGCAACCGTCTCACCGGGTTCGGGAAACCGCGCCGAGTAGGTCACCAGATCCATATTTATGCCGCCCAACACTACCACTCCCGGCTTACCGCTGTCGTTCATCGCCATCACTGCTCCAGTAATCCGATGCTTCAATATGGCGCCCTCTGCCGCATCGGTCAAACGGCGCTCTCCGAAAACTGCCCGCGCCCGTCGCTCGAAGGCAATTGACCCGGTCCCCGGTTAGCCGGGTCATCCCGGAGGCAGGATTCGGACAAGCGCGAGGCCCCCGGTACAGCGCTGTACCGGGGGCCTCATTACGGTCTGGGCACGACCTGGCTGGATGCGCCGTGCCGTCAGCGCGATTCCATGCCGCTTACTGCGTCCACACTTCCGACCTGTTCGCTGACCAGACGTCGCATTCTGCCGAATATGAAGCGACTTTTACCTTGTACCTATGTCCGGCAGTCAAACCGGTGAAAATGACGTGCCGAGCTGTGGTCGTACTCTCGTGGACTTTTTCTCCGCTGGTCATGTCGATGAGGATATAGCGATACTCCAAGGGGTCGGACAAGCTGCACCGCTTAGCCTTCTCAACGGTTGTCGGACGGTTCCAAGTGGCCATCGCGCCGGTCCCTAAGGGGGCCACGATCAGTGAGGGGGACACCACGCTCAGTTCCTTCACCCGGAAAGGAGGCATCTTATCACTGCCCTCCGCATCAGCGAGGTTGTCGCCCATCGGCGTAGGTATGGCCTCCGTTGGTGTTGGCGTGGCTGTCGCCGCTACCGGCGTTGGCGTATGCGTGGATGTGGCCGGTATCAGCGTCGGCGTAGCTGTGGCCGTGAGTGCTGGCGTGGCTGTTGGCGCAGGCGTGGCCGTGGCCGGGTCGTCCACACGCCCGACGGGGCCGGTGCCGGAATTGCTGGCGGTGAAGGTTGCCTGGCCCGGATGGGTCGAGAAACTGCGGCACTCTGCTCCGTAGGCTTGCACAAAGGCACTGTAGTGAGCACCGGGAGTCAGACCTCCCGCGACCCAACGGGGATCTCCAAGCCCCGAAGGCCGGATGGCGGGAGAGTATGCGACCATTTTGTTCCCCAGCGAGGGATCAACAATCTGAACATAGTAACTGGTGGTTTCGCACCTTCCGCCTACTCCCTTGCCTCCGGACTGCCAGGTGATCGTTGTGCCGGAGTCTCCGGAGACGGCCCTGACGTTGACGGGCGAGTTGGGCGCACTGCCTACCCTGGAATAGTCAGACGTCGGCGCAGGCGTGACCGTCGGCATGGGCGTGGCCGTGGCTGTCGGCGCGGGCGTAGCCGTCGGCATGGGCGTGGCCGTGGCCGTCGGCATGGGCGTGGCCGTGGCTGTCGGCGCGGGCGTAGCCGTCGGCATGGGCGTGGCCGTGGCTGTCGGCGCGGGCGTAGCCGTCGGCATGGGCGTGGCCGTGGCTGTCGGCGCGGGCGTGGCCGTGGCCGGGTCGTCCACACGCCCGACGGGGCCGGTGCCGGAATTGCTGGCGGTGAAGTCCGCCTGGCCAGGACGGGCCGAGAAACTGCGGCACTCTGCTCCGTAGGCATACACAAAGGCCGTGTAGTTAGCCCCGGGAGTCAGACCACCCGCGACCCAACGGGGATCTCCAAGCCCCGAAGACCGGATGGCGGGAGAGTATGCAACCATTTTATTCCCCAGCAAGGGATCAACAATCTGGACATAGTAACTGGTGGTTTCGCACCTTCCGCCTACACCCCTGCCTCCGGACTGCCAGGTGACCGTTGTTCCGGAGTCTCCGGAGACAGCCTGGACGTTGACGGGCGAGTTGGGCGCACTGCCTACTTTGGAATAATCAGGCGTGGCCGTCGGCATGGGCGTTGGTGTCGCCGTGGCTGTCGGCGCAGGCGTGGGCGTCGCCGTGGCTGTCGGCGCAGGCGTGGGCGTCGCCGTGGCTGTCGGCGTAGGCATCGGCGTCGCCGTTGGGCTGCTTACCAGGGTACTGCGGTCGGCTTTCGAGGTGGTGAATTCTATCCTTCTGTATTTCGAGTGTTCGCCGCACCCTTCTGATTGCGCCCATATATGAATCAGGTATTTGGTTTTGGGTTTCAACTCCCCTACTTCGAAGCGCGCTTCTGTCCGGCGCCCGTACCTGTTGGGCTCCATCCCCTCCACATACCACCACATGGGTTCTGTCTCCACATGCCAGACTGTGTCCCCGGATTCCGAGAGCGGGATGTCGGCCTCCGCAACCGTGACCCACCTCCGATAATCGATAATTCTGCCGAAGAATCGAGTAGTCTCACAACCTACATCCCAGTGTTGACTTATCCAGGCCCGGGGACCCAGTTGGATCGCATAAAAGTTAATTGTGTACCCAGGGCCTCCAGGCCTCAAGGTAATCTTCGCTTTGGTGGCCTTGTGGCTGAATCCTGTTACAACAGGTTTGTCGGGATATTCTACAACCCAAGTGGTTAGGGGATCAGGCAAGACCAGGATGCTCACCTGAGATTCGGGGCCTCTGCCGGCAGGGTTCACCGCGCGGACCTGGAAACGGTGCATCTCGGGGGTTATCAGACCTTCCAACGTGTAGCTGGTGGTTTTCGAGTTAGAGCGAGGTATGTTGGACCAGGTTTTCTTGCTCAAATCGGCTTTTTCGCGGGATACATCACGCCTCACCTGGTATCTGGTGATGGACGGGTCTTCCGGGTTGCTCCAGGTGAGCGTCACCGACCCATTGCTCCCAGTTGCCCGCAGATTCTTCGGCTTGTCGGGCAGAGAGAAGGTCATCGGCGTAGCTGTCGGCGCAGGCGTGGCCGTGGCCGTGGGTACGGGCGTGGCTGTCGCTGTGGGTACGGGCGTCGCCGTGGGCGCAGGCGTGGCCGTGGCCGTGGGCACGGGCGTGGCTGTCGCTGTGGGTACGGGCGTCGCCGTGGGCGCAGGCGTGGCCGTGGCCGTCGCTGTCGGCTTTGGATCGACCGGCGTCACGCTTACCTGAGATGCCGGGCCGCTGCCAACCTGGTTAACCGCCCGAATCTGGAAATGATACGTCTCGCCGTTCTCCAGTCCCTTCACCGAATAGCTGGTGGTCTTCACGTTGGAGCCGGAGATCCTGCCCCAGACCGCCTTGCTCCATTCGGCTTCGCCGCCGGTTATCTGCCTCACCTCGTACCCGGTTACCGACGGGTCTTCCGGGTCGCCCCATGTGAGCGTTGCTGACCCGTTGCCCGGGGTCGCCCGCAACTGCTTCGGCCTGTCGGGCAGCGGGATGGACGTGGGCGTGGCTGTAGCTGTAGGCGCAGGCGTCGCCGTTGCCGTAGCTGTTGCCGTTGCCGTAGGCGAAGGAGTGGCCGTCGCCGTGGGTACAGACGTCGCCGTGGCAGTGGCCGTAGGCGCAGGCGTTGCCGTCGGCGGACGCTCCGGCTCGACCGGCGTCACGCTTACCTGAGATGCAGGGCCGCTGCCGGTGGCGTTCACCGCCCGAACCTGGAACTGATACGTTTCGCCGTTGTTCAGTCCCTTTACCGAGTAGCTGGTGGTCTTCACGTTGGAGCCGGCTATGCCGGTCCAGGCGATCTTGCTCCACTGGACGCTGCTGCCGGATGCCTGTCTTACCTCGTACCCGGTTACCGACGGGTCTTCCGGGTCGCCCCATGTGAGCGTTGCCGACCCGTTGCCCGGGGTCGCGCTCAACTGCTTCGGTCTGTCGGGCGTGGGCTGTCCGGTGGGCGTGGCGGTCGCCTCGGAGGACGCCCGTCCGACGCCGGCGACGTTTACTCCCCGCACCTGGAACCCGTATGTCACGCCGGGGGTCAGGCTCCCGGCCGTATGGGAGATGGTGTTGCGGTTGGAGCCGGCTATGTCGGTCCACGGGCCCCAGTCGGAGCCGCTTTTCCGCAGACGCATCTGCCAGTGCGACATCCGCTGCACATCGAAGGGGGAAGTCTCGGGGATTTCGAAGTTCAGCCGCACTTTCCCTTCGCCGGCGACGGGGTACAGGTCCGGCCATCGGGGTATCCTGGTCGTTTCGGAGACTTCTTCGTCGTCAACGATGGTGAGGGTTGTCCGTCCGGTAACCCAGTCCCACCTGTCCGGCACGGTAGACGCTGCGGAAACGAACAGAAGCGCAGTCTCGTCCGCCTCTTCGCGTTCGTCTCCGAGGATCCCGACAGTGAAGGTGCCGGAGGTGGCTCCCTTGGCCACGCTCAGCAGTCTGTTGTTGGAGTTGGAGCCAACGTAACAGATGTCGGTTCCCGATTGCGCTCTGGAGGCGCTGCACGAAGTGGAGCCGTCGCCGGAGCTGCCGGTGGCGGTGGTGAGGGATGAGCGCCGTAGGAAGAGGTTCACGGCGAAGTTCGCCGGGGCGGGCTGCCCCAGTGTGAAGTTGATGGCGACTTCGGTTCTGCCGGAATCTCCTTCCGGGATTCTGGCGCTGGAGGCGGACAGGGTGATGGTCTTGGTGGTTGGGGTTGCGGTGGTCTCGGAGGCGGGGCTGGGGCCGACCGGGTTAACGGAGCGAACCTTGAACTTGTAGGCTGTGCCGTTGGTCAGGCCCGTTACCGTGTGGCGGGTGGTGTTCGCATCAGAGCCTGTGATGTCGCTCCAGGAGCCGTATGCGGCGGAGCCTGTCTTCTGCTGGAGCTGCCATCGGGTGATGGTGGAGTCGGTAGGATTGTTCCAGCTGAGAGCCACCCGGCTGTCGCCTGGAGTGGCGGCGAGACCGGAGGGCTCGGCCGGGTGGTAGCCGACGTCCTGAGCCCGTGCGTCGGACTGGAGGGCGAAGGCGGCGGCCAGAGCCAGGAGGATGGCGACGATGACGGGCAGCCCGGTCAGGCGTCGGGTCGTTCTCCCGAAGCTGCCGGAGCCGGAGGAGGAAAGGGGCGTAGGAGCACTCCCGCGCAGGGGCTGGCATAGGTATTTCTCTATCATCGTCGGTCTCCGAAATCCGGCTGCTTGCTGCATCTTAAGGGTGTCTGGTGCGAGCCTCAGGAGATGCCCTTCGGGGCGCTTGCCGGGATAACCCGCGATGAGAGATCGTACACCAGAAATCCCGGCCAACGCAATATCCAACGCCAGTGGATGCCAGCATTGGCCTGCGTTCACCCGACGCGCTCGTGCGGCATTCCAAATCTTGGCTGGAGCCAGCGCTTACAGGGAGCGCCGGACGGCAGGACGCGGGGCTAAAGCGGCCTCCGCTATGCAGCGTGATATAATTGCGGGCTGTGAAATAAGCCCCAACCCTATGAGTTTTGGAGACTGACGCATGGCTGGCGCTCTGGATGACATCAAGGTCGTCGACCTGACGCGAACCCTGGCCGGACCTTTCTGCACCATGCTTCTGGGGGACATGGGCGCCAACGTGGTAAAGATTGAGGAACCATCGGCTGGCGACGAGACTCGCAAATGGATGCCCTTCTGGAACAGCGAGAGCACCCAGTTCGTCACCTTCAACCGCAACAAGCGCAGCATCACCGTCAACCTGAAGGAGCCGGAGGGTATCGAACTGGTGCGGAGCATGGCCAGCGAAGCCGATGTGATGGTCGAGAGCTTCCGCGCCGGCGCTCTGGACCGGATGGGGCTGGGCTACGGCGACATCAGCGCCGTCAACCCCGGCATCGTCTACTGCTCCATCTCCGGGTACGGGCGCACCGGGCCAATGGCGGATATGCCTGGCTACGACCTGATCATCCAGGCCTACAGCGGGCTGATGCACCTGACCGGCGAGCCTGACGGGCTGCCGCTGCGGGTGGGTTTCTCGCTGGTGGATCTTTTCGCGGGGATGATGGCTTACGGCACGGTGGTTACCGCCCTGCGCCAGCGCGACCAGACGAGCAAGGGGCAGTGGGTGGAGGCGTCGCTGCTGGACGGGCAGGTAGCTGCGCTGAGCTACCACGCCACCCGGTACCTGGGCACGGGCGAGGACCCGCAGCGCATGGGGTCCGGCCATCCCAGCCTGGTGCCTTACCAGAGCTTCGCGTCGTCCGACGGGTACTTTATCCTGGGCTGCGCCAACCAGGGTCTGTGGGAGAGAACGTGCCGGGCTATCGGGCGGGGGGAACTGCTGGAAGACCCGCGCTTCGCCACCAACACCGACCGGGTGGCCCATCGGGAAGAGTGCGTCGGTATCCTGGCGGAAGCCTTCAGGCACAAGCCGACCGGACACTGGGTGAAAGTCATCACCGACGCCGGGGTTCCCTGCGGCCCTATCAACAGGGTGTCGGATGTCGTTAACAACCCGCAGGTGCTGGCCCGCAACATGATTGCTGCGATGGATCACCCCAACGTTCCCGGTCTGAAAACGCCTAATTCTCCCCTTAAGCTCACCGAATCGCCTGCGTCGATCCGGAGGCCTCCGCCCCTGCTCGGGCAGCACAACGACGAGGTGCTGGCGGAGCAGGGCTACACCCCGGAGCAGGTCGCCGGCCTCCGGGAGCGCGGCGTCATCGGCGCCGCAGGGTAGAGCCATCCGCCGGGGGCCCAGCAGGAAGATTCGGTTAACCGCTGGCAGAAGCCCCAGAGAGCAGACGGAACGCATGAAGAAACTTCGCCTGATCCACACGTCCGACACCCACCTGGGCGACCCCGCCGGGCATCCGCGAGCGGAGGAGACGCTGGATGCGGTGGTGGAAACTGCGGAGCGACTGGACGCCGACGCGCTGCTGCTGGCCGGCGACGTGTTCGACAACGAGCGCGTTACGGACGCCGTGGTTGAGCGGTTCGTGGAGCGGATGGCGAGGCTGGACGCGCCGGTGATTGTGCTGCCGGGCAACCACGACCTGGCGCACAAGACCTCGGTGTATCGTCGCACACCTTTCAAGGATTCTCCGGCCAATCTGCGCGTAATCCGGGAGCCGGACGGGGAAACGCTGACTTTTCCCGATCTGGACCTGGAGCTGTGGGGGCGGGCGATGCTGGCGCACACGCCGGACTTTCGCCCTCTGCACGGTATGCCGGAGGCGACCGAAGGCCGCTGGCTGGTGGCGATGGCCCACGGCCACTTCCACTTCGAGAACGATCGGGAGCAGCGCTCATCGCCCATCTACCCATGCGACGTAGCCGCCTCAGGCTGCCATTACCTGGCGCTGGGACACTGGGATCGGCACGCCGACGTTTCGCGCTCCGGCACGACGGCCGTCTACTCAGGCTGCCCCTACGGGCCCATCGGCGCCCCCGAGAAAGGCGCTGTCTGCGTGGTCAGCCTGGACCCGAACGCCGGCGTCAGCTACCGGCTGGAGCCGCTGACGGGAGGGATTCAGGCGCCCTAGTGGAAATCATCGCTATTCCACTTAGCTATACGCTCCGGATACAGGGCTTGCCAGGCCATATCGTGACCGGGTTGATGCAGTGCGAGAGTTCTTTTCGAGAACCATCTGGAGAACCATCGCCCTTGCTCCCTGGTTCAAGCCGCTGCCTGCTCCAGGGCCATACGGCGCAGGGCAGCGGCTTGAACCGGAGCGCGCAAAATGGTAATCTGGCGCGGATTATAAATGCCTGAGATTGGAGGTGGAAATTCCTATGGCAGACGATCAGGCAACTGCGCATGACATAGCCCTGATGGCCCACCTGATGCGGCGGGCCGGTTTCGGCGCCCGGTACGATGACCTGGTGGAGCGGGCGCAGAAGGGATACGAAGCAACAGTGGAGGAGCTGCTGAACCCGGAAACCAACTCCAACGGCCTGGACCTTGACCTGGCGGAACGGTGCTTCATCGAGTGGAGCCATTTCACCCGCGGCGTTCCGGAGTATTTCGCCTGGCGGCTGATCAACTCCCGGGCGCAGCTGGAAGAGAAGATGGTGCTGTTCTGGCACAGCATCTTCTGCACTGCCGACAGCAAGGTGCAGAGCTACCCTACCCATTACGATCAGCTGGAAATGTTCCGTAAACACGGAATGGGCAGCTTCCGAGATTTGCTGGTGGAGATTTCCAAAGACCCGGCCATGATTTTCTTCCTGGACAACTGCCTGAGCCACAAGGAATCCATCAACGAGAACTACGGGCGGGAACTGCTGGAACTGTTCTCGCTGGGCGTGGGCAAGGACGGCGAATTCAATTACACCGAGGACGATGTGAAGGAGTGCGCCCGGGCCTTTACCGGCTGGACCATCTCCAACCCCGTTCCCGGCCAGCCCTACGGACGCTACTCGGCCAGGTTCGTCTACGTGCCCGAGGATCACGACGACGGCGAGAAGACCTTCCTGGGCGAGACCGGGCGATTCAACGGCGAAGACATCGTGGACATCATCGTGAAGCAGCCCGCCGCCGCCCGGTTCATATCCCGCCACCTGTACAGCTACTTCGTTGCCGACGAGCCGGGCGTGCCGTCCTGGATGGATACTCCGCCCCATGAGCCGGACGTTATCCAGATGCTGGAGGAAGAATACTTCCGCTCCGGCTATAACATCAAAGCGATGCTGCGGGTTCTGCTCAACTCCGACGCCTTCAAGAACGCCCGTTTCCGCCGCATCAAGAGCCCAGTGGAAACGGTCATAGGCACATTGCGGATGGTGGGCGACTGGACCGAACCGAAGCCCGGCTTTGAGTTCATCTTCGACGAGATGAAATACATGGGCCAGGAGCTGCTCAATCCGCCTTCCGTAGAAGGCTGGCACACCGGCAGGGAGTGGATCGACGGCGGCACTCTGGTGCACCGGATCAACTTTACCGCCGACTTCCTGGGCGACACCAGGTTTCCCGGCATTCAGGACATCATCGAGAAGCTGGCCAGCGTCGGCCCGGCCATTACCCCGGGCGAGATGGTAGACGGCTGTCTGCAATACCTGGGACACTACGAGCTTTCGGAGGAAAGCCGCCAGATGCTGATGCGGCGGGCTGCCAAAGACGATATGGTGCGCACCGATACCCCCCAGTTCCCGCAGGAAGTGGGGGAAATGCTCCAGCTCATCGCCTCCACCAAGGAATATCTCTACGCCTGAGGCAGCCAGAAGGTAAAATTTAAGGAGCGGAAAGCCGGAGAGTAACGGCTGCCCGCTCCTCAAAGTAGCGGCAATCAGAGTAAGGAGAGGGCATACAAAGATGACTACCAACAAGAAAGACCGGGTGCTGGTGGTTCTGCAAATGTCGGGCGCATACGACGCCCTGAACACCATCATTCCCTATAACGATCCGCTGTACAACGACCACCGCCCGGCGGTAAACGTTGCCCCCGGCGACGTGCTTCACATCAACGACCAGGTCGGCTTCCACCCGTCCATGCGGCCTCTGAAGGACATGTACGACCAGGGCAAGGTTGCAGTTATCCAGGGCATCGGCTACCCGAATCCCAACCGTTCTCACTTCCGCTCCATGGACATCTGGCATACCGCCGAGCCGGAAAAGATGATCACCGAGGGCTGGCTGGGCAAGGCCGTCCGGGAGCTGGATCCCAACCGTGAGAACGTGCTTACCGCAGTGAACTTCGGACGCGGCCTGCCCCGCGCCCTGGCCGCCCCCGGCGTGTCGGTTGCCTCTGTAGGCGACCTGGAGAGCTACGGCGTTCTGACCGGCATCGACGGCGAGGACCAGCGGATGGAAGCCCTGGACATCTTCTCCAAGATGTACTCGCCCATGATCGGCGCCGGCCCGGCCAACGACTACCTCTCGCAGACCGGCCTGGACGCCCTGAAGGGCGCCGACATCCTGAACACCGCTCCCGACAGATACTCCTCTACGGTGGAGTATGGCGGCAGCGCCTTCGCCCAGTGGTGCAAGAGCATTGCGCAGGTGCACCTGGCCGAGTTCGGAACCCGGGTGCTCTACACCGGACTGAATCCTGGAGCTTTCGACACCCACGCCAACCAGAACACTGCCTTCCCCAAGCTGTGGGATGACGTTACCACCGCTACCGTCGACCTGTACGAAGATCTGAAGGAGCATAACGCGGCCGAGGAAGTTGTCATTCTGATGTTCACCGAATTCGGCCGCAGGGTGCAGGACAACGGATCGGGCACCGACCACGGCTCCGGCAGCGTGGCCTTCGTCATCGGCGACGGAGTAAAGGGCGGAGCCTACGGCGAGTATCCATCCCTAGAACCATCCAGGCTGGACGAGGGCGACCTCCGGTGGAATAACGACTTCCGGAGCACTTACGCCACCCTGCTGGACAAGTGGATGGGCCTGGACGACAAGGCCATTCTCGGCGGCGCCTACGAGCAGTTCGACTTCATCAAGTAGCAGAGTGAGCAGTCCGGAGAGGAGGAGTGAGAACCCTGGAAGGCGTTATCTCGCTCCTCTCCGCTTTTTCCTCACTCCTCTGACAAAGAGGTGAAAATGGTAACGCAGCTAGCTCCGATTACCTTCCAGTACAGCCACACTATAGGGCGGCAGGAAGTGCGCAGCGGCAATGGGTTCTTCATGCCGGTGGCCATCACCCGCGACCCGCAGAACCGGCTATACGTTCTCAGCCGGGGGTCCGAAACGCCTGCCTTCTTCCCCTGCAAGAGAGTCACCGTATTCACGGTGGATGAGGAGTTTATCGAAGACTACGGCCAGAAGATTCCACCGGAAGAAGCCGACCCCGCCACCTGCCCCAACGGCAGCTTTATGTGGCCGACCTCCGTCGCCCTGGACAGCGAGGGCAGCACCTACGTGTCCGACGAGTGGCTGCAACGGGTCTCCGTCTACAAGCCCGGCCAGGGTTGGACCGATATGTGGGGCACCGCAGGCTCCGGCGACGGCGAGATAAACAAGCCGTCGGGACTCGCCTTCGACAAGGACGACAACCTTTACCTGGTGGACAGCTATAACCACCGGGTGCAGGTTTTCACCAGGGATGGGAAGTTCCAGTTCAACTGGGGTTCCCAGGGCAGCGAACCCGGAGAGTTCAACTATCCCTGGGGCATTGAGATAGACCGCAACGGCGATGTGTACGTGGCCGACTGGCGCAACAACCGCGTCCAGAAGTTTGCCCCGGACGGCCGCTTCCTGATGCAGTTCGGCTCTTACGGAGACGGCGAGGGGGAGTTCAACCGCCCCACCGGCGTGGCCGTAGACAGAGACGGCGTCATATACGTCACCGACTATAAGAACGATCGCCTCCAGGTGTTCGACGCCGACGGGAGATTCATCACCCAGCTCCTGGGCGAAGCCACCCTGTCCTCTTGGGGGCGCGAGCGTGTGCTGATCGACCCCGTCGCTGTCAAGGGACGCATGGCCGCCAACAACCTGGAGGAGCGGGAAAGGGCCTTCCAGGGCCCCATCGCAGTGGAGGTAGACGACGAAGGCCGCGTGTTCGTGGTGGAAGTCGCCCGCCAGCGTCTCCAGGTCTTCCACAAACAGAGCGCCGTCTACCAGGGCGGGCTGCTGTAATCGCCTGTTCCCCTGCATTTCGACGATTCCCAGGCCCCGCCTCTTGGCGGGGCTTTCCTGTGCGGCAGCCAGGCAAGGCCGCGGGCCACAACGGGCAAGCGGCTCAACGCCCTGCCCGGAAGGGCGGCCAATGGCCTGGTGGCTGCAGGTGTTACAATTAACAGGCAAGTTTGAGGAGGTAACCGATGCCGCCTAAACAATACGGAAGCCCGCCCCCGACCACTATAGACCCATCGAAAACCTACACCGCCACTATCGACACCAGCGCCGGGATGATGACGCTGGAGCTGTTCGCCTCCGAGGCGCCGCTCACGGTGAACAACTTCGTTCACCTGGCCAGGGACGGATTCTACGAAGACTGCCAGTTCCACCGGGTGATCCAGGGCTTTATGATCCAGGGCGGCTGCCCGAAGGGCGACGGCGCCGGCGGGCCAGGCTACCGCTTCCAGGACGAGCCGGTAACCCGCTCATACGTGCGGGGTACGCTGGCCATGGCGAATGCCGGCCCCAACACCAACGGAAGCCAGTTCTTCATCGTCCACGGCGCCGACGTGGGCCTTCCCCCCAACTACACCATCTTCGGCATGCTCACCGACGGCGACGATGTGCTGGACACGCTGGCTAACTCGCCGGTAACCCGCAGCCGGAGCGGTGAGCCGTCGCAGCCCACCGACAGGCTGGTGATCAACAACATCACGATTAACGAAATCGCAGGCCCGCTCTAATTCGGGACTCCAGCAACAACGCAGGGGCTGCAACGCCCCTGCGTTGTTGCGCGTCACCCGCCCCTTCCATATAGCGCATCAGCTTGCCCCTCTTCGTTTCTGCAACCGCAGACAGGCGAGCTGATGAACGCCATGCGGCGGGCGCCAATCCGAATTGCGCCGTATGGTGAGCCGGAATGGGCAGCTAACTTGCGGCGGGCACTGCCTCGGCGACGCGGGGGTCGCGCGGCCGGGGCCGGGATGCGGCGAGGAAGCAAAGGGCCCCGACGACGTTCAGCGCGGCAAGGATCAGGAAAGCCAGATCATAGCTCTCGTACCGGTCGTACATCCACCCTGCAAAGGGCGAGGCAATCAGCAGCAGCAGATTCATGGGCACTGTGGAGAACCCCAGAATCTTGCCGAAGGAGCCGGTGCCGAAATAATCGGCGCGAATGGCAACGGTGAGGGGGTTGCGTCCACCAAAACCTGCGCCGAACAGTATGCCGAACAGATAGAACACGGGAAGGGTCTGCGCTATGACCAGCACCAGCACCCCGCCGGCCTGCAAAGCGGTGAAGAAGGCCAGGGCGACTCGTTTGGACATCCGGTCTCCGGCGTATCCGCCCACCAGTTGAAAGACCATGGCAACCCCGGTGTATACCGATACTACCCAGCCGGCGTCCTGCCCGCTGTAGCCTTCGTCCACCATAAGCAGCCCCAAGTGGGTCATAATGGCCAGGAGAACCATCGAAGTGAAGCCGTGGCCGAATGCAATCAGCCAAAAGGCGGGCGTCCGCAGCGCCTCGGCGGCGGTCAGTTCCTGCTGCCGGGAATGAGCCGGGGCAGCAGAGGCGCCGGCCGGCGCGGCAGGCCGGTTCGCCCGGCCGTCGGCAACCTCGCCGTAGTCTTTCGGGTCGTTTCGGATGAAGTAGGCCAGCGGCCCCGCCAGCGCCAGGATGCCAACGCCCAGGATCAAAGCGGCCATCTGCCAGCCAATTCGGCCTGGCGCGTCGGCCACGGCCCAGGCTATTGCGGGAACCAGCAGCAGGGCGCCGAAACGGCTCACCACGTTGGCCCACCCGATGGCGGAAGAGCGCCGGCGCGCGAACCACTTGTTGAGCATGGTCATCAGGGGTATCCAACTCCCCAGGCCCTGGCCCACCGCCATCAGGAGATAGGCCACGTAGAACATCCAGAGGCTGTCTACGCGAGAGAAGAAGATCCAGGCGCCCCCCAGAACGGCCAGGCCAATAAACACCATACGGCGGGTGCCCACCCGGTCGACGAGGTATCCCTCCACGGGGCCGATCAGCCCACTCTCGACGCGTGTCAGCGTGAGCGCCAGGCCAAGCTGGGCGCGGGTCCAGCCGAAGTGCAGCTCCAGCGCCACGGCCCAAACCGCCATGGCGTGAAACAGAGGCACAGTGGCGATGACCATAACAAGGCCGGTGATGATGACCAGCCACCAGCCGTAGAAGATGCCGCCCTTACCCCGACCCGCCAGCGGGTCAGAACGCTGCATACTGAAGAGGCTGAGAACGCCGCCGTCTCATATAAATCACAATGAATGATTGAAGATGCTCTATATTATCACATCAAAGAATAATTTTGCCAGAGCTCTTACAGGCGACGGTTTTCTCGAATCCGCCGGTTATCCCCGTCCGCCGGACAGGGTTTCCAGCCAGAGTTGGTAAGCGCGATTTTTCGGGATGCCGAACCGGTCGGAGGCCGCGGCCGCGGCTTCTTTCGCTCGCGTTCCCTCTGCCTTCCGCTCCAGCAGGAAGGCGCGGATCTCCCCGGCGGCAGGTTCATTACTGGCGTCGGGGAAGTCTTCCGGGGGCGCTCCCGCCAGCACCAGCGCGAACTCGCCTCGGGGCAGTTCGAAGTGCTGCAGCGCTCCAGAGGCGGCGCCGCGATAGACCTCCTCATGGAGCTTGGTCAGTTCCCGGCACACGACCACGGGACGGTCGCCAAAGACCAGGTCGATGTCTTCCAGCGTGGCGCGCAGGCGATGGGGGGCCTCGAACAGCACGGACGTCATAGAGGATGCGGCGGCGGTGCGGAGGCGCTCCTGCCTTTCGCGGCGGCGGCGGGGCAGAAAGCCGAGGAAGACGAAGGCATCGGCGGGCAGCCCTGATACGGAAAGGGCGGCAGTGACCGCCGACGGACCGGGCACCGACTCTATGCGAATGCCCCGGGCCGCTGCCGCCGCAACCAGCTCCCGGCCCGGATCGCTCACGCCCGGCATACCGGCGTCGGACACCAGGGCCGCGTCGCTCTGCGACAGCGCTTGCAGCACCGTATCCAGCCGTTCGCGCCAGTTATGTTCGTTGAAGCTGACCAGCCGGGGCTGCGCCTCCAGACGGTTCAGCAGCCGGCGGGTAACCCGCGTGTCTTCTGCCGCCACCAGCGCGACCGTGCGCAGAACGCGGCCAGCCCGGGGCGAGAGGTCTTCGAGGTTGCCGATGGGCGTGCCAACAACATACAAAACCCCTGCGCCTCCGGCGTCCTTTTCCTGCGCAATGTTAACGCTCAAGGGGCAGGCGGCATAGCGAATCGTTTTGCATCATGCCTCCTATCGTATATCATACGCAGGCCGAAATCCGTTCGCATGCAGCGAGCGGCCGGCTTCCGCCTTCTTCGGGCGGGCGGCCGCTTGCGGCGAAATCAGGAGGATTCCATGGCCAGACTTACCGGAGGTCACCTGTTCATCCGCTGCCTGAAGCAGGAAGGAATCGAGAAGGTGTTCACCATCGTCGGCGACACCATACTGCCGCTGGTGGACGCGGCGGAGGACGAGGGTATCGAGTTCATCGACGCCCGTCACGAGGGCGCGGCGCTGCACATGGCCGACGGCTACGCCCGCATCACCGGGCGGCCCGCCTGCGGCATATTCACCGGCGGGCCGGGATTCTCCAACGCCATTTCCGCTCTGCCTGCCATATACACATCGGAGAGCCCGGTGATATTCGTGGCGGGGTGCGCCGAACTGCCGGAAAAGGGCATGACTGCTTTCCAGGAAATCGACCAGGTTGGCATGGCCGCGCCCGTCACCAAGGGTTCATGGCTGATCCACGACAAGCGGCGCATTCCCGAATACGTGGCGACGGCCTTCCGAACCGCCACCGCCGGACGGCCCGGCCCGGTGCATCTGACACTGCCCATAGACTTGCAGGACGAGGAAATCAGCGAGGACGATCTGCCGCAGTACCTGCCGCAGGAGTACCGGACGGCGGGGCGGCCTCAGGGCGACCCTGCGCTGATAGAAGAGGCGGCGGCCCTGTTGCGCGGGGCGAGGCGCCCGGTGATCATCGCCGGGAACCCAGCCCGTTACTCCGTGGCCCCGGAGCAGTTGGAGAAGCTGGCTGAAAGCGCCGGCATCCCCGTCTTCACCGTGGAGCAGGCCCGGGGGCTGCTGGACGACGAGCACCCGCTGTGCTTCGGATACGCCGACGGCGCGCTGAACCCCACAGCGCGGCGATTCCGGGAGGCCGATGTCGTCCTGCTGCTGGGCAAGCGCCTGGATCATCGCTACCGCTACGGCGGGGTGTTCTCCGCCGACGCGAAGCTGATCCAGGCTGACCCTTCACCGGCGGAAATCGGGCGCAACCGGGGCGTGGCCGTAGGCATCCAGGGCGACCTCGGCGCCGTGGCGGAGCAGCTTGCCGCGGCGCTGTCGTCGGGATCTGCCGAATCCAAGGCGGCATGGGTAGAGCAGCTCCGGCAGGACCGGAACGCCTGGGACGAGGAACTGCGGGGCAAGGCCACCGGCGAGTCTCCCATGCACCCGCTGGACGTCTACACCGGGCTGGAACAGCACCTTGACGAGGACACCGTAGTTATCTTCGACGGCGGCGACTACGTGCAGTGGGGCCGCGCCTGCGTCAAGGCGCGAAAGCCGGGCCACTTCATGCGTCTGGGGCCGCTCAGCCATCTGGGCGCGGGCATTCCCTACGGCATGGCCGCCAAGCTGGCCAAACCGGATTCCAAGGTGCTGGTGTTCATTGGCGACGGCGCCTTCGGTTTCTACACCATGGAATATGACACCTGCATCCGCCACAACCTGCCCATCACCACGGTGCTGGGCAACGACGCCACCTGGGGCATCGACAAGACCTTCCAGGTGGCCTACTTCGGGCGGGCCATAGGCACCGACCTCAGGCACATCCGCTACGACAAGGTGGTCGAGGCCATTGGCGGCTACGCGGAACACGTGGAACGGCCCGGCGACGTAGCCGGTGCGGTGGGCCGGGCCCTGGCTTCAGGACGGCCATCGCTGGTCGATGTCTCGGTACGCTCCGGCGCCAGCCCGCTGGCCGCAGCCATGATTGCGCGACGCACCGGCGGCTGATCGCCCAGGCATTCCCTGTTTTCAACCGATTTTCAACCGGCGGGAGCAGCTCCCGCCGGTTTCTTTGTGCGGCAGCGCAGCGATGGCGCTGGACGATGAATACTCTGGATGCTTCACAATATTGCGTCGTCAGACATTCTTATATAGTATCTTCATACTAATTGACAAATATTATGTGTATACACATAATATATCTGGCATACATTATTATCAGTAACGTATGCTTTTATTTCAATCGGCGCTATGCCACGAATGGCGGCGAAATCGTGAGGTGTTGAATGCGGAAAAACCTGATTCTACCCGGATTACTTGTGCTGGCCCTGACGCTGATGCTGGCGGCGGCTTGCAGTCAGCCGGAGCCGACAGCTACGCCAGAGCCGGAAATTGACCTCGGCGCGTTGAAGCAGGAAGTGGTCGCCAACTACGCCGAAGGCGTCCACGCCAGCTATGCCCGCAGCCTGGCTTCGGCCCGGGCAATGGACCAGGCGGTGGATGTTTTCCTTTCCAGCCCTACTCCGGCAACTCTGGAAGCGGCCAAACGGGCCTGGCTCCAGGCCAGGGACGACTACGGGCCCACTGAGGCATTCCGATTCTACGGCGGCCCTATTGATCACGCTGAACACGGGCCGGAAGGTCTGATCAATGCCTGGCCTATGGACGAATCATACGTGGATTATGTGGAAGGAAACCCCAGCGCCGGCATCATCAATATGCCCGACGCTTACCCGGTCATAGACGCCGACCTGCTGGTTTCGCTGAATGAGGAAGGCGGCGAAGAGAATGTGTCTACCGGCTGGCACGCCATCGAGTTCCTGCTGTGGGGCCAGGATATGAACCCCGTCGGCCCCGGTTCCCGCCCTGTCGCCGATTACACTACCAACGCCAACGCCGACCGCCGCGGCATGTATCTGGCTGTGGCCTCCGACCTGCTGGTGAGCCACTTGCAGGATATGGTGAACGCCTGGGCACCCGGGCAAGGGGGCAATTACCGGGCCGAGTTTACGGCCCTGAAGGCCGATGCCGCCCTGACCAACATCATTACCGGCATCGGCGAACTCAGCCGCGGCGAGCTGGCCGGCGAGCGCATGACCGTTGCCTACGAGGAGCGCTCGCAGGAAGACGAGCATTCCTGCTTCTCCGACAACACTACCGCCGACATCGTCGGCAATGCCATTGGCATACAGATGGTGCTGACCGGCGGTTACGGCGCGGTATCCGGCCCGGGAATTCTGGATCTGGTGGCGGCCGCCGATGAAGGGCTGGCCCGTCAACTGGAGGCGGAAGTATCGGCCAGCGTGGATCTGGCCCGGCAGATACCGGCCCCCTTCGACCAGCACTTGACCGGCGACGTCCCCGACAGTGCGCCGGGCCGCTCCCTGGTGTTGCGCACCATAGAGGCATTGGAGCGCCAGACAGACACCATCGTTTCGGCCGCCACCTCCGTCGGGATTACCATCAGCGTAAGCTGACAGAGGCAAAAGCGGCGGAGTAACCAGCAATGTCGCACCTGCGAAACCGCTATGTCCCAACCATCTGACAATCAAACCAGGAACAATCAAACCAGGAACAATCAAACCAGGAACAGCGGAAACCGGAAGGGCGTTACCCTGCGGTACGGCCTTCCGGCAGTGGTCCTGGTCGTGCTGCTGGCCGCCGCGGTTTGGGTCGCACTGTGGGGCAGGGACGAACGCGGCCACGACGGAACGGCGCTGTTGAACCGGCTTACGGGCGGCGATACTACAGCCTTCGCCGCCAATCGCAACGCCTTCAGCCTGTCTGCCCGAAACTTGACCGTTCTCCAGCGGCGGACTTTTGAGGTCGGCGACAGCTTCTTCAACCAGAATTGGGTAACCGCCCCGGCTTCTACTGAGGCCCGGGATGGTTTGGGCCCTGCCTTCAATGCCCGGTCCTGTTCGTCGTGCCATACGCTGGACGGGCGGGCCAAGCCGCCGGAGCGGCCCGGCGACCCAGAGCGCGGGCTGCTGTTCCGCCTGAGCGTGCCAGGAACCGGTCCCAACGGCGGGCCGCTGCCCAGCCAGGTTTACGGCGGGCAGTTGCAGGACCGCTCCATAACGGCAGTTCCAGCCGAAGGACAATTCGTTATCGCCTACGACGTAATCGAAGGCAGCTATGCCGACGGTCAGCCCTACACCCTGTTGTCGCCAAGATATGCCTTTACCGATCTGGCTTTTGGCCCGTTGCCTCCCGATATTATGATTTCGCCGAGAATCGCGCCGGCGGTCTTTGGCGCGGGGCTGCTGGAGGCGATTCCTGAGGCCGGCATCCTGGCCCTGGCCGATCCCGAAGACACCGACGGAGACGGTATATCGGGCCGAGCCAACACGGTCTGGGAGCTGCGCCGCAAGTCAGCAGCCCTGGGCCGTTTCGGCTGGAAAGCTAATGTGCCTACCGTGGAGCAGCAGGTCGCCGGGGCCTTTCACGGAGACATTGGCATTACCTCGGCCTTGTTCCCCGACGAGAACTGCCCGCCGGAACAGGCCCTCTGCCAGTCTGCCCCCATTGGAGGCTCCCCGGAAATCCCGGAAGACCGACTGGCCAAAGTAGTCTTTTACAACAGCACACTGGCAGTGCCGGCCATGCGAAATCTGGAAGACCCGGAAACGCTGCACGGGGCGGAGTTGTTTCTGAAAGCTGGCTGCGCCCTTTGCCACACCCCGGCCCACACCACGGGAACCCACGAGATAGGCGCTTTGAGCAATCAAAGGATATTCCCCTACACTGATTTGCTGCTGCACGATATGGGGGAGGGGCTGGCCGACGGCCGGCCGGACTTTCTGGCCGACGGCCGGGAGTGGCGCACTCCGCCGTTGTGGGGCATCGGACTGGTGAGCACGGTGAACGGCCACACCCGGTTCCTGCACGACGGGCGGGCCCGCAGCCTGGCCGAGGCCATCCTCTGGCACGGAGGCGAAGGCGAGGCGGCTCGCGAAGCTTTCATCAACTTCACCCGGGAAGAGCGGGACGCCCTGCTGAAATTTCTGAATTCCTTGTGAGTCGGTCTACGATGCGCCGATTAGCCGCAGTTATGCTTGCCGTATTCCTGATGCTGCCGGCGGGCGCCTGCTCCGCCGCCGACAACCCAACCACTACCGCCGCCGCGACGGAAGTCCCCGCCGAGGCGTCATCCGACACGTTGCGGGAGGCCGTGCTGGTCAGACTGACCGGCGAGGTTATCATCCCCCGGTTCCGAGCGGTAGCGTCGGAAATGGAAGCCCTGCGGCAGTCGCTGCACATCCTCTGTAGCGACCTGACCCAAAACAACCTGACAGCCGCCCGGGCCCAGTGGCGCGCCGCCCGGGGGCAGTGGCTGCGCTCCCAGGCGCTGTGGTTTGGCCCGGTGATGGATCGCCGCTCCCGCTGCCTGGTAGACTGGTCGCCCGTTGACCCCCAGAGAATCGAGAGCGCTCTGGCCGATCGCGGCTCCATTTCCCCGGGAGACGTCAAAGAATTTCTGGCCTCCACCCAACGCGGCATGGGCGCCGTGGAATACCTGCTGTTTCCCAACACCGGACTGCTGCGCCAGGGGGCGGAAACTGCCGATGACCGAGAGGTTGCGGGAGCGCTGGCGGCAGAGGACAGGCTGCGCTGCCAGTACCTGACCGCCCTGGGCGATGTGGTCGCCGATGAGGCTCAGGGCATTCTGGCGGACTGGACCGGCGAAAATACGGATACCAGAGCCTACGCCGGCTATTTCAACGGCACGGCGTCGAGCTCCATGCTGGACCGGGCCGCAGTGGCCGAGTTGGTGCGCACTTCGGTTTTTCTCACTCGCAGCATCACCGATATGCAGTTGGGCCGGGCCATCGGCGCTAATGGACTGGCCCCCGATCCGTCTGCCATACCCGGGGGGGCTTGCAATGACGCTGTCGCCGGTTTTCGGAATCAGGCTCTGGGTATGCAGGATGTCTACACAGGCGGCGAAAGCGGGAGCGGCCTGGGGCTGAGCGCCCTGATAGCCGGGCTGTCGCCGGAGGCCGACGCAAGAGTGCGCAGCGCCTTCGATGAAGTCCTGGCCGCTCTGAATGAGTTGGAAGAGCCGCTGCGGGTCAGCCTGTCGACCGACGGAGAACCGGCCCGCGCCGCCCACGCCAGCCTTCAGGAGTTGCAGCGCACTCTGAATACCGAAGTGGTCAGCCTGCTGGGCGTGTCGGTAGGCTTTGCCGATACCGACGGCGACGGCGGCTGATCTGAGGGCTATCAGGGTTCTCTCTTATAGTTCTACGGTTTGCCGGGCGGCTGGGGCAACACCCACGGCTTGGGATTAAGCCCGGCCTCTACGGACGCCAGGTCCGCCTCCGGATCAATCAAACGGGCGTGCCGCCGCCCGTTGAAAGATACGTATGCATCGGCATTGACGCTGACGCGGTGGCCCCGCTGCTCAAAATCGCCGGCGATTATGTGTGCCGTCTGCAAAATCATATCCGGGTGTATCGCCATACGCTCTGTTTGCAAAGGAGTGAGGTACGCATCGGGGTACACCAGCCACGCTTGCCCTGAATCCAGATCGCGCACCCGGAATTGCAGCACACCGGTCTTTTCCGTAAGCATCACCCGCCAGGCGAAGCGGTAGCCTTCCTCGTTCCAGCGCACGTTCCCGGGGTAAGCGTAATGCCGCAAAGGCATAGCCACTTGAAAGGCGACAAAGACAGCCAGCGCCACTGCCCCGGCTCGGGCCGCCACTCCCGGGCGCGGCGGCCCCGGCGGGAGCTGCGCAGAGGCCGGCAGCGCCGGGCGGAAAGGAAGACCGCGGGAGAGCGCATCCATTAACTGGCGCGGCCAGTCGGGGGGCAGAAAAATCAATGCCGCCCCCATCATCAGCCAGGGGAAAACGCCCAACCTGGGAAACAGAATCGCGGTCATTACATGGAAGGCGGCCAAAACCGCACAGCCCCATACCCGCGTCCGTTTCCACAACAGCCAGCCGGCTATAGTCAGGTCGAAAATCGCACCGGCCCAACTCATCGCATAGGCCGCCCATGCCTCGGCCAGCAGCGGGCCAATCAGCGGCAGGTCGGCCTGCTGGTACAGCCATATACGCAAGGGAAGCCCGTGAAAGAGCCAGTCGGGGTTGAGCTTGGCGATTCCGGCAAACAGGTATACCGCCGCCACCTGCGCCCGCAGTATCCAGATTACGCCCGCAGGAACAAATCCGCTCTTCGCCTCCGGGTTGCGCTCCGGGCGGTTGCTGCGCCAGGCGTCTACGGACGCCGCACGGTGGAGGGGCAGAAACACCATCATCAGGCTGACCAGACTCATCCAGTAGTAATGATTCAGATAAGTAGTGCGGTCGATAAGCTCAACGTAGGTGAAGCCCAGGAAAAACAGCGCGGCGCAGACCCGGTAAAAGCAGCCGGCGGCAATGCCGATGCTGAACAGCCCCAGAGCAGCGAAGTGAACATACATGCCCCACCCTGGCCAGGCATCCACCCAGCCGAACCCCAGATAGCTGAAATGGCGCTCCGGCTCGATGTACAGAGCGTCAATCCAGCCGTGCAGGAAGAAGCGGATTACCGCAATCAGCCCCATCAGCCCGAAGACGATGCGGAAGGCCGCCGCCGAGCTGCCGTCTACGGGCTGTCCGGCCCTCCTCAATGCCTGATATGCCAGCATCTTTGCATCCCGGTTGGACTCTGGAAAATCCCGCATCATTCTAAACCGGGCAAACGCGACGAAAAAGAGTAGTTTACGGTGAGCGATGTCTGGAATCAGCGCATTCGCCATTGATGCCGCCGGATATTTCAGCAGGGGCAGCCCATTTACCCTGCCGGATATAAAAATCCGACTGAACATAGGGTTGACAACCCAGCGGTTCGGGATTATTGTTGCGACAAGGCAAACCCCGCGTTGCCCGGGTAACATATTTTGGAGGGAATGTATGCTGAAGATAGGCCACGAGGTCATAAGGCCCGGCAAGTACCTCGGTGACGAGTCCGTCACCATTCAGGTCCCCGAAGAGCTCGAAACCGTGCCCGGGATTCCCCTCACCAACCGCGAGGTTGACTGGTACGCCAGGGAATACCCCCTGGAAACCATGAACATCACCGAGCGGGCCTCGCGCGACTGGGCCAACGCCATCCGCGACCAGCACGTCGAGATGCGTGAGATCCGGAAGGAGCACGACCGCCTGAACCAGCCGCTGATTCTGGCCGCCCGCATGACTGGCGACCAGGAACCCTCGGCTGAGCCCACCGGCGAAGATGTAACCGAGGCCATCAAGCAGAAGGCCAGAGAACTGGGCTACATCGAAGTCGGCATCACCGCCTACGACCACCGATACACCTACCAGAGCAAGAAGGACTGGGTGAAGTTCCCTCACGCCATCTGCCTGGCCTACGAGCAGGACTTCGAGCCCACCCAGACCATCCCCAGCATCGATGCTGAGATCGTCCACTCCAGCACCTACCGCACCGAGGGCGCGGCCGGTCTGGAGCTGGCCAAGTTCATCCAGGGTCTCGGCTACCGGGCGCAGGTCCACAGCCCCAACGACAACACCGGCCCCTACATCCCGATGTTCGTCGCCGCCGGCCTTGGTTCCCTGGGCGCCTGCGGTTACCTGCTCACCCCGCACGTCGGCTCCCGCTGCCGCCTGATGATCATCACCACCGACGCCAACGTCAGCCACGACGAGCCGGTGGACTACGGCGTCCACGCTTTCTGCCAGGTCTGCCAGGTCTGCGTGAACCGCTGCCCGGGCCGCGCCCTGATGCGCGACAAGATCTGGTGGCGGGGAATCGAGAAGAACAAGCTCTACTTCAAGCGCTGCCGCCCCATAATGGCCCGCTACCTGGGCTGCGGCATCTGCATGAAGGTCTGCCCCATCCAGAAGTACGGTATGTCCACCGTCATGGAACACTATGCCGCCACCGGCCAGGTGCTGGGCAAGGGAACTCACGACCTGGAAGGCTACGAGCTCGAAGGCAAGGGCTACTTCGGCCCCGGCGAACTCCCCGTGTTCGAGCGCGAGTTCTTCTCGTCCATGCCTCACGGCGACACCGAGCAGTTCGCTTTCGACAGTTTCCGGGAAAAGGCCATGGACAATGGCGGCGAGGTGACCGACGAGATGATCGAGGAGCTCCGCTCCCAGGTCGCCCGCGGCTTGCAGCAGTCCCGCGACAACATCGGCATGATGCAGGAAGAAGACTACATCTAGTCCTCAACCTTCGTTATCACCAGGGGGGGCAACGGTGTTGCCCCCCCCTCTTTAGTATTTATGCCTGAAGCGTTGCTCCCTGGTAATGCTCGAACCAGGATATGATGAATCCGATTATTGAAACGCTGAAGCGGAAAAACTCTCGCATTCTTCTGCTTATCGGGATATTCGGAATACTGGCTGTTGCCGTAACTGTTTCCATCGCGGCTGGCCCGTCAATCCCGCCGCCGCCGGACACGCTGCCGGCCGGTTCTAATCCGGAACCTCCACCGGAGTTGAGTCGGGCGGAAAAGGAGGCTATTGACGACGCCTGGGAGAAGGCCCAACGGGAGGGGAATCCCAATGTGGCCATCAACGAACGGTTCACCGTGCGCGTTGTGTCCGGCCCGGCCACCAGAGGGATGACCCTGGAGATCGCCGGGAAGACGCTGACCCTGCCCGATGATGCGGAACTGGGAGGTCTGTCGGTAGCGTCGGGGCTGACATACAACATCATGCGGGGCGACGGCCTGGCGCGGGTCTCGGCGTCCACTGGCGAATTCCGAATCTCCGATGGCGACCGGAGCGTTTTCCAGATTCTGTTCGACACGTTCGGAGAAGAGAATTACAAGGGGACAGTCAATGAAATTGAGAGCGGTGATTGTTCTGCCGACGGTGATAGCGGCCGGGGCGATTGCGTCTCTGGCCCTGATGCTCCTGACTCCCCAAAGGGCCCTCCCGTCGGCGCTCCTTCAACAGCCAACACCGACGCCGGGTAGTTGTATCCCTCAATATTTGTTGTATTTTTACGCCATCCGGCTTTATTACTGAAGAAGCGGAATCGCTTCTAGAAGGAACCGTTGGCTTTGGCTCAGGAAAGCCTGCCAAAGTTAAATATTACAGAGGGGAATCGATATACTACGGGAAATATATCACAACTGCACCAGAAATATCTTTACCAAAGAAGGCGAACTATGCAAGTCACCGCCTAAAATATGGGTTCGTGTGGCCTCCTGGAATGTCTCCTGAGGAACCGATAGTATATAACACATTTTATTATGGGGGCGTAGGCACTGTCAGGTATGAATGTGAGGAAGCTGTAATTGCCTACAATACAGGCCACTTCTTGTTTGGAGAAGGACAGGAAAGTATATTCTGGTTTCTGTTCGAGCAACTTGGAAATGAGCGGGCTGTAATTGTCCCTTCAGAATCATATGAAGAATGGTGGGGTGAGCAAAGAGAATCCTGCATTAACACACTTACACTCCCACCTCTCAATGCCACTTCAACGCCATCAACGTTGCCGCCACTGCCGCCGGGAACACCGGCCCTGTCAACGAAGCAGCATTGAGGCCGGGAACTCTCTCTGCCTGCACATTCTAATAAGGAGCTGAACGACGATAGGATCTCTTTCCAGGTTCTGTTTCGATACGTTCGGAGAAGAGGATTGCGAGGGTACAGTCGATGAAATTGAGAGCGGCGATTGTTCTGCCGGCGGTGATAGCGGCCGGGGCGATTGCGTCTCTGGCTCTGATGCTCCTGACTCCCCAAAGGGCCCTCCCGTCGGCGCTCCTTCAACAGCCAACACCGACGCCGACCAACGGGTTGTTGGACGGCAGAGTTATATCCCTTCAGATTTGTTGCTTTTTTACGCCATACGGCTTTATTACTGAAGAAGCGGAATCGCTTCTAGAAGGAACCGTTGGCTTTGGATCAGGAAAGCCTACCAGAGTTAAATATTACAGCGGGAAATCGCCACACTATGGGAAATATATTGCAACTGCACCAGAAATATCTTTACCAAAGAAGGTTCACCTTAGAACATCACACTTTAAATATGGGTTCGTTTGGCCTCCTGGAATGTCTCCTGAGGACCCGATAGTATATAACACATTTTATTATGGGGGTGTACACACTGTTAGATATGAATGCGAGAAAGCTGTAATTGCCTTCTTTACAGGCCACTTCTTATTTGGAGAAGAACAGGAAAGTATATTTTGGTTTCTGTTTGAGCAACTTGGAAATGAGCGGGCTGTAATTGTCCCTTCAGAGTCATATGAAAAATGGTGGGGTGAGCAAAGGGAATCCTGCATTAACACACTTACACTTACACCCCCACCTCCCACTCCGGCAACGCCATCAACGCTGCCGCCGCTGCCCCCAAGAACACCGGCCCTGTCAACGAAGCAGCGTTGAGGCAAGGAACTCTCTCCGCTTGCACAATTCTACATAAGAGGCTGAACGACGGACGATAGGATCTCTTTCCAGGTTCTGTTTCGATACGTTCGGAGAAGAGGATTGCGAGGGTACAGTCGATGAAATTGAGAGCGGCGATTGTTCTGCCGGCGGTGATAGCGGCCGGGGCGATTGCGTCTCTGACCTTGATGCCCCTGACTCCCCAAAGGGCTCTCCCGTCGGCGCTCCTTCAACAGCCAACACCGACGCCGACCAGGGAGCCACTCAGCGGGGAGAAGATTCCTGTCTTCTTCAATTTCAGAATACCATACGGTATTATTTCTGAAGAGACAGAATCGTATATCAGCGAAAGTATTCCTGCTGGGAATCCCTCCAGTATCAGATATCACAATTCTTATTACAACAGATTATATGCTGACACTATTTTGACCAGTCAAGAGATTTTATTGCCAGCGGACACGCATATTGAAGAGAATCCTACATATCCAAGGGTCTTCAGGCGTCACATGGAATGGCCTCGTGGATACCCTCTAGGGTTTCCTTCCGAAATGACGAGAACCGATTTTATAGCAATGCAAATAGAAATCTATAGATATGGCAGATACGCCCCCAGATACGGACATGGACAGCCTGGACGCGGATATCCTCCTGGCATTACCAAGGATGAAAAGTTTCTTTTTGATATATTCGCGTTTGGATCTTCTTACTATATTACATATAAGAACGAGCGGGTTTTGATTGCATCAGATCATGGCTATTTTCTTGTTGGAGAAGAACAGGTTGATTTGTTCTGGTTCCTGTTCGAGCAATTGGGAGAAAACAAAGCCCTAATCATCGATGCTGGAGCGTATAATGAATGGTGGACCGATTCAAAGGAAAGAGAATTCTGGGTTAACAGATTTACACCCCCGCCTCCCAGCGTAACTCCGGCAACGCCATCAACGTTGCCGCCGCTGCCCCCAGGAACACCGGCCCTGTCAACGAAGCAGCGTTGAGGCCGGGAACTCTCTCTGCCTGCACATTCTAATAAGGAGCTGAACGACGATAGGATCTCTTTCCAGGTTCTGTTTCGATACGTTCGGAGAAGCGGATTGCGAGGGTACAGTCGATGAAATTGAGAGCGGCGATTGTTCTGCCGACGGTGATAACGGCCGGGGCGATTGCGTCTCTGGCCTTGATGACCCTGACTCCCCAAAGGGCCCTCCCGTCGGCGCTCCTTCAACAGCCAACACCGACGCCGACCAGGGAGCCACTCAGCGGGGAGAAGATTTCTATCATTTTCGCCTTCGAAACACCATCCGGTATTATTTCCGAAGAGACCGAATCATATATCCGCGAAAGTATTCCTGCCGGGAATCCTTCCAGTATCAGATACCATTCTTTAGCTCGTTACGGTAGCGACAAGATTTTAATCTCTCGAGAAATTTCATTGCCAATCGACATGTATGTTGAGGAGAATTCGTACTATAGAACAGTCTTCAGGCGTGACATGGAATGGCCGCCCGGATACCCTCTCGGGTTTCCTTCCGAAGTGACGAGAACCGATTTTATAGCAATGCAAATAGAAATCTATAAATACGGCCCCAGATACGGACGTGGACAGCCTGGACGCGGATATCCTCCTGGCATTACCAAAGATGAAAAGTTTCTTTTTGATATATTCGCATTTGGATATTATTACTATATTGTATATAAGAATGAGCGGGTTTTGATTGCCGAAGATCATGGCTATTTTTTTGTTGGAGAAGAACAGGTTGATTTGTTCTGGTTCCTGTTCGAGCAATTGGGAGAAAACAAAGCTCTAATCATCGATGCTGAATCGTATGATGAATGGTGGACTGATTCAGATGAAAGAGAATTCTGGATTAACAGGCTTACACCCCCGCCTCCCAGCATAACTCCGGCAACGCCATCAACGCTGCCGCCGCTGCCCCCAGGAACACCGGCCCTGTCAACGAAGCAGCGTTGAGGCCAGGAACTCTCTCTGCCTGCGCAATTCTACATAAGGGGGCTGGACGACGATAGGAGCTCTTTCCAGGTTTTGTTTCGACACGTTCGGAGAAGAGAATTACAGGGGTACAGTCAATGAAATTGAGAGCGGTGATTGTTCTGCCGGCGGTGATAACGGCCGGGGCGATTGCGGCCCTAGGCTTGATGCTCCTGACTCCCCAAAGGGCCCTCCCGTCGGCGCTCCTTCAACAGCCAACACCGACGCCGACCAGGGAGCCGCTCAGCGGGGAGAAGATTTCTATCAATTTCCTCATCAGAATACCATATGGTATTATTTCCGAAGAGAACGAATCATATATCCGATCATACATCCGAGAAAGTATCCCCGCCGGAAATCCTTCCAATACCAGATACTACACTAAGCATTACAATAAAGACGTCATTTTAATCTCTCAAGAAATTTTGTTGCCAATGGACAACATGTATGTCGATGAGAATTCGTACTATGGAGTAGTCTTCAGGCACTACATGGAATGGCCACCTGGATACCCTCTCGGGTTTCCTCCAGAAATGACGATAACCGATATTAATGCAGTTCAACGAGAAATCTATAGAGGCGGATTCAAAGGGCCTGGATACTACGGGCGCGGAGACGGATATCCTCTTGGAGTTACTGAACATGAAAAGTTTCTTTTTGATATATTCGCGTTTGGATATTATTATTATATTATATATAAGAATGAGAGGGTTTTGATTGCCAGGTATCATGGCTATTTTCTTGTTGGAGAAGAACAGGTTGATTTGTTCTGGTTCCTGTTCGAGCAATTGGGAGAAAACAAAGCTCTAATCATCGATGCTGAAGCGTATGACGAATGGTGGACTGATTCAAGGGAAAGAGAATTCTGGATTAACAGATTTACACCCCCGCCTCCCAGCGTAACTCCGGCAACGCCATCAACGTTGCCGCCGCTGCCCCCAGGAACACCGGCCTTGTCAACGAAGCAGCGTTGAGGCCGGGAACTCTCTCCGCCTGCACAATTCTACATAAAGGATTGAAACAATGATACCTCGAATATCGCAGATGTCTTTCTGGGCAGTCATAACGGTTTTTGCCGGGGTTTTTCTTCTCTTCCACGGCTCCGCCCAAGGACATCACAAAATTTATTTACAGGACGATCCGGTACTCCAAGAAAAAACCTTGTATGGAGGAAATGACATACCCAAAACCTTCGCCGCTAATCTAACTTTCCACAGGTGGGCATTGGGGACCGATGGCGCTCACTGGGTTGACAAGACAAACAACAGAGGCGGATTGAGCAACCACATCAATTTCGCTATTCAAGAGTGGAAGAAGGCTGTGCCAGAATTAAACTTCATCCGCGCGTCAGACTCAATTGGTGATTTGTGGTTCACGGTAGATGAAAACTGTTTTAGCAATGGAGAGTATCTCATTCGCTCATTTTTAGACAACAGTGATCATCAAGCCAGCTATGTGCATTCAGCAACCATTTGTGTGAAGCCGGACATACTGGAAAGTTCTGCTACAGCCAAGAAAGACACTCTCATGCATGAGATCGGCCATTTAATGGGGTTGGATGAGCAATACATTGATGACGGAACTAATCTGTTTGATAAAAATGGAAACCCCACTACATGCCATCTTTATCGAGATTCAGTGATGAATGGCCCAGATAAGAACGGCGAGAACTGTACTGGCGTCCACAAGCCCACGACTTGGGACAGGAACGCAGTTAGCGCGTACTGGCTGGATATGGGAGGCCTGGACAAACCCGCCCTGTCCAGAAGCGGCTCCAGCTCCTTGAAAATTGAGTGGAAAGATAACAAGTGGACCGATGTCTGGCAACTGACCACGCTGTTCAACTGGGACCGAGAGCGGCGAACCTGGAATCAACTGGACTCCTCATTGTTTAATAAAGGAGTCGGATTCCACAAAAGCGCCATCGATCGAACTTTAGAGAAGGAGTGGAATCTCACGGCAAACAAATGGCCGTCCGGGAAATGGTACCGGGCCGAAGTGAGGCACTGGAACTGGCGTAAGGAGCAGTGGGGGCCCCAAGTGTACAGCGATATGGTATATGTGCGGTGACACGGACAGCTTGCCCAGCAGCGAAGATATTACTACAATAGACGTGCAGTCAGGGCGTTAACCTCGCCCCGCCGAGGACAAAGATGAGCGCCAGACCAATTGTACAGGACGCAGAAGCATACCATGTCAAGCAATTTCTGCCAGCCCCGCCAGAAGAGTTGACCGCCTACTTCAAGGTCAATTTCCCAGGCTATCCAGGCTCCTTGGCCGCCCATTTCGGCTGCCCCGAATCCACCGTCATCACCAGCGAAATCGCCGCCGCACTCATCCCTTCCGAAACCTACGAAGGCGTCCGCTACCCCGATCTGCTCATCGCTTTCAACGCCAACCCTTCCGCCAATATGGCTCGACTGGGGTATCTGATACCGGAACAGGGCAAGCCCCCCGATTTCGTCCTGGAAGTGGCATCAGCCAGCACCGGACGACGCGACGAAACCGTCAAGCGCTCCGACTACGCCGCAATGGGCGTCCCCGAATACTGGCGGTTCGACCCATCCGGCGGCCGGTTCCACCAAACCCACCTGGCCGGCGACCGACTAGTGGACGGCGCGTATCAGCCGGTTCACATCCATCGTATCGACGATGACCATTTCTGGGGCCACAGCGACGCCCTGAACCTGGACCTGTGCTGGGAACTCGGCGAGCTGCGTTGGTACGACCCCACTGCGCAACGCTACCTGCCCACCTTCGACGAAGAGCGAGCCGCACGCATAGCCGCCGAAGCACGGCGGGATGATGCCGAAGCCCAGCGCAACGCCGCAGAAGCCCGTGTCCGGGAGCTGGAGGAGCAGCTTCGTCGGAGCCAGGATACCGGAGCATCATAACTTCGCCGACTTGCATCCCCAACGCTCGCAGAGACGGTCAGGAGCAGACAAAAGCCCGACTCTTATTTCTTTTCCTGCGGCGTTTTACTACAATAGCCGTGCAGCCAGGGCGTTAACTTCGCCCCGCCGAGGACAAAGATGAGCGCCAGACCAATTGTACAGGACGCAGAAGCATACCATGTCAAGCAATTTCTGCCAGCCCCGCCAGAAGAGTTGACCGCCTACTTCAAAGTCAATTTCCCAGGCTATCCAGGCTCCTTGGCCGCCCATTTCGGCTGCCCCGAATCCACCGTCATCACCAGCGAAATCGCCGCCGCACTCATCCCTTCCGAAACCTACGAAGGCGTCCGCTACCCCGATCTGCTCATCGCTTTCAACGCCAACCCCTCCGCCAATATGGCTCGATTGGGGTATCTGATACCGGAACAGGGCAAGCCTCCCGATTTCGTCCTGGAGGTGGCATCAGCCAGCACCGGACGACGCGACGAAACCGTCAAGCGCTCCGACTACGCCGCAATGGGCGTCCCCGAATACTGGCGGTTCGACCCATCCGGCGGACGGTTCCACCAAACCCACTTGGCCGGCGACCGACTAGTGGACGGCGCGTATCAGCCGGTTCACATCCATCGTATCGACGATGACCATTTCTGGGGCCACAGCGACGCCCTGAACCTGGACCTGTGCTGGGAACTCGGCGAGCTCCGCTGGTACGACCCCACTGCGCAACGCTACCTGCCCACCTTCGACGATGAGCGGGCCGCACGCATAGCCGCCGAAGCGCGGCGGGATGATGCCGAAGCCCGGCGCAACGCCGCAGAAGCACGGCGGGATGATGCCGAAGCCCAGCGCAACGCCGCAGAAGCCCGTGTCCGGGAGCTGGAGGAGCAGCTTCGTCGGAGCCAGGACACCGGGGCATCATAACTTCGCCGACTTGCAGACCCAACACTCACAGAGACAGTACGGGCAGCCCGCGGGGCGGAGCCTATAGCTTATAACTGGAAGTCGACCACCGGGACGCCGGCGCTGGCGGGCTGTTCCTGCCTGATGGCCTCGGCAAGATTAGCCAGCTCGGCCTGGTAGGTTGCAGCATCGCCATCGCGCAGGTCGAAAACGATGTTCTCGGCGGCCATGTTGCGCGCTGCGCGCCCGCTGGGACGCATCAGCCCGTCGTCGGGAGCAACGAAGTAGAGAAGCCACCGGTCGGCGGATTGCTGCTTCTCGCGGGCGGAGGTGATGTCGTTTAGTATCGCTTCCGTGTCCAGGGCCCGGGACGATGCTACGACAATCATCTTGTCGTAATTCCGCAGCCACCTTTCAACTTCCTCCTGATCAGAGGAGCTGAGGCGGGAGACCAGGGCATTGCCGCGCACTCGCTCGGAAAATACATAGGCGTTCACCCCGAGGGCGGCCAGGTCGCTTCTCAGATTCCTGGCGAACTCCTCATCGTCGTCCCGACAGGAAATGTAGCATTCCGTCAGGGGCTGGGCTGTGGAGGCGATAATTTCCTGTAATGCAGCGACAGACACGGGAATTCCCGCCCCGGTCAGGAACGCGGCAGGAATCCGCCCGCCGGAACGGTAGACCGTATCCAATCCTATGCTGCTGGGCGCATCGTGGCGCACCTGGTCCAGCCCGACTGCGCCGCGCAGATCACAGTCCTGTAGAACCGTATACCCGAGTGCCGCCCCTTCAAGATTCGCGCCGGTAACGTTGCAGCCCCATACCCTGGTCTGGAACAGGTCTGTGCAGTTCAGTATCGAGTTGGAAAGGTTGGAGCGCACCAGGTCGGCTCCGGCGAAGTTGGCGCCGGTCAGGTCGGCTCCGGTCAGGTCGGCTCCGATGAGACTGGTACGCTGGAGGTTGGCGTTAGTCAGGTTGGCTCCGGACAGATTCGCATCAGACAGAATGGCGCGGTCCAGGTCGGCGCCGGTCAGGTCGGCTCCGCGGAGGTCGGCTCCGCGCATATTGGCTCCGTTGAACAGGGCCCCTGTCAAGTTGGCCTCCCTGAGGTCGGCGTGATACAGGTGGCTGGGGTTCAAGTAGCAGCCGGAAAGGTTGGCCCGCCGCATTACGGCGCCCATCAGATCGGAGTGGCGCAGATCCGCTCCGCTGATGTTGACTTGCGGAGCCCGAACGTAGCTCATGTAGGCCGCGTTCAGGTCCAGAGATTCGTTGGGGTTGGCTTCCCGCCAGCGGGCAACGTGATCCCGCCCCCGTCGCACCAGTTGAACGTGCTCCATGTTGGCCATAATCGCTGCTCCCGGACAACATCGAAAATTGCTGTTATCGAAGGGCGCCGCGCCAGGGGTTGGCATCCGGCGCACCAAGGCTCCGCAATCCGGATTCTAGCACATGGATAGGGAGAACGGCCTCTAAACCGCTCCCGTTCTCTAGGGTATGCAGGAAGACTTGCCCTCAGGAGGGCATCTGGATAATGGCGCGGCGGTGAGTGCCTTCGCCGATCTTGCGATCGTCCTGGTATGCCTCGACACGGAAGGTCAACCTGTTGCGGTCTACCTCGGTGAGTTCGGCGCTGGCGACTATGGTGTCCCCTATATCGGCGGGGGCAAGGTGCCGTACATTGACTTCGAAACCCACGGTAGTTTCACCGGCAAGCAGATGGGCCGCGACACTGTCCATAGACGCCTGCTCCATGAGCTGGATCATGGAAGGTGTGCTGAACTTGGGAACGTGGGGCGCCACGTTGGCCTTGCTAACCACGGTTTCCATGCGGCCCTGCAATCCGGTCTTCAAGTCTGGGCCTGGCATTTTCTCTAGCCTCACCATCGAGTATATCGGGGAATATCCATCGCATAGCGATGCAACAATCATAGCAGACAAGCCTGCAAGCCGGGGATCAATGAAGCGGCTAGTCGGGAACCGGGGCGTTAAGCGCCTGCTCGATGGCCACCCAGACTGGCCGCAGGTAGGCCCGGGCAGAGCGGGAAGACTCTATGAGGTCGCGCTCGTTGACCCACCGGCACAGGTCGATGTCTTCTGAAACCTCCGGGGTGAGGGGGTCGGTAACCTTGCCGGCGTAATCCAGCAGAAACCAGTCTATGGTCTTGTTCACCGGGCCGTATGAATAGTAGGAAACGTAATTGGAACGGCAAAGAGGGGCGCGAACGGAAAGGAGGCCGGGAATAAGCCCTGTTTCTTCTGAAATTTCCCTTATGGCGCAGTCTTCCGGTCTCTCGTCGCCGGAAATCTTGCCCTTGGGGAGGTCCCACAAATGGTGCTTACGAATCAGCAAAGCCTGGCCGCCGGCCAGCACCAAGCCGCCGGCGGCCGCCATCTGCGGCAGCTCATCTCTATTCATGTATTCGTATCCGCTCCAATATCGCCACCTGTTCTCTATTCAGCCCCGTAAACAGGACGCCATCCACCAGCAGGTCGAGGAATTCCTCCTGCTCATCCGACTCTGCTTGCAGGGCAGGGTGAATCAGCCCGCTCTCTTCGTAGCCGAACCGCGCCAGAATACAGTGAATAGCGTTCAGCAGGGCCTGCTGCTTGTTGTCGGAGTTTATCACAGTCCAGGAGGCATGTTCCGTGGAAGTAACCGCGAACATCCGCTCTTTGAAGTAGGTCAGCAACTGCCAGCGCTCGGCGGCCATGCGATCGTTGGGAGAATACTTCCAGTATTGCAGGTCGCTGGTTATGCGCAGCCTGAAGCGCAGATCCTGAGCCTCAGGGGAGACCGACAGGTAAATCTTGATGAGAGTAACGCCTTCGTCAACCAGAGACTTCTCCCATTCGTTCACGCGAGTCATAAAATAGTGATACTGCCTCATGGTGCAGTATCCCATTGCCGGCTGGATCATGGCGCGGGAGTACCACGAGCGGTCAAAGACTACGATGTTCCCCTTCTCCGGCATCATTTTGTAGTGCCGTCCCAGCCAGTTGCGCATGGTCTGGGGAGAAGGGGTGCCTTGAGCCACTATCTTGGCCGATTTGGGATTCAGGTAGTGCGTAATCCCCGCAGACAGTCTCCCCTTGCCGGCAGCGTCGCGCCCTTCCAGGACGATTGCCACCCTCTCTCCCTCTGCCGCCACCCATTCCTGTAAAGACAGCAGGTGCACGCGCAGGGCTCTCAACTCGGCCCGATACGCGGGGTAGGAAAGGTCGCGGAATTCCGGAACGTCGTAAACGGTGGGGATTGTTCCAGGCATTGTGTCCGAAACGGCCTGCATCGTCTAACCCTAGAACGCAGTTCGCTTGCAGCAGCCCAATATAGGCGCAACTTGCAGCAATGGTAAATACTGTTTACCCGGCAGTCAACTTGGGCAGTCAACTTGGCCGTGATAAATAGAGACCGGGGCCTGCCGGGCAGAACCAGGACAGCCGGGCAGAACCAGGACAGCCGGGCAGAACCAGGACAGCCGGGCAGGACCAGGACAGCCGGGCGCAATTTCATCTCTGCTTGAACCCCGAAGGGTATTTGAGTAACATCTGCCTACGGAAGGTAAGTTGTGTCGAAGAAACGGGATTTTATATCCATGACCGATCTGTCTCCTGCGGAGACGCTGCGGCTGGTCGAGCATGGCGCGCTCGGCAAGACGCAGCGCGGGCACCAGCCGCTGGCGGGAAAGTCCGTGGCCTTGCTGTTCGAGAAGCCATCTCTCCGCACCAGGGTCAGCTTCCAGGTGGGCGTAGAGCAATTGGGCGGGCACTCGCTGTACATGGGTAGAGAAGAGGTCGGCCTGGGCGGGCGGGAGCCAGTGTCGGACGTTGCGCGGGTCCTGTCGGGCTACGTAGACTGCATCGTGGCCCGCGTCTTCCGGCATGAACACCTGGAAGACCTGGCGGAATACGCCTCTGTCCCGGTAATTAACGCCCTGTCGGACTGGGAACACCCTTGCCAGACCATGGCCGACCTGCTGACCATCTACGAGCGAAAGGGCAGGCTGCGCGGCCTTACACTGGCCTACGTGGGCGACGGCAACAACGTGGCTAGAAGCCTGTGCCTGGGGCTTACGGCAGTGGGCATGAACTTCAACTGCGCTTCGCCCGCCGGTTACGAGCTGGACGCTGCTTCGGTGGCAGCCGCAGCGGAGCGCGGGAGCGGCGAGGTAAAAACCATGCGTTCTCCCGCCGAAGCAGTGTCCACGGCCGACGTAGTGTATACCGACGTGTGGGCCAGTATGGGGCAGGAAGAAGAAGCGGAGCAGCGGCGCAGAGAGTTCGCCGGCTACACCGTTGACCCGGCGCTTATGGCCCGGGCCAGACCGGGCGCGCTGTTCATGCACGATATGCCGGCGCACTACGGCGAGGAAGTGCCGCCGGGAATGCTGGAGCACCCGCAGTCGGTAGCCTACCCGCAAGCCCATAACAGGCTGCACGCCCAGAAGACGGTTCTGGAATTCCTGCTGGGCGGGGGGTGATGCCTTTCCCCCATGCCGTAATTCCCTGAAAGGGGGGCGCGCCAAGGGAGGTAATAGAGTATGAATGAATTGAGCGGGGCTCCGCCTGTTTCCCGCACTGGCAGGAATAACAGGTTCCCGGCCCGCGGCTCGCCAGACTGCCTACCGGACTATTCACACTGAACGGCAAACTGCTCCTGCCGAATTCCAGCAAGGCTGCATTCTGATGCCTTTACCCATCATCGCCATTGTCGGACGGCCCAACGTGGGCAAGTCGTCCCTCTTCAACCGCATAGTTGGGCGACGGCGCGCTATCGTGTCCGACGTTGCGGGAACGACCCGCGACCGCCTGATGGCGGATACCGACTGGGAGGGGCGGCGGTTCATACTGCTGGACACCGGAGGGCTGGAGGCCAACCCGGAGGGAACCATCCGCGCCAAGGTGCAGGAGCAGGCAGAGATGGCCATGGCCGACGCTGACGTCATCATACTGATGACCGACGTGGCCGAGGGTGTGACCCCGTCGGACGCCGTCGCTGCCCAGCGGCTGCGCACCACACGCAAGCCGGTGGTTCTGGCGGTGAACAAGGTAGACAACGATAACCGGGAGTTCAACACGCCGGAGTTCTATCGGTTGGGAATGGGAGATCCGTCGCCCATCAGCGCCTTCCACAACTACGGCATCCACGACCTTATGGAACGGGCACTGTCTCACCTGCCCCCGCAGCTAACGACACTCGACGCCCCGGACGATTCCGAAACGCGGGACGAAGACGGAATCACCCACGGCTCGACGGAATGGGAAGGCGTTGAGGATCTGGAAGATGAGCCGCCGCAGGCAGGGCTGAACCTGGCCATCGTTGGCCGCACCAACGTGGGCAAGTCGGCGCTGCTCAACGCCATCCTGGGGCAGGAACGCTCCATCGTCAGCGACACTGCGGGCACCACCCGCGACGCTTTGGACACGCAGTTCACCTACCGGGGCAGCGAAGTGGCGGTAGTGGACACCGCCGGGATGCGCCGCCCAGGTCAGGTGCAAAGCGGCATAGAGAAGTACAGCGTTATCCGCGCAGTGGGCGCAGTTGACCGTTGCGACATCGCCTTCGTCGTTGTCGACGCTGCCGAACTGGCCACAGCCCAGGACACCCACATCGCGGGGCTGGCCTGGGAAATGGGACGCGGAGTGATCCTGGTGGTCAACAAGTGGGACTTGAGGGAGGAGCAGGGACGGTACGCCCGGGCCGAAGCCGAGGCCCTTGTGCGCGATCGCCTGCATTTCATGTCTTACGTGCCGATGCTTTTCACCTCAGCTCTGCGCCGACAGGGTATCGGCGGGCTAATGGACGCGGCTATGGACCTGTGGGACGAGAGGCGCCGCATCGTCGCCAATCGCGATTTGCAGTTCATGCTGGCCGATGCAATGGCCGAGCACAGTCCTCCGATGGTCAAACGCAACCGGGGGGTGCGGGCCCGCATCAACCGCATCCGGCAAGTTGGCATAAACCCGCCGACGTTTCTGTTCACGGTGAACGATCCAAGGCTGATACACTACACCTACAAGCGTTACCTGGAGAACCGCATCCGCGACGCCTTCAGGTTCGACCATACTCACCTGCGGCTGGTATTCCGGCGACAATGAAGCGCTTTCCCCGCGCATTGCTGATACAGGCTGCGGCCATGCCTCTGCTGGCCGCAGCCATTCCCGCGTCCATGGTTTTTATGCCGAGCCAGGAGCCGGCCCTGCAATACGCGGTGATAGTCGCCTTCTCTTACCTGCTGGGATCTCTGTCTTGGGGGTATATGCTCCTGCGCTGGCGGATGGGTATGGACGTGCGGAACTTCGGCAGCGGACGCACCGGGATGTCCAACGTGCTTCGAACCGGCGGCGGCAAGGCGGCAGGCCTGGTGGCGGCGCTGGACATCGCCAAGGGCGCGCTGGCGGTGATAGCGGCCCGCGAGATCGCAGGCGCCCACGTCGCAGAGGTGGCGGCGGCTCTGGCGACGCTGGTGGGGCACAACTGGCCGGTGTTCCTGGGTTTCCGCGGCGGGCGGGGCATCTTGACGGCGCTCGGCGGGCTGTCGATGATGACGCCGGTTCCGGCCGTCGTCGCCACTGCGATCTTCCTGGTCACCACTTTGGGGAGCCGGTACATATCTCTGGGTTCTATTGTGGGGGTGCTGGCGGGGGCTGCGTCCCTGACCGGGCTGGCCCTGATCGGCTGGTACTCCACTACTTACATGCTGTTCGCCGGAGTTGCCGCGGCTATGATCATCTGGCAGCACCGCGACAACATACAGCGCCTGATTCAGGGCAGCGAGCGAAGGCTGGGCGCGCCGGCCACGCCGGTCGAGTGAATACAGCCCCTCTGCTTTCCTGATTTACCCTCTCCTCCCGTGTTATCCTCCGCTTAATCCTCACAGCGACGGGTGTTTCCTTGTCCGATGATACGGTGGTAGTTGGAGCGACGACCTGGGGGACTACGCTGGCGCTGGTGATGGCCGCCGAAGGGCGTCCCGTCACCCTGCTGGCGAGGGGCGATACCGAATTCGCCGCGCTGGAATCGGCCCGGGAGAACGCTCGTTTCCTGCCCGGAATCAGATTCCCTTCCTCTCTGCGTGTGTCGCCGGACCCTGCCGCGGCGGGCAGGGCGACTCTGGCGATTATTGCCGTGCCGTCGGAACGGCTGCGGGAGAACGCGCGGCGCATCGCAGGTCACTTGACGCCGGGCGCAGTGGTGCTCAACGCCGCAAAGGGTCTGGAGCTTCCTTCGTCGCTGCGCATGAGCCAGGTGCTGGCAGAGGAGCTGCCCCCCGAAATACAGCCTGGAATCTGCTCCCTTTCCGGCCCCAACCTGGCCAAGGAGATCGCGCATGGGAAACCATCTTCCACAGTGGTTGCCTCCGAGTCGTCGGAAGCGGCGGAATTGGCGCAGGACAGGCTGCTGTCCAGCCGCTTCCGGGTCTACACCAGCAGCGACCTGACTGGAGTGGAACTGGCAGGATCGCTGAAGAACATCGTCGCTCTGGGCGCAGGCATCTGCGACGGCCTGGCGCTGGGCGATAACGCCAAGGCCGCGTTCATCACCCGCGCGCTGACCGAGATAGCCCGTCTGGGAGCGGCCGCCGGAGCGCATCCAATGACCTTTGCCGGGCTGGCCGGCGTGGGCGACGTGATCGCCACCTGCGCCAGCCGTCTCAGCCGCAACCGCTACGTGGGCGAACAACTGGCGCTGGGCCGCTCATGGGCGGAAATCCGCGAGTCGATGGACAACGTTGCAGAGGGGGTAAACGCCACCGGCGCCGCGCTGCGGATGGCGGAGGGGATGGGCGTCGAAATGCCTATCGCTCAAACCACCTACCGGGTGCTGCACCAGGGCCTGCACCCCCGAGAAGCGGCCGCCGAGCTAATGGAGCGCCCGGTAGGAAGCGAATGGTAGGAACCGGATGCCTCCTGGCCGAGGCTACTCCTGGCCAAGGCTATCGGAATATGACGCGGCACAGCGCCCCTGCTAAGCGCCGTCGGCCGCTTCACAGGCCCGGGCTTCCGGCGGCGCCGGACGCTTCCGCCGGAAGGCGGGCCGCGCCGCGAATATGACAGCCCCCACGATGATAACGCTGACGTATGTGATGAAGCGGTCCACCAGCACCAGGGCGGTGGCCGATTCCTTGGCCAGAGACGCCAGCCTCACTGCCAGGCCGGCAACGCCAGACTCGACTGCGCCAACGCCTCCAGGAGTAGGCACCAGCGAAAGGAGCGAGTTGGCAAGGGTCAGGAATACGACCATAGCCAGGCTCAGGTCGAACCCCAGAGCCATGGCCACCAGGTACATCCGCCCCATCTCGGCCGCCCAGCCCATCATGCCCAACCCTGTCGTTTGCAGCGGCCTGTAGCGGATAGTGGTGGCGCCATAGAGGAAACGCTCATAGGGCGAGGCCAGCCATCCGTACTTCCCCTGAAGCCGGCGCAGCAGCACGGAGCGAAGCCGCAGCATGACCGCCAGCCCGGATAGCAGCGCGAGAACCAGCAGCAGAGCGATGCCGGTTACCAGCGCCCAGGCCGACCCACCGTCCGCCTGCCCTATCCGGCCCATGCCTACCAGGAAAGGGGCCGACCCCAGCAGCAGCAGAGCCACCAGCACAACATCCAGCACCCGTTCCGCCAGCAGGGTTCCGACGGCGCCTGAAAAGGGCGCGTCATATTCCTCGCGATACAGGTAGGCGCGGTAGGCGTCTCCCAGCCGAAGCCAGCCAATGGAGTTGACGAACCATCCCAGAAGCACTGCCTGGGTGCAGAAGAGAACACCGGGAACGGGCCGCAGGTTCTTTCCTGCGGGGTCGCCCGAAGCATCGGCGGAATGCTGCAGCAGAATCCGCCATCGGGCGCCGCGAAAGAAAAAGGTGGTGTAGTGAACGGCGAAGGCGGCAGTCAGCAGCCACGGATTGGCTCCGCGCACCTGCTGCCAGGTAACGTCCAGGTCAACATCGAACCGCGTTACCAGGAACAGCAGAAATCCGCCGGCCACCAGCAGAGAGACCAGAGCAGGAAAAGACAGTATCCGCCGCCGCAGGGACTCAATAAGGGCCGGAGAGCCTTCCTGTGCGCCGGAGTCGGCCGATGGGCGGGTCTTGGGGGTCTTGCTATCGGCAGGCATCGGCGGCCCGTCCGGTGACCTGTCTGGCTCGCCGTGCCGGAAATACCTGCGCTGGGCCGGGCATGGTTAGCGCAGTTCCCGGGGCATGGTGAAGGAGACGTCTTCCTCAACGCCGATCAGCATGGTCACCCGTTCCGGAGACAAGGCTTCGATCACGCTCTCGACCAGCACTTCAGGGGTTGAAGCGCCCGAGGTTATTCCCACCTTTTCCTTGTCCGCAAGCCATTCGGGATTGATCTCTTCGGGGCCGTTGATCAGGTGTGCCGGAACGCCCTGGGCGGCGGCAACTTCGCGCAGCCGGTTGCAGTTGGAACTGTTCTGCGCCCCGATGACAAGGACCAGGTCAACGCTGTGGGCCATCTTGGTTACCGCATCCTGCCGATTGGTGGTGGCGTAGCAGATGTCGTTGCGAACCAGCGCATGGGGGAAGCGTTCCCTGATGGCGTTGATGGAGCGGGCGGTGTCGCGAACCGAGAGGGTAGTTTGGGTCAGAACGGCTATCTCTTCCTCGTTGCCCCAATCGGGAAGAGCGCTGGGGGCATTGTCGTCGACCAGTGTCATATCCACCTGGCCCATGGTGCCGCGAACCTCCTGGTGGCCGCGGTGTCCTACCAGCAGCACCCGGCGGCCTTCGCGGTTGTATTTCTTGGCCTCGTTGTGGACTCTGGTGACCAGCGGGCAGACGGCGTCGATTACGCGGAGATTGCGGGTTCTGGCCTTCTCGAAGTCCTCAGGGGGCGAACCGTGGGCCGAGAACACCACCAGCGATCCCTCGGGCACTTCATCGACCTCTTCCACGGTAATGGCGCCGCGGCTTTCCAGGTCGTTGACCACGTAGGGGTTGTGAACGATCTGGTGCTTAACGTATACCGGCGGGCCGTAACGCCTGAGGCAGACGTCCACCACGTCGATGGCGCGGACCACTCCGGCGCAGAATCCGCGGGGCGAGCTGAGAAGAACCTCCAAACCGTCCCTCCTTAATTGCTGAACCCGGATGGCTGAACCCGGCGCGAATCGCCTTCTCTATCGATGCAGATATAATAGCATAGCCGCGAATTCGGCTGTCGCAGCGTTGGTTCAACAGCCGCCAATGGCCGCTCTGTGCTATAATTTCCCGGCATTTGATACTCCTTCATGCCGCTCTCCGCGGGGGAGAATTCCGGCGCAGGGCCGGTCTCCCGATACAGCAAACCCCGTTCCCCGGGGCATAAAAACAGGGAGGCCCGATGCTGAGCATTCATGACGAAATTGCCGTGTTCTCCGGCAACGCCCATCCGGAGTTGTCCAAGTCCGTTTGCGACTATCTGGGGATTCCGGTGGGGCAGGCAGAGGTGTTCAAGTTCGCCAACGACAACACCTTCGTGCGCATCCTGAAGAACGTGCGGCAGCGCGATGTGTTTATCGTGCAGCCCACCAGCGCTCCCGTCAACGACCACCTGATGGAGCTGCTGATCATGATCGACGCTTGCAAACGGGCGTCGGCGGGGCGCATCACCGCGGTAATGCCCTACTATGGCTACGGCCGCACCGATAAGAAAGACCAGCCCAGGGTGCCTATCACGGCGCGGCTGGTGGCCGACCTGCTCACTGCCGCCGGCGCCGACCGGGTGCTGACAATCGACCTGCACGCTGCCCAGGTGCAGGGCTTCTTCAATATGCCGGTAGACGAGCTTACGGCCGTGCCGATACTTACCCAGTACTTCGCCGACAAGGGCATCGAAAACCTGGTAGTGGTGGCGGTAGACATCGGCATCAGCAAGAAGGCGCGCGACGTGGCGGAGCGCCTGTCGGCGCCTCTGGCCATCATCGAGAAGCGCCGCACCGACAACAGCGGCAAGAGCGAGCTGATGAACGTCATCGGCGACGTTGAGGGCATGGTGGCCCTTACCTTCGACGACGAAATCGACACGGGAGGCACAGTAGCCAACGCTGCCCAGGCCCTGCTGGATCATGGGGTGAAAGAAGTCTACTGCTGCGCATCCCACCCGGTGCTTTCGCGGAACGCGCCGCAGACCATGGCGCAGAGCGCCTTCAAGGAGGTGGTGGTGACCGACACCATCCCCATAAGCGCCGAGAAGCGCAACGGCAAGTTTACTGTGCTCTCGGTTGCTCCACTGCTGGGCGAGGCTATCTTCCGCATCCACAAGGGGCTGTCTGTGGGCGAAATGTTCGACAACTAGCAGGGATTCAGAAGCCGCGACCAGAGGGAGCGCAGCAGTGCGCCTCCCCCGTCCGCCGGGGAAATCCGCACAATCGAGATGGAGCGAAAGCCGATGTACGACCTGCTGATAAAAGGCGGAACAGTGGTTGACCCATCCCAGAATATCCACGGCGCTAACGATGTGGCAATTGAAGGCGGCAGGATCGCCCGCATAGCTCCGGACATCGACGCGTCAGAGGCCGCGCAGGTGGTGGAGATCAAAGGCAAGGTAGTAACGCCCGGCCTGATTGACCTGCACACTCACGTCTTCGCCGGAGTCAACGCCAACGGGGTAGACCCCGACATCGGCGGCGTGCGCGCCGGGGTTACGACAATGGTGGACGCCGGCAGCTCCGGCTGCGACACCTTCGGCGGCTTCCCGCGCCACATACTGCCCAACAGCGAAACGGAAATCATCTGCTTCCTGCACATCTGCCGCACCGGGCTGGCCACTACTCCAGACATTTTCAGCCCTTCCAGCATCGATCTCGACCATACTGTCGAGACCATCAGCGAGCATAAAGGCATCATCTCCGGGGTCAAGGCGCGAATGGTTTCGCCAGCCCTGGAGATCATGGGCATGGAGATGCCCCGCATGGCCAAGCGCGCCGCCAAAGAGGCCGGAGTCCGGCTGATGGTGCATATCGGCGACACAGAGAAACGCTACGACGCCAACGTTATCCGCGAGCTGCTGCCCATTCTGGAGGAAGGAGACATCGTTACCCATTACTTCACGGCCAACCCCGGCGGAGTGCTGGATGCTGAAGGCAAGCTGGTGCCGGAGGCGCGGGAGGCCCACGAACGGGGCGTGTGGCTGGACACGGCCCACGGACGAATGAATTTCAGCTTCAACGTGGGGGAACGGGTAATCGACCAAGGCGTGCTGCCTCACTGCATCAGCACCGACCTCACCGTCCCCGGACGCGCCCGCACCGTCCACAGCATGACCGAGATGATGACCCGCTTCCTGACTCTGGGCTTCACCTTCGACCAGGTGGTCACCATGTGCACCGAAAACCCGGCCAGGGCCGTAGGCGTAGACGACCGCATCGGCACGCTCCACGCCGGCAAGCAGGCCGACCTGTCTATCCTCGACATCCAGGAAGGCGACTGGGTGGTTTACGACGTGCTGGGCGATTCCCGCAAGTCAGACCGCGCGGTAACGCCGGTGATGTCTATCAAGAAAGGGCAGGTCTTCGAGGCCGCATGGGGACCCCGACCTTGGGGCTGGGCGCCGGACAGCGCTTAAGGAAGTAGCCGGAGCAGAGCAACCGGCAGCCAGCCCCTGCCCTGCCGGCCGGCGGATTGCGCAAGCTCAAAGGATGCCCTGGATTCCCTTCTCCAGGTCTGTTGCCAGTTCGTGTTCTTCATTCGGCATCTAAATAGGCAGCCCTTTTATCCAGTTCTCCTCTCCGACGGCTTGTACCAGTTTCTGACTGGTATTCTCGCGGCCGAGGACATACACCGATACGCCCTTCTTATTCAGTTGCTTCGCTAGATCTGCGAAATCGCCATCCTGCGTCACAAGCAGCAAAGCAGTATGCGCCGCATCCTTGCCGCAATCGGCCCTGCTTTCCTGGATAATTGCTTCGTCCCAATTGCTCAGGCCAATGGCCTTGCCTTGACCACTTATTTTTACTCGCCATCCCAATATCTTCAGCCCTTCGACGGCCTTTTGCTGATTCGAGGATGCGAATGCCTTGAGTAGCGGCGGGGTTGCAGATGGAAACCGGCTTTGGATCTGTTTCTCTATCCAACTGTGCATTTCGGAGACCCTGTCGGCTTTCACTGCAATGTTCTGGAGGTCCAGCATTACGACGACGCGCCGAATGCCTGAGGTAGCTGAATATTCCTGGCCAGGCTTTGCTGCTGTCGCTTTCGGCGCAGGGGTTTTCCTGAAAAATCCGGGGGTATATCCCTGATCCAGCGCGAGCGAGTAGATGGCCGCCAGCGAATTTGCATCCGGCGTAGTTGCTCCTGTCTCCCATCGTGAGAGGGTGTTGACAGGAACGCCGAGTTTTTCGGCCATTTGCTTTTGGGTCAACTCCAGCCTGTTTCTTACTTTCGTGATGCTCTGTGGGTCAAATGAATAAGCCCCACGACTTACAGGCGCCATCTCTATCCTCCTGCGAAACCTGTGTGCAGGCTGCAAAACCAGCCTACAGTCGCATTATACACAGATATGTAGATAAATCAACATTTCTGTGTATTTCTGAATTAGAGAATACGACGACGCCTCATTTTCTCTGCCGCCGCAGCGCCCTTGCGAGCGGGCGGAGCCTGGAGCGCAGGCTGAATCTTCGGCGGACGCTGTTGGCGACGAGCGGGGCGAGACGGCGGTTCCCGGCCACCAGGGGGGCCGTCCAGGCGCGCAGTTCCTTCATGGTAGGCGTTCTCTCGTCCCAGGCAGGAACCAGGCTTTCCAATGGATGCCACCGACGCTCGCCCCTGAAGCGTGTCATCACCGTGCCGCCTGCCTCCTGCACTGCCAGAGCGCCGCCCGCCATATCCCACATCCTCGGCGCGCCGAAAATGCCGTACTGCATAACGCCCCGGGCAGTCATCGCCAGCTCGTAGGCAATGCTGCCGGTGGTGCGCAGCTCACCCTCCTTGCCGGCCAGCCCGCCGGTGAATCGGTTGGCGACTCCAAAGTAACCGGGCAGGCCGATAAGCCGGTTGGGGATGGGCCGCTCGGTTTCCAGCACCCTCGCCTGCTCGCCGCCGGCGAAGCAGCCGCCGCCCTTGCGGCAGTGCAGCACGAAGCCGCCACCGTCAGCGGGCCAGGGGATGTACAGGGCCGCCGCCACCGGCTGGCCCCGATGTATAACGCCGATCGACGATGCGAAGACCGGAAGGCCGTTCAGGAAATTGGTGGTGCCGTCGAGCGGGTCCAGCACCCAGAGAGTATTGCGGGCCGGTTCCTCGGACTGCTTCTCTTCCTCGGTGGCCTCCTCTCCGAGAATGCCGTGATCGGGGAAACGGCGGGCGATTTCGGCCTCCAGGAACGCCTGAGCAGCCTTGTCGGCGGCGGTAACAGGATCGCGCTGCTGGTCGTCCTTGAACTCCGCCTCGATGCGTCGCCCAAAGTAGCCTGCGAGAATCTCCCCGGCGCCCTGGGCCAGCTCGACCGCATAAAGTTCGATTTCGCGGATTTGACGATCGTCAAGGGACTGCACGATACCCCCTGGCCAGTGGGCGAACTTTCACAGCGCTGCGGGCAATCCGGCCGCTGGAGTCATGCAAGGGTAGAGCAGCGTCTTGCGAGGGTCAACCGCAGGGTGCCGGCGGCCGGGCCGGCTGGTATAATCCGGCCAGTTAAATCCAACGCCGTGCCAGAGGGCGGCCCGGCAAGGAATAAGGAATGGACTTGGGGCTGAAGGACAAAGTAGCCATCGTTGGCGGGGCCAGCAAGGGGCTTGGCCGCGCCTGCGCCCAGACGCTGGCCGAAGAGGGCGCGAAGGTCGCCATTTGCAGCCGCACCGCGGGCGACCTGGAGCAGGCGGCTGACGAGATACGGGAATCCACGGGAGCCGAAGTGCTGGCCTACGCCGCAGACCTGGACCGGCTGGAGAGCATCACAGGCCTGATTGCGGCGACGCTGGAGCGGTTCGGCGGCATAGATGTGCTGGTCAACAACTCCGGCGGGCCGCCCCTGGCGCGTTCATCCACCGCCACCGAGGAGCAGTGGGAGACGGCGGTGCAGCGCTCGCTCATCTTCTTCGGCCGGATGTGCCGCGAGGGAATTCCGCACCTGCGGCAGCGGGGCGGCGGGCGCATCATCAACATCCTGGCCAGCACAGTCTACAATCCCATCCCCAACCTGGCGCTGTCGGGGGCCACGCGCATGGGCGTGGTGGCCTACGCCAAGAGCCTGGCCGATGAGGTGGGACGCGACGGCATCCTGGTCAACAACGTTTGCCCAGGCTCCATTCTCAGCGAACGGATGCTGTCCAACGTAACCTCCCGCGCCAACGAGCTGGGCATCACCGTAGAAGAGGCGCTGGCGCAGCGCGCTTCCGATACCGCCCTCGGCCGCGTGGGAGAGCCGGTGGAACTGGCTAACCTGGTAGCATTCCTAGCCTCGAACCGCTCCACCTACATCACCGGCGCGACCATCCTGGTCGATGGCGGTCTGGTGCGGTCGGTGATGTAGCGCAGGTTGCGCTCGCCGGGCAGTCATGACTTTCCAGCGAAGACAGGCGGAGGAGCCAACGGATGCGGTCGAGTACCTGGACCGGGGCAGCCGGTACGGACGCAACGGGGTCTATCACCGCGCCATACGGGATTTCACCACGGCCATCGAACTGGACCCGAATATTGCCGAGGCCTGGTACAACCGGGGCTGCTCGTGGTACGAGGTTGGCGACATGGAGAAAGCCATAGCCGACTTGACCCGAGCCATCGAGCTGGACCCGGCCAACGGGCTGTACTACGGCCAGCGCTCACTGGTTTACCACTTCAACGACCAGCCGGAACTGGCCGAGGCCGACCAGGAACGCTGCGACGAACTCAGGTTCGGAGCGGAACCATAGAGCCGAATGTCTACGTCGGCGCTAGAGAACGCCAAAAGGCGGCAACCTGGCTGATGGTTAACCGCCTTTTCCGCTCCATTGAAGTGACGAGCGGGCTTCCGCTATGAGGCTGGACGGAAATAGGGAATGCTGATCTGGTCGGTTGCCCGCTCGAAGGTCACTTCAACCGGCATTCCGATGCAGACCTCGCCAGGGTCGCAGCCGACGATGTTGGTGAACATTCTCACACCCTCTTCCAGCTCCACCAGAGCGACGACGTAGGGTCCCTGGTCAAAGCCGGTGGTGCGGTTCTGGTAGGTAACGGTGTAAGTCCAAACGATGCCTTTGCCGCTGGACTGCACCCACGCCGGGTTCTCGGACCAGCAGTGCGAGCAGATGCCCCTCGGGTAGAACTGGTACTCGCCGCACTTGTCGCAGCGCTGGATCAGCAGTTGACCGCGGCGGCAGGCGTCCCAGTAAGCTCGTGTTTCGCCGACGACGGTCGGCAGCGGCTTATTCCATTCGGGCATAACTAATCCCTCCCCAATATGACGGTGCCGCCGCTGTGGCGGGACCCCAGCGCCCCCCCTGTGCCGTGGCACAGGGCGATTTTGCAGTCGGGCACCTGGCGCGGGGTGCCTTCGAACTGGCGGCGGAGCTGGCGAGTAGCCTCCATCAGCAGAAAGATGCCGCGCATCCCCGGGTGGTTAGACGACAGCCCGCCGCCGTCGGTGTTGATAGGCAGCTTGCCCCCAATCTTGAGCGCGCCGCCGCTGACGAACTGGCCGCCCTCGCCCTTCTCGCAGAAGCCCAGGTCCTCCAGCGTCTCCAGCACTGTTATGGTGAAAGAATCGTAGATCATTGCCATGTCAATGTCGTCGTGAGTCACGCCGGCTCCGGCGAAAGCGGGTTCGTGGCTCTGCCTGGCGGCGATGTAGATCAGGTCGCGCTTTCCCGCCCCCTGGTGCGCCACCGCCTCGCCGGCGCCCAGCACCCAAACGGGCGTGTGACGGCAGCTTCGGGCGACCTCGGGCGAGGCCACCACCACTGCGCCGCCGCCGTCGGTGATGACGCAGCAATCGTTCAGATGCAGCGGCGACGATATAACCCGGGATCGCAGCACGTCCTCCACGCTTATCTCGTCGCGGAACAGAGCCTCTGGGTTCATGGATGCGTGGTGGCGGACGGCTACGGCGATCTCGGCCAACTGCTCCTGCGTAGTGCCGAACTGGTGCATGTGCCGCTGGGCAATCATGGCGTAAAGGCCCACGGTGGTCAGGCCGTACAGCTCCTCGAAACTGTCGGGAGAGGGGTCGAGACGCGGGTGGCCGAACCGTCCCACGCCCCCGGTGCCTACCGACACGCCGCCCGACCGGGCCAGGGTGCTGTAGGTGATGACGGCGCAGTTTATGCGCCCGGCGTGGATGGCGTTGAGGGCGTGGGACAGGTGGAACTCGAAGGAGCCTCCCCCCACCGTGGTGTTGTCGACGTGCTTCGGGTACATATTCAGGTAGTCGGCCAGGTTCAGGCCGCTGTTGCGCACCGACATGGATGCGGTGAACAGGCCGTCGACGTCGTTCTTGGACAGCCCGGCGTCCTCCAGCGCCTTGATGATGCTCTCGCCCTGTATCTGGAGCTCGCTCTTGTCGGGAGCGTAGCGGGTAACGTGTTCATGTATGCCCACAATAGCGGCGGCCCTTCTGAGATCAACCATCGGCAGGATACCTCCCTCAAGATTTCTTCCCATGTACGATGTACTCGGATGTCATCAGTCCCTTGAAACCTGCGATGCCGTAAGGATAACGCCTCCTGTCGGTTCTGATGTCTCGGTGTTCGATATTGACGCCAGACAACCCCGACCGTTCCAAAATAGAGGCCAGCATATCCCCTGTGGGTACAACGTGTTCCTTTATAACATTATTTCCAACGACGAAGGACGTTTTGCCGCCCTGTTTCAGCAATCTGTAAAACTGGGCCGCAACATCGTGCAACTCGACTATGTATTTGCAGAGGCTCCGATGTACAGCCGGCGAAATTTCAGAAACGGCTTCTATATTATCCCGATATTCGGGAACGATGGAATAGCACCTGGCAGCGACTTCATCGCCGTCTTTGCCGCCCGGCATCAGGCCCAGGTAGGCTGCTCTATTCAACGGCTGACGCTCCGGCCACAGCCACCAATGGCTGAATTTATGCGCCCTGGGATAATCAATAGCGTTGAAGTATGGCGGCGAAGTCAGAATATAGTCAATGGAATGAGGGGGTATATCCGCCAGATTATCCTTCGCATTGCCTTCGATAATTTCCCATGATGCGGCAGGGTTACAGCAATATGTATTTAATGCCTTTAGCCGCGCCAGGACGTCTTTGACCGTTTTCCTGAAGATTCCGATTTGTGATGCTATAGTGTCATCATCGCGCATCACCCGATGCGGGCGGGAGTGGTCTATGTCTCTGGCCAGACTGATGGTATTCGGCCATTTGCGAATGATCGAGGATGATATTGCCAGTTGCGCCACCATCTGGTGTCGAGCGTCCGGGAAAGACCTGGACATTTCTACCAGGAGCGCCAGCACAGCTCGCTGAACCGGCGAGAACCAGAATTCGATGTAACTGTTTTCCGGCACAGCTCCTCGAAATCCATTGAGCGAAAATTCAGCGCCTGCCGTCCAGGAATCCGGCTTAATCTTAGACGCGGACAACTCGGATTCGATGAGTTTCAGTTTTTGTTCAACTGTAGCTGAAATATCGTCCAGCTCCTCTGCGCAATATGGAGTCAAAGACACCCTGGCGATTAAGCAGGCTATCGGGTCAACGTCTATCGCGATACCGTTTACCCCCAGCATTCTCGCCTGGACAGGGCCGGTAGCGGAGCCGACCCAAGGGTCCAGGAGAGTCTCCCCTCGCTTCATGTTCTGTAATATGCGCTCCCGCGCAAAATCATCTCCGAAACTCGCCGCATAGGCATGAAGCCGCAATGAAGTTTTGGGGGAAGTTAATCCGCCATCAGCTATCATAAATTCACGTTTTACCTCAACTATCCCTTCATTTTGCAAATATCTTAAGCTACGGCTATCGATGCTGACAAAGTCAGAGCAGAGAGCCAGTTTTCGAATACAGTTTCTCCGCCTGCGATAGTTTGTAATAGCAGCTGATCTGGCAGCACACCGTTGAAGTCAAGCATGTTTACCATGCTTGTGTATCTGCTGCTGTTCCTGCGGTTTGGGTGGATAAGGTAATTTCTGACGCACTTGATATTATCTGTAATTGTGGAAGCCCCACTTAATCCTAAGTCTATACTATTAAAATTTGCCAGTTCGAGGCGTCCGGCTTGTTCAATTGTGTATCGAGGTTCTTCCCATTTCGCTGCTGGACCAGCCAGATCTTTATCTTTTAGTTTGATGACTTTATGGATGTCAGATACCTTTTTCACATAGGGAGATCTGCTCAGATCTCGGTTGGTGCTTGTGGTACATCTTCCCATGGCTGACTGCACTATCAACTCTCGGCAGAATTCGCCCCACAACCGTTGGAGTCGGACCACTAGCCAAGTCCGCCCGCTCTGATGCACAGGCTCACACTTTATCCTCTCCAGTGGATTCACTGGCAATTGCGCTGTAAACCTTTCATGCAACGAGCTACTTCGCTGTAAATAGCGGCCATAGATACCGATCAAAGATTTCCTGCGCATAGTTGTCAGACCAGTTCAGGCAGTAACGCTTTGTATAGCATCTGGAACCGAACTCGCCTGCTTCTGATACGTTGCGTGGTTCCTGCCGATGCGTACTGGAATTCGTGAAACCGGTCTGGCGCTTCTATGGCTTCCTGTTCCAGACTATCAGCCAGAGCGCCGAGGTTATGTAATGCCATTCCAATATCCTCCAAAGCGCGAGGGTCTTGTGGCGGCATATCCTCTCCCATATCACCCGTCGGAATACCGAACTTAGCATGAGCTACTGCGGCGAACAGCATCAGGAAATGCGGAGACCCCGCCAAAGCGGTTTCCAGTATCGGAGACAGGCTCTCGCTAATGTGTCCCATTGTACGGTTTACATTTTTCGCTGCGTGTAATGGAAGAGTCTCGTCGTAATTCTTGTACAGTCGCTCAATCTTGGGCTGGCCGCCATCGGTGACGCCTTCCAGGATAATACCGAACATCTGGGCCATCAGCTCATCGTCGGCCATCCGCACTCTGGCGCGATTGCTGAGAACCCGATACCTGTCCCAGAGAAATCTCCAGCGCCGGGAAGCCTCTACCACAGAGATACGGAATTCCCCGTGATATTTCCCGTGGCGCAGTTCCTGAGGGGACAGATTATAATTGTAGGTATTCAGCCTCTGAAAGACATCGAACACTTTACTGTCAGGCGCGTTTAACAGTTGCTCGACCGGCACTATATATCCCAAAAACTTCGTTTGGTATTCCTCGTCCAGGTCAGTATATCTTTTCCGGGAAATTTCAGGGAAATCTTGAGCCATTCCAATACGAAACTCGTCTTTGGCAAACGACTGGATTGCCATCAATCGCTGCTGGCCGTCCACCACTTCCCGATAGCTCCTGCGACTGGCGGCGATGGTTTTTGTCCGCAAGTAGATCCTGGGCATCGGCAAATCGCGCATGATGGTATCAATCAAGTATGCCTTCGCCGCCGCAGGCCAGACTTTGCCGCTGCGCTGGAACTCCCGGTTCACTACCAGAGTCTTATCTTCCATCCAGGTCAAAATGTCGGCCACGGTGAATTGCTCAAGCATAATGCTCCCGCGCAGAGAGGCTCTGTGGGGACTATATCTGCCCTTGTGGGGGACTGCAAGCATTCGACAGCCGACAGGGGCCTGGTCTCGACGCTTTCCTGCCTGGGGCGCAGGCGGTATAGTATCCCCCATCAGCTTACCGACAGGAGAAGGGCGATGCTTGCGATTCTTGGGGGGACCGGGCCGGAGGGCAAGGGGCTGGCGCTGCGGCTGGCGCTGGCGGGCGAAGAGGTGACCATCGGCTCCCGCAGCGCAGAGCGGGGGGCCGCCGCCGCCGGGGAACTGGCGGCCGCTGCTCCGGAGGTCAGCATTTCCGGCACGGACAACGCCAGGGCCGCAACTGCGGGCGACGTGGTGTTCCTGGCCTTCCCATACGAGGGACAGCGCCCGGTTCTGGAAGATCTGGTCGGTTTGCTGGAGGGCAAAATCGTGGTCAGCGTCATCGCTCCCATGGCCTTCGAGCGCGGGAAGGGAGCGCGGGCCGTCGACGTGGCGGACGGCTCCGCCGCCCAGGAGGCTCAGGCGATTCTGCCCAACGCCCGGGTCGTCGCCGCCTTCCAGAACGTCAGCGCCGAGGAGCTGCAAGACCCTCAGGTGGATATGCAGGGCGACGTGGTGGTCTGCTCCGACTACGCCGACGCCAGGAAGCTGGTGATGGAGCTGGCCGACAAAATTCCCAGCCTGCGCGGGGTGGATGGCGGTACACTGGACAACGCCAGATACGTGGAGCAGATAACGCCGCTGCTGGTGAACATCAACCGCATCTACCGAACGCATTCGGGCATCAAAATAACCGGGGTGTAGCGCCGGGGTGCAGCAGAGGAAGCGCCAGGCATCGCCGAACTGAACGGCCAGAGCGATAATCCTTCAACCCGCCTGCTATGCGAGGATAAACATGACCAGCAAAATAAGCCAGCCGGGCCAAACCGATCAGGACATGGAGGTCTTCCCGGATTATCCGCCCAGGGATGATATGCAGAATTTCCTCCATCTTTACCGCCCCAGCCACCCGTCAATGCTGTCGAGGCGCTTCGGCAGCCCAGACACCACGGTCATAGTGGGCGAGGCGCCGGTATCCTGGCGTCCAGGCCCAGGGCAAAGAATCCGCATACCGGACCTGCTCGTTGCTTTCAACGTGAACTTCGCCGCCCTGGTGTCACGGAACGGGTATGCCATTGACGAGCAGGGCAAACCTCCGGACTTTGTGCTTGAGGTGGCGTCCAAATCCACGGGGTTTACCGACTACACCCGCAAACGGGAGGACTACGCCGCCTTCGGCATACCGGAATACTGGCGGTTCGACCCTACCCGGGGCCGGTACCATGATGCGCCTTTGGCCGGAGACCGTCTGACAGATGGCAGGTATCAGCCCATCGAAATCGTCCAGAGCGACGAGCGCCTTCTGTGGGGACACAGCAATGCCCTGAACCTGTCCCTCTGCTGGGAGCAAGGGCAACTCCGCTGGTGGAATCCGTCGGCAGGGCGCTACCTCGAAACCCATGACGAGGAGGCGGACGCCCGCATCGCCGCCGAAGCCCGCGTCCGGGAGCTCGAAGCGGAACTCCGCCTCAGGCGGGAATCCTGATTGTCCGGCCTCTATACCTGTACGCACTTGTACTTTCCGAGTAACTCACAACATCTCACACAACATCCGGGAGGATAATATGCCGCGATTCTCCATTGACGTTAACAGAGCCGATGGGCAGGCCGAGGTCAAAGGCCAGTGGCGATACGCCGAGGGGTATGCCCCTGATGAGGCAAATTACGGGCTGTGCAACCGGTCGGCTGGCAGCCCCACCCGGCTGCCGGATTACGACGACTCGGGATGGGAAGTCTGCGCGGACACGAGCGCGTGGGCCAGGTTCGGAGGTGATTACGTCACCGGATTCTCCTTCGTCTGGTATCGCATGACAATCACGGTGCCGGAAACGGTGGCCGGGCGTGACGTGCGGCGCACCAGGCTGATGTTCGAGACCTGCGTCGACGACTACGGCGAAATCTGGATCAACGGCGAATGCAATCGCGAAAGGGGAACCTTCGAGGGATTCAACCGACCGCAGCGAGTGGAAATCGCCAACAATCCGAACCCTGGCGACCGGCACACCATCGCCATACTGGCCGCCAACGGCCCTATGGCAGCCCCTGGCGGAGGCGTGTTCGTCCGCTACACCAATCTGAGCTTCGAATGGCGCGACGACGACCCGTAGGCTGGAACAGGGGGCGACTATGACCCGGCTGAAATTTGTCCACTCCGCAGACCTGCATCTGGACAGCCCGTTTCGCGGCATCCGCAAAGAGGCGCCCGAATACGTTGCGGAATCGCTGCGCCGGGCGACCTTCGACGCATACGAGAACATCATCAATCTGTGTCTAAGCGAGCAGGTAGACGCCCTGCTGGTGGCCGGTGATGTCTACGACGGGGCCGATCGCAGCCTGAGGGCGCAGCTCAAGTTCATGGACGGGCTGAAACGGCTGGGCGCGGCAGGCATACGGTCCTTCGTCTGCCACGGCAACCACGACCCGCTGAACGGCTGGGAGGCCCGCCTGGCGCTTCCGCCGGGCTGTGTTCAGTTCGGAGATCAAGTAGCCGGAGAGCCCGTGTTCACCGACGAGCCGGAGCGCGCCGCGGTATACGGCATCAGCTATCCTCAGAGCGAGGTAACCGAAAACCTCTCTCAGCATTTCCGTCCGCCCTTCGCCTCAAAATTCAACGCCGGGCTGCTCCATGCCAATGTTGGGGGCGATGCCAATCACGGCAATTACTCTCCCTGCACCGTTGACGATCTCAGGGACGCCGGAATCGACTATTGGGCGCTGGGCCACGTCCACACCCAGCGGGTTCTGCGTCAGGAGCGGCCTACGGTGGTCTATCCCGGCAATCCGCAGGGACGCCACCCTCTGGAAACGGACGAGCGCGGCGTGTACCTGGTGGAGGTGGACGACTACGGCGCAGTAAGCCTCGGCTTCCGCCCGGTGGATGCGGTGCGCTGGGCCGCGATAGAAGTCAGCATCGCCGGCCTGGATACAGAGCAGGAGCTGCTGGACGCCGTGGACAACGCCGTCGCCGCCTGCGCCGAGACCGCCGCAGGCCGTCCCGCGGTTTGCCGGTTGTCTCTGACCGGCCGGGGGCCGCTGCACGGCTGGCTGCGCAAAGCCGAATATGACAGCGCTACAGCTATACAGGAGCGGATAAACGACCGGTACGCGAACGCCCGGGCCTGGCTGTGGTGCGAGCGGGTACAGACGTCCGCGAATCCGCCCGTAGACCGGGCGCAGGCGGCCCAGAGGGAGGATTTCACCGGCGACCTGGTGCGGATCAGCGACTCACTGAAGGACAACCCCGGCAGTCTGGCCGAACTGTGGAAATCGCTGCGCGCACTATACGTCAACTCCAATGCCGCTCCATACCTGCGGGAGCATTTGCCGTCGGACGATGATATACGGGATCTGCTGACCATCGCCGAAGAAGAATGCCTGGCCATGCTGGTGAATGAAGAGGGCGAAGAGTGAGAATAGAGGAGCTGTACCTTGAGGGTTTCGGCCGCTTTCACCAGCAGACCATCGGCCCTGTTTCAGGGCCGGTCACCGTCTTCTGCGGCCCCAACGAGGCTGGCAAGAGCACCACGCTGGCATTCATTCGCGCCATCTTGTTCGGTTTTCCGCACCGGTTCAACGGCCACTACCCGCCGTTGGCCGGGGGACGGCATCATGGCGGACAGATTACGCTGCGCGATGATGCAGGCGCACTCTACCTGGTACAGCGTCACGCTGGAGCCAGGGGAGGGCGGCTGACCATCAACACGTCCAACGGCCAGGCTCCCAGCCCGGACGCGTTACTGCGAAGGCTGACCGGCAATGCGACTCCCGACCTGTTCCGAAATGTGTTCGCATTCAGCCTCGACGAATTGCAGGCGGCTGCTTCGCTCAACGACTCCAGCGGCGCCATATACAACGCCGGGCAGGGAGCGCCCCGACTGCCCGATATCAGTAAATCTCTGGCCGATCGCAAGGGCGGAATTTACCTGAACCGCGGCAACAACCAGGAAGTGCCCAGGCTTGTGAACGCCCTGAAAGATATTGACAGCCAACTGCGCGGCATCGAGGGCAACGCGGCTCGGTACGGATCGCTGACGGCGCGCAGGGCAGGGATTGACCAGGAGCTACAGGGCGCCGACACCGAACTATCGCGGCTGAACTCGCAGCGCGCCGACGCTGATCGTCTGCTCAACGGGTGGGACGACTGGCTGGCGATGTCGGACTGCGAGTCTCAATTGCGGAATATTCCCGATTACGCGGGCTTTCCGGAGAATCCTGTCGCACGGCTTGAGGGATTCGAGAACCAAATCAAACAGTTGCGCGAGTACCGCAACGAAGCCTCCGGGAAACTGCTCCTGGCCGAGGAAGAGGCGAACGTCGCCATACCCGACGAAGACCTGCTGCCCGAGCGGGAATCCATCGATGCCATCCGCCAGCGCCGCAGCAGGTTCGACGACGCCATTCGCAACCTGCCGGAACGCCGGATCGAACTGGGGGTAAGGGAGGACGAGTTCGCCAGGCGCCTGGCCGACCTGGGACACGGCTGGGGTGAAACCGAACTTGTCGAATTCGACACGTCGCAGGTGGTCCGGAGCCAGATCGATACGTGGAAAGGCCGGCTGGCGAAAGTCGACGAAGGCGTCAGGGAAGCGCAATCCCTACTGGCCCAGGAAAACCGGAGCCTGCTGGAACGGCAGGCGGAAGCGAAGGATGAGCGGGAGAATCTGCCTCCCGAACCGCCGCTCAACGCCAAAGGCCTGCTGGAACGGCAGGACGCGCTCCGGGAGGCCCGGAGCCGGCTCGGTGAATACGAGCGGCTCCGGCAAAATCACGAAACCTTGCGCGGCCAGCTCAACACCCTTTCCGCCAGCCAGGCGGCGCCCCGGACGGCGCCAAAGCCAAACCTGGCCCTGGTCATCCTGCTTGGAATGGCAGGGGCGGCTCTCATCGCTGCGGGGCTGATCGGGTACGGAGGCTCATCGCTTCTGGGTATCATCGGCGGGCTGATCCTGCTGGCGTCGGCCTTCGCTCTTTGGTTAACAGGGCGTTCAGGGGCATCGGATACCCCGTCTCCGGTAGCTGCCGCGCTGGAACAGCAGACCGCCGAAGCAGCAGCGGATATGGAAACGGCGCGCCGGTCGCTGCTGTCGGCGGGGGCGGCTCTGAGCCTTGACGGGCATCCCGACAGCGCGATGCTGGACTCGGCGGAAGCGCGACAGGATGCCGTCCGCGATGCGCTGGGAGCCTGGAATACCGCCAACGCCAGGATCGAAAACGCCGTCCGGCAGGATTCTGCGCAGCGAAAGCGGCTCGAAGCCGCCGAAAAGGATGCCGCAGCCGCCGAAGAGTCTGCCCGGGATGCGTGGCAGGAATGGAGACAATGGCTGAAACAGCGAGGGCTGGACGAGACATTGACGCCCGATGCGATGAGCGAGTTCCTCGCTCGCGTAGAAACAGCCATCAGCGTCTTGTCGGAAACCCGGCATCTGCGCAGCCAGGTACGCGGCATCGAGAACGACATCCAGGAATTCCGGGGGTTAGTGGAGCCTGTGGCGCAGCGCTGCGGCCAGACGCTGCGCGATGGCGACCCGCGCCATCTGTCCATAATCGCCGAAAACCTTATCGGGCGGCTGGACCAGGCCCAGACCGCCTTCTCAGACCGCCAGCGGGCCAGAGAGCGGGCGGAGGAAAACCGGCAGTCGCTGGAAGGCCGGGAGCAAAGTTTGCTGACGGCGGAGAAGGAGCTGGCGGCGCTGCTGGCTGCCGGGGGAGCCGAAGACGCAGAGGAGTTCCGCCGCAGGGCCCGGCAGCGCGATGAGCGGGTAGAGATGGAACGGCGGCGGGACGAACACCGGCGCGCCCTGGAGCGGTTGAGCGGCCCCGGCGAGCGATTCCACGCTTTCCAGAAAAACTTGGCAATGGCCGACCCTCATCAACTGAGCGAAGAATCGGCTCGGCTGGCGGAGCGTCTCGAGGAGCTGTCTGCCCGACGCGACGCTCTGCGGGAGGAGCGCGGCGGCATCGACACCGAACTGGCGCAACTGACCAGCGAAGAGGAATCGTCGGCCCTGCGCATCCGCCGCCACACCCTGGAGGAGCAATTGCGGGAACACGCCCGCGAGTGGTCGAAGTTAACCATCGCAGAAGACCTGCTGAAAAGAACCCGGCAGAAGTTCGAGCGGGAGCGTCAGCCCGGCGTTATCCGCCACGCCCAGGAGTTCTTTTCAGAAATCACCGGGCAGCGATACCAAAGGCTGTACGCTCCCATAGGGGAGCAGACGGTAACAGTGACCGACACCACGGGAACCAACAAACAGCCATCCGAGCTGAGCCGCGGCACCCGCGAACAACTGTATCTGGCCTTGAGGTTCGGGCTGATCTGCGAGTTCGGGGAACACGCCGAGCGTCTGCCGGTGGTGGTGGACGAGGCGCTGGTCAATTTCGACCCGGAACGGGCCCGCCTGGCCGCCGAGTCCTTTGCCCGGCTGGCGAAGACCAATCAGGTGCTGGTCTTCACCTGCCATCCCTCTACCGCAGAAATGTTCGCCGAAGCGGCCGGAGCGCAGGTGCTGGACATCAGCCGATAAGGGTTCGACAGTCCTGTTCTGTTCGCCCTCCCGGAGTTGAACACCGCGGCCTGGCCGGTCTATTCCGGGTCTGGGATCGACCGCCCGCGCCCTCTTCCGAGTATGCGCCTATTCAGAGGCTTCCGGGGGCTACCGAATCGACCGCCCGCGCCCTTCCTGACTGGTCTATTCCGGGGGCCGCCTAATCGACCGCCCGCTCCCTCTTCCTGGTATGCATCTATTCCGGAGCTTCCGGAGGCCACCTGGTGCCGCCGATTGCCGGGCGCTCGAAAGGAGAAAGCCGCAGGCCCGCGCTCACCGAGTCCTGGAACTCCCTCAGGATTACCTCCCCCCATTCCTGAAGGCGGCCCACGCGATAAGCCATACGCCGGCCCCGGCGGGCCTGTCGCTGATCAGCCTCATCCAGCCCCTCGGTATCGCGGTTGATTTCCTCGTCCATGGCGTCTATCCGGGGCACCAGGCCGTTGGCAGTCTCAATGAAGCGGGCCACCTCATTCATGTCACCGTCCAGCGCCGCGAAGATGGGCACCGTCCCGGCCCGATGCTCCGGCAGGAATGTATTGGCCAGGGGAACATCATCATCCCGGTTAAACACCCGCAGGTTAACGTTGGAGCTGCTGTCGGCCAGCCGCAGGATCACCGGCGTGGTGCTGACAGCGTCGCCGCACCAGTCGGCGGTAAACACCGCCAGGTTGATGGGGCTGCCGAGGCCATTCACCCAGTCGGCTGAATCTGCGGGTATCTTCACGCTGTTGTAAATTTCGACGAAGGGTTCTTTGTTGACCTTGATCTGGTCGATGTATTCTTGAGTAGTCATGCCGGAATCGAAGCGCTCTCTGCTGATGGGCATCTTGAATCCTCCCGACGCTGGCTTTGAGGATCATTATAATTCAGCGCCGCTTCCCGCGTTATGTCCCGGCCCCGTGCTAGAATAACCCGTCGAATCAGTAGGATTGGCGGAGGGAGTGGTTGACTACAGGCATTGATGATCCTTACTTGAAATATGCCCTGTTCTGCCGCAGCACGGCGGAGGGGGACGACGGAGAACTGAACCTGAACGGCATCGTGGATCTGATCGACCTGCCGGAACCGCAGCCGGACGGCGGGGGCGGACCAGTGCTTGCAGAGGTAGACCTGAACCTCGCCTTCTGCATCGGAGGCGCACTGCCGGGCGACCATCGCCTGTTCGTCGCTCTGAAGGCCCCGGGAGTTCCCCTGGAAACTCCTCCGGCCCAGCGGGTACAGTGGGATGAGGGCATCCTGTTCCAGCGCTGGATCAAGACCTTCCGCATTCCGGTACAGGCCCCGGGGCAGCACTCCGCAGCCATCCTGTTCGACGGCATACCACTAGGAGAGGCCAGCTTTCTGGTGCGCTTCCGGCCGCATGACAGATAGCGCTCCCGCTGCGGAGCTGCCGGAGGATGGCGGCAGCCCGGCGCGAAATTCGACTGCGCCGTTCCAGAACTGAGGGCAAATGAACCCCCACACAGACAGTGCGCCGGTGCACGGAGCAGGCAGACTGGCCTTGACACAGTTCCCGGCCCGGAGCGATAAAATCAATGGCGGTCGCCGATGCGCTGACCCTGGCCTGCATGGAATCTGTTTCTGCGATGGGTTGTGCAGGCCGGATGATGAGCGCCGCATAAGGGAAACATCCAACTGCGTAAGAGACGGTGAGAGTCTGGCCTGCCGTTGACAAGCAGGTAGATTCAAGCCCGTAGAATGTAGATTCAAGCCCGTAGAATAAGGAAACGGAATATACAGCTTTACAGGAGGAAGGGATATGTCATACACGCCGAAGAGCCTGGGACACCTGGTCATGCGGGTTAGAGACCTGGAGCGCTCCGTGGACTTCTACACCCGTGTCATGGGGCTGACCGTCATGGAAAAGACCGCCAGCGGGACGGTGTTCATGTCGGCCAACACCGAGAAATCCCACGAACTGGCTATCCGCTCCATCGGCATGGACGCCGACGGCCCCGACCACTCCATCGTCGGTCAGGCGCACATGGCTTGGCAAATGGAGACCTTCGAGGATTTGCAGGAACTTTACGACCGGATGAAGCAGAACAACGCCCGCATTCAGCGTATTGGCGACCACGGCATCTCGCTGGGCGTTTACCTGCTGGACCCCGACGACAATGAGATCGAGGTCTACTATGAACTGCCCAGGGCGGACTGGGAGCGCCATCCCGAGAAGGGATTGTTCGGAAACCTGTTCCCCCTCCAGCTCGAAGAGCGCGTCCCCGTGGGCGGAGACTAACCTACCCTTGTCAGAGCGAAGCCATTAACGTCGGTTCGCGCTGCCTCCAGCCCTGATGCGTCGCCCCGGTGGATGCTGACCGTGTCGCCTTCCACTGCCACGGCGGCATGGAAGCCAGGGCTGCCAGCGCCGTCTACGACCATCCCGTTGGCAATCAGCAAGTCAATCATGCTCCCCTCGAACTACAGAGATTGCGCCAGGGGCGACATTCCGGGTTACGCAATTCTACCGCATTCAGGTTCTGCATACCTCCACAGTACGCTTAACTGCTCAAATCGGAACACTGTCTTTCTGCGAAATTTTGTCCAGCTCTTGCCATCGTCGGAGAATAACCACACCCAAGCAAAAACCGGGGGCCAGCTACAATGAGCCGGCCCCCGGTTCTGTTCGTTTTGTTGCAACAGCGCGCTATTATCCGTCGCTATCGTCGTTAGCAATCACTACCTTGAACATGATCCAGCTCTCGCCGCCGGAAAACTCAACCTTCGGGTCATCGGTTGTCAGATCGAGGACCCTGAACCGCACCCTTTCGTCACTTTCGACTGTTGTGTCGCCGAAGATTCTGAGGTTGATGGTCTTGGTCAGATCCTCTCCGGAAGCGCCGGCGCTCCACGTGATAACCCGGTTTATGTAGCGGAAGTCACGGATCCTGCCTTTCCTGCCTGTAGCTGTGCTGTCAGCAGATTTCTGGAATTTGATCCGCACACTCACGTCGTGGGATGGTGTGCCGGAAAGCTTGATATCAATCGGAACGTTGGTATGCCTTGAATCCCCTTCATTAACGGTGAGAAGGAAGGTCTGGCCATCGGCCATTCCATAAGTCGTGCCAGACTTGACCACCGAAATGTACTTCATAGACCCCATCTGGATAGCATCCGGGACTTCTGTTCTATCGATACTTTCTATAGGTTCCGGCGTGTTGGTGGCCGTCGGCTCCGGCGTGTTGGTAGGCGCTGGCGTGTTCGTGGACGTCGGCTCCGGCGTGTTCGTGCTCGTCGGCTCCGGCGTGTTGGTAGGCGCTGGCGTGTTCGTGGACGTCGGCTCCGGCGTGTTCGTGCTCGTCGGCTCCGGCGTGTTGGTAGGCTCCGGCGTGCTGGTCGACGTCGGCTCCGGCGTGTTGGTAGGCGCTGGCGTGTTCGTGGACGTCGGCTCCGGCGTGTTGGTGGCCGTCGGCTCCGGCGTGTTGGTAGGCGCTGGCGTGTTCGTGCTCGTCGGCTCCGGCGTGTTCGTGCTCGTCGGCTCCGGCGTGTTGGTCGACGTCGGCGCTGGCGTGTTCGTGCTCGTCGGCTCCGGCGTGTTCGTGCTCGTCGGCTCCGGCGTGTTGGTCGACGTCGGCTCCGGCGTGTTCGTGCTCGTCGGCTCCGGTGTGTTCGTGGACGTCGGCTCCGGCGTGTTCGTGGACGTCGGTTCCGGCGTGTTCGTGGCCGTCGGCTCCGGCGTGTTGGTAGGCGTCGGCTCCGGCGTGTTCGTGCTCGTCGGCTCCGGCGTGTTGGTAGGCGCTGGCGTGTTGGTCGACGTCGGCTCCGGCGTGTTCGTGCTCGTCGGCTCCGGCGTGTTCTGCACCACCTCGGCAAGGTTGAAGAATACACCGTCTTTGGCAGCGGTGTCTTCCGATGAGACCGCTACATGATACAGGCCGGCGCGTTTCGGCAGGGTGATCCCGGCTCTTCTGCTGAAGATTATATCGGTAGTGGCGCTCGCAGCCAGAGCGCTCCTGATTCCGGTTCCCGTCCGGAATGTCAGGGTTACCGTGGTTCCATTGACTTCGACGGCGCCGGGGGGCGCTTCTTCAGGATTATTGCCGTTGGCCTCATAAACGATGGTGACGTCATCAGGGTCAATGGAGGCCGGCACGCCGAATTCCTTGAAATCGACTGTTATTTCGTCCCTGTCGCTGGCGACGATCCCCGCCTTCAGCGTGAGCTTCTGTACAGAGCCGGCCCCCCTGTCGTCGATGGCGTTGGCATAGTATATGACTTGCGTCTCAGGTGACAAGTAATTGAGCGGCCTGGGTGGCAGCGCCCTGCCAGGAGGGATCATGTATGTGGTGTACTTGGTATCATAGAGTTTACGTTCAGCAGGGGCACTTCTGTCTTTATCAGTTGCTTCAATATCAATGTCGCGCGGCAGGAAACGATTGGCCTTCAGTTTGAACTCTACCGCGATAATGTCATTGTGATCGGCGTCGCCGTTCCATACGTCGCCGTCGGCTGTTCTGGTTCCTAGGTTCTTGCTTGTTTCTATTTCGGTTTTCGCCCAGCTTGACGTGCTTTCGTATTTGAAGACCCTGGTGTTGTTGATAAGGTCCTGGGGGTTACTGTACCAGTTATCGTCTCCCGTGAAGAGATTATCCACCGGGTAACTGATGTCGTTCCTGGAACCCTCGGTCCAGCTGTAGTAGAACGTGACGTGCGTCGCGCTGCTCGGAACTTCCAGGCTGTTCCACGTTGATGCCGGCGTCCCGCCTGCCGGGGGGCTGTCGGCGGCTTCGCCTACCCTGGCAACCAGCTTGTCCAGAGTCGCGCTCGGCACCACCTCGGCCCAGTTGGAGAATTGAATGTCTTTAGCAGCGGTGTCTTCCGACGCGACCGATGCATAATACAGGCCGGCGTGTTTCGGCAGGGTGATGCCGGCTCTTCTGCTGAAGATTATGTCGGTAGTGGAGTCCGCAGCCAGAGCGCTCCTGATTCCGGTTCCCGTCCGGAATGTCAGGGTTACCGTGGTTCCATTGACTTCGACGGCGCCGGGCGGCGCTTCTTCAGGGCTATTTGTAACGGTACCCTTAACGATGGTGACGTCATCGGGGTCGATGGAGGACGGCACGCCGAATTCCTTGAAGTCTATGGTTATTTCATCCCTGTCGCTGGCGGCGACCCTCGCCTTCAGCGTGAGCTTCTGCGCAGAGCCGGCCTCTCTGTCGTCGATGTCGTTGATGTAGTATAAGCCCCTGTCTAAACCTGGCAGGTAGTCATCCACCCTGGGCGGCAGCATCCTGCCAGGAGGGAGAAGGTACACGCGGTAATCGGTATTCTTGAGGGTGTGTTCAGGCGAGGGAGTTCTGCGGAAGGGCACTACGTCAGTATCCTCCGCGTAAATAGAAAGGTGGCGCGGCAGGAAACGATTGGCCTTCAGTTTGACCTCTACCGCGATAATATCATTGTGATCGGCGTCGCCGTCCCATGCGTCGCCGTCGGCTACTCTGGTTCCTATGACCTTGCTTGTTTCCATTTCGGTTTTCGCCCAGCTTGACGTGCTTTCGTATTTGAAGACCCTGGTGTTGTTGATAAGGTCCTGGCCGCCAGTGTACCAGTTATCGTCTCCCGTGAAGAAATTAGTCAGCGGGAAAGTGACACCGCTCTGGGAACCCTCGGTCCAGCTATAGTAGTACGTGACATGCGTCGCGCTGCTCGGAACTTCCAGGCTGCTCCACGTTGACGGCGGCATCCCGCCTGCCGGGGGGCTGGCGGCGGCTTCGCCGACCATGACAACCAGCTTGTCCAGAGTCGCCGTGCCGGCGTTGTCGCCGCCATGCACGTTGTCGCCGCCTTCGTGGGCGCCGATGCCGCCGGGCGAGAATACGCCCGCAGCGAACATGGCGGCCAGGGCCGCCGCCGCCATGAGCAGGGTTATGACCGCAACTTTCCCAGCTATCCGGTTCATTCTTCCACCTCTCCTCTTTCTCTTCCTTCACGCGTAAGGATTAGGGAACTTCCAACATTTTCTGTTCGTTTTGTTGCAACAGCGCGCTATTATCCGTCGCTATCGTCGTTAGCAATCACTACCTTGAACATGATCCAGCTCTCGCCGCCGGAAAACTCAACCTTCGGGTCATCGGTTGTCAGATCGAGGACCCTGAACCGCACCCTTTCGTCACTTTCGACTGTTGTGTCGCCGAAGATTCTGAGGTTGATGGTCTTGGTCAGATCCTCTCCGGAAGCGCCGGCGCTCCACGTGATAACCCGGTTTATGTAGCGGAAGTCACGGATCCCGCCTTTCCTGCCTGTAGCTGTGCTGTCAGCAGATTTCTGGAATTTGATCCGCACACTCACGTCGTGGGATGGTGTGCCGGAAAGCTTGATATCAATCGGAACGTTGGTATGCCTTGAATCCCCTTCCTTAACGGTGAGAAGGAAGGTCTGGTCATCGGCCATTCCATAAGTCGTGCCAGACTTGACCACCGAAATGTACTTCATAGACCCCATCTGGATAGCATCCGGGTCTTCTATTATATCGGTACTTTCTGTCGGCTCCGGCGTGTTGGTAGGCGCTGGCGTGTTCGTGGACGTCGGCTCCGGCGTGTTCGTGGACGTCGGTTCCGGCGTGTTCGTGGACGTCGGTTCCGGCGTGTTCGTGGCCGTCGGCTCCGGCGTGTTGGTCGACGTCGGCTCCGGTGTGTTCGTGGACGTCGGCTCCGGCGTGTTCGTGCTCGTCGGCTCCGGCGTGTTGGTAGGCGCTGGCGTGTTCGTGCTCGTCGGCTCCGGCGTGTTCGTGCTCGTCGGCTCCGGCGTGTTGGTCGACGTCGGCTCCGGCGTGTTCGTGCTCGTCGGCTCCGGCGTGTTGGTCGACGTCGGCTCCGGCGTGTTCGTGCTCGTCGGCTCCGGCGTGTTCGTGCTCGTCGGCTCCGGTGTGTTCGTGGACGTCGGCTCCGGCGTGTTCGTGGACGTCGGTTCCGGCGTGTTCGTGCTCGTCGGCTCCGGCGTGTTCGTGGACGTCGGTTCCGGCGTGTTCGTGGACGTCGGCTCCGGCGTGTTGGTCGACGTCGGCTCCGGTGTGTTCGTGGACGTCGGCTCCGGCGTGTTCGTGGCCGTCGGCTCCGGCGTGTTCGTGGCCGTCGGTTCCGGCGTGTTCGTGGCCGTCGGTTCCGGCGTGTTCGTGGCCGTCGGCTCCGGCGTGTTCGTGGCCGTCGGTTCCGGCGTGTTCGGCACCACCTCGGCAAAGTTGAAGAATGCAGCGTCTTTGGCAGCGGTGTCTTCCGATGAGACCGCTACATAATACAGGCCGGCGCGTTTCGGCAAGGTGATCCCGGCTCTTCTGCTGAAGATTATATCGGTAGTGACGCTCGCAGCCAGATCGCTCCCGATTCCGGTTCCCGTCCGGAATGTCAGGGTTACTGTGGTTCCATTGACTTCGACGGCGCCGGGGGGCGCTTCTTCAGGATTATTGCCGTTGGCCCCATAAACGATGGTGACGTCATCAGGGTCGATGGAGGACGGCACACCGAATTCCTTGAAGTCGACGGTTATTTCGTCCCTGTCGCTGGCGGCGATCCCCGCCTTCAGCGTGAGCTTCTGTACAGAGCCGGCCTCCCTGTCGTCGATGTCGTTGATGTAGTATATGACTTGCGTCTCAGGTGACAAGTAATTGAGCGGACTGGGTGGCAGCGTCCTGCCAGGAGGAATCATGTATATGGTGTACGTGGTCTCCTCGAGTTTACGTTCAGCAGGGGCGCTTCTGTTTTTATCAGTTGCGTCAATATCAATGTCGCGCGGCAGGAAACGATTGGCCTTCAGTTTGAACTCTACCGCGATAATATCATTGTGATCGGCGTCGCCGTTCCATACGTCGCCGTCGGCTATTCTGGTTGGTATGTCCTTGCTTGTTTCTATTTCGGTTTTCGCCCAGTTTGAGGTGCTTTCGTATTTGAAGACCCTGGTGTTGTTGATAAGGTCCTGGGCGCCAGTGTACCAGTTATCGTCTCCCGTTATGAAATTAGTCAGCGGGTAATTGACATCGCTCCTGGAACCCTCGGTCCAGCTATAGTAGAACGTGACGTGCGTCGCGCTGCTCGGAACTTCCACGCTGTTCCACGTTGACGGCGGCATCCCGCCCGCCGGGGGGCTGGCGGCGGCTTCGCCGACCATGGCAACCAGCTTGTCCAGAGTCGCGCTCGGCACCACCTCGGCAAAGTTGAAGAATGCGCCGTCTTTGGCAGCGGTGTCTTCCGATGAGACCGCTACATAATACAGGCCGGCGCGTTTCGGCAAGGTGATCCCGGCTCTTCTGCTGAAGATTATATCGGTAGTGACGTTCGCAGCCAGATCGCTCCCGATTCCGGTGGCGGCTCCGGTTCCGGCTCTCGTCCGGAATGTCAGGGTTACCGTGGTTCCATTGACTTCGACGGCGCCGGGGGGCGCTTCTTCAGGATTATTGCCGTTGGCCCCATAAACGATGGTGACGTCATCAGGGTCGATGGAGGACGGCACGCCGAATTCCTTGAAATCGACTGTTATTTCGTCCCTGTCGCTGGCGGCGATCCCCGCCTTCAGCGTGAGCTTCTGTACAGAGCCGGCCTTCCTGTCGCCGATGTCGTTGGCATAGTATATGACTTGCGTGTCAGGTGACAAGTAATTGAGCGGCCTGGGTGGCAGCGTCCTGCCAGGAGGAATCATGTATGTGGTGTACGTGGTATCCTTGAGTGTATGTTCAGGGCTGGAGGTAACTCTGTCTTTATCAGTTGCGTCAATATCAATGTCGCGCGGCAGGAAACGATTGGCCTTCAGTTTGAACTCTACCGCGATAATATCATTGTGATCGGCGTCGCCGTCCCATACGTCGCCGTCGGCTACTCTGGTTCCTATGTTCTTGCTTGTTTCTATTTCGGTTTTCGCCCAGTTTGAGGTGCTTTCGTATTTGAAGACCCTGGTGTTGTTGATAAGGTCCTGGGCGCCAGTGTACCAGTTATCGTCTCCCGTTATGAAATTAGTCAGCGGGTAATTGACATCGCTCCTGGAACCCTCGGTCCAGCTATAGTAGAACGTGACGTGCGTCGCGCTGCTCGGAACTTCCACGCTGTTCCACGTTGATGCCGGCGTTCCGCCCGCCGGGGGGCTGGCGGCGGCTTCGCCGACCATGGCAATCATCTTGTCCAGAGTCGCCATGCCGGCGCTGCTGCCGCCATGCACGTTGTCGCCGCCGCCGTGGCCGCCGACGCCGCTGGGCGAGAAGATGCCCACAGCGAACATGGCGGCCAGGGCCACCGCCGCCATGAGCAGGGTTGTGGCCGCAACTTTCCCAGCTATCCGGTGCATTCTTCCACCTCTCTATCATGCGAGACTGAGTTTGCGCCGCAGGTCATGCACTGCGGGAAACCGTAACGCATTATATACCATCCCGCCCGGCCTGTCGTGGGGTTGGACGGGTTGGACGGGCGGATTTTCAGGTTGTTTCGATACGGGAGCGGGAATGCGACGGACCATACGCAGCGCCTCTGCCTGATAAGGAATACTCCCCTATGGTATTATTGGCTCCGGCCCGTCCTGTCGGGGGAATTCCAGCGGCGTTTACGGCCGGGGGCGCAGGCTGGCGTGAAGTACGACGTCATTATCGTGGGAGCAGGGTCGGCAGGCTGCGTTCTGGCTAACCGGCTCTCGGAAGACCCAAGCCGCTCCGTGCTGCTGCTGGAAGCCGGGCCGGACTATCCGCATGCGCTGCTGCCCGACGAGCTGAAATACGACATGCTCCAGGCAGCATCAGCGGAAGGAGCGGCCCACAACTGGTCGCTGGCGGGCCGGGCCACGCCTCAGCAGCCCCGCCCTCTTCCCGTGGCGCGAGGAAAGGTGACCGGCGGCAGCAGCGCCATCAATCACCAGATTCTGCTGCGGGGAGCGCCCGAGGACTTCGATTCGTGGGCCGCCGCCGGCAACGGTGAGTGGAGCTACCATAAGATACTGCCCTGCTTCCGGCGCCTGGAAACCGACGCCGACATCCGCGACGATTTTCACGGCTCCGACGGGCCCATCCCCGTGTGGCGACACCCGCGGGAGAACTGGCTGCCGCTGCAGGCGGCTTTCTATCAGGCGTGCCGGGACGCCGGGTTCCCCGATGATCCGGACATGAACCACCCGGACGCCGCCGGCGTCGGAGCAATGCCCCTGAACAACCCCGGCGGCGTGCGGATGAGCACGGCCATCACTTACCTGGACGCCTGCCGCCATCGCCTCAACCTGACCATCCGGGCCAACGCCCTCGCCCGCCGCATCATATTCTCCACCCTTCCGGGATTCTCTACCCTTCCGGGATTCTCCACCCTTCCGGGAGCGGAGCAGGCGGCGGCGGTGGAGGTGGACAGCGGGGGCGAGGTTTTCATCGCAGAAGGCAGCGAGATTATCCTGAGCGCCGGGGCGATTCACTCCCCGCAACTGCTGCTGCTTTCCGGCGTTGGCCCTGCCGGTGAGCTGCGCGCGCTGGGCATCAGCTCCGTTCGCGACCTGCCAAGGGTAGGGCGCGGGATGAAGAACCATCCTTCGGTATCCATTGTGTTCCGCTCACACCCGGCCCACCGCCTGGCGCCGGATGCCCCGCGGAACCAGGTGGGGCTGCGGTTCAGCGCCGACGGCTCGGAGCGCAACGACATACAGGTGCAGCCCACCACATCTTACCCAGGATCTTGCCCGGAAAGCCCGGAGCCGCCGGATATTCGCTTCGGGTGCCGGCTGGAATACCCTTACAGCGAAGGAACGCTGACATTAGCGTCCGCCGATGTGTTGGTGCAGCCGCGCCTGGACTTCCAGTTCCTGACCGATTCCAGGGATATTGCCCGGTACCGGGACGCGGTGCGGCGGACAGTAAGGATTTTCGACCATCCGGCCTTCGACGGCCTGCTTGCCGAACGGCTGTCGCCCGCTGACGCTGACCTGGCCGACGACGATGCGCTGGATTCCTGGCTGCGGCAGAACGCCGGAATCGCAGGGCACACCTCGGTTACCTGCAAAATGGGGCCGGAGTCCGATCCCTCGGCGGTGGTTGACCAGTACTGCCGCGTTCACGGGCTGGCGGGGCTTCGAGTCGTTGATGCGTCGGTCATGCCCGACATCGTCCGGGCCAACACCAACGCCACCATCATAATGATGGCCGAGCGGGTTGCCGACTTCATCCTGGAAGGCCGTTGACGGGAAGGCCGTTGACGGGCAACGGCTGCTGCGAACAGCGCCGCAATTCCTCACCGGCCCGGACAGTAAGCGGCTTTAATCAGTCCAGGGGCGCGGATTTGGGACGCGGATTTGTGGCGGCGGACGGGATATGTTCGGTCAACGAACTCCAGGAGCGACCCAGGGGGCAGCGGATATGGCGGATTCGGAAATCATAGTCATCGGGGGCGGCATAGCGGGAACATCCGCCGCCTGCCATCTGGCGGAACACGGGCGCAGCGTCGCGCTGCTGGAGCGCGGCGAGATCGCTTCGGAAGCGTCGGGAGTCAACGCCGGCGGCATCGGCGCGCTGGGCTGGGGCCGCGCTCCCAACCTGGAGTCTTACCTGACCATGGGCAGCCTTCAGATTTTCAGGAATCTGCAGCTCGACCACGGCTGCGACATCGAATTCCGGGCTTCCGGCGCCCTCCAGGCGATCCAGACCGCCAGCCAGTTTGAGTACGCCCGCGACTATGTGATGTCGATGAAATCCATGGGCTACACCCTGGAGCTGCTTACCATAAAAGAGGCCAGAAGCATCGAGCCGGAGCTCAATCCGGAACTGCTGGGCGCGGTGCGCCTGCCCCTGAGATCCCAGTCCGACCCGCAAAAGGCCACCCGGGCATTCGCAGAGTTGGCCGGGAGCCGGGGCGCGCAGATACTGACCGGCTGGGAAGCGACCGGAATAGTCCGCCAGGACGACGGCGCTTACCGGGTTACCTGTTCTGCCGGGGAACTCAGCGCCCGGCAGATTGTTCTGGCTGCCGGAGCCTGGTGCGGGCCCATCGGCGAGATGCTGGGATTGCGAATTCCCGTGGCGCCAGTGCGAGGGCAGATGTGGGCCACGGCCCCGATGCCGCCCAGAGTCTTTCATTCCCTGTCGTCGGCGGAGTCGGCTCTGGACTGGAGGAATTCTCCGGGCGGCGACGCGGAAACGCCCCCGGAATTGACCCATCGCAATGACCGCCGGCTTACCCGGCACCTCTACGGCCGCCAGACCAGGGACGGAGAGATAATCTTCGGGGGCGACCGCCGGATGGTCGGCTACGACAAATCTGTCGACACCAACGGCACGGAAGTGAACCTGGGGCAGGCAGCCGAGGTACTGCCGTTCCTGGCCGGACATTCCGTCAACCGCACCTGGGCCGGCTTGATGCCTTTTTCCATGGATGGCAAACCAATCATCGGGAAAATACCCCAGCTCGACAACCTGTACATCGTTGGCGGCCTGGCCTCATCAGGCTTCGGGCGCGGGCCGATGGCGGGCAAGCTTATCGCCGATTACATTCACACCGGGCGCCGCCCCTGTGCGCTGGCGGAGTCGGACCCGGCCAGGTGCGTGCGCGCCCTGGAATAACAGCCTGTGCAACGGCCAATGGCGCGTCGCTCACCGGCGGCGAGGCCGGGCCGGAAGGCCTCTCGGAGCAGTCCATCGTCATCCGGCAGACTTCGCTGCTGCCATCGGCGGCGACAGCTACGGCATCCGCAACCTACTCTGGACGTACTTGCAAATGGAGCATTTACCATGACCGACCATCCAAACCCGCGCCCGGAGGACGCGCTCCCGGAGAAAAACCCGGAAGAAAGCGGAACGCCGATAGCTGTCGGCCCCGGCCTGCCGGCTGCGCCGCCGACGGCGCAGCAGAGGCCCTACAGCTCCACACACCACGGAGTGACCATCCGCGACCCGTGGCGCTGGCTGCGCGACCCCGGCTATCCCCAGGTGGGTGACGCCGATGTTCTGGCCTACCTCAGGGCCGAGAACGAATACTTCGAGGCCGCGATGTCTCCCCATCAAGAGCTGATTGACACCGTGTTCGAGGAGATAAAAGCTCGGCAGCAGCCCGACCTGTCGAGCGTGCCGTGGAAGCGGGGAGACTGGTACTACCAGTGGAGCTACCAGGAGGGGAGCCAGTATCGCCAGTGGCGCCGCTGGACCGCCGGCGCCCCCAACAGCCGGGAAGCGCCCCCCAGCGACGCGCAGATGATTCTGGACGAGCCGGAGCTGGCGGAGGGTATGGAATACTTCCGCCTGGGATCGCTGTCGGTGAGCAACGAAGGCTGGCTGCTGGCTTACAGCATAGATGCCGACGGCTCGGAACGGTTCAGGATTATGGTCAAAGACCTGCGCACCGGGGATATGCTCGAAGACGAGATTGCCGGCACTACGGGCAGCGCGGTGTGGGCAGCCGACGACGGTTCATTCCTCTATACGGTGGTGGACGAGAACTGGCGCCCATGGCAGGTACGCCGCCATGCGCTGGGCCAGCCCGTCGCCAACGACCCTGTTATCTACGAGGAAACCGATCCCGGCTTCTTCGTTGGGCTTTCCATTTCCACCTCCAGGGAATACATCATCATCGGCGCTGGCGACCACGTTACTTCGGAAGTGCGGCTCGTTCCCGCTTCAGACCCCGGCTCCGCCCCTCTGGTCGTTTCCCGCCGGAGGCCGGGCCACGAGTATTCAGTGGATCACCAGGGAGACCGGTTCGTCATCCGCACCAACGACACCCACAAGAACACGCGCTTGGCCATGGCCCCGGCCGATGACCCTTCAGAAAGGTCCTGGGCCCCGCTGGTGGACGCTTCAGACTCCAATTACATAAGAGACTTCACGGCATTCAGCGACTTTATTGCCGTGGAGGAGCGCATCAACGGTCTGGACCAGGTGCGCCTGATAGACCGGAACGGGGAATCCAGCTACGTGTCTTTCCCTGAGCCGGCGTATACCGTCGGCCTGGACACCAACCCGGAATTCCAGACGGAAGCGCTGCGCCTGGAATACTCGTCCATGGTAACGCCTTCGACCGTGTTCGATTACCACGTCGAAACCCGACAGCTCGAAGTGCGGAAGGTGCAGCAGGTGCCAAGCGGGTATGACGCCGCGGAGTATGTAACCGAGCGCATTCAGGCGGCAGCCCGGGACGGAGCGCAGGTGCCAGTGTCCATCGTCCGCCGCCGGGATACTCCGGTTGACGGTTCCGCCCCGCTCTATCTCTATGGATACGGCGCCTACGGGTTCGCCTTTCCCCCCTCGTTTTCCGCAGCGCGGCTGTCATTGCTGGACAGGGGCTTCATCTGCGCCATTGCCCACATCCGGGGCGGCGACGATCTCGGCTACCACTGGTATGAGGCCGGGAAGCTGGATAGAAGAGCCAACACGTTCAACGACTTTGTGGACGCGGCGCGGCGCCTGGTCGAATTGGGGTACGGGGCCGCAGGCCGCATCGCCATCTCCGGGGGCAGCGCCGGCGGGCAGCTCATGGGCGCCGTCGTGAACCAGGCCCCGGCGCTGTGGGGCGCAGTAGTCGCCCACGTACCCTTCGTGGACGCTCTGAATACCATGCTGGACGACACCCTGCCCCTTACGCCCATCGAGTGGCCGGAGTGGGGCAATCCCATCGAAGACAAGGCAGCTTTCGAGTATATCCGCTCCTATTCGCCCTACGACCAGCTTAAGCCGGGCAGCTATCCCCCCATGCTGGTCACAGCGGGCCTGAACGACCCACGCGTGACCTACTGGGAGCCCGCCAAGTATGTGGCAAAGCTCCGAACGCTGAAGAAGGATGAAACCCCCCTGCTGCTTAAAACCAATATGGGCGCGGGCCACGGCGGCAGGTCTGGCAGGTACGACCGCCTGTATGAGGTAGCGGAGGAGTACGCGTTCATGCTGACCAGCATGAGCCTGGCGGAATAACGCCGCACCGGGGACGAGACGGCCGCGTCAGCCGGTTCGGGCGCTTGCCGTATCGCAGCGGCCGGTGTTACATACCCGGTGTTACATACCCGGGGAAAGACCGATACTGCAATCTGGAAGGAGATGCGACATGGCTCGACTGGACGGGAAAGTGGCCGTGATCACGGGAGCCACCGGAGGAATCGGAAGCGCTGCGGCGAGATTGTTCGCCAGCGAAGGAGCCCGCTTAACGCTGATAGACCTGGACGAGGCGGCGTTGCAGGACGCCGTGCGGTCTATCGGAGAGGACAGGTCCAGCTATGTCGTGGCCGACGTATCCCGGCCCGAACAGGCCCAAGCGTATATTGACGCCGCAGTAAGCAGATGGGGAGGAATCGACGCGCTTCTGGCCAACGCTGGCATAGAGGGGACGCTGTCCCCGATTCCCGACTACCCCGCCGAAGTGTTCGACCGGGTCATGGCGGTCAACGTGCGCGGCGTGTGGCTGGGAATCAAGTATGCTGTTCCGGCGATGCGGGAGCGGGGCGGCGGCAGCATAGTCATAACATCCTCCACCGCCGGAATAGGCGGAACTCCGGAAATGTCGGCCTATACCACCAGCAAGCACGCGGTCATCGGGCTGATGCGCACTGCCGCTCTGGAGGGCGCTCCGTTCAACATTCGCGTCAACACCGTCAACCCGTCCCCCATCGAGACCCGCATGATGCGCTCAATTGAGGAGCTGCGCGCCGCAGCTCTCGATGACTCTTCCGTTACTATAGAGACAGCGAAGCAGGCCTTCGCCGAGCGAATCCCCCTCCAAAGATACGGCAACCCCGAGGAGGTGGCGCGGATGATGCTGTTCCTGGTCAGTGACGACAGCAGTTTCTGCACCGGCGGCGTCTACATGGTGGACGGGGGCAGATCCGCAGGCGGCAGGTAACCGGGCCGGTTCGACAGGTCCGGCAGAGAGCATCGCTGCGGGTTCCGGGAATGCGGAAGCCGGCAGCCGGGCCGGCGCATTCATTCGCTCAGGCGCGGGCGGATTGAATCGCCCTCCACACGCGCTCCGGCTTAATCGGGATGTCCAGCCGCGATACGCCCAGGTGAGACAGCGCGTCGGCCACGGCGTTGACCACTGCGGGCACAGCGGCAATGGTAGGCGTCTCGCCCATGCCCTTCGCGCCCAGCGGGTTAAAGGGGCTGGGGGTTTCCATCGTCTGTACGGTGAAATCGGGCAGGTGCTTGGCCAGGGGCATGGCGTAGTCCATCAAGCTGCCGGTAAGCAGAGGGCCGCTCCGGTCCCACACCGCCTCCTCCATCAGCGCTGCGCCGATGCCCTGGGCCAGCCCGCCGTGAATCTGCCCGTTCACCACCATTGGATTGACCAGCACGCCGAAATCGTTCACCGAGTAAAAGTCGGTCAACCGGACAACGCCGTTGTCCGGGTTAACCTTCACCACAGCCACATTGGCGGAGAAGGGGAAGGTGTAATTCTCCGGTTCCCAATAGATGCTGGCCTCCAGCCCCCGTCCGATGCCATCCGGTACAGGCTGGGGGCCGGTCGAGAACTCGGCAACGTCGCGCCAGGTCACGCAGCGGTCAGGGATGTCTTCGGCGAAAAAGCCCCCCTGGCGCAACTCGACGAACTGCGGCTCCGTGCGGAGCAAAACAGCGGCCAGCTTAACGGCCTTGTCCTTTACCTGGCGGCTGGCCGTTACCACTGCCGAGCCGCCCACAACTATGGAGCGGCTGGCCCGGGTGCCGGTGCCCTGGGCTATCAGATGCGTATCGCCATAGACCACGCGGACGTCTTCCACCGGCACCGCCAGCTCGTCCGCGGCAATCTGGGCGAAGGTGGTCTCGTGTCCCTGCCCGTGATCCGATGAACCGGTGTAGACCGTAACGTGCCCCGTAGCATCTACCTGCACGGTGGAAGTCTCGTAGCCTGGACGGACGCTCAGGGAACCGGAGGGGCCGAAGCCGGAAGCGTCTACGGTAGTGGCGATGCCGATGCCCAGCAGCTCGTCGCCCGGCGTGCGACGGCGAGCCTGTTCTTCCCGCAGCGCCTGATAGCCGGCCAGCTCCAGTACCGACTCAAGGGCCTGATGATAGTCGCCGCTGTCGTGCAGGCGCCCGGTGGGGGTGCGGTAGGGAAAGGCGGCGGCTGGGATAAGGTTGCGGCGGCGCACTTCCGCAGGATCCAGGCCAAGGGACCGGGCGATGCCGTCCATCACCAGTTCCGCAGCATACGCCGTGGCGTGCTGACCGTAGCCGCGATATGGGCCGACGGTCATCTTGTTAGTGTATACCCCGAAAACCTCCCATTGCAGATGGTCGACGGTGTAGGCGCCGGCGGCCCCGGAAGGGGTCAGCGTTTCGGCGACGCCGTGGGTGCCCCCGAAGCAATAGGCGCCCAGGTCGGTGTAGTATTTCGTGCGCAGGGCCAGCAGCTTTCCGTCGCTGCGGTAGGCCGCCTCTACGTACTGCACCTCGCCGCGTCCGTGGATGGTGGAGGTGAACTCTTCCTCGCGGAGACCGTCCCAGCGCACGGGCCGGTTGAGGCGCATGGACATCGCGGCGGCGATGATGGTCTCAGGATAGGTGTCTATCTTGGCGCCGAATCCCCCTCCCACATCTCGGGAAAGCACCCGGATGCGGCCTTCCGCTATTCCCAGCACTCCCGCGGAGGCGCGGCGCTCCATGTGCGGGGCCTGGGTAGACAGCCAGAGGGTGAGTTCGCCTACGCCGCGGTCGTAGCTGGAGGTGACGGCGCGAGGCTCCATGGCGTTGGGAACCAGGCGCGGCTCCTCAACGCGAAAGGATAACGCCCCATCGGCCTCGGCGAAGGCAGCGTCCGGGTCGCCTGCGGTCCGGGAACTGGTTACGCAAAGGTTCGCGCCTATGTCTTCGTGAACCAGCGGCGCGCCGTCATCCAGCGCCCTTTCGCAGTCCACCGCGGCGGGCAGCGGCTCGTAGTCCACTGCGATGAGTTCCAGCGCGTCGCGGGCGATATAGCCGTCGGAAGCCACCACTGCGGCCACCGGTTCGCCCTCGTATCTGGCGATGCCCGAGGCCATCGGCCACCGGCTCACCACTTTCATGTGATCCCGCACCCCCGCAACGGGAAGCTGAGCAGCGCAGGTCGCATTGAATTCCGCCCCTGTGACCGCCGCCAGCACGCCCGGCAGATTCCGGGCAGCCTCAACATCGATTCCCCGAATGCGCGCGTGGGCATGGGGGCTGCGCAGCACCGCCATGACCGCTGCATCCCGGGGCATCACGTCTCCGGTGTACCGGCCTTCGCCCTGGATCAGACGAAAATCCTCTTTTCGTCTTACTGACGCGCCTACCGCTCTAACGCTTTCGCTGTCTTCTGAAGGCACTGTTCCAACTCCCGAATGCGAAGCAATTTGGATACGAAGCAATTCCATCTGAATTCGTATTGATGATAACGTATATCACCATCAGACCACAGACACGGCCGCTCGTATATGGAATTATGCCCGGGTATTCTATACTGACGCAGGCGGGGATGCCGGCAAAGCGAGGGGATTTATGGCGACATTCGGAGACCTCGAGAGGGCCCTGGCCGACCTCTATCCCTATCGGTGGGCCATTGGGTCGGCAGTACTGGTCATCATAGCAGCGTTCCTGGCCTTCGGCTGGTGGCGCGGCTGGCATCTGACGGCGTGGCGATACCGCAAGCCTCTGGGCATAGTATCGGCGCCTTTGCTGGCTATCGCCGTCTGGCTGGGCTGGTCGCTGGGCTCGCCGCTGTTCACCAACGTGACTGTAGACGAGGCTTTCCCCTTCGCCTCTACCGCCACCGTGCCGGAAGGGATGGAGCGGGAGGAAGTGGAAGCGATCCTTTCCGGATTTTCCAGGGTGGACAGCCCGGTAACGGAAGCCATGCCCGCCCCCGCCGCCATTGACGTCCAGGCCGCGCTGGCATCGGAGGAATCGGAGGACAGGAATTCGATGGCGGTCTTCACGCCGGCGCGCCGCGCTGCCATGGAGGAAGGGATGGACATGGCGATGGAGGCTGCGGAAGCCGGCAGCATGGAAGAGGCGGCCGCCATGACCGGCGAGGCCGTAGAGATGATGCGGCAGGCCATGGAGCAGTCGGATACGGCGTCGCGGCCTGCTGCGGCCAGCCGGGTGCAGGCGGTGGCCGCGGGCAGTTTCAAGGACGCCGACGCCTTCCATCGCGGCAGCGGATCCGCCACCATCTACCGCACTCCCGACGGCTCGGAAGTTCTGCGTCTGGAGAATCTGAACGTCACCAACGGCCCGGCGCTGCACGTGGTGCTGTCCACCCATCCCGACCCAAAGCGGTCGGAGGAGGTGAAGCAGGAGGGGTATGTTGACCTCGGCGACCTGAAGGGCAACCGGGGCAACCAGAACTACCCCATCCCGGCCGGTGTGGACACCTCCATCCACAAGAGCGTAGTTATATACTGCTATCCCTTCGCCGTAGTGTTCAGCGTGGCAACCCTGGAAAGATAGCGGCGGAAGTGTCAGCCGGGCTTGCCTGCCGGCGGATGTTGGCGAATAATGCGTCCTTGCGCCAGACGCCCCAGCATTGATGGGAGAACCAGTGCCAGACCTGAACGTAGTCAATCGAACCCTGTTCCACGGCGACAACCTGGAGTTCCTCCGGGGTATCAACAGTGAGACAATCAACCTGATCGCTACCGACCCGCCGTTCAACAAGAACAGGGACTTTCACGCCACACCGGACAGTTCAGCCGCCGGAGCCCGGTTCCAGGACCGCTGGCGCTGGCATGAGGATGTTCACGAAGACTGGATGATTGCGATCCAGAAGGATGCGCCGGAAGTCTGGCAGGTGATCACCACCGCAAAGACGGTGTGGGGCGATGATATGGGGGCATACCTCTGCTGGCTGGGCGTCCGGCTTCTGGAAATGCACCGGATACTTTCCGACGATGGAAGCCTCTACTTGCATTTGGACCATACGGCACACGCCTGGGTTAAATGCCTGATGGACGCTATCTTTGACCGGCGCAATTTCAGGAATGAAATCGTCTGGTGCTACAAATCTGGGGGAGCAAGTCCTTCACGTTACTTCAGCAGAAAGCATGACACGATTCTATGGTACACAAAGAATACGCAGCAGTATTGCTTCAACCCGCAAGTGGAAAAATCATATAACCGGGAGTTCAAACCTTACCGCTTTGCGGGGGTACAAGAATACGAGGATGAAAAGGGCTGGTATACCCTTGTCGGTATGAAGGATTACTGGGAAATAGACATGGTGGGGCGTACCAGCAAAGAGCGAAAGGGCTACCCAACGCAAAAGCCTCTGGCATTATACGAGCGCATTATCAAAGCCAGCAGTAATCCAGGCGACATGGTGTTGGACCCGTTCTGCGGTTGTGCCACGACGCCGGTAGCGGCGGAACGCCTGGGCCGTCATTGGATTGGAATGGACATTTGGGAGGGAGCGCACCAGATGGTGCTTGACCGGCTGGAACAGGAAAACCTGGCGGTTAAAACCCGGCTGGACAGGCGGCAAGGGCAGCAGACTTTGACTTTTGGCGACATTACTTATTCCCATACGCCGCCCTTGCGAACAGACAAGGGTGAAACAGCGGCCTTGGTGCTGGAAATGCCCGCTCCAAAGGGCAGGAGCCACCCGTCCCCAAGAACCCGGCACGGCGAGCTGCTGACCGACATCGGCGCATTCTGCCAGGGCTGCGGGGCCGACTACAACTTCGATACCCGCGTGCTGGAAGTTGACCACATCAACCCTCGCTCCCAAGGCGGAACGGACGCCTACGATAATCTTACCCTGCTCTGCCCCCCGTGCAACAAGGAAAAGCGAGACCGCTATACCCTGATAGGATTGCAGCACTTCAACAAGACCAACGGCTACATGAAGAACGAAGGCAACCTGCGGATGGGCCGGGCCGCCGGTCGTCGTCCGCCGGGGCGTCGCAAAAGATGATGTTGGTCACGCGAATAATTGCCGACTTTTAGAGCAAAGCCTGGTCGAGTTTGCGTCTCTCTATCGCTGCGCAGCCGCCTCCTGGAGCGCCTGCCATACCTTTTCCGGCGTTAGCGGGGTGTCGATTTGCTTCACGCCAGCGCCGGAGAGGGCATCCATAACCGCGTTGACTATCGCCGCCGGCGCCGCCAGAGTGGGCAGCTCGCCGACGCCCTTGACGCCGAGGGCAGTGATGGGCGACAGCGTCTCGCAGGCGCTGTCCAGGTTGAAGTCCGGCAGGTCGATGGACCTGGGCAGAGCGTAGTCCATCATGCTGCCGCTGAGGGGCTGTCCGGTGGAATCGTACATCATGCCCTCCCAGAGCGCCTGGCCGATACCCTGGGCGATGGCGCCGTGAATCTGGCCGTCGTACAGCATGGGGTTAAGCACCTTGCCGGAATCGTGTACGCCGGCGTATTGCAGTATCCTGATGGCCCCGTTTTCTCGCGAGACCTCTACCACCGCAACGTGAGAGCCGAAGGAATAGGGGCTTCTGGTCAGCGTGTTTGTGCCGCTGAAGTCGATTCCGGGTTCCTCGCCCGGAGGCAGCAGCTCCTCGTTGTGGGCTGCGGCGGCGACCTGGGCGAAGGGAGCGCTGCGGGAAGGGTTGTCCCGGTCGATGGCCCGGCCTCCGGCGAGTTCGATGTTTCCGGGCGGGCAGTTCAGCAGATGCCCGGCCACAATCGCAAGTTTCTCTCGCGCTTCCCGCGCCACGTTGTACAGCACGGTGCCGCCGGCTATGACGCCCCGGCTGGCCGATGTGCCGCCCCCCGCAGGCAGGATGGCAGAGTCGCTGTGGCGAACCCGCACATCGCCGGGCGCGATGCCCAATTCATCGGCAACCACCTGGGCGAAGGTAGTTTCGGTGCCCTGTCCGTGAGGCGAAATGCCGGTGTGAACCTCAACGTCGCCATCCGGCCCTACGATGCAGCGAGCGTGTTCCTCCAGCATGGTAACCTTGGCGCCGGAACCCTTGACCACCGCTGCAAGGCCAACGCCGATGAGCGCCCCGCCGGTTTCAGCCTGCTGTCGCGAGCGTTCCCGCCATTCCCGGTAACCGGACATTTCCAGCGAGCGTTCGAAGGCTGCCTCGTATTCGCCCGAGTCGTAGATGATGCCGGTAGGCGTTTCATAGGGGAGGCATCGGGCGGGATGAAGTTGCGGCGGCGGACATCGGCTGGATCCAGCCCCAGTTCCCGGGCCGCCAGGTCAACCGCCCGCTCCATGCAGAAAGCCGCCTCCGGGCCGCCTGCGCCGCGATATGCGCCGGTCACCGGCTTGTTGGTGGCGACGCCCACCACCTCTACCGACATGGCCGGAGTGAGGTAGGGGCCGGTCAGCCGGTGGCTGGTCAAAATGGGAACCGTAGGGGTGGACGTAAAGAAGTACGCTCCCAGATCGGCGGTGACCTTCACGCGAATACCCAGCAGCGTCCCATCGTCCCTGACCGCCGCCTCCATATCTATGCTGTGGCCGCGCCCGTGGAAGCAGAGCATATTTTCCTGCCGGCTCTCGACCCACTTGATGGGTCGCCCCAGCTTCATCGCCAGGAAGGGGATGGCCAGCTCTTCGGGAAAGAAACAGCCTTTCTCGCCGAAGCCGCCGCCTACGTCGGGGCAGGCCACGCGCACCGACTCCAGGGGGCGGGACAGCAGGCGGGCGAGATGCTCGCGGATTTCGTGAGGGTGTTGGGTCGAGTCCCACACCGTCAGCAGGTCGGCTTCCGCGTCATACTCGGCGAGCAGGCCCCGCGGCTCCATCGGCGCCGGGGCCAGGCGCTGAACGTCGAAGCGCTGGCTGATGACTCGGTCGGCGCCGGCAAAGGCTCCGTCCAGGTCGCCGCCAGCGTTCACCGTGCGAAGCACCACGTTGCTGCCGAACTGTTCGTGAATCACCGGGGCGTTTTCGCTCTGCGCCTCCCTCGGGTCAATCACGGCTGGGAGAATCTCGCAGTCTATGTCCACAAGCTCCGCTGCGTCCTGAGCAGCATAGATGCTGTCGGCCAGAACGATGGCGACGGGCTGACCGGCGTAGCAGGCCTTGTCGGCTGCCAGCGCCGGATGCCGGGGCGGACGCAGCTCGTCGGCGTCGCTGGCCTCGCGGGTTGGAATCCGGGCATCGGCCTCGATGTCTCCGGCGGTGATAACCGCCGCCACGCCCGGAAGGGATAAGGCCGCCGATGCGTCGATGCCGCCGATGCGGGCATGGCCGTGGGGGCTGCGTATGACCAGGGCATGCAGCAGCCCTGGCCGCGTCATGTCGTCCACGAAGGAAGATTGCCCGGTGAGCAGGCGGTGGTCTTCAAATCGCTTGATGGGCTGGCCCGTGTAAGTAGTCATCGCTGGCCTCCGCAATCTTCTGCTTTGAGCGCCCCGAAACAAACGAAATAATACCACTGCCCGGCTCAAGTAAAACGGCAAAGACGCCGGCGCAAGAGGATCACAACAAGGGAATGCAGCCACTGCAAACAACAGCCCGGCCGTTCCCGGCAGGCGTCAGTCGGGTTGCTGACCCCGCAAGAAGCAGCAATGCGAGGAGGGGAAAATCAGGGAAGGGGGAACTTGAACTCCTGGGGCAATAAGAGTAAAACAGGGTGATCCAGGGCTTGCGCGTACGCGCTGCCACACAGACATATCCCGACAGGGAAAGGATGCACCGATGGACACGGCCCTCGCAGTTCTGCCCTGGATTCTGCCCCCGATTCTTGGCGCAATCATCGGATACGTGACCAACCGGATTGCGATCAAGATGCTGTTTCGCCCTCTCACCCCCAAACGGTTTCTTGGCTTGCGCGTCCCGCTGACGCCCGGAGTCATCCCCCGCAACCGTTTCGACCTGGCCCGCACTATCGGACGCATGGTGTCGGAGCAGCTCCTGTCTCCCCAGGCTATTCGGGAGCAACTGGACACTCCGGAGTTCCGAGCCAGCCTGAAGCGCTGGGTTGGCGAGCGGCGCTGCGCCCTCATGCAGCGGCCCATCGGCCTGCCTTCCGATGGCGCCTCTGATGCCGGGGCCAGCCAACCCTTTTATGACGAGCTGCTGGAGGAATTGCTGGGGGCGTTCCTGAAATCGCGCCAGTGCGCCGATATGGTGCTCTCTTTGACGGAAAAGCTGGCGGAAAACGTGGGAAGCAAGCGGATTTCAGACGTCGCCAGCGCCGAGCAGCTAGCAGCCTTCGTTCATGGAAACGTACTGCCCGCCATGAGAAACGAGGCGCTGGGCAACACCGCCTCCGAGTTCGTCGGCAACTGGGTCCGCGACCAGTTGAGCCAGAACAGAAGGCTGAAGGAATACCTGACGCCGGAAAACCTGGATGCGGTGAAGCAGCTCATTCGAAACAACCTGCCCACGGCCACGTGGCTGATATTCAACTGGCTGCGCCAGCCGGATATGTCGCGGAAGCTGGCGCAGATAGGTCAGGACTGGGTGGAAGACACGGTGAGGAACCAGAGCCTGATGACCAGAGTCATCCTGAGCCTCAGCGGCAAAAAGGAAGAAGCGATTCGGGATATGCCCAACATTATCGGCAGAGTACTCGACGACGCCGAACAAGCTGTGAATACTCCCGAGATGCAGGCCCTGGTCGGCGAAGCCGTGGGCGTGGCGCTGGACCGCATATCAGGACGGCGAATCAAGTGGCTCATAGGCCGCAACGAGCAGACCATCTACTGGATGGCCGACCGGGCTACCCGCCAGGCGTTTACGGCCTTGTCGGAAACTTCGGAAGCCAGCGTCCGGGACGCCGCCGGCAGGTTCTACAAAACGAACTCCCAAGCCACCCTGGGCGATCTCGCCGAGCGCACCTTGGGGGTGCGCACTGACGCTGTGTCGGGCGTTACCGCCAGCCTGATGACGAACTACCTGGCCGATCCGTCAACCCCCGCCGGCATCAGCAGGCTGGCTCGCCAACTGGGTGTAAGCAGGAACGGAAGCGGCGATCCGGTCACTCTGGAATCGCTGGTTCCCCTTTCGGACGAAACAGCGGAGCGGCTGGACGAATACCTCGCCGGGCAGATCATCGGGTTCCTGGGCGACCAACTGCCGGAATTAAGTGAAATCGTCGACATAGAGGCCCTGGTCACCAACCGGATTAACAGTTTTGACGTCCGGGACGTTGAGGAACTGGTACTGTCAATTTCAGGCAAGCACCTGCGCTGGATAAACTGGTTCGGCGCGGGCCTGGGCGCCATCATCGGGCTGATCCAGCTTGCAGTGAACCCCCCGCTATAGCCGAGGAACAGGGGGACGGCGCATCTGCTTGCAGTTGTCAGGAGCCCCCTCCCCTCAGGGCGGCGTTCACATGTCCAGACGCTCGTAAAGCTCCGGGTTGGCGCAGTGGACCAGACGCTGGCCTTTGAGACCGTTTACCAGGTTCCGGGCCGCCATGATGCTCATGGCGCGGCGGGACAGTACGGAGGCGCTGCCGATGTGCGGGGTGATGGTTACATTGTCCATGAACAGCAGCGGGTGGTCGTTGGGGATGGGCTCGGGGTCTACCACGTCCAGCGCCGCGCCGCCGATCCAGCCTTCGCGCAGCGCCGTGCAGAGGGCATCGGTATCCACCACCGGCCCCCGCGATATGTTGACCAGAATGGCTGTGGACTTCATACGCCGCAGCTCGTCGGCCCCGATCAGGCGCCGGGTTTCCGGCGTTAGAGGGCAGTGCAGCGAAACGTAGTCCGACTGGGCCAGCAGGTCGCCGAGCGTCGCATAGGTCAGGCCATACTCCAGCTCCGCATCGGGATGGCGAGTGCGCGAGTAATACAGCAGGCGCATATCAAACCCCCGGGCGCGCCGGGCCATCTCCAATCCGATCTGTCCAAGGCCGACAATGCCCAGGGCGCTGCCCTGCACCTCGCTGCCCAGCCAGTAGTTTGGATGGAAAGCCAGCTCCCAATTGTTGCCCCGCACCCACTTGTCGCTCTCCGTCACCCGCCGGGCGGCCGATAAGAGGATGGCGAAGGCGTGGTCGGCAACGGCTTTGGAAAGGATGCCCGGCGTGCTGCCCAGAAGAATGCCCCGCCGGGTGCAGGCCGGGATGTCCACATTGTCCAGCCCGGCGGCGAGCTGGCTGATGACCCGCAGATTGGGCGCAGCATCCAGCAGGGGCGCATCCACCCGATCCATGATGTTGATCAGGGCGCCCTCGGCGTCGGCCAGCTTTGCCCGCAGCCGCTCCGGTGAAGGCGGCGGGTCGTCGGGCCATACTTCCATGTCGGCGGCCTCTGCAATCAGGGCGATGGCGTCCGGGTGCATCATACGGCTGACGAAGGCCCGCGGCTGACTCATGTCGATTCTCCTTGGTCTCCAAGTGCGCCGGGATGTCGCAGAACGACGATTCAAGTTTAGCGATTGCCTGCATTCCGCGCCAGAATCGAGTATCCTGAAAAAGCGGATCCCTTTGGAGAAACGCCCGCGCAGGAATATGAAATGGCCTTGTTTCTGAATGAGCAGGAAGTAGTCCGGCTCTTGCCAATGAAGGAATGCATCGAAGCCCTGGAACGGGCCTTCGCCCACGCCGGCTCCGGCCTGGTAGACAACAAGCCCCGGTCGAGAATCCGGATGCCAGGCGGCTTTTTCCATTTCATGGCAGCGGCCGACGCCGGGCAGGGCGTGTTCGGCTACAAAGCATATCCATCCTTCGCCGGCCCTGGCGGCTCGAAGATGTTGGTGATGCTCTACGACTACCAGTCGGGGGAATTGCTGGCCTGCATGGAGGCGGGGCGGCTGGGCCAGATTCGCACTGGCGCGGCCAGTGGGCTGGCGACCCGCTATATGGCCCGCGACTCTGCCGCGACGGCGGCAATCATCGGTTCCGGCTTCCAGGCTCGAACCCAGCTCGAAGCCGTCTGCGCCGTGCGTGAAATCAAGGAAGCCCGGGTCTTCAGCCGGAGGCAGGAGCGCCGCGAAGATTTCGCCCGGCGCAGCAGCGAAAGGCTGGGAGTGGATGTGCGTCCCGTGGAAAGCGCGCAGGAGTGCGTGGAAGGCGCCGACATTGTGGTCGCCATTACATCGGCCCGGGATCCTGTACTCATGGGCGACTGGCTTGCGTCCGGTTCTCACGTCAACGCCGCAGGAGGCAATCACTGGCTGCGGCGCGAAATCGACGAAGCTGCGGCGCTGCGCTCCGAGGTGATAGTGGTGGACGATCTGGAGCAGGCGAAGATGGAGTGCGGCGATTTGATGTGGCTGGAGCCCCGGGGCAGTTTCCGATGGGACATGGCCCACCGGCTGCAGGATGTTGTGACAGGCCGCATCCCCGGGCGCCTCACGCAGGAGGGCGTGACTCTGTTCGAGTCTATGGGTGTGGCGCTGGAGGATATTGCCGCCGCCGACCTGGTGTACCGCAAGGCGCTGGAGCAGGGCATCGGGCAGAATTTGCCCTTCTAGTTTGCCTTTCCAGGCGGATAACAGGACCGCGGAAGCAGGATAGTCCGAGACAGGAAGGGGGCAGATTTTACATCTGCCCCCTTCCTGTCCTCATGTCTTCATGGAGAACCGTGCGCTCCGCAGGCGTGTTGCCCTGCCCCTTTACCCAACATGCTGGTAGTAGCGTTGATAGGTTTCAGCCTCGTGCAGCCGGAACTGCGTCCGCTCCTGATCCGTCATGGCCGGGCCGGAAACCCAGTCGTAGACAGCCATCGCGCCGACTTCCATACGGTGGATGAACCGCGAACCGGACTCCCGGACTTCCCTGATTCCCTGGTGCATCGTAACCATATCTCGCTGCCTCTCCTTCAGTTATGTATCTTCTGTGGGGATACTGCATTGCAATATTGATTTATTCTTATAATACAACTGCAAATATATCACGTCAACAGATAATACATGATGTTTAATATTCATATTTATGCGGATACGGAAGAAGCGCATATACGCAAAGCCGATGGCAACCGGAGGGCGTGGACGGGGGAGCGCGGCTGCGGCTAGTCGCGGAAGAAGGGCATTACCTGCGATGAGAAGAGGCGCATAGAGGCGGAGGCTTCGTCTGGAGATACCTGGTGGAAGTTGACCTGCAATGAAGCTGCGTCGAACATCCCTGCCGCGTCGAGGTAGGAGGTTATCTGCTCTTTTACGTCGCCGGGGGAACCGACCCAGATGACGCCGCTGTCCAGCAGCGTGTCGAAGCTGGCCTGTCTCAGCTTGTCCATGTGGCTTTCGTAGCCGGGATAGTCTCCATACGCCGCTCCTGCGCCCCAGCCGGAATCCAGTTCCGCGGCGGCGGCCAGAGACTCGAAGTAGGCGTCGATGTTGGGCTGGGCGATACGGCGGGCTTCCTCGCGGTCCTCATGGCAGAACATGTGGAAGCCCAGGGCTATCCGGCCTTGCCCGGGATGTCCGGCCTCGCGCCAGGCATCGCGGTAGTTGCCGATCGCCTCGCGCATCTGCGGCCCGGCGAAAGGCACCAGCATCAGGTTGTAGCCCCGCTCGCCGGCGCGGCGCAATGACTCCGGCGTTCCCAGCGCGGCAATCCAGAACGGCGGCCGGGGCTGCTGCGTGGGCCTGGGGAGCGATGTAACGCTGCGAAAGCGATAAAACCGCCCCTCGAAAGATACTCTCTCGTTTTCCAGCAGCAGCCTTACGGCCTCCATCCCCTCCTCGAATCGCGCCCGCGACTCGTCCATCGAGCGCTCGAACCTCTGGAACTCGTGGGGCAGGAAGGCTCGCCCGAACCCGCAGTCGAGGCGGCCGCCGGAAATCGCATCCAGCATTCCTATCTCCCCGGCCACCTTCAGCGGATGGTTGAACACCGGAAGCACCGCGCCGGTCAGCAGCCGCGCTTTTTGCGTTCTCTGGGAAGCGGCCGTCAAAAAGACATGGGGAGCCGGGCTATAGCCGCCATACGGTTCGAAGTAGTGTTCAACCGTGCGGACGTGGGTGTATCCGAGCTCATCGCACAAGTCGACCAGACTCAGGCATTCCGACCAGTACCGCTGCCCGGATTTCTGGGAAGGCGAAACATCGGGGAAAAATTGCAGGCCGAATTCCAACTTACAGCCCCAGCTTGCCAGGGTTCATAATGTTATTCGGGTCTAGTGTCTGCTTGATCCGGCGAATGGCCTGGTGTCCTTCGCCCATCTCCCGGGCCAGCAGGTGGCCCAGCTTGACGCCGACGCCGTGGCAGTATTCCATCGAGCCGCCCATGTCCTGGCCCAGCTTCAGAACGCGGTCTACGGAGCGGGCCAGCCGCTGCCGCGCTTCGGAGGGGTCTCCCGATTGGGGCAGGATGAGCATGGAGAACAGTTCCGGCCTGCTCCAGATGGCATACTCCGCCACCGAGATGCCCTGCTCCGCCAGCAATTCCCCAGCCTTCCGCTTGTATTCCAGCACTCGCGAGGCAGGCAGGGCAAGATGGAGGTAGTCGAAACCCCGCCGGCGGCGCCACCGATTCCAGCGGACCCGGCGCGGCTGGCCCAGCGCCGTAAGCTTGTAGTTCTCGGCGGAGTCCCGACGCCCTTCCCAGTAACGTTCGGTGGGTTCGGAGCCGAGGGAGCTCCCCCCGGCGGCGGCGCAGACCGCTTCGGCCCGCCCGGACTGCGCTTCCACGCCTTCTTTGAACCCCTCGAAAAGCAGATGCAGCGTTACGTCGCCGTCTTCCTCTGTCAGGTCCAGCAGCGACGGTCGGACGCCTGCGGCAAGCATTTCCGACGACGCTCTGAAACCGTCATCGAAGCAATCGAACCCGTAGCTGGCGAACCGGGCGCTTTCAGGGATGCGATAGACCCGGATGGTTGCCCGGGTAATTACGCCGAAAACTCCTTCGGCTCCGATGAACAGGTGATTCAGATTGGGCCCGGAGGAGTACTTGGGAACGTCTCTGGTTTCAACGACCCGCCCATCGGGAAGCACGGCCTCCAGCCCCACCACCTGTTCGCCCATCGGCCCGTGAGCGCAGGCCCGGTAACCCACGCCGTTGGTGGATATGGCGCCGGCAACGGTGGCGATGGGGACGCTGTAAGGGTCGTGACCAATCATCAGGTTATAGCCGGCCAGCACACTCTCCAGGTCGCCCAGAATCGCGCCGGCCTCCACCTGCATCGTCAGGCTGTCGCAGTCCACCGACAGGATGCGGTTCATCCGCTTGACGTCCAGCACTATGCCGCCGTGGGCCGGTACGACGGCGCCCATCACTCCGGTGCCGCCGCCGTAGGGAATTACGGGGATTTTCCGATCGTTGGCCCAGCGAACTACGCCGGACACTTCAGCGGCCGAGCCGGGCCTGACCACAGCGTCGGCCGTCCGCTCGAAGGCCGACGCCGCCCCGAAAGCGCGGCTGGGAGATAGCGAATCGCCGGTGTAGCGGTCGAGGGAATCGGCGTCGGACAGTACGTTGTCTGCGCCAATGATGCCGGCGAGGGAGTCAAGGGCCGTGCGATCCAGCGTAGTTGTCAATGGCTGTTCCCCGTTGCCAACGGATGTCAGCGCTGTTTGATCCGGTTCGCTGGCATCATCATCAGGACGAAGCCAACCGCCGGGCCTGGCGTATATAGTCCGCCGTTTCGTGGATCAGATAAGGAATATCCTCGTTGCCGATGAAGCCGTCATAGCTTGCTTCCTGATGCAGGAACCGCGCCCGGGCGCCGAACATTAGCGGCATATCCTCAAAACCTTCTGTGTGGCGTCCTACGCTCCGGAGCCAGGCTGAAATATGATTCGTCGTTTGCGGGTCTTCACCGTGGGCAAGGGCGGCGGCCCGGGTAGCCGAGCGCGTCGCGTTCCAGGCTTTACCGCAAGCGTCCCGTATATCGCCGGCGTCCAGCCGCTCCACGGCGGAGCTGTAATGCTCCCAGGCATCGGTGAACGCCGCCTCAGCAGCCGAAGTTGAATCGTTCATATTGCCGATCGCGATACACCGCCGGATTTTCAGGAATACAACGATATACCTAACTCACGTCATCCCGGCGCAAGCCAAACTCGGAATCGGTAAGCTCCCAGCCGCCCAGATTCGGACTGCGAGTTTGTTGGCAACGGGCAACCCTCCCTTCATCATGCAGTTTCACGAGTACCCCAGTTGCGATGGCGTCGTTCATAATATTGACGTCGCCTCGGTCTCGGAAAATCCCGGCCCGGCGACTGATTTCCGCTGCGCCAATGCAGTCACCTTCATGCTTGGCCTCCAATAAGATGTCCAGTACGGCTTCTTCAAGATGGAACATTCCCATCCGAGCGTGTTGTTTTGGGCGGATACCGGCCATTTTGCTTCTCCATTTTGAGCCTGCGCTCCGAGATTTCGATGTAGTCCGGGTTGATTTCCATTCCGATGTAAGTCCGACCAGTCCGCAACGCCGCAACCGCCGTGCTACCAGAACCGAGGAAGGGGTCAAGCACCACCTGGCCGGGCGTGGAAAACAGTCGTATCAGGTGTTCCAACAACTTCAAGGGCTTGACCGTCAGATGGGAATTGTCGGTGTCCCTGCGGGGTTTCTCCACTTTCATAAGGGTAGCCGGGGATTTCCCGTCCAACGTAGAGGACACGTCCATCAATCCAGTCTCGTAAGCCAGCCAATTCTCAACGAATGTTCCGGCCTTCGGTTTCTGGGCAAGAATCATCGCCTCAAACTGGGGGCGGAGCTGGGGCGTCTTTCGGCCCCGGAGTTGGCTTTTGCGTTGTTGCTTCTCAATATGGCTGATTCCCATTCGTTCAATGAAGTGGTCCATCGAGAACGCCTTGAACTGCGCCCGTCGGGTGAAGTGCCAAGCCAGCAAGTCACGTATCTCGAATCCCGTATCTTCCAATCCAACGGCAAGGCGATGCGCCAAGCGCGGTTGACTGAACACCACGGCAAAGGCGCCGGGGCAGAGGGCGGGCATCATCAATTCCCCAACGGTCTGAATGAACGCCTGCAAGTTCTTCCCTTGTTGCGGGTCAAACTTCATCCCGACAGGCAACCCGCCGACGCTGCCCGTTCCCCTCGTAGAGCTTTCTCGGCCCTTCGTCCAGTCGGCGTCCAACCCGTCCAAGAAATAGGGCGGGTCGGTGACCACCAGATGAACGCTCTCGGATTCCAAGCAGGGCAGGTAGTCGCGGCAATCCCCTTTAACAAGTACAGACTCTTCTGGTGAGGATTCCTCTGCAACAGTGCGCCGCAGGGGGGCATCGAATCCGACAGGGACGGTGTGAGAATTCACCATTGCATACCCCTGGATCAGTGGTGCCGGAACTGCCAGACCGGCCCGTTGGGCGTGTCTTCCACTGCCACTCCCAGATGCTCCAGGCCGTCGCGGATGCGGTCGGCCTGCTCGAACTGGCGGGCCTGGCGCAGGGCTGCCCGCGTTTCCAGAAGCAGGTCGATGAACGGCCCGGCCCCGGCGTTGCAGGCCTCGTTTCCGCCTTCGCGTTCCGCGAACGTCAAGCCCAGGGTTTCCCCCAGGTCCCGCAGGGTTTCCTGAGCCTCCGCGACCGGGCTGCCGGCGTCGCTGCGGCGGTTGATTTCTCTGGCGAGGTCGAACAGCGCCGCCAGGGCCCGGGGGGTGTTCAGGTCGTCATCCATCGCCTCGAAGAACTGCCGTTGATATGGGCCGGCGTCCATACCTTCGCCCTGTGACCCGCCGTCGCGCTCCAGGGCGTGGCGCAGGCGCTCCAGGCTGCGTTCCATGGCCATGCAGCCTTCGTCGGTGTAAGACAGAGGGCTCCGGTAATGGGAACTCAGGAAGTACATGCGTATGGCGTCGGGCGAGAATTGCTCCAGCGCTTCTTCCACCGACACCATGTTGCCCAGCGACTTGCTCATCTTGTCGTCGCCCAGGCGGAGCAGCCCGTTGTGCACCCAGTACCGGGAAAAGGGCGCAACGCCTGTTGAAGCCTCGCTCTGGGCGATTTCGTTCTCGTGGTGGGGGAACACCAGGTCCTGCCCGCCGCCGTGAATGTCCAGGCTCTCGCCCAGGTAGGTCATGGACATGCTGGTGCACTCGATATGCCAGCCCGGACGGCCCGGCCCCCACGGGCTCTCCCACGACGGTTCGCCGGGTCGGGCGCCCTTCCACAGCGCAAAGTCCATCGGGTGTTCCTTGTTCTCGTCGATCTCGATGCGGCTGCCTGCCTGCATCCCCTCCAGCGTGCGGCGGCTGAGCTTGCCGTATCCTTCACTCTTCCGCACCCGGAAAAACACGTCGCCGCCCGCCGCGTAGGCGTGGCCGGCATCCACCAGCTTACCGATAGTCTCGATGATGGGGCCAATCTCCTCGGTAGCCCTGGGGTAGACGTGGGCGCGGCGGATATTCAAGGCGTCCATCGCGGCGTAGAAGTCCTCGATGTACCGCTCGGCCAGGTCGCCGGGTTCGATGCCCTGTTCCTGGGCCCGCTGGATAATCTTGTCGTCCACATCGGTAAAGTTCTGGACGTGGCGCACCTCATACCCCAGGCGCTCCAGGTAACGGCGCAGCACGTCGAAGGCCACATAGCTGAGGGCGTGGCCGATGTGAGTGGAGGAATAGGGCGTAACGCCGCAGACATACATCTTGACGGTGCGGCCGTCGGCGGGGACAAACTCTGTGGTTTCGCCGGTTAGCGTGTTGTACAGCTTCATGGGCCGGAGCTTGCGGGGTCGCATCCAGTCTGCGCCCGGTTCAGTTTCGGGAAATTGCGCCTGCCCTGTTCCGCTGGAAATGTCGCCTGCGGACGCTTCAGCCCAAAGCTACGCAGGCCACCGCGCAGGCGGCGATGCCCTCGCTGCGCCCCACGAACCCCAGGTGATCGGTGGTAGTGGCCTTGATGCTGACGCGGGCGGGCGGAATGCCCAGCGCGGCGGCGGACCGCTCCTTCATCCTTGGTACATACGGCCCGAGCCGGGGCATTTGCGCCAGCATTGTAGCATCTACATTAGACACGCGCCAACCGCTCGCCGCCAGGATTGCCGCGGCCCGCTCCAGCAGCAGCAGGCTGGATATGTCCTTGTACTGCGGGTCTGAAGACGGGAAATGCGCGCCTTTATCGCCGAGGCTGGCCGCGCCCAGCAGAGCGTCGAGCATCGCGTGGATGAGAACATCGCCGTCGCTGTGGCCCTCCAGTCCTCGGTCGTGGGGAATCTCCACGCCGCCCAGCACCAGTCGTCGTCCCGGCGTCAGGGGGTGGGAGTCGAAACCTATGCCCACGCGAAAGTCGGGAATATCAGTCATGCGTTCCCAATCCTGGACCGAACACGGGGCCGGTCAAATCCGGGGCCTGGTCGGGATTCCAGAATCTGCCGCAGAAACGTTTCTGCGATGGTCAGGTCGCCGGCCGTGGTCACCTTGATGTTCTCGTAGGTTCCTTCGAACATCCGAACCGGGTGGCCCAGGCTTTCCACCATTGCGGCGTCGTCGGTCACGTCGTCGCGGCGCGCCCGGTGGGCTTCCATCAGCAGATCGTAACGGAATACCTGGGGCGTCTGGGCGGCCCACAGCCGCGCTCGCTCCGGCGTGTCTTCTATGAGCAAATCCGGCGATACGCGCTTGATGGTATCCTTGACGGGCATACCGGCGACGGCTGCGCCGTGCCTGGCCGCCGCCAGGATGCCCCGGTCGATAGTGGCGTCGTCCAGGCAGGGACGCGCGCCGTCGTGGATCACCGCCAATCCGGGGCGGGAGAGCGCCGCCAGCCCGTTGTATACCGAGTCCTGCCGCCGCTCTCCCCCGCGGCACACGCGCGTCACCTTCCTCCAGCCGCGGGCGGCAGACAGCTCCCGCCCGCGCTCCACCGAGTCTTCGGCAAGCACCAGGGCGATTTCGTCGATCTGATGGTGGGACTCGAACCGCTCGACGGTGTGGGCGATGAGCGGAGCGCCCAGAAGCGGGGCAAAGATCTTGTCGGCCCCGTCCATCCGTGAGCTGCGCCCTGCGGCGACTATCACTGCGCCGACGGTCAACCGGGGCTTCTCGCCATCCGCGGGCATCGGGCGATTCCCGGCCTGTTTGTGGGGCATCAGACCGGCTGCTGCTTCGGCTGGGCGAAGACGATTCGCCCGGCGGCAGTCTGGAGAACGCGGGTAACCTGCACCTCGCGGCTGGAGTTAATGTAGCGGCGTCCGCCTTCCACCACCACCATCGTACCGTCGTCTAGGTAGGCTACCCCCTGACCGGCCTCCTTGCCTTCCTGCACGATGTCTACGCGCAGATTCTCGCCCGGCAGCACGATGGACTTGACGGCGTTGGCCAGCTCGTTGACGTTAAGAACCTGGACGCCCTGGATTTCGGCGACCCGGTTCAGGTTGTAGTCGGTGGTGAGGATTGCGGATTTCATGCCGCGGGCCAGCTCTACCAACCGGGCATCCACCTCGACTCCGCTGTCCAATCCCGCATCCAGCACCTGCAGCGGCACGACGGCATCCTTGCGCAGCCGCCCCAGCACCTCAAGGCCGCGCCGCCCCCTGTTGCGCCGCAGCGAGTCGCTTGAATCGGCAATGTGGCGCAGCTCGTCCAGCACAAAGCGCGGCACCAGCAGGGTGCCGCTGATGAATCCCGTAACGGTCAGGTCGGCGATGCGCCCGTCGATGATGGCCGAGGTGTCTACCAGGATATTGCCGCTTCGCTGCCCGGGGGCCGGCGATGCGTCCGGCAGGGTTTCGGAGCCGGGCATCCCCGCCCCTGGGGCGCTCGATGCGCCGGAGCGCCGGGCGGCGTCGAGCCCGGGGAGGATGGCGCGGATGTCCCTTTCTCTCTGAACGCCCAGCCATGCGCCGCCGCACCCGAAGATCAGGCTGATGGCCGCAGGCGCCGCCATGCCCAGCGGCCCGGCCAGGGTGTAGAAGGGTATAGACACCAGCGACGCTACAAGCAGGCCGACCACCAGCCCGGCTACGGCAGCGACGAACGTGGAGCCGGGCATTTCGAAAACGTACTTTGCCGCTCTGCGTCCCGGCCCGGTGACAGCGCAGTGGACGGCCAGACCACCGACGGCGGCTCCCGCAATGATGAAAGCCAGCCCCCAGGGAAGAAACGGCCCCCTTATGGATGACATCCCCGTCGAGACACACAACCACCAGCCCAGCGCCCCTCCACCCACTGCACCCAATGACCTGAATGTCCAGAGGGCCAGCAAATCGGTACCCGCTCCAAATAATGTAGGGAAGTTTCAGGGATTTGAGCCGGCTGCCGCCGGAAATTCCTGCAGCCGGAACTGTCCGCAAAATGTTCCGCCGACTGTGTCGGTTAGCTTCAGGTTATCATAGCAGGAAACTGGTTAGCGTATCAGGTTTGTCTGTTTTCCGGGATTTTATGTCGCGTTGCCGGCGCGTTCCGGGGGCGCTGAGGGGCAATCGCGGGCGGACTGCCCCGCCGTCGTATGATTGCCGTCCTGGCCCGTCCGGGCGGAAGCGGAATCCCATACAGCCTTGCCCTGCCGCCCGATTCAGCCGAATTTCAGCGCGTAGAGGGCCACGGCTGCGGAGGTTGCCAGGTTGAGGCTGGATACCCCGGCAGCCATGGGTATGGCAAGCTTGCGGTCGGCGCGGCCCAGCAGTTCAGGGCTGGCCCCGCGCCGCTCCGTCCCGAAAGCGAGGATCGCATTCGAAGGCACGTTACCCCAAGGCATCGGCTCGCCGCGCGGGTCAATAGCCACAAGAAGGCGGCCATTCCCCTTCAGAAAAGATTCGGGTATCCCCCCGATCCTGGCTACGGGCAGCGCGAACTGCAATCCTGCTGCGGAAACCAGGGCCGCCGGACTCCACGGGTCTTGCCGCCCGGTCACCAGCACTCCTGCCGCGCCGGCCGCCCCGGCCACCCTTACGGCTGCTCCGATATTGAACGGGTTGCGCGGGTTTTCCAGCAGCATCACCGGCGCATCATGAGGACCGTGGAGCACGTCGCCCACTGCCACGACGGGGCGGCGGGCGATGGCGATGACCCCGGTATCCGGCGGCGCGGGCGAGAGCCTGCGAAAGTCGTCTTCCGATACCTGGGCCAGCCCGCCGGCCAGCCGCGGCCTGATGTCGGGCGCGACCTCGGCGGCCAGCCGCAGAGCGGCCTCCGCGTTGGGGCTCACCATCTCCGCCACTTCCGCCCCGAACCGCAGGGCGTGCTTCACCGGGTGCAGCCCGTCCAGGCACACCAGCGACGGGTCACGCCGGGCCTGGCGGAAACGATCTATCAGCGCATGATCGGTCATAGGCGCATGTTACAGTTGCGCAGCGGTATGTCTAACCGTTTCACTCTATCGCCGTGAGGTTAAGAGGCCGAATTCATGGGACCAACACTATCTACCCGGCTTCAGTAAAATCCCCTCTTTTCCTATAATAAAACTAATAAAACCGGGTATAGAACCAAGCTTTAGTAAATCACGTTCAGCAAAACCGGGGCAGGCCATCTATACCGCCATCTCAACCCGTATCCTGGAGGGCAGTCAATGGCAGAGCAGGCCAGGCGGATTCCCTCTCCGTCTCCGGGGGCAGGCGAATACCTGGAGCAGGCTATGGCCTGGTCGGACCAGGTTCGCGCCGCCCTCCTGAAAGAAGGGGGCAGACGGGCGGAGCTGAACATACCTTACGGAGACGACGAGCGGCAGAAGCTGGACATCTATATGCCGGATTCCGCCCCCGGAGGGCCAGCGCCGGCGCTATTGTTCTTCCACGGCGGTTACTGGACCATCGGGCATAAGGATCTGCTGGGTTTCATGGCTCCGGCCATCACCCCGGCGCCGGCTCTGCTGGTGTCGGTTGGATACCGGCTGGCTCCGGGGGCCAGGCACCCGCAGCAGGCGGACGACTGCCGCGCCGCCCTGCTCTGGGCGCATGACCACATCGTCGAATACGGCGGCGACCCGGATCGCATCTTCGTCGGCGGGCATTCGGCGGGCGGACACCTGGCGGCGCTGATTACGCTGCAGCGGGAGCGGCTGGCCGCTTTCGGGCTGCCGCCGGACGTCATCAAGGGCTGCTTCCCGGTCAGCGGCGTCTTCGACGTCACCGATACCCCTCCGGAGCGTCGCCAGGCGTTCCTGAAGTCCGACGCCGACGCCCGCGACGCCAGCCCGGTATACAGCGCCGAGGGCAACAGCACACCCTTCCTGCTGGAGATCGGCAGCGACGATTTCGACAACCTGCGGGCCCAGCACCCGCGGATGCTGGCCGCCCTGCGCTCGCAACCCGGCCGCGTGGAAGAGATGGTGCGCGAGGGCCACAATCACTTCCGGATCAGCCTCGACCACGCCAACCCGGAAAGCCCGTGGACAATACGGGTCCGGGAGTGGATGACAGGGCAGGACAAACGGGCCGTCTACTCCTGAGTGCCGGACGGGTGCGCGGCGTCGGCGGCCTGCAGCAACTCCGCGATGAGATCCCGAGGGGTAAGACGGACGACAGCCACGATGACCAGCAGCGTAAGGGCTATGTCGTCGGGCATAAAGCCGGGTATCAGGTCTATGGGGCTGATCCAGTAGGCCAGGGCCAGCAGCGGCAGGGCGCGCACGTACCACGGCAGGCGGCGGTCGACAGCCAGCAGCCTCAGAAAAGTTAGCTTGGCTCTCAGCCGCAGCCTCATAAACGCCCCGTATGGTTCGCGTTTCGCCAGCAGCTTCACCACCCCCACGCACATCAGCGCCGACAGCGCCAGCCCAACAGCCCCCAATACGAACCAGAACTTCCAGTCCAACCCGATTCTCCAGGTCCTTTTCTCCAAGCCAGTTGAGCTTGCTTCCTTTATCCTCACAGCATACACCAAATGCAGGCCAATCGTTCCATAGCAGAGAGCGGAAATGCCGATTGCCGGGCTATGCCGATGAAGGTCTGGCTTCATCGTTCCCTCCCGAAAGCCTCACGGAATGGCGCTGGGGGTTATGGGCGATTAACCGGGCAGCGGCGCCCGAGGGCTGCGCTATTCCCATACAACCTGGAAAATTGCCCGTCCAACCCCTTGACAGGCGGGGGGGGGGGGGTATAATTCCACGCGGCTAACCACGGCACAGGAGCTGCGGCGCAAAATCAGTCTCTATAGGAGAGGTGGAAGAATGAGCCGGATACTTGGGAAATCTGCGGGGACAGCCCTGCTCATGGCGGCGGCGCTGCTGGCGGCCATGTTCGCTGCGGGCGTCTTCTCGCCCGACGTCGGCGCGCACGGCGGCGGCGACAACGTGCATGGCGGTGCCAACGCCGGCACGGCGACTCTGGACAAGCTGGTTGTCATGGTCGGCGAAGCCGCCGCCAGCCCCCCGGCAGGCGGAACGCCGCCGTCAACATGGAACAGCCTGGAAGTTCCGAGCAGCGCGACGCATGTCACGTTCTACTATAGCTGGACCGAGGGTTCCAGGAACAACGTCGGTTACCCGGGTAATTTATTCTTCTCGACAGCCGATAACTGGTACGGAACCGCCCAGGACGCTATCAATAACACCAAGGTCTTCAAATACGAAAGCACGTCAAACTGGGCGAAAACCGAAATAGAAACAAGCAAGGTCCTAGCAACCAGAACAGCCGACGGCGACGCATGGGACGGCGACGCCGATCACAACGATATTGTCGCACTGGAGTTCAAACTGAAGTCCGGTCGCATCATGCCGCGCAGCATTGATATTGTTGCAACTGATAAAGACAGAGTGCCCTCCAGCGGAACTCCCCCTGCTGAACACACCCTCAAGGATACCAGGTACATCACATACCTCCTCCCGCCTGGCAGGATGCTGCCACCCAGATTGGATCACCTCCTGAAGCAGGACTTGTGGTACATCAACGCCGTCGACGACAGGGAGGCCGGCTCCGCACAGAAGCTCTCGCTGAAGACGAGGCTCGCCGCCAGCGACAGGGACGAAATAACCATAGACTTCAAGGAATTCGGCGTGCCGTCCTCCATAGACCCCGATGACGTCACCATCATTTCCAACGTGACTAACGATGAAGACGCATCCCCTGGAGACGTCGAAGTCGACGGAACCATGGTAACCCTGACCTTCCGGACAGCTACCGGAGATAATGACGGAATCGCGAGCGCTCTGGCTGCGGGCACCACGAGCGACATAATCTTCAGCAGAAGAGCCGGCATCACCCTGCCGAAACACGCCGGCCTGTATTATGTATCGGTCTCGTCGGAAGACACCGCGGCCAAAGACATTCAATTCTCCAACTGGGCCGAGGTGGTGCGGAGCGTGAAGGCCGACCCGATGAAGGGTATCCGGGGCGCGGAAATCACCCTGACCGGCAAGGGCTTCAATGACGACGAGACCATCACGGTCATGGTCGGCGACAACAGCCTGGGCACCGCCGTCGCCGAAGACGGCATGTTCACCATGAAAGTGATGGCCGACGCCAAGGACTCCAGCGGCAGCAGCATATTCGCCGCCGGCGCGAACACCATCACAGCCAAAGAATCGGAAGGCGAAGCCACGGTCATGTTCACCGTAGACCCGAGCTTCACCGTCAGCCCCGAAAGCCCGGCGCCCGGAGAGCAGATCACCGTCACCCTGAAGGACGTGACAGCCGCCCCCAACGGGAGCAACGTCAGCACGATGGCGATGTTCGGCTCGGTGTCCGCCGACGCCAGCATCGCCGACAAGCAGGCGGCGTCGTTCAAGGTAACGGTACCCTCCACCCTGGAGCCGGGCAGATACCCGCTCAAGGTGACGGTGGGCACCCAGGTGATGCGCAAAACCCTGACCATCGGCGCCAAGACGCTGACGCTGTCCCCGTCCACCGCGGTGGCCGGGCAGGAAGTGACGGTGCAAGGCTCAGGGTTCACCTCCAGCGGAACCGGAGACACCGAGCTGAAAGTCGGCGGCAGCGACGCCGAAGGCGTGGACAGCCTGACCAGCATATCGGTGGACTCCGGCGGCAGAATATCGGTCACCTTCACGGTGCCTGAGGAAGCCAAGACCGGCGAACGCACGGTGCAGTTCAAGGACAAGTCGGGCCGGGTAGGCCGGGCGACTTTGACAATCCCGAAGGCGATGCTGACGGTGACCCCGACGGAGAGCGGGATAGGGAGCAGCATCACGGTCAGCGGCACAGGCTTCCCGGCCAACGACCTGGTGCAGATATCCTACGCCGTAGGCCCCGGCTCGACGGCCAGAACACGGCCGCTGGGCAACGCCAGCACCAACGCCGGCGGAGGCTTCAGCGCAGCGATGACGGTGCCGACCTTCGCCCAGACGGGAGAGACGCACAGGGTGAAGGCGACCTCGCAGCTCGCGGAGAACGACGCCAACCAGGTGAGCGCCGAGGCGGAACACAGCACGCCGCAGGAGACGATCAGCTTCAGCCCAGCGATGGTGACATCCGGAGGCCGTGTGACCGTCAGCGGACAGAATTTCGCCGGGTTCCTGGCGGTGGACGAGATAATGATAGGCACGACGGACGTGCGCCCGGTGCCGGTGCCGACGACCAACGCCGACGGCTCGTTCAGCGCGACCGGGATACTGGTGCCGAAGCTGGATCCGGGTCGGTACACGGTGAAGGTGAAGGTAGGCTCGGACACGGTGACGAAGTTCCTGGAGGTGGTGAAGGAAGCGCCGCCGACAGCTCCTGAGGACGTGTTCGGCTCGCTGGGCGACCGGCTGGTGCGTGTGTGGTATCTGAACGCGGTGACGCAGACGTGGAGCTTCTACGACCCCGACCCGGAGTTCATGGAGTTCAACACGCTGAAAGAGGTCAAGAGCGGATACATAGTAGCCATCATAATCAGCGCCGGGGCTCCGGTGGAGTTCAACGGGAAGATGCTGCATCCGGGAACCAACTACTACGCCATCAACTAGCCTGCGCCCGACGCAGAGGCTGAACCCGACGCCCGATATGTCGGGTTCAGCCGACCATCGGCAAACCGGAAGACGAATCGAGGAGTAGGGTATGAGGAAGAGCAGGATAGCGGCCCTGCTGGGCGTGCTGGCGCTGCTGGCGACGCTGCCGGCGGCGGCGCTGGCGCAGCAGGGGCCGCCGTATCTGATAGTGGGGTCGGCGATGCTGGACGGAGAGCCGGCGATGATGGGAGCGATGGTGGTGGCCATGGCCGGGGATGAGAAGGTAGGCGAGGGCATGGTGTTCGACGACGAAGGCCGCTACCGTCTCCAGATCACCGGAGGGGAAGAGGGAGACACGCTGATGCTCTCGCTGATGACGGGCGAGGGAGAGGAAGCCATGGAGTACATGGCGATGACCGAAGAAGAGGTGATGAAGGGGACGGCGGGAGACAGGATGATGCTGGATCTGATGGCGCACAGCGGAGAGCCGCCGCCTCCGACGGCGACGCCGTCCCCGACGCTGACGGAAGCGCAGATGCGGGCGCAGATGAGAGGCCCCAGAGGCCTGAAGGGAGACAAGGGCGACCCCGGCCCGGAGGGTCCCGCCGGAGAGATGGGGCCGGAGGGTCCCGCCGGCCGGGCCGGCCTTGCAGGAGCGGACGGAGAGCCCGGCCCGATGGGCCCTGCCGGTCCTGCCGGCCCCGCCGGGGCGGACGGAGCGACCGGCCCGCAGGGCCCCGCCGGGCCAGCCGGCCCCGCCGGAGCGGACGGGCAGGCCGGCGCCATAGGGCCTGCGGGACCTGAGGGCGAGGCTGGCGGAGGCGGAGCGCTGGCAATAGTAGCGCTGATCATCGCCATCGTGGGAGTATTGGCGGCGGGCGGAGCCTTCCTGGCAGGCCGCCAGAGCGCCTGACCCGCGCACCCACCCGGACGAGGAAAGGGGCGCCTCAAGGCGCCCCTTTCCCCGTCACCGGCGACGCCGAATCCCCAGCTACAGGACAGCCGTCCTGCCTGCGCCAACGAACCGGAGGATGCGGCAAGAACGCCGGAATGACTGCCGAGAGCGACGGTTATGGCAAACGGGCTGCGGCTATCTCTGCGGGACTAGCGCGGGCGGAGTGACATCCGCTTGGCGCGGGTCGTATCCCACCAGCTCTACGAAGGCCCACCCGCTTACGGGCTGGCCACCGCGGGTTCCGGATACCGATGCAGCGCCTTCCCAGTAGGCTGCGCCCAGTATGTCGCTGTCGAACTCCGACTGCTCCAGGTAAGGGTTGAGTTCCAAGTCGACTTCCAGGGGCGGGATTTCCAGCCGCCACCCTGAAGGGTACTCGACGCCGGTATCCGGGCTGCTCCAGGTCCCCCTCGCCGTTATCGAGACTTCATCGCCGTGCATGTAGGTTACCGTCCCGTCGGCGGCGATGTATGTGCCGTGGGCAGCCAGCCGTTCCTGTCCGCCGGGACGCCAGATTACCACTGCCATCAGGTCTGCCCCGTCTTCCATCTGGATACTTGTCCAGTCCCACCCCACCCTGGTGTTGACAATCTCGCCCCACTGATGATCCATCCAGCCGGGGCCTTTGACCGGACGTCGTTCCCCTGCTTCCTCGATCCAGCCAGTCACATCGAGGCGCGTGCGAGAGTAGTAATACGTGGAGCCGGCTTCCGGGCCCATGTGAACCAAACCCTCGCCGCCATGCAGCACCGGGTCGCGCTGTGAAACAGCCTCGAGTTCGACGGCTGGCCCATCTTCGTCCGAGCCGAACCCGAAGCGCATCTCGTAGCCATCGCCGTCGCCGCGCATCAGCCAGCCGTCGGTGGCAACGTCCACGCCTGCGGCTTCCGGCTTCTCCTGCGCCAGCAACGGCTTTTCCGCTGCATAGTGGACGCCCCGGCCGTGGTCGCCCAGGGTTGCCTGCAGCAGGTGGGGAGAAACCCCTGGCGGCCCCAGCGACTGGAAGGTCACAAAATGGTAGCTGTACTCTTCGCCCGCTTCGTCCTGCAGCATCCCGTTGAAATACCACCACTCTATCGGGGTGTCGTGGGGAGCCTCGTCCCTGGGCAGGAAGACCAGCGGTTCGGGCGCGGGGGTGAGCGTCGGAGCAGGCGACGGGCCGGCGCAGGCGGCAAGGAAAACAATGACCCCGGCAAAAAGCAGGGCCAGGGGATGGACGGCAGAGATTTGCCTGGAACCCGGCAAGAGAGTCTCGCTTGGAAGCATGGCAGTCTATGGTTATCCTTCGTCGGGATGTTTCGATTATAAATGCTCTGAATGAGGAGCTGCGAATCTGCCAGCGGGCCGGTGCGATGGCGCGGTGAAAGCGGAGGAGCTCTTCCGTGCGAAACCGCCTGCCCCTCCAGGATAGCGATGCCGCTCTCCGTATGCGCGCCGGAAAGCGCAGGCGTGCCGAGCTGATTCATCTACCCGGAGCCGCTCTCTGTGTGCGCGCCGGAAAGCGCCCGGCATACCGATCTGCGGCATTCGCAGCCCGGGCTGCCTTACTCCGATTGCTATGCGGCTCGCTTCGATTTCCGCTATCATTGCGTTGCTGATGCGCCTGAACATGGCGCAGGCCTGGTATAACCGACGGAGGGTGCAATTTTGGCGAAGCTAACTACTGAAGAGATAAACGAATTCCTGTCTGAACCCAGGACGGCGCACCTGGTCACTATGCGAGCTTCGGGGGCGCCTCATGTCGCTCCGGTGTGGTTCCTGTGGGACGAAGGGTGCGCGCTGGTCATGGCCGACGCCGGAGCGGTCAAGGTACGCAACATTCGCCGCAATCCGGCTGTGTCCTTGTGCGTGTCAACCCCGAACCATCCCTATTCCTTCGTTACCATAGAAGGCGCGGCGAACATCGCCGCCGGCGAGCTGGAAGACATGGTGCAGAGGACCTGCGTTCTTTACGAAGGTGAGCAGCGAGGGGCCGAGTTTGCAGCGGAACTGCTGGCGGATGAGCGTCTGGCGCTGATTTCCATCTCCCCGGACCGATTTATATCGTGGAAGGAAGACGGCGAAGGCGCCTGAATATCCTGGGTTCCCTATCCGACGTCTATTCAGCCGAAAGGCAGGGTCGCCGGCCCCTGAGTCGGAGTTCCGCAGGATAGTCAGAAGCCGGGCGCCCCTCGCGGCGGCAGCACGGCGCTCATCCAGGCGGCCAGGTCGCGGATGACCTCCGCGCTGATTTCGTGGCCCATGTCGTAAACATGGAACTCCGGGGAGTAACCGGCGTTTTCCAGGTAGTCTCTGGCGGCGTGGGCGGTGGATTCGGGTATCATCTGGTCGTAGCGCCCGTGGGCCACGAATATCGGCTGGGTTCGCTGGTCTGGCAGGCGGTGGTCCAGCTCCTCGGCTCCGGGCAGCGTGGCGCTGAGGGCGGCCAGCCCGGCGAAGACGCCGGCCCGCCCCAATCCGCAGCGATAGGCCATTCCCCCGCCCTGGGAGAAGCCCATCAGCAGGCAGTTGCCGGAAGCGACGTTGAACTGCGCCAGTACGCGATCGAAGAAGTCGTCCAATAGCGACTCGGAATTGGCAATCTCCTCCGGCGTGGAGCCGCCCCGGGGCGACATCCAGCCGAAGCCCGCGTGCCCCAGTCCCAGGTTGAAGGGGATGGGCGCGTTGGGGCAGGCATAAACGTAACCGGCGGGATTGATGGCCGGCGCCAGCCCCGCCAGGTCGTGCATGTTCGCCCCGAAGCCGTGCAGCATGATGACCAGAGGGTAAGATGCCCCGGAGTCGTAGTCATCGGGCAGCACCGTCAGGTACTTCAGCCCCGCTCCGTCGTGCAGTTCGCCTTTCATGCAGTCCTTTGCCATAGAGTGTATTGCTTCATAGTACCATGATGATCTTTTCACGGTAGTGTACAATCCCCGAATCATCCTCACCCCTGAATCACCCTCGCGGAGAAAGACTTTGACTGTCATCCACCACCTGACTGGGCGGGACGAGTGGGCTGCGGCGCAGGCCGCCGGGGAGTATGAAGCTCCCAGCCTGGCTGAGGAGGGTTTCATCCACTGCTCGGAGGACGAGGCCCAGGCGTTGCGCGTGGCCGGGCGGCTCTACCCCGGCGTTTCCGGGCTCCAGCTTCTCGACGTGGATACCGGTAGGCTGCGCGCCGAGGTCAGGCGCGAACCCAGCCGATCGGGAGAGATATACCCGCACATTTACGGCAGAATCAACCTCGATTCCGTCATCAGAGTTCGCGGCCTGGTTCCAGACGCCGATAGCGGTCATCGTCTGATTAGTGCGGCGGGCCTGGAATAGACAAGGGGCAGATCAACGATCTGCCCCTTAATCCTCCCCTCTCAATCCTCTATGAAGGATTCAGTCCTGAGCTTCGCCTGTGTCTTATCTCAGGGTTTTCATGTATTCGATGATGTGCGGAATTTCATCTTCCGTTACGCCCAAAGTTGCCGGCATCAGCCCGGCGGCGAAACCCGCCACGATCTTCACGTTGGGGTCCAATATCGACTCCGTGATATATTCGTCGTCAACGGTTACTGTGGAGCCGTCTTCCAGGGCTTCCTGCGTTCCGTACAGCCCCTTCCACGTTGGGCCGACCAGGGCGCTTCCGTCGACGGAGTGGCAGGCGTTGCAGCCGTATGTTTCCACCAGTTGCCGGCCGTAGTCTGCGTCTGGTTCATCGGGCGGTCCGGTCTGGGAGCCGTTGGAACTCGGCTGCGCAACAACCGGAGCGGAATATACCGGCAGCGGATTCACCTGGGGGTGAAGCGTTGGCGTTGGCTGCGGCGCCTGGGTTGGGCAGACGTTCTCACCGTGCTCTCCGAGGTCGTGGTCGAAGTAGCAGGGGGCGTAGGGTGGCGAGTCGGCCCGCAGGTCGTCGCCTTTGATGGCGGTGAACAGCCCGATGAGCGCCAGCCCCACCATGACCGCCAGCGCCATCCCTGCAATAAACGTCCAGAAAAAGAAGCGGTTGTCGAACTTCAGGTGCATATAGAACAGGATGACGAAGGCGAACTTGATGCCCGACAGCAGGAAAAGCAGGATGGTGGTGGAAGGCTGGCCCAGGGCGTCGGCGATCACCTTTTCCCGAGGGCCGGGAAAGTCCATGATTATTACGAATTCAACAATGGTGATGGCAAACAGCAGCAACGCTATAAGGACGTACTGCTGCAGCGTAGGGTGTCTGCCGCCGTGTTCAGTTTCGTGAGATGTGGCCATCTGGGGCGTTCTCCAGGTGTCGCGCAAGGCCGGTATTGAAGCAGCGAGTATGCGTATGGCCTATGGCGGCCCGTCCGCTAGTGCCCAAGAGCCCCCGGACCAGCGTCAAAGCCGCCGACCAGGTACAGCAGGGTAAAGATAACTATCCAGACGATGTCTACGAAGTGCCAGTAGAGGCCGCACAGCTCTACATCGAGGGCAGTTCCCGGATGCAGACGGCCCTTGAAAGAAATCACAAACAGCGCCAGCAGCCAGATTATGCCCAGTGTTACGTGAGCGCCGTGGAACCCGGTCAGCGTGAAGAATGTGGCGCCGAACAGGTTCTGGCCCAGGGTCAGCCCCTCGTTCATGAACAGGTTGAACTCGTAGACCTGGAACCCGATAAAAATGGCGCCCAGGATAGCGGTTGCCAGCAGCCAGATTTTGATGCCCCTCTGGTTGTTCTCGTTGGTGGCCGCTAGAGCCCGCACCATCGCGAAGCTGGAGCAGAGCAGCACGAAGGTGCTGATGGTGGTTATCGGGATGTCGATAATGTCTATCGGGTAAGGCCCCTGGAGGCTCTGCCCGCGATAGACCATATAGGTGGCGATGAGCGAGCCGAAGAACAGGCAGTCGGAGCCGAGGAACACCCACATCAGCATTTTCCGGTGGTTCATGCCGGTAGTGGTGTACTCGTGGTCGCCAGCCCCCGAGTGTTCTCCGTGGCTGGCGGCGCCGTGCGCAAGGCCAGCCCCTTGGGAATGATGGGCCGTTTCAGGTGAGTGGGCCAAGTCCCCGTCTCCTAACCCTGTGTCTGTCCTAGTGTCCTTCTTCGGCGGACGCCGGTTCATTGCTCCAGCCGATGACGCCGATGAAAGCGATCAGCCCGCCCAGGAACGATACGCCGTAGTGCGAGAGCAGACCCCCGCCGATAAGCCCCACTCCTGCGGCCACGATGATCGGCCAGTACGACGGGCTGGGCATGTGAATTGTGCGGGGATCAACGGCCGCCTCCGGCTCGGTGATGGGATTGCCGGCCTCCCGGGCTTCTTCTTTCACTATCCAGTAGTGATCCCGCCCCCGAACGGTGGGCAGCTCGGCGAAGTTGTAAGCCGGCGGCGGCGATGCGATGGTCCATTCGACTCCGGGAGCGTCCCACGGGTCGTGACTGACCCGGCGGGCGTTGCGGTTTTGCAGGATGTTGTACAGGAACACCAGCACCGCAACGAACATGATCAGGTAGCCGATGCTCGAGAGCATGTTCAGACTGCCCCAGCCGAACTCGCTGGAGTAGGTGTAGATACGACGCGGCATTCCGTTCAGCCCCACAAAGTGCATGGGGAAGAAGGTGACGTTCATGCCGATGAACATCAGCCAGAAGTTGAGCTTGCCCAGCTTCTCGTTCAATATCCGCCCCGTTAGCTTGGGCCACCAGAAGTAGATGCCGGCGAAGATGCCCATGATTGAGCCGCCGAACAGCACGTAGTGGATGTGGGCGACGACGTAGTAGGTGTCCTGCTGCTGGAAGTCGGATGGCGAGACGGCATGCGAGACGCCGCTGAGCCCGCCGACGATGAACAGGAAGACAAACCCCAGGGCATAGAGCATCGGCGTGGTGAACTCGATGCTGCCTTTCCACAGAGTCCCAAGCCAGTTGAATATCTTCACGCCGGTGGGCACAGCGATGAGCATGGTGGTGATGGTGAACACCGAGTTGGCGATGGGGCCCAGCCCCACGGTGAACATGTGATGGCTCCACACAGCCCAGCCCATGATGCCGATGACAATGCCGGAGAAGATGACGAAGGGGTAGCCGAACAGCGGTTTCCTGGAAAACGTCGGCAATATCTCCGACACGATGCCCATAGGCGGCAGGATGAGGATGTATACCTCAGGATGTCCGAATACCCAGAACAGATGCTGCCAGAGAATCGGGTCGCCGCCTTGTTCCGGGATGAAGAAGTGGGTGCCGAAGTTCCGGTCCATCACCAGCTCGATCAGGCCCACGGTGATAACCGGTATGGCCAGGATCAGCAGGATGGACGTTATCAGCGTCATCCACACAAACACCGGCATTCGCATCAGCGACATTCCCGGCGCCCGCAGGTTGATAATGGTGACCACGAAGTTGAGGCCCCCCGCCACCGATGAAGTTCCCAGCACCAGCAGGCCGATGGCCCAGAAGTCCAGGCCCATGTTGCGGCTGAAAGGCTGCTCCGTGAGGGGAGCGTAAGAGAACCAGCCTGCATCCGGCACCTGATTCACAATGAAGCTGAAGTGCATCAGGATGGAGCCGAACAGGAATATCCAGTAGGACAGCGCGTTGAGACGCGGGAAAGCCACGTCCCTGGCGCCGATGGCCAGAGGCACCACAAAATTGAAGAAAGCCACGCCCAAAGGCATGATGACCATGAAGATCATCACCGTAGCGTGCATGGTGAACATCTGGTTGTAGCGTTCCGGCCCCAGAATGTCGGAGTCCGGCGTAGCCAACTGCATGCGGATGAGGCCTGCCTCGATGCCGGAGAACAGCATAAGGACCAGCGCCGTTGCGCCATACATCACGCCTATGCGCTTGTGGTCAACGGTGGTTATCCAGCTCCACACTCCGGCGGTCGCGGATGACGGGCGGGGCAGTGCCTCAGTTATTGCAGCCATTGTTTACCGTTCCAGCAGCCAAATTATGGCGAACCAGGGAGTATGCCGCCTCGCGCGGGTTCGTAACCTTGCTCATTCCGGTTTCTGCGCAGATCCAGTCTAGCGCAGGTTCAGCATATACTCAATCAGAAGGTCGATTTCTTCGTTTGACAGGTCGGCGTCGCCGCCGCCGTCATACAGCGCTGCGTTGGAGTGCATATAGTTGCCGGGCTTGATTTCTTCCGGGTTCCTGATCCAGTTCCGCAGGTTATCTACCGTCAGTTCGGTAATCCCTGCGGCCAGAGTCTGGCGGGTGCGCAGGTCGGTCAGGTTGGGCCCTGGCACTGCCGCGTTTTCCGCCCCGGTCAGGAACTGCTCCAGCCGCAGCCGGGCCACCGATTCGATTTCCGGACCGTCTACCGTGTGGCACAGAGAGCAGTGGATGCCGAACAGGCGTTGTCCTTGCTGGGCGCGCGGCGTGATGGCTGTGGGAGGGCTGTAGTCGGCCACCCAGTCCTGGTAGTCCTCTTCCGACATTACCGTCACCCGGAAGCGCATCTGGGCGTGAGCTATTCCGCACAGCTCTGCGCACTGGCCGTAGTAGGTAGCCGGAAGCTGCTGCTCGATCAGCTCGGAATCGGCCATCAGCCACAGTTTGTTCTGGCGGGTCGGCACCATGTCCAACTTGCCGCCCAGCTTGGGAACCCAGAAGCTGTGCAGAACGTCGTCGCTTTCCAGAGTCAGCGATATGGGTCGATCGACGGGTATCTTCAGCTCGTTGGCCGTGCTGATGCGCTTCCCGCTGCCGTCGGCGTCGGGGTACTCGAACTCGAAATACCACTGGTGGCCGGTCGCGGTCACCTCAAGGATTTCACCCTGATCCGTGGGGGGCTTGTCCAGCTCGAAGAGAGTGAAAACCGACCAGATGCCCAAACCCAGGATCAGCACCGTGGGGACGATTGTCCACGTTACTTCCAGCGCAGTATGGCCGTGGATCTGCGGCGGGCGAGGGTCGCCGGGCCGCCGCCGGTAGCGGATGATGATATAGATGAGCGCGCCTTCGACCAGAACGAAGACAGCCACCATCGTCCAGAGAAGAACGTTAAATAACTGGAGCTGTTTCTGGGCCACCGGGCCGATGGGATCCCAGGTAGACTGAAATCCCTGGCTGCAGCCGGCGGCCAATAGGAAAAGGGACGCCAGGGCCCCGTATGCGACCAGGCGGCAGGGCCTGAGCCGGCGCAACGCCGACCGACGGGGGGCTTGTGAGCTAACTTCCGGGCTTGTGGATGTGGGTTCCGGCGGGGAACCTGCCCGCTTCCAGGGCAACAACCCCATGTGAGGACTCTCCCAGTGCGTTCGCCATCCGGACTGTGTGCTTTTTTTCACGTACCGCGCGAAAAGGTATCACAGGCCATCGTAGCTGTCAATTGAATCTCAAAACGATATTATAACGGCCTGAAAATTTGGCCTTCCGATTCAGCTTTCCATTGACCGGCTCAACGCAGCATCCATTATGGCCCTACTGTACTGCCATCGGCATGAGGGATAGAACGGAGAATAAACCCGCAGGCGGAAAGCTGATGAGAAACCGGCATGGCCATCAACCCCAAGTATCAGGAGCCACCTACCAGAGGGAAGACAGCGACACAGGGGGCTGGGGGATGGCTCCTGGCGGCGCATCCCGCTCACCAGCCAGGGCGAAGGCTCGATGCGGGGTACAGCCCGGTTTTCGACCTGTACCTGCCCTGGGAACGTCGGGAGGCGGCGAAGGCCGGCTGTGCCTCTGCGACCCTGTCACAGGCCAGCGCCTGAAGCCATACAGCATAAGGAAGGGGAAGAAGCGCGCTGCAGCCGCACCGAGGCTGAAGCGGAGCGGCTTCGTGAGGAACTGCGGCGCTGCGGGCCAGCAAGCGTCGCGGGCCGCCCGGCGGGTTACAGCCAGGGTCGGTACACCCCGTCGGCCATCATCGCGCCGAAGAGCAGAGCCAGATAGAGCAGGGAGTACAGGTACAGGCTGCGGGCTTTCTGCCGGTCCTGCTGCCGCATCAGCCGCCAGGCCGCCCAGACGAAAACCGCTCCCAGCGCCGCGGCCGAGAACAGGTAGACGGCCCCCACCGCCTGGGTGGCGGCGAACACCAGCGTCAGCGCCACCAGTACCAGCGAGTAGGCGAAAATGTTGCCGGCCGTTTTCTCCGGGCCGGCGATCACCGGAAGCATCGGCACGCCGGCCCGCTCGTAGTCCCGCTGTATCAGCAGCGACAGCGCCCAGAAGTGGGGCGGCGTCCAGAAAAAGATGATGGCGAACATATACAGGGCGGGGAGGTCGAAGCCGCCGGTCACCGCCACCCAGCCCACCACCGGCGGGATGCTGCCCGCCGCGCCGCCGATGACGATGTTCTGAGGCGTGCTGCGCTTGAGCCAGCCGGTGTATACCAGCACATAGAACAGCGTCGCCGCCAGTGTAAGCAGCGCCGCCAGCAGGTTTACCCAGTAGAACAGCACCCCGAAGGCTGCAACGTTCAGCGCGATGCCGTAGGCCAGCGCCATCCGGGGCCGGACGCGAAGCCCGGGCACCGGACGCCGCGCCGTGCGGGACATCATGGCGTCGATGTCCTGGTCCATGAAGTGGTTAATGGCGTTGGCGCCCCCGGCTCCCAGGGCTCCGCCGATGCAGACCAGCAGCAGAGTCAGCAGGCTGGGGACGCCTGAACCCCCTTCGTGCCTGGAAGCAAGGAACATCCCGCCGACGGCCGTTACCAGCAGCAGCGAGATGATGGGCGGCTTGGTCAGCGTCAGGTAGTCCGACAGCAGCCCCGCGATGCCGGTGCGCGCGCGGCGTTCGGAGCCGACGCTGCCGGGCGATTCGGCGCCTGCCGCTTCGGTGCCGCCGGTTTCCAGTTCCATGTGTCCCGCCGGGTTCGCCATATCAGCCTGCGGTTGACGGAGTGGCCGTTTCGCGGGAGTAGGCGAGCGCAGTCAGGCCTGTTGCGACGCCCCATACTCCAGACGCCAGCGCCAGGTGCAGCGCCCGCAGCTCCACATCTTTTCCGAAGCCGGCCCATATTACGCCCGCTCCGACCAGCGCCTGCGCCGCGAACAGCGCCAGCGCCCCCATTGCCAGCAATCGTATCACCGACGGCTGCCGCTGTCCTGATCCTGGATGAGGGCGGCGAATGCCCAGGTGGAGGGCGTAGATCACCAGCAGCCCGGCAATCAGCGCCACGTAGCGGTGCGCCATGTGAATCATCGCCAGCTTGCCGCCGGGGAACACGCCGGCCCAGTCGTTGGTGCAAGCCGGCCATGACGGGCAGGCCCAGGTGGCCGACGCCGTGTTGGTCAGGTAAGCCCCCGACAGCAGCAGGAGGAACAGCGCCGCCGTCGCCGCCAATGCCAGCGGCGGAAAGAGCCGCGCTCTGCCCGTGGCCCACAGCGGCAGTTTCGCTTGAATTCCCCCTCGGTACGACATTACCAGCGCCAGCACGCAACAGGCCAGAGTCAGCTCGGCTACGGCCAGGTGCGTCATCACCATGTGCGGCGAGAGTTCGGTTATCACGGTCGCCCCGCCCAGAAGGGCCTGCACTATGACCAGCAGCAGCGCAGCGGCGGACGGCCAGAGTATCCACGGCTCCTTTCGGTAGCGCACCCATGCGCCGACGAAGGAAGCGGCTACCAGCGGCCCCACCAGGAACGAGGCCGCAACGCGATGGGCGTATTCGATGATGGCCTTGCTTTCCAGGGGCGGCAGCCATTGGCCGGAGCACAGGGGCCAGTCGTCGCCGCATCCCAGGCCCGACTCGGTGACTCGCACCACGCCGCCAAGGACCAGCATGGCGAACACCGATAGCGTTGTGGCCCACGACAGGCCCTGATACCAGCCGTCCGCAGCCGCCCTCTCGGCCTGGAACCGCCCGCCCGCGATTACTGCCATCGGGGCATTCCCGACCTGCGGGAAAGGGTCTCGCCGTCGCCAGACGGCGGGACGGCAGGAAGCGCAGGCAGAGGTGGGAGGATAGCGGGAAGGGACATGAGACAGCCTATGGCAGACGCTCCAGACCGGGTTCGATAGCGCTTGGGCCTGGGCTGCTCCCGGCGAGCGCAACGGCCTCTGTACGCCGGAGAGAAGCCGGCCCCATGGCGCCGGTGCGCCGGGAAGCCAAAGAAGAACGTATCATTACGCAGGCTGGATTGTCAATTGCGGCGCAGCCCAGGGCATCTGAAGATTGACGCCTCCGCAGACCGGGCATGAGCAGACCGGGCATGAGTGGGCGTGTAGACCGGAGACGGCAGGCCGGGACAAGGGGAGGAGCCCAGTCCCGGCCCACCGCCCGCAGGAAAGGAGGGAAGAAGATGAGATGAGGGGAATCCCCCGCGGCCCCCTCATCCCGGTCGGTCGCTTAAGGCCGTTTCAGTTGGTTACGGGTCAGGAAGCCTATATTCCGCTCCGGGCCGCCAAGATGCCTTCACCCGCAGGCTCGATGTCTTCCTTTGCGTCTGAATATCCCTACAGCATGGCGCGCCTCCCGAAGCGCAGGCTCTATGCCATCCATTGCTCGTGTCCTGCCGGCATCTCCTCGCTCCGGTATTCCCATCCGCATCTGCGTCCTGGCCGGAGGCCGACAAAAAGCCCTGCCTCCGAGAGAGGCAGGGCGCATTGCATAAGCCCAAGCTATGCCGGCGCCTTTCCTCGAAGGCCGAAACATTGCTTTGAGCCGTGGACCGGGCTCGCCCCGGTCTATGTGACCGGGACCTACCGTTGCGGGACAGCGCTGGACTTTGACCAGCTTCCTCGTTCAACCCCTGTTCGGGGCACTCGCAGCTTCGTGGTATCTTTTGTAAACGAGCAACCAGTACAACGGAGCCATCATGCCCCATCGGGCGGCTCCTGTCAACTGCCGTGCGGGCTTTATTCTATGCAGAACCGGGATACGGTAGGATTGCGTAACCCTTAGCGCTGCCCCTGGCGTGACATCTGTAGTTCGAGGAGAGCATGATTGACTTGCTGATTGCCAAGGGATGGTCGTAGACGGCGCCGGCAGCCCTGGCTTCCATGCTGCCGTGGCAGTGGAGGCGATACGGTCAGCATCCACCGCGGCGACGCATCAAGGCTGGAGGCAGCGTGAACCATTGTCGCAGCCGGTTGCGTCGTATGCCCCGGCTTCGTCGCTCTGCACTCTCACGCCGGTCTGACCATTCTGGGCAAGGCGCATCACGCCCCCAAGGTTCAGAGTGGCGAAATCTCCTTTTTTCAGAATCGAGGGTTGCAGGGTATTGACGAGTCTGGCAGCGGCTGATACGCTCCGGCCGGTATCGTCAGCAGGGGAGAGCCGTAGACGCCACACTCACGTCAGGGGTGATCTCCGTGAACCGGCCAAATTTGGCCTAAATTTAAAGCGACGGGGTTATCAATATGACTGGCATACTCAAGCGCTGGCCTCGGGGAGGAGTCTTCAAGATTGCGAACCTGGCCTTTCTCTTCCCCGTGGCCTTGTTAGCCATAGCCGTGCTGGCTTGGGCCACAGCCACCACCCGCACCGAGGCCCAGGAATCAGGCAAGCCCAACCCTGTGCGGAACATTCAGTACACCGTAACCAACACCTCATTGACCGTCACCTGGGATGCCCCCATCCCCATGGATGTCGAGGGTTGCGAGGTTTTTGGATACAGAGTCAGGGGTTTCAGCATCCCTGATTACGTATACGTTGGAGATCATGCCGGGACCGATCTGGTCGATCCAGATGGCGAGTTGACCTTTACGGTAACCGGCCTTGCTCCTGGCACCACGTACATAATGGGCGTAACTGCTAATTGGTTTCCTTCAAGACCTAACGGGTGCGCGGGCGGCTCTAGTGTTGAAAGGCGCAAATACGTCACCACGTCGGGACAGGCGCCCACCAACACGCCGGAGCCGACATCGACCAACACCCCGGAGCCGACGTCCACCAACACCCCGGAGCCGACGTCCACCAACACCCCGGAGCCGACGTCCACCAACACCCCGGAGCCGACGTCCACCAACACCCCGGAGCCGACGGCCACCAACACGCCGGAGCCAACGGCCACCAACACGCCGGAGCCTACCAACACGCCGGAGCCAACGGCCACCAACACGCCGGAGCCGACCAACACGCCGGAGCCGACGGCCACCAACACCCCGGAGCCGACGGCCACCAACACCCCGGAGCCGACGGCCACCAACACGCCGGAGCCGACATCGACCAACACGCCGGAGCCGACGTCCACCAACACGCCGGAGCCGACGTCCACCAACACGCCGGAGCCGACGGCCACCAACACGCCGGAGCCAACGGCCACCAACACGCCGGAGCCGACGGCCACCAACACGCCAGCGCCTACCAACACGCCGGAGCCGACGGCCACCAACACGCCGGAGCCAACGGCCACCAACACGCCGGAGCCGACGGCCACCAACACGCCGGAGCCGACGGCCACCAACACGCCGGAGCCGACGGCCACCAACACGCCGGAGCCGACGGCCACCAACACGCCGGAGCCAACAGCCACCAACACGCCGGAGCCAACAGCCACCAACACGCCGGAGCCGACGGCCACCAACACGCCGGACCCTATAGAAAATATCGATAGAATAGAAGACCCGGATGCTATCCAGATGGGGTCTATGAAGTACATTTCGGTGGTCAAGTCTGGCACGACTTATGGAATGGCCGATGGCCAGACCTTCCTTCTCACCGTTAATGAAGGGGATTCAAGGCATACCAACGTTCCGATTGATATCAAGCTTTCCGGCACACCATCCCACGACGTGAGTGTGCGGATCAAATTCCAGAAATCTGAAGACAGCACAGCTACAGGCAGGAAAGACAGGATCCGTGACTTCCGCTACATAAACCGGGTTATCACGTGGAGCGCCGGCGCTTCCGGAGAGGATCTGACCAAGACCATCAACCTCAGAATCTTCGGCGACACGACAGTCGAAAGTGACGAAAAGGTGCGGTTCAGGCTCCTCGATCTGACAACCGATGACCCGAAGGTTGAGTTTTCCGGCGGCGAGAGCTGGATCATGTTCAAGGTAGTGATTGCTAACGACGATAGCGACGGATAATAGCGCGCTGTTGCAACAAAACGAACAGAACCGGGGGCCGGCTCATTGTAGCTGGCCCCCGGTTTTTGTTTGGGTGTGGTTATTCTCCGACATGGTATTTTCCGACGAGGTAAAGAGCTGGTCAAAATTTCGCAGAAAGACAGTGTTCCGATTTGAGCAGTTAAGCGTACTGTGGCGGTATGCAGAACCTGAATGCGGTAGAATTGCGTAACCTGGAATGGCGCCCCTGGCGCAATCTCTGTAGTTCGAGGGAGCATGATTGACTTGCTGATTGCCAACGGGATGGGAGACTCTGGAAACAGAGTAGCGAAACCGCCTTGAGTTTTATTCCGGCGTTTCGGGAATTCCGGTCGGCGCTGGAGTCTACAGCTCTTGCCGGCTCACTGTTCCACCGGGCTTTAGAAACAGGGCCTTACAAACGCAATCGGCGGTTTGCCTTAACCGGATCGATTCCCTTGCCTGCCTGCGGACAGTTGCGAGAGCTTCTCCAGCACGGCGCGCCAGTGGCAGCGCATCCGTTCCCTCTCTTCGACGCTGGACAGGCGCTCCTGATGAAACCGGACAGAGGTTTTTTCGCCAGCCGGCGCAAGGTACACTTGCAGGGTAGAGGGCTGAGCCAGGTCGGGGCTGCGCCACGTCAGGGCTGCGCCACGTCAGGCGCGCCTTCTGTCCGGGAACGGCTGAGCGCACCTCGCCCCAGACGCCGCCTTTCGTGCGGTATTGTTCACCTTTTCGGAATTCCATGGGGCCGGCGCTGCCCAGCCAGGCTTCCCGCCCCGTCTCTTCCGACACCAGGCGCCATACCTGCTCCGGCGAGACAGGCAGCGTTTTCTGCACGCCGATCTGGAAGTCTGCGCCGGCGGTCTGCCCAACCACCCTCAGTCCGCGGGCCTGCTCGTAGCCTATTGTCACCGATTGCTGCCACCAGCCGCTGGACAGCCCGCCCGGGCCGGCGACCAGAGCGACAATCTGCTTGTGGCTCATCTCAACGGCGCCCAGACCGTCGAGCAGGGTCAGCCATTGTTCCCGGTTACTTCCTGGGGCTCTTGCTACCGCCTCACTGGAAACGCCGCCCAGTGTCCGGTTAATCTTCGGCAAGGCGCTCTCCCTCCGCTTGCAGGGCAGGCATTACTATAAGAATTTCGCGAACACATTGGAAACAGTCGCCGGGCTGGTCTTGAATGCCGTATGGCCCATGATATGATTCTATGCCGGCATGTTTGAAGCGGTGCAAGTGGAAGAACTGGTCAAGCGATATGGCGACGTTGTCGCCGTAGACCGCCTTTCCTTTTCTGTGGGGATGGGTGAAATTTTCGGTTTGCTGGGGCCGAACGGCGCAGGCAAAACCACCACGCTCGAGATTATTGAGGGTCTGCAAGAGGCCGATTCAGGCCGGGTTTGCGTGTTGGGATTGGAGGCCGGCGTCCAGCGCCGGGCCGTCAAGGCCCGTATCGGCGTTCAGTTGCAGGCGTCTTCCTACTACGAATACCTGACCCTGCGCGAGATTCTGGCCCTGCTGGGCAGCTTCTACCCCCGGCGGTTGTCGCCCTGCGACCTGCTGGCGCGAGTGGGGCTCGAAGACAAGGCCGGCCGGCGGGTGCGTCAGTTGTCCGGAGGCGAAAGGCAGCGCTTCGCCCTTTCCGCCAGCCTGGTCAACGACCCTGATCTGGTCATTCTCGACGAACCTACAACCGGCCTGGACCCCGTATCGCGCCGCGACCTGTGGGCTCTGGTGAAGCAGGTGCGGGAGGAAGGAGCGACCGTTATCGTCACCACTCACTACATGGAGGAAGCCGAAGAGAACTGCGACCGGCTGGCGATTGTGAACCACGGGCGGCTGCTGGCTTCGGGAGCGCCCCGCGACCTCGTAAGCCGCATCGAAGCATCCTACGCCGTCAAGCTGGTAACGTCCGCTCCCCTGACTGAAGAGCAGGCGGCGGCGGTTGGCCGTCGCGTTGAGTCGTCTCCCATCGTCAACGGGAACACCTGCCTGCTGCGGCTTCGCAGCGGCCCGGCCGTCCTCCAGGATATGCTGGATGAAGTTGCGCGCTGCGGCGTTGTTTTGGAGCAATTGGAAATCACCCCGGTTACTCTGGAAGACGTTTTCATCGAACTTACGCAGGATTGACGGCAGGGAGCGCTGTTGCTGGCAATCACCCTGGCAAACCTGAAGATGATGGCCCGGAACAGGCAGGGGCTTTTCTGGTCCCTGGTTTTCCCGCTGCTGTTGGTGGCGGTATTCGGGCTGTTCGATTTTCGCGGCGTTACCCCCACTGGGCTGGCGGTGGCCGACTTCTCCGGCGGCCCGAAGGCGGATGCGCTGCGGGAGCGGCTGAACGGCATCGCCTTCCTGGAGCCGGAAACGCTGGATGCGGACGACCCAGGCGCATTGGCGGACGCCCGGCAGCGGCTGGCCGACGGCGACCTGGGCTACATGCTGCTGATTCCCCACGGGCTGGACGCCCCGGCGGCGGAGAACGGCGCCGGGGCTGTGGAGCCGGTCGAGCTGGTCTACTCGACCCGCAACAGAGAGCGCAACCAGCTTGTCGAGGGAGCCGTCCACAGCCTGGTTATCGAGCTGCGCTCCGCCGGGCTGCCGGTGCTGCCGGAACGCCTGGTCACTTCCGAGGTCATCGAAACGCCAGAGGTCGATTATTTCGACACCGTGCTGCTGGGTTTGCTGGGGCTGGGCATAATGACCAATTCCATCATCTCCATCGCCGTGCGAATCAGCGTCTACCGCAATCAGGCGGTGCTGAAGCGGCTGCTGGCGACCCCCCTGCCTGTGTGGAAGTTCTTCGCCGGCGAAATCGTCGCCCATCTGCTGCTGGCGATGGTGCAGGCGCTCATCATCCTGGCCGTCGGCGTGTTCGTTTTCGGGGGCGACATTCACGGCAGCCTTGGGTGGGTGCTGGTTATCGTCCTGCTGGGATCGGTGATCTTCCTGAACATCGGCTTCATCCTCTCGGCATGGGCCCGCAGCCCGGCGGCGGCTTCCGGAATGGGCAACGCTGTGGCCCTGCCGATGATGTTCCTGGCCGGCACGTTCTTTTCCACGGCATCGCTGCCCTGGCTGCTGCCCTATGCCGCGCTGGCCTTGCCTCTCACGCCGATGCTCGACGCGCTGCGCGAAGTAGGCATCAACAGCGCGCCCTTGTGGGAGACATGGCCGCAGCTCGCCGCCATGGGCGCCTGGGCTGTCGCCACGGCGGCGGTGGCGATCCGCGTTTTCCGCTTCAGCTAAAGCGAAAGGCGGAGCAGGTTGGCCCAGGCGTTCAGGTTTAATCCCGCAGGCCTGTCGCAATCAGCAGGCCTTCCCGCTCCACGTAGCGCACTTCGATCGTCTGCCCCAGCACCTGATGCAGCCGCAGGTGAGCGCCGTTCTTTTCCAGCGCCGCTTCCGTTGCGAACGTCCACAGGCGCCCGTTGCCGTCGCGGATGGTCAGGGCATCAATCTCCGCCAGGCTGCGGTCTGTGACTTCCACAATCATCCCCCTCACCGCGTCCGGCTCCCCGCTGTTGCAGGCCGCCAGCAAGAGACAAAGCGCGTTGACTATGAGGAACGGCGCCGCAGCCCTCAGTACAGCCCGGCAATCACGGCCCGCCCGCCCTTTAATTCAGCACCGCCAGCAGCGCCTCCTCGATGACAGAGGGGGGCGTGTACTGCTCATACTTGGCCCGCACGATGCCGCCGGCGTCCACCACAAAGGTCCACGGCTCGGTGGGCAGGCCCCACTCCGCCACGGATTCCACCAGCCCTCCGGTAGGACGCCCGCCCTCGATGAGGTGGGGGTCCTTGAAAACTTCGACGTGGATGAAGTTGGCGCGACCGGCGAACTTCCGGCGCAGGGCAGACAGCTCCTGCACCTGCGGGCCGCAAGTGAAGCTCACGCAGTAGGCCGGCGTGGCGAACAGGACGACGAGGGGCTTTGCTTCCGCCAACGCTTCGTGGATCGACAGGGCATACAGGCCGGGGTCCGGCTCGCCTGCGGTGGTAATGCGAGAGAGGTCGTCCACATCGGCTGCCCTGGGCGTGACGCTGGCCGGAGCCGGGTCGCCGATGGCCGGTGTATCGCTGCTCTCCTTGACAGAGAAGGCAGAACTGGCGGTCACCCGGGATCCATCGGGCGCGGTAAATTCCGCCTCCAGTTCCCACGGGCCGGCCACATCGAACTCCGGGTAGGCGACGAACACCCCGGCAACGGTGGGCCAGATCTGGAATCCGGCAGTGAGGGTCTGCCGCTCCTCGCGCCCGTCGGAGCCTGGCGGCAGGTAGTAAGTGCGCACCGTGGCGCTGTCGGCCTGCAGCGGCCCGCCGTCGCGGGTCAGCATTCCGAAGGCGAGGCGCTCCTTCCCCACGGCCATGTCGCTGGTAACCACCACGGCGGCATATTCCGGCCCCCCGAACTCCTCCGTTGGCGGAACGATGACTTCAGTCCCGCCGCAGGCCGCCGCCAGTGCAGCCGCCAGTGCAGCAAGGAAGACTGCTATCATCAGGAGAAAGCGCCCCGGCGCTCCCTCTCTGCCCCTGACGGCTGGGGCGGCAACGGGGATAAGCGGCTTCAAGTCGCCCTCAGTAGTTGATGGCGCTGACTGCGCCGCCTTCCACGCCGATGGTCTGGCCGGTGATGGCTCCGGCGCGGTCGGATACCAGGAACAGGATCAGGTCGGCAATGTCTTCAGGCTCCACCATGCGCCCGATGGGTATGCTGGCCACGGCCTGCGCTTCCGCTTCTTCCATGGTGATGCCCGCATCCTGCGCCCGCCGCCCCAGCAGCATGGTCTGGCGCGGGGTGCGCGTCGTGCCTGGGTGGATGCAGTTGACGAGGATGCCGTCGGCGGCCACCTGGTCGGCCAGGTTCTTGGCCATGTTCGACACCGAGGCGTTGGTTACGCCGTTGCTGTTGGTCAGCCGGCTGGCGGAGCGCGCCGCCATGCCGCCGATGTTGATGATGCGGCCGCCGCCGCGCTCCCGCATGTGGGGGATGCACTCGCGGGCGCAGCGCACGTAGCCCATTATCTTGACGTTGATGTGATTCCACCAGTCTTCGTCGGCCAGTTCCATAAAGGGCGCGGCGGTTGAGTTGACGGCGTTGTTGATCAGGATGTCCACGCCGCCCAGCTCGGCGACGGTGGCGGCGACCAGGTTCTTGATGTCGTCGGGATCGCCGGTGTCGGCGCGCACGGCCAGCGCGCGGCGGCCGGTGCGGGCGCGGATTTCGGCGGCGGCGTCTTCCAGGTCTTCCACGCCGCGCGCGCAGATGGCGACGTCCACGCCCTCCTGCGCCAGGGCCAGCGCAGTCGCCCTCCCGATGCCCTTGCTGCCGCCGGTAACGATGGCTATCCTGCCTTCCAGTCCGAGGTCCATGCTATGCTCCTTACAGTGGTAATTTAGGGAATCAAACCGACCAGAACAAGGGGTACGGCGGGAACTCCGCGCCCCTGACGCACAACATTCAGCAGATCTCGCTCATAGTACGGCACACCGGACGACATCTCCTTTTCGAGGGCTTTCATCGGGAGAATCTCTATCCCAACATCGATGGTGTCCGAGACGTATAAACTCAAGTGTTTGACAAAAAGATCATGCGCAACAAACGAATATTTGCCAAACTGCACTTCAACAGCAACACGTTTGCACCAAAAGATACTCCTCTCCATTCATGTGGGAGCAGCTCGCTGAGATATGCATCAGGGACCTCCTTTAGGCAAGCCTGGATCGTATATCGGCGTACCCATAGGCCGAGTGCGAAGCTTGCCGGCCCTCAGGCGACGCACAGGGTCGCGTGCGATTTCAACGTATTCTTCCACAATATCGCAACCGTATCCCTTGCGCCCGTGCATTACTGCTGCAACTATCGTGGAGCCTACACCCATGTAGGGATCTAATACGCTGTCTCCCTCGTCTGTCATGGACAATACCAACCTTTCGACGAGCTCGACCGGAAATTGGGAAGGATGAATGGTCTTCTCGGTATGGTTGCTTTTGACGTTTGGAAACTCCCAGACATCACTGGGGTTTTTACCCATCGGGTTGCTCGACAGCTTACCGGCGTTGGGACCTCGGAAATGTTTTTTGTTCGGATATTTTTGCGGAATCCTGATAGGGTCTAAATTCCAGGTATAGTTATCACTTTTGGTCCACCAGTTGATGGTCTCATAGCGCCCTAACAGCCTGTTGGCGCAGTGCAGTCCATGTCCAAAATGCCAGATGATTCTGTTGCGCAATTTCAGGCCGTGCGCCAGAAATAATGGATACAGCAGCGAATCCAATGGGATAATCTCTCCTTTGTGCACATAATTTCCCACCTGCCAGCAAATTGAGCCTTGGGAATCAACAAGTCTCACGCATTCGCCTATCACTTGCGCCTGCTTTGCAATGTATGCATCCAATGTTAATTTATCGTTATAAAATTTACCCAGATTGTAGGGCGGCGACGTAACAACAAGTTTGAACTTGCCATCCGGCAGCGTATGCATGAATTCCATGTTGTCCAGACAGGCGAAAACCGCGTACTCATCATGTCCGGTCGGTTCGTTGCAGACAGCGGCCTCAATGCCGTTCGAGGCTGCGGCGTCAGGGCGCCGTTCGACGAATTTAAGCGGGTTTTCAGCGGAGTTCGGCATCGGCATCCATCCTGCTCCGTGAATGAGTCAGTCGGGCATAGTAAAGCTAAAAGGAATCCCGGATGTTGTCTACGGCCCGGTGTCAGGCATTTTCTGAACCCGCCGGCCGCCCCGGCACGCAGCAGGACAGCAGCGCGGTCACGTCCGGAGCGCTGTCGATGGCGGCAACGGCGGTTACCAGCCCTTCCAACTTGGCGATGGGCCAATCCATCTGCGGGAACACCTGGCTGATGCGGGCGGCCTCGGTGGCGAAATCCCACTTCAGCTCGTCGCCGCTGAACTCGTCGGCGAATTCGTCGCCGGAGCGGGTGCGGACGGTGATTCGCGGGGCGAAGGAGCCGCGCGTCCGCTGCCCGATGACTTCGACGCGCTCTTGCAGCTCCATCACCCGCCGGTCGAGGCCTGCGTCCGGATTGAAAGCCGCCCGGCCCGCCTCCGGGTTGAAAGCCGCCCGGCCCGCCTCCGGGTTGAAAGCCGCCCGGCCCGCCTCCGGGTTGAAAGCCGCCCGGCCCGCCTCTGGGTTGAAAGCCGCCCCGAGGCCAGGGTCGAGGCGCTGGCGCAGGGGCGGGTAGCTGCCGTGAGTCCAGGTGTAGGCCGTGAAGTAGTGAGTGCTGCCCACGCCTGGCATCCGGCGGTCGGTGTTGGGAAAGGCAGGCGACGGATAGGTCGTTTCCAGCCAGTTCATCTCCACGGTGATGCTTGCCACGTCTTCGGGCGCGATGTCGCAGGCGGAGCGCATCCGGGAGGTGAGCTCGATGACCGGGCAGTTGTAGCCCGCTGTGGGGTAGATCTTCGGGGTAACGTGCATCAGCTCCCACCGGCGCCCCAGGCCTTCGACGGTTGCGGCGAGGCTGGTCTCGCCGGGGCCGCCGTCGCCCGGCGGGTTAAACGGGAATGTGTAAGGCAGCTCGCCGCGGTTGTTGCCGACGAAGGCGTTGTAGAAGCCGGCGTCGCCCTCCAGACAAGTCTCGGAGCCGCGCAGGTTCTCGCGAGCCAGCAGCGCGGCCATGATGCCGCTGCGGGTGGCGTTGGGTTCGTGATACAGCATCTCTCGCCCGCTCACCCGCGGCCCCTCGGTAGTGCCGCCGGCGAAGGTGCAGGCCAGGGCCAGCGCGGTGACCGTCTGGTCTTCGTTCAGGCGCAGCAGCCTGGCGGTGGTTACCGCCGCTCCCAGAGTGCCGTATACCGGGCTGCACCGAAAGCCCCGAGCCTGGGTGGCGGGGATGAAGTCGCCGGCGATGCGGGCCTCCACCTCGTAGCCTGCGGCTATGGCTGTGAGCAGCTCCCTACCGCTCGCTGCCGACAGTTCCGCGGTAGCCAGCGCCGCCGGAATGATGCAGGGGCCGGGGTGGATCAGCATCCGATAGGAGTCGGTCTGGTTAGTGGCGTGCATCAGCTTGCTGTTGGCGAAGGCCGCTCCGCTTCGGGTGGCCCGTGCGCCGTCGGCCAGCACCGTGGCGCCGCCGGGGCTGGCTTCCTCCTCCTTGACCAGCTCGATGGCTGCTTTGCCGTGGGCAGTCTGCGCTCCGATTAGCGAGACGAACGCGGCGTGCAGCAGCGACGCCTTCAGCTTGTCCACTGCCGGCGCGGGCAGTTGGGGATAGTCCAGCCCGGCCACGAACCGGGCGTAGGTGCGGGCGAGGGCTTCAGGCATGGCGTCGGCTCCTTATGTCAGATCCCGAAGGTAGGGGCGTATGGCCAGCTTCATCACTGCCAGGAGCGTCACCGCCCCGATGATGCTGAGGAATATCAGAATGTCGAACTCCCTGCTGGCCATGCCCAGGGCGGTGCCGGCCGCCGGCGGATGCTCGGTGTTGGTGATCGCCATCAGCAGCATGGCGCACCCCACAGCGGCGGCCAGCGACAGATTCAGCATGATCGATGTGGCGGCCAGAAAAGCTTCCACCGGGCCCAGAAACAGAGCCGCTGAGAACGCGGATCCCAGAAGCAGCGCCAATACATGCCCGCCTACCACCGACCGGACGCTCGCCGTGCGGTTGGATGGGCCGATAAATATGCCGACCACGCTGGATGCCAGCCCGGCGGCAAGGGCGGCGGAAGACAGGGAATGGACGAAAGCAAGGATGGCCAGCATGACCAGGGTAGCCAGCCCGGCTTGAATTGCGAAAGCCCACGGATTCCTGGCGAATCCAGGGTCGCGCCAGACCCATCTGTTGCCGGTCTCGGGGTCCCGTCCCGAGAGCAGGCGCAGTAGAATCAGGCTGTAGCCCAGCGGCCGCTGTCGGCGTCGCAGCAGCATCCCGGTCAGCAGTACCGCGGCCATTCGGCCGCGACGGGCCCTGCGCCCCCGGCGGCCCCGGAAGACCACGAGCTAGAGGGACCGCACCCAGTCGAGCCAGACCCGGGCGCAGGCGGTGGGGAGGATGTGCTGCACGAAGCCGGTGACGCCGGGGAACACCACCCGCTTGCCATTGGGGAACAGATCGGCGGCGCCGCGAAAGTCGCCCAGCACTTCCTCGCGCAGGCTCGCCGCCGCCAGCACCAATACCGGAGTCTGCACGTTTCTCAACGCCGGCCCAAGGTCGCCCCCGGCGTTGGACTGGAAGCCCTGCACTACGTGAGCCGGCGTAGCCTTCATCTGGTCGGCGTACCAACGGATGTACTCCGGCGGCGCCAGGTCGGGGTCCAGCCTCCGCCCGATAGAGGCGTCTACCCATGCTTCGATGCCCTCCCGCTCGATGAGGTCGGCGCTTTCCCGGTGGTGGGAATCGAAGCTGGTGGGCGAAGTGCAGACGGTTAGCGATAGCAACCGCTCCTGGTGGCGGGTCGAATAGTTCATCGAGATGGAGCCGCCCACTGTTTCGCCGATAAGGTGGAACCGTTCCAGCCCTATTCTGTCCACAACCTGTTCCAGGTCGTTGGTGAAGTTGTCCAGCGTCCACGGATAGCCGGGTTCCGGCACGCTGGACTGCCCCATGCCCCGCATATCGAAGCGGACGACCCGGTAATGCCGGGCGATGGCGGGTACCCAGCCGAACCACATCCTGTGATTCTTTGCCATCCCGTGGTGCATCAGCACCGTTTCAGGCTTGGTCCACGGGTCAGTGAAGTCGTCCACCGTGTAGAACAGTTCGGTTCCGTCGTCCAGGCGGAGTATCATATCGCCTCCGGTTCCGTCCGGGCCGTCATTGCGGCTCTGTTGGGGGCTGCTCCCGGCTAACAAGATTCGGATCAGTCTGCCGGCGCGTGGAGCAGGGCCTGCTCCACGAACACCGAGCGGGCCACCCGCATGGCCGTGCGGGAGTTGGTATAGCTGCCGTATAGGACCAGTTGCAGGAAGACTTCCATTATCTCCCGGGGCGACGCGCCCACGTGCAGCGCCCCTTCGATCAGCCGCCGGATCTGGCGGTCGTACTGGCCCTGCACAGTCATGGCGGAGAGGCTGCACAAGGCGCGGCTCTTGGCGTCCAGGCCCGGGCGGGCGTGAATGGCGCCCCAGTGGTACTCCTCGATCAGCTTCTGGACCTCCATCTCCACCGAATCGGGATCGTCCACCGGGTAGAGCGGCGGCTCCCCCATCTGCTCGTCATAGATTCTCAGCCCGCTCTGATGCAGCTCCTCCACGGTGCGGGTCGTGTCGTAAGCGTATGTGGGAGCGTACTCGATGCCCTGTTCCTCGAATATATCCTTGGTCAGCTTCATGGCGGATTCAACCGAAGGGATGCCCACCAGGAAGGTCATCTGTATCACGACCTCAACTATCTGGTCTGGGGTAACTCCCAGATTCAGGGAGCGCTCGATGTTGCGGCGCAGCAAGGGCATCTGGCCCAGCGCGGTCAGAGCCGCTACAGTGCACATGCAGCGGCGCTCCATGTCCAGCCCCGGCCTGGTCCAGACGGAGCCCCAGAGAGCTTCGTCAATGATGCGCTTCAAGTCTGGCGCAAGCTGGTCTATTCCCGGCAATGAGTAGTGGCTCTGGTTCCCGCCGGCCATTCGCTTTCGCACTTCCTGGCCTCGATTAAAGCGGTCGTCCAATGTTTCCAACGTTTTCCCTCCTGATCTGTGCATCTGCCCCGGCCCGGTTCCGGGAAAAGCCCGGTTCCGGGAAAAGCCCGGTTCCGGGAAAGGCCAGTTACGCTTCTGCCATCACATCTTCGGCGAAGCGGGACATTCGCTCCTCGGTCTCGGCGTGCCTGGGGCTGCGAAAGTCGAATATCAGGTGTGTAACGCCAACTTCGGCGTAGGCGTGGACGTCCTGCAACACCGCATCCGGCGAGCCGGAGAAGCGGCGACGCCCCCCCGCTTCGCTGCCGGCGTCGTACAGCGGCGCCTTCATCGAGACCTGGATTTCCGAGGGGTCGCGGCCGGCGCGCTCGGCATGGCGCTTCAGGTAGGCAACGTTCCCGGCCACTTCTTCCGGCTCCATCGGTGCGGCGGGGATGGCCCCCACTGGGTGCCAGGCGCTGCCCAGCCGGGCGGCGCGGCGCACAGCGGCCCGGCTCTGCCCTCCGATCCAGATGGGCGGATGGGGCGACTGCGCTGGTTTCGGCAGGAACACTATGTCGGAGAACTTCACATACTTTCCGTCGAAGCTGGGATTGTCGGCGGTCCACAGCTCGATGAAGGCCCGCAGATACTCGTCGGTGGCCGCCCCCCGCTCGTTGAAGGGCGGCGCGTCCAGCAGTTGAAACTCCTCTTCCATCCAGCCAACGCCCGCGCCCACGATGAGGCGGCCCTTGGACAGCATATCCAGCGTGGCCAGCATCTTGGCGCAGAGCAGAGGGTTGCGGTAGGGCACGATCATCACGCTGGTAACCAGCCGGATGTTGCTGGTCACGCCGGCGAGATAGGCCAGGGTTGTAATCTGCTCCGGCCACTCGCCCGCGCCGGAGTTGCCTCCGGCCAGGATGTTGCCGGTGACGCTGTAAGGGTAGACTGAATCAACCTGGCGGGGCATCAGGATGTGGTCGGGCGCGACCATGCAGTAGAAGCCCAGTCGGTCGCCCAGCCGGGCTATACTGGCCAGGGTATCGGGCTGCGCTCCCTCGCCGCTGTTAGGCAGGTAGAAACCGAACTGCAAAGCGCTCCTCCCTGAAAAGGATTTCTCGGAAAGGAATTTCCCGCCTGAATTTTAGCATAAGGAAGCCTGCCCTTCCTTAACCCTGATCCTGCTGAAGCCCAGTCTCCGCTGATGCGGCGGCTGGCCGGGAAAGGGCGCAGCGTATCGGAAACCCTGGCCCCATGGGTTAAAATACCGCCTCCAGGCCCCACTATCGGATCCGCTGTCGGGAGGTAGGACAATGGCCCTGCACGAATTCATTCGCGAGTCTTTCGAGGTCAACTGGGAATGGATGGAGCGCTACCTGGACGGGCTTACCCAGGAAGAAATCGAGTTCCGCCCCGGCGAGCACTGCCATTCCATCGGCTTCGCGGTCTGGCACTACGGGCGCGCTCTGGACATGTGGATACAGTCTCTGGTCCGCCGGCAGCCGCAGCTTTACGAGCGCGAATGGGCCGGACGAATGGGGATGAAGCCGGAGGCGATGGATGTGGGGTTCGGCTACTCTGTCGACGACCTGAACAACTGGCGATGCCCGGACAGGGACCTGTTGGTGGGGTACGCCGTCGCCGCCCGCGACAATCTGCTGGGCTTCCTTGGCGAGCATAATGACGAGTCGCTGACCACCGCCACAATGATCGACCGGCAAGGAAACGAAATCACGCTGGCGACCATGTTCCGTATGCTGGTGTGGGAAGTCAACCAGCATGGAGGGCAGGCAAGCTATCTGCGGGGACTCCAGCGGGGCCTGGGGCAGTAGGGAGCAACGGCCGCCCGTCCACTGCTAGGAGTTTCCCCGACGGCGCAGCTCCTCCTTCAGTCGGCGGGCCCGAGCTTCGGCTTCGTCGCGTGCGGCCTCGGCTTCACGGAGTGCGGCTTCGGCTTCGCGGCGTGCGGCCTCGGCTTCGCGGCGTGCGGCCTCGGCTTCGCGGCGTGCGACGCGTTCCTCCAGGCCAGAGGTCAGGTAGCTTTGCCCTACCGGATCCCAGTAACGCAGTTGGCCTGCTTCCCAGCACAGATCCAGCCCCAGCGCGCTGCTGTGGCCTCGGTAATGCCCTTCCTCCGTCCGGTGAATGGCGACAGGCTGGTACTGCCCGTCCACCAACACATCGCCGGACAGCGGAGTTCGATAGAATTCTCCGCTGTGGTCGAAGCGCCAGTACTCGCGGACACCCATGTTGGCATAGGCATTGCGCTTGACGGTTTCGTCGCGGAGGGCAGTGCTTTCGGATGCCACTTCCAGCACGAAGTCGGGAGGTTTGCCCTGCTCCGGGACAAGGTATCCGTTGCGAGCCTGGGCGGCGGCCGGGTTGGCGTCGAAAGCGATGAGCAGGTCGGGGAACAGGATGCCCCTGTAGCTCTCGGTGGCCCGCAGCCCCGCCGCTATCTCGCTGATGATTACGGTGGTGTCCAGGTTTCCCAAATGGTCGGCCAGGGCCGACGGGTAGGCTGGGAAGTTCACGTGATAGTAGGTGGTCATATCCAAATCACAAGGCCGGGCATCGGGGAATCGGATGATGTCCGGAGCATGAGCGGAGATGGGCTTGGAAGTAGTCATATCAGGCCCCCGCTGTGCGGAAGTGATGCGTGGAGTTCTGCTTGGCCAAGGCGACTATATCACAACAAATATCAGATGGCATTGCTCTGCTGTCGGCGGGATGCGACGGCCTCTTTGACGGAGTCCTTCTTGACACCCTACTGGCCCGCAGGTAGACTCGCTGCTTGATACAGGGAATGTCAACGGGGTCATTTGAGTTGCCGGATGGCCCCTTTGGATTATTCCCTTTGGGTTATTTATCAAGGTTAACCTTAACGAGGTTGGGGCAGACGTTTCGCCTAAAGGGGGGTATGTGTCTACAGCGCCGTCGTTTTTGACTGAGGAAATGCGCCAGCAGGCCATCGGGCAGGAGAGCGCCCCCCAGGTTCTTGAGGTAGAAAAGGGCGCAGTCATCAAGTTCGCCGAAGCTATCGGAGACGATAACCCTGTTTACAGCGACGAACTGGCCGCCCGGAATTCCCGCTACGGCGGACTGATAGCCCCGCCGACCTTTCTCCGCTCAGCGGCGCCGGCCCGACCTGAATTGCCCTTCGATGCGCCTTTTGACCGGCTGCTGGACGGCGGCAGCGACTGGGAATACTTTGTGCCTGTTCGCCCCGGAGATCGCATCACCGCCGTTTCCCGTATCGAAGACATCAACGAGCGAAACGGCAGCATCGGCCTGATGCTGATACAGACTATCGTCGTTACCTACACCAATCAGTTCGGGCAGGTGGCGGCAACACAAACCAGCACGTCCATCCGGTACTGAATCCGCGCCTTACGCAGCGAGAGGCGTCAAACCCGAGGGCAACAACCCCGGCGCAGACTCGGGGATGCAGTATAATTTCGCAAAAGGAATCATCCGCCTGAATGCCGGAGGTTCGACTATGGCCGCACAAATAACGTGGGACGAAGTAAACGAGGGCTGGGAGCTGGGGCCGGTGGTGCGTAACCCATCGAGCCAGCAACTGGTGAAATACGCGGGCGCTTCCGGCGATTACTACCAGATTCACTACGACAAGGACTTCGCCCAAGGCACGGGGTTAGAGGACATCATCATTCACGGCGCGCTCAAGAACGCCTTTCTAGGGACGCTGGTGACTGACTGGATGGGCCCGCAGGGCACTCTGCGCCGGCTATCCTGCCAGTATCGGGGCATGGACATTCCAGGCCGCCCCATCACTGCCCGGGGAGTGGTGACCAGAAAGTATGAGAGAGATGGTGAATACCTGGTGGACTGCGAGATCTGGCTGGAGAACGAGGCCGGCCAGCGCACTACGCCAGGGCGCGCCACCGTTTCCCTGCCCATGTCGCCCCTCCCCAGCGCCTGATGCGTCCGCCGGGCAGCCCCCGCCCCTTGCCTGGCATGGGGGCAGTTTCGGGGGGATGCTGCTACAGGAAAGCCGAACAGAGCCGAAGGCCGCCGGGCTAGGGCGGTCTGCACTGATCCTGATGGCGATCGCCTGACGCATCGGAGACGCATCGGGATACACAGCAGCATTATTCAAGGTTTCAGAGGAAAGGCGTTGGATGATTCACTCCCCAGGAGCTGATCCCCGCAGGGAGATACAAATCCAGTCCGCAAGATGAGGAACAGGGATGGATGACAACACAGCGGCAATAATTTTCTGGTTAGCCCTGCTGTTATTCATCATCGGTCTCGTTGGCATAGTAGCCTGGTTCATGTCGAGACGCCGGACTACGGAAGTAATTGTGCAGCAACAGCCAGCAGGCCAGTGGTATCAGCAGCCGCAGGCCCCGCAGATTGCCCCGCCCCCGGACTATCAGGCTCCCCCTGCCTATTGGCCACCGCAGACCACAGACCCAACGGCGTTTGATTCGCCCGCCGAGCAGGATCAGCCGCCGCCCCATGTACGCCAGGGCGGTTACCGAGAGCTGCTACAAGAAAGTCAGAGGGAATCCGAAGGCCGGCCGGGTCAGGGCGGTCTGAACTGATCCGACGGCGATCGCCTGACGCATCGGGATACACAGCAGCATTATTCAGAATTTCAGAGGGAAAACGTTGGTTGATTCACTGTTGGACAAGGTGGCAGTCGTTACCGGGGCAGGGCGCGGCATCGGCCGCGGCGTTGCGCTGGAGATGGCGGCGGAAGGCGCGAAGGTGGTCGTAGCAGACCCGGGCGTGAATGTGGACGGCACCGGGCAGGATCATTCGATAGCCGAGCAGGTGGCCGAAGAAATCCGGGCAGTCGGCGGCGAGGCTGTACCCTGCATGGAGTCGGTAACCAGCATGGAAGGCGGCGAGCGGATCATCCAGACCGCCATCGACAACTTCGGCAGGCTGGACGTTGTCGTAACCTGCGCCGGCATCCTGCGCGACCGCATGATCTTCAACATGTCCGAGCAGGAATGGGACGACGTTATCGCCGTCCACCTCAAGGGCACCTTCACGGTGGTCAAGCATGCCTGCATTCTGTTCCGGCAGCAGCGTTCCGGGCGGATCATCACCTTCAGTTCCGAGTCGGGGCTGATCGGCAACTCCGGACAGGCCAACTACGGCGCGGCCAAGTCGGGCATCGCCGGGTTCACCAAAGTCGTGGCCAAGGACATGGGCCGTTATGGAGTAACCGCCAACGCCATCGCTCCCCGGGCGAACACCCGCATGATTGGCGACATCCCCGACAACGCCTCCGAGATACGGGCGCGCAGCGGCGTCGCTCCCATCGCCGGCGAGGAGATGCTTACCGAGCTCGACCCCACCCATATTGCGCCCTTCGTGTGCTACCTGGCCAGCGATTACGCCGCCAACGTTAACGGCCAGACATTCCTGGTATACGGCGACACCGTATCGCTGATGTCCCAACCGCGACCGGAGTGCTCCATCTACGAGCCGTCGGGCCGGTGGGAACTGGATACGCTGGCGCCTCTGGCCCGCGACGCGCTGACCCAGGGCATCATCAACCCGGCCCCGCCAGCACCCCCACGGGGGTAGGCCGCCCGGCGTCAGGAGGCCAGAATGGTTACGCCTGAAGAGCGCATAACCCGGCTGGAGGCAATTCAGGAAGCCAACACCCAGCAGTTGGCGATAGTCCTGTCGCGTATTGACCAAGCGCTTAACCTGGTAGAAGCCGTCCGCCAGGAAGCGCGGGATATGAACGAAGCTGCTCGCCAGGAAGCGCGGGATATGAACGAAGCTGCCCGCCAGGAAGCGCGGGAGGCAAACGAACTGGCGCGTAGAGAGTCGCGGGAAATGGTAGAGGCGGCGCGCAAGGATGCCCGCAACTTGTTCATCGCCGGCCTTGCCGTCGTTTCCGCCTGGGGCGGCGGGCTTATAGGACTGGGGATAGCGATTCTGCAAAGGCTTCCCGACTAGGCAGAGCGGAGAGCAGATTGACGGCAGACAGGTTCACCGGAACGTGGCGGCTGGAGGCCTGCGAGGGGCAGCGGTCCGATAGGCGCATCACCCAACCCTACGGCGACGAACCCGGCCGGCTGCTGATGCATGACAGCGCGGGCAGCTTCTCTATCGCTGATGTCCCAGCCGCGCCCGGAGCGCTCCGTCTACGAGCCGTCGGGCCGGTGGGAACTGGATACGCTGGCGCCCCTGGCCCACGACGCGCTGACCCAGGGCATCGTCAACCCGGCTCCGCCAGCGCCCCCACGAGGGTAGGCCGCCCGGCGTCAGGAGGCCAGAATGGTTACGCCTGAAGAGCGCATAACCCGGCTGGAGGCAATTCAGGAAGCCAACACCCAGCAGTCGGCGATAGTCCTGTCGCGTATTGACCAAGTGCTTAACTTGGTAGAAGCCGTCCGCCAGGAAGCGCGGGATATGAACGAAGCCGTTCGCCAGGAAGCGCGGGATATGAACGAAGCCGTTCGCCAGGAAGCGCGGGATATGAACGAAGCTGCCCGCCAGGAAGCGCGGGAGGCAAACGAACTGGCGCGCAGAGAGTCGCGGGAAATGGTAGAGGCGGCGCGCAGGGATGCCCGCAACTTGTTCATCGCCGGCCTTGCCGTCGTTTCCGCCTGGGGCGGCGGGCTTATAGGACTGGGGATAGCGATTCTGCAAAGGCTTCCCGACTAGGCAGAGCGGAGAGCAGATTGGCGGCAGACAGTTTCACCGGAACGTGGCGGCTGGAGGCCTGCGAGGGGCAGTGGTCCGATGGGCGCATCACCCAACCCTACGGCGACGAACCAGGCCGGCTGCTGATGCATGACAGCGCGGGCAGCTTCTCTATCGCTGATGTCCCAGCCGCGCCCGGAGCGCTCCGTCTACGAGCCGTCGGGCCGGTGGGAACTGGATACGCTGGCGCCCCTGGCCCGCGACGCGCTGACCCAGGGCATCGTCAACCCGGCTCCGCCAGGGCGCCCACGGGGGTAGGCCGCCCGGCGTCAGGAGGCCAGAATGGTTACGCCTGAAGAGCGCATAACCCGGCTGGAGGCAATTCAGGAAGCCAACACCCAGCAGTCGGCGATAGTCCTGTCGCGTATTGACCAAGTGCTTAACTTGGTAGAAGCCGTTCGCCAGGAAGCGCGGGATATGAACGAAGCTGCCCGCCAGGAAGCGCGGGAGGCAAACGAACTGGCGCGCAGAGAGTCGCGGGAAATGGTAGAGGCGGCGCGCAGGGATGCCCGCAACTTGTTCATCGCCGGCCTCGCCGTCGTTTCCGCCTGGGGCGGCGGGCTTATAGGACTGGGGATAGCGATTCTGCAAAGGCTTCCCGACTAGGCAGAATGGATAGCAGATTGGCGGCAGAAAGGTTCATCGGAACGTGGCGGCTGGAGGCCTGCGAGGGGCAGTGGTCGGATGGGCGCATCACCCAACCCTACGGCGACGAACCCGGCGGGTTGCTGATGTATGACGGCGCGGGCAGATTCTCGGGCCAGATTATGGCCCGGGGGCGCCCGGAGTTCGCCTCAGGCAATCTGCTCAAGGGCAGCGACGCCGAGGTTCGGGCCGCTTTTGAGGGCTATGTGGCCTACTACGGCAGCTACAATGTGGATGAGGCCGAGGGGCTGATGATCCACAGGGTTGAGGGAAGCTTTTTCCCAAACTGGACTGGAGAACGGCAGATTCGGAAGTTCGAGTTCACCGGCGATGGGCAGCTCCGTCTCAGCACCTTGCCTATCAAGGGGGCGAGAGCCGACCTGACGGTGACGCTGCTCTGGCGGCGCACAGCGTAAACGAAGATTACAATATACAGGGGCAAAGGAATGGCAAACCTGCTGCAAGACAAAGTGGCAATCGTAACTGGCGCCGGGCGCGGCATCGGGCGCGGTGTGGCCCGCCTGATGGCCGAAGAGGGCGCCAGGGTAGTGGTCTGCGATCTGGGCGTCAACGTGGACGGCTCCGGCGCCGATGTCTCCGTCGCCGAGATGGTGGTCTCCGAAATCCGGGAAGCCGGCGGAGACGCTGTCGCCTGCACCGAGAACGTCGCCAGCATGGAGGGCGGCGAGAAAATAGTCCAAACCGCTCTGGACAACTACGGAAAGCTGGACATCGTGGTCACCGTGGCAGGCATCCTGCGCGACCGGATGATCTTCAACATGACCGAGCAGGAGTGGGACGACGTTATTGCCGTCCACCTGAAGGGCACCTTTTCGGTGGTCAAGAACGCCTCCGTGCTGTTCCGGCAGCAGCGTTCCGGGCGCATCATCACCTTCAGTTCCACCTCCGGGCTATACGGCAACTCCGGGCAGGCCAACTACGGCGCGGCTAAAGACGGCATCGCCGGCTTCACCCGCGTCGTCGCCCGCGACCTGGGCCGCTACGGCGTTACCGCCAACTCCATCTCGCCCAGCGCCGCCACTCGTATGACCACCAGCATCCCCGACGAAGCACGCGAACTTCGCGCCGCCCGGGGCATCGGCACCGGCGCCAGCGTCACCCTGCGCGGCGAGGCCGACGACATTGCCCCTATGGTAACCTGGCTGGCGTCTGACGACGCCCAGCACGTCAACGGGCAGGTCTTTCACGTAACCGAGGGCCTTGTGAACCTGCTTAACCAGCCGGAGCCGGTCAAGACCATCCAGAAGGACGGCAAGTGGACGGTGGAGGAGCTGGCTCGCGTCTTTCCCGCTACCATCGGCCTGGAGCTCTACAACCCAGCGCCGTCGCAGGTGCGGGAGTAGGTTATGCAGCAGCGGAGGCAATCCCCCTCTGGAAGTCCCGCCGGTTATCAGAGCGGTGTGTGCGAGTTCTGGGAATGCGGCGTCCAGGTCAGGCAGGGGCACTTCCTGTGCCGAGAGCACTACAATGATCAGAAAGATGGCCTCATCAACAAATGCTCAGAGTGCGGTAAGTACAAAGACGCTCAGTATGAATTTTGTTTCAGGTGTTACCGCAACAAAAAGCGGAACCCCTCGACGGCTCAAGGGCAGAATCAGGCCCAGTACCGCAAGGAATCTTCACCGTCCTGGCGGGCGGGCGATGCCGCGGCGGATCGGTTTTTCGTATACATCCTGAAGCTCAACGACGGGAGCTTCTATGCCGGGCAGACCCGGGAACTCAGGGAGCGGTTGTCGGAGCACTGCGACGGGCTGGTGCCGTCTACATCTAAAAAAGACCCGAAACTGGTCTGGTTCGCATCATTGCCGAGCAGGGACGCCGTCGCATCTACCGAAAGGGACCTGAAGAAGCTCATTGATGAGAATCCGAGAGAAATCCGTCGAATGGTGATAAGCTTCAGAGATATGGTGCGGGAGCTGGATTTCTCCTGAACGCAACTGGTTCCTGTGTACCAGGGCGACCTGAATCGAGCCTGCCGCGCCCGAAATCCGCGGGAATCGCAGCATGAGATGATGCAGCGGCTTTTGTAATCGGGACAGGTTCCTTTGCGGGGTTTCGTTTCGCATTCAGGTCTGACGCGGTTGCGCCATTGCCCAGCCCCAATTTTTACGCTAGAGAGTAGCTATGTTCAAGAATTTCTCCGCTTCCTACGCCGGACACGTGGTCGACGACAACCTGGGCTTCAAGGGAACGCCGGCCAACGACCGCTGGTATTCCAACGAGAAACTGGCCGAGACTTACGACTGGGCCCTGGAAATCGCCAGGCACCTGGAGGCCAGCGGCTACGACGAATTCTGGATGGCCGAGCATCACTTCCAGCCCGAGGGGTACGAGGGCATCCCCAACCTCCTGATGCTGGGGCTGTACCTGGCGACGCAGACCGGGCGGCTCAAGTATGGCTGCGGCTTCAACATCACCCCCATGTGGCACCCGCTGCGGCTGGCCGAGGACTTCGCCATGGCCGATATTCTGTCTAAAGGGCGGATCATCTTCGGCGTGGGCCGGGGCTACCATACCCGCGAGGTCGAGACCTTCGGTTCGCCCATGCTCGATTCCAACGCCAACCGCGAGCTGTTCGAAGAGCAGATCGAAGTAATGGTCAAGGCCTTCAATGAAGACTCTTTCTCCCACGAGGGCAAGCACTTCAAGATACCTGCCCGCGTGCCGTATCGGGGCTACGAACTGGAGAAGCTGACCCTGGTGCCGCGCCCCCTGAACCGCCCGGTGGAAATCTGGCAGCCCCTGGTCAGCGGCAACCCGCGCGGGGTCGAATTCATGGCCAGGATGGGCATCAAGCCCTTGCTGGCCAACACGCCCGAGCCCACCCTGGGCGAGCGGATGCGTATGTACCAGCAGGCGCAACTGGACGCTGGACGCGAAACGCAACTGGGCGAGAACACGGCCCTCGGGTTCCGGATGTTCCTTGCCGAGTCGAAGGAAAAGGCCATCGAGAAGGCCAGGCCATACTTTGAGGAGGCAATGAAATTCGCCGCGCCCCTGGGCCTGATGGCGCTCAGTCAGGAGCAGATAGACGCAGTGGCCGTCGGCGGGCGCGGCGGCGTCAAGCTGCCCTCTCTGGAAGAAGCCGTCGAGGGCGGCGGCTGGATCTGCGGCTCGCCTGATGCGGCGGTCGAGGCCCTGAAGAAGGCTGAAGAGAAATATCCCGGCGCCGAGCGGGTCAACATCGGCTCGGTGATGGGTATGCCGCTGGAGGTGTTCAAGGACCAGCTCAGCATCTTCGCCGAGGAAGTGATGCCCGCTTTCAAGGGCTGACTGGTCTCCCTTCGAGTAATCCGGCATATCGTGAAACCCGCCCTTCCTGACCCTGCCGGCAGATGGGCGGGTTTCGCGCATCCGCCCCCTGCGCAGTCTGTCAGGGCGGCGGAAGACCAGCGGAGAAAGTCTGACATCCGCCGGCCCCGGAATCGCGCCGTGACGTGAATGGGCTTCCCTTGCGGCATGGCGTCCATGCGCTACAATGTAGTTGTCAATCTTGCGGCGGCGAGGTGAGCAAATTGGTAACGACCAGCAGAGTACGGGAAATACTTGACGACGCAAGAGCGATTCACAGAGAGGCGCTGGAGCGTTTGGCGGTGGGAGACATCCGCGACGCGGCGGAAAAGGCCTGGTGCGCCACTAAAAGGGCTACCGATGCCCTGATCCTGGCCCGCAACGGCGAGGAGCCGGTCGCAACGGCGCGAACAACTGACGAGCTCGACCGACTGGCCGGCCGGGACAGCAGGGTCAAGCCATTGGTGGGCCGCTACTACAGCCGTATCGGTCAGCTTCACGGAGCCTGCTTCTACGACGGAATCTGCAACGATCAGACTGGGCGGCGCATCAGGGAGACCACCGTCTATATCGCGGACGCTGAGCGGCTGATCTAGCGGCGGACGCTCTTCTCAGATCTCGTCAGGGAATATCAAGAGGCCCTTCGCTATGCGCGCGAGGCGCCTCTTTTACTGCTCCCCTTCGCGCATGGGAATGGTTCCCCAGGTCAGCGCATCGGCGTCGGCGCTCAATCCCTGCTCCCGGGCCGTCTCGCGTATGCTCAGCAGGGTGGCGTTGACCTCCGGGGTGACGAATATCCAGTCAGGTTCTTCCGGGAACCAGTAGGGGGAGTTGATGCGCACTACTTTCTTCTCCGCATCGTTGAGGTATATGCCGAATCTGGATGCCTGCTGCATTTACCCGCTCCAAACTTCCGGATTTTCTTCCGGGTTTTTTCCCATCGGATTTCCAGCAGTCCGGTCTTCAGCCGGCGGATTTCCCGCTCGCCGGCCTCCAGCCGGGTCGTAGACGCCGCGATGCTGCGGAGGCAACTGCATTGCCACCCGCTCCATGATCATTCTGAGCATATTCTCCATGACCGGACGCGGTGCGCGGCCCTCCACGACCGGCAGGGTGAAGGGCGGGCCGATGCTGGCCGCAAGGCGGCACAGCGGCATGGGCATACGCCACGCCTTCAGGTTCTGGGTGCCGGTTACGCCGACAGGCAGGATGGGCGCCTGAGATTTCATCGCCAGGTAGACCACCCCCAATTGCGCCTCCTGCAGCTTGTGGCTCTTGCTGCGCGTCCCCTCGGGAAAGACCACTACCACCCTATCCTGCTCCAGCAGACCCAGCAGCGTTCGCAGCGTCTCGGCGCTGGGCCTGCCCCGGTTGTAGGGGAATACGTGGAAGCCGCGCATGATGAATCTGCCCAGGGGGTTGCCGAACAGTTCCCGCTTGCCCATGAAGTGCAGCGGCCGGGGGACGGCCGCCACCAGCAGAGGCGGGTCGGTGAACGCCAGATGGTTGCAGACCAGTATCACCGGCCCGTGGGGCGGCACATTCTCCTCGCCGGTCACCTCCATACGCCCGAAGGAGCCGAAGCAGAAACGGGCAAGGGGCCTGCCCAGGCGATAGAGCAGGGTGGCGTTTTCCTTCGACGTCAGCATCCACCCATCCGCCGCAGGATAGCATCCACCGCTCCGTCCACGGAGAGATCCCCGGTGTCGAGCTGCCAGGCGTCCCATGCCGGCAGCATCGGCGACTCTTCGCGGGAGGAGTCTATCGAATCCCGCTCCTCGATCTCTCGCTGTACTGCTTCCGCGTCGGAAGCCTGCCCCCGCCCCTGCATCTCCCGCCATCGGCGCAGGGCGCGCTGTTCTGCCGGGGCGGTCAAGTATACTTTCAGCCCTGCGTCCGGAAGCACTACGGTGCCGATGTCCCGGCCAATCATCACAATGCCCTGCCCGCCTTCGTCCGGGCTCGCGCCGTTGCTGTCCGGCGCTATCTCCCTGGCGTAGCTGCGTTGCAGTTCGACCAGAGCCCGGCGCACCGAGGGGTGACGAGAGACGTTGGAGACGCTGTTGTCAACGCGGGGTTCCCGGAGTTCCGCGCCCACGAGGCGGCCCGCCACCTCGATCGAATCGCCGTTTTTCGACACCGGCTGCACCCGCACCGCCCCGGCGAGGTCGCCCAGACTGTGGGCGTCATCGGCGGAAACGCCCCGCTCCAGGGCCAGCCAGGTCACGGCCCGATACATAATCCCGGTGTCCAGGCACCACCAGTCCAGCCTTCGGGCCAGTTCCCGGCCTACGGCCGTCTTGCCCGAAGCTGCCGGTCCGTCGATGGCGATTGTCCGGATCATAGGCCGGATTATATCACCGGCGATTCGCCGCCGGACGGTCGGGAACGACGGAAGCGCGCCAGTTAATATGATGGCGGATTTTGCGGCGCGGGAGCGTTCTGTGACATTTAGGGCAGTTCTGATCCTGTTGGGGGCTGCGCTCATGGCGTCGGTCATGGCCCTGGCCCGCGCCTTCGACACGTTTCCCGGCGATGAGTGGGCTCTGCTGGAGCTGCGATCTCTGCGGGACGGCGGGCTGCCGGATATAGACTGGGCGGCTGCCATCGTTTCCGGCATCGGGAAAGGCGGAGCCGGGTTGGGGATTGGCATCCCGTGGATAGCCGTCGCAGTAATAGCGGGTGCGCTGGGAACCCGCCGGTGGGGATATTCCACTTTCCTGATCGCAGCCCTCGCGGCGCCGGTGATCAATCTGGGCCTGAAAGAGCTGGCGGCCCGGCCCCGGCCCAACCCGGCATTGGCCCTGGTTGAGGAAACCGGGCATTCCTTTCCCAGCGGTCACGCCGTATTTGCGGCTGCGTTCTTCGGCGCGCTCATTATCCTGCTGGAGAGAGCGGCCTTCCTGGCTGGCCGGCCCATTCTCCGGAGGTCGGTGCAGGCCGTGCTGGTTTTGCTTATTCTCGCGGTGGGCGTATCGCGCGTCTACCTGGGCGTTCACTGGCCCAGCGACGTGATAGGAGCCTATGCCTTTGCGCTGTTGTACCTGGCGGCGCTGGTTGGCGTTTCCACTTTCCTGGAACAGCGGCAGTAACCGGCCCGATGTTACGAATCCGGGCTGCTGCGTGAGATATTCTCGTTGCCAGCGTGCTAGACTTGAGGCGTGAATTGGGTAGATGTGTTGTCGTTGGCCGGCTGGGCGGGCGCCGCGCTTTGGGGCCTGAGGTCCGGGCTGATTTTAATGTGGCTGCCATTGTCCTTTCTCTTTGCCGGCATGGGGGTGGCAGGCGGCCTGGGATACATCATAGGGTCGGCCATATTAGGGTTCATCGACACCGAAAGCGGGCAGGCAGCGGCGGGTTATTTCCTTATACTCGCAGCTTTCCTGCTGCTGGGAGCCATCGTCACACGGTCAATTTCCGGCCCCCTCAAAATCGTCTCGTTATTGTGGACGCTCTTTCCCACAGGCGCACTGATCAACAGGGCCGGCGGCATTGTTTCCGGAGCTCTGTTCGGATGTGTCCTGCTGTCCGTGATTTTCATCGGGCTGCAGTATTGGCCTGTATCGGCTATAGACCGGGCCATTGGCGAATCGTCATTTGCGCAGAACCCCATTGGCTGGGTTGATCGGTACATGATATTGCCGGAAATCCTGGCCGGAGGCCCTGCGGACTAGCCCGGGCCGTCGGGCCCGTCCGTGCCTGGAGCGCCTGGATTGGGCGTATCGGCAGGGGGAGGGCGGCGAAGGAAGGCTGCTCCCGGCACGGCGGGGCGGCCCTCGGGCGGAGACGCTGCGCCGTTGGGGAGCTGGATGGCGCGCACCGGGTAGTTGATTACGATCTCTTCCTCGTCGAACCGGCGGTGCAGCTCGCGAATCAGCGCCGAGCGCAATTCGAAGCTGGCCAGCCGGTCCTGCGCCTGGACGAACAGCCAGAAGTCCACGTTGGATTCCCCAAAATTCTCGAACCCGAAGTAGGCTCCATATTCCTTGACTCCGTAGGGGCTGTTATCCAGCACGCGGGTCATCACGTCCATGCACACGGCCTCGACTTTGACCAGGTCGCTGGAGTAGCTGACGCCGCAGGTCAGGTAAACGTTGACCGGCGGGGAAGGTTCGTAGTAGTTGGTGATGATGGTCTCGGCGAAGCGGGCGTTGGGAACCACCACCAGCGTGTTGCTCCAGGTGCGCAGGCGAGTGCTGCGCCAGCCTACCTCCACCACATAGCCGGCTATGCCGCCCTCCATCTCGATGTAGTCGCCGGGCGACACCACGCCTTCGGTCATCACGTAGGTTCCCGCGAACAGGTTGGAGAGCGTCGGCTGGATGGCCAGCGCCACCGCCACGCCGCCCAGCCCGAGGCCGGCGATGAGCGGGCTGATGGGAATGCCCAGCGTGTTTATCACCAGCAGCAGACCCAGGGAGTAGATCAAAGCCACCAGAACCCGCCGCAGCATGAGCAGCAAGCGCGTGTCTACAGCGCTGCGAGGCTTCTTGTCCTGCTCTTCGATAGCCCAGTCCATCCCCCGCGAGACCAGCCGCCCGAACAGGACGACCACCAGCAGCGCTCCCGTGGCCTGGCCGGTGATGTCTATAAAACCCTGGACGCCGGAGGGAAGGTCAAGCCCGACAGTCAGGCCCAGATATATGCCCAGCACCAGTATGCCGACGTTCAGCGGCCAGCGGACAGCCTGGATCAGAATTCCGTCCAGCTCGGTGGGAGTTCGGTGGGCCAGCCGCATGATCACGGGAAACACAGCCAGGTGCACCAGGGCAGCCACCGCTGCGGAGACAAGCACAATCGCAACGGCGACCATAGGGTCCACCCAGGGCTGGTCGCCCAGACCGAATTGAGCCGGCACGAACGTCATGGATGGCTGCTCCGTATCAGTGCGGGCAGGACTGTGGGTATATGCATCCCGGAGACAATTATATCGAATGCAGCAGTTGGGGCATTATGGCGCCGGCCTTGCCGGCGAGGGCAACGTCGCGCCAGATCGATTCGCCGAGCATCACAGTGTCCAGCTTCAGCTTCCCATCGCAGCTACAGTTCGTCTACTCCACGATGGGTCGGGATGCCAGTGCCCGCCGACAGACCCGCCCCGCCACTAAGAAACTGGCTCAACCGATAAATATCAGCCGCGCGGCTGATACTGTCAGGGGGATGGGTCATCAACAGATTTGACGGGAAGCTCATTTAACAGACTGTCTTGCTCAAGATAGTCATAAATTTCGACAATGTAGCTGTCGTCGAATTTTGGCTTAAGCGCTCTGGTTTTGGCAATAACTTCTGGCTTTGGCGTATCAGTGGGGGAAAGATTTTTAACGAAATGTATAGTCGCCGCAAGTTCCAGTTCATGCGTCGGGCGGCTGCCAAGCTTGTCCATTGCCTTTTGGATCAAAGGCTCATATTGCTTTGTCAACTGCTCCCATTCCTCAGGAGGGTTGTCAATCGAGGTGATGTGAAAGCCGTAGCCCTGCTGGTCAGGGTCAACGTTCACATACCCGGCCAATTTCAGCCTGGCAATATCCGTCTCCAGCGCTTCTGAGTACGGCCCGTAGTGATGCATTCTGAACGGGTAGTTCGTGGGAACCCCCATCGCTTCCTGGAGGAAGTAGCCAAGCTTTTGCAGCTTCGTCTTACCAGCCTCCTCGAGTTCTGATATAACCTTGTGGAGAATAGCAAGTTGAAGTTCCTGCGTATTCATGCTGGGCATCCTTTGTCTATGTCAAAGTGGAATTCCTAGGCCATAATTGACCGGCAGAATTCTCTTATCTCGCTTTCTTTATCATCATCACCTCGCACATCGGAATATAGTCTATATTTTCCAATTTCACTCAATCCTTGAAGTGCCCATGATTCTCTGCGAAATTCTCTCCAGTCCAGTGGCTTATCAGAGATTTTCACCATCATTCCATCCATCCTGAATCTGTCTGGGTGATCAACGGCTTTATCCAGCCAAAACTGCGAATCGGGGAATTTCTTTTCCACCTCTTTGAGCAGAATTCCATCTATTTTTCTAACGTCTCCAGCGTCTGGGGAATCCGGGGTTTCATAGACTACTTTTGGGTGTCGGCGGCTAATAATCCTCCATGCTAAATTCCTTTTATTACTATCAGAATTTTTGTTTGCTTCTAAAAGAATGCGACTATCATCCCATTTCAAATAGTTTTCTAAATCATCAACACCTGGATAGCTGCCTGATGAAGTTTCGCTTTGAAGCAATTCAGCAATAAAATCTGTCAGAACCAAGTCATAAGCGCGTCGCACATCATGGAAATAGATTTGGGTAAACATATAATATCGAGCCAATACGAAGGCTTCTAAAGCATGAACGCCTCCTTTATCAATAGCCAATTTAAGACTGCCTGATTCTGTCTCTCTGTCCAAGGTCAAAGTGTTCAATATGCGATTTAAGTCAAATGTGCCGTACTGCACTCCGCAGTAATGAGAATCTCTAATCAAATAATCCATCTTGTCTACATCCCATGGGCTTGAAATCAATTCCTGGACAAATCCTGCTGACAAAGTTGATTTATTAGTGATTAGACTTGTTACCTCATCTTTACTTACTCTGAGTTTTTGACAACTTGAGTCAGAATCAATAATTTGACCTATCTCGGAATGTCGGATTATTTCTGCCCCATGGGTTTCGTGACTGTCGCCTTGGGCAAATAACTTATCTTCTCCTGTATGAGAAAATGGGGCATGGCCAATATCGTGGAGAAGTCCGGCAAGTCTTGCCAAACGGACCAGGCGCAGTTTTTGTTTCTGCGCTTCTTGATCGGGCCACTGCAATGTGCATTTGACTAAATCAAAATTATTATCAATCAGGGTTTCAACGGCCTTGCCAGCCAGGTGCATTACCCCGATCGCATGGCCGAAGCGGCTGTGCTCTGCGCCATGGTAAACATAGTGAGTCAATCCAAGTTGATGAATACGACGGAGCCGCTGAAACTCGGCCGTATCGATAATTTGACGTTCATGTGGGTAAACCCTCACAAATCCGTGTATGGGGTCTCTAAATTCGAACCCACGCTCCATGCCCTTCTCCTGTCAAGTAAGGTAGCACATCACGGCTCATCAGGCAAACATGGCAACGTCATCAAATTGCCTGCCTTTGATCGAAGCATTGAAAATACTCGTCATTTCCTTCCGCCAATCCCCGGAACCCGCGGTGTCCTGCGGGGGCAGAGCCGCCGATTTTCTCCCGGCCTTGTTGTCACAGAGGTTCTCCAACCGCCAGCATTGCGGCTTTCCACCCACCATGTCGATGGCCGCGAACAGTTATGGCGTGAAGCATGGCCGGCTGGTGATGCTCCGGCCAGCCATGATTCTTCATCGAAACCGCAATATTGCAGATGCTGGCGCAGTCGAGACAACCCCTGTATCACAAGCCTTTGTTGCGGCGCATCTGCTTGCTGGTGTCGCAACCCATCCAGTGCGTACTGCCGTCTTTGGAGCATCCTTATGGCGATATTCCTGAACCCGGCCACCTTATCATAGTCCAAGTCCGCTGGGGGCGGTCTTTATGGCCATGCCGCTCAATTCAATTCCGACTTGGCCCGATTCCAGGTTCAGTCTGCGCTTACGGCTGTGAGGGTGAGGCTGTCTGTGCGGGTTCAGCCCGGCGGTGATGGGGCCGGGGCGAGTTTGCCCACGGCGTTCCCGATTTCGACAATCGCCCGGTCAATCTCGTCTGCGGTGGTGAAGCGGCCCACGGTGAGCCGGAGCGCGCCCATGGCGTATTCCTCGGGAACGTTCATCGCCGCGAGAACGGGCGACACCTCTACCCGGTCGCTGTGGCAGGCGGCCCCGGCCGAGGCGGCGACTGTGGGCAGGCCGGCCAGCGCCCGGTCGGCCTCCACTCCGCGGAAACTGATGTTCAGCGTGTTGGGCAGCCGCCTGCTAGGGTGGCCGTTCACCCGCGCATCCAGGCCCAGGCCCAGCAGACCACGCTCCAGGCGGTCGCGCATCTCCGCCATGTGCCCTGCATACAGGGGCAGGTTCTGCCCGATCATCTCGCAGGCCTTGCCCAGGCCCGCCATCTCGATGACGTTCTCGGTGCCGGCGCGGCGTCCCTGTTCGTGACCGGCGCCGTGCATCAGTTTCTCCAGGGAGACGGCGGGGCGGATGTACAGCGCGCCGATGCCCTTGGGCGCGTAAAGCTTGTGGTCGGCGATGGACAGCAGGTCAACCCCCAGCTCGTCCACACGCACCGGAATCTTGCCGGCAGACTGGGCGCAATCGCTGTGCATCAGCGCGCCGCGGCGGTGGGCGATGTCGGCGATCTCTGCAATGGGCATGACGGAGCCGACCTCGTTGTTGGCGTGCATGATGGTTACCAGCAGCGTATCAGATGTGATGGCGTCTTCCACCTGCCGGGGGTGCACCAGCCCGTATTCATCCACCGGCAGGTAGGTCACCCGGAACCCCCGGCCCTCCAGGAAGCGGCAGACTTCGATAACAGCCGGATGCTCCACCTCCGAAGTGATGATGTGGCCGCCCCGCTCCCGGCAGGCCCAGGCGGCGCCCTTTATGGCGTGGTTGTTGGCCTTCGGTGCCTCCGCTGGTGAAGATCAGGTCGTTAACGCCGCAGCCCAGCATCCCGGCCACCTGTCGCCGGGCCGTGTTCACGCCCTCCATCGCGGCCAGGCCGAAAGAGTGCCCGCTGGACGGGTTGCCGAACAGACCGCTCAGTCCGCCCTGTATGAAGGGCAGCATCGCCTCGGCAACCTGAGGGTCTATGGGGGTGGTGGCGTTGTAGTCCAGATAGATGCCGGTCATGCTGAATTCTCCCTAAATGCGCCGCCCGGGCGGTGTTCCGCCCGCGGAGCTAGCGCAGCACCGGGTTTGGGGCCATTATAGCCCACAGCGGCCAGCGGCTTAACGCATCCTGCGACATTTTCCAATGGACAGGGGTAAAACAAAAGCGTTAAACTTCCGGCGCAACTTGCGCCTGAAAGAGAGAGGCTGCTGGCAATGGCAATCGCGGGCAAATACCGGCGGATTGAGATGGGGAATCTTGCGGAATTGGACGACAGCACAGATGCAGCCATCGCGGCGCTGAACGGCAATTTCGATTCCGATGATTTCTATGTAGCCAGAAACGACGGCGGGCTGGAGATCTGGCTGCGGCAACTGAACCTGACCGACCTGTCTGCCGCTGTGCACCGGGCAGCATCCGAATACGGCAATAGAGAAGTAATGACGCATGTGCTTCAGGCCGTAGCCGGAATCCGCAGCTATGGAGTAAATGGCAATAACGGAGACGCAGACACGCACGATAAGCGTGCATATGACGGGGCGGCGGTTGAAGTGGAAAGACCTCATCGCCGACCCTACCCCGTCTCCCGCTTATCCTTAGAGACGGGCTTGACCAACGCCGGACTATCTCCTCAATGCCGTAAGGGGCTTGCTCTGAGGGCTTCTCCGTCCGTCCCGGCCCCCGCGCGGGCGATACGCCACCACACGGGACGGAACTCCCTTTCACCCTCTCTTCCTGCGCTTCGCTGTCATACGTAACCGACTACTTTGCTCGTTAACCTACTCGTATCCTTGTCCCCTGCCAAGCCGTGGCCTCTTGACAAGATTCCACCGGGACGTATGATAATCTTCACTCGATGTTACGGTATTTTACAGGCAATCCCCTGTACAAATTTGGAGGGCCCTAACAGGTAATGCTGGGATTCAAATTCAACTGGCGGAACAAAGGCACACTCGCAGAACAGCCAGAGACAGCGCCGTTCCACGTGAGGCCCAATGGCACTATGTATATCAACGCCGACGAGATGTTCGCCAGTAAACAGGGGCAGAGACTACTGGCTGAGTTGAAGGGGTGGGACCCGACCAAGCCCCTCTCTGAGAGGCCACACGATCTGGAGCAGGCCCGTAGGCGGGCCCGCGACCGCACGCGGCCCCGGCGTGCTCGGCGGCGGCTATATCATAAGAGAACGCGGAGTGCCTCCGATTGAGCATTACACTGATTCTGTTCCCGGCCATCGGCGGCTACTGGATTTTGTCTCGGAGTAACCTCACCAGATTTTGGTTTACCCGCCAGACCGGATACCACCTACTTTTTCGGTTCCGCGCTCTGTGGAATCCTCCTATATGGGGTTGCACACGCTCTGCTCTTGGCCTTCAGCGGCTGTTGCTCCGAGGCAATAGGTCTATGGGTAGAGTCTTCCCCGGAACTCCTCCCTAACACAGTCCAAGTTAGCCTGCTACTTTCGTTCATGGGAAGTTTCGTTCTGAACCTCTTCTGGCCGGCAGAAAAATGCGCAGCCGACGCAACCCTTAAATTTGGCGACTTGGTTGAACAAACTATCCACGATGCCGCCGAACACCATCGCTTGATAGAGGTTTCTCTCCGTAACCGGAAAGTCTATGTGGGTGTGCCGCTAGAGGGTGCTCCCGGTAGTATTCCCGATTCTGACGTGGCGCTCGTTCCCTTATACAGCGGGTATCGGGATGAGGACACACAAGAATTGATCCTTACTAGAAACTACGCGTCTGTTGTAGCCACTCACACGTCTCCCAACAACCCTTATTCCAATTGGACGAGAGACGAATTTAGGGTCGTCTTTCCCATGTCCGAAGTCGTGTCAGTTAGGCTATTCAAGAAAGATGCTTTCGACGACTTTCAATTTGGACCACAACCTCTACGGCGTCCACGGACAAGCCGAAGAAGGACCCATGATCGCTCGCTATAGTGGACAGATATGCCGGACCACAGGGATGTACCGCTCGGCCTGCGAACACGCCGAAGCTATCCACGTCTATGCGAGTTGGGTCTTCCCGGCCTGCTTGACCGGCAGACACCGCATAGCTTAGGTCAGAATTTGAGACTTGGGTAGTTTTATTTATAATTTCCTAAATAATGCTCCAGATCCCCGGCAGAAATTAATCAACTCATATAACCTTCGGGTTGGCGGCATAGAAGAAGATGCTCTAGATAACGACAACCGTGCGTATGGCGGCGTGATACGCGCCGCCAAAGGCAAGCTCGTAGAGAAGCGGTTCGGGTTAGGAAGGAACTTCTGACTTTGCCGCCTTCCGCCAGCCCCCGCTACGAGGCCGATGAGAAGCCTCCCCTGCTGGCTTCGGTGGGCCATGCCGCGCAGTTCAATCTGATCGCCTCGGTCACCCTGCTGGTTACGCCGGTGATTGTCGCCAGGGAGTCGGGGCTTGGCGATTCCTATCTGCGCTGGATGGTCTTCGCTTCCCTGTTGGCGGTGGGCCTGTCTACCCTGATCCAGGTGCGCCGCATCGGGCCGGTGGGGGCCGGGGCGCTGCTTCCCATGTTCACCGCCGCGGTCTCGATTCCCTTCTGCATCACGGCTGTAACGGATGGCGGGCCGGGAACGCTGGTGAGCCTGATTGTGGTTACCGCAGTTCTACAGATAATCATCTCGAAGTGGGTGGTTATTCTGCGGCGCATCGTTACCCCGCTGGTAAGCGGCATAGTGATAATGATCCTGTCGGTCACCCTGGCGTCGGTGGTGTTCGCCCTGCTCGACGGTGCGGCGCGGGAAGAGCCTGTGGCCGCTCCGCTGACCGCGATGATTACGCTGGCGGTGGTCGCCGCCCTGAGTCTGCGCCGCTCGCCGCTGCTGCGTTTGTGGGGGCCGGTCATCGGCATCGTCGCCGGGTGCATCGCGGCGGCGGGATGGGGCATCTTCGACCTGACGCTGGTCAGGGAGGCTCCCTGGGTCGGAATTCCAAGAGAGCTGCCCGACCTGATGCCAGAATTCGGCCTTCACTTCTGGATACTGCTTCCTTCCTTCCTGTTCCTGGCTGTTATATTCTCTATCCATTCCAACGGCGAGACTATCGCGCAGCAGCGGGTGGCGTGGCGCGACAACCGGGCGGTGAACTTCCGGCAGGTGCAGGGCGGAATGGCGGGGGCGGGCGTGAGCAACGTGATTGCCGGCATCGGCGGCGCCGTGCCCAACATCATCAACTCTGGAATCATCTCATTTACCCAGACTGCCGGCGTCGCCTCCAGGAGGGTCGGGTACTGCATTGCCGCCATCATCATCGCCGTTGCGTTCCTGCCCAAGCTGTCGGGGCTGATCGCTTCCATTCCCGCTCCGGTGATGACCGGATACCTGATGATGGTCACCGGCACGCTGCTGGTGGACGGGACGAGGCTGGTCATTCAGAACGAGCAGAGCCGGCAGAAGGTGACGGTCGCCGGAATCTGCTTCTGGATCGGGGCTTCCTTCCATTTCAATCTGTTCTACCTGCCCGCCTTCGGCCCAGTGTGGGACGCGCTGTTCAAGAGCGCCATAACCACGGGCGGCCTGGCCGCAGTAGTGATGATCCTCTATCTCGAATTCACCAACCCCCGGCGGATGCGCTTCCGCTCCCGGCTCCACGTCGATTCCCTGCCGGAGCTCAACGATTTCATGGCCAGGTTCGCCGCCCGCCGGGGATGGAGCGACGCCATGAGAGACCGGCTGACTGCGGTGGCCGAGGAAACGCTGCTGACTCTGGCCCCTCTGGACTTGTCCCTCGACGGCGATGGTGAAGAGGACGGCCAACAGTCCCGGCAGTTGATCGTGCTGGCCGCCGGAGACGGCCCGGTGGCAGACCTGGAGTTCATCGGGGGCGGCGACCACGACAATCTGGAGGACCGTATCCGCCAGCTCCAGCAGCACGATACCCAGGACCCTGTTGAAGAGGAACTCTCCCTGCGTCTGCTGCGCAGCTTCGCGCAGTCGGTGCGCCACCAGCAGTACCACGATGCCGACATCATCACCGTGCGCGTTGCCGAGCCGTAGGCAGCACGGGCGGGAGGCGGGAATTCCTGCGGTTCCGGCGGTCGGAGGCTAACCCGGCAGAAGGCCCTCGCCTGTGAAAAGCTCCTCGGCTTCCCGGAGGGTGAGATCGGGTTCGGGCAGAATCAGGTCGGACTCCGCCAGCTCGTCCACCGGAACAGGCGCGCCGTTTTCCCGCACCAGGTCCAGCATACGCTTCAGCAGGGCATCGTAGGCGGACTGGTCGCCGTTTTCCACTGCCTCGACCAGCTCGTTGTCTATGGCGTTGAGCTGGTCGATGAATGAGCCTGGCAGATTGTACTGGCCTTCGGAGCTGATGCGCACGATCACGGGCGGCCCCCGCTGTTGCGCCGGGACTTCAGGGCCTCCAGTTCAGTGGCGGCGGCGCTGCTGGCCGACACCTTCTCCAGCTCGCGGGTGATGTCGTCCTTGCTTTCGCCGCCGATGTCGTCCAACACGCCTGTATTGACCAGCTCGTCGATGGCGCTGGCCCGCGCCCGCATATTCTCGGTCTTGGCCTCGGCCCGCTGCACCGCCAGGCCCACATCGCCCATTTCCTCCGAGACGCCGGAGAGCGCCGACCCAATGCGCACCTGGGCCTGGGCGGCGGAATACTGGGCCTTGATGACTTCCTTCCTGCTGCGGAAGGCGGCCACCTTGGCCGACAGCCTTTGCTCGGCCTGGGTCAGCTTCTCCTGTTCCATCTCCAGGCCCGCTATCTGTTCGTCCAGCCCCTGAAGCTCCAAAACGGCGGCGTTCTTGCGCTCCAGCGCCATCAGGGCCAGGTCTTCCCGTCCAGCGTCCAGGGCCTGCTCGGCCTGGCGCTCCAGGCGGGCGATGTTCTCTCGAACCTTGTCGGCCTGATACTGTATCTGGCGCTTGGCCGTCACCATCTCTACCACGCCGCTTTTCACGTTGCGCAACATCTCAAGCTGCTTCTCGTAGGAGTAGTCCAGTGTTTCACTCGGGTTTTCCGTATTGTCCATAATACGGTTCATCTTTGATTTGACGATGGTGGACATACGCGACAGCATTCCCATGATGCGCCTCCTCGGCCAAAGTTCGTTACCGCAAGGGTCTGTTGTGGCTGAAAGCCGCGACAGGGCTGGGGAACCGCGCCGCCGATTCCCCAGAAGGTTGAGCAGGCTAACTGCGATGCAGATTACGCCAATTGCGCCGAGGATGAACGGCAGAACGTCCAGACGCCGGTCAAGCGATCCGGCAATGAGGGCGCCGCCCGGAAGCAGCAGGGCCGTCCCCGCTATCAGCAAGAGCGCCGGGGCCACAACGGGACGCTTGACATGCAGGGGCCCGGATTGCTTCGGGAGTCAAAATCGGCGGGAACCCTTATCCTGTCCTCTCATAATATTAACCACGCCAACCACGATGCAGATTATGCCGACTATGACGGCGATAAACCCCATAATATCCAGGAGCCAGTCAAACCATCCGGCGACAAGGGCGCCGCCCAGAAGCAGCACAATTATTCCGGCTATCAGCAAGAGCACGGGGCTCATCATCGGCTCCTTGATATACAGCGATGGATTTTACCCGGTCAAGCATAATCCAGGCGCGCGTTTCACTGCAACCGGAACGGGCGCATCAAGCCCGCAGATTGACCTGCTTCCCCGGCCTGAGTACACTCAATCCGCAGTCGCAGAGCGGGCTGCCGGAGAGGGAGTATGTTGCGGTCGCTGTTCGGCTGGGGAAAAAGAAGGCAGGAACCGTCCGGCCTCCCGGTCGACGAGAGCATCCGGTCGGCGCGCGTGGGCGATGTGGTTGCGGTATCCGGCTACTCTGTGGAGCATGACCAGCAGCTCTTATACGTAGAGCGCATTCATCGCTACAGGAGCGCCGCCGATACCTGGTACGAGCTGCTGTGCGCTGACGGGGATAACCGGCTCTGGCTCGACTGGACCGATGGCTCGGAACTCTTCGTGACGGTGACCGAGGACACCGGGCCGGTGGGATTGACCGCCACCGGCCTGACCGAGGATGACCTGATCCGGTTGGACGAAGAACACTCCATAGACAACTACGTGACCATCGACGGCGACAACTACCGTTACCGCAACAGCGCCGAGACGCTGTTCTTCCGGGACAGTTCAGGCCCGGGCGAAGCTTTCTATCAATGGGATTTCATCCGGGAGCAGGGCGATATGGTCCTGACTATATCCAAGCGGGAGGGCCGGCCTTTCGAGGTCGTTTTCAGCAACGTGATTGACCCCGATAGCGTCACCCTGTACCAGGGCGAGCGCCGTAATTACTCGTAATTACTGAGGGATCCTACGCCGGAGCAGGCGATGATTGACGCATTCATAGACTCGCTGCAAGCCTTCCCCCGGGGGCTGGTCTTCGTGGCCGAGGGGATCATCATCCTGGCCCTGGCCAAGCTGGTCAAGGACGCCGCTACCCGCCATTACCGGATAGACCGGGAGGTAGCGGCGAAGGGCAACCTGGCCGCCGCTCTGCGGCTTTGCGGCTACTTCATCGCCATCGTACTTATTCTGCTGGGCGTGATGTTCGAGCCGATTTCCGCCTTTGGCGCTGCCTCCGGCGGTTTCGGGTTCAACCGGGAATTCGCTGAAGATGTGCTGTTCGCATTTCTGTATTCTCTCGCCGGAATCGTCGCGCTGAACCTGGTGCGGGTGATTTTCGACCGGGTAGTGCTCTACAAGTTCCAGCTGGAGAAAGAAGTGGTGGAAGACAGGAACGTCGGGGCCGCCGCCGCCGAATTCGGAATGTATGTAGCCACCGGGCTGGTGATCGCCGGAGCGATAGCCGGCGACACATCCGGCGGCGAGGGGGAGGCGGCCCTGGTGTCCCTGGCCTTCTTCGGCATGGGCCTGGCTCTGCTGGTGACCTTCGCCCTGTTTTACGAGTTCACCACGCCCTTCAACATCCACGGCGAAATAGAGCGCGACAACCCGGCGGTGGGCGTGGCCTTCGGCGGCAACCTCATCGCTATCGGGCTGGTGACGCTGAAGGCGGTGTTCGGCGGCTTCGACGGTTGGGGCGAGAGTATCGCCGCTTTCCTGGTCTTCGGAGTGCTGGGCTTCGTCTTGCTCTACGCGCTGCGGATGCTGATCGACTTGGCGCTGCTGCCTACGGTGAAGGTTTCCCGGGCTGTCTCCGAAGGACGCAACGTAGGCGTCGCTCTGGTGGAGTCCGCCGTAGTTATAGGCGCTGCCATGATCCTGTTCATGGCTATCTAGGGCGTATCCCCCCGCCGGCCTGGCGCAGAATCTCCCGCTGCTGCTCTTCCCGGCGGGCCTGCTCCTCCCGCTCCTCCGCCCAGGCGCAGCAAGCCTCTATGGCCTGCTGCATCGCCGCCGGCCCAACTCCGTCGCGGTTTACCACCGGCTCCAGCGCCGCGTCATAGAACCTGTCGTCCTCGATAGCCTCTTGCCAGTCCCGCAGCCGGGGGTCCAGCGTTCCGTCGTAGAGGCGGAGCAGGAACACGGCGCGGATGGGATCAATCCCTTCGACCAGAAAGGCCCCCACCCGCAAGTCTATGCCCCGCCCCGTGCCGAACTCCGCCAGCTCGCCATCTGCGTCAACGGCGGCGTCATGGAAGTGGTCATACTGGTCGATGTACGATTCCGTCTCCTCCAGCAGACCGGCAATGAATCGCCGACCCTTGGGCGTGATGGCGTACAGCAGACTGCCGTCATCATAATCCGGCAGCGGCTGCGGGGAGATAAGGCCCTGGGAACGCAGCAAGTCCAGCGCCCCGGAAATGCCCGGCCCGATGTCTTCGGCAGGCTTGGCCGCCGCATCCACCCTGGCTTCGTGCTTGTCCAGGAAATAGAGGGCGGTCAACGCCCGGAGCCAGTTCAGCAACCCGGCGCGGCTTTCCCAGAAACCGTGCCGCACCGCATATTCCAGGGCGCTGTAATGCTGCTCCAGGCGCAGCGAGAGAAGCGGAGGGCTCCCCGGGCGAGGCGTCATCAGGCGGGAAACGGGGCAGTCCGGCTCAACGTGTTCGCCATCGCCGGACGTTACCAGAAGGGCGCAGCGCCAGTCGCGCCACTCCTCGCAAACGGCCAGGAAGACGGCGTAGATTTCCGGCAGGTCCGGGTTTGCGCGCAGGTCGAACAGCCCGGCAATCTTCAGCCGTTCCTCTTCGTCGACGGGGAAAACCCTGTCAAGGAGCTGCAAAAGCGAACCTTCGCTGAAGCCGGGCGGCATATCTGCGACGAAGCAATCGTCCCGGGACATGCCGTCCAGGGAGATATGCAGCGAGAAAGGTTCCCCGGGGCGCGCTATGCCCGCGCCCTCCGGCGCACCCGCATCGCTCCGCCGCCGCCAAAGCCGCCGAAGCTGCGGGACGACGACTTCACGGAGCTGCCGCGGGAGACGGCGCTGCTGGTGCGGAAGCTGCCGCTGGACTTCTGGGCCGACTGGTAGCTGCTGCGGTTGGAGCTGACATTGCCCCGCGACTGCTGGTAGCGCGAGCCGGCGAAGGACGCCTGCTTCTGGTTGTAGCTGGCGTTGCGCTGCGTTTGACTGCCGTAGGCAGAGGAGTTGCGGTAGGTGGAGCGCTGGTTGCGCATCTCCGGCCCGCGGGAGGGCAGCGTCGTGTAGTAGTAACCGCCGCCAAAGGGGGGAATGGCCGAGAGCAGCAGATAGGTTAACAGAAAATCGCCCGGCCCCCAATAGCTGTGGTAGTAGCTGTTGGCGTGGTATCCGCGCATATCGTAGTCGCCGCCGGTGTTCCGGACGATGGAGAAGAGCTGGTCGTCGCTGGATTCGCTGATCTCGCTGTCGTCGTTCAGATCCTCCCAGCCTTCCAGTGTCAGGGCCTCTCCGTCCTGCCTGGCGCGGATGAGGATAAGGCCGTCGCCCTCGTAGATCTCGTTGACCCGGCGCTCGAACTCGGTGGCGCTTTCGGAGTTCTTGAACGCCTCCTGCACGTCATCCAGGTTAATGCGCCCTGCGGCGCCGTCGGTGGCCGCCCAGTCCTCGTAAGACGGGCCGGCGCAGGCCGCGATTAACGGGGCGGCCGCAACGATGCCTCCCAGGGACAGGGCTGTTCCAAGTCTGAAATTTCGCCGCCTGAAATTTCGCCGCGCCATCTCGCTTCCGCCGGGGTATGATGACGCTATTGTACCCCTCTTGCCCCGTCAGCGTCATTCCCCCGGAGTTATCTCCGGATTCCTAATCCCCGCCGCGGGCCGCCCCGGGGCGGTTGTCCATTTGCGCCAGCAGCCGCTCCGTCTCGCTGCTGACCGTTGCCGGAGAAGCATCCCAGGCAGCGGAAGGGAAGGCGGCCAGGCGGGAGAGAAACTCGCCTTCCACCTGCTCCTGGAAGCCTCGCCACGCGCCTGCGCTGCGTCGGATATACCCGGCCACGGCGGACTTGTGGCTTTGGTGTGTCAGCATCTGGCTGGTTATGGAGTCTCTCAGCGTCGCCAGATGGCTTGGCCACAGGTCGCCGCAAACCTGAAGGTATGTGAGCCGCGCCGCCTTGGGGAACACGGCGGCCCCGCTTTTCATTCCGCTTTCCGTCCGGCCCAGGGCAGCCGCCTGCCGTTCGAGCCGCTCGATGAGCAGCCCGGCCAGTTCCCCGGGAACAAGGGCGAGGTCCAGCCCGTACAATGGCGAGCAGTCGATGCCAAAGTCCAGGCGAGCCTCTCTCGCCAGCGCCGCGAAGCGGGCGGCATAGTCGCCGTCGGTTTCCGGGCCGAGGCGGGCGGCTGCGAGACGCGACGCTACGCGACATGAGACATCCCGGCACAGCGCGTTGACTCTATCGGGCTGCGACGCCCAGCCCATCACCTCCCGGCGGCGGTGGAAGTGCAGGCCGGTCTGCCGGTCCAGTTCGGCGGTATAGTCCTGAATCAGCCCCCGGCGGGCTTCTCCTTCCCGGTCGGCGGCGGCTTGCAGCCTCTCGATGCGCCGCGACACCTCCGGCCCTGCGTAGTAAACGCGCCCGGCATCATCAGCCCGGCGGCATGAGACCAGCTTGAGGAAGGCGGGGGCCTCCAGATTGACCAGCGGGTCCTCCAGAGACAGGCAGGTCTGGGCCTGGCCGAACTGCCCCTGCCGCCCGCTCCTGCCGTTGAGCTGGAGGGTAATCCGGGCGGAGCTGTGAATCTCGGTTCCGATAACGCACAGCCCCAGGGCAAAGCGCAGCCTGCCTCGCCCCTGCCGGCCCGCTTCGCCCTCCCGGCAGGATACTCGCAGGACGCTGCCGCCGGACTCCGGGGCAATATGGAAAACGCCGGCGCGGGCCAGCTCTGCCAGCAACACCTCAGCCTGCTCCGGCGATGGGCAGATGACGTCGACGACCGCTGCATCCTCATCCGCAGCGGTCAGCAGCCTTCGGATTTCGGCGGCGCAGCGGCTGGATATGCTGGCGTCCAGGTCGGGCGCGAGCAGGATGTCGACGCCGCGCCCGGCCATGTGGGTGGCGACGGTCACCGCGCCGAAGGCCCCGGCGCCGCGCACGATTCGAGCCTCGGAGTCGGAGGTGACCGCATTGAGCACCCGGTGCGGCGTTCCCCGTTCTTCCAGAAGCGCTGCCAGCTCTTCAGACTGCTCTACAGTTCGGGTTCCCGCCAGTATCGGCTGGCCTGCGCGGTGGCGGGCGGCGATTTCGTCGGCTACCGCTGCCAGCTTGTCCTGGCGGTTAAGATATACCTTCGGCGGCAGGTCGGCGCGCCTCGAAGGATGCACCGGCGGAACGGCGGCCACTTCCAGCCCGTACTTCCTGCGGAACTCTCCGGCGGCGGGCTCGGCGGTGCCGGAGATTCCCGCGAGCTGCCGATAGTGGCCGACAAATCCCGATACGGAAACCTGCGCCAGCGTTTCCCGCTCGGGCTGTACCTTTACGCCCTCCCTCGCCTCCACCGCCTGCTGCAAACCGTGCTGGTAGATGCTGTCGGGCTTGGCTCTGCCGGTGTGGGGGTCGATAAGCACGATGCCGTCTTCGTCAGCCGGGCCATCGGCGGACAAGCTGTCGGCCCGGCAGTCAACCCGGCGGTCAACCCGGCAGTCAACCAGGTAGTCAACCCGGCGGTCAACCCGGCGGTCAACCAGGTAGTCGACGCCCCGCTTGAGCAGCAGATGAGCGGTCAGGGCCTGGCTCACCTGGTTTTCCAGGGCATAATGGCGAGCCAGCCGCCGGACGGCTGCGGAGGTCTCCCTCCGCCCGCTGATGGATTCCGGCCTGCCGGCCTGGACATCGCGCTCATCCGCGCCGCCGTTGAAGCCGTGCAGCCTGCGCTCCATGAAACTTCGTCCATTGCCGGTCAATGTCACGAAGGCGGCGCCTGGGTGGACAATGTAACAAAGCTCGGATGTCAGCGGCTCATAGTCGTCTTCGGCCAGGTCGCGCGCTTGCCGTCGCAGTCTGGGCGCAGCGGCGAAAGAGCGGGTCAGAGCAGGGTTTTCCGGGTCGGCCAGCAACAGCGTCGCCAGCAGGGAGAGTCGTTCCCTGGGGCTGGAACCCGGCAAATCCGCGCGCCGGGCCAGTTCCCCGGCGAACTCGCGCTGAGTCGCGATCATCTCTGAGACCGCATCGTTGATCCGGACGGCCATGCGGATTCCGCCCGCCGGGCTTCCGGAGATGATCAACGGGGTGAAAGCCTCGTCAATCAGGGCATGGTCGGCCTCGTCGACGATTGCGACGTCGAGAGGCTGCTGCACCTGCTCCCTGGCATCGATTTTCAGGTTGTCCCGCAGGAAGTCGAAACCCAGCTCACGCATTGCCCCGTAGACGATGCTGCGCCGGTAGACGTGGCGACGCTCCCGCTCCTCCATGGGCGAGGGAACCGCGCCGGAACTGATGCCCAGGGAGCGATAGACCGGCTCCAGCAATGCGGCGTCCCGCTCTGCCAGGTAGTCGTTGGCCGTGACCACGTGGACCCGGCGCCCCATGACGGCGTGGAGCGCGGCGGCGAAGGCTATGGCGATAGTTTTGCCCTCGCCGGCGTCCATCTGCGCGACCCGTCCCCGGCACAGGTGTATGGCGGCCAGCATCTGCTCATTCGTGGCCTGGAACTTCAGGCGCCCTTCACTGTCTGCCCTCCGCGCTGCCTGGTAGAATGCGGCAGGCAGCAGGATGTCTCCGGGGCGCCGGCTGCCGCGCTGGCGGGATACGACGGCCGCGGTTTCGCATATGGTTTGAGCATCATAGTCGCCGCCGTTTGGGGGCGGGCCGTCGAACAGCCGCCAGATACCCAGCCGCCGGTCGGCGGCCTCCGCCGCGACTGCGAAACACTCGGGCAGCAGGTCGTCCGTCGCCGCGACCGGGGCGCGGGATTGCAGACGCTGGACGGCCAGTCGCAGGCCGCCGTCGGAGAAGGCCGCGAAGTCGTGGGCGCGTATGCGGGACAGCAGCGCGTCAGGCGACAGGGAGCGACGTCTCATGCCCCAAGTTTATACCCGTGATACCCGGACGGCGAATCAGGTATTCCCCGGCAGGCGCCGGTTCGGCACAGCAGCATGGCGTTGACGTTCTGTGTTTCTGCGACCGGTCTGCCTTACCAGCGGATGAATAGCCGGTATTCATCCCCGCGGTTACACATTGCCGCCGTATCCCGCTTCGTTGCCTGATCTGGCTCCAAGTATAAACCGAGTATGAACCAAGAGCCTGCCGGCGTATAAACCAGGTATGAACCGAGAGACTGCCGGCGCACTGCCTTGCGAATTCCGGAACCGGGATGTTCAGTCGCGGAGCCTGATTACCGCCAGGCCGGCCTCGTGGCCGGGGCCGTCGCACTCATCCAGGCGCCGCAGCAGATGGTCGCGGGACAGCAGGATGCGGCGGGCAGCTTCCGGCTCTTCCTCCCGGAAGGCGCAGCCTTGAGGAGAATCGAGGCTCCAGTCCCTGGTGATGGAGTATTCAAGCCCGCCTCTGCGACAGACGCGCCGAAACTCCTCGCTTTCGCGCCGGAACTCCCCTTCCCTGCGGTAGGAGACGGGCGCCACGTAGAAACTGGCGGAGAGGTAAAGCCCCAGTTCGTTGTCGAAGACTTGCATCAGGTCGGAGAAAGGTATCCAGCCCTCCAGCGCGAAGAAGAGGTTTTCCGGTATGTCCTGAGGCGTTCTGTGGTAATAGAAGCTCTCTTCCGATTCGACCATCCGCACCGGAACCGGCTGCTTGTCCTCCCCCCGCAGCAGCCGGTCGGCCTCTGCGCCCTGGAGAAACAGGAAAGGCACGTTGCCGTTGGTGGCGTCCACCACCAGCGTCGCCCCGCCATCGGCGCCGTCCGCTCCGTCCACGCTGTCCACCTGGTAGAGCAGAGCGGTGTGCTGCCAGTAGCGCATATAGCGCCTGGCGAAGCTGGGGTCGAAGGTGGTCAGGATGCCGCGCAGCTTTTCCGCCGGAAACGCGCCGGAAGCGTCCTGCCCGGCCAGGAGGTATTCCGACTGGAAGCCGTAGTGGTCGGTCAGGAACTTCAGGGCCTGCACCTTTTCCGAGCAGATCGCCCCGCCGCCGTCCATGATATTGTCAACGGTCTCGTCGCCCGACTTGTACACCAGTCGGCGGCCTGTGAAGCGGGAGTAGTTCTCGAACTGGCTGTTCCAGATGCGCCGGGCCAGCGATTCGAGGAATTTGAGCTTCTGCCCGGTTGACCGCAGTTCCAGGATGCCGTCCGCTTCCGCGTCGCCGTAGTCGTCGGCCAGGGTATCGCGGACGAAGGCGGCGTAGCGCTCTGGGGCGCGGGCCCACCTGCGGGCGTGGAAGCCCTGCCAGTTGCGGTCGTAGCCGCAGGCGATGCGGTCGATGCCGATGTCCAGCGTCCCGATTTCCCGCCCCGCCGCCTGCGCCCGGCGCAGGGCGGGCCGCTCGTCCGGCCCGATGGGTCGGCCCCCGTCGGTGAAGGCCACGCCGTCGAACATATCCATCAGCCGTCCGCCGTTGTCGCTGGCGTATACGAAGTCCTGAATGGCATACAGCGAATCGGCGGACTCGGGAGTTATCCGCGACTCCTGAAGAAGCCGGTCAATGGGAGCGCGCCGCAAGTACCGCTCCATCAGCGCGCCCAGCGGAAGTTCAACATCCTCCGCGTTCAGCCGCAGGGAGCATTCCCGGGCGGAGACAACATCGCGGAGCTGGAGAATCGAGAGCATGATAAAGCTCTAGTCCAGGCCGTCGGAGGCGTCGAGGCGCCAGCGAGCGGCGAAATCCGCGAAAGACGGGCGGGCCCGGAGCGCCAGTTCACCATCGGCGGTCAGGGCGTATACCGACGGAAGGGCAACGCCGTTGAACAAGCTGGCCTTGGTCAGCGTATAGGAGCCGGAGTTGCTGAACACCACGCGGTCGCCCACATGCAGCGGGTTGGGGAACCGGCAGCTTCCGAACAGGTCGCCGGCGAGGCAGGTGCAGCCCGCCAGCAGGTATTCGCAGGCTGCGACATCGTCGTGCCCCACGACGTCGGGCCGGAAGCCGTACTCAAACACTTCCGGCATATGGTTGACCGAGGTGTCCAGCACCGCCACCATGGCGCCGTCGCTCTGGAACAGATCGAGAACCGTGGCAACGAAGTAACCGGCGGCTCTGATGAACCCGGAACCGGGCTCGATGAAGACCCGAACCCCGAAATCCGAGCGCAGCGAGTCAACGGCCTGGCGCAGCTCGTCGAGATTCCCGGACGGCTCGCCGTCCTCCTCGAAAAGGTAGCCGCCCCCCAGGTTGACCCACTCTACCTGCCGCAGCAGCCTGGGGATGCGGGCCCGCAGCCGGGCTACGGTGGCCGTCAGCTGCGAAAAGTCCGGCGAGTCGCAGTTGGAATGGAACAGCAGCCCGCGCACCCCGTCCAGCCTGGCGGAGGGGTCGCAAAGGGCGGCGGCTAGGCTGTCGAGCGGCGCTCCCAGCTTGGAATTCGGGCGGCAAGGGTCATAGCGGCAGTCGTCGGCGAAGGATAGCTGCGGATTCACCCGCAGCCCGCAGTTGGCGCGTCCATTGAGTCGCTGCGAATGCATCTCCCACTGGCTCAGCGAGTTAAAGACCACGTAGTCGCACAGCGAGCCGATTTCGTCCAGCTCGCCGCTCCGCAGCCCCGGCGTGGTGATATGCACCGAACCGCTGCCGCCGAGAACGCTGCGGGCCAGCCGGGCTTCGAAGAGCGAGCTCACCGCGAAGCCGTCCAGCCGGGGCGCCATAACCGACAGCGCCGGCGCGAAGGAAAAGGACTTGACGGCGAACAGCACACCGCACCGGCCATCATCCCGCAACGGCGAGGCGTAGTCCAGGAGCCGGTGGATGGCCCGCTCGTCGTACACGAAGGCCGGGGTGTCAATCAGGTTGAGCCCCTGGGGAAAGCTGCCGGGGCAGTCCAGGCTCACGCTTTTCATCAGCCGATTTTAGCACAGGGGGCCTGTTCCGCCCGCCATCGGGTGCGCTGTGCCCTTCTATGCGGCAGGCGGTGCGGGTTTCTCCACAGGTACTGAGGTCAGGGGGGCCCGCTCAACCTGCCCCGCGCTGCTCATACGTTTTCTCCACAGGCACCGGGGCCAGGGGGCGGCGCACCGATGTGGGGTTGATGCCCGCCTTCAGAGCCGTCATCACGCCCGCCGCTTCCCAGTAGTTGGCGACTCGATGGAACTGCCCCTGCCGCCACGGTAGGGCCGACAGATCGTTGCGCATCAGGTTGGCGTTCTCCTCCACCTCGATGACCGGGATGCCCTGCTCCAGCGCCGCCAGGGTGGGCAGACCCAGGCAGCCCCTGGGCAGCACCAGGCAGGATACGTCGCGGGCTGTCAGCACGCCCGGCTCGCGCATGGCGTCCTGGCCGGTGACGATGCGCGGGCTCCTCTGCAAGCCTTTCAGCACCGACTGGAAGAAGGTCATGGACACTGCCTCGGCCGCCATCCGCGGGTCCACAACGCCCACGTCCAGGTCCAGCGCCTCCTGCGACTCCAGCATCGGCGAGTGGGCCGACGGCGCATTGTAGCGGCTGGAAATGGCGTGGGTCAGCATCGCTTCCACACCGCCCCACGGGTTGACCATACCGCCGTCGCTGCCGAAGTAATCCGCGTGGTACTGGAAGGGGACAGAGATCACCGACGACAGCGCGACGGCGTCATACTCCCCCATCCGGGCGTCCAGAGGGCCGAACAGCCGCTCCACGTTTTCGACGCGACCGGCCGCGCGGGCGGAGCCGGTGTAGGCGGATCCCATCACCAGAGGCGGATCGAGAGAAACCACGCCAGGACAGAGCAGACCGTAGGAGGCATGGGCCGCGTTGACGGCGTTGACCGCCAGCTCAGTGAACAGCGGGTTAGGGTGAGAATCGACTACCGCCAGCACCCGGTTGGCTCTCACGGGCTGCAATCCCGCCGTTCCCATCAGCAGGCGGCAGACCACGCTGCCTTCGACGTAGAGCGCGTTGGCGGGCATCTCGTTTATGTCCGAGGCGTTGACCACGTTGGGGTGGGTTATCAGCGTGTCGCACACCGGCGCCAGCAGACGGGCCACTGGCGTCGCGTCTCCGGCATGCCCGCCGATGGCGGCGCCGATGCCCGTAGGCACCAGGAGAACAGCGTTGAACTGCCCGGCGTTTTCGGAAAGCCGGGGGCGGAACTCGTCGATGCCCCGCTGCGCTACGCCGTTTCGCGAGGCTGGCGCCGAAGCGCCAATGCCCCTCAGCGTGGTCACCTCGCAGCGATAGCCGCGGCCGTGCGTTTCCGTAACCACCAGCCGCAGGGCGGCGCAGTCTGCGGGCAGCCGGGCCGACATTCGCGCCGTCAGCCACTCCAGCAGCCCCACGCCTGCCGGGGCAAGGGGTATTTCCATCTCAGTTTCGGTAAGGTGCAACTGTTCCGCCGCCTTTCCGGATTATGCCGGGGTAAAAGGAACCCTGCTCTGGCTGTCGAAAACATGCCGTCATGCCCCGCACCGGCGAGCATGAGCAAGGCGTATGCCCGGCCCACACATATTAGCCGAGAAATGGCGGGCCGCGCGATGTAGAATACGGGGGCAGTTTGCTGTCGAGGCGGAAGGTTGGAATGCTCGAACATCGATTGCTGGCCTGTTTCGCGCACCCGGACGACGAGGCGTTTCCGGTCGGCGGGGCGCTGGCGGCCCACACGCGGCGGGGAGTTGACGCGCGCCTGATCACCGCCACTCTGGGCGAGGAGGGCGAGATCCGTCAGGAGGGGGCGGCCACGCGGGAAACGCTGGGGCAGATCCGCAGGGTTGAGCTTTCCTGCGCTGTTCAAGCCCTGCGGCTGGGCAGCAACGACGTGTGGGGCTACCGAGACTCGGGGATGCAGGGATGGCAGTCTAACAGCCACCCTGGAGCCTTCATCAACGCCGCCGCCGGGGAGGTGGTGGAACGCCTGACGCTGGAGATGCGCCGCTTCCGCCCTCAAGTGGCGCTGACTTTCGGCCCCGACGGGCTCTACGGCCACCCCGACCACATCGCCATCAGCGACCACGCCACCGCAGCCTTCCACCTGGCCGGAGACCCATCGGCCTTCCCGGAGCAATTGGCGAACGGGCTGGAGCCTTACCAGCCCCAGCGCCTGTTTTACAGCGTGCGCCCGCGCGGGTTCCGCCGCCAGTGGGCCGAGGCCCTGCGGGGCGAGGGCATCGACTGGCCGTGGCCGTCCCCGGAGCAGGAACTCCAGGGCGTTCCCGAAGACGAGGTGCATCTGGAGCTGGACGTATCGGGCAACGGCGATCTGGAAGCCAAGATAGCCTGCATCCTGTGCCATCGCACTCAGGTGGCCCCCGACTGGCCCTACCACCGCGTCCCCAGCCGTGTCGCCGCCCGCATCCTGGGGCGTGAATTCTACGTCCGCGCCCACCCGCCGGTTGCCGATGGCGAAAAGGTGGGCGCGGACTTCTTCGATGGGCTGAAAGGCGATTAGACGCAGAGGAGCCGGCGGCTATAGCCCTGGGTCATTGCGCATCCGGGTCATTGCGCATCCGGGCCATTCTCATTCGGGCCATTGCGTCAAAAGCTACGCCAGCGCAACCCGCTCTTCGCCGGCTTTGGGGCGCTGGATGATCTCGACGCTGACCTCGTCGGGGGCGACGATGAAGGCCACGGCGGAGCCGGAGGGCATGACCCACGGCTCGCAGTTGAACTTCACGCTGTTGGACTTCAGCGTGGCCGCCAGCGCCGTGATGTCGTCGGTCTGGAAGCCCAGATGGTCCAGGCCGTAGCGCGGCTCGGTGGAGCCGGCCACGGGGTTTTCGCCCTCGGCCCGACCGGAAATCGTCATCAGGTACGCGCCGTTCAGCGAAAGTTCGATGGACTTGGTGTTGGACAGCGGACGCTCGGCCACGATCTCGGCCCCGAAGTTGTCGCAGTAGAACCTGGCGGCGCTGTCGGGGTCGGCGCTGCGAAAGTGAAGGTGGTTGTAGAAGACGTTCACGGTCTCCCTCCTGAATTGATTGTTGTTGATTTTGGAGCGCGTAAGTAGTTTAACCCAAAGAGCGGGCGCGGGGAATCGGCGGCGGAGAACCCGGACACCCCAGAGGAATTTGCCTGGACGCCTGTTCGCGTTCCCCTCGGAAATAAAATCCCCCGGGAATAAACGCGGAAAAAAACCGCTGGCCTCCGCTCCATCTGCGGTTGAGGTATCCGGCCTGATTTCCGGCCTAGTTCAGGAAGTCCGCCGTCCAGCGCTCGTAACTGGAGCGCCGCGTGAACTGAGCCATCATCTCGTCCGTCGCCAGTTTGCACTGCAAGTCGGCGGGGGCCGCCCCGTCTCGCAAGGCCTTGAGGGTGTCGTAGACTGCCTTGACCGCCGCCGAGAAAGGCAGGTGCCCCTGAAGCGCGACGCGGACGCCGTTGGCCCCCAGCCATTCCCTGTCCTGTAGCTCGCCGGTCGCGCCGCCCAGCAACAGCGGCGTGGACAGCTCTCCGGCCACCGCCGCCACCTCGTCGCGGGTGGACGCGCCGGCCAGGAAGATAGCGTCCACCCCGGCCTTTTCGTATGCTTTGACCCGGGCGATGGTGTCTTCCAGGCCCGAAGCGCGCAGGGCGCCGGTGCGTCCGGCGATGGTCAAAGCGTGGTCGGTGCGGGCAGCCAGGGCCGCCTTCATCTTGCCCACGCCCTCCTCGATGGACAGAAGCTGCGCACCGCCGCCGAAGCTGCGGGGCAGGGCGGTGTCCTCGATGGTCAAAGCCGAGACGCCGGCGGTCTCCAGCTCCTCCACCGTTCGCATCACGTTCAGGGCGTTGCCGTAGCCGTGGTCGGCGTCCACCATCAGCGACAGGTCGCCGGCGCGGCAGATGCGATGTATCTGTTGAGCGAACTCCGTCAGGGTCAGCACCACCAGGTCGGGCGCCCCCAGCACGGTGAAGGAAGCGATGGACCCGGCGAACATACCCACCTCGAAGCCCAGGTCTTCGGCTATCCGCGCCGAAATCGGGTCGAACACCGACCCCGGATGCACGCAAACGTCCCCCTCCAGTATCCCTCTGTATCTGGCCCGCCGCGACGTAAAGTTCATGGCAACACTCCTGTCGTCAATTTCAGCAGGTATGATGGGGCAAAGCCCGGCCAATTCTAGCACGGGGAGGAGCGATGGCAGAACGGTGGATAGTGGGCGTGGATTTCAGCGGCGCGAAGGCCGACAAAAGAACCTGGATTACTGAAGGATCCGTTAATTCCGTTAATACGGATAATACGGAAGGCTCGTCTGATTCGGGGAAAGGGGCGTTGCTGCTGTTGTCATGCAGGTCGGTTCCGCGGGAAAAACTTGCCAGGCTATTGAAGGCGCTGCCCGGCGATGCGGTAGCAGCTCTGGATTTCCCGTTTTCGGTTCCAATGGCGTTTGCCGAATTTCTCGGACACCCGAATAAGGAAATGCCAGACCTGTGGCAGGCCGCAGCAGCTATGGAGAGAGAGGAATTTTTTGCCAAATGCGACAGGTTCGTAAAGGAATACGGTGAGCTTTTGCGGGCAGGCGATCTTCATGTTCCGGGATGCACCTCCTGCCTCCACAGAGGAGGCAATCCGAATATGGTCCCGATGACCTTCCACGGAATGCAAATGCTCAGCGTTTTGTGGAAATCCGGCAGCCGGGTTCCGCCTCTGGAAAACCCCGGGCACAAGGGGGCGGTTCTTCTGGAAGTTATGCCTGGGGCGGCGCTCAAGGCTTTCGGGCTGCCCGACAAGGGCTACAAGAAGGAAAGCCGGCAGTCAATTGACAATCGCCGGAAAATCCTTAGAGAACTGCCGAAACGCTCCGGCGTCAACGTTGTTAATTTGCGAGATTTCAGCGATGAGGCTATATCCAGCCATGACGCGCTGGATTCGATAGTTGCCGCCTTAACCGCTGCCCTGTGGATAGAGGAAGAATCGGCGTTCAGGCGTCCCTGCAACATTCTCACCGTAGAGCAATCCTGCGCCAATATCCAACGACTGCGGCGCGTCTCCCCTGAAATTAAAGGAATGAAACAACTAGCCGCGGCCAAAAGGGAAGGCTGGATATATATGCCGAAGCCCAGGATCTTCAAGGACTAAATCCTACACATCCCGGGCCGGATTCCTGACACCTGCCGGTTGCCATATTCCGCGCCCGCGTTTAAGCTACGACGCAGCAAGCCTGCAGCCGGGTGAATCAGCAGACACCGATGGCAGCCATCAACCGCATATCCGACATCTCCGCCGCCGCCCGCGCTGTCCACGCCGCCGCGCTGAGGCAGCCGGAGCCCGGCGACGTTCGCGACGGCGCAGAAAAGGCGCAGTGCGCCGCCAGGCGCGCTGTAGACGCGCTCATATTGGCCCGTCCGGGCGTGGTCCGGAACATTCGCGCCCTCATCTAACCCACGTTAATCAGATACGGGAATTTCCCAGGGAGCTGAACATGGGCATCTACCGGATGTATACCGGCGAAGACGGCCAGACCCATATCGAGGAGCAGAGTCTGGCCGATCACCCGGAGCTTACCTCCCCCAGAAACGTCACCGGCATTTTCTTCACCGAGCGGGACTCGGGCCACTTCATCGACTGGCATCCGGCGCCGCGCCGCCAGTATGTAATCTGCATCCAGGGCGGTATCGAGATCGGCCTGGGCGATGGATCGGTGCGCCAGTTCGGCCCCGGCGACGCCCGGCTGGTGGAGGACACCACCGGGCAGGGACACACCACCCGCAGCATTGGCGGCGGCAAGTGTATAACCGCTACCATTCCCCTGACCGACCAGTAGCATCAATTCCAACTGGCAGGAGAATCGAAATGAACATAGTCCGCGTCTATTCGGGCGACGACGGCGAGTCTCACTTCCAGGTGGTGACTCCGGAAGAGTTCGCCGAAATCGCCAGGCGCAAGGGCAGCGGGGATGTGCAACTGAACACGCGCCCGTCGCCCTCCTTCTCTGACTACCACACTGCGCCGCGCCGCCAGTACGTCGTGGGCCTGAGCGGGCTGTCAGAGTTCGAGTGCGCCGACGGTTCCAAATACCGTATGGGGCCTGGCGACGTATTGATCGCCGAGGACCTGACCGGCCACGGCCACATCGCTCGCGGACTGGGCGGCGCTCCCCGCGTTCTGCTGGCCGTGCCGCTGGCCGACTAAACAGGAGAGGAGAAATGAAGATTATCCGCGTGTTTGCCGGCGATGACGGCGAGTCCCACTTCGAGGAAGTATCCATTGAGGAGATGGCCGGGATCGTTAACCTGGTCGGCCCCGGCGACATTAACGTCAACCGCCGCGAGGCTCCCAACTTCTCCGACTACCACCAGGCTCCCCGGCGGCAGTACGTGGTCAACCTGGAAGGCATCGCAGAGTTTGAGTGCGCCGACGGCTCCAAGGTGCAGCTTGAACCGGGCGACATTCTAGTAGCGGAAGACCTGTCGGGCCACGGCCACATCGCCCGCTCCCCCTACGCCGGGATGCGGACGTCCCTCGCTATTCCCTTGGCCGAGCCGGGCTAGAGCCGCCGCAGCGAAAAAGCGGAGGAGCGTTGCCGTGCGCCTCTGCAAAGGGAGCCCCCGTCTTTTGCTGTGCGCTACCCTTCGCCCCGCAGCAGAGCGGCCAGGTGGAGCAGTCCCTGTTGCCTGCGGGCGGTCTTGACTTCGGCTTGCCACGCCCCTGGAAACAGTTGCCCGGCCATCTCCCGGGAGACTTCGTTGCCCTGTAACTTGGGGAAACGCCGGTAAAGAGCGATGTGCCTGGATTCCTCTACGCCCTCAAGGGCGTGAAGCAAAGGCAGAACTGCGTTCACCGCCAGGTCGCGCGCCCTTCCCGGGCCAATGGGGGCCGCGCCGCCGCCGTGTCCCGCCACTGTCAGGGCGGCAGCGAGCCTCGCCGGGGTCGCCGACTCCTCAGCGAACCCAACGGTAAGCCCGCGTTCCAGGAACCGCGCCGCCAGCGCCGCGGCGCCCCCGATTCGCGCCGCCGGGTGGTTGGACGGGCGGACACGGAACAGGCGCCACTCCTTGCGGCTCATGGCGGGGCCAAGCCCCGGCGGCAGATTTGGAGGAGAAGCGGACGGGGCTTCGGCCAATCCTGATACGGCCAGTAGCCAGTGTTGCAGCGCCATCGGTCGCTGTTCCGCCAGCACGGGCAAGGCAGCCCGACGCAGCGCGGCGATGGGTGCGGCCTGGGCCAGCTTGACGAAAGGCTGCTGATTATGCCGGTAACCCAGCCCCTCCAGCAGGGCCTCGTACATCGTCTGCTCCGGGCCCTGCCCGGAGGCGAACCGTCCCAGGGTTGCCGCTTTGCGTTGGAACCGCTCGTCGCCTGCCCGGTCCAGCAGCCCGGCGGCCTCATCTGCGGTGGAGGGACGCGGGTAGCCGCGGCGAGCCAGCGCTTCCCACAGGCCCGATGTTGCCTGAACATCCTCGTTCAGGCCGGATTCAGGGTCCTCCGTCCCGGGGAGCAGGTCCGACAGGGAGATCGCCGGCGCTGATGCTCCGCTGTGGAGCGCCGGCCCGGCATTATCAACATCCAATGCGCCGTGAATCACCACGCCGTTATAGTTGGGGTCGCAGCCGTGTCCGTGGGAATCCCAGTCGCGCTGACGCAGGTGTATTTCCACATCTCCGCGCACCAGCCCCATGCCCTCCACATCCAGCAGGGCGTCACGGAAATCGGGGCCGGCGCTGCTGCTGGGGCGCCCGGGATACAACACTCGGACGCGCTTTCCCGCACTGGTGCGAAACTCGGCCTGACGGGCAGCGCGGCGTTTCCACAGCTTCCAGAGCAGACGTTCCGGCAACTGCGGACGTTTATCCCTAGGCGCCTCGCGGATGCCGCGGGGAGCCGTGGCAATCCATTTGCTGTAGCGGGAGCTGAGCAAGTTGCCGCTGGGGGGCTAGTCGGGGATCTGGTGGTAGAGGTGTTCTTCGGATATTACGCCGCTGCTCCGGAGTTCCGCTATCCGCTCCTCGCTGTAGCCCAGAATGCCGGAGAGCACCTCCTCGTTGTGTTCACCCACCTGCGGCGTGCTTCCTATCCTTACAGGCGTCCTCGAAAAGTGCCAGTAGTCTCCAGACACCGCTATCTCACCCGCCAGAAAGTCATCCACATCCACCATCGCCCTCCTCTCCCACGGGTGCGGGTCTTCCGCCGCCTGGGGGATGCTGTTCACCGGCGCCGCCACCACGTCGTGTTCCGTGAAGTGCGCTATCGCCTGCTCCATCGTCTTATCCGACAGCAGCTCCCGCACCGCCTCGTTCACCAGTTCGGCGTTCTCCAGCCTCAGATGCCGGGCGCTGAAGCGCGGGTCTTCCAGCCATTCCGGCTTCCCCAGAGCGTTGCACACCCGATGCCAGTGATGCTGGTCTCCGGCAGAGATCAGCACCCACCCTTCCCGGCAGGGGTAAACGCCCGACGGCGGGGCCGTGCTCTCGCCCCGCTTCGGGGGCATCCCGGTGCCGCGGTAGGCTGCGATGGGTATCTCGGTCATGGAGTAGCCGGTGTCGGCCAGGCAGACGTCCATGCTCTGCCCCAGGCCTGAGGCCTCCCGCTCCCGCAGCGCCGCCAGCGCACCGATGGCCGCATGCAGGGCGGTGATGCGGTCGATGATCGGCACTCCGGTGCGGATGGGCGGCATCCCTTCCTCGCCGGTGACCATGGCGATTCCCGACATGGTCTGGCCGATGGGGTCGTAGCCGATGTTGTCCCGGTAGGGGCCGAACTGGCCGTAGGCCGAAACGTTGACCATGATGATGCGGGGGTTGAGTTCTTTAAGGGTTTCGTAGCCGAAGCCCATCTTCTCGATGGTGCCTGGGCGGAAGTTCTGGATCAGGATGTCGGAGACCTTGACCAGCTCCCTGAGGGCGGCCTTGCCCTCTTCCCGGCGCAGGTCGATGGAGAGGGATTTCTTGCCTGAGTTGTACTGAACCCAGTAGGAGGACTGCTTTCTGACCCAGGGGCCGTGGTATCTGGTTTCCTCGCCGCCTGGTCGCTCGACCTTGATGACCTCGGCGCCCATGCGCGCCAGCACCTGGGCGCAGCGTGGCCCGGCCTGATGTCGGCCCAGGTCGATGACTCTGACGTTCTCCAGCGGATGGTTCAGTTCTGCCTGGTTCAGTTCTGCCTGGTTCAGTTCTGCCATAATGCGCCTGCTCCTCTCGGCTCCTGGCCCGGAGCCGCCGGGCGTTCCCCCCCAGCATTCTACGACCCCCAGCCCCCGGCGGCAAGACGAGGCGCAGGCGGCGCTCCGGCGTTATATCCCGGCGCATCGGCCTGGGCCGGCGATGTTTCCGGTGCGGCCAATGACTCGGGAGCAGGCTGAAACAGCCACACCTCGGTTCGGGATGGCAATCCGCCCGACGTGAAATCGGCCTGGCTCGAATCCAGGCGACGCACTGTCTGCTGCCGGTCCAGCCACCGTTCCGGCGGCAGCAGCTCACATTCGTCGGAAGTGATTCCGGGAATGGCGTAATGCATCGGTATTACCACGCGCGGTTCCAGCCGTTGCGCCAGCCCGTCCACCTCATCGTAGGACAGCAAGTGTATCGAGTCGTCCACGGTCACCATCAGCACGTCCACGTCGCCGACGGCGCGGGCCACCTCCGGCGGCCAGTCGGCGCGGTTGTCGCCGATGTGCAGAAAGCTGACCCCGCCCGCCTCCAGCCGGAACATGACGTTGGGAAAGCTACTGAGACGCGAAGGGCCGGAGTGAAAATCTGATACGCCTCTGATCTGCAAGTCTCCGGTCGCAAACTCTCCGGGCGTTCGCAGAACTGACGCCATTTCCGGCAGGCGGTCGACGGCATCGTGGTCGAAGTGAGCGTGGGTGATCAGGCCCAGGTCGCAATGCGCATCGGGGAACAAGCGGGCGAACCAGTACCGGCCGGCCTGGTTGCGGTAGGGGTCGGCCATGACTGTCACGCCGGCGGGCGTCTCCCACCGGAAGGCACAGTGTCCGAAGTAGGTTAGCTTCACTTTCCCTCCATTCCCATCATATTGACTTAAGGGATAGAATGGCCGCCAGGCGCTGATTGTCCGGCGCGGCAGGCCGCTTTAGAAGAGGAAATTGAAAGGCCCGGCCAGGAAGCGCCAGAAGAATTCCAATTTCCCAACGGGGAAAGCGTTGCTCTCCGTGAAGAAGTACATCAAAGTGAAAAAGAGCCATATCCCCGATACCGGGATTCCAAAGCAACCGGAATTGTGCATTGCCGCTCCCCCGCGGCCTGATCTCGAATCGTCCACGCAGTTTCCTCCCGTTTGCGATTTGTGCCGCTGGATAGCTTGACTTTACTATCGTAACAGTTGGCGGGCAATGCTCTGACGCTGGATTTCCGGAGGGCCTTCGTGGGGGCTTTGGTTCGCCGATATGATGGGCGCCCATCTTTGCCAGAATCGCCATCAGCCCCCAATGCGTCTGCGACGGCTCCTTTATGAGGTTGACAGTCAGGCGGTTCCCCGCTGGATTTCTGCTTGTACTTCCCCTATCGATTCGACGGTAGGGTCGGGGCTGCCGTTGGGCAGCCCCTGTTTTTTGCAGCGCTATCGTGAAGACGAACTTCTATGTGGACGGATTCAACCTTTACTATAGGGCTGTAAAAAACACGCCATACAAGTGGCTTGACCTTTTCGAGGTCTGCCAAGCGATCTCTCCGACACATCAGATAAACCGTATCAGGTATTTTACTTCGTTGATACAATCAAGGTCGGGTAACTCTGATGCTCGGCACAAGCAACTCATCTACATTCGGGCCCTGAATACCATTCCCATGCTCACAGTCCATTATGGGCAGTTTCGGAACCGTCGCATATCAAGGCCGCTGGCAATCCCTGTTCAAGGTTTTCCCCGGTACGTCGAAATCTGTAGCACAGAAGAAAAGGGAACGGACGTTAATCTTGCTTCTTATCTCCTCGTGGATGGCGTTGACGGAGACTATGAGCAAGCCATCGTAATCTCCAATGACGCCGATTTGGCCTTGCCGATTGGAATGGTGCGCGGCAAGCTGAGATTTCCTGTAGGTATTGTAAACCCTGGTCCAAAGGCCCATACGCCCGAAGAACTGACCAAAGCCGCAACTTTCGTTCGTAGATTGCGTTCGACCACTCTGAGTGCCTGCCAGTTTCCCAGGCAATTGCGGGATTCCACCGGCGTGATTACCAAGCTGTCGAGCCAAGCCGTCGAGCTGGTAGCCGCCAATGTCCGCCGCCGCGTCTGCTACAACCCCAGCCGCCGCACCAGTTCCTCATCAGTGACTATCGCTCCGGTGAGGCCGCGGGCGTCCTGGGCGGCCAGGTAGACGGCGGCCCTGGTCATGTTCTCCGGCGTGGCCCAGGCGGAGAAGTCGGCGTTGGGGCGCTGAAACCGGAAGCCCTCGGTGGCTACCGGGCGCAGGGGCTTGAGGGCGTTCACCGCGATGTTGTGCGGCCCCAGCTCGGCGGCCAGCCCCCAGGTGAACCGCTCCAGCGCCGCCTTCGACGCTCCGTAGGCCTGCCCGATGAGCGCGATGCCGGCGGCGTGATCCCCACCCAGCGTGGACGAGAAGATGTTGGAGGCGGCGTGGGACGACACGTTGATGATGCTGCCTCCGCCCTGCTCAATCATAATGGGCGCAACGGCCTGGCAGGCGATGAACGGAGCGCGCAGGTTGACGGCCATGTTCAGGTCCCACTCGCGCAGCGTCATCTCCAGGAAGGGCGCATACCCGCCGATGCCCGCGTTATTGATCAGCGCGTCCACTGCGCCGTACTCGTCGAGAGCGCGGTTGACCATCCCGCGGATGCTATCTTCCTCGCGGACGTTGCAGGCCACGGCCAGGGCTCTGCCGCCCGCCGCTTCTATCTCGGCCACGGTGTCGTAGATGGTGCCGGGCAGATTGGCCCGCGGCTCGGCGGTGCGGGCCGCCGCCACTACCGAGGCCCCGGCCCGCGCCAGTCCCAGCGCTATAGCCTTGCCGATACCCCGGCTGGCTCCGGTTACGATGGCTGTTTTGTTCTGTAGCGGTGTTTCTGTCATCGGCCGTCCTGCATGCTCGCCAGATAACTTGGGATTCTGTCAGATGGGAGCGGCGAGGTAAAGCCCCCGGCCTGACAAACCCGGCCTGACAAACCCGGCCTGACAAACCCGGCTTGACAAACCCGGCTTGACAAACCCGGCTTGACAAACCCGGCCTGACAAACCCGGCTTGACAAACCCGGCCTGTCATTCGATTATCGAGAGCATGGCGGAACACGGAACGGATTGCAGGAGGCGGAAATGACTACGCTGGTATTGGGCGGCGCCGGATTCATCGGGCGCCGCGCCGTTCGCCGGCTGGCCGAGCGCGGCGAACAGGTGGCGGTGATGGACATCAACCCCGGCGCCGTCTCCTTCTCAGAGTTCGATGGCCTGGTGTCTGTTATGCGGGGCGACATCACCGAGTTTGAGGACGTGGTGAAAGCGGTGCTGGCGTCCAGGCCCGACCGCATAATGAACCTGGCCTACCTGCTGGGCAGCGGCGACGATACCCCGCATTTCACAATGAAGCTGAACGTGCTGGGGATGGACAACTGCTTCGAGGCTGCCCGGGTCTGCGGCGTGAACCGGGTGGTATACGCCAGCTCGGTGGCGGTCAGTGGGCAGCAGAGCGCCTTCGGCGACCGGATGGTTAACGAAGACGATCCGATGCACGGCGCCAGCCAGTATGCCATGCATAAGCGGTTCAACGAGTTCCAGGCACAGCAGTTCAACAGCGTCTACGGCATGAACATCACCGGCATTCGCCCGGCCAACGTTACCGGCCCCGACAAGACGCGCGGCTCTACCGACCACGTGCAGTGCGTTACCCTGCCCGCCGCGGGCGAGCCGGTGCGATTCCCCAAGAGCGGGTTCATGCGCTTGCCGGTCCATGTGGAGGATGTGGCCGAGGCTTTCGTGCGGGTGACTCTGGCCGATTCCTGTGCGCACGCCTTGTACAACACTGGCGGCGCGCCCATCAGCCTGGGCGACCTGGCCGACATCGTGCGCGGCTTTCTGCCCGACGCCGACATCTCTTTCGACGCCGACGGCGGTAAGGATGAATCGGGCAACTATCTGGTGGACAACAGCCGGCTGCTGGGCGAGTTTGAGCTGGAGTACCCGCCGCTGGCCTTGCGGGTGCGCGACATCATCAACGACGTCCGCCGCGACAATGGCCTGCCGTCGGTTTAATTGTACGCAAAGACGCGAAGTTCTATATTTCGGGGGATTTCCAGGGGGGCCTTCGCGTTTCTGGCAGCGGCGTTTCTGGCGTCATTGACCCTTGGAACGGCCTCGGCCAACGGTTCGGTGCGGCTGGTGGTGATCGACGAGGTGGCCGGCCCCTATCTGCTGCGGGTAGGCGTGCTGCCTGCCGACCCTACGGCGGGGCCGCTGCATGTCAGCACCCTGGTCCAGGACGCCAGCGGCGATACGGCGGTGGACGACGCGACGGTGCGAGTCTCGGTGTCCGGCGCAGGGACCGCTTCCCAGACGGATGCGGTGAACTCGCCCCAGAATCCGCAGCTCTACGAAGCCAACCTGCTCCTCGACGCCCTGGGGCAATGGTCGGTGACGCTGGACATTGAGGGCGGCCTGGGCCGGGCCAGTCACACCTTCCCCATCCGCGCTACAGAGGAAGGCGGCTTCAACCTCATGTTTGCCATCGCAGCCGCGGTAGCGGCGCTGGTCGCAGGCTCGCTGCTCTGGTCGCAGCTACAGCGTCGCCGGAGGCTGGCGCGGGGGCAGTAGGCAGCGGGGAATGCCGGCAGAGCCCGTCTCGGCGCTCTGACATTGGGAAACCACTATGCGCGATGCTGAAGGACGAGAACGGAACTGTATCCGCAGGCCTTACGGCGTTTTTCGACGATTCGGATGACTCGGTTGTTTCCTTTGCAATCCAGGGCTCAGCAAGAAACCCGGCGCCGGTTCTGTATGGCAAGGAATCCGCCGGCAAAGGCCGAGTGCGCCGAAAGGTTGGACAACTGGGTTATCTGGAGGATGTGCCGCTGCTGATAGATTATGCGCCGGATACGGACACTTTACGCCTCTGGAACGGGCGGGAGGTCGCGAAGACGCAAGCGGTAGCCGACAGTCTGGTGGCGGAGTTCGATGGAGAAGGAGAGGTCATCGGGCTGACGCTGGAGCAGGCCGCTGGGCAGCTACGGCCCTTCCTCTGTACCACATCTGGAGTATCCAGGAGACGATTACAAATACAAACAGCGCAAGCGAGGCCATCTTCTTCCATTGATATTTCACAGCCTCACAAGGCCACGGCTTTAAGTAAATGTGTACCCACGCTTTCTCGATTCATTAAGAGCATCAGATAAGCCTGATACATCAAACAGTGCAGTGATAGTCTCTCCATACTCAGTAATTACTCTCGCTGCGAACTTATCCACCGTCAATAAATGGCTGATGAACTCTGAGACGGGACGTGGATATGCAGTAGAATCTCTTGCTTCACCCAGGTCCCATGAAGACGCAGACGCTGGCTTGTCTCCGAAGCGGGTTACCACATCTACAGAAACCCCATAGGAAGTAAGGTATTTACCCCATGCGATAAACGCTTTTGACTCATTGGTATAGTCAGCCAATATCAAGCCTTCTTGTCCTGTTGCGCCTGAAGGTTTTTTTGAAACAACCATCAATAACAGAGACCTCCTATCATCGATTGGATCTGTAGACTCCAGTCCTGTCCATTCATTCCATTTTCCAACAAATTCCGACATCCTTCTTGCCTCCCGCATACGGACAATGCCCTCGATTAGATTACCGAGGGCATTGGGTTTTTGCGTATTGGTAGCGGGGGTTGGACTCGAACCAACGACCTTCGGGTTATGAGCCCGACGAGCTGCCACTGCTCCACCCCGCGGTGCTGTAGTAGAGAACACGCTGATCTGGCAGTTTGACTGAATCCTGCGTCTGCGTCCGCCCCCGCTTTTACGGGAGGCGGATAGTAAGGTTTGGAATTCATTGCGTGGGTCAAGCCGCTCGACTGGTTAGTACCGGTTTGCTGAAGTTGTTACCAACCTTACACATCCGGCCTATCAAGCAGATAGTCTCTCTGCAGTCTTACCCCCTAACTTAATAGGGGAGGGAGGCCTCATCTTGGGGGTAGCTTCGCGCTTAGATGCCTTCAGCGCTTATCAATGCCAGACATGGCTACCCGGCGCTGCTCCTGGCGGAACAACCGGAACACCATAGGTCTGTCCCTTCCGGTCCTCTCGTACTAGGAAGAGGTTCCCTCAAGCCTCCTGCGCCCGCGGCGGATAGAGACCGAACTGTCTCACGACGTTCTGAACCCAACTCACGTACCCCTTTAACCGGCGAACAGCCGGACCCTTGGGACCGCCTTCAGCCCCAGGATGGGACGAGCCGACATCGAGGTGCCAAACCTCGCCGTCGATGTGAACTCTTGGGCGAGATAAGCCTGTTATCCCCGGGGTAGCTTTTATCCGATAAGCCACGGCCCTTCCACACGGTGCCGTAGGATCACTTTGCCCGACTTTCGTCCCTGCTCGACTTGTAGGTCTTGCAGTCAAGCCCCCTTATGCCAATGCGTTCTGTGGACGATTTCCATCCGTCCTGAGGGGACCTTTGGGCGCCTCCGTTACCTTTTAGGAGGCAACCGCCCCAGTTAAACTGCCCACCAGGCACTGTCCCCGCCATGCAGGTTAGAACCAAAAACTGACAAGGGTGGTATTTCAACGATGGCTCCACCCCGACTGGCGTCGGGGCTTCTCAGCCTCCCACCTATCCTACACATGACAGCTCCCAGCCCAATACCAGGCTACAGTAAAGCTCCACGGGGTCTTTTTGTCCTGCCGCGGGTCGCCCGCGTCTTCACGGGCACCGTAATTTCACCGAGCCCTCCGTCGAGACAATGGCCAAGTCGTTCAACCATTCATGCGGGTCGGAACTTACCCGACAAGGGACTTCGCTACCTTAGGACCGTTAGAGTTACGGCCGCCGTTCACCGGGGCTTTAGTTCGCAGCTTGCACCGCTCCCCTTAACCTTCCGGCACTGGGCAGGCGTCAGCCTGTATACGTAGGGTTTCCCCTTAGCACAGACCTGTGTTTTTGTTAAACAGTCGCCCGGCCTTCTTCTCTGCGCCCCCAGAACGCTCCACCGGCCAGCGGCTTCACCCCCCAGGGGGCCCTTTCTCCCAAAGTTACAGGGCTCTTTTGTCTAGTTCCTTAACGGAGGTTATCTCGAACGCCTCGGGACTTTTATCCCAGCCCACCAGTGGCGGTTTGCGGTACGGTCGCCACAGTTCCATAACCATGAAGCTTTTCTGGTCAGTATGGCGTCAACAGGATTTCGTAACCCTAAGGTCCGATTTCCTCAACCCTCAGCTTGGCGCCGGAGTGGATTTGCCTGCCCCGGCTCGCCTACGGAAAAGGACACACCATGTCCAATGGGCATGCCCTGCCTAGCCTCCTGCTGCCCTCCCTGGCTTTAAAGCGAAAAAATGGCGGTGCAGGAATATTAACCTGCTGTCCATCGCCTTCGGCGCTTGCCTACGGCTTAGGACCGACTAACCCTACGCCGATAAACGTTGCGTAGGAAACCTTGGGCTTTCGGCGTCAGGGATTCTCACCCTGATTTACGCTACTCATTCCGGGATTCTCACTTCCCCGCGCTCCAGCAAGCCTCGCGACTTGCCTTCGTCGCCCGGGGAACGCTCCCCTACCATGCCCAGGCGGCGATCAAGGATCCGGCCTGGCTCCCGCGGGCCTGTCGCCGGCGTCCGCCGCCCGAAGGCGGTTTCAGCCATTGGCAGGCCGTTGTCGGCCCAGCCTTATATCCTTGCGCCTGAACATCCACGGCTTCGGCGGCAGACTTAAGCCCCGTTACATTTTCGGCGCCGGACCCCTCGACCAGTGAGCTATTACGCACTCTTTAAAGGGTGGCTGCTTCTAAGCCAACCTCCTGGTTGTCTGGGGAACCCAACTTCCTTTCCCACTTAGTCTGCTCTTGGGGGCCTTAGCCGGTGGTCTGGGCTGTTTCCCTTTCGACAATCGCACTTATCTGTGACTGTCTCACTCCCGGGCATCGGATAAACGGCATTGGTGGTTTGGTTGGGTTTGGTAAGCTCACGCCCCCTAGCCCATCCAGTGCCCTACCTCCGTCCACCTAACCCGAGGCTGCACCTAAATGCATTTCGGGGAGAACCAGCTATATCCGGGTTCGGTTGGCATTTCACCTCTACCCACAGCTCATCCCAAGCTTTTGTACTAGCCACGAGTTCGGTCCTCCAGTCCGTTTTATCGAACCTTCAACCTGGCCATGGGTAGCTCACCCGGTTTCGGGTCTAATACATGGAACTGATCGCCCTGTTCAGACTCGCTTTCGCTACGGCTCCGGAACTCCAGTTCCTTAACCTTGCTCCACACATTAAGTCCCCGGATCATTCTTCAATAGGCACGCCGCCACCCCGGCGAACCGGGGCTACGACCTTCTGTAGGCTTACGGTTTCAGATCTATTTCACTCCCCGCTAGGGGTTCTTTTCACCTTTCCCTCACGGTACTGGTACGCTATCGGTGACCAAGGGTATTTAGCCTTGGAGGGTGGTCCCCCCGGATTCCCACAAGGTTTCCCGTGCCCCGTGGTACTCAGGTAACCGCCGGGAGTCCTGACCCTTTCGCCTACGGGGCTTTCACCCTCTATGGCGGTCCTTCCCAGGCGCCTTCGGCTAGAGTCGGGATTTGTAACTCCCCTGGGCCTGATGAGGCGGCCCAAGTCGGTCCCTGCAACCCCGGTGCGGCATAAGCCCTCATGCCGTTAGGCCGCACCGGTTTAGGCTGTTCCCCGTTCGTTCGCCACTACTGGGGGAATCTCGGTTGATTTATTTTCCTCGGGGTACTTAGATGTTTCAGTTCCCCCGCTTACCTCCCGATAAATCGGGTTGACCGGCTCAACACCGGTCAAGGTTTCCCCATTCGGGTATCCCCGGCTGTGCCTGCTAGACGGCTCACCGAGGCTTAACGCAGCCTTGCCGCGCCCTTCATCGGCCCTTGGTCCCAAGGCATCCACCGTAAGCCCTTAATAACTTGACCCACGCAAGGAACTCCAAACCTTCCGGGGCCGAGGCCCCGGGGTCTTTTGCGTCCGGAACGCTACGGTAACGCCCGGACACACTTTGAAGTATGCAGGATTTTCAGATCGCGTATTCTCTTTTTAAGGTGCGGGCAAGAAATAACGGCCCGGGCGTACCCCGAACCGCTGTTCAGGTGTCCCTTCGAGGCTTTGCCTGTGTTCAGGTGGTTGCTGCCATCAATCCGGACGCCTCACCTCTTGCGAAATTGGATTGTAGACAACCCCAACAACCTTGTCAAGGGGCAATTTGACCAAATTCCCAAATTGATGTCAACACCCCCTGCGGGAAGCCCGAACCATGGGTTTGCGTGATTATACGGCTCCGGCATTTCGTTATCGCGATTCCCGGGCAGCAGAGAAACTACGGGCCGCATACCCTAACCGGAATATCAGGGGGGAATACCCGGCCGGAATACTCGGGGGATGCACCGCTCCATCCTGTGGTGAGCGCATTTCCAGCGCTTAAACCGGAATACCGGATGGATGCATCTTCCGCTTTTTGACGGGCCTGTCTGAACCCTGAAGGCCGGGGAACACGCTGAAACACCCGGTTAAAAACCCCGGCTAAACACCAAAACCCCGGTAAACACCCGGAAGGCCGGTTAAAACACGGCTAAAACACCCGGAAGGCCGGCTCCTGCCCCAGCAGCAGCAGCCCCCCGTCGGCCATGGTCGTCTGGCGCACGAAGGCGTGGGCTGCGACGCTGTGAACGTCGCGGAAGTAGCGGTCCAGGGGCGACGCCGAGTAGATGGAGCTGGCGCCGGCGGCCATGTGCGCCCTGTCTACGGCCTGAACCGAGGCGGCTACTGCATGGGTACAGGCTAGCCGCATTTCTGCCCGCAGCTTCCGGGGCAAATCCTCTCCGGCGAGGGTCATGTTCCATGCCCGGGCGGTGGTATCGTACAGATAGGCCCGGGCCGAGCCGGCAAGGGCCTCCGCCGAACCCAGCTCGGCCTGCCTGTCGAAGGCCGAGGCAACCGGGCGCTGGCTGCGCCGGTCCACCTTGCCTCCGAACAGCTCGATCAGCGAGTTCACTGCGCCCCGCGCCGCCCCCAGGGCCACGGCAGAGAGCATCGGCACGTTGAAGGCCGGGTATGCGTAGCGAGGGCCGGGCAGCAAAGACTCTTCCAGCAGAGAGTGGCGGCTAACATACTCGTCGGCCACGAAGACGCCTTCCAGGGTATAGTCGGCGCTGCCGGTGCCCCGCAGGCCGGAAGTGTGCCAGGTGTCCAAGATGACGCAGGCGGATGCGGGCAGGTGGAAAACCCGCCACTGAGGCGCTCCGTTGCCGTCGGTAACGGGATCGCCATCTTCATTGTAGAGCCATGCTGCGGTGGGCATCCAGGCGGCGTGATGGCAGCCGCTGGCAAAGGGCCACTGGCCGGTAACCCGCCAGCCGCCTTCAACCCGCACGGCCCGTCCGTGAGGCACCAGTGTTCCGGCGATGACCGTGGGCTGGATTTCGCCGGGCGATACCTGGGCGAATATCTCCTTTCGCACCTTTTCAGGGACCCGGCGCACTGTCCAGAAGGAGGCTGTAGCAAGGATCATGGTGACCCACCCCGCCGATGGGCTGGCGGTGGACAGTGTCTCGACGACCTTCGCCGCAGTTACCGGGTCGGCCTCCAGTCCGCCGTGATCCCGGCCCGTCAGCAGGTGGAAGAAGCCGGCGCCGGCCAGCCGCTCCGCCATCCAGCCGGGCAGGCGCCGCGCCTCGTCGATGCTGTCGGCGGCGGCGCGAATCTCGGGCAGCAGGCCCTCGGCGCGGGCCGGCAGGTCGCGGGAAGGCGACGCGTCCAGGCGGTCTTTCGTAGCGCTCATCGCTGCCTCCACCTGATGATTGCGTAATCATGCAGCCGGCCCGGCGGCGCCGGGCGTCCGGTGAGGCTCCTAACGCCCCTTGAAAACGGCCGGCCGCTTCTCCAGGAAGGCTTGAACCGCTTCCTTGTGATCTTCTGTTCTGCGGGCCTGCGCCTGGGCCACGTGGGCCAGGTCCAGGCTCTCTTCGAAGCTCATATCCATGCTGCGATGCACCAGATACTTGATGAGGGCGTGGGATTGCGTCGGCCCTTTCGCCAGCCGGGTCGCCAGGTCCATGGCCGACTCCATGAGCCTGTCGTCGGGCGTAACCCTGCTGACGATGCCGAGCCTACAGGCCTCGCTGCCGTCTATGCGGTCGCCGGTGTACTGGAGCAGCAGGGTGTTGCTCATGCCGATGAGCCTGGGAAGCTGCCAGCAGGAGCCGTCGCCGGGGATCAGGCCCATGCGGGAGAAAGCCTCAGAGAATACGGCCCCTTCGCCGGCGATGCGGATGTCGCACGCCAGGGCCACGCCCATGCCGACGCCCATGGCATGGCCGTTGACCGCGGCGATGGATGGCTTTTGCAGCTTGTGGATGCGCAACGGCACCAGAGGGGCGCCCCCGGCGTATTCCACCCGGTCGTCGCGGTTGGCGTAGCGGGCCTCCATCCTGCCCCATGGCAGAGGCTCCGGCTCATCGCCGGCAGCCTCGTCCTCCTGGATGCGACGGTTGAAGTTGCGCACGTTGGCGCCGGAGCAGAAGGAAGGGGCCGTGCCGGTTATCAGCAGCACGCGGCATTCCGGGTCGCCCTCGAATCGATCCAGCTCGGCTTGAACCTCATCCGCCATCTCGGGTCCCAGGGCGTTGCGGGTGGGCGGATCGTGCATGGTCAGCACCAGCACGCCGCCGCGATTTTCCGTCTTGATAAACTCGTAAGCCATTTGCCGTCTCTCCGCGGGTTGATTGTTTCGATTCCTGAACCGGCAGGCGGCGCAGCCGCGCAATGTAGCGCTTGCGCACCCGGATGCCATATAATCGTCATTGCTATGGGGTCGATTAAGGATGCGCCTTCAGGCGATCCGGCGTTTCAGATTAGCATACGCCCCAGGCCCCAAACAACACAGCCGCAGGCCGTCCCGCCTTGTCGCGAGCCGGGTCGGATTCAGCGGAAGGAGCGTCGTCATGCAGCAGGGAACCATCACCAACTTGCACATCGCCCGCGTCAAAGAAACGCCGTCAGACCCGGTGCAGGAAGCTACAGCCCTTTCCGGCATGGGGCTGGAGGGCGACCGCAGTTGCCGCCGGGGCAATATGCGGCAGGTGCTCATCATGGATAACGAAACTCTGGGCGGGTATGGGTTGGCTCCGGGCCAGATCAAAGAGAACATCACCGTCTCGGGGATCGACCTGTCCCAGACGGTTGCCGGCAATGTGGTGTTCATCGGCGACGAAGTCACCATGGAGATAGTCGGCGAGTGTGAGCCCTGCCACAAGATGGACGCTATCCGCCAGGGCCTGCAAGCCGAACTGAATCACCGCCGGGGAATGCTGGCTACGGTGCTCAACGGCGGCCCCATCAAGGTCGGCGACAGCATCCGCGTCGAGCCGTAGGCCCCGGTTCGCAGGACTGGGCGCTGTAGAACCGGGCGCGTAGAACCGGGCCGCGTTTACTTATATGCTCGCACTTATCCTTCGCGTAACCCCGTGTCCGGTTCTGGGATATGCCAGGGATGTGTCGGCAGAAGCCAGAGGGTTCCGGTTGATACCGGGACCGTGGGATGCCGCTCTCTGTAATCATGTGGGCAAGAGGCACGAGTAATGGCGAATCTGTACTACGACAACTCGCGGGGCGGCTTCTACCCTCAGCAGGCCGCCGACACCATCTTCACCGGCGCCATGACCCGGCTCTACGGCTGGATCGCCCTAGGCGTGGTCACCACCGGAGCGGTGGGATGGATCAGCCACCAGGCAGGCGTTCTGGACAGCATACTGGAGAGCTTCGGGCTGATCGGCTATCTGGTGGCGCTGGGCATATGGCTGGCCTGCATCCTCGGACTCAGCTTTCTTGCCGCCCGCGTGCCGCCGGCGGTGGCCGGTGGGCTGTATCTGGTCTTCACCGCCATAACGGGGGTGATGATCTCATACATATTCTGGGCCTACACGGGCGACACCATCATACTGGCTTTTGCGCTGACCACCGGCGTTTTCGCTGCGATGAGCGCCATCGGATACACCACTAAACGCGACCTCTCAAACTTGGGTACCATGTGCATGATCGGCCTTTTCGGCGTGGTCATCGCCGGCGTAGTCAACTTGTTCATAGGCTCCAATATGCTGTCGTGGATCGTCACGCTGGTGGCCCTGCCTGTCTTTTTGGGCCTGACGGTCTATGAGACAAAACAGGTCAAGGAATTGGCCCAGGAGGCCGCGGCCCAGGGCGATGAGCGGGCCGCGAGCCGGGTGGCGATCATGGGCGCCGTGGGCCTCTACCTGGCCTTCCTCAACCTGTTCCTGATCCTGCTGCGGATACTGGACTTTTTCAACAGCGACTAGCCGGTTCCCCAGTCCGCTCGCTGCCCGAAAGGGAAAGCCCCGGTTGCCTAGCAGAAAGCCCCGGTTCCGCAACCGGGGCTTTCTGCCGCCAACAGCGCCGGCGCTATCGGCCGGCCGCAGATGTCCAGCCTCAAGACCTCGCTGCGCCCTCACAGGACGCCGTCAGCGCCTCTCCTACGAAAGCCTGGGCATATCCGATGTGGGGCAACGGCTGATATTCCCTTCGTTCCAGCGCTCGCCAATGAGTTCGGGAACGAAGAACCAGCCGCCCCAGGACGGGTACAGGATGGGAACGGCCTTACACTCTGGTCGCCACCAGCGTGCTGCGCACCAGTTCGGCAACGTTGGCGACGTCGGGGATGTCGGACCAGGCCTTTACGGCGAGGTTTACGTCGCTGTTGTTGAGCGCCAGCGCCGCGTTCTCCTCGAACTTGGCCCTGATGTTGTCGAAGCCCCATGGGTTGCCCTGGCTGCCCAGGATGTCGGCGCGGGACGTAGTATGCTCCAGCACGCGCCCGTCCTTCAGCGTAATCTTCACCTTAAGGCCGTCTTCCGGGTTGGTCAGCATCTCCTCAGATTTAGCCATGACCCTGGTGCGCACCCTGTCCATGACCTCGCCCATAGCTGGGGCGTCGATCTTCTCCTGGGTGAAGGTATCGATATTGACCTCTCCGTCCACCAGGGCGGCGGCGACGTTGTATTTGGCGCTGAACTTGCCCTTCAGGTCATCGTCCGGTTCCTGGTAGAGCATCACCACCGAGAAGTATGACTGGTCAACCTCGGCGTTGACCACGTCATCGACGGTGAAGCCGTTGTCGCGCATCAGGCTGAACAGGCTGTCCAGCATAGCGTGATTCCCGCCGCAGCAGGGGTATTTCTTGATGATCAGCGCGTCCTGAGTGCGGAAGGGCTGGCCGAGGTTGTTGGCCATCTCGTCCAGGTCATAGATGCCCGGGCCAAGCACAGTGCTGGCGAAGCCGAAGGGGTGCTCTATCACTTGGTCGCCGGCTGTCAGCCCGGCCTGGGCCAACTGGACCGCGGTTATGCCGTCGCGCCCGGTAAGGCCGGCATGCAGCGGCTTGGTCATGGTGCCGAAGTTGTGGATCAGCCCCGAGGCCATGGAACCGGCGATGCCCAGAGCGGTAACAGTCTGCTCTTCGTCCAGCTTGAGCAACTTGGCGCAGGCGGCGGCGCAGGCCAGGCGGCCGATGACGGCGGTGCTGTGGAAGCCCCGGTCCATCTGCTTGTACCTGGTGGTATGCTGCAAGGCCAGCCCCACTTCGCAGCCGATGACGTAGGCCTCCAGCAGGTCGCGGCCGGTGGCGCCGGTCTGCTCGCCGATGGCCAGCAGGGCCGGGAAGATGGCGACCGTCGGGTGGCCGAAACCGCCGAAGTCGTCGTAGTCCAGGGCATGGCCCATAGTGCCGTTGGCCAGGGCCGCGTTGGCCAGAGTGGTCTGGCTCCCGCCGGACAGCACCGTGGCTTCGGGCGCCGCGCCCTGGTCGGAGACGTATTTCTGGATGATCTGTCCCACCGGCTGCACCGACCCGGCCAGGATGACGCCCAGCAGGTCGAAGCAGGATTCGTTGGCGACCCGGATGGCGTCGGGCGGGATATCCTCGTAGCTGGTGTTGACCACCCACCTTGCGATGGTTTCAGTAGCGCCCATGCCAATACCCTCCTACAGCTGATTGAAGCGGCGTCCCGCTGCTTTGCGGGCCATTATATCCCGTTGGCGGGCGAGGGCAAGCGAGGGCGTTTCTATTCAGTAACCGGAGCAGTAACCGGACGGAGCGACAAATCCAGCGTCGCAGAATCCCTGGATTCCGCCAGAGGCTGACCAGGGCGCGACGGTTCCAGGAAAGTAACTGACCGGTAGAAATCATCCAGTGCGATAAACGCCCCGTTTTCCTCGGCCCATCGACGCATCCGCTGGTTACAGGAATGTGCCCATGCCAGGATTTCTATTCGCCAGCCCTTGCGGCGCATTCGCTCCAGGGTACGGTGGAAACCGGCGCCTTCCTGATAGCCTGCTAGCCTGCGCCGTCGCCGGTTAGCAGCGCCACTATACCGGGGTCGCCGTTATAATCAAGGGCGTCTTCCAGCATCCGCAACTGTAACACCCGGTCGGGCATTTCCTGTTCGCCGCTGCCAGGGCTTCCGCGGTCGAATAATTGGACTTGAATCCCGCGGCTTTCCAGCCGGTTCCACAACTGACGCATTTCGGGGGGAACCGAACCGACTGCGAAAGCCTTTTCCACTGGTCGGTCGGCGTGGGCCAGGCGCAGCATATTATCGAAGTTGATCCGGACCCTCCAGCGCGCGTCGGGGCCCTCACTCAGTTCCTCGGCGAATCGCTGCGCTTCATGGAAGATGTTAGAGTTGTCCCAGTAGATAAAAACCCTGTCCATGTTTTCAGGCTCCTCAACGCCTCAAGGCACTTGTGGAACGCCGTGCCAATGAAGATAAAAACCCTGTCCATGTTTTCAGGCTCCTCAACCGATGAAAACTGCGGGATGGAGGCAATGTTGGCTGCCGGATACGGCCTCCCTGATATGAAAGCAGGCAGGCGACGCTCTTCTCTCCAGTCTACCGCTTCTTTTCAGTCTATCATGGAGCATGCGCGTATTCGGCCTGCTGCGCTCGGTGATTTCGCCACTCGAATTTCAGTGCGCCCGTAACGGAAAACGGCTGATTCAGTGGCGGATTACACAATTCCGCGGTTGGCTGATAATGGCATTTTCCGGGTATTTGCTACGGCTTAGCAATGCTGGCCCCACTGGATTTCCAGGTGGACCGTTTCCTGTCATCGTTTTCGGGGCCAAGCGGCTTCGCTAAAGCGAGAACCTCGTTTAGCCGCAAAATGCTCTAAAGTGTGCCAAATACTGCGTCTTGCTTTTTATCTCGCCGCAATCGCGCAACGGCCTGTTAGTCGGCGTCTGTGGCGTGGTTCTGCACTCCGCCCGGAAAGGTCGTCGAACTCCTACCGAGGTTAGTCTTTCCCCCAATTGGGAATCCCATTTTCAAGCCGGTTCCGGTTGAGTTTCCAAGCTCCGGCAGGTACAATCCGGACAGTTGGTAAGGCTTCAAAAATTGACCGCCCAGAACTGCAAAGCAGTCGGTTGCTCCTCATATCCCTGCAAATCCTCTTGAGCAGTTTCCATCCTAAACTGTACCCGACAGCATACCCCGGCTACCCGGCCGAAGCTATGCTGTCCAGCTATGTGATGCAGTTCGCTTCGCGCTCAACGGGTGATACGACAACGCCTTCCTGTACCGTCTGGGCAGCGATGAACTCCTGCTGCGAGTCTGCGGGCTAAACCGAACCCCCAATGAAGGCGCCTATTGTAGCTTCAAGAAGAAATTCTCCGACCACTTGGACGCTGTCGAGACCATCATCTCCGGCGTGTTCCATGAGTGCGGTATCGAGATCGAACGCCTCCGTGCGACCGGCATCCTACCGTCTGACCAGCCGCTGCTGGGAAACTCGCTGGTCATGGACAGCACCGACATATTAGCCTGGGCGCGCTCCGGCCAAAAGAGCCGCTGGACCAACGGGGAGAAGCCCGACAAGGATATTGACGCCCGGTGGAGACACCGCACCGCCCAAAATGCGCGTTCCCAGCGGCGCAGCTCCAAGACGCGCTGCCATTCCAGGAAAGACGAAAAGAACGATACCGAATCCGGGAAAGAAGGACGAGCAGTACTTCAGATACAAGGTCAATGCAATCGCCGACACCAACTACGGGTTGCCGCCGTGCGCCTAGCCCGCACCGCCGACGTCGCTGACGTCGGCGGTGATGAGCCATGTCCTGGACGACTATCTGGCTTTATACCGGACACTGATGCCGCCCTACTTCCCGCTACTTCCTAGGAGACAAGGGCTACGACAGCCTGAGAAATATCCGGCGCGTTGCTAACTTGGGCATTGTGCCGGTAATCGCAGTTCGACTGACAAGGCAGGACGAAGCAGTCCGCCAGCGGTACGACGGTGTCTACGACGCCGAGGGCCGGCCGACCTGCATCGGCGGCAGGGCAATGGAGTACAATGACGCCGATACAGAGCATGGGCATCGGTTCCGATGTTCCACCGAAAGTTGCCATCTGAAAGACAAGGTAGCCTTCAGCCGATACTGTGGCTCCGAGCATTACGAAAAGCCGGAGAGCCGGCTCTTGCGCATCTTGGGGCTGCTGCTCAGATGATCAGAGGAGCGGAAGGCAGAGTACCAGAAACTGCCAAGCATTGAGCGTTATTTCAGCAGCGTCAAGCATAGCCAGATTCCGGATACCCACCGCAGGTCTGAATATCCGCAAAGTGTCGCTGCACGTGCGATGTCCCTACTGACATATCTGGCCACAGCACTGGCGCGCCTCAAGGCTGACGATTACCCTGGAATGCGGAATATGCGGATCAATCTGCCCAACGGTAAATGAAACGGGGCGCAACGCGGCTACAGCGTATCCGGTTCTTGCCTGATGACAGGGTGCAGTTTCGCAGAATATTTAGGTGCGTGCAAAAATACTGGGCGTTTGGCCAGTTGTTCATGCGCATTAGGAAATCCGTAGAATCACGCAGATATACAACACTGCTTGCACTGTGGCAGGCCCAGGCGAATTTCGGCTCCCTCTTAATCTGCCGCCGGTGGGATTGGCTTGAAGCCCTGTTCTTCCCACCATCTTCTGCCTCTCTTTCCCGGCAGTAGCAGGTCAATTTCTTTGGCTGTCCGTCCTCCTCGTCCATGATGGACCGAGATACTCTTGTGGGGTGCTGTGGTACTGCGTTCGAGAATTTCTCGATTAGGCCAAGTTTTTTTTAACGCCGCAATGCACATATTCGCGGTCTCGTGTCGCTGATCGGTTCTAATCAGTACAGCGGCCCCATTTTTTAAGTGGTGATTTGATTCCCGCAGTACGGAACCAATCAATTCTCTATAGTCGGCTTTGTTTTCGTATCTCGCTGACTGACGCCAGTCCTTGCGGAAGTTGTGTCCTAAAAGCCACAACCGCAGCCAATGGTCGTTCCAGTAGTCGGCTACGCCGCAGTAAGGAGGGGAGGTAATCAATAGCCCTGCCTCCATCCTGGCTAGGCTAGGAAGTTCTTCACGCGCATCCCCGAGAATGGCTCTACCGCGAGCTTGTTTCGGGATACCGTGATGGTAGCGCCGGCGTATCTTATCGGCAAGCATTGCTACTGGGTCCACATCCGGCGGTGTTAGCAGGCCTTTATCGATCCACCACCGCACAGCGTATTCAGGGGAGTATGCAATCGTTGGCGACAATGAATTAGACAATCCTCCCCCTCGTTTATCCTGCATATGCAGAGCAATAAATGCCATCAATGTTCGATCTATTTTCGATTCCTTCCAGTTCAATTCCCGCCGTGCAGTACGCAACAGAGCTCTTACTTTGGGTGCCCAGGCCATTGCTTCGAACTGGTTGCGGCTCCGACTATAGTGCGGTTTCCGCGCCTTCCAGACTTCGTTTAGTCTTGCTATGACATCCTCCAGGTTTTCCGCTGGCTGTAACTTTGCTGCAGTGAAAATCCACGCTACCGGATTCACGTCAATACCAATGGCGGGGCGCCCCATTACTGTGGCCGCAAACGGGCCGTTTCCCCGCCCACAGAACGGATCTAATACGGGTTCCCCATATTTTGTAAGGTTATGTACGGCGTCTCGTACGAATGTCGGTGGAAACATCGCCAAGTACCGCCCTAGTCCGTACCAACGACCGGCAGGTGTGTTTCGCGGCCATGGCTGATGGAACAGGCACTGTTTTTGCGTGTTCCCTGTCATGGCGCAAGACTCTTGATCAGGTCTGTGCCGGCACGGAGTGGGATTGCGGCCTGGTTGTGCGCCCGGCGGAGCGCCAAAAACTGGTCGGTGCCCACCCCTAATGGCCCAGCTGTATTGACTGCATCTGCCAGTGCCAACGGCGCTACAGCGTTGGTCAGAGGCGGCTCCGCCTCTGGTTGAGCAATATTGAGCACCAGGCGTTGGCCGCTTTTCGTTTTCATCACGATGGGTCGTCCGTAGTATGTCAACTCGCCCCACGGCTTGTGGCTATCCGAATGACGGGCTACTATGTTGCTCCGTATGTAATCGTTGTTTGGCAACCACAAGTTATCCTTTGGGATGCGCTCCCCCGGGGCCGGGGCGCGGTCTAGTTCCGCGGCGTGATCCACGAATGGCCCATGCTTAACACCCGACATTACCAAGAGTAAAGCCCCTGGATGTTTTTCATTGAGCAGCTTTTGAATTTTTTGCAATTCTCTGCGGACAGCATGCGATAAGACTGCAATTGTTCCAAACGCAGCCAATGGTCCATCCATCACAAATGCAGTGTTGCCAATAGCAATGAGACCCGCCTCGGATTTCGCAAGATAACGCAGGCAGTTCACCATAGCCAAGATTTCCAAGGTGTCGCGGACTCGGTTGTGACACTCTGTTGGTGAGATGTTTTCCACGAATTGAGTGTGAATCCTGAGGCCGTCCGTGAGTAATACTTCAACCCCGCAGGTTGGGCAATAATCTACTTGCCCTGGTAGCGGCAACCTCAGATTCTTGTCTTCACAGTCCGGGTTCGGGCAGTGGTCAACTTTGTGGCCAGGGCCGAGCAGGTGGTACAGCGTTTCGGCGAAAGTCTCTCCGCCTGCCTTCGCCTTTTCCAGCTCGTTGTTAAAAATCTGCCTGAACCAGGTTCTTGGGTCTGTGCCATCCTTTTTCCCGGCGTTCATACCTGGGAGCATCATTCCCAAACTTTCACCCTTTTCGGTTTCTCGCAGCAGCCTCGGGTCAACCGCGCCGCTCTCCGGGAGGCGTGGTAGGGTTTCTAACTTCTTCAAGTCTATCACCACCATTCCTAAAGAAACCAAACCGGCTTCAGTAGACGGCAGCGCTCCAGGGATCGGCTCATATACGTTCGACCCGTCTATCGCGAGGATATGGGTGCGTGATGTTCCAGCCGGGCAAGGCTGGAATGGTGGTAGCGGCAACGGTTGTCCGCTATGCCTCTCTTGCAAGTCCTCGCGGAACGCTTCTACAACCCCGCTTTCGGCAATAGCTCGAATCGCCGCTAATCCAGCTCGTTCATCTTCATACGGCATGGTGACTCACTACAATAGGGGCTGGTTTGGCCGATGTCCGTTCTCGCCTGTCTCTGTGGCATGATCCTCTTCACTTGTTTTGGAGGCGCCTGCGATAGCGAACTTGTCAAGCTGGACTGGCACCGTGTACGCCTGAGACAGAGTTCTTATGCGGACGAATCCTTGCTCGCTGACTTTGCCGATTTGGTCGATAAAGTCAGCAAAGTCCATGTAGTCCGCCACAACGCGCCGCTCATTGCCGGAGTTGAGGTAGGAGAGCACCCAGTTGTCTGTTTCGCTGAGAATTTCCGGCATTACGGAGCTGGGCGCTTGTGTTGCCAGCACCATGCCTATATTGAGTTTGCTTCCCTCTTTCGCGGCCCGCGCCCATACAGTCGTCAGATTGTCGCGTGCGTTGGCGCGTGGCAGCAGATTGTGAGCTTCTTCAATGTAGACTATGATGTGGCCTTCAGTTGCTTTACTTTCGTCCGGAGGCGCAGTCGGATCGTGGCAGGCTAAGAAGCTCCTGAACCTTTCCTGCTGAGACCGGAAGATGCGCCACATGACGCGCTCGGCAGCGGCCTGGTTTTGCTCTGGGTCGCCGGCTGATTGATCTATGACGACCAGCTTGCCTTTCCTCAGATCCTGCACCACGGCCTCAGCGAAGTCGTTGTCAGTATTCGGGTCGTGCTGTTCCTGTACCCTTTGGAATGATCTGGGACCATTCCGCAATTCGAAAATGCGCAGGATAGCCCGGAACCTTGGATCAGCCCAGGACTCGTGGCTACTGCTTTTTCTGATGTAGTCCTGCTCGAACTTTTCGAAGTAACTTCGTTTATCTTCGACGAACTGCGCCAGCGCGGTGAAGAGGGTGATAAGCTGATCCCATGTAACGGCGAACCTGCTGTCAGCGGAAGATTCCAGAATGGCTGCCGCTTGTTGATAGCTCGTCTGGTGATCGCTGCGATCATTGTCGGTATGTTTCAGTGCTTTGATGAGATCTTGGGAGAAAAGGGAACTCCGTCCTGGTCCCTGGATAGAGGGCTGCCAATTGGGTCGTTGTAAGCCGGCAGCGGCCAGTGCTGTGCGGTACGCCAGCACGGATCGGTAATATCGGGTTTGAGCGCTGACATCGCCAGCGCCGCTGGCTTCAACTGATAGATCCGCGTCGCGGAATGCAGTTGTGTATCGAGCTGTTTCGTTGGCCATGATGTCTTTGATTATCTCACGCCCTGCGAGCATCTGGTCAAGTGCGGCTTCTACAGCGGCTGTATCCTGCGGGCTTTGCCACTGCCTTGGGATAGGGTCTCCGAAGAAGTTGAGCTTCATAACTTTCCGCTCCGGATCCCATGGAACAGGAATGAGGCCGTAGGTTGCGACCTCTAGCTCCCTGGGCAACCCAATGGTTTCGTGGACTCGATGCAGGCCTTTTCCGTCTTGGTAATTGTCCTGAGCGTATTCGCCGCTCAAGTCGAAGATGATCTGACCGATGCGATGGTCTTTATTACCTTCCCGAAGGCGGTAGACGTTTTCGGCTACTATTTTTAGGCCGTTGGACTTACCGGAGCGCGACATACCAAAGTACGCAGTGCGCCTTTTCATAATGTCTGTAGGATTGATTCTGAATTCGGCGCTTATTGCGTCGTTGGGATCTGCGGCTGCGAATCGCGTACGGCCTATTTTGGATAATTTCCGATCAATTGGGATGTCGTTGGTGCGGTGCTGGTGATTAACTATCAAGTCCAGAGATTGGGCGTCAGGTTTCCACACCATCAGTTCGTTGACGGCGTAGTAATTAGCGATATCCTCGGCGTAGCGGTGCGTACCATTGTCGCCGGCAATGAAGGTGCCTAAGACGGCACATTCCAATCCGTGCAGGGACATTTTATCCCTTACCCAACTGGGGAGCCGGTCGGCCCAAGGCTTTTGATTTCCTGAATCCTCAATGCTCTCCTGCCTGGTCTGGTCATTGGCCGCGGCAGCAGGGAGACGGGCCTCGTTCTGGATTCTAAGCAGGATGAACGATTCGTCTCCGTCCGGTTTGGCGGCCATTAGAAATGCATTCTTGGGCAGGCCTCCTGCCTGCTCGCGGTCATGGTCGTAGACTGCGACTACGGCGCTGGTGTACGAGATTGTGTACACACTGCCAACGAATTTGGCCCGCTTGCGGAACGGGGTTAGCGTGGGGCGCCCGGCGCTTTGTTTCAGAGTTTCCAGCAGCGGTGTGCTCTCTTTTCCGGAATTTTCCTGAACCATTGTGGTTTCACTCCTGCAACAAGCCCGATGTGATTATGGCAAAGCGGAACGAATGACATCTCCCTGCCTCCGGGCAGACACCGCCTTTGCACGATGACAGCGTTTACCCTCCACCCGGGCTTTATCAAATCTGTTGCGCTCCAGTCCGTCCTGGATGACCGTGGCGGCCAGGCCAGACTGGCACGTCGCACGAGATCCCGACGCTAGTGTGAACGTAAGCAGCGATGGCTGCGTCTCTCATAACAACACTCCTTCCTCGCCCGCTCACACGGACGCTTCACGCAACGGCGAAAATTGCGCCGCAATAATACCCCAGAAGGAGGGACGTTTCCATATTCCGCCTGCGTTGATGCTCGTGTTGGCAGCGGCGCTGGCCTGCTTCTTCAGCGGCGCCCCGTCGGAAAGCGTGTCGGTAAATCCTGCGAAGCAATCCGCGTTTTGGCCTGGCGCTCTATAGGCTTTCGGGCGGCCTGCCGCCGCTGCGAGCATCATACCGTCCTGGAAACTCCCAAGTGCAAGAGACCCTGATAGACTGGTCCTGCATGATCCCCAGCCCGCGGCAGTCCAGCTTGGCATGAAGCCTTAGCAATCTGCAAAACCGCCTGGATGCTACAATGCGCCCGATCTAAACAGGCCCGAGCCAAACTGGTATGGTAGAGAGGAACTTCAAGGATGACGACCAACCCCGCCGTTGATAACGGAGCGCTGGTAGGCTACGAAGCCAAGCTTTGGCGTATGGCCGACACGCTGCGCGGCAGTATGGATGCCGCCGAGTATAAGCACGTCGTCCTGGGTCTCATCTTCCTCAAATACATCTCCGACGCCTTCGGGGAAGCCAGGGCGGAACTGGAAACCAATCGCCACCAGACAGGCGCCGACCCTGATGACCCGGACGAGTATCGTGCCGATAACATCTTTTGGGTTCCGCCCGAAGCCCGCTGGGAGAAAATGCAGGCGCAGGCGAAGCAGCCGGCCATTGGGCAAACGGTGGACGCCGCCATGCTTGCTATTGAGCGGGAAAACCCCAGCGTCTGCGACGTACTGCCGAAGGAGTACGCGCGTCCGGCTTTGGATCAGCAACGGCTGGGCCAACTGATCGACATGATCAGCAATATCAAAGTGGGAGACGCAACAGCCCGTTCCAAGGACGTTTTGGGCCGCATCTACGAATACTTCCTCTCCCAGTTCGCCAGCGCCGAGGGCAAGCGAGGCGGAGAGTTTTATACGCCCCGTTGTGTGGTCAAGATACTGGTGGAAATGCTGGAGCCCTACAGCGGCCGCGTGTACGACCCCTGCTGCGGGTCTTCCGGTATGTTCGTTCAGTCTCAGGCATTCGTTGACGCACACGCCAACGGAAACGGCAATGGGGGCCACGCCATATCGCCTATTTCCATATACGGCCAGGAATCCAACCACACCACGTGGCGCCTGGCCAGGATGAATCTGGCAATCCGCGGAATCGACGGTCAAATCCTACACGGCGACACCTTCCACAACGATCAGCACCCCGACCTTAGGGCTGACTATATCCTGGCGAATCCGCCCTTCAACGTGTCGGACTGGGGCGGCGAGCGGCTGCGGGATGACCGCCGCTGGCAGTACGGCGTTCCGCCAGCCGGCAACGCCAACTTTGCCTGGGTTCAGCATATGGTGTACCACCTGGCGCCCTCAGGAGTCGCCGGTTTCGTGCTGGCCAACGGCTCCATGTCGTCGGGACAGTCCAACGATGGCGAGATACGCAAAAACCTGATTGAGGCCGGCCTGGTGGACTGCATGGTAGCCCTGCCCGGGCAACTGTTCTATGCCACTCAGATACCGGTCTGCCTGTGGTTCCTGGCCCGGGATCGGCGCAACGGCAAATTCCGCGACCGGCGGGGTGAAATTCTGTTCATCGACGCCCGCAAGCTGGGCAATATGGTTGACCGCACCCATCGGGAACTTGGCGACGAAGACATCGCCCGCATAGCCGATACTTACCATGCCTGGCGAGGCAGGGACAGCGCCGCCGATTACGCCGACACGCCCGGTTTCTGCAAGAGCGCCACGCTGGAGGAAGTGCGCCGCCATGGCCATGTGCTGACGCCGGGGCGCTATGTCGGCGTGGCGCACACCGAGAACGACGGCGAGCCTTTTGACGAGAAGATGGCCCGGCTTGCCGCCCAATGGCGCGAACAGCAAGCGGAAAGCGAACGCCTGGACGCAACTATCGCCGAGAACCTGTCAGCGTTGGGGTTCCCGGCATCGGAGTGCTGAGTATGGGCAATAGATTGACGCGAGTAGTTCAGCCATCGTCGCAGCATGGGTGGCAAACCATCAGGCTGGGTGATTGTATCGTAGCCAACGACGCAACTTATTCGCCAAGGGAAGCATGGCCGTTTGTCAGCTACCTGGACACCAGCAACATCACTGAAAATCGCATCCCGGAGATCCAGATCATTACTTCCAGCGAAATGGCACTGCCGAGCCGCGCACGCCGCAAGGTTCAGCCGGGCGACATCGTGTATTCAACGGTTCGCCCGAATCAGCGGCACTTTGGACTGATTAAACACATTCCGGAGAATTTCCTGGTATCTACTGGCTTTGCGGTAATTCGTGGGCGCCCCGATGTTGCTCATACCGACTTCATCTACTGGTTCCTAGCACAGGACAATATTGTCGAATATCTGCAAGCGATTGCTGAGAACAGCACATCTGCGTATCCGTCGATCCGACCTTCTGATTTGGAGGAGTTGGAGATTTCCCTGCCCCCCCTGCCCCAGCAGCGGCGCATCGCCAGCATCCTCGGCGCGCTGGACGACAAGATTGAGCTGAACCGCCGGATGAACGAGACGCTGGAGCAGATGGCCCACGCCCTTTTCCAGTCGTGGTTCGTGAACTTCGACCCGGTGCGGGCCAAGCTGGAGGGACGCTGGCGGCGCGGCCAGTCGCTGCCCGGCCTGCCCGCCGAGCTTTACGACCTGTTCCCGAACCGGCTGGTTCCATCGGAACTTGGCGAAATACCGCAAGGGTGGGAGGTGAAGGCGCTGGGGGAATTGGTGGAACTGGCTTATGGCAAAGCCTTGAAAGCGGGAAACAGGAAGAGTGGTGCGATTGCGGTTTATGGCTCGAATGGACAAGTCGGTTGGCACAACGAAAAGTTGGTAGCGGGGCCGGGAATAATTGTCGGCAGAAAGGGCAATCCCGGTGTCGTCACGTGGGCGCATAACGACTTCTATCCAATTGATACAGCCTTTTATGTTGTTCCTGCGGCAGAAAATCTGAGCTTGCACTTCCTTTTATACGCTTTGGGCGACCAAGACTTACCTTCTGTCGCAGCAGATTCGGCGGTTCCTGGCCTGAATCGTAACCTGGCGTACATGAACAAACAGACAGTGCCTGATAAGATGACAATGGAAGGATTTAGCAACCACGTTGCCCCACTATTCGCCCGCTGCCGCCGTCTGGAAGATGAAGCCCGCACCCTTGCGGCCCAGCGTGATACACTGCTGCCCAAGCTGTTGTCCGGAGAGTTAATGGCGCATGGCGACGGATAGGCTGCTGAGCGTTCCCGATGAGGAGGAACTGCTGTCCAGAGCCTATGCCCATGCGGTTGCGTCGCGGGCCGGTTACGTTACCGCTTTTTACGAAATTGACCGGGATGGCATCGACCTGCGCATCCAGGCCGGCGGGGCGATGCGGCCGGCGTTGGAACTTCAGCTGAAAGCAACGGTCAACCTCGCCGATGCCGGGGACGGCAACGTCCGGTTTCCTTTGCCCCGCCGGAACTATGACCTTTTGCGCATAGAAGCCCAAACGCCTCGCTTGCTGGTAGTGCTTGATTTGCCCAGGGAACAGGAGCAGTGGCTGACCGTTACCGCAGATGAACTGGTTATGCGCCGCCAAGCCTACTGGCTGAGTCTGAAAGGGTACGCCGAGACCGACAACGAAACCAGTGTCACAGTCCGCATTCCGAAGGAAAACTGTTTCGACGTTGCAAGCTTACGGGCATTGATGGAAAAATCCCGCACCGGGAGGCTCTGATGATAACCTTGATGAAGAGCCGGGCAGCCCTGGCCGAAGTTTCGCCGGCGTCCCTGTCTGCCTACGCCCGCACCAATGGCTGGAGCAAAGCTGAAGCCTACGGCGACCATTCCGATGTGTATGTCGGCGATGGGCTGCCGGAGATTATTTTGCCGCGGACGCGCGAGCTTGGCGACTATGTGCGGGTGGTGGCGCAGCTTCTGGAGATTTTCGCCGGCGTCGCCGAACGGAACGAACACGCGTTGTATATCAACCTGGTTACCGCGGAGCGGGATGTCGTCCGGGTGCGGGCCAACGAAAGCGGCGGGGATGGCACTGTGCCGATCAGCGATGGGGCCGGTTTGGTGAACGGCGCCCGCGATATGATTTTGGCCGCGACGCTCTCAGCCCACTCTCCGCGCCCGCTTTATCGCGGCGGCCCCAACAAGGAGGCCAATGACTTTCTGAAGCAGGTGCGGTTGGGTCAAACGGAACTGGGCAGCTTCGCAATAACCTTGTTAACCCCGGTCATTCCGCCGGTCTTGCAGGAACCCCCCTTGCCGGAAATGGAGGAAGAACCGCCCGTGGCCAGACGGGTAACGCGGCGATTGGGGCAAGCCTTGCTTGCAACCCGGCAGGCAATGGAAAGAACGAATGCCGGCGACAGTAATGCCTTTGCGGAAGCTGTGTCCGACGGCGCCAGCGCCAATTTATGCGAGGCTCTGGTTCAATTGGCTGAGCCATTCCCAACGCTGGACATTGGCGTAAGCTGGGCATTGACTCGTCCGGTGAAAAATTCCTTACCTGTAGTTCGTTTCACTAAGGATGACGTTCCCATACTGCGGGAAGCGGCTCGGTCTTTCCGCAGCCGCGAACCGCAACCAGATTTGCGCCTGTTCGGTTTTGTGCAAAGGTTGAAACGGGATAGCAGCGAAACGGATGGAACAGTAACCTTGCGCGTGTCCATTGAAGGTAAAACTCAGTCGGTTATCGCAGTTCTGAATCAGTCAGACTACGAGCGGGCCATCGAAGCTCACAAAGAAAAGGAGCCTATCATCGTGGAGGGGGACCTGGAGCGGTTCGGGCAGCGGTGGCGTCTTTCCAACCCCCGCATAGTGGCCGTTATAAGTCGCGAGGAGGCGGAAGAAGATTAAGCTATGCCTTCCTTCACCGAGGCCGAGGTGGAACTTGCCGCCCTGGGTTGGCTGAAAGGCGTCGGCTGGCAGACGGCCCACGGCCCCGACCTGGCGCACGCCGAGCGCGCCGACTACGGCGCTGTCGTATTGGAAACCCGCCTCCGCAATGCCATTGGCCGTCTGAATGCAGGGCTGCCGGATGAAGCTCTGGATAGCGCTTTTACGAAGCTGACCCGTCCCATTGGCTCCAACCTCGTTGCTCGCAACCGCGAGTTTCACCGGATGCTGGTGAACGGGGTTGCCGTCGAGTACCGAACCGACAGCGGCGCAATGCGTGGGGCGCGGGTGCAGATTGTCGATTTTGATAACGCCGGCGCCAACGACTTTCTGGCAGTCAACCAGTTCACCGTCACCGAGCACCGGAACACCCGCCGCGCCGACATCGCGCTGTTCGTCAACGGCCTGCCGCTGGGCGTCATTGAACTCAAGAATCCCGCCGACCCGGACGCCGACATTTGGGACGCCTGGAGCCAACTCCAAACCTACAAATGAAGAACTGCCATCGCTGTTCAGCATGAACGAACTTCTGATGGTTTCTGACGGTACGCAAGCGCGGGTGGGTACGTTGACGGCAGGCCGGGAGTGGTTCAAGCCCTGGCGCACGGTCGCCGGAGAGAGCCTGGCCGATGCCGACGCGCCAGAGCTTCAGGTTCTGTTGGAAGGGGTTTGCGACCCGCATCGGTTGCTGGGAATGCTCCGCGATTTCATCGTGTTTGAGGATGACGGCGGCGGGCCGGTCAAGAAGATGGCCGGCTATCACCAGTTTCACGCGGTGCGAGTGGCGGTGCAGGAAACCCTGCGCGCCGCAGATTTGCAGCAAGCAGATTTGCAACAATCCGAAAGGCAAATCTCGGAAGAGAGGGGCCGTTACGGGTCAGGTCAAAGCCCCGGCGGGCAACCCGGCGACCGGCGCATCGGCGTCGTGTGGCACACCCAGGGAGCGGGCAAGAGTTTGAGCATGGCCTTTTACGCCGGAGCGGTAGCCCGCCACCCCGCTATGGAGAACCCGACCATCGTGGCGATCACCGACCGCAACGACCTGGATGACCAGCTCTTCGGGACTTTCACCCGCTGCCAGGACGTGCTGGGCCAACCGCCAGCACAAGCGGAAAGCAGAGCGGATTTACAGCAGAAGCTTTCGGTAGAATCCGGCGGCGTGGTATTCACCACCATCCAGAAGTTCTTCCCCGAGGAACGGGGGGATAGCTACCCTGCGCTTTCCCCGCGTCGCAACATCGTGGTCATTGCCGACGAGGCTCACCGCAGCCAGTACGACTTCATCGACGGCTACGCCCGGCACATACGCGACGCCCTGCCCAACGCCTCTTTCATCGGCTTTACCGGGACGCCTGTCGAGCTGGAAGATGCCAACACCCGCGCGGTCTTCGGCGACTACATCAGCATCTACGACATCCAGCGCTCGGTAGCCGATGGCGCCACCGTGCCCATCTACTACGAAAGCCGCCTGGCCAACCTTGTGCTGGACGAGTCGGCAAAACCATTCATTGACCCTGATTTCGAGGAAGCGACTGAAGGCGAAGAAATTGAACGCAAAGAGCATCTGAAGACCAGGTGGGCCCAGCAGGAAGCGCTGGTGGGAGCGGAACCGCGCCTCAGGCAGGTGGCTCAGGACGTTGTGAAACACTTTGAGCAGCGGCTGGAGGTGTTGGACGGCAAGGCAATGGTCGTCTGCATGAGCCGCCGTATCTGCGTTGATTTGTACGGCGAACTTGTCCGGTTACGACCGGATTGGCACGGCGACCAAGACAGCGCCGGCAAAATCAAGGTGGTGATGACTGGCGCGGCCTCCGACCCGCTCGAATGGCAACAACACATCCGCAACAAGGCTCGGCGCGAAGCGCTGGCCCAGCGCTTCCGCGACCCCAAGGACCCTTTCCAGGTGGTAATTGTAAGAGATATGTGGCTGACCGGGTTCGATGCGCCCAACCTGCACACGATGTACGTGGACAAGCCAATGCGCGGCCATGGCCTGATGCAGACCATCGCCCGCGTCAATCGCGTGTTCAAGGACAAGCCGGGCGGTTTGATTGTGGATTACCTGGGCATCGCTCAAGAATTGAAACAAGCTCTGACCACGTACACCGAGAGCGGCGGTACCGGGAGGACTACAATAGACCAAACCGAAGCGATGGCTGTCATGCAGGAGAAATACGAAATCTGCTGCGGGCTTTTCCACGGCCTTGACTACTCTGACTGGGCCAACGGCACTCCGGAACAGCGGCTGAGGTTGCTGCCGATAGCCTTGGAACACATATTGTCTCAAGAAAATGGCAGAGACCGTTACCTGCAAGCAGTGCGCGAACTCACCCAGGCATTCGCTTTGGCCGTACCCCAGAAGGAAGCGCTGCTAATCCGAAACGATTTGGAGTTCTTCCAGGCCATCCGCGCCCAACTGGCTAAACGCGCGCCCGGCGAAGCGCGCGCCGACGAAGAGCTGGACTCCGCTATTCGCCAGATTGTTTCACGTTCGGTGGCGTCCGAAGGCGTTTTGGACATATTCACCGCCGCAGGCCTGGACAAGCCCGACCTTTCGGTGTTGTCTGATGATTTTCTCGATGAAGTGCGGCAACTGCCTCAACGCAACTTGGCTGTCGAAGCCCTGCAAAGGCTGCTGAAAGGCGAGCTGGCCACTCGCCGCAAACAAAACTTGGTGCAGTCGCGCTCTTTTGCGGGAATGCTGGAACAAACGCTGGTTCGATACCGGAATAGAACTATTGAAGCCGCGCAGGTGATTGAGGAACTAATCAATCTGGCCCGCGAAATGCGCGAAGCCAACGCTCGCGGCGAAAAACTGGGCCTATCCAATGATGAACTGGCCCTTTATGACGCTCTGGCAACCAACGACAGCGCCGTGCAAGTGCTGGGAGACGAACAACTGCGCATGATTGCGCGCGAGCTGGTGGAAACGGTGCGTAAAAACGTCACCATTGACTGGACGTTGCGAGAAACCGTGCGCGCGAACTTGCGGAGGATGGTTAGGCGAACCCTGAACCGGCATGGATACCCACCCGACCAGCAAGAGCAGGCTATCCAGGCAGTGATAGAGCAAGCAGAGCTGTTCTCGGAAAACAGCCACTAGTCGACCGGGTATCCATCTACGGGTAGCAACGCATTGCGGCAATCCGCCACCGGGCAGCAATGACTGGGTGGATCATCACCTGCTATGTGTATTCCAGGGCAAACTCGAAATACTTTCCCACATCCGGGCAGCAATGACTGGGTGGATCATCACCTGCTATCGGCAGTGGCAGGCAACGCGGTCAACCTGCTGGTTACCCAAGATGGGGACCCGCATAAGAAAGCGGAACGGCTCAAATTGGGCGAGCTCGTGATGGAGAAACCTTTGCGCCCAGACCGGCAGACTCCGGCTCCGCTATCAGCGCTGGACTATCATGTCAAATACGGCACGGCGTGCAGCGCTTCATTACCCCCATAGAACCAAAGGTGCCACGTGGCTCTGTTTCCGGAATTAGGATGAACAAGTCCATATAAGAGGACCGGGTACTTTGCCACCGGCTTAGTGTCGTGGGCGTAGCCGAAGGCACAACCGTGTCCCCCTCCTCGATGAAATATCCGCCTACGTGGGCAAGCGGAGCGTTTATTCCCACGACGAGATACTCAGCCCGACTCAGGATGACAAGAGAGAAGTCCTCGTAAGGCTAAATTCTGTAGTCGTAATCTTAAATCAAAAGGTTCATTTTCCTACGAAATACGGCAGCATTGCCAGGCATAGGCATCAAGCATCCGCCGCAGGGTTTTCAGTATTTGGGCGAAATTGCTTTCGGCCTTATGGCGGAAATGCGTGGGTGCATTGCGGTGGCCGATTCTAACCGCCGTTCCAACTAGCGTGCCGATAGCGATATGGACTGATAGCACAGCCTGTCTACCCAAAACGACCGACACTGGATTACGTAATCCGTCACTACGATAGGTGCTTTCTACCGTTGGTAAGTCAGTTCTCGAGTAGCGAAATCGCCCGGCTTCCTTCCCTGTCCTCGCTCGTCGCGGTGTGGTTAAATGTAACGGCTATGTTCGCGCTTCAACTGCTTGGGAGGGGATTCACGCTGCTGCGGCTGCTGGTGAGCGACTTCTATTACCAGTGGGCCATGATCTACGCCCGCTGGGGGCAGCCCACCCGCGCGCTGTGGTACTTCAACCGCGCGGTAGCCATGAACCGCGGCGGCTCCAAAGCTTACTACAATCGCGGGCTGCTGTTCGTAGCCATCGGCTCGCCGGAGCGGGCCATCGGTGATTTCAGCATGGTCATCCGGAACAGCCCGGCCCACATCGACGCCCGGATCAGCCGGAGCATTGTGTATACTCTGACCGGCAGGCACGAACAGGCCATGATAGACCTCGAACAGGCGGTAGCCCTGGGCGCAGACCGCGACGCTCTCGAACAGCAGATTTCGGACGCCAGGATGCGGGCGGGCTTCTGACCAGGATGCGGGCGGGTTTCTAGCCAGGATGCGGGCGGGCGCCTAACGGAAACGGTCCTGGTCTCCCAGAACGGGGATGCCCGGGCCGGAGGGCCAGCCCCGGCACAGACCAGCGAATCAGCCAGCGAATCAGGAGGAGGCAGCCAGTGAGCGGCGTATTCCAGAAACTGGGCCGCTTTCTGCCCGGTTCTTTGGGCAAGCCGGCGGCGGAACGCTGGTATGACTACGGCGTCGCCCAGCAGCGACTGGGCAACCTGGAGGAAGCGGTGCGCGCCTATACCGAGGCAGTGGAGCTCGACCCGGAGCTTGCCATCGCCTACAGCAACCGGGGCGGAGCCTACCTGAACCTGGGCAAGCCGGAGCTGGCCATAGCCGACGCCGAGGCCGCCATTCGGCTCAAACCCCGCCAGCCCGTTGCCTACAGCGTCCGGGGCAATGCCCTCCACGCTATGGGCGAGCACGACAAGGCGGTTCTCGACCTGTCCCGCGCCATCAGCATCAACCCGCGTTTCGCCGGGTTCTTCAGCGACCGGGGAGCGGCCCACCGCGCCGCAGGGAGACTGGGGCCGGCCATCGACGACTTCAGCCAGGCCATCCGCCTGGAAAAGCGCTTCCCCGTTCCCTACAACAACCGCGCCGATGCCTACATCGCCACCGGCGCCCTGGAATGGGCCATCCGCGACCTGAACGAGGCCGTCAAGCTGGAGCCGGCCTTCGCCGTGGCCTATGTGAACCGGGCCACAGCCAACGCCATGCTGGGAAACCAGGACCAGGTGCGCCGCGATGTCAACATCGCCGTAGGCCTGGGCGTCGACCGGCAGGCGCTGGAGGATATGATCCGGGAGATACGCCCTCAGCGACGCCGCCGGGCGCAGAAATCGTGATTCGCCTCCGCTTCCGGGCTGTTGCGCCCGGGCTCTGCTTCCGGGAGAGGGTGTGGCTTGGGGATTTATGTCGAGGCGTAGGGAGACGGTGAGATGACCATCGGAGGGGGATATATGCCTGGGGATTTATGCCTCGCCCACGCGCATGCATCGCATCCGCCCGCTGCGGTTTCGCGATGAACCCCTTGACGCCGAAAGCAGCCAAACATCCATATTGACATCGGAGACCGGACGCTATGCCAGGATTCGCTATTAACGCAGCGCGCCTGAACCAGACCCTTGACGAGCTGGGCAAGTTCGGCGAAACGCCCGAGGGCATGAACCGCCTGGCCTTCTCGCCCGCTGACGTCGCCAGCCGGGAGTACACCATGGGCCTGATGCGCGAAGCGGGGCTGGAGGTTCGCATAGACGCCGCCGGCAACATCATCGGGCGAAAGTCCGGGGCCGACGTCTCCCTGCCCGCCATCGCCATGGGATCCCACACCGACACAGTGCCTCTGGGCGGCAAGTACGACGGCGCTCTGGGCGTCATGGGGGCTATTGAAGCCGTCAGGACGCTGGCGGAAAACGGCCACGTTACCCGCCACCCCATCGAAGCCATCGTGTTCACCAACGAAGAGGGCACCCGCTTCCACCGATGGCTTATCGGCAGTCGCGCCATGGCCGGGCTGCTGGAGCCGGAAGACCTGGCGGCTGTAGATGCCGAGGGCGTATCTCTGGCCCAGCGCATGGCCGACATCGGCGGCGACCTGTCGCGGGTAGACGAGGCTGCCCGCCCCGGTTCCAATACTGGAGGGGGCGACCTGGCCGCCTACTTCGAACTGCATATAGAGCAGGGGCCGTACCTGTACCACTCTGGAACCCCTATCGGCGTGGTCACCGGCATCACGGGCCGGGCCATATTTGAGCTGGAAATTTCCGGAATGTCCAACCACGCCGGAACCACCCCCATGAGCCAGCGCAGCGACGCCCTGGTAGCCGCTTCCAGGCTGGTGCTGCAAGTGCAGCGAATGGCTGCCGAAGACGAAATCTGCCGCGTAGCCACCGCCGGAGCGCTGAACGTGCAGCCCAACGCCGTAAACGTGGTGCCGGGCCGCGCCACCGTGGGCGTGGAGTTCCGAGACCTGGATATGACCGCGCTGGAGGCTGCCGAGCGGGAGCTGACCCGGCTGGCGCAGGAGGCCGAGGAGCAGGACGGCGTGCAGATAGCCATCAGCCGCCACCGCTTTACCAACGCCGTGCCCATCGCGCAGGGGATGCAAGACTGGGTGGGCGAGGCCGCCGAGCGGGCCGGGTTCGCCTGGGAGCGGGTGCCCAGCGGGGCGGGCCACGACGCCCAGGCCATCGCCGCCATCGCGCCCATGGCCATGGTCTTCGTTCCCAGCGTTGGCGGCATCAGCCACGCCATCGAAGAATACTCCACCCCCGAAGACTGCGCTAACGGCGCCCAGGTGCTGCTCGAACTGCTCCTGCTGGCCGACGAGCGGCTGTAGGGCCGTCCCGCCCCTGAAGTCGCTTTCCATTTCCTGAGATCAGAACAACCGAAGGCCTCCCGCATCCGCTGAACTGGCGGGTTCAGACTCTGCCCCGGAGGTTGAGATGCAAGAGCAAGCGATACCCCCTCCTTCGGAAGATCGACAGCCTTCGCCGACTCTGGCCCGGCTGATTGCTCTGGGTGACGACCTGGGGGCTGGAGACCTCAAATTGCGCTGGCGGAGATGCACAAGCTGGCTGGAGCAGGCTGAACGGGAAATTCACAACGCGAGATACGATGAAGCTTTCATTTTCTGCTGGATAGCCTTCAACGCGGCATATTCGGTGGATACTCAGGACACGCGAGAATCCCACGAACTGGTATCGATAAGAAAATACCTGGCGCTTCTGTCCGGCCTGGACTCGGGAAAGTCTATGGAACGAGCTGTTTTTGACAGCGAGAACAGATGGAATCAAATAGAGCAGATTATCGGCAACCAGTTCATATATGCAGATTTCTGGAAGTATCAGCAGAGCGATCCTCCCTCAAATTCCTGGCATGTCAGCCTGGAAGCCAGCAGAGAAAAACTGAGAAGAGAGCGTCGGAATCGGGATGTCAGAGGCGTGCTGGAAGAAGTGTTCAAACGCCTGTACGTGATGCGCAATCAGCTTGTTCACGGCGCTGCAACTTACAACGGGAGCGTGAACCGGAGACAGGTGCAGTGGGGCGCGGCTCTGCTGTATCTTTTGCTGCCAGTGTTTCTTGATCTGATGTTCAGGAACCCCGACGCCGACTGGGGCGCCCCCAAGTATCCCGTGTTGCGCTAAAGCTCCTCCTGACTTTCTTGACCATCGCGTCAATACATCCCATTCATCCTGAAACTCGAGGAACCGTCATCGTGAAACTGACCGGCAGCTACGAAATCGCCGCCCCCCGCGGGACTGTGTGGGGCGTTATCACCGAACCCGCATCCCTCCAGGGCTGCATCCCCGGATGCCAGCGCCTCGAAGACGTGGGAGACGGCAATTATGAGGCGACAATCAGCGCGTCCCTGGGGCCGGTGCGCGGCAACTTCAGCGCCAAAGTCTCCATCAGAGACTGGAACCCGCCCCAGTCTTACACCCTGATCATGTCGGCCAGCGGAACGCCGGGCTTCGTCAACGGCGAGGCCGTCATCACTCTGACCGAAGAAGGCGGCGTGACCACCGTCGCCGTAGACGGCGACGGGCACGCCGGCGGCCTGCTGGCCCGCGTCGGCCAGCGAATGATGGAGAGCGTATCCCGCAGCATGATGGACCGCTTCTTCAACTGCCTGGCCGAGGCGGCCGCCAGGAACAGTTAGCTCAAAACGAAACCAGGACTGAAGACTTGATGCAATATCAGCGGCCGCCCCGCGATAGATTGCAAAATCGGTGGGCCAGCCTGGCGTTTTCCGGCACTGTGGCCCCGCCCCGCCAGTAATGAACATCATGATCCAGAACAGCGTCATCCAGCATACGGATTTCCTGCCCGCACAGTGAGCAGGCCCTCCCTGATTCAAACAGTTCCCGCTTCAAGCCGAGAGAAAAGGTTCGACTGGTATCGTTGGGAAAACCCTCTTCCATGACTATGGATAACTGTTTTTCCCATGTATCGAAGGTGTATTTTATACTGTCGGAATTTTGATTCGCTCCTTCCACTCCGGCTGTCCATTGTTCATCTGTTGTGATTAAATCCAGATACGCCTCATATATACTATCTGCATTTCTGGTCAGGTGGCCCAAATCATATTTGGCGAACGAGGTTGCGACTGCTTGAAATACGGCAGCGTTAACCTGAGGATTCCATTCTCCTATAGATATAGACTTGGATTGCCTGGCTTTCCTTGATTTCAACCGGAAACTGTAGCCTCCAAAAATCGTGTATGATGCCTTCATGCATTTCTGGAAAACCCGCCTGTATTCGGATATTTTCTCTTGCGAAGTATTCCGGTATGCTTCCAGAAAGTCATTCAGGAACTTTTTTAACCCTTTTGTGTAACGATGGTGTGTGCGTTCGTAAAAAGCCAGAAAGCGCAATACCAAATATCGGTCTCCCATACGGACAGGCAACTTTTTGCTGTTTATGCACTGGATAAACTCAGTATCTTCTGCGAGCTCTTTGATTAAATCGTTTAATTTACCTCGATAAATGCAATTTCTGATTTCCATTTCGTTCAATTTAGTGCCGCCAGTGTTCAGGCGTTCAAACACAATGAAATGGAAATCACTTCCGTTTCCGTGAGTCAGTTCGAAGGAGCGGAGGGTAGAATTTCGCAACTTCCGTTGTGTTGAAGTGTCCATATCCTTGAATCTCATACCGTTGAGGTCAGTCCGAATATCCATGCCGCTAAGTGGAAATCCATTATCAAAAAACTCAAATACACTTTTCAGCCTCTGGAGACCATCGATTACTTCGTATGTACCTTCTTCAGTTTGAGCCAAATACACTACTGGCACAGGAATATTGAGCAAAAATGATTCAATGAGCTTGGAAGACTGTTTTCTGTTCCATACGAAATTCCTTTGCCATTCTGGATCAACAACCAATTCGCCTTCATCGAACCATCTTTTCAACTCAGACAAGCTCCGGTCAGTAGGATACAGAGGAATTTCCTGGAAATCCGCATTAAGGTCGCCTTCGCCTGCTCCTTCCAGCTCTTCTCCAAAATCAGATACTTTCTCGGAGTCTATTTGATTGTAATCCATTGTTGACATTGTAGAACCTCCGATACTCGGCACTGGTAGACAGGTAGACGGCGAGATTATACCATAGCGGTCAAGTCGTATCAAGGAGGTTCCCGTGGAACGCAGAATTCCCACTAAAGAAGAAGTGCTGTCATATCTGAAAGACGACCGCAACTGGGGGCGCTGGGGCGATGACGACCAGCTAGGCGCAGTCAACATGATCACCCCGGAAAAGCGCATCGAGGCCGCCGGGCTGGTCAAGTCGGGGCGGGCCGTGTCTTTGAGCCGCGAGTTTCCGTCCGTGCCGGCGCCCAACAACCCGACGCCGGCCATCCACTACATGAAGAAGGTCTACCGCAGTCCCACCGCGGGGTTCTCGGCAGATTACTACGGCATCTCCTACCACGGCACGGCCACCACCCACCTCGACGCCCTGTGCCACGTCTGGGACGAGAACGGGATGTGGAACGGGCGCAACCCCGAGCAGGAAATCACCATGGACGGGGCCCAGTGGGGCGCGGTGCATCACTGGAAGGAAGGTCTGATCACCCGCGGCGTGCTGCTGGACGTGCCCAGGCATCGGGGAACGTCATACGTGACCATGGATACGCCCATCCACGGTTGGGAACTGGAAGACATCGCCAGAGAGCAGGGCATCGAGATGCGTCCCGGCGACGCGCTGCTGGTCTACGGAGGACGCGAAAACTGGAACGCCGACGGCAACCCTATCTGGGGCAGCAACCCGCTGGAGCGTCCCGGCCTGCACATGAGCTGCCTGCGGTTCATCCGCGAAATGGACATCTGCCTGCTGGGCTGGGATATGATGGACCACACGCCCAACGGCTACGATCTGAGCTGGGCGGTTCACGGCTCCATCTTCGCCTACGGCATCGGGCTGCTGGACAACGCGCTGCTCCAGCCGCTGGCCGAAGCCTGCGCCGAGGAAGGCCGCTACGAGTTCATGGTCACTGTCAACCCGCTGCGCGTTGTCGGCGGCACCGGCTCCCCCGTCAATCCCGTCGCCATACTGTAGCCGCATCCTCCAGACGCGCCCGGAATTCTCGCCAGTAGGTCGTAGGGCTGTGTGGTTGGAAAAGCACACTCCAGACGCGCCCGGAATTCCTGGAACGCGAAAGGGGCAGGCGCCAAGCCTGCCCCCGCCATCGCCGCTCTTGCGCCGCCTGCTAACTGTCCGGCTCCGAGTGCTCGTAGATAGAGTTACTGAAGGCTCGCACCTCGTGGCACTTCCGGCACTTGCCCCGGCTGCTGGGGCCGTTGGCCGGCTCGATGACCCAGTGATGCCGGCAGGTTGGCGCCTCCTCTACAGCGACCTGCGTGGCAACCGGCTCTGCCTGCGCCTTTTCCAGTACCATAACTCCCCTCCTCAATACCCTGCATCAGGAAAAAGAAAATTGCAGCGGCGGGAGAACGGCAATCATCCATGTCTGCCCGCCCCATTCAAGCTACCGGGGCAGGGTTGCCGGAATCAACAAATTTGGGGCGGGATTCACTGCCGTTTCCCTTAAGCCCCGCCGAGGGCAGAGACGCAGGGACTTCCTTTCCCTCCTGGACAGGATCCGCTTCCGGAAAGTAATCCCGCCCGCACTGGGTGCAGGTCAGGTATGTGCCGTGAACATCCTCCTCCGCATACAGGTCGCCATGGCACTTGATGCAACTGCGCAACATGAACATCCTCTCTCTCCCCTGCACCCCGTTTGGCTGAACTTGGTTTGATATGGCAACTAAAATGTTACATCGCGAAATATTACTGGAATGTTACGGAACGAAGATGAGTTTTCCGTCTTGCCGCCGGGGGCTGGGGGTCGTAGAATGCTGGGGGAATGACGGGGAAGGAATGCTGGGGGGAACGCCCGGCGGCTCCGGGCCAGGAGCCGAGAGGAGCAGGCGCATTATGGCAGAACTGAACCAGGCAGAACTGAACCATCCGCTGGAGAACGTCAGAGTCATCGACCTGGGCCGACATCAGGCCGGGCCACGCTGCGCCCAGGTGCTGGCGCGCATGGGCGCCGAGGTCATCAAGGTCGAGCGACCAGGCGGCGAGGAAACCAGATACCACGGCCCCTGGGTCAGAAAGCAGTCTTCCTACTGGGTTCAGTACAACTCAGGCAAGAAATCCCTCTCCATCGACCTGCGCCGGGAAGAGGGCAAGGCCGCCCTCAGGGAGCTGGTCAAGGTCTCCGACATCCTGATCCAGAACTTCCGCCCAGGCACCATCGAGAAGATGGGCTTCGGCTACGAAACCCTTAAAGAACTCAACCCCCGCATCATCATGGTCAACGTTTCGGCCTACGGCCAGTTCGGCCCCTACCGGGACAACATCGGCTACGACCCCATCGGCCAGACCATGTCGGGAATCGCCATGGTCACCGGCGAGGAAGGGATGCCGCCCATCCGCACCGGAGTGCCGATCATCGACCGCATCACCGCCCTGCATGCGGCCATCGGTGCGCTGGCGGCGCTGCGGGAGCGGGAGGCCTCAGGCCTGGGGCAGAGCATGGACGTCTGCCTGGCCGACACCGGCTACTCCATGACCGAGATACCCATCGCAGCCTACCGCGGCACCGGGATGCCCCCGAAGCGGGGCGAGAGCACGGCCCCGCCGTCGGGCGTTTACCCCTGCCGGGAAGGGTGGGTGCTGATCTCCGCCGGAGACCAGCATCACTGGCATCGGGTGTGCAACGCTCTGGGGAAGCCGGAATGGCTGGAAGACCTGCGCTTCAGCGCCCGGCACCTGAGGCTGGAGAACGCCGAACTGGTGAACGGGGCGGTGCGGGAGCTGCTGTCGGATAAGACGATGGAGCAGGCGATAGCGCACTTCACGGAACACGACGTGGTGGCGGCGCCGGTGAACAGCATCCCCCAGGCGGCGGAAGACCCGCACCCGTGGGAGAGGAGGGCGATGGTGGATGTGGATGACTTTCTGGCGGGTGAGATAGCGGTGTCTGGAGACTACTGGCACTTTTCGAGGACGCCTGTAAGGATAGGAAGCACGCCGCAGGTGGGGGAACACAACGAGGAGGTGCTCTCCGGCATCCTGGGCTACAGCGAGGAGCGGATAGCGGAACTCCGGAGCAGCGGCGTAATATCCGAAGAACACCTCTACCACCAGATCCCCGACTAGCCCCCCAGCGGCAACTTGCTCAGCTCCCGCTGCTGCGCCCTCCTCGGCGGCAAGTCTGCCCGCCCCTTGTCGCCCTCGCCGTTGGCGGATATAATCAGAGGGCAACGTTTCTCCCGGCGTTCCTCTGCGCCGGAGAGCGCCTCCCGCACCGACGGGGGCCTGTAGCTCAGGCGGTTAGAGCGCGGTCCTGATAAGACCGAGGTCGATGGTTCGAGTCCATCCAGGCCCACCAACATTGCCTGCCCCAGGCAGCGTCCCCTTTTTAAGGCCACTTCTCCGTTCCGGGGAGAACTGAGCCTCGCGGCATACGCCCGGCGATGATCGTTTCGCCGTCACCTCACCCGGACACCTTCAGGCCCGGAACACCTTCAGCGCTTCGTCGCCCAGGTGGTTGATTACCTTTACGGCTATTCGGCCCGACTCCGGCCGGGGGAAGGGACGGGAGGTGTCGCTGCGCAGCGTGGCCCAGGCGTCGGCGTCGATTTCCGCCTTCAGGGTGGTCTTCAGCGACTTGTACGGGTCGCTGGCGCCCAGGAAGTAGGCGTGGCGGACGAAGAAGCTCTCCTCATTGTAGTCGGTGTCTACGAACCAGCAGGCGATGCCCTCCGGCCCGTCGCTGCGCACCTCGCCGGTGTTGGGGTGGAACACGTCCACGCCTTTCACCTGCACCTGGATCTGCCCGTCGGCGCAGTCCAGCACGTCGATGTCCGGCTCGCCGAAGATGACAAACAGGTTGCCGCTGCCGGTGTTCTTCAGTTCTCCCGCCATGTGCAGGTCGGCGTTCATGCGGGCCTTCAGCACAGGGATGCGGCCCAGGCTCTCGAACTCGGTGGTGTGGGCTTCATAGTTGAAAGCGCAGGCGATCAGCGTATCGAACCCGCCCTCGGCGGCCTCCCGCGCCGCCTCCACCAGGTCGGGGCGCGACACCGTGCCGAACTCCGGCCCGATGAAAACCCCCGCCCGCTTCTCCGGGCCGTCCGGCATTTCGTTGTCGTCGCCGCCGCCCTCCACATACCTGCCGTCGGCGCACACCAGCCGCCCCGGCCAGGGCGTCAGCGATGTGAAGGTTATGCGGTCTTCCCGGTGGGCCTGCTGCACGCCGGAGCGCCGCAGCGTTTCCAGAATCACCTGCCCGAAGTCGTAGCCCGTGCTGTATTCGCCTTTGGCCTCGGCGACGGTGTCCAGAACATCGCCGTTCTCGTCCACGCCCAGCGTCCGGTGGGGCGAGATGCTCTCTACGGTGAAGGGGCCAGCCACCCGCACCTTTCTGCTATCTTCGCAGGGCTTGTCATACAGATACTCGTAGTCGGCGCGGGCGGCGATGGAGGCATCGATCTCCCGCTGGCGGGCGATGCGCAGCTCCCACCACCGGGCATGCATGGCGGCGGCATCCTCCGGCCACGAGGATTCGGCGTCGCGGGGAATCTCCCATTCCTCCCACGCCGTTTTCAGAGCATCGTTCAGCGCGGCGCGGACGGGTTCCAGATCCTGCTGATACTGTTCGTGGATGACGTCGATTTCGGCGTTGTTGGCGATGGCCCGCAGGGTGATGTGCGGCACCCGCTGATACACGAAGCCCTGGCGGATGCTGCCGTAGACGGGCATTTCCGACGGGGCGCGGCGGGACAGCTCCGCCTCTTTAAGCTGCCCCTCTTTGCTGTCGGCCAGGATGTACCAGGGGTAGCGCGCCCCCATGATGCGCGCCCGCGCCAGAGCCAGGGCCACCCGGCTGGTGTCGATGGTAATCCACCGCCGCCCCCACTGCTCGGCCACATAGGCCGTAGTGCCGGAACCGCAGGTCGGGTCCAGCACCAGGTCACCAGGGTCGGTGGTCATCAGAATGCAGCGTTGTATGGGGGTTTGCGAGGTTTGCACAGCATAGGATTTGGATAGTTCGGGCCCTGTGTCCATCCAAACATTGTTAATATCAGAATTTGGGAAATCGTCTACATATAGTTTGGACACTATTCGACTACCTTCCTTTATAATACGACCAGCCTTGACTATGGCATTAAACAGTTCTTTAGTATGTCTCCATTGAGTCCCGCTAGGTGGAGTATAAATGCTTCCTTCAAATGTGCGATATTCTCTCTTTTCTGTCCCCATAGTATGGAGTGGCAATGTCCTAAACACTCGGCTTTTAGAAGAAATGAGTGCAGGGTCTTGCCGTTCTTGAGGTGTTAAATTTCTAATCGCACTATCTTGTTCGGCAAATTTATAGAGAGAAAAATCCAGTTTATCTAACTTAGAAGTAAAGATGCGGTGAAATTTACAAAGGTCTCTTTGTCTAGCAAACCACAAGATGTATCCTTGTACTCTTCTAGGGCCTAATTTACGTTCAAAACCGCTGGTCACTTTGTAGGTGATCTGAGTGACGAAATTATCCTCCCCGAACACCTCATCCATCAGCGCCCTTACGCGGTGAACGTTTTCGTCGCCGATCTGGACGAAGCAGGAGCCGGAATCTGCCAGCAGTTCGCGGGCGATGGTTAGGCGGTCGCGCAGGTAGGTGAGGTAGGAATGGATGCCGTCGCGCCAGGTGTCGCGGAAGGCTTTGACCTGCTCCGGCTCGCGGGTGATGTGTTCGCGATTGCCGTCGCGCACGTCGCGGCTGGTGGTGGACCACTGGAAGTTGGAGTTGAAGCGGATGCCGTAGGGCGGGTCGATGTAGATGCACTGCACCTGTCCCTGCAAGCCTTCCCGCGCCGAGAGCGAGGCCATCACCCGCAGGCTGTCGCCGAGGATCATGCGGTTGGTCCAGTTGGCGTCGTGCTGGTAGAACTCGGTGCGGTCGGCGCCTTCGGGCAGGCCGTTGAAGTCGGCGAACATATCGACCTGGCGGGCTTCTGCCTGCCCCCCCCCCCCCCCGCATCTTGCCGGTTCTGCCGGGACTGGCGCAGCAGGTCGTCGATGAGGGCTTTGGGGCGAACCTTCTCCTGGATGTAGAGAGGGGGCGCGTCGACAGTCAAGTCGGCCAGGCCCTGCTCGTCCTTGCCCCGCCAGACCAGTTGGGGATCGAGGTCGCGGTTACGCCGCTGGAAGGCGAGGCGCATGGGGGAATCATCGTCGAGCAGCGACTGGCATTCCGCAGTGGGGATGTGGCGGCGGCTGTCCTGCTCATGGCGCAGCGCGTCGACGGATTTGCCGGGGGATTTGCGGCTGCGTCGGGCTCTGGGCATGGCTGCAATGCTCCCTGCTGCTGGATGGGGAACGGGGCGCTAATCCGACTTCGTTATCTTACAACTTCCAAGGCCGAACCGTCAGACAGACGGTAGTAGAAAAACCCCTGGTCAATCGTGAACACGCGGCGCAACGCCAGACGTTCCGCCGCCGCAACCAGTGAAGCGTCTGCCAGGTCCATCCCCATTCTGGCGCCCTGATACTGGCGCATCAGCGCCTCGATTCGGTCGACTTCCGTATCGTTGGTCAAGTGAATTGCCAGCAGCCCCGAGCGGCGCATATCCCAGAGGCACATCTGCCGAGCAACCCTAGCGCGCCCCAGGAAATGCATCGCCTCGGTAAAGCACTGCCAAGTCGTGACCATCGGTTCCCTCTTCAAGGCTTGCATCACTGCTGCGCAAGCAGCATGGTAATGGTCTGACGGTTCTATATGCGCCACCAAAGGGCCGGTATCGACGAGCAGCGTCATGCTTCGCGTTCACGTTCCAAATGCTGTCGCTCGTACCTGAGGAACAGCAGATATAGCCTTCGCTGCTCTACATCGCGCCGACCCTCTTCCTTCAGGAACAACAAGTGGCGTTCCCGATCACTCAACCTCAACTGTCTCTCATCCAGATTGCGCTCGAATTCAAGGAAACGCAGCATCTCTTTCGCCTGGCGCAAATGCTGCTCTTCCATTGTCTCATGGCGGGTCGGGCTGAGGTCCAGTTCATCCAAGCATTCCTCAAGGCAATCGTAATCGACAGGCTCCTGGTACAGGTCGCAGTTACGTCGGTTCTCCGGGGACTGGCCGGCGTCAGCGGCGGGGGTATTTCCGGCGGCATGCCTCTCATTCATTTCTTCCCGGGTGAACTTGCGTCCGCCGGTGTCTATGGCTGCGGCCAGGGCGTCCATAGCGGCCAGGGCCCTCTCGGCCTGCCGCTTTCGGGCGGCATCAGCGGCGGGGGGCTTTCCGGCGATGGACACGACAGCCACCTCCCCCTGCCGCTTCCGGGCGGCATCAGCAACAGGAGGCTTTATAGCGATGGACACGACAGTCCCCACCCCCTGCCGCTTTCGGCCAGGCGCGGCATAGGGCTGCCCTTGTCGCTTCCGGGCGGCATTGAGCTTCATCTGCCGGCTGGCTGTTCTCGGTTTTTTATCGGATCTGAGGGTTGTGCTCGTCATTACGGCCTCCGGGGAGAGAATGCGAGTGTATCACCTGCCCGAGGCCCTGCTCAATGTCGTAAACGTCGGTGAACTCGGCGAAGGCCCAGCGGCCGTACTGCTCCAGCGCGTTGACGCCGGGCAGCCACCAGTTGTCCATCGCGTTCTTCTTCTCTTTGGCGTCCTCCTGGCGGTATCCCTTGATTTCGACGATGAGGTTCAGCGGGTCTTCATGCCCGTCGTTAACCAGCAGGATGAAGTCGGGAACATAGCGGCGGGAAACGGAGCCGTAACGATACGGCGCTTCCAGGCCCAGGTTGTGGTTCTTCACATAGGCAATCACCTGGGGGTGATCCTCCGCAGCGCGGCAGAACTCGGCTTCCCAGTTGCTGTCCAGCACGGCCAGGTTGACGTGGCACTTGCGGGAATCGGTGGTCCAGAGGTCGGTTTTGGATGTGTTGAAGCTGACGTTCCGCGTAGAGCCGGCGGGGTTGAAGGAATCCAGCAGCGCCTTGACGCGCCGCTCTCCGCTCCGGCTGGTGACGGCGCCGGCAATCCGGCTGCAGGCCATTTCGGCCAGCGACTGATACATCAACTGGGCCGGCCAGGCGCCGCCCCGGCAGATGAGGCATTCGTCCAGCCACTGCCGCACCACGTTTTTCAGCTTGCCGAAAAGGTGCATCTTGACGTCCTGATTGATGTCCCGCCACCGGGTTTCCAGCAGCCGCCTGGTCAGGTGCAGCGCCAGGGTGGATGTGCGCATGCTGCGGGTATGCTCCAGGTTCAGGTTAACCCCTTCCCCGATGATGCCCTCGTTCCTGGTCCGGGTCGGGCCGACCATCTCGGGCGTCAGTTCCAGCCTGGAATCCTCGGTGAAGCGGGCGGCCAGGTCTTCCCCGGGCGGGTCTTCCCGGTAGCCGGCAACACGGGGGAAGACAATCTCCAGATGGTCGCGCTCAGGCCGCACCGCCCGGACGTGCGTCGTTTGCCGGGGCTGGCCCGGGCCGGACACCACCGGCCGGGCGGTGAAGTCGAAGGGTATGCCAAGAACGTCGGCGTATTCAACATTGAACAGGCCGTCGTCGTTCAGGTCGTAAGACTGGCGCCGCAATGCCCTGCCCACAACCTGCTCGCAGAGAAGCTGAGTGCCGAAGGCCCGCACCCCCAGGATGTGGGTCACGGTGTTGGCGTCCCATCCCTCGGTGAGCATGGAAACCGACACCACGCAGCGGATGTCCTGCCCCAGCCGGCCTTCCTTGCCGACGGTGTTCATCGCCTCGCGCAGAAGTTCCTGCTCCGTGATGGCGTCCGCATCTTCGCTGATGCCGGAACGCTCGATGCGCTCGCGCCGGAACCGTTCGATCTGGGCGGCGGCGGCCCGGCGAAAATCGCCGCTGAGCTTCTCGCCGGACTCAAGCTGCCGGCTGTCGATCAGCAGGGTGCGGGGCAGATGAAGCCGATTGCCCTGTTCGTCGAAGTTGCGGAACAGCTCCAGCCGCCCGGGCTGCAGGGTGGTTGAGCCATCTTCGTTCTCTCGCTCAAACCCGGAAACATAGTCATATATCAGCTTGGAAGTGGAGGTGTTGTTGCAGACCACGATGAAGCAGGGCGGCGTCGCTGCGCCGTCGGCCTGCCACTGCTCGAAGGTTTTCCGGTAATGCCCGTAGAGGGCTTCCAGCGCCGTTTGCAGGGTGGCAGGCAGGCTGAGAGGGTCGAGGCTGCCGGCCTGGTTTTTCCCTGCTCTGGGCATGTCTTTGCGGATGTGCTCCCACAGGTTGCGGAACACCGGAACCTGCTCGCCGGGTATGTTGTCGGCCACCGGGACGCGGGGCAGCTTGACGATGCCGCACTCGATGGCGTCCATCAGGGAAAAGTCGCTTACCGTCCACGGAAACAGCGTGCCTTCGGCATACCCGGAGCCGCGAAGGAAGAAGGGAGTCGCCGACAGGTCTACCACCTTCTGAATTCCCAGATGGCGCTGCACCGTTTCCAGGCCGGAAATCCAGACTCGCGCCTCCTCGCTGTTCCTGTCGGCTTCCTGCTTCTCTTCCCCTGTCATCCGCCCCTCATCGTCATCGCCCGGCTTGCGGCGGTAGCAGTGATGGCCTTCGTCGTTCAGCGCCAGGATGTTCTTCAGGCCCATGAGTTCCGGCATAACCCGCTGCATCATCTGCCCTTCGGTTTCCAGCGTGTTCAGGGGCGCGCCCCGGCCTTGCAGCAGGGCGCGCCCGCCGCTGGAAATTTCGAGCCGTTCCCGCTGCCGCAGGGCATGGTAGTTGGTGATGACGATTCTGGCGCGATGCAGGTCTGCCAGCATATCGACCGGCACCAGTTCCCGGCTTTTGTAGTAGCTGTCGGGGTCGTTGGGCTGAAGAACCCGCAGGCGGTCTTTGATGGTCAGGCCGGGGGTGACCACCAGGAAGCCTCGGGTGAACCGCCGGCTGCGGGGATGCCGGACGGCGTTGATGGTCTGCCAGGCGATGATCATCGCCATGACGGTGGTCTTGCCGGCGCCGGTAGCCAGTTTCAGGGCAATGCGCAGCAAGTCCGGGTTGGCCTCCTGATTAACGGCGGACAGCCGGTCAAGAAGCCTCCTGTCCGCCACGGCAAGACAGGGCGCAACCTCGCTGAGCCAGATGAGGGTCTCCACGGCCTCTACCTGGCAGAAGAATGGACGGTAGCTGCTGAAGTCGTGCTGCCGCCAGTGCTGCAGCAGCCGGGCCGTTTCCGGCGTTACGCCCCAGTTGCGGGGGCTGGGTATGCTCCGCCACTGGTCAACGCGCCGCCGGATCTCGCCGACCGCCGCTGTAACGTCGTATTCCTGCTCCCGGGAGGATAGCCCCAACCCTTCGTCGATAACGAATTGCTGCTGTCCGCCCTGGCTGCCGCCCTTCTGCCTGGGCCCGGGAATGGGCGTGACGAATTCCGCTCCCCGCCGGCTCTGAATAATCCGCTGAGTCGGCTGGCCTTCTTCATCCAGCTCCCAGTGCTGAACGGGATATGCATAGGGAGAGTTGATAATTGGCTGGTCAAAAAAAGGGTTATCCATATTCGCCTCGCTGGCTTGGTCGGAAAGTGTGGTCAAAAAGCCATCGGCCATCTTTTGACGGGGGAACGCCTGGATCGCCAGCCGGCGCCGGCGCCGGCCTTCGGGCGCGCTGCAACCAGGAAAGAATATCCAGGAAAGAATATCACGGGCCGCCGCCCTGTCATCGCGCGCTGTTATAAAGCGCATTGCAGGGGCAGGCCTGGCTGCCCCATGTTCCGGCATGAACGAACCTGAACCGGGTATAACGCGAGCGCCGGTTGAGAATATCGCAAAATCAATGGGCGCTGATCAGATAGCCCCGGCCTGGGTCAGTCTGGTAAGCTAACTCCCGGATTATGGCTGAACGCGCTGCGCAGAAGGGCCGTCGTCCAGAGATGAGATTAGTGAAGGGGATCTTCCAACAATGCTGACCTTTGCTGAAGAACTCCTGCTGCTGGTTATGGACGAAGAATATGGCGAGGCGACCAACATCCCGGCTCGCAGCTTAAGCTATGCGATGGCCGGCGCCCTGCTGATGGAGCTGGCGCTGGAGAACCGGATCGACACCGGCATCGATGCCCTGGTCGTGACCAGCGCCGAGCCGCTGGGCGACAGCCTGCTCGACTCGGTGCTGGCGGATATTGCGAAGACGTCCGACAATCCCCGGGCGCCGGATTTCTGGGTACGGCGGGTGGCCGAGCGCTCGGAAGAGGCGCGAATGCAGACGCTGCAACGGCTGGTGGCGCAGGGCATAGTGGAGGCGGACGATGGCGGCTTTTTCTCTCTCTCGCGTCAGGCGAACCGGGGCCGGCGCTACTCGGCAGCGCAAACCCGGCGCGAGCAGCAGGTGCGCCAGCGGATATTGCAGGTTATTTTCAGCGATGAGATACCAGACATCCGGGATATAGTTATCATCAGCCTGGCCCATGCCTGCGATATATTCCAGCGCATACTGGCGGATTCGGAATACGAAGAAGCCAGAGAGCGCATTGAGCTCATCGCGCGGCTGGAGATGATAAGCAGGTCGGTTATCGAAGCCATCCAGAACCTGACTCTGGCGGAATCCCAGGCTCTGCGACGCGCAATCCAGGAGAAGGGCGGGGGCTGGCCGCGAGCATCCGGCTCGCTGCCGTTTCTCGGCCATTCCCTGAAATTCGGCAAGGGGCTGGAATCATTTCTCACGGAACAGTATCGCAATCTGGGCCCGGTGTTTGAAGTATCGCTGTTCAGCAGAAAGTACCTGGTGCTGGCAGGCCCGGAAGCCAACAGGTTTTTCCTCCGCGACGGCAAAGACCATCTTCAGGCCAGCCGCGAGATATGGCCTGCCTTTTCCCAGGAGTTCGGGGCCACGAAAGTTCTTGCCGGGCTCGACGGTGCAGACCATCTTCGCCTGCGGAAAGCCATGCGAGACGGCTACTCCCGCAAGCCCATTCTACAGAGCCTGCCCGAAGCCGTAGCCATAATCGACCAGGAGATGGCGGATTGGCCTCTGAACCGCCCGGTTACAGTCTTCTACCACATCCAGCGTATTGTCCTGCAGCAATTGGGGCTGATCATGGCCGGCACGCAGGCTCGGGACCATGTAAACGATATAATCGACTTTCTTCATGCGATGGAGCTGGTGTATCTGGCGCGGCTGTATCCGAAGTTTATGGCGCATACGCCGAAAGTGCGGCGGGCGCGCGCGCGTATCAAGCTGCTTTTCGAGCGCGTGCTGGTGGCGCACGAGCCGGGTTCGCGCTCCGGCGAGGACCCCAACCTGGTCGACGCCCTGATGGAACTGAGGAGCTCGTCGCCCGATTTTATGACGGATACCGATCTGCTGGTTAACGTTATGGGGCCATACTTCGCCGGAGCCGACACCTCCCCCGGCGCCACTGCATTTATGCTGTACCTGCTGTTAAAGCGCCCGGATCTGATGGAGCAGGTGCGAGAGGAGGCCGACCGGCTCTTTGCCGATGGAACGCCCACACCGGAAGGCTTGCAGAACATGCCGGTTACCCAGAGCGTTATCCTGGAAACGCTGCGGATGTATCCGATAGTCCCGATATTGGCCCGGACCGTGATTAACACCTTTAACTTTGCCGGATACTGGATTCCCGCCGGCACGGAGATCTGGGCGGCTATGACAGTGCCCCACCATTTGCCGGAGATTTACTCCGACCCGGATAAGTTTGATATTGAACGCTTTGCGCCGGATCGCAGGGAACACGGGCAGCCGGGCGCTTTCGCTCCTTTCGGCCTGGGGATGCACAGTTGCCTGGGGCAGGGAGCAGCGCAAATCCAGATGGCGCTGATAGTGGCGACCATGCTGCATCGGGCGGAAATTGCGATGGAGCCGCCCGACTATGATCTGAAAATCAGCCACGCGCCCGTACCCAGGCCGGGCCCAAGCTTTCGGATTCGGATTCGGAAGTAGCGTACGCTGCGCGAGGGGTGATTCCGATGACCGAAGCTGGCCCGCAGAGGCCGCCGTCGCAGCGGTTCTACGATCTGGATGCGCTGCGGGCCCTGGCCATGTTCCTGGGTATAGTGCTTCACTCCACCCTGTTCGTGCTGCCGGAGCCGCTTTCCTTATGGCCCATAATCGACGATGAAGCCGCGGGCGATATAACCTATCGGGTGATTATTGACGCCATACACGGCTTTCGAATGCCCATATTCTTTCTGATCAGCGGTTTTTTCAGCGCACTGCTCTGGCAGCGGCGCAGCCTGAACGAGCTGGGGATGCAGCGGCTCAGGCGCATTGGAATTCCACTGGTCGCCGCATGTCTCACAGTGCTGCCCATAAGCGTCGGGCTGCTTGCGCTGGCCTCAGGAAGGGAGGACCCGTACGACTTCCCGCTTTGGGCTCTGCCTCTGGTCTGGGTGCAGACTCTCGGGCATCTGTGGTTCCTCTGGTATCTGCTGATGATAACCGCCGGTTTCATTGTTGCGTCCGTGCTTGGCATCCAGTTCAGGCATCCCTTGATCTGGTGGCTGCTGCTTCCGGTTTCGATGCTGATTTCCCTGGTGATGGTAGAGCCGCTGATCGGGCCTGATACCCCCGAAGGCCTTGCCCCGGAGGCGACGGTCCTATTCAATTACGCCTGTTTCTTCTTCTTCGGCGTCTTCTTTTATCAGAGGGGAATATCCGTGCGCCGCTGGTGGGCTGCAGCCTTGCCGCTGGCCGCCGTCGTCTTCTTTGCCGCCTATTACCTGCTCGACCTGTACTTCGAGGAAGCCGGGAAGTTTCCTCCCGAAGCCTTCCAGTACGAACACCCATTGACTCTGTCCAGCGCACTGCTTGAAATGGTTTACGCCTGGCTGATGTGTTTCGGCATGATGGGCCTCTTCCGCTGGATCGCCTCGCGCGAGAGCTTCACCATGCGCTACCTGTCCGACGCCACTTATTGGATGTATCTGGTGCACGTGCCTCTCGTCATTCTCGGCCAGTGGCTGGTGGTCGATTGGCCCGTTAGTCATCACCTGAAGTTTCTGCTGGTGTGCGCCGGGGTTACGGGGTTGGTGCTGCTGTCCTACCAGTACGCCGTCCGCTACACCTTTATCGGCAGAACACTCAACGGCCCGCGCTCGCCTCGCCTCAGACTGAGCGATTGAGGAGGGATTGGCCTTAATGCGCTGGGCAGGCTGCTCTTTCACTAGAAATGAGGGTGTACCATATCCAAATGTTATTGCCCTGAGAAGGATGTCTGAAAACTCTTCCTTCACAGCCTCGGACGGGGTCAATTCCCCTGCCCTTGCGGTTTTTGTATCCTGTCCACTGGCGGTTTTCCCGGCGTGCTAAGGGAAGTTTGTAATCCGGAAGGGCCGCCAATGGAAGCATACTTCTATAACGTCTCAAGGCCGAGTTGCCTGGGCAATCACCCTACTTTGACGGGGGGGGGGGGGCAGTGAGGCCTGTAAGGGGATTCAAGTCAATGGTTGCGGAACTGGTCCATCGACGCGGGCTGCTGCTGCCGGGAGCATTGCTGCTTGGCTCCGGGCTGCTCATCATTTACCTGGCTTTAACGAGTTCCACCGCGGCTCAGGGGCCGCCCCCTGCCGTTCCCGTTCCCATTCCCATTGTGCAGCCCGTCAGCCCCTCCGGGCCCGACGACCGCATCTTTGTGAAGGTTGACGCCGGTCTATGGGCCACCTGCGGGGTTACCAGGGCCAACAACATCCGCTGCTGGGGCGAGACCCGTCTGGCTCCTATTCGCGCCGAGGGATTCAAGGACGTGGCCGTCGGCGACTGGCACACTTGCGGACTCAAGCTCGACGGAACAGTCCAGTGCTGGGGATACAATACTTCCGTTGGGTCTGGAACCAGTCAAATAACAGTTCCCACCGATCCCCCCGACAACCCCGGTGAACCGGGAAATCCCATCGTATTCTCCTCTATCGACGCCGATGGGGATCACACCTGCGGCCTTCGGGCCGACAACAAGGGCGTCGTCTGCTGGGGAGATAACAGCTATGTGAAATCGACCGGAACCGGAGTAGGAACCGGAGATCCGGCTGTCGACCCCGACAAGGAGCCGCCATACCCCAAATCGCAGGAATACGATTACTCGGGCAGCGCTTTCTCCATGATCAGCGCAGGTTACAATAACACCTGCGGCATCCTGACCGACGGCGGCACATACAAGGATGGGGAACAGGCCGGCCAGGTGAAGTGCTGGGGGCATAACCTCGACAGGAATTCCAATCTGGCCTCCGTCCCCGATGACTACGCCGACAAGGAATTCAAGGACGTTTCCCAAAGTGAGTTGTTCACCTGCGTTCTGATTGGCGGATCAGGGGATGATGCGGGGGAGGTCTTCTGCTGGGGCCGGGGCAGCGATAATTTCGGAGTGCTCGGCGAAACGCCAGGGGTAGTATACCGGATGGATCAGCCAATGGAATTTGTTTATGGGACCAGTACCCCTACCCCTACTCCTACTCTTACCCCAACAATCGCTGTCGGGTCGCCCACCCCCACCTCGCGCTTTCCTACGGACACTCCGACGCCCGGTCCCCCCGTTCTCCTGGGAACGTCCACCCCTCTCCCGCCGGAGAACCCCCCGCAGTTCGAGTCCATTTCAGCAAGCCGGCGCCACGTATGCGGGATCAAGACCGATAAAAAGGTGCTGTGCTGGGGCGGCAACCACTTATACAAAAGTGTGGTGCGCATGCGACCCGACGGCACCCCCTTCTTCGGTCGCAGCGACGACGAGATCGAGATAGCCGCCGACTTCGACCAGGCCGACGTGCCGGAGGAATTGCAGGACGCAACCTTCAGCCAGGTCAGCGCCGCCGAGTATCACACCTGCGGCATCCTGGACGGCCAGAACGGCCAGACCGAAGGCCAGGTAAAGTGCTGGGGCGCCAATTTCCCCTATGACCCTACCTCGCCCATCAAGGTCCCTGAGGGTCGCACTACCACGCTGGACTACGCCTATCCAACGCCGGCCGCCGCCCCTCACATGGATACAGGCTTCTATCACAACTGCAAGCTGAGCATCGACAAGGACATAATCTGCTGGGGAAGCGGCAGAGGGTACACCAAGCTGGCCGGGCCCTTCAAGACCCTGGCCATAGGCGCCTTGCATACCTGCGGCCTGAAAGACGACGGCCACGTGATGTGCTGGGGCTTTGACAACGACAAGCAGGCGTCGGCTTATGCCCCCGCATCGTCGGGGACACGGAGCGCATCAACAACCACCCTGACAGGCCTGACCACAAACTACACCTTCAAGGCGATTACCGCCAATTACTATCACAGCTGCGGTATCCTCGACGGTCAGAACGGTCAAACCGAAGGTAAGGTTCTCTGCTGGGGGTCGGCCCAAAACGGCAAGACCATACCGCCTACCGGGCAGGGCGGCGCTGTCTTTACCTTTAAAGCCATCAGCGCCGGCTGGAATCACACCTGCGGCATCCTCGACGGCCAGAACGATCAAACCGAAGGTGAAGTTCTCTGCTGGGGGGGCAACCAGTATGGGATTTCCACCGTGCCAACTGATCTTTCGACGCCGATACCTTTCTCGCACATTTCGGCAGGCAAATGGCATACCTGCGGAGTGCGGGCAGACGATAGCAAGCTGCTATGCTGGGGAGCGTCGTCGCTAGTCAACACGGCAAATATAGGCGCCCTGGGCACCTATACACAGGTCAGCACTTCCCAGTATTTCACCTGCGCCATAACGGTCGGCAAGCGCGTCCAGTGCTTTATCCTTCCGCAGGGAACCGGGAATTTCGGGCACTACCCGGTGCCTCCGGCTTATGCCCAGCAAAACATGGTCGCAGTTTCCGTCAACGAATACCATGTGTGCGCAGTCGACGAAGAGGGGTGGAGCTACTGCTGGGGCGCTGACGCAGACCGGGATACCCCGGAGACTATTGACGTCTATAAAGGGTCAAACATTGTCAACACCGGGCAGGCATGGGCGCCTCCAACTCCCACCAACACCCCGACGATCACGCCGACGCCCACCAATACCCCGACTATCACGCCGACGCCCACCAATACGCCGACGGTTACGGCGACGCCGACCAACACACCGACGCCGACGCCGACGCCGACCAACACACCGACACCGACCAATACACCGACGCCGACCAATACGCCAACGATCACGCCGACACCCACCATCACCTCGACTCCCGCCAACACGCCAGCGCCGACCAATACGCCAGCGCCGCCGGCGACCCGGCGTCTGCCTCGGCCCTCGTTGCTGCCGACCGGCAATCCGACGTCGGCGCCCACCAGCAGGCCGACGCTGATGCCGACGCTGATACCGACGCCAGCGCCGCCCACCAGCAGGCCGGTATTGGTGCCTACCGATACGCCGACACCAACTCCCACTGCCACGCCAACACCAACGCCGACCAGCACGCTGAGACCAGTGCCCACCAGCAGGCCGGTACTGCCGCCGACCGGCACGCCAACCCCGACCAGCACGCCAACGCCCACTGCCACGCCAACACCAATGCCGACCAGCACGCCAACACCAACGCCGACCGGCACGCCAACGCCGACCAGCACGCCGACGCCGACCAGCACGCCAACACCAACGCCGACCAGCACGCCGATGCCAACGCCAACCGGCACGCCGACTCCTACGCCGGTAGTGGAACCGGCATCCTCAGGCTGTTACGTATGGATATTCCCCTGTTGGCTGCTGTGGCTGCTGTTGGCTATCCTGCCCCCGATTATTGCCGCGCTGCTGTATCTGCGCTGGCGACGGAACAGGAAGCGGAGGCAGTGGATGACGTGGAGATAAGCCCCTCCGAACCTCTGCCCGACAGAGCTGCCGAACCGGTTCCGGGGCGATTGCGCAATCGGGCTGCTGCGCAATCGCCCGGCGATCCAGGAGCTCGCCATGCTGCGAACATTGCGGGCCCTCTGGGGTTCCTTCCGCCCTGGGAAGCGACAACGTGGACTGAAATGGACGCTGACGGCAATCGGATGTTCCTTCCGCCTTGGGAAGCGACAACCCCGGAGCCGAACTTCATGAGGTTCCCCGCTTTTTCGGGGCCGGTTATTTTCAGGGCCGGTTACCGGCGGCTCCCATTGGCCGACCGCGGATGAGCGATGACCGTTCGGAGCGGGAGTCCGGCGGCCCGGCTTTATCTAATGCTTGCCCAAAGAGCGGCCAGTTATTGGCGGCCTGATCTCCGCGCTGTCATCGCCATCCTGACACTGATGGCGATGATGCTGGACAGGCCGCCCAGTCCTGCGCCCAGCAGCGCTCCGGCGGCGATGCACATGACGATGAAGCCCAGCGCCTCCGAACCGTCAATGTGGTAGGCGCCGCCGGTCAGCACCATAATCAGCAGCGCTCCCGGCGCCAGCCCCACAACAGCCCCGGCGACGGCCCCAGGGAGCATTCCCCGGCGGAACCTTTGAATCGCCATGATGAAAGTTCTGTTGGATTTCAGGGTTTCCGCTCCATATCCGGCTTTGCCTGACTTGCTAGGCTCATTTTTTCGCCCCAGGATTCCGGGGCGCGTTTTCGCCGTGATCCGGCCCCTACCTTATTGCGTGCAGCCTGCCGTCTTCGGTATGAACATAGACGCCGCCGCCCGCATAACTCAGAGGAGCCACGGACGGCGAGCCGAGGGAAAGAGACCAGACCTGCTCGCGCCGGACGCGGTCGATAGCGCGAATGCTGCCGTCGGCGTGGGCCAGAAAGAGCAGACGGCCCGCGGCCACAGGCGACGCAACTATAGGCGGCCCGGCCTGCATCCGCCACAGAACGCCTCCGTTCCTGCGATCCAGCGCCACCACTTCTCCCCCGTCGGTTACCGCGTACAGCGCCTCGGGCGTTACGGCGGGCGGATGGGCGAAGGATCCTTTGCCTTCGCCCGGCGCTGCTCGCCAGAGCAGCCCGGCGTGCTTCGGGGGTGCGGGCATGGGGAAGCCCCACAGCCACAGTTGCGCCCAGACGAGTTCCGCCGGATAACGGCCCGGAATCTCTCGGATAGAGGCATCGAAAGCCATCAGGTCGCCCTCAGAGAGCAGGTAAACCCGCCCCCCCTCTGCCACCGGGGGATACACCAGGGCGCCGCTCGTCCGAATGCGGGCCCGCTTGTCGCCCGTCCGCGAGTTCCGGATGAACAGAACCCCCGCAGTGGAGGCCGCGAACATCCTGCCGCCGGACACTGCTGCCGGAGCGATTACCGGGGCTCCGGCGTCAACCTTCCAGAGCAGATCTCCGGTGAGCGCGTCCAGAGCGTGAACGCCGCCGCCGCGGGATGGGGCGTATACAATGCCGCCCTGCACCGCAACTGCGCCGGGAAAGGGTGAATCCCCTTCGTATTCCCACGCCAGCTCTCCGCTATCGGGGTAAAGGGCCACAACCCGCTTGTCTAGCATACCCAGGTACATCAGGCCGCCGGCCGCCGCAGGCGTGCCGTGGGCCGGGCCGTTGACCGGGCGTTCCCACAGCATTTCGCCGCTTGCGGCATCGTAGGCCGCAAGCCGGGACTGCCCGCCGATAAGCAGAGCGCCGCCGGCCACCGCCGGGGCGGAGCGCACGCCGCCGTTCACCTCGACGGCGAAGGCAGCGATACCCTGGGGCAGGGCGGTTTCCGGGATGCCCGGGATGAAGTTGGTTCCCTGCGGGTTCGCGCCGCGCATCGCCCACTGCCCCTGGGAGGATACAGCGCTGGCGTCGCCGCCCGGCTGACCGAACAGAGCCACCCAGGGGTTTGGGATGAATGGATAGTTGGACCAGACTGCGAACAGCGCAATGATTGCCGCCGCCGGCCAGACCAGCCGCCGGCGCAGCAGGGTCAGCCGCCCCCGCCAGCCTCGGGGCCCGGCTGACCCGTCTGCGGGCCGGGCCCATCGCGGCGCGGCGAATCCGGAGCGTCCCGGGGCATCCCGGCGCCCTCTTTCGCCGCCGGAGCGGGCCCAATGGGGAACGGCGAATCCGGAGCTGCCGGACGCTTCCTGATCCTCTTCGGCGGCCCCGTCCTGCGACCCTGCATCCGGGTCTTCATGCCTGTCATCCGGGTTCCCCGGTCTGCCTTTCATAGATACCTGTGCGAATGGGCGCCCTTATCTTGACGCATGGGGTAATGCGGCTGCCTGCCGAAATTCGGAATCGGGGGACGAAGAGCGTCACGGCAGGCGCGGCGTCACTTTGTCCATCAGCAAGCGCACCGACTTCATTTGCAGGTCGAAAGGTATGCGGCGCCCCAGGTTGTGCTCGAAGATTATATGCGACAGTTGCAGGTCTTCCGTCAGTTGCTGCAGCCGCTCCAGAACGGATTCCGGCGTGCCGAACACCACCTTTTCCCGCAGCCAGTCGCTGTATGTCATGCCAAGGATACGGTCGGATTCAGCCTGCCAGTTGCCGGTGGTGCCGGCGCGGCCAGCGCTGGCCGCCACCCGCTGGCCAATGCCCTGCATCGAAGCTAGAACGCTTTCCCTGGGCTCTTCGCGGGCCTGCTTCCCGGTTTCCGCCAGGTATACCGGCAGGCGTATGCCAACGCTGCCCTTGCCGGGGTGGCCGGCTTCCTTCCATGCCTTCTGGTAGGCGTTGACGTGTTCCGCCAGGTCGTCCAGGGCGAATACCCGCGATGGGTTGACGAACAGCGGGTATCCCATCCGCCCGATGATGGGGAAGGTCTCCGCAGACGTTACGCCTATGCGTATGGGCGGGTGGGGCTTCTGATAGGGTTTTGGACGCACCGCCAGGTCGTAGCACTTGTAATGCTCGCCTTCGTAGGAGAACTGCTCGGCGCTCCAGGCCTTCAGGATAATATCCAGATACTCCTCGAACCGCCCCCGACTCTCGGGATAGGGCGACAGAAAGGCGTCGTGATGTTCCGGGAAGGTGCCGCGACCTATGCCGAAGTCCAGCCGTCCCTGGGAAATGTGATCCAGAGTGGCGATCTCCTCGGCGATGCGTATGGGGTTGCCCAGCGGCAGCAGCAGCACGCCCAGGCCGATGCGGATGCGCCGGGTGCGGGCGGCAATGGCGGTGGCCACCATCACGGGAGCCGACAGTACGCTGAAGGGGATGAAGTGGTATTCGGCCAGCCAGACCGACTCCACCCCCAGCCGCTCAGCCTCCTCCGCCATCTGGAACCCCTGCTGAAAGGCCTGCTGGTCGGTAACGCCTTCGAGGGCTGGGAACTCGAGGAACAGTCCGGTCTTCATGCGGCCTCCTGCTGCCGGCGCCCGGCAGGGCGGGATGCGATTCAACGGGGCTGCGACAGGCTGCGACTATACCAGATTCGGAAGGCCCGGCGTGAGGGGAAAGGAAGCGGCAGAGGCGAAACGACGCGCCCACGGCAGGGAAAACCGAAGGGCAACAGGCTGAAACCATAGCGGAGGGCAACAACCCGTCCGCCCGGTAACCGCGAAGACGAACGGCAGGAAGGCAGGCGGGAAGCCGGAAAATGGTACCCCTGGAGGGACTCGAACCCCCGACGCGCAACTTAGGACGCTGCCGCTCTATCCTCTGAGCTACAGGGGCATGGCGAAGGACTGTGCCACGAAGACCGATGTAGCAGTCGCCAGCTCAACCCGCCGGCGAAGGAACAACCCGCGCTTCTGTAGATTAGAGCATCCCAGAAGCCCGTTCCCCTGTCAAGATGCCCGGCGGCCGGCGGGCCCAACGCGTTTGCCGCCTCCATATCATGCGGACGCTGACGTCGGCGCGAGCGCCAGGGGGTTCCGGCTTCTGCCGCGCTGGTTCGCCGAGCGAGCCTGGAAGGCACAGGCCGACACCATCTTTCAGGCCAGAGGCCGCGCAAGTCATTGCTCTGCCCGAACTATCGCAAGCCGACTGGCCGTGGCGTGTCTAGCCCGTTCCGGCGGCGACCGGCCTGGCCTCGCTCCACTCTGGGTGGAGCATCCAGCAGCCTGCGGTATGCCCCGCCGCCGCAACGCCCAGTGGGGGGTACTGCCGCTGGCAGATGTCGCGGGCGTGACTGCACCGGTCGGCGAAGCGGCATCCGTCGGGCAGAGCGTAGAGAGCCGGGGGCTGCCCGTCGATGGCGAACAGCCGGTCTGTGCGCTCCATCTGCGGCACCGAGGCCATCAGCGCCTGGGTGTAGGGGTGGCTGGGGTTGTTGAACAGTTGCCGCACGTCGCCCCGCTCCACCACGCGCCCCGCATACATCACCGCCACCGTATCACACATCCGCGCCACGATGCCGAAGTCGTGGGTGATGAAGATGATGGCCATCCCCGTTTCTTCCTGAATCTCCTTGAGCAGGCGCAGGTACTGGAGCTGGATGGTGGCGTCCAGAGCCGTGGTGGGTTCGTCGGCGATGATTACCCTGGGTGCGCTGGCGATGGCAATGGCGCCCAGCACCCTCTGCTTCATGCCGCCGCTCATCTGATGAGGGAAGTCGTGCATCCGGCGCTCCGGCGCGGCCACGCGGACGCTTCTCAGGGCGTCGACGGCCCGGTCAAACAGGTTCCGGCGGCGGCCGTTCTCGTGGGTTCCCAACGCCTCGATCACCTGATTGCCGATGGTGAACACCGGGTTCAGGGATGTCTGCGGGTCCTGGAAGATCATGGAAATCTTCCTGCCCCGGACATGGCGCATTTCCTCGTCCGACAGGGCGACCAGGTTCTCGCCTTCCAGCAGCACTTCTCCGGACACGATGCGGGCGGCCGGCCTGGGAATGATGCGGAGCAGCGAACGGGCGGTCATGGTCTTGCCGCAGCCCGACTCGCCCACGATTCCCAGCGTTTCCCCCTCGCGCAACTGGAAGCTGACGCCGTCCACCGCCTTGGTGACGCCGCGCCGGTTGAAGAAGTAGGTGTGAAGGTCTCGAACGTCCAGAACCACGTCTCCGGGCATATCCGGCGCCCTCCTAAACCTGTCTCTGCCTGGGGTCCAGCTTGTCGCGCAGCCAGTCGCCCAGCAGGTTCATCGAAAGCACTACCAGCATGATGGTCAGACCGGGGAAAAAAGACACCCACCAGCCCGAAGTGGTGGCTATCAGGTCGCGCCCGTCCGCCACCATCAGGCCCCACGCCGGGTTGGGCTTGGGAATTCCCGCGCCCAGGAAGCTGAGGGTCGATTCGATAACGATAACGAAGCCGACTTGCAGGGTGGCGAGCACTACCAGGCTGTTGAAGACGTTGGGCAGAATGTGCTTGACCATTATGCGGATGTCGGACGCCCCAGCCACCCTGGCCCGCGCGATGAAGTCCGCATACCGCACCGACAGCGTTACGCCGCGGGCCATGCGGGCGTAGTGGGCCCAGAGCAGCAGCACCAGCACTGTTATCACTGTGGCGAAGCTGGCACCCAGCGCCGCCACCAGCGCCAGCGCCAGCAGGATGATGGGGATGGAGAGCGAAACATCCACCGCCCTCATTATCAGTGCGTCCAGCCACCTGCCGAAGAACCCGGCGCAGATGCCCAGGGCGGTTCCCAGGGCGCCGGCTATGAAGATGGCAATGGCGGCGACAACGATGGAAATGCGGGAGCCGTAGATGATCCGGCTCAGGATATCCCGCCCGACCTTGTCGGTGCCCAGGAAATGGCTCACTGTGCCGCCTCGGGAGATGATTTCCTCGACCTTCTGGCCTTCGGAAACCGTCATCAGGCTGCTTTCTTTCACCGATTCGACCCCGACGATGCGCAGCTTGCCCCGCTCGACCAGGGCCTGCGCGTCTTTGAGGGCGATTTCGTATTGAGAACCCCCTCCCGGAGGGGTTTCCTCCACTACGGTTTTGAGCTTGATGATACGGTCTCCCGGAGACACGCTTTCGCCGCCGCTCTCGACCCGGGCGTTGCCGGCGTTCACCAGTTCCTGGGCGTCGGCGACGGTGATCTGGGGCGTCAGGTCTGACCGGTCTATCTCGGTCTCCGCCCTCAGCGACAGGGTTTTGTCGCCGATCCAGAAAGGAGGCAGAAGGCGGGATTCCTTGAGGTCGCCCCTCTTCGGCGGGTGCGGCGCAATCAGCGGCGCGAATATGGCCGGGATCACCATCACCAACAGCACGATCACCAATGGGATTACCGGAAACCGGCGAAGAGTTCCCCACAGGCCGAACAGCTTTCGCAAAGGCGTCGGCGCAACCGTGGCCGCGTATCCGGGCAGAGATTCAATCCCTGTTCTGATATTACGTGGAAAAGCCAAAGGGAAATACCTCCTGATGAGGAAATTTCGTCCCTTTTGCTCCGTAAGATAGTCAGATTAGAGCAGTGAAAGCAATTCGGCGCATTCTATCGACACAGTAACAGCGTGTCAAGGAAGAAAGAATACCGGGTAATTCCCGGCATGCGCCGGTATAGGTGTAGAATACGCGCGTCCGGGGTTGGTATAACGCCAGGGCGCGCCCCGAATCGCCGAGGCAGCGCCTGACAGGATTCTTTGCTTCAGGTCTTTGCTTCAGTCAGAAGAGACGTCTCTCGATGTACACTCATGAACATACTCCGGCAGGCGGGAATCTCATTTATACGGCTCCCTGTCGGCCCTGCGATGACAGGCCGCAAAAATCTGTTACCCGCATACGCGGTTACGCATACGAGGTTACGGAGGTTGAACATGGCGCAGACGAGAGTTGACACCATTGTGCGCGGCGGGCAAGTGGTTACGTCGTCGCAGGTCCTTGACGCCGCCGTAGCGATCCAGGGAGAGAAGATCGCGGCAGTGGCCCCGGAGCATCTGCTGCCGCCCGCCGACCGGGTGATCGACGCCGAGGGCAAGTTCGTGCTGCCGGGCCTGATCGACGCCCATGTGCACCTGGACGGGCACGACGACTACGCCCTGGGCGCCCTGGCCGCGGCCCACGCCGGCATGACCACGCTCATCCCCTTCGCCAACTACAATCTGGATGGCGACGAGACGCTGACCCAGGCCGGCAACCGCATCCGCGAAGAAATCAACGCCTCTGCAGTGGTGGACTTCGGCTTCCACTTCATCCTTCAGAACCGCCCGTCCATTCTGCGCTCTCTGCCCGATGCCATGAGCATGGGCTTCAAGTCTTTCAAGATGTTTATGACCTACAAGAAGCGCCCAGGCCGGATGTGCGACGATGACTACATCTGCGAGGCTATGGAGATGGTCGCCCGGGGCGGCGGGGTGCTGCAACTGCACTGCGAGAGCGGCAACATCATCGAATATCTGGAGAACAAGCTCATCGCCGAGGGCCACACCCACCCCGAGAACTTTCCCGAGGCGTGCCCCGACTGGGCGGAGGAGGAGGCCGTTAACCGCGCCATCGCGATGGCCGGCGCCACCCGATGCCCCGCCTATGTCGTTCACCTGAGCACCCACCTGGGCCTGGAGCGCATCAAGCAGGCGCAGTTGCGGGGACAGCGCATCTGGACCGAGACCTGCCCCCAGTATCTGCTGCTGACCGATCAGGAGATGAGCAGGGTGGGGCCGCTGGCCAAGATCGGCCCGCCTCTGCGCCCCGAAGATGGCCCCGACCGCGACGCTCTGTGGGCCGGGCTGCGGCAGGGCCACATATCCATAGTAGCCAGCGACCATTCGCCCCACCCGCAGGAGCTCAAGAAGCCCGGTTGGGACAACATCTTTGTAACGCCGGAGGGGGCGTCGGTGCCTTTCGGCTCGCCGGGCATCGAGACTTTGGCGCCGCTGATGTACAGCGAGGGCGTGGTCAAGCGGGGGATGCCCATCTGGTGGCTGGCCCGGACGATGGCCGAGAACCCGGCCCGAGTATTCGGCCTCTACCCCCGCAAGGGCGTGATCCAGCCCGGCGCCGATGCCGACCTGCTGATCCTCGACCCGGGTGCCGACCGGGTAATCACCGCCGAAGACCACCTGAGCAACGCAGGCTACACGCTGTTCGAGGGCTGGCAGATCACCGGCCGTCCCTGGATGACGCTGCTGCGCGGCCAGGTTCTGCTGAACGGCGGCAAACTGGAGCAGCGCCCCGGCTTCGGCCGATTCATGGAGTGCGAAGGCCCCACCACCCCGCTGGGAGGGGCGGTGAGCTAGGGCAGCGGTGTTTCAGTCGCTTTAATCACAGGGCGCACAGAGAGCATGGACGCATTGGGACGCGCCCAGGCGCCATGCTCGCCTGATCCCTCGTCTTCGCAAATATGGACATCTAATCCCAGAGGGCAGCCAAACAGCGAGATGCTGAGCGCCTGTTAGCCCTGGCGGAAGTGCGGCATCACCTGGTCGCTGATCAGCCGGAGCGAGTTGTTTACGCGCTCGGCGGGGATCTGGCCGCCGTAGTTGACTTCCATCACCACGCCGGTTACGCCCAGCTCCTCCTGGTAGGACTTGAAAGCGTCCACTATCTCGGCGGGGGCGCCGAAAACCACCCGCTCCTGCAAAACCTGCTCGTAGGGGGCGGCGGCAACGCGGCGCATCCGCTCGGCAATCTCGGGGCTGGCTGCCGTCTGTATCAGCTCGGTAACGGCGTACTGAATGGCTCCCAGGGCGCTCGCGCGCGGCTCCTCGCGGGCCTTCTCCGTTGTCTCGGCGCAGTACACCGGCACTCTAATGGCGACATCGGGCGGGCCAGACGCCCCCGACTCGGCCAGTTTCTCGCGGTAGGCGGCCAACCGTTCCTTCAGCGCCTCCCGCCCGGTGTTGGCGCTGATGAAGATGGGATGCCCCATAGCGCCGACCAGCGGGAAGGTGTCTTCCCCGGCCACAGCCACGCGCACCGGCGGGTAGGGCTGCTGATACGGCCTGGGCGTTACCGCAACGTCCTGGAAGGAGTGATATTCGCCCTCGTAGGTCAGGCTTTCCTCCTGCCACGCCTTCATAATGATCGCCAGCGCCTCCAGGAAGCGGGAGCGGCTCTCGGAGTAGGGAACGTTGTAGCCCTGGTAGTAGCGGGTCAGGCCGCTGCGCCCGATGCCGAAGTCGAAGCGCCCTTTGCTGATGTGGTCCACAGTCGCCGCTTCCTCGGCGACGCGCAAGGGATTGGTCAGCGGCAGCACCTGTACCGCCAGTCCGGTGCGGATGCGCTCGGTGCGCGCCGCTATGGCGCTGGCGATGACCATGGGCGAAGCCAGAACGGCCCGCTCCGGGCTGAAGTGATGCTCGGCCAGCCAGACTGTGTCGAAGCCCATCTGTTCCGCCTCGGCAATCTGGGCGAAGGATTCGTCAAAGGCCTCGGCCTGCGTTCTGCCGGCGCGCACGTGGAAATCGGTGAACATTCCGAAATTCATCAGCAATCCCCCGGGAGTCCGCCAGCTCGATACGGAGCGGCTGAATCGAGTGTAGTTCCGCGCCGTCTCAGCGTCAACCGGAGTTGCCGCCGGCGGTGATCAGCGGAGCGCGGTTCAGCTTGAAGTAGGGGGACAGAAGCTCCGATGCGTTGCGCAGCTCGAAGCCTACCATATCGTAAGTGTCTTGACAGGCGCTGTCCTCATAACCCAGGCAGGCTGTCAGCTCATCGCTGACTTCGTATTGAAATTCCGCATTGCGCGTAGTGCTGATTTTCAGAACATCAGCTTCTTTGTCGTATTCAGCGTCCAGCGACTTTATCATGGACGCTGTATTCTTCAATGCGAGAAAGTCTTTATAATTTACAGCGCAAAAGGGAGCTATCAATTTACCTGCCGACATGATCTCTATCCCAACCACATCGCAGCTCTCTTCACTGCCATAATCGGCTACAAGACCAAAATCGATGCTGGATGATATGGCAATTGGGCGGCCGGTATCGACAGTCAAAATATCGACTTCCTCGTCATACCGGACATTCAGATTCATTACCTTACCTCATCGAAATAGCTGTAATTTCCATTCTTGTAATGCCGGGTCGCCGTGCGGTCAAAATGCGTAGTAGCTGGTTTCTGGCCGTTCCTGGAAACGCAGCCGCAAGCTATCGGGCCGCGATCGCGCCAAACCGCGGATGGCGCTTGCTTACACCGGCGGCCGGCGGGTGTGCCAGCCGGCCGCCTGCTCATAGGCGTGGCCGGCTCGCAGCACTGTGGCTTCGTCGAATGGGCGCCCGGCTATTTGCAGGCTCAGCGGCAGCCCCTCCGGGCTGAAGCCGCAGGGCACGGCCAGCGCCGGGATGTTGGCCAGGCTGGGAACGGCGGTCAGCAGGTAGGGCGTGCGGTTGGCGTTGTCCTTGCCCGTTATGACCGGGTCGGGAGACATCGGCTGCGCCGGGACGCCCGTCGTCGGCAGCAGCAGCAGGTCGACGCTCTCCAGCGTTTTGAGTATCTCCGCCCGCAGCAGCGTCCGCAACTGGACAGCCTTGTAGTAGTAGGCCGCCGGCATTACTGCGTTGGTCAGATAGCCGATGCGGTTGTCGTGTCCGATGTCCCCCGGTCGCTCGCGCAGCAGACTGCGGTAGGTCGTCGGCGCCTCGACGCGGATACCGCCGTTGATTGGCCCGGCGTGGGCCGCCATCGGCGCCGATACCTCCTCCACCGTTGCGCCAAGCTTCGCCAGCGCGTTGCCGGCGTCAATAACCGCCCTGCCGATGTCGGGTTCCACCGAGTCGGCGCGCAGCACTTCCCGCAGGATGCCGATGCGCAGGCCGCCGATGTCGCCAGTCAGGGCGGCGCGATAATCGGGGGGCGGCTTCCGGCTGGTCAGGCGGTCGTTGGGGTCATGGCCCGCGATGGCCTGCAGCAGAATGGCGCAGTCCTCCACCGTGCGCGCCAGCGGGCCGACGGTATCCATGCTGCGAACTCCGGGCATCACTCCGTAGCGGCTCACCAGGCCCCAGGTGGGTCGCAATCCCGCCAGTCCGCACCATGCCGCCGGGAATCGCACGGAACCGCCGGTGTCCTCGCCCAGGGCCGCAGCGCACATGAAGGCGGCGGTCGCGGCCCCGCTGCCGCTGCTGGAGCCGCCGCTGGAGCGCTCCCTGTCCCAGGGGTTGCGGGGCGGGTCGAACTGGTGCGAGAGTCCGGTTGTGGCGAACTCGGTCATATTCAGCTTGCCCAGCAGCGCTGCGCCAGCCGATTTCAGGCGGCTGATGACCGTGGCGTCGAATTCCGGCGCGAACTCGCCGAATACCGGGGAACCGCCTGTGGTGCGTATTCCCCTGGTGTATATCTGGTCCTTGACGGCCACGGGAATACCGTGCAGCGGCCCGCGATAGTTGCCGGCGGCTATCTCCGCCCCGGCTTCCTGCGCCTGCCGCATCGCCAGCTCCCCGGTCACCGTCAGATAGGCCCGGATTTCGCCGTTCAGCGCTCCTATCCGGGCCAGGTAGGCTTCCGCCGCTTCGAGGGGCGAGACCTCGCCGTTGCGGATAGCTTCGCCCAACCGGGCAACAGTGAGAAAGGGAATATCGGCGCGTTCCATTCTGCCCTGCCCCCTAAGCGTGCCGTTGAGATGCCGGAATCATAGGCGCGGGGCAACGGGCGGTCAAGGTTCACCAAGGCGGCGCCCGTACCGTGAGACTTCCGTCTGCAATAAACTCCCGTCGCTGTAAACTTCCGCCGCTATAATATGAGCGCCCGGAGCGGGGAGTTTCCGGATGGGAGGAATTGATTATGGCTGTAGTGGTTACCGGCGGTGTCGGGTTTGTCGGGGCGAACATCCTTCGGGAGCTGGCGCGGTCGGGCCACGAGGTCGTCAGCTATGACCTGACTCCCGCCGACGATCTGATGCGGAGCTTTATCGCGGAATGGGAAGACAGCATCAGCTTCGTCCAGGGCGACATACGCGACGACGCCGCAGTGGCGGACCTGGCCGGCGCTCACGGCATCGACGGGATTATCCACGCCGCAACCTACACCGTGAACCAGCGCGCGCTGGAGATCGAGCGGGGGCGCGAAGTAATCGGCATCAACGTCGAGGGGCTGGCCAACGTGCTGGAACTGGCGCGGATTGCCCGGGTGCGACGGGTAGTCTACGTGAGTTCCGGCGCGGCCTACGGTCCGGCCGCAGGCTCCGACCAGACCTACAGCGAGGATATGCCTGTCGCTCCCGATTCCATCTATGGCATAACCAAGTATGCCGGGGAGCTCCTTACCCGGCGCTGCGGCGAGCTGCATGGCTTCTCCGCCGTCAGCGTCCGTCTCAGCACGCCCTACGGCCCGATGGAGCGGGCCACCGGCCACCGCGCGGTCATGTCTCCCCTCTGCCAGTGGACCGGGCAGGCCGTCCGGGGGGAGACTCTGGACGTCGCGGGCGACTCCTTCGCCCCCGGAGACGGCCGCGATTACACTTACGCCGTCGACGCCGCCCGCGGCCTCCGGACGATTCTCGATGCGCCGGAACTGCCCCACGATCTGTACAACCTGACAGCCGGGGTATGGATCACATACCGCGAGATACTCGAGGCTCTGGGCGAGCTGGTTCCCGGCCTGGACGCAGCTCCCACGCCCGGCGCCGGCGACGCAGCGGACAGAGCGCGGGCGTCCGCCCCGTCGCGGGGGCCGCTGTCCGGCCACCGCCTGCGGCAGGACCTGGGCTGGCAGCCGCAGTATGGCCTCCGGGCAGGGCTGGACGACTACCTGCAATGGCGGCTCGATTCGGGATTCACATCGTAGACGCACCGTTTCCGCTCTCTTCGGGAAAGTCTATCCGGAAAAGGCTTTCAGGGAAGTCCAATGCCCCAATCTGCCTTATAATGCCCTTGTCAACGTTTTCAGGAGCAATGCGCCTATGGTATCTCCCTACCGTTTCCAGGTTGATGATCGCGTTCGGGTTCGCCGACGGGGCGGCGGCAGGCACCGTCAGCCGCCGGAAAGCGCCAGAGGCGCGCTGGGCACCATCGCGCCCCAGATGACCGACGACTGGTCCGACACGAAGATTGCCCTGGAGCCGGGAATCCCCAACGTTTACTACGTCACCCTGGACGCCGGCCTGACAGAGCTGATTGCCGAAGACTGGCTGGAGCCGGCCCCCAACGAGAAATGATCGAGCAGGGATAGACCCCGATGCGCCTGAAGTGCATGAGCCGGCTCCTAACGAGGGTTGACCGGCCCGTCATCTCTGGCAACGGCGCCGACAACTACGATTATATTATAAGGAGCAAGGGTATGGACTTTGGACTCGCAGGCAGGAAGGCATTCGTGGGAGGGGCCAGCCGAGGTATCGGCAAGGCCATCGCTCTGGAGCTGGCGCGGGAGGGATGCGACGTGGTCATTGCGTCGCGCACTGCGGCAGACCTGGAAAAGTCGGCGCAGGAGATCGCCGAGGATACGGGGCGCAGCATCGTTCCCATCGCTATGGACGCCACCAGCCGCGAACAGGTGGACCGGACGATGGCCGAGGCCGCCGAACGCCTGGGCGGACTCCACATCCTGGTCAACAGCGCATCGCTGCCCGGCGGCTCCGCCAGCGCTGTCGGCCCTATCGACACGGTGGACGACGCAGCCCTGCTGGGCGACTTCGACGTAAAGTATGTAGGTGCGCTGCGTTGCGCCAGGGCGGCCATCCCGTTCCTGAAAGAGCAGGGATGGGGGCGCATCGTCAATATCAGCGGCGGCAACGGGCGCACCGCCGGCAACCTGAGCGGCGGAGCCCGCAACGTATCCATGGTGCACCTGACCAAGACGCTTGCCATGCAACTGGGGCGTTTTGGCATCACGGTCAACTGCATCCACCCCGGCGTTACCCGCACCGAGCGCACGCCAGGCCTGCTGGAGGCCCGCGCCGCCCAGTTGGGCGTCAGCGCCGAAGAGGCAGAGGCCCAGGATTTCGCCCCAGACTCGACGCGCGGCAACCACATCTGCCGCATGGTCGACGCCTCGGAGATCGGCTACCTGACCTGCTACCTGGCGTCGGACAAAGCCTGGGCGGTGACCGGCGAGGTCATAGCAGCCGGCGGCGGCACCGGCTCAGCAGTATACTATTAAGGGCAAGCGGCCCTTGCTGTATAGAGAAAGGGAGCAGCCTGTGAACATCGCCCAATTCATTGCCGACTGCCTTACCCAGACGCACATCCGACTGGCGGCTGCCTGCGAGGGGCTGACGGCGGATCAGATGACGTGACGGCCCGCGCGCCAATGGCCAACAACATCGGCTTCATCCTGTGGCGCGCGAGCCGCCACGAGGACAGCCGCGTGACCGCCACGGCCTGCGGCGCCCACGGTTTCGAGAGCGACCTGTGGGTTATCCCCGGCTGGCGCGAGCGGTTCGGCCAGCCGGGGGTTGCAGGCGTATTGACGCGTAAAGGCAGCGACTGATAGGATCCGGCCCGATCTTCAGCGGGGGAGAGCCGTAGACGCTACTCTCAGGTCAGGGATGATCTCCGTGAACCGGTCAAATTTGGCCTGAATTAAAGTGAGGGGTTATCAATATGACTGGGATACTCAAGCGCTGGCCTCGGGGAGGAGTCTTCAAGATTGCGAACCCGGCTTTTCTCTTGCCCGTGGCCTTGTTAGCCATAGCCGTGCTGGCTTGGGCCACGGCCACCACCCGCACAGAGGCCCATAGCCATGCCGTCAACCCTCCGGAGAATGTTGAGGCATCCACAACCAGCACCTCATTAACGCTTACCTGGGAAGCCCCCGTCGCGGTTGTGAATTGCCCGGTAGAGCACTACCTTATCAGGGGTATGCGGACCACTGATCGTATGTACATCGCAGACAGGGAAAAGGTCTCCGCAGACGGCCCGTTGACCTTTACGGTAACCGGCCTTGATCCTGGCATCCTGTACATAATGGCCATACGCGCTGTGGCTGAGTACGGTCACGGAAAGCCGTGCCGCTCACCGAACAGTAGAGAAATTTACGCTTACGCTCGGACGCAGGAAGCAGAGACGGCCACCAACACCCCGGAGCCGACGGCCACCAACACCCCGGAGCCGACATCGACCAACACCCCGGAGCCGACGGCCACCAACACCCCGGAGCCGACATCGACCAACACCCCGGAGCCGACGGCCACCAACACCCCGGAGCCAACGGCCACCAACACCCCGGAGCCGACGGCCACCAACACGCCGGAGCCGACGGCCACCAACACGCCGGAGCCGACGGCCACCAACACGCCGGAGCCGACGGCCACCAACACGCCGGAGCCGACAGCCACCAACACGCCAGCGCCTACCAACACGCCGGAGCCGACGGCCACCAACACGCCGGAGCCGACGGCCACCAACACGCCGGAGCCGACGGCCACCAACACGCCGGAGCCGACATCGACCAACACGCCAGCGCCTACCAACACGCCGGAGCCGACATCGACCAACACGCCGGAGCCGACGGCCACCAACACGCCAGCGCCTACCAACACGCCGGAGCCGGCGTCCACCAACACGCCGGAGCCGACGGCCACCAACACGCCGGAGCCGACGGCCACCAACACGCCGGAGCCGACGGCCACCAACACGCCGGAGCCGACGGCCACCAACACGCCGGAGCCGACGGCCACCAACACGCCGGAGCCGACGGCCACCAACACGCCGGACCCTATAGAAAGTACCGATAGAATAGAAGACCCGGATGCTATCCAGATGGGGTCTATGAAGTACATTTCGGTGGTCAAGTCTGGCACGACTTATGGAATGGCCGATGGCCAGACCTTCCTTCTCACCGTTAATGAAGGGGATTCAAGGCATACCAACGTTCCGATTGATATCAAGCTTTCCGGCACACCATCCCACGACGTGAGTGTGCGGATCAAATTCCAGAAATCTGCTGACAGCACAGCTACAGGCAGGAAAGACAGGATCCGTGACTTCCGCTACATAAACCGGGTTATCACGTGGAGCGCCGGCGCTTCCGGAGAGGATCTGACCAAGACCATCAACCTCAGAATCTTCGGCGACACGACAGTCGAAAGTGACGAAAAGGTGCGGTTCAGGCTCCTCGATCTGACAACCGATGACCCGAAGGTTGAGTTTTCCGGCGGCGAGAGCAGGATCATGTTCAAGGTAGTGATTGCTAACGACGATAGCGACGGATAATAGCGCGCTGTTCCAACAAAACGAACAGAACCGGGGGCCGGCTTATTGTAGCCGGCCCCCGGTTTTTGCTTGGGTGTGGTTATTCTCCGACATGGTATTTTCCGACGAGGTAAAGAGCTGGTCAAAATTCCGTAGAAAGACAGTGTTCCGATTTGAGCAGTTAAGCGTACTGTGGAGGTATGCAGAACCTGAATGCGGTAGAATTGCGTAACCCGGAATGGCGCCCCTGGCGCAATCTCTGTAGTTCGAGGGAGCATGATTGACTTGCTGATTGCCAACGGGATGGTCGTAGACGGCGCTGGCAGCCCTGGCTTCCATGCCGCCGTGGCAGTGGAAGGCGACACGGTCAGCATCCACCGGGGCGACGCATCAGGGCTGGAGGCGGCGCGAACCATTGACGCAGCCGGTTGCGTCGTATGCCCTGGCTTCGTGGATCTGCACTCTCACGCCGGGCTGACCATTCTGGGCGAGCCGCATCACGACCCCAAGGTGCGGCAGGGCGTCACCACCGAGCTGGTGGGTATCGACGGCATCTCCCACGCGCCCTTCAGGAATCGTGAGGAACTGGAGCGGTACATCTGGCTGGATTCGGGGCTGAACGGGTACCCGCCTCTGCCTGCCGACTGGCTGACCATGGCGCAACTGCTGGACAAGTACGACAACTCCGTCGCCATCAACATGGCCTGCATACTGGGTAACTCGCCCGCGCGCATCTGGAGCGTCGGCTGGAACGACCGTCCGGCCACCTCCGCTGAGCTGGAAGACATGAAAGCCGTTACCCGTGAGGCTATGGAGGAAGGGGCCTGGGGGCTGTCGACCGGGCTGGACTACCCGCCCGGCTCCTACGCATCCACCGGGGAGCTGGGCGAGCTGGCGGGAGTTGTCGCCCGGATGGGCGGCCACTACCACACCCATACCCGCGCCAGCCTGCGCTCCCGGGGCCTGATGGCCCCGTGGGAAGAGGCGTTGCAGATAGGGCGGCTGGGCGACTGCCCGGTCCACCTGACCCACTACCGCCAGAGCGCCCCGGGCGTCGGCAGCCATCTGGATTACCTGGGGCTGGTGGAGAGGGCCCGCGACGGGGGCATGGACGTTACCTTCGACTGCTACACCTATCCCTACTCCGGCACCACCGTCACCATCGGCCTGCCTCCCTGGGCCAAGGACGGCGGCCCGGAGCGGCTGATGGACGCCCTGCGCGACCGGGACAACCGCCAGCGCATGAAGCGCGAACTCTCCCGAGACCGGCTGGAGAACAACTGGCTCACCAATTTCACCCAGCCGCAAAACAAGCAGTACGAAGGCCGCCTGATTACCGACATCGCAGAGATGCGTGGGCAGGACCCTGAGGATGCGCTGTTCGACCTGCTTCTGGAAGAGAATCTGGGCATATCCACCGTGGGGCTGGGCACCAACGCCCAGACGCTCTACGCCTTCGTTTCCCACCCGGCGGGGATGATCGCCAGCGATGCCATCCTGTTCGGCGAATATCCCAACCCGCGCAGCTATGGCTGCTTCCCCATTGTGCTGGCCGAATTCGTGCGGGCCGAGCAGCACCTGAAGCTGCCGGAGGCTATTCGCAAAATGACGTCCTTCCCCGCCCAGCGTCTCGGCCTGCCCGACCGCGGCATCCTGCGCGACGGTTTCAAGGCCGATATAGTCGTGTTCAACCCCAACACCGTCAAGGCCTCGGCGTCTAAAGAAAACCCCAGGCAGTACCCCGTCGGCATAGACTATGTGATAGTCAACGGCCAGGTAGTCATCGAAAACGGGGAGAACACCCGCGCCCTGCCGGGCCGCGCCCTGCGCCGCGGCCGGGCCAGAACCTAGTCGCGAGAAGGCTGGACGGGAAAGCGGATGCAGATGAGCCGGATTGTGCGCAGCGGTTTCTGCCGGACGGCGGCAGTGTTCGCCATGCTTCTGGTCGTCGCCTGCTCAGGAGGCGGTGAATCAGAAGGGTCGCCGGGGAATCCCCCCGGCGCATTCCGGGAGGGAAAGTCCCTGTTCACCGCCCAGTGCTCCATCTGCCACGGAGCCTCGGGGCAGGGCGCGCAGACCGGGCCGCCTCTGGTGCATCCCATCTACCGGCCGAATCACCATCCGGATTTCTCCTTCCACAACGCAGTGAACAACGGCGTTCCCCAGCATCACTGGGCGTTCGGCGATATGCCCCCCCGTCCCGGCCTCTCCGAGGGCGACGTGAACAGCATCATCTGCTACATACGGCAGCTACAGGTGAATGAAGGGATTTACACAGGCGAGGTTCCCTGCTGAACGGCATCAGGCATCGAAAATCCCGCTAATCGGCAGGCTTCACCCCTGGCGCCCTATCGCCGCCGTCCAGCGCATCGTCCCCCCGGTGAGCGTCACGGCCAGGGCCAGCCTTTTTGCGCACACAAAAATATATCCGGCTCGCGGCCGGCCCCCGGCTGCTAACCCAGCTCGCTGAACAGCCTTGCCAGCGCAGCGCAGTCGCGGCAGCCGTCGCGGGCATCGGGCGGTTCTGCCAGCTTGTGGATGCGGGCTGCCCGGCGCAGCAGAGGCGGTACCAGGCGGTCGGGGCCCAGCTCTGCCTCGACCACCCTGGGGCGAAAGCCGAGGGTGAAACCGGCGGCGTTCACCAGTTCCGGGGCGCTCACTGCATCGTCGCCGGTGGCCGGCTCCATGTAGAGAAGGGCCAGCCTGGATACCGGCGGGAAATCGAGACGCCCGGCAATCCAGGCGTAGGCGTTCAGTTGAGCGCGGTAAGCGCGGTTCTGCCCCTGGCTGCCGGGGTTGTAGCGGGAAGTCTTATAGTCGATGATGGCGCAACTGCCGTCGGACAGACGGAATATAGCGTCGGCCTCGCCTCGCAGCGTGGCGCCCGTTCCTGCGTCGGTGGCCTGGAATCTGGCCCAGTGCGGCGGTTCGACATGCTCCACAGCATCGCCGATTTCAGCCATCCAGCCCGGCAGCCTGCTGTATCGGCTCAGGTGGTTCAGGATGACCCGCTTGGTGTAGCGGTCGATGCTGCTGAATATCCCGGGAAAGCCCTGCCACGGCAATGCCTTGAAGCGCATCCTGATCCAGGCGCAGCGGGCGCAGAAGCGGAATCCGGCGTAGCTGCCCAGTTCTGTGGCAGAGATGGTCAAGCCGGACGGCGGCTCTGCACTATCCGCCTGCTCCGAATCGGCAGTTGGGGAAGCCAGCGGTCAGTCTCCGTCGCCGTCGCCGGTGGCTCCGGCGGCGGCTGGCTGGCCCGGAGCGGCGGCCGGAACAGTTCCGGTTCGCGAGGCGTTGCCCCGGGCCTCGGGCGGCAGAGCATCCTCCCAGTCCGGCAACTGGAGCCGCCTGGTGGAAGGCAGGAACAGGATGGCGACAACCGCCAGCGTGCTCAGACCGAACGACAGCCAGATGGACCAAAAGTAGGAGCTGGTGATGTCGTGAAGAAAACCGGCCGCCACCGGGCCCAGAGCCATGCCGAAGCCGGCGCCCATCATCTGCCATCCATAGGCCGTGCCGGTGGGAGCGTCGCCGTAATACTGCCGGTTAATGATGGGGAAGGCGGTCATCTCGCCGCCCAATCCAATGCCGAACAATACGGCGAACAGGAAGTAGAGCGCCACGCTATCGCCGGCCGCAAGCAGGATCAGCAGCGGGAGTGTCTGCAGCCCGAAGCAGACACCCATGACCCACTTGCTGCCTACCATATCTGCCAGAACCGGGGTGGCGAAGCGGGTGGCGGTGCTGGCCACGGTAAGGGTCAGGTAGATCATGGCCGCCATGCCGTCGGAAACGCCGCCCTCGATGGCAATGGCAACCAGCAGGATCAGAATGATGTTGTGGCCGGCGCACCCCAGGCCGTGGATGGCCCCCAGGTTCCAGAATGTGGGGGTCTTTTGCGCCTCCTTCAGGAATACGTTGGTGCGCAGCTTGGCTATGGCGTTGTTCTGGAGGCGCCGCACCGGTTCGTCGGCGGGCGCTCCCCATTGGGTGATGCCTCGGTCGGCCGGCTCGTTGAAGAACCACTTGGTGAGGGTAAGAAGGATGATGCCGCCGGCGATTCCAGGCACCCAGAAAGTCGCCTGCAGCCCGTAACGCTCGAACAGCAGGTACACCATCAGGATGGCCAGCCCGGTGCCGAGTCCCTGAAGGGCCTGCAGTATGCCCATGGCCAGCCCCAGGTTCTTTCGGAACCACAGGGTAACGCCGGAGACCAGCGTCACCTGGAAGGAGGCCATGCCCGCCGCCAGCGCCAGGCCGAAATACAGGTAGTATTCCCACCAGCTAGTCATAACGCCGGTCATTACCATGCCGAACATGAACAGGAACCCGCCGCCCCACATAACCCGCCGCACGCCGTAACGGTCGCCGAGCCATCCGCAAATGGGGCTGAGCGCCGCAGACATCAGCCACTGGATGGTGAAACCCAGCGTGATAACGGTGAGGCTCCAGCCGAACAGTTCTTCAAACTCCGGCACGAGAATCGCCACGGCGAAGCGCATGCTGGAGCTGGTCATCCACATCACCGTGGCCACAGCAACGATGACCCAGGCATAGTGGATGCGCTGGTTCCCGATGACAAACCCCTCGGGCCTCAATCCAAACATCACAAACCACTACAGGGCGAATGAGAAGAATGGACTATTCTACCCCTGTGCCGCAGAGGTTTCAATGATGCCGCGAATGGGGAATGCCGGGGAACGCGGGGCGCAGCGCGCAAAGGCCGGGCCCTAGGCGGGCGCACTCGCCGGGGGCTCCGCTCTGGTCAAACAGCGGCAAACGGCGGCGTCCTGCGGCTCGGCCCGGGGCTTACGAAAGGGATTCGGCTGGCCCGGGCGCAAAGGCGGCATACGTTCCCACGCCCGCCAGCGGTGATGCCCGGCTTACTGCGTCATGGATTTGGGCGAGGTAAATACCGGCTGTTTATAAGGCGGAGGCCAAGGTCCCAATCCGTCACACTCCCGGCGCCTCTTTTCCTTTGCGACCCTGTCCTGACTCCTCCGCCGCACGCATGGGAATGTCAGGGAATGCCGGAAGAGAGCGTTTGTCTGTTATCTCAGCCTGTCGGCAAGGCCTCGCAGGATTCCCTCTGCATCGCGGCAGATGTCTCGCACAACATCCCCGGCGGGACGGACGGCGCTGATGCGGCCGGCTCCCTGGCCCATGTAGACAGCGGAAAGTTCCGTGTTCCCGCTGTTCCGGGCGGCGGCTACATCTGAAGCCAGCTCTTCGCGGTGCGCCAGGATGTCTGCGTCTCTGCCGTCCCATTCCCGCACCAGCCGGTTCCGGTACACCCGGCCCGCTATTCGCTCCGGCCAGGGCCGGGTTCCCAGCAGGTCATAGAAACGGGTAAAGACGGTGTCCTGCCCATCGGAGAGGACGATGCGCTCTTTGAATGATTCAGGCGTCTCCACGGCCTCCGGAGTGGCCAGCATGGCGGTTCCCAGCGAGGCCCCTTCGGCGCCGGCGGCCATTGCGCCGGCCAGCGCCCGGCCGGAGGTGATGCCCCCGGCGGCCAGCACCGGCAAGTGCGGGTATCGCTCCGCCAGCTCCACCACCAGAGGGAGCAGGTTCGTCTCGCCGGTGTGCCCTCCGGCCTCGTTGCCCTGGGCCAGGAGCGCATCGGCGCCGGCGTCGACCGACTGCCGGGCCAGCTCCGGCGACTGCACCTGGCAGATGGTGATCGCCCCTGCGTCTCTGGCGCGGCCCACCCAGGGGCAGGGGTCGGCGAAAGAGAATATGATCACCGGCGTCCCTTCCTCAAGGGCAATCTCGATGCTGGCCGTGTCGTACTCGATGAGCTGCGTGATGAATCCCACCCCGAAGGGACGGTCTGTGTGCGCACGGATGCAGGCTATCTGCTGGCGCAGCCAATCGGGGCCGAAGTCGTTGGAGCCGCCGAATGTGCCCAGCCCGCCAGCCAGCGATACCGCCGCCGCCAGACGCCCGCCGCTGTGGTTGCTCATGGGGGCCGACATGATGGGGTAGTCCAGGCCGAGCAGGTCTGTAAATCGGGTTCGCAGCATAGCGGGCCGTTCCTCAAGATAAAGTTATCCGTGATGGGCGCGCTCCGGCTATCCCCTGGAGCGCAAGCGGCGCAGCTCTTCTTCCAGTTGGCGTATTCTGGCCCGTTCCGCTTCCAGGCCGGATTCGGCGGCGGCCCGCGCCGCGCGTTCTGCTTGCAGCGCTTCCCGGTCTTGCCGCCAGTTTTCCAGGTATGCGCCGGACGCCGGGTCATAGAAGCGCGGCCAGCCTTTGTCCCAGGCGAGGCTGATTCCCAGTATCTCGCTGTATCCCTTGAGTATGCCGTCCGGCTCGGTGGTCAGTTCAACCGGATGGTACTCGCCGCCCGCCAGTCGCAGGCCGTTCAGGGCAAAGCCGTAATATCGCCCGCCTGTTGGGTCGAATCGCCATAGTTCAGGCACTCCGATCCGTGCGTAAATTGGCGGTTTCCGAACGAGATCTGCCCGCCTCGTGGTTTCCGACGCGACTTCGAGCGCCCAATCGGGAGGCTTCCCTGCCTCCCAGGGCAGGTAAAGCTGGCGCGGGCGTATGGCCTCGGCATCAACGCCAAACGCGACATATACATCGGGGGCAATGCGAGCGTTCAGGTTGGCAGGGTCGTAGCAGACATTGGTATCGGATTCGATGAAGACGTCCGGTCGCCTGCCGAAATCGGCGAAATGGGCATACAGCAGACCCGTCACCTCGCGAATTTCCCTGTTCTGCTCCATGTGGTCGGGGGGAACTTCCTTCTCGCCGGCGTCAAACTCGAGGCCGTCATAGTCGATTGGTCCCCCTTTGCGGTAAGGGAGCATCTTTGGCTTGAGGGGGTGTTTCCCGATGTGCGCGGTCATGTTGCAGCTTCCGCCCATGCGTACCCGGGGAGGAGGATGTGCCGCCTGGATTCCAGCGCACCGCCGGCATTCTCCTGCGAAAGGCGAACACCGGCGCAGCGTCTGTCCCGATTCAGTCTAACCCGGTTCAGTCTAACCCGGTTCAGTCTACCACGTCGAAGCGCTCCGACTGCGGGGGTTGGGCCCACAGCTCGTCGGCGCCGGCCATGGCGACGGCCCGCTCGGGGCTGGCCCGCCAGGTGTCGTAGACTTCGCTGCTGTCCCAGGTTACCAGCGTGGAAATCTTGGTCGGGTCGGTCAGGGAAACCAGCGTCTGGCGGCTGCCGAAACCGGGGGCCTTGCTCTGGGCCAGTCCGTTGCCGTCCAGCAGATCCTTCGCTTCCCTGATTTTATCGGGCCTGGCCCAGTGGTGGGTGAGAACTCCTATCATTTTCCATCTCCTCTCCTCAAGGATGGGGGATACGCGGAGCGGGCGCACGGGAAACAGGGTTCTATGCGAAAGCCGAAACTTTTCGATCCATGCGATATATGGCGAATCCCGGGGCTAGTCCGGGTCGCGGCGGATGCCGATGCCGCGGGCGAAGGCGAAAGCCAGCACGGCAACGATCACGCTGAACACCGCGCCCATCTTGCCCGGGTCCAGGAAGGCCATACCTTCCGGTGTGTTGTAGGCTTTGTTGGCTACGAACAGGGCCACCGTCAGGCCCAGTCCGGAGATCATGCTGGCCACCGCCAGATGTCGCACTCCCATCCCTTCGGGCAAAGGGAAGCCCACCCTGGACGCGACGATGGAAAACAGCGATACGCCGACAGTCTTGCCCACTATCAGCGAAAGTAAAATCATCAGGGTTACCTGGTTGATGTTCCCGAAGGCAACGCCTGCGTTGGCCCAGGCGAAGAAGAACAGGCCGAAATCCACTGGCAGCTTGAGATGGTGTTCTAACCTTTCCAGCGTACCCATGCCGTGGCCGTGCCCGCCGCCGGCGTGAGCGTGGGCAAGGGCGAGGTCGCCGTCATGCTCTGCGCTTGCATCTGTTTCCATAGCGTGCCCGGCGGCGTGGAGGGCGGGCAGGAACGGCACGATAACCACCAGCGCCAGGGCCGGTTCGACGCCCGCTTTCACCAGCCCGACCCAGCTCATTCCGCCGGCAATCAGTATGTATACCGGCCACTGGGTGATGCCAATCCGACGGAACAGGTAGGCTGTCGCCATGCCGCCGGCGGTGAGCAGCAGCCACAGCGGCTGCACGTCGGTCGAGTAGAAAACGGCGATGATGACCAGCCCTATCGCGTCGTCGACAACGGCCAGCAGCAGCAGGAAGTTGACCGCCGGATGCCGGATGCCGAATATCACGCGGGCCACCAGCCAGGCCAGGGCGATGTCGGTTGCGGTAGGTATGGCCCACCCGTTGGCTACCGCGCCGAAGTCGTCGCTGCCTCCGTAGAACACGAAGGCCATAGCCAGGAACAGTCCAACCGGCCCGAACACCCCGCCCAGGGTTCCCATGATCGGGTTGATGGCCTTGGGCAGAGGATTCAACGCCCCGCCCGGCAGGATCGACTCGGTAATCTCCTTCGCTGCGATGCCGAAGAAGAAAACCATGAAGATTTCATTTATCAGGAAATGAAGAGTGATATGTTTGCCGAAGATGTAAACGTCGTTGATGTCGTGGTGTTCGGCGTCGAACTCTTCGGGAGAACCGAAGTTCCAGAAGTCGAATTCCACTACCTGGTAGTAGGAGGAAAAGTCGAGGTTGGCCCACGCCAATCCCGCTATGACGCCGAGAATGAGGGGGATTGAATAATCCTGCAGGAAGGTGATGTATCGGCGTACCTGGTCCACGAACGATCCTCGAATCCGCTTGGGATGTTCCTGTTGCCGTCTGCTTATATCGCAGACCGCCAAGAATTATAACACTGGATTCGCCTCAACCCAAAATCCGGAGTGGGCCGGGTCTCTGCTTCCCCCAAAAAGAAAGCCCTCTCCTGGCTAGAGAGGGCCTGATATGAGATTCCCAAGGAGACGGACCAGGGGGTTCAGGGTTTATTGCTGCGGTTCCTCGCAAACCGGCTGGAAGATGCTGAAAACCGCGCCCTGCGGGTCGGCCATCGTTGCGAACCGCCCTATGGGGGGCTGGCCCTCAACGGATACGATGTCGGTGGGCGGCATGAAGATGTTCGCGCCCAGAGACGTTGCTATCCCCGCCGAGGCATCTGCGTCTTCCACTCCGAAGTAAACGCTCCAGTGGGGAGGGAACTCGCCCATTTCCGGCGTGATCTGCATCACGCCGGCCACGTTTTCACCCCCGGCCTTGAGCATGACATATTGGGATTGCATCGCATCGCCGTGCTCTACCTGTTGGGACTGCATCGCATCGCCGCGCTCCACTCCCAGGGCGGCTGTGTAGAAATCGATGGCGGCGCTGAGGTCGGTGGTCAGCAGTTCGCTCCAGAACATCGCGCCGGTTTCATTCTTGACCTCTGCGCCGATGTGCTGCCTGGGCTGCCAGATGGCGAAGAAAGCTCCCTGAGGATCCTGGCACATGGCCATGCGCCCGGCCTCGAACACATCCATGGGCCCGAACACCACCTGCCCGCCGTTCTGAGTGATGGCTCCGATGGCAGCTTCCACGTCGACAACGGTGAAGTAAGTGTTCCAGTGGGGCGGCACGTTCTGGCTCCGCTCCTCTTCACCCTGCTGGTAGATAGAGCAGGCGTTTCGTCCGCTCGTTTTCTGCATGTGGTAGTACCAGTTCGGCCCCATCTCCTGTGGGTCATCCTCCCAGCCGAACAAAGCGCTGTAAAACGCCAAGGCTCCGTCCTCGTCGGTAGTGGAAAGCTCGACCCACGATGGCGCACCCGGCGCGTATGAAGTAACTTCAGGCATATCCGCACACCCTCCTTAATGGCTGCAAGCGCTGCCGCCTGTTATCGATCGGGGCAACTTGGTAACAGTGTAAGTCTTCAGACAATTCCGGAACAATGACCAAATGTCACCAAATATCAGTGAATGCAGAGCGCCCTGGCCGGCCAGGGCGCTCTGCATTCATATCGGCGTCAGGCTATGACCTTGCTCTCGCGCATCCGCGCCACATCTTCCGGCTGATAGCCCAGCCAGTCGAGGATTTCGGCGGTGTGCTCGCCCAGCGCGGGCGATGGAGGGGCATGGGGCAGCGGAGTGCCGCTGAATCGGGCGTAGGGCCCGACCATCCTGACGGGGCCCTCCTGCGAATGGACGAACTCGTCGGTCAGGCCGTTGGCCGCCACCTGCGGGTCGTCGAACATCTCTTCAATGAACCGCACCGGCCCTGCCGGGATGCTGCGCTCTTCCAGAATCCGCAGCCATTCGGAGCTGGGCCTGCTGCGGAACAGCTCCTCGGCGCGATGCTCCAGCTTGCGGGTGTATTCCCGCGACTCGGGCCTGGCCGGATCCCAATCGGGCGCCATCGACTCGTCGGTCAGGCCCAGAGTCTCCAGCAGGCGCAGGCGCAGCGGCTGGCTGAGGCACCCAACGCCGATGGGTCCGTCGGCGGTCATGTAGACGCGGTAGTAGATGTTGCCGTGATGCTCGCGCCGTCGGCTTCCGGGCGACAGTTGCACCAGATCGTCATAGGATGCGCCGGCCTCGCGCTTCTCGCGGATGTCTCGCAGCGTCTTCTCGCGCATTTCCCTGTCCAGCTTCTCGACGTGGAGGAAGCGGGCGCCCATGAGGTTGAGGGCCTGTCCCAGCAGGGTCGTCTCGATTTTCTGGCCCAGGCCGGTGCGCTCGCGGGCGAAGAGGGCGGCGCTGACCGCGCCGGCCATGCCGATGCCGGACGCCGTGTCTATAAGCGGGCTGGACCACACCCACGAAGGCACATCGTCCACGGTCTTGGTCTCCGAGGCGATCATGCCGGTCATGGCCTGGATGATCATGTCGTATCCGGGCCGGTGGGCGTCCGGCCCCCGGCGTCCATAGGCCGTCAGCTCGCAGTACACCAGCCGGGGGTTCATGGCCGAGAGCGTTTCGTAATCCACCCCCAGCTTGACGGCCACATCGGGGCGGAAGTTCACCAGCACAACGTCGGAGCGATGCGCCAGGCGCGACAGGATTTCCTGCGCCTCCGGCCTGGTAAGGTCCAGGGGCAGGCTGCGCTTGCCGCGATTGTAGACCATGAAAGTGCGGCTTTCCGGCTTTGAGGAATCAGGGGGCGTGAACCGCTGCGTCAGACGCCATGGTTCGCCCCACGGCGGCTCGACCTTGATAACGTCGGCGCCCATCTCGGCCAGAATCCGCCCGGCCAGCGGCCCGGCAATGATCTCGGTAAAATCGACAACCCTCACGCCTTCCAGTGGACCGGGCATAATTCCCTACCTCCAGCGGCAACGGGATAAGAGATGCTCCGACTTCTTGCGGGAAACGGGGCAATGCGCCATAGGCGCCCCGTAGCATGGCAAAATTCCCGGCGAACGCCAGGCGGTTCTTGCCAAGCGTGCCGCCTTACTCCCCCAGCAGTTCGGCCAGCGCAGCGTTTACCTCGTCCGGGCGCTCGCAGTGAGGGAAGTGGCCGGCCCGCTCCAGCTTGATATAGCGGGAACCGGGAACCGCCTCGTGGATTTCCAGTTCATACTCGCCGGGCTGCATCGGGTCGTCAACGCCCCGCACCAGGATCAGCGGGGCCTTCAGGTTATGGATGCGGTCGCGGGCGTCGAAGCGGTCGATGGTTACCAGGTCGTTGTACTGCGAGACCGGGCCAACCCGCTTGTGGCATTCCATCAGCTCGGCGCGCAGGTCCGGTTCTACGAACATCAGCATGTGTTCCATGCTGCCCAGCCACTTCCGCATCGGCTCTCCTCCCCTGGCGGCGTTCAGGCGGAACTCCAGGCTGCCCGGGGATCGCTCCTTGGGGCGCATGGCCACAGTCATCAGTAGAAGGCCGTCCACCTCGTCGGGCCATGTCAGGGCATAGTCCAGAGCCACGCAGGCTCCAAGGGTGAAGCCCGCCAGCACCAGCCCGGACTTATGCCCTCGCGCATGAAGCCATTCTCGCAGCCAGTTGGCGTAGCCCGCCGCATCCCCGAAGGGCTCGCCCTCGGGGTGGCCGGGCAGGTCGGGAGCCAGCGCATCCGGGAAGCGCTGCAATTGGCAGCGGTAAGAGGCTGCGCAACCGCCGGCCCCGGGGCCGTGAATCAGGACCAGTTGAGGCATGGCGAACCCCCCTCACACTATCGGCCAGGGCGGAGGGAAGGAAAGGCCGGCGCGAGACAGCATGCTCTCGCCCACCGCCTGCGCCTCGACGATGAGCGCCTGCTCGTCCACGAACAGCGGCTTGTGGTTCTCCACCACTACGCGCCCATCGGCGATGACGGTGTGGATGCTGCGCCCGTCGGCATTGTAGACCAGAGTGTTGACCGGGTTGAAGAGCGTAGCCCATTCGGCGCGGCGGGTATCGTACAGGGCCAGGTCGGCCTTCTTGCCCGGCTCGATGGAGCCTATCTCATCGCCCATTCCCAGAGCCTGCGCCCCGCCAATGGTTGCCAGCTCCAGCGCGGTCTCGGCGGTGATGGCGGTGGAGCTTCGGCGGGCGTCCTTGTACAGGACGGCGATGAGATACATGGCCCGGTTGGTCTCTATCAGGTTGGAATTGTTGCCGGCATCGGTGCCGATGCCGGCAACAATTCCGGCCTCCAGCATTTCCGGCAGCAGACCTCCCGGCGCGGCTTCGTATGGTCCGGCAGTCATGCCGAAGCCGGACTTTACCGCCGCCGTGGGGACAGCGACAACCTTCGCGCCAGTGCGGGACAGCGCCTCAACCTCCGACTGGTCCAGTCCCAGGCAGTGCGACATGACCACGTTCCCGCCCAGTACGCCCAGGCTTTCCAGATACTGGGTGGGCCGCATTCCGTGGTCGCGCAGGCAGGATTCCACATAAGCCGGGCTGTTGTTGAAGTGCAGCGTCAGAGAAACCCCGTTGCCGTCCGCCAGTCGCCTGGATTCCTGCAAGAGCCGGGGCGTGGAGAAATTGGGGCCGAAGGGCATGGCCCACGCCCGCACCCGTCCGTCCAGCGCGCCGTCGTAGTCGCGGATGACGCGCTCCACGGTGGCGATGGCCTCATCGGTCTCGTAGACCGGCAGATTTACCGGGTTGGGCAGGTCGGTTACGTGAGCGCCGATGATGACTCGGCAGCCGGACTGCGCATAAGCCCGCAGGCAGGCTTCCGGGTACTTGGTGCTGCCGGGGTCAACAAAAGTGGTGGTGCCGTACTTCAGCAGCTCCGTGATGCCCAGCAGGGATGTCAGGTACTCCTCCTCGGCGGTCATCAGGCTTTGCAGGCGGAACACGCTGGGCAGGTAGTCGGAGCCGAGGCTGTCGGGGAAGATGCCCCGGGTGGCGTGGGCGTAGCTGACATGCATGTGGCCGTTGACCATGCCGGGAACCGCCACCATGCTTTCGGCGTCGATTATCCGGTCGGCGGCGACGTCGGCCAGATCCGCGGTCTTGCCCACCCGGGCGATGCGGCTGCCCTCGATGAGTACTGCGCCGTCGCGGATGATGCGCCGCTCCCCGTCCATGGTGATAACGTAGCGGGCGCCCTCGATTTTCAGCGTAGCGTCCGGCATATGCGCCTCCCGGTTTCGGTTGGTAGTGGCGGTATTATACAAAAATCCCTCACCTTGCGAGAGAGGGATTTACTGAATTCGCTTTAACAGAATGCCCAGCTTACAATAGGGCGCTCATGCCGGGTTGTATACCGGGTTGGATGCCTGGTTGTATGCCCTGTTGGATAGATGGCGATGCCGAAGAAAATTCCGTATCAGCAGCCTCTGCGGATTCGCCCTGACCAGGGTTGTCCATGACATAGCGGAACGATTTTTCCAGAGACTTCAGGCCGATTCCTTTGACCGATGCTAATTGGCTGATTGAATTGATATTGTGTTCCCATTCTAGTGTTTCCTTGATTTTCCTCACCAAATCGATCCGCAGATTCATACCTCTGGACATAGCCGCATCATCATTTCTGATCATTCGGCGTCGAAACTCGTCGTACAGATCATCGGTGGCAGTTGGGTCATAGTGATAGATTTCCACGGGAATATCACATTGGGAAAGGTAATCCTTCATTACTGAAAGAGATACGCCCTCATCCAGCCCACCGTTGGTTGATCCGAGTATAGGGAAGGCAACTGACTTGACCTCTTTGTTTTTGTATGTGGAGACAAATTTTTCCAAACCTGCTTCGAGATATTCCACTCGGGACGGATATTTCCAATGCTTTTTGGTTGGGAAATTCAGCACCCATCGCTGGTCGTTGCTTCCAGGTGACGGTTTGTAGAGCCACAGCTTGCCTATGTCAATTTGACGCCTTTTGCAATGCTCGACATACTGCTCGAACATCGCCGGGTGTCTGAACTTGAACTCCAGCGCGATTCCGGCACCCATGAACCCATCGCAGTTGACAGTATTAACCAGCGTTTGGCAACGACTGGTAAAGAAGTTGCCTGTTATCTCTGTGATGTTATCAGTCAAAATAATATCTCCCGTCAATTTGAGCGCGGACTCCTACATTCTGGAGACGCTGTCGCGTTCTCTCAGTCCGCACTACTACTTTCTTAAAGCAAGAATATGGAATTACATGAGGCACTAAAACCTCTGCACACCGAATTCGCTTGCCGTCAGGATAGTTGTTCCAATATTCGGCCTTGATGCAATTCCAATCGAGGTTTACAATATCATCCAAAGAATTAAAGAAAAGAGTGCCATTACTTGCCGCATTACCATCTGTAAAATAAATATCTCTGCGTAAAAGCAAATTTTTATCCAGACAAAGAATGACTAATTCATCCTGTATGTTTTTGCGTCGGTACAGCATCGGATTTTTAGAATTGAAATACAACGGAACATAATCATGTAACGGTATTTCGCCAATGTATTTATATGCGCGACGGCTGTTCACATCTTGGTCTGCTATATCATCTTTGACGTATTGATTTCTGTGAGCTCGATTGTGAGATAATAAACCATATTTAATAATAGACTCCATATTGTTAATATGGGTTATATGTTCCAGGTGCACAAGATTGTCAAATATCCGGCTTGCGTCGGTCGCACATGGATTGGTTGCATCGGCTGTATTGGCGGTCGTATTTGGATTGTTTGCTTCTGCTTTATCGTCGGCACTAAGCCACTTAGCTATGCCGACAACTGCGGCGGCAGCGGCAATGCCTAATGGAATAAACCACATTCTGCTCCTCCTTTTGCGTCATCCGGCTTTGGGCGGCATGGATGCCAACAATCGTCCGCGCCGCCCTGCGTATGCCTGAAAACTATAGAAGAGTTGTCTGAAGGGATCTACAGTCGGTCGAGGAAGGCGGTTACCACCGCGTTGAACTCGTCGGGCTTCTCCATTTGAGGGCTGTGGCCGCACTCGCTGATGATCGATAGCTGGGAGCCGGGAATGGAGCCGCGGAATATCTCGCCGCACTCCAGGGGGATGATGGCATCGTTAGCGCCCCAGACGATCAGCGTGCGGGCCTGCACTTTGGACAGGTAGTGAGGCAGGCTGGGGTTGTGCAGGTAAGGCTTCCACCCCATCCGGGACAGCATCTCCCGGTTGGAGTGTTCCACAGCGGCTTCCTCCGAGGACAGCTCACGGGTGAAGTATTCGTAGCCGGGCACCTGCTCCAGGTTGTGGAAGGCGAGCTGCAATCGAGCAGCCCCGGAGACCATGAAGACCTCGGCGATTTCCGAGTTCTGAGGCCGGATGCCAGCGGCGTTGATAAGTATCAGACCCTCAATGTCACTCCCGCCCATGGCTGCCATCTCAGCTGCGATCCAGCCGCCGATGGAGTGGCCGGCCACTACATAGTTGCTCAATCCCAGTTCTTTGACCAGTTCCAGAGTGAAGTGCGCAACGTCGGTGGTAGAATAGACCCAGTCGGGGCGGGGGGTGCCGAAGAAGCCGGGGTGGGACGGCGCGTAGACTGTGTGCCGCTCTGCTATAGGGCCGCTGGTGGGGTCGAAAGTCCCAAACCCGCCTCCGCCGTGCAGGAAAAGGAGGGGCGGGCCGGAACCGCCGGAGAATACCTCCACCGGCGTGCCGGATACCTGCACTGTTGACTTGTTGCCCACTGCTGCCAGTGTCATGCACTTTACCTCGCTTTCGGTGATTGGCGCATACTGCCCGTCGAGGGGCAGTATATTGCAGTATATTATGGTTGACTAACCCTATGTGACCACCGCAGGGAGTAGCCAGGAAACCATCCGATTCTGTTACACGCAGGCCGCCATGTCAAGCTGGCTTCCCGACGCCTGGCGCCTCCGGACTCATCCCGACTCATCCCGCTCGGCGTTTCGCAGCTCCGGCCACCCCTGCCGGCCATGTCCGCGCGGGGCAGCCCAGAGGCTTGCGCAGCGCACAGGTAAAGGGGCGCCGTCGGGGGCGCCCCTTTCCTCGTCCGGGTTGGTGCGCGGGTCAGGCGCTCTGGCGGCCCGCCAGGAAGGCTCCGCCCGCCGCCACTACCCCCACGATGGCGATGATCAGCGCTACTATTGCCAGCGCTCCGCCGCCGCCGGCCTCGCCCTCAGGTCCAGCAGGCCCTACGGCTCCGGTCTGCCCGTCCGCTCCGGCGGGGCCGGCTGGCCCGGCGGGGCCCGGCGGGCCGGTTGCTCCGTCCGGTCCGGCGGGGCCGACAGGACCGGCCGGGCCCATCGGGCCGGGATCTCCGTCCGCTCCGGCGGGGCCGGCCGGGCCTCGGGCTCCTGCCTCTCCGGCGGGGCCTTCGGGGCCGGGCTCGCCCTGTTCGCCCTTGTCTCCCTTCAGGCCTCTGGGGCCTCGCATCTGCGCCCGCATCTGCGCTTCCGTCAGCGTCGGGGCCGGCGTCGCTGTCGGAGCCGGCGGCTCTCCGCTGTGCGCCATCAGATCCAGCATCATACGGTCTCCCGCCGTCCCCTTCATCACCTCTTCTTCCGTCATCGCCATGTACTCCATGGCTTCTTCTCCCTCGCCCGTCATCAGCGAGAGCATCAGCGTGTCTCCCTCTTCTCCCCCGGTGATCTGGAGACGGTAGCGGCCTTCGTCGTCGAACACCATGCCCTCGCCTACCTTCTCATCCCCGGCCATGGCCACCACCATCGCTCCCATCATCGCCGGCTCTCCGTCCAGCATCGCAGACCCTACTATCAGATACGGCGGCCCCTGCTGCGCCAGCCCCGCCGCCGGCAGCGTCGCCAGCAGCGCCAGCGCGCCCAGCAGGGCCGCTATCCTGCTCTTCCTCATACCCTACTCCTCGTTCCTGTCTTCCCCGTCTGCCGATGGCCGTCCGGACGCTCCGCCCGGCGGCTGTGGGAAGCCACCCCAGGTATCCGGGGCGGCTTCCCCCTGTTTACGTCAGCCTCTGCGTCTTGCGCAGGCTAGTTGATGGCGTAGTAGTTGGTTCCCGGCTGCAGCATCTTCCCGTTGAACTCCACCGGCTCCCCAGCGCTGATTATGATGGCTACTATGTATCCGCTCTTGACCTCTTTCAGCGTGTTGAACTCCATGAACTCCGGGGCGGGGTCATAGAAGCTCCACGTCTGCGTCACCGCGTTCAGATACCACACACGCACCAGCCGGTCGCCCAGCGAGCCGAACACGTCCTCCGGCGCCGTCGGCGGCGCTTCCTTCACCACCTCCAGGAACTTCGTCACCGTGTCCGAGCCTACCTTCACCTTCACCGTGTACCGACCGGGGTCAAGCTTCGGCACCAGTATCCCGGTCGCGCTGAACGAGCCGTCGGCGTTGGTCGTCGGCACCGGCACCGGACGCACGTCCGTCGTCCCTATCATTATCTCGTCCACCGCCAGGAACCCGGCGAAGTTCTGTCCGCTGACGGTCACCCGGCCTCCGGATGTCACCATCGCCGGGCTGAAGCTGATCGTCTCCTGCGGCGTGCTGTGTTCCGCCTCGGCGCTCACCTGGTTGGCGTCGTTCTCCGCCAGCTGCGAGGTCGCCTTCACCCTGTGCGTCTCGCCTGTCTGGGCGAAGGTTGGCACCGTCATCGCTGCGCTGAACCCGCCGCCAGCGTTGGTGCTGGCGTTGCCCAGCGGCCGTGTTCTGGCCGTCGAGCCGGGGCCTACGGCGTAGGAAATCTGCACCAGGTCGTTGGCCGGGAAGCCTGTGCCGCTGACCGTTATGCTGCTGCCTATCCCGCTCTCCGTCGGGGTTACCGTCAGCATCGCCTTCGGGATCGTCAGGGTCGCCCGGCCTACCCGGCCCGACTTGTCCTTGAACTGCACCGTGCGTTCGCCGGTCTTGGCCTCTTCCGGCACCGTGAAGGTGACCGATATTCTGCCGCCGGAGTCCACCGATATGCTGGTCAGGCTGTCCACGCCTTCGGCGTCATTGCCGCCGACTTTCAGCTCGGTGTCTCCGCTGCCGCTGGAGGTGAAGCCGGAGCCCTGCACCGTCACTTCCTGCCCGGCAACCGCTGTGGACGGGGACAGCGTCAGCGTCTTGGCTCCGATGGTCAGCGTCTTGCGCATCACCTGGGTGCCTACGGTTACCTTCAGCGGGTATCTGCCCGGCTCCAGGGTGGAGGGTACCGTTACCTTGAACGATGCCGCCTGCTTGTCGGTGATGCTGGCGGCGGGCGCATCCGTGGCGCCGAACATCGCCATCGTGCTGACGCTGCTCCCGTTGGGGGCGGCTGTCACGTCCTTCAGGGTGACGGTGATCTGCTCTCCGGGCGCCGGGCTTTCCGGGCTGACGGTGAAGCTCGGGTCTACGGTGAACATCACCGTGGCTTCGCCTTCCGATTCTTTGGCTGTGATGGTGTTCGCGCCGGCGGCGAATATGCTGCTGCCGCTGCCGTCCTTGGCGTCGGCCATCACTTTCATGGTGAACATGCCGTCTTCGGCGACGGCGGTGCCCAGGCTCTTGTCGCCGACCATGACCGTGATGGTCTCGTCGTCATTGAAGCCCTTGCCGGTCAGGGTGATTTCCGCGCCCCGGATACCCTTCATCGGGTCGGCCTTCACGCTCCGCACCACATCGGCAAAGTTGAAGATTTGAGTGTCTTTGGCTGCGGTGTCTTCCGACATGACCGTTACGGGATAGGGGCCGGCGCGTTTCGGCAGGGTGATGCCGGCCCTTCTGCTGAAGATTATGTCGCTCGTGGTGCCCGCAGCCAGAGCGCTCGCGATTCCGTCATTATCTCCGGTAGCTGTCCGGAAGGTCAGGGTTACCATGGTTCCGTCGACTTCGACGTCTCCAGGGGATGCGTCTTCATCGTTGGAAATGTTGGAAATGATGGTGACGTCATCGGGGTCGATGGAGGACGGCACGCCGAATTCCTTGAAGTCGATGGTTATTTCGTCTCTGTCGCTGGCGGCGAGCCTCGTCTTCAGCGTGAGCTTCTGCGCAGAGCCGGCCTCCCTGTCGCCGACATCGTTGATGTAGTGTAAGACTTGGTCTGTAGCTGGCAGGAAGTGATCCAATCTGGGCGGCAGCATCCTGCCGGGCAGGAGGAGGTATATGACGTACCTGGTATCCTTGAGGGTGTGTTCAGCAGGGGGAGTTCCGCTGGAGGGCACTCTGTCTTTATCAGTTGCGTCAATGTCAATGGCGCGCGGCATGATGCGACCGGCCTTCAGTTTGAATTCTAACGCGACAATATCGTTGTGATCGGCGTCGCCGTCCCATGCGTCGCCGTCGGCCGTTCTGGTTGCTATGACCTTGCTTGTTTCTATTTCGGTTTTCGCCCAGTTTGACGTGCTTTCGTATTTGAAGACCTTGGTGTTGTTGATAAGGTCCTGGGCGTCAGTGTACCAGTTATCGGCTCCCGTGAAGAAATTACTAAGCGGGTAATTGATATCGTTCCTGGAACCCTCGGTCCAGCTGTAGTAGAACGTGACATGCGTCGCGCTGCTCGGAACTTCCAGGCTGCTCCACGTTGACGGCGGCGTTCCGCCTGCCGGGGGACTGGCGGCGGCTTCGCCGACCATGGCAACCAGCTTGTCCAGAGTCGCCATGCCGGCGTTGGCGCCGCCATGCACGTTGTCGCCGCCGCCGTGGGCGCCGACGCCGGGCGAGAATACGCCCGCAGCGAACATGGCGGCCAGCAGAACTGCCGCTATGAGCAGGGCCATCCCCGCAGATTTTCCGAGTATCCGGTTCATTACTTCCACCTCTCCTTCTCGGATTGAGTTTGCGCCGCAGCTCCTGTGCTGCGGTTAGCCGCGTTGAATTATACCCCCCCCCCCCCCCGGCCTGTCAAGGGGTTGGACGGGCAATTTTTCCTGTCTTTATTGCTATGCCAGCGGATGAGGCTGCTTTAAGGCAAGCATGCGCAGGGGCCCTATATTCCGGGTGGCTGTTCGCAATTGAGAAATCCGTCATCATCTGTTAGGATTCGAGGCTGGTCTGATACTTGGCTGACGGTTGCTATATGACTTCAGAGCCTGCGAACCCGGCCGGTTCCTCCGTAGAAGCGCTGCTGGACGATGCATGGGAGCAGTACCGCTCGGACGTAGAAAGGCTCAATGGGGGGATGTCCGCGACGCCTGCGGCAAAGCGTGGAAAGCCACCCAGGCGGCTTCGGAAGCTGCTGTGCTGTCGCACGGCGGCGGCGCGGCAACTACCGTTAATATCTCCACAGGCGTGCGGTCTCTTGCCAGCAGTACGGCCTGCCCGATTTGTCTGTGGAGTACGCCCAGCGATCCCAGTACCTGCACGTCGACGCCTGCTATCACGGGGTCTGCGGCAGCGAGGACATACCAGACCTGATCTACGGCACTGCCGAATACATCCAGGCAGCTCAAGAGCTGGCCCAACGCCAGGAGGGGTAAGCAATGCAGGTTGAAGAGATAGCGGCGAGGCTGACCGAAGCAGGCAAGACTGTGTCTGTGGCCGAAGCCTGCACTTGCGGGCTGGTGGGCTATATGCTGGGAACGGTGCCGGGCAGCTCGCGCTACTTCCCCGGCGGCGTCATAGCATACACCGGCGGCCTGAAGGAATCGGTGCTGAACGTGCCGGACGAGGTCGCCCGCAACCAAGGCACCGTCAGCCGCGAGATGGCCGTCGGCATGGCCCGCGGCGTTCGGGAGCTTACCGGCACAGACTATGCCATCTCTACCACCGGCGTCACCGGCCCCACTGCCGGCCGCTCCGGCCTGCCCATCGGCGCCTTCTGGGTCGGCCTCTCGGTCAAGGGCGGGGAAGACACGGCCGTCGAAGCGCATATCGAGGGCGACCGGGACGCCGCCAAACGCGGCGCAGCCCAGGCCGCTCTAGACCTGCTCGGAACCGTCCTGTAGCGGCCTGTAGCGGCCTGCCAAAGGAAAGGCGCGCTGCCGCGCCGGGCGTCGTCGCAGGAAGGCGGGCGCAGCAACCCGCGGGAAGCGCCGGGGCCGCAGATCAGGTCAATATCTGGCTCAGGAAGGCCCGGGTTCGGTCCTGCTGCGGGTTGTTGAAGAACCGGCTTGGGGGGGCGTCCTCGATAATCACGCCCTCGTCGAACATCATCACGCGGTCGGCGACCTCGGTGGCGAAGCCAATCTCGTGGGTCACGATGATCATGGTCATCCCTGAATCGGCCAGCTCGCGCATAACGTCCAGCACCTCCCGGATCATCTCCGGGTCCAGGGCCGACGTCGGCTCGTCGAAGAGCATGATCTTGGGCTGCATGGCCAGAGCGCGGGCGATGGCGACGCGCTGCTGCTGACCGCCGGAAAGCTCGCCGGGGTACTTCTCCGCCTGCTCCGGAATGCCCACCCGCTCCAGCAGCTCCATCGCCGTGGCCTCGGCCTCATCACGCTTGCGCTTCCGCACCTTGATGGGCGCCAGGGTGATGTTCTGCATCACCGACAGGTGGGGAAACAGGTTGAACTGCTGGAAGACCATACCCACTTCGCGGCGTATGGCGTCTATGTTGCGCACGTCCTGGGTCATCGGCAGGCCGTCGACCACGATCTCGCCCCTCTGGTGTTCCTCCAGCCGGTTGATGGTGCGGATGAAGGTGGACTTGCCAGACCCGGACGGCCCGACAACCACCACCTTCTCGCTGCGGTCTACCGACGTTGTAACCCCTCGAAGCACATGGAAGCTGCCGAACCATTTGTGTACGTCGCGGCACACGATGATCGGGCCGCTGGAACTCTCTTCAGCCATGCTCTTGTCACCGCCTGTCTCCTGTCTTCGCCGGGAATTCCCGCCGGCCGTGTTCCTAGCGCTCGCCCACGCCCAGGTGTTCTTCCGTTTTGCCGCTAACGTAGGACATAGTGTAGGTGAATATCCAGAACACCAGGGCCAGGAAGATGAACAGCTCTTTGGCGTTGGCCAGATATTCGGCGTTGCCCTGGATGAAAGCGCGGCCGATCTCCACCACGTCCAGCATACCGATGATGTAGACCAGGCTGGTGTCCTTGAACAGGGCGATAAACTGCCCGACGATGGCCGGAATAACGTTGCGGATGGCCTGAGGCAGCGAGATGAGCATGGTCGTCTGCCAGCCGGGCAGCCCCAGCGCCCGGGCCGCCTCGGCCTGTCCGGGATGCAGGGACTGCAGCCCGCCGCGGATGTTCTCGGCCATGTAGGCCGAGCTGAACAGCGTGATGACGATGCCGGCCCGGAGCAGAGAGCTGGTCTGGAAGTCTTCGGGGAAGGCCAGAGGCACCAGCACCTGCGACATGAACAGCAGGGTTATCAGCGGCACGCCCCGGAACACCTCGATAAACACCACGCACAGCAGCTTGACCACAGGCAGGCTGCTCCGCCGCCCCAGCGCCAGCGCGATGCCGATGGGCAGGCTCAGGCCGATGCCCACCACCGCCAGAAGCAGGTTCAGCGTCAGACCACCCCAGTAGATCACCAGCACCGGCTGAAGTCCCGGAACCCCCTCCAGCCCCCGCAGCAGCAGCACCGACACGATGAAGGCGGCCACTGCGCAGATGATGATTCCCCGCATGGTCATGCCGGCGCAGCGGGCGATGGCCCACCCCAGCAGCAGCGCCGGAATGTTGGCCGCCAGCAGCAGCCGCACGTCCATTCCCATGCGGTCGAAGCTGTAGGGCAGGAAGGCGAAGAGAGCCAGGGCAGCCGCCACGCCGATGCCAAGACGCCTGGCGACGCCGCCGCCCGCCATGCCCCAGGACATGCCGAACAGGACAGACACCAGCAGCAGCGCCGCCTGCGGACGCCAGAAGCAGTTCTGGCCCGGGCAGGCCGACTCGGTGTTGTATTGCCCGATGATGAGCTGCCCGCCCAGCACGCCGATAACGGTCCAGTCGGCGTCGGTTATCACCCAGCGCAATCCATACACCAGGGCCAGAACCACGGCCGCCGCCGAGACAATCGTCAGCGCGGAGTTGTACCAGGAGTTGAACAGGTTGGCGTAGACCCACCCGATAACCCCGACTTCAGTTCGAGGCGGCGGCAGGCGCTGGCCGGGATCAGCTTGCGGGGCGGCAGCCACCGTCAGCCCCCGGTGAACCGGATGGAGCGGTTGTACAGGTTGCCGATGAGCGAGTAGGTCAGGCTCATGGCGAGGTAGGCCGCCATTATCAGCAGGAAGATGGACACCGCCGGGGCCGTCTGCGTCATGGTCTTGGCGACGTTGGTCAGGTCGGCGTAGCCGATGGCGCCGGCCAGGCTGCTGTTCTTCGTCAGGTTCAGAAACTGGCTGATGAGCGGGGGTATGATGACTCGGAGCGCCTGCGGGAAGGTAACGTATCGCAGCGTCTCCATGGGGGTCAGCCCCAGGGCGCGCGACGCTTCCGTCTGCCCGCGCCTGACCGACTGTATCCCGGCCCGCACGATTTCGGCAATGAACGAAGCGGTGTAGGTAACCAGCCCCACCAGCAGCACTACCAGTCCCGCCGGAGCGGTGAACCCCCCGGCGATGCGACCGAACCGGCCCTGCGGCTCCGGCGAAGAGATTACGAAGGGAGAATCACTGCCGGCCAGGCTGACCGCAACCCAGGCCAGGGCCCCGATGACCGTCGCCGTCGCCAGCCCGCCCAGCATCGGGAAGGACCGCTGCCCGGTGCGCGCCTCGCGGGAGGCCAGCAGGCGGAAGGCGCCATAGCCCGCAGCCAGCGCCCCCGCAGCCAGCAGCGACCAGACCACGGCAGGGCCGACGCCGGAGGGGTTGGGGAAAGGCAGAGAGAAGCCTGCGTTGTTGATGAACAGCCCGTTCCCGATGACGTAGCCTTCCCGCACCGGGGGCAGGGCCAGGATGATGTAGAACCAGAAGAAAAGCTGCACCAGCAGCGGCACGTTGCGGAAGAACTCGATGTAGACCGTGGCCAGCCGGGCTACCAGCCAGTTGCTGGACAGCCGGGCCACGCCTATGATGGCGCCCAGCGCCGTCGCCAGTATGACGCCTGTGATGGAGACGATAATGGTGTTGACCGTCGCCACCCCCAGGGCGTAGCCGAAGGTGTCTGACGAATCGTAGGGTATGAAGTGCTGGCCGATGGGCGTCTGGTATTCGCGGCTCAGAAAGCTCCAGCCATGGGGAATCTCCCGGTCCTGAACGGCGGTGGCGATGTTGGTGAAGAACCAGGCCACCAGCGCGACCACGATGATGCCCGACACAATCTGCAAGGCCCACTGGATTACCCTGGCGTGCCGCCACACTTCAACGCCCTGGTATGTGAGGAGTCCCCTCAACTGGGCCATAGAAACTCACTTGCGATCGGCTGGAAAGTTGCCCTCAAATCTACCATACTGCCCGAAGGATGTTAAACCTCCCCGCAAGGGCGTAGACGGCGTTGTCGGGGCAGAAGGCGGCGACTGCCATACTGACCGAAACTGCCCGAGGGATGTTAAACCTCCCCGCAGCCCCGTCCGGGGCAACAGTCTCCGGGTAATGGGTTCCTGAACGCCGTCGGCCTCAAATCCGCCGTATCATTTCCGGCCTGCTCCGCGGCCTGTAAACCGGGTTCGACCAATTCGCCTTGTCAACTCTGATGCAGTTGCCTGCATCGGATCAAATTGAACTATCGCGGCCCGTCTGATATAAGAATCGGTTCATGGCGTCTTCTCTCTCCATTCTCCTGAACTGGCGCCCCCGCACGCCTTTTTACTATGGCTGGCTGGTTCTGGGGCTGTCGGGAGCGGGAGCCTTCGCGGCGACAGCCATTGCAGGCGTGGTGCTGGGCGGGGTGCAGCCCTACATCCTGGACGGCGTCAACTGGTCTCGCACCAGCATCGGGCTGGCCGCCGGCTGCGGGGTCTGGCTGTCGGGCTTTTTCGCGCCCTTCGCCGGGCGGCTGGCCGACCGGTACGGCCCCCGCTGGCTGATGCCCATTGGCGTTGTTGTCCTGGGGGTGTCGATGATTGTCATGGGCGGGGCGCAGGCCGCCTGGCTGTTCTTCATCGCGGCGGTCATCGGCCGGGCCATCAGCCAGCCGTTCCTCATCGGCGTCGTTCCCCGGACCATGGCGGTCAACTTCTTTAACCGCCGACGCAACATCGCCCTGGCCCTTACCGGCATGTACCGCCCCATCAGCGGGGCATTGATCATCCAGGCCTTCACGGTCATTGCCGCATTCGCCGACTGGCGCACGGCCTTTCGCGCCCTGGGGTTCTACAGCCTGGCGCTCGCCGCGCCGATGATGGTCATTATGCGGCGGCGGCCCGAAGACATCGGCCTGCTGCCCGACGGCGCGCCGCATGAACCGTCCGGCGCGGGGGCGGGCGGCTTCCGCCGGACGGCGGAAGCCAGCTCGACCGCGCGGGAAGCAATACGCACCAGGGCGTTCTGGATAGTGGCGCTCATGGCCTTCCTGCAAATTGCCGCTTCTTCCGGCCTGGGGTTCATTCTAGTGCCATACCTTCGCGAGTCTGCCGGGCTCACCACCCCGCAGGCCGCGGGAGTGCTCAGCGTCAGCACCTTCCTCGCGCTGAGCAGCCTGGCATGGGGGCAACTGGCGACGCGGCTGACGGCGAGGTGGTGCATCGCGGCGGCTTTGGCCCTCTCTGCGGCGGCGGCTCTGGCCCTGCTGCGCGTAGACTCGCTCATCACAGCCTATTCTTTCGGGGTGCTGTGGGGCCTGTTCCACAGCGCCATGGAAGTGCTGATCTACATTCTGCTGGCCGACTACTTCGGACGGAACTCCTACGGGGCAATCGCCGGAGCGCTGCGCCCCTTTGAGGCCACCGGGCTGGGCGCAGGCCAGATAGTGGGGCCGGTAATCTACGACCAGACCGGCAGCTACGTTCTGATGATTCTTATCTCGTCCGCTCTGCTTGGGCTCTCGGCGGCCCTGATGCTGCTGGCCCGGCGTCCAGCCGGAGCTGCGCCGGCTGCCGGGCCTGCCGTCCGGGAACCCGCAGGCCGGCAGTTGTAGCCGGGGTTCGCGGGCGCCGCCGCTACCGCAGGGGCGCAGAGTAGATCTGCCCGCCTTTGGGGCAGTCCTGGCAGGGGGCGTTGGCCCACAGGGCGTTGCGTCCGCCCTCGCGGAGCAGGCCGATGCCGCCGGCCCCGAGGTTGCGGCGGTAAATCTCCCCATAGTTGCCGACGCTGCGAATCACGTCCTGGGCGACGGTCCGGCTCAGGCCCAGGCTATCCTGACCGAAGGAGCCCTCCAGTCCGAATATCCGGTCAATCTCGGAATCGCCGGTCCTGGCGGCGGGCACGTTGTCCATACCCACGCCAAAAGCTTCGGCGTAGATGAGTATGGCCATCACTGTTTTGACAATATCGTACCATTGCTCGTCACCGTGGGGGACCACCGGCCCAAGAGGTTCCTCAGATATTATGTCGGGCAGAATCAGGTGGTCGTCGGGGTTTGCGAAGGTGCCCCGCAGCGACGAAAGGGCGGAGCGATCGGTAGTGAAGGCGTCGCACTGCCCATTCCGGTAGGCTTCCAGCACAGCATCCGTCTTCTCGAAGGTGATCACATTCATGTTCAGACCGGCCTCGTTAGAGAAGTCTTGCAGGTTCAGCTCCGTGGTAGTCCCCTGGCTCACACAGACATTGGCGTCCCGGAGTTGCAGCGCGCCATCCACGCCCAGGCTCCTGGGCACCATGAATCCCTGCCCGTCGTAGAACATGGTCTGGGTGAAGTTGCCCCACTGGGCGTCTCTGGAAGAAGTCCAGGTAGTGGTTGTGGAGAGCACATCAGTCTCACCCGCCTGCAGCACGGGGCCTCGCTCGGCGGAAGTTACAATGCGGATCTCCAGAGCGTCCGGGTCTCCCAGCACTGCTGCGGCCACGGCCCGGCACAGGTCTACGTCAAAGCCTATGCTGTTGCCGTCGGCGTCTATGTAACCAAAGCCGGGAGTGTCGCTGCCGGAAGCGCAGACCAGCTTGCCCCGCTCCCGCACCCGCTCCAGGCGGGATTTCTCCTCCGTCTGCACCACACCGGGAACAGGCGTCGCATCTTCTGCGGCGCACGCCGCCAGCGACAGCCCCAGCAGCAGAATCAGCGCCGCGAGCGTTTTCGGAACCCGGGCCACAGCGGCAGCCAAAGAAAATGCCCGCGCGTCCACAATAGCCCCATTCTTCCCGATCGCGCTCCCTCCCTTCCGCCGCAGAGAATTTCGCCATCGATTTCGAGCCAACTTCTTAACCTCCCTGGAGCGGCCGCCGGAGCAGGCCAAAATAAATGGGCGGGTGAGTTTTACCCGCCCATTGGCGTTAAGGCTCCCGGAATGCGGCGCGGCGGCTAACGCAGCGGCGCGGCGTAGATCTGCCCGCCCTTGGGGCAATCCTGGCACGGGGCGTCGGCCCACAGGGCATTACGTCCGCCGGCCCGGGGAAGGTTGATGCCGTCGGGGCCAAGATTACGGTCGTAGATGTCGCCGTAGTTGCCCACGGAGCCCAGCACGTCCTGCGCCACCATCTGGCTCAGGCCCAGGCTCTCCTGCCCGAAGGAGCCCTCGAAACCGAGCATGCGGTCAATGGCGGTCTCTCCGGTAGCGGCGCTGGGGACGCTGTCCATACCTATGCCGTAGGCCTCGCCATAGATGAGGATGCCCATAACGGTCTTCACCACGTCGAACCACCTCTCGTCGCCATGAGGGACCACAGGACCCAACGGCTCTTCGGAGATGGTTTCCGGCAGTATGCTGTGGGCGGAGGGATCGTCGAAGGCCGAACCCAGGGCCGCCAACTGCGACCGGTCGTTGGTGAAGGCGTCGCACTGCCCGCTCTGGTAGGCGGCCACCACTGCGTCGGTGTCCTCAAAGGTCAGCGGAGCAATGTCCAGGTTGTGCTGGTTGGAGAAGTCCTGAAGGTTCAGCTCGGTGGTGGTGCCTTGAGTAACGCACACCGTAGCCCCTTCGAGTTCCAAAGCGCTGCTCAGGCCCAGGTCCTTGCTGACCAGGAAACCCTGACCATCGTAGAACATGGTCTGCACGTAGTTGCCCCACTGGGCGTCGCGGGATGTGGTCCAGGTGACGGTGCGCACCATCATATCGACTTCGCCGGACTGGATCGTCGGCCCGCGCTCGGCGGCGGTTATCAGCCGTATCTCGATGGCGTTAGGGTCGCCCAGCACTGCGGCGGCCACGGCGCGGCACAGGTCTATGTCGAAGCCTACGTTGTTGCCGGAAGCGTCCAGGTAGCCATAGCCGGGAACGTCGTTGCGACTGGCGCAGATGAGCGTTCCGCGGTCGCGGACAACATGCAGGCGGTCCTCGTGCGTCTCTTCCATCATATTGCCGCCGGAGGACGCCGCCACGGTAACGGGCACTTCGCGGGTAACTTCCACCTCCCGGGTGACCTCCACCTCAATGACTTCACCCTCGCCCACGGGCACTTCGCGGGTAACTTCCACTTCCCTGACAACTTCCACCGTTACCGGCACTTCCCGGGTGACTTCCACCTCGCTGCTGCAGGCGGCCATGAGCAGCAGCGCCAGTGCCGCCAGCGGCAGCAGAATCATGGGTCTCAAGCCGACTCTTTTCACGCGTTTCTCTCCCTCCAGTAATTCAAGATTCCGGGCCGCCGCTCCCGGCCCGGAGAACAGCCAGACAGAGTATAACCCGGATCGCCGCCCGCCCGCCACCGTCGAAGGGCGATATAACGCTGTTCTCTAAACAAAATCGCGCGGCCCGGCCCCCGGGCAGAACCGGCGGGGCTAACGGCCTCGCAGCTTCGGGGCCAGCGCGCTCTCCGGCTTCCCCAGCCGAGAAAGCGCGCTAACGGCCTCGCAGCCTCGGGTCCAGCACATCGCGCAGCCCGTCGCCCAGGAAGTTGACGGCAAACACGACCAGGCCTATGGCCAGCATTGGCGGCACGGGCAGCCATGCCTGGGTGTCTATGAACTTGCGGCCCAACTGCAGCATTCCGCCCCATGTCGGCACGTCGGGCGGAATGCCCACGCCCAGGAAGCTCAGCGCGGCCTCCACAACGATAGCAAAGCCCAGGCTGATGGTGGTAAGGACAATGTAGGTTGCGGCCACGTTGGGCAGCATATGACGCAGGATGATGCGCGGGGGTGCGGCTCCGATAGCCCTGGCGGCCAGAGTATAGTCCAGTTCCCTGATACTCAACGCCTGCGACCTGATGACCCGCGTCGCTCCGGGCAGCAGTATGGCCACCAGAGCGATGATGACGTTGCGGTCTGAAGCGCCCAGGGCAGCCATCAGCCCCAGCGCCAGGATGATAGGCGGAAAACCCATCAGGGCGTCAACAATGCGCTGTATCACCAGGTCCACCACGCCGCCCACATAGGCGCTGAACACTCCGAGCAGCGTACCCGCCGTAATGCCTATAATAACGCTGACCAGCCCGACTTTCATGGAGATCCATGCCCCATACATCAGGCGGCTGGCGACGTCCCGTCCAAGCTGGTCGGTGCCCAGGAAGGTATCTCCGCCCGGGCCCAGGAACTTGGAGGCCACGCCCACCTTGTCGGGGTCATAGGGCGTAACTTCAGCGAATCGCGCCAGCAGCGCTATGATCACCACGGCGGCCAGCGCCACTGCGCCGGCGAAAGCGACGGGCTTGCGACGCGCAAAGTTCCTTACCCCCGCCAGCGCCGCCGCCAATCCTGTTGGCTTGGGCCGTATCGCCTCCAGGTCAGGCGTAGAAACAGATTCGGTGCGGAACACTTGCATCTGTAATACCCCCCTTCTCCTTGCCGCTTTTACGAATACCGGATCCTGGGATCCAGCAGCCCGTACAGCAGGTCAATCAACAGGTTGATGGTCACGATCACTGCGCCGATGATAACTATCTCCGCCTGGATCACCGGGTAATCCCGGAAGGAGATGGAGTCGATGAGGATTGTTCCCATCCCAGGCAGCAGGAATATGACTTCGATAACCACCGTGCCGCCGAAGAGTCTCCCGAACTGCCAGCCGGATATGGTCAGGATAGGCAGCACTGCGTTCTTCAGCCCGTGGCGGAAGACTACCACCGTCTCCGCCAGCCCCTTGGAGCGGGCCGTGCGCATATAGTCTTCCCGCAGTATCTCCATCATCGAAGAGCGCGTCACCCTGGCGATGAAGGCCATTTCATAGAAGGCCAGAGCCAGGGCCGGGAAGATCATCTGGTGCAGGTTGGTCAGCGGGTCTTCCTGGAAGGTGACATAGCCCAGCGGGGCCAGCCCTCCCACCCGCACCAGCAGCAGGACCAGCAGCACCGCCACCAGGAAATTGGGGATGGCGATACCCACCAGCGTGAAGGTTCGCGCCGCGTAGTCGAGCCAACTGTCGGGCTTCAGCGCCGACAATATCCCGAAAGGCACCGCCACTATCACCGCCAGAACAGTGGCAATCACCGCCAGCTCTATGGTTACTGCGATGCGCTTCTTCAGCTCTGTCATCACCGGGGCGTTGAATTTCAGCGAGTCGCCGAAGTCGCCCCGGAAAATGCCGCCCATCCACTCGAAATACTGCACGAAGATGCTGCGGTCGGTGCCCAGCTTCTCTCGCAGGTTATCCAGGTCTTCCTGGGTGTAGTTGCCTCCGCCTCCGGCCTCCAGAATTGCTATGGCCGGGTCTCCCGGCACCAGCCGCATCACCACGAAAACGATGATGGTGATGAGCAGAACCGTGGGGATGAACAGTGCAATCCGTTTTGCTGCGTACTGTCTCATATCCGTCCTATCCCGGTCGGGTGCGCCGGCAGGGTCAGGGAAAGGATGCCTTGTTGAAAATGCGGAGCCATCCGGGAATGACTCCGCATAATTGTGCTGTGAACACGTGGGGATGAATCAGCCCGGCCTCCCCCCGTTCATGCCGTTGCCGTCTATCGGTCCAGCCAGAGGTCTTCGTGCTTGAAACCGTACTGGACCGTCTGGGGCGGATTGAACCCCTGGACGTCCTCATGCACCAGCCAGAAGAACTTGCCCCAGAACAGGGTCACCCAGTGATTGTCCGAGTAGCCCTCTTCAATGTTGTCGGGATTGGTGGGAACCAGGAAATGCTCAATATCCATGAGGATCTCGCGGCGCATTTCGATGTCCTGCTCCACCTTCTGCTGCTCGAACAGATTGCGGATCATCTCCGGCTCCCAGTTGGTGTAATTGCGGGTAGCGCCCCGCAAGTACACGCCGCCCAGCAGGGCGTCGGCGTCCAGCACCGTCATGCCCTCGCCCTGGCAGGAAAGCTGCCAGTCGCCGATCTGGTCGTCGGGGCGGGCCGTCTGATACAGGGCGTATCCGGCGGCGCTTTCGTGCACCGTGATTTCGCCGCGGATGCCCAGGTTCTCTTCCAGTTGCTGCTTGACCACGCTGCACGTGTCGGGGTAAGAGCCGACCTGACGCACATCGTAGGTGGTCTCGAATCCGCCGGCGTAGCCGGCCTCGGCCATGAGCTGCCTGGCGTAGGCAAGGTCGGCCTCGCCTCCGGGCGTATCCTTGGGCCGTATGCCGGGCCACTGGGCGCATTCGTCGAGAGAGTGCCCCATACCCATCATCGGGCAGGGAACATCGGCGGTGCCGTCTTCAACGAATTCGTTTAGCTGCTGATAGTCCAGAGCCAGATAGATGGCCTTGCGAACCCGCGGGTCGGTAAAAGGCTCCTGCTTCCGGTTGATCATCAGCCCCCAGTTGCGGGTGCCGGGAAGCTCATGCGCCACAACGTGGCCGGAGGAGGAACCCTCAGTGTCTGCGTCCACTTCCAGGTACTCGGTGGGCGAAAGGTTGGAGAACCCGGAGTTCATCATTTCCAACTGCCCGGCCTTGAACTGCGAAATCAGCGTGCCGGTATCAACGATGATGAAGTGATCAATCTGGTCGAAGTAGGGGCGATTGTCCTTGAAGTAGTTCTCGTTGCGAACCACCCGGTAAACGTTGCCCCGGCTGTATTCCTCCAGGATGAACGGGCCGGACATGGCCCCATGCTCCATCACCGTTTCCGCCTGCTTCAGGTCTTCCACCTCCGGCATTTCCAGAACGCGCTTGGGCAGCACCTTGGCGTAGTCGAGGGCCAGGAAGTTGATGAAAGCGCCCGACGGGAAAGACAGGTTGAATTCCACCGTCGTGTCGTCGATCATCTTGACGCCGCCCTCTTCAGCGGGAAGGGTGTAGTTGCGGAAAAGGCCGGAGCGACCGATAGACACTTCGGGATTCATATACCGCGCCATGCTGAACTCAACGTCGGCAGCGGTCAGAGAGTCTCCATTGTGCCACATTGCGTTGTCGACCAGGTTGAAGGTAAAGGTCTTGCCGTCGTTGCTCACATCCCAGTCAACACAAAGGTCGCAGACGACCTGGGTCGTGTCCATAGTGTCGAACTGCACAATCTGGTTGTACAACTGCGAGTACGCCTGCACGCTGGAAAGCGAGCCGGAACCCACCGGCTCCCACACCTCGGCGTCGGCATAGGCGGACATACGGATTTCGCCGCCGGCTCTGGCGTCGCCAACGGGCGGCTGGGCCATCACGGAAGTCGGCGTCGGAAACGGCGTGTTGGTCGGGCGGGAGCCTGAGACCGGGGTATCGGCCGGGGCTGCCGGCGTGTCCGTGGCCGCAGGCGCATCGGTCGGCATCGGAGCGCTGGTGGCCGTAGGAGCCCTGGTCGGCGTCGCCGTCGGCTCTTCCTCTCCGCAGGCCGCCGCCAGGGCCAGGGCCACTATCAACGCCAGGGAAATCATCACTCGCAGATTCAGTAGCCTGTGAATAGCCATGTTCATCCTCCCGATTCAGATGGCAAGAATGCCGGTGTAGCCAGTAAGGCTTCCATGAACAATTCCGAAGCGAACAACGACGCCAACAACACAGGCGGGAATGCCGGTATAACCCGTAAAGCTTCCTTGGGCGGCAGAGGTATCTGCCGTTTTCAGGCGACTTGGGGAAAAGCCTGTCGGAAAATGATCCTCTTTCAGAGAGAGTGCGTATTCTGCCGGACTAAGGCGCGGGACTGCAACCAGGCGGATTGATACTAGCCTACCGCTCCCCCATCGTCAATCCTCACGGACAGAGGGAAAATAAACAAGCCCTCTTTACGTTAATCAACGTAAAGGGGCTGCCGTTCAACCGTTCCGGCGTCATTCGGAAGCATCGGGAAATATCACGGACCAGCGGGTTTGCGATAATGCTCCAGCAGCAGTCTCACGTCGGTATCCACATCGGCGTCCACGTAGAAAGGCTCGAAGTCGGCGGCGCGGGTCCAGATTCGGGCCGCCTGGATCAGAGCCGCCCGCTCCACCGACGCCGGCCAGCGCAGGATGCCCACGGCGCCGCCCGAAGGATGCTTCGAGGCCGCGGCGCCGTTCAGCCCCCGCGAGACGCTCAGCTTCTCGCCTTCGATGCCGGTGACCAGAGCCTGTTCGGCATCCTCGGCGCCCATGCCGCTCAGGACGACCGGTCTGCCCCACACGGAACCGGGAGCCGTCGCTAACGGCTACCGTGGAGTCGCCGGCGTCCGCATCCGCCGAAAGCGCGGCGCCGGAAGGTTCGGCGAAGAATCGGTATCCCCACACGCCAGACACGCGGAAGTTCGCCTCGCCCGGCGGGAATCCGCCGCCCCGTTCAGGCCGCGCCCTGTCTTCAGCCAGGCTCAGAATCGCGCCGTAGGGACGTCCCCACGGCCGCAGAGGCGCGGCGTTGTGAGGCAGCAGCCGGTAGGCGCCGGCGCTCCATACACTGCCGGGGAACTCCCCCGATGGGTCGATTTGGGCAAGTTCGCCGACCGCAATCAGGTCCGGCACAACCAGGCGATCGCCGCCTGACCCATCGAACAGCAGCGTCTCGACGCGCGGATAGAAATGACGGTTGCAGTATTGGTCCACCCAGTCCGACACCGCCAGCAGCAGCTCAAACAGCTCATCGTCGTCGTCCGGCCCGGCGGCCGGGTCTTTCAGCACGCTGTCGTCCTTCAGCTTGGTAAGATCTCCATACAGAGAGCGATAAGCTTCGCGAGCCATGTTTTCTCCTTACAGCAATTACACAGCAACTACGAACACGGGCAAACATGAGGGCGCCGCGATGCCAGGCAGCCCAGATTTCGGGAAAGCCGGGGCTTCCAGCCCATGCCGCGGGGCAACGCCGGCGGGCGGCAGACGGCCTTCAGCTTTCCTCCCTTCAGCTTTCCTCGGCGTATTCGATGATCACCTTATGTTCGCTGGACGGCGGGCGTCCCCGCCATCGCAGGCTGAGGGGCTCTCCGCGCAAACCGCGCGGCCCCTGGCCGCGCAGATATATGCGGGTGGATGCGCTGCCGTTGTCGGGCACGGTCAGCATGTCCACGGCCCGCGACGGGTCGGTGACCAGACTGGACGCAGCTCCGAAGTAGATCTCGCACTGGCGTCTCCCGTCGGGTTCCGGCTGAACGACCTTCAGCCTTACCAGCCGTATGCGGTAGCCCTTGGCCGGGGCGAGCAGGGTCTGACGGCCCCGGCGACGGGACGGCGCGACCTCGACGGTGCGGAGAACGTAGGGGCGGCGCCACAAAGGCGCCTTGTGGGAATGGCGGGTTGTCATAGACGCTCCTGGCTTTCCGGAACAATCGCAGGCCGATGAAAGCGCCGGCTATTGGCGATGAGCTTGCTGATAGGCGAGCAAACGGAAAGGCGTTCAAGACTCGACGGGGTTGCCAGGGGAATTGCGTCGGGTTTGCGGCAGTCCGGCCAGCTTTCCCCGGTCAGCTTTCCTCAGTATACTCGACCAATATCTTGTGAACGGTGAAGGGCGCCTCGCCGCTCCAGCGGCCGCTCAGGGGTTCATCGCGCAGGCCGCGCGGCCCCTCGTCGCGGGGGAAGACCCGGGTGGAGTCTTCCCCAAGATTGGGGATGTCCAGCGTATCCACCGCCTTTTCCGGCGCGGCGGCGATGGTTTCGCCTTCCCCGAAGTAAACCTCGTAGAGCCGCCGGCTGTCGGCCGCCTCCTGTATTGCCCTGACCCTCAGGATGCGCAGCCGCTTGCCCTTGTTCGGCTGCGCCAGCGTCTCCCTCTCGTTGGAAGTGTTGGAATCATGGGCGCGGAGCAGCGGCTCGTAGACCCTTGGTCGGGGCTGAACCCGGCGGTTGCGGCGGGTGGTCATCGCAGCATCCGCCCCAGGCCCGCTCCGCCCAGCGCAGCGATGGCGGCCAGCGACGCCGTAAGCGCCGAGCCGTTGATGCCCTGCGAGAGCGCGTAGGTCTCGATGCCCGATACCGCCACGATGCCCAGCCCGGCCACCCCTGCCCACCATCGCGAGGAGCGCCCCTCCCGACCGTTCTTGGGTTGAATCAAGAGCTTGCCTCCTTATATTCCCGTATATGACGGTTCCCGCTGTGCTAGGCCGGCCGCCAATGCTGAATCCGCCCCCCGCCCGGCCACGATGCCCTCCGGAACGCTGCCCCCCGAAAAGGGATGGAGAAATCCGTGGCCGGCCCTAGAGCCGGGTTATGTTGTACTGCAGCGCCGTGTGGGTGGCCGAGGAGCGGGCGCCGCTGCGTTCCTGCAAGGCGATGCGGAAGCTGACGACCATAATGTTCTGCCGCTTCTGCGCGTCGCGCACCGTCTCGATGGTCAGCTCCCGCTTGTAGCCCACCCGCCATTGAGAGCGGTTGACTATGAGCAGACGGCCCTTGTTGTTGGCGCTGCCGCCGCCGCCGGTTACCTTGCCGTCTGCGTCGGCAAGCTGCATCTGCTCCGACACGATGACCGGAATGCCCTCCACTGCGCCCAACTGGCCGGTCAGGATGGTGGCGTTGGCGCCGAACTTGTCCAGCGTCCGGAAGGTAGAGATGGTCAGAGACTTGATGAACGTGCTGACGTCGGTGATATAGGCCAGCTCTGAGGGACGCACTCCATACTTGCCCAGCTTGCCCCGAATCTCGTTGAACATATCGGCGCTGACCGCCGCGTTGTGATTGTTGGACATGGCAATGTTGTCCACCAGCGGTAGGTGAAGCAGGCCGTCGAAGCCGACGAGGAGATGCCCCGTCCCGGGGGTAGTGGCGGCGATGGTTGCGCCGTCGGCATTGATGTTGTTCTGCAAAGTGGTGTCGCCGTTAAGGATCACGTCGTCTATAACCTCGTGAGCGTTTCGCAGCAGGCTGCGGCGCAGCTCGTCCATCATGGCTATGACTGCGTCCTCGTCCAGGTCGTAAGACCACGGCACCTCGGCGACCAGCTCGTGGGCCGTCAGCGTCTGCCGCGCCGTGGCCGGGGCGCTGCCCGTTACCGCCGTGTTCTCCGTTCCCGGATACCAGTTGACGTCGCCCAGTTGCAGGGGAATCTGAAAGGGGTTAGAGGGCATCTGCACTGTGTTGAACAGGGGCGCGATGGCCGTCTCCAGGTTAACGTCGTCCCAGAGGGCGCGGGCTTCCTGGGTGTCCACCAGCTCGCCGCCCCGCCCGGCGGTGGTGGAATCCATGGCGGATTTAAGGTTAGTCTGCCAGTCCTCCAGCATCCTGGGGCTGGAGCCGGAAGGCTCGCGCAGTTGCGCCGAAAGCAGGCTGCGGGCGCAGGCCAGGTCCAGGTGGTCCATGCCGGCGTACTTGCCGAAGGCGACCCGCGCCCGCTCTCCGCCGTGCTGGTTCATCAGGGCCAGCTTCTCGCCCTGCCGCTGGGCGTCCTGCATCCTGGCGACCTGGGCGCCGATGCGCTCCAGCTCCTCGCGCAGGGGCGGAATTTCCGAGTTCATCCGCGACTCGTAGAACTCGCGGATTCCCCCCAGCTCCCGCTTCACCAGCTCCAGGCCGGCGGTGGAAAAAGCTCCGTTGTCTACAGCCATATACCCTCCTGAAATCTGCCCTGAAATCTGCGTTGCCTTTCGTCGTTCGACCGGCTGAACTGCGATTCGGCGTCTGCCGTCCATCAGGTTTGGGCCGCCTTGAGCTCCGCCAGCAGCGCTCCCAGCGCAGCCGCTCGCCAATGGATTCCGTCCCCGCTGCCGCCGGGCCCTTCGCTGTAGTCGGGGAAAGGCCCGGAATCGCCCGCCGCCCGCCGCAGAGCGTGGCGGTTTGCGGGAACGGGCACTGCGCTGACCTCCAGCAGTTCCTGCTCCAGGTAGCGCAGACCGAGGAACGCGCCGGAGCGCGAGTCCCGCCGCTCTTCCCAGCGGATGGGGCGGAACCCGACGGATACCCCCCACTGGAACCCGCACAGATACAGCCCGGCCACCTCCTGAGCGAAGGCGCTGGGCGCGAACTCCATCGTCGCCAGCAGGCGATGCGGTTCGCTCCACACCGACACCGCCCGCCCGATGGCCGGGCAGCGGTAGTCGTGAGCCCACAGCAGCACCGGGTTTCGCAGGTACGCCTCCAGCCGCCACCCGCCGGCAGACACCACGTCGCCATGCCGGTCTACGTCGTCGGTAGACAGCACGAAAGTCACCGGCCCGGCGCCGCCGGTTCCGGTTCCAGTTCCAGTTCCGGTTTTCCCGGCGGGCGGCGAGCCTGCCGCCGCCCCTGAGGCCGCCGGCGGGATCAAAGGCGCTGAAAGGCTGGCCGAATCCGTCAGGACTCCCGCCGCGCGCCACTTCAGCGCCAGCGAATCCGTTCCCGCGTATCCCGTGTCGAGCTGCATGCATCCCTCCGGTTCCCGCCGCGCGCCAAACAGCATAAGGGACGCGCCCTGCGGGGTGCGTCCCTCGAAATCAGCCCGGCGAAATCAGCCCGGCGAAATCAGCCCGGCGTCGGGCCGTTCGCTCCGGGGGCGTTCCGAGCCTGCCGGAAGAAGAACGGCCGGGCCTGTTTCAGCCAGACCTGTTTCAACTGAAATCGAGTCTAGGCAGGCGTCACAAGGGCCGTCAACCAGGATGTGTCACCTGCGGCGCAAACGCGCCCCGGCCGACAGCCGCCGTCTGCCCGCAGCCCCCGTTCCCGCGAAGGCGGAAATGACGGAAAGGAACCGCCTGAGATGCAACCCGATACGCATCGCTTCCCGGCTCCGGCGGCGTATCCATTTGCGCGGAGCGGCCGGCAGTTGGGTCGTAGACAGACATTTCGAGTACTCGGCGTATCCATTTGCGCGGAGCGGCCGGTTATGAGCCGGGCTGTCGGCGGACACAGCGATATACTGCTTCCAAATGCACTGCTTCCAGGGTATTCTCATGCCGAAAATTTTCCGCTGAAATGCTGGATGCTGCAGCCCCGGATAGGAATGGCTCATTCGAAATCAGGGGTCTAATTTCAGTTATCTGGAGCGAGGCAAATTGTGGTAGGTAAACTCGTCAGTCGACCCCGATTCAGCAGTGCCCCCGGCTCCTGGCTGGTCCGGGTATCGTTGCTCGTCTTGCTGGGCGGCGGGGTTGGAGGCCTTTTGCTGGCCCTGTTTTCCGCCGGGTCGCCCCCATCACTGCAAGCCCAGGCTGCGCCGTCGCTGATATCCAACGACGGCGGAACGTTGAATGTGCATGGGAAACCCAATAGCCAAATCGATAGATATCTGTTTCACCCTGCTCCACGTCTCGCACAGCGGCACTATCTATCTGGAACAACGGCAGGGCCAGGCCACGGTGGTAGCCCATTCGATACTGTCCGACTCGACGCATGGCGTCACTATTTATAACTCCGCCAGTACGACGCTCGGTGAGCAAAGCAGGGGAATCGGCAAGAATCTTAACCCCTGCATCAGAGCCAGTGTCTCCGCCGGTTACTCCCTTCGGCGCGGGGTCGGCTGGGCTTGGGATGGGCCCGCTGGCGCTGCCCCCGAAGCCACCACGGTAACCGCCTACACGGTAGTGAACTATACGCCAACGCCAACCCTTGCCCCTACCGACACGCCTGCTCCCACCAACACGCCCACTCCCACCAACACGCCTACCAACACGCCCACTCCAACCAATACGCCTACCAACACGCCCATTCCGCCGTCGGCTACGCCCACCACAGCCCAAACTACGACGACCAGCGCGCCCACCACAGCCCAAACTACGACGACCAGCGCGCCCACCAGCGCCACTCAGGGAAACAGAGGGGCTTCAGCGCCAACCCCCACTCTATTGCCAGAATTTCTATTGCCAGAATTGCCAGAGCCGACTCCGACGCCGACGCCCACGCCATTGCTATCGCCGACGCCCGCCCCGACGCCATCTTCAACGCCCGTTGCGGCGCCGCACGCAGACCCCGCCGCGGTGTTCGCCAGCCTGGGCGGCCGGCTGGTGCGGGTGTGGTATCTGGACGCGGTGACGCAGGCGTGGAGCTTCTACGCTCCAGACACGGAGTTCATGGCGTTCAACACGCTGGAAGGGGTTATGAGCGGGCAGATACTCCTTGTCGTCATCAGCGACGGCGATCCTGTCGCGTTCCAGGGCGCTACCCTGTATCCCGGCACTAATCTGATATGGCTTAAATAGAGCGGCTGTCCGCCGCAAGCCGACCCGACGGGGCAGCCGCCTTCGGTTCGCAGCTCCCGTTCCAGCGGGGCGGAAATGATGAAAGGGAACCGCCTGAAATACAATCTGAGATACAGCGCTTTCCCGTCTCCGGGCGGCGACAGCGTATCCGTTTGCGCGGCGCGGCCGGTTATGAGTCGGGCTGTCGGCAGACACGGCGATATACTGCTCTTCCAGGGGTGTTCCCATACCGGGGATTTTCCGCTAAAATATGTACCCGCAGTTCCTGGGCGGAAATAGCTGATTCGACTAGTGAGTAATCCAGTGCGATATTGCGATATACAGAGAGGCGGATTATGGCGGACAAGCGGAGCGCTGCCCAAAGGGAAGCAGTACCCCCCCCCCCCGATTTCAAGGCAAGGGAGAATGATGATGCGACTTGAGCGAATGAGACGATACCGAACAGGGCTGGCCCTGGTCGCCTTACTGGGGCTGCTGGCTCTGGGCCTGACGGCCCTTCTCCCCCTGTCCCAGTCGGAGCCGCTGCACGCCCAGTCCGGCCACAAGGCCAGTATCACGATCAATTCCGCAACCGGCAAAGCCTATCTACAGACCGGTGTCAGTTCAGGGTACCAAGTCTCATTCTCTGACTCTGGGGCAACGGTAAATGTCACCATCCCGAGGGACCAGCCGTCGGTTCGGCTGCGCTTTTTCGCCGGCCATGTATCAGGCGGCGGAGCAGCAGAACAATTCAAAACGCTGCTGCTCGGAACGCATACTGTGTCTGGCTCTACTGCTGCATCTGTCGCCTACAACCTGACCGTGAACGTGATTTCGGAACCCCATGCCGAAATTCTCGTTGGGAGCGTTACCGGCACCGCAGTTACGGTAAGAAGCCTTGCTACCGGTTTCCAGGCTGTCCGAGATTCAGCTACCAAGGCAACCGTCACCCTGCCGCCCGGCGTCTGGCCCGCCGCCCGGGTGCGCCTGAGCCAGGGCGTCGACCCAGCCAGAACCGAAACGTTGACCGTCGGCTCACACACCCTCTCCGGCACAACATCCGCAAACAATGCTTACAGCATAACCGTAGAGGTGAAGGCGGCGCCGCTGCTGGTATCGAGTGCAGACAATTATCTGACCCTGACCCAGGGCAGCAGCACAGTGCAGGCCTGTTACAATCTGCTTTCCGCCAAGCATAAGGGCGTAACTTACCTGGAGTCCCGGGAGGGCATGACAGCGGTAACCGCCAACGCAGCGCTGATCGACGGCGCTACCGGCGTCTTTGTAACCACCAGCGTGTCCGGCATCACCACCGGTCGAAACGTTAACCTGAGCCCCTGCGTCAACCTGGGCGTAGGGACTCACACGGTTACCTGGAGCTGGCACGGGCCCGGCGGTCCCAACCCATCAACGGGGAACCTGGAGGGCAGAACCTCCACCACCTTCACGGTGAGCTCCACGCCGCCAAGCAATACGCCCACGGCTACGCCCACCAATACGCCTACCAACACGCCTACCAATACGCCTACCCCAACCAACACGCCTACCAACACGCCCACTCCAACCAATACGCCTACCAACACGCCCATTCCGCCGTCGGCTACGCCCACCACAGCCCAAACTACGACGACCAGCGCGCCCACCAGCGCGCCCACCAGCGCCACTCAGGGAAACAGAGGGGCTTCAGCGCCAACCCCCACTCTATTGCCAGAATTGCCAGAGCCGACTCCGACGCCGACGCCCACGCCATTGCTATCGCCGACGCCCGCCCCGACGCCATCTTCAACGCCCGTTGCGGCGCCGCACGCAGACCCCGCCGCGGTGTTCGCCAGCCTGGGCGGCCGGCTGGTGCGGGTGTGGTATCTGGACGCGGTGACGCAGGCGTGGAGCTTCTACGCTCCCGACACGGAGTTCATGGCGTTCAACACGCTGGAAGGGGTTATGAGCGGGCAGATACTCCTTGTCGTCATCAGCGACGGCGATCCTGTCGCGTTCCAGGGCGCTACCCTGTACCCCGGCACTAATCTGATATGGCTTAACATAGAGCGGCTCCCGCCGCAAGCCGAACCTCGCAAGAGGCAAGCCGACCCGACAGGGCAGCCGCATTAGTCTCGCAGCTCGCGTTCCAGCGGGGCGGGGAAATGATGGAAAGGAACCGCCTGAAAGACAATCTGAGATACCGCGCTTCCCGTCTCCGGACACGACAGCGTATCCGTTTGCGCGGCGTGGCCGGTTATGAGTCGGGCTGTCGGCAGACACAGCGATATACTTCTCTTCCGGGGGTGTTCCCATACCGGGGATTTTCCGCTAAAATGCGCACCATCATTTCCCAGGCGGAAATAGCTGATTCGACTAGTGCGTAATCCAGTGCGATATTGCGATATACAGAGAGGCGGATTATGGCGGACAAGCGGAGCATCGCCCAAGAGGAAGCAGTACCCCCCCCCCCCCCCGATTTCAAGGCAGGAAAGAATGATGGCGCTACTTGAGCAAATGAAACGATACCGAACAGGGCTGGCCCTGGTCGCCTTACTGGGGCTGCTGGCTCTGGGCCTGACGGCCCTTCTCCCCCTGTCCCAGTCGGAGCCGCTGCACGCCCAGTCCGGCCACAAGGCCAGTATCACGATCAATTCCGCAACCGGCAAAGCCTATCTACAGACCGGTGTCAGTTCAGGGTACCAAGTCTCATTCTCTGACTCTGGGGCAACGGTAAACGTCACCATCCCGAGGGACCAGCCGTCGGTTCGGCTGCGCTTTTTCGCCGGCCATATATCAGGCGGCGGAGCAGCAGAACAATTCAGAACGCTGCTGCTCGGAACGCATACTGTGTCTGGCTCTACTGCTGCATCTGTCGCCTACAGCCTGACCGTGAACGTGATCTCGGAACCCCATGCCAGCTTTGAGGTTGGGGCTCTTGGCGGCAACATATGGTCCTACAACATAAAAAATGTTGCTGAAGGTTTCCGGGCAGTCCTGACTAGATCGGATTTCTTAAGGGATGTAACCGTCACCGTGCCGGCCGGCCACTGGCACGCCGCCCGGGTACGCCTGATGAATGGCGTCGACCCAGCCAGAACCGAAACGTTGACGGTCGGCGAGCACACCCTCACCGGCAAAACATCCGCAGATAAGGATTACAACATAGTTGTAAGGGTGAAGGCGGCGCCGCTGCTGGTATCGAGTGCAGACAATAATCTGACCCTGACCCAGGGCAGCAGCACAGTGCAGGCCTGCTACAACCTGCTTTCCGCCAAGCATAAGGGCGTAACTTACCTGGAGAACCGGCAGGGCATGACGGCGGTAACCGCCAACGCAGCGCTGAGCGACGGCGCTACCGGCGTCTTTATAACCACCAGCGTGTCCGGCATCACTACCGGTCGAAACGTTAACCTGAGCCCCTGCGTCGGCCTGGGCGTAGGGACTCACACGGTTACCTGGAGCTGGCACGGGCCCGGCGGTCCCAACCCATCAACGGGGAACCTGGAGGGCAGAACCTCCACCACCTTCACGGTGAGCGCCGAACCGCCCACCAATACCCCGGTTCCCACCAACACTCCGGCTCCCACCAACACTCCGGCTCCCACCAACACTCCGGCTCCCACCAACACTCCGGCTCCCACCAACACTCCGGCTCCCACCAACACCCCGGCTCCCACCAACACCCCGGCTCCCACCAACACCCCGGCTCCCACCAACACCCCGGCTCCCACCAACACCCCGGCTCCCACCAACACTCCGGCTCCCACCAACACTCCGGTTCCCACCAACTCGCCCTCGGCTACGCCTGCCAACACTCCCGCGGCCACCAGAACGTCTGCGCAAGGGGGAGGCTCGCCGGAGCCGACGCCAACGCTGATCCCTGAGAGTACGTCCACGCCGACGCCGACGCCGACATCAACGCCAACACCAACGCCTGGAGCGGAGCCGCCCTCAGACCCGGCCGCGGTGTTCGTCAGCCTGGGCAGCCGGCTGGTGCGGGTGTGGTATCTGGACGCGGGGACGCAGGCGTGGAGCTTCTACGATCCTGATTCGGAGTCCATGGCGTTCAACACGCTGACAGGGGTCCTGCGCGGGCAGATACTCCTCGTCATCATCAGCGACGGAGATCCTGTCGAGTTCCAGGGCGTTATCCTGTATCCCGGCGCTAACCCGATAAGCCTTGAATAGAGCGGCTCCCGCCTCAAGCCGCATAACACTTATGCCGCGCAATTGAAAAAAGGGATGCGCTGGCGACTGGCAAATTGCGCCGTTTTGTGGTAGCTTTGCAATATTGGACATTCCAGACGGATAACTTACCAGAGTAGGGCGGAGCTCCGCCCGATAAAGCTGAGGAAGGAGCGCACCGGAATTATGGAAGTAACGATGCTCGCCATCGAAAAGCTCAGGGAAGTAATGGAAGAACAGGGTGAGCAGGAGGGGGCCCTCCGCGTCATCGCCATCCCGGCGGAAACCGGCGGCCTTCAGTATATGCTGACCATGGAAAACGAAAGCCAGAATGACGACACCGTGCTCCAACTGGACGGCGTCAGGTTTCTGATGGACTCCGACAGCGCCCCCTTCCTGGAAGAGGCAACTATCGACTACGTGGAGAACTTCGGCGGGCAGGTGGGCTTTGTCATCAACAACCCGATGTTTGCCAGCGCCGGCGGCTGCGGCTCGGGCGGCTGTGGCTGCGGCGCGGGAGGCTGCGGCAGCCACTAGCCCGCGCGCCGCTTCCGGGCCAGACAATAACCGACGCCAGACAACAACCAACGCAACAAGCCCACTGCCGGCAGGCTGACTGGAACCGGGTAAGCCCCGCGGGGTCTTCTCCTTGGCCGGCAGCGGGAACGGGAGCGCACAAACAGGAAAGGCCGCCTGCAAGAGGCGGTCTTTCCTGTTTGCTCCGGTATTTCCTTTGGATATACCCGATGCCGGGTACCCGGGAAGACTGGTCGGGGCGGCCAGATTTGAACTGGCGACCCCCTACACCCCATGCAGGTGCCCTACCTGGCTGGGCCACGCCCCGACTCTGGATGAATTATACCCGCCGACGGCGGTTCCGGGCAAGCGCCTACAGCTCGATGTTCTCCGCTTCGGCCACTATGCCTATGTCCTTGTCGCCGCGCCCACTGAGGCAGACGAGGATGATGCTGTCCTCCGGCAGCTTCGGGGCCAGCTCCGCTGCGCCGTAGACGGCATGGGCCGACTCGAGGGCGGGTATGATGCCCTCGGTGCGGCAGAGCAGGCGGAACCCCTCCAGCGCCTGGGAGTCGGTCACCTCCCGGTAATCGGCGCGCCCCGAGTCTTTCAGGTAGCTGTGTTCCGGCCCCACGCCGGGGTAGTCGAGGCCCGCCGATATGCTGTGCGCCGGGCTTATCTGGCCGTCCTCGTTCTGCAGCAGGTAGGTCATCGCGCCGTGCAGCACGCCGGGGCGGCCGGCCGTCAGGGTGGCGGAATGTTCGCCGGAAGCCAGGCCCTTGCCGCCGGCCTCGAGACCTACCAGCCGCACGGCCTCATCGGGCGCAAAGGGGTGGAAAGTTCCGATGGCGTTGCTGCCTCCGCCAACGCAGGCCATCACGAAATCGGGAAGGCGGCCTTCGGCCTCGAGTATCTGCGCCCGCGCCTCGCGCCCGATAACGCTCTGGAAGTCGCGCACCATGACCGGGTAAGGGTGCGGGCCTACCGCGCTGCCGATGAGGTAGTGGGTGGTCTCGACGTTGGTCACCCAGTCGCGAATGGCCTCGTTGATCGCGTCTTTCAGCGTGCGGGTTCCCGATTCGACGCTGATGACCTCGGCTTCCAGCAGGCGCATCCGGTAGACGTTGAGCGACTGCCGGCGGATGTCTTCTTCGCCCATGTAGACGATGCAGTCCAGCCCCAGCATGGCGCAGGCGGTGGCGGCGGCGACGCCGTGCTGACCCGCTCCGGTCTCGGCGATGATGCGCCGCTTGCCCATTCTACGGGCCAGCAGGGCCTGCCCCAGAGCGTTGTTGATCTTGTGGGCGCCGGTGTGGGCCAGGTCTTCGCGCTTCAGGTATATCCTGGCGCCGCCCAGTCGCCGCGACAGGTTCTCGGCGTAATAGAGCGGCGTGGGGCGGCCTACGTAGGTCGCAAGCAGGCCGGCCAGATGGGACTGGAACTCCGGGCTGGCCTTGACGCTCTCGCAGGCTTCCTCCAGCTCCGCCACGGCCGCCATCAGCGTTTCGGGTATGAATTTGCCGCCGAAGTCGCCGAAGCGCCCCCGCTCGTCGGGAAAGACTGCCGCCGGTTGTGTCGCCATCACTGCTCCGTTCGCTTCAGGAATATGCCGGTAACACTCCGGCCCGGACCTGGCACCGAGGAAGTGAATTCCACCATATCATACAGAGCCGGAGAGGGCGGCGTCGGTGTCTCGCGCGTTGCGGACGAACCGCTGGATTTTGCGCCTGTCCTTCCTGCCGAGCGTCTCGACGCCGCTGGACACGTCAACCCCCCACGGGCGCACGACGCTGACGATGCGGCCCACGCTGGCGGGGGTGAGGCCGCCCGCCAGCAGGAAGCTGCCGCAGCGGCGAGACAGACAGGCCGCCAGGTCCAGGTCGAAGCTCTGGCCGGTGCCGCCCTGGATGCCCTCGACCAGCCGGTCCAGCGTCACCAGGCATCCGGCGTCCGCATATTCGCGCACCCGGCCCGCCAGTTGCGGCACATCGTCCGGAGCCCGGCAGGAGGCCGGCACATGGACGACTTTGATGACCTCGCAGTCCACACCGTCCGCAAACTCCACGCTCTCGCTCCCGCACAATTGGACTGCGTCCAGCCCGCAGTGCGCTGCGGTTTCGTTGACCTCTGCCAGAGGCTGGTCGGCGAACAAGCCCACCATGCGGGGATGCGTCCCGCCCAGGCTGCGCACAGCGCCAACAATGCCCCGGGCCTCGTCGGGCGTAATCCGGCGGCGACGCTCCGGCACGAAGACCATGCCGATGAAGTCGGCCCCGGCATCAGCGGCTGCGCAGGCGTCCGCAGGCGCGCTGATGCCGCAGATCTTGACCCGTATCATGCCTGAGGCTGCGGCTGCCCGGCAGGCTCCCGCCGGCCCGACAGCTCGCGCGCTTTGGCGGCAACGTCGGGAGCGGTAACCAGCGCCTCGCCCACCAGAGCGGCGTTGACCCGGGCGCGGCTGAGCAGGCGCAGATGGTCGCGGCTGCTGATGCCGCTCTCGCTGACTATCACCTTGCCCCTGGGAACCAGAGGCGCCAGCCGCTGCGTTACCGCCAGGTCTGTGGAGAAGGTGCGCAGATCGCGGTTGTTGATGCCGATGATCTCTGCTCCGGCTTCGATTGCCGTCTCCAGCTCATTCTCATCGTGGACTTCAACCAGGCACTGCATCCACAGCGAATGGGCCGCCTCAATCAGCTCTTTCAGCCTCGACCGCTCCAGGATGGCGACTATGAGCAGGATTCCGTCGGCGCCGGCTGCGCGGGCCTCGCAGACCTGATAGGGATCGAAGATAAAATCCTTGCGCAGGACGGGGGCGCGGCCCGATGCCCCGCTCTGCTTAATGTTCGACAGGTGGGTCAACTCTCCCTGGAAGCGGGGGTCGGTCAGGCACGACACCGCAGCCGCGCCGTTGGCGACGTAGGTCTCCGCCAGCCGCACCGGGTCGAAGTCGCGCGACAGCAGCCCCCGCGACGGCGACGCCTTCTTCACCTCGGCTATCAGCCGGATGCCGCCGCCGATGAGCGCTCCGGACAAGTTCAGCGGCCGCGGCCGCTCCACCGCCCAACGCTCCACCTCCGCTGGCGGCTGGGTCCGTATGGCCTCGGCCAGCTCCACACGCTTGGCCGCCACAATTTCGTCAAGAATGCTGGGCATTGCGCCACCGTCCCTTCCCTGGCGGTTTACGCTTTGGTTTTTCCGGGTTTATATTCCGGGGTTATCCGGGGGCTGCCGGGCAGGGAGTTGATCCCATCGCAATCGCAATTGTAACCTTTTCGCCGGGGGATTGTTACGCCTCCGCATTGCTCAGTTCAACCAGCGCTTCCAGGCGCTGGCGGGCGGCGCCGCTGTCGATGGCCCGGGCCGCTGCCTGGATGCCGTCGGGGATGCTGTCGACCGAGCCTGCGGCCAGCAGAACGCCGGCGGCATTGAGCAGCGCGGCGTCGCGAACCGGCCCGCCTTCGCCGCCCAGCAGGCGGCGCATGGCGCCGGCGTTGGCCTCGCGGTCTCCGCCGCGCAGGTCGTCGGCGCTCCATCGGCCCAGGCCCAGGCCGTCGGGCCGAAAGGTCCAGTTTTCCACCCTGCCGTTCCGGAGTTCCCATACGGCCGTTTCACCGTCGAGCGCGATTTCGTCCAGCCCTCCCTTGCCGTGAACTACCAGGCTGCGCTCCGAGCCGAGAAGGCGCAGCGCCTCAGCCATCTTCCCGCCAAGCTGGGGGAAGGCCACGCCGATCAGCTGGCGCTGGGCGGCGGCGGGATTGGTCAGCGGTCCCAGGATGTTGAAGACAGTGCGGATGCCTATCTCGCGACGCACCGGCCCGGCGTGGCGCATGGACGTATGGAAGGCCTGGGCGAACATGAAGCCGATGCCGCCGTCGTTGATGCATCGCTCCACGCCCTCCGGGGGCAGCTCGATGCGAACGCCTAAAGCCTCCAGCACATCGGCGGCGCCGCAGCTCCCCGAGGCAGCGCGGTTGCCGTGCTTGGCTATCTTCACCCCGGCTCCGGCAGACACCAGGGCAGCGGCGGTGGATATGTTGAAGGAGTTAGAGCCATCGCCGCCGGTGCCTACCGAGTCCACCACCGTTCCGCCAATGCGAACTTTGAGCGAGAATTCGCGCATGACGGTCGCCATGCCGGCAATCTCTTCGGTGGATTCGCCCTTGAGCCTCAGGGCCGTCAGGAAGGAACCAAGCTGGGCAGCCGACGCCTCGCCCCGCATTATCCGGCGCATCACCGCCGCCGCCTCGTCCATGGCCAGCGACCGCCCCGATACTATTGCGTCTATAGCTTCACGAATGTCCATATAGCCGCTCCGTAGAAACTCCGCTGGAAAAGCGGCCCGCCCGCCTTGACCGGCGCATGCCAAAGGCCGCTGCAACCGCCCGCGCTGCCGGCCGGCTCGCCGGGGATCATGCCTTTGCGATTATTCCGACTGCTTTTTGCTGTACCCGTCCACCAGGTTCAGGTAGTTTTGCAGCAGGGCTTTGCCGTCGGGGGTCATTATGGATTCCGGGTGGAACTGAATGCCCTCGACCGGATGCTCCTTGTGGCGGATGCCCATGATCAGGCCGTTCTCGCTGCGGGCCGTAACCTCCAGCGAGCCTGGCACCGTCTCGGGGTAGACCACCAGCGAGTGGTAGCGGATGGCTTCAAAGGGGTTGGGCAGGCCCTGAAGCACGCCTGCGCCGTTGTGGTGGATCATCGAGGTCTTGCCGTGGCGGATCTCCCCCGCCCGGTCCACGCGCGCGCCGTAGACCCAGCCGACGCACTGGTGGCCGAGGCATACGCCCAGCGTCGGCATGCGCGGCCCGAAACGGCGAATGGCGTCGTTAGAGATTCCCGCCTCCGCCGGCGTGCAGGGGCCGGGCGAGATCACTATTCCTCCGGGGGCCATATCCTCGATTTCGTTCAGCGTGATCTTGTCGTTGCGGCGGGTCTCCACCTCTGCGCCCAGCTCAGTCAGGTACTGGTAAAGGTTATAGGTGAAACTGTCGTAGTTGTCTATCAGCAGCAGCATGGCGGCTCCCGGCTGGGTGGTTTGGAGTCTGGGGCAGTGGGCAATTCTCAGAACAGCTCTACGAACTCCAGCCAGTTGCCGTCTGGATCCCGTGCGTAGCAGGCTTTCCTGGACAGGCTGCCGTTTTCGTCGAACATCGAGGCGGGCGGGTTATTGTATTGCAGCCCCTTCTCTTTCGTATCCTCGTAGAAACGGTCCAGATCCTCAACGAAGAAGGCCAGGTGCGCCGCGCCCAGGTCGTTGCGCCCAACAGTGTTGGGGCCGCTCTGCGGCGAGAGATACTGGATCAGCTCAAGCTGGTGTCCTTCGCCCATGTCCAGGAAGCCGCCCTTGATGCGGGCATTGGGAAAGGCCAGAACCTGCTCCACGAACTCGCCCTGCCGCTCGGTGCGGCCTGCTATCCGCATCCCCAGTATTTCCGAGTAGAAGCGCACCGACTTTTCGATGTCGCGCACCACAAACCCCGTGTGGAAAAACGATTTCAGCATGATTGAGCCTCCTTACCCGCGCAGTTTATGACCCGTGCAGTTATGGGATTGCCTGCTTGCACCCCCCCGCCAACCCTCTTCCAGGCGTGAGCGGGATAAAGACAGGGGCATAGAGGGCGAGGGCAATGTGTCAGAACCCTGCCTCGGCCATGTCTATGGCGCGCATCAGGGCGCTGGACTTGTGCCGCGTCTCCTGATACTCGTCCTCGGCCACGCTGTCGGCGACTATGCCGCCGCCGGCCTGCACATACATCATGCCGTCCTTGTAGATGCCGGTGCGCAGCACCAGCGCCGTGTCCATGTTGCCGGAGTAGCTGAAATAGCCGACGGCGCCTCCGTATGGCCCGCGTTTCTCGCCTTCGATCTCGGCGATGATTTCCATCGCCCTGATCTTGGGCGCGCCGGAAACGGTGCCGGCGGGAAAGCAGGAACGCAGGGCATCGAAGGGCGTCAAGTCTTTGCGCAGTCGCCCTTCGACGTGGGAAACCAGGTGCATAACGTGGGAGAAGCGCTCCACTTCCATCATCTTCGTAACCTCTACGGTGCCTGGGTCGCTGACCCGCCCGATGTCGTTGCGGCCCAGGTCCAGCAGCATAACGTGCTCGGCGCGCTGCTTCTCGCTGCCCTTCAGCTCGGCCTCGTTGGCCTCGTCCTCGCCGGGGGTGCGGCCCCGGGGCCGGGTTCCGGCGATGGGATGGGTGGACGCTACGCCGTCTTCCACTTTGACCACCGACTCGATGGCTGCGCCGACTATCTGGAACCCGTCCAGGTCCAGGTAGTACATATACGGCGAAGGGTTGACGCTGCGCAGGGCGCGGTATATCTGGAAGGGATGCGCCCCGGTCTGACGCGAGAACCGCTGCGAGTTGACCACCTGGATAACGTCGCCGGCATATACGTACTCGACGCATTTGTCGATGGCGTCGGCGTAGCGGTCCGGCGAAAAGTTGGACTCGACAGGGCTGGGCGGAACGGCGGCGCCCTCTTGCAGTTCCTCCGGGAGCGTCAGGGGGCGGGACAGCAGGCCGACCATCTCTTCGATGCGGGCAACGGCGTCGCTATAGGCCTGCTCCACTTCGCCTTCCAGCCGGGCGTGAGACACCACCTTGATGTCGTGGCGCAGGTGGTCGAATACCAGGATGGTCTCTCCGAACATGAAAACGGATTCCGGCACACCCTGAGGGTCTTCGGGCATTACCGGCACTCTCGGCTCGAAGTAGCGGATAGCGTCGTAGGCCATGTAGCCCACCGCGCCGCCGTGGAAGCCGGGCAGCCCGTCGACAGAAATAAGCTTGTGGCGCGACATCTCTTCTTCCACCAGCGTCAGGGGATCCACCTCTCCGTATTCCTGGCCGGGGCCGGTGGCGATGATTCGGTACGGGGCGGTGCCGATGAAGCTGTAGCGGCCCAGCCGCTCGCCGCCCTCCACGCTCTCCAGCAGGTACGAGTAGGGGCCGCGGGCAACCTTCAGGTAGGCCGACACCGGCGTTTCCAGATCGGCGTGAATCGAGCGATACACCGGAACGATGTTGCCTTCCCGGGCCCGCGCCTTGACCTGTTCCAGGGTTGGATAGTACATATCCCGCTCCAAAAAGCCAAAAAGAAAGACTCGTCCGTATAAGGGACGAGTCTGCATCGCGTTGCCACCCTTCTTCTCCGGCGCTGGCCCGCAAGTAGACAGCCGCGACCGGAATCTCAACCGGCTGGGGGACCTGGAGTCTAAATCGGTCCCGTGCCGCGGGCCTTTAACGGCGCCCTGACCGGCTCAGCCTAGCCCGATGCGCTCCGATTCTTGAACAACGCCGGTTCCTTACATGAGAGCGCAACGAGATCGGCCTGCGGCTCCGGGGTCCATTCGCGCTTCTGCCCTGGGCGCCGGCTTCCACCATACCCGGCTCGCTTTTGCCCTGCTGGAAGCCTACTACTCCCCTTCACAGCCTTTGCGACTATTCGATTGTCTTCAGAACAGCATAGAGCAGGCGCCGCGGGTACGTCAAGCCGGCGTCTCAAATCATCGGAAGCCCATATTGGCGCCCCTGCCCTCCAAGACAAGCCAGGCATACACACCCGGATTCATTGGATAAGTGCGCCAGACCGTGAACTGCGCCTCCTTCACGGTCGAATTTGGACGCAATCCTGTCGAAATCTCCAGTCAGCCTCCCGTGATAACGTCCATAGATGGCATTAGCGCAAAAGTCGGCGTATTGCAAGAGCCTGGAGTCTCGCGCCGGCGCAAAAAGAGGGATATCGGTGATGTTATGAATCGAACGCCATCTTGTACCCAGTTGCTGTAGCCTGCGCGCCAGCAGGGAGAGCGTCTTCTCGTAACTCGACTGAGCTAAGACCAACAACCCTCTTTGCTCTTCTCGGTTTTCCTCATATGCCCTGCTATTGACGCGGCTCAGATACAAATCGAAGCGACTTACCAAATCCTCAAAGGCCCTCTCGTATGGATCCTCCCGTCTCAAGTCTGCGTAGGCCTTTTCTATCGCGCAACCAAAGAGAACCGCCCTCCGGTCTTTGATAATTCCAAAGACTTTATCCTTAAGTTCCAGCCTCTGTCTCAACTCGAGCTGATTCCAAGGGGCAGGGAGGGATTCCCCTTGTGTAACCCTGAGTAAGCGGGCGTGAAAGAACACAGGTTCCGTCTCTCTTGGGAAGTACTCTCGCTGGAGTCTTTCCAAGTCCTGCGTAAACCAATGTATCTCCCTCTCAAACACGGCAAGGCCAGCTACTTTGTGTTAGCTGGCCTCAGAGTGGGTGCCGGATTCGTCACAAGTAAAGAATATACATACAGAAGCAGTCGGCCGGGCAAACCCGACGGGCTTGGCCAGCAGCCCTGCCTGACGGCGCCGACTGATCTTCAGAATACCAGCCTGGATGGTTTTCAGTCAACGCCTGTCTGCTCTGTTGAGTCGAGGATGAGTCGAGAACCTGCGACTGCGCTTGCCTTGCCATTGCGCTTGCCTTGCCATCAGGTTAAGGCTATCATCCGAATCAGGACTGGCTTGTTTGGAAGCCGGATTTGCTGCCGGGTTCATATCCGGGTTCATATCTAGGCACACAACTTACAGCGGGGTTTCTTTTGAGTTCCACAGCAGATACTGGTATTTCCAGGGGCGGCGGGATTGCCTCCTTCGGCGCTGCCGCCTTCGTCGACCGGCTCCAGCAGATCGTCGGGTCCGGCAACGTTGTGTGGCACCCAGACGACCTGCTGGTCTACGAGTATGACGGTTCCATCGACCGGGGAACTCCCAACGCCGTGGTTTTCCCACTGAATACCCACGAGGTGAGCCGCGTTATGGCGCTGGCCTGGGAGGCCGGCGTGCCGGTAGTAGGGCGCGGCTCCGGAACAGGGCTGAGCGGCGGCGCCATCTCGCCCCCCAACGGCATACAGATTGCTTTCACCCGCATGAACCGCATCCTGGAAGTGAATGTTGAGAACCGCCACGCCATCGTGGAGCCGGGCGTCATCAACCTGGACCTGGATACCCATGCGCGCCGCCTGGGGATGCGCTACGCCCCGGACCCGTCCAGCCAGCGGGCCTGCAGCCTGGGCGGCAACATCGCCGAGAACGCCGGCGGCCCCCACTGCCTGGCCTACGGCACAACCACCAACCATGTTCTGGGCATGGAGGTAGTGCTGGAAGACGGCGCTGTAGTGAACCTGGGCGGCATGGCCAGCGAAACGCCAGGCTACGACCTGCGCGGAGTGTTCACCGGGTCCGAGGGCACTTTCGGCATCGCCACCCGAATCATGGTTCGGGTGCTGCCGGTACCCGAGGCGGTCAAAACCTATCTAGGCATCTTTCCCGACGTGGAATCGGCCTGCACCGCCGTCTCCGCCGTCATCGGGCGCGGCATCGTACCCGCCGCGCTGGAGATGATCGACGCCTTGAGCATCCAGGCCGTGCAGAACGTTTCGGACGCAGGATACCCGGATAACGCCGGCGCAGTGCTCCTGATAGAGCTGGAGGGACTGAACGAAGAGGTCGACGAGCTAGGGCTGGAGGTTGAGGCCGCCCTGTGGGACACCGGCGCCAGCCAGGTGCGATTCGCCGCCGAGCCTGCCGAGCGGGAACAGCTCTGGAAGGGACGCAAGGGCGCTCTGGGCGCTCTGGGCAGCCTGGCCCCTAATTATTACCTGGTAGACGGCGTGGTGCCGCGCACCCAGCTTGCTCAGGTGCTGCAGCAGGTGGCCGAGGTGGGGCGCAGGCACGGCGTGCCCATAGCCAACGTATTCCACGCCGGCGACGGCAACCTCCATCCCTGCCTGCTCTTCGACGAGCGGGAGCCGGGCGCGCTGGAGAAAATCACCATGGCCGGGGCCGAGGTGCTGGAGGTCTGCGTAGCCGCCGGCGGAACACTGACCGGCGAACACGGGGTGGGCCTGGAAAAGAAAGAGCAGATGCCGCTGGTCTACACCGAAGAGGACATGGCGGCCATGCGCCGGGTGCGCGACGCCTTCGCCCCGGGCAACAACATCAACCCCGGCAAGATCTTCCCCGACGGCCACAGCCGCCACGCCGTCGCTCACCGCCCCGCGCCGGGTCTGTACGCCTAGCGGGCGGCCGGGTCTGTACGCCTGGCGGGTGCTTGACTGGTTCCCCTTGAGGCGCTCAGGGGGTACAATGGAACAACCGTCAAGGATTATTTATGACCACCGTCAACAGCTTCACCGATATTCTTCGCATTATCCGCGAACAGCCCGAATGGGCCGACGCCCTTCGCTCCGCTCTCCTGGGCCAAGACCTTCTGGAGCTGCCAAAGCGGTTCGACAAGTTCGCCAGGACTACCGACGCGAGACTGACAAACCTCGAAGCCGACGTCGCTGAACTCAAATCAGGGCAGGCCCGCCTCGAAGCCGACGTCGCTGAACTCAAATCAGGACAGGCCCGCCTCGAAGCCCGTCAGGACCGCATGGAAACTCGCCAGGACCGTATGGAAGGCATAGTCGGCAACATCAGAGGCGATACTTACGAGCTTAAAGTTGGGAACAACATTTTCAGCATCGTCGGTCAGCGCCTGGACATCAGGCCTGTACGCGTTCTCAAGGGTTCCAGAGCGCCCAACGACATGGCGTTTCTCGACCTTATCTATGAAGCGAGCGACCTGGGCGTCATCACCGAACGGGATCGGATCGAGGCGTTTGAAGTGGATGTCGTGCTGGAAGGGCGGAGACACCCCGAAAGATCCTCTCTATACGTGGTGCTGGAAATTTCAAGAACAGTCGCCGATTACGACATCAGCCGGGCATCAGAAAGGGCGGAAATCGTAAGAAGAGCCACTGGCGAGCAGACTCTTCCCGTTGTCGTATGCGCATACGCGGACCAGCAGCGCCAACAACTGGCCCAGGAGCGAAATGTAACTCTGGTCACCTACGGCGAATAGGCGCGGCGTCTGTTGCTCACTCCTTACTCCCAGGATCTGAGCCGGGTTGTGCCGCAGGAAACGCTGCCCCATTCCAATGCCCATTCCGGGTACGCCATCGACGGGCTCACTCCTATGACAGTGGTATCGCCGGAGAATCGGCTGCAAGTAGCCGATGTGATGCGCTGGGCGGCGGAGAGCAGAGTAACCGTGTTCCCCTGGGGCGGCGGCACCAAGACCGCCCTGGGCAATCCGCCCGACAGCGTCGGCCTTGTGCTGGACCTGTCTCGGATGAAGAGCGTCATCGACTACCAGCCCGGCGACATGACAGCCACGGTGGAGGCCGGCCTTACCCTGGATGCCCTCCAGGGTGAGCTTTCATCGGCGCGGCAGTTCGTGCCCCTGGAGTCGCCCCTGCCAGACCGGGCTACGGTAGGGGGCGCCCTCTCCACCGCATACTCGGGGCCGATGGCCCACGCCTACGGTCCTCCTCGCGACTGGCTCATCGGCATAGAAGTCATAGGCGCCGACGGTGTGGCGACCAAGGCCGGCGGAAGGGTGGTCAAGAACGTTACGGGGTACGACCTCAATCGCCTCTACACCGGCTCGCTGGGAACCCTCGCGGTCATCATAGAGGCTTCTTTCAAGGTGGCGCCTCTGCAACCCAGGGAATGCGCGCTGGCGGCGCCCTTCGACACCATGCGGGAAGCAGTTGAGGCCGGGCGCGAAGCCCTGGGGCTGCCCGCCGGCCCGCAGAGCTACCTGGCCGTAACCGGGGGGCTGGCCCGCCACTTCCTCGCATCCTGTTCCAACTCGCCCCTGCGCCAGGCGCAGAGCGAGAGAGTGGGAGGGCTGGGCCTGTGCTTCTTCTTCGGGCGAACCTCGGCGGTGCAGCGCCGCATGGCAGACACCACAGCAGCCCTGCTGAAGGCCGGAGCAATGGACACCGTGGACCTCGGCAACTCGCAGGCCGCGCGCCAATGGGCCAACGACCTCGGCTGGCAGGAGGACTCCCTCCCGGCTCTGGCCTTGCGCATATCCGCCCCCCGGAGAATCATTCCGGCCCTGTCCGAGACCTGCCTGAATATCGGTGTGGGGGAGTTTCCCTTCGAGCTGCTGGCAGACCCGGGGTTCGGCGTGATCCGCATGCTGTTCTGGGGCGAGCCTGAAGAGGATGCGATCCTTGATGCCGTATCCGATGTCCGCCAGGCTGCGCGTCCGCACGGCGGAACGGCTGTGGTAGAGATATGCCATCCATCCATCAAGGTGAAACTGGACGTATGGGGGCAGGAGCCTTCGGGCATGGAGATAATGCGACGAATCAAGAAACAGTTCGACCCGCAACGGCTGCTGAATCGCGGGCGCTTCCTGGGGCGGCTCTGATGCCCCCTGCCCAGACGGGCAACCCCGAAGACCGCCTGGAGCGGACGGCGGACGTTGCGCCGGATGAATCGGCGCAGCCTCCGGCCGAAGCTGACGGAAGCGCGCCGGAACGGACGCCGCTAACAGCCCTGTTCGCCGGCTTCACCGGGGCGGACGCCCCTGCTGAAGCCGATATGTACCGCTGCGTTCACTGCGGGCTGTGCCTGAGCTCCTGCCCCACCTACACTGTGACCAGCCTGGAAACGGAGTCGCCGCGGGGCCGCATCGCTCTGATGAAGGCAGTCAACGAAGGGCGGGTTGGAATAAGCGACCGCATTGTTTCCCATTGGGAAGCCTGCCTGAACTGCCGCGCATGCGAGGCTGTCTGTCCCTCCGGCGTTCCCTACGGCCGCATGATGGAGCGAACCCGCGCCCAGGTGCGCGCCCAGGGCCGGCAGTCCGGCGACATGAAGCGCATGACCCGCTGGTTCCTGCGCTCTGCCCTTCCCCGGCCTCGCCTGTTGCGGCTGGGAGCAAACCTGCTGCGCCTTTACCAGCGGTCGGGGGCGCAGTGGCTGGCAAGGCGCCTGCGCCTGACCCGGCTCCTGCCCGGACGGCTGGAACAGATCGAGGCGCAGATGCCCAGAATGAGCGGCCGCTTCTTCGGCCCTTCCCGTCGCACATACAGACCCGCAGAGAGAGCGCCGAAGATGAAGGTGGCCCTGCTCTCCGGCTGCGTGATGCCTCTGATGCAGGCCGAGACGATGAACGCAACAGTGAGTGTTCTCGTTCGCAACGGCTGCGAAGTGGCCGTCCCGCCCCGACAAGGGTGCTGCGGCGCCCTCAATTCCCACGCCGGAGATCTGCAAACGGCGCGGGCAATGGCCCGCCGCAACATCGATGCGCTACTGGCGGCCCGGCCCGACCGAATCGTCACTTCCTCGGCCGGCTGCGGCTCCACCATGAAGGAATATCGCGAACTCCTGAAAAACGACCGGGAGTATGCCGATAAAGCCCGGCAAGCCAGCGAAATTACCTGCGACATCACCGAGCTGCTTCTGGAACTCTCCTTGCGTCAGCCTCTGGCCTACCTGGACCGGAAGGTAACCTACCAGGATCCGTGCCATCTGGCCCATGCCCAGCGCATCTCCGCCGCGCCGCGCGCCATACTCCGAAGCATTCCCGGCGTGCAGTTGCAGGAAATGGAAAACCCTTCGATGTGCTGCGGCGGGGCAGGCATATACTCGGCTGTGCAGCCGACCTTATCGCGCCGCATCCTCAGCCGCAAAGTGGAAGCCATAGTAGAAACCGGGGCATCCGAGGCTATTACCGCCAACCCCGGCTGTATGCTGCAACTGGAGCAGGGGCTGCGCAGCGCCGGACAGAACACCCCGGTACGGCATGTGGTCGATATTCTGGACGAGGCATACCGGCTGGAAGAGCCGGGTGACATCCGCGCCGATCGCGGCGGTCTGATAACCCGGCGCGGGTCAGCCCCACTCCAGGTTGACCTGGAGGAGGCCCGGACTAGCCAGCTTCAGGGACAAAGGAAGCGAGGGATCTTTGGGCTGCTGACAGGCTGGCGCCAAAAGCAACTTCGTAGCCATCCTCGCTGAGGATCTGCTCCAGCGCTGAAAGCAGAGCCAGCACGTTCCGGTCCCGCGCCGAGTCGCCCATCAGCCCGATGCGCCAGGCCTTGCCGCGAAACTCGCCCAGTCCGCCCCCGATCTCGATACTGTACTCCTCCAGCAGCGCCGCCCGCACCTTTGCGTCGTCAATACCGCTGGGAATCTTCACGGTGGTCAGCGGATTCAGCCGATGGTCAGGATCGGCCAGCAGCTCCAGCCCCAGCGCATCCAGCCCGGCCCTCAGAGCGGCGGCGGCGCGGGCGTGGCGGTTGATGCGGTTTTCGACTCCCTCCTCCATCATCATCCGCAGCGCCTCGCGCAGGGCATAGGTCATGGAAATGGGCGCGGTGTGGTGGTAGCTGCGGCTCTGGCCCCAATAGCTTTCCAGGTCCTGCAGGTTGAAGTAGAAGCTCTGTACCAGGCTTTCCCGTGTCTTCACCACCTGCATGGCCGCATCGCTCAGGGTAATGGGCGCCAGTCCCGGGGGCGCTCCCAGGCACTTCTGCGTCCCGCTGTAGCAAACATCGATGCCCCACTCATCCACCTTCATATCGTGTCCCCCCAGGGAGGTCACGGCGTCCACAATGGACAGCGCGCCGTGTTTCCGGATGACATCAAGAATATCCGGCAGAGGGGTCAGCACGCCGGTGGAGGTCTCGGCATGGACTACGCCCACCGCCTTTACCCTGGGGAGCCTGGACAGCTCGTCGTCCAGGGCCTGCGGGTCGACGGGGCTTCCCCAGGGCGTATCCACCTCATAGACTCTGGCTCCGCACCGCTCGGCGATGTTGCCCAGCCGGACGCCGAAGTACCCGTTGCGGCAGACGACGAAGGTGTCGCCGGGTTCCAGGATATTGGCGCAGGCCGTCTCCATGGCCCCCGTTCCCGTGGCTGAAACCGGCATGGTCATGGTATTGGAGGTGTGGTAAACCTCCCGCAGCATATCGCCGATGTCGTTCATAACCTGGAAGAAGTCGGGGTCCAAGTGGCCCATCACCGGCAAGGTCATCGCCTGAAGCACCCGGGGATGCACCGAGCTGGGGCCAGGCCCCAGAAGCAGCCTTGCGCTGGGCCGCAATTCGTTGAGATATGAACCAGTCACGTCAGTCCTCCCAAACGCCGGAAAACGCTCTGTTGTTACGCCCGCCGTTCCCGCGAGGGCAAAATGGCCGGGGAAGAGCGGAGCAATGGCCGGATACGGGCCGGACACGCTTTGCGTTCGCAACACAGGGGCGCAAGGCCTTGCGTCCCTGTGTGCAGACAATACCCGTGACGGCAGCCGAATCAGGCAGGGGCTCTATACGACGGCGGAGGCTCCCCCGTCCAGGTTGACCGCGATGCCGGTCAGGTAGCTGGCCCGCTCCGAGGCCAGAAAGGCGATAACGTCGCCCGCCTCTTCCGGCTCTCCCACGCGGCCCAGCGGCACATGCCTTCCGGCGGCCAACTGGTCATAGAAGGCGTCGACGGAGAGATTCGGCTCCGACTGGATTCGGGCGTCGAAACGCCGCTGGTGCTGGCCGCTCTTGATCAGGCCGATGCACACGGTCGAGACCAGGATGTTGTCCTTCGCCAGGTCTTTGGACAGGCCCTTGGTGATGGCGATGCCGGCGGCGCGGGAAATGGAGGTGGGCATGGAGGCCGGCCCCGGAGTGCGCCCGCCCAGGTTCGTTACGTTGATGATGCGCCCGCCGCCGACTTTGCGCATCTCGGGGATCGACTCCTGGATCAGCCGCACCGCGCCCCAGACCTTCAGCTCGAAGTCGAACTCCCAGTCTTCCCGGGACACTTCCTCGAAGGCTTTGGCCATGGACGTTCCGGCGTTGTTGACCAGGATGTCCAGCCTCCCGAACTTGTTCAGAGTCTTCTCTACGATGCTCCTGGCCGAGACTGGGTCGGTAACGTCGGCGGAGATGGACAGCACCCGCCCCTCGGTGGCGGTGAGGATTTCCCGCTCCGCCTGGTCGAGGACGTCCTGCCGCCGGGCGACGATGACGACCGCCGCGCCTTCCTGGGCCATGCTGAGGGCCGCCGCTTTGCCGATGCCGTCGCTGCCGCCGGTGATGATGGCAACTTTATCCTGGAGTCCCAAATCCATGACGCTCTCTCCCGCCGGTGGGTTTACGAATAATGCGCCGCGGATTATATCACAGGACTCATATCACGGGCCGCCAAAGGGCAGGGCTTTGCGAGCGCATTCCCGCCCCGCGAACGGGCGGGCTGAATCAGGAATCCCGCTGCAATTCCAGCCAGCCGTCCACCGTATCCCCTCCGGCGCGCTGCTCCAGCAGGCCGGCGTAGCAGCGGGCCTTGACCAGGCTGTGGGGAGTTACGGAATCGATGAGCCGCTCCAGAGCGTCGGCGGTCTCGATGGTAGAGGTAAACACCTGCAGCAGGGGGACGTCACGCTCCAGAGCCTCGGCCTTGACGTACTCGGTCGGCTCGCCCGCTCCAGTCAGCACCAGGCATCGGGTTTGCGGCAGCATACTGGCAAGCTGAATATCGGGACGCTGGGCGCGGGTGATCACGGCCTGGTTGGCGTAGCGCCCGTAGTAGGTGGGGCCGTTGTCCATGATGTTGCCGCCTATCAGAAACCGCTCCACCAGCGCGTCGGCATTGACCGGCTCCAGCGTCCACACCGCGTCCAGATGTTCCGCTACCTGCGCCACCGTCGGCGCCAGCATGACGCGGCTCTCGGGCATCACTACCGTGTCCACATCCGCCGAAGACTCGGCAGCGCCGGCGGCAACCTCCTCAGTCCGGTAGGGGGGAACCTGGTTGACCACCATGCAGGCCAGACGATTGCCCCATCGCACCGCGGCCTCATCGGCTACTGCCGCCCAGTCCCGCCCAGGGGCATAAGCGTGGACTTCCAGCACCCGCGCGCCGGTCGCGGCGGCAAGTTCAGATCCCGGGGAGTTGTCGGGCACATCCATCACAACCAGCCCCGCATCTTCCTGCAGCACAGCGAACGCCTCCATCGCCTCTTCCACGCTGCCGGAGAGCGGCCGGGGCGCAGGCCCAACGGCGATGTCCAGCGCATCGGCCAGAACGCCGGCGGCGAAAGCGTAGTCCCCGTCCTCCGTCCCATTGCCGGAGAACGGCTTGAAGTACGCTGCCTGGAGCCCTGCGTCGCCCATGCGCGCCAGCAGCCCAACGGCAACGCTGGTCTTGCCGGAGAGGTCAGGCCCGGTCACGAGGAGGGTAGGCATTTTACAGTCGAATCCTGGCTTCGGGGGACCAACGAATTATACTCATCAGTCCCCAAGCTGAACAATCAGGCATTGAATCCAGCCCTTGAACCGGAATTCCCGGCGTAGATCGGCTTTCTACCAGGCCTTCTACCAGGCATAGAGAAGCCCAGTGTGTGCGCCGCATTAAAACTCTGGTCGTAAGGCCTTCTACCAGGCATAGAGAAGCCCCTTTAATCCTTTGGGAACCTGTCCCCGCTCTTCCTTACACCCCCACGTCGAGAAACTCGACGTTGTTGGGGTCAAAGCCTCTGGGGAAGCGGGTTGTGTCGTCCCACCTGGCCAGGGTGAAATCGGAGCGGTGGAGGCTGGCCTGGTCGAAGTTGGCCCCGGTCATGTTGGCGGCGATCCACATCGAGTCGCGGATCATCGCGCGGGTGAAGTCGGCCCCGCTCATGCTGCACCGCGACAGGTCGGCGCCGTTCATGTTGGCGGAAACGAACAGGGCGTCCGTCAGGTCGGCGTTGCGCAGGTCGGCCTCGATCATGTTGGACTGGCTGAAGTCGGCGCGACGCAGGGAGGCGCCGATAAGCGAGACCCGGTTCATGCGGCAGCGCCGCAGCACGGCGCCTTCGAGGTTGGCGCCCTTCAGGTCGGCCCAGAACAGGTTGACGCCGGTCAGGTTGGCCGAGGTAAGGTTCGCCCCTGTCAGAGAGGCGCGGCCCAGGTCAGCCTTCTCCAGGACAGCCCCCGACAGGTTGGCTCCAGGCAGGCTGGCGCGCCCCAGCCGGGCGTCCGACAGGTTCGCTCCGGATAGGTCGGCGTCGGCAAGCCGGGCGCGAAGAAGGCTAGCGCCCGAAAGATCGGCTCCCCGCAGGTCTGCGCCGGCAAGGTCGGCGTCGCTCAGGTCCAGTATGGCGTCCGGGTTGGCGGCGCGCCATCGGGCGACAGCTTCGGAGTTATATTGCGGATGCAACGTCGGGCTCAACTCCACTGGCGTTGTGTTTATGGGCGGCTCTGCCCTGGCTCCAGCGACCAAAGGCGGCTCCACTGCGCTTCAGGGCAGGCGGCAGGGCCAGAAACCGCAAAGCGAAAGCAGTGCACCCTGCCGGACCGACAGCAGCCGGAGAGCATGAGCCTCGATCTGTGTGACGCGCCGGCGGCAGCAGCTAATCACGCCGCCATGTATGGCAGAGGCTTGCGCCGACAGTGTAACTCAAAATTCGGGGAAATCAACAGCCGCCCCCCTTGACTCGGGGCTGCGGCGGCGCCAGGTCTAAAAGCTCAACGCCTGGTCTAATCGGGTCTGAACGGAGGGCTGGCTGATCCGCAAGCGACGCAAGTGCGCGCGGTGTCCCGGAAAAATATTCAGGCGCCTTCTCAATGATGCTTTTAGCGCGATGCTGCCGCCCGGGCTCCGTGTATTGACACGCAACAGCAACAGGCGATAGTATCCACAGGAACTATCGCCCGGGAAGGTAGACGCTACTGACTGCCTGTCATCCGGCGATTTCCGCAAACGGGGCGGATGTGTGCTTGAAAAAGGAGGAGGAGTTACGGATATGACTGAAGTATTCAGACGCTTGTCTCGGCGAGGAGGCGTTATCAACTGGGCCATAATCACGGCCGCGGCCTTGCTGGCTGCCGCCGTAATGGCAGTAACCGCATCGGCTGCCCAGGCTCAAGGCAGCACGCCTACCCCGCAGAACAGTCAGACGGAGGTGCCGCCGACGCCTGCTTCATCTCCCCCTACTGAGGCTCCTGTGATAATAACCCACTGGGTCTCGAACCAGAGCCTGGTTTTGAGATGGCAAGGTGTTGACGACGATTCAATCACTGGACAGGAGATACAGAGCCGTCCGAGCAAAGGTTCGGAATGGCTGCCATCACGGATCGTAGAGGTGGGGCCCCTAACAATAGCTTTCGCTTATATGTACACTTCGGGTCTGTCGCGCGGGGCTCTGCCGCCCGGGGTGGAGCACGACTTTCGCATCCGGGCTGTCAACCCGGCCGGCGCCGGTCCATGGTCCAACGTCTATAAGGCGGGGACGAGCGGCTCTACTCCGGAGCCGACTACGCCGGAGCCTACGGAAGGAAATTCAGGCCAGGGTGGTGAGTCAACGCCCGTGCCTGCCAACACCCCGATGCCAAAGAAGAACAGGCCCTTGAAAGTGCGCCATCTGACAGTAACCCCGGCGGAGGGGACGACCGCCACGGTGTCCTGGACCAGGTCCTGGGCTGGCAATAAAGAGCGTCGGTGCTCTCCGGCAAACCCACAGCAATATCGCTACAAGGTGGTGCTATGGGATCCCGGCGTCAAGGTGAAGGACCTAACCGTGGTCATTGACTTCACCAATACGAGCAATAAGACGGTAAGCCTCAGCGGCCTGGTTCCGGGAACCGAGTATGCAGTGCTGGTGTTTTCTCGTTCCGACGAGTGCAACAATTGGTCGAAATTCCGGAGAGTGATTTGGACCCAACCCGGCGGCGAGGGCGGGTAACAGCCTGCTTAGTTAGGACATTTACACCCGACCGGCAACATCAGGCTCCCGGCGCCATGCGGCGCCGGGAACCTGATCATATCCATCTCGCGATACCCGCGATAATTGCGATTACCCGCGTCATTCCGGAACACCATCAGCGCGGCAATGGCCGTAAGATGGAGGAACGACACATATCCATAACCCAACGCAATGGCCGCCGGCTTGTTTCCCGCCGCTGCGCCAAAGGGAACCCTGCCCGTAATAGCGGCAGGGTTCCCTTTCAGATGATTCAGCGTACTGTGGCCATACCAGGCATGAACTCGTCACGGCGCATGAAACATGGCGTGAACCCGTCGCGGCCAAAAGGACGGTTCTCAGGCTTCTTCGAGATCGAACAGCTTTTCGGCGATGGTCATCTTGAGCTCGTTGACCTTGCCGAGGTCGGGGAATCCGCCGTCCGCCTTGCGGTCGAATATCATTTCGCCGTCCAGGTAAACCTCAAGGCGCCCCCTGTCGGAGGGGGTCATCTTGATGGCGACATCTCCCGGAGCGTCGGACTTGAAGAACTCCATCGCCAGCCACGTGGCGACCGGGAAGTAACCTCAAGCTACGCAGTAGACGATTTCCGCTTCAACCTTGCCGTGCTCGGAATTTGGCATATTTCTCTTCTCTCGTTTCTGAATGGGCAACGCTGACTCTCTAATGCGCCGCCGCGGGATTTCCGGCTTCTTGCCGGAGCTGACACAGCCTGCTCATCTCCCTCTCCTCATCGTCCCGAAGGGAAAGGAATTCCGGCGGTCATTATGGGGACAGGGTGTTATTTCACCACCGCCGTTCCTATGCCCACCGCCGTGCGGTCGCCGTTCTGGTTCTCGCAGAACAGGCTGACGGTTACGTGAACGCCGTCGTCGGCCTGCTCCTGCCCCGATACCTCGCCGGTCACGGTGATGGTGTCGCCGCCCTTGACCGGGCGCAGGAATTTGAGGTTGACGCTGCCAGTGTGGTTGAAGACCGCCGGCCCGAAGAAACGGCGCAGACTCTCGGCGGCGAAGGCGACAGACATACGGCCCGAGGCGATGGGATAGGGGGCGCCGAGGCGCTGCCGGGCCAGCTCGGGGTTGTTGTGGATGTTCTGCCGGTCCAGTATTCCGCAGTCCTCGAACCGATTGATAGTTTCCTGCGTAACAGCCTTGACCACCGATGGAATTCGCTGGCCGTTTTCTATGCCTGTGGATGCCATTTCCTGCCCACCTCGTCCGGCTTTTTCATCTGGTAGGTGCGGAGCTTCTCCAGAAGCCGCCCGTCTTCGTCGACGGCGGTGGCTTCGATGACCATGTAGGGCTTGTCGCGGCGCATATACTTGTCGGCGATGCGCCCGGTAACCCGTATCTTCCTGCCCGGGACGGGCGGGTTGAAGAACTCCACCTCGTTGCCCGCGTTGACGCCGCCTGTGTTGTCCTCGTACACCATCGCGAAGGCGGTGGCGTCGTGCTTCACTGCCAGGGTCGGGAACACCGCGCCGGGGTCGCCGACGGACGCCCGGAAGTTGTCCAGCATTTCCTGGGTCAGGGTGTATTCGTATGCGCCCAGTTCCTCTCCGATTTCTACCTTGTCGTAGTCGAAGACCTTTATTTCGGAATCTGCCATGCCCCGCTCCCTGGCAAACAGCCAGCCGGCGCAGCTCGCCGGCGCAGCCTGGTGGATGGCTGTACCATACTCAATTTTGGCCCGCGGCGTCAACGAGGGGCCGCCTGACGCCCGCCGCAGGGCCAGGCCGACGCTATAGCAGGGTCGATGCTATAATTTGACCTAGACGGAGAAGCGTATCAGACTGGGGAAGCGTATTCCATGGCTGGAAATTCGGCGGCATAACGCCAGTACAGGTGCAGCGAGCATGGACCTTCAATTCGACCGCGGAGCCCACGACAACCCGACAGGGCACGCGCTGGTGTATTTCAGGGTAGACACAGAGCCGGACAAGGTCTACGCCAGCTACGTGGTAACCCTGCCCATCAAGTCCGACCTGACCAAGTTCCTGCCGCCTTTCCTGGCCTCGCACCTGGGCGCTCTGCCCCTGAACGACCTGTCGTCTTTCGCCATGCCGCCCGTGCCGGAGCCTGTGGACGGGCTGGGCGAGCTGGAGCGTCTGAGCCGTCAGCGGGGCGACGACCTGGTGTACGCGGGCAGTATGTTCTCTTACGACCTGCCCCGAATGATGGAGTCGGTAACCGAGGCGGTGTCCAGCTACGCCGAGCTGTATGCCGCGTCCGGCAAGAGCGCAGCCGTCGCCGGGTTAAACGAAGGGGCCGGAGACGAGGCTGCCCCAGCCGAGACCGGGAGTCTTCCTCCTTCCGGAGAGCCGGAAGAGGAGCTTGATGCGTCGTTCAACGTTAACGAGGTGCTGTTCAGCTTTATGAGCGAGAGCGACAAGCTGAGCGAGCTGTCGCGTCTGCTGGGGCGGCTGCGCTTCGCCGTCGAGGGCGCCGACCGCGCCGCCGCCGCCGAGGCGGGCGAGGAAATAAAGGCTCTGGCCCGCCACCTGCCCGAGGAGTTCCAGGTCGCCAATCTGCTGGCCGTTGCCCAGGACACCTCCGAGCGAAGCTCCGATCTTGCCAAGCTGTACCTTGACCGCTGCTTCCGTCTCTCCGCCGGCGAAACGGGGCAGGCGGCCGAGCTGGAGGCAGAGATCCGCCGCCTGCAAGACGGGTAGCGTTATTTCCGGCGGAACAGCCGGGGAAACGTACCGCCCGGGAGAACATACCGCGTAGTTATGCGAACGGGGCAGAGCGGAATACGGAGGCTGAACTCCCGCCCGCCCGCCATAGCTCTCCATCCCGGCGCGGCCATATTCAAGCTGCGGCTTCTGGAAGTGTAGGTGCGTCTCTCCCGCCTGCGACTGAGCAACTTCCGCAACCTGGTCGAGGTGGACCTGGAGGTGCCGGCAGGCGTTTCGGTCTACTTCGGCGAGAATGCCCAGGGTAAAACGGCGCTGGTCGAGGCAGTATACATCCTGGCTATCGCCCGCTCTTTCCGGGCCGAGAACGAGCGCGAACTGGCGAACTTCGACTCTGCCGCAAACGGAGAGCTGACGCTGGTCGAAGGGCTGGTGGACGAAGCCGACAACCCCGCGTTTAACGGGGGAAGGGGACGCCAGCGGATAATCGTCGGCTACCGGGTCTCCGCCTCCGGCGCGTCCGCCGGGCCCGGATACCGGGTACACAAAAACATTCGCGTCAACCGCATCCGGCGAACCGCAGGCGAGCTTGTGGGCCTTGTTCACGCCGTTCTGTTCAGCGCCCTCGATATTGACCTGGTTCAGGGGCCGCCCTCGGCCCGCCGCCGCTTCCTCGACATCCTGATATCCCAGGCCGACCCGGCATACCTTCGGACGCTTCAGCGCTACCAGCAGGTGCTGCGGCAGCGCAATCGCCTTCTGCGGCTCCGGCGCGAGGGACGGGCCGCGCCCGATGAAATGGAGTTCTGGGACGGAGAGCTGGTCAAGGAAGGGGCATGGCTTACCCTGCAGCGGCGCAAGGTGATGGATGCCCTGGCCCCAGCCTGCATACGCCATCACCGCGACCTCGTCCCCTTATCGACACGGGGCCCGGCCGAGGCGCTGAAGCTGGAATACCGGCCCAGCGTTCCCGCGGCAGACAGCATCGAAGGAACAGCGGCCAATTTCCGCGACGCGCTGCTCGCCGCCGGATTCCGCGAACGCGCCACCGCAGCCACCGCCGCCGGGCCGCACCGCGACGATTTCGCCATCCTGGTCAACGGCGCCAATATGGGCGCTTTCGCCTCTCGAGGCCAGGCGCGCACGCTGGCCCTTGCCCTCCGCCTGGCCGAGGCTGAAACGCTGTCGGCGGCGCGGAGCGCCGGCCCCCTGCTGCTGCTGGACGACGCCCTTTCAGAGATGGACTCCCGGCGGCGGCGGCGGGTGCTGGAAAAGGCGTCGGGCTATCCCCAGGTGCTCATCACCACCACCGACCCGGAGCAGGTATCCGGCTTCTTCGGCGCCGGGGCGTCCTACTTCCGGGTTGGCGGCGGTCAGGTGACTCCCGCTCCGCCGCCATCCTGATTCCCGGGCGGACCCGCTCCGCCGCCATCCTGATTCCCGGGCGGAACGCTTCCTCGCATTACTCCACGGCATTACCCTACGGCATTCCCCCACGGCAAGGCCAGGTGGTAGTATTGTCGCATGTCCGGACTCTGCTCCGGCGGTGAACACGCCCGGCGGTGAGACAATGCCCGTCAGCCAGGAAGTTCTGGACGAGATAGCCCTTACCCGCGCGGAATACGACCTTATAGTGGAACGGCTGGGCCGCGAGCCCAACGCCGTGGAACTGGGTATGTTCGGCGCCCTGTGGAGCGAGCATTGCGGCTATAAGCACTCGCGGCCCCTGCTGCGGATGTTCAGCCACACCTCCCCGGCGGTGCTGTCGGAGGCCGGAGCCGAGAACGCCGGCGCAGTGGACATCGGCGACGGGCTGGCCGTGGTGTTCAAGGTGGAATCCCACAACCACCCATCGGCGGTAGAGCCGTTCCAGGGAGCGGCCACCGGCGTCGGCGGCATCGTGCGCGACATACTGGCCATGGGAGCCCGGCCCATCGCCCTGCTCAATTCCCTGCGCTTCGGCCCGCTGAACGACCCGGAACAGGGCGGGGTCAACCGGCATCTGTTCAGCGGCGTGGTGCGCGGCATATCGTGGTACGGCAACTGCATCGGCGTTCCCGACGTGGGCGGCGAAATTTACTTCCACCCTTCCTATTCCCGCAACCCATTGGTCAACGCCATGTGCATCGGCCTCATCAGCAAAGACCGTCTGGCATCGGCGGCAGCCCGGGTTCCAGGCAGCGTGCTGCTGCTGGCGGGATCAGACACCGGGCGCGACGGCATTCACGGCGCCTCCGGGCTGGCCTCCCGCGCCTTCCCTTCCGATTCCCGTGGGGAGGAAGCCGAACTGCGTCCCACCGTGCAAGTGGGCAACCCCTTCCTAGAAAAGTCGCTTATCGAGGCCTGCCTTGAGGCCCTCGACACCGGCGCGGTGCTGGCCGTTCAGGACCTGGGCGCCGCCGGGCTCACCAGCGCCTCCATAGAATCGGCGGCGCGGGCCGGGCGAGGCATTCGGCTGGACCTGGCGCAGGTCCACCGCCGCGAGGCCGGCATGAACGCCTATGAGGTGATGCTGTCGGAGTCGCAGGAGCGGATGCTGCTGGCGGCCCTTCCGGAACGGGTCGGCGAAGTGCAGGCGGTCTTCGAGCGGTGGGACGTGGACTGCCGGGAAATCGGCAGCGTAATCGCCGAGCCGGAAGCGCAGGTGTTCAACGGCCCGGAGCCGGTGGCCCGGCTGCCCATCCGCCCCCTGTCGGAGGCCCCGGCCTACCGGCTGGAGGGCAAGCCGTCGGATGAGGACTCGGCTCGTCGGGAAATGCCGCTTTCCGGACTGCCGCTGCCCGAATGCGGCCCGGCTCAGACTCTGCTGCGGCTCCTTAAGTCGCCCAACATCGCCAGCAAGCGCCCCGTCTATCGTCAGTACGACCACCAGGTGCAGACCAACACCGTCGCCGGGCCGGGCGACAGCGACGCGGCGGTGCTGCGAATAAAGGGCACTCGCAAGGCTGTCGCCGTAGCTGTCGACGGCAACGGGCGGCTATGCTTCCTCGACCCCTTCGCAGGCGGGCAGATAGCCGTGGCCGAGGCGTGCCGTAATATAAGCTGCACCGGCGCCCGCCCCCTGGCCCTGACCGACTGCCTGAACTTCGGCAACCCCCTGCGGCCCGAAATTTATTATCAACTGGAAGAGTGCATCCGGGGCATGGCCCTGGCCAGCGAGAAGCTGGACGCCCCAGTGGTCAGCGGCAATGTCAGCCTGTTCAATGAAACGCGGGGGCAGGCCGTCCACCCCACGCCGGTGGTCGGCGCCCTGGGCCTGCTGGACGACGCCACAAAGGCCGCAGGCGCAGGATTTCCGGAGAAAGGGCTGGCCGTGATGCTGCTGGGACCCGGCCTCGACGCGGCCTCCTGCCGCGATATGGCAGGCAGCGAGTACCTGGACGTGATTCACGGGATAACCGCAGGCCAGCCCAGCATTGACCTGGAGCTGGAGCGGCGGGTGCAGAAAACCTGCCGGGAGGGAATCGCCCAGAGAATCGTGCGCTCCGCTCACGATTGCTCCGACGGCGGGCTGGCCGTCGCTCTGGCTGAATGCTGCATCCTGGGCGGGGTGGGCTTCCGGTTCCGGGGGGCGCTGGAATCCTTGCCCCGCTGGGACGCCGCGCTGTTCGGTGAGGCGCAGTCCCGCATCATCGTTTCGGTGGAGCAGGAACGGATAAGCCTGCTGGAGGACCTGGCCCGCGCCAACGGCTCCCCGGTTTCAGTCATAGGATTCACCGGCGGAGACGCATTGCAGCTCGACAGTTATGATGCGGCCGGGGCAGACACCGGGAACGGCATAGAATTGGCGGTATCCGAACTGACCGGCGCCTGGGCGAATGCCCTGGAGGACGCCTGTGGATAGCGCGCCGCTGCGCGTACTGTATCTGACCCCCTACTACCGCCCCTATCTGGGGGGCATAGAACGCGCCATAGAGGAGCTTTGCCGCCAGATTCAGCAATCGCCTCAGGTCGAGGCGGTGGGCGTGCTGACGACCAAGTATTCCTTCCCCAGAGTGGCCCAGCCCGGCTGGCCCGACCGCGAGACGCTGCCCGACGGCGTGCAGGTGTTCCGGCTGCCCGGCTTCCCCCGGTGGTCGCCGCCGGCGTATTCGGTGCCGCTGGTCTGGTTTTCGCCGCGCCGCGTGAGGCAATACCTCAACGAGTTCCAGCCCAACGTAATCCACTTCGTCGGCGACGGCTGGTTCTGGGGCCACTACTGGGCCCGCATCCACTGGAGAAAGCGCGCCCGGTTCATCTTCACCCCGTCCTTCCACGCCCTGCCCTTCGCGCGATGGTGGCTGGCGCCGCTCAATGCGATTCTGTGCCGCTCGGCAGACGCCATCGTCTCCCTTACGCAGCAGGAAGCGCGGGGCCTGCGGCGCACCTACCTGGCCCAGACCAGCAAGATGAGCATCATAGGCTGGGGAGCGCCTCCGCCCAGCGCCGAGGTTGTAGAGTCGATACGCCCGGAACGCGGGCCTCTTCCGGGCAGCGAAGGCGGCATTCAGGCGTTGACCATCCTGTGCGTGGGACGGCTGGGACGGCACAAGGCGCAGCAGTGGCTGCTGGACGTTTACGCCGAAGCGCGGCGCAGCTTCAACAAGCCGGTACGCCTGGCGCTGGTGGGCCGCGACGAGGGCGACGCCGGCGCGATAGCCGACTTTATCGAGGATCGCGCCCTGGGCAGTGAAGTAATCGTGACCGGCGAGGTATCCGACAGCGAACTGGCCCGATGGTACGCCCGCGCCGACCTGTTCGCTCTCTTCTCGCACTACGAGGCCTTCGGCCTGGTGTATTTCGAGGCAATGGCCTATGGCTCTCCAGTGCTGACCCACGACGTTGGGGCAAACCGCGAGCTGCTGCGACGGGGCGCGGTGGTCGTCCCCCGCTTCGACCGCCGGGCCGCCGCCGCCAGCCTCGCGATGCTGGTCAACGACGACGACGCCCGCCAGCGGCTCGGCAGCGACGCCCGAGACTACGCCCTGGCCGAGTTCACCTGGCCCGCCGTCGCCGGGAAGTATCTGAACCTGTACCGTCGCGCCCTGCCCCGGCGCGGCTAGCCGGGCTTTGACGGCCGCGCCGCCCTGGAGCAGAACGGCATTCCGGGCAGGGCGTCTGCAATTTCAGGGAACTTCGCAAACCGACAAGAAATCGGGAGGCCAAACATGACCAGCGCCATATCTCGCGAAGAGCTTGAGGCCGGAGCGCGCCGCATACTGCTGTCCAATCTGCGGCAGGGGGTGGCCGACTGGAACGGCAGGGAATACAGCTTTGTCTGCCCCTCGCTGACCGGCTATCCCTTCCAGTGGTTCTGGGATTCCTGCTTCCACGCCATCGCCCTGCTGCATCTGGATCCGGAGCAGGCCAGGAAGGAAATGCGCTCGCTGATGAGCGGGGCCCAACCCAGCGGATTCATCCCCCACATCATATTCTGGGAGATGGAAAAGCAGCCCGATTTTCTAAGCCGCAACATCGTGGGCATGACCGAGCCGTACTACAGCGCCACCATCCAGCCGCCCATCATCGCCTACGCCGTGGCGCGGGTGTACCGGGCAACGCAGGACGGGGAATTCCTGCGGGAGGCCCTGCCCATCCTGACCCGCTACTACCGCTACCTGCGAGAGGCCCGCGACCCCGACGACGACGGCCTGATAGCCGTCATCCAGCCCGAGGAGGCCGGCACCGACTGCTCGCCAAAGTACGACGAGGCGCTGGGGCTGGAGGAGATGAGCAACCGGGGCTTCATCGCTGCGCTGAAGAAGGTGTATGCGGCCTACGAACCCTTGCGGTGCGACGACCATGCCGTGCTGGCCGCCGACATATTCCACGTTGAGGATGTGCTGGTAAACTCCATCTACGCCTTCTCCATGCGGGCCCTGGCCCGGCTCCACGCCGAAACCGGAGGCGAGGAATCGCCCGAGGCCGCCGAGTTCAACCGCGAGGCCGACAGGACGCTGAAAGCGCTGGTGGAGAAGTGCTGGGACGAGGAAGCCGGGGCGTTCTTCGACCTGTCGGGCGTGGATGAGAAGCCGCTGAAGACGGTGACCATCAGCTCGCTGATGCCGCTGATTCTGTCCGACCTGCCCCGCCCCATCGTCGAGCGGCTGGTAGAGGACTGGGTGCGCCCGCCGGAGCGCTTCTGGACGCCCTACCCCCTGCCTTCGGTGCCGGCGTCGGACCCCAAATTCATGCCTGGCAGCTCCGGCGGCTTCATCTGGCGCGGCCCGTCATGGATCAACACCAACTATTTCCTGTCTCACTCCCTGCGGGGCCACGGCTACCCGGAACTGAGCGAGCCGCTGGTAGAGAAGAGCAAGGAATGCATCGCCAGGTCAGGCTTCCGTGAATACTACCACCCCTATACCGCCGAGGGACTGGGCGCCCGCGATTTCGGCTGGTCAACACTGATACTAGATTTTTAGGGAGGGCAGGAAAACCCCAGGGAAAATACTGCTCATCCTGGTTCCAAAACCTGCGTGCACCGCACCCAAGCAGGAAAGCCCCAGGGGAAAGACTGTTCGTCCTGGGGCGATTTCCGCTCGTCAACTCCGCAACAGGCGGCTGGTGAAGGGACGGCGTCGGACGGTGCGAGGCTGCGGCTCGTCGTACTCCTCACCCTCATCTTCGTCGTTGGCCTGAGGCGCAGTCGGGTCTTCTGCGACAGGTTCAGGCTCCGCGGCGGAGCCATCGTCCACCAGGGCCAGTTGCTCTACTGCCCTCAGATCTTCTTCGGCCACGGCCGGCTGAACTGTGGCAGCGTCCGACAATGATTCCTCCGGAGGAGCGGCCTCGCCCGAAAGAGCGGTCTCACCCGGAGGAACAGCCCCGCCCGGAGGAGCGGCCTCGCCCGGAGGAGCGGCCTCGCCCGGAGGAGCGGCCTCGCCCGGAGGAGCGGCCTCGCCCGGAGGAACAGCCCCGCCCGGAGGAGCGGTCTCGGCGGCGGATCCCAGCCTTGCCGTCAGGATGCGGCCGACGAGCTCGTTCTCCCGGTCCAGGTTGAAGGTGCGACGCTGGCGGCGGCGGCCGCTGGTCTCGTCGCGCCAATAGCGCGCCGCCCTACGGAAGAAGCCCCCTTCCGAGAGGCCTCGCAGCGCCTTGCTCACGTAGTCGCGCGCGACTACGGCGCCCCATCGCCGGGCGATCTGCTCATTGCCGGCCGCCAGTCCCTGCTCCAGAGCGGAACAGACTTCAGACACCAGGTAGTTGAAGGACACTTGCTCCACGCCCTGCCGTCGTTCCAGGTGATCGGACATCACGATGAGGTCGGATATCCTGTCCGGGTTTCGGCCGTCTCCGGGATCGTCGGGCAGAGCCAGGGGCGAGAGCGCCTCCCGCGCTGCGGCGGCCAGTTCCGGGTCATTTCCAAAACCGTCCTCCGGCTCGGCGTCATCGGACGCGGTCGCCGGTTCCCCGGAGGTTCCGGAGTCGTCTTCAACGGCGCCGGTTTCTTCGCCGGCGTCGAGCAGGGGAGCGGACGCCTCCAGCTCGCCGGGCTCCGCCTCCGAGAGATCCAAAACTTCGAGCCCTGCCTCCATGGTCTCCGAAGCATCGACAACCCCGGTATCCCAGGGCGGCTCAAAGTCGGTAGCCGCGGTCTCTTCCAGCATCTCGGCGAAGGCCGGCGCAACCGGCGCCGACTCCTCGGCGGGCGCCTCGATGGTTTCCTGCTCGCCATCGGAGGCATCGCCCTCGCGTTGTGCGCCGGGGCGTCGGCGGCTTCCCCGCCGGCGGCTGGGCCGGGAAGCCACGCCTGCGGGGGTCTCTTCAATAGTGCCTTCCGGCGTCTCCTCATCGGCCATAATGGCCCAGTCCACCAAGCCTGAGTGGATCAGCTTGATATTGCCGTCCTCGGCGGCGCGGGCCATCAGCTTCTTGAAGCCCGAAAAGCCCAGCTTCTTCTCGTCGAAACTGGGGTAGCGGCGCATCATCCGCTGCTTGATAGAGGTAAGCAGAGGCTGTCCGCCGGCAGCCCGCTCGTCCCGGATGATCTCCTCGATGGCCCTGAGCGCCTCGGCCAGTTCCGGCGCTTCGGCGGGGGCTTCCTGCTTTGCCGTGTGCTGCGGCAGCACCGCCGGCTGCGGAGCCAGCGGGTCTACGTCCTTGTCGTAGAGCAGCAGCGAGTCCACCTGGTCGGCCAGTCGCCGCGACGTGCTCCACGACACCCCGATGATGACCACCTGCTTGCCCATGGTGCGCAGGGCGTTGACCACGTGGAGAAAGTCGGAATCGCCCGACACCAGCACGAAAGTGCCGATGTTCGGGTAGGAGTGGGCGCACTCGATGCAGTCGGCGGTCATCTTGACGTCGACGCTGTTCTTGACGCGGTAGGTGCGGATTCCGTTGGCCGAGGAGGCCTGGGTCGAGGGGATGCGTGTGGGAACGAACACAGGCTCGATGCCTGCGGCATAGAGAGAAGGCGGGTCGTTGATGAACTGGCTGGCGCCGCGGAGTTCCGGGGCCCGGGTCACCCAGTCGGCGTAGGCCTTGGCGACCACCACCCGCCCCTGGTTGGAGACCTCTTCTTTGAGCGCCGAGAGATTGGGAGAGCGGCTGCCGGCGGCAAGGCTTATCTTGAAATTTTCCCAGTCGATAAAGAGAGCGACATCGCCCCCGCGGATATTCGGTTCAGCCATGCGCTTGCGCCCTTTTGTTCACTGCAATGCCTCCCTGCCGGCTCGAGGGGAAGGCCAGAATGACAAGCCCTCTACAGAACGGTTTAAGCCAGCATCAGTTTAGGGGATGGCGGCAGGGCCGTCAACGCGCAGGGCAACGCTACACATTACGGAATTCGTGTCGCACACCTGGGGCAGGGGCGTCAATGCCGGCGCGTAAGCCATTGAACCCCGGCTGGATAACCTTCTCATAACGGGCCGGCCGGTTGAGCTTCCGATACTTCCCTTCTTTCACCAGGCGATCGAGCCAGTCTTTTGCCTGTTTTTTCCCGATTTGCAGACGCTCGCTGACATCAGCATCCCTTACGGGTTCCTCCATTGACATTGAGTTTATAAGCTGCTCAACTTTGGCGAACAAATCTTCGGCAGGAGACAAATCCTCCCGAACATCGCCTTCCAGCTCCGGCCTGTCCGCCGTTTCATGTTCTGTAGACTGGCGCTCGCAAAATCCAGCAGCGCTCTCTGAGGCCGGGATGAGAGATGCCTGCTCCGGGGCCGCCATTGCCGCAGCAGAAGGGCCGTCAGCCAGCAACTCCCGCAGCGCATCGGGCGTCTCCGGGGCAGGCCAGCGCCTTGCGCCTTTCTGCTGCAGCCCCCGCAGACCGGCGCCAATCTCGCCCGTCGAACGGGTGTAAACCGGCACAAAACGCAGCTTATCCAGTTGCTCCGCCGCGCCGGTCCATGTGCCGCCCTTGCTGTTGTCGGATTCCACCACCAGCCCTGCGTTGGCCAGCGCGTAAATCAGCTTGTTGCGCCCCATCGCGTTGCCGACATGAAAGCCTGCCTTGGGATCGTATTGGGAAATCAGGGCCAGATTCCCTTCCATCAGCATCTCGCGGTGTTCGGGGTTCAGCGCTTCCCTTTCCAGGTCACCGGCCAGCACGCCGATCGCTGTTCCCTGTTTGCTTAATGCTCCCAGCATTGCCGCCTGGTCCACGCCTCTGGCCGCGCCGGATATTATGGTGACGCCCGATTCGGATGCCAGAGCGCCGATGTCTTTGGAGTACTCCAGCAGTTCTTCGCCGGCGTTTCGAGAGCCGACCACGGCAAGGCCGCGGTGTTCCATTTCCATCAGTTCCTGATTGCCGCAGCCATATAGCACCGGCGGCGCCTTTCGCCCAAGCCGCTTTTTGAGGCGATGCGGATATTCGTCATCCGCCCGGCTCACCACCCAAATGGCCCTTTCCTGCCAGCGACTGATGGCCTGGCTAAGCAGAAAGCCGCGCTCCAGCAACCGTCCAATCCGCTTCAGGTCAAAATCCGCCAGCGTTTCCTCCCAGCCGGGCTGCAACAGATTCACCGGCTCCATCCCCGCTGCGCAAAGATTGCGAGCCAGCTTGTTGTACTCCGTTAGGGACAAAGGGCTGTCTGCCCCTTGTCCCTTGCCAACAATCAGCGGCGCAGTCAGCAGCAGGATAGCTTTCGTGTTATCGGATATTGAACTATTCATCCATATCACTCATGCCAGGTCTAGAGTTGGCCAAGGCAAATGGGAAAACCACCGGAGACCCGCTGTTGCGCAGAAGAGAAGCAGCTATGGTGAAAGTCCAACATGAATCCACCATGTCGTCCACCAGCAGGACTGGCCCGCGCATCAGGTTGGCAGACACTACTTCAAGAGACGCCTCTACATTTTTCCTTTGCTGAACTCCGTTGGGCATACTCTTCTGTTCAGGACGATTAGCCACTTTTCTCAGTGCAGCGCTAAAGGGAAGGTCGAGGGATTCGGCCAGTCGCAGAGCGAAATCTGGGACGAGATTTGGGCGTCTTTGCGAAGGGACACAGGTGATCCAGGCAGGCGAAGGCCGAAAGTTCCGCTGTCGTATCAATTGCGCCGACGCATCTACCAGCTTGTCCGAGAAGCGGTTATATCTATATTTGCCGTCCTGGATAAGTTTTCCGAATTCCAGATCTCCCCAAAGGCAAAGAGACTGCCCTCTGCTGCAAGGGTAGTTCCCTTTGTACTTGCGAGGTTCGATTGACAGACTGATACGGATAAACTCAGTCGCCTTCCGGATCATTTCCTGGCTTTTACCGGCAGGCAATGGCTTTAGGTTGGGCGCCGTTACATTCTCCGGGTTTCCGTCCAACGCCCGTATGAGAAATTCCATATGCCCCGATTTCAAGGCAATATATTCGAGCATTTGTTTTTGCTCGTTTCTTCGTACCACAGTTATGCGCTCGATACGCTCCCAAAATTCGCTGGACAATCGTGCAGCAGTAATATGCCATAGCGGATAATATCCTCTACTCTGATTGACTAGGGGAGCGGGAGACTCCATAGACAGGATCTTAGTGACGCGGTCAAGGCGGCCATTCTTGAGGTTAGTAAGACTTAAGATTTCGAATTCAGAGAGCCCTCGAGGGGATCCTCTCAAAACAGATAGAACTTGCTCAACTTCCCCCGGTGTTGGAAAGGCTGAATCAATAAAATAATTGTTAATATCAATGTCCTCCTCCCCGCTCAGCAGCACGCCGTAGGCTGCATCCACCGCCCGCCCAGCGCGGCCTACCTGCTGATAATAGGCGGTCACTGATTTAGGCATCTGGAAGTGAATGACAAAGGCCAAATCCGGCTTGTCGTAACCCATGCCCAAAGACACTGTCGCAACCAGAGCCTTAACTTGGTTCTTTTGCAAGGCTTCTTCCAGCCCTTCCCGGTTTTCGACATCTCCTGTGTATGCTTCAACGTTCAGCCCCTGCGACTTCAGCCACCGGGTTACCTGATATGCGTCCCGCTTGGTCAATGTGTAGATTATTCCCGACCCTGGAATATCCTTTAGCCGCTCGGCAAGCCACGCCATCCGCTCTGCCAGGCCGGGCATCCTTATGGTTTGCAGCAGGAGCGAAGGCCGACCAAGATCGCCGCGCTGGGTTTCGATGTTCGGCCCCAGCACTTCGACAAGGTCGTTCACCACTCGATCGTTGGCGGTGGCGGTAGTTCCCAGTATCCGGAAATTGGGCGGCAGGTTTCGGATGATTGTTTCAATCCGCCGATAATCAGGGCGAAAGTCATGGCCCCAGTCGGATATGCAATGCGCCTCGTCTATTACCAGCATCGCGAGACGATCGGCCATATTGGGTAGAAAGTCTTCACGAAACCTGTCGTTTGCCAGCCGTTCCGGCGAGACGAGAAGTATATCCACCTGGTTGTTGCGGGCTTTCGCCTCCACCTCACCCCATTTGCCGGGGTTATCGGAATTGATGGTTTCCGCTCGCACGCCCATGCGTTCTGCCGCCGCAATCTGGTTGCGCATCAGCGACAGCAGCGGCGAAATCAGCAGCGCCGGGCCTGTGCCGCCCTCCCGCAGCAGCCTGGTTGCAATGAAATACACGAAGCTTTTGCCCCATCCGGTCCTCTGGACGACCAGGAGCTTGCCGCCCCCTTCCACAATATGGCGGATAGCATCTTCCTGCCCGTCCCGGAATTGGGCGTCCGGTTTGCCGGAGCCGATGCGGAGGAGCTCAATCGCTCTCTTGTGATCGTACTGCATGTCCGCTTTCCCGCTTGATCTCTATTGGCAGACTCGAGCTTTTGCAGACTATCCCGGCGCGCTGATTGGCGCCTGCTTGACATCACCCGCTTTTTCCCCGATTGTACCCTAGGAATCTGGCAGGCACACCTAGCAGATGTCAGGAGAATTGACCAATGGCAGAGCGCGCTCCCAGGCTTGAAGGCAAGGTGGCGATTATTACCGGCGCCGGCTCCAGCGGCGCCGGCATCGGCAACGGCAAGGCGGCGGCAATTCTGATGGCCCGCGAGGGCGCCAGAACGCTGCTAGTGGACCAGGAGGAAAAACGCGCTCAGGAAACGCTGGACATCATCAGGTCCGAGGGCGGCGAGGCGTCTACGTTCCAGGGCGACATGACACGCCTGGACGACTGCGAGCGCATGGCCCAGGCGGCCATCGACCGCTACGGGCGCATCGACATCCTCGACAACAATGTGGGCATCTCCCAGCGCGGCACCGTTGTCGAGGTCAGCGAGGCCGACTGGGACCGGGTTATGAACGTTAACCTGAAGACCATGGTGCTGGCGGCCAAGGCGGTGATTCCCCGCATGATCGAGACCGGCGGCGGCGCCATCATCAACATATCGTCCATCGCCGGGCTGCGGGCGCATATGAGCACGCCCTACACTGCATCCAAGGCCGGCGTCATCGGCCTGACCATCTCCATGGCCGCAGACCATGCCCGCGACAACATCCGGGTCAACGCCATCGCGCCCGGGCTGGTCTACACGCCGATGGTCGCGCCCCGCATGGACGACGACCTGAGGCAGTACCGCCGCAATTCGGCTCCAATGCAGGTGGAAGGCACCGGGTGGGACATCGGCTACGCCGCGCTGTTCCTCGCCAGCGACGAGGCGCGCTGGATTACCGGCATCGTGCTGCCCGTAGACGCCGGCCTCTGCGCCGTCCACCCCGGCACCTACTCTCCCATGAACCAGCAGACAAGGTTCTAGCCTGTATCGCTCCAGGCTCCCTGTATCTCTCCAGTCCCAGGGAAAGGCCGGGAATCATCACGCCGAGGGCGCTGGCGGCCAGTAGGGCTTCAGCCGCCTCCTTTGCGCATCTGCCCGGCGAACAGAACGGACGTCAGGACGCTTACGCCGGTGGCGCCGAGGCAGAGGTATGCTATGCCTTCGTAACCCGAGACGGCGAGGAGCCCGCCGGAGATCGCGGCGCCAAGCACTCCCCCCAACTGGTTGCTCAGGCCCATCATTCCTACCCCGGTGGCCTTTGATTCTCCCGAATGCTCGGTGCTGGCGGCAACCAGGGCAGGGAAATTGATGCTGAGCAGCCCTGTTCCCACCGTTGCAACGGCCACAGCAGCCCAGAGCTGGAGATCGACGGCGAAGAGCAGGAATCCACTGGCGCCTCCGGCGGCGCAGACGGCGGCGATGAGGAAGGGGCGATGCCTGCTCCCGGCCATAACCCCGCCCGCGTAGCTGCCCATCACCTGGCCTGTCGCTATTATCGCCAGAGGCAGAGCCACAAACCGCAAGCTCACTTCGTAGGTATGGATCATGTAGGCGGCGAAGAAGCTGACCATCGCCCAGAAGACGATGCGATGGGCAAGATTGACCGTCAGGGCCACCTGGAAGAAACCCAGGCGGATGAGGGACCAGTATCGGGAGAAAATGACCAGGTCTCTAACCCTCTCTCCGCTGTCTTTCGGCAGCCACAGCCAGTTGGCAATCAGACCCGCTGCACTCAGCAAACCCGAAACGATGAAAGCGAACTGCCATCTGCTCCAGTCGGCCAGCACGGCGACAGCCGGCACGCTGATCACCGACGCCAGCATCCCAACGGCCAGAATTGAGCCGACCGCCCGGGCCCGCCTGTCTGGGGAGATGACATCGGAAATTGCGCCCACAAAGGTGGGCGGCAACGTTCCAGCGCCCAGGCCGCCCAGTACCCGGAGCGCCAGCAGCGTCTCGAAATTGGGGGCGAAGGCAGCCCCGATCAGGGATACGACTATCAGCAGCAGCCCGGCAAGGGCAATGGGGCGACGCCCGAAGGAATCGGACAGGGGGCCCACCAGGAAGACCGAGGCGCCCCAGGCGGCGTAGGTTGCGGTCGCCAACTGCCCGGCGACCGCAACGGAAATTTGCATATCGTCGGATATTTCCACCAAGAGGGCGGTGACCATCAGATTGGAGTTCATGGCGCCGAAGACAGCCACGAAAAGCCCTGCAAGAAACAGCGCTTTGTTTACCTCACTCGCTCTTACCTGAATCGCTTGAGTCTCGATTTTGCTTTCCCCCTGCCGCAAAGGCCTCGGCCGTGATGCCGCTTTCAACGCGCTGTTCGCCCCGGTCGATTGTGCCGAGCGGCGATACCCATTACTTGCATTGTGCAAGCGATTATATCAGAATACTTGCGATTTACAAGCAATAGGGAATTTGGGTATGCTGGGCGCATGATTTACGAGGCCAAACAATGCCCATTTCGTTACGGGGCAGGCGTATTTGGCGACCGATGGTCGCTATTGCTCATCCGCGACATGATGTTTCGCGGCTCCACCCGTTTTCGGGATTTCCTCCGGGCCCCCGAAGGCATATCGACCAACATACTGTCCGACCGGCTCAATCGGCTCGAAGAGCAGCAGATCATCAGCCGGCAAAAGGATCCGGCCAACGGGCGGCAGGTGCTATACCAACTGACCGAAAAGGGGAAAGACCTGCTGCCAATCATGCTGGCGGTAATCGGCTGGGCGGAAAAGTATGACCCGGAGACCAGTATCTCCAGCGAGATAGGAGAACGAATACGGGCAGACTTGCCAGAAGTCCGGGATGAAATACTGGCCGCAATGGAGCATTACGGCTCGAGCCCAGTGCTGCCGCTTCTGCTTGGCGAGACCGGCGAAGCGCCAATCGAGTATCCCCCCGAATCGATCTTCATCCAAGGCGATGGCGAGTGATGGCGCCGAAGATTCTCAATCCTTGCTTCATCCTTGCTTCGGCCAATCAGCGCCTGCCGGGAGGCTGAGCGGCTTGGCCGTCGGCGTCCATCTCGCCCGAGACCCGGGTTTTCAGCCGGGTCTTCAGCCGGGTCTTCAGCCGGGTCTTCAGCCGGGTCTTCGGGATGCACAAGGATTGACGGGATTATGAGCCATCCCGAATCCTGATAATCAGCCAATCAGGAAAATCGCAGCTCATACAAGCAGTTCAAACAAAAGGAGGCAGATGATGCGCCTTGAAGGAAAGGTTGCCCTGATCAGCGGCGGCGCCCGGGGAATGGGAGCCGAGGAGGCGCTGCTGTTCGCCCGGGAAGGCGCGAAGGTGGTCGTGGGCGACGTGCTGGAAGCCGAGGGCCGGGCCATCGCCGCGTCGATTCCCCAAGGGCAAGCGATTTTCGCGCAGCTGGACGTTACAAAAGAAGAAGACTGGCGCCGAGCCGTGTCCCTGGCCGAAGAGAAATACAAGAAGCTCGATATACTGGTCAACAACGCCGGCGTAAGCGCCGCCGGCGGCATCGAGGACACCACTGAAGAGGAGTGGGACAGGGTGATGGGGGTCAACGCCAAAGGAGTCTTCCTCGGCACCCGTGAGGCCATCCCGCCCATGCGACGCGCCGGGGGAGGCTCGATCATCAACATCTCGTCGCAGTTGGGCATCGTGGCGATGCGCGAGTCCAGCCCCCAGTACATCGCATCCAAGGGTGCGGTGCGGCTCCTCACCAAGTCCACAGCCATCCAGTGCGCCGCCGACGGCATCCGCTGCAACTCGGTTCACCCCGGACCCATCGTAACGCCAATGACCGAACGCCGACGCTCCAGCCCGGCATTGCAGGCGCTGATGGAGTCGCGCATCCCTCTCGGCCGCTACGGCGAAGCGATAGACGTGGCCTACGGCGTCCTGTACCTGGCATCCGACGAGGCATCCTTCGTTACCGGCAGCGAGCTGGTCATAGACGGCGGCTGGGTAGCGCAGTAACGTAGCTGCGCGAGGCAGAGACAGCGGCCGCCCGGCGATATACCTCACACCGGCATCCTTTCTAATCGGCCCAGGGGAATGCCACGACCAGCAAGCCGACACGGAGCGTACCGCCCTGTTTTCGAGATTGTCGAAGCCGAACCCGACCATCTCCGCAAACATAGCGACATCCCCAGCCTGAAATACTGCCGGGAGGACGGCCAACTGCGGCGGCGCAACCCGGCAACGCAGCAGCGCCTGAGGGCGTTCGTGGAAGAAAAGGGAAGGCCGAATCGCAGCCGACCCCCGCGTCCGGGAGCCGGAAGAGAAGCTAGTATCCAGCGCAAGCGCCCACAGCAAGCGAACCCCGCGTCCAAGAGACGGATGAGAAGCTGCGATGCCTCGGTCAAGGCTGAAATCGCCTGCCCGATTCCAGCAGCGGGTCGCCGTCAAGCCGGTCTTCCGGCGAGCGCCGCCGACTGCGCGGCAAGGGATAATCAGAGCAGTCGGCAGCATGGCTGCGGAGTGACAGGGCAGGCCATTCCCTACGCGTGGGCAATACCAGGACAGCCCCCCGAACGGCGGCTCAGGGATACGGCCATTCCCTACGCGTGGGCAATACCCTATGGCGTGAGCAGTATTTTCCCCGTCGTCTCGCGGCCCTCCAGCCTGCGGTGGGCTTCGCGAGCCTCGGACAGGGGCAGCTCCAGACCGACGTAGAGCTTGACCTCGCCGCTCTGCACCCAGCGCAGCACGTCATCGGCGCGCTGCGTCAGCTCGTCGCGGGTGGCGGTATAGTCGCCAAGGCTGGGGCGGGTCAGGAACAGAGAGCCATGGCGCAGAACGCCGCTGTCCACCTGCCCCACAGGGCCGCCGGCCTGCCCATAAAGCGCCATACAGCCCCGGCGTCCCAGCAGTCGCATCCCCTTGTCGAAGGTAGTAGCGCCCACGGCATCCATAACCATTCTGAGGCCCTCGCCGCCGGTGGCTTCCCTTATTTCCGCCTCGAAGTCCTGCCGTGTGTAAATGACGGCGTGGTCGGCGCCTGCGCCCCTGGCCAGCTCGGCCTTCCCATCGGTGGAAACGGTGGTGAAAACGTAGACACCCAGATTCTTGAGCAACTGAATAAGCCACAGGCCCATGCCCCCGGCGCCTGCATGGACCAGCACCCGGTCGCCAGCGTTCAGATGGGCAACGCCATAGACCAGGAAGTGAGCGGTCATCCCCTGGAGCATGGTTGCTGCCGCAGCGGCAAAATCCATGCCGGCGGGTATGCGCACCAGCAGCCACGACGGCACGGCGTGATACTGAGAATATGCGCCGGTATGCATGGCGTAGGCCACCCGGTCGCCCACAGCCACCTCGGTAACCCCCTCGCCGACGGCGGCAACCACACCGGCGGCCTCGCGGCCCGGCGTCCACGGGAAGGCGTCGGGCGGATTGGTTCCCTTGCGACTGGATACATCGGTGTAATTGACGCCTATGGACTTGATCTCCACCAGCGCCTGCCCTGGCGCGGGCAGCGGCTCCGGCGCGTCCTCGTAGTTCAGAACCTCCGGGCCGCCGGTCTGGTAAATGCGCACTGTCTTCATGGCGAGTCTCCTGCGGGCGATTTAGCTGGCGATGGTTTGAGATGGTTTAAACGGCATTGGAGCTACGCCGGCGGGTAGTGTTCCTTCCACCACCGGGCGATGTCCAGGCGGCGGGAGAACCAGACGCCCTCCTTCTGCGAAGCGTACTCCAGGAACCGGGCCAGAGCCGAGGCGCGGCCGGGCTTGCCGATAATGCGGCAGTGCAGGCCGACAGACATCATCTTCGGGTGGGTGGCTCCCTCTTCGTAGAGCTGGTCGAAGGAAGCCCTGGCGACCTGGAAGAAGTGATCCGGCGTGAGCAGGTCGCCGCGCCAGAACTTGTAGTCGTTGACCTCCAGCGAATAGGGAACCACCAGCCACGGCCTGCCGTGCGCCTGCGTCCAGTAAGGCAGGTCATCGTTATAGGCGTTGCAGTCATACTCGAACCCGCCCTCCTCGACCAGCAGCTCGCGGGTGTTGACACTGGGGCCGTAGCGGGTATACCAGCCCAGAGGTCGCTGGCCGCAGATGCGTTCGATGCTGCCAACAGCCTGGCGGATGGCCTCGCGCTCGGCGTCGCGATCCATCCGGTAATACTCCTCCCAGCGGTGGCCGTGGCCCATGACCTCGTGGCCCCGGCGGATGGCCTCCGGGCCAACTCCGGGGTTGCGCTCCAGAGCCAGGGCGCAGGCATAGAAGGTGCCCTTGACGTTGTTGCGGTCGAGGATGTCCATGATGCGCCAGACGCCGGCGCGGCTGCCGTATTCGAAGAAGGACTCGTTGGCGAGGTCGCGCTCCCCAGGCCCGAGCGGAGACGGCGACTCGCCGGAGGTCTCGCCTGCGGGGTCGCCGTCCAGGGTGGAGTATTCTGATCCTTCCTCGTAGTTCACCACCACCGAGACGGCGATCCGCGCGTTGTCGGGCCACTGCACCGCCGGCAGGTTGCCCCCGTAGCCGACAAAGTCGCGTTCCTGCATGGCAAAGCTCCTTTCTATCGGTTTCAGATTCCCTGTGATTCTCCCGCCCCACGGCACAGCAGCCGCCCCTATGACCAGCGCGAAAGATGACAGGTTCCGGTAGAGAGCGCGAAGATGCGGAGGGCTGCGGCTGTTTATGCCCTCAGAACTTCTCATTTTGACTGTACAAAGTCATTGAGACGGGCGCGCCACAAGTCAAAGTCATACCAACCGCAGCCGACACATCCTTGCGGGTCTGTGCGGTCATCCGTCTGCCATCTTTCAGTTCCTTCATAGAAGTAGGCGATGCCAAAGGGCGTACCCCTGCGTCCAGTTCTGAAGCACCGCTCGCAAGCCCGGCTCTTTAACAAATTGTGGCTTACGCTGCCATTGGACGCCTTCAACAACTGAAACTTCGCTCGAATATCTTCATCTGTCATATCAGCAAAACTGGATTGGCTGGCCCTTGTATTCGCATTCCATCTCAGCATGGGCAACTTGTGGTCAACGGTTAGTTGATTGGGCGGGCGTTCCGTTTGTTCAACCACATCACGAGAGCCGAGCAAGTTAACTACTCTCAAAGCAAACTCCGCAGGCATGGAAGGCGCAGGAATCGCAGATACCAAATTGCCAGTCCAACGGTCGTGGCGTGTCTGCTTATCGCACGTTGCGCAGTAATGATTTCCGCTATTTATACTCATACCCGATCGGGATTTCGCACCTCTTTGAAGTCCTTGTATTCCGGCTCCACCAGCGATCTGCGTTGTTCCAACATGAGCATATTCACATTCGAGGCAGTGCCATTGCCAATCTTTTAGTGCCTGATAAACCTGATACACTTTTGTGTCCTTACCAAAAGCGTCATAGAAATCAGCGTTGCTCATATAAGAGACTCGTTTTGGAGATAATACGTTTGGATGCTGCCTGAAATGATTCAGGATCATTCTCGAAAGCCAAGACCCGTCTCTGCAATCCGATAGCGGCCGCCACTGTCGTTGCGCTTCCGGCAAAGGGGTCCAGGATGAAATCTCCTTGATTGCTGAACAGTTCGATGAACTCGGCTATCAGGCCGATAGGCTTCTGAGTCGAATGTATGCGCTCCTGCGGGGATGGCGACTTGTACAGAAATACGTTGTGGACTACATGCCCATTGAATTTGGCGCCTGACCGCTTGCCGATTACCAGCGCTTCCCAAGCATTGATCGGCTTGTAAGCATGGTTGAAAGGCACTGGATTTGTTTTTTGCCATACCAGTGTTCCCACGGCAACGAACTTCTGGGCCCTGAGGATTTCGGAGTACTCTCCGATCTGCTCCTGAGCGCAGAAAATGACCGCCCAGCCCCGCACTTTGGGCAGGATCAGGGATGTCCATTCCGCGGGGGAAAATCCATAATCCCAGTGGCCGAAGTGTCCTTTGGGCATGATGAAATCCGTGCCGTTTTTCCTCAAGCGCCTTGGCACCTGGCTTTCGCAGGTATAGGGATTGCTGATGCTGTACGGCGGGTCGGTAAGCAGCAAATCCACCGACCGATCGTCAAGTTCCGCAGACCCCGAGATACCATCAGCAAAACGGAAGTCGTAGAGGTCTCCGCAAAGAGATGCGCCGGCGTCAGCGTGTATCCGGTCATGGTTCACAATCATCTCCAGATTCGCGGCCACACTTTCAGGCGTTCCTTTGGACAGGGAAACGCCCTGGTCTTCGCCAACGACAAGCTTACCGAGGGGATAAGACCGCTTGTCTCTCCTGGCTAACAGTTCGATATGCCACAGCCCATCGGATCCTGCGGTGGGGAGAGTGTGGCTCAAGTGACGCCGCTGTTCAGGCAGGTTGTCGGCAATCCACTTATTGACGGCAGCCCGTATTCGTATCGTCTGTTCAACGGAGGTATCCGAGATTTTGGCCGCACTTGAAGCCCCTGTCGTGTCTGCTGTCGCCATGGCCCCCCTGCCGAAAGCTGGCTGGCAAGATTTTAGCACGGGCCGGGAAAGCGGACGATAGCCAAATGTCAGCCGCCCTGGGGCCGGGTTTGCATTGCGCTGGCTGTTGTGTTTTATTTAACCCGGTTTCCTTATTATTTAACCCGGTATTATTTAACCCGGTTTCCATCGCAGCGTACCGGCTGCGCCGTTGGCAAATCCAGGAGCGCCCTGCTTTTAATTCAGGGCGGCAAAGGAGTCATAGCAGTCATGGCCTTTGAGGTTATCTCCACTGACCGGGTAGACCGGGTCGCCATCCTCACCCTGAACCGGCCTGAGGTGCTGAACGCCCTCAGCCTGAAGCTGGTGCGCGAGGTGGACGAGTTTCTCACCGAGGCAGAGGCCGACGACGGCATCGGCGCGGTGATCGTCACCGGCGCCGGCGAGCGGGCATTCTCCGCCGGAGCCGACATCCACGAGAACCGCGAGCTGACCCAGGAGCAGCGCGACGAGGCGGCCGCCCAGCGCGCCAGGTACACCTGGCACATGGCCTCCTGCGCCAAGCCCGTTATCGGCGCCGTCAACGGCCTGTGCTACGGCGGCGGCACGGTGATGGCTACCAGCATGGACTTCCTGATCGGCTGCGAGAAGAGCAGCTTTCGCTTCCTGGCCGTCAACTACGGCCAGCTCAACGCCACCTGGAGCCTGCCGACGCTGGTGGGATGGGGCAAGGCCAAGGAACTGCTCTACAGCGGCCGCGAGGTCTTCGCCGACGAAGCCTATCATATCGGCCTGCTCAATCACCTGGTTCCCTCGGAAAACCTGATGGACAAGACCATCGAAGTCGCCGCCGGCATCGCCAAAAACCGGCCGGAGGGCGTCAACAACATCAAGCAGCTCCTGATTGAGCATACCGGCAACTCGCTGGAGGAACAGTTCTGGACCGAGATCGAGGCGCGGCAGGGCCGCTTCCGAGGCCTGACCGTCGAGGAGGGGTTCGCCGATTTCCTGGAGCGCAAGGGCCGCAAGCCGGCGACATCCTGATCGGCCTCGCAGACGCAGAGACGGCGTGAGAGAAAGCGGACTTCCGGCTGATTCCGGGAACGCGACGGGCAGAACTCCGCCGCTCCCGCTGTCGCGACGGGCCGTCCACCCCGACGCGGCGGCGCCCGACGGGTCGGAGATACGCCTGCTGGCCGACCGACGCCATCGGGCCTCCAGAAGCAGCATGGTCGAGGTAACGCTCCCCGCCGGCCAGGTCTCGCGCCCAGTGCATCATCGCACGGTGGAAGAGATATGGTACATCCTGGAGGGCTGGGGCCGCGTCTGGCGCTGCCCGCCGGACGCCAGAGCCGCATCCGTCCCGCCGCAGGATGTATCGCCGGGCGATGCGCTGGTCATCCCCGCCGGCTGGCGCTTCCAGTTCACCGCCGACCCGGGCGCCTCCCTGCGCTTCCTGTGCCACACGACGCCCCCCTGGCCCGGCGAGGACGAGGCGGTTCCTGCCCCCTGCGGCGGGTTGGGCCAACCGACAGTGTAAGCGGGAACCCGGCAAGGATGCTTTCCTCCGGCATCGAGCCCCCCTGTCTGTCGGACCCGGCTGGACAGACCCGGCTGGACAGACCCGGCTGGACAGACCCGGCTGGACAGACCCGGCTGGACAGACCCGGCTGGACAGACCCGGTTGACTAACCTGCGGGGCTGGGGTAGGCTTTCCCCATCAATGTTCCTTCGCTTCGCCACCCCTTCGCCAGGTTAAGAGGAGACGGCCATGACGCAGCAGCCCCGGCAAGACACCGAATCGGCCATGACGCCGGAGGTCCGCGCCATGATCGGCGTGGAAGGCGAAGTGGTCGAATCGTGGGGCTGCGTTGACGAGGAATACCTGCGCCGCTTCACCCAGGCGGTGATGGACCCCGACCCCCGGTACTGGGACAAGGAGTTTGCCGAGAGCACACGCTTCGGCGGCATCATCGCTCCCCCCATCATGGTCAGCTACATGGTAGGGCGCCACCGCCCCGAGCAGGAAGACCCCATCACCCGCGCCTTCAAGGAGAACCCGGAGTCCGACGGGATAGGAAGCGTGGAGCGCCCCGGCGCCCTGCCCCCGGTGCCCACCAGTCTGGTAAGAGTGCTGAACGCGGGCAACGAGTTGGAGATTTACAAGTACCCCGGCATCGGCGACAAGATTTTTTTCCAGAACCGGTACTCCGACATCCGGGAACGCTCCGGGCGCGACGGGCGCGCCTTTCTGATCATCACCATCGAGACCAGCTACACCAACCAGGACGGCGACCTGCTCTGCATTACCCGCCAGTCCTCCATCCGGCGCTAGACTGCGCCAGCCCGATCAGAGAGCATGAATATGAGCGCAAGCCTGGAAGAACTGCTCCGGATGACTCCGGAACAGATTCTCGAACACAACGAGAAGCCCTCGGCGGAGCAGTTGCGCAACAAGAAGCAAACCTGCTTCGAGGACGTGGAGGTTGGCGACGAGCTGCCCAAGTATATTTACGTCCCCACGCCTACGCACCTGTTCCGGTGGAGCGCCGCCATAGAGAATTTCCACCGAATTCACTACGATTTGGACTTTGGCCTGAATCACGACAAGAACCCCAGTCTGCTGGTGCACGGCTCGTGGAAGCAGAGCGTGGCGCCGCAGTACCTGAAGGACTGGACGCTGCCGGGCGGCTGGCCGTGGAAGGCGCAGTTCGAGCATCGCGCCATGCTGGTGCCGGGCGACGTGCTGATCATGTGGGGGCGCGTTACCGGAAAGCGGGAAAAGGGCGGCATGGGCCTGATCGACCTGGAAATCGGCATGAAGACGCAGGACGGCATCGAGAGTATGCCCGGCGCGGCCACTGTAGTGCTGCCCCTGCGGAACGGCCCGCCCATCCCCTACCCGTTCGTACCGCCCCGGGACTGACGGCCGCCCCCGGAAATGCAGAGAGAGCAATCGCAGTTGAGGTGAGGTCGGCATGGCCAGGTTTCTAGCCACGCATACTGTATCGGGACTGACCGAGGAGCAATTTCGCGAGAAGCTGGGCGCCTATACCGGCGGCGTAAGCAAGTGGCGCCCCGACCGCCGCACCACCATCCTCAAAGTCTACGCCGACACGTCGGGCGGCAAGCTCTTCACCGAGTGCGAGGCCGTCGAGCAGTCCCACTTCGAGGACTGGATGAAGATGGCCGGCTGGCCGGCCGAAGAAGTCCGCCGCATCGACCTAATCTTCCAGACGGGAGATCTGTGGCGGGTGTAGAGGTCCCTCGCGGCAGACAGCCAAAACAGATGCGGGGCGCCTGTAACAGAGTGCTCCACTCTCATTGTGTCCTGCAAAGGGCTAGTTGCTATGCACCCCGGTCTGCGTGGTCAATAGCCGCCGAAGTCTGTCGTCGCCTGGCTTCTTCGCGCTCTCGTAGCCTCTGGCGCAGATCTTCCAGCATTTTGCGCTGTTCTTCGGTCTGCCAGGGCGGGTTTTCCACCACCGTGACCTTCCTGGTCCAGGGCAGGCCAACGCCTTCCGACTTCTTCTCCACGCATACCGGGCCCAGGCGGTCGATGATCAGCCGCAGCCCCGTAGCCGGCTGCTTGCCGTCCGGCTCCAGGTAGCCGTCTATGCACTTACGCTTCAGCACTACCCCATCCGGGTTTGCGATAGTCAGCTCGTAGCTCTGTGGGTTGTGGGTCTCCTGCTGCAGCCACGACGATTCATACTGCTCCGAAGGCTGGAACGAATCTACGAAATGCTGATGGGGCTGGTATGCAACCCTTTCTCCGGTCTGGGAGTTTTCCAGCGTCACCTGATAAGGGAGCCTGCTGGGAACTTCATGGAAATGCTGCTTTTGATGGAAGTAACAGGCGCCCATGCTTACTCCGGTCAGTTCCGGATCTGTTACGCCTCCAATCAAGTCGCGGGCCTGCATCACATTGGCTTCCCCGAACCAGAGGGCCAGGTTTTCGGCGAAGTAAGGTGAGCGTGTCGGGCCGCCGTACATGATTACTCCGTCTACTTCCCGGCTCATATCCGTGTATCCAAGCTGGCGGACAAACCGAACTTCGCCTGTGTCGTCATCCTTATGCAGGATAATGTCTCCGGGGCCGTCGCCCGATTCTTCGCCGTAGCGCTTCTCCAATGACTTGGCGCTGATATAGGCGTCCCGCAGGGCCATGAGCGATCTCTGAACAAATTTGCCGCTCTTCATCTCCGCCTCAACATCGGCCCACGTCAGGGCGACGCTTCCGCCAAAGGGGACGCTGGGATTACCCGGCGACACTTGTTCTTTGGCCAGCCGCAACAGGTTTTCCGCCCCGCCCAGCCTGGCCTTCAGTTCCCGGTCAATATTGGAGCCGCCAAGCAACGGATCTCCATCGGCGCCGTACACGACCATTTCTCCGGTTTCCTGCACTTCCACCAGGGCGCAGTCGAAGGAACCCCCTCCCAGGTCGTAGACGAGATACAGGCCCTGAAGCCTGAAGCCGGAGTCGGGGTCAATGTTGCGCTGCGCTGCCGCCAGGAACAGCACCGGCTCGTCTACAACCCATTCCAATCTACCCTGCCCGGCGATCTCCGAAAGGACATTGGTCAGCATCGCCCGGTAGTCGTAACCGGCCTGCACAGGACAGCCGGCTCGCCATTCGAACAGTTCGGGCAGCCTGGCGCGGCCGACGGCCTCCTTGAGGATTTCAGCGACGAGGTTTTTAAGCTGGAAGTGCTGCCCCCAGATCTCGACGCATCCCAGTTCCTGGTTCCACCAGTCGGGCCACTTCGTTCCGGTGGCCTCAAAGCGCCATTTCACATAGGGGTCGCCCGACAGCGCCCAGCGCTTGATGTTATGTATGACCAGCGTGTCTGGCCCATCCTCCATTGAATCGGCGTCTTCGCCCACCACCACAGAAACTCCGCCTCCGGACTGACGCCGCAACGCGATGACCACTGGCATGACGGTGGTATCGCCCCTGCCAATCAGGCGCGACTGCGGCAGACCCGCGTCAGGAGCATCAGGCTCCCAAGTGGAGATACGCACGTTGGTAGTGCCAAAATCGATGCCTACGATTTCCATTAACCTACCTCGTTTGTGACGTGAGCTTTGAGCAGAACCCGGTCGCCATGAGCTCCTCCGCGGACTATAACGCCCGGCGCAATCACTCTTACGGGGGTGGATTCCGTTAACGCTTCCGTTGCCTTATGCAGCCGGGCGTCGTAGCCTTCGGGCGCCGAATCCAGCGTCTCGGCTGCGCCGGCCCTCAGCGCCAGGCGCAACCCCGCCTCTACATTACAAACCGTCTCTTCGGGGGGGCTGCTGCTATATACCGACTGTAGCACCTCGCCAACAGCAATAAGCATATCCCAGCGAATTTCCAGGCGGGATTCTTCCCGCCTTGCAGCCAGGTCTGCGTTGCGCTCCCGCACCTGCTGTTTGAGCCGCTCCTGTTCCTGCCGTTCCCGCTCGATTTGCTCTTCATAAACCTGCTGCAGTCTCCGGGCTTCCAGTTGAGCTTTGGCATTCGCCGCCTCTGCCCTGATTGCCCCCTCCAGGAAAACGGCCTGCACTGGCTCGCTGTATTTATCCGGCTGGGTCAGAACATCGGCCATCTCTCTGGACACTCCGGCAACGAACTCAGACTGGGCGTTACCCAGCGTTAACGCAGCAAGCAACCGCAAGTCCTGCCGCTCTGCGCCGCCGAAGTGTCTGCTGCCGTCCGCGTAATCCAGCACGTTTTCTCTCTCGTCCGGGGGGGCGGATATGATGATCTCTCGCAGAAGCTGCTCCCGCTCGCCCGCCGGCAGCGCATCCAGCAGCCGGTCCAGCCCAGAGCGGCGCTGAGCCGGAAAATCGGGGCCGAAGGCGGCCAAGAACAGCTCCCGCGCCAGATCGCTCCGGGCCTGGCGCCCTAAAACGGCGGAAGACGCTATATACAGATCGCGAGCGTCCTCGCCATCGAAGGCATCCCACATCCCGGCTGCGAATCCCCTCCGCCAGGCATCGGCTTCGCCGGCCAGCGCTCCTGCCTGGAGCAGCAACTCCTGCGGCGTCCGGTCTCCTGTCGCTCTGGACAGCCGGGCCAGCGTTCCGCCGACTCGCGCCGCAGTGTAGCCCCTGATATCCCCTTGTCCGGTTTCGCGCCAGCGCAAAGCGGCCTGAGCCACGGCCCGCAGCCAGCCCTCAGCGGCCAGGGCGGATGCGTTGCCGGAAGACAGGAATTCCTCTGCGGCCAGCATGAATTGGAAAAGGGCATCATTGACCGCCTTATCCGACCATTTAGCCGACCAGACGGGAAAGGAGTCGGCCACTTGCCTTGCCGGGAATCGTCCCGGGGGTTGAACTGGAGCACCCGACTCCAGCCATCTTCTCCAATCGGCAGAATCTGCGCCTTTTTTCTTCGCTGTTTTGGGCGGTTTCAACTGACTTGCGCTGGGAACGGCATCAACGCTAGTAAGAAGGCTGTATTCGCTGTCCTTGCCAACCCTGGCAATGCCGAAGTGTTCCGGCAGCTCCCTCATCTGCGGCAGGGCCTTCTTCCACCAGCCTTCCCAGTGTATCCCGGGGACACGCCCATCCAGTTTTTGCCGGATGCTGGCGACCTTACCCTTTCCCCCGCTGGCATACAGGGCCAGCGCAACCAGCTTCAGAGGCGCTTCTCCGGCCCATGGCTCCAGCTCCGCCGGCCGGTCATACAGAAGGGCTTCTGGGCTGTTTCGCTCCAGCAAGGTAAGCCAGTCTGCCGGCCTCCTTTGCTTTTCGCCCCAGAAGTCGACTGTTACAAGGTCTACAGTCTTACCGTCGAATTCCGCGCTCCCGCTGCCCGCGACGACCCTGCCCACCATGGAGCGATTGTCGCGGATCAGCGCTCCAGGCGGGAAACTCGAATCAGTCAAGAACAACTCTCACAAGTCAGGCGAATAAAAGATACAACAATCTATGATATTACATTTTGCCTCTGCGTTAAACACCCTGGCGCACTTTGCCCCACGCGCCGGGGGGCCAGCTCCAACCCCCTGTGGCGGGGCAACTCGAAGGGCGCTTTGCCCCACGCGCCGGGGGGCCAGTGGACATCGTAGATCAAGCCCAGGTCAACCACGCGCTTTGCCCCACGCGCCGGGGGGCCAGACTATAAGCCAGACCCGCCCGATGATGCGGCTGGACGGCACGGGGCCAAAGGCCCGGCTGTCGCGGCTGTCGGCCGGGTTGTCGCCCAAAACGAAGTACTCGTCGGGGCCGTTCCACCACTCGCGCCGCCTTTCGCCGCCGGAATGTCCCGACCGTCGGCTGTCCGATGCGGGAAGCTCCGCCAGCAGCAGGTCGTCGGCGTAAAGGCGCCCTTCTTCCAGCACGATTTCCTCGTCGGGCATCCCGGCCAGGCGTTTGATGAACCACGTTCCCTCCGGCAGGCCGGGCGTTGGACCGGGCGGCGCCAGCACCACCACATCGCCCCGTTGCAGGCGGTTCCACGGGAATACGGGCCGCACCGCCAGCACCGACTGCCCATGCTCCAGCGTCGGCGTCATGCTGTCGCCCTCCACTCGCACCCGCGCCGAGAACAGAGCGTTCAGGAAGGCTTGAAACGGAGCAAACAAGGCCGCCGGAAATCCCACATATCACCCCAGAGCGCATAAAGGCCATCGGGAATTATATAGGGAATCCTTCCTGCGTTCCCGGCTCTCTCTGCGTCGTCTGTGTTGAAATTTCCGCCGTGATAGAATTGCGAACATCATACTCCGAGGAGCTTTTCTGATGACAAACGGAATAATCCGCGTAGGCCTGATCGGGGCCGGAGCCAACACCCGCCTGCGCCACATCCCGGGCTTCCGCGAGCAGCGCGATGTGGAAATCGCCGCAGTTGCCAACCGCAGCCGCGAATCCGGCGAGCGCATCGCCGGCGAGTATGAGATCCCCAGGGTCTACGACAACTGGGCAGACCTGCTCAATGACGACAGCCTCGACGCCGTCTGCATCGGCACATGGCCCTATATGCACCGCAACCTGGTCATCGCGGCGCTGTCGGCGGGCAAGCACGTGCTGACCGAGGCCCGTATGGCGATGAACGCCGACGAGGCCCACGAAATGCTGGACGCCAGCCGCCTGCATCCCGACCTGGTGACGCAGATTGTCCCTGCGCCGCAGACACTGGAAGTCGACAACACCGTCATCGAGCACATCGGCAGCGGCTACCTGGGCGACATCCTGGCCGTCCGCCTGCGGGTCTGCGACTACCACGGGCGGGCCAACCGAGCCGATACCTTCATCGAGACAGACTCGCCTATACACTGGCGCCAGGACCGCACTCTGAGCGGATACAACATCCTGGGCATGGGTATCTGGTATGAGACGATTATGCGCTACGTTGGCCCGGCCACGAAAGTCTCGGCCATGACCCGCACTTTCGCCAACCGCCGCCCCGACGAGAACGGAGTGATGCGGGCGGTAACGGTGCCCGACCACGTGAACGTGCTGGCCGAGATGGGCTGCGGGGCAGCCGCCGATTTCAGTTGGAGCGCGGTCACCGGGCTCCAGACCGGCTCTGACCTCTGGATTTTCGGCTCCGACGGCACCATCAGCCTGCAAGGCCCGCCCTTCAACAGGGCGCTGGGCGGCAAGCGCGGCGATGAGGCCCTGTCTGATCTGCCCGTTACGAACCGCGGCAAGTGGCGCGTGGAAGAGGAGTTCTGCAACGCCATCCGCGGCCTGGAGCCTGTGACCCACACCCCCTTCGACATCGGCGTCCAGTACATGGAGTTCACCGAGGCCGTTACCCGCAGCTCCCAGACCGGCCAGACCGTGGCATTGCCGCTGTAGCGCAGAGCGCCAGCCCAGTTCCAACAGCTTCGGAATGCCGGGGAGGGTATCGGAATCTCCAGCGTCTCTCTCCGTTTCGCGCTGGTAGACATGCGCCGGGCATGTATAAACCGCATGTATAAACCGGGCATGTATAAAGGGAGACAACATGGGGGAGTTCGCCTGGCCCGTCGGGGTGTGGAGCGCCGACGGCGAGCGCATGGAGACGGTGGATGCTCTGGTGGATACCGGCGCGTCCTACTCGATGTTCCCCCGCAGTATGCTGGAGCGGCTCGGCATAGCAAAGCGTTTTGTCCTTCCCTTCGAGCAGGCCGACGGCGGCGTCGTTGACCGCAGCGTCGGGCTGGCTATGCTGGTCATCAACGGCTCCGAGAGTCCCATGCGCGTCATATTCGGCGATGATGACACCGACCCTCTAATCGGCGCCAACGCGCTCCAGGAATTCCTGCTGGTGGTCGACCCGGTGGCCGAGGAACTGGCGCCGCGCGCGGGCAGGCTTAAGGAACATCGAGGTCGTCGAAATAGGCCCATATGCACTGGCGCCGCGCGCGGGCAGGGTTAAGAGAGGAAGGCGTTGCAAGCGTCAATAAATCATAATACGGGAGAGTGGCATTATGGCGAATGAAGGTATCCGGATCGGGCTTATCGGCGCGGGACGCAACACCCGCGACCGGCACATTCCCGGTTTCCGCCAGGTCGACGGCGTGGAGATCGTAGCGGTGGCTAACCGCTCCCGCGAGTCGGGGCGGGCAGTGGCCGACCAGTTCAATATCCCCACGGTGTACGACAGTTGGCAGGAACTGCTGGAGGACGATTCCATCAACGCCGTGTGCATCGGCACCTGGCCCTATATGCACCGCACCCTGACCATCGCCGCGCTGGAAGCAGGCAAGCACGTGCTCACCGAAGCGCGGATGGCGGCGACGGCCGCCGAGGCGCGGGAGATGCTGGAGGCGTCGCGGGCGCGCCCCGGCCTGGCGGCCCAGATTGTCCCATCGCCCCTGACCTTCCGGGTGGACAACCTGCTTATCCGGAAGATTGCCGAGGGCTACGTTGGCGACCCGCTGGCGGTGTCCCTTCAGTCGCTGACGCCGGGGTTCGCCGACACAAACGGCCCGATGCACTGGCGCAACGATCGCGACCTGAGCGGTTACAACATCCTGAACATGGGCATCTGGTACGAGGCCATGATTCGCTGGGTCGGCCCCGCCACCCGCGTCATGGCCAACACCAGGGTGAACGTCCGGCAGCGCCGCGACGAAGACGGGAGCCTCGTGCCCGTGACCATCCCCGACCACGTTGACATTCTGGCCGACCTGTCCAGCGGCGCCCAGGCCAACATGCGCTTCAGCGCAATTACCGGCTTCGGCCCCGGCAGCGAGGTCTGGATCTACGGCAGCGAGGGCACCCTGCGCGTCGACTCCGCCTTGAACGTATACGGCGGGCGGCGCGGCGACAGCTCCATGGAGGAAATCCCCAACCCGCCGGAAAGCCAGGCCCGCTGGCGTGTCGAAGAAGAGTTCTGCAACGCCATCCGCGGCCGGGAGCGCATCACCCGCACACCCTTCGAGGTGGGCGTACACTACATGGAGTTCACCGAGGCGGTAACCCGCAGCTCCCAGACCCGCCAGGTAGTGTCTCTGCCCCTGTAGAATCGCCTGGGCAGCCTGGCCAGCGGAAACAGACGGCGCTGATACCGGCCCGCTTGCGCGAGCGGGCCTCGCCGTCGATGGGAGACAGTTGCGGGGCGTCCCGGCAGTTCGGGCGGCCCCGCTCTTTACTGCCGCCTCAGGCTGACCGGCAATTCCAGGCTGGAGAACTGGTCGCGGTCAATATCCGTCTTCAGAATAACGGTGGCGCCGGTCATTCCAATTTCCGTCAGCGTCATAATCGGGTGGGCGTCGATGGCCTGCTCGATTATCGGCATCGCCGAGTTGGCCTCAGGGACGCTTCTGAACAAGATTGCAGCGGCGCCCTCGATAACGGTGCGGCGCTCCTCATCTCGAGAGAAAGCCCAGGCGACGGCGCTGCAGCCCCGGTTATCGTCCAGACCGCAATGCCTGGAGGCCAGCGTAACCAGCCCCTCGCCGGCCAGATCCATGGCCCGGTTCAATTCCCCTTCGTCGTCGTTCCACAGCAGCCCGGAATCGCGCTTGCGGTTTCGCAGCACCTCGGCCACGGCGTCCGGGCCCCCATCGATGAGAAAACCGTCGTCGTCCAGCAGGGCTGTGACCCGGCTGCCGCCGGACGACTCCCAAAAACTGTATCCCCGGTACTCTGTCTCGTCGTAACCGTCCTCGCCCAGGGCTTCTCTGATGTCGTCGAAAGCAAAGTCGCCCCTGGTAATCGTCACCTCGCCTGATGCCAGCGAAACTGCCGCCTGCTGGCGAACATCGCCGTAGTCGTCCAGGTTCGACGCGCGGCGTTCAAGGCTTGGGGGCAGGTCGGTGCGGTTGAGCGCGGCCTGGCTGACATCGGCCAGCACCACGGAATGCGCGCCATCGGGAATAAGCGCCGCCGGGCCTTCCGGCGCTGACCCGCCGATAAAGCATGACATGGTTCCCGCAACGGCCGTCAGCAGCAGAATGAACAGGGCGCATCGTTTCATCTGGTCAATCTCCTGACGTCCGGGCAAGGCCGCGATTGTTGAATCATCAGCCGCCGCTCCGTCATTTCCGCTGCTGAATCTGCGCCATTTACCTCATACCTCCAGCGGGGTATCTTCACGGTTTGCCCACTCTCCCATAGAGGCGTCGTAGTTTTTGGCGCTGTTGTATCCCACCAGCTTCAGGACGAACACGCCGTGCGCCGCACGGATGCCGCCCTGTCAATAGGTGTAGACATTCTTATCGGGGGTGATGCCATTTTCGGCCAGCAGCCTGCGAATCTCGCTGGCCGGCCTGAAGCGATGGGTCTGGCGGTCCATAACGTTGAACCATTCCAGGTGCACCGCGCCGGGGATATGCCCCGCCCGTTTGTTGCCGCGCGTTTCCGAGCCGTCCCACTCACCGTCGCTGCGCACGTCCCAGACAACGCTGCCCTCCAGGCTGCACGCTTCCTTCAGCTCGTCCGCCATGACCAGCAGCGACTCATCGCGGCGAGGGGTGAAACTGACCCCGGCGGCAGGCGCCGGGCGTTCCAGCCCAACGCCGTGACCGCCCTCTATCCAGCCGCGCCACCCTCCGTTCAGAACCCTAACGTTCCGGTGGCCGTAGGTATTCAGCGCCCACCACAGCCGGGCCGCGTAAAGGCTCTGGGAATTGTCGTAGCTGATTACCAGAGTATCGTTGCCTATGCCCAGCCGTTGGCACATAGCCTGGAACTGCGATGGGTTCATCAGGTGGATCCGGCCGGTATCCGGGTCCTTCTCGAAGTTGTCCGGCGCCACCACCGAGCCGGGGATGTGCCCCCTGTTGTAGGCGGCGTCAACGTCGCAGTCCACCACCACCACATTGGCGTCGTCCAGGTGTTCGGCCAGCCAGTCGGCCTCGACCAGATATTCCGGATGGGCATAATCCTCGTGGGCCATCTCGCCCTCCTCGTCCGCCGCCGCCGGTGCGATCGAGGCGCGCCGGACGGCAAACGGCATTATGACGGTATTTTGCCAGATTGTAGGCTACCGGAATAAAAAGGGTCAACGCGGCCCCACTGCGCCGCCCCCTCCGGCAGCCTTTGTCGGCGCAGGAATTCGCTGACACCGCTCCCTTGCGTTACCCCGTAGCGCATCCATAATATTATGGAACAAAGGTTCGGTTGGCCTTCGGGCCGGAGCCAGCCGCTCCGCCGCCGGAGAGCAAGCATGGAAGAGTGAGAGTTGAGAAAGCCGGAATGCCGACGCTGTCTATCGCCAAGACTGCTCATACTGGACAAGAAACGAGAGGAGGACAACGACGTTTATCGCTGCCGCGACTGCGGGTATCTCTTCAGCCCGCCCATGCCCGGGGCATTGCCTCGGCCCGCCGTTATGGAGCATGGCCCTCGGAACGCAAATCCCTGACCGGCGGCGCACATCCCCGCCGCCGCCGGGTTCCGGACGAACAGGCCCCGGCGCAGTATACCGCGCCGCTCGCCGGCCTCGCCCGCGCAGCGGATGGGCCGGAGGCGCCGGCCCTGTCGTCGCCCGTCGCCTTCGCCCGGGATATGCTGGGCGTGCGCCTCTGGGAAAAGCAGGAAGATGTGCTGAACGCCCTTACCGCAAACCGCCGCGTCGCCGTCAAGGCCGGCAACGGGCTGGGCAAGGGCTTCTGCGCCGCCGTGGCCGTGCTGTGGTTCATGCACGCGCATCGGGAGGCCGCCATCGCCCTCAGCACCGCTCCCACCTTCCGGCAGGTGCGCCACATCCTCTGGCGGCAGATTCACCGCCTCTACCGCCCCGCCGCCGAAACGCTGGGCGGCAAGATGCTGGACACCCGCTGGGAGCTGGCCGACGACCGCTACGCCATGGGGCTGTCGGCCGACAGCGCCGACCAGTTTCAGGGATTCCACAGCCCCAATATGCTCATCGTGGTAGACGAGGCAGAGGGCGTCGGCGAAGAGATCTTCGAGGCCATCGAGTCGGTGATGACCTCGGCCGACCCGCTGCTTCTGCTCATCGGCAACCCCACGACCATGACCGGAGCCTTCCGACGGGCCTTCTACGAAGAGCGCGGCATCTACCGCACCTTCACCATCTCGGCCCTCGACAGCCCCAACGTGCGCGCCGGGCGCATCGTCTTGCCCGGCCTTACCACACCGCGCTGGGTTCAGGAGCGCCGCGAGATATGGGGCGAAGACAACCCAGTATACCGGGCCCGCGTTCTGGGCGAGTTCCCCGAACAGGGCGAGGACACCCTGCTCCGCCTGAGCGACGTTGAGGCCGCGGTTCGCAAGCGAGAGCCGGCACCGGAAGCATCCGCGCCCGCGGCAGGCCTGGAGACTTCCCGCTCCGGCGAAGTCATCCTCGCCGTGGACGTCGCCCGCTTCGGCAGCGACCGCAGCGTAATCCTGCGTCGGCGCGGAGACAGCGTCGAGGACATCCGCGTTCTTCGCCAGATGGACACCATGCAGGTTGCCGGGTGGGTTGCCGCCGCCATCCGCGAGTGCAGCCCGTCCCAGGTCTACGTCGACGAAATCGGCGTCGGCGCAGGCGTCGTCGACCGCCTGCGGGAGCTGGGCCACCCAGTGCGCGGCGTCAACGTGGCCCGGAAGGCCAGGCAGAGCCGCGCCTTCGCCAACCTGCGCGCCGAGGGCTACTGGACTCTGCGCGAGCGCTTCGCCACAGGGCGCATCAGCATCCCCGACGACAGCCAGCTCATCGGAGAGCTCGCCGCCCTGCGCTACAGCTACGAAAGCGACGGCCAGATGAAGCTGGAAAGCAAAGACGAAATGCGCAAGCGGGGCCTGCCGTCTCCCGACAAAGCCGATGCCCTGATGCTCGCATTTCACGCGCCGGCCAGCCGTCCCCGCATCTGGACGTAGGGGCCTTCTTCGCTCACCCCTGCCGGCGGCAAAAGCAATTATTCCGGGGAAACCCCAACCGCAAGTTTCAGACGCGGGGTTTCAGAGAGGTTGCAGACATGATGCAGAAACTGGCCCTGCGGCTGCCCTGGCGCAAAGACCCTGCCGACTCACCCGTTTCTGCGGCAAGGGCAAAGGCCGGGGGAGCAGCCATGGCCGACGTGGACGGCTTCAGCGTCCTGACGGGCGCGGGAGAGGGCTGGAGCCAAACCGGATACGGCGATTACTACGCAACGTCCACCCCGGTATATTCGGCCATACGCATCCGGGCCGACGCCCTTGGCCGCCCGCCGGTGATCGTCTACCGCCGCCGGAGCCCGGAGACCGGCGGGCAGCGCCTTCCCGTCGGCACGGGACACCCGGCGCAGCGGCTCCTCGAACGGGTCAACCCGTGGCACACCCGCGCCGACCTGTGGCGCGCCACCGAGATCTACCTCAACCTCTGGGGGGCCGCCTACTGGATGCTCGACCGCGACGCCGACGGCAGCCCCGAGCTGTGGCCCCTGCGCCCCGACCGCATGTCCATCGTGCCCGACCGGGACCAATACATCCGCGGCTTCGTATACCACGGCCGCAGCCGCATGGTGGCGCTGACGCCCGACGAGGTGGTGTGGTTCCGCTACTTCAACCCCCTGGAAGAGTACGCCGGCCTGTCGCCGGTGGCCCCTTCCCGGCTGGCGATAGACATGGGCAGAGACGGCCTGCGCTTCAACCGCAACTTTCTGCGCAACTCGGCCCAGCCCGATTTCGTGATGCTGACCAACGAGCACATGAGCGACGGCGAGGTGGAGGACTTCTACCGCCGATGGGAAGCTCGATACCGCGGCCCGGCCAACGCCCATCGCCCCGCTGTGGCCAGCTTCGTCCGCGACATCAAAACCCTCGGACTGAGCCACCGCGACATGGACTTCATCCAGGGCCTGCGCTGGAGCCTGGAGGAAGTGAGCCGCGCCTTCGGGGTGCCTCGCCCACTGCTGTCGGACATGGAGCGCGCCACCTTCTCCAACGTCAACGCCGCCGAGCGCTTCTTCTGGCGCAACACCATGGTGCCGGAAATGACCTTCCTGGCCGATCAGGTTACCCGCAAGCTCTTCCCCATGCTGGGCTACGACGGCCTGGAAATGGAGTTCGACCTCTCCTCCGTCGAGGCCCTGGCCGAAGACGAAAACGCCCGCGCCGCCCGCGAGTCGCAGCTCCTCGACCGGGGCGTTCTGACCATCAACGAAGTTCGACGCTCCCGCGGCCTCCCCGACGTCCCCTGGGGCGACACCTGGCCCCGCGCCGGGGGGTAGAGGCGCAAGGGAGAGCAGGAGGACAATGGCAGGGGCATTCTCCCGTATGGTATCCTTACGCCCCGGAAAGCTAGGAGAGCCAGGAGGTGTTGTAACGGCCTTTGGAGGCGAGCTTTTCGCTCCGCCATATCGGGAGCGCATTATTCGCTTGCTCCCAGGGTTGTTCGATATGGTCGAGTTGGAAAACCGGAGGGGGAAAAAGTTGGGCATGGAAGTCGGCTCCGCCAGGGAGCGTGTGCTGACAGCCCTCTTCATGTACGTCTACGGCTACGACAAGATCGAGTTCCCATCAACTGTATCCCCTGAGTTGGATGTTCTGGTGGATGGAAACCCGGTATCGATCAAGACCAAGAAAGGCGGCTTGAGCGGTGTCAAACTGACCTGGACGGTTGATTGGGACTCTGTAGACGCTTTCCTGGACGATTATTCCCCGGGCAGCGATATGGTGTTCGTCCGCATCCTGTGGGGTAAGACAGGCGCCCTTTCCCTGATTCCCCAGAGCGCACAGATCGAGGTTCTGGACTCGCTGGGTATTGACGAATACACCAAGGTCCCTCCGAGGGGAACCAACCCGCGTGGTGTTGAACTATCCCTAGAAGCGATGCGGCAGCTTCTGAATCATCACAGCACACAGAGCATGAATATAGAGTGGAGCCGGGATACGTCGCCACTAAGTGAATGTGAACTATACATGCGATGGATCGAGTTATGGGGCAGCCTGTAAAGCGGACCGAAACGTCCGCCTTCGGTGTAGCCGGCAGAATCGGCCATGACGCCAGTAAGTTCTACGGGCAGCGTCTGTACCAGGGCTTGAAGGTTCCCAGGAACGGCCATGGAAAAACCCCGGAGAATAAGCCAGATTCGCTGGACTTGATTCACTGCGCCGACAGCCGGGATATGCACCATCTGCCCGATAACTCCGTCCACCTGATGATTACATCCCCGCCCTACAATGTAGGCAAAGAATACGACGCAGACCTGACTTTGGCGGAATACAAGGACTTGCTTGCGGGTGTAATGAACGAGGTTTACAGGGTTCTGGTAGAAGGCGGACGGGCTTGCGTCAACGTGGCGAACCTGGGCCGCAGTCCCTACATCCCGCTGCATCTTTATCTCACACAGATAGCCCACGACTGCGGCTTCTACATGAGAGGGGAGATTATATGGGACAAAGGGGCCAGCGCCGGTGTTTCCTGTGCCTGGGGTAGCTGGCAATCGTCCAGCAACCCCGTTCTGAGGGATGTTCACGAGTACATCCTGGTGTTCTGCAAGGGAACGTTCAAGCGACATCCCGTCAAACAGAACAGCATCGGGCGGGATGACTTCCTGGAAAGCACCAAGAGCATCTGGCGGTTCCCGGCGGCAAGCGCGAAGCGATCCAGGCATCCCGCGCCCTTCCCCGTGGAACTGCCTTTGCGCCTCATTCACCTTTACTCCTTCGTGGGAGATGTGGTGCTCGATCCGTTCATTGGTTCCGGCACCACCGCAGAGGCCGCCATTCTGGCCGGGCGCCGGTATGTCGGTTATGACATCAGCGAGGAATACGCTCAGATAGCGAGGGAGCGAGTCCAAAACAACCGCCTCATCACGAGGTGAACCTTGACAGCCAACTACCGCCTGTTCCTCCATCAAGGCCCTGGCCGAATACGAAAACGCCCGCGCCGCCCGCGAGTCGCAGCTCCTCGACCGGGGCGCGCTGACCATCAACGAAGTTCGGCGCTCCCGCGGCCTCCCGATGTCCCCTGGAGCGACACCTGGCCCCGCGCCAGGGAGTAGAGGCGCAGGGGAGAGCAGGGGAGAGGATGGCAGGGGCATTCCCCCGTATGGTATCCTCAACGCCCTGGAGAGACAGGAGAGAAGGAAATGAGCGTAAAGTACAGGATTCCGGTAGTCCGCTTTACTTACGAAGAGGCCAAAGCGGATCTGGAAGGGCGCATCCTGCCCTGCGAACAGGAATACGGCATGTCATCCGAAGCAATGATGAAGCTGGTGTCCACCGGGGATGACCAGTGGGAAACGCTGGAGATACTCTCGTGGATGTCGGCTTATCGCGCCTATCAATCCCTATTAAGCAACGCGACCCCCACGGATGGAACAGTTGGGACAACTACCAAAACGTCCACGAGCGGTGCCTAGAGGAACACCCCTTCGTTGACCACCTCCGCGGCAACACCCTCCAGTTCACGGAGCTTCCGGCAAACGAGTTAGAACTGCGAGGCTCTGTGTCTTGCCATAGAAACGCAGTATTGAGGGTGGAAAAACTCTACCATATCCGACATATAGGCTTCGCTGGCATCCGCCAGGTCCGTTGCTATTCATATCTCTACGTAGGCTGGGTGCAAGGCGGCAATCTGGCGCTGAAGTACCACAACTTCCATGACAACCGAGACGAGTACATCCATCGCGTCTACAATCCGGCAACAGGCCAGGAGGAGGCGCCTTACGAAACTCTGCATGCGCCACCAGTTCCCTGTCTTCTCCCAAGTGCTCGACGAACTGGAGCGGGTAACGCGCCCGCTGGCCGCCTGATACCATCCGCCGCCGAGGTTCCAATGACCTCCTCTGACTGGAAAAACCGGCTCTACTTCGGCGACAACCTCGACATCCTGCGCAGCCACATTGCCGACGCCAGCGTTGACCTGATCTACCTCGACCCGCCCTTCAACTCCAACGCCAGCTACAACGTGCTGTTCCAGGAGAAGAGCGGCCAGCAGTCCGCCGCCCAGATCACCGCCTTCGAGGACTCCTGGCGCTGGAACCTCGATTCCGAAGCGGCCTATCGGGACGTGGTCGCCGGCGCCCCCGGCAAGTTGCCCGACCTGCTCCAGGCCATGCGCTCCTTCCTCGGCGACAACGATATGATGGCCTACCTGACCATGATGTCCCAGCGCATGGTCGAGCTCCGCCGCGTCCTCAAAGACACCGGCAGCATCTACCTCCACTGCGACCCCACCGCCAGCCACTACCTCAAACTGCTCATGGATTCGGTGTTCGGGGCCGAAAACTTCAAGAACGAAATCATCTGGCAACGGTATGGCCGCCACAATGATGCCAAGCGATACGGGCGGGTCCATGATTCCCTGCTTTTTTACAGCAAGAGCGAGCATTACAGATGGACTGGTGAAGCAAGAGAACCGTTCTCCGGCGCCTATTTGGGGGCAGCTTACCGTAACTCTGATGAGCGGGGAAGGTATACAACCGCGCCCCTGCACGGGCGCACGTTGGCCGGAGGCGGCTACGATTACACTTGGCGGGGTATCACAGACCGTTGGCGGTTCCCGCTGGAAAGACTGGAAGAAATGGACTCTGCGGGGCTAATCTATTGGCCGCCAAACGGGCAGATACCTCGACGCAAGGTGTATCTGGACGAATCAAAGGGTATGGCACCGAGAGACTTGTTCCTTGACATTCAACCCGTTACGGGTAATGAGCGCCTGGGCTACCCGACGCAGAAGCCGGAGGCCCTGCTGGAGCGCATCATCAGCGCCAGCAGCAGCGAGGGCGATGTGGTGCTGGACCCTTTCTGCGGCTGCGGCACGGCCATCGCCGCCGCCGAGCGGCTCAACCGGCGCTGGATAGGCATCGACATTACCCACATCGCCATCACGCTGATTCGCCACCGGCTGAGCGACGCCTTCAAGGACGATCTGCGGCCCTATGAGGTGCTGGGCCAGCCTCAGGACGTAGCCAGCGCGCAGGCCCTCGCCGCCGACAGCGAGAATTCGGGCCGATACCAGTTCGAGTGGTGGGCCCTGGGCCTGGTCGACGCCCGCCCGGCCAGGGAACGCAGGAAGGGCGCCGACTCCGGCATCGACGGCTACATCAACTTCTTCGACGACAACAGCGGCAAGGCCAGGCGCGTTGTGGTGCAGGTGAAGAGCGGCCACGTCAACCGCGGCCAGATTGCCGCCCTGAAAGGCGACATGGAGCGGGAGAGGGCGGAAATCGGCCTGTTCATCACCCTCCAGCCGCCCACCCGACAGATGGAGGCGGAAGCGACGGCGGCCGGGTTCTATACGCCGAAGCACTTCCCGGACGCCCGGTATCCCCGCATCCAGATACTTACCATCGAAGAGCTGCTGGCGGGCAGGCAGGCCGAGTACCCCCGCCTGGCGCCGGAAGGCACCTTCCGGCGCGCTCCCCGTCGCCGCCGCTCCGGCGGGTCGCAGTCAACCTTCGCGTAGACTTGGAGGGTGTCGCTCCGGACGAGGGTCAAGCGACTGAGCGCAGTCAGGCTTCGCGTAGAACTCGGGGCGGCTGAATATCGCGACAGGCGGGCGGCGGGCTGTCAGCAGCCGTTACCGGCGTGGCGCCGCAATTGATTAGCAGCCTCCTTTACCCGAGCCAGTCGTCGAACCAGCGGATCATCCGCGACAGATATTCCTCTCGCATCCGGGGGTGGCCGGTGCGGAGGAAGGCGTGGTTGCTGTTGGGGAATCGCACAAACTCCACCGCCTTGCCCTGCCGCTTCAAAGCCACGAAGTATTCTTCGCTCTGCGCTATGGGGCAGCGGAAGTCCGACTCCCCATGCAGCAGAAGCGCGGGGGTGGTAACGTTCCCGGCGAAGCTGATGGGCGAGCGCGCCAGCAGCTTTTCCGGCTCGTCCATCACCGACGCGCCCCACTGCGATTCTCCGAAGCTCACGCCGATGTCGGATGTGCCATACATGGTATACAGGTTGGTGCAGGGTGCGCCGAGCACCGCCGCGCCGAAACGCCCGGTGTGCCCGATGGCCCAGCCGGTCATATACCCGCCGTAGCTGTAGCCGTGGATGCCCAACCGCCCGCCGTCCACGTAATCCCGCTGGCAAACGCAGTCCAGCGCGGCCAACAGGTCCAGGTAGTCTTCGCCGCCCCAGTCGTCCAGCACCGCCCGCATGAACTCTTCGCCGTAGGTGGAAGACCCACGCGGGTTGACCGCCAGCGTCAGGTATCCCGAGGCGGCCAGCGCCTGCTGCCATGGCGCGTAGGAATCGTAGAACGCCCCATTGGGCCCGCCGTGGATGTCGAGAACGAGCGGATAGCTTCCGCCGGGGTCGAACGAGGGCGGGAACCACAGCCGGGCCTCGATGTCGAACCCGCCCCGCCGGAGCGTGAACTTCTCCAGCGTCGCAGGCGGCTGCCTCGAAAGGAAACCGGCGTTGGGGTCGGTCAGCGCCTGGGCGCCGGGGTCGGCCAGGTTCACCGCGTGAATTTCCGACGGCGAGCAGGGAGGCGAAGACGCCACCACCGCCCGAAGGGCTGGGCCGTCCAGCGACAGGCCCGAGGCCAGCCGTCCGCCGCCCCACAACCGGACGGCCTCGCCACCTTCCGCCGTGGCCTGGCAGATATAGCTCTCGCCGTGGCGCTCCGCAAGGAAGATGATGCGCCCGTCTTCCGCCCAGCGGATTTCGGGCTGCCTGGCCGCGCCCGGGCCAGCGCCCAAGACCGGGCGCTGGGCGTCGCCGGTGATGCGCCGGGGTTCCCGGCCCGGTTCCAGGATGTACAGCCAGCCCTGCCAAAGTACCATGCCCGCCGGGTCTTCGGAGCCCACTGCAACCAGCCGGCGCGAGTCGGGAGACCAGGCCGCCGCGCCGACGCTGTACAGTCCGGCCGACCATATCTCGGCCTCGCCTCCGCCGGCGTTGACTACGTAAACTTCGGTCAGAGCGCGAATGTCGCGGTCGTCGCGCCGCCCGGAGATGAAAGCGATCCGCTTCCCGTCGGGCGACCAGACCGGGCCGTAGTCGTCCCAGTCGCCCTGCGTTATCTGCGCAGCCTCTCCCGATTCCAGCTCCGCAACGAACAGGTGGCAGTGCGCGTCGCCGCGCCATCCCTGGAGGTCGTGGCGGTAGCGGATGCGGTTAACCTCGACGGGCCTGGGGCCGCCGGGCTGGCTGCCTGCCGCCGCGCCCGCCGCCGGCTCGGTGTCGGCGCAGTAGACGATGCGGGCGCCGTCGGGCGCCCATGCGAAGTCTTCCACGCCTTTGGGAGCATTAGTCAACTGCCTCGCCTCTCCCCCGCCGGCGTCCATGACCCAGATCTGTCGCGGCTCGCCGGACTGCCGCGCCCTGAGGAAGGCCAACAGACTGCCGCCGGGAGAGAACCGGGCCGCTCCATCGACGCTGCCCTGCGTGAACTCCCTGCCGCCGTTCTGCCCCGGAGCGGTCAGCATCAGGCGGGAACGGCTCTCCGCCGTTTCGCCGGTTCCCTCCACCCACGACAGCGTATACGCCAGCCGTCTGCCGTCGGGCGAAATCACCGGGTCGGCCATCCCCTTCAGTTGATAGACCAGGTCGGAGACGAGACTCATGCTGTTCTCCCAGGGAGCGATAAGGGTTTCAGGTATTATAGGGGAAACGCGGCCCCAAAATATCCCGGAGAGAGAAGATGCAGAGAGACCTGGTCGGCTACGGCAGGAACACGCCGCAGATCCAGTGGCCCGGCGGGGCGCGGATAGCGGTGTCCCTGGTGGTGAACTATGAGGAAGGAGCGGAACGCAGCGCGCTCGACGGCGACCCGCACCACGAAACCAACAACGAGGTGCCGTCGCCGGTTCCGGCGGGCGAACGCGACCTGAACAACGAGTCCTTCTTCGAGTACGGCAGCCGCGTCGGGGTGTGGCGCCTGATGGATATGTTCCACCGATACGACGTAAAGTCCACCTTTTTCTGCTGCGCTCTGGCGCTGGAGCGCAACCCCGAGGCGGCGCGGGAGATTCCCGCCGCCGGACACGAGGTCTGCGGCCACGGCTACCGATGGGAGGAGTATCACTCGATGCAGCGGGACGAGGAACGGCAGTCCATCGCCCGCGCCGTCGAGTCGCTGGAGCGCACCACGGGGGAACGCACAGTAGGTTGGTTCACCCGCTACGGCCCCAGCCTGAACACGCGTCAGCTCATTGCCGATCACGGCGGTTTCATCTACGACAGCATGGGCATGAACGACGACCTGCCCTATTACGCCACAGTCAGTGGCGCCGATGGCAGCGATATGCCGTGGCTGGTGGTGCCATACAGCATGGAGACCAACGACGCCCGCTTTTGGCGCGGCGGGCTGTCGAGCGTGGGGGCGTTCTACGAGTACCTGAAAGACACCTTCGACGCGCTGTATGAGGAAGGGCGAACCCACCCCAGGATGATGTCGGTGGGGCTGCACTGCCGCATCGCCGGGCGCCCGGCCCGCTCCCGCGCCATCGAGCGCTTCCTGCAGTACGCGCGCCGGATGCCTGGCGTGTGGTTCGCTCGCCGCGACGAAATAGCCCGATGGTGGCTGGAGAAATACCCGCCCTCGTTTTTCAGGTCGGGGGTGCTGGACTAATCCAGTTCCGCTACGGCCTGAGCCAGCCTGTCCGCCTCTTCTTCGGTGTTGAAGAAGTGCAGCGAAGCGCGAACCAGCTCGGGATAGTGGACTTGCCGCACGACGATGCGATGCTCCCGCCAGAGTCGCTCCACCACCGAATCGGGGGAGCGCCCGGCGATGGCAAAAGACACCAGCCCAGAGGATGCTGCGTCATCTTCCATTGGCGAGAGGACGTTGACGGCGGCTGCTTCGGCTAGGCGCGACTTGAGCCGCGCTGCCAGCGTCAAGTTGCGGGCCTCGATTTCCGCCGCCCCCACGCTCTCGATGAAGCGGACTGCTTCCACGAAGGCGGCCTGCAAAGGCGCGCTGGCGGAGCCGCCCAGGAACTTTTCCATGCCCGCCGAGTTGATGCGGTAGCTGTCCGGTGCTCCCGGCTCGCCTTCCTGGATTACCGCGCGCCCTCCGGTGTGCGCCGGATGCACCCGCTCTATCAGATCGCCGCGGATGTACAGGGCGCCGACGCCCTCATAACCCAGCGCCCACTTCTGACCGGGGATAGAGTAGTAGTCGAAGCCGTCGCGGTGAACGTCCAGGGCGATGTGGCCCCCGGTCTGCGCTCCGTCCAGCAATATCTCCGCCCCGCGCTCATGGGCCAGGCGGCAAAGCTCGGCGGCGGGCATGCGCAGGCCGGTGGAATACTGGATGTGGCTGACGAAAATCAGCCGGGTGCGCCCGGTCAGAGCCGCCTCGAACTTGCCGATGATGGCATCGTGGGAATCGCGCGGAGACAGCGAGACCACCCTGACCCTGACGCCGTAGCGGCGGGCGATGTGCCAGCTTGGCGAAAGCACCGAGCCATGCTCCAGGTTACAGGTGATTATCTCGTCGCCCTCGCGCCAGTCGAGGCCGCTGAGGACGATGTTCAAGCCCTCGGTGGTATTGCGGGTAATCAGCGTCTCATCGACATTGGCGCCCAGTAGACGGGCGGCGGAGCGGCGGGCCTCTTCCTGAATTTCGCGGCCGCTCTCATAAACGCCTGGGGTAGTCGGCCCCTCTTCCGCCTCCAGCGCCGCGCGTTTCTGCATCGCCTCCACGGCGCAGCGAGGCGGCGGCCCCGACCAGCCGGTGTTCATGTAGGTCAGGTTTCGCAGGGCGGGAATCTCGTCGCGCAGCTTCTGCACATCCATAACGCCCAATCACCCACCTTCGGTTGAGGTTGTTCCCGGCGGCGGTTCGTCGAAGGGTTCGCCGTTGTCCATAGCCCGCATTCGGCGCTCGTTCCAGGCGACCCATGCGGCCTGATTCTGCGCCTCGCCCTCGGCGCGGCCCTCAGCGCGGCCTTCGGCCAATGCTTCTTCGCGAGCTCGTTGACTGCGCTGTTCCGCCTCCTGCCTGCGTTGTTCCGCTTCCTGCCTGCGACGTTCTTCCAAAGGCTCGATCAGTTTTTTTCTCAAATAGTGTGCTACTACCATAATCGTCTGCGGCCCCTCAATCGTCAGCAGGGCCAGTCCGGCGGCGCCGACGGTGGTGACGCCAATGCCCTGCGTTATCGAATAAATTGTCTCCGGCCAGGTATCCGCCATTCGCTCGAAGGTTTCGTACCACAACAGGAAACCAACGCCCGTGACGGCGTATACCGTGAACAGGCCAAAATACAGTGCCCGCCAGGCTAGCGGTATGCTCCAAATGGAATCTCTATCTTCTTGAGTTCGTGGGTTCTGTTCCGGCCTTTGCTCTTCCGGCTTCATTGTATCCTACCAGGATGCCGATCCGCTCCCTCCGATAGGCAGAAGGAGCGGACTACTGTACCGTATGCGCCGGCAGCGCCCGTGCCTAGCGCGGCGAATACGGGGTGGGGCGCAGGATCGAGTGGGTAGACACGCGCACCAGCGAGCCGTTCTCTTCGGAGGCGGCGCGGGCCTTCTGCCAGTCCGGATCGGCCTGGAACGCTGCCCAGCTTTTCTCGCGAGCTCCCAGGTCGGGGTATCCCAGCATATAGACCAGGCGGTTGCTGACGCCGATGTCTTCTGTCCAGTAGGCCACGTTCTCGATGCCGTGCTTCTCGAACAGCCCCATAGTGTGATTCTTGAAACGGTTGTGCAGGTCGGGCAGCTTGCCGGGCATGGCGTCGTAGATGCGCAGCTCCTGCACTGCCGTCTTGAACCCCGGTTCCGGCGAGTAGGGCGTGAGGCTCATCAGGGAGTTGAGCACCTGGGCCACGATGGGGCCGTTGGCCTCGGTCTCGGCGCGCACCTCGGCCCAGGCCTTATCCGACTGGAACGCGGCCCATTTCTCGGCCCGGTCGGCCGCGCTCTCGAAGCTCAGGATATAGGTGAGCTGGTTGCTGACTCCGATCTCGTCGGTCCAGAAGCCCAGCATCCCGATCTCGTACTGCTTGAAGAAGCCCACGGTGTGGTTGGCGAAACGGGCGTTGATGTCGGGCAGCCTGCCGGGGACAGCCTTGTAGATTCGGGACTCGTAAATCATCGCGGTCTCCTTTATCGCTTATCGTTCAGAATTGCCCCCTATGCATCACTGGAAACCCGGATCGGGAGCGTCCTTGGTTTTCGTCCCCTACTTTTTCTCCCTATTTTTTCTCAATAAACTCCAGTTGCACTCCGTCGGGGCCTTCGAAGAAGACCACTCGGCGGTCGCCGGATACATTGGCTTCTTCCAGAATCGTGGCGCCGTTGGCTTTGAGCATATCTATCATGCCCTGGATGTCATCGGCGTCAATGGCGATGTGTTCAATGCCGTACTTCTGCTCGCGGGTCTGCGTCTCGATGTGTCTGGTGACGTTGAGCGTCAGGCCGTGCAGGTCGAGCCGGACGCCGATCTCGCCCACGTCGGCGATTTTGGTCGCGCCCAGGGTGTCGATGTAGAACTGGGCCGTAGCGTGCGGGTCGGGCGACTTCAGGTGAACGTGATTCAGGCTGAGGGCCATGCCGGGCCTCCTTCAGATATGGGATTGGGGGTACAGAAACATGCCCGGATGCGGGCCGTTATGTCTGGCAGAATAGTTTAGCGGTACAGTCGAGTCAAGCGAGGAGCGCTGGTTGACTCAACGCCGGAGAGAGAACATATAATACCTTGTAGCACCTTGATCCCGAATTATCATGGAGGTTCGAGAAGCATGGCCGTCGCCGCTGCTGTCGCCGTGAATGCCATTCCAGTCACTATCGACGGTATTTGCGCCTACCTGAGAACCCTGCAGGAAGAGAGTACCAAACGGCGGGAAATCGACGCCAAACGCGATGTTCTGCTTGCCCGCATCGAGGCCGAGCGGGATGTTATCCTCGCCCACTTCGGGAACCGCTTCGCCGAGCGCCGCGCCGCGCTGGACGAGCTCTTCACCGCTCTGCGCCACGCAACCGCCACAGGCGATAACGAGCAGCTTGTCGCAGTGCTGAGCGGGATCCTGGGCATCATCCAGCAGAACCCGCTGGACGACTTCGAGACCTTCAAGCGCAAGCTCCAGGAACCGGATTACGTCATCGAAATCTGAACGCGGGAACCACGAGCATCAGGAGGCAGTATTATGGTATTTCCGCTGATCCCTATCATCGCTGTTGGTGTCGGAGTCGCAGCCTTGGTAAAGGGTGGATCAGACACTATCAGCGCAAAGAAAAAGAAAGACCAAGCCAAAGCCAGGCTCGAAACTGCCAACACTGTTTATCAGAGAAAATTCGAGACCTACAAACAGCATCATTCGGAAACCGAACAACAATTGCGGCAACTCGGCCGAAAGCGGGCCGATGGTATGAAGACCACACGGAAGTCTATTGCATTCATCCAAAAAGCCAAGTTGAAAAATCCTGGCATCATCAGCGACGCCGAAATCCGTATGGAGGATATGGCGAAACTCGACCAAGTATATGAGGACATTCTTAAAAGCCTGGCAGGAACCGGAGGGAGCATCGCGGGCGGCGCCGGTGTTGGCGCACTTACCCTCATCGGCGCTTACGGATTGGTCGGCGCATTTGGCACCGCTTCGACCGGCGCTGCTATCAGCGGCTTAAGCGGCGTTGCCGCCACCAACGCAACTCTTGCGTGGTTTGGCGGCGGTGCGCTGGCGGCAGGTGGGCTGGGTATGACGGCAGGCGCAACCGTCCTGGGCGGCATCGTCGCCGCACCCGCAGTCGTTGCATTTGGCTTATTCAAGAAACATGAAGCTAATAAGCTCGAAAAGGCTGTAGCCGAGAAGGTCCAGAAACTCAAGCTGGAAGGGGCCAAGATCGACAGCGAGAGCGCCAAACTGAGCGCAGTCCGCCAGCGGATTAGCGAGGTAAGCAAAACCATAACCCATCTAACTACCGAACTGAGATCGGCGCTGCACATAGCCGACCCCGACAAGCCCGAAGACGTTTACCGGGTAGCGCAGCTCGCCAAGGCCCTGCGCGCTGCCCTGGACGAACCCGTAGTCAAACCCCAGCAAAGATTGTCAGGCCAGTAAAGCCCCCGTTTCGCAATGCGCCGCGGCGTGAGGCAAAGCAGAACAGGTTAGCGGCCCGGGGCGGCCATCCGCAACCGGCGGGATGAGGCGAGTCGAAATGGTAGCGACTGACAGAGTGGGCGAAATATTCGCCGACGCTCACGGGCTTTACGAATCCGCCATCGAGCAGCTTGAGGTGAAGGACATACGCGATGCGGCCGATAAGGCCTGGTGCGCCGTCAAACGAGCTTCGGATGCCCTGATCCTGGCTCGAACCGGAGACGAGCCGGAAAAATCGCCCATCACCACCCGGGAGTTGCGGAGGTTGGGCGCCCGCGCCCCCGAAGTTTTTCCCCTCGTGAGCCAATATGCCGTTGCGCGGGATTTCCTGCACGGCGATTGCTTCTACATGGGCCTCTGCGAACCTGTGGATGACACAGAACGCCTGATACGCGGAGTAGCGGATTATATCCGCAACGCTGAATCTCTGGCCTGACCTATGCATGCTGCCGCCTCTGCTGTCAGCCCCCGCTTCGCGCGGGGCTTTTCTTTGCCCCGTGCCTTCCGCTTTCCGCTATAATGCCCCCAGCCGACTCCAGTCCAGGAGGGACACCATGCCCATCGTGCAGCACGCCCCGGAATTTGCCTGCATCATCCCGGCCGACGCCGAAATCGCGCGGCACACGCCCGATGATTACGGCGGCGACAACGGCCCGGCCGAAGGGCCGCTTTGGTGGTCGGAAGGCGGATACCTGCTGTTCAGCGACATCCACAACAACCGGCGCATCAGGTTCACGCCGGGCCAGGGCGCCAGCGTCGATCACGAGCCTACCAACCGCTCCAACGGCCTGACCCGCGACTTGCAGGGCCGACTCATCGCCTGCGAACACGACAGCCGCCGCGTAACCCGCACCGAGACTGACGGCAGCATCACCGTGATAGCCGCCAGCTTCCAGGGCTGCCGCCTGAACCGCCCCAACGATGTGGTGGTAAAGTCCGACGGCTGCATCTATTTCACCGACCCGTGGACGCTCCCCACGCCCCCCGAACAGTGGGATCACCAGTATTCCGGTGTATATCGGGTTACTCCGGACCTGGGAACCATCACGCTGCTGGTGAACGACTTCGTGGTTCCCAATGGCCTGGCCTTCTCGCCCGATGAGAGCGTGCTGTACATCAACGACTCGCGCCGGGGCCACATCCGCGCCTTCGACCTGAACCCCAACGGCACGCTGGCCCGGCAGACCGACCGCTTGTTCGCCGACCTGACCGGCGATGCGCCGGGCGTCCCCGACGGCATGAAGGTGGACGTGGAAGGCAACGTGTACTGCGGCGGCTCCGGCGGCCTGTGGGTGCTGGATCCTTCGGGCAATAAGCTGGGCCTGGTGGCCCACGGCGCGTCGGCCACCACCAACCTGTGCTTTGGCGGCGACGACTGGAAAACTCTCTACTTCACCAGCCGCAATCACCTCGGCTCGGTGCAGACCAGCATCGCCGGCATCCCCGTACCAGTCAAGTAGGGCTCTGCCCCCTTTACCGGCGTGCGCAGAGAGGGAATCTCTGCGCACCGGCGTTAACGACAACGAAACGAAAGAAGGAAAACGAGGAGGCGCCATGCCACGCATATCCCCGGTCACCCGCGAGCAGCTCCCGGAAGAAGACCAGAAATACTACGACGCCATCGTGGGCACCCGCGGCAGTGTGCGCGGGCCCTTTGGCGTGCTGCTGAACAGCCCCAGGCTGGCGGCCCGCGTCGCCGACACCGGCGCCTTCGTGCGCTTCGAGTTCGAGCAGCCAGAGGCGCTGAAGGAGACTCTGATTATCGCCACGGCCTGCGAGATGAAGCAGCAGTACGAGTTTTCGGCCCATGCCCGCCTGGCCCGACAGGCCGGGGTATCGGAGTCCACCATCCAGGCCATCGCCAACGGCACAGCCCCGGAAGGCTTGGAAGGCGATGAGGCCCTGCTGGTGAACTACGTCCACGAGCTGCTGCGCAACTATCATGTCAGCGACGCCACATTCAAGGCCATGACCGACCGCTTCGGCGAGAAGGATACGCTGCACTTCACCGTGCTGTGCGGCCACTACCTGCTGGTAGCCCAGGTGCTGACCGCCTTCGACGTCGAGCTGGGCGAGGGCATGGCGAAGGAGATACCGGACTAGTTCTATCCGCCGGATGCGCAGCAGTACCGGGAACCCGCAGAGGCCCCGCCAGCCCCGGGGCTTACGGGCGTCGCCGCCGAATCCGCCCGGCGGTCAACCCGCGCCGTCGACGCCCTTGACGCTCCGTTGCCAGCCCGTTGATAATCCTGATACGCACCCATCCTGCCGGAGATTTGCTGAAGCGGCCATGCTGAACATATCCGTCAAGAATTTTGGCCCCATCGCAGAGGGGGCGGTCGACCTGAAGCCGCTCACTGTCTTCCTGGGGCCGAGCAACACCGGCAAGTCGTATATGGCGACGGCAGTTTACGCAGTGATGCGGGCTGCGTCCGGCCCCAGCTTCCCGGATTTCCCTCCCATTCCGTTCAGCCGGAGATTAAGGAGAGGCTTTTGGCGAAGAACTCCCTTTGCTGAGGAAGGGGAGCTTGAAAAAGCTCTGACCGGGCTTCGTGAATGGGCTGACCATCAAAGCCTCGCGGGAGAAAATCCTTCAGGGCTAACAGCAGCCATCCTTCCCGAAGCCGTAACTTCGTGGCTGGAAACAACTACTGCACAGGAAATGGCCTCTTTTCAGAGAGACGTTATCGGTCAACTCGGCCGGATTCATGGAGCGGAGGATGAGTTCGTCAGCCGAGGCAGGGATCGTGAGAGTTTTCAACTGAATATCCGGAATGATGACACTGCATTGTCCTTATCGGTTCAGTTGCAAGATGGGGGGGCATCGCCGGCGAGATTTGATATATCTCGAACCATTTTGCCCGATGCTTTGTTTGATTCGGTCCCCCATCTCATTGAAACGGATGAGGATGGCTGGGTTGGACCTGAAATTGCCAGTATCTTGGCAAACTCGGCGTATGAAGCTGCTCTCGACGGTATGCCAGGCAAGACTTACTATCTTCCAGCCGCCAGATCGGGCATCGTTCAGGGACACAAAGTCCTGGCGGCGGCATTAGTGCGTCAATCCTCGCTGATTGGAATCCGGCAGCTCAATATTCCAACCCTCCCCGGAATCACGACGGAGTTCCTGAGCCATCTGATAAGCCTCGACCGGCGCATGCGAAGGCCAGGGCACTATGAGTTATTAGACAATGCTATCGAATTCATCGAAACCGATGTCTTGCTCGGAAGTATCAGCCTGGATGAATCCGACGGATTGCCGTACCCGGAAATAGTGTACGCGCCGAAGGGAGGTGAACCGTCGCCAGGAAAATTCACTATTGAACACACGTCATCGATGGTATCGGAACTCGCCCCGCTGATTCTGTTCCTGAAACACCTGGTCACTCCGGGCGACCTGCTCATCCTGGAGGAGCCGGAATCTCACCTTCACCCGAAGGCGCAGTTACAGATGGCCCGGGGCATAGCGCGGCTGGTGAACGCCGGGGTGAATGTGCTGATAACAACCCACAGCAATGATCTGACCGGGCAGATAAACAACCTGATCAGCATGAGCAACGTCAGCGAGGAAAAGGCAAAGCCGCTGGGGCTGAAGCAGGAAGAATGCCTCCGGCCGGATCAGGTGAGCGCCTATGGCTTTCACATAGACCAGGCCCAGGGCGGGGCCGTAGCCTACCCGTTGCCCGTCAGCCTGGACGTGGGCATAGAAGACAAGGAATTTCTGCCGGTAGCCGAGTCCCTGTATCATCAGGCGCTGGAGCTGCAGGACGCCCGTCTCGAATGACACTGGAATCCGCCATAAACGGGATTCGCGAAGCTCATAAGAAGTGCTGTCTTACAGATTCCTGCAAAGAACGTGGCTGCGGGTTGAACCTCGCCGGATTGGACAGAGCGTCTCTGACCATGATTCATGGCTCCAAATATCAGGATAGGAAAGACAGCCGGCATCCCCACGAAGGGAAGCTCTGCGACCGTGTGATTTTTGGCAAGGCCGGTGGAGATTTCCTCTGTACGGCAGAATTCAAGGGCGGGAAGAAGACCCGTGGTATTTCCGACGCCATTGACCAAATCCAGGGCGGCCTGAATTTGGCCGATTCCCTGTTGCCGGGAAAAGATGTTTCCCGGTGGTGCGCCCTTCTGGTTTACAGAGGCGGGACGCACAAACTTGAAATAGGTGTGATGAGGAACACGGAAGTGACCTACAAAGGCCGAAAGAAGTTAGTGCGCCAGGTAGCCAGTGGTTCGCGCCTTCTGGACTGCCTGGACAAACCGCAACACCTGGACAAATCGCAACAGCAGTCTCGCCGGAAATGAAATTCCGCCAACCTGACCGGAGCAAGGAGGAACCCTGATGCCGCATACGCCGCACGGCGTCAACTTCGAGTCCAACCGGCCGGTGGTCATGGGGCGCAACGGGATGGTCTGCGCCGGGCATCCGCTGGCGGCGCAGGCGGGCATGGCTGCGCTGCAGCGGGGCGGCAACGCCGTCGACGCCGCCATCGCCACCGCTGCCGCCCTGAACGTCGTCGAGCCTAATATGTCGGGCATCGGCGGCGACGGGTTCATCATGATATACCACCGGCAGTCGGGCGCCATCGAGGTGTGCAACGGCACCGGCGCCGCTCCCTATGCCGCCGACGTCGAATGGTATCGGAAGAACGGCATCCCTGCGAAGGGCATCATGTCGGTGTCGGCGCCGGGGCTGGTGGACGCCTGGATGGCTGCCCACGACCGGTACGGCGCGCTGTCGCGGGCCGAAGTGTTCGACTCGGCCATCGACCTGTCTGAGAACGGCTTTCCGGTAACGCACGTGCTGGCCGGGGTTATCGCGGGCGACCGGCTGCTGTGCGAATTCCCCGATTCGCAGGCGGTCTTCGCTCCCGGCGGCGTTCCGATGCGTCCGGGGCAGATACTCCGGCAGCCCGGACTGGCGCGCACCTTCCAGGCCATCGTAGACGGCGGGCGCGACGCCTTCTATGAGGGCGAAACGGCCCAAGCCATCGTCAAGTTCAGCCAGGAGCAGGGCGGCCTCTTTACGCTCAAAGACCTGGCCGACTGCCGCTCGCGGTGGGAGGCTCCCATATCTGCCGACTACCACGGCCATACGGTCTACGAGGCGCCGCCCAACTCCAGCGGTCACGTGCTGCTTCAGGAACTGAACATTCTTGAGCAGTTCGACCTGAAGGCTCTGGGCTGCAACACGCCCGAGAGCATTCACCTGATGGTGGAGGCCAAGAAGCTGGCCTTCGCCGACCGCGAGGCCTACATGGCCGACCCCGACTGGGTGGACATCCCTATCGCCGGTATGCTGTCGAAACAGTACGCCGCCGAACGGGCCCGGCTCATCGACCCGGAACGGGCCGCAGATGTGGTGGGGCAGGGCGACCCGTGGAGCCGCCAGCCGGCCAACTCCCGCCGTCGGCCCCGGCTTTTCAATTCGCCGGCGTCGGCCACGGTGGGCGCAATGCAGGAGGAAGACACCACCTGCTTCGTTGTCGTTGACCGCTGGGGCAACGCTGTATGCCAGCTCCAGAGCATCCAGAGTTCGCTGGGGGCCAGCATCGTTGCGGGCGATACCGGCATCCTGCTCAACAACCGCATGACCTACTGGCATCTGGACCCGCACCACGTAGACTGCCTGCAGCCAGGCAAGCGGGTGCGCCACACCATGAACCCCGTCATGGTCTTCCGCGGGGGCGACTCCGCCAACAGCGGATCAGGCCGCGGCAGCCTGGCGCTGGTCTGCGGCACCCCCGGCGCCGATACCCAGGTGCAGACCAACATGCAGGTCATCACCCACGTTCTCGACTTCGGCATGACCGTGGCCGAGGCCGTGGAAGCCCCGCGCTGGCGCAATACCCACAGCCCAACGGAGTCGAACGTTCCCCACGAATGCGATAACCTGCTCTATATGGAGTCCCGCTTCCCCGCCGCAACGCTGGACGGGCTCCGCCATCGGGGGCATACTCTGAACGTGATGCACGGATGGGGCGCTTCGGGCAGTGAAATGATGATACAGGCAGACAAAGACACCGGCGCCCTGCACGGCGCCGCCGACCCACGCCGCGACGGATACGCCGTCGGCTGGTAGACCGGGCGAATATCTTTGCAAGAGCGCCAGCCGTTTGCTCCGATTCCCGCGGCAGGATCAGGGCAGGCCAACCAGCGGACGACCGGCTGGAACTCCGGCATTCCGGCACATGAGGCAAACGCGGATAGAAGAAAGCGGGAGGCAAACGCGGTCGGGCCGCCGGGAAATCCGTTCATCATCAGGCAGGCTCGGGGCGAACGGATTTCTGCGGAGCTTTGTCCGCCCTTCCGAGAGGTGGCTAATGCCCATACCCGGCGAAAAACGCAGCCCCTTCCCCGATGAGTGCGGCAACCGGGCCGGCATATTCGCCGAAGCCGTGCGCGACGGCAATATGGACCTGGCCTGGGGAATGCTGTCCAAGGAGACGCGCGGGATGCGAATGGGCGTCTGGGCCACCCGCTACCGCATCGATATGCAGGTGGCCTACCGCGCCGGCTACAACACCGGGCATCCCATGCGGGCGGCAATGCTGGAGGACTTCCGCACTACTGTGCTGCGCCTCTGGCCCCTGGAAGACCTGACCGACCTGGGAATATCGCCCACCAGCTATATCGACGACGAGCACGCCTTCGCCTTCCTGCCCTTCGGCATCACCGAAGACAACACCGAAGTGCTCCGGGGCCGGGCCATGAACGGGCTGATCATGCCCATGCTTATGGAAGAAGGCGAATGGAAGGTTGACCTGCCCGGGTGGCGGTTCATGGAAAATCCCCGCGCCGATAACCCTTCCGAGTCTCCAGGATAAACGTATCCAGGACAAACAGGGCGGGCAGCAGGGGCAGGATACGCTATGGTGGCGCGTTGATGAGGAGCGGATCAACGCCGGCCCGCTCCTGCCCTGCCGGATCTGAAAGAGCAGCCTTTGCCCGGCAATGCCCGGCCCGGGCCTCCAAGACAGACGAGGGAGAAACCTTAGTGAACGACCAGGAGTTCATCGACCGCATTCAGGATAAGATAGAACGCCTCACCGGGCGCGACATCGAGCTGCGTATCGATGATGACGACGGCGGGCAACTGGGCGTCGATTTCGCCCGCGACGTGCCGCTGGTCGTCATGGGATGCAACATATTCGAATATTCCGGCTTCGCCCGCCTCTGCACCGAATACGCTGTCGCCTCCATCCGGCAGCAGCGCGAGATACCCGAGATCGAATTCCAGATGCTGCTCGCCCGGAACTGAGCGCCGAGCTGTACGTTATGGCTTCCCGACACAAGAGAGACATTTCCGAGTATCCCCGCCCGTGGTTCTACCGGCCGGAGGTCTACTATGGCTTCATCATCTTTCCGCCCGTCTGGTCGGTGCTTACCCTGCGCTCTCCGTGGCACATCGGCGAGGGCTTCCGCGGCATCCTGGTCGGCGGCATCGCCTGGTTCTTCATCATCGCCAGCGGAGTCTTCGCCTTCCGGTGGGTCCAGCCCGACGATGAAGGCAACAGGCAGATACTCAATCTGTTCTTGTTCGTTCCGGGTCTACTGCTGACCCTGGTCACCCAGGTGCAATGGGCGGCCCACCGGGCCCACTACGGCCCGCCGCCCACTGAGTCGCCCGACGAACGGGCCAGCGTCGCAACGAAGGAACCTGCCGTCGCCAGCCCCAGGGCCGGCGACAGAGGCTCTGCCCCCGGCGGGAGCCGCGCCGCAGACAGCGAGACGCCGAGACGCAGGCCGACCGCAATGCCCGAACCGGGCGAGAGCCGCGCCGCAGACAGCGAGACGCCGAGACGCAGGCCGACCGCAATGCCCGAACCGGGCGAGAGCCGCGCCGCAGACAGCGAGACGCCGAGACGCAGGCCGACCGCAGAGCCCGAACCGGGCGAGAGCGACGACGAGACGCCCGGCCCTGTTCTGCCCCCTCGCCGGCGGCGCCGTAGGCGGCGGCGTTACAGCCGTCCGGCGGATTCCGACGCGCTCTGTTAGAATAAACGTCACCGGAACAATCCCTGATCAGCCCGATACCGCACTGCCGGAGGATAAGTCATGGCGCTGCATTACGACGGCGAAGTTCGCATCGTCAAGGTCAACATGGGCCCCTACAACAACAACGGCTACATCGTGTCCTGCCCCGAGACCAATGAGGGCATCCTGATCGACACCCCGGCCGAGCCGGAGCTGCTGCTCGGTGAAGTAGGCGACATCAGCATCAAGGCGATCCTGATAACCCACAACCACCAGGACCACCTGCTGGGGTTCGACGAAATCACCGGCAGCCTGGACGCTCCGGTGGGCATCACAGCGGCCGACAAGGGCCCGTTGCCCAAGCCCCCCGATATGGAACTGTCCGACGGGCAAATCATCCCCTTCGGCAAACAGGAACTGCGAGTGCTGGAAACGCCCGGCCACACCGACGGCGCCAGTTGCTTCCTGGTGGGCAGGCACCTGTTTTCCGGCGATACCCTGTTCCCCGGCGGGCCCGGCAAGAGCCGCAGCCCGGAAGCGCTGCAAACGCTCCTGGAGAGCATCCGCTCCAAGCTGCTGACCCTGCCCGATGATGTGGCCGTCTACCCCGGACACGGCGGCGACGACACCACCATCGCCGAGGCCAGGCGCCGCCACGCTGTCTACGCTTCCAGGTCTCACCCCGCCGAGCAGTTCGGCGACATCGACTGGCTGGAGAGCTAGTCCGCCCGCCCTGTCCGTCCGGTCATCATGCGGGGGCGCGCGACGGTGCGCCCCTGCATCCGTATTGATATTGATTGTCGTTGTCGCCATCATCGCAGCCGGTCTTGGAGTAGCAATGTTCCAGCGCACAGTCCTCGGCAACCAGTTGCGCGTCGTCACGTCGAAGATGGCGCATACCCAGTCGGTCTCCATCGCCATCTTCGTCGGCGCAGGATCGAGGTACGAGCCGCCGGAGCTGGCCGGCGTGTCGCACTTCATCGAGCATCTGCCCTTCAAGGGCAGTGAGAGGTGGCCCACGGCGCGCGACGTCAGCGAGGCCATCGAGGGCGTGGGCGGCGTAATGAACGCCAGCACCGACCGGGAAGTGACCGTCTTCTGGTGCAAGGTGGCCCGTCCCCACTTCCGCATCGCCCTCGACGTGCTGCTGGATATGCTGATGAACCCTCTGCTGGACCCGGAGGAAGTCGAGAAGGAGCGGGAGGTAATCCAGGAAGAGCTGCGGATGACCTACGACAACCCTTCCTACCGCGTCGACCTGCTCATAGACGAGGCGCTGTGGCCCTGCCAGGCTATGGGGCGCGACGTGGGCGGCACGCCCGACACCGTGGCCGCCATCGGCCAGGCAGACATCCGCGAATACATGACTCGCCAGTACAACCCGGCCAACACCGTCGTAGCGGTGGCCGGCAGCGTAACCCACGAGGAAGTCGTCGGCCTGTTGGAAGACGCCACCCGCGCCTGGCGGCCTCAGACCCCGCTGGACTGGGAGCCGGTGGATGAAAACGGCGCAGGGGGGCCTGTGGTGAAAATCGAGCGCCGCCGCTCCGACCAGTCGCACATGTGCCTGGCCCTGCCCGGCCTGTCGCTGGACGACCCGGACCGCTACGCCCTGAGCCTTCTGAACGTGATGCTGGGCGACGGTATGAGCAGCCGCCTGTTCCTGAATCTGCGCGAAACACAGAGCCTGGCCTACGACGTGAGCAGCTCCATCAACCACTTCCGCGACTGCGGTTCGATGGTGATCTACTGCGGCGTGGAGCCTCGCAAGACCAACGACGCCGTCCGCGCCGTCATGCGCCAGCTCGACGGGATGCGCGAGGAGGCCGGGGAGCGGGAGCTGAACAAGGCCCGAGAGTATGCCACCGGACGCCTGTTGCTGCGTATGGAAGACAGCCGCGCCGTGGCGTCCTGGATGGGGTCGCAGCAACTGCTGCAGGACCAGCTCTGCCCGGTAGAGGAAGTTGTGGGCCGTCTCAACGCGGTTACCCCAGCCGACATCTCGGCCCTGGCTGCCCGCCTGTTCCGCGAAGAGCAGCTTCGCCTGGCCGTCGTCGGGCCTCAGGGCGGCCAGAAGACGCTGACAGGCCTGCTGAGGCTGTAAGCAGGCCCCCTATATATACCTCACCCCGGACGACTCCTTCTCTGCCGCCTGACGCGCTGCCCTGCGGAAGCAGCAGAGGCCGCAGCCTGCGTTATAGCGCGCAGACCTGTTCCAGAGCCGCCTTAAGATAGGGCGCGGTAACGCTGCCGGGGTGCTCCGCCAGTTGCTCGGGGGCGCCGGCGGCGATTAGCTGCCCGCCCTTGTCGCCGGCTCCGGGGCCGAGGTCTATCAGCCAGTCGGCGTTCTTCATCACGTCTATATTATGCTCGATAAGAATCACCGTGTTGCCCGCGTCCACCAGGCGATGCAGAACGCCCAGCAGGGCGGCGCAGTCCTCGAAAGACAGGCCGGTTGTCGGCTCGTCCAGCAGGTAGACCGTCTTGCCCGTAGCCCGCTTCGACAGCTCGGTAGCCAGCTTGACTCGCTGCGCTTCGCCGCCCGAAAGCGTGGTGGCCGGCTGGCCGAGGCGGATGTATCCCAGGCCCACATCGCGCAGGGTTTCGAGCTTGGGCCGGATGCGCGGGAAGTTCTCGAAGAACTCCAGCGCTGTGTCTACGGTCATATTCAGCACATCGGCTATGTGCTTTCCCCGCATGGTCACTTCCAGGGCTTCGCGGTTATAGCGCAGTCCCTGGCATATCTCGCAGGGGACGGTAACATCGGGCAGGAACTGCATCTCTATCTGGTTGTAGCCCTCGCCCTGGCAGGCCTCGCACCGCCCGCCCTTGACGTTGAAGGAGAATCGCCCGGGCTTGTAGCCCCGCACCCGCGACTCCGGCAGGTTGGCGAACAGCTCGCGGATGGGCGTGAACGCGCCGGTGTAGGTAGCCGGGTTGCTGCGCGGTGTGCGCCCGATGGGCGACTGGTCGATCTTGACCACCTTGTCTACGGCCTCGATGCCCAGCACGTCGTCGTGCTTGCCGGGCAAGTCGCGCCCCTTATTGATCCGCTGGTTCAGCTTCTTGTACAGAATCTCATATACCAGGCTGCTCTTGCCGGAGCCGGAAACCCCAGTGATGCACACCAGCCGACCCAGAGGAAACTCCACGTCTATACCCTGCAGGTTGTTCTCCCGCGCGCCGGTAACGGTCAGGAACAGACCGTTGCCCTCCCGGCGCGTCTGCGGCGCCGGCACCTGCTTGCGGCCGCTCAGATACTGGCCGGTCAGCGACTCTTCCGACCGCTCGATTTCTTCCACCGTGCCAACGGCGACGACCTGCCCGCCATGCTCCCCGGCCCTGGGCCCCAGGTCGGCGATAAAGTCGGCGGAGCGCATCATGGCCTCGTCGTGCTCCACCACCAGCACCGTGTTGCCCATGTCGCGCAGGCGGGTCAGCGTGTTGATAAGCCGCTGGTCGTCGTGGGGGTGCAGGCCAACGGTCGGCTCATCGCACACATACAGCACGCCGGTCAGGCCGGAGCCGATCTGAGTCGCCAGCCGCACGCGCTGGGCTTCGCCGCCGGAGAGGGTCTGGGCCGTGCGGTCCATGGTAACGTAGTCCAGGCCGATGCCCATCAGGAACTTCAGCCGCCCGTCGATCTCCTTCAGCACCTGGTTGGCGATGGTCTTGTCGCGCAACGACAGCGTCTGCGGAGCCGGAGCGGCGCCGTTTCCGGATGCTCTCTTTCTGCCGTTCTTCAAGCCGCTGCCGTTCCGTCGCCCGTTAACGTGGGCGGCATCTGCGCCGTTGGCGTGGGCAGCCGTGTTTGCGCTGCGGTTGAAATCCGAGTCCGGGTCAATCTGCTCGATCCACTCGGCGGCGGCCCCGATGTTCTTGGCGCACACGTCCATAATGCCCAGCCCGCATACTCGCACCGCCAGCGCCTCTGGCCGCAGCCGCCGTCCGCCGCAGGAGCGGCAAGGCCGCGCCGACATATAACGCTCTATCTGCGAGCGGGCATAGTCCGACTCGGTAGTGCGGTAGCGCCGCTCCAGGTTAGGGATTACGCCCTCGAAGCTGGTGTCCCAACTGTAGGTTCGGCCCCGGTGAGTGCGGTGGCTGACGGTAACTTTCTGCGAACCGTTGCCGTAGAGAATCAGGTCAACCTGCTCCGGGTCAAGCTCCCGAACCGGCGCCGCGGCCGAGAAGCCGTTGGCCTCGGCCACGGCCTGCATCAGGCTGACGTACCACGCGCCCGACGTTCCAACCCGCACCCAGGGCGTAACGGCCCCCTCCGACAGCGACAGGTTCTTGTCGGGAATGACCAGATCGGGGTCGACGGCCAGCCTGTAGCCCAGTCCGGTGCATTCAGGGCAGGCCCCATGCGGGCTGTTGAAGCTGAAGGTGCGCGGCTCGATCTCGGGCAGGCTGACGTTGCACCTGGCGCAGGCGAACTGCTCCGAGAACACCAGGGTCTCGGGATCAGCCGGCTCCGTACCTGCCGGCTGATCCGCTGCGGGGGCCGGCTCCCGCAGCGCTTCCATCACGCCCTCCCCCTCGCGCAGGCACGTTTCCACCGACTCGGCCACGCGGGCCAGTTCCGTCCCGGGGCGGACGATGATGCGATCCACCACCAGCTCGATGTAGTGCCACTTCCGCTTGTCGAGATTCAGGTCTACTATCTCGTCCAGCATCCGTATCTCGCCGTTCACCCGGATGCGAACGAAGCCGGCCTTCCGCGCCGCCTCTACAACATCCTTGTGCTCCCCTTTCTTCCGCCGCACCTTCGGAGCCAGCAGCGTGATGCGGCTCCCCTCGTCCAGCGACATGATGGCGTCTACAATCTGCGACACGGTCTGCCGCGTCACCGGGCTGCCGCATTTGGGGCAGTGGGGAACTCCAACGCGAGCGAACAGCAGACGCAGGTAGTCGTATATCTCCGTGACCGTGCCGACAGTGGAGCGGGGGTTGTGGGAAACGCCCTTCTGGTCTATGGAGATGGCCGGCGAAAGCCCCTCTATGTAGTCCACATCGGGCTTGTCCATCCGCCCCAGAAACTGACGGGCGTAAGCCGACAGAGACTCTACGTAGCGACGCTGCCCTTCAGCGTAGATGGTGTCAAACGCCAAAGAACTCTTTCCGGAGCCGGAAACGCCGGTAATGACCACCAGCTTGTCGCGGGGCACGGTGATCTCGACATTCTTGAGATTGTGTTCCCTCGCGCCCTTAACGTGTATGAATTCCTGCGGCATTCTTTGGATCCCCCTCCCGCACAAGCATCTCCATGATTCTATCACCGAATCCGCCCGCCCTGCCCGGATTGGCAGACGCCCCGGTTGCCCGAAAGAAGGGAGCCGCCGCCGTATTCTGATACGCCCGGGAATCGTGTATCATTCGGTGTGTTGTCAGGGCGGAAAGCGGGCGAAACGCAACGGGTTGGCTGTCAAATTCTGGATCGGCGGACTGGACTATGGCGCGGGAACTATTCGGGCCGGGAAAGATCCTCATCGGGGTGGTTCACCTGCTGCCTCTGCCGGGATCGCCAAGATGGAACGGCAACCTGAAGTCGGTGCTGAACCGGGCCAGGATGGAGGCCGGCATCCTGCAGGACGGAGGAGCCCACGGGATCATTGTCGAAAACTTCGGGGATGCTCCCTTCCGCACCGGCCGGGTCGAGCCCGAAACCGTCTCGGCCATGACCCTTGCCGTTGAGCATGTCCGAAGCGGCGCATCAGTCCCCGTCGGCGTCAATATGCTGCGCAACGACGCCATCTCCGCTTTGGCCGTCGCCGCGTCCACGGGCGCCGAGTTCATCCGGGTCAACGTTCACTACGGCGTCATGGCCACCGACGAAGGCATAGTCGAAGGAGAGGCCCACGAGACCACCCGCCGCCGCCGCTCGCTCAACGCCGACGTGCAAATCCTGGCCGACGTGCTGGTAAAGCACGCCACACCCGTGGGGCAGACCGACATCGGTCTGGTAGCCCAGGAAACGACCCGGCGGGCGCTGGCTGACGGCCTGATAGTATCCGGCCCGGCCACCGGCCAGCCGGCCAACAGCTTCGACGTGTCGGTAGTGCGCCGCGCTGTGCCGGATGGCTTCGTGCTGGTGGGCAGCGGCATCAACGAATCCAACGTCTGGCGCATCCTGGAACACGCCGACGGCGCCATAGTCGGCACCAGCCTCAAGCGCGAGGGGATAGCCGCCAACCCCGTAGACCCTGCGCGCGTCCGCCGCCTTGCCGAAATTTTCGCTTCCATGGCGTAGAAAGGACAGCGTAGAAAAGACGCAAAAAGGGGCGCCAGCCGCAAGGTTCGCTCCTGGAATCCTTTTCCCCTTGCGCCCTCTGCGGCGATCTGTCATGCCCGAGCCATAGTCGCCAGGCATCGGGAGCATCCCTGCGCCATATAAAAGGGCCGGCAGAGATACAAGCCGATGCGCAGTCTTCGGAGAATCGGGCCAAGCCCCCTGCGTGAGGGGGCTTAACGGCGCGGGCTTGCGGGAATCTAGCCCAGTTCGCGGCCCACCTGGGTGAACGCCCTGTCCATGCCCTCGATTATCTCGTCTATCTCGCCGGACGTTACGCACAGAGGCGGGGCAACGTTCATATTGTCGCTCCCGCGCAGGTGCAGGCCGTTGGACTGAAAAGCCGAGGTCAAACGGCTGCCCAGCTCGGCATCGGCAGGGTAAGGCTCCCTGGTATCCCGGTCGCGCACCAGCTCCATGCCGCACATCAGCCCCAGCCCGCGCACGTCGCCGATCATCGGGTGTTTTTCCTGAAGCTCCCTTAGACCGTCGAGCAGGTAGGCCCCCTGGCGGGCGGAGTTCTCCACCATGCCCTCTTCTTCCATAATCCGGATGTTGCGGAGGGCCGCCGCCGCCGCCACCGGGTGGCCGCCAAAGGTGATAACGTGGCGGAAAGAAACCCGCTGGCTGCCCACGAAGGCGTCGGCAATGTTCTTGCGGGTGATGGCTCCGCCCATGGGAATGTAGCCGCTGGTGATGCCCTTGGCCACTGTCATAATGTCGGGGGTAACGCCCCAATGCTCGCAGGCGAACATCTTGCCGGTTCGCCCGAACCCGGTTATCACCTCGTCGGCGATGAGCAGCACGCCGTACTTGTCGCACAGCTCGCGCAGCATCGGCCAGTAGTTATCGGGCGGCACCACTGCGCCCATGGGGCTGGACACCGGCTCGGCGACAACCCCGGCCACAGTCTCCGGCCCCTGGAATTTGATGGCTTCCTCCACGGCCTGCACGCAGCGTTCCGCGCATTCTTCGGGGGTCTGGCTGTTGAACTCGCAGCGATAGAAGTTGGGCTGAGGCACATGGAAAGTTCCCGGCATCAGCGGCTCGTAGTCGCCTCGGGGATACAGGGGCGAACCGCCCAGGGCCAGCGCTCCGGCAGTGGCCCCGTGGTAGGAACCGCGGCGGCTGATGAACTTGATGCGGCCGGGCTCGCCCACGCGCTTGAAGTAGGCGCGGGTCAGCTTGATGGCCGTTTCCACCGCCTCCGACCCGCCCGAGGTGAAGAACGACCTCGACAGGTCGCCCGGCGTTATCTGCGCCACCTTCTCCGCCAGGCGGATAGTCGGCTCGGTGGTGGCGCCCATGGGCATGTACGTCAGCTTCAGCATCTGCTCGTAGGCGGCGTCGGCAATTTCCTTGCGTCCGTAGCCTACGTTCTTCAGCCATAACCCCGACATCGCGTCGATAGACGTGTTGCCCTGGGAGTCGGTGACCCTCACCCCCTCGCCCGACACGTAGACCGCCGGTTCACCCTTCTCGGCCATGTCGCTGGGTTCCCGCAAATATACCCATAGATGCTCCAGCGCGGAATCCTGGAGTTCCTTCAGGGCGCTGGCGGTTGTCATATAGCCTCCCTGCCCGGTTGGTTCGTGCCCGGTTGGTTCGTGCCCGGTTGGTTCGTGCCGATTTATTAGCGAATGGCTCGCAGCAAAACGCTGTGCAGTGATTGTACCCGTTGCGGCAAGCGGCGGGAATCCCCGGCGCGGCGGGCCTTACCACGAACGCTGAAGCAGGCTAGAATGGAACCTGCCCTGAACCCATAATGAGGGAACCGGCCGCAATTCAACCCGGATTCGACCCGGAATTCAATAAGGCTGGAATTCAGCGACACGAACCGGCCAGCTCAAGAGGCCCGATATGACTACCAAACCAGCTTCACTGCTTGCAACGAAACGGCTGCCGGACCCTCCGGAACGGGAACCAGACGAAGTGACCGCCTACGACCACGTCTACAAACCCGGTGGTCCTTACCTGCTCACCGACTATTTCGGGAACCCCGAAACCACCCTGGTTGAGGCAGACCGCTGGATGGTGGCAACGCCAGAATCCAACATGGCTGCGGCCCGAAGGCCAGACCTGCTCATCGCCTTCAACGTGAGCCGGAGGCAGTATCGCGCCAACAACGGATACATCATTTCAGAACAGGGCAAGCCGCCCGACTTCGTGCTGGAGGTAGCCTCGATCAGCACGGCACGCACGGACACCGGAGCCAAGAGGCGCGATTACGCCGCGCTGGGCATCCCGGAGTACTGGCGCTTCGACGAGACCGGGGAATATCACGGCGAAAGGCTGGCAGGCGATCGCCTGTCGGGCGGGCGCTACGAGCCCATCGCGCTGGAGGAGCCGGAAAGCGGGATACTGCAAGGATACAGTCCGGCGCTGAACCTGATCCTGAGATGGAATCGCGGGCGGCTGGAATGGCTCGACCCAGGCGCCGGCAGGCACATCCCAACCCTCGACGATGAGAGATCCCGGGCCGAGGCGGAAAGGATGCAGGCCCAGACGGAGAGAGCCAGGGCCGAGGCGGCGCAGGAGCAGGTTCAGACGGAGAGAGCCAGGGCCGAGGCGGCGCAGGAGCAGGCCCAGACGGAGAGAGCCAGGGCCGAGGCGGCGCAGGAGCAGGCCCAGACGGAGAGAGCCAGGGCCGAGGCGGCGCAGGAGCAGGTGAGGAAACTCGAAGATGAGCTGGCAAGACGCGACCGACAGGAATAAGCCGGAACGCTAATCCTGCCCGATGGCGCAAACACGGGATTACCGGGGCAGGATGCAACGCCTGGTGCGACTCCAGCCAGATGCGCCGGAAGACAGACTATGCAGCCCAAACATATATATTCGGTAACCCAATAGCGCTGGCATGCATGCCAGCGCTTGGGGTTGACCCGGCGCAAACACGCGCGGAGCATGCCTCCGTCCGGTGCGATTGACAAGGCTTGGGGGCTTTGCTAACATCGCGGCGGCCTGGGCCGCGTAGTGTCGGGCGTTTTTTCGCCTGTCGCTGATGGGGCGGAGACTGAAATCCGGCTGGCTTCAGTTCGGCGGCGAGAGGAGGAACCAGAAGCAGTGGCTTTCGTTAGTGGGCTCAAATGCCGCGAGTGCGGGCGCGAACAACCCGCCGATCCTCTGAACGTCTGCGATTTCTGCTTCGGGCCGCTGGAAGTGGTCTACGACTACGCTACCATTTCCGAAGCGGTCAGCAGGGACCGCATCGAAGCCGGCCCGTTGAGCATCTGGCGATACGCGGACCTGCTGCCGGCAGCCGGTGACAATCCTGTAGATATTATGGCCGGCTATACGCCGCTGATCAAAGCCGGGAACCTGGGCAAACGTCTGGGCCTCAACAACCTATACATCAAGAACGACAGCGTTAATCCATCGTTCTCTTTCAAAGACCGGGTCGTATCGGTTGCGGCCACCAAGGCTCAGGAATTCGGGTTCGAGACCATTTCCTGCGCCTCCACCGGCAACCTGGCCTGCAGCGTCGCCGCGCACGCGGCCCGCGCCGGGATGCAGGCGGTGGTATTCATCCCTGCCGACCTGGAGCGAGGCAAGATCATCGGCGCCGCGGTCTACGGCCCAACGCTGGTAGCCGTAGACGGCACCTACGACCAGGTCAACCGCCTGTGCAGCGAGCTGGCCGACAGCGACGACTACCGCTGGGCCTTCGTCAACATCAATATGCGCCCCTACTACGCCGAGGGCAGCAAGACCCTGGGCTACGAGGTGGCGGAGCAGCTAGGCTGGCGCTTGCCCGACCACGTGGTGGTGCCTTCGGCCTCGGGCGCAATGTTCACCAAGATATGGAAGGGCTTCAACGAGCTGGCCTGCCTGGGCCTGCTGGACGGAGTGGCGGCAAGCTCCTTTGGCCCCGACCAGAACACCGCGCATCACCCGTCGGTAACCACCCGGATGCACATGGCCCAGGCAGAGGGTTGCGCGCCCATCGTCACTGCGTGGGGCAGCGACGAAACGCGAATCACGCCGGTGCGCCCCGACAGCCTGGCCAAGTCGCTGGCTATCGGAAACCCGGCCGACGGCATCTATTCGCTGCGGGTTATCAACAATTCAGGCGGCTCGGCCTACGCAGTGCCAGAGAACATGATAGTAAACGGCATCAGGATGCTGGCGGAGACCGAGGGAATCTTCACCGAGACCGCCGGCGGTGTCACCGTATCAGCCCTGGCCCACTTGACAGAGCAGGGCGCCATTGGGCCGGACGAGCTGACCGTGGTCTACATCACCGGCAACGGCCTGAAAACCCAGGAGGCCGTAGAAGCCGAGGTAGTCAATCCCCTGTCGATCAAGCCAACTATTACGTCCTTCGAGGCTGCGCTTCAGAATTAAATTGCCGGCCCGCTCCGTCTGACACGGCGGGCTGGGCAATACCCTGCTTCGGCAGAGGCACTAAGGAGTTTCCCTGATGAGCGTCGTGGTCCGTATACCCACCCCGCTGCGGCGGATGACCAAGGGGCAGGACAAGGTGGAAGTAGAATCCGGCAATCTGGGCGCGATGGTCGAAGAGCTGGAGGGAGCCTTCCCCGGCTTCAAGGACCGGCTCCTGGACGAAAACGGCGAACTGCGCTACTTCGTCAACATATACCTGAACGGCGAGGACGTCCGATTCCTGGATGGCCTGGACACCGCCACCAGCTCCGGGGACGAGGTCAGCATCGTCCCGGCAGTCGCCGGCGGCTGATGATAGGATCTGCCGCAAAGCCTGTGGAAAGCCCCGTTTGTCCAGATTTCGCCAAAGGATGAGCGGGGTTCGCCTGTATTCCGGCCGGCTCCTCTGTAACCGGCCCGACAGGAACAGGAGGGGAACGGCTCCCGACCAGCAAGCCGCATGCTTTCGGCATACGGCGTTCGGCTTCTACCCTCGCTTCTGCAGCCAGCGCAGCTTGTGCTCCTGACGCGCCGCCTCATTGGTGGGCCGGTAGCGGTCGAGGAACTGTCTCCGGAAGCTGTCGAAGCGATTCTCCAGTATCGCCGCCCGAATCAGCTCCATCAGCCTCAGCGCGAAGCGCAGATTATGGGCCGAGGCCAGCCGCAGGCCCAGAATCTCCCTGGCCCGGAACAGGTGGTGTATATAGCCGGCGGAATAGTCGGCGCAGACGAAGCAGTCGCACTCATCGTCCACCGGCCCGGATTGTCCGGCGTAGCGCCGCTTCCCCACATCGACGCGACCGTCGGCAGTGAACATGGCTCCGTTGCGGGCCACGCGGGTCGGAAGGGCGCAGTCGAACATATCGATGCCCAGAGCCACTCCTTCCACCAGGTCTTCGGGAGAGCCGACGCCCATCAGATACCGCGGCTTGTCTTCCGGCAACTGCGATGCGACCTGCCCGGTGAATCCGTAAAGCTGCTCCTTATCCTCGCCCACAGCCAGCCCGCCAACGGCGTAGCCGTCGAAAGGTATGGACGTTACAGCCTGGGCCGATTCGTCCCGGAGGCAGGGGAATGTGCCGCCCTGCACAATGCCGAACTGCGCCTGCGCCGGCCAGGCGCCGGAGTCGCGATGAACGCGGCGGCACTCGGCGGCCCAGCGATGGGTGCGCTCCATGGCGCGGCGAACCTCCTTCTCGCTGGCGCCGTATGCGATACACTGGTCGAAGCACATGATAATGTCGGCGCCCAGCCCGACCTGGTTCATCGTTGCCAGTTGGGGGGTGAAGTGATGCTCGCTCCCGTTCAGGTGCGAGCGGAACCGGATGCCCGCATCGGTGGCCTTGCGCAGCGATCCCATGCTGAAAGCCTGGAAGCCTCCGCTGTCGGTGAGCACAGGGCCGGGCCAGCGCATAAACCCGTGAAGCCCGCCCAGCGCCTTCACCGTGTCCACCCCGGGGCGCAGATACAGGTGGTATGCGTTGCTCAACACCACCTGACCGCCAACCGCGGCAACTTCCTCCGGCGTCAAGCCCTTCACCGTGGCCTGGGTCGCCACCGGCATGAACAGCGGCGTAAGGGCCGGGCCGTGGGGCGTGCGTATCTCCCCGGCGCGGGCCGCCCCGTCGGCGTGGTCAAGGCGGAAGGAGAAGGCGGGAGCAGTCATATTCGCTGTCTGGCAGGCTGATTCTGCTTTATCATCCTTGAATCCTGTTGCAGTATAGCCCAATTATGATATGAACGAGTTCCTGGCGGGCTTGAGTTCCGGGCAGCCGCTGCTGTGGGCCGTGTTCGTGCCGGGAGCAGTGGCAACGGCGGCCCTGTCTCTTACCGCGTTCTGGGGCGCCGTCTTCCGCGCCTCCGAAGTCTTCCGGCGGAAGAAACCGCCGGAGGGTGGGGACAATGTACTTTCCTAACGCCGACGTTGTCATTCACCCGGCGCTGCTGGTCTTCCTTGGGCTGATAGTCGGAATGCTGGGGGGGTTTTTCGGAGTTGGCGGGGGTTTCCTCATCACCGGCGGACTGCTGGTGTTCGGCGTTCCGCCCGTATACGCCGTGGGCACCGGCCTGACGCTGGTAATGGGCACCTCCATTATCAACACATTCAAGCACCGCGACCTGGGCAACGTCGACTTCAAGCTGGGCGCGCTGATGGTGAGCGGAACTATTCCCGCCATATTCCTGGCGGAGTGGGTCAACTCGGCGCTGGAAGCCGCAGGGGTAGCCGGCCCGGTGATACGCTACGTCTACGTTGGATTCCTGTCGTCCCTGGGCCTGTTCCTGCTGTACGACTACTGGCGCGCCCGCAGAAGGCAGAATCCGGGCGGGGAGCAGATCTCGACTGCCGGTTTAGCCCAGAGAGTGCAATCGCTGCGCATTCCGCCCGATCGCATCGGCATCCCGGGCATTGGCAGCATCCCCACCTGCGTGGCTTTGCCCGTTTCGGGGGTTGAGCGCATTTCGGCCTTCGTCCCGGTGGGCGTAGGATTCGGAATCGGGTTCATAGCGGGGCTGCTGGGGGCCGGCGGAGGGTTCATACTGATGCCGGTGCTGATCTACGTGCTGGGCGTACCCACGGCGGTTGCCATCGGCACAGACCTGTTCCAGATAGTCATCACAGGCTCGGTCGGAACCTTTGCATACGCCCTGGCCGACCGAGTGGACCCAACGATGGCGATCCTGATGCTGGCGGCGGCGTCCATCGGCTCTCAGGCCGGCGCCAGGGCCACCCGGCGGGTAGAGCCGGCGCGCATCCGCTTCCTGTACGGCCTGCTGATACTGTCCGGCGGCGTTGCGGTAGCCTTGGAGGAAGTTTCGCAGGCCGCCCCAGGGGCCGGGGCCTTGTCCGCTATTGCGTCGGGCATACTGCTGGGCAGCGGCGGCGGAATGTGCCTGCTGATCATAGCCCTGATGCTCCGCCCGCCCCCACAGGGAGCGGATAACGTCAAATGACCCGCAATGTGTGATGAAAAATCTCCTGGACGAAATCGTTCCAGGATTCGGCATCGTTCAGTATCCGGTAAAGGGAGTAGTATCCGGCGACGTTCATTTCATCCAGGCGCCTTCTCATTTCGGGAGTCACCGCCCCTAGAACTGCAAAGTTTCGGCATCTAACAGGCGTTTCAGCGAAGCTCTTCTGAATGGCGCCCAATCGTTCGAGGGCGCCGGCAGGGTCTGTGCCGCTTTTCACCTCGATAGTCGCTATTATCTGCCATTCCCTTACCCGGTCAGCTCCCGCACCGTGCGCTCGACCAGCTCCCACGGCACGTCCTGGCGAACTGTGGAGCGGCCCACGTCCTCCAGCATCACCCAGCGGTTGGCGCCGGACTGCACTTTCTTGTCCAGCGACATCGCCGTCAGCACGTCCTCGGCGGCTACGCCGGGGGCGCTGACAGGCAGGCTGAACCGCTCCAGGAGGCGCTGCTGGCGATCTACAACGGCGGGCGAGAGCAGAGACATCTCGGCGGCCATGCGAGCCGCGCCCATCATGCCCACAGAAACGGCCTCGCCGTGCAGGAAGCGGCCGTACTCGGTGGACGCCTCCAGAGCGTGGCCGATGGTGTGGCCGTAGTTGAGCAGAATGCGGATGCCCAGCGTCTCTCGTTCATCCTGGCTGACTACTTCGGCTTTGATGGCCATGCTGCGCCGGATGACGTCTGCGGAGATTCCGGGGTCTACGTTCATCAGCGCCTCGGCATGCTCTTCGAACACGTCCACCAGCCCGGCGTCGAGGATGAAGCCGTGCTTGATGGCTTCGGCCCAGCCTTCGGCCAGCTCCCGCTTTCCGAGGGTGGACAGCGTCGAGGCGTCGGCGTAGACGCCCCTGGGCTGGTAGAAGGCTCCAACCAGGTTCTTGGCCGCCGGAAGGTTGATGGCGACCTTGCCGCCGATGGAGGCGTCGACCATGGCCGCCATGCTGGTAGGCACCTGCACGAAGGGCATTCCGCGCAGGAAGGTAGCGGCGACGAATCCGCCCAGGTCGCCGGCCACGCCGCCGCCGACGCTGACGACGGTGTGGCCCCGTTCCGCGCGGCGCTCAGCCAGCCAGTGGTAGATGGCCTGGGCCAGCTCGAAGCTCTTGCTGGACTCGCCGGCAGGAATGACGAAGCAGTGGGCAGGGATGCCCGCCGCCTCGAGAGACCGCTGCACGCGCCGCCCGTAGGGGTTCATCACGTTGTCGTCGGTGATAATATACGCTGCGCCTTGCATGCCGGCGTCCGCCAGCCGCTCTCCCACTCCGTCAAGGATGCCCCACCCCGCCACGACGGGGTAGGATCCGCCGGAGTGATGCACGGTGGCGGCCAGGTTGGGGTCGGTCATGGTGTGCCTCCCTCTGTTTTTGATTCATGCGCCATACCGTCAGGCAAGATATTCTCCCCATTGTCTTACTGCCGGCGCCAGACACTGCTCCGTCCATTCCCTGAAGCGCCGAAAAATCGAATCAGCGTCACTTTCCCATGTGAACGTAAATGGGTGTACTGTACAGTTCTGGAAGATTTGCTCTGCTGCGCTTTCCGTATCATCGGAGCGGGAACCCCGATAGTATTCGATTCGGGCAAACGCCGTAGCGGTCATTATTCCAGTCAACTGCCTGCCTGTCGAATGCAGGGAGATCACGAAAACCATCCGGGGATACCTGGGTGTTTCCTCTGGCGTAAACACCGTTCTTACAAAGTATCTGGCCTCGGTTGGATTTACCCAGTGCCTGGAGTGATTAGCTGTCTCAACTATCTCTCTGGCGTACCAGTGTTCTCTATTGCCTGGTCCTCCGGTATCGACGGAGGGTTCTACGCCCCTTCCGGCGGTTCCCAATCGATCGCTGATTTGTAATGCTTTCTCTTCCAGTATCGGGATAATCTTATCGCGCAATGCTGCCGCTACATTTCCAACAGAACGCAATTGCGATTCCCTTACTGCGCGCTGGCGGCTGATTTGTTCGACGATGTGATCCAGAACCTGATCAACTGCGCTTGACTGATCGGAAACATCAGGTTCTCCAATCGCTTCCAGGATTGACTGCTTTTGCAGATCGATCATCAATTTTACAAAGGTGCGCAAGTCCCCTTGATCTGCGCTTTCTAAAGCCTCGATGTACTGCTCGCGGTCATCCCTTTTGATCACAATGGGCAGATAGCCTTCTTTAATCAGATGCCAGGTGAGCAAGGTTCGAGCTACCCTGCCGTTGCCATCCTGAAAGGGGTGAATCTGCGTGAAGCGGTGGTGGAGCCAGGCTCCCCTCAGAATCGGATGGATACCCTCTTCACCATACTGGTGGTATAAGCGGAGCAGGTTATCCATTTCACTGTCAACCTGCTCTGGTGGACAATACTCATGAACCGTTCCATCCGGGCGGGTTGGATTATTTGGAAGCTTCTTGAATTCTCCGTGATCCAGGAGGGCATCAAACCAGACGCCAGATTGACTAACAGCCCGGAAAGTTCTTTGATGCCTGGTCATTGTAGAGTGAATTTGACGGATTGCGCTCCGGGAAACAGGTCGTTCTTCCCTGATTTCCTCGCGAACGCCTTCAGCGGCAGCCTGGTGGTCTCGCAGCATCAGCACAAGTTCGTGAGGGTCCTTATTGGTTGACCCCTGCTCAATCAAGTCTGCGGATATACCTCTCAGCACCAGAGTTTCCGTAACGCCCCGGTCCAGCGTGTAAAGCCCCTCAATTATTCCGGTTTCAATGGCCCAACTTCGGGTAAGACGCTCCATAAAGGCCATGTAGGCTTCCGGGCTTTCCCGCTCGCGAGCCTCCCTGACGCTCAGCCACTGCTTCTGCAACAAGTCGAGTTCGTCGAAATCGTAATCCGGGTTTTCCACAAGAGGCGCTATCGGCTCCCACTTATGACCAGCCACTATCCAGCTCCTCGAATATCACTGCCGCCACCCCCTCCGGCGTCAGCCCGTCCGTATTTACGGTGTGGTGGGCCTTGGCGTAGGCGGGCGCGCGCCGGGCCAGCAGCTCCCTGATGCGGGCTTCCGGGTCATGGCCATGCTCCCGGCCAGGCGGAGGGGCCAGCAGGGGGCGGATGGGGCCGCCGGCGTCCTCTTCCCGCACCCGCCGCAGGATCTCGGCGGGGCTGGCCGACAGGAAGAAGACCCGGCCGCCGGCGAGCATAGCTTCGCGGTTCTCCGGCCTCACAAAGGCGCCGCCGCCCGAGGCTATGACCTGCCGTTCCCCTGCGCAGAGGCTGGCGATGACCCGACTTTCCATCTCCCGGAAGGCCGGCTCGCCGTCCTCGCTGAAGATGCGGTGGATGGGCTTGCCGGCGCGGGCCACGATCACATCGTCGGCGTCCACCAGCGCCCACCCGGTTCGCCGGGCAAGCGCCCGGCCTACACTGGTCTTGCCCGAGGCCATAAAGCCCACCAGTATAATGTTGCGGGGCGTCGCCGCCATTTCTTCTTTCAACCCCGGAAATCGTTTTTCATCAAACCCGGGCGGCGGTCAGCAGCTCGACGGGCGCGCCGGGGCGGGGGCGTAGCCGGAGGCGGTGCAGAACTCGACGCGGTTGCCGTCTGGGTCGTGGATGAAGAGGAACGCCTGTCCGTCGTAACGAACGCCTTCGCGCTCAATCTCGAAGCCGTTATGCTCCAGGGTGGCCCGGGTTCCTTCGAAATCCTCCACCTCGAAGGCGTGGTGGATGCGGTCGGGCTTGGCCGGCGCCTCCTGCGTCTCAATCAGATGCACCATGATGCCGCTTTCCAGTTGCAGCCACGTGATTTCCGGGTTGTCTACCTGGCTCTCGATCTGCTTGATGCCCAGCAGCCTGTTATAGAACTCCATCGCGCGGGCGGTATCCTTGACCATGGTGGTGACATGGTTGATCCTGTTGGTGGTAATCAGTCCGGCCATACGGCCCTCCTCGCGTTCTTGTATTCCGTTCTGCGATTATGCCACAGGCGCCGATGCCGGGCTATGCGACGACCGAGACTGATACGACCAGGGGGCTCTTTGTTTCCCTACAGCACGCTCCCCAGCACCACCAGCGCCACTCCCGCCGCGGTGACGACGATGCCCAGCGCCAGCCAGCGGTTTACGTTCTCTTGCCGCGACAGGAACAGCGCGGCAAGGAGCAGGGTAAACAGCGGGTTCGAAGAGACTATGGGAGCGACCACCACCACCGGGGCCTGCTGCAGCGCGAAGTAAGTGCAGTTGACCCCGGTGGCCGCCGCAAGGCCCGACAGGCCGGCGTAGACCAGGAAGCCAGGCGTCTGTCGGACCTCGGGCAGGGTCGCCACAGCCTGCTTCGCCGCCACCGGCGCCACCAGCAGCACACCGAAGAACAGGCTGATGGTTGAAACTACCAGCGGCGAGGTGTAGTCAACGGTCAGTTGCTTCGCCACGACGTTGGTAGTGCCGTAGCAGCAGGCAGCCCCAAAGGCCAGCAGGCAGCCGATGAGAACGGCTCTGCGGGCGCTGCCCGCTCCGCCGGCGCTTTCCAGTATGTTCTTCCCCAGAGCAGCGGCCAGCCCTGCGACCACCACCAGTGTGCCTGCCAGCACTGCCCAGTGGGGACGCTCTCCGGTGAAGACGATGGCGAGAATGGAGGCGAACACCGCCGAGGTGCCCACTATGGCCCCAGCGCGGGCCGCTCCGATGCGACCCACTGCGAGATACGACAGGTTCCGCCCGCCCAGGAAGTTGAACGTCCCCAGCATCAGGCACCACGCCAGGGCGATGAGCGGCAGCGCGATGAAATCGCGCGGCACGAAAATTATCGCCAGGATACCGGAAGCGGCAAAACTGAAGATCAGAGAGAAGAAGGTCACCGGCATAGGTCCGACTCTTCCCATCCCCTGACGGGCGAAGATGGTAGCGCTGCCGAACCCAACGATAGCCAGAAAGGACAGCCCGATGGCTGTCATAGTCGGTCCATTATCGGCCGGATGTCAGCCGCCACTTCCCGGAATCAGGGGCTGCCGGGAAGGAGCGGGCAGGGGGGAAGAAAACCTTCGACGCTGCCTCTGAACGCCGGAGAAATCGCCGGTGCGGAAGCCGGGCCGCGTCCAGTACGGGGGGCGGATAATTCAGCATCGCTGAGGTCAGGGCCGGCCTGCGCTGTCAACAATCGACTGGAAGATCAGGGCTCCGTCGGTTCCGCCCAGCAGTTCCTCGCAGCAGCGTTCCGGGTGGGGCATCATTCCCAGCACATTGCCCGCCTCGTTGACTATCCCGGCGATGTTGTTGGCCGAGCCGTTGGGGTTGGCTGTCTCGGCGGCCTGCCCCGAATCGTCGCAATAGCGGAACAGCACGCGGCCCTCACGCTCGAGCGCGGCCAGCGTCCCGGCGTCGGCGTAATAATTGCCCTCTCCGTGTGAGATAGGCACTCGCAGCACCTGCCCGGCGCTGCAGGCGGCTGTGAAAAGGGTATCGGCGCGCTCTACCCGCAGGTTGGTCCACTGGCATCGGTACTCGAGCTGCCGGTTGGCCAGCAGCGCACCGGGCAGCAGGCCCGACTCGCAGAGTATCTGAAAGCCGTTGCAGATGCCGACGACTGCGCCGCCCGACTCGGCGAAGGCGCGCAGAGAGGCCATCACCGGCGAGAAGCGGGCCATGGCGCCTGGCCGCAGGTAGTCGCCGTAAGAAAAGCCGCCAGGCAGGATCACGCAGTCCAGCCCCTCCAGCCCTGTGTCCTTGTGCCACACGTACTCCGCTTCCTGGCCGAGGACTGCGCTTAAGGCATGATAGCAGTCGGTGTGGCTCCAGGTTCCAGGGAATTGCAGGATTCCGAAACGCATGGCGGCTATTCCTGGCCTTTACAAACCAGGGAGTCCAGTATCTCGCCCGCCAGGCGGTTGACCTCGGCGCCGTCGGCCTTGCCGCGCACCTGGGGCATAAGGCGCGCCATGACTTTGCCTCTGTCCCGCGGTCCGGCTGCGCCGATCTCGGCCGCGATTTCCCTGATCAGCGCCGCTATATCGTCCTCGCTCAACTGCGGCGGCAGGTACTCCTCCAGCACAGCCAGGTCTGCGGCTTCTTTGTCGGCAAGCTCGTCGCGTCCGCCATCGCGAAAGGCTCTGACGCTGTCCCGCCGGTCGTTGACCTGCTTGGACACGACCTCGATCATGGCCTGGTCGCCCAGCGTCTCGCGGCGTTCCTTCTCTACGGCCTGCACTGCGAATTTCAGGAAGCGCAATGCGTCCACCCGCGCCTGCTCCCGCAGGCGCATCGAATTCCGTATATCTTCTTCCAGCCTGTCTCTCAGCGTCATAATCCGCTCCCGCTCCCCGTTTTGTAAACACCCGTTTTGTAAACACAGGAGCACAGGGCAGGATGGGTCTTCCCGGTTTCCTGTGCACCCATTTTAACCGTTCCCGGTCCTGGTTTACACCCGGTGTTTACACCCGGTCCTGGTTTACAGGTTTCGGTTTACAGGCTTAACAGACAGGCTTAACAGACAGACTTAACAGACCCGGAAGCGTGAGCGCGGCGGGCGGCTCCCGGCTTTCGCCGCGCGGCGTTATTTGGTATACTGCGACAGCCGGGCCCAACAGAGGGACGGCTTCATTTTGCGCATTGAGCTGGCTATTCCGAATAGCTGGCTGTTTCGCTCTAATCGAAAGGCGGTTTGAGGATGCCGGCATACGCCGTTATCGGAGGACAGTGGGGCGACGAAGGCAAGGGGAAAGTCATTGACTACCTTGCGGGGGAGGTGGATAGCGTTGTGCGCTTTGCCGGCGGCAACAACGCCGGCCATACCGTGGTCAATGATGAAGGAGTCTTTCAACTCCACCTGGTGCCTTCCGGCATCTGCTGGCCCGATGTTGACGGCATCATCGGCAACGGTGTGGTTGTAGACCCCGATGTCTTGACCAGCGAGATGGATATGCTGCGAGGCCGGGGCATCGACACCAGCAAGCTGCATGTCAGCGAGCGCGCCCATGTCATCATGCCCTACCATGTATTGCTGGACGCGCTGGAGGAGGAGGCCCGCGGCTCCGGCGCCATCGGCACTACCGGCCGCGGCATCGGCCCTGCCTATGTCGACAAAACCGGCCGCGCCGGCATCCGCGTCGGCGACCTGCTGGACTGGGACACGCTGGCCCCCAAGCTAAAGACCATTCTGGAGCAGAAGAACGCCATCATCACCAGGATTCACGGCGCCGAACCCCTGATCTACAAGGACATAAAGGCCAAGTGCCGGCAATGGGCCGAGCAGTTGCGCCCCTACGCCCACCCCACTGAGCAGATAGTCCAGGATCGCCTGGCGATGGGCAAACGGGTTCTGCTGGAGGGCGCACAGGGTACGCTGCTTGACCTGGACCACGGCTCGTATCCTTACGTCACCTCGTCCTCGCCGTCCATCGGCGGGGCCTGTACCGGTCTCGGGCTGAGCCCTCAGTCCATCGCCGGGGTGCTGGGCGTGTTCAAAGCCTACTCAACCCGGGTGGGCGGCGGCCCCATGCCGTCCGAAATCCACGACGGGTTCGCAGACCGCATACGGGAGATTGCCCAGGAATACGGCACTACCACAGGACGCGCCCGCCGCATCGGCTGGTTCGACGGCCTCGCCGCCAGATACAGCCGGATGGTCAACGGCTTCACCGGGCTGGTGCTGACGCGCCTAGACATTCTGGACGGATTCGAGTCGGTCAAGATCTGCGTAGGCTACCGGGCAGACGCACAGGACATCGACCGATTCCCCGCCAACACATCACTGCTGGCTCGATGCGAACCAGTCTACGAAGAATTGCCGGGCTGGAACGAGCCCACGGCCAGCGCCACCAGGCTGTGCCAGTTGCCGGACAATGCCGTAGCCTACATCCGCCGCATCGAGGACCTCGTCGGCTGCCCCGTGCAGATTGTCTCCACCGGCCCCAGCCGCGCCGAAACGATACAGCTCAGCCCGATCTTTCCGCAGGGGGAGGCCGTGTAATGAGCGCTATTTCTAACGCCGCCGACTTCCTGCGGCTGCTGCGGGAAAACCCGGACTTCCGAGACGAAGCCCGCCGCCTGCTGCTGACCCAGGAGCTGATCGAGCTACCGGAGCATTTCGCCAGGTTCGAGGCCTACGTCGAGCGACGCTTCAACGAAATTCAGGGCGACATCACCGCCATTCAGGCCGACAACGCTGCCATGCGGCATGACATCACCGCCATTCAGGCCGACAACGCTGCCATGCGGCATGACATCACCGCCATTCAGGCCGACAACGCTGCCATGCGGCATGACATCACCGCCATTCAGGCCGACAACGCTGCCATGCGGCATGACATCACCGCTATTCAGGAGGACATGGTAGTTGTTAAAGGCGATTTGGGCAGGCTCAAAGGCGCCGAATATGAACGCACCGTCAGCCGCGGCTTCGCCAGCTACGCCAGCATGGCGTTTCGACAGCGCCACAACCGCCCGTTGCGTCGCAACCGGCTGCTGAACGGCGGGGTGAAAAGCATGGATTCAGAGTTTGAGGATCTGGTTTCCGATGCTGTCGAAAACGAGTTGATTTCCGAAGATGAAAAACTGGAGATTGAACGGGCCGACGCCGTGATGAGCGGGCAGGATGACGGCGCCACTGTCTATTTCGTTGGCGAGTTCTCTACCACCGTCAACAACACCGACATCGACCGGGCGATTGCCCGGGCCGCCATCTTAAGCAGAGCCACAGGCTCCGACGCCTGGCCCATGGTCATCGGTGAAACCATCCCCCAGCCGCAAAGGGCCCGGGCCGAAACCGAACGGGTGGCGTTCAGGGAGGTCGAGCAGTAGGAACTCTGCCCGGCCAGGTTATAGAGCCGAAAATTCAACGGCCCCGCATATCGCGCAGGGCCGTTTTCTTATCGCGGCTCGTCCGGCGGAGGCTAGACCGGCAGATCGATGCTGTACTGCGACATCACCTTATCTATCTCGGCGGCGGCCTTCTCCGAGGCAGACACCAGCGGCAGGCGCGGATTGCCCACGTTGAATCCGGCCTTGTTCACTCCATACTTCACCGGAATGGGATTAGACTCGATAAACAGCGCCTTGAACATAGGGAGCATCCGGCGGTGCTCGGCGGCGGCCGCCTCAACGTCGCCCTCCAGCAACAGGCCCATCATGTGCTTGATCTGACTGCCGATGAGGTGTGAGGCTACGCTGACTACGCCGTAGCCGCCTGTAGCCATGATGTAGTAGGTCTCGTTGTCGTTGCCGCTCCACACCAGGAAGCCGGGCCTGGCCCCGTCGATAATGCGGGTGATCTGATCCATGTCGCTGCCCGCTTCCTTGATGCCGATTATCTTTTCGAGCTCGCTGAGCCTGATGGTGGTCTCGTGAGACATATTCAGGCTGGTGCGGCTGGTTACGTTGTACAGGATGGCCGGCAGGCCGGCGCTCTCGGAGATGGCCTTGAAGTGCTGGTACAAGCCCTCCTGCGGCGGCTTGTTGTAGTAGGGAACCACCAGAAGCAGACCGTCCACGCCGGCCTTCTCGGCTTCCCGGCTGAGCTCGATGCTCTCGGCGGTGCTGTAGTTGCCGGTGCCGGCGATAACCGCGCCCCGGTCACCGACGGCGTCCTTGACCTCGCCATACAGCCGGATTTTCTCTTCGGTAGTCAGAGTGGGGGATTCGCCGGTGGTGCCTGAAACGATAACAGCGTCGCTGCCGGAGTCAAGAAGGGCGTTGGCAAGCCGCCTGGCCTGTTCGTAGTTGACCTTCCCTTCGGCGTCGAACGGCGTGACCATTGCCGTAATAAGCCTGCCTATCTCAGCCATGACTACCCTCCCTCGGTAAGTCTTTCCAGGATGCTTTCTTCGCGCCCATTATACGCGCGGCAAGCAGGGCCGCAACCCTGCGGGGGCGGCTCGTCGGGTTACTGGCGAAAATGCCCGTATCGGCCGCGAATTCCGCCGGCGGGCGGTGAGCTCCCGCTAAACGCCGGCGCCGGCGCGGGGCATCAGCCTCTTTCGCGCCAGCAATTCTTCGGCAATCTGAAGGCTGTTGAGGGCCGCGCCTTTGCGGAGGTTGTCGGAGACTATCCACAGGGCCAGCCCGTTGGGGTTGGAGATGTCCTGCCGGATGCGGCCGACGAATACGTCGTCTTCGCCGGAAACGTCCCAGGGCATGGGGTAGACGTTGCTGGCCGGGTCATCCAGCACTGTAAGACCCGGCATCGCGGCCAGCTCCTCGCGGGCCTCGTCTGCGGACACCGGGCGGTCGAACTCCAGGTGAACCGCAGCGCAGTGAGACACGTAGACCGGAACGCGGACACAGGTAGCGGAGATCTGCAACTGCGGGTCGTGGAGAATTTTCTGCGATTCCTGCCGCATCTTCTGCTCTTCGTAGGTGTAGCCCGTGTCCAGGAAACGGTCGATCCTGGGAATCAGGTTGTAGGCGATCTGCCCCGGCTCGCTGGCCGTAGCGCTGTGGTCGGCGTCGATAAGCCGCTCCGACTGCTCCCGCAGCCCAGCCACCAGAGAGGCGCCGGCGCCGGAAACCGACTGATAGGTGTCGGCGATGACGCGGCGGATGGGGCTGATCTTCCGCAGGGGGTGGGCGGCCATCACCAGCGGCGTAGTAGAGCAGTTGGGTATGGAGATTATACCCTCGTGCCATTCCACATCCTCGCCGTTCACCTCCGGCACCACCAGCGGAACATTGGGATCCATACGGAAAGCGGAGCCGTCGTCGATGACCACGGCGCCGGCTGCTACGGCGTGGGGCGCAAGCGCGCGGCTGACCGCAGAGCTGGCCGAGATGAAGGCCACGTCCACCCCGTCGAAGGAGCGCTCCGTGGCTTCCTCGACCACCAGCTCATCGCCGCCGACGGTGATGCGCTTGCCGGCGGAGCGCTTCGACGCCATAAGCCGCAGGCGAGGCCTCCCGCTCCCGGCCTGCCCTTGGCCTCCAGGGGCGTAGCGCTGTTCGACGATGCGCAGAAACTCTGCGCCCACGGCTCCGGTAGCGCCAACAACGGCAATGGTCAAATCTTCCACGGGAATCCGTTCCTCCTTTGTTGAAATCACCTGTTGAAATCACCGGATCAATATATCAGACGGGAACAGGATGCAGAAAACCGATTACGCGCTGCCCTGCAAGCCCAGAACGTTCTCCAGGCCGACGACCAGGCCGGGCCGGGCGACCGCTTCGCGGATGCAGCGAACTACGCCGGGCATATAGCAGTCGCGGCCCAGGGTGTCGTGCCGCAGGGTAACCGTCTGGCCGGCGGCGCCGAAAATCACCTCGTGGTGGGCGCTCCTGCCCGGCAGCCGGACGCTGTGGACGGTGACCCCGTTGACGCTGCCGCCTCGGGTTTCCGGCAGATTCTCTTTCTCGACCGCGTTGCGGGCAAACGGCTTAAGCGTAGCCAGGCTGTTGGCAAGGGCCAGCGAGAAACCGGATGGCGCATCTATTTTCATCTCGTGGTGAGCTTCAACGATGTCCACGTAGTCGAAGAAAGGCGCGGCCTGCTCGGCGAGCTTTTTCAGTACAACGGCCCCCAGGGCGAAATTGGGGGCAACAATGATGCCCACCCCATTATCGTTGGCCAGCGCGTCTAATCGGTCATGGTGTTCGGCGTTCAGACCGCTGGAGCCCAGCACCAGGTTCACCTTGCGGGCGGCGGCCGCGGGGGCTGCCTCCATGCAGGCGGTGGAGTTGGTGAAGTCCACCATCACGTCGGGACGGGTGTTGTCCAGAATCCGGGCCAGGTTGGTGGACAGGGGCACACCGCCCGACGGAGTGGACAGTACGCCGCCTCGATCAGTTCGGCAAACGGCTCCCGCCAGCTCTATATCGCTTTCGCGACAGACGGCGGCGACCGTCTCGGCGCCCATCTTGCCGGTTGCGCCATGAATTACGACTCGAATCGCTGCCATTTCTGCTGCCTCCTGCCATGTGTTTGCCAGGCAGGGCCGATTGAAAGCCGAGAGCGCAGAGGAGGATTGCCCCTCTGCGCTCCTTGTCCTGTCGGGTCGGCCGGATATTAGCTGCGCGGGCCGCCGCGGTTGCCGCCGTCGAAGCGTCGGTCCGGACTGCGACCGCCGCCCATGGGACGTCCCCCGCCGTTGCGTCGACCGCCGCCGTTTCCTCCCCGTCCGCCGCCGTTGACACCGCCCGGTCGGCTGCCCCGGTCGCCTCGCGGCCCCCGGTCGAACCCTGGGCGAGAGCCTTCAGGCCGTGGCGCGGGCGGGCTGTCATTGCCGAACAGGGCGCGACGAGACAGATTGACCCGGCCCTGAGAGTCTATCTCGTGGATCATCACCGTGATTTCCTGGCCTTCGGTCAGGTCTTCTTCCAGATCTCCCAGGTCGCCGTTGCGGATCAGGCCGTCGCGGCCCGGCACCAGCTCTACGAAGGCGCCAAAGTTGGTCAGGCGAACCACCTTGCCGGTGAAAATGTCGCCTACGGCCAGCTCGCGGGTCAGGCTGTCGACCTTGGACTGGGCCATTTCCAGCATGGTCTGGTCCACTCCGCCGATGGTCACCGTGCCGTCGTCCTGAACGTCGATGGTGGTGCCGGTTTCCTCCTGGATGCCGCGGATTACTCGGCCGCCCGGCCCGATAAGGGCGCCGATCTTGTCGGAGTTGATCTTCAGCCGGATCATCTTGGGCGCATGGGGGCTCATCTGGCGCTTGGGCGAGGTTATGGCCTGGGCCATTCTGTCCATGATGTACAGGCGGCCAACGCGGGCCTGTTCAAGCGCCTGGGCCAGTATATCCTGGGTCAGCCCGGTCCACTTGATGTCCATTTGCAGGGCGTTGACCCCCGCAGCGGTGCCGGCGACCTTGAAGTCCATATCCCCCAGGAAGTCTTCGATTCCCTGAATGTCGCTGAGAATGGCGTACTGCCCGTCTTCTCCGGTCACCAGGCCCATGGCGATGCCGGCCACCGGCGCCTTGACAGGGATTCCGGCGTCCATCAGCGCCAGCGACGCGCCGCAAACGCTGCCCATGGAGGTGCTGCCGTTGGACGATAGCACTTCGGACACCACGCGAATGGCGTATGGGAATTCGTCCTCGGAGGGAAGGGCAGGCAGGATGGCCCGCTCGGCCAGGGCTCCGTGACCGATCTCGCGCCGGCCCGGCGAGCCGACGCGGCGGGCTTCGCCGGTGGAGAAGGACGGGAAGTTGTAGTGGTGCATGAACCGCTTGGTGTTATCCGGCCCCACGGTGTCGAGGGTCTGCTTCATCGCCAGCGACCCGACGGTGACTGTGGAAAGCACCTGGGTCATGCCGCGGGTGAACAGGCCCGAGCCGTGGGTGCGGGGCAAAACGCCCACGTCGCAACTGATGGGGCGGATCTCCTCCAGCGTCCGCCCGTCGGGGCGGATATGCTGCTCCAGGATGCGACGCCGCACCTCGTCGCGCATCACGCTCTTGAAGCCCTCGGAGAGAACTTTGTCTCCGTATTCCTCCGACAGTTTCTCCGAGACCTCTCCGCGCAGGGCGTTCTCGCGGGCTTCCAGGGCCACCTTGTCCAGGTTCTCGCCCAGAGCGTCGGCGAGGCGGGAGCCGATGACTTCCCGGATGCTGCTGTCCAGCCTGGCCGCGGCCTCCTTGTCGGTCTTGACCTCGGCCTTGGGCTGGCCCACCCGGGCCGCCAGCTCCTCAATAAGCGAGATAATCTCGGAGTTCGCTTCCTGAGCGCGGCGGATGGCTTCGAGGATGACTTCTTCGGACACTTCGTCGGAGCCTGCTTCCACCATGATGATGGCGTCGCGCGTGCCTCCAATAACCATACTCAGCGCGCTGGTGTCGCTCTCTTCGTAGGTGGGGTTGATGATGTAGCGGCCGTTGCGGTAGGCGATGCGACAGGCGCCGATGGGCCCGTCGAAAGGAATCTGCGAGATGGTCAGAGCCGCCGATGCGCCGACCATCGCCAGGATTTCCGGTGGGTTTTCCTGGTCGGCCGAGAGCACGGTCAAGGTTATCTGCACGTCGTTGTGCAGGCCCTTGGGGAACAGCGGGCGGATGGAGCGGTCGGTGAGGCGGGAAGCCAGGATGCCATCCTGCCCGGGCCGGCCCTCGCGCCGGAAGAAGCTGCCGGGGATGCGGCCAGCGGCGTAGAGCCTTTCTTCGTAATCCACGGTCAGGGGCAGGAAATCGATGTCCTCGGCCCGGGGGCGCTCCGACATCACCGCTGTCGCCAGAACTATGGACTCGCCGTAGCGGACGGTGACGGCGCCGTGCGCCTGAAAAGCCAGCCGGCCCGTTTCCAGCACCAGGGTTTCCCCGCCGATTTCGCGGTGGACTACTGTAGGGGTTGCAAGTTCAGTTGCCATATCAGAAACACGACCTCACGCAAAGGTGAGTTAGGCGGGAAGAGAGCAGGGTGGGACGTGGCTAGACGAAAACAACCCCGAATGGTTCGGGGCTGTCAACGGGGACGCTACCGGCGCAGGCCAAGCCTGGATATTAGCGTCTGGTAGCGGTTAACGTCTTCCTTGCTCAGGTAGTTCAGCAACCTGCGCCTTCTGGACACCATTCCCTCGAGGCCGCGCCTGGAGTGCACATCCTTGCGGTGTGTGCCCAGGTGACCGGTAAGCCTCCTGATATCCTCGGTGAGGATAGCAACCTGTATCTCAGCGGAGCCTGTGTCGCGCTCGTGGAGGCGGTATTCCCGGATGATATTTGCTTTAGTTTCGCCGTCTAGCATTTGGGCGTCTTTGCTCTTGCTTCTTCTTAAACTAACTTCACGGCGGATTGTATCACATGCTTTCAACCATTACAACCTCCTTGACGCTCTCCTCGCCGTTGCATACAATTGGCTTGCCTGCCTCATAAGGCGGCGATGTTTTGCTGGCGGCTGAAAGACAGCCTCGGAGGGAGTTATGCCGATTACCAGAGACGGCGTGGAACTTACAGTTGAGATCACCGAGAAGGCCGCCGAGAAGATCCGGTACTTCGCCGGGAAGGAAGGCCAGGCCGAGGATGTGGGCGTGCGCGTGGCAGTCAAGGGCGGCGGCTGCTCCGGCCTCACCTACGACCTGAAGATATCCGGCGAGTACACCGACACCGACAAGGTAGTCGAGCAGTACGGCGTCAAGGTCATCGTCGATAAGAAGAGCTACATCTATCTCGTCGGCACGCAACTGGATTTCTCCGACGGGCTCAACGGCAAGGGTTTCACCTTCGATAACCCCAACGCCAAGAAAGCCTGCGGATGCGGCACATCCTTCAGCGTCTAGCAGACGCAACGAACCCGCTTCCGGTAACAACTCCATCGATGGTACGCAGCCAGGCGCCGCCTTCATCTGTTGAAGGCGGCGCTTATCGTAGAACCATGCGCATCCAGCGCCCGGAGGTCCAGCCATGACCCTGCAACAGTCCCCACGCCAAACCCCGGCGATGCTGACCGTTCATCCGGAAGCGGGCGCAGGATGCCTCAAGGCCACCGGGGAAGACGCCCTCGATTTGCTTAACCGCCTCTCCACCAATAGGGTCGATCACCTGCGGCCCGGCCACTGGGCGCCAACGGTGCTGACCAGCGACAGGGGCAGAATCGTCGACCTGTTGAGTGTCATCCATGCAGCAGACTGCATCTACATTCTGACCAGTCCCGGCCAGCAGCAAAACGTCGTCGAGTGGCTGGACAAGTACACGATCATGGAAGACCTGGAAGTTGAAGACATCTCCGCCTCCACCTGCATAGTCGCCCTGGCCGGTTCCGGAGCCAATCTCGCCCTGGGCCTAGAAACGGAAAGCGGAGAACGCCTTCCTGGGATGCAGTACCCCGCGCCCACGCTGAACATTGGGGGGCAGGAAGCTATCGCCATCAGCAGATCGATGGGCAGCCTGCCCTGCTGGCTGCTGGCAGCCAGCTCACGCGCCGTTCGGGAAATAACAGGCGCACTGGCAGACTCCGGGGCTGTCGAGGCCGACTCCGCAGAGTGGGATGCCCTGCGCGTCGCCAGCGGCGTTCCCGCCTTCGGCAGCGAGATGGGCGAGCCGTACAACCCCCTTGAGGCCGGCCTGATTGGCGCAATAGATTTTACCAAGGGATGCTACATCGGGCAGGAAGTCATAGCCCGCATCGACAGCTACCAGCGCGTTCAGAAGTACCTCTCGACGCTGCGTTTCGCCGATGGCAGCGAGGCCGCAGAAGGGGCGGAGATGCACCACGAGGGCAGGCCGTCGGGCATGGTAACGTCTATATACCGCGCGCCGGGCGGAGAGCTTCGGGGGCTGGGCTTTGTGCGCGCCGCCGTGGCCATACCCGGCCAGGCTCTGGAACTGCGCGCCCCGGCGTCAGGCGCGGCGGTGGTGGTAGACACCCCCAAACTGTTCGGCCCAGGGCAGGACTTCAGCTAAAATCACCGGCCATGCGGCCAACCCGTCCTGACAGTGCAGAGGCGCATGCCGCTCACCGGCTGTTGCAGACCACATTCACCTTGCTGCCCTTCCGCACTACGCGGAACAGCGACCAGAACTGGTAGCCCGCCTGTTCCACTACCTCCCGTCCCCCTTCGCCGCGATCCACCAGGGCGATGGCGTGGGTCACCTTGAAGCCTTCTTCTTTCGCTTTATCGATGGCGTATATCAGAGAATCGCCGGTCGTTACCACATCTTCAAGAATCGCCACTGCCTCGCCGTCAGGAGGAAACTGGCCTTCGGCCTGGGACTCTGTGCCATGCGATTTCAGGTCGGTCTTTCTGCGATGGTAAAAGGCCCGGATTGGATCGCCCTCCCGAAAGGCGCTGAACAGAACCACATGGGATACGATGGGAATTGCGCCGTAGGCAGTTCCGCCCACATAGCGAATTCCAAGCTCATCAAGTTTCTCAACGAGCGTCTGAGCGACAAAATGCGCGCCTCTCGGCTCCAGGGTCAGCTTCTTGGAGTCGAAATAATAAGGCGAATGCCTGCCGGAAGCCAGGGTGAAGTCTCCGAAGAGCAAGGCCCCAGAATTTTCCAGCACCTCGACCGATGATTTCACACTCGATTCGGTGAGCAAGTCAGTCGCCATTCAGCACGTCCCGTTGTATTAGCTTGAACCCCCCCTTCTGGTTATACGCACGGAACCAGAGCGCTTTGCTCACAGGAGGGAAAGAGGATGTGGTGCGAAAGATTTTACCACAGCATCCGGAATAAATTAAGTAACCCGCGATGACCAACTTCGCAATCTTAAACCAAAGCTGAATACAGGTTGTTATCCCGTATGAACCGTTCCACCGCCGCCGGCAGCAGACCGGCCACCGACTCGCCGGCTGCGAGGAGCTTACGCAGTTCGCTGGCGCTGACGTCTATGGCCGTGGATTCGATGCAGTCCACGCGGCCTCGGGCATAGGGGTTGCGGACATAGAATCCCTGCCAATCGAAGGAAGAATAGCCGGGGCGGCTCACCGCCAGCAGCCGGGCCAGCTCCGCCACGCGTTCCGGCCGCTCCCACTGGTCGAGCCGCTCCAGCGCGTCCAGGCCCAGGATGAACAGCAGCTCAACGTCGGCGCCGAACTGATCCCTTAACTGGATCAAGGTTTCAACGGTAAAAGTGGGGCCGGAGCGGTGCAGCTCCATATCCGACACCTCGAACCGGGTTCTATATGCGTCGGAACAGCCGCAAACAGCGGCGCGAAGCATCTCCAGACGCTGTTCCGGGGATGCCGCCGGGGCGCCGGGTTTGAGACGCGGCCGGCTGGCAGGGATGAATATCACCCGCTGCAGGGCTGCCTCGTCCATAGCTCGCCTTGCGATCTCCAGGTGTCCGCAGTGCACGGGGTCGAATGTGCCGCCCAGAATGCCGATTCGGTTGATTCCCTCCTCGTTGATCCCCTCAGGGATGCCGGACCCGGATATTTGCCTGTCGTATGCTTGCATGGAGACGATGCGGTTTCAGAACCATTCCACTTCGACTTTGCCGATTCGAATGGTGTCGCCCACCTCTATTCCTTCGTCGATGAGCTTATCGGCCATCCCGGTGCGCCGCATCTCGCGCCACAGTTGCAGCAATACCCGCTGGTCTCTTGTGTCTGCCAGAGCGCTCAGCCGCTCCAGCCGTTCAGATTCGACTACGTAAACCCCATTCTCGATGCGAACCGATTCCGGCGAACGAGCCGCCCGCCCAGGGGAAGCCCCCAAGCCTGGCTCATCCTCGGTCGGGGTTTCCCTGGGCAGCTCATCCAGAATTTCCGCAATCCTGGTCAACATGGCGTCCACACCCTCCCCGGTGACCGCCGATATGAACATGACCTCGCTTCCTGCAGTCCCGGATCCGGGACTGCAGGAGGAAGCCATTGCCTCTTTCAGTCTCATGGATATATCGTCGCGGTTTTCGCGGACTTCCGTAACGTCCAGCTTGTTCACCACCGCCAATTGCCGTTTCCCGCCCAGATCGGGGTTAAAGCGCAGCAGCTCCTCCCGCACCATGCGATAGTCGCCGTCAGGGTCGTCGGAAGTCCCGTCAATCAGGTGCACATAAAGCCTGGCCCGCTCAGCGTGGCGCAGAAACTGATGCCCCAGACCAACGCCCTTGTGCGCCCCTTCCAGCAGACCGGGGATTTCCATCATTACGAAATCTCGGCCTCCGTTTTTCATATAACCGGAACGCACAACACCCAGAACAGGCTCCACCGTTGTGAACGGATAGTCGGCCACCCGGGCTTTGGCAGCCGAGCAGCGTGAAATAAGCGTGGACTTACCGGCATTGGGACGGGCCAGCAGACCCACGTCGGCCAGGAGCTTCAATTCCAGGAACAGCACCGCCTCCTCGCCCTTTTCGCCCCGTTCCGACAACACCGGTTCCTGGTTGGTGGATGTGGCGAATCTGGCGTTGCCCCAGCCTCCTCTGCCTCCGCGGCCAACAAGGAACGGGTTATCGCTGCGAATGTCCGTCAGGAAATCTCTGGAGCCATCCCGGTTCAGTCGCCAGACTACAGTGCCTATCGGCACGGGTATAACCGTGTCCTTCCCGTTGGCGCCGCGGCGATTCTTTCCCTTTCCGTGCTGACCGGCCTCGCAATAGACCGTGCTGTTAAACTTGATATGCAGAAGCGTATTGCGGGAGGGGTCACCGGCAAGATAAGCGCTGCCTCCGTCGCCTCCATCGCCTCCGTTGGGGCCACCCCGGGGGCGATACTTTTCCCTGAGGAAGCTGGAGCAGCCATTGCCGCCGTTGCCAGCCCTTATGTTGAGTCTGACTGTATCTATCATGTTTCAGTTATTATGTCGATAGCATACCGCTGTTTTTAGTGATACTACCGTTACACAGGAAATTTTATTTTACCAGAATATAATTATATAACAGCAGTAATAAAAACGTTGACTCGGTTGATAAGTTTACCCTGTATCAATTAGCCCGTATTGGTAAAGCTTTGAGTATTCCGGCTAACGGCATGAGGGTATCAATTTCTGGTTTGGGAAATGTCTCGTCTGCCGTTGATATGTGGAGCTTGACCCGCCGTCCATGCATTCTTGCGATGGATATTCCCAATGCCGCTGATTATCGCTGGCACAGTCAGCCCACGACAGCAGCCAGAACGTATACGCCTTTTGGTCAGGTTGCCCACTGGAAAAGGTCGTTTATCCACGGAATCTCTTTGTTATCATGTCTTCGTTGGCGCGGGCAGCGTTCGGAGAGGTCTTTCTCCGGCAATCTCCTTCGCCTTGGTGGTCGCGGCTCGCTGATCTGGCGAACTGGCCCATGCCGGAATCCGCATAAGACGCCACCGCGGCCGGAGACGGACGATAATGAGCGGATTGACGAACTATGGTAAACCGGATTGCCTACATCGACAATAGCGGCGATCTGCTGGTCATCAATCCCGACGGGACGGGACAGGAGCGGCTGACTGGAGACGCCCTTTCCGGTGCTTCAGTCCAGGCCCTGCATCGCGGGGAATCATACGAATGGCCTGCCTGGTCGTCAGACGGAAGCCGGATAGCGGTTTCCCGGGTTTCCCTCACCGGGGGAACTGGCGGGCTGTCGGTGCAGGTTTTCGAGCTTTCAACCGGCAGGGTGGTTTCGGTCTACGATAATGAGATCCCTGCGCCGGTGGCCGATGGCGCTGCGCACTATGCGTACTGGTCTCCCGATGACCGCTACCTTGCTTTTCTGGCGCCCACGTCTGAGGGATTGTCACTTCTGGTGAAGGATTTTCAGGCCGATGGCGAAATCACTTTAGCAACCTCCGGCGCTCCGCTGTACTATCATTGGTCGGGCGACTCCCAATGGATTGCGATACACAGCGCCGACCGGGTGTTTCTCCTGGCCCCGGCGACCGGAGGCGAGACCATGGTGGCGGTAGACGCCTTCAACTTTCGCGCTCCGGCCATATCGCCCGACGGGTCCCTGCTGGCCTTCGGGGGAATCGTCGGCGGAGTGCAGGGAATCTGCGTATCGCCGATGGGGGAGTCTCCGGCTCCTCATCTCTTCCTGGAGACTCAGGGCATGACAGCCTTTGCCTGGTCTCCCGACGGCGCAACTCTCGCAGTATCAGAGCAGTCTCGCCCGGGCGCGCCGGTGTTCGGCAGCCTGCGGTTAGTCAGAGCCGACGGCTCCGGGAGCTCTTTGATGTCCGATGAAGCTTTGCTGGCGTTTTTCTGGTCTCCCGGAGGCGACAGCATTGCCTGGATCGGCATCGATCCACTCAGCCGCTCGATGGACCTGGTGGTGTCTGCTGTAGAGTCGGGCCTGCCCGCGGGCGAACCGCGCCATTTGTTCAGGTTCAGCCCTACGGGTGAGCTGTTCACCTGGTTCAGCTTCTTCGACCAGTACGCCTGCTCCCATTCAATCTGGTCGCTCGACGGCTCCGCCATCGCGCTCGCGGGCGTAGAGGGGCCGGAGCCCGGCCGGCGCAACGGCAGCGGCCCATCCGGAGGCCAGGTGTTCGTTGTGGACGTCGATACCGGCGATGCGCATGGCATTGCGTCGGGCAAGATGGCGGTTTGGTCATGGAACTGAAGATGAGAATGAACGATCTCCCATTGATGAGCATCGGCGCTCTGCTTGCGGGCGGCGTAATGCTGCTGTTGGTTTCTCTTATGGCCTGCTCTGAGGAGCCGGCGCCAACGCCGACCCTGGAACCGGCAGACCCGCGCAAAGAGCTGAGTCGCACTGTGGCCCGGCTGCTGGAGCTGCGCTCCGTTTCCTTTGACCTGGAACACGTTGTTGGATCTACCAGAATACTGCCGGGAATACTGATGCATCGGGCATACGGCGATGCTGCCGTTCCCGACGAGTTCGGCGTTACCGTTGAGGCTGAGCTTATTTTCCCCCGCTCATACCTGGAGATAAAAATGACCGTCGTAGACGGCGCGGCCTACATGACCAACGTTCTGACGGGTGAGTGGGGAAAAGTCTCGCTGAGTACCCTGCCAATCAATCTGAGCAATTTTGGTGACATCATTGCCCGCATCATTCGGGAGGTGCAGGATCCGGAACTGGCGGGCGAAGAAAACGTGGACGGGGCTGAAGTATACCTTATCCGCGGCGTTATACTATCCGAAGACCTGAAGGAGCTGGTGCCTTCGGCGGGAACGGGCTTCCCTGTTAAGCTGGATGTAGTCACCGAGCGAGCAACCGGCTCGCTGCTGCAGGCGCTGATCACCGGAAGGGTAGTCGAGAGCGACCCGCCCGACTCCCAGAGGCGGCTGAGGCTCTTCAACCTGAACAAGCCGCTGACCATCACAGCTCCGGATCTATGAACCCCTTTCTTCTGTCAGCGTCATCACATCATAGCGCCGCGGCGCTGACGGGTCTTTGCCGGGAAAATCTTGGCCTCTGAGACCGAAGCTGGCGAGTCCGCTTCTCTTCGGAAGCGCTCTGCCTGGGCCGTCCTGACTATCGCAGGACTTGGGGCCTTTATGGCGGCCCTTGACCAGACGGTGGTGGTGACGGTTCTGCCCAGCGTAATGCTGGACTTGAAGATCCCCGTAACCGATCTGGATCGCGTCTCGTGGATCATCACCGCATACCTGCTGGGCTACACCGTGGCCATGCCCTTGATCGGGCGGCTGGGCGACGTTTACGGATACATCCGGGTTTACCAGGCGTCGCTTATCGTGTTCTGCATCGGAACCAGCCTGGTGGCGGTGTCGCACAGCTTCGAGTTCATAATCGGCGCCCGCGTGATACAGGCCATCGGCGGCGGAGCAACCGTGCCGCTGGGCATGGCGCTGGCAGTATCGCTGTCGCCGCCGGAAAAGCGGGCGCTGGCTTTGGGGGTAGTCGGCGGGGCGGCTGAGGTCGGCTCCATGCTGGGCCCGGCCTATGGGGGCGTCATCTCCGAGGTGTCGGGCTGGCGCTGGATTTTCTGGCTGAACGTGCCGCAGAGCGCGCTGGTCTTTGCGGCGCTGATGCGGTTGCCCGCCCGGCGCGCGACCGGCGCGCGGGTAGACTACCTGGGCGGCGCGCTGCTCATTGCCGCGCTGGTGCTGCTGTCGCTGGCCCTCTCCCGCAGCAGCCTCTTCACCCTGGATTCCCCCATACCCTTCATCCTGGCTGCTGCGGGGCTTGGACTGGTCGGCGCGCTGGCCGCGGTGGAGCGGCGGGTCTGGCAGCCGCTGCTGGCCCTTGTGTTCCTGCGTTCCCGGGTCTTCATCCTTTCGAGCATCACGCAGGCGCTGGTGGGGGTATCGCTGATTCTCGCCATGGTTGCCGTTCCGCTGACGGCCGACACCGTGATGCAGAAAGACCCGTTCACCGGCGCGATGTGGCTGCTGCGCATGACCGGGGTGATCCCTCTGGCGTCGGTAGTCGGCGGCTGGCTGCTTCCGTGGGCCGGCGGGCGGACGCTGACGACGGTCGGTCTGTTAATGGCGTCGGCGGGACTGTTCCTCTGCTCGCAGTGGGAGGTCGGCGTAGGCGACCCGGAGCTGACGCTGCAACTGCTTCTGGCCGGCTCCGGTTTCGGGCTGGTCATTGCCCCTATCCTGCATCGGGCGTTGCAGGCGGTAGGCGATGATTACCGCGCCACCGCTGCGGCCCTGGTCGCAGTAGCCCGCATGATGGGAATGACGCTGGGACTGGCGGCGATGTCGGCCTGGGGCGTGGAACACTTCCAGGTACTGACATCCGGCCTGGAACTGCCGCTGCCGCAGGCCGATGAGTCCGCAGAGTCTCTGAACGCCCGCGTTGAGCAATACACCTCCGAAGTCAACGCCGCCGGCCTCTCGGTCTTCCGGGCCTTCTTCCGCGCCGCGGCGATTATCGCGCTGGTGGCGATACCGTTTTCGCTACCTCCGTTTTCCCTTCCTGGAGCGCGTGATGAGCAGGAGTGAAACGCCTGGCAGGTTTTGCTAAACCGGAAACGCCGCTTCCAGACGCTGAATCTGCCCCGGCGTTAGCCGCCATCCCGAAGCGCCGCAGTTCTCCTCGGTGCGGGCCACGCTGTTGGTTTTGGGTATTACGACAACGGGCGGGCGTGTGAGGCACCAGTTGAGGGCCACTTGCGCCGGAGTCTTCCCCGCCTCGCGCGCCACGCCTTCCAGAGCCTCCCAGTTCCGGCCTGCCCGCAGCCTGGGACGCACGGCCAGAGAGCCGTCGGCCAGCGGGGTGTAGGCCATCACCGTGATGCCGCGCTCTTCGCAGTAGGGGAGCAGATCGCGTTCGATGCCCCGCTGTTTCAGGCTGTACAGCGTCTGGTTGCAGACAATGGGATACTTCGACATTGCGGCCTGCGCTTCCCGCATCTGCGCCGCCGAGAAGTTGCTGACGCCGATGTAGCGCGCCATTCCCCGGTCCACCAGCTCCTCCATTGCCCGCATTGTCTCCGCGATAGGCACGGTGTGGTTGGGCCAGTGAATCTGATACAGGTCAATCACGCCGCAGTCCAGCTCCTTCAGGCTCTTCTCGGCTGCCCGCAGCACCTGGTCGTAACGCAGGCTGCTGCCCAGAACCTTGGTGGCTACGAATACCCGGTCGCGGATGCCCCGGACAGCCGCGCCCACGGCACTCTCGGTGTGATACATCTCGGCGGTGTCGATAAGATTGGCGCCCAGTTCGATGCCCCGGCGCAGCGGCTCCGGGCCGCCCCGATACTTCCACGTTCCCAGCCCCACTTCCGGTATCATCACGCCCGTCCGCCCCAGTTCCCGATATTCCATCGCTGTCCTCCGTTCCTGCGGGATTATGCGTCTGCGGGATGCAGGATGGCCCCTGGCTATGTTATACCAGTCGGGTAAATAACAGCGGGCCACGGCCTGGAGGAGTCGGGATATGGAGTTCCGGGACTACGAGAATTTCGTGAACAATAACAACAAGCGCGGCATCATCACCACCTACCGGCGCAGCGGAGCGGGCCACACCAGCATCGTGGTCGTTGGCGCCTACCGGGGCAAGGCGGCCTACGTCATCGTGCGCGGGAACTCGGTCAAGGTGCGCAACCTGAAAAACGACAGTCGCTGCACCGTAACGGCGGTCAGCGAAGACTGGCGCAGTTGCGTTTCCGTCGAAGGTACTGCGTCTATGATGGACTATCGCAACACCGATGCTGAGACCATGCGCGTTGAGCTGCGCGAGGTCTACCGCGCATGCAGCGCCCACGGCGACCACCCCGACTGGGAGGAATACGACCAGGCCATGGTGCAGCAGGACGCAGTCATCGTGCTGGTCGAGCCCCAGCGCGTCTACGGCATGGTCCGGGGCTAGGCGGGAACTGTCCCCTTGGCCGCAGGGCGCTTTCGGATACTCCTGTAGCGGCATCCCCAGAGTCGGTGATGCCCCCTTGGCCGCGAGGCGCTTTCGCTTCGCGGCCAAGCAATTTCGGAGGGGAGGGGCGGCGTCTAGCCCACCGCCAGCGACGCATCGGCCAGGCATACCAGCTCGCCGCGCTGGTTGACGCCTCGCACGCGGCACTCGACCATCCCGCGGTTCCCGTCGATTCGTCTCTTTGCCGTCACCTCCCCTGCAAACGTCACCGTATCGCCGCTGGGGAAGGGCGTAATGGCCCGCATCAGCAGGCTTCCCCCGTTGTAGAGCGCCTCGGGCGGAAACGACAGTTGCAGCATTTGGTCGACGTAAGACATGGTTGCCGGGCCGGAATTGACCGTTCCGCCGAAGATATTCTGTCGCGCGAACTCCTCGTCGGTGTGGATGTTGCTCTCGCTGGGCCGTCCCGCCAGCCGGAAAGCGCTGCGTCGGTTTATAATGTCCTGGCTCTCCGTGATGCTCAGCTCGGCCAGAGGCGCGCCTTCCGCGGCTGCATCATAGTCCAGCAGGCGGCGGGCATCCGTGCGCCCCGAGCCTGCGTCTCGATCCGGCTCTGCGCGTGAATTGGACGGAACCTCGCGCCGGCCCCGGGCGTAGTCGAAGATGCAGGTATAGTCGTACTCCGCCGCCGTCTCGCCGCGCTGGTTGACGCCTTCGACCCGGAAAGTTACGAACCGGCTGCCCCGCCGCTCGTACTTCTCCAGCGTTCTGCGCCTGCCGGTAATAACGTCGCCTGCGCAGACGGGTTTATGCCAGCGGATTTCGCATTTGGCGAAAGGCGTCTGGCGTCGGGCCGTCTGCGACTGCTCCAGCGCCACGAACCCGTTGGCCTCGGCGATTTCCTCCCGCAGCAGCGGAGCGTAGGCCAGCGCCATAGTCGGCATGGCCAGGGAGGCATCGGGACTGTGGTAGCGGGGGTCGCCGTTCAGTGCGACCTCCGCGTATCCGGCAATGTTCTCGGCGTTGATGGCGACGGTCGTTTCCGCGCCATACTGCCCCGGTTCCACCGCATCGAACGTCCAGAGTCTTTCCGCCTGCTCGACCATACCAGCCTCCGCTCAAGAAGGGATTTGCTATCAGGATACGCCAGCGCCGGCAAAAGGGAAACGGCCAGCAGCGGCAGATAAGAACTTCGAGGCTTGATAGATAAAATTTCTTTCTGTTGTTATCCTGTTGTCCTGGTCGTGTGGTTCGGCCTGCTGGCAGACATACCCAAGGGAGGTGATCTGGCGCGAAATGGCAGCCGGCCTGAACACCATTCCCGATTGGGATTTCAGCGGGCTTCTGCCAGCCCGTGACATCTCCTGTCCAACCTCGACGGCTCGTTCTCCGTACAGCGTTTCGCTCTGTGACCTGGTTGTGCGTTTTGGTGATACGGAACCTCGGCATCAACTTTTACAGGGTCTGCTGGACTACCGGGCCGAGCTGCACAAAGCTGGATTAGTCTGCGGGTTCCAATGGATAGGTGGCAGCTTCACCGAAGAAGCCGAGGTAACCAGAGGGCAGCCACCCAAGGATATTGACTTGGTCACTTTCATTTATATGCCCGAGGAATGTTCAGCGGAATCATTCGTGGATAGTTTCTGGGATTTCCTCACGAACGGCTGGGAATCGGTCAGCCCGAGGAATGTTCAGCGGAATCATTCGTGGATAGTTTCCGGATGCTCTTCAACTGGCAAGAATTGAAAAACGCTTACGCCATAGATGCCTTCTATATCCAGATGAATCAGGCTACTCCGGAAGAAATTGTCAATCAATCCATATACTGGTATAGCCTCTGGTCGCATACCCGCGACGGGAAATGGAAAGGATACTTGCAGATTGATCTTGCCAGCAGCGAGGACGAAGCGGCAGGGCTGCAACTTAGCCAATTGCGAAGGTATACAAAGGATGAAGGAGGTCAAGCGTGAACGTTCACGATCATCGCTTCCTTTTGTCCGGGCGGGAGACGCTGGAGAGGCTCATTGCCCAGACATCGACAGGAAACGTGATCGGCAGCATGAGCCTGCGCTCCCGCCTGGAACAGGTCATGGAAGAGCTGGAGGCTTATAAAGGATATTCCTCCGGAGTGGCTAGCGCCAAGTTGACTTTTCGCGGCAGTCCGGTAGTGGATAGTCGGGGCATACTCGCTGATTTTGGAACAGAGGCAGTCAATGCTTTTGCCGAATCGGTTACCAGGATTGGCGCTGGTTGGGTTGAACCCCTGGCGCCAAGCGGCAGAATTCCAAATAGTGATGAGTATCAATTGCTGATTACCGGAACAGCCGCAGGATCTTTTGGATTCCACATGGAAGACGCTTCGCCACAGCTTACCCTGGAAGGGCTGCCCTCCTCCGTCGAGCGCGCCGTTGGAAAGGTCAAGGAAATTCTCAAGGCAACAGTGGGGACGGATGAAGATCTGCTGGAAGCCATCGCAGACACAGATCGTCGCGCTCTGGACTCGGTTCAGACGTTCCTCAGGAAAACGGCTGATAATGGAGCAGTGTGCGCCCTGGAATTCCAGGGTGACGAGTTTCGCTTTCGTGATGTTGCCCAGGTGCGCCACAGTGCAGACCGCCTGGGCAGTGACCGTATACTGGAAGACAACGCGGGTCTTTTCGGTAAATTTCAGGGGTTCCTGCCCAACAGCCGACGGGCGGAGTTCCTTCTCTCTGGTACCGATGTCGATTTCTTGCGTCAATCAGTTGGCGCTGTGATTGTCGCAAGGATCGAGCCTGCGGTGAGCGACAAAATCAATATCAACGATTTTCTAAATCAGGATATTACTGTCACAGCGCGCGTTAAGCGGATAGGAAGCGGGCGTCCCAGATACGTCTTTACGGATTTCCAGGCAACTTGATGACCCTGGTCGCAGCACCCTGGATGATGGCCTGTCTGACCCGTCGAGACCGCGCCGGATGCTGGGGTATGATATGGGCCAGACTCCAGCGGAGGCTTTGATAATGAAGGTAGGGTTCATCGGATTGGGAACCATGGGGGCCAGCATGGCCTATAACTGCCTGCGGGGCGGCAACGAGATGGTCGTTCACGACATCCGGCGCGAGGCGGCCACGCAGCATCTGGAAGCCGGCGCGGTGTGGGCCGACTCGCCCCGTGAGGCGGCCGAGGCATCCGAAATAATCTTCACCTCGCTGCCCGGCCCCGTTGAGGTCGAGGCCGTCGGCCTGGGCGAGGACGGCATCCTCGAGGGCCTGAGCGAAGGCAAGGTCTACTTCGACCTCAGCACCAGCACCCCCACGCTGATCCGCCGCATCCATGAGCAGGCGGCCGCCCGCGGCATCCACGTCCTCGACGCCCCGGTCAGCGGCGGACCCCGGGGCGCGGCTTCCCGCAGTCTGGCCATCTGGGTCGGCGGCGACAGGGAAGTATTCGATCGCTGCAAGCCCGTGCTGGACAGCATCGGCGACAAGGCCTGCTATGTTGGCCCCATCGGATGCGGCGCCATCGCCAAGCTGGTTCACAACTGCGCCGGCTACATTGTGCAGACGGCGCTGGCCGAGGTATTTACCATGGGCGTCAAGGCTGGCGTAGAGCCTCTGGCGCTGTGGCAGGCGGTGCGCAAGGGCGCCCAGGGTCGTCGCGGCGCCTTCGAGGGCCTGGCTGAGCACCTGCTGCCCGGCAAGTTCGATCCGCCCGACTTCGCTCTGCGCCTGGCCCGCAAGGACGTCGACCTGGCCGTGGGCGTGGGCCGCGAGTACGATGTTCCCATGCGCCTGGCCCAGTTGACGCTGCAGGAGATGACCGAGGCCCTGAACCGCGGCTGGGGCCACCTAGACTCCCGCGTCGCCATGCTGCTTCAGGAAGAGCGGGCTGGCGTAGAAGTCCGGGTGGATGAGGCCCTGCTGAACGCCGCCCTCGAAGAGGAACGGCAGGCGGGGTAGTGCCGTGTGTAGTAAAATCGGGCATCCCAGATTCCTATTCCACTGATGATAGAGGTTGCATCATGACGGTCAGGGCGACCGGCATTAACCCGACGATGCTGCGATGGGCGAGAGAACAGGCAGGCTATAGTTCTGTCGAGACGATAGCAGCTAGGTTAAAGCGCCCTGCGGAAGATATAGAGGCATGGGAAACTGGAGCCAAATACCCGACTTGGCGTCAACTTGAGCGGTTGGCGAGGGATTTTTACCATCGGCCAACCGCTTTGTTCTTTTTGCCTGCCCCCCCTAAAGAGCAAGCTCCCAGTGCTGAATTTCGCCGCCTCCCAGAGGCAGCACTCTTTGATTTGGAGCCGGACACCTGGCTGGCTGTTCGCCAGGCCAGGGCCAGGCAACTGGACTTGGAAGAGCTCGCTCCGTTTGCCAATGCCCCTGAGGGACAGATCGTTCACGACCTTGCAGATAACGCAATGTCCGCTAGAGTGGATAGATTGGCGTCGGAAGCGAGGGAGTATTTGGAAATCTCTTTGAGTGATCAGTTTTCGTGGACATCCGAAGAAGTAGCACTTGATAATTGGCGTGATGCCGTGCAATCGGCTGGAGTATGGGTTTTCAAACGTCCATTTAAACAGAAAGATGTTGCTGGTTTCTGTCTATATGACATCGACCACCCCTTAGTATATTTGAACAACAGCCAATCGAAAGTGCGGCAGATATTTACCTTATTTCACGAACTGGCCCATTTGTTCTTTGAATTTAATCACTTGGAACGCTTGAATGTAAATCACTATATGGATTCGTTGGAAGGATATGACAGAGACATCGAGATTGCATGCAACAGATTTGCTGGTGAATTTTTGGTTCCTGCTAGTGACTTTCGGGATTTTGCAAGATCACATATTGTTGACAGAGTAACCGATGATGTCTTGAATTTTCTTGCAAGGCGATATAAAGTGAGCCGAGAGGTTGTTCTACGCAAATGCTTGAACCAAAACTGGGTTGATCAGGAATTCTACAACGAGAAAGTGCTGGAATGGAATAGTCAAGGATATAGTAACACTGAGAAAAGAGATGGAGGTAACTACTATGCTAATCAAGGAACCTATTTGGGAACTAAATACACTGCATTGGCCTTCCGCGGTTACTATCAGAGCGCTTATGACATTAACCAGCTTTCAGAGTATCTAGGTATAAAGACAACCAATATTAGCGGGATGGAAAACTGGCTAAACCAGAGGCTAATCTCTTGATGACAGATTATTCACTGGATACTAATACGATTAGCCAAGTATACCGGTTCTATTACAAAAGCCGATTCCCCAGCTTCTGGAGCAGATTTAACGATTTGGTAAGTTCTGGGAGAGCTGGTTCTGTTAGTGAAGTTGAAGCTGAACTGAAAAGGAATATTGGAATACCGTCTGTTGTTGAAGAATTGAAGCTGCTAAACCAAGGTTTTTTCTCATTGCCTTCTTCACCAGAACAGGACTTTGTATCTCAGATATTTAAGGTGCCTCACTTCCAGTCTCTGCTCAGCGCCAAATCTATTACCAAAGGTACTCCTGTGGCAGATCCATTTGTGATTGCCAAGGCAAGTTCGATGAGGATGTGTGTAGTAACAGAGGAAACACGACGCCCCAATGCCGCAAGAATCCCAAATGTATGCGACCATTTCGGAATCGAATGCATTAATTTGGAGCAATTGATGGAACGCGAGGGTTGGCAATTTTAATTTCCTAACCCCCCGGCGGCCAGCGCAGGTTGGGGCGGCGGGCCGCCTGCGCCTCGTCCAGGCGGGCTACGGGCGTGGTGTGCGGCGCGCTGCGCACCAGGTCGGGGTCTTCATCGATCTCTGCGTTGATCCGTTTCAGGGCAGACACGAAAGCGTCGATAGTCTCCTGCGTCTCCGACTCCGTCGGCTCGATCATCAGGCACTCGGGGACTATCAGAGGGAAGTACATCGTCGGCGCGTGGAAGCCGTAGTCCAGCAGGCGCTTGGCGATTTCCAGCCCGCCCGCGCCGCGAGCCTTCTGCCAGTCGGCGGAGAACACCGCCTCGTGCATACAGGTGCGGTCGTAGGGCAGGCGGTAGACGCCCCGCAGCGCGTTCATCATGTAGTTGGCGTTCAGCACCGCGTTGCCGCTGATGGAGCGGACGCCCGCTGCCCCCAGCGTGCGGATATAGGTGTAGGCCCGCACCAGCACCCCGAAATTGCCGTGGAACCCCGCCAGCTTGCCGATGCTTTGTTCAGGCGTGGTCAGCGCGTAACCGTCGGCCCCGGCATCGGCCACCACCGGCGCGGCCAGGTAGGGAGCCAGCCGTTCGGCGGCGCACACCGGCCCGGCGCCCGGCCCGCCGCCGCCGTGGGGCGTGCTGAAGGTTTTGTGCAGGTTCAGGTGGCAAACGTCGAAGCCCAGGTCTCCCAGCTTCACCCGGCCCAGCAGCGCGTTCATGTTGGCGCCGTCGCCGTAGACCAGCCCGCCCGCCTCGTGGACGATTCGGCAGACTTCGACGATGTTGGCGTCGAACAGCCCCAGGGTGCTGGGCAGCGTGATCATCACCCCGGCCAGACTGTCGTCGGCAACGTCGCGCAGCGCTTCCAGATCCACGTTGCCCTGGCTGTCCGACGCCAGCTCCGTTACCTGGAAGCCGGCCATTGCCGCCGACGCCGGGTTGGTGCCGTGGGCGCTGTCGGGGATGGCTACTTTGGTTCGTCCGGTCTGGCCCTGGGCCTGGAGACAGGCCCTCACCATCAGCATCCCGGCCAGCTCGCCGTGGGCCCCGGCCAGCGTCGCCAGGCTCACCGCCGGCAGTCCGGTTATCTCGCCGAGGAAGCTTTGCAGGCGATGCAGCAGCTCCAGCGCCCCCTGCGACTGTTCGGCGGGCTGCAGCGGATGGATGCCGGCGAACCCGGGCAGGAAGGCCGCTTCGTCGTTGATCTTGGGGTTATACTTCATCGTGCAACTGCCCAGCGGGTAGAAATGCGTGTCGATGGAAAAATTGCGCTGGCTCAGGCCAGTGAAATACTGCACCACTTCCGGTTCCGACAGCTCGGGCAGGGTCAGGTCATCGCGCAGCAGCGCCGCGTCGGGGAGCGGCTGCGGAGGCACGTCGGACTCCGGCAGAACAGCCCCGGCCCGGCCCGGCGCGCTCCGCTCCATCAGCAGTTTCGATGTATCCCGGTTTCCGCCTTGACGCATTTCTCAGATTTCTCCTGTTGCAGTTTATGGGGTTTGCCCTTTCGTTTGCCCGCCTACTCTGTACTGGGAGCGAGGCTGTTGGCGGCGCGTTCTATCGCGTTGGCGGTGCGTTCCATCGCGTCGGCGGCCCGACGGGAAGCGTCTGCAGCCTGACGGGAGGCATCGGCGGCCTGACGGGAGGCATCGGCGGCCTGGCGGGAGGCATCGGCGGCCTGGCCCAGCTTGTCGGCGGCCGCGGCAGACATCTCTACCGCGTTGCCGGCAGCGACGGCAGCCGAGTTGTAGGCATTGGCGGCGTCGGCAAAGACGGACTGGACGGTCTGCGCCGCCGCTATCAGGGTTCCGATAGCCTCTTGCCCTGTGCGGAGAACGCTCTCGTTGAATTGATTGGCAAACTGCACTTCCCGCAGCAGATACTCCGACTGCCGCTGGGCCCCCTGGGACTGTTGCAGAGCTTCCTGGGACTGTCGCTGAGCTTCTCCCGCCTGTCGCTGATCCTCCTCCGATTGCTTCTGATGCACTTCGGACTCCCGTTGAGCGCCTGCCGCTTCGCGGCTGAACCCGGCCGCCTCGAACAGAGCGGAACGGGCGTCGTCTCCTGCTGTTGTGGTCATAACCTGGCCTCCAAAAGGGGATCTGTATATTTACAAGCTATGATGTCGTAGTTCGCAGCATTGACGGACTCTTTGGGATAGCAAGTTAGAATGAAACTCACTTACTCCAGCAACCGGTGTCGAGCGATGTATAATGCTTCCCATTTTGCTGATTCCAGAGAATTTTCGTATCCCTTAAATTCTCCTCCACGTTCGTCTGGAGCGATGGCTTCCCAAGCCCACTTCCCGGACTCCAATGGCTTAACGATCAGCCACCATCTCCCATGTTGCATGGTCCTAGTTCTATCTTGAGAAATTTCCCATAGTTGGTGATTCATTTTATCTCTCCTTACCAGCAGCACTGCAATTGCGAATTCGCCTGTACACTAGCTACACAGGCCATTCAGGGGTGAACTTTACCTCGGCATCCCATGAGCCGATGGCAATACAGGCTGTTTGCCGTCAAAATAGTCCTCTATCGTGTAAATCTGCACCACCGGAACATTCATAAACTGCCCTGCGCTGGCGGCAGCGTTACGCATGCTTGTGGTAACTCTGTTCTCAAAACAAACGAATACACCTAAATCTGCCTTCGCTTGTTGTCGCGCCCCATTGAACGCCTGTATATGCCCGGGATTGGTGCGTCCACCTTTGACTTGGGAAACCACGTCAACAAACTGCCCTTTCATAATAGGAATTCTCCCCCACCCGTCTATCCCCTTATCGCCCCTCTGTTTCCGGTTGGCTTCCATGCCATCTACAAGCGACGCAGCCCAACGCTCGAAGCGGAATGGGTCGCTAGAGGCCATGAACTGAGCATCGTCCTTGGTCTTGGGCATTCCGATAAACTCTACCTCAGACCACAAGCTGTCGAAATGCCCTTTCAACCTCTGCTCAATCACCTTGCAGGCGTTGACGCATATATCGATGCCAATCCATCGACGCTCTAAATTCTGGGCAGCATGGATGGTAGTGCCACAGCCACAGAACGGGTCTAGCACAAGATCACCAGGATTGCTGGAAGCGTAGATTATACGCTCCAGCAAGGAAATTGGCTTTTGCGTAGGATAGAGTTGGATAGATGGCGCAACGCGGTTGATGTCCCAAACATCGTCTAACCGCACGCCCTCAGATTCCGCATCAGCCATTTCAGAGGGCAATCGACGGCCACTTTCATCATAGCCGGATACTATTTTGGCATTGCCAAACCGCTTCAGCGTTGAGGCTGCTCGCGGCATAAACTGCTTGTGAAAGGTTCTATATTTATCGTTAGACCGAGAATAAAAGAGAATAGTGTCGTGATTGCGCTGAAATGTATACTTACCGGTTGACCATTTTCTGTAATGCCAAACAATCTCGTTCTTGAAGTTGCCGTTACCAAACAAGCCATCCATTAACACTTTTAGATAATGTCCCATCGTGGGGTCGCAGTGAAGATAGATGCTCCCAGTGGATTTCAACACCCGATGGCACTCCAAGAGCCGGTTTGCCATATAAGACAGGTAAGCCAGTTGCGGCCCTTCTCCCAACATCAGTTTCAGCCCATCCATCAATCTCCCATACGCAGGTAACTCTGCGACTTCATGGAAATCGTTTATTGCTTCATACCACTGCCAAGTGTCGTCAAACGCTACCCATTGCGCTCCGCCTATAAATGCATTATAGAGGCGCTTGGAATTGAACGGCGGGTCAAGATAGATAAGGTCAACTGACTCTCTGTCCAAATCTTCCCGCATCACATCCAAACAGTCGCCAAAATAAAGTCGGTTAGGCTGATTCATGGAACACCATGCAGTATTTCTGTTGATTTCAAGCTATTATACATCATCTCCAAATCTCCAGGATAGAGACATTGCCCGCACGAGATACTCTATACTCTCCCGCGTAGTTTATCCCAGTGCCGCGGCAAGGCAGCATCCCGTTCCCGATGGCGCCATGTGTCCCCATGCGTTTGATGCCCCCCCACCCTAGGAATCAGTTTTCACCCCGGTCTTTCAATTCCGCCTTCAGTTCCCGGATGCGATTTTCGGCGGCGATGCGGGCCTCGCGTTCGGAGGTGGCGTGCGATTCGGCGGCGGTGCGGGCCTCGATCTCCTCCTGGAACGTCATAAGGTGCTGCTCTGCCGCCGGGTCATACCAGCGCAGTTGTCCATGATCCCAGCAGGCGTCCAGGCCGAGAACCTCGCTGCGTCCGTGGAAATGTTCCGGCTCGACTTCCAGTATCTCCACCGGCTCGTATGTTCCGTTCACCAGCCGGTCGCCCCCTATCGGCGCTCCGTGGCGCTCGCCGCCGGTGGGGTCGTACCGCCAGTATTCGGGTATGCCGAAATTGGCGTAATCCCGCCTCTTGTCGCCTATGTCCGTATTGCCCGTAGTCGCCGAGGCCACTTCCAGAACCAGGTCGGGCGGTTTGCCCTGCTCCCGGATGGAGTAGCCGTTCTGCGCTACCGCCAAAGCCCGGTTTACGTTGAAGGCTACCAGCAGGTCGGGGATGCGGTGGCCTTCCTGCTGGCTTGGCGCCCATCGCACCGGAACCTCGCCCAACACTATGGTCGTGTCGAAATTGCCCAGATGCTGGCGCAGGATTGCCTGATGAGCGTCGTCGTCCAGATGAAGCGAGTTCTGCATATCGTCCCTGGGGGGGAAGTCGGGGAATTTTTCCAGCGCTGCGTCATGGCCCTCTATTTGGCTCAGTCTGCTGGTCATAGCCTTCCTCGCAGTTTGGGCAGTTTGGTCTGGGCAGTCGCGCCGTAATAAAGGCCGCGTGAGAAATCCCCCCACCGGGGGAGGAGAGGATCGGAGAAGCTCCTACTCCAGCGCCGCCGCCAGTTGCTCGATCTCGTCCCGCGTGTTCATCTCGGTCACGCAGAGCAGCATCCCGTTGGGGTAGCGGTCGCCCCCGTCCGTTTCCGAAAGGGGCAGCCCGCCCAGGATGTTGCGCTTCATCAGCCGGCGGTTGATTTCGGCGGGCGGAGCGGGGCAGCGGGCCACGAACTCGCGGAAGAAGGGGCCTTCGTTGGCTATGGAGTAGCCCGGCAGTTCGCTGATGAGCGATGCGGCGTATTGCGACTTCTGGTAGCAAAGCTCGGCCACCCGGCGCAGTCCCGACTTGCCCAGCGCAGCCAGATAGATGGTCGAAGCCAGCGCGTAGAGCGCCTCGTTGGTGCAGATGTTTGAGGTGGCCCGCTCCCGCCGGATGTGCTGCTCCCGCGTTTGCAGCGTCAGCACGTAGCCCGTTTCGCCGTTGCGGTCCAGGGTGCGGCCCGACAGGCGGCTGGGCATCTGGCGGATGTACTCCTGCCTGGTGGCGAACAGCCCCACATAGGGCCCGCCGTAGCTGGGCGGAATTCCCAGCGGCTGCCCCTCGCCGGTAACGATGTCGGCTCCGTAGCAGCCCGGCGGCTGGAACATCCCAACGGCTATAGGGTCGCAGGACACCACCGCCAGCGCACCGGCGCTGTGGGCGGCGTTCACCAGGGTTTCCAGGTCTTCGATGCCGCCGTAGAAGTTGGGGTACTGCGTTACCAGACAGGCGGTGCGCCCGTCCACTCCCTCTTCAACCCCCCCTCCGCCGGCGGGGGAGCTGACCGTCGCCACTTCCAGGTTCTGGGGGCGGCAGTAGGCCTCGATTACCGCCCGGTATGCTGGCGATACGGTGTCCAGCACCGCTATCCGCCCGCGCCGGGTAACGCGGCAGGCCATCAGCGCGGCTTCAGCCAGGCTGGTCGCGCCGTCGTACATCCCGGCGTTGGCGACTTCCATCCCATACAGGTTGCAGATGAGGGTCTGGAACTCGTAGATGACCTGCAGCGTGCCCTGGCTGGCTTCGGCCTGGTAGGGGGTGTAGGCGGTGAGGAACTCGCCGCGGGTAACCAGCGCCTTGACAATGGCGGGGATGAAGTGGTGATACGAGCCGGCGCCCAGGAACGACGGCCCGCTGCCCAGCGTCCGGTTGCGTCCTGCCAGCGCGGCCAGCTCCCGCTGGATTTCCAGCTCCGGCAGGGGATCGGGTATGCGGAGCGGCGGGTTGCGGTATTCCGCGGGGATGTCGGCGAAGAGCTCGTCGATGGACGATATGCCCAGAGACGCCAGCATCCCGGCCTGCTCGCCCGGGGTGTTGGGGATGTAATGGGACTGGAAGTGGACGTCGTTTCTTACGACTTCGCTGCTGCTCATCAGTGCAGCCCGGCGATATAGGCGTCGTATTCTTCCGCCGGCATCAGCGAGTCCAGCTCCGACGGGTCGGACATGGCGACGCGGATCAGCCAGCCCTCGCCAAAGGGGTCGGTATTGGTCAGCTCGGGCTGGCCGTCCAGCCTGGGGTTGACCTCGATGACCTCGCCGCTCACCGGCGAGAACAGGTCGGAGACAGCCTTGACCGATTCCACCTCCCCCATCTTGCCCAGTTGCGTCAGCGCGTCGCCTGCCCTGGGCAGCTCAAAGTATACGATGTCGCCCAACTGTTCCTGGGCGTAGTCGGTGATGCCCACCAGGGCGCGGCGGCTGACTGCGTCTTCAACGATAATCCACTCGTGTTCCTTGGTGTAGCTGCGATCTGATGGGCTCAAGAGAGTCCTCCGGTTCCTTATTGATGCATTGATGCATTGATGCTGATATGGATTATCCGGCTTGCCTGGCTGCTCTTCTCTCAACGTATCGGCGGCGCGATGGAGCGCAGCTTCAGCGCGGATGAAAGCTCTGGGGCGGCGGCAGAGGCGGACAGGCCGTTGAGCGCGGCGGAAGCCGCAGCGAAAGCGCGGGCGGCTTGAGCATAAGACCCGGCGGCTTCCCGCAGGAGGGCGCAGGCTGCGGGCAGGGGAGCGTCTGTCATGCCGATACCCTATGAACGCAGGTTCGCGCAAGACGGGCTCTGTGCGCCGGGAGCCGGCCGGCGGGGGCGGCGGTAGTGGGGAAGGGAGGTCACGGTGATCTCTTCTACGAGACCCCGCTTGTCCATTTCGAGAACGGTTCCCGGTCGCGAGAATTCGGGAAAAACGTAGCCCATGCCCAGGCTCATGTCAAGAGTGGGCGAGTAGCTGCCGCTGGTCACCTGGCCCGCCGGGAACCCCAGGACGGATAGGGCGTAGGTGGCCCGGGGAGCGGAACGGCCCGGCATTTGCAGCCCGACCAGCGTGAACCTGGCGCCGTTGTCCCGCTGTTCCGCCAGGGCGTTGCGCCCCACGAAGTCCTTGCTGAAATCGACGAACCGCTCCAGCCCGGCCTCAACGGGGGTGGTGGATTCGTCCAGCTCGTGGCCGTGAAGGGGCAGCCCGGCCTCCATTCGCAGAACGTCCCTCGCCCCCAGCCCGCAGGGGACGGCCCCGGCGCGGGTGAGGGCCTGCCAGATTGCGGGAGCGGCGGGCGCAGGCGCAAGGATTTCAACGCCGTCTTCCCCCGTGTAGCCGGTTCGCCCCACCAGCGCGCTGGCGCCGCACATCCGAGTTTCCGTCCACGCGAAAGGCCGCAGGCCCTTCAGCCCATTTTCGGCCAGCTCCGCCGCCATTCCCAGAGCATCGGGCCCCTGGCATGCCAGCAGCGATGATTGCATCGTCTGGTCGCTGATGGTCACGCTGTGGGGAAAGCGCTGCCCCGCTACCAGGCCGAACCAGTCCAGCACCCTGTGGCGGTTGCCGGCGTTGGGAACGAGCAGGTAGCGGTCTTCCCCGTCTTTTCCGGGGCGCAGCCGGTAAAAGATGGTATCGTCGATGACCCCGCCGCGCTCGTTGCAGATCATGCAGTAGCGGGCGCGCCCCGCTTCCAGCGTCGCCGCCGGACCCGTGAGGACGCAGTCGAGGAAAGCGGTCGCCGCCGGCCCGGAGATATACGCCCGGCCCATATGCGACACGTCGAACAGCCCGGCGCCCGTGCGCACCGCCCTGACCTCGGCCAGGATGCCCGACGGATACTGCACCGGCATATCCCAGCCGCCGAAGGGCACCATCCGGGCGCCGGCGGCAACGTGAACATCGTAGAGGGGAGTGCGAAGGTTGGCGGAGTCCAATTTGAGCCCCCGGCTGCCGCGGACCTGAATGCGGCTGGATGTTGCCGAATCCGTCAAGGTGATGATAAACAACCTGCCCAGCCGTCGCAACTCTGGCGTAGATGTCCTGGCCGGATGTCCTGGCCGGATGTCCTGGCCGGATGTCCTGGCCGGATGTCCTGGCCGGATGTCCTGGCCGGATGTCCTGGCCGGATGTCCTGGCCGGACAGTCTACCCGGACGGCGCCAGGCGGAACCGCCAGAGGGCGATGGTCAGGAAAACAGCGGCGAAGACGGCCAGGGCGGCCATCTCCGGCAGCACGTCGCCGAACTTCGCGCCGAAGAGCATCAGCTTGTTCAGGCCGCCGTTGGCCCAGCCGTGAGGCGTGAGGCGGGCCAGCGACTGCATGAACGGCGGCGTTATGAACAGGGGCCACCAGCTCCCGCCGATGGGCGCCATCGCCAGCGACGTCAGCACCCCGGCTGCCGAAGCCGTTCGCACGTTGCCGACGAAGCTGGCCAGCAATACCCCGAAGGCCGCCGAGGCCGCTACCATCAGCAAAGACAGCAGCGCCACAGCCGCCGGCGACGCCCCCAGGTCGATGTCGAACGCCAGCGTCCCCACAACCCACAGCACCGACACTTGCGCCACGCCAATGACGGCCCCGGCCAGGAACTTGCCCAGTATCAGCGCCTCGCGCCTGGCGCCGTTGGCCATCAGCCGCTCCAGCGTGTGCGTCTGGCGCTCGCGGGCCAGGGCTTCGGCCCCCATGGCGGCGGTGAAGAAGACGAACATCGTCAGGTAGCCTGGAAGCACGAAGTTGGACGTGTTGAACGGAGCAATCTCGCCCACCTGCTCCACCTGCAAGCCGATGGCCGGGCCGCTGTCGGACGACAGCAGCTCTCCTGCCGCCGCTGCCGCCCGCTGCGGGCTGCCCAGCGCAGCAATCGCCGAGAGCGTGGCCTGCGTCTCGGAGAAACGAACGGCGATTTCCTGAGCGAAGCCCCGCAGCGCCGCCTCTTCGGCGGGCGACCCGCTGCCCGCCACCACCTCCAGCGTCGCCGTTTCTCCCGACAGGAAGCGTTCCGTGAAGTCCGGCGGGAAGGCTGCGAAGCCGGGGATTTCGCCGGCGTCTGCCGCGGCGAGGGCGTCCTCATAGGCCATTGCGACTACCTGGCCTTCGCCTGCGTTCACGATGGCTTCCACAGCCAGCGCGCTGATGCCTGCCGGCTCCCGGGCGGCGACGGTAAACCGCCCCTCGTTTGGAAGGGCGGCGTCTTCCGGCCCTACGTCCCGCAGGGCCAGCGTAAACCCGATGACGAAAACGAAGGGCAGCAGGAAAGCGAAAGTCAGTGCCGCCCGGTCGCGGAAGAATATGCGCGTATCCTTCCAGGCCAGAAGCAGGGACTGACGGGCCGTTTGTCTTGCGCTCTGCCGGATGTGGATGCCCATCGAAGGTTACCGTCCCTCCGGCGTGATTCTGAACAGCAGCCGGGCAGCGGTCAGCCCCGTTGCGGCGACGCCCGCCATCACAGCCATTTGCGGCCACTGCTGCCCCAGATGCTCGCCCTTGCCGATGATGTTCTGCATGGCCTCTATGGCGTAAGCGTTGATAGTGGCCCTGGAGATGGAGTGCATCAGGCTGCCCTCGGCAATCTCGAAGAAGGTGCCGCTGAACACTACCATGAGCAGGGTGAAGAACACGGCGGCCCAGGCTGCCTGGTTGCGTGTGCGGGCAGCCGCTCCGATGACCAGCGACACGCCCGTGAAGGCGGCGGCCGCCAGCAGCGCGAAGGCCAGCAGCTCTGCGAACTCCGGCGCCCCGCCCGGCCGGAATACGATGAAGGCCAGCGACAGCATCACCGCAGTCTGGAACATCGCCCGCATCACGCCCGAGAGGAACTTGCCTGCAAAGAGCTGGTTAACGCCCAGCCGCGTGGTCATCAGCCGTTCCAGTGTGCCGGTGCGCCGCTCCTCCACCAGCGCCTGCGCCGATAGAGTTACCGAGAACATGACGAACATCACAACCAGCCCTGGCAGCAGGCGGGAAAACAGGCCGTCTTCCGAATCTGCTCCCGGCTCCTCGCCCGGACGCCGCACTGCCACCGCCACCGGCGGATTGGCGCGCATGGACGCCAGTTGCGCCGCAACCTCAAGCTCGATGCGCTCGGGCGAAACTGCGGAGCCGGCCAGCGCCCGATGCGTTTGGGCGCGCACCCGCGCGGCGGCGGCCATGTCGAGAGCGATACCCCGGACGATGGCTGCAACTATCTGGCCGGTGTCTCCACCGTTGCCCCGCTGCCGGAAGACCAGTGGCGCGGGCTTTCCTTCCTCCAGCGCCTCGCTGAACCCGGCGGGTATGACCACTGCGAACAGAATGGCCGAGCGGTCCAGCGCAGCGTCGGCGTCGGCCTTGCTCCGTTCTTCCACCTCAACTTCGTCCAGCGAGTCCAGCCTTTGCACCAGCTCGCGGGCTTGCGGGCCACCGTCCAGGTCAACGACGCTGGCCGGGGTGAAAACTTCGCTGTCGCTGCTCAGAGCGCCGTACATCAGCGCGAACAGCAGGACGGGCAGGGCGATGCTGAAGGCCAGCTCGGCGCGGTTGTTCAGGAACAGCTTGAGTTCCAGCATCGCGATGTGGAGGGGGCGCAGCATCGCGGATCTGGGACAGATCCCTATCCCCTTGCCGCCGCGGGCATCGTCATCCCAGCGGCAGTTGCGGCACGGCTCGGGAATGACGGGAAATCCGGCGGCGCGGGGGCGGGCGACTGTAGAAGGGAAAGCATGAGCACAACTTAATCGCGCAGGCTGCGGCCGGTGAGTTCCAGGAAAACGGTTTCCAGAGTCACTTGCTCGGGGTCGCCGATTTCCGCCTTCAGTTCTCCGGGCCGGCCCAGGCGGATCAGCAGGCCGTGGTCCATAATTGCCACCAGGTCGCAGAGGCGGTCGGCCTCCTCCATGTAATGGGTGGTGTAGAGCACCGTCATACCTTCGTCCCGGAGTCTTTCCACCGTCTCGAAGATGTGGCTGCGCGACTGGGGATCGATGCCCACCGTTGGCTCATCGAGGAAGAGCAGTTGCGGGCGGCTCATCAGGGCCACTGCCAGATTGACGCGCCGCTTCATCCCGCCGGAGAACTTGTCTATCCTGTCGCGGGCCCGCTCGGTCAGCCCCACCGACTCCAGTTGTTCCGCCGCCGCCTGCCTGGCTTCTTTCCCGCTCAGCCCCGCCATGCGCCCGAAGAAGACCAGGTTGTCGACCGCCGACAGCTCCGGGTAGAGGGCCAGCTCCTGAGGGCATACGCCCACCAGCTTCCGCACTTCGTCGCTCTCCCGGGCTGCCGAGTACCCGCCGACCGTCACGTCGCCCTCGTCGGGGGCCAGCACGGTAGACAGCATCCGTATCGTCGTGGTCTTGCCCGCCCCGTTTGGCCCCAGCAGCCCGAAAATCTCCTGCTTGCGGATGCCAAAGGTAACGCCGTCCACCGCCGTCAGCCCCCCGAAGGACTTGCGGAGATTGCTGGCTGTGAGAAATTCCGGGGCCTCGATCATGCGCGCTTCATCAAGCTTTTGTAACGGATGTCGGTCGCTCATTATATACTGAGGGGGACCGCCCTGTGGGAAGCGTCCTGCCCAGGGTATTCCCAAACAACCTGGAAAATTGCCCGTCCAACCCATTGACAGGCGGGGGGGGGGGGGGGTATAATTCAACGCGGCTAACCGCAACACAGGAGCTGCGGCGCAAAATCAGTCTCACAGAGAAGAGGTGGAAGAATGAGCCGGATACTTGGAAAATCTGCGGGGATGGCCCTGCTCATGGCGGCAGCATTGCTGGCCGTCATGTTCGCTGCGGGCGTATTCTCGCCCGGCGTCGGCGCCCACGGCGGCGGCGACAACGTGCATGGCGGCGCCAACGCCGGCACGGCGACTCTGGACAAGCTGGTTGTCATGGTCGGCGAAGCCGCCGCCAGCCCCCCGGCAGGCGGAACGCCGCCGTCAACATGGAACAGCCTGGAAGTTCCGAGCAGCGCGACGCACGTCACGTTCTACTACAGCTGGACCGAGGGTTCCAGGAACAATGTCATTTTCCCGGTTAATGGTTTCCTCAAGGCAGCCGAGAACTGGTACACTGGCGCCCAGGACGTTATCAACAACACCAAGGTCTTCAAATACGAAAGCACGTCAAACTGGGCGAAAACCGAAATAGAAACAAGCAAGGTCCTAGCAACCAGAACGGCCGACGGCGACGCATGGGCCGGCGACGCCGATCACAACGATATTGTCGCGGTAGAGTTCAAACTGAAGTCCGGTCGCTTATTACCGCGCAATATTGATATTGTCGCAACTGATAAAGACAGGGTGCCCTCCAGCGGGACTCCCCAGGCTGAACACACCCTCAAGGATACCAGCTACGTCACATACATGATTACTCCTGGCAGGATGCTGCCGCCCAGGCCGGCTCAATTACTGGCATCTAATACGCAGGTCTTATACTATGCCAACGATGTCGGCGACAGGGAGGCCGGCTCTGCGCAGAAGCTCACGCTGAAGGCGGGGATCGCCGCCAGCGACAGGGACGAAATAACCGTAGACTTCAAGGAATTCGGCGTGCCGTCCTCCATCGACCCCGATGACGTCGCCATCGTTCATGGAGTCAACAGCAATAACCCTGAAGAAGCGCCCCCCGGAGACGTCGAAGTCGATGGAACCACGGTAACCCTCACCTTCCGCACAAAAGCCGGAACCGGAGAAGAGACCGGAATCGCGAGCGCCCTGGCTGCGTCCGTCACTACCGACATAATCTTCAGCAGAAGAGCCGGCATCACCCTGCCGAAACACGCCGGCCTGTATTATGTATCGGTCTCGTCGGAAGACACTGCGGCCAAAGACGCTTCATTCTTCAACTTTGCCGATGTGGTGCGGAGCGTGAAGGCCTCCCCGATGAACGGGATCCGGGGTACGGAAACCACCCTGACCGGCAAGGGCTTCAACGACGACGAGACCATCACGGTCATGGTCGGCGACAAGAGCCTGGGAACCGCCGTCGCCGAAGACGGCATGTTCACCATGAAGGTGATGGCCGACGCCAAGGACGGCAGCGGCAGCAGCATATTCGCCGCCGGCGCGAACACCATCACAGCCAAAGAATCGGAAGGCGAAGCCACGGTGATGTTCACCATAGACCCGAGCTTCACCGTCAGCCCCGAAAGCCCGGCGCCGGGCGAGCAGATCACCGTCACCCTGAAGGACGTGACAGCCGCTCCCAACGGGAGCAGCGTCAGCACGATGGCGATGTTCGGCGCCACGGATGCGCCCGCCGCCAGCATCACCGACAAGCAGGCGGCGTCGTTCAAGGTGGCCGTACCCTCCACTCTGGAGCCGGGCAGATACCCGCTGAAGGTGACCGTGGGCACCCAGGTGATGCGCAAGACCCTCACCATCGGCGCCAAGACGCTGACGCTGTCCCCGTCCACAGCAGTGGCCGGGCAGGAAGTGACGGTGCAGGGCTCAGGGTTCACCTCCAGCGGAACCGGAGACACTGAGCTGAAAGTCGGCGGCAGCGACGCCGAAGGCGTGGACAGCCTGACCAGCATATCGGTGGACTCCGGCGGCAGAATATCGGTCACCTTCACGGTGCCTGAGGAAGCCAAGACCGGCGAACGCACGGTGCAGTTCAAGGACAAGTCGGGCCGGGTAGGCCGGGCGACCCTGACGATCCCGAAGGCGATGCTGACGGTAACCCCGACGGAGAGCGGGATAGGCAGCAGCATAACGGTCAGCGGCACAGGCTTCCCGGCCAACGACCTGGTGCAGATTTCCTACGCCGTAGGCCCCGGCTCGACGGCCAGAACACGGCCGCTGGGCAACGCCAGCACCAACGCTGGCGGAGGCTTCAGCGCAGCGATGACGGTGCCGACCTTCGCCCAGACAGGAGAGACGCACAGGGTGAAGGCGACCTCGCAGTTGGCGGAGAACGACGACAACCAGGTGAGCGCCGAGGCGGAACACAGCACGCCTGAGGAGACGATCAGCTTCAGCCCGGCGATGGTGACATCCGGAGGCCGGGTGACCGTCAGCGGACAGAACTTCGCCGGGTTCCTGGCGGTGGACGAGATAATGATCGGGACGACGGACGTGCGCCCGGTGCCGGTGCCGACGACCAACGCCGACGGCTCGTTCAGCGCGACCGGGATACTGGTGCCGAAGCTTGACCCCGGTCGGTACACGGTGAAGGTGAAGGTAGGCTCGGACACGGTGACGAAGTTCCTGGAGGTGGTGAAGGAAGCGCCGCCGACAGCTCCTGAGGACGTGTTCGGCTCGCTGGGCGACCGTCTGGTGCGTGTGTGGTATCTGGACGCGGTGACGCAGACGTGGAGCTTCTATGACCCCGCCCCGGAGCTTGCGGAGTTCAACACGCTGAAAGAGGTTAAGAGCGGATACATAGTAGCCATCATAATCAGCGCCGGGGAGCCGGTGGAGTTCAACGGGAAGATGCTGCAGCCGGGAACCAACTATTACGCCATCAACTAGCCTGCGCCGGACGCAGAGGCTGAACCCGACGCATCAGGCGTCGGGTTCAGCCGGCCATCGGCAAACCGGAAGATGAATACTAGGAGTAGGGTATGAGGAAGAGCAGGATAGCGGCCCTGCTGGGCGTGCTGGCGCTGCTGGCGACGCTGCCGGCGGCGGCGCTGGCGCAGCAGGGGCCGCCGTATCTGATAGTGGGGTCGGCGATGCTGGACGGAGAGCCGGCGATGATGGGAGCGATGGTGGTGGCCATGGCCGGGGATGAGAAGGTAGGCGAAGGGATGGTGTTCGACGACGAAGGCCGCTACCGTCTCCAGATCACCGGCGGGGAAGAGGGAGACACGCTGATGCTCTCGCTGATGACGGGCGAGGGAGAAGAAGCCATGGAATACATGGCGATGACCGAAGAAGAGGTGATGAAGGGGACGGCGGGAGCTCGGATGATGCTGGATCTGATGGCGCACAGCGGAGAGCCGCCGTCTCCGACGGCGACGCCAGCCCCGACGCTGACGGAAGCGCAGATGCGGGCGCAGATGAGAGGCCCCAGAGGCCTGAAGGGAGATAAGGGCGACCCCGGCGAGCCCGGCCCCGAAGGAGAGATGGGGCCGGAGGGTCCCGCCGGCCGGGCCGGCCCCGCCGGAGCGGACGGAGAGCCCGGCCCGATGGGCCCGGCCGGTCCTGCCGGCCCCGCCGGGGCGGACGGAGCAACCGGCCCGCAGGGCCCTGCCGGTCCGGCCGGCCCCGCCGGAGCGGACGGGCAGACCGGAGCCGTAGGGCCTGCGGGTCCTGAGGGCGAAGCCGGCGGCGGCGGAGCGCTGGCCATCGTAGCGCTGATCATCGCCATCGTGGGAGTAGTGGCGGCGGGCGGAGCCTTCCTGGCGGGACGCCAGAGCGCCTGACCCGCGCATCGACCCGGACAACGCAAAGGGGCGCCATCAGGGGCGCCCCTTTACCTCTGCGCTGCGCAAGCCTCTGGGCTGCCCCGCGCGGACATGGCCGGCAGGGGTGGCCGGAGCTGCGAAACGCCGGATTCCCCCACGGGAGGGAATGCCGAATGAGGGTGAGCCCCGAGGCGTCGGGCATCGGGAAGCCGGTTAATCTGCATGGGATAATGTTGAAAAAAGTATAAAAATACGCCAAGATAAATCCTGCAAACTAACCTGACGGCAAGGCAGGGGAGGTATGGACGTGAGGCTGATGCGGACAGCGTGGCCGGTGGCCGCGATGGTGGCGATCCTGACTCTAGTGACGGCGCTTGCCATGCCGTCGCAGGGGCTGGCTCAGGAAATAGATGACAAGCGCCCTTCCCAGCCCCTGTTCCACGACTTCTACTCCGGCTCAGTCACCGTCCAGGGCTCCCCTGCCCCTGAGGGCACGCAGCTCATCGCCTGCGTCGATACCTGCGAGAGCTACCGGAGCGCCCCTGTCGCAGTAGCAGCCGGCGGAGTCTTCAAGGGCCTGATACTGGCCCCCAAAGACCGCCGGATGATTGGCCGCAGCGTTACCTTCCACATTGTCAACGAACACGGCAGCATCCAGGCCGATCAGATCGGCGAGTTCATCGGCGTTTTCGACATCTACACGACGGCTCTCACCTTTGGAGATCCTTTCCCTGTGCCAGCGCCGACGCCAGCCGCGACGCCGACACCAGTTCCGACGGCCACGCCGCTTCCGACGCCGACGCCGGTTCCGACAGCTACGCCGGCTCCGACGCCAACCCCCGAGCCAACTGCTACCTCCGAGCCTACTCCCACGGCCATTCTGCCGGTCACCGGGGACACCGCCGTTACCCGCATCCCGCCCGTAATCATCGCCGCCGGAGCCGTGCTGGCCGTCGCTGGGCTGTGCGCGTTGTACCTGGCAGCCCGACGAAGCCGCGCGCAAGCTGCCGGCAGCCCCGACCGCTAACTCAGCTCCTTTCCGAAAATGCTGCAAATCCGTGGGATCGCGCCGCTATGGAGCTTCGGCGGGCAGATTATGATCATCAGCGACGCTGAAAACGTCGAATCACAGAGGGTTATCCAGTATCCAGGCATCAGCCTGATATGCCTTAAATAAAGCCACGGGCCCAGTGCGAAGCAAACCGGGAACAGGCAAAGCCGCCCCGATGCCCAGGGGCGGCTTTGTCGTGCGTGAAGCGTTCCGCTGTCTGCGACGAGCCGTTGACGTCCCGCCAGGCCGGGGGCGCATCCCCCCCAGGCTCGTCTCAAGAATGGGAGCCGGGTTTGCCGGCTCCGGGGTCTACCCCCCATAAAGCGGGCGACTGCCGACGGCTGGGCGCGGGTTTGCCGCGCTCCGAGAGCTATCCCCGAGGCGGGGTCATAAGGTTGACCCTCAGGTCAGACGGCAGGTTGCCCCCGGTCACCACCAGACGGGGCTGCGGCTGCGCCTCGTCGACGCCCAGCCTCCGCAGAAAGGGTTCCACGTTGTCGAGGGTCACGCCGTCCTGTCCGTGCCCGAAGTGCATCGGCACTACGACCTTCGGGTCCAGGTCCTGGATCGTCTGGAGCGCCTGGTCCAGGGTCAGCGTGCATTGCGCCCCGGCTGGCACCAGCGCTACGTCCACCGGCTTCAGCTCGTCGGCCTGCCGCGTAGTCAGTGGACGCGCCAGGTCGCCCAGATGGCAGACGCTGATGCCGTCCATCTCGATAGTGTAGGCTACGTTGCGCTGGTCGTGGGGCCGGCCTTCGGGCAGCGGGGTCATCACGCCGCGCACCATGATGCCTTCGTACTCATACTCGCCGGGAGCGCGGAACAGCCGCGGCGAACCCTCCACCGCCGCAGCGCAGGAGTGGTTCGGATGAGTGTTGCTCACCGTCACCACAGACGCTGGCCGCGAGTCCATCCGCAGGCCCAGAGACTTGGGGAACGGATCGGTGATTACCGCCATCCCCTCTGCGTGCAGCCGAAAGCAGGAGTGCCCCAGCCAGACCAGGTCCATCAGGCGCTTCCCCCTCCCGGCGTTACAGCCACCGATCGCGCATCGAACGCCCGGCGCTGTAGTCGTCCTCGTCGCCGCGCATCAGGTTCGCCAGGCCCCAGGCCGCAGGCACCAGCATGGCCGCCAGAGCGAGCTTGATCAGGTCGCCGGCGATGAACGGGTAAAGCCCCCACGCCAGCGTCCTGCCCTCCGGGGCAAACAGAGAGAGCTGGATCAGCCCCGGCACGTAGACCAGGGCGTTGCCGGCCAGCAGCACAGGCAAAACCCACGCGCTGCTTCCCAGCCCCCGCTCGCACAGGAAGCCCACCAGCCACGCCGCCGCCACGAACCCGATGATATACCCGCCTGAAGACATCTGCCAGAAGAAGCCTGAGATGCCCGAGCTGAAACCGAACACGTAGTCGCCCACTGTTGCGTCCCACAGATACGAGTCGGCAGGCCCGGCGTACAGGGGAAGGAACATCCCCGCCGCCAGATACAGCGACAGCGCCGCCGCTCCCCGCCAGCTCCCCAGCGCAGCGCCGGAGAGCAGCATGGCAAACGTCTGCCCTGTCACCGGAACGGGAGTGAAAGGAAGATGAACGGAGAATCGCGCGAAGAGGGCCACCAACAGAGCGAAACCGATAACGAGAACGGCGTCCCGCACCATCCGGCCCCGGAATTCTTCCACCGGCAGAGCAACGTCCGCCAGGGCAGCTACGCTGGACTGGTAATACACAACTGCAAGTCCGCTCCATCAGCGACGGCGGCGATTCAGCTTTGCCCGCCGCCTTTAATGTGGAGTATTCAGAGTATAAGTCGGACTCGGAAGTCGGTCAACAGCGACGGCGCCGCTCCCGCAGTTTTCTGGTAATTGGAGCCTTGCGCGGGGTTTGACAGCGCCGCAAACGCTGTGCTAATTTCAGGGAAACCCCTACCCGCCCCACGCTTGGCGATGCTCGCTCTGGGGGGCTGTTGCAATGCTGTCCCACCGCACGTCAACAATCCTGAATCTGCTGGTAGACGAATACGTGCAGACCGGGGCGCCGGTGGCGTCGGACGGCATCGCCCGCAGCCCTGCGCTGCGTGTGAGCCCGGCAACCGTGCGCAACGCCATGTCGAAGCTTACCGACGGCGGCTACATCTCCCGCCCTCATATTTCCGCCGGGGGGATCCCTTCAGATCTTGGCTACCGGCACTACGTGGAATCCATGGCCGCCCCCCCGGAATTGCCGCCGGGCCTCCGGCGCCGTGTTGACCGATGGCTTGACCGGACCGGGCCTGATGCGGGGGTATGGGCCCGGAGTTGTGCCGCTGTCCTTTCCCAACTGACGGCCAACCTCGCCATTGTAACCGAGCCGCGCTCCTCGTCGCCCCGCCTGAAGCGTCTTCAACTGGTATTCCTGCAAGAGTGCGTCGCCCTGCTGGTTATAGTTCTGGGCGAAACCAGGCTGCTGAAGCGACTGCTGTCGCTGGATGACCCGGTCAGCCAGCAGCGGCTGGACCGGGCGGCGGAACGCCTGAACGAGTCGCTATCCGGCCTGGGACCCAAAGAGATAGAGACCCGTCGGCTGGACCTGGGCGAGCTGGAAAGGCGGATACGCCGGGATTCCGTGGAAATGATGCTGGAGGCGGAACGGGCGGACTTGCCCGAGCATCACGTAGACGGCCTGAGCCGCCTGCTGAACCAGCCGGAATTCGCCGCCGGCGAGCGGGCGCGGCTGCTGGTGCAGATGATGGAGGAACGGGTGCTTCCGGAGCGCATCTTCGCCGCTGCGCGCCAGTCCGACCTGAATGTCTGCATCGGCGCCGAAAATCAGGAGGAGGACCTCCGCCCCTTCAGCGTGATTGTTTGCCGCTATGGGCGGGCGGACGGCGTTGGCGGCGCAATCTGCGTTGTAGGCCCGACCCGTATGGGCTACGCTACAGCCATCGCCGGCGCCCGTCATCTGGCCGCTTTCATGGGGCAGATGGTTCAGACACTGGAAACCGGCGAGGCGGCTTGGAACTGAATCGCAAGCAGGGCATCCGGGCCCGAGGCCGCCGAGCCAAGACGCTCGTCCCGATTCCTGCCCTGATTCGTTTTGCGGGCGCGGGCAGCGTCTGTTCCCGACCATCGGCCCGCTGCCGCCGAATTGATAACCCTACCGGCGCCCCGTATAATAAACTTGCTCCGGCTGCCGGATTCCGGTCAGCCGCGGCATCGGATATTTTCAGGTGATTCTCAAGCCGGCGCGCAGAGATATTCCATCGGAACCTGGCTGGAGGAAGTGACGGCATGGCAGTAGACGTTTTGACCGGTACCTTTACCGTGAAAGCCGGACACGCCCAGATGCTGAAGGGCGGCGTCATCATGGACGTGGTTACCCCGGAGCAGGCGCAGATTGCTGCGGAAGCGGGGGCGGTGGCCGTTATGGCGCTGGAGCGGGTGCCGGCCGACATCCGGGCCGATGGCGGCGTGGCCAGGATGACCGACCCTGCGGTAATCACCCGGATCATGGACGCGGTCACCATCCCGGTCATGGCCAAGGTGCGTATCGGCCATTTCGTTGAGGCCCAGATTCTGGAAGCCCTCGGCGTGGACTATATCGACGAGTCTGAAGTGCTGACCCCCGCCGATGAGACCCATCACGTGTGGAAGCACGACTTCAAGGTCCCCTTCGTCTGCGGCTGCCGGGATTTGGGCGAGGCTCTGCGCCGCATCTCCGAAGGCGCGGCGATGATTCGCACCAAGGGCGAGGCCGGCACCGGCGACGTGGTTGAGGCCGTGCGCCACATGCGGGCGGTGCAGGACGCTATCCGCAAGCTCCGGACCATGCCCGACGACGAGCTGGTGGTCGAGGCCCGCGACCTGCGCGTCTCTCTTGACCTTTTGCAGCAGACCCGCGAGCAGGGCCGCCTGCCGGTGGTCAACTTCGCCGCCGGCGGCGTGGCTACCCCGGCCGACGCTGCTCTGATGATGCAACTGGGCGCCGACGGAGTGTTCGTGGGTTCCGGCATATTCAAGTCTGGCGACCCGGCCAGCCGCGCCTATGCCATCGTTCAGGCTGTTACGCACTGCAACGACCCGCAGATACTGGCCGAGGTGTCCAAAGACCTGGGCGAGCCTATGGTTGGCCGCAACGTCCGCGAAATTCCCGTCGGCGAGCTGCTGGCCCCCCGGAGCGTTTAGGGAACCGGCGGGGAGCATCGAGGCAGTGAGAGCAGGGCGCTCCGGCGGCGGCGAATTAACCCGGTTTAACCCCTGCAACGGCTTCGGCCGATGCAGGGGCAGGCATAACCCCGCGAGCCGCCCCGCTGCCGAAACGCATCGGGCCAACGCCTGTTGGGTATAGCCCCTTCAGCATAGCGGTCGACGCGAAACGGAATGCGGTTGGCAGCGAATCCCCTGCGCTCCAGAGTCTGTTACGTCCGCACAACCATGTCACGTCGCCAGACAAACGGGAGTCGGTCAGCGCGCGAATTGAATATAGGGGTTCTAGCAGTACAGGGCGACTTCGCGGAGCACATTGCAATCCTTCGCAGGATAGGCGTGGAACCCCGCGAAGTCCGTTTGCCGGAGCAGTTGAGCGCTCTGGACGGGCTCATTATTCCCGGTGGAGAAAGCACCACCCTCAGCCGCCTGATGTCTATTTATAATCTGCGGGAACCTGTGGCGCAAATGGCGGCGGAGGGACGGCCCGTGTGGGGAACGTGCGCCGGCATGATAATGCTGGCCAACGAGATAACCGAACAAGACCCCGTTCCCCTGGGAATAATGGACATCGTAGTCCGGCGCAACGCCTTCGGGCGCCAGGTAGACAGCTTCGAGCAGGAACTGCAAATCGCCCCGCTGGCGCCCAATCCCTACAACTGCATCTTCATCCGAGCGCCGGTGGTCATCCGCGTTGGGCCGCTTGTGGACGTGCTGGCCCGCCTTGAAGATGGATGCCCGGTGGCAGTGCAGCAGGGCAATCTGCTGGCTACCGCTTTCCACCCCGAGCTGACCTCCGATACCCGGGTTCACCAGTATTTTGTTGACCTTGCCCGGGGAAATTCCGATGCGGAGTTGTTGAATTGACCGCGGCACGGAATCTGTGCGTCGATTCTCACCGGAACGATCCCTAATCTCCTGCGGCGGAGGAGTAATATTGGCGACGGTGCATGAAGCAGTGCGGGAAGAACTGGCGCTGGCGCTGGATGTGCTGCCGGCGCGCGTGTCGACAGCCCTTCGGCAAAGGGAAGACCTGGCGGAACTTCTTGAAGTAGTGCTGGACCTGGGGCGGCTGCCGGAGGCCCGCTTCGCTGTCGGCGACGCCCCGCTCAGCCAGCGGGAAGTCGATGCCGAAGACCTTCAGGGAGTGATTGACCGGCTGGGCGAGTTCGGCGATGACAACCGGGCCGGTATCGAGCGCACCCTTCATCGAATCTCGGCCATTCGAAACCGCCAGGGTCGGGTCATCGGGCTTACCTGCCGCATCGGGCGGGCAGTCTTCGGAACCATCAAGATGATCGAAGACCTTGCTTTCTCGGGCAAGAACATCCTGCTGCTGGGCCGCCCCGGTGTGGGGAAGACAACTATGTTGCGCGAAACCGCCCGGGCGCTTTCGGTGGATGCGCATAAGCGCGTCGTCATCGTGGATACCTCCAACGAGATCGCAGGCGATGGCGATGTTCCCCACCCAGCCATCGGACGGGCAAGAAGAATGCAGGTGCCTACGCCGCTGCAGCAGCACAACGTAATGATTGAGGCGGTCGAGAACCACATGCCGGAGACCATCGTCATCGACGAAATGAGCGCCGAGCAGGATGCCGCCGCGTCCCGCACTATCGCCGAGAGGGGCGTGCAGTTAATCGCCACGGCTCACGGCAACACCCTGGATAACCTGATTATGAACCCCACGCTCTCTGACCTGGTGGGCGGCATTCAGACTGTTACCCTGGGGGACCAGGAAGCGCGCTACCGGGGAACGCAGAAAACCGTTCTGGAACGCAAGGCGCCGCCAACGTTCGACGTGGTGGTGGAGATCCAGAGCTGGGAGCGCCTGGCTGTTCACAACGACGTGGCTCACGTGATTGACCAGTGGCTCAGAGGGTACCCCATCGTGCCGGAAATCCGCTGGCTGGACGAGAACGGCCAGGTGCAGAGCGCGGAAGAGGAATACCGGGCAAACGCGGACGCCCCCGCTCCGTGGCGGCCCGACGGCCGTCGCATGATTCGGGAGCAGTATCCAGGACGCGAGCGAAGGCGCGATCGCGATTTTGACCGGGACGCCGGGCGCCCGCCCGATACCCCGCCGACACCGAGACCTATGGGCGATATGTCAGAGGAAGAGGCGGGCATGGCTTTGGAGGTGCGCGTTTTCCTCTTCGGCGTAGGGCGCGACAAGCTGGAAGCGGCCGTGGTTGAATCCGCCGCTCCGGTGCAGATCGTCAACGAACTGCGACGCTCCGACCTGGTGCTTACAACCAAGACCCACTACCGCCGCGGCTCGCAACTGGTGCGCATCGCCGAGGCCAACGGCAAGCCGGTGTACGTTCTGCGCAAGAATTCCCTTCCTCAGCTTCAGGACTTCTTGCGCTTTGCGGTTGGGAAGGGGAATCGTAAGAGCGGACGCACTCCCGACGCCGACGATCAGCCCGGGGCTCCGAATATAGAAAGAGCCATGCATGAGGCCGAGGAAGCCGCCAACCGGGTGCTGAGCGGTGAGATGACCGTCAAATTATCTCCCCAGCGCTCTCATATACGCCGTTTGCAGCACTTGCTGGGGCAGCGATACAATGTTGCGTCTACCAGCCAGGGCCGGGACCCAGACCGGGCCGTTATGTTCTACCGGGTATGATTTCTGCCGGGTATGATTTCTGCCGGGTATGATTTCTGCCGGGTATGATTGCGGTTTCTCTGTGACCCATAGGAGGGGCGATTTCCCCTGACCTGTGGGCGGCTGCGCGAAATCCTCTTGCGCCCGGTGCGATGGGCCGTTAAACTGGCTGTATTCTGAACCCTTCGGAGGAAATCAATGGAAGGCAAAGTCCAGATCGAGATTACTTACTGCGTCAGTTGACAGCATCTCGGAACTGCCACGTGGATGGCAAACGAGTTCTTCCGGCATTTCGGCCCCGATGCAGCGGTGGCTATTTCCCCTCGAGGCCAGAGCATCATGGAGGTGTTCGTGGACGGCGAGCGCATTTATGATAAGAAAGGCGAGGGCAACGCTTTCCCCGATTTGGCCCGCGTGCGCAAGATGCTGGCCCATGTCCGCGAGAAGATCGCCGAGTCCGACCTGGTAGCGGCCGACGACTAACCGCTGAACACCCCGCAGGCCGGTACAGCCGAACGGGGACGCTTACGGGTAGGCCCCTCCAAATCACGGAGGGGCCTCTTTCTGCCTTACGGTAGTCCCCGCTAAATCATGGAGAGCCTCTTTCTGCCTTGCGGTAGTCCCCGCTAAATCATGGAGAGCCTCTTTCTGCCTTACGGCAGGATGGAATACAGAAGGGCCTGGCCTGCGGCGACAGCCGAGGAGCCAGGGGCGACAGAGGGCAGAAGCGGCTCTACGGCGTCCCAGATCTGCCCGGCCAGATAGTCCTGGTTCAGATGGGCCTCCAGAATCCGCCAGCCTTCGCCGGACCTCGCCAGATCCAGGTAGCCCCGCCTCACCCGGTTGTGAAACGCCAGAGGCTGGTCTTCAAAGCGCCGATGCCCCTCAACGTCGGCGCGCCCAGCAGCGTTTTGGCTGTCGGGTTCCAGCGCAAGCTGCAACTGGGGTTTGCCAACGCGCAGAAGCCCCGCTTCCGGGTCTATGTCCAGTAGAAAGGTGATGTCGGGCTGCAGTCCGCCTGTCGCGTAATCGTTCAGGTAATCGATGATCGCTTTGCTCATTCTGCGGCCATAGCCCTGGTAGGCGATGGTCGAGGCGAAGAACCTGTCGGCGATTACCGCCATTCCCCGCTCCAGGGCGGGGCGGATCTGGTCGGTCACCAACTGGGCGCGAGCCGCTTCGAACAGCAGCAGCTCGGCCTGCGGAGCCAGAGGCTGTTTGCTTTTCAGGTAGTCGCGCAGGTAGAGGCCCAGCGGCGTAGCGCCCGGTTCATGCACCAGCAGAACAGGCAGACGGGCGGCGCTCAGCCTGCGGTACAGCCTCTCCGCCTGAGTGCTCTTCCCCGACCCCTCGCCGCCTTCGAAAACAATGAACAGCCCTGTAGCCACGCTTTACTCGACAACTCCAGCCATCGGATACCGGACGGGCCGCCCCCCAATGATAGCATGGCCCGCCCGCAGGGGGTTGCTCCTGAACATCGGGAAATGCCAGTAAGGTCGGGAAATGCCAGTAAGGTCGGGAAATGCCAGTAAGGTCGGGAAATGCCAGAAGGTCGGGAAATGCCAGTAAGGTCGGGAAATGCCAGAAGGTCGGGAAATGCCAGAAGGTCGGGAAATGCCAGAAGGTCGGGAAATGATGGATGCGCCCTGCGGAGCTGCGCCGTATCAGAGGCGCGATAACCTCTTCGCCGAGCGGGGGATGATAGACCTACTGGTACACCAGACGCGGCCCTACGGTCTTCATGTAGCCCTCGTAGTTGCGGCGCATTTCGGCTATGGAGTCTCCCCCGAACTTCTCCGTGAAAGCCTCGGCCAGCACCAGCGCCACCATAGCCTCACCGACGATACAGGCCGGAGGGGCCTGGCAGATGTCGGAGCGCTCGTAGTGGGCCTGCACCTCGCCGCCAGTGTCCAGGTCTACCGAGGGCAGCGGGCGCATCAGAGTGGCGATGGGCTTGATGGCGAACCGGGCGGTCAGGGGCATTCCGTTGGTCATGCCGCCCTCTGCGCCGCCCAGGTGGTTGGTGCGCCGCTGCCAGGGACGGTCGGGGTCGGTGACCGGCTCGATAACGTCCTGCACCTCGGAGCCGCGCATGTGCGCGATGTCCCACCCGGGGCCGATGGATACGGCTTTCACAGCGTTGATGGACATGAGCGCCTGCGATACCCGGCCGTCGATCTTGCGATCCCAGGAAACATGGGAGCCAAGGCCCATAGGCACGTTCTCGGCCAGGATCTCGACAATGCCTCCGATGGTGTCTCCGGCGTTCTTGGCCGAGTCGATTTCCGCCGTCATGCGCCCGGCGGCTTCGGGGTCGGCGCAGCGCACCGGCGATTCCTCCACCCCCTGCCAGTCGATAGCCGCGGGCGGTTCTGCATGCACCCCGCCGATGGATATAACGTGGCTGCGGATGGCGATGCCGAACTCTTCCAGCAGCCGCAGGGCCACGGCGCCGGCGGCGACCCGAGCGGCAGTTTCGCGGGCGCTGGCCCTTTCCAGAACGTTGCGCACATCGTTGAAGCCATACTTCATGGCGCCGGGCAGGTCTGCGTGGCCGGGGCGCAGGCGGGTTATGCGCTGGCTGCGGGGGCTTTGGGGTTCGCCCTGGATGGGGCGCACCGACATCGCCTCTTCCCAGTTGGCCCAGTCGCGGTTCTCCACCGTCATACCGATGGGACTCCCCAGAGTCAGCCCGTGGCGCACGCCGGAAATGATGCGGGCCCAGTCCTGCTCGATGAGCATACGGCCGCCGCGGCCGTAACCCTTCTGTCGGCGGGCCAGGTGAACGCCTATGTAGTCCTCATCTATAGGCAGGCCGGCCGGCGCCCCCTCCACGATGATGACCAGTCCCTGACCGTGAGATTCCCCGGCAGTTACAAATCGGACCATATCCTCTGAATCCGGTTGGCGGTAAATAAAACTCCGTCTTCCCCCTTCCGCGGAACGCCGGGCTTATTTACCAGGTTTATCCATGAGAGTCGAATGCAGGCAATCGGAAGGGTTTCGGGCAATGCAGGAGCGAGGGGTGAAAAGCGCCCGGTGTTCCCGGCGCCACGGCTAACCTCTCGCCTGCATGGCGGCAGTCGCCGCCTCCAGCATTACCGGCACAGGCGCGGCATGGCCCGTCCACATTTCGAAAGAGGCTGCGCCCTGGTAGACCAGCATCTGTATCCCCCCCAGGACAGCGGTGCCGGCCCGGGCCGCTTCACGCAGAAGCGGAGTTTCCATCGGATTATACACCAGGTCGTTGACCAGCGCCGACGGCGGGATGTCGGCGGCGGTCAGGGGTGTTCCCGTCTCATTGGGGCCGTGCAACATGCCCATCGAAGTGCAGTTGACGATCAGCGCAGCCTTTCCGGCTGCGCCGGGGGCTTCTGATAGGTGAAGGGCCTCTGCGGCTACGCCGCTGTCAACGGAGATGTCCGCCAGCCGCTGCGCCCTCTCCAGCGTTCGGTTGGCGACGAACAGCCGGGCAATGCCAGCGCGCGCGAGAGCGCAGGCAACCCCGCGCGCCGACCCGCCTGCCCCCAGGATCAGGGCGATCTGCCCCCGAGCTTCAAAGCCGGCCCCTTCCCGAAGCGCCCTCAGGAAGCCGACCCCGTCGGTGTTGTGGCCGGTCAGCCTGCCGTCGCGGTTGACGATAGTGTTGACCGCACCGGCGGCGGCGGCCCAGTCGTCCGCTTCGTCGAGGAAGGGGATTACTTTCTCCTTGTGCGGCACGGTTACGTTGACGCCCAGGGTTCCTGGAGCGCGCAGGCCGGAAACGAACCCGCTGACCTCGCTGGGAGCAACGTCCCAGGCTTGATAGGTTCCGTCGAATCCGATAGCGTCCAGGGCCGCCTGCTGGAACACAGGCGATATGGAGTGTCCAATGGGATGCCCGATGATGCCCAGTCGCTGCGGCATTGATTCATTCGCTCCAGGGTCCCGCGTTGGAATTAACGCCCCAACTGGTCCAGGATTTCGTCCAGGCGCTGTTTGCGTTCCCGGAGTTGGGCGAGGCGGGCTTCTTCGTTTTCCACCACATCGGGCCGGGCTTTCTCGCGGAAGCTGGGGTTGGATACCAGTTTCTCGACCCGGTCCAGGTTGTGAACGCAGTCGACCAGTTCAGAGCGCAGGCGCTCCTCTTCGGCGTCCAGGTCTACTATGCCCTCCAGCGGCAGGCGCACCACCAGCGGGCTGACGATGAGAGTGACGCCGCGGAGGTTCCCGTCTTCGCCCCCGGACGCGCCGGATACGATGCGCAGCGTCTCGATCCGCGCCATGGCGCGTATAACGCCGGCTTCGTCCTCGATGGCCGCCTGCTGTCCGTTAGCCTCCACCAGCGCTTCCAGATACCGGGATGCGGGGATGCGGAGTTGAGCGCGGGTGTTGCGTATGGCTCGCACCGCCTGCTGCACCAGGGCGATCTCTTCCTCGGCCCGGGCGTCAATCCGCCCGCCGGACACGGGGTACAGGGCGATCATGATTGATTCCGCTTGAGCATCGCCTTCTTCGGGCAGTTCCGATTTGAGCGTTTGCCAGATCTCTTCGGTAATGAAAGGCATAAAGGGATGCAGCAGGCGGAGGATGCGTTCAAGGGCGTGGGCCAGCGTGGGCAGCGGCGAAGGTTCGCCGGCGTTGCGGCCGCGAACCTTCGCCATCTCGATATACCAGTCGCAGTAGTCGTTCCAGATGAACTCGTGAAGCCGCTGCTGCGCCTCGCCCAGTTCGAAGTTCTCCAGGGCCTGGTTCACCTCGGCGGTCACGCGGTCTAGGCGGCTTATGATCCATCGGTCTTCGCGGTGCTGTGGCGTTACGCTGCTCCAGCCTTCCAGCCCTCCCTTGCCTCCGAGCTGGCTGATGACGAAGCGGGAGGCGTTCCATATCTTGTTGGCGTAGTTGCGGCCGGCCTCCAGGCGGTTCTCGGTGAAGCGCAGGTCATTGCCCGGAGCAGTGCCGGTGGTAAGGGCGAAGCGCAGAGCATCGGTTCCGTATTTCTCCAGCAGGTCCAGCGGGTCCATGGTGTTGCCGCGGGTCTTGCTCATCTTGGCGCCGGAGCCGTCGCGGATGAGGCCGTGGAGGTAAACCGTGTTGAAGGGCGCCTTCCCGGTGTTCTCGATCCCCAGCATGATCATGCGGGCAACCCAGAAGAACAGAATGTCGTAGCCCGTTTCCAGCACCGTTGTAGGGTAGAAGTAGTCTAAGTCGGCGTTGTCTTCCGGCCAGCCCAGGGTGGAGTGCGGCCAGAGACCGGAGCTGAACCAGGTGTCCAGAACGTCAGGATCCTGTCGGATGTCCGTTGAGCCGCAGGAGGCGCAATCGCCGGGGTCTTCCATGGCAACGGTCAGGTGTCCGCAGGGACCGCAGTGCCAAACGGGAATGCGATGGCCCCACCATAGCTGGCGGCTGATGCACCAGTCGCGGATGTTCTCCAGCCAGTTCAGGTAGACGCGGGTAAAACGCTCGGGAACGATGCGTATGTCGCCCTCGGCAACGGCGCGGTATGCCTTGCCTGCAATGCTGGAGGGCTGCTCGTGGCTGCCGACGTTGACGAACCACTGCATACTGATGAGCGGTTCGACCACTGTGCCGCAGCGCTGGCAGTGGCCGACAGAGTGGCTGTGCTGCTCGACCTTTTCCAGCGCTCCCAGCGCTCCCAGTTCCTCCACCACCCGGCGGCGGGCCTCGAAACGCTCCACTCCGGCATACTTGCCGGCTACGGCGGTCATGCTGCCGTCTTCCCCTATAACGTTGGGAGATTCGAGCCGGTGACGCTGACCCACCTCGAAGTCGACGGGGTCGTGAGCGGGGGTGACCTTCAGCGCTCCGGTGCCGAACTCCGGGTCGATGGCCTCGTCGCCCACCACCGGAATTGCATGTCCCATGATCGGCAGGACGACGCTGCGCCCCCGGATGCCGTCGTAGCGCGGGTCGCCGGGATGCACCGCGACGCCGGTGTCCCCCAGCATGGTCTCGGGGCGGGTTGTGGCGACGGTAACGCATCTGTCGGGCGCGTCTTCAAGCGGGTAGCGAATGTAGTACAGGCGGCCGTCTACATCCTGGTAGTCCACCTCCAGGTCGGAAAGGGCGGTGGCGCAGCGCACGCACCGGTTGATGATTCGCTCGCGCCGGTAGATCATCCCCTTTTCGTACAGGCTGACGAAGGTGGTGCGGACGGCGCGGCTGGGGCCGGGATCCAGCGTGAACTTGTGCCGCTCCCAGTCGGCGGATATGCCCAGACGCCGCGACTGCTCGTGAATGATGCCGCCGGACTTCCCGACGTGCTCCCAGACGCGCTCAACGAAAGCCTCCCGCCCAATCTCGTGGCGGCTGATTCCCTCGTCCGCCAGTTGCCTTTCAACGACCCACTGGGTTGCGATGCCGGCATGGTCGGTGCCGGGCAGCCACAGCGTTGGAACTCCGGTCATGCGCCGGTATCGGATGAGCGCATCTTCCACCGCTTTCTCCAGGGCGTGGCCCAGGTGCAGTTCGCCGGTGACGTTGGGCGGCGGCATGATGATAACGTAGGGCTGCTGCCCTGGGGAGGGTTTGGCGTGGAAGTAGCCGTTGTCGAGCCATTTCCGGTAGACGCGCTGCTCCACATCGGCGGCGTTATAGGCCCGCGGCATCTGTTTGTCTGGCGCTTCGCTGCTGTGGGCGGAGGTCATGGGTGAACGCCAACTCCGGGCCGGAATATCCGGCGGCAGATGGGAATGTCCCCTGCATTGGATTAGAGACGGGGCAGGCGGCAAAAACCGCAACACTACAACGGCAACACTGCAATGAAAGGAAATATACCACCGGGTTGCGCGGGGCGTCTATCGGGGCAGAACCCGTTTATGTCAGAGCCGGGAAGGAGAGGTTTCCTTGAGGGCTTTCAGCCGGCAGATGGCCAGGCGCGTATCGGAAGCCACGCGGGCCGGATCCCAGTAGTTGACACGGCGCTTGTGAAGCCAGTAGGTGAACTCCTTGACATCGTGCAGCGTCAAGACCAGCCGTTTCCCCGGATGGGCCTCATTGCGGAACTCGGCCAGGAGTTCGGTATAGGAGCGGGCATAAAGATGGCGGAAGGCGTTCTCCACAAGCTCTTCGCTGTCGGAGTATCCCCGGGAAAGGTGGATTTTTCGGGCAGTTTCCTCCGCGGCAAGCTGTAGAGCCTCTTCCAGCACCACCCCATAGTGGAAGTTCAGGTAAGCGCGGTATTTGGCCGCTCCCATGATTTCCCGGAGTTCGTCTTCTTCCGGAATCTCCGGCAGCTCGCCGTGAAAGAGCAGTCGCTCCACATCGCGCGCCGGGATTAAATCGCCTGCCGATTCGCACAGCCGCTCGGCCAGCAGGAGCCAGTCAAAGGCCTCCCGCCCCACAATGTACTTGTAACGGCGACCGTTGTGGGTTTCTTCGGCCAGCGGCCAGCGCCCCACGGCTTCGAGGAGCGCCCTGGGCCACGGGGCCCCCGACGCCAGCTCAGCGCGGAACCATTGGGCAACGTCGTGGGGGTATTGTCCATCTCCTCTGCCGGAAGAATCCCCTGCGCCGTTGGGCGAATCGTACAGGAAAGGGCTATCCGCGGGCGCGGCTTCAGCGACAAGGCCTGCGTTCCCGGTGGTTCTGGCGCGAGGCATCAGGGATTTCCGGCGGCTGCGGCAGCGTCAAACACTCCAATGCGCTCGGGCTTGGGCGCACTGATGAACCGGAGGAACTGCTCCAGGGGCAGGGTGTTCAGAATGTGGCGCGGCTCGCACCAGGCGCGGCGGGCCACGGCGACGCCGAACCTGCCCCCCGAAAGCTCGGAACTGTGGTGCGAGTCGGTGTTGATGACCAGCGGCACGCCCAGCTCGCGAGCGCGGCAGGCGTGGGTATCTTTCAGGTCCATGCGCGCCGGTGAAGCGTTGATTTCCAGCGCTGTTCCGGTGTCGCGGGCGGCCTGCAGCACTGCCTCCAGGTCGAAGTCCGTTGGCGGACGCTGCCCCAGTAGCCGAGTGGATAGGTGGCCGATGATGGTAACGTGCGGGTTTTCCATCGCCGTTATGAGCCGGCGAGTCATGGTCTCGCGATCCTGGGACATGGCGTTGTGCACCGAGGCCACCACCACGTCCAGCCCGGCCAGCACATCGTCGGGGAAATCCATTCGCCCGTCGGCGCGTATATCCACCTCGGAGCCGGCCAGAATGCGGATGCCGAACCTGTCCTGCATCCGGCGCAGCGTCTCCTGCTGGGCCGCAAGCCGATCGGGGGTCAGGCCGTTGGCGACGCCCAGCCCCTGCGAATGGTCGGTCAGGGCCATGTATTCGTAGCCAAGAGACGCCGCGGCTTCCACCATTGTTTCTATGGTGTCCGTTCCGTCGCTCCATTCGCTGTGCAGATGGAGATCGCCTCGCAGGTGCTTCGCTTCCACCAGCCGGGGCAGAGCGCCCTGCTGCGCCGCGTCAATTTCCCACATACCCGCCCGCAGTTCCGGCGGAATCCAGGGCAGGCCCAGGCGGGCGTAAAAGGAGGCTTCGTCCGGGAAAACCTCCCCTTGACCAGACGCTATATCAGTGATGCCGTACTCGTTCAGTGACAGCCCCATGCGGTTGGCGAAATCGCGAAGGCGGATGTTGTGCTGCTGGCTCCCGGTGAAATACTGGAGCATCGCGCCAATGGAGCCGGACTCTCCGGTACGCAGGTCGATCTGCAATCCGGGCTCGACGACTACGCTGGTCTTCCGGGGGCCATTGACCAGGACGTCGCTGACTTGGGGCAGCGCGGCCAGGCGGCGTCCCAGTTCCTCCGGATGCGGCGTAACGGCCACCAGGTCAACGTCGCCTATGGTCTCCTCCCACCGCCGCAGGCTGCCGGCCGGGGTAAGGAGCGCGATGTCTGAATCGCGCTCGCGAAGGGCGGCCATTACCGACTCTGCGATCGGCAGCGCCTGGCCGATGGGGGTGCGACCGGAGTTCACGGCGCGAGAGGCCCGGATGTGCCGCAGGATGCCATCGGCGGCCTTCCTGCCCATGCGCGGCAAGGAGGCGAGCCGTCCGTCTATGGCCGCCTGCTCCACACCGCCCACGGTGCTGATGCCCAGTTCGGAGCCGATGAGCATGGCCGTCCTGGGGCCGATTCCCGGAATCGCCAGCAAGTCCAGCGCGCCATCCGGAAGTTCAGACTTCGCCCGCTCGTAAGCCTGTATCCGGCCCGTGGTCACCAGCTCGCGGATCTTGTCGCCGATGGCCTTGCCGATTCCGGGGATGCCGGTCAGCTTCTGCCCGTCGCTCACTGCCTGCGCCAGGGGAAAAGAAAGCTCTTCTATGGCGCGGGCCGCTCGCTGATAGGCGCGGATCTTGAACACCGAGTCGCCTTTCATCTCCAGCATCAGGCCGAGGTTCTCGAAAAGCTGGGCGATTTCTCCGTTTGTGGGCTGCATTTCCGACATCCTGCCTTCGCGATGCGGCGGGCCTCTGTCCGTCAACTATAAAGCGTTACCGGGCGGTTGTCGAACCGGCGCATCGACGGCCTGGCGGCGCTTTCTCCGTTGTCTGGCGCTTCGCTGCTCCGGTTGTCTGGCGCTTCGCTGCTCCGGCTTGACAGCATCCATCTGGTGATTCGATAATAGTCACCCTAGCCGAGGTAGCTCAGGTGGTAGAGCACGGCACTGAAAATGCCGGTGTCGACAGTTCGAGTCTGTCCCTCGGCACTCCCCTCGCATCCGCGCGCCTGCACCCTGGCGAAGGATGACGCCCGACTCGCCGCTGGACAGGGACAGCCGCCGCCGGGCATGATTCGCGCCCGTTCGCCGCAGCGCTGCGGCGTGGCGATGGCCTCCCGCAGAATGCGGGCCTCCAGGCAGCGGAGGAGGGCCCAGGCACTGGCAGCAGGGGTTCGGCGGCAGCCCGAATCCCACAAAGGGAGGAACCGGCGTGAACTCAAGCGGAAAGCCGGTCGCCGTCGTAATCGGCGCAACATCCAAATGGCAGTCGGACGGCCGCAACACTCACCTGGCGCACGGCGGAGAAATCGATGACAGCGATCTGCCCGTCGGCGTGCGCTGGGGCGTGGGGGGAGCCGTCTCCCTGAAGTTTGCCAGAGAGGGGTTCTTCACCGTGTTGACCACCCGCAGCGCCGCCAACGCGGCTCCGCTGCAGGCGGCGATTCGCGAAGCGGGCGACGAAAGTATGATCGTCGAGTTGGACCTCGCGCGCCGCAGCTCCATTTCGGAAGCCTTCGCCCGGATTCGAAAGGAAGCCGGCGATCCTGATGTCTTGGTATACAACGCCGGCTACCTGGAAGGGCGCGACCTGCCGCAGGAAATGGAGTTGCTGGAGCACATCCCCTTCGAGATTTTCGAGACCGCCCAGCACATCGCCAGCAGCGGCCCCTTCCTTGTCGCCCAGGAGGTGCTTCCCGCCATGCGGGAGCGGGGCGAAGGCACAATCCTGATATCCAACAACAGCTCCTCCCTGCGGGGCCGCAAGCGATACACCGGGCAGTCGCTGTACTATCCGAGAGTGCTGATGCGCGCGCTGGCGCAGGCGTTGACCGAAGAATATTCCGAGCACGGCGTTCACGTTGCCAACGTGGTAATCGACGGCACGATAGATTCTCCGGGAACCAGGGCCCTGCCCCATGCCCGGCAGAATCCCCACCTGCTGATGAATCCCGAAAAGATAGCCGACGCTTTCTACTACCTGTACACCCAGGACAAATCCTGCTGGACCCACGAACTCCAGCTAACCCCCCATCCCGTCAAGCCCAGTTTCTGACGCCCGGCCCTGCCGAGGGGCGCAGCATGAGCAATGGTAAGGAGCGTAAATTATGGATGTCGGAATGATGATGGTCTTCTCCAGCTACGGTTGGGAGGAAGGCTCGGACGGGCGGATGTGGGAGGAAGAGCTGCGCCTGGCCGAAATCGCCGCCGAATCGGGGTTCGACAGCCTCTGGTCGGCGGAGCACCATTTCAACGACTATTCCTTCGTGCCGGACAATCTCCAGCTTATGACCCACCTTGCGGCCAGGCATCCCGGCATCGACGTTGGAACGGCCGCTGTGATTCTCCCCTGGCACAACCCGCTGCGGGTGGCCGAAAACGCCGCCGTTCTGGATCTGCTGAGCGGCGGGCGGCTGCGACTGGGGTTCGGGCGCGGCCTGGCAAGGCGCGAATTCGAGGCATTCGGCATCAACATGGACGAATCGCGCGATCGTTTCGACGAAGCGGCCCCCATGATTGTCGAGGCCCTCAGAACCGGGTTCATAGAAGGCGACGGGCCTTACTACAAACAGCCCCGTGTCGAAATCAGGCCCCGGCCCCAGTACTCCTTCGACGGGCGCATATACGCCGTTGCCGCCAGCGACGAGTCTGTTCTTTCCGCCGCCAAACTGGGCGCGCACATCGTCATGTTCGCCGATCGTCCGTGGGAAATGCGGATGCCGGGAATCGAGCGGGGGCGGGCGCTGCACCGGGAATTCCACGGCACCGAACCGCCGTCTCTGATGCTCTCCGAATTCGTGGTGTGCGGCGCCGACCTGGAACAGTGCGAAGAAGAAGCCCGGCAATACCAGGGAAAGTTCGTCGAAAGCAACTTCTATCACTATGAATTTCTCAGCGATCACTTCAGCCAGGTTAAAGGCTACAACGCCTACCAGCAGAAAGCCGAAATCGCCCGTTCCGCCGGCCTCGAAGGCGCGGTTGAGGGCTTTATGAAGGCGGCCAGTTGGGGCACGCCCGACAGGATACTCCGAGGGCTGGAGGAGCGCAGGGAACTGCTGGGCGATTTCGAGTGGAACGTCTCCTTCCGGTTCGGCGGCATCCCCTACGATATAGCGGAACGAAGCCTGAAGCTGTTCGCCGAGGAAGTGCTGCCTGTTGTGAAGTCCTGGTAGCGCCGCTCTAGCCGTCTGGCGCATCGCATCGGATGAAGAAATCCACGAGAGCGGGAACCGGCCTGCCGGCGCTGCGATTGCGCAGAGTGCATACGGCGCAAGGCCGATTCAAGACTTAACAGCGAGCCGCCAGGTAAAGAAGGTGCGGCGGAGAGAGTGGGATTCGAACCCACGGTACGGTTGCCCGTACTCCGGTTTTCGAGACCGGCGCTTTCGTCCACTCAGCCATCTCTCCGCGAGATAATCGCGACTGCGGGTTTGTGCCCCTGCCTGCGCTACAGGCCCGAACAGGGCTGGGATTTCCATGACATCCAGGAAACATCCGGGGCTGTGGGCGATGAGCCCGGTAGAGGGAACTCCGGGATGTTGCAGCCATCTGGTTGACCGGCAGCGTCGAATTTCAGTTTAACGAAATCGACAGATGGCGGCAAGGGCGAGGCCATGCTGGTATCCTTGTTATTGTGTAGCTTTGGATTTGCTATCGGCCCCGGGCCTGCATGGAATGCGCGTTGATGAGGCGAAGCAGGGTTACCGGGTGGGAGCCCTGGAACCGCTTTCCCCGCAGCAGACAGGCGTACCGCTACAGATTTGGAGCGATAGGTATTCTATGTTGATGAGCTTCTTCTTGCCTCCCCGAAAGGAGAGTTTTGCAATACAGGCAGGCGGGATTGATGAAAGACGAAGTTGTTCCCTCCTCAGTGCGCGATTGCTCTAAAGGTAAGGTTCCTTATGCGGCTGTTCTCGTCGCCGTCATAATGCTGTCGCTGGCCGCCGTCTTCACCTTTCGCGCAGTGTATGCTCAGGGCGACTCGCTGCCAGCCAAGCCGACCAGCCTGACAGCCAAGGCAGAGGAAGACAAGGTGACGCTGACCTGGACTACGGCGCCCGACAGCTCGATCACAGGGTGGCAGTACCGGCGGCACCGAAAGGAACTTGAAAGCGAAGGTCCTCCTTATGTGCAGGGCGCCATTAGCGGCGGGAACACCAGAACTTATGAAATAAACACCGATTGGATGCCCAACGGCGATCTGAGAGTGTTTTCGATACGGGCGAAAAACAACACCGGGTACGGTCCCTGGTCGGATCCTGTAGAGGTGAAGATTGTTAACCTGGTATTCTCTTTCTCGGAGATCAGCAAGGACGCCATCAGCATGGAGCGACGTCAGAGAACGACCTATACGGTGAGAATGAGGTCATTTTACCATCTAGGGAATGTCACGCTCACGAATGACAACCCCAGCGCGGTGAGGGTGCATCCGTCTGTTCTGACTTTCAACTCCGCCAACCAAAGGACTCCCCAACCTGTGTATGTGGATTCACTCGAGGCCGGCAGAGCGACCATCTCTCATGCATATACATATACGGGCACGTTCAAGTACATAGACATTGCGGACGTTCCGAATATGGGAAACGTTGTGGTGACGGTGATCGACAGCAGGACGCCAGGGCCGTCGCATACCCAAACACCGGATCCGGAGGCCGGTCTAGTCATCGAGATCCCATCAACGCTGACGGCAACGCCTGCACCGACGAATACACCAACGGCGACGCCCACGCCAACGAATACCCCAACGGCGACGCCCACACCGACGAATACCCCAACGCCGACGCCCACGCCAACGAATACCCCAACGGCGACGCCCACGCCGACGAATACACCGACGGCGACGCCCACACCGACGAATACGCCGATGCCCACGTCCACGCCAACGAATACCCCAACGGCGACGCCCACGCCGACGAATACACCGACGGCGACGCCCACGCCGACGAATACACCGACGGCGACGCCCACACCGACGAATACGCCGATGCCCACGTCCACGCCGACGAATACGCCGACACCGACGACCACGCCAACGAATACCCCAACGGCGACGCCCACGCCGACGAATACACCGACGGCGACGCCCACGCCGACGAATACACCGACGGCGACGCCCACACCGACGAATACGCCGATGCCCACGTCCACGCCGACGAATACGCCAACACCAACTCAGGTGGATGATCTAATTCGAGAGGCCACGGCGACGCCCACGCCGACGAATACGCCGAGGCCTACCGATACGCCAACGCCGACGAATACGCCGAGGCCTACCGATACGCCAACGCCGACGAATACGCCGAGGCCTACCGATACGCCAACACCAACTCAGGCGACTGATCCAGGCCGAGAGGCGACGCTGGCACTGGTGGCGACACCGACGCTGGCGGCGACGCCGACGCCGACGCCGACGAATACGCCAATACCAACTCAGGCGACTGATCCAGGCCGAGAGGCGACACCGACGCTGATGGCGACGCCGACGCTGATGGCGACGCCGACGCTGATGGCGACGCCGACGCTGATGGCGACGCCGACGAATACGCCAATACCAACTCAGGCGACTGATCCAGGGCGAGAGGCGACGCCGGCACTGGTGGCGACGGTTCAGGCGACGAATGCGCCAACACCAACTCAGGCGACTGATCCAGGGCGAGAGGCGACGCTGACGCCAGTGGCGATGCCGAAGCTGGCGACTGCGCCTATACCTACAGCGACGCCGACGGCAGCAGTGGAGACTGATATGGGCGGGGAGGCGACGCCGAGGCCGATGGTTGCGCCGACATCCGGAGCGACGCCAGCGCCGACGGTGGAGGCTGATACGGGCGGAGAGGCCCGGCCGAAGCCGCCGGCTTCGCATACGCCGACGCCAACTTCCGTGTTAGAGACTGGGGAGGCTCCTACATTGCTGCCTGTCAGCACGTCGACGCCGGCAATCGATGGGCCATGGATGCTGAGTGACAACGAATTCGGGCCCGAGATTGCCCGAATCTTCTCCTGTTACATCTGGATCATCCCCTGTTGGCTGTTTTGGCTGCTGTTGGCCCTGGCCTTGACTATTGCCGGGTTGTACTTACTCCGACGCGGGATGCGTAAGTCACCCCAGCCCGACGGCAGAGTCAGCAGTTTCAGAACATGACCGGAAAGGGACTGAACCCGGGAGCGGCCCTCGTTGGCCGCCCCGATGATGAGGATGGATACGCCCGGGTCCACGTTCCGGTTAGGCGCCTTTGCGCTCCCACAGTTCGTGGAAGTGATTGAGCGGGCCGTGGCCTTTACCTACAGGAAAGCTGGTTCGAATGGCGGCGGTCACATAGTCTTTGGCCTGCTGCACTGCCGCGGGCAAGCTGAGGCCCTTGGCCAGCCCGGCAGCGATGGCCGAAGCGAGAGTGCAGCCTGTGCCGTGGGTGTTGGGCGTGTCGATGCGTTCCGAGGTGAACAGGATAAAGTCTGTGCCGTCGTAAAGCGCGTCGGTCGCCGGGCCCTCCAGGTGCCCGCCCTTCACCACTGCGTTCTTTGCGCCCAGCTCGTTCACCAGGATCCTGGCAGCCGTTTTCAGATCGTCGACGGTGTTCATTTCCAGCCCGGTCAGCACGCTGGCCTCGCGGCTGTTGGGGGTCACCACCGTCGCTAGCGGCAGCAGCGCCGTGCGCATGGCGTCCACGGCGTCGTCCCGAAGCAGCCGAAAGCCGGTGCTTGCCACCATCACCGGGTCGATCACTGAAGGGCTGAGGGAGTAATGCTCCAGCCGATGGGCAACGCAATGGATGATCTCGCTGCTGGAAAGCATCCCGGTCTTCACTGCGTCGGCTCCGATGTCTGAAACGACAGCGTCGATCTGCGCCTCGATGTGAGGCACGGGGGTCTCGAGGACGGCGTTCACGCCGAGGGTGTTCTGGGCAGTGATGGTGGTGATGGCGCAGACGCCGAAGACGCCCATGGCGCCGAAAGTCTTGAGATCGGCCTGGATGCCTGCGCCGCCTCCCGAGTCCGACCCGGCAATGGTCATGGCCCGCGGCACTCGTGCGTTAATCATATTTACCCGTCCCGGCTGGCTGTTGTGGATGGCAGCCCTGCATGGCTCTGGCCCCGGTTGACTGGCGTTGCGCTTTCGTTTAACCGGGGCGCTTCGCCTGCTTTGACCGATGCTGCACTGCTGAAAGGGGGAGCGGGAGGGCAGGGCAAGGAACGGAGATCTGCCCCTCTCCGCCCGCCGCCTACCGCCGCAGTTCGTAGCGGTAGGCGGTGTGGGTTCCCCGGTCGGGGACCGTCGCAGGGCCGGCGGCCGGGAAGGGGTAAGATGGGTCGGCCCGCTTCTCGCCTAGGGTGTTGCGGACTGTACCGATGCCTTCAACCTCCATCTCCACTGCGTCGCCGGGCTTAAGGAAGCGGGCTGCCTCGCAGCCTTTGCGGATAGCCTCGCGCACCGAGCCTCCGCCCACCGTGCCGCTGCCGATTACGTCGCCGGGGGCGATGCGGCTGTCTTTGGACGCCCGCTGCACGATCTCGCCCCAGGTATAGTAAGCCGCGGCAGCGTCGCCGTCGGTCAGCCACGACTCGCCGTTGACCCGAACCTGGCATTTGACGGTCAGCCGCCCGCTGCGGATGTATGGGGACATCTCGTCGGTGGTGACCACCCACGGCCCCAGGGTGCTGGCGGTGTCTTTGCCCTTGGCCGGCCCCAGCCCGAAGGCCATCTCGTCGAACTGCACATCGCGGGCGCTCCAGTCGTTGAAGATGCAGAACCCGGCGATGTATGAAAGAGCGCTGTCCTGAGATACATCAGCCCCGTTCCTGCCGATGACGGCGCCGATCTCCATCTCGTAGTCGAACTGGTTCGATGTGGAAGGGAAAGGTACGGTGTCGTCCGGCCCGTATATGCAGAGGGTGTTGGAGAAGTAGAACACCGGCATTCGATACCAGACCTCGTTGGGTTCGCGGGTGCCCTGCGAGCTGGCGTGCTCCTCGTATACGATGAAGTCGCGCACCGTCGGCGGCTGCAATATCGGCGAGCGCAGGCGCACTGCGTCGAGGGCCACGGCGGGAGCCGCCTTGCCCCCGGCCAGGGCATCGCCCACCCGGTCAACGGACGAATCGTCCAGGGCCAGCAGCGCGCCGACGTCCCGGATTGTTCGCGTCTCGCCCAGCAGCGCGGTAACGTCCACCACGCTGTCTCCCTGAAGCGCGCCGCAGCGCGGCCCGGCGCCGGTATCATAAGTCAGCAGTTTCATGGTCTTTGCTCCTGTCGCTATCGGGCAGCTTCCGGCTTCTGTCGGCCCATGTCCTGAACAGCGGTTGGGCTATATAGAAATGAGAGCCGGACCTGCCGGCCGGCTCTCGAATGCTCCGGGCAACCGCAATTATGCTGTGGGGGACATTGCGGTTCGGGTAGGGTGTCCTCAGTGGTTTTATCCGCCGGGCTGCTCCCAGACGACGCGACGGAAATAGGACCAGTTTCTGGCGCACTCGCCGTAGGAGCGGGACCACACGAGCACAGCGTAGCTGGTTCCCGGCATCAAGTCGGTGATGGTTACGGTTGTGGAGGCGGTTGTTGTGTGCTCAACAACCTCTTCGCGGTCTATTTTTTTACCGGGGACCCACTTGACCACTTTGTAGCGGTATTCGCGAGTGCTTGCCGCATTGCACCGGGGTCTGTTCGCTCCAGACCAGGACTTTTTCCAGGACACCTCAGCAGTGCTGTCGGAGGACGGAACTACGGCCAGGTTCCGCACTGCAGGAGACCGTAACTGCATCCTGGTCCTGGTGGGCGTCGGCGCGTCGGCTTCCTTAAGAGTAAGAGGTACGTTTGTAACCCTCAAGAAGCCCTCGGGCGTGGGCGTGATGGTTGGCGTAGACGTGGGAGTGGGCGTGTCGTGCCAGCGTCTGGGCACGGAGGTAGGTGTTGGGGCGACCGATGTGGTGATGTTGTGGTTTACATGAGGGCCATAGCGGTTGCCTTCGCATCCTGCGTCGCCCAAGGCGACCAGGTTTACGAAATAGGTAGTTGAGGGCATCAAGCTGCTGAAGGTGACCGTCGTTGGGGCGTCGGCCGCAATTCTCTTACCCTGGTATGTGGCTAGATATGTCTCTTTGTCATAATTAGCCGGGTCGCCGTCCCACGCCCAGAATGTGGCTTGGTATTCCTTCACCTTACACTGATTCCCGCTGGAGGCGCTGTAATGCACAAGGCTGGGATGCCAGGTTACCGTCACCTGGTTGTGGGTACTTGTGTACTTGACAAACCTCGGTTGGGTGGGGACGTTAGGCCGCTGCTCGTAAATGGGCTGCGTCAGCGTTATGGGTGTGCGCGTTACAGGGGGGCCTTCACCTGCTAGCGTCGAGACTGTGGCTATGAAGGGAGCGCTGCTGAGAGTGCAGTCATCGCTTACAGAGAGGGCGTAGAGGCGGACATCGTAGGGGGTATCGGGGTCCAGGTTGTCCATCAGGTACTTGTGCTGAGTGCCCGGAACGTAGTCGTCAATGACGTACTGGTTGGATGGCAGGGAGTACGCGAGGATGTTGTACTGGCTGACCTGGCAGTTGTTGCGGATCGGGGCGAGCCAGGAGATCTGTATGGAATTACTGGTGCGCGTCTCCACTGCCAACCCGTAGGGCGGGTTGGGCGCATTCGAGGTCTGGGCCTGGACGACGGCGGTTACTGCGAGGGTGGCAATGACGGACATGGCAATGGCGGCAACTACAAGCCATTTGAGGGTTGAGCCTCTCGGGAACGGTAGGCTGGTGGCTAATCTGGACATTTTCCCTCCATTTAGGCGTCTGCTCGCCATTTGCTGGGATACCACCGAAATTGCCTGTGGTTCGCTTGGGAGTATAAGATTTTCAGGGCGGCGGTGTCAACATTATGGAAGGAAATTTGAGGCAGTTCGTTTGCGCCGCGCTCCTGTATATCCGGCGCTGGGGAAGAAGAGGGAAGAACAGTAGGAGGCGCCGGACTGCCTGCGAGATGGAATCAGCGTCTGCGGCTCCGATTCACCTGCTTTCCCACTGTATCGGCGAGCAGCCCAGCAAAGGATGTTCCGGTATGTTGCTGTGGATACAAACATCCCATCGGCTGCTGCCGCCAGGGGCGGACAAGCCGGTTAACACCTTGACCTCCAGCCGCCCGGACGTTGGATAAAACAGATGTTTCTCGCTGGAAGAATCTATGCACCATGCGGAGCATCGGTACCCATAAACCGCCCGGTAGAAGGTTCCATTCCTGTAGACCACAACATTAGGCTTGCAGGCAGTTCCCACCCGCGTGTTGTTATCGCAGGCGGCAAAAGATGATTGCAGGATATTGACGTCCAGTTTCAGCAGCCCGTCATGGGATACTGAAACGCCGTCCCTCCAGTTGACTGCCGGCCAGGTCCTCTCGTCCGGGGTGTGGCCGCCGCTGAGCAGCGGCAGGCGCTCCGCGACAGCCCTTGCCGAGACGCCGTTGGCAAAGGGCTCGTTGGACACCGACCCGGCATGAATGCCCATGACCTGCCCTTTAAGGTTCAGGAGCGGGCCTCCGGAGTTGCCATTGGTCGTATTCAGGGGCCGGTTTTTCATATCCCAGCCGTTCTCGTCCGGCTGCGATTCGAGCCGGTGGAAGTTGCCCCATGTTACCTGCATGACCTCGGCGTTCAGCGGGTAGCCGAAGGCTCCGATTTCGTCCCTGGGAGAATAAGAGCCGTCTTCCGCCAGAGGCAGAGCCTTGAATGTGTCTGAACAGCAGATCCAGACTATCGCAAAGTCATACCGGTCATCCTCTCCTGCAACCACGCCGGGGTGAATCGTTGCGTCTCCGACGATGGCTCTGATGGTGCCTTCTGCGCCTTCAACCACGTGCCGATTGGTAGCGACATACGCCGAGTTGTCCAGAGCCCGGATGATGAACCCGGAACCCGATCGGCCGCTGGTAACGAGCCGCACTATGGACGGCCGGGCCAGGCCAATCACCTCCCGATAGGACATGAGCGGCTCGGTACGGGAGGCGTCGCCGCCGGTTGGCTGTGGAGCAGGGGTGGCAGTAGGCGTGGGAGCAGGGGTGGCAGTAGGCGTGGGAGCAGGGGTGGCAGTAGGCGTGGGAGCGGGCGTAGCAGTAGGCGTCGACGCGGGCGTGGCAGTAGGCGTGGGAGCGGGCGTAGCAGTAGGCGTCGACGCGGGCGTGGCAGTAGGCGTCGACGCGGGCGTAGCAGTAGGCGTCGGCGCGGGCGTGGCAGTAGGCGTCGGCGCGGGAGTGGGCGATGCTGTGGGAGTCGGAACCGGCGTATCGGCAGGGATGGCGGCTATGGCCGTTGCTACGCCCGCCGCTACGGTGGCTGGTATGTCGAGCGTTGCGGTGGGAGCCGATGTAGCGGTCGGCGCATCTGTGGGAGGCGGAGCCGTCGGCGATGCGCTGGTGCAGGCAATGCCGAGCAAGAGCAGGGTAATCAGAGCGAACAGGCGCATCCCTGTTTCCTTTTACCTCACGGGCATCGCGGGTTACCTGGGGAAGCAATGCCGACACGCAGTCTCCACGCCCGCCGACTTTCTGGAAGGGCCGTCTTTTCGCCAGGCAGTAAGAGCAGTAAGACCAGTTTAGCATGCAGCCGGTCGCTGGTATTATTCCGGTGTTATCAAACCCGGTTATCAAACCCGGAGGTTCGAGCTATGACCCAATCAGCAGGAGCGGAGCAAGGTCGAGAACTGGGCCGCATCGAACGCCCCACGGCGGAGCAGTACCGGGGCCGCCGCAAACTGATGCTGGCGCCGTTGGTCTACAGCCCGGCGCCGGAAGAACCGGAGGGCGCCGCCGCCCTGCAGAATTACTGGGAGCAGATGCAGACCCAGGTGGCGGCTCTGGAGAACGCTCTAGGCGGGCTGCGTCATATCTACCACGAAAGCGTCACCGCCGGAGGCGAAGAGGGTATGGCTCAACTGCAGGCCGGCGACCTGCGCAGCCACGCCTTCATAGCAGACAAACACCACCTTTCGGCAAGCCCGGAAGGCGCGGCGGCGCTGGAGGCTACCGAGGACATCGAGATTCTGCTGGAGACGCTGGACCTGCAGCGCTGCCTGATGCTCCCCATGACCAGCCCGACCGTCGCCGGACGGCTCCAGGAATGGCACGCCGAGGCCAATCGCCGCCGCTACGAGCACATCGCCGCCCGCATCGACGAGACGCTGACGGAGGACGGTGTGGGCCTGCTGCTCATCGGCGAGCGGCATCAGGTGCAGTTCCCCTCCGACATCGAGGTGTTCTACGTGTCGCCCCCGGCTCTGGACGAGTTCCGGCGCTGGCTGCAGAGCTGGGCCGCGCGCCGGCAGCAGGCCGAAGCCCAGCCCGCCGGCGAAGAGCCGGACGGCGAAGCGGGAATTGACACCCCGAACGGCTGATTCCATACTTGGCAATCAGCAACTTGGCAATCAGCAACTTGGCAATCAGCGGGAAGCTTATGGAAACGGCTTTCGAGAATCCCTTCGGCAAGTTCAGGGCCGGCTGTGGAGGCGCAAGATGAAGCGCGAGTTCTTCTTCTTCACCGAAATGGGGTACACCGCCTATCCGCAGGATGAAGCCAGGCGGGTCGGCTACAACAACCTGATGTTTCCCAATGAGCACTTCAGCCCGGAGAAAGCCCAGGAACTGTACGGCATGTACTTTGATGAGCTGCAGTACTGCACCGAGGAGGGCTTCGACGGAGTGATGATCAACGAGCATCACAACAACCCGCTGTGCATGATGCCGTCGGTCAACGTCATCGGGTCGGTGCTGGCGTCGCGGACCAGGCAGGGCAAGATAGTCTTCCTGGGCAACGTGCTGCCGATCCACGACAACCCCCTGCGAGTGGCCGAGGAAGTGGCGATGATCGACATTCTCTCGGGCGGTCGCGTAGTGTGCGGGTTCGTGCGGGGCATAGGGCAAGAGAGCATGGCCACCAACACCAACCCGGTCTACAACCGCGAGCGGTTTGACGAGGCCCACAACGTTATCGTGCAGGCGTGGACGAACCCCGGCCCCTTCCGGTATGAGGGCAGGCACTTCCATTACCGGGTGGTGAACCCGTGGGTGATGCCGTTGCAGAAGCCGCACCCGCCCATCTGGATTCCCGGCGTAGCCTCGCCCGAGTCGGTGATCTGGGCGGCCAGGCGCCGGTATCCCTACGTGGCTCTGGCCCCGCCGCTGCAACTGCTTTCCGACATATACCGGCTTTACCAGAACACTGCCGAGGCTGACGGGTGGACGCCTGCGCCGCAGCACCGGGGGTACGCGGTGCGGGTGGCAGTGGCCGATTCCGACGAAAAGGCTTACGAGGAAGGCAAGAACTTCTACTGGCAGTTGGGGACGTCCTTCGGCGTTACCCCGCAGCACTGGCTGGCGCCGCCGGGGTACCTGACCCGCGCCGCGGCCACGGGCGCCCGGGAGCAGGAGCGCCGCTCCGTGCAGACGGTCGTCCCCGGCGGCCCCGCCCTGCCCTACGACGACGCACAGGAAACTTTCCAGATAGTGACCGGCAACCCCGATACGGTCATCAAAAAGATGAAGCGCCTGATCGACATCATAGACCCCGGCTACATCATCTTCTGGGGGCGCGAGGGCCCCATGCCGCACGACGTCGCCCTCCGCAACATCGACCTGATGACCCAGGAGGTGATCCCGGCCCTGCGGGAGTACGAGGCCCAGCGCGAGGAGTAGAGGCTGCCGGGGGCAGCGCCAACGGCTCTATTCGTCTATTCGAATCAGCCGAGGCGTTGGGAGGTAAGAGGTTCCCCCCGTTCCGCGTCAGCCACTAAGCTGTGCTGGCTCCATCTCCCTGCCGTGCAGCAGCCGCTCAAACTGATCGGGTCTGGACCAGAGGGCGATTTTCGAGTGTTCATCCACCAAGGCAAAATCCTCAGGCCGCCAAACGTCTTGCGTGTCGTCAAACAGGGAAACGAAGGTCAGGTCAGTCCGGCTTTTCTCCAGATGGCTCAAGTCCACCCACCCGGCCAGAACATGTTCGGCCAGTCTGCGGACAGCGCCCCGGGAGCCGGTGCTCAGAAGAAAGACCAGGGAAGTGCGGTCGCCCGTATGGGCCTCAAAATCGACCGTCCAGGTCTGTGCTGAACGGCCCTGCCTCTGAACTCCCCGCTCGAAAGGAATCTCCCTTTCGCGCAACCACTCGTCTACTTCGTCTGCGGTGTTCTGGACAGACTGGCTTCTCATGGTGAACCACAGGTCCGATACCCTCACGGCGGCCTGAGCTACGCGAAGCACGGATTCTCCCAGCGCATCGCCGGTCACATGCCGGAGCGTCAACTGGTCCTGTTCCAGTTCCATGCGGAGTGTTTGGCATACGTCCTGAATCAGCATCCGCTGTTTCGGGGAACGCTGCCGGCTGACCGATTGAATCTCAAGCCAACCCAGCGCATCCCCAAAGTCGGTGACAGTGAAGCTGTCGCCCTGCTCCAGGACGAAAACGTCCACAACGCCCCCGTCCGGGTACAGCATCGGGGTGCGCACCCGAACCCCCTTCTGAGGGGCTGGCGAGCACGCAAACAGGTGAGGCAATGTCCGCCCGATGGAGACGCAAAGCTCGTCGACGTTCATAGCGGCATCAAACCCTGAATCCCTACATCCGGCGGGTTACGCATTGTGCCGGAGTGCTTGAGATTTGCTTCAGCGCAGAATTCACCCCACACCTCCACAGGACGGTTCCACGGTTCGGTGATGTCTTCCGGCGCGTAGGCCCACTTGTCCCGCATTCCTGGCTTCCAGTAGTTCTTGTGCTTCTCGCCAACAGGTTTGCCGTCCGGGTTAACGTGTTCTGCACCCAGGTCAAGGCCGTAGATTCGCCCTGCGCTCCGGTGGACAATGGAGTAGGACAACTTGCCGGATGATGCATTGTACCAACCTTTCACGAATATCGGATACCCACTGTCCGAATCTATCTCAGTGGTGAAGTTCCGACTTCGCGGATTCCCAGTGATCTCCCACGTTATATCGTTGCGGATGATTTTGCTCGTATCATGGATAATACTGTCGTATTCCTGCTGGCTCAAGGTCATGGTGCTTTGGCGCCTCGCGGACTCCTTCCGTTTGCCGACCGTTTTCTGAACGCTCCGCCATTGTATACTGCGGCCGGGTACAATGATGCTGGGCCGCTTTCCGCATTCTAACAGTTGACCGGGCAGGCGGGCGCCCCTATGCTGAATCGTGAGCCGCCAGCGACGGTGGAGGCTGTGATGGACGTAGATGTTCACGGCATGACCTGGCCGGAGGCCAAAGCCGCATTTCTCGACGCCTATCGGTCTGCGCTCCAGTCTGGCGGAGGGTACAGTACCATAAGAGTAATTCACGGCTACGGTTCCGGCGGCGTCGGCGGGGTTCTGCGGGATCGTTTCCGAAAGTTCCTGGAGCGTCATAAACAGCTACGGCGGCTGGATTTCAAGCCCGGCGAAGAACTTGACAGGAACCGCGGTTGGACCCTGGTTCAGCCCATCGCCGCTATTCCTGGCGATGACGAGGAACTGGAGGACCAGATACTGGATTACTGCCAGCAGCCGCAGCCTCTCGATAAAATAGCAGGCAGATTCCGAAGGTATGGAGACCCCAGGGTTAAACAGGCCGTTGAGTCCCTGCTGAAGCCGCCGCCGTTGCTGAAGAAAATCAGCAAGGCCGGGATTGCTCAGTATCAGGCTGTATAACGCTTTCAGCCAGTGAGGAGGTCAGGCATGGGCGAAATGCTGCAACAGGGGGGACGCTTCCCCGAACTGGAGCTGAAACTGCTGGACGGCGGCGCGCTGACCCTGCCGGGAGACGCTCCCAGCCGGTATACCGCGCTGCTGTTCTACCGGGGCCACTGGTGACCCTACTGCCAGCGGCAGTTGGCCGCTTATGAGGCAGCCAAAGCTGAACTGGACGCGCTGGGCGTTACCGTCTTCGCAGTCAGCTCCGACAGCGAGGAGCAGGCCCGGGAGGTGCAGGGCCGCGGCCTGTCGTTTCCAGTGGCCTGCGGAGCGACGAAAGCCGACGCCGATACCGTCGGCGCCTGGTGGTCTGACGACCGGGGCGGCTTTGTGCAGCCCGCCGAGTTCCTGCTGGGTCGCGGCGGCGTGGTGCTGGGGTCGATGTACGCCTCCGGCCCGGTGGGGCGCATGGGCGCCGACGAGGTTATCCACGCCATACAGTCGCGCGAGAACCGCCGGAGACAGGAAGAGGGCGAATAACGCCCATCCCCCTCAACGGGGAGGGCAGCGCGGGGGTGATCCCTGACAATGAACGAAAGCAATCATCAACTGATAGACATGATGGAGAGCGTCTGGCGATCCGTCGGCGAACTCTGCGACGGGCTGACCGAGGCGGAGTGGAAGACAGCCACCGACTGCCCCGGCTGGTCGGTTCAGGACCAGGTCTCTCACCTGGCCGGCTCCGAGACCGGCATCCTGGGCGACCCCGACCCGGAACACACGCCCGGCGATGAGGCAATGGCCCATACCCGCAGCGAGCAGGGCCGGCGCAACGAAATCGTGGTGGACTTCCGCCGTCCCTGGGCCGGGGCCCAGGTGCTGTCGGATTTCCGCGCCAAGACCGCCCGCCGCCTGGAATTCCTGCGCAGCCGGTCCGACGACGACTTCGCCGCCGAGATGCAGACGCCCATCGGCCCTGCGCCGATGTCGGAGTTCATCAGCATCCGTATTATGGACGCCTGGATACACGAGCAGGACATCCGCCGCGCCCTGAACCGGCCCGGCCACTACGACAGTCCGGCGGCAGCCCATGCCCTGGAGCGCATCATCCGCGCCATGCCCTACGTCGCCGCCCGTCGCGCCGGGGCTGTCGACGGCGCAACTGTGGCGCTGGAGATTTCCGGCCCCGCAGGCCGCCCTATCGCCATCGGCGTCGAGGGCGGGCGGGGCCGCGAGCTGGACACCCCCCCGGACAATCCCACAGTCCGCATCAGCCTGGACGCCGAGACCTTCGGCTGCCTGGGCTGTGGGCGCTGGAACGCGGACGAGGCGCTGAAGTCGGGCAGAGTATCCATAGAGGGCGACACCGCGCTGGGCGAATCCTTCGTCCGGCAAATGAACATAATGCCCTGACGCCGTAGAGCAGCTAAGCGCCGACCTGAACCGGCTCGCCTCCCTCCTGGGGCGGCGATAATCTCCTCGACTGACGCCGTAGAGCAGCGAAGAGCCGTCAAACCTGGGCAGCCTTCCCTGCCGGACTGAATGATTTAGTGCTATCATTGCAGACTGCGATAAAAGCGCGGGCTATTCATCATCAGGCGAGTCGATATGTTGCGAAGGCGCTCCGCCTCCCGGTCCATAGCAGTCCCTCAGCCTGCCCGGGGCAGCGGAGAGCCGGTCAAGCCGGAAGCCCGGGGGCTGGCGGCGCGGCTTCCCTTCCACTATAGCTGGATAATCATCGCCATCCTGGCTACGGTGCAGATTTTCGCCAGCTCCATCAGCATGGCCGCAGGCATCATGCTGCCTCCGCTGACCGACCCGGGCGGCGCCTTTGGCTGGAACGAAAGCCTGGTTACCCTTGGCATAGCGGCCTACTACGGGTTCGGCGCGCTTTACGCCCCCATCACAGGATGGCTGGGCGACCGCTTCGGCTCCCGCATTATGCTGTTCGCTGCGGCTGTTTTATACCTCGCCAGTATGCTGCTGCTGAGTCGCATTAGCGAGGTCTGGCAATTCTTCCTCTTCTTCGGAGCGCTGCTGTCCCTGACCCAGTCCCTGGGCATGGTGCCGCTGATGGCATCGGTAAGCGGATGGTTCCGCCGCCGCCTGGGCCTGGGCATCGGCATCCTGTGGGCCGCCGGCGGCGTTGGCACCGCGGCGTTCGCCCCCGTTGCCGGCTGGCTGATCGAAAACTATGGCTGGCAGGACAACTTCGTGATCATCGGTCTTATCGGCGGCATCGCCATGCTGTGTCTGGTGCCGTTGATGCGCAACCGCCCGGCCGATCTGGGAATCGAGCCCTATGGAACCCGGGCCGGCGACAGCGCTCAGTCCAGGCCGACAAAGAGCGTGGAGCGGTTGCGGATTAAGGCCTTTAACCAGCACATTCGCCGCACCCGCCCCTTCTGGAACCTGCCGCTGATTCACGGCCTGGGCTGCGCCGGCCACGGGATCATCCTCATCTACGTTGCCAAGTACGCCCTGGACACCGGAGTCTTTACCTCCCTTGCCAATGCCGGGATTGTCCTTGCCATCATCTCGCTGGTCAGTATCATCAGCAGATTCGGCACGCCGGTGCTGGCGGAAATCTGCGGCACCCGGAAAATGATGGCGGTGAGCCTGGCGGTGCAGGGCCTCACTGTTCCCATCATCATGTTCGGCCCGGCTGAACCCTGGCTGTTCTACACGTTCGCCGTCTGCTTCGGCCTGGGGTTCGGCGGCGAATGGACCGGCTATCTGATAATCAACCGCCAGTATTACGGCGACGGCCCCATGGGCACCGTCTACGGCTGGCAGACCACCGGCGCGCTGATGGGCCACTTCGTAGCCACTGCTCTGGCGGGGCTGATCATGTATACGACCGGCTCCTACATGGCTGTCCTGGCCCTGTCGATGGGCTACAGCCTGGGCGGTGTGGGGGTAATCGCCCTGCTGGACAACAACTCCCAGGTGCTGATACCCGACTGGGAGAACTACCTGCCTTCAGAGGCGAGGCGCGCCTGAAGCGGAATCGCTGTGCGCCGCGCCCCGAGGCCGGCGACGGACCTCTCCCGGTCAAGAGCCGGTTGCGATCGAGGCAGCGGCGCAGCCGGGCAAGAGCGGCGCGACAGGGCCTTCCGCGCTCTTCGTTTCGCCTCTTATTCGCCTTCGAGGAAATCCCGGACGAAGGCGGTGGCCGGTTCCTTGTCATACAGGCTGTTGAGCAGAGCGACGTTCCGGTAAATATCTCCCTGGAAGAAGCGTTCGTAGAGGATCTGGCGCTGTCCGAAGGCGCTGCAGCATGTGTCCCAGGCCAGCCGGAACAGCCGCACCCTGTCTTCCGCCGCGGCGACGTCGGTGTCCAGGTAGGCCGCCAGTTCTTCGGCCATCGGTCCTTTCAGGTCGGCTTCCGTAGGCAGAGCCATCAGGCTGCTTGACCCCATCAGTTGCAGAATCTCGCCCATGCGCGGGTACATCCTGATGAACAGATGGCGGGCTACGGTCAGGGGCATTTCCGCCGGACACATCACGCCCCACTGGTCTGGGGCGGCCTCGGCCTCGGCTGCCCGCAGCAAGGCCTTGGTGACCTCCAGACTCTCGATAATCTCCGCCGTCATCTGCATCATCTGCGGCTGCTGGCCGGAGCCGAGAGTGTGCTGCATCAGGTTGGCCAGCCCCAGCACGAACTCCAGCTTGACCACGTTCTTGGTAACGACCTGATGTCCCGAGTGCAGATACTGATGGGTATGGCGCGACATATTGTTGCAGCGCTCGGGGTCGCCCAGCAGGAACACCCGCTCCCAGGGCACGAACACGTTGTCGAAGAAAGCCAGAGCGTCCATCTCTTCGAACCGCGACCCCAGAGGGTGGTCGAAGCGGGAGCGGCCCAGATCGAAGCTCTCGCGGCACAGGAACTTCAGCCCCGGCGCATCGCAGGGCAGGGCGAAGGCGAAGGACGTGCGGCCCGGCGCTCCTGTGGGCAGCCGGTGGGAGCGGGCCGGGTACACCGCGATCTCGTCGGCAATGGGCAGCGTCGCCAGCAAACGCGCCCCGTGCACTATGATCCCGGAGTCGGTCTCCCCGACCACCGACAGGGCGATGTCGGCGCTGTCGTGGAGGATGGTTTCGGCGGGAACCCGGCTGCGCTGGAGGTTGACCAGAGTGTGCGTCAGCACAAGGTCTTCCTCCCGCACCTTCTCGTAATAGTTCTGGATGTTCCGCTTGAACTCGGGCCGGTCTCCGGCGAAGTAATCCCCGGCGCTGGCCATGGCCATGAGGCTCACGTTCAGGAAGTCCGGCGTCCGGCCCATCATGCCGCAGGATACCTGCGCCCACCGCCGCATCATCTCGCGCCGGGCGTTCAGGTCGTCCGTTGACTTCGGGGTGATGAAGGACAGGCCCACAGGCTCGCCGCTGGCGGGCGAGATATAGGTCATCCTGTCCGAAGCCTCGGTTTTGACCGGCGCTCCGCTTCGCTCAACCGGCTCTTTCCCTGCTGAGGCAGAGGGGGCGTACTGGAGGTCGTACAGCCGGGCCACCGTCCCGACCCCGCCGCTCAGTCCGGGATGGCTGGTGGGGTCTTCCACCCGCTCGCCCCGCAAGTACAGGGCGGGGGGCCTTTCCCGCAGCCGTTCGATGTACTGCTGCCCGTTCCTGGCCGGCATGATGAGACCTCCTCAGTTAGGTCCTTTCTGTTTTGTCTATTTTGGCTGATGAAGGGCGGGCTTGGATAGCCCCATGCCGGCTCACGCGCGCTGTCCGTCCGGCTCCGCTTGACGCGACAGTTTTGCAGCTCCAGCCGCTGATATAGAAATGAGACAGAAAATTGCCCGTCCAGCCCCTTGACAGGCCGGGGGGGGGGGGGGGGTATAATTCAACGCGGCTAACCGCAGCTCAGGAGCTGCGGCGCAAACCCAATCTAACACAAGAAGAGGTGGAAGAATGAGCCGGATACTTGGAAAATCTGCGGGGATGGCCCTGCTCATGGCGGCGGTATTGCTGGCCGCCATGTTCGCTGCGGGCGTATTCTCGCCCGGCGTCGGCGCCCACGACGGCGGCGACAACGTGCATGGCGGCGCCAACGCCGGCACGGCGACTCTGGACAAGCTGGTTGTCATGGTCGGCGAAGCCGCCGCCAGCCCCCCGGCAGGCGGAACGACGCCATCAACGTGGAGCAGCCTGGAAGTTCCGAGCAGCGCGACGCATGTCACGTACTACTATAGCTGGACCGAGGGTTCCCAGAGTGGTGTCGCTTACCCGGTGACTAATTTCTTCACGGGAGACGAGAACTGGTACACTGGCGCCCAGGACCTTATCAACAACACCAAGGTCTTCAAATACGAAAGCACGTCAAACTGGGCGAAAACCGAAATGGAAACAAGCAAGGACATAGGAACCAGAACAACCGACGGCGACGCATGGGACGGCGACGCCGATCACAATGATATTATCGCGGTAGAGGTCAAACTGAAGGCCAATCGTTTCCTGCCGCGCCACCTTTATATTTTCGCGGAGGATACTGACGTAGTGCCCTCCGGCGGAACTCCCCCTGCTTCACACACCCTCAAGGATACCGATTACCGCGTGTACCTTCTCCCTCCTGGCAGGATGCTGCCGCCCAGGGTGGATGACTACCTGCCAGGTTTAGACAAGGGCTTATACTACATCAACGCCGTCGACGACAGGGAGGCCGGCTCTGCGCAGAAGCTCACGCTGAAGGCGAGGGTCGCCGCCAGCGACAGGGATGAAATAACCATAGACTTCAAGGAATTCGGCGTGCCGTCCTCCATCGACCCCGATGACGTCACCATCGTTAAGGATGCCAACACCAGTAGCACTAAAGAAGCATCCCCCGGAGACGTTGAAGTCGACGGAACCACGGTAACCCTCACCTTCCGGACAAAAGCTGCAACCCAGGATGACTCCAGCTCCGGAATCGAGAGCGCTCTGGCTGCGGGCTCCACTACCGACATAATCTTCAGCAGAAGAGCCGGCATCACCCTGCCGAAACACGCCGGCCTGTATTATGTATCGGTCTCGTCGGAAGACACCGCGGCCAAAGACATTCAAATCTCCAACTGGGCCGAGGTGGTGCGGAGCGTGAAGGCCGACCCGGCGAAAGGGATCCGGGGCGCTGAAATCACCCTGACTGGAAAGGGCTTCAACGACGACGAGACCATCACGGTCATGGTAGGCGACAAAAGCCTGGGAACCGCCGTCGCCGAAGACGGCATGTTCACCATGAAGGTGATGGCCGACGCCAAGGACGGCAGCGGCGGCAGCATATTCGCCGCTGGCGCGAACACCATCACAGCCAAAGAATCGGAAGGCGAAGCCACGGTGATGTTCACCGTAGACCCGAGCTTCACCGTCAGCCCCGAAAGCCCGGCGCCGGGAGAGCAGATCACCGTCACCCTGAAGGACGTGACAGCCGCTCCCAACGGGAGCAGCGTCAGCACGATGGCGATGTTCGGCGCCACGGATGCGCCCGCCGCCAGCATCACCGACAAGCAGGCGGCGTCGTTCAAGGTAACGGTTCCCTCCACCCTGGAGCCGGGCAGATACCCGCTCAAGGTGACCGTGGGCACCCAGGTGATGCGCAAGACCCTCACCATCGGCGCCAAGACGCTGACGCTGTCCCCGTCCACAGCAGTTGCAGGGCAGGAAGTGACGGTGCAGGGTTCCGGGTTCACCTCCAGCGGAACCGGAGACACCGAGCTGAAAGTCGGCGGCAGCGACGCCGAAGGCGTGGACAGCCTGACCAGCATATCGGTGGACTCCGGCGGCAGAATATCGGTCACCTTCACGGTGCCTGAAGAGGCCAAGACCGGAGAGCGCACGGTGCAGTTCAAGGACAAGTCGGGCCGGGTAGGCCGGGCGACTTTGACAATCCCGAAGGCGATGCTGACGGTGACCCCGACGGAGAGCGGGATAGGCAGCAGCATCACGGTAAGCGGCACAGGCTTCCCGGCCAACGACCTGGTGCAGATATCCTACGCCGTAGGCCCCGGCTCGACGGCCAGAACCCGGCCACTGGGCAACGCCAGCACCAACGCCGGCGGCGGGTTCAGCGCAGCGATGACGGTGCCGACCTTCGCCCAGACAGGAGAGACGCACAGGGTGAAGGCGACCTCGCAGCTGGCGGAGAACGACGCCAACCAGGTGAGCGCCGAGGCGGAACACAGCACGCCTGAGGAGACGATCAGCTTCAGCCCGGCGATGGTGACATCCGGAGGCCGGGTGACCGTCAGCGGACAGAACTTCGCCGGGTTCCTGGCGGTGGACGAGATAATGATCGGAACGACGGACGTGCGCCCGGTGCCGGTGCCGACGACCAATGCGGACGGCTCGTTCAGCGCGACCGGGATACTGGTGCCGAAGCTGGATCCTGGCCGGTACACGGTGAAGGTGAAGGTAGGCTCGGACACGGTGACGAAGTTCCTGGAGGTGGTGAAGGAAGCGCCGCCGACAGCTCCTGAGGACGTGTTCGGCTCGCTGGGCGACCGTCTGGTGCGTGTGTGGTATCTGGACGCGGTGACGCAGACGTGGAGCTTCTACGACCCCGACCCGGAGTTCATGGAGTTCAACACGCTGAAAGAGGTCAAGAGCGGATACATAGTAGCCATCATAATCAGCGCCGGGGAGCCGGTGGAGTTCAACGGGAAGATGCTGCAGCCGGGAACCAACTACTACGCCATCAACTAGCCTGCGCCCGACGCAGAGGCTGACGTAAACAGGAGGGGAAGCCGCCCCGGATACCTGAGGCGGCTTCCCATCAGCCGCCGGGCGGAGCGTCCGGACGGCCATCGGCAGACGGGGAAGACAGGAACGAGGAGTAGGGTATGAGGAAGAGCAGGATAGCGGCCCTGCTGGGCGTGCTGGCGCTGCTGGCGACGCTGCCGGCGGCGGGGCTGGCGCAGCAGGGGCCGCCGTATCTGATAGTGGGCTCGGCGATGCTGGACGGAGAGCCGGCGATGATGGGAGCGATGGTGGTGGCCATGGCCGGGGATGAGAAGGTAGGCGAGGGCATGGTGTTCGACGACGAAGGCCGCTACCGTCTCCAGATCACCGGCGGAGAAGAGGGAGACACGCTGATGCTCTCGCTGATGACGGGCGAGGGAGAAGAAGCCATGGAATACATGGCGATGACCGAAGAAGAGGTGATGAAGGGGACGACGGGAGACCGTATGATGCTGGATCTGATGGCGTACAGCGGAGAGGCGCCGTCTCCGACAGCGACGCCGGCCCCGACGCTGACGGAAGCGCAGATGCGGGCGCAGATGCGAGGCCCCAGAGGCCTGAAGGGAGACAAGGGCGACCCCGGCGAGCCCGGCCCCGAAGGCCCCGCCGGAGAGGCAGGAGCCCGAGGCCCGGCCGGCCCCGCCGGAGCGGACGGAGAGCCCGGCCCGATGGGCCCGGCCGGGCCGGCCGGCCCCGCCGGGGCGGACGGAGCGACCGGCCCGCAGGGCCCCGCCGGGCCGGCCGGCCCCGCCGGAGCGGACGGACAGACCGGCGCCGTCGGGCCTGCGGGACCTGAGGGCGAGGCTGGCGGCGGCGGAGCGCTGGCCATAGTAGCGCTGATCATCGCCATCGTGGGGGTATTGGCGGCGGGCGGAGCCTTCCTGGCGGGCCGCCAGAGCGCCTGACCCGCGCATCGACCCGGACAACGCAAAGGGGCGCCCTGGGGCGCCCCTTTGCGTCGTCCGGGTGGGCGCTGAACTCCCGTTTCTGTGGACATTGGTCTGGCTGCGCCGCGGCCTGCTCTAACGCCGGCGCAAGGCGATTACCGCTTGCGCAGCAAAGCCAGATACTCTTGGTTGCCAGCGTCGCCGGTGACAGGGGAAGGTATGGATCCCAAAAACTCCACGTCGTGCAGTCCCGACATCCACTGCTCCACGCGCATGAGAATGTCTTCGCGCAAGGCCTCGTCGCGGACGACGCCGCCTTTGCCCACCTCGCCTCGCCTGGCCTCGAACTGGGGTTTGACGAGCGCAACAGCGTATCCGCTCTTCCGCCTCTCTCCCTCTCCTTCGTTGGCCGCCCGCAGATGGGTTAGAGGCTGGGGCAGCGCCAGTGTCAAGGATATGAAAGATACGTCGATGACCAGCAGGTCTACGAGCTCTGGCAGGTTGAAGGGGAGACGGGCGTTGAGCTTTTCGATGCAAGTGACGCGGGGGTCCTGCCGCAGGGCGTAGGCCAATTGCCCATGCCCCACGTCGATAGCATATACCCGGGAAGCGCCGCGTTGCAGGAGGCAGTCGGTGAAGCCGCCGGTGGACGCCCCTACGTCCAGCGCGGACAGCCCTTCGGGGTCAATACCGAACTCGTCGAGGGCGCAGGCCAGTTTGTACCCGCCGCGGCTGACGTATGGCAGGCGGCCGCGCACCTCTACTTCGGCCTCGCTGGACAGGATGGAGCCGGGCTTGGCGACCCGGCCCGCCGGCGTAAAAACCGCGCCCTCCATGATAAGGGCCTGGGCCCGCTCTCGGGACTCAGCAAGCCCGCGCTCCACCAGCAGCAGGTCGGCCCGGACTTTTTGCCTTGAACTGTTATTCATTCAATTCCTGGGGATGTCTTCGATTACAGGGAAATCCTGTCCGCTGCGCGAGGGCGGCGACACAGTTAAGCCTATCTGCCCATGAAGTTGGGATGGCGCTTTTCGAGGAAGGAGCGATAACCCTCCTGGTAGTCCTCGGTGTCGAATTGGGTTAATGGAAGCGCATTCTCCTCGTCGGTCAGGTCTGCGAGGGAGGGCCTGGCCTGAACCTGACGCAGGGTAAGCTTGTTGACGGCGTGAGACAACGGCGCCAGGGAAGCGATTTCGCTGGCAAGCTTATAGGTTTCGTCCCGCAGCCGCTCCGGGGGCGTTACCTGGTTGACCAGCCCGATGCGAAGGGCCTCCCGGGCGTCCAGCATCCGCCCCGACAGCAGGATGTAGAGCGCGCTGCCCTTGCCCACCAGGTCTACCAGTCCGCGCATCTCGCGATGGCCGATGGTTATGCCGAGACGGGCCACCGGGATGCCCAGACGGCTGCCCTCGGCGGCGATGCGCAGGTCGGTGGCTACGGCGATTTCGCAGCCCCCGCCGGCGGCGAAGCCCTGAATCATGGATACCGTGGGCGTGCCCATCTCGGTAAGAGCCTCCAGCAGTCCGTTGACTGCATCGTTGTATCCCTTGCCCTTAACGGAGTCGGAGCGGTGCTTGTCGAAGTCGGCGATGTCGGCCCCTGCGGAGAAGGCCGCACCTCCGGCGCCGGTGATGATCACGCAGCGCACCTCGGCATCCGCATCCAGCCGGCGCATAAGTGCGGCCAGCTCGCGCCACATATCGAAGCTGATGGCGTTGCGCTGCGTCGGGCGGTTGATGGTGATGGTGGCTAGCGGAGGCTGGCGCTCCAGTAGAATGTAATCGCTCAAGTCGGCATCCCTGAAGGCGGCTTCCCGGCGCCGTAGCGGTCTGGGCCGGCGCCATTTACGGAGAGTGTAGCGAGGCAGTGTGCGGATTTCAACAGCCATTGGCAAGGTCAAAGGCGGCTTCTGCCCGGGTTGAAATGCAGGCTGAAATCCGGGCTGAAATGCGTCGCATTACCCCCGCCTCTGGCGGGCGCGACTGCCCAAAGTCGTTGACTGTGACCGCCTGGCTGTATTCCGTCCGGATGACGGCAGCGCAGGGAAGAGCCTTGACGCTCATGGCGTCGGACAGTCAGGGGCCGGGCGGGTATTCGCGAACGAGCTTCTGCCGATTGTTCGCGATTCACAGCACAGTCTGCCCGATCAAAGGTATAATGTCCCTGAGCGCACCGTTGGCGGATGTCCGCCGTGCATGAGTTTTACTCTACGAACCGGCGCCGCCATTCGGCAGGTCCGCTCCGACGCTTACGCTCTTCCCACATTCCCGCCTGGAGGATACGCCTGTATGGAGCTTCAGAACAAGGTTGCGGTAGTTACCGGCGCGGGGCGCGGGATGGGCCGGGCCATCTCGCTGCAACTGGCCGATGCCGGGGCCAATGTGGCCGTAGCCGACATCAACGCCGAGAATGTCGAAGAGACCAGCGTCGCCGTTAAGGCGCTGGGCCGCGAAAGCCTGCCCGTCCACGCAGACATGGGCAGCGTAGCCGACATCGACCGCATGATTGGGCAGGCCAGGGACGCCTTCGGCCGCATCGACGTCATCGTCAACAACGCTGGCGTTACCCGATACTTGTATGTGATGGACGTAGAGGAAGAGGACTGGGATCGCATCCACCGGGTCAACGCCAAAGGCGTGTTCTTCTGTATGCAGCGCGCCGCCCGCGAGATGATCGCCCAGGGAGACGGCGGGCGCATCGTGAACATCGCCTCCATCGCGGGAAAGGGCTACTCCGGCACGTCCAACGCCGCCTACGCCGCCAGCAAGGGAGCTGTGCTGGCGATGACCATGATCGCGGCCCACCAGTTGGGGCAGCACAATATCAACGTCAACGCCATTTGCCCCGGTTCAACGCTGACCGATATGGCTGCCGAGACCATGCAGGGCCGGGCCGAGACTTCCGGCATGAGCATTGCCGAGCTGGAGCAGTCCCGCGACGCCCGCATACCCATCGGCCGCCCCAATACCCCCGACGATATAGCCGCCATGGCGCGCTTTCTGTCCGGCCCCGGCGCCCGCAACATCACGGGCCAGGCCTTCAACGTGGACGGCGGCCTGGTGATGCACTAGGCGCGGGCCGCCCAGTCGTCTACAATCAGCCCATGATTCAACTGACCGTTCGACTTTTCGCCCTGTACCGGGAGCGCGCCGGAACCAGAGAGTTCTCGCTGGAGCTGCCCGACGGCTCTACGGTGGCCGACCTGACCGGCGAGGTGCGTCTGCGGTATCCGCGCCTTGCGCCGCCCGGCGTAAATATCGTGGTCGCTGTTAACGCCGATTACGCCGAACCCGGAGACGTTCTGAACCCCGGAGATGACGTTTGCCTCATACCGCCCGTAAGCGGCGGCTGACCCTGGCGCCCCATCAGGGGCTTTGCAGACAGATGATATGGACAGACAGTACGCGAGGGTAGCATGATCGAGTTGACCCCCCAGCCTCTCGACCCGGAGAAGTTCACCTCTGCCGTGCGTCGCAGCGCCAATGGCGCGGTGGTCACGTTCCTTGGCGCCACTCGCGACAACTTCGAAGGCAAGCGGGTGCTGACGCTGGAGTACGAAGCCTTCGACGAGATGGCGGTTAAGAAGCTGGAGGAGGTGCGTCGGGAACTGATGGTGGAGTTCGGGCTGGAGGACATGGCCATCGGCCATCGCACCGGCTCTGTCGCCATCGGCGAGATCAGCCTTGTCGTGGCCGTGGGGTCGCCCCACAGGAAGGAGGGTTTTTACGCCTGCCACAAGGCCGTTGACCGCATCAAAGAAGTCGTCCCCATCTGGAAGAAAGAAGTCTACGAAGACGGCTCCCGCTGGGTGGCCTGTGAGGACCACGAGTTCGCCAGCGAGCAGGAGTCCGGAGATGGGTAGCCCAGGCCCTCGGTAACCTGCGCCTATCGCAATTACTGTCCTGTAACCGCCCTCGTCTCATCCCTTTGCCAGCGACGGTTCCGAATGGCCTCAATCAGTTCGATAACTTCGGCTAATTCGTCATTTGTTAATTCCTGCAAGCTGTTGCCAGTTATTGCCAGCGAGGAAGGCTCACCCATTTCGTCAAACTCTTCCTGCGCATCATCGTAGGAACTGCCGGCCAGGGATTCTTCTTCTTTTCTGGCTGCGCTTTCGTCTGCGGCGTTAGGATGGTCATCAGGGTCGGTGAGCCGGAACAGCTCTTCTTCGTCATCCCCGCTGGTGTATAGCGACGGAAGGCTCATGCCGCCCCCTTCCGTTCGACAAGGGCGGCATAGTAATCCCTGATGACGTGATTATGAATGATTTGGCTTCTCTGGTCTTTCCGATAAGTCTGCTCCCAGGGCGAACCCGCTGCGTGGGTCATGCTCGATAACCGAATCCCGTCCAATTGGCCGTATTGCCGCCAGATGACTTTGATAATCCGCTCTTCCTGTTCAGCAAATACCGCCGGGTTTTCCAGTAGGGGCTGAGTAATGCTGCCACGGCCACAGTCCTTTAGAGCGTGATAAAGCGCCCTGATCACAGGGCCGTACTGCCAGGATTCCACAGCATCCTGGAAGAGCGGGCCATACCCCAGGCCAAGATTCCAGGCGTGGCAAAAATAGGCGAGCTTCTGAACCTGCATCGGCGTTATTGGCGTCTCATCCTCCAGTGACATGCGGATGATTTTGTCAGCTACGGCCAATGCTGTATGCCTGGCTCCCATTTTGCACCTCACGCCTTGTTTGGTATGGCGGGATTGTACTGCATGGTATAGCGTTCATCCACGCTGCCCCGCCAGCGCGCGGTCGGCCTTGTCCGCAGAGGGCGACAGAGCGGCGCGGATGGCCTGGCCCACGGTTTCGGCGCCGGTCAGACGCATCCCCGGCGGCGCTTCCACGTCGACCAGGGAACAGGACGGCAGGATGCAGAGGGCCAGACCCAGGCGGGCGGCTTCGTTGATTCGCCGCTGGGCTTGAGGCACGGCCCGCAGCTCCGCGCTCAGCCCCACCTCGCCGAAGGCGGCGGCGGGAGGCACAGGCGCGTTGCGATAGCACGACGCGATGGCGAGAATGATTGCCAGGTCAGCCGCAGGTTCAGAGGCGCGAAAGCCTCCGGCCACGCTGACGATCACGTCCTGTCCCCCCAGCTCCAGCCCGGTGCGCCGCGAGGCTACGGCAGTCAGCATCAGCAGGCGATGGTAGTCCACGCCATTGGCCACCCGGCGGGGAGACGGCAATTGCGAGAAGTTGGTAAGCGCCTGGACTTCCATGAGCAGGGCGCGGCTGCCCTCCAGCACAGGCGTTGCGATGGCTCCGAGCTGCGGCCCCTCCCGGCGCGACAGCACGGCGCGGGAAGGATCGGGCACATCGTCCATCCCTCGTTCGGTCATCTGGAACACGCCTGCTTCGTCGGTGGATCCGAACCTGTTCTTCGCCGCCCGCAGCGCCCGGAATCCTCCCGACTCCTGCGATTCGAGGTGCAGCACCACATCGACCATATGCTCCAGCACCCGGGGGCCGGCCAGCGAACCGTCTTTAGTCATGTGGCCCGACACGAACACCGGCCTGCCCTCAGTCTTGGCCCAGCGCAGCAGGCGTAATCCGGCCTCCCGCACCTGCCCTACGCTCCCCGGCCCCGACGATTCGCTTTCCGAGTGCAGAGTCTGGATGGAGTCGACTATAACCAGGCCGGGGCGAACCTCGTCGAGCCGTTCCAGGATGATGTCGAGGTCGGTCTCCGCCAGCAGCAGTATGCCCCTGCCGTTGATGCCCATCCGCTGGGAGCGCAGCTTTACCTGCGCCGGCGATTCCTCGCCGGTGACGTAGAGGACAGGGCCGGGTTCTTTCGCAAGCCCGCTGCCTGCGTAGGCGAGGGAGTGGGCCAGTTGCAGGAGCAGGGTGGACTTGCCGACTCCCGGTTCGCCGGTCAGCAGGGCTACTGTTCCGGGGACGATTCCGCCGCCGAGAACGCGGTTCAGTTCCTGCGAAGGCAGGCTGATGCGAGGCTGGGAATCGGTGGAAATCCCGGCCAGTTCCAGCGCCTCGCTGCCTGTGACGCCCGTCCAGCTTGCGCGCCGGCGCGCCGGGGTGGTGGCCGCCGGCGCCGCGCTTTCTTCTGCCAGCGGCCGGGGCGAGCCGCACAGCGGGCTGGGGCAGAAACCCATCCATTTCGAGCTCTCGTGGCCGCATTCGCGGCAGAAGTAAACCGTTCTGTGCCGCCCGGCAGCTTTCGCCATCCCGTCCGCTCCTTGCAGTGATGCTTTCCGGGTGATTATACGGGCGCTGCCTGTCCCCTGTCGGCAGGCAACTGTCAGCAATTCACCCCGGCGTTATCCGCCTCCAGGCATAGCGTATATTGTGATTATTATCACTATTTGATATTTATAATATCCGTTAATATAATGATATTATTCCGCAACAAAGGAGGTTGACACTATGAACAGAGCCCGAATCTCACCAGGAAGGCTCCCTATCCTGTTCGCCTGCATCATTGCTGCTCTCGTAGCCGTGTTCGTGTTTGCAGGGGAAGCGTACACAGACGATTCGACGGATAAGCAGCCGGAGACGACACGCTCCGATGCACCCCAGGGCGAACTAGACATAACAGATACAGCCGCAGTGGAGGAAATGAGAGACAGGTTGATACAGGCTATCCTTGACGGAGATGGAACACCGATTTGGAACGAATTAACCCCGCAAGCCAGGTCGGTGGTCGTTGATGCCGTGATGGATTCGATTACCTATGTACCAATCTCGGTAGTAACATTTTCAACCAGTGCGGGGTCAGACTAACGGCCACGTGTCATCAAGATGTGGTACTCACACTTACGGCTACTTATCCAAAGTGACCAAGACTATCGGGCTGTGGAGGTACACATCATCAACCCATTGGTGCTGGGATGGCTCTCAAATTACCAGCGACCCTTACGTTACCAGGGCAGGATACGTGTACCAGAATTTCATCAAATTTGTAGTCCACACCCACATCATTGACAGCGGCGGACAAGGAGATCTGTCGCATTTCGACCACATGAGCGGGCACTTCAAGTCGTGCCTTAGCTCGCTTATGAGAATCTGCCCCTTCAATGCCTATCCGACGGTCACGAAGAAACAATTCTACGATGGTGACACATGGCACACTTCCACGGGCGGGTAGAAGGAGGGGAGCCGTCAGGATCATATCCTGGCGGCTCCTCAGCACACTCCCACGGGAGGGCAGAGAGGAGGGCTGCTATGATGAGTGCAATTAACGCCATCGCCGACATAGGAGGCTGGGCTTCTCTGCTGGCGGGGTCGGCGGTGTGGGTTGTCCGGCGCGAGCGGTTCATGCTGGCTGTGAACTGGTTGCTGTCCCTGGCCGTTATCCTGTTTTACTATTCGCTGGTGCTGCGGCATTTGCCCGACCAGGGTTGGGGTTTGCATATCACCCGGTTCGATGTTTCTGCGGTAGCGATTCCCGTCGGGCTGTACTGCTGCTGGTTCGCTGAAAGCCGCTGGACCAGGAGGCTGGGGGCAGCCATCATCGTTGCTGGATTCGCCAACGTTTTCCCGCTGCTGCTGATTCTGATAGGGGCGGCGGAGTCCGGAGAATGGCCGGGCAGCTAGTTAACGCGCCGGGGCAGGCCACAGGCAAGCGCCAGCGCCTCTTGCCCGCAGGCCGACATTCTGCGCAATAAAAAAGGCCCCGGTTACGGGGCCTTCGTGCGTACAGTGCTGCCGGGGGGATCAGCCGGCGGGGGCCGGTTCCTCTTCCAGCAAGGCTTCCGCTTCCATTTCCGCCGGCGACTTGGCCGTGATGGTGACTTCGCCTTCCTGGATGTCGATGAAGGCCACGTCTCCGGCTCCCAGCCGTCCGCTGAGTATCTCCTCAGACAGCCTGTCTTCCACCTCGTTCTGGATCAGGCGGCGCAGCGGGCGGGCGCCCAGCACCGGATCGAAGCCCTTTTCGCCCAGGTAATCTTTGGCGGCATCCGACAGCTCCAGCCCCACCTGCTTGTCGTCCAGCTCCTGCCGTACCTGGTTCATCATCAGGTCGACGATGGACAGGATTTCGGCCCGTTCCAACTGGTGGAACACTACCGTAGAATCGATACGATTCAGGAACTCCGGCTTGAAGAACCGGCGCACCTCCTCCATCACCTTGTCCTTCATGCGCTCGTAAGCGCTCTGGTCGGTGCGGGCGTTTTCGGACTTGACCGCGAAGCCCACCGTGGTCTCGCGCTTGATCAGGTCGGACCCCAGGTTGCTGGTCATCACCAGTACGGAGTTGCGGAAGTCCACCTTCCGGCCCCGGGCATCGGTCAACTGCCCTGCGTCGAATATCTGCAGCAGGATGTTGAAGACCTCGGGGTGCGCCTTCTCGATCTCGTCCAGCAGCACGGCGCAGTAGTTCTTGCGGCGCACGCCCTCGGTGAGCTGGCCGCCCTCGTCGTAGCCCACGTATCCGGGAGGAGCGCCGATGAGCCGGGCGACGGTGTGCCGCTCCTGGAACTCGGACATATCCAGGCGGATCATGTTGTCCTCGTCGCCGAACATGAACTCGGCCAGGGCCCGGACGAGCTCGGTCTTGCCCACGCCTGTGGGGCCAAGGAACATGAACACGCCGATGGGACGCCGCGGGTCTTTGAGGCCGGCCCTGGCGCGGCGCACCGACTTGGAGATGTTAACAATGGCTTCGTCCTGACCGATGATGCGCTTGTGGAGTTCGTTCTCCATCTGGAGCAGCCGCTCGGTCTCTTCCTTGGCCAGCCGGGTGACCGGCACGCCGGTCCACATACTGACGACTTCCGCGATGTCGTCCTCGGTTACAATCGAGCGTTCCTTGCCCCTGCCCTCCTGCCACTCGCTGCGCAGGGTGTCCAGGTCCTCGCGATGCTGCAGCTCGCGGTCTCGCAGCTCTGCCGCCGCCTCGTAGCGCTGCTCGGCGATGGCTTCGTCCTTCTCGCGGCTAACGGACTCCAGCACCTGCATGGCGTCGGTAACCGATGCGGGTGTCACACTGCCCCGCAGCCGAACCCGGGAGCCGGCCTCATCGATAAGGTCGATGGCCTTGTCGGGCAGGAAGCGGTCGGGGATGAACCTGGCCGCCAGGTTGGCGGCGCCCCGGATGGCGTCGTCGGTGTAGATAACATTGTGATGCTCTTCGTAGCGATCCTTGACGCCCATCAGGATGTCTATGGTCTCGTCGCTGGAAGGCTCCTCTACGCGCACGGGCTGGAGGCGGCGCTCCAGGGCGGGGTCGCGCTCTACATATTTCCGGTAGTCGTCCAGCGTGGTGGCGCCGATGCACTGCAGCTCGCCGCGGGCAAGGGACGGTTTCAGGATGTTGGAGGCATCCACGGCGCCTTCGGCGGCGCCCGCCCCGACGAGGGTGTGAATCTCGTCGATGAACAGCACGCAATTGCCGGAGCTCTTGATCTCTTCGATAACCTTCTTGAGGCGCTCTTCGAACTCGCCGCGATACTTGGTGCCGGCGACCAGGGAGCCCATGTCCAGGGTGACCAGGCGTTTGTTTTGCAGCGTGTCCGGCACGTCCCCCTTGGCGATGCGCTGGGCCATTGCCTCAACGATGGCGGTCTTGCCCACGCCGGGTTCGCCCACCAGCACCGGGTTGTTCTTGGTGCGGCGGCTGAGAATCTGGATGACCCGCTGCAGCTCCTGGTCGCGGCCCACAACTGGGTCCAGCTTCTCGGACCGGGCGGCGTTGGTCAGGTCGACTCCCAGATTGTCCAGCGTTGGCGTTTTGGTGCTGGCGCGGCCGGACTGCTGGCCCTGGCCGGAGGTGTGGCTCAGGATACGGTGAGTCTCAGAGCGCACCTTGTCCAGGGTAACGTTCAGGCTCTCCAGCACGCCGGCGGCCACTCCTTCACCCTCTCGCAGGAGGCCAATCAGAAGGTGCTCGGTGCCGATGTAGGTGTGATTCATGCGGCGGGCTTCGTCGACCGCCAGCTCCACAACCTTCTTGGCGCGGGGGGTCAGGCCGATCTCGCCCTGGGCCGGCTTTTCGCCGCGCCCGATGATGAACTCGACTGCGGAACGCACCTTCGAGAGGTCGACGGACAGGCTGGACAGTACTCTGGCAGCCACGCCTTCCGTCTCGCGGACAAGGCCAAGGAGTATATGCTCAGTTCCGATATAGTTGTGGTTGAAGCGCTGGGCCTCTTCCTGGGCCAGCGATAAAACCCTGCGCGCCCGCTCCGAAAACTTCTCGAATCTACTGCCCATAATATCGCTCCTGGCATGGGGGGATGAAGGTGCGTCTTTTCCGCTTCGCCTAATGCCGCTGCTGTGCGCTTACCCAGTGCGTCGGGGGGGCTGCGGACGAGGCGCCCGCGCCCGCTCTCTTAAAACCCCGCAAGCAACCCCGGCGTAACGGCCCGAATTATATTGGGCGTTGTGGGGGGGTGTAAAGGAACGCAGAGGGCGGGAACCCGCCAGCCCTGTCCGCCATCGGGCGTCTCTGGTCCGTATCTGGCTGGTGGGATGCCCTGGCGGTGGGCTTACGCCGGCCTGGGATTCCAAAAGAAGAGATTGCTGGGAATAGCCTCCCGGCGGTGACCTATTTTCCCACCTGGTCGCCCAAGCAGTATCGTCGGCGCTGAAGCGTTTCACTTCCGTGTTCGGGATGGGAACGGGTGGGGCCGCCTCGCTCAAACCACCAGGAAGCATTCAGTTGAGAAGTATGCACTATTTTTCACAATCGCGCAAGGGGTCACACAGCCGGTTCCTGCAAATTGCTGAATTTCCTCTCCCGCCGCTGCGCCTCGTTCAGTAAAGGTCAGGCCACGCGCTAGCTGGCCGTTCCTTCGCCCCCTTTACGCAGAGGCTGGAGGTTTTGGTCAGGCCATGCGCCGGCCGTTCCGTTTCCCGGCTGGCGTTCTTTCCTTTCATCTCCGGTCAGCTCTGGGATTTGGCTTTTTCGATGGCTTTGATGGCCCGATCCAGTTCCCGATCCGGGTTTTGGAACCAGTCGGTGCTCCAGATGCGGTGCAGTTTCCATCCCAGGCCAACCAGAACCTGTTCCCGCAGCCGGTCGCGGTCGCGGGCCGAGCGGGAGCTGTGATACGACGCTCCATCGCACTCGATCCCGATGACGTAACGGCCCGATTGCTGCGGGTCTACGATGGCGATGTCTACAAACCGGCCGCCGGAGGCGACTTCCTGCTGAACCTGATAGCCGCGCTCGGTAAGCCGCGCCGCCACCGCCCGCTGGAACGGCGAATCCACTTCACGGTTACTGACGGTTGGATTGTCGGGCATTTGCCCGGATTCGGCGTAGGCCAGGAATGTGCGCAGCTTCAGCATTCCGACGGTTTGGGAAGTGATGTCCGTATAATGCAGATTGGTGAATACGTGGCATTGCCGCTTGGCGCGGGTAATCAGCACGTTCAGCCGCCGCTCGCCGCCGCCCTTGTTGATCGGGCCGAAATTCTGATTGACCTGCCCCCTTTCGTCGCGCCCGTAGCCGATGCTGATGAATATGACGTCCCGCTCGTCGCCCTGCACGTTTTCCAGGTTCTTGACGAAAAAGGGCTCATCAGGGTGAGATGCGAAAAATTCCTCGCAGGAATTGTTTTCCCGCCTCAACTTCTCCAGACGGTCTTCTATGGCCTGCGCCTGGGCCTGGCTGAACGCGGCCACGCCCAGGGAAAGGTCGGGGCTGCGGGCTGCGTGGTCCATCACAGCCTTCGCCACGGCTTCCGCCTCCTTTGGATTAGTGCGGCTTCGCCCACGGTCATATACAGCGTCTGGCAAATGGTGATGCTGCAGCCCGCCGCTCTTTCTACCCGCGTCGGGGCTGGAGAAGACTATCAAATTGTTGTCGTAGAATTCCCGGTTGGATACGGCGATGAGCGACTCATGGCGGCTGCGGTAATGCCAGCGCAGGGTGCGCGACGGGGCGGCCTGGCTGACGAACAGCCCCAGGATACTTTCCATGTCGGCGGTTACGCTTTCCTCTTCATCGCCGGCGTCTTCATCGCCGTGGGATATACGGTCAAAGAAGCTGGTAGGCGGCATCTGCTTGCTGTCGCCCACCACCACTGCCTTCTGGGCCCGCAGCAAAGACCCCAGGGCGTCCACCGGACGAACCTGGCTGGCCTCATCGAACAGCACCAGGTCGAAATGCACGCTGCCCGGCGCCAGGTAATTGGCGATGGACAGGGGGCTCATCATAAAGACGGGCTTGATGCACTGAATGACGCCCCCAGCCTCGGCGAGCAAGCGGCGGATGGGTTTGTGGCGCCTTTGTTTCTCTATCTCGCGCTGTAAGAGCCGCAGTTGCTGCTGCATCTGCCGGGTTTCTTTATCGGCGCTGTTGGAGGAGCGAACCAAACGCTCCGGCAGTTGCCGGGAGAGAGAAGCCGCTTCGCTGTGGACTTGCGAAACGCGAGAGCGGTTGAATTCGAGGAATTGCCTGTCGAGGTTCCGAAACCTCTCGATACGCCCTTCGTGGATTTGGCGGTTGAATCCCTGCATCGCAGGCCGCTCCTCGGAAGCTTTCTCCAGGATGCTGTTGTACCAGACGAATTCAAGCCAGTTGGTCATTTGCGCTGCGGCATCGCTGTTTTGTTTCGCAACGCAAACCGCCGGATGCAGATCTTCCCGCACCGCGGCTTCGGCGCCGTTGTTGAACCCGATGATGTCCTGAATTTGCGGGAAGCAGGCCGCCCAATTGTCGAGCACATGCTGCTGTTCGGTAAAAGGCAATGCGGTCAGCCCTTCGGGGCAGTTAAACCGAGCCTCTTTGTCCAGGTCCAGGGCCGACTGCAATTCAGCGGCGCTGGTCTGGTAAGCGTTCAAGGCTCTGCCGGCCTGCTCGATAACCCCGGCCAGGTCCGGAGCGTTATCGTTTGCCCGGGTTTGCAATGCGTCAATGATCCCGGAATCGACTCGACCTGAATGTTCCAGCCACCACCGGACAGGCGGGGCCAGGGCTGCCCAATCCGTGTTGCATCCGTCCCACAGACTGCCGAAAGCCACAGCCGCGCCGGAATAATCTCCGGCGATGTCCGCTTTCAATTGCTGTTCTTCGATAATGGCGTCGATAAGGCTGATTTGCCGGTCAACGTCCTTGGGTTTGGGCAGTTCGCCGCGCATAACGGAGGCAAGCTGCTGCCGGGCCTGCCTGTATTTGCCGGAAAACAGCCGCCCCCAAAAGCTGCGTCCGGTGGTGTTCAGTATCAGACGGGTTTGGCGCAGATCGGCGTCCCAAGCCTCCGGCAGCAGCTCGGAGTCGAAGGACGATCGCACCTGCCGCCACAGGAGGCCCTTATCCAGCAGCCCTTCTATTTGGGGGGCGTGGGTCTGCCACTCGGGAGCAGACAAGGCCAACCCTCTGAGATCAGGGGCGTTTTGCGCCAGCCGAGCGGTTTCCAGCAAAGCCTCCAGGCCGGTAATATCATACGGCCGGGCCAGTCTCATACTGTCGGCCAGAGAGGCCGACGAATCCGTGAGAGATTCCCGTTCGCTGGCCGCGGCGGCAATCTTTTCCCGCAGCGATGACTGCGCGGCAGAGGACAGGCTGATAAGACGGCAGCCGTGGAAGGGATGCCGGTTCGGGATGCCGACGCTCTGCAGCCTTTGCCGCAGCTCATCCACAGTCTCCCGCTTGCGACGGAAATCCTCGCCGCTCCAGTCGCGTATGCCCTCCATACGGGTCAAGGCAGGCGGGACGGTCTCCTCGTCGACGCCGAGGGCCATCCGTTTCCCCAAGGCATCAACGGGAGTAACGCCGCTGTCGCCCACCGGGGTATTAACCGCCCTTGAGTAACTGTTTAGCTGACATTGAATGCGCTTCAATTCGCCGCAGTCGAATTGCGAAGCCTCGGAAGTCTGTTTATCGGGGTTCAGCGTCCGGCTCAATTCGTCTAGGGTCTGGCGTTTGTTAGTCTTGTTGCTGTGCAGTTCCAGGCAGGCTGCCCCCAGGCCGATACCCTCCAAACGCCGCTTGACCACTTCCAGCGCGGCCATCTTTTCAGAAACGAACAGCACCCGTTGGCCGTGTCCTACGGCTTCGGCGATGATGTTGGCGATGGTCTGCGACTTGCCGGTGCCGGGCGGCCCCTGAATCACCAGGTTGCGGCCGCTCACTGCGTCGTGGATCGCCAGCGACTGAGACGAATCGGCGTCCAACACGTGGTAGGTGTCGTCGGGGCTGATGCGACTGTCCAGGTGGTCTCCGTCGCCGATGTCCGGGGGCGGCTCATGAAACCCGCCGCCGAACAGAGCGGCGATGATTTCGTTCTGCTCGACGGACGAATCCTCCAGGTCTCGAAACATAAGAAATTTGCTGAAGGAAAAGAACCCCAGAACAATGCGGTCGGCCTCCACCTCCCAGCGGGGCAGGGCTGATTGACGGACGGCGTCGGCAACCCGGGCAATGTAACCCGCAGCGTCAATATCCGAGTCATCCGCCTCCAGCGCATCTTGTCCCGGAATAGTCAATCCAAAATCGGCGCGGGCTTTTTCTATAAAGGAGAGGTTTACCCCCAGATCCTCGCCAGTGTACTGCACGTTGAACTGCCGGCGGTTGCCGGTGCGTTCCAGACGGACCGGCACAAGCACCAGCGGGGCGTGACAGACTCGCTGGCTGGAGCCCGATTCATACCACTTAAGCATCCCCAGAGCGAGGAAAAGAGTGTTGACCCCGGTTTCTTCAACTGAGGCGCTGGCGGCCCTAAAGGTGTTCAACAGCCTTTTGTCAAGATCGTCCGACGATTCGCGCGTCTGGAGGCGGTTGTCAGACTGGCTGGCGATTATATCCCGCGAATCTGCCTCATGGTCTCTATATGATTGGCGGGCCGGCTCCGGGCTATCGGCAAGGAAGCGCATAGCCTTTCCCTGGATTACGATCGCATTAAAAACCTGGGCGACGCTTTCGCCCTTTATCTCAACACCCCTTGCCGGCAGCGTCCGGTAGTTAATCAGCGTATTACGCAGCCCCAGGTCCAGCAGTTCCCGGCGAGACTCTTCGATCCTGGAGCGAATGGATTCTTTAGAATCGGCAGGCTCGTCTGGCGCGTTAAGCGAATCCGCGTTCCGGGAAAGCAGCATATCGCGATAAGAAACTTGACGGGAAGTTTCCATAATACACTCCTCGAGAATCTTGCAGCGGGGCCTTATCCGTTCAGTTTAACACCGCACAAAACCTGCCCTATCGCGCCTTATGCCGCACACTTCAGCGTGCATAATGCAACACGCCGCTAATGACTCATAGAGATAAGGCCTGCTCGCTCATATAAGTCGTTCAGTATCTCCTGCTCGTCCAGCGTTATTCTCCCAACATTGCGGAATGATCGCTGTTTTCGGTAGCTGTGTTCCAATAAAGCCGCAACCCGTCCTGCGACTCCGGCAGAGAGGAGCCGCCAGCGCCGCCGCAAGATTGGGCGACCGAATACAGGGTTGGCCTGGTTCGGCCGCCTTTTCCTTTCTGCGTCTTTCCCGTCTTCACACCAGTCATGCTTCTGACAAGCCGAATTACCCTCTTATTCAGCAGGATTACGATCGTCGGGATTAGCTGCTGCCGTTTTCGGATTCCGGCGGGAACTTCACCGGCTTTCCATACAGTGCGGCGTCGAGCATCCACTCCAGTTTCGCTACGCGCAATTCCAGGGAATGCACCTGTTCGAGCAGCCGGTCGAATTTCTCATCCAGCCGGTCGAACTTCTCATCCAGCCGGTCGGCGCGCCGGTTTACCTGGCCGATGAGATAAAATGTTACCCCGGCCAAGGCGACTATAAGGCCGGCCAGCGAAGCGCCTACCCCGATGATGGCGTAGAACTCGGGAGACATTTCTTGACACCTTTTCTTTACGGCGGTTAGCCGCCCATCTGGAAGAACTTGCCCTCTGTCTTGATGGCGGGGGCGATGACCATCCTGGCCTGGTGGAGGTCGCGGATGGTGTAGGAGCCGCACATGCCCATGCCGGCTTTCAGCGCGCCGACGAAGTTCTGGGTGCCGTCGGTCTTGGATGTGGGCCCGTAGAGTATCTGTCTGAGCGGGGCCTTGGTGCCAACCTTTACGCGGGTTCCCCGGGGCAGCTCGGGATGTGGGTTGGCCATGCCCCAGTTGTATCCTCGTCCGGGGGCCTCTTCGGCCTGGGCGAAGGGAGTGCCCAGCATCACGCCGTCGGCGCCGCTGACTATGGACTTGCAGATGTCGCCGCCGGTGCGGATGCCGCCGTCGGTGATGACAGACACGTAACGACCAGTCTCCCGGTAGTAGTCCTCGCGGGCGGCGGCGCACTCCAGAGTGGCGGAGACCTGCGGAACGCCTACGCCCACCACCTCGCGGGTGGTGCAGGCGGCCCCGGGCCCCACGCCCACCAGCACGCCGTCGATGCCCGTTGCCATCAGTTCGTAGGCAACGTCGTAGGACACGCAGTTGCCCACTACTACAGGCACCCGCAGCGATTCGATGAGGTCGGAGAAAATGAGGCCCCGGTAGCTGTTGGATTCGTGCCTCGCCGTGGTGACGGTAGACTGCACTACCACGATGTCGGCTCCGGCCTCGACGGCGGCCGGGGAAAGGCGCTTTGTGTTCTGGGGGGTAAAAGAAACGGCGCAGGCAGCGCCGGAACTCTTGATCTCCTTAACCTGGGCCGCCAGGAGATCCTCCCTGACCGGCTCGGCGTATACGTGCTGAAGGAACTCGGTCACCTCCTCCTGGGGTGTGGCGATAATGTCTTCAAGCACGGAGTAGGGGTCGTCGTAGCGGGAGTAGAGACCCTCGCCGTTGAGCACGCCCAGCCCGCCCTGTTCGTGCATCCGGCTGGCGAAGCGGGGCGATACCGCTCCGTCCATGGCCGAGGCCATGATGGGAATCTCGAACTCCAGGTCGCCGATGGTCATCCTGGTGGAGGTGAGCTCGGGGTTGATGGTCACCTGTCCCGGAACGATGGCAACTTCGTCGAAACCGTAGGAACGCTCAAGTTCCTTGAGAAGCCTCCTGCCCATCGGTACACCCCTTTTATTTTATTTGTGTTCAGGAACGCGCCAAGATTCCCGGCTCCACTTGCTTAATGCTCGATTTAATCAGCTTTTGATGCCAAAAGTCAACGCAGAATGCACCCGAACGGCCGCCTTTCCGGGCTGGAAAGACGCCGGCTATGCGGATAACGCATGGACGTATATGGGTTATAGCGTTTTCCTTTTGCGAAGAATCTTCCACGGATATGTTGACGATTACGAGCATGAGATGATAGAATTTCGTAAAATAACCGAGAGGTAAAAGAGGATGAATTACCGGGCGGAGGCATTCCCTGTTCAAGAGGTTCCCGAGGGATCCGTAGTCTGCCAGCACCACTGGCTGATCCAGGCCGCAGACGGGCCGACCAGCGCCGGGGTTTGCCGCATCTGCGGCGAGGCCCGCGACTTCAAGAACTACATCGAGACGGCGACCTGGGGCGACACCCGGCTGACCAACCGTCAAGACCTGGTGCCTGCCGGCGCGGTCGTAGTTTCCAGCGACGACCCCTGGGACGACGAGTAGCCGCCTGCCGCCGCCCCTCGGATTATCAGCCTACGGCCAAGGAGCGGGTAAGCAGCCCGCCCTTTTTCTTTGCCCGGGGATCTGCCCGGATTCCGGGCCATGCTCCGGCAATGCCTGCAAGATAGAGACCTGCCTTGCGGTATAATTGCGGCTGATGGGTATTCCACCTTGCGAGGCCCGCCATGACCACTGATCGCTCTGTCCTGCCGCCTTCCGGGTCGGTCACGCATTTCCCAGAACGGCCCCGCAGGACCGATATGCAGAACTCTATTTACCTACATGGGCCGGGGTTCCAGACGGCTCTGGCCCGCCACTTCGGCTCCCCGGATACCACCCTGGTGCTCAGCGAGACCCCGGTAGGCTGGAACGTTGGTCATCGGCGGGGCCTGCTCTATCCCGACCTGGTGGTTGCCTTCAACGTGGACACTGCCGCAGTCATCAGGCGGCGCGGCTTCTCGATCAACGAACAGGGCAAGCCGCCGGACTTCGTCCTGGAAATCGCTTCCCTGAACACTGCGATCAACGACTATGCCCGCAAGCGCGAGGGCTATGCCGCCTACGGCATCCCCGAATACTGGCGGTTCGACAATACCGGGGGCGACTACTACCCCGAAGCGCTGGCGGGATACCGGCTGACAGAGGGCGAATACCAGCCCATAACCGTGCGGGAGACCGGGGAAGGCGCGTTCCGGGGGCACAGCGTTGTGCTGAACCTGGACCTGTGCTGGGAGCGGGGCCAGTTGCGGTTCTACGACCCTGCGGCCCGGCGCTACCTGCTGACCCATAGCGAGGAAGCCGAGGCCCGCATCGCCGAGCGTCACGCCCGCATCGCCGCCGAGTCCCGGGTCCGGCGCCTGGAAGAGGAACTGAGGCGCCTCTCTCCATAACCCCGGCAATAACCAATTCCGGCAGTTTCCGCCGCCCGCCACAGCATGGCCGGGCTTCCAAATGCCAGATTATGTTGTGTCTGTTTCTAAAACTCCGCCCAATATCTGGTAGCCGGAGTGTAAACCAGGGGATAAAAGGGTTGACATCCCATGCTCCTAAGGGTCATATACTATTGCTCTCGGCGATGCTCCAGGCCGGTCCTTTGCCGGCCACAGTTTTCTTGATAGCGGAGGCTTCTCCCCTTGGCATTTACCCATCTTCACACCCACACCGAATACAGCATGCTGGACGGTATCAGCCGAATCCCCGAGCTGGTCGAACGCACCGGCGATTTGGGTATGGACGCACTGGCCATCACCGACCACGGCACCTTCTATGGAGTGGTCGATTTTTACTCCGCCTGCCGGGACGCCGGCATCAAGCCCATCATCGGCTGCGAGGTCTACGTCGCTCACAGCAGCAGGCACGAAAAGAACCAGTCCGAGCGCAGCCCGGCCCACCTGGTGCTGCTGGCCCGCGATAACGCCGGTTATCGCAATCTGATGCAGCTTGTGACCAAGGCGCATGTCGAGGGATTCTACAACCGCCCCCGAATCGATAAAGGACTGCTGGAGGATTACGGTTCCGGCCTTGTCTGCCTGTCGGGCTGCCCATCGGCGGAGGTGCCCCGGCTGCTGGCCGCCGGGCGCTATGACGACGCGGTGAAAACCGCGGGCTGGTACCGAGAACTCTTTGGCGAAGGCTATTTCATCGAGCTGCAACGCCACCAGCACGTGCCGCAGCTTGACCAGATCAACGAAGGGCTGCTCCGTATGGCGCAAGACCTGAAGATGCCGTTGGCGGCCACTAACGACGCCCATTATGTGTACCAGCATCAATCCAACCTTCAAGACATCTACATCTGCATTCAGACCAACACGACGGTGCGCGACGAAAAGCGGCTGCGGATGGAAGACGATTCGTATTACATCAAGAGCCCGCAGGAAATGGAGGAGTTGTTCGCCGACCTGCCCGCGCCCGTCCGCTCTGAAGCTATGGCCAATACCGGCGTTATAGCCGACATGTGCGAGGTGTCGCTGGAGTTCGGCCAGACCCACTTGCCCCGCTATGAGACGCCCGGCGGGATGGACGCCGACGAGTACCTGGCTCAGGTGTGCGAGGCGGGATTCCGGGAACGCTACCCCAACGCGTCGCCCGAGGCCGTGGAGCGTCTGCGCTATGAGCTGGACGTTATCCGCTATACGAAATTCGCCAACTACTTCCTGGTAGTGTGGGACATCATCCGGTTCGTTCGTCAGCGCAGCATACTGTTCGGAGTCCGGGGCAGCGCCGCCGCCAGCGTCGTTCTTTACTGCCTCGGCATCACCGATGTCGATCCCCTGGAGCACCGCCTGGTCTTCGAGCGTTTCCTGAACATGGAGCGCAAGGAAATGCCGGACATAGACATGGACTTTCAGGATGACCGGCGCGACGAAGTGCTTCACTACGTAATCGACAAGTACGGCAACGACCGCGTGGCGCAGATCATCACCTTCGGCACGCTGGGCGCAAAAGCGGCCCTGCGCGACGTGGGCCGCGCCCTGGGCATGAGCTATGGAGACGTTGACCGCATCGCCGGCATGATTCCCTTCAAGGCCCGCAACCTGGAAGACGCCCTGCGCATCAGCCCCGAACTCCAGGCCTCTGTCGACGCCAACGACTCCGTTCGGGATCTGGTTGAACAGGCACAGGGGCTGGAGGGGATAGTCCGGAACGTCAGCACCCACGCCGCAGGCGTCCTCATCGCCGACGACCCGCTGACCGAGACGGTGCCGCTGCAGCGCCCGGTCAAGGGCGACGAATCCAGCCCGGTTCTGATGACACAGTTCAGCATGGACCCAGTGGCCCATCTGGGCCTGCTGAAGATGGACTTCCTGGGCCTGACCAGCCTCACCATCCTTGACCAGGCCGTGAAGCTGGTGCGGGAAAGCCGGGGCGTCGAGATCGACCTGCAAACCCTGCCTATGGACGACAGGCCGACTTTCGATCTGCTTTCGTCGGGCAACACCACCGATGTGTTCCAGCTTGAGAGCGGTGGAATGCAGCGGTATATCAAGGAGCTGAAGCCGTCCAGCATCGGCGACATAGCGGCCATGATAGCCTTGTACCGCCCCGGCCCGATGGAGAATATTGACCGGTTCATCGACGCCAAGCACAAGCGCGTTGCAGTCACCTATCCGCACCCGAGCCTGAAGGAGCTGCTGGACGAGACCTACGGCATCATCGTATACCAGGACCAGGTGCTGCTGATCCTGCAGCAGTTCGCCGGCTACACCCTGGGAGCGGCCGACGTAGTGCGCAAGGCGATGGGCAAGAAGATCGCTTCGCTCATGGCCCAGGAGCGCGACAATTTTGTGGCCGGGGCAAAGGGAAAGGGTTTCGATGAAAGGTTGGCAGTGGAAATCTTCAACCTGATCGAGCCTTTCGCCGGGTACGCCTTCAACAAGGCCCACAGCGTCAGCTACGCGCTCATATCCTACTGGACCGGATATTTCAAGGCCCACTACCCGGTGGAATACATGGCGGCAGTGCTGAACGCCCGCCTGGACAACACGGACAAGACCATCAGCTCCATCAACGAGTGCTTCCGGCTGGGCATAGACGTGCGACTGCCCGACGTTAACCGCTCCGGCGAGTTCTTCACCATCGACCACGACGGCGAGGGCCGCCCCGCATTGCGCATCGGGCTGGCGGCCATCAAAACGGTGGGCGGAGGCGCAGTGAAGCCGGTGGTTGAAGAGCGGCAGGAAAACGGCCCCTACCGGTCAATAGACGACTTCTGCACCCGCGCCGGAGGCGCCGGCCTGAACCGGCGCAATCTGGAAAGCATGGTCAAGGTCGGCGCCTTCGAATGCCTCGCCCCTCGGGGCGCCATGCTCTCGGCCCTGGACAGGATCGTGGCCGCAGCGCAGCGCGAGGCGCAGATGCGAAACAGCGGGCAGAGCAGCCTCTTCGGCGGCGAGCGGAGCGGCTCCGGAGCCAGCGAGCCGGGCATCGTTCTCGGCTCCAATGACGCCTCACCCGAAGAGAAGGCGGCGTGGGAGCGGGAGCTGCTCGGCGTTGCCCTGTCGCATAATCCCCTTATGGCCCTCACTGCCGCCAACACCAACGGGGCCATCGTTTCTCAAGACCAACTGAGCGATGAGATGCAGGGGCAGGCGGTAACCATTCTGGGCATCGTCTCCACCGTTACCGAGAGGGCCAGACGCGACGGACAGAGGTTCCTCATCATTGGCCTGGAGCTGCTGGGGGGCGTGGTGGAAGTCACCGTATGGCCCGAAGCGCTGCAGCGCACTGAAGAGCTTTGGCAGTCTGGCCGCACTGTGCGCGTGGCTGGTAAAGTGCGGCTCCGGGGCGACCAGATAGAGCTGACCTGCGACGGGGCCGAAGAGTACGTCTCCGGCCAGCCCTCGACGCTGCCCGCCGGCGCTGCGCCTGCCGCCAGGTCCAGCGGCAACGGCCGTTCAGCCGCTGCCCGCTCCAATGGCAACGGCCATGGCAACGGGAACGGACACGGCAGCGGCAACGGCCATGGCAACGGGAACGGACACGGCAGCGGCAACGGCCATGGCAACGGGAACGGACACGGCAACGGCAACGGCAACGGACACGGACACGGACAGAACACCCCGCAGGCCGATGTTTCCGCCAGCAACCGGCTGGTGCAGTTGGCGGTTACCGAGTCGGACGACCCGCAGCACGACGCAATGCTGCTGCGTGAAGTTATCGGCGTGGTTCTGGAGTATCCGGGGCGGGACCGGGTGAACCTGGAAATCCGCACTTCGGCCCGCCGGGTGCTTATGGAGCTGCCAGTGGTCAGCACTGGCTACTGCGACCCGCTGCGGGAACGCCTGGAAGAGCTGCTGGGCCCCGACACCGTTGCCGTTACGCAGGAAATGCCGCTGGGTATTTAGCCGGCTCTGGCGGCGGGATTCCAAGGCTTACACCACTTGTATGCTGTATGTCAGGCATTTTCCGCCGGATTTGCGCTGATTTCAGTGATATGAGAACCATGATTTTTGCTGTAATCCGTTGATATTGATCCGGAATTGCCTGCTATACGGGCATTACTGGAGTATATATCGATGCTTTCGTTAATATTTCAGTAAATATCGGCGCAAATGCATCTCTCGAATCTGCCGGGAAGGTTGACCGCCCTGCCAGCCGATGCTAGACTGCCGAAAATCCAGTATGAAGGCTCTATTGGAGTAATCCTCCATATCGATATTGTCCGGGCGCGCCAGCCGATTCCGGCAGAGCGGCAGCCGGACGCCACCTCAAGCCTAATGGAAAAGAGCATGACCTATTACCGTACAAGGCCTCCGGTTCAGAACGCCAACCTGCTCCGGAGCTGCATCCGAAACCGCCAGCGTCATACCCTGCCCTGCGAACCATAGCTCTCCACCCCAATCGATAACGAAAGGGGCCCCTCACCGCCCGTCCCGCCTCGCTCTTCCGCCGCCTGGTCAACTAGCAACGCTGTTTTGCCTGCGGCAGATTCGCAGAACCCTCAAATTTCGACTGCGGGAATGTTTGCGCCCGTTTTCGGCTTCGGTGAGACCATTCATCGGAAACCGCCCCAAGTCTCTCGTTATTGTCAATGGAATCAGGCCCTGTTTTTCGGCAGTTCTGGAAATCGCCAAAAATCTGAAACTCAATACGGTAGGCAGCCAAATACCACCGGCATGGTCAAATAAGGAGGGAACAATGCGCGAAGTCCTTAGGTCCAAGATTCACCGGGCATGGGTAACCGACGCCAATCCCGATTACATCGGGAGCATCCTCATCGACGAGGATCTGATGGACAGGATAGACCTGTGGAACTTTGAGAAGGTTCTGGTCTGCGATGTCACCAACGGCAACCGGTTCGAGACCTACGCCATCGCCGGCGAGCGCGGATCGGGCGTCATATCAGTACAGGGCGCCGCTGCTCGCCTGAGCGCCAGGGGCAACTGCCTGATCATTATGTCCTTCGAAGTCTCCGACACCCCGGTTGACCCCCAGATGATCCTGGTCGACGAGAACAACCGATTCGTGGAGTACCTGGAGGGCGCCAAGCATGTCCAGCAGGTTCACTGAGCAGGAAACGGAAACCTACTACGACGCTGAAGACGCCGTATACCGGAGCGTCTGGGACGAAGACGGCAGCGTACACTGGGGCTTCTTCGACGAGACCACCGGCGCGGACTTCCTGAAGGGCTGCGCCAATCTCGACCGCATCATGGTTGAGAAGGGCGGCATAGGCCCCGGCGCCCGAACGCTGGACCTGGGCTGCGGCAACGGCACCACTGCCGTCTGGCTCTCCGGCCACACCGGCTGCCGAGTTACCGGCATCGACCTGAGCGGCGTCCGCATCGACAACGCCAATGAGGCCCGCCAGCGTCAGGAACCCGGGATCAGGGAGCGTTTAGCCTTTAAGAAGGCATCCGCCACCGATCTGCCCTTTCCCGACGGCCATTTCAGCCACGTGTGGAGCCAGGCGGTAATCTACCACGTGCCAGACAAACGCACAGTGCTGAAGGAAGTCTACAGGGTGCTCGAAAACGGAGGAATCTTCGTTTTCGATGATCTGGTCAAGCCGAAGCGGGAAGTCAGCCCGGAGGCGCAGAGATTCGTCTACGACCGGCTGCTCTACGACACCGAGTTCAGCTTCGAGTCCTACCGGGATGCGCTGGAAGCTCAGGGATTCGAGGTGCTGGAAGCCCAGGATATTTCCAGCCACCTGCGCCAGAGTTATCTGTGCCTCGCTGACCGTACCCCCAAGGGCGATACCAGCGAGCGCGCCGGGCACTACGAGTGGCTCACCGAAGCGTACCTGGGCACGGCGCGGGCCGTCGAAAACGACGAGCTGGGCTGGGGCCTTTACGTCTGCCGCAAGTAGCCCCGGCGCATCATATCCCCGGCAGAAATATGCGCAGATTCCCTTTCCCGGCGGGAAGCAGGGAACTGGAATGGAGGTTGCCATGACCATGCAGGAGAGCCACGACCGTGTCCAGTGGGTCTACGGCTCCACCAGCAATCAGGATCTGGAAGAGCGCTACGACCAGTGGGCCGCCGAGTATGACAAGGACCTGGACGAAGTGTTCGCCTGGAACGCTCCCCAGAAGGGCGCCAGCGTGCTGACCCGCCTGGTTCCGGCAGACGCCGCCGTTCTCGACGCCGGCGCCGGTACCGGGCTGGTGGGCAAGTGCCTGGCCGATGCCGGATTCACCAACATGGCGGCTATGGACCTGTCGCAAGGGATGCTGGACGAAGCGCGTCGGAAGAACGTCTACAACTCCTTCCACCAGATGACGCTGGGAGAAACCCTGGGCTTCGAGACCGGCCGGTTCGACGCAGTAATCAGTGTCGGCGTGTTCACCCTGGGCCATGCTCCGGTACATTCCTTTGACGAACTGGCCCGTGTCACCAAGCCCGGCGGCTACATCGTCTTCAGCCTGCGAACCGACATGGTGGACGACGGCTACCAGAACTACTTCAAGAAACTCGAAGCCGACGGCACGTGGAAGCTGGCCGAAGTTACTGACCAGTTCCAGCCCCTTCCCAAGGGCGAGCCTGAAGTGTTTCACCGGATATGGGCGTTCCAGGTTTCCTGAATCGAGGTTTCCTGAATCGAGCCTCCCGGCGAATCCGAACCTGGCAGAATCCGAACCGGACGCCCAGGCTTAAAAAGCGCGGGGAACCTGTTTGCCCTGCGCTTACCGCTTTTGCCGCCGTTCTGTTGGGCGATTCAACGCCCGGAGCGGGCAGCTCCACCGTTGGGCGAGGGGCGGCGAGATCAGCCGGAAACGGCATAAGCAAGCTCCGGCAGCCGCCCTTGTCGCCAACGTAAAGACGCTCCTCCGTCATCCCCCGTCAGCCGCCGGCGCAGTTCCGCCCACTGAAATTCCTACTCGGCCATGAACTCCAGGATTACCTGCGCCAGTTCCTGCGGCTTATGGTATCCGATGTCGTGGACGGTCTCGGAGATCCAGTGGACGCGCCCGTTGGGCAGGGCCGCTGCTGCTGCGGCTACCATCCGGCGGCGCAACTGAGCGAAGTCGCTGTTGGCCCGCTCCGGCAGCGGCCCGGCGGCCACCAGCAGGGCCGGGCAGCGCACGTGAGGCAGCGTGCGGGAGCAGGGGTTATCCCACATCTCGCGGATGACCTGGGCCTGGTTCTCCGGGCGCAGGGTGTCCTGAATCTGGCCGTCCTTGTCTTCGTACACCATCGTCTGGACGATGCGCTCGATATCGCTGTTCCAGAAGCCGGCCATCTGCTCGCGCAGGCGATTCAGGAACTCTTCGCGGCTGCCGGTCACGTTGCGGGGACGCAGACGGTCGGAGAATGCCTCCCATGTCGGCTCCGGGAATAGCCGTCCGTCCAGGAAGCCGCCGTCGATCATCACTATGCGCTCCACCCGGGCGGGATAGTGGCGGGCGAAGTTGCTGACTACGTGCCCGCCCCACGAGTGTCCCAGCGCAGCAACAGGCTCACCGAAGCCGGGGATTTCGGCGCTCACGTGGTCCAGCAGCGCAGCCAAGTCGCCGGACAGCGTGCGCCAGTCGTACCCGGAAGATGCCTGGGCGGTCTGCCCGTGGCCCCGCTGGTCGGGGGCGATGATGCGGTAACGATGGCGCAGCATGGGCGCAACGATGTCGTACCAATGGGCCGACGACGCCAGCCCGTGGAGCGCCAGCAATGGCTCGCCGTCTCCGCCCCAGTCCAGGTATCGCATATCCAGCCCGTTAACTTGCGCCCACCTTTCCGCGGGCTGCTGGGTGCTCCTATTCGCCAACTCGCTTTCTCCTGCCGGGATTGGCCTCGGTCAGCCGATTCAACTCTGCATCCGGCCGTTCGCCGATTGATGCCGCGCTTCCCGTTCCCGTTTCAAGCCGTCTCTGCCGATAGTCGTATCCCATGACCGGCGCGATATTCAACCATTGCCCAGTGCAGGCGGCAGGTATTTCAGCCCAGGTATTTCAGATCAGGTAGGAAGCGCCTTTGGCTCTCAACCTTCGGCCGTTCGTTCCAGCTCCATTTGCAGCAGTTTGGCCTTCACGCCCAGTCCGCCTCCGCCGTAGCCGCCCAAATCGCCGTTGCTGGCGATGACGCGGTGGCAGGGGATGATCAGCGAGAATCGGTTGCGAGCCATGGCCTGCCCGGCGGCCCGCATGGCCTGCGGATTGCCCGCTTCGGCTGCCAGCCACCGGTAGCTGCGGGTCTCACCGGGCGGAATGGCGCGGCAGGCATTCCACGCGGCGCGGAAGAAAGGCGGTGCGCCGTCCAGGTCCAGCTCGATGCCTTCCAGCGCGCCCAGGTCGCCCTGGCTGTAGCGGAGCAGGCAATTCACCACCTCGCTGAAGTGGTCAGGGTCGTGAGCCGCTCCCTCGGCATCTGCCCCCAGGTCTTCCAGGGCTTCCTGCGGCGTGGGCTTCAGCGTGGCGCGGCGCAAGCCGTTCTCTCCGGCGACCAGCCCTATCCAGCCGGCGGGCAGCTCCTGAAGATGGTACTTATACTGGTTCACGACAGGCTCCTCGGGTAAATTCGCTGCCCTACCGACGCCGCCAGCAGGGGGAAACGCAGGTTGAGCCAGGCATCCTCCAACCGGGATTCCAGCCCAAGCGGTATTGGCTTCCCGCCGTACCGGGCCTGTACATAAGCCCCGACAATCAGTGCCACTCGCTCCCGGTGCTGCGGCAGCAGGGCGGTAAGCCTTTCGCCGAACTGGAACGGCGTAAGCGACATCCCGCCGCTCATGCCGCCCAGCGCAGCGAGAGAGCGTACCCGGCCATAGACCACCGCCGGATCGCGGGCGGCGAACATGAATCGTCGGAAGGCCCACCAGCCGGCCGCCAGAAGCGCGAACCCCGCCCCAAGAGCCGCCGCCGCCCAGACCCGCCCGGAAGCGGCGAAGCCCCAGCCGAAATACGATGCGCCAGCGGCCCCGTCTGCCGGAAGGTTCTCTCCGCCGGGCAGGGGTTCGGCGTAGTCAAGGCACTCTTCAACAAAATCGTCGATGCAATCCGCGTCGAATCCGGCGATGAACGGGCCGGAGAACTCTCCAGAGCCGCCTCGTCCAGGCGTCATAACCACCGGAAGATCTGCGCCTGGGGTGGGCTCGAAGGGAATCCATGAGTAGCCGGGGAAGTACACCTCAACCCAGGCGTGGCTGTGGCTGTCGGTAACGGCATAGAGGTTCTCGACCTCAGTCGGGTCGCCGGTGGTGTAGCCCACCGCCACCCTCGCCGGCACGCCCGCCGAGCGCAGCAGGACGGCCATAGACGACGCGAAGTATTCGCTGTATCCCCGCCGCTGCTCGAACAGGAAGAAGTCCACCCCGTCGGAGTCGAATGGGGGCGGGGACACATTCAGCGAGTACGTCAATCTCTTGAGATTGGCCTCCACCATCACCGCCTTGTCGTAGGGCGTGTTGCCGTTTACGGTGACCTCGTGGGCCAGCCCCCGAACCCGGCCCGGCAGGTCGGAAGGGAGCTGCGTATAGCGATGGAGGATATGCACCGGGTAATCGGTGCCCGCCGCCCGCAGCTCATCGGGTTCCGCCGCGGGCACCGACGATGTCACGATGTAGGGGGCATGGGGCGCGAAGACGCCCTGGCGGCTGCGCACCGCCAGCGTGTCCGGAGGGTTGGGCAGCGCTTCTTCGAGGGTGACGGCCACCAGGCGGTTCTCGGCGCGCTCAACATCCGCTACCCGGAAACCGGGAGGCAGCAGTTTCGACAGATCGTCCTTGTCTGCTGCCTCCCTCTTCCTCACCGCTCCGGCCATGGCCCGACCCGCCTCAGCCAGTGTTGGTGGGTATCCCGCCAGCGGGTCGTCGAAAGTCAGGTCGGCCCGGTACACCGGCATCGATGGAGTCTCTATTTCTACGTCTCGATCCACCGCGTTCACTCTGGGCCCGGCGAAAAGGTATCTGGACGCGTACAGCGGCGTTACAGAGTAGCTGGTTGTCACCCGGCTCTGCGGAGATGCGGGCGAGGCGAACTCCGGAGAGTAGTCGATGGGCTGGTAGTTGGTGTGCTCCGAAATCCAGCCCTTGCCGGTGTAGGTGTCGTAGGTGCGGGCCTTCCAGTACATCGGCACGGGCGATTCCACCAGCAGCGTGTGGGTGGTACCCGGGCTGATAGTTCCCTGGAATGCCATCACGTCGTCCCAGACGCGGAAGCCGATGTCGCGCCGGGCGGGCAGACCGGCGAAGAGGCGGTTGAAGTCGTCTTCGAAGCCCACCAGCGGCCTTCGCAGCGACTCGTAGGCGTTGGTGGCGGAGCTCCAGGCGCCGCCTGACGGAAGCAGGAAGGCCAGGCCGATGACGGCGACGGCAAGGAAGAAGCTGTCGGACAGGGAGAGCGCCCGCAGGCCCTCATCGTGGCGTATGCCCCGGCGGTCCCAGTGGCTCTGCCGCCGTACCGCCTGTATCCGCGCCACCAGCATCAGGGCAGTGAACAGATACATCGCGAGGTGGAAGTTGGTGTTGGGCGGCAGAAAGGTGAGGTTGGAAAACAGCCCCAGCCCGCCCAGGGCGAACACGCCCCAGAAGTTGCGGTGCCGCAGGAACACCCATCCCCCCAGGTAGCCTATGAGCCAGGACGCAGCGACCAGGCCGAAGGCGAAGGGGGCTTTGTCTATGTTTATAGAGTCTTCCCGCGCTGCTTCCAGCCACAGGCCCAGCCTGTCCCACAGCGCGGCCGCCCCGCCGAGGGACTGGCCGTCGAAGGAGAAGTTGGAAAGCTGCCAGGTAACGATCAGGCCGCCGATTCCCAGCCCCGGCAGGATGGCCAGCCACCACCACACCGGCAGCCGGTAGAACACGAAAGCCGTCAGCATCCCCAGCAGCAGCGTGGTGGGCAGGCTGGGCGTCGGCGCCCAGTCGGCCTGTTCCACGGCCAGCACCACAACGCACAAGTTGGTGGCCAGCAGGATCAGCGCCGCCCAGCCGTCGGCGGGTCGAAGCCGCCCGAGCAGACCCAGCGCGGCCCGCCCGGCGCCTTGACCGTCCCAGCCCAGCGAGATGCTCCGCCTGGCTGTTTCGCCGCCGATCATGGCGCCCTCTCCCCGCCGGCGCCGGCCTCTTCGCCGCCGGCGGAAAGGCCCGTTCCGGCCGCTGCCGCCGGCTCCAGCGATTCTATGGTCTCGCGGTTGACAGGCCGGGCCAGAGCATCGTCCAGGCTGCCGTCCCGGGCGACAACGTAGGCGGGGATAAGCTCCGCCGCCGCCGCTTCCACCACCATGCCCGGGTTGAAGCGGCCGCCGAAGGACGCCGGGTCAACCATGATGATGGAGATGGTAACGTTAATGCGCTTCAGGTCGAGCAGGGCAGCCAGCCAGGCAGGGTCGGTGTTGGCGGTGATCACGGTAACGGAGTGAAAATGGTTCAGGTGGGGGCGCATCGAATAGAGAAACTCAGGCAGTTGCTCGACGTTGCCGGCCTGGGCTGCGGCCAGGGTTTCCATCATGCGCGAGAGGTGGTCAGGGCCGTTGTCGGGCCGCAGCAGCCGTCCGTTGTCGCCGTTGACCGCCATACCCACCGGCAGCGAGAGGTCCATCAGACGCTGGGCCATCGAGGCAGCCAGCGTCACCGCCAGTTCCTCGGTGTTCTCCGCCCGGTATCCGCGCTGGCTGCTGTTCCGGCCGCCGGGCAGCTCCCCGGGCCGGCCGCCGTTCCGATTTTCCCGGCTGTTGCCGCCGATGGGGTAGAAGTGGGATGGGCGATGCAGGTCCAGCAGAAGCCAGAACTGGGCCGCCAGGCCGGCGTCGAACTCCTTGACCATCGGGGTGTTCATCCTTGCGGTGTAGGGCCAGTGGATGCGGCGGTAGGCATCGCCGGGCCGAAAAGCGCGAACTGAAGCTACGTCGGTAGTAACCTGATCGAAGTAGCGCGTCAGGCGGCTGTCGGAAGGAAGCCCGGCGAACCGCGCGTCCAGGTTTGGCAGAGGCTCGACGGCGGGGTAGACGATATAGGTGTGGGGATCGGAGAAGTCTCTGGACATACGGAACAGGCCGAAGGGATCCTGGCTTACCACCCGCATGCGCCCACCCTCGAACAGCCCCCGGCGGGCCAGGTAGGTGTCGATGCGCCAGCTTCTCGTCTGCCGCCGGTCCAGGGCCAGCCCTCGTCCGCCGGGTTCGGGAGATGCGCCGGCCAGCTCGGTAACCTCCAGCCACGACTTGGGTATCATGGTCAGGTTGGTTACCGTCACCCGGCCTTCCAGGTAGCTGCCCACCTGCCCGCGGTCGCCGGACCGCGTTACCTGTATTTCCAGCCCCCGCAGGTTGACCCAGGCCCACGCCGCGCCGACGATAAACAGCAGCAGCACGGCGTAGAGCAGAGTGTACAGGAAGTCGAATCCCGTCCCGACGGCGTAGAACAGGGGAACGACCAGAAGCGCCAGCAGGACAATTGTGCGTTTATTGACACTAAACACTATCAGCCCAGCGCCTTTCAGCTCTTCCGCCGGAAGCGCACAATAACGCTACCGTAATTCACGCTATAATACACGCAATTGGCCCCGGCTACATAATGCCTCCGGCTCCAAATCCACCTGCCGGCAGAGGTTGCGGTGCAGCAGACAGAAACGGCCCCCGCCGCGCGGGCCATTGTTGACAATGTATCGAAGGTTATTGTCGGGAAGACGTCGGTAATAGAGCAAACCCTGGCGGCGCTCCTGGCCCAGGGGCACATACTGGTAGAGGACGTGCCCGGCGTGGGGAAGACCATGCTGGCCAAGAGCCTGGCCGCTTCGCTGGGCTGCCAGTTCAAGCGCATCCAGTTCACCCCCGACCTGCTGCCCAGCGACATCACCGGCATCTCCATCTACAACCAGAGCACGGGCAGCTTCGAGTTCCGCCCCGGCCCGGTGATGTCTCAGGTGGTGCTGGCCGACGAGATCAACCGCGCTACCCCCAAGACCCAGTCCGCTCTGCTGGAAGCGATGGAGGAGCTGCAGGTGTCGGTGGACGGCGCGACCCACCGGCTGGAGCCTCCCTTCATCGTGCTGGCGACGCAGAACCCCATCGAATACGAGGGGACCTTTCCCTTGCCCGAGGCTCAGCTGGACCGGTTCCTGATCCGTGTCAGCCTGGGCTACCCTGATTTCGCCGAAGAGCTGGCGGTAATCGAACGCCAGGAGCAGACTCACCCAATAGATGCGCTGGAGGCAGTGGCCGCTCCCGAAGATGTGGTTCGGCTGCAAGCGGCGGCGCGGGAAATCTATGTGGACAGCCTGGTGAGGGAATACATCGTCGGGCTGGCGGAGGCTACCCGCAATCACGAGGACGTGGCCCTGGGCGCTTCTCCGCGGGCTTCGCTGGGGATGTTCCGCATGGCCCGCGCTCTTGCCCTGGTGCAGTCCCGCGACTACGTGATCCCGGACGATGTGCAGGCCCTGGCCTACGGGATCCTGGGGCACCGCATCATACTGTCGCCCGCCGCCCGTATGCGGCGTCTCCAGCCCCGGGAGGTTATAGACCGCCTGCTGGAATCCGTGCCCATTCCCGGCGCAGTCCGTTGACCCTCTCATGCCTTCCGGCTTTGTCCCTTTGTCAAACCCAAACCCGGCCTTAACTTCGGAGAAACCGGGTGGGAGGCCACCGAGCGCCATACATCCGCCGCGCCTGTGCCGGCGTATTATTCTTAAGCAAGAGGGAGCGCCTGAGTTGATGTCGCGCGTAGATCGTTTTCCTGGGCGGAGTTTCCCTGGAAGAAGACTGTTGCTGCTGGCTTCCGCCCCTGTTTTATGGGCGGCCGTTTTGCTCATAATGACGCTGCCCGCCTGTGGCGGCGGGGAGGCGCCGCCGCCCACAGCTACTGCGCTGCCCGCAGCGACCGAGCCGCCCGCAACGTCGGCGCCTGCTGCGGTGGAGACCCATACTCCTGAAGGCCCGGCCACGCAGACGCCCGAACCCACGGCGACGCCCCAGCCCACGGCGACGCCCGAACCCACGGCGACGCTCGAACCCACGGCGACGCCCCAACCTACGGCGACGCCCGAACCTACGGAGACGCCCCAGCCCTCTATCATCGCCCCGGGCGGCATTCAGACTGAAGCTCCGGCAGAGTCGGCGGCTTCCTGCCAGGGTACTGCGGGCGGACAGGTTGGCAACTGCGCTCCCGAATTGCAGGGAACCCAGGATTGGATCAACAGCGAACCCCTGACCATGCAGGAACTGCGCGGCAAGGTGGTGCTGGTCGATTTCTGGACATACTCCTGCATCAACTGCATCCGCACCCTGCCCTTTTTGAGGGAATGGCACGACCGCTATGCCGAACAGGGGCTGGTAATCCTGGGCGTTCACACCCCAGAGTTCGAGTTCGAAGAGGTGTACGACAACGTGGTGCAGGCCACTATAGACGAGGGGGTGGCCTGGCCGGTGGTGCAGGATAACGACTACCGGGTCTGGAGCAGCTACAGCAATCGCTTCTGGCCGGCCAAATACCTGATCGACGGGAACGGCGTCATCCAGTATCGCCACTTCGGCGAGGGGCGGTACGCCGAGACCGAACAGGAGATACGCCGGCTGCTGCAGGAGGCGGGCGCGAGGGTGAACCTGACCCTGCCCCTGCCCGAAGACCAGCGCAGGGCCGGCAGTCCGGGCGATACGGCGCTCAACGAAAACGAGGGCCGGCGCACCCCTGAACTGTTCGCCGGGTGGAGCTTCGTGGTCAGCCATTTCCAAGCAGGGCGCGGTCTCTACGTGGGGCAGGTAGACCCCTACAACAATAACCGCGACGAGGTGGTGGAGCTGGAGATACCTGGCGAGATATACCCCGACCGGATTTACTTCAAGGGATCCTGGTACATCGGTCGCGAAAGCGTTCGCCATGCCCGTGAAACGGAAGACTACAGCGACTCTGTGGTGCTGGGCTATTCCTCCCGGTCGGTCAATGCGGTTCTCGCTTCTGAGTCCGGCGAGCCGTACAGAGTGCGGGTCAAAGTCGAGGGCCAGTACCTGACGGAAGAAAATAAAGGCGAAGACATTATCATCGGTGAAGACGGCGAGAGCTACCTGGTGGTCACCACGCCCAGAGCATACAAGATTGTGGAGCACCCCGCCTGGATGCAGCATCAGGTGTTGGAGCTGTTCACTATGTCCAACGATTTCGATCTCTTTTCCTTCACCTTCGGCACTTATGAGGACGGGTTCTGATAATGCGGTTCCTGGTTGCCATACCCACCCATATCTTCGCCCCCAGACTTATAATGAGCCTGGCCGGAGCTCTGGGCCTGGCCCTGGCGGCAGCCTGCGGAGCCAGCCCCACGCCCACGACGGGGCCCGGGACGATGCCGCCGCCAACGGCCGCCAGCGCTACCGATATGGTCACGCCTCCCGCTATGGCGACCCCATGCGAAGACACGGTTCTTGATAAGCGGAAGGGCGGGCAAGTAGGAGACTGCGCGCCCGAGTTCGCCGGCACTCAGGAGTGGATCAACAGCGAACCCCTGACCATGGCCGGCCTGCGCGGCCAGGTGGTGCTGATAGACTTCTGGACCTACACCTGCGTTAACTGCATTCGCACTCTGCCCTTCCTGCGCGAGTGGCATGAGCGCTACGCCAGCGAGGGCCTGGTAATCGTCGGCGTGCATACGCCGGAATTCGAGTTCGAGAAAATTTACCAAAACGTGAAGGATGCCGCCAGGAGCGAGGGCGTGGCCTGGCCTGTGGTGCAGGACAACGAGTTCAGCGTCTGGCGCAGCTACTCCAACCGCTACTGGCCGGCCAAGTACCTGATCGACCAGACTGGAGAAGTGCGGTACACCCACTTCGGCGAGGGCAAGTACGCGGAGACCGAAGAGTGGATCCGCACCCTGTTGCAGGAGACGGGCATGACGGCGAACCAGACGCTGCCCTTGCCCGAAGACCAGCAGAGAGACCCCTCGTACAGCATGGGCATGGAAGTTACCCGCGAGCTGTTTGCCGGATGGAAGTTTACCGTCAGCCAGGGACGCGGCGGCATTGCGCAGGGAGATGAGTACCTGCGGGCGGCCCGGGAGTCCCTCAACGGCGGGCAGAGCGGCGTAACCACGCAATTCACCGCCCCCGACTCGCTCGAGAACAGCCTGATATATTTCAATGGCCCCTGGGTCATCGGGCCCGAGAGCGCCCGGCACGCCGAGATGTCCGACCACTTCGACAGCTACATTGCGCTGAAATACTCCGCCCGCTCGGTCAACGCAGTGCTGACCTCCGAATCGGGAAGCCCCTACACGGTGAGGGTGACGGTCAATGGCGAATACCTGACCAGGGAAAACAGAGGCGCCGATATAACTATCGACCAGAACGGAGTCTCTTATCTACAGGTTACCGGCCCCAGGCTCTACAAGATAGTCGAGCACAGCGATTGGATGGGAGAGCAGACGCTCCGGCTGGCGTCCATGTCTGATGACTTCGGGCTGTATTCCTTCACCTTTGGTGTGTACGAGGATGGTTACTGATGCTGCGCATGTCTGCCGCATCGACAATAATGCTGGCTGCGGTGTTGGCTGCCGCGCTGATCTCGACCCTGACTGCCGCCTGCGGCCCGGATCCCACGGCCACGCCTCTGCCGCCGACCACGGCGCCAACCGCCACAATCGCGCCGGCACAGCCGTTGGTTACCGAGGAGCCGCTGGAAGGGCACCAACCCACTCTCCCGCCCGCTACCATGAGTACCGACGCGTCGCCATCGGCGGATGCGGACTATCAGCCGGTGCGAAATGGCGATGAGCTGAATGTTGTCCTGGCCACTACCGTACTGGAAGCAGGGCCGCAGCGGGTGGCTTTCCTGCTAACTACGCAGACTGGCCTGGTCAAGGATTCCAACGTGGTTTTCACGCCGGTATATGTGCCGGAGAACGCCCCGGGGGACGCCATAGCCACACGGTTTAACGAATGGCCCTACGGCACCCGGGGAACCTTTGCTGCCGAGGTTGACTTCGACCGCCCCGGGCAGTGGCGACTGGACATCGTGGCCGAAGGCCCCGACGCCACAGGGTGGGCTGTGCAGCATGTCGAAGTCGCCGAATCCTCGCCGGTGCCCGCTGTGGGTTCTGTTGGCCCGCTCAGCGAAAACAAAACGCTTGAGGAGTTTCGAGACCTGGCCCTGATTACTACCGACTACAGTCCGGACGAGGGACTGTATCAGGTGACCATTCGCGAGGCTGTGGAGAGTCCGTTGCCCGCCGTTGTGGTATTCGCATCGCCCGCCTTCTGCACCAGCGCAACCTGTGGTCCGCAGGTCGACACGGTTTCGGATCTGAGCGCGAAATACAAAGGCCAGGCCCACTTCATTCACGTGGAGATATACGACAACCCCGACGAGATCCAGGGAGACTTGAACAAGGCCAGGATTTCGCCGGTCGTAGGTGAATGGGGAATGTCCCGGCTTCCCCACTGGTTAAACGAGTCCTGGACTTTCGTGCTGACCTCTGACGGCCTCATCCAGGATCGCTTCGAGGGCTTCGCCACCCTGGACGAGCTGGAGGAATCCCTGTTGGAAACCCTGAACTAGTGGAGGGCCGATACAACGGGCGTTATCCGGGGGCGTTATCCTGGATGGAAAGTTCTTCCCTCTCGGATACTGGACTCTGGTACTGGAAACGGCTCCATTTCCTGCCTGCCATGGCATCAAAGCCGTTGGCTGATCCCATGGCATAGAGCTTCCTTGACAGAGATAGAGCGGCAACCTACGATGCTGATGAATGCAACGGTTCCTGGACACCTATTGGATCCTGTATTTCGCAGGCTACGTCATCGCGATAATCGCATTGGGCTGGCTGCACTGGAGTGATCTGCGAGATGGAGATGACTGGGTATACCTGCTAGCTGCCATATTCGGCGTCGGCGCAGGAGCATCGTCGGCGGTAGCGATCATAGTCGAAGTAGGAGGGCGCCTGATGTTATTGATTCCAGCCGCCGTCAGAAGAATTCTGGAAGAGGGCCGAGAGGAAGGCCGTGAAGAAGGGCGAGAGGAAGGCCGTGAAGAGGGCCGAGAGGAAGGCCGTGAAGAAGGGCGAGAAGAAGGGCGACAGCAGGAGCGTGCAGAGTGGGAGGGGTGGCTGAAGCGCCGCTACGAGGCGGAAACGAACAACCTCCCCTTCGACGAGCCGCCCCCCTCTCAAAGGAAGTAACTGGCTGCGACCCTCCGATGGAACAGGCCTCCGAGCATTGGGCTGGCTGCACTGGAGTGATCTGCGAGATGGAGATGACTGGGTATACCTGCTAGCTGCCATATTCGGCGTCGGCGCAGGAGCATCGTCGGCGGTAGCGATCATAGTCGAAGTAGGAGGGCGCCTGATGTTATTGATTCCAGCCGCCGTCAGAAGAATTCTGGAAGAGGGCCGAGAGGAAGGCCGTGAAGAAGGGCGAGAGGAAGGGCGACAGCAGGAGCGTGCAGAGTGGGAGGGGTGGCTGAAGCGCCGCTACGAGGCGGAAACGAACAACCTCCCCTTCGACGAGCCGCCTCCCTCTCATAGGAAGTAGCTGGCTGCGACCCTCCGATGGAACAGGCTGGCGGACAGCCTCGTTCTTCAATCCCTCTGTTGTTTAACTGCGCCGATACCCCTGATGCCCGGAGAGCAAATCCGCTCGTCAACGGAGGGATGCGCACCGTCGCTGTTCCCAGCCATCGGCGTGCCGGACGGGTTGCGAGATGAGCCTGCCCTGAACAGCTCCAGGCGCGAATGCGGCTGAAGCGCCGTTCAGTTGCATGGCAGGCTTGTTTACGCCGGCATCGCGCTGGCCGCCGGTGTTCTTGCTGTAGATGGGCTGGCCGGCGTGCGGCCAAGTGAATTCCCCTCAGCAAGCCTTTATCGACGGGACGGGGGACGGTATGGCTGTTGCGCTTCCGGTTTCCTGACTGCGACCCGCGGCCTGCCAGACAGCAACCCCGACCCAGCGACGACTGATTTGCAAAGGCTGTCCCGGCAATCCTTGAAGCGGCAGCGCCCTGCTGTCGCATACTGCAACCTGTCTTTTACCGGCTGTATGTCTGGAGGAGCGCGAAGCTCGCATTTCAGAGCTCGCCCGCGCCGACTCCGGGCGCCAGGCCCGAATTGCCGCTGGATTCTGCGCCCGTCGGATGCAGGCCCCCCCTCTCCCACCATACGACAGCCTCTTCTCGCACCGAGGGCAGCCTGCGCCTGGCGGATGCAGGAAGAACTGCGGTAAAGTAAGAAAGCAATAACCAGCATAGACCCATGCTGCCCATCGTGGTTGACGCTCTTCCGCCACGCCCATAAACTCGCGCGCGATACTTGGCTTGTATCTTCACCTAGTATCTTCACCTGGGCAGGAGGTTTCCGGCATGGCAACCGTACAATCCCGACCGCAGCAATCCCGACCGCAGGCCGCCGCCCAGATGGGCGCCGCCGCCCGCCGCTTCCTCGACAGCCTTACCAATGAGCAGAAAGCCAGGGCCACCTTCGAGTACATGGACGGCGAGCGAATGTACTGGTACTACCCGCCTATCAACCGCCACGGCCTGGCCCTGCGCGATATGGACGCCAACCAGCGCGAGCTGGCCTTCGCCCTGTTGGAAAGCGGCCTTACTCCCGGCTCTTACGAGCAGGCCCGGCAGATAATCGAGCACGAAGACATTCTCGGGCCACTGGAAAAAGAGATGGGCATGATCACCTTCGTGCGCGATGTGGAACTGTACTACTTTACCGTCTTCGGCGAGCCGGGGCCCGAAGAACCCTGGGGCTGGCGCGTCGAGGGGCACCACGTCTCGCTGCACTTCAGCATCTGGGGCGACAACGTAATATCCGTTACCCCCTTTTTCTTCGGAGCCAACCCCGCAGAGGTGCGCAAAGGGCCCAAGCAGGGGTTGCGCATCCTGGGCGACCGCGAAGACCTGGCCTTTCAGCTCATGGAAAGCCTGGACGATGTCCAGCGCGCCACGGCCACCATCTATGACGAAGCTCCGCTGGACATCCTGACCTACAATAGCACCAAGGTCTCTTTCCCTTTCAGGCCGCAGGGCCTGGCGGCGGCTGATATGACAGGCGGACAGAAGGAAACCCTGCTCAACCTCGTCGCCCTCTACGTGGGGCAGGTGCGCACCGACCTGGCCGAGCAGAAGCTGGCGGCCATCCGCAAGGATGGCATAGACCATTTCCACCTGGCCTGGGCCGGGCCTGTTTCCAGGAACGATCCCCACTACTATCGTATCCACGGCGGCAACTTCGTAGTCGAGTTCGACAACCGGCAAGACGGCGCCAACCACATCCACTCAGTCTGGCGGGACATCGAGAACGATTTCGCCGCCGATGTGCTCCGGGAACACCTCCGCCTGTTCCACATACTCTAGCCGGCGAGGGTCAGTTCGCGTACGGGGGATAGGCAACGGCTCCCCCGCACACGCGGGGATAGACCGCATCCTCTTAATCCAAAATGGGCAAGTGTCAAGATTCCCCCGCACACGCGGGGACAGATTCGGATGGTCAGTTCGCCTATGGGGGATGGCCTTTGCCAGCGCGCCTTGCCTGAAGCAACGTGAGGGCTATTGCTGTTCGCCCCTTGAATTCTGATTTGCGGATTCGCAATTGCTGCGTTGCGCTCCACTGCCCCGGGCGCCGGTGATTCACCCCGACGGCAACCTGATACTCGGCAGCGTCTTGCCCCTCGAGCGCGGCAGCCCCGACTGAGGCTTTGCAAAAACCAACAGGCGTCGCCGCGTATCCCGCCGCCAAAGCAGCTATGCTGCCGCTGGTTCCGGTTCGATGCAGCTCGGCTTTGGCATAAGCCAGACATCGGGCGGATGGATCGAACCGCAGATTCACCCTGCTACACAGCGCTTCGTTCAAGGCGCCATCGGCGGCAACCCGATCCGGCGCTTACCGCTCCCCGCTGTTTAGCTCCGGTTTAATTCCCTGGTTTAACCCCGGGGGACAAAACCGCCCCGCTCGCCGGAGCGCAGCGTATATCCGCCCCCACCGCTCTCCGACCTGATCCGAACTGCCTGGGCCTTGGGATGAGATGGCGCGGGTATGCCTGCGCCTGGGTTCGGTCTAATACCGCCGCACGTTGGGAATATCGGGCCACGGGACGAAATCATTTCCCCTGCATACTGATGCCGCCGCACGCCGGGAATATCTGTTCGGACGGGCTATTGACTAATAGCGTAGCTATTTGCTATACAAGGCGGAATCACGCCGGCAAAGACCATTATAATAAGGAGGATTACATATGTCATACATCAAAACATGCAGGAAATCGGTAGCACTTCTGGCGGTACTGCTTTTGGCCCTGGCCGTTGCCTGTGGGGCCTCCGCCACCGCTACGCCCGAACCCCAGCCTGTAGATACGCCGACAACGGCCCCGGTGCCCACCGAGGCCCCCTCGCCCACGCAGCCGGTCGACCAGCCCACGGCAATGCCAACAGCGTCCGATGCCGGAGCGCCCAAAACAACCACGCTTAAGCTGATATGGGAGCAGCCGGGAGAGCGTCAGCCGGGCGAAGCCAAGGTAGACAGGCTCATAATGGGCTTGATCTCTCCTACCCGGGACTACTTCCGCACCTGGATCCGGGGCAGCGCCGACCAACTGATTAAGCAAGACCCCATGCAGGAATGGCTGTTCGAAATCAGCCCGGTCACCAACACCATGAGCGGATGGCTGGCTACCGAGGCCACTATGGCCCAGGACTCCATGTCCTGGAACCTGAAGCTGGCTGAAAACGTGCCGTGGAACAACAAGAACGGCACCGACTTCGGGATGTTCACCGCCGCCGACGTTGCTCACAACCACGACATCTGGTGCAATCCCGCATACGAGGGCCGGGAAGACGACCCCAGTTCCGGCTACAGGGTTGGTATGTGCCAGGTGGAAGACGTGGAGATCGTCAGCGACCACGAAGTCAACATGATCTGTAACGTCCCCTGCCCAGACCTGCCCTTCTACTATTCAGAGGCGACCGACATGGTTCAGTTCAGCAAGCGGCAATGGGACGAAGAAGGCGAGATGGCCTATGAGACCCAGGTCGCCGGAACCGGCCCCTATGTGTTCGAGGAACATCGGCTGGGCGAGTCGGTCCTGTACAGGAAGGCTCCGGGTGAACACTGGGTTCACCCCGTGGACTGGAACGAGTTGATCATGACCTGGACCCTGGAAGAGGCGACCAGGCTGGCTCAGTTCGAGGCCGGTGAGACTCACTTGACGGAAGTCAACAAAGACCTTACCGATCAATTGGTGAACAAGGGCTACAAGCTGGTGAAAAGCACCGGCCCGGCCCAGCAGGTGCAGATCAACTTCACCGGGCTGTACTTCGGCACCGAGGACGAGTCCCGCGACAAGTACATGGGCACCACGGGCAAGCTGGATGAAGACCTGCCCTTCACCGATGTCCGGGTGCGGCAGGCTATCAACCAGGCCATTGACCGCGAGACCCTGCGCCTGGAGCTGTACAAGGGCCGCGTTACCCCGTCTTACGTCCACGGGTTCTACGAGGGGCTTCCCGGCTGGGACCCCACCTGGGCCGACCGCTTCGATGACCTCTATGGATACGACGTGGAAAACGCGAAGGCCCTGATGGCAGAGGCGGGATACGCGGATGGATTCTCGGCCAAGGCCTGGTTGTTCCCCTTCCCCGGCGCCCCGGAGCTGATTCCTGTGATGGAGCAGGTGGAGGTTTACCTCCAGGAAATTGGCATCGACCTGACCCTGCAGGAAACAGACTGGGCCGGAACGGTCATACCCGCGCTGAGCAGCCGCGACTTCCCGGGCTATATGTGGGCTATTCCGCCCTCCAAGAAGGTGGTGGAGACCCAGATCGCCGGTTTCAACGCAGGCTACAACGTGACTCACCAGTACGAAACGGACGAGCTGTTCAACCTGTGGGACGAGTTGCGAAACACCGCAGACCTGGGCAAGCGCGACGAGCTCCTCAGGCAGATTGGCAACATCAAATTCGAGCAGTTTGAGAACGTCCCGTTGTTCGAGGTGTTCATCGAGGCCATCCTGGACCCCAACATCGTGGATACCTGGATCTTTCCCGGCTGGGACGGAGGCGACATCGGCCACACGTGGCTGATCTACGCCTGCAAGACTGTAGACCCCTGCAACTGAGGATCAGGATGCGCGGAATCCCGGGAAGCCCCGGGGTTCCGCGCAAAACGTTCTGGAAAGGCGCAGGGGTTATAACGCTAACCTGAATCGCCGGCTCTCGTCGTATCGGCTCTTGTCATATTAAGGTTGCCTCCATGTTCGCTACTGCTCGCAGGAAACAACTGGCGGCCGGGCTGGTATTTCTGGCCGTGCTTCTCGGCCTTTTCCTGTGGTTCAACCGCATCCCCAAGCTGGATATTGTGGAGGCCGACCTTGCCGGCGCCACGGCCCCCGCCGTCGAATGCTTCCAGGGTTTCTGCCTGGAAAGCGAGCCTGGCTCCACCCTCTTGTCCCGCTGGTGGGATTTCTCTCTGGCCTACCTGAAACTGATTTCCATCGGGATGATCTTCGCCTTTCTCATCGCCGGGCTGACCGAGGCCTTCCTGCTGCCGCAGGGTTCGGTCTACGGCGCATGGGCCCGGCCTGGACTGCGCGGCTCCCTCGGCGGGCTGCTGGTGGGGCCGGCCATGAACCTGTGCTCCGCCTGCATAGTTCCCATCGCCAACGCCTTCCGGCAGCGGGGCGCGGGAACCGAGGCTGCTCTGGCCATCGTCCACGGCTCCAGCACGATGAACGTTCCCGCCCTGCTGATGGCCGCCCTTGTATTCACCCCCATGCTGGCGGGCAGTCGCGTCGGCGTCAGCATCATCGCGGCCCTGTTCCTTGGCCCGCTGGTGGCGTGGCTGGCCGGGCGCGGGGGCAGAAGAACTCCGCCGTCCGTTGAGCCGCCGGACTTCCCCTCCGTCGAGCCGGTCGCCGGCGGCGGGGAAGTCGATACCGTCTCTTCTGCCGTCTCTTCTACCAGGTCTTCTATCAGAGCGTGGCGGGGGGTGCTGGCCGTCGGGTCAAGGGCATGGGCCCGGGCCAGCCTGCGCTACTTTCTTCGCCTTGCGCCGGTGATGGTACTGGCCGGATTCGCCAGCGCGCTGGCAATCCAGTGGGTCAGCCCCAACACCGTGGGGCAGTATCTGGGCAACAACCCCCAGGGAGTGGTCATAGCCGCCACCCTGGGGGTGCTGATCAACGTGCCTCTGATGTTCGAGATCCCGCTGGTCGCCGCGCTGCTGCTGGTGGGGATGGGTGAGGCCCCGGCGGCTACGCTGCTCTTCGCCGCCGCAGCCGGCGGGCCGGTAACCTTCTGGGGGCTGGCGCGGTCCATGCCTCGGCGGGCTGTGGCCGCGCTGGCCGCAGCCACCTGGGCGCTGGGGTTGGCCGCCGGCCTTGGCATCCTGGCCTTCTTGCCTCTGGTCGGCGGCGAGGGTGCGGGCATCCGCGCGTCTGTGACCGGAGCATCCGGCGAAGGCAGAGGCCGGGCCGACGAAGCCGCCCGGAACGCCGGCGAATTTCGCATCGACCGTCTGGAGCCGTCGGTCATTGGCGCCGGAGGCGATGTGCTGGTGACAGTTTACGGCAGCGGCTTTTATGACGGCGCCGGCGTTACTCTGGACGGTGTGGAGGCGGCTTGGGCCTACCTCGGCCCCGATCGCCTGGTGGCGTGGGCTCCGGCCCACCCCGCCGGCGCCGTGGACGCCGTGGTCACCAACCCCGATGGCTCATCGGCGTCCCTGGCTGATGCTCTGACCTACCGCCCCCCGCTGTTCCAGGAGGTGAGCGGGCAGGCGGGCGTGAACTTCACCCACTACCGCAGCCTTCTGGACATTATACCCCTAAGCGCGGGGGTGGTCGTGTTCGATTACAACGGCGACGGCTGGCAAGACGCCTACGTCACCGCTGCGCCCGACATCGCCCGCCTGGCCCCCGATGGCGAGGACGAGAACGCCCTGTTCCGCAATAACGGCGACGGCACCTTCACCAACGTGGCGGCGGAAGCGGGCGTGACCGATGCCGAGGCTAATGGCAACGGAGGCTGCGCCGCCGACTACGACAACGACGGCGACCAGGATCTGTTCGTCGCGAACTGGGGCGCCAGCAGGCTCTTTCGCAACGATGGCAGCGGCGGATTCACCGACGTCGCCGCTTCTGCCGGCCTGGCAGACCCCGACGGCACCTATCGCTCCATGGGCTGCGCCTGGGGCGACTATGATCAGGACGGCTGGCTCGACTTTATCGTGGTGCGCCATATCGACGAATCTAACCCCGACGCGTTCACCCAGCGCATCTACCACCTCGACGTGCGCCCTCTGGCGCTGTTTCACAACAACGGCGACGGCGCCTTTACCGAGGTTACGCCCCTGCTGGGCAGCGCCGACTACCCGTCCCGAGAGGCAGGCGCCTTCGGGCGCGTCTGGGGCGCAGGCTTCCAGCCGGCATGGATGGACTATGACAACGACGGCGACCTAGACCTCTACGTTGTCAACGACTTTGGGGAGTATGTCCACCCCAATGTGCTATGGCGCAACGACGGCCCTTCCACTGCCGGCCCGGCCGTAGACGGGAAGCTTTGGACCTTCACCGACGTATCCCTGGAATCCGGGGCGGGAGCGGCCATGTTCGGCATGGGACTGGCGGTTGCCGACTACAACTCCGACGGCTATCTGGATATGTTCGTCACCAACATCGGAGATAATGCGCTGCTGACCGGTGCGGGCGACGGCGCATTCCAGGACTCAGCCGCCGATGCCGGAGTCGCTTACGGCGAGTTCCGGCGCCAGCAGCGCGTGAGCTGGGGGGCTGTTTTCTTCGACTACGACAACGACGGCTACGAAGACCTCTACGTCGCCAGCGGCTATCTGGACACCGACGACGTAAATCGCCGCGAACAGCCCAATCTGCTCTTCCGAAACAACGGCGCAGGAGCCTTCGAGGACGTTTCGGCAGTCAGCGGGGCCGCCGATTGGGACGCCGGGCGAGGCGTGGCCTATGCCGACTTTGACGGGGACGGGTGCCTTGACCTGTTCCTGGTCAACATGGGCCGCTCGGCTGATAAGGGCGAACCGGCGCGGCTCTACCGCAACCGCTGCGACTGGGGCAATAACTGGCTCATCATCAGTCTGCAAGGAACATCCAGCAACCGCGATGGCGTCGGCGCCAGGATCGCGCTCAGTGCCCCCGGGATTCGGGGAGGGCGGCCCCAGATCCGGGAAGTGGCCGCCGGGTCCAGCAGCTCTTCCCAGAATATGCTGCCCGTTCACTTCGGCCTGGGCAGCGCAGCCGCCGTCGACGAAATCACCGTCTGGTGGCCCAGCGGAGCGATACAGACACTCAGGAACGTGGCATCCAACCAGAAACTGACCGTTACCGAGCCGCAGCGGCAGGATACTGGGCGATAGGCCCCTGCTCCGCCGGCAGGGGAGAGGGTTCCCCGGCGCTCTGGTGTTACCGCACTGAGCCCGACCCGGCGGATAAGCCGGGAAGGTTCCCCGGCGCGCGGCGGCGTTGTCCCTGCGGCTACGAATAGCGGATGCGCGGGTCGAGGTAGGCGTACAGCACGTCTATGAGCAGGTTGGTGAGCACGTATATGCCTGCGAAGAAGACCACGATGGCCTGCATCAGCGGGAAGTCCCGCGCCAGCACGGCCTCGAAAGCCAGCAGTCCGATACCCTTGCAGTTGAACACCGTTTCGGCAGACACCGAACCCACCAGCAGCCCGCCGAAAATGATGCCGAAATAGGTCAGGGGCGCGATTGCCGCGTTGCGCACCGCGTGTTTCCAGATGACTTTCGATTCTCTCAACCCTTTGGTTCGCGCCAGGTTGATGAACTCGCTGTCCAGAATTTCCAGCATGGACGAGCGCATCAGGCGCATCAGAGCCGCTACCAGGAACCACCCGATGGTGACCGCCGGCAGTATGTAGGAAGTGGCCCCCTGGCATTGGGACGTCGGCACCAGCTCAAGCTGGACGGCGAAAATCCACATCATAATCAGCCCCAGCCAGAAGGGCGGGAACGACTGGCCCAGCAGGGCGATGGTTTTGCCCGTCCAGTCGAAGATGGTGTCCCTCTTGACGGCGGACAGCACGCCGATGGGTATGGCCACCGCTATAGAGAACAGTATCGCCACAATGGCCAGCTTGATAGTGGTTGGGAACCTGGTCAGCACCAGTCCCATGGCTTCATAGTCCGGGTACTTGATAGACTCGCCGAACTGCCCCCGGAAGCTGTTGCGCATGTAGTTGGCGTATTGCGTCCAGATGGGGTTGTTGAAGCCCAGCTCCTCTCGAAGCTGTTCCCGCTCGTCGTGCGTGGCGTCGATGGGCAGCAGCACATCCACCGGGTCGCCGGTAACGCGCCCCAGGCCAAACACAATGATGCTCACTACCCACAGGGAGAGGAGCGCCTGGCCCAATCGCATCAGGATATAGCGCTGAATTTCGACACCTCCCGGGGATGGAACCAGTCCACCCGCTGATTGAGAGGAAACCCGGCGTTGCGCCCCGGAGCCGCAGGCATAAATCGAAACGAGCCGCAGCAGAGCCTGAATCGTTCGAATTGCCAGCGACATTACAGCAGCGCTGCACCAATTGCAATAGTCATGCCCGGTTACGGCATAATCCGTCGGAATCGGGAGGAGACTCGCCGATTGCAGTTGTGGAGATACGAACTGTTCCTGACTTTTTCTGTTGTATAATACTGCTGGTTACGCGAGGGGCGGGAACGTCCGGGTTGCCCGGCCGCCTGCGGAAACCGGCAGGCTGACCGGCGATCCGGCATCGCCTGGTTTGATTGCCTGATTTTTGATTAAGGACGTGCGGACATGGAAATCAGCACAGAGAGAGAAAGCGGCACTCTGATCGCCAGGGCGGGCGGGCGTGTGGACGGCACCAACGCTGCGGAGTTTCAGGACGCTCTGAAGGGCGTGATAGACCCCGGCGACAAGGCGGTAGTCCTGGATTTTGAAGACCTCTCATACATCAGCAGCGCCGGCCTCCGGGTTATCCTGCTTACCGCCAAGGATATGCGCACCGCCAACGTCAAGTTTGCTGTTTGCTCTCTCTCCCCGTCGGTTAAGGATGTGTTCACCATCAGCGGGTTCGACCAGATTATCGACATCCACGACAACCAGCAGGCAGCCTTGACCGCAGTCGGCAGCTAGCCCCCGGCGCGGATAGCGTTCACAGAATCCGGCAGGAACAGAATTTGCCAGGAAGAGAGCCGTATATATGGCCGGAACAACTGAAGGCGCACAACAGGAGTCCTACAAGATACTCGTTGTTGACGACGAACCCGACCTGGAGCCGCTGATCCTGCAGCGTATGCGGCGCAGTATCCGGACAGGCAAATATGCCTTCGTATTCGCGCACAACGGCGTGGAAGCTCTCGAAGTGCTGCAGCAGGACTCAGACATCGACATGGTCGTATCCGACATCAATATGCCGCAGATGGACGGCCTCACCCTGCTCGAACAGATCCCCAAGGTGGACCCCAACATACGCTCGGTGATCGTTTCCGCCTATGGCGACATGCGCAACATCCGAACCGCCATGAACCGGGGGGCTTTTGACTTCGTCACCAAACCTCTGGACTTCGAAGACCTGCAAATTACCATAGAGCGCACCCTGAGCCATATGGCCGAGTGGAAAGAGGCCCTGCTGTCTCGAGACAAGCTGGTTGCCCTGCAGAACGAACTGGATGTCGCCAGCAAGATGCAGCAGGCCATCCTGCCCACCAGCTTTCCCCTGGGAAGCAGCTTCCAGGTGTATGGCAACATGGTCCCGGCGAGAAACGTGGGCGGAGACTTCTTTGATGTGATCAGCCTCGAGAACGGGCGTATCGGCCTGGCCGTGGCCGACGTTTCGGACAAAGGAGTCCCCGCCGCGCTGTTTATGATGTCGAGCCGCACCCTGCTTAAAGGGGCTGCCATTGGCATGGGCAACCCGGGCGGGGTGCTGTCTGAGGTCAACAATCTGCTGCAGGAAGACAACGAGACCTTCATGTTCGTTACCCTGCTCTATGCCGTTTATGACCCGGAGACGGATGAGATGGTCTACGCCAACGGCGGCCACTCTAACCCCCTGGTGGTGCGCGCCAATGGGGAATCCGCCGAACTGCCCATGACCGGCGGCGTCGCGCTGGGAGTGATGCCCGGACTGGAATACAGGCAGAGCGTCTATACCCTGGCTCCGGGCGATACCCTGATCCTCTACACCGACGGTGTTTCCGAGGCTATGAACGCGGAAGGCGAGGAGTTTGGGGTGGAACGCCTCCGGCGTATATTCGCGCAGCGTCCGCCAACCTCCGCCCGCCAGGCCAACGAGGCAATCCTTCAGGCAGTCTCGGATTTCGCCGGCGGCACGCCCCAGTCTGACGACGTGACCTGCCTGGTTCTCCACCGCATCGGGGGATAAAGTTGAGCGAGACCCTCTACCTGAAAATCGAGTCCGACCCGGGTGCGAGCGACGCCGATAACCTTCAATACATCCAGGGGGCGGTGGAAGAGCTGGGCCAGCGCGAGGCGTGGCCCGAAAGCCTCACCTTCAAGGTGAACCTGGTTCTGGAAGAGCTGGGACTCAACATCCTTACCCATGGCAGGCAGGGCGGCGGGCGGCGGCCTGAGATCGAGATCGTTCTTACATCCGAAGACGAAACGCTGACTATCGAGGTTCTGGATGACGGCCAACCCTTCGACCCCCTGGAAGACGCGCCCCGCCCCGATGTGGACGCCGGCATCGAAGACCGGAATATCGGCGGGCTGGGCCTGCATCTGGTGAGAACCATGATGGACGACCTTCACTACCAGCGGGATGACGGAAAGAACCGCCTGACGCTGGTGGCCCGGAGGGAATAAGCAAACACCGAGTCAGCCATCTCACAAGGAAGAACCTGATACCCTCCTGTCGGCCCTCCATGAGCGGAGGGCGGGGATTAGAGACCGGATCCGGTCTCTTTCCCGCTGCCATCGGTTTGCCCTCGGCAGAAGTGAAGAGGAACGCTGGCAGTGGGGGAGATCGGCGTGAATGGAACCCGAATGAATTGCCTTGACCTGTTACCGACCCTGTTCCGGGCGATCCGTCGCGCTGGATGGGCGGCCGCTTTAACGCTGCTCATCGCAGCGCTGGCCTGCACCGATGCCGGCGACGCCGCGCCGTCGCCTTCCGCCGCCGCCCCGGCGTTTACGCCTTCCCCTGCCGGAGCCGACGGGGAACAGGGAGTGACTCCCGACAGCATCCTGTTCGGGCAGTCGGCGGCGTTCAGCGGCCCGGCACAGGAACTGGGAATCAATATGCGGTTGGGAATCGAGGCGGCCTTCGCCGAAGCGAACCGCAGGGGCGGTGTTCACGGGCGGCAGATTCTGCTCACTACTATGGACGATACCTACGAGCCCGAGCTCGCCGTCACCAACACCAGCAGGCTCATCAGGGACGAAAAAGTATTTGCCCTGATTGGCGAAGTGGGAACTCCCACATCCCGCTCTGCTACTCCCGTGGCCGCCGACTCCGGCGTTCCCTTCATAGCCCCCTTCACCGGCGCGGCCTTCCTTCGCGACCCCCGCTGGGCCAACATCATTAACCTTAGGGCCTCCTACAATCAGGAGACCGAGGAAATGGTGGAGCGCCTTACTGCCGACCTGGGCATCGAACGCATCGCTGTTCTGTATCAGGACGATTCCTTCGGCCGCGCCGGTTACAGCGGCGCGCTGGCGGCGCTGAAGCGCCGCGGCATGGAGCCGGTGGCCGTTGGCCTCTATCCCCGCAACACCACCGCCGTCAAGACCGCCCTGCTGGACTTGAGCAGGGGGGGGCCCGAAGGCATCATCATGGTGGGCGCCTACGAGCCCATCGGGACGTTTATTCGCTGGGCCAGAGAAACCCGGCTGGTGAACGCCGAGTTCATCACCATATCCTTCGTCGGATCCAACGCCCTGGCCCGGATGCTTGGCCCCGACGGAGAAGGCGTCTATGTTACCCAGGTAGTGCCTTTCCCTACCGACGATTCCCTGCCCGTGGTCGAGGCGTATCTCGATGCGCTCTCGGAATACGATGCCGACGCCGCCCCCGGCTTTGTGTCCTTCGAAGGCTACCTGGCCGGCCGCCTGGCCATCGCCGGGCTGGAGCGCTGCGGGCCGGACGTGAGCCGGCAGCGCTTCCTGGACAGCCTGCTCAACGGCGGCGATTTCGACATCGACGGGTTCCCCCTGACCTACTCCGGCGACAGTGAAGACAACCAGGGGTCTGATACTGTTTTCCTGACCGTCATAGGGCCCGACGGCAACTATCACCCCATTCACAACCTCCGGGACGATTTCAACTGACACGGCCTATGTTCCCGGCAGCGGATTGGGTTATTAAGCGGATTGGGTTATTAAGCCGTCGTCCCGATGGCGGGGAGCTGGGAAAGCCCCTGATATGAGCGCCTGAATCAAAACTGCGGAACTTCGAGTGCTGATGGAATTGCTGAATCGCCTTCTGGCGCTCCGGTTTAGAATCTCTACCCAGTTGTTCGCTGCCTTTGGAGTGGCCGTGGCCCTGACCGTCGCCGCCAGCCTCATCGGCTGGTTCAGCTTCCAGAGGGTGGGCGACGCTCAAGCCAGGGTGAATGAAGGAAGCGTCCCCGAAATGGAGGCCGCCTTCGGCGTTGCGGAGTTCACCAGCGCCCTTGTGGCTGCCGCTCCCCGGCTGACCACTTCCTCCAGCCCGGAGGAACTGGCAGAGGTCTGGGCAGAGATCGCCAATGCCGGCGAAACTATGGAAATCCACCTTGCGGCGCTGGACGGAGCCGACCCTGTACGCGCCCAGCGCATACGCGGCTACTCCGACGGCCTCGACAACTACATCGAGACAATCCGCGTCAACATGGGCAGGGTCTTCGACCTTAACCGGCAGTCCGACGTCCTGCTGGAAGACATGGTTCAGCTTCGCACCGAGCTGGAGCAGGCGCTGATTTCAGCCGTCGACGACGAATATTTCTATATCCTGACGGGAAGGAGAGAGCTCAACGAATTGGCGGCCCCCTACGCGATGCATTTCTCCGAGGAGGAATTCGGCGCCTATCGGCACCTCACGGCGCTGCAGGCCGACACTAACTTCGCCCTGCAGCAGCTCTCCACTGTGTTCAGCATATTCGACCCGAAGCTGGTGGAGGCGCAGCAGGAAAGATTCGAATCCTCCATCTCCGCCATCCGGCGCAATCTGTCTTCCCTGAACGATGACCCGCTGGAGCAGCGCCTCGCCCCTCTGTATGCCAGGCTGGAGCGGCTGGGGCTGACCGCCGACGGCATCTTCGTAGTGCTGCGCTCCAGGCTGCAGCTTGCCGAAGAACAGGGAAGGCTCCTGAGCCTGAGCCGGTCGCAGTCCGCCAGTCTGGTGGCCGAGGTAGACAGCCTTGTTTCCGCTGCCGTCGTCTCGGCGGAGGAAGCGACCAGCGCTTCCGATATAGCCATTTCAACCGGCGGCTCCCTGCTCCTCGCCATCAGCGTGGTCAGCGTTTTGAGCGCCCTCCTTATTAGCTGGCTCTTCGTGGGCCGGGTTCTCCTGCGCCGGATTAATGCGCTCTCCCAGCGAATGCGCCGCATGGCGGCGGGCGAGCTGGAGGAAGAAGTGGAAGTGCAAGGCCAGGACGAGCTGGCGGAGATGGCCGCTGCACTGGAAGTTTTTCGCCACAACTCCCAGGAAGCCTTGCGCCTTAACCTGGTGGAGGAGCTGAACCGCGAGCTGGAGGGCAAAAACACCGAGCTGGAGACGGTGCTGACCGAGCTGGACGGCAAGAACGGCGAGCTGGAAAGCAAGAACACCGAACTGGAAGTCGTGCTGACCGACCTCCAGACGGCCCAGGACCAGATAGTGATGCGAGAGAAACTGGCTGCTCTGGGAGAGGTCACTGCCGGCGTGGCCCACGAAATCCGAAACCCCCTCAATTTCGTCAAGAACTTCTCCGAGCTGTCTGAGGAACTGCTGGCCGAGATGCGCGAAATCCTCGAAGAGGACGCAGACAAGCTGGACACGTCGCTGATTGCGGATATATCCAACGACCTGACCGAAAATCTGGAGCGCATCCGCCATCACGGCGAGCGGGCCAACCGCATCGTCAACGATATGCTGCTTATGGGTCGCGATACTCACAACTGGCAGCCCGTTGAGCTGAATACGCTGCTGGTGGAACACGCCATGCTGGCCTACCACAGCGCCCGGGCGGCCGACACGGAGTTCCAGTTGACCGTGGAGCAGGACCTGGACCCCGGCATAGAACAGGTCGAGGCCATTCCCCAGAACCTGGGCCGCTGCTTCCTGAACATCGTCGGCAACGCCTGCCAGGCCACCGACGAGAGGCGCCGCTCCCTGGCCGCCGAAGGCGTTGGCTTCGACGGCTACGCGCCCACCGTGCGGCTCGCCACCCGCGACCTGGGAGAGGATGTGGAGATACGCATCCGGGACAATGGCCCCGGAATACCCAACGAAATTGTGGAGAAGATTTTCAACCCCTTCTTTACCACCAAGCCTACCAACCAGGGCACGGGCCTTGGCCTCGCCATCACCAGCGACATCATCCGGGAGCATGGCGGGAGCATCGGCGTGGAGTCCGAACCGGGCGAGTTCACCGAAATGATCATCACCATTCCCAAGACCCCTAATCCCGAGGTGGCGCAGACAGGCGACGACGACGGCGCCTGCTAGTGACAAGGACGGCACCGGGCGCCGGAAAGCGGCGGAACTGCCGCAGTCCGCCCCCCGGTGCAGCTTCGCCAGGAACCTGGCCCGGAAGCGCCTGGCGGGGGATGGAGCCTGTCTCCGGACTGTATCGTCGGGCTGTATAATAGGGCAGAGCGTTCAACGCGGGTTCATCAAAGACTGGAACGGCCCGGCGCCTACGGAAGCAAGGAGAAAGCAGTGAGCTTTGACGGATACCAGCTCGATCCCTCCGTCTACGACGAGATGTTCCTGCCGGATGGAACGCCCCGGGGCCACGCCCGCGACCTGCACGATGCCCTGATCCGCATGTCCGCCGAGGATCTGGAGAGCATCCGGGGCCGGGTCAACCGCACCTTCACCAGCGAAAGCATCTCTTTCACCGTTTACGGCGACGCCGAGGCGGAGGAGCGCATTATCCCCGTAGACCCCATCCCGCGCGTGCTTGCCGCATCCGACTGGCAGGAGCTGTCGGATGGGCTGGCCCAGCGGATTCGGGCCCTTAACTTCTTCCTGGAAGACGTATACGGCGAGGGCCGCATCATCGACGACGGCGTTATACCTGGGGACATGGTGCGCCAATGCCCCCAGTATCGCGAGGAGATGCGCGACTTCTCGCCGCCGCATGGCGCCTGGGTCGCCGTCTGCGGCACAGACGTGGTGCGCACCAACGACGGGTTCCGCGTGCTGGAAGACAACCTGCGCGTTCCCTCCGGCGTCTCGTACATGATCGCCAACCGCAAGGCAGCCAAAGCCAGCCTGCCCCGGCTCTATCGCAGCTCCCGGGTTCAGGACGTGGAGCAGTATGGCGCCGCGCTCCACGACACGCTGACCGAGCTGGCGCCCGGCGGCAAGCCCAACCCCGTTATAGCCCTGCTGACCCCCGGCGTGTACAATTCGGCCTACTACGAGCACATGTTCCTGGCCCGCGAGATTGGCGCCGAGCTGGTCGAGGGGCGCGACCTGGTCGTTCGCAACGGCCTGGTCTATATGCGCACTACCGACGGGCTTCGTCAGGTGGACGTAATCTACCGCCGGGTCGACGACGACTTCCTCGACCCGCTGGTATTCCGCCCCGACTCTTTGCTGGGCGTCCGCGGCCTGATTGACGCAGCCCAGCTTGGCAACGTCACTCTCGCCAACGCCCCCGGCACCGGCGTAGCCGACGACAAGAGCGTATACGCCTACGTTCCGGAAATGATCCGCTACTACCTGGGCCAGGAGCCCAGGCTGCAAAACGTGGAAACCTATCTCTGCCGCCGGCCTGAGGATCTGGAATACACCTTGGACAATATGGCCGACCTGGTAGTCAAGCGGGTTGGCGAATCGGGCGGCTACGGAATGATCATCGGCCCCCACGCCACGCAGCAGGAGCGCGACGACTACGCCCGGGCTGTCCGCGCCGCCCCCGAAGGGTTCATCGCCCAGCCCGTGCTGGCCCTGTCACGGTCTCCCTGCCTCATCGACGGCAGATTCGAATCCCGGCACGTTGACCTGCGACCCTTCGTGCTGACCGGCCGCCGCACCCGCATCGTACCCGGCGCCTTCTGCCGAGTCGCCCTGCGTCGGGGCAGTCTGGTGGTCAACTCCAGCCAGGGCGGGGGCGGCAAAGACATCTGGGTGCTTCAAAACTCTGCTCAACCTGATCCAACGCCCTGACTCTTCCGGCAAAAGGAGACAGGGCTGGGGGAGACAGCCATGCTTTCCCGCAGCGCGCAAAGCCTCTACTGGATCGGCCGCTATCTCGAGCGGGCCCGGCACTTGTGCCGCCTGCTGCGGCTGCAATCAGAGGCGCTGGTCGACCGGCCCGTCCGCGAGATCCATTTCGGCTGGAACCGAATCTACAACAGCATCGGCAGCCAGCCCCCCGGAGGCAAGGCCGACCTGTTCGGCGACGAGGAGTTTGCCCTCGCCGATTCCTTCACCCTGGCCGACGACCTCACCTTCGAGCGTTCCAACCCCTCGTCGGTGTACAGTTGCTTCGCCAGGGGGCGCGAGAACGCCCGGGATACCCGCCATTGCATCAGCCCCGAGGTGTGGACCTGCCTTAACACCTCGTACCAGGCGCTCCAGCGGCAGAACATGGTCGGCATCTGGCGGGGAGAGCCCAGGGCCTTCTACGACGAGACCGTCGCAGTGATCAACACCTTCGGCGGTTTGACTGAAACCACCATGTACCACGACGAAGCCTGGAGCTTCCTGAATCTGGGGCGGTACATCGAGCGGGCCCAGTGCGCCGTAGCTCTGCTGCTGGCGCAGACGGACGCCGCCAGTGTCGGTGGAGAGGAATTCTACGAAGCCGACTGGGTATCTCTGCTGCGGGCGTTCCATGCTCTGGAGGTCTACAACCGCATCAACAGCGCCGACGTGCAGCCTGACCTGGTGATGGACCTGCTGGTCAGCGACCCGCTGCTGCCCGAGTCTCTTTCCCGCTCTCTGACTCTGGCGGCCGGAGAGATCGAAACAGTCGGCCGTGGGCCGCGCCGTCATTCCAACCGCGCCGTCCAGCGTCTGACCGGACGACTCACCGGCCTTATCAACTTCGACTGGCCCGACCGCGACGAGCGAATTCCCCTGCTCCGGGAGGTGAACGAGTATTGCGGCGAACTCCACCATCTGGTGACCGCCGCCTACTTCGAGTACCCGGTGCAGGAACAGCCCCCGGCCGGGTAGCCGGAATTCGCCTCTGCCGTTGGAACATCCTTCTTCATCCTGGGCAGACTGCCTTCCCCCTGGCCTGCCGCCCAAGCCGCCGCATCGGGAACGGGCGCTCTGGTAGCGCAGCGCATAGAGCGCCCGCATTTCCCAAAGCGCGATTGAAACCGCCCATTTTATAGGCTACAATAGGCCCACGCAGGAGCGTAGCTCAGTCTGGCCAGAGCGCTGGTCTCCAAAACCAGTGGTCGCGGGTTCGAATCCTGCCGCTCCTGCCACTGCATGCGCCCAAGCAGGCCCCGGGAATTCCCGGGGCTTTTCGTTTTCCCGGATCCCCGGTTTGAAACCCGCCCCTCAACCTAATACAATGGCGGCAATCGGCGTTGGGCAGAGCCGGGCGCCGGTTCGTTTCCCGGCCTGGATATGTTCCCGGCCCGGATATGCTCCCGGATGGAGGGTGCAATGACCAGCGTAAGCAGCGACCCCGTCCTTATAGTCGTGCAATTGACCGGCGGCAACGATTACATGAATACGGTAGTTCCCTACGGCGACCCGCTGTACCGGGACAACCGCTCTACCGTCAGCGTGTCGGAAGAGGATGTGCTGCCCATCGACGGGCATTTCGGCTTCAATCCGGCTTTGGCGCCGTTGAAAAATCTGTACGACGATGGGCGGGTGGCCGTAATCAACGGCGTAGGGTATCCCAACCCCAACCGGTCGCACTTCCGGGCTATGGACATCTGGCACACCTGTGAACCCGAGCGGGTCGCCACCGAGGGATGGCTGGGCCGCGTCATTCGGGACCTCGACCCGCAGGGCGAGAATGTGCTGACCGGCGTCAACTTTGGGCGGGGCCTGCCCCGCGCCCTGGCGCTGCCCGGCGTTCCGGTGGCCTCGGTCGGCTCGCTGGAAAACTACGGCTTTCTTACCGGAATCGGCGACGATGAGCGCCGCACGCGGGCTCTGGACGTTTTCGCCCGGATGTACTCCCCCGCCATCGGTTCCGGCCCTGTTCTCGACTACCTCGGCCGCACCGGCGTCGATGCGCTGAAGGGCGCCGATACCCTCCGGTCGGCCGCTTCTGCATACTCATCCGCCGTGGAATACGCCGAAACGCCCATCGCCCGCAGCCTGAAGAGCATTGCCCAGACCTACCTGGCCGGGTTGGGAACCCGCGTCTTCTATACTGCTCAGGCAGGCTACGACACCCACTCCGGTCAGATGCCGGTCCAGACCCAGCTACTGGGAGAACTGGCCCAGGGCATCGAAGACTTCTTCTCTGACCTCCGTGAACATCAGGCATCCCGTCCGGCGGTGATGCTGGTGTTTACCGAGTTCGGGCGCCGCGTTAAAGACAACGGCTCCGGCACCGACCATGGTTCCGGCGGCGCCGCCTTCGTCATCGGCGACCCTGTGGCTGGCGGTATGCACGGCGCCTACCCGTCCCTCAATGAAGACGCTCTGCTGGACGGAGACCTGCGCTTTCAGGTCGATTTCCGCAGCGTGTACGCCACACTGGTCGAGAAGTGGCTTGGCCTCGACGCTCAGCCCATCGTTGGCGGCAACTACGAGAAGCTGGGCTTCGTGTAGCTCCTGCCGCTGTTGAAACGGGGGGCAATCCGTTCATCCCAGGACAGGCCGCCGGATGGAGACCTGCCGGGATGAACGCCCCGCTCCCGCAATTTCCGTCTGCGGTCTGGTCGCCGTATCAGGAGGGCGAAGTGAAAGTGGGAATCGGACTGCCGGGCAACGTGCCCGGCGCCAGGGGAGACGCCATATTGGAATGGGCCAGGCGCGCCGATGCCGGGCCGTTTTCCAGCCTGGGCGTTATCGACCGGCTGGTATACGACAACTACGAGCCGCTGGTCATGCTCTCGGCGGCTGCGGGGGCAACCGGCCGGGTGCGGCTGCTGACCTGCGTGCTGCTGGCCCCGCTGCGCAATCCGGGCGTGCTGGCCAAGCAGGCGGCCAGCCTCGACGCCATATCCGGCGGACGCCTGACGCTGGGCGTGGGTGTGGGACGCCGGCCCGACGACTATAAAATCGCGCCGGCGGATTACGAGAGGCGCGGCAGAAATATGGCGCGCTCGCTGACCGCCATGCGCCGCATCTGGGGCGGCGAGGTGATGAGCGAATCCGGCTCTGGCCCCATGGGGCCCGCCCCGGTTAGCGCCGGCGGCCCTGAGGTGCTGATTGGCGCCGGCTCCCCGCAGGCCGTGCGCCGGGTGGGGAAGCACGCCGACGGTTTCATCGCCGCCGCAGGCAATGCCGCCTCGGTAGAGCTGCTCTACCGTCAGGCGGTGGACTCGTGGAACGAAGAAGGACGGCCCGGCAGGCCCAGGCTGGCAGGCGTCGCCTCCTACGCCCTGGGCCCGGGCGCCGCCGACAAGGTTGGCGGCTACATTCGCCACTACTATTCCTTCCTGGGCGATGCCGCCGGGCAGATGGCGCAGAACGCCATATCCACCCCAGAGGCCGTCAGGGACGCCATCCGGAACATGGAGGGCATCGGCATGGACGAAGTCGTTTTCCTGCCCAGCGCTGCCGACATGGACCAGATGAAGCGCCTCGCCGACATAATCTAAGTCCGTATCCCAGTAATCAGGAGGAATCATGCCTGTGTTTGACGTTGACGAATTCATCGCCGCCTGTCGCGGAGCATTGCAGGAGCATACGCCGGAGCTGGCGGTTAAGGAACTGCTCGGCGCCTCAATAGCCAGCCCTGGACAGATCGAAGCAGCGCTCGGAACGCCGGAAGAGGGCGGCATAACCACCCTTCACCGCTCGGACGAGTTGACTATCATCAACGTTATCTGGCCTCCGGGTATGACCATCTACCCCCACGATCACCAGCTCTGGGCAGTCATCGGGCTGTACGGCGGGCAGGAAGACAACACCTTCTACCGGCGCAATCGCAACGGCGAAGGCCTGGAGCGGGCCGGGTTCCGTGAACTGCAATCGCAGGACGCCATCAACCTGGGCCGGGACGCCATACACGCTGTTCACAATCCCCGGCGGGTCTACACCGGGGCGATCCACATCTACGGCGGAGATTTCTTCGCCCAGCCCCGGAGCGAGTGGGCCGACGAGTCCTCCCCCGAGGCTCCCTACAGCGTCGAGGGAGCCCTGCGAACCTTCGCGGAGGCCAACGAACGCTGGCTGGCCAGCCAGCAGTCCGGCTGACGCCGGTGGCGTTCAGTCAATTCAGGCGGAGACAATCTTTCACTTCTCCAGACAGCCCCAGGCCTAGGCAAACCCCAGGCGCGCCTCGTGCATACTCACATACCTCTGGCTGCTGCCGATGACCAGATGGTCCAGCAGTTCCATGCTCAGGAGCTTGCCGGCGGCCACCAGATCCCGCGTGATGGAAATGTCGGCTCCGCTGGGCGTGGGATCGCCGGAGGGGTGGTTGTGCACTGCCAGGATAGAGGTGGCGTTGCCCCGGATAGCAGGCCGGAACACTTCCGCGGGGCGGACGACTGAGCTGTTGACGTTGCCGATGTAGATTTCCTCGATTCCCAGCACTTCGTTGCGGGTATTAAGCATCAGGACACGCAGGTGCTCCTGTTCCAGGGTTGACATTTCCGCAGACAGCAGATTGACGGCGTCTTGCGGGCAGTTGATGGCTGCCCGTTCCTCCGGGGCCAGGGAAACGAATCGGCGCCCCAGCTCCAGCGCTGCGAGAATCTGGCATGTTTTAGCCTCGCTCAGCCCCTTCTCGGCGCACAGTTCGGTATGGGTTGCCTTGCCCAGTCCGCGCAGACCGTCGAAGCGCGACAGCAGCCGCGACGATTGCGAGATGACGTTCTCGCCCGCCGAGCCTGTACGGAGCAGAATGGCGATGAGTTCCGTGTTGCTCAGATGCCGCGGGCCGTAGGCTGCCAGCCGCTCCCGAGGGCGCTCCTCGGTGGGCATTTCCCGCACTGTTGGCCCTGCCCCATTGTGTTGCGCTGCTGTCGCTGTATTCATAACGCCGCTCCACTACTTTGTTTGTCTGGCGTTATTTCAGCGGAAGGCAGGAGGCGGGCGCAAGGGGCAAGTGTCAGCAATTGCCGGGAACGAGGGCGCGGGCGCGGCCGCCTAGTCGTCGGACATCGCGGACTTTGGCGACGCAAACGCGGGCGTGGGCCCACAGCCATGCCTCGCGTCCGTGCTTTTTGCACTGGGCGAAAGGGAACGTGGGCGTGAGAGCGCAGCCGTGCTGTATAATCCGCCTGCTTCCGACTCTGCTAGCGCAACGCGGGCGTGGGCGCGCGGCCGTACCCTATCACAGGGAGTCATGCAGCAGGAGAAGGCGTCAAAACTTGGAGAACTCGCCTTCGTCCCGGGTTATAAACTCCAGCACTGCCGGCTCCCCCGATGCTGTGGCTGTCAGGCCGCGCTGGATCGCCGGGACAATCTCGCCGGGTTCGGTGATTTTCTCGGCGTAGGCCCCCATGGCGGCGGCTACTTCGGCGAATTGGCCGCCCAGACTCTTGACCTGGAACTTCTGTATGGCCGTGGGGAAGCGGCTGTCGTCGTATATGGACATATAGGAGTTATTGTTGACCACCGTCAGGATTGGGATGTTGCAGCGCACTGCCGTTTCCACATCCAGGCCCACGGTGCTGAATGCCATGTCGCCCATAACGTTGATAACCTGTTTGTCGGGGAAGGCCATCTTGGCGCCCATGGCCAGCCCCAGGCTGTAGCCCAGTTGCGTCGACTTGCCCCATCCGATGAAGCTGCGCGGCCTGCGGGCCTCCCAGAAAGGAGCCATATACTCGCGGGCGCTGCCCGATTCGTGGGTGACGATGGTGTTGTCCAGATCGACGGTGTGCATCAGGTCCCAGACTACGCGGTATGGGTTGATGGGCGTCTCGCCGGAAGTGAGCCTGGGCATCCACTGAGCCAGCCACGCCTGCTTGACCGAGTGGATGTCGGACTGAAGAGCCTGGTTCACCGGGCGGGGGCCGCCGGAGCGGTCCTTCAGCTCGTCGAGAAGCTGTCGAAGCACCAGCCTGGCGTCGCCCAGCAGCGGATACTGGCAGCGGTACTCGCGCCCGATGGCGTCCTCGTCGTTGGTCAGGTGGATGAATGTCTTGTTGTCGGCGATGGGTACGGCGAAAAAGCTTTTGGTCAGGCTGGCGCCCACGCCGAACACCGTGTCGGCCCCGCGCAGGTATTTGTTGACCATGGCTGTTGTGCTGGGGCCGCCGGCGCCGAGGGCCAGTGGGTGATTCTCCGGGAAGGCGCTCTTGCCGGGCAGGGTGGTCATCACCGGCGCTTGCAGGAACTCGGCCAGTTCCACCAGCTCGTCGGTCGCCTCGGCGTAGAGCGCGCCCTGCCCCGCCTGGATAACCAGGCGCTCGGCGGCCAGCAAGGCGGCGGCGGCGCGGCTCACGTCCGACGGGTCGGCCTGCTGCAGCACGGCGCGGGGCGGCTCGTAGTCGAACAGGTCTTCGGGCAGCTCTGCGGTGGCCACGTCGGCGGGAATCTCCAGCAGCACCGGCCCGGGGCGGCCTGTGCGCAGCTTGGTAAAGGCGCGGCGCATCAGCGACGGGATGCGCTCCACCATGTTGAATTCTTCCGACCACTTGGTGATGGTCTCGTAGCTGCGAGTGGGGTAGAAATTGGGATGCACTCCGCGCTTGTCCCGGGCCATCCCGGCGGGCAGGAGCAGGATGGGTACAGACTCCGAGAAGGCCTGGGCCACGCCGCCGAACCCGTTCTCGGCGCCCGGCCCGTTCTGCATCATAAAGACGCCGATCTTCCTGCCGTTGGTAGCCCTCGAGTAGCCGTCCACCATGTGGACGCCGGTAACTTCCTGCCGGAAGATCATCGGGCGGATTCCTGCGATAGCGGTGGCCTCCAGCAGCGGCTGATATGGCACGCAACCGGCGAACTCCACTCCTTCCATTCGCAGTATGTTGGCGATTGCGGTAACTCCGTCCATCCGTCTTTCTCTCTAAATGATTACTGCCTGCTTCGCGTGAAGTTAGCGTTTGGCGGCGCGCCTGTCACGTCTGCATATCTGATGTCGCAGATGGCTGTCCGTCGCGGCCCAGGCGCTACAGCGTGTTGACAAAAAATAGGATGTCAACACTTTAGGCGTCTGTCTATAGAGGGCCGCTGAGATACGGATCTCCGTCCTGGGGCCACGGACCCTACCGTTGTTGGCGGCTCGTCGCGATGCCTTTCGCATTGAACACGCTTTGCGGGTAAAACAGTCCAGACTGCCTTTACCCGCACGGATGGCTGCTGTTCCCACCCGTTTAACAGTAACGGAACGCCGCTTGGCTCTCGCGGTTTCTCCACTATCGTTAGCTGCATCATACCATACTATACTATCCAATTTGTCAACAGGCCTTAACGCAGGAGGAATACGATGGCGCAAAGACCGTCGGGCTTTGGCAAGCCCAGACTGAAAAGAGCGGAGCCGCGGGAGATTCCACCCTCAGCCGCGGCCCCCGAACCGCCCACCACATTGCGCGAGCAGGCTCGCGTTGATAATAGCGAATGGAAGGATGCTTGGCAATCCGCGCGTTCCGTCTCCGTCTCGCGACTAAATGATAAGCCCCGACCGTCCTTGACGGACGCGCAGTTTGACCGTGCTGCGCCTCTGTTGCAGACGGGTAGGAGCCGTCGGGGGCGGAAGCCGCGCAACAATCGGCTGACCCTGGAGGGCATCCTGTACCATATCCGTACGGGAGGACCCTGGCGGGATTTGTCGCCTTACTTCGGCAAGTGGAGCACGGTTTATCGCGCCTTCAACCGCTGGTGCCGACGAGGAGTGTTCCTGCTTTTTCTCCTGTCGATGGCCAGGGAGCTGGACTTGCGTGTGCTTCTGGTGGACGGCACTTTCGCCAAGGTGCATCAGCACGGCACGGGCGCCCCAAAAGGGGACGGCCACCCGTCGAGTCGCGGAAAGCGGAAGCTATCGGCGTCAGTCGCGGTGGCCTGACTACCAAGGTGATGGCATTGGTTGACCGGCAGGGCCGGATGGCAAGCATCCGCCTTGCCCCGGGGAACGCTGCCGAACCCTCTCACCTGGCGGATTTGCTCAGCGGCGTTCCCGTGGCGAAAGTTGGATACCTGATTGCAGACAAGGCCTACGATACCAATGCGGTGCGAAAAATGCTCTCGGAGCTGGGCATTGAAGCGGTGATCCCTTCGAAGTCCAACCGCCGGGATCAGCTGCCTTACGACCGGGAAGCGTATCAAGGGAGGCACCTGGTAGAAAACAAATTCGCAGATCTAAAGCAGTTCCGAGGTATAGCGACGCGGTACTGCAAGCTGGCGGAGACGTTCTCCGGTGGGGTCCACCTGGTCGCGTGGTGTCTGGAGACCAAGCTGGGGCGACAGGGGAACTCCAGGCATCTGGCGGGATTGTAACCGCCTGGGATGCCTTGTTGCGGAATTGGAGGTAAATGGGATCAGGCGTATAAGGTGAGAGTTAACGTGCGGCGTGGTACTTTGTACTTCATGGCTGGTCAGGTAACGTTGCGCGCTTTTTGATGAGACTGCTACCTTGGTGGCCCCACTCCGACCCGCTAATTTGTGAACAGGCCCTAGTTGGTAAAAGAAAAGCCGTAGGCAAGCACGGCAAATGCCGCAGCCTCCGGCAATGGATAAAATCCCGGGCAAAGCGTACCATACAAAGGGAGCACCGGAATGGGGGCGCGCAACTCCAGCCAAAGCCGGCTGATCGAAGAAGATGCTCGGACTCGCCGGACATTGCGACGAAGCCGACATCCGTGTCGGCGTTCCTAACGACCATCAGGTGAACTCCCAAGAGGTAGCAAGTAGTCCCAAAAGACACTCGGAACACAGGCTCGACAGCCTTGCTCGATTCAACAGGAAATTGCCGGCGATACATTTGCCTGCAATCATCCTGCCTACTATCAGTGGAGTTTACCGGAAATATAATGTGAAAGCAAGCACTGCCAAGCAGCTCCGTTCGGGCCTTTTCCCAGAAGCAAAAGCGCTATCGCAACTGGCAATAAGGGCTGGATGATCCGGTCCCAATGGTGTGAAATGCAGCGACTATCCCTTACCCAGAAGGTAAGCTGGACAACAAAGCTCCTACGTGAGCTCCTCACAAAACCCAAGGAGATATTTCAATGGCGCGTATCTTGATTGAAGGCTACCTTTGCGAACGCTGCCTGCATAGGTGGGCGCCACGAGGCGACGCGAAAACGGAGCCGAGGATTTGCCCGAAGTGTAAAAGCACGTACTGGAACAAACCCCGCAAACTGGATATTGAGCCAAGCAAACGGGCCGAGATACGCGGGGATTACGTAAGCCGGCGCAACGCGGCATAATCTCGCCGTCGCCATCTGCGACGGACCTGTAACGGTCGTCGCCCATTCCGGATGTACAACTACAGAGGAGAGCAGGATGCCGTTGCAAAGCCGTGTGCTGGATAACCAAGCCGCCACCGTCGCCGACTATCTGCGGCGCAATCTGCGCGACGCCAGCGCTTTCAACCTGGCGTCGGCTTACTTCACCATCTATGGCTATGAACTGCTGGCAGAGGAACTGAACCGGGTTGACAAAGTCCGGCTTCTCTTCGGCGACCCGAAATCGGTAGATGATCCGGCCCTCGGCGCCAACGAACCCAAGTCGTTTGACCTGACCGAGCGAGGGCTGGAACCAAATCATGCCCTGCAACAGAAGGCCTTGGCGAAGCGGTGCGCCGACTGGATGAGGCAGGACAACGTAGCCGTCCGCTCGGTTAGCCGCGCCAACTTTCTGCACGGCAAGATGTATCTCACCGAGTCGTTGGACCGCGCGGCGGGAGTAGTCGGCAGCTCCAACTTCACCAGGCGCGGTCTGGGCGGCAGCAACCTGCCCAACTTGGAGATCAACCTGGCAACCGACGAGGCCGACACTCTTGCCGAGCTGAGCGGGTGGTTCGACCGGCTCTGGAACAGCGAGCTGCTCACCGAGGATGTGAAGCAACGGGTGCTGGACGCTTTGGCGCGTCTTGGCGGCGACTATGCGCCGGAAAAGGTTTATTACAAGACGTTGTACGAACTGTTCCGTAAAGACATCGAGGCGCGGCTGGCCGGAGACGAGGCGGCTACTGCCACCGGCTTCATGGACAGCCAGGTCTGGAATACCCTCTACGAGTTTCAGAAGGACGGGGCGAGAAGCATCATCGCAAAGCTGCGGGAGCACAACGGATGCATCCTGGCCGACAGCGTAGGCTTGGGCAAAACCTACACCGCCTTGGCCGTAATCAAGTACTTTGAGCTGCGCAACGAGCGTGTGCTTGTGCTGTGTCCACGCAGGCTGTTCGAAAACTGGTCGCTCTATCCGTCCATATACGGCCACCGACAGAACCCGTTCCCGGGAGACCGCTTCGGCTTCACCGTGCTGGCGCACAGCGACCTGTCCCGGGACTCCGGCTCGTCCGGCGGCATAAACCTGGCGAATTTCAACTGGCGGAACTATGACCTGGTGGTCATTGACGAGTCGCACAACTTCCGTAACGACGGTGGGCAACGCTATCGGCGCCTGCTGGACGAGATAATCAAGGCCGGCGCGAAGACCAAGGTTCTAATGCTGTCGGCGACGCCGGTGAACACCTCGCTAACTGATTTGCGAAACCAAATCTACCTGATGACCGAGGGACGGGAGAACTCCTTCCACGAAAGCCTGGGCGTGGGCAGCATCCGCAGCGTGATGTCGGCGGCGCAAAAGGTCTTCAGGCAGTGGGAGACCGAACAGAGCGACCAAAGCCACGGCTCCAATCAGCCCCACCGCCACAAGGCGCAACTGCTGGAAGAGCTCGGCGTCGACTTCCAAAAGTTACTGGGCGGCATATCAATCGCACGTTCTCGACGTCAGATTGAGCAATTCTACTCCGCCGAAATGGAGCGTATCGGACAGTTTCCCCAGCGGGAAAGACCACAGAACCATTATCCGCCGACCGACCTGAAGGGCGAACTCTCCTACCAGGAACTGGCCGAGCGCATTGGCCAATTCAAGCTGTCCGTGTATCGGCCCAGCGAGTACGTAATCGACCCGGCGCGGCTGCGAGAAATGGCCGAAATCCGCCAGCGCCGGAACTTCAACCAGCAAGACAGCGAGCGGTTTCTGGTAGGCATGCTGCGAACCAACCTCCTCAAGCGTTTGGAAAGCTCCCCCAACTCCCTGACGCTGACCTTGGGACGCACCATCGGCAAGATCGACAGCCTGCTGGACAAGATTGACCGCTATGAAATGGGCGGCCAACCCGCCTTGGAAACTATGGAAACGGATACACAGCCCGATGAAGACGAGGAAGATGAAGAGTTCTCCGTGGGCGGACGACGTCAGTCTTATCGCCTTGCTGAACTGGACATAGCACGTTGGCAGGTTGACTTGCGGGCAGACAAGGCTACGCTGGAAACCGTGCAGCAACAAGTAGCCGCCATCACTCCCGCAAGGGATGGCAAGCTGCGCGAAATCAAGCGCGCCGTCCATAGCAAGGCCCGAAAACCTACCGCTGACCAGGATGGCAACACCAACCGCAAGCTGCTGGTGTTCACCTCCTTCAAGGACACGGCGCTGTACCTTTATGACAACTTGGCCGGCCTGGCCGCTGAGTTGAGCATCAACATGGCAATGGTGTCCGGGGACGAAACCCGTACCACCGTCGGATCCAACAACTTCAATGCCATCCTGACCAACTTCGCCCCCAGAGCCCGCAACCGAGGCGGTACGGACACCGGCGCCGAAATCGACCTGCTGATTGCCACCGACTGCATTTCCGAGGGCCAGAACCTGCAAGACTGCGACACCGTGCTTAACTACGACATTCACTGGAACCCGGTACGCATTATCCAGCGGTTCGGGCGCATTGACCGCATCGGCAGCCGCAACAGGTCTGTGAAGATGAGTAACTACTGGCCCACGTCGGACATGGACGTGTACCTGAAACTGGAAAGCAGGGTGCAGGCGCGCATGGCGCTGGCCGACCTAGCCGCCAGCGGCAGTGAAGACCCGTTCACGGAGGCAGACGCCCAGCTGGAACTGAAATTCCGCGATGAGCAGCTGCTCAGACTGCGTGAAGAAGTCATTGACCTGGACGATCTGAGCGACGGACCGGCCATGACCGACTTTACTTTGGATCACTTTATGACCCAGCTCCTGCGCTACCTGGAAGCCAATAAGGACGAGATGGAAGCCATGCCCTTCGGCGTGTACGGCGTAGCCGGCAAGGGGCCAGGCGCCGATGTTCAACCCGGCGTAATCTTCTGCCTGCGCCAGCGCAACGCCGCGGATGTCGGCGCGCGCCAAAGAGCCGCCAGCCCGGTTCACCCCTTCTACTTCGTGTATCTGCACCATAACGGAACCATCCGCTACGGCTGCGCCAACGCGCGGCAGGCGCTGACCGTGTTTGAGGCTGCCGCGGCCGGCAAGACCGCTCCCATTACCGAACTATGCGACCGATTTGACCACGAAACCGACCAAGGCCGCGATATGTCAATCTACGATAAACTGCTCACCGACGCCATTGCCCACATCAGGCAATCCCACAGCTCGACACAAATGCAAGGCTTGGGCAGCGGGCGCGACTTCGTGCTGCCCCGAGCATCCGAATCCCCCAGCGACAACACGGACTTTGAGCTGGTAACCTGGCTGGTTATCAAGGACACAATATGAGTACTTCTAGCCTCAGAAACGCTATCAGAGCCGCCTTGTACGCAATGGCAGACAGTGACCTCGCAGTGGTTTCAACCGACCTGCTTTCCGCCCTCGGCTACCAGAGCGATCGGACACTACCCGACCAATCCGGCGACCCCGTCAATTTCACCCGGCAGTTCAAGGCGGCCAACTCCGGTACGCAGTCGGAGCAGACGTTCCTGAACAACGCGGATGCGGTTCATATTCTGTTTCAGTTCACCGGCGGAGAAATCCAAGCGGAGACCCAGAGCGCTTTGTTTGACGCTGCCGGCTTTGACCAAGGCAACGCCCGCAGCTTCCTGTTCGCTGCCGTGCAACTGCACGGAGACAACTATGCCCGCGGTCAATACGCGGCCTTCACCCGCGAACTGAACAAGCGCTTCCCGATGCCGATGGTCGTGCTGTTCCGCACTGCCAGCAACTGCGTCTCCTTGGCTTTCGTCCACCGCCGGCCCAACAAGCGCGACCCGGAGCGAGATGTTCTCGGCAACGTGTCGCTCATCCGCGAAATTAACTCTACCGACCCGCACCGCGCACACTTGGATATCCTGGCCGAGCTGTCGCTGCCAACGCGCCTGCGATGGATGAACGACCACGGCAAGGCACGCAACTTCGACAGTCTGCTGGAGGCGTGGCTGGCTTCCCTGAACACCGAGGAACTCAACAAGCGGTTCTACCGCGAACTCTACGTCTGGTTTGAACGCGCGCTCACAACCGCCTACTTCCCAACCAGACAAGCCAAGACCTTGCGTAAAGAAGAGCACGTTATCCGCCTTATCACCCGATTGATGTTCGTCTGGTTCATCAAGGAGAAGGGGCTGGTATCCGAAGACCTGTTCATCGAGGAGCAGGTTCGCAGTCTGCTGAAAGACTACGACCGGACCGGCGGAGATTCCTACTATCGCGCCGTGCTGCAAAACCTGTTCTTCGCGACCCTGAACACCGAAATAGAGCAGCGTCGCTTCAGCCGGGCAAACCGCGACGACCACCGCAACTTTTCGCTGTACCGCTACAGTGATGAAATCGCCGATCCCAACCGACTGCTGAGGCTGTTCAACCAAACGCCTTTCATCAACGGCGGGTTGTTTGACTGCTTGGACAGCTTTGACGCCTCCGGCGCCGGCGGCATCCGCGTGGACTGCTTTACCGATAACCCCAAGCACCGGGCCGGCTACTCCATCCCCAACTGCCTGTTCTTTGGCGACGGCGCCAACCCAGGCCTGATTGACCTGTTCAACCGCTACAAGTTCACCGTGGAGGAAAACACCCCGACGGAGCAGGAAGTGGCGCTTGATCCTGAACTGCTCGGCAAAGTCTTCGAGAACCTGCTGGCCGCCGTTAACCCGGAGACGCAGCTATCCGCCCGTAAGTCAACCGGCTCCTATTACACGCCCCGCGCAGTGGTTGACTATATGGTGGACGAGGCTCTGGTAGCCACGCTGGCGCAAAAGACAGTGCTGGAGGACGGCGACGCTGACCGATATCAAGCCCGCTTGCGCTATCTGCTGGACTACGGTGATGCCTTTGCCGATGCCGAGACGCTTTTCACCCCGTCGGAACGGGAGAGGATCGTCCGCGCCATCGCCGACCTTAAGGTAATTGACCCTGCCGTCGGCTCCGGCGCCTTCCCCATGGGCGTCCTGCACAAACTAACGCTGGCCCTGCGCCGGCTGGATGACCGCAATCAACACTGGGAATCCTTGCAGAAGGAACTGGCCGGCCAGCGCGCCGCCGCTACTTTTGATACCCACGACCCGGAGGCGCGGGAGAGCGAACTCGCGGAAATCAGCCGCACCTTTGAGAAGTACCGCGCTTCCGACTTCGGGCGCAAGCTGTACCTCATCCAGAACAGCATCTACGGCGTGGACATCCAGCCTATCGCTACTCAGATTGCCAAACTGCGCTTCTTCATCTCTCTGGCTATCGAGCAGCAGCCCAATAATACTCCGACGGACAACTACGGCATCCGGCCCCTGCCTAACCTGGAAACTCGGTTCGTGGCCGCTGATACGCTGATGCCTCTGGACAAGCCCACGCAGAGAACCCTGGGAGAAACCGGCGAGGTTCAACGATTGGAAGCAGAACTGGCCGCCAACCGCGAACGACATTTCCACGCCAACACCCGCGCCGCCAAACTGGCCTGCCGCAGCCAGGACGCCATACTGCGCCAGCAACTGTCGGCAGCGTTACAAATCGCCGGTTTCCCCGCCGTATCCGCCGCCCAACTCGCCGCATGGGATCCTTTTGACCAAAACGCAGACCGCGCCGGATGGTTCGACGCCGAGTATATGTTTGGCATGGCCGGCGGCTTTGACGTGGTTATCGCCAACCCGCCCTATATCAACGTCGAAAACCTCACCGAGGAGAGGAAGGAATTCCTATTTACCCACTACCAGACCAGCGAAGGCCGCACGGACATCTATATCGCCTTCCTTGAAAAATCATTGTCCTTGCTTAGCGATACCGGAATGATGTGCTATATCATCCCGAAGGCTTTCACTACGCAACAGTACGCTACTAAGATGCGCAAGAGGCTCATCAATGAACACCACATCAGGGAACTGGTGGACGCTAGCAGCTACCGGATTTTCGAAAATGCGGTGGTGTACAACGTGGTCATATCAGTTGCCAATCGCAAAAGCCCCGTTCCCACCGTAGTGCGGCGCCACCATAGTAATGCCGATTTCGCGAGTCGCACTGGTGAAGAACTCACGATCGACCAGGATTTTTTCGCTACTCTGAAGGACGCCCGCCTGGACACTAATCCTCCTGACACTGTTGCGATTGCCATCAAGGAAAAGGCCTGGCGCAAAGCGGTGCGGTTCGACCAGATCTGCTTGGTGGCCTACGGAGCGAGACTTAACTACCGAACCAAAGGTAAAAAGGTGGGCAAAGCCCACTACATCAGGACCATCAAAGCCGCGGGGACGAAGCCCTTTTGCGAAGGCGAAAACATTGAACGATATTCGTTCTCCCAAAACGGCTGGTTGAACTATAAGCCTGACGAGCACTACAACCCGATGTTCCCGGAACTGTTCGAGAACGACAAGCTGATGTGCATCAGGATTGTAAAAGACCTCCTGCGGTTCGCTTACGATGACCAGGGTTTTTACAACAGCCACACCGTCATCAACTGTGTCAGGCTGGATTTGCTCGCCGGAGCGAAACACCGGACGGCCGTCAAAGCAGTCAAAGCGGCCGACCTGGCGGTTGCCAAACGATTCGACTACCGCTTCCTGCTGGCAGTGCTCAACTCGCAGTTCACCATCTGGTACTTTCTCAACTTCTTGGCCGATGGCCTGAATTTCTACCCTAACGATGCCAAACAACTGCCTATTCCCAAAGCAGACGCTGCTGAACAGCGTCCAATAGTAGAGTTGGCGAATCGCATCATGAAAGCCAAAACTGCCAACCCGTCAGCAGACACCAGTGCGGACGAGGCGGAAATAGACCGGCTTGTGTACGAGCTGTACGGACTGACCGACGCCGAAATCGCGGTGGTGGCAGGAAGACGAGAGGAAGTAGAACAACTCGCAGACGAATGGGAACAAAACCGACCACGCGGCGTGGATGTAGTCGCAATGGCCGAGCACCCAGCGTACCAGCGCATCATTGAGATAGGAGTTGCGGCGGTGCCGTGGCTACTGTCCCGCTTGGAGCAACGCCCAAATCACTGGTTCCTCGCGCTCAACGCAATTACCGGATCCAATCCGGTGCCATCTGAAAGCCAAGGCAACGTCAAAGCCATGGCTGACGCCTGGATTAAATGGGGATGGGAAAACGGATACCGGTGGTAAGCGCGATGTGGAACGAACGCTCCTAAATTCCGTACACTTTCATGTACGTGGGGCAAGGCGACCTGTATTCCCTATCGATTTGCGTCTCACACAGTCAACTTGCGGAGTTAGGTCCTTTTTCGCCTGCTACCGGCTTTGTACTTGTCCAAGACGCCGGGAACTAGCGCATCAGTGTACAGGCGCCGATCCAGTATATCGAGCAAGTCGCCAATACAACCTTCGCTGAATTCCAGCCGGTCATTCACCTGAGAGTACGGAACATCATTTTCGTCGCAAGCGTTGCGCAACGAATCCAGTGTAATACCGCTGAGCTGCTCTTTAACCGCAGCAAGCTTTCGCGCCATAGTAACGTTAAATGACTGCGGGTCGGCTGCGCTGACGTCAATGAACGGCAGCTCGTTAACCAACGCTTGGAAATTTTCTGCCGCGGCCTCTTTGATGGTATCTTGCAACTTGCCAATGAGCTCAAACCCAGCCACGTGCAATATAAACACCTGCTCATCATCAACCAACACGTCGAAATCGTGGTCCAGTCGGAACAAGTCGTCTTCGACCATTCGCAACTCATCGCTAACCAGCGACATCAACCATGGCTTCTGTTTGAGTACGCCATTGAAAGACGACGATCGCCTGATGCCGAGGAGGGTCTGTCCATTGGAATCTACAAACTTGCAGAAATAGCAGAAAACCGTTCTTGGATTACGCAGGACATCGCCGCCCGGCTCAAAAGAAGCAACTTGCTGCAGAGCGCCGAAAAGGCAGCTATAGGATCATCCAATTCAACGCGCAGGTGCTGCGGCCCCGAGTAGCGCTCCGAAGGTTCATAGGCAGCTGGATCCTCCGACACATCCCGCATAGCATCCATAGTGCTACGGGCCATTTCCTCTGTGGCCGTCCGAACACCGGATGCGACCGGCACGTCAAAAAAATGGACGTCATCGCTTTGCCGCGTACAGACACCAAAGGTGGTGGCTCTGATCCCATCGAAATCGAAATTCATACCCCTGTTTCCCAATAAACGGTATCACTTACCCGCTTGGCATAGAAACGCTCTCCCTCCATAGGGCGAACCCGCCTGGTAATCACAACCCATGGAGTACGCCGGCCCAAGCGGCCGGGATCCTTCGGCGGGTGACCGTATAGACACGGTATCCAAGTACCAGGAGCAACCAGTTCACGTAATGCCACCGGAGGCGCCAGAAAAGCAACAGGATAAAGATCAGGGCAACCGCGAGAGCAGCCAAGTCACGCCACTGGTCAATCGACGACCTGTAAAATGGCAACATGGTCGCAAACAGGTAGCCCAACACGTGGGAACGGCTGTCTTCTGCTTCGCCTACGACTATTTCTTCACTGGCAGCACTACGCCAAATGAACAGCGTACGTAACAGCAGAAATGCAAAAGGGATCAGGATTAACAGCGCGCAAACCGGCCACATCCACCGGTCAGCCACGACATCGTTCCCGCGAATCGCTACCAGCAGGAGCAGAGGCGCGAAGCTCACCATGACCATGCAGAGCCGGAGGAAGCGCAACTGCTCTCCGAGAGGACGGAAGGGCGAAATCTCGGACAGCAGCGCCAAGAAGCTGGCACCATTGGGATCACGGCGACGCAAAACGCCGCGTTGTGCTTCGCGTACCACAGTAGTCAACCTAACGGACGGCTTCGACGGAAAAACGCACCGAACATCGCCGGTGCATTGCTTGGAGAAACGGCTAGGGCTGCTTTCCCACCGATATAAATCACGATGCAAACTGAGGACAAGGCAGACAGATGGGCCGTTGGAGGATGGTAACATACCGGCTGCCAAACTGCCACCAAAAGGACAACCTGCTTTCAGGCGATTTCGATACGAGGGGGTTGCCTGACTGGGCGGGTGGAACACTAAGATGGGTAACGGTTTGCGTAGTTCGCGCGACACGTCCATAGGCTACGGAATTCGTCGCTGGTTCACAGTCTAACGGGCACTGAATCGCGTCCGAGAACTCGCGGAGGGTTTAGTGAACAGCATGAGGACTTTAGCGGCGGCAAAACTACCTGAAAGGCACCATAGCGTCAAACGAATTTCAAGCCGAAAGCAATGCGACTAATCCTCCCAAGCGACATAGCACTACACGGCCGGATCACCATATTCACAGCAACTATGCCGGGTACGCTAAGTGCTTTCAGAAACACCTATTCCTGGGGTACATTGGAAACGACTGCTGCCAGCATCAATGGTCCCTGATTTCCGGGTAGCCTACTCAATTTGTCAACAGGCGCTAGGTGAGCTTCTCTATCAGGTCGAGCAACTGCCTGCGTTCCTCAGCGGCCTGAGCCCGCTCCTGTGCGGCCTGCGCTCGCTCATCAGCGGCCTGCCTGCGCTCCTCAGCGGCCTGCCTGCGTTCCTCAGCGGCCTGAGCCCGCTCATGTGCGGCTTGCGTTCGCTCCTGGGCCAACTGTCTTTCGGCGGCTTCTCTGGCTTTGCGTTCCCTCGTAATCAGGGGGTAGCTCCGGTTACGTCTGGGTATCCGATGTCGCAGATGGCTGTCCGTTGCGGTCCAGGCGCTCGGTGAGCCTCTCTATCAGGTCGAGCAACTGCCTGCGTTCCTCAGCGGCCTGCTGTGCGGCCTGCGTTCGTTCCTCAGCGGCTTGTGTTCGTTCCTCAGCGGCCTGCTGTGCGGCCTGAGCCCGCTCCTGTGCGGCCTGCGCTCGCTCCTGGGCTAACTGTCTTTCGGCGGCTTCTCTGGCGTTGCGTTCCCTCGTAATCACAGCATAGCTCCATAGTCCCCCGCCGCCAGCGGCTATGGCGGCATGGGTGATCAATTTATTCAGAACTTCGAGGTTGACGTACCAGGCAATTCGAGACGGATTGCATCCGGTGGTGCGAGCCAGGTCCTGGGGGCATAACCCGCTTGTAAGATACCAGACCAGCCATGTAACAGCAACGGCAGCCAACGCGAGCGTAACCGGGAGGCTCAGAATCTCCCACAAGTCGCGAGCTGTCAGGCGGCCATCGCCGGGGTCAGGGGGCTTGGACATACAGGCCTGGACTTGCAAAGGGTGACGCACTCCAGGCGGCGCTATTATACGCGACCATTCAGCGCGTATCTTCCCTGCTGTAGCTCCAGGCGGCGAAGCGTTGGGGAGTCAGCTTGATGACCGGGCTGCCTTCCAGATTCATCTCTCGGTACTGCGGGTATTTTTCTCGCAGCATTGCAATGGCCCTCGCCGCCTCGTCCTGCTCGCCGGACAGCAGCCCGGCGCGGCAGGAAACCAGAACGTATCGCAGGTTTCGCCAGTCTTCCTCGTAATGGTCGACTACGAGAGAGGCCCGGGGATTGGAGAGTATGTTGCGGACGCGGCGCAGGCGGGTGAGTTCGATAGACTTGGGCTTCCGATCCAGGACGATGTAGATTGCAGCGCCGTCGAAAGCGAAGCACACTGGAACGACGTGGGGATTGTTGCTGGAATCCGACGTCGCCAGCCGCCCGACTCGGGCGCCGGCAAGGAAGCGGGACTGGTCTCTGGTCAACTGAGGCACAAGCGGCTCGACCTTCGCAGGCTTCAGGTATCGCCAGGCATCAGACGCATCGGGTCGTCGAGAAACTCCAGGGTTTCCAGCTCGGCGCGCGCGGCATCAGACATCGCGGCGTCGCCGCAACGCACGCAGTCTGCCAGGGCCCGGCGGGCCAGTGCGCCGCCGATTTTGCCCAGGGCTGCGATGCTTGCCAGCCGCACTTCCGGGTCGTCGTCTTCAAGCAGCTCAATCAGCTTGGGCGCTGCTTCCTGCTCACCCAGCTCGCCGCAGGCGTGGGCCGTCTCGTAGCGCACTGCGGCGTCCCAGCTTTCCAGCTCCTGCAGCAGGATGGGCAGCCAGCCGATTTCGCCGGTGCGCCCCATGGCGTAGATGGAGCTGGAACGCAGGTCCTGATCTTCGTCCTCGTAAGCCCAGCGGATGTAGCCCTCCACCTCCTCTGTGTTGTATGGGGAGACGGCTTCGAGGCATCGGCGGCGCACCTCCAGTTCCTCAATATCATCCTCAAGGAAGTCCATCAGAACGCGGTAGACCAGCTCCCCGTCCTGAGGCTGGAGCTTTCCTTCCTGATCCAGCACCGGGAACTTGCCCAGGCCCAGAGCGGCAGCGGCGCGCACTTGCGGGCCTCGCTCCGACCGCAGCAGCTCCACCAGCTCGGATACGAGCCACCGGTCTTCCAGTTCCCACAGGCCCTCGATTCCCATCTGGGCTATTCGGTCGTCATGGTGCCTCAGGCACTGGCGGAAGATTGATGTGAAGTCCAGTTCGAGGTTTTCCTCGGCCTGTTCCACCATCGCCGCCACCACTTCCCGGTGACGTTCTTCATCCATAGCCAGGCACGCCCGCGCGAACTCCTCCACCTCGCTGGAAGACGGGTCGGAAGCTTCGTGGAACGGAGCTTCGGCCAGCGGCGCCGACTCGTCCGAAATCGCTTTTATGAACAGTTCTATGGCCATGACTGAACCAGTGTAGCACGGCTTAGGCTGGCGGTGGCCAGGGGCAGCGCGTCCAGCAAGTCCGATGCGGCCAACCCCGCCTGGCCGTTGCGGCCGGTTACGATTCCGGCGGCGTATGAGTGGAGATAAACGCCAACGGCGGCTGCTTCGGGAGGCGGTGCGCCCTGAGCCAGCAGAGAGACTATCACGCCGCTCAGCACGTCGCCGGTGCCTCCGGTAGACAGGCCGGGGTTGGCGAATGGAGCGATGCGCACCGGTTCGCCGGGGCTGGCGACAACGGTATGGGCGCCCTTCAGCGCCAGAGTTGCGCTCCAGCGTTCCGCCCATTCCCGCGCTGACGACTCCCGGACGGCCTGGATTTCGGCGACGGACAGGCCGGTGAGCGTCGCCATCTCGCCGGGGTGCGGAGTGAGCAGCAGGGGGTTGGCCGTGAGGGAGCGCCATTGGGGGATACGGGAAAGGTTGTTCAACCCGTCGGCGTCGATAACGACCGGCAGCCCGGCGAGTCTGCCCTGCGTTTCGTTCAGCAGCCGGCGAAGGAATTCGGTCGTTCCTTCCGACTGCCCCATGCCGCATCCCGCCAGAACGGCAGTGAACCGCCGCTTGGAATGGCGGACGGCGTCTGCGGCGTCTGGGGCAATTCGCCCGTCTGCATCCTCGGCCAGCGGCAGGTGTATGGCCTCGGCGCCCCTGGACGCTGCTATGGGGTACACACCCTTGGGGCTGGCCAGCGTGGTCAACCCGGCTCCGGAGCGAACGGATGCCTGAGACGCCAGCCACGCCGCGCCGGTGTACTGCCTCGAACCGGCGATCACGAGAGCGTGGCCGTAAGTTCCTTTGTGGGAGTCGAGCGGGCGGGGCGGCAGCCTGGACGCTATCCACTGCCGGGTGAGCATTTCCACGTTTACCGATCGCTCTTCGGGAAGGCCGGGAGGTATGCCGATGTCCAGGATTTGCAGCCGTCCGGCCAACCCCGAGCCGGGGAAGCGCAGCAGGCCGATCTTGGGGTAGCCAAGGGTCAAGGTAGCGTCGAACGGGGGGCAGGCCGGGTCGGCCTCGCCGGTGTCGGCGTTCAGCCCCGTGGGCAAGTCCAGAGCCAGCAGAGTGGGCGGGCGGGCGAATTCGCGGGCCTGCAGCAGCAGCAGCATGGCGTCGCGCATCGGTCCGGCCAGGGGCCGGGAGCGGCCGGTGCCGAGAACGGAATCAATGACCAGCCGCGAACGGCGCACCAGGCCCCTCAGGGTTTCGGCTTTGGGGTTCGAAACGATTTCTACGCCATACCGGCGGGCAAGAGCCAGCTTGGGGTCGAATTCGGGGCGGCGAGTCAGCAGGCAGCAGACCACTTCCGCGCCCCAGCGCCGCAGATGTCTGGCCGCCACAAGGCCGTCGGCGCCGTTGTTGCCCGGCCCCGCCAGCACAACGACGCGGGCTCCCGCCGCTCCGCCCAGCTCATCCCGGGCGGCCTGGGCAACGGACAGCCCGGCGTTCTCCATCAGCGCGTCGGCGCCGACGCCTGCTCGCTCCGACGCCTGCTCGATGGAAGCCATCTGCGAGGCGGTTACAACCTTCACGCTGTCAGTTCCCTGTCGATTATCTCACTCCCGGTCTTTGCGGCGAGCCACCACGAAGGCGACGGCATTGTCCCGGGAGTCGGACATGCTGACGGAAATTTCCAGCACCCCCAAGCGTTCGGCCCGGCTTCTGGCGCGGCCGTGGAGCAGGATGCCGGGGGCGCCGCTCCTGGCGCGGGTTACCTCAATATCTTTCCAGCCCACGCCCCTCGCGCCAGTTCCCAGGGCCTTCATGGTGGCCTCCTTGGCGGCGAAGCGAGATGCCAGCCTGGAAGGGCGCCCGCGACAGTATTCCAGCTCGCCGGGTGTGAATATACGATGCAGGAACCTGTCGCCGTAACGCTTCAGAGTGCGGGCTATGCGGTCGATTTCAATGATGTCTACGCCGGTAAAAAGCATCGGGAGCAAAGCCCTCCGGTTAATCCTTATTCCGGCAGGAAACCGTATCCCGGCAGGAAATGAGGAAAGGGCACATTCCGCGCGCGGCTTGAATCAGGCCGGGACGTGTTCGGGTATGCCCAGGCGATCGAGAATCCTGGAGACTGAGTAGCTCCGATTCAGCACGTAGAAGTGAATTCCCGGAACCCCGGCGGCCCACAGCTCCTCAACCTGCCGGGCCGCGTAATCGATGCCAAGCTCGCGGACTGCGTCGTCGTCCCCCCCCAGGCGATCCAGCCCGGCGTCCAGCTCGGGCGGAATCCTGGAGCCGCAAAGCGAGGTGAACCGGCGGATCTGCGGGCCGCTCAGAACCGGCAGTATGCCTGGCACCACCGGAACGCCTATGCCTGCCGCAACGGCCCGGTCGGCGAAAGCGAAGTAGTCGTTGTTGTCGAAGAATAGCTGGGTAATCAGGAAGTCGGCGCCTTTATCCACCTTCAGCTTGGCGTATTCCAGATCCTGCTCCAGGCTCACAGCCTCGGTGTGGCCCTCAGGGTAGCAGGCGGCAGCGATGCCGAATTCGTAGTTGGCCTTCAGGTGGCCCACCAGGTCGGAGGCGTGGCTGAAACCGCCCTCGGCTGCGGTGAATTCCTGTTCCCCGCGAGGCGGATCGCCCCTCAGAGCGATTACGTTCTCGATGCCCGCGTTTTCCAGGCGTTGCAGCACGCCGTCCAGCTCTTCGACAGTCTGGCCGGCGCAGGTCAGGTGGGCCATGACCTCCACGCCCGGCGATTCACTGGCCCTGACCGTAATTTCCTCGGTGAACTGGCGCGTGGACCCGCCGGCGCCGTAGGTAACCGAGATGAAATCTGGGCAGTAGGCGGTAAGCTCTGCCACCGTGTCCAGCACGCCCGGGATGCCGTCGGCATTCCGCGGCGGAAAGAATTCAAAGGAAATGGTTCGTCCTTTCTGGAGCATTTCGCTTATCTTCAAAACCTTTTAACCGTTCCTCCGTACTTTCTTCACCCTCCATCCCTCGCCCTCGCGCTGTGTTCCATGCGGCGGTGCGATAGGGGTTCCCTGTCAGAATTGCGGCGTCCGCTTTTCAACAAAGGCCTGAACGCCTTCGGCGGGATGGTCCGAGGTGGCGACGTACTGGGCGAAGGCCATGCCTTCGACGGCAACCCCGTCGCGGATGGTCAAGTCGCGGCCCCGGTGGGCCACCTGTTTGATCCAGCCCAGCCCCGGGCGGCTCTTGCCGCGCAATTGGGCCACCAGCTTTTCCAGCTCCCCGTCCAGTTCCTCCACTGGGGCGGAGCGCAGGGCCAGCCCCCACTCCACGGCCTCGGGGCCGTTCAGCCATCGGCCGGTGGTCAGCAGCTCCATCGCCCGCTGCGGCCCCGCCAGACGGGGCAGCCGGATAGTGGAGCCGCCGCCGGGCATGAGGCCGAAGTTGACGTGCTGGTCTCCGATACGGGCGTCATCTGCCACCAGCGCCATGTCGCAGGCCATCATCAGTTCCAGCCCGCCCGCCAGCGCGAAGCCGTGAACTACGGCGATCACCGGCATAGGCAGGTCTTCCACCTGGAAAATCACATTGTTGATCTCAACCAGGTAATCCCGTAGGGCGCTGGGGTTCTGGAAGACCTCCTGGAAATACTTGAGGTCTGCGCCGGCGCAGAAACACCGGCCTTCGCCCCGCAGCACCGTCGCTTTCACCGACGGGTCTCCCGCGACGTCGATCAGCGCCGACGACAGGTCGGCTACTAGTTCGCGCCCCAGAGCGTTCATGGCATCGGGGCGGTTGAGTCGGATGGTGGCGATTCCTCGCTCTTTCGACAGCTTGACGTTTTCGTATTCCACGATGCCCCCGGATTGGACTGCATTTGGCCTATACTATACCCGACTTCGCTCTTCGGAGTCGAAGGGTTTGCCTGGTTTGCTCCGGGTTTGATTTTGATAAAGGCGTTTGATAAAAACGGGAGGGGCGGGGGCTGCTGCCCTGGGCAAGATGGACGGGCCGGGGTTCTATAGAAACGCGGGGTTCCATACGGAGCAGGCAAGAGGGGCGGACGCCGGCGCAGGAAGCGGCGTTTACGAGCCCGCCGCCCTATGCAAGTAAGAATGATGGGAGTGATTGCCATGGTCAGAATTTCCAGGAGCCTGGTGGACGAAATGGTGGCCCACGCCCGGGAATCCCTGCCCAACGAGTGTTGCGGCATCCTGGCCGGTCCAGGCGAAGAGACGGCCAGGATCTATCGGATGACCAACGTGGAGGCAAGCCCCTTTCGCTTCTCCATGGACCCGGGAGAGCTGGCGGCGGTGGACGCCGAGGCGGGCGACAATGGCTGGAACCTCCTGGCGATATACCATTCTCACACCCAGAGCGAGGCATACCCGTCGGACACCGACATCCGCTTTGCCGGCGGCACCGCCGAGCTGTGGCCCGATACCAGATACGTCCTTGTATCTCTCATAGATCAGGACAACCCTGCCGTCCGCATATTCCGCATCGTCCCAGGCATGGGGGACGGGCGCGGCGAGGTCGCAGAAGAGACGCTGGAGATAGCGTAGGGGCTACTCCGCCAGCACGAATACCAGAACGCTGGCAGTCGCATAGAGCCCGATCAGGATTAGAGCCTCCCAGGTGAAGAACCTGTTGGGCCGCCTCCGGTTTCTGGTAACCGCGGCCACAATCACTACTGCCGTCATAAGAACCGCAATCAACGCCGTCAGCATGTGAATGCTGGAAACATGGTCCCACAGCGGCGCGCTCACCAGGGCTACGTCGTCCATGAACAGGATGAACCCCATGTTGAACAGGTTGCTCCCCAGCACGCCGGTGATCGCCAGTTCAGGGGCGTTGATGCGTATTGCGGCGAAGGAGGCGGCCAGCTCCGGCAGCGAGGTGCTGAAGGCCAGGAACTGGGTGCCTACAAAGCTGGCATCCCACCCCATCTCTTCAGTTATTCTCTCGCCGGTGACGGATAGCCAGACAGCCGCTCCTACTACGAAAGCGGCGGAAACGGCGTAAATTGCGCCGGTTCGGAAGAGGCTCTCACCAGCATATTGCTCGCCTTCCTCCTCCTCATCGCTGGTAACGGCTCCCGCAGCCGCGTAGTCTCCGTCGTTCCTGTCTCGCTGCTCGAACTTGTAGATCACGTACATGGTGAGCAGGAACACGCCCAGGATCAGCGCCGAGACCGGGCTGATGGGCCACGATTCCATGGCAGGCGTGAAGCTGTGGATCAGCATCGCCGAAGCGGCCAGGGAAATTACTGCTATTCCCAGGGAACCGATCAGCACCGCAGCAATGCTGACGCTGCCCAATATGGGCCCATTGCGCCAGTAGAGGTCAAGAAGGCCGATTATCAGGAGGTTGAAAAGGTTGCTTCCGAATGCGTCTCCCACCGCCAGGTCCGGCTTGTCCACCAGCGTAATAGAGCTCACCCCGGTGCCCAGTTCGGGAAGGGATGTCGCCGTAGCCAGAAGAATGACTCCTATAAAGGCGCGGCCCAGCCCGGTCTTTAAGGCTATGATGTCGGCGGATTTCGCCAGGAAGCCGGAGGCAACCAGGATAACAGCCGCAGTTCCGGCGAGTTGAAGCCATAAGAGGGCAAGATGCATTGCAAGTCCTTATTTCATCTACCTGGCGGAGAAACGGTCACGGCGCAGGGTATGGGAGATGAGGCTGCATCGGTCACGCCCCGCCGCTGATGACGGCGGCGATGCGGTTGCCCATCTCCGCGGTGCCGATGGAGTTCCCGCCGCCGGCGATGTCGGCAGTGCGGGCGCCGGCTTCCAGAGTATGCTCCACGGCCCGCTCGACGGCGGCGGCCTCCTCGGTCAGTCCCAGCGAGTAGCGGAGCATCATGGCCATGCTCAGGATAGAGCCGATGGGGTTGGCGATGCCCTTCCCGGCGATGTCCGGCGCAGTCCCGTGGATCGGCTCATACATCCCCGCAGACGGACGGCCGTCCACCGGCACGCCGGCCAGGCTGGCCGACGGCAGCAGCCCCATGGATGCGGCCAGCACCGATGCCTCGTCGGTAAGGATGTCGCCGAAGGTGTTTTCGGCGACGATAACGTCGAAGCGCGAAGGCTGCGATATTAGCTGCATGGCGCAGGCGTCGACCAGAACGTGCTCCAGCTCCACGTCCGGATACTCGTCGCCCAGCCGCGTGGCTACCGTGCGCCAGAGGCGGGAGCACTCCAGCACGTTGGCCTTGTCTACCGACGTTAGCTTCTTTCGGCGGCTGCGGGCCAGCTCGAACCCGACGCGCAGCACCCGCTCGATCTCGCTCTCGGTGTAGCGCATGGTGTCTTCGGCGATGATGCCGCCCGGCGTTTCGCGGCGTCCCCTGGGCTTGGCGTAATACAGGCCGCCGGTGAGCTCGCGCACCACCACCATGTCTACCCCCTCCAGCACGGAGGGCTTCAGGGGGCTGGCGTCGGCCAGCCTCGGGTATGCCTTGACCGGGCGGATGTTGGCGAAGACGCCCATGTGGGCGCGGATGTCCAGCAGGCCTTGTTCCGGGCGCACCGCGGCGTTGGGATCGTCCCACTTGGGGCCGCCCACCGCGCCGAACAGGACGGCGTCGCTGGCGCTCGACATCTCCCGCACCTCGTCGGTGAAGGGGATGCCGTGATTGTCGATGGAGATGCCGCCGATGTCGCCGTAAGACAGGTTGAACGTATGCCCGAAGGCGGCTCCGACGGACTGCAGGGCGCCCACGCCCTGGTTCGTAACCTCCGGCCCGATGCCGTCGCCGCCCAGAACTGCGATGTTGAATTCCACGAACCTTTCCCTCCGGTGTCTTGCTGGTGCCCTGCCTGTATAAACCCGAATAAACCCGAGGCCGCATTGCGCCAAAAACCCGCAACAGTATACAGTCTGGGGCATAAGCGGGGTAGGGGCGGATTCCTTTGGAGGCGGCGCCGCCCGAAGGGTTGTCCTGTTTCAGCGAGGTTGAGCCGACGGAGCGCAGGACACGGGGAAATCGTTAAACCGCCCCGCGAGATACGCCGCCGGCCGCCGGAACAGGGAACCGGCGGATAAAACAAGCAGAAAGGAGCCGCAACATGGTGCAGCAAGGGCAGATTGATCACCTGCTTCAGGAAACCGGGCATATCGAACCGCCGGAATCCCTGGTGCAGCAAGCGTTCCTGCAGGATTACGCCGGAGCCTACCGCGATTCCCTGGATTCGCCCGAGAGGTTCTGGGAGGGCGTGGCCTCTGAGCTGGAGTGGTCGCGCCGGTGGGACAGCGTGTTCCAGTGGGACTACCCGACCTTTCACTGGTTCCCGGGGGCGAAGTGCAACATCACCCGGAACGCCCTCGACCGGCACCTGACCAACGGCAACCGAAACAAGGCCGCCTTCATCTGGCTGGGCGAGGACGGCTCCGAGCGGATTTTCACCTACGATCGGCTGGCCCGGCTGGTCAACCGCTTTGCCAACGGCCTGCGCTCTCTGGGCGTTGGCAAGGGCGACCGCGTGGTCATCTACATGCCGCTCACCCCCGAGGGCGCCATCGCCATGCTGGCCTGCGCCCGCATCGGCGCGGTGCACAGCGTGGTTTATGCCGGTTTCAGCTCCGGCTCCCTGCGCGACCGTATCGCCGACGCCCAGGCCAGGGTGGTCGTTACAGCCGACGCGGGCTATCGTCGGGGCAGCGAAGTAGACCTGCTGGGCATTACCGGGCGGGCCGTGGAAAACCTGGAAGGGGTGGAGAAAGTCATTGTCTGGCGGCGCAAGGGGCCCTCCGCCGGCCCGTCGCCTCTCGGCTCGCGCGAGGTTGACTTTGATGCGCTTATGGCGGCTGCAGGCAGCGTGGACTGCGACGCTGAGGAAATGGACGCGGAAGACCCGCTGTACATCCTGTATACCAGCGGCACCACCGGCAAGCCCAAGGGCGTGCAGCACGTCCACGGCGGCTACATGGTGGGCACCTACTATCACTTCAAGACGTTCTGGGACGTTAAGGACGACGACGTTTTCTGGTGCACGTCGGACATCGGCTGGGTGGTGGGCCACAGCTACATCGTCTACGCGCCGCTGGTGGCCGGAGCCACTACGGTGTTCCGTGAGGGCGCCGTCGACTACCCGCACCCCGGAACGTTTTACGAGATCATCGAGAAGTACGGCGTCAACGTGATCTTCACCGCGCCCACGGCCCTGCGGATGCTGATGCGCTACGGCGAAGAGTATCCGCAGGGGTACGACCTGCGCTCGCTGCGTTTCCTGACCTGCGCCGGAGAGCCGCTGAATCCCGAGGCTCTGCGCTGGGCCTACGAGCATATCTGCGGCAGCGGCGAGTGGGGCCACGTGGTGGACAACTGGTGGCAGACCGAGACCGGCGGCCCATGCCTGGGCACCACCGCCACAATGCCGGTCAAGCCGGGCCGCGTCGGGCGGCCGCTGCCCGGCGCCGAGATGGACATCGTAGACCGGGAAGGTCAGCCCATTACCGAGCCGGACAAGGGCGGCCTGCTGGTCATCAAGCGGCCCTTCCCTCATTTCTTCCGCACCGTGTTCGGCGACCCCGACCGCTACGCCCGCGACTGGAACACCATCCCCGGCGTGTACTTCACCGGCGATGTGGCCCTGCGCGACGCCGACGGCTACTACATGGTGGTTGGACGGGCCGACGATGTGCTGAACGTGGCCGGACACCGCATCGGCTCGGCGGAAGTGGAAAGCGCGCTGGTCTCGCACCCGGCGGTGGCGGAGGCGGCGGTCATCGGCAAGCCCGACGAACTGCGCGGCGAGAGCATCAAGGGCTTCGTCACCCTCCGCGCCGGCAGCGAGCCGTCGGAGGATATGGTCAACGCCCTCAAGCTGCACGTCCGCAGCGAGCTTGGCCCCATAGCCGTTCCTGCCGAGATCGACTTTGCGCCCGCGCTCCCCAAGACCCGCAGCGGCAAGATCATGCGCCGCCTGCTCAAGGCTCAGGAGCTGGGGCTGGACCCGGGGGATATTACTACGCTGGAGGATTAGGGCTGGAGGATTAGGGCTGGAGGATTAGGGATATTGGTTCGGCAGCCGCGCTCAAAGGCGAAACCGGCATAGAATGAACGGAAGGGAATTTGTCCGCCGGGCGCGACGCTGCGCCCGGCGTCGCCGCCTGGAGTTCTATTTCGATCCGTCCAAAGGCAAGGGGAGCCATGGAACCATCTGCATAGGAGATCGCGAAACTCAGGTGCAGCACGGTGAAATTGCCACCGGCGCCTTAATGTCCATGCTTAGAGAACTGAACATCGACAAGAGGGAGTTCTGAGATATGAAATATGCGTATCCCTGCGTTCTTGAACCGGAAGAGGACGAGTCGTACAAGGGTTGGTACAACGTGTCTTTTCCCGACATCCCGGGGGCCTTGACCTGCGGACGCGATTGGAAAACGGCCATCATTATGGCCGAGGATTGCCTGGTCGTATCATTGGCGTCGTACATAGATCGCCAGAAGGAACTGCCAATGCCCAGCGCATGGACCAAGGGGCAAGAACTTTTGACTGTCCAGCCCCTCATTGCCGCCCAACTGGACTTGTATGCGGCTATGCGGGAACAGGATGTTACCGACTCAGACTTGTCCCGGCGTCTGAACCTTCCGGAAGCCCAGGTCAGGAAACTTCTCTCACTGGACTACCAGATCTCTCTGAATCAGGTAGTCGAGGCGCTGGAACTGCTGGGCTGCCGCCTGGTGGTGGAGGATCTGGCGGCGTAGGCGACGGGAACGGATTACATCCCCGGCATATTGCAGCGAGAGGCGGGCGATGCGGAACGTAATCGGGCAGTACAAGTTCACCGACGAGCAGCGCAGAATCGCGAAAACGCTGAATCTCGATATTCCCGCCCAGGATTATGTTGGCGAGCGGAAGGGCTTGCCGGCTGGCAGATTCACCGTCGATGAGTTCGTGCGGATGGCCGGGGAGGGCATCTTTGACCCCGGCGCAAGGCTGGAACTCGCCGACGGAGTGGTGGTGGAGATGGCGCCAACCGGCAGGCCGCACGGCCGTAGAACGCACCGCATAGCCAGAATGTTCGGGCGCATACTGCCGGACAGTATGGAGGTGAGCGTCCAAAGTACCATCCGCCTCAACGACTGGACGGGGCCGGAACCGGACATTGCGTTGCTTACCCCGGAGGCGTCGGCAGACGAAGCGAACATCCCCGGCCCGCAGGACATCCTCCTGATCGTGGAAGTATCGGATTCCAATGTTACGACAGACCGCGGCGAAAAAGCCCGGCGATACGCTCAAAGCGGCATACCGGAGCTGTGGATTCTGATTGTGGCGACGGGGGAAGTCGAAGCCCACCGCCAGCCCACGCCCGAAGGCTACGCCAACGTGCAGCTATACCGCCGGGGCGACATGCTGACCATCCAGGAACTGCCCGGAGTAACCGTCGCAGTTGACGAGTTGCTACAATAGGCGGAACGTCGACGCAAAGGTGCCGCGATGCTGTTGGATGATCTGATTGCAGTAATCGAGACGCTCAGACAGCGCATAGCCAATCACGGGGATGCTCTCCAGGAAAACGAAACCCGCACTCGCATTGCGCTGATTGACCCGCTGCTGACAGCCCTGGGCTGGGATGTACCCAACCCGGCCCAGGTGCTGCCGGAGTACAATTTGAGCCCGAGTGGGAAGAAGGCCGATTATGGCCTGCTGACCGACAATGGCAAGCTGACCGTCATATTGGAAGCCAAACGGTTGGACGAGCCGCTGGAGAAGCATCGAATGCAAATGGTGAATAATGCCAATATGTCCGGCGTTCCTTACGCTGGCCTAACCGATGGCAATCATTGGGAGCTTTATGACGTTTTTAAGCCCGCGAAGATAGAAGAAAGGCGCAAGCTGGACATAGCCATAGCAGACATCCCACCCTACGAAGCGGCCCTGAAACTGCTCCTGCTGTGGCGGCCCAACCTGGCGTCTGGGAGGCCGGTCGCAGCCAACGAGCCGCTCGCAGGAATGCCCTCAGAGCAGGAGCAGGCAGTCCCAGAACTGCCCGGCCCAGGAACTGCCCGGCGTAACCGTCGCAGTTGACGAGTTGCTACAATAGCCGGAACGTCGACGCAAAGGTGCCGCGATGCTGTTGGATGATCTGATTGCAGTAATCGAGACGCTCAGACAGCGCATAGCCAATCACGGGGATGCTCTCCAGGAAAACGAAACCCGCACTCGCATTGCGCTGATTGACCCGCTGCTGACAGCCCTGGGCTGGGATGTACCCAACCCGGCCCAGGTGCTGCCGGAGTACAATTTGAGCCCGAGTGGGAAGAAGGCCGATTATGGCCTGCTGACCGACAATGGCAAGCTGACCGTCATATTGGAAGCCAAACGGTTGGACGAGCCGCTGGAGAAGCATCGAATGCAAATGGTGAATAATGCCAATATGTCCGGCGTTCCTTACGCTGGCCTAACCGATGGCAATCATTGGGAGCTTTATGACGTTTTTAAGCCCGCGAAGATAGAAGAAAGGCGCAAGCTGGACATAGCCATAGCAGACATCCCACCCTACGAAGCGGCCCTGAAACTGCTCCTGCTGTGGCGGCCCAACCTGGCGTCTGGGAGGCCGGTCGCAGCCAACGAGCCGCTCGCAGGAATGCCCTCAGAGCAGGAGCAGGCAGTCCCAGACTTGTCTGATACAACGCAGGATTTTGCGGATGGCGCAGGTAATTGGATTTCCCTTGCGACGCTTGAAGTAGTAAAAAAACAAAAGCCTCCCACCGCAGTCAGATTCCCTGATGGATATACTCAGCCCATCAAGGCCTGGAGACATGTGCTGGTAGAAGCAGCAGAGTGGCTTGTGAGAGCCGAGAAGCCGGTCAGCCAGCAATGTCCTCTTAAAAATGGGAGAAAAGGCACTCGATTCCTGGTTAACACGAGTCCAGTTCACGAGAACGGAGTAGCGTTTTCTCAATCACATACAATTTCCACCGGCTTATTCCTCGAGATAAACCACAGTCCGTTCTACATCGTCGATAATGCCAAGTTTCTGCTGAACAGGCTGGGAGTTGCCCCCGGATCGGTCGAAGTCCGCCTCGAATAGCGCCGCGGCTGTCGTTCGACGACTTGCTCGACTGATTCGCTGCATCAGGAAAGGTTATGATGTTGGAGCCGCTGATTTCCACAATCAAAACGCTCAAAGGCCGCATTGCCAGCTACGGGACAAGCCTGAGGCAGAACGAGACGCGCACTCGCGCGGCATTGATCGACCCGCTGCTAACGGCTCTGGGCTGGGACGTTTCCGACCCGGCTCTGGTTACGCCGGAATACGGAGGCGGCGGAGGCTGGGCGGACTATGCCCTGGCCGGAGTCGGGATCCAGCCAGCCGCGGTTATAGAAGCCAAAAAATTGGGGTCTATTGTTGAGAATCACCTGGACCAGGCCGTGACCTATTGCATTCGCGAGGGAATCGCCTATGCCGGCGTGACCGATGGCAGCCATTGGCAGTTGTATCGAACCTTCGACCCCGTGCCGCTGGCGGAAAAGCTGGTATTGGACGTATCAATCGCTGACTTGCCGCCTCACGAAGCCGGCCTGAAACTGCTGATGCTCTGGAGGGAGAATTTAGAGACTGGCCGGCCTGTAGCCTCAAATCAGCCGGTTCTGAACTCCTCTAACCAGCCTCAAGTATCTGAGCAGTCAAGGGTACCTGTTTACCCTTCGCCGAATCCTCAAAGCGTACAGGCTATTTCATCTAACTCCGCGATTCCGGCAGGCGTAACTACCAGGAGGGCCGCTCCACCTGCACCACCCTGGGTTATTCAATCAAACCCTGAGATCTCGGCAGGCGTAACGGCACAGGCAGGTTGGGTATCGCTTTCCAGTATTTCCAGTGCATCAGTTGGGAAAAAGCCGAGGGAAATCAGATTCTCCGACGGGGAGACTCGATCAATCAGGGCTTGGAGTCATGTGCTGGCGGAAGCGGCAGATTGGCTTGTCAGAACCGGGAAGCTGACCAGCCAGCAATGCCCTGTTGGTAGGGAAAGTGGCAGTCGATTCCTGGTTAACACGATTCCAGTTCACAAGAAAGGCTCAGCGTTTACTCGTCCACGCACAATTTCCAAAGGCTTATTCCTCGATACAAACCACACTGCGTTCGATTGCGTTGATCTTGCCAAGTTTCTACTGCAAGAGCTGGGAGTTGCCCCTGAATCGGTCGAAGTCCGTCTCGAATAGTGCCGCGGCGGTCGCTGCATCCTTGACGTGGTATGCTGTTCGCAAACTGACGGGCGCGATTCAGGCGCCCTAACGGGCTTTAAGGAGCAAACACCCCCATGAAGGTGTACTACTTCAGCGAGTTTCCTTACCACGAATACCCCGACGAAGAGGCGGATAAGCATCCGTCCATCCGGCTCACCTTTCCCAACAGCTTCTTCGACCCGCAGACGGCCAACGGACTGTTCAAGCGGTACTTCGATGAGTGCCAGTATGTGGACGAGCTGGGCTACGACGGCATCATGGTCAACGAGCATCACAGCACGCCGTCGTGCATGAACGCCTCGTGCAATCTGACGGCCGCCGTGCTGGCCCGCACCACGCAGAACGCCCGGATACTGCTGCTGGGCAACATTCTGCCCATCCACGAGAATCCGGTGCGCCTCGCCGAAGAGATAGCCATGATCGACGTCATATCCGGCGGGCGGGTCATCTCGGGCATGGTGCGGGGCACCGGCGTCGAGACCGTCTCCACCAATGTCAACCCGGTGGAGAACCGGGAGCGGTTCGAGGAGTGTCACGACCTGCTGATTAAGACCTGGACTACACCAGGCCCCTTCCGGTGGGAGGGAAAGCACTTCAACTTCCGGGCGGTCAACCCGTGGATCATGCCCATCCAGCAGCCGCATCCCCCGGTATGGGTGCCCGGTACCGCCAGCCCCGAGACCGCCGAGTGGGCCGGTCGCCACGGCTATACCTACGTGGCCTTCCTGACGGCGCTGGACGTGACCGAGGAGCTGTTCGATATGTATCGCGTCGCCGCCGCCGAAGAGGGGCGGGAGACGGCGCCCGGCAACTTCGGCTATCTGCTCTGCTGCTACGTGGCCGAGACGGAGGAGAAGGCGAATGAGGAAGCCAGACACTTCATCTGGCGCATGGGGCCCACCACCCGCGCTCCCCGCGAGTACATGAACCCGGTAGGCTACCGCACCCAGGCCGGCGTCGCCGTTGCCGCCCGCCGCCAGGCCAAGCCCCTGGCGACCCAGACCTTCGAAGAGCTGAAAGAGAATTACCATATCGTCTGCGGCACGCCGGATCAGGTGCTGGAGAAGCTGGAATACCTGCACCGGCGCCTGGGTATGGAACACCTGATAATGTACGGCCAGGAATCCAAAATGTCGCACCGGGCCACCATGTCCAACATCGGTCTGTTCGGCAAGGAGGTGCTGCCGGTCATAAAAGACTGGTAGCGCCCCGCACAAGCAGCCCGGACCGGCGAAGTCCCTTCCCTCAACGGGGAAGGGACTTCGCCTTTTCGCGGGAGTTCGCGGGCGCTGCCGGCGATTGATATACAGGCGATTGATATACAATGGCAGTTAAGAACCTCCGGTTCAGAGGCCCGCTCTGGTATGAATGAACGATAATCCGCAGGCGGAAAGACAGCCCCGGCGGAAAGGCAGGCGCATTTCGATGGCCGACGGAAATTCGAACCGCCCCCTGCGGATGAAGGTAGGGACGCCGTCAGGCGGCCCGCCGTCGGAGCAGCGCAGCGCGGGACAACCGGAAGGCGGAGGCCGCCTCGCTCCGCGGGTGATCCGGCTGTTCCATCCCTACAGATTCCAGGTTGTTCTTGTGGTGGCGCTGGTCGTGGCCACGGCTGGCTTTGGGGTAATCAATCCCGTCCTCGTCAAGTATGTCTTCGATAATGGTCTGTTCCCTGAAGGCGGCCCCGATATGCGGGTGCTGTCCATCCTGGCCGGGGCTATGGCGTCCATCGCCGCGGCCAGCGCGGTGCTGGGCATCTTTCAGATCTACATGACCAACAAGGTCGGGCAGTACGTGATGCGCGATCTGCGGAACTCGGTGTACGCGCACTTGCAGGGGATGCCGCTGCGATTCTTCACCGGCACCCGCACAGGTGAGATCCAGTCCCGGGTATCCAACGACGTTACCGGCGTGCAGCAGGTGGTGACCGCCACCGCCAGCGACACGCTGTTCAACGTGGTCAGCCTTATCAGTTCCGTCGGCGCAATGGTCGTGCTTTCGTGGGAGCTGACCATAGTTGCCGTCATTACTGTGCCGTTTTACTTTGTCTTGGCCCAGTGGGTTGGCCGGAAGCGGCGCAGTATAACCTCGCAGGCGTCAAAGTCCATGGCGGAAATGACTGCCATTACCCAGGAAACCCTGTCGGTTTCGGGAATAATGCTGTCAAAGCTCTTCGGGCGCCAGAACGAAGAGGTGGAGAACTTCCGCCGGCACAACCAGGAGCTTTCCGACCTGACAGTGCGCCAGCAGATGATAGGTCACAGCTTCTTCGCAGTGGTGATGGCCTTCCTGTCCTTCAGCCCGGCCGCCATATACCTCATGGCCGGGTACATCCTGTCGGGGGGCGGGTCATCCTTCGTCACCGCCGGAACCGTCATCGCCTTCACCACGCTGCAAAGCCGGATGTACTTCCCGGTGGGACGCCTGCTCCAGGTGTCGGTGGAAATACAGTCGTCGCTGGCGCTTTTCGAGCGCATATTCGGATACCTGGACCTGAAGCAGGAAATTACCGACTCGCCCAATGCCCGCCATCTGCCCAAAGACGCGGTGGCCGGAGAAATCACTTTCGACGCGGTTCGGGTCAATTACCGGAAGGGGCCGGGAGGGAGCGAGGAAGAACCCGCAGAAGAGTCGGAGAACCGACAGTGGGCGCTGGACGGCGTGACCCTGCGCATCCCGCCGGGTAGGATGGCGGCCTTTGTAGGCCCCAGCGGTTCGGGCAAGACCACCATTGCGTCTCTGGTGCCGCGTCTGTATGACGCCACTGAGGGAGCTGTCCGTATCGACGGTATCGACGTGCGGGAGATACCTCTTGCCGATCTGTCGGAGATCATCGGGTACGTCACTCAGGAGAGCTACCTTTTCCACGCTACCATGGAACGGAACCTGCTCTACGCCCGCCCCGGCGCCACCTGCCATGAACTGATCGATGCAGCAAAGGCGGCCTACATCCACGACCGCATCATGGAACTGCCCGAAGGCTACAATACCGTAGTCGGTGAGAGAGGGTTCCGCCTGTCCGGAGGCGAGAGGCAGCGGCTGTCCATTGCCAGGGTCATCCTTCACCAGCCCAGGATACTGATACTGGACGAGGCGACATCGTCGCTGGACACCGAGAGCGAGCGCTGCGTTCAGGCTGCTCTGGAGCCGCTGATGAAGGGCCGCACTACCCTGGTGGTGGCCCATCGCCTTTCTACCATTCTGTCGGCCGATGTGATATTCGTGGTGGATAAGGGCAGAATTGTGGAACACGGCGCCCACAGCGAACTCCTGTCAGGGGGGGGGCTTTATGCCCGTCTCTACCGGGAGCAGTTCGGCGACGGCCTTATCGAGGCCCACTGCGCCGACGGTGTGGTGTACCGCGACGGCCGCATAGCGCCTATAGACGCTCACGCCTACGAACCTGCGCTGTTCGGCGGCTCCCGCTGACGGTCGCCTCGTCCGCCGGAGAAAGGCAAAATTCAGAGTATGCAAGGGAGCCGGAGTACAGCGATACCAAACGCCGGAGATCAAGAGGGCCAGAATGACCACCAAGCCAACCGCCCGGAGCGCAACGAAGCGCCTGCCGGATCCCCCGGATCGAGAGCCGGATGAAGTGACCGCCTTCGACCATCTGCACAAAATAGGAGCGGCGTACCTGCTGACGGACTACTTCGGTTCTCCTGAGACCACTCTTGTGGCGGCGGACAGGTGGATGGTGGCGACGCCCGGGTCCAACATGGCGACGGCCCGAAGGCCGGATCTGCTCATAGCGTTCAACGTGAGTCGAGAAAAGTATCGAGCGAACAACGGATACATCATATCGGAGCAGGGGAAGCCGCCGGATTTCGTGCTGGAGGTTGCGTCGGCATCGACGGGTGGAATAGACACGGGTCAGAAGAGGCTGGATTACGCCGTGCTGGGAATAGGTGAATACTGGAGGTTCGACGAGACAGGGGAGTATCATGGCGCCCGGCTGGCGGGAGATAGTCTCGTGGACGGTCGCTATGAGGCCATCGGTCTCGATGAGCTGGAGACAGGGGAGCTGCAAGGTTACAGCGGAGCGCTGAGCCTCATCCTGAGATGGAATGAGGGAAGGTTGGAGTGGATTGACCCGGCCACGGGCAGGCACATCCCGACGCTGGACGACGAGAGGGCCAACGCCCGGGCGGAGAGGGCGCGAGCGCAGGCTGCGGAGGAGAGGGTGAGGGAACTCGAAGAAGAACTGGCAAGGCGAGACCGGCAGGAGTAAGCCGAAGAGCGGGCGCCGGGGGTTCCGGATCTGTGTAGTCTGCCCGTATGGTCGCCTCGTCCGCCGGAGAAAGGCAAAATTCAGAGTATGCAAGGGAGCCGGAGTACAGCGATACCAAACGCCGGAGATCAAGAGGGCCAGAATGACCACCAAGCCAACCGCCCGGAGCGCAACGAAGCGCCTGCCGGATCCCGCGGATCGAGAGCCGGATGAAGTGACCGCCTTCGATCATCTGCACAAAATAGGAGCGGCGTACCTGCTGACGGACTACTTCGGGTCTCCTGAGACCACTCTTGTGGCGGCGGACAGGTGGATGGTGGCGACGCCCGGGTCCAACATGGCGACGGCCCGAAGGCCGGATCTGCTCATAGCGTTCAACGTGAGTCGAGAAAAGTATCGAGCGAACAACGGATACATCATATCGGAGCAGGGGAAGCCGCCGGATTTCGTGCTGGAGGTTGCGTCGGCATCGACGGGTGGAATAGATACGGGTCAGAAGAGGCTGGATTACGCCGTGCTGGGAATAGGTGAATACTGGAGGTTCGACGAGACAGGGGAGTATCATGGCGCCCGGCTGGCGGGAGATAGTCTCGTGGACGGTCGCTATGAGGCCATCGGTCTCGATGAGCTGGAGACAGGGGAGCTGCAAGGTTACAGCGGAGCGCTGAGCCTCATCCTGAGATGGAATGAGGGAAGGTTGGAGTGGATTGACCCGGCCACGGGCAGGCACATCCCGACGCTGGACGACGAGAGGGCCAACGCCCGGGCGGAAAGGGAGCGAGCGCAGGCGGAAAGGGAGCGAGCGCAGGCGGAGAGGGAGCGAGCGCAGGCGGAGAGGGAGCGAGCGCAGGCGGAAGGAGCCCGCGCCCAGGCAGAAAGAGAGCGAGCGCAGGCTGCGGAGGAGAGGGTGAGGGAACTCGAAGAAGAACTGGCAAGGCGAGACCGGCAGGAGTAAGCCGAGCGCGACCGCTGGGCGAACCGGGACTGCGCCGTCTGCCCGTATGGTCGCCTCGTCCGCCGGAGAAAGGCAAAATTCAGAGTATGCAAGGGAGCCGGAGTACAGCGATACCAAACGCCGGAGATCAAGAGGGCCAGAATGACCACCAAGCCAACCGCCCGGAGCGCAACGAAGCGCCTGCCGGATCCCGCGGATCGAGAGCCGGATGAAGTGACCGCCTTCGATCATCTGCACAAAATAGGAGCGGCGTACCTGCTGACGGACTACTTCGGGTCTCCTGAGACCACTCTTGTGGCGGCGGACAGGTGGATGGTGGCGACGCCCGGGTCCAACATGGCGACGGCCCGAAGGCCGGATCTGCTCATAGCGTTCAACGTGAGTCGAGAAAAGTATCGAGCGAACAACGGATACATCATATCGGAGCAGGGGAAGCCGCCGGATTTCGTGCTGGAGGTTGCGTCGGCATCGACGGGTGGAATAGATACGGGTCAGAAGAGGCTGGATTACGCTGTGCTGGGAATAGGTGAATACTGGAGGTTCGACGAGACAGGGGAGTATCATGGCGCCCGGCTGGCGGGAGATAGTCTCGTGGACGGTCGCTATGAGGCCATCGGTCTCGATGAGCTGGAGACAGGGGAGCTGCAAGGTTACAGCGGAGCGCTGAGCCTCATCCTGAGATGGAATGAGGGAAGGTTGGAGTGGATTGACCCGGCCACGGGCAGGCACATCCCGACGCTGGACGACGAGAGGGCCAACGCCCGGGCGGAAAGGGAGCGAGCGCAGGCGGAAAGGGCGCGTGCGCAGGCGGAGAGGGCGCGTGCGCAGGCGGAAGGAGCCCGCGCCCAGGCGGAGAGGGCACGAGCGCAGGCTGCGGAGGAGAGGGTGAGGGAACTCGAAGAAGAACTGGCAAGGCGAGACCGGCAGGAGTAAGCCGAAGAGCGGGCGCCGGGGGTTCCGGATCTGTGTAGTCTGCCCGTATGGTCGCCTCGTCCGCCGGAGAAAGGCAAAATTCAGAGTATGCAAGGGAGCCGGAGTACAGCGATACCAAACGCCGGAGATCAAGAGGGCCAGAATGACCACCAAGCCAACCGCCCGGAGCGCAACGAAGCGCCTGCCGGATCCCCCGGATCGAGAGCCGGATGAAGTGACCGCCTTCGATCATCTGCACAAAATAGGAGCGGCGTACCTGCTGACGGGCTACTTCGGGTCTCCTGAGACCACTCTTGTGGCGGCGGACAGGTGGATGGTGGCGACGCCCGGGTCCAACATGGCGACGGCCCGAAGGCCGGATCTGCTCATAGCGTTCAACGTGAGTCGAGAAAAGTACCGAGCGAACAACGGATACATCATATCGGAGCAGGGGAAGCCGCCGGATTTCGTGCTGGAGGTTGCGTCGGCATCGACGGGTGGAATAGACACGGGTCAGAAGAGGCTGGATTACGCCGTGCTGGGAATAGGTGAATACTGGAGGTTCGACGAGACAGGGGAGTATCATGGCGCCCGGCTGGCGGGAGATCGTCTCGTGGACGGTCGCTATGAGGCCATCGGTCTCGATGAGCTGGAGACAGGGGAGCTGCAAGGTTACAGCGGAGCGCTGAGCCTCATCCTGAGATGGAATGAGGGAAGGTTGGAGTGGATTGACCCGGCCACGGGCAGGCACATCCCGACGCTGGACGACGAGAGGGCCAACGCCCGGGCGGAAAGGGAGCGAGCGCAGGCGGAGAGGGCACGAGCGCAGGCTGCGGAGGAGAGGGTGAGGGAACTCGAAGAAGAACTGGCAAGGCGAGACCGGCAGGAGTAAGCCGAGCGCGACCGCTGGGCGAACCGGGACTGCGCCGTCTGCCCGTATGGTCGCCTCGTCCGCCGGAGAAAGGCAAAATTCAGAGTATGCAAGGGAGCCGGAGTACAGCGATACCAAACGCCGGAGATCAAGAGGGCCAGAATGACCACCAAGCCAACCGCCCGGAGCGCAACGAAGCGCCTGCCGGACCCCCCGGATCGAGAGCCGGATGAAGTGACCGCCTTCGACCATCTGCACAAAATAGGAGCGGCGTACCTGCTGACGGACTACTTCGGTTCTCCTGAGACCACTCTTGTGGCGGCGGACAGGTGGATGGTGGCGACGCCCGGGTCCAACATGGCGACGGCCCGAAGGCCGGATCTGCTCATAGCGTTCAACGTGAGTCGAGAAAAGTATCGAGCGAACAACGGATACATCATATCGGAGCAGGGGAAGCCGCCGGATTTCGTGCTGGAGGTTGCGTCGGCATCGACGGGTGGAATAGACACGGGTCAGAAGAGGCTGGATTACGCCGCGCTGGGAATAGGTGAATACTGGAGGTTCGACGAGACAGGGGAGTATCATGGCGCCCGGCTGGCGGGAGATCGTCTCATGGACGGTCGCTATGAGGCCATCGGTCTCGATGAGCTGGAGACAGGGGAGCTGCAAGGTTACAGCGGAGCGCTGAGCCTCATCCTGAGATGGAATGAGGGAAGGTTGGAGTGGATTGACCCGGCCACGGGCAGGCACATCCCGACGCTGGACGACGAGAGGGCCAACGCCCGGGCGGAGAGGGAGCGAGCGCAGGCGGAAAAGGCGCGAGCGCAGGCGGAAAGGGAGCGAGCGCAGGCGGCGGAAGAGAGGGTGAGGGAACTCGAAGAAGAACTGGCAAGGCGAGACCGGCAGGAGTAAGCCGAAGAGCGGGCGTCGGGCGTTCCGGATCTGTGTAGTCTGCTCGTTTATGAGATGCGCTTTTATTAGCTATGCCCATAGCTAATAAAAGCGCGGAACAATATTGAGCCAGGCCATAGCCCTTGGCGAATATGCTGCCTGAGGCCTCGCTTTGTCGCCGCATCCCGCCCGGAGCCGACGGCCCTTCAACAGGTGGCCGATAGCGGGGCGCGTGATTGGCTAACGCGCCGGGAATGTGCGGTCGATGACCTCCCGAGCTTCATCCAGAGGGATGCCGTTGGCCTCAGCGCAGGGGGCTGTCTCTGCGAGTACCGCGGCTGGGTCTCCTGTCAGCACGTGTTTCTTGTATTGGTCATCGTACTCTATGCCCAGGGCGCGACCGACCAGCGTCAGGTAGTGTTCGATGCGGAGAGGGTAGTCGGCTTCCAGGCTGCACATGTGGCGCTGGCAGCCGTGATACAGCGTGGCATAGGTATCGGCGCCGGCGTCCACTGCCTTCTGCGCCCACTGGCCGCACATCTCGTCCCAGGCCTCCGGCCCCATCTGCTGCCGCACCGCTGGTGTGCAGTGGCGTCCGAAGCGGGGGTCGCCGCCAATGTCCCGCACCGTTACGCCGGGCAGACTCCGCAGCAGCTTCAGCGCGCTTTGCGCCTCTGCGTTGGACTGCGTCCGGCCGGCATGGTAATGCAGCGACACCGTAGTTGCCGGCTGGGGCTGGAAGCTCAGCTTGTCCAGGTTATGCGCCAGGTACTCGGTCACGTGCTGAAAGGAGAAGCCCTCGCGCATATCCATGATGTCGTCATAGAAGAATATGCACGAAGGACACCACATCACCACCTGCTCCGGCTGGAACTTGCGGAAGTTGGCCGCAGTCGCAGCCGCGACGGACTTCGCCGACGCTTCGTCGCCGCGCTGGTGGTGCTGTATGCCGCAGCAGTAAGCTGCGCCGCCCACCGCCGTGAAGTTCACGTCCAGCAGTTTGAATACGTCCATCACCGTCCGCACCAGGTGCGTCGTGCGCATCACGTTGCAGCCCAGGTACAGCACGATGTCCGACTGCTTCACGTCGCCCTTGGGCGTTGTCAAGAGCCAGTCGCGCTCCGAGGGAGTGGATTGCAGTCCGTGCAGCACGTCGATTTCCCGGTAGTAGTTCCGGTAGAAGCTGCGGTCGCTCCTGGCTTCGGCCATGTTCATCTCCTGCGCCGGGGATCAAGGCGGCCAGGTCTGTCTGCTCTGGAGTCACCCTTCGCGGGAATGACGAGATGACTCTTGCGGTCTTGCATTACTTTCGTCGTGGCTACCAGCCCACGACTGCGCCGTCCTTGCGAGGTTCGGTGCCGCCCTGAAGCACGCCGGTTTGGTGGTTGCGCATGATGACCTGCGCTCCGCCGATGGACACCCGCGAACGGCCGGCCACCAGGCCCAGCTTGTGGCCCCGCAGTCGCAGCTCGCGGGCGACGTCTGGGCTGATGCCTTCTTCCAGCAGAACCTGGTCATTGCCCACCATAAACCGCAGAGCGTTGATGGCCTGCTGTGGGTCCATGCCGTGGTCGACCATGTTGCTGATGAGTTGCAGATGCCCCTGGGGCTGCATGAACGCGCCCATCATGCCGTAGCAGTAGAGCAGCTCGCCGTCCTGGGTAGCCAGCCCCGGGATGATAGTGTGGTAGGGCCGCTTGCCTGAAGAAAGGGCGTTGGGGTGCGCGGCGTCCAGCGAGAACAGCCCGGCGCGGTTGTGCAGCACAATGCCGGTGCCGGGCGCTACCATCCCCGATCCGAAGTCTGAGAAGATGCTGTTTATCAGCGAGCAGGCGTTGCCCTGGCCATCGACGGCGCTGACGTATACCGTATCGCCGCCGGGAATGGGCCGCCCGTAGGGAGTTGTTACCATTGCGCTGCGGGGGTCGATCAGCTTCCGGCGCTGATCCGCATATTCTTTGGATGCCAACTGTTCGGTGGGTACATCCGCCACGCGCGGATCGGCGACATATCTATAAGCGTCGGCGAAGGCCAGCCGCATGGCCTCGATCAGGTGGTGATATGCGTCTGCCGACTGCGCTCCCATAGCCCCGATGTCGAAGCCCTCCGCGATGTTCAGCGCCTCCAGAGCGGCGATGCCCTGCCCGTTGGGCGGGCACTCCCAGCAGGTGACGCCCCGGTAGCTGGTGGTGACCGGCTCGTCCCAGTCCGACGTGTGAGCGGCCAGGTCGTCGGTGGTCAGCCAGCCTCCGTGCTCCTGTACGAAAGAAGCCATCTTCTCGGCAATGGGGCCGAAGTAAAAGGCCTCGCAGCCGCCCTCGGCAACGGCCCGCAGCGTTTTTGCCAGCGTGGGGAGCCGCATCCGGTCGCCTTTCCTGGGCGCGCTGCCGTCCAGCAGCATCTCCTGCCCCGAAGGATACGCCTGCAACTTGGTCAGGGAGTTCTCCCACTGGGAGGCGATAACCTCGGAGACGGGGAAGCCGTTCTCAGCGTAGTGAATGGCCGGCCCCAGAAGGCGCGAGAGGGGCATGGAGCCGCACTCGGCCCGCAGCGTCTCCCAGCCGTGGACTGTTCCCGGCACGGTTACCGAGTAAGGCCCTGCGCCGGGCATGGCCCGATAACCCTGCGATGTCAGCTTCTCGATGCTGGAATCGAATGGGGCGCGTCCGCTTCCGTTGAGAGCTCGCACCGATTTCTCTTTCCCGCTCCAGACCAGTGCGAACAGGTCGCCGCCTATGCCGGTGGAGTTGGGCTCGACCACGTTGAGCGCGGCGGCGGCGGTGATGGCCGCGTCTACCGCGTTGCCGCCGTCCATAAGCGCCTGCAAGCCGGCCATGGCCGCCAGCGGCTGGCTGGTGGCCACCATGCCGTTGAGAGACAGAACGGCGCTGCGTCGGGAGTCAAAATACATAAGCGAAGCCTGCTCCGTATCGTAGGGCTCCTTTGCCCGGCGGCCCCGCGATTGTAGCACAAGAGAACCGTCGCGGCCTTGACTTCCGCTTGACTTCCGGCAGTTCCGGGCTGCGCAGCGGGGCTGGACGTTAATCCCCTCGCCGCCGCAGTTTCAGGCCCGGCCGTTTCCTTTCCGGTTCCGATATGCTCGCAGTTCATCATATCATCCCGGCGCTCTCCGGGTAGTTAGGGGCGGGCTGACGCGTATGTTAAGATGACGCTATCACTAACCTGTTTTGGAGGAACATCAATGGCAGCCGATGTTGGACAGCCTGCCCCTGAACTCGGCCTCTACGATTTCGACCGGCAGGTTCGCAACCTGGCGGACCATAGCGGCCAGACGGTAGTTCTGGCCTTCTTCCCCGGCGCGTTCACCGGAGTCTGCACTACCGAGATGTGCAGCTTCCGCGACAGGGCCGACGCCTTCAACTCCATCAACGCCACGGTCTACGGCATCAGCGTTGACCCTCCCTTCGCCCAGAAAGCATGGGCCGACCAGAACAATCTCAACTTCACGCTGCTCAGCGACTTCAACCGCACGGTGGTCAACGCCTACGGCGTTGCTCTGCCCAACCTGGCGGGCATTGAAGGCTATATTGCCTCCCAGCGCGCCGTCTTCATCATCGACGGTCAGGGCATCATCCGCTACAAGTGGGTGGGGGAGTCCCCTCTCAACGAGCCGGACTACAACGAGGTGCAGCAACAGGCCGCCGCCGTCAGCGCCTAGACGGGGCGTGCTTCATCGGCGTCACGCCGTTTGGGGCGCACAGACGTGCGCCCCTGCTTCCTTCCCCCGGTCCCTCTTGGCCAGGGTTCCCCGGAGAAGCGGATTACCCAATCCGCTGCAGAGCCTCCCCGTCGCCCTTCCTCTCCCCCGGTCGCCATGCGCCTCTCCGGAGACGGCGCAGAGCCGCATGACTGATTCGGCCCAAGTCCGGGGTTGTGATTCCGCCGTGCTAGGCCATCATCGCTTTGTCCGTCGCCGGCGCATTGCGCCTGCCATGAGCATACGCGGGCCGGCGGTTCGGCAGATACCCCGCCATCGTATGGGCATAACTGGCCGGGGGAGCAGCTTTGCCAGGCCCGCCGATGGCGGGGCGTCGCTTCCTGGGGCTGCGTCAATAATTACCCTATATTGCCGTTTCGTCTGCCTGCCTCCAGAGATTCTGGCCTGTAGCGGGGCGTATTGCGATATACTAGCGCAGACCAATCGCAATCTGGAGAATTCCGCCTTCCACGGAGGACCGGCTTGGCGACGTTCGTATTGGTGCATGGGGCCTGGCACGGCGGCTGGTGCTGGAACAAGGTCGCGCCTTTGCTCCGCAGAACCGGCGCAGTGGTCTGTACGCCCACGCTCAGCGGATTGGGCGATCGGGCCCACCTGACGGAGCTGCTGCACCCCTCGCAGGTCAATCTTGATCTGCATATCCGGGATGTAGCCCGGGTATTGGAGTATGAATCGCTGGACGATGTTTTTCTGGTCGGCCATGCCTACGCCGGCATGGTCATTACCGGCGTGGCCGAAGTATGCCCGGAACGTCTCTCGCATCTGGTCTACATCAACGGCGTTATCCCCAGCGACGGCGAGTGCATGGCCGACCAGCTCGTTCCGGTGCGGGGGCCTGAGTTCGCCGCCTGGGTGCAGGGCCATGTCGAGCGCGGCGAGGGCTACCTGCCGTCGCCGGCCTCGCCCGAAGAGATTAGCCGCCGCTGGGGCATCCCGGACGCTGCCGACCGCGAGTGGATGTTCGGGAGAGTGACCCCGCAACCCGTCGCCGCCATGTCTGCGCCGGTGTGCGTCGGCAACCCGGCGGCCCGCGACATTCCCCGCAGCTTCATCGTCGGCGAGGAGGCCGGCTTTCAGCCGGTGGCCGACCGCGCCCGGGAGTCTGGCTGGGGAATGTACCATCTCGATTCCGGGCACGATCCCATGGTCAGCCACCCCCGGGAACTGGCCGAAATCCTGCTTGGCATCGGCGCGTCCTTCTAGAGCCGCAACTGAGGAGAAAGGAAATGCACAAGGTCGAGGTTAAGGCGCTGGTCTTTGATGTATTCGGCACGGTGGTCGACTGGCGCAGTTCGATTACCCGACACGCCGCCGCCTTCGGCGCCGAGCATGGCGTCGAGGCCGACTGGGCGGCCTTTGCCGACGGCTGGCGCGGCAAGTACCAGCCCTACATGAACAAGGTGCGCACCGGCGATCTTCCCTGGACCAAGCTGGACGCGCTGCACCGCATGGGGCTGGTGGAGCTGCTGGAAGAGTTCGGCATCAGCGGCGTTGGCGAGCGCGCTATCGACGGGCTTGCCCTGGCCTGGCATCATCTCGACCCGTGGCCCGACGCTCCGGCTGGGCTGTCCCGGCTCAAGGCCAGGTACATCATCGGCACTATGTCCAACGGCAACGTGGCTCTGATGACCAATATGGCCAAGTATGCCGGGCTGCCGTGGGATGTGATTCTGGGCGCAGAGCTGGCCCAGGCCTACAAGCCAGACCCCAGGACCTATCTGACGGGCGCAGAGCTGCTGGGACTGCACCCGGAACAGGTGATGATGGTGGCGGCCCACCAGAACGACCTGCTGGCCGCCGGAGCGCAGGGCCTCAAGACGGCCTTTGTTCCCCGGCCTATGGAGTTCGGCCCCGACCGCAGCCCGGACCCGGCGCCGGACCCGTCCTTCGACGTTGTGGCGGCGGACTTCCGGGATTTGGCCTCGCAGATGGGAGTGTAGGAAGCTTCTCAGGAAACCCTGGCTGCCAGCCTCGGGGTTGCCAATGGCGGCAGCTTCTTTCCAAAAGGACATAAATTCCCGAAAGGACGCAACAATCATGCCGCAATATGGAGTGCGACTCGAAAACGACCCGTCGCTTAGCCCGCAGGACTACCAGGAACTGGGGAAGCTGGCGGAAGATCTGGGCTACGAGACCGTCTGGGTTCCCGAGGGCGGAGGGCGCGATTCGCTGACTTCCCTCGCCTGCATAGCCGCAAAGACCGGGCGGGTGCGGCTGGGCACCGGCATACTGCCCATCTACGCCCGCACCGCCGCCAACACGGCTATGGGCGCCGCAGGGATGGCCGCCGTATCCGGCGACCGCTTCATCCTGGGCCTCGGCGTGGGACACCGCCCCACCGTAGAGGGGCGCGATGGCGTGCCCTTCCGCCAGCCTATGGCCCGCCTGCGCGAGACCATCAGCATCGTGCGCGGGCTGCTGGCGGGCGACACTGTGGCCGTTGCGGGGCGTCACTTCAACGTCGCCTCAGCGTCGCTGGGCGGGGCCGCGCCACGGGAGCGGGTGCCCATATACATTGCCGCGCTGGGGCCTCAGATGCTGGAACTGGCCGGGGAGATGGCCGACGGCGTGCTGATGAACTGGACCGCCGAGAGTTTTATCGATCAGGCTGTCCGGCACGTCGAACGAGGCGCGAAGAAGGCAGGCCGAGACCCGTCGGAGATTGACATTGCAGGCTACGTTCGCGTGGCCCCCGGAAGCGATGAAGAAGGAAGCGACGAAGAAGCGGTGCGGGCATCGCTGCGGGGACAAGTGGCCCGCTACGCCAGCAATGCCTTCTACCGCAGCTTCTTCGCGGAGACGGGTTTCGGCGACGAGATGGCCGAGGCCGCCGATGCCCTGGCCGCCAACGACCTCGCCCGCGCCTCTCAAGCCATCACCCGGGAGATGCAGGATCAGGTGGCGGTGGTGGGCAGCCCCGAAGAGTGCCGGGCCGCTCTGGAGCGCCGCCGCCTCGCCGGGCTGCAGCATCCGGTGGTGGCTCCCTTCGCTATCGGCGACAATATGCGGTCCCATCGTCACGCCATTACCGTTATGGCGCCGGGAGCCTAGGTTAACCGCAAAGGCTTTGGCAACACTTCATCAATATCAATATGGAGGCGTCTGCAAGATGCGAATCTGTCAAGTCTGCGAAAGGCGGGGTTACTGGTCTGATGAGGCCGATGAATGCCCGGAATGTCGGCAGAAAGGCAGAGCGGTCAGGTTCTGCCGCGATTGCGGGCGTCCCTCATCCGAACCGCAATGCGAATCCTGCCGACCGATGGCGCCGAGCGGGACGGTGGAAATCATCCCGGCCCCTGTTCCCGGCGCCGGGCAAGAATTTCCTTACAGGCCTGCGCCGGAATTTTGGGGTCGCCCACAGAGCGAAATCCCGCCGAAGGGCGAATCGGGCGCGTTAGCCCGGCCAACCCGCGAGCCGCACGGAGGGGCGTATCCCATACAGCAGAACGCGCCGGCAGAGCGGGTGGTTGAGATTCACCATCATCACTATCCCGCCGAAACTGCGCCCGCCGGCGGCCCGCCTCGCCCTGCATACCATACCGGGCCGCCGGAGCAGGTGGCGTGCGCCAGGTGCAGCAAGCTCCCCAGCCAGCACGGCAGCACTTTGTACTGCCCCTTCTGCAATAAGCTGTACGGATGGCACATTTTCAAGCAGATGCACTTCCACTGCCTGGGCTGCGGATACAAACTTTATTGACGGACGGCAGCATAGCCGCAAGAGTATTTCCAACCCGGCTGAATCTCTAGTGCAGATTCCAAAACCGATTTCGCTTCTCGCAGGGCTTATTTCCAACCCGGCTGAATTCCCATCTGAATCTCTATGGCGTCTGCGGGGCATCCGTGGATGAAAGGGTTGAAAGCCCGCACGCCCCGGCCACCAGCTCGTAGCTGCGGCGGCGGTCGGCGTAGTCGTGGCAGATGGTGACAATGCTCAGGTCGTTGGTCTGGTACATGCCGGCGATTTCGTCCAGCCCTGCCTTGACCTGCTGCGGGTCTCCGTCTATGCAGACCTGGGCGTACTGCTGCACGAAGCGGTATTCGTCGGCGGTGTATTGGTAGGCCGACGCTTCTTCGACGGAGGGGATGCCCCTGGCGCGTCCAGTGATGTTTTGCAGGCGGGCCAGATTGCGAGGGCCGGCCAGCCGCTGCGCCTGTTCCCCGGTCTCGGCGCAGACTACGTGCACGCCCACGTTGACCTTCGGTTCCGACAGGTATTGAGACGGCTTAAAGTGCTGGCGGTAGTTGGCGGCGATGGCCGGGCCCTCTTCCACGGCGATGCCGAAGAAATGGGCATAGGCGAAGGGCAGCCCCAGTTGCGCCGCCATGTAGGCGCTCTCGTAGCGCGACCCCAGCAGCCATACCTCAGGAGCGGTAGACGGCTCCCGGTCAGGGCCGGCCTGTATCTGCGAGAAGATGTGGCCGTCTTCCATCTCGCCGCGCAGGTAGCCCAGCAAGTCCACCACCTGCCGGGGGAAGTGGCGAATCTCTCTGGGGTGGCTGGGGAAGGAAAGCGCCGCGGCGGTTATCTGGTCGCTTCCCGGCGCCCGCCCGATTCCCAGGTCGATCCGGCCCGGGTGCAGCGAGTCCAGCATACGGAAGTTCTCGGCCACCTTGAGGGCGCTGTAGTGAGAGAGCATGACGCCGCCGCTGCCGACGCGGATTTTCCTGGTGCGGGCGGCAACGTGACCGATGAGCACTTCGGGGCTGGTGCCGGCGAAGTTGGGCAGGCTGTGATGCTCGGCCAGCCAGTAGCGATGATAGCCCAGCTCTTCCGCCGTCGCCGCCAGCTCGATGGTCTCCCGCAGGGCGTCCCCGGCGGTGGCTCCGGCCTTCACTGGCGACTGGTCTACAACGCTCAACAACAACTGCTGGCTCAACGGGCGCCTCCGTGCCTGAAATGGCGTGCCAGGATGGGGAGCAGACTGGGACTGAGCGAGGCGGGCGCCTCCGCGCCTGAAATGGCGCGCCGCCGCTCTGCTCCAGTATACAGTTTCTCATCCCCGGAGCAGAACTTGATCGAAAGTTCCGGCTACCGGGCAGCTCCGGGCAAACTCCCGCAAGCAGGCGTCGCGGATCAATACAACGCCAGCTCCGGGCAGGCGCAGACAGGAGCCTTAACAAACCGCAAAATACGCGCCGCGGCGGGTTGCGAAGCCGTCCGGGGCAGGATACAATCGTTTCGTTATGAGAATAAGGCTCCAGAGGTTTCCCTAGGTCGCTCGCCGGACGCAGTTTCCGGGGGGCGTTTTTTCCGCCCTTCTTCAATCCTATTCTCCGCAAAGCCGGATGATGTCCAGAGAAGGTTGAACTGTGGCCGGCGATATTCCCCTGGAAGATATGAGCTCCAGCCCGAACCTGTATAAACCCGAAGGTCGGGCCCTTCGAGCCAGATGGCGGAAGGTACTCCCCGAAAGGGTCATTACGGTCATCATGGTTGTCTGCGCTATGATGTCCGTTCTCACCACCGCAGGCATAATCTTCGTTCTCCTTTTCCAGGCTCTCCAGTTCTTCGGCGAAGTATCCTTCATAGAGTTCATTACCGGCACCCGCTGGACCCCTCTCTTCCAGTCCAAGCACTTCGGCGTTCTGGCCCTGGTCAGCGCCACCTTCCTAACCGCTGTTCTCTCGATGGCTGTGGCCCTCCCCCTTGGCCTGCTCAGCGCCATCTTCCTCAGCGAGTATGCGCCGGAGCCGGTGCGGCGGGTGGTCAAGCCGGTGATGGAGGTGCTGGCGGGCATCCCCACCGTGGTATACGGCTACTTCGCCCTGCTGTTCGTAACGCCCATCCTCCAGGCCGTCGCCCCTGTCCTGATAAACAGGGAGATATTCGTTTTCAACGCACTGAGCGCCTCCATCGTGATGGGCATAATGATCCTGCCCATGGTGGCCAGCCTGTCGGAAGACGCCATGCGGGCCGTGCCGCGCTCGCTGCGAGAGGCGTCGTACGCGCTGGGAGCGACCCGGCTGGAGGTCTCTACCCGCGTGGTGGTTCCGGCGGCCCTTTCGGGAATTGTTTCCGCCTTTATACTCGCCGTCTCCCGGGCCATTGGCGAAACGATGATTGTAACCATAGCCGCCGGTCAAACGCCCAACTTCACCCTGAACCCCTTTGTTCCCATCGAAACCATGACCGCTTATATCGTTCAGGTGAGCCTGGGCGACACCCCTACCGGCACGCTGGAATACAAAACGATATTCGCCGTGGCCCTGCTGCTCTTCGCCATGACGCTGGTTATGAACCTGCTCAGCCAGTATGTGGTGCGCCGGTTCCGTGAGGAGTACGAATAGTGGCTCTGATGACTCCAGTAGAGTTCGACCGTCTGTCGTATGAGAGACGGAAGCGCCGGCGCATTATGAAAGGGCGAGCCTTCTACGCTCTTTGTCTGCTGGCGGTGCTTGTCTCCCTGGGGATGCTGGGGGTGCTGCTGGTATATCTGGGCGCTCAGGGATACGCCCGCGTCAACTGGGACTTCATCACATCCTTCCCCTCGCGGCATCCTGAGCAGGCGGGCATCCACGCCGCGCTTCTGGGCAGTGTTTACGTTGTCGGCATTGCAGGCTTCACGTCCTTCGTGCTGGGCGTGGCGGCGGCAGTATACCTGGAAGAATATGCTCGTCGCAGCAGGTTTGCGCAGCTTGCCCGCATCAACATCGCCAACCTGGCCGGCGTGCCTTCCATAGTGTATGGATTGCTCGGCCTCGAGATATTCGTGCGCATGATGGAGCTGGGCCGCAGCGTGCTGGCCGGCGGCTTTACGCTGGCGCTGCTGGTGCTGCCCATCATAATCGTGGCCTCCAGCGAGGCTATCCGCGCTGTACCCGCCTCGCTGCGCGAGGGCGGCTTCGGGCTGGGAGCAACGCGCTGGCAGGTGGTGCGGCATCTGGTGCTGCCCCAGGCCTTTCCCGGCATCCTGACCGGCGTGATTCTGGCGGTGAGCCGGGCCATCGGCGAGACGGCGCCGCTGATAGCCATGGGCGCGCTGACCTTCGTTCCCTTCGCGCCCGACGGGCCGCTGAGCCGCTTCACCGTGCTGCCCATACAGATATTCAACTGGGTTTCGCGCCCCCAGGCAGGGTTCCATGAGGCGGCGGCGGCGGGTATCATTGTGCTGCTGGTTCTGTTGCTGATGATGAACGCCCTGGCCGTGTTCCTTCGCAACAGGTTCCAAAACCGGCTGGAAGGATAGCGCTTTGCAAGATAACGAGATCATCATCAAAGCCGATGACCTGAGCGTGTTCTACGGCGTCAAGCCGGCGGTGAACAACGTTACTATGGACGTTCCCCGGAACCGGATCACGGCCATCATAGGCCCCTCCGGATGCGGCAAAAGCACGCTGCTGCGCAGCTTCAACCGGATGAACGACCTGGTGCCGACGGCCTCGGTCACCGGGCGAGTGATATTCGAGGGGCGCAACATCTACGAGCCGCACGTTGACCCCACTGAGATCCGCTACCTGATAGGCATGGTGTTCCAGCGCCCCAATCCCTTCCCCAAGTCCATATACGACAACGTAGCCTTCGGGCCTCGCATCAACGGTTTTCGCGGCAACATGAACGAGCTGGTGGAGCGTTCCCTGGTAGGCGCCGCCTTGTGGGACGAGGTGAAGGATCGCCTGTCCAGCAGCGCCCTGGCCCTCTCGGGCGGCCAGCAGCAGCGCCTGTGCATCGCCCGCGCCCTGGCCGTGGAACCCAGCGTCATTCTGATGGATGAGCCCTGCTCTGCCCTGGACCCCATCGCCACCCTGGCCATAGAGCAGTTGATGCACGAGCTGAGCCAGGAGTATTCCATCATCATCGTTACCCACAACATGCAGCAGGCGGCCCGGGTGTCTCATAAAACCGCTTTCCTGCTCAGCGATGAGCGCAGCATCGGCGGCTTCCTAGTGGAGTTCGACGACAGCAGCCGCATCTTCACCAATCCTCAGGACGAGCGTACCGAAGCATACATCACAGGCCGCTTCGGCTGACGGCTGGGACCTCCCGGCGCAGCCCGCTGCGTTCCTGCTCCCAGGCAGAGGGGGATGCTTCCTGAACGGCCGCCCGATGTGACCTGTGCTCAGGCTTGTGATGGGTTAGAATGGACATTTACCTGATACTGTTACAGGAAGAAGTCTTTCGGGGCGGCGACTGCCATGAACCAGCATCGCTACGAAAAGGAAATCGAGGAGATACTCAAGAAGGCCGGAGAGAAGCCGTCGCATGAACCTTCGCAGAGCCAGGATAAGCCGCCGCGGCGCAGGATTGCGCTTCCCAGGATAGCTATCAGCTATAAGATCGTGTTGCTGGCGGGCATAATTGCCGTGGCGGTTGCAGCCGTTGCCAACGTCGGCGGGCTCTATTTGTTCCTGGCCGGGGTTGCGCTGCTGGCGGGCGGCTATGCGATGTATTACCGCGCGCCCCGCGCCGCGGCCGGCGGCAGTCCCTCACCCAGGATGTGGAGAGGCCGCTATATCGACCCCGACGATTAACTCGTCGCCGCGGGATACTGCAGCCTCGCCGGACCTCTCTCGCCGGACGTCCAGGTTCCGGGAGCGGATTGCTCCCGCCTCTGGAAATGCTCTGCCAGGGCCAGCACCATATTGCCCATGTGGGGATGCTCCGGCTCAATGTCCACTTTCAGGCCGTTCTGAAGCAGGCGTTTTGTGCATACCGGCCCCACCGACGCCACTGCAACCGTATCCGAGTTCAGGCAGCGGCGCAGAATGCCCTCCTGTCCCGACATGGCGGCGATGGCCAGCAGGTTAGACACCTGCGGCTGACTGGTGAAAGCCACGGCATCGACTTCACCGGCATCCAGCCGACGGATCATCTCCCGCACCGGCGACACGTTTTCGGGCAGGCCCCAGCTATACAGCGATGCCTCGCGAACATCGGCCCCCCGCTCCCGCAGCGTCCTCGCGAGCAGATTATTGGGGCCGCCATAGGCCTGCACCGCAACCCGGCGGCCGGAGAACCGGATCCCTTCAACAGCGGCAAGCAGGTCTTCTGTGGTGAATGGCTCCGGAGGCATCAGGTCGATGCGCACCTTGCTGCGGCGCAGGATGGCTGCGGGCTTGGGGCTGCGGGCGATGACGGTGATCCGCTCCAGGGAGGCCAGCAGCTCCGGCAGGCGTTCCTGGGCCTCAGCCGCCTCGAACAGGGCTTTCGTTCCCGCTCCGGTCTGGAGCACGGCGATGTCCACACGCCCGCTGCACAGGTCGTCGATCAGTGCGGCGACCTCCGGCGCGCCGGTGCGGCAGATTTCCTGCAATACCGGCGCGGCCAGCGGAACGCCGCCGCGCCGCTCTATCAGCGCCCCCATCTCCGATTGCATCCGAGCTTCGACGAAGGCTATGACCTTGCCCCCCAGCGTTGTCGTCAAGTTCCCCCCTGACCTGTTCAAGGTTTTTATCCGGGTTCCCGGGAAAGCGGTCCGTTCGCTCTCCTGATAAGAAAGAAACGAACGGACTTGGGCATCCATCGGCCGGCGTAAGACCGGCCAAACGAAGGCGGGAGGGCTAGACGGCGCACTCGCCTTCGCCCCGTTCCAGCTTGTACAGGTTGGTGCGCTCCCAATCGACGTATAGGTCGGATCCGGGGGCAGCCGCCTGGGCCGATTCCTCGGCGGCGACGGCCACTCTGGTCAGCTCTTCCAGCCCCACGCGGTCGAGGAACTGATTGAACTTCTCCGAATCGTCGGTGCGGTTGTCCTTGTAGTAGGTGACGATGGTCTTCAGAACGCCGGGAGCGGCCTTGGCCGGCACTTTAACCCTCGGAATGCGAGCGCCTATGCGGGAGTCCTCGACGCGGTTGTCGCCGTAGTTGCCGCCCAGGAACAGCTCGTATGCCGGCGCCTGCTGGCCGTCCGGCCCCTTCAGCGCTGCGCCGTGGAAGCCGATGTTGGCGATGTGATGCAGGCCGCAGCCATTGGGACAGCCCGACATCTTGATGCGGATGTCCTTCACGCCCTGGTCGTCGAGCAGATCACCGCCCCACCCGTCCATCTCGTTTCGCAGCGCCTTGGCCAGGCCCATGGAAGACGTGATGCCCAGCTTGCAACTGTCGGTGCCGGGGCAGGACACGACGTTGGTGATGGCGCGGGCGTCGGCCTCGGCCAGCCCGATTCTGTCCAGTTCCTGCCAGACGTTGTGCAGGAAGCCCTCGGGGATAAAGCGCAGCACCAGGTTCTGCTCCTGCGTGGCCCGGGCCCGGCCCCCGGTATAGCGGCGCATGATGTCGGCGATGGCGCGGAACTGCGGCCCGTCGAGGTTGCCGCGCTCCGGCTTGACGATGACGGCGTAGTAGCCATCCTGCCGCTGCGACACTGCATTGGTCTCGCGCCATTTGCGGAACTGCCCGGAGGTTCCGGCGCCGTTGGGGGCAGGAGCCGCGGGCGGGATTTCCCGAAGCAGGTCGTCAATCTCCATAAATGGAGCGGGGTCGATGGGGCCGATTTTCTCCAGCTCGGCGTCAACCATCATTCGGAACTCGTCAAGGCCGATGCGGTCGATCAGAACCTTGAGGCGGGCCATCATGCGGTTCTTGCGGAGCATATCCGCGTTGTTGAACACCGTCCAAACGGCCAGAGCTACTCGCAGGTAGTCGGAAGTCGGCACGAACTCATACAGCGGCCTGGCCAGCCGGGGCATGATGGAGGTTCCGCCGCCGCAGAAGACCTTGAAGCCCCGTTGCTCCGCTCCGTCCACTACCCGCGCCTGAGATACGTAGGTCAGGTCCTGGATGGCCGCTGAAACGTGATCGCGGGCGTCGGTGCCGGTGAAGGCCGACTTGAACTTTCGGGGGAAATTCTGGGTGATGGGGTGCCTGACGCCGAAGCGAACATAGGCGGCGAGGTAGGGTGTGGGATCAAAGACTTCCTCGGGGTCGACACCGGCGTAAGGCGAGCCGACCACGTTGCGCACCGTGTTGCCGCAGGCCTCGCGGGTGGTGAGCCCTGCCGCGCCCAGCAGCCGCAGCGCCTCGGGACACCGGCCCAATGGTATGTGGTGGAACTGCACGTTCTCGCGGGTAGTGATGTGGCCTTTGCCCAGCGGGGCGTACTTGTCGGCCACCTCGGCCAGCCCCTCCATAGCCTCCGGCGTGAGAATGCCGCCGGGAATCTTGACGCGGATCATCTGAACGTCGGGCTGACGCTGCCCATAGACTCCCTGCCTCAACCGGAAGGGAGTGAACGCAGCGTTGTCCAACTCCCCGGACTCAAAGGCGGCCGACCCTTCCTCCAGCCGCACTACTTCTTCGTCCATGAACGGTATGATTGATTCCGATGTCTTGGACAGTTCCAGGCTGTCGCGATGGATGTCTTCCAGAGTGCGCTGCTGGCTAGTAGTTTGGCTGCTCAATTTCTCCTCTCCGAACACTGGGCCAAAATTTTGACAAAAGAAAAACCCGCCGACTTCATCCTGATCGGCGGGCAATAAAGTTTGGGTCTGTATGCGCCGGAGCGCAGACGCGACAACATCTTCCCGCCTATGTGGGCGGACAAGAGCAACAGGCAGATGTTGCGCGCCAGATATTATTCACATGCACAATATACTCCTTCGTTTGGAGAGCGTCAACCAGTGATGCGAAATTCCCGGACATTCGTATCTGCTCCATTTAAGGCTCAAAAGGCGATCCGGCAGCCATGAGCCAGAATATATGAGCATCCTTGCCAATCTCCAGCCATGCGGGTAAGTTTAAGCCGGCAATAGGGCAGGCAGGAGGCAGAGCGATATGAGGAAGACGGCAGACGTAGTGGTAATCGGCGGAGGCGTGATGGGATGCAGCATCCTCTTCAACCTGGCGCGGCTGGGCATAACCAACACCGTGCTGCTGGAGAAGGACATCCTGAACGGAGGCTCCACTGGTCGCAGCCAGTCTATCTGCCGGATGCACTACTCCAACCCCGTAACGGCCATGATGGCCTGGGAGAGCCTTAAGATATTCACCCGGTTTGAGGAAATAGTGGGAGGGCCGTCGGGCTTCACGGAGACCGGCTATCTGGTAGTAGTCAAAGAGGAAGACCGCCCTGGCCTCGAGCGCAACTGCGCTATGCAGTCCGGCCTGGGCATCGACACTATGGCCGTTACCGCCGCAGACTTGCGCGACATCGCCCCGATGGTTTCGGTTACCGAAGACGAGGCTATGGGCTGGGAGCCGCAGTCGGGCTATGCCGACCCCTATCTTGTGACGTCGTCCTACGCCAACGCTGCCAGAAACATGGGGGCCGATGTAAACCTGGGCCTGCCGTCCACGGGCATTGAAGCCGACAGAGGGCGGGTGCGCGCCGTTAACACCCCGCAGGGGCGCATAGAGACGCCGGCGGCGGTAGTGGCCGCCGGGCCGTGGGCCAGGGCGGAACTGGCCGGAGTGGGCGTGGATGCGCCGCTGGTAACAGTGCGGCACCAGGTGGCGTCGCTGGCTCGCCCGGTCGACAGGCTGCCCCTGCATCCCGCCGTTGGCGATATATCCCAGTCGTTCTCCTTCCGCCCCGACGGGCCGCGAATGACGCTTATGGGCTTTGGCGACGACGAAGAGGCCGACGTGGAGACCTACAACCAGATGGCCGGGCCTGACGACATGGCAAAAGCCAAGGAGAAGCTGACAAGGCGCATCCCGGCCATGTCTGCCGCTTACTTCCGGGGCGGTTGGGCAGGGCTGTTCACCACCACGCCCGACTGGCACCCGATTCTTGACCAGGCACCGGGCGTTGAGGGTTTGTACTGCGCGGTAGGCTTCAGCGGACACGGCTTCAAGCTGTCGCCCATGGTCGGCCTCACCATGGCCGAGATGATTGCCGAGGGCGCAGCATCCTCCATAGACATTTCGCCCCTGCGATTCTCCCGTTTCGAGGAGGGAGACCTGATGGAGTCCAGCTATTGCTACCGGGTTCTGGCCTGATTGTCCCTGCCCGATTTGACGCCGAGCCGGGGAAGAGTGCTACGGAACTGGCGGGCATGAATTCAGCGGTCCTGCCCGAGAACCGGGCGTCGGGCAGGGCTCCTGCGATTCTCCGTTCCGTGGTTCGGGCGTTCATGCGCGGGATCCTGGGCGGAACGATCGCCGCTCTGTTGCTGTGGGCGGGGCAGGACTACCGGCCCACAGCTACAGAGGCGGCAATCGCCTCCTATCGCTTCAACCTTCTGGCGTGGGAACTGGGGAACATTACCGACAAATGGCATCGCCAGTTGAACAGCTTTTTGCCGTGGAACTCCCCATTGTCCCGGGAAGAGCGCATCTCTCTTACGCAGGAATTCTTCACCCTGGGAGAAGAGTTGCGGCGCCTGGAATCAGACCTTCTGCTTACTGAAGGGTCTTATGAAAAGGCGGGCATCCGAGACCGGATTGGCAAAATAGAAGAGCGCAGGGCAAAAATCCAGCCTGAGGTCGAGCAGGCCGTGGAAGAAGAGATAAGCGCAATCCTGATCGAGGAGGGATTCGCATCGCGCATCGGCGTAGTCCTGCCTCCGGTGGACACAGTCTTCGACCGTTCTCCTGCGCTATTGGTGACATCACCCCGCGACCGCATTTCCCGCCAGAGCAACATCCTGCTCCGCCACGGCATCGGCAGCGACGAGCGAGCTTCGCTGGAATATCAGATTCTGGAGGAGCGCAACCTGTCGGCAATCGTGGAGAACACGGGCGGGATAGGCACGTATCCCTCAGTGGTATCGTCGGTGTCCAGTATGCATCATGCCATCACCACCGTGGCTCACGAATGGCTGCACAACTGGTTCTTCTTCCAGCCTCTGGGCCAGCATTTCTGGGACAGCGCCGACATGACCACGCTCAACGAGACGGCTGCCACGCTGGGGGGCTGGGAAATCGGCGATCGAGCCTATGAAGCAATGACCGGGGTCAAGTTCGACCGGAAGCCGCCTGCACCGCCTGCCGAACGGGACCCTGAGGCCTTCGACTTCAACGATGAGATGCGTGAAACCCGCCGGCGCGCCGAAGAACTGCTTGCCGAGGGCCGCATCGAAGAGGCTGAGGGATACATGGAGCAGCGCCGCCTCGACTTGTTGGAACATGGCTACCGGATACGCAAAATCAACCAGGCTTTCTTTGCCTTCCATGGCTCGTATGCTACCAGCGCCGCCTCGGTCAGTCCCATCGAAGGGCAGTTGCGCGAGCTTCGAGAGCGAAGCGATTCGCTGGGGGAGTTCTTGAAAACCGTGGCCCGGTTCGCCGCCTACGATGAGTTTCTGGAATACCTGGAACAGTAAGCGTCGCCCCATGCGGGCGGTCACTCCTGTATCACTTTGGTATCCACAAGTTCCACGGGAGCGCCGCCCCCATGCAGGCGGTCGCTCCCGCCCGGTGGAAAGCGCTAGCGCTGCCCGTTCCCCCGGACATCGTTCAAGACTTCCGGGGGGAGTTCAACGCCCCGCGCAAGAAGCTTCTTTATCGTTGCCTCGACGCCTTCTTCCCTGCCTTCCTCGCGGCCCTCTTCGCGGCCTTCCTCTCTGGCCTTGATGATATCCTTCTGGCGTTGCGCCAATGCCCAGAGCATCCTGACCGTTACCTCCAGAACGAGGATGGATGATCCGTAAAGGATCCCTCCCAATGGCACTGCCTGTCCTGGCAGGCGGTCGCTCCCGCCCGGTGGAAAGCGCTAGCGCTGCCCGTTCCCCCGGACATCGTTCAAGACTTCCGGGGGGAGTTCAACGCCCCGCGCAAGAAGCTTCTCTATCGTTGCCTCGACGCCTTCTTCGCGGCCTTCTTCGCGGCCCTCTTCCCTGCCTTCCTCGCGGCCTTCCTCGCGGCCCTCTTCGCGGCCTTCCTCTCTGGCCTTGATGATATCCTTCTGGCGTTGCGCCAATGCCCAGAGCATCCTGACCGTTACCTCCAGAACGAGGATGGATGATCCGTAAAGGATCCCTCCCAATGGCACTGCCTGTCCTGTGAGTTCCAGGTGTTCCCGGTTGTCCCACCATCGAGCTGCGCCGGCGGAAAGAGCCAGAAGCCAGGTTACAACCAGTGTGCCCAATGGGGAAATCGCCAGGTGCAGTTTGAGCCAGTTTTCCCGGATCCATTCCACAGAGCCAGTATAGCACTGGGATTAGCCAGGGATGATATTCAGGGCAAACAGGCAAACCGGGTCGGAGGCAACAAGCCTCACAGGCAGGATTCAGGCAATTTTACTGACGGGCTACCGTAACACCCGCTCGTCGCCGGAGCGGCGGGTAATCTGCTCCTGATCCATTCGCTCCAGCAATGGCAGAATGTATTTGCGGCTGGTGTTGAACAGCGTCCTCGCATCGGAGACGGTGATGCTGCCGCGCTCTCGCAGGTGTTCCACGATGCGCCCGGTCATCTCGCGATAGGCGTCGGCGGTGAAGACTACCGACTCGCCGACTCGCACGACCCTGCCCTGTTCCACCAGCGCTCCCAGCAGTTCAGATTCCAGGCGCTGGTTGGTGGGCGGCGAATACGGCTCTCGCTTCAGGGCTTGCAGGTAGCTGGCTGCCTGCTGCTCCATCCGGGGGGTAAAGATCACCTCGTGGCCGGGCAGTCGCACTGTCTGCCCGTCTTCCGCGACAAACCCCTCTGATGTCAGGAGGGCCAGCGTCCGCAGGTACACGGATTGGGGCAGACCAAGCCGGCTGCGGACTTCCTGCGCCGGAGCTCCCTTTCGCAACGGGTACTGGTCGTGGTAGGCGCGCAACACGATGGTCAGCCTGCCCTTTAGCGTTCCCCAGCCTAGGGCAGAGTAGACAACTGCATCGGCGTCGGCGGCGAGGTCGCCAAGGGCCACCAGTTCGCCTTCTTCGGCGAGTTGAGCGGCCCGGCCCAGGGCTTCCTCGCGGGGCAGATTGGCGCGGCGGGAAAGCTCGGCCAGCCCGCATGGCCCCCATTGCTCGGCTACGCTGACAATCACGTCCTCGCTGGCCCCCTCGTCCAGTAGCATAAGCCGCTCCGACACGTCTGCGTCGAATCTGCGGTGTCGGCGGCGCGGGTTAGGGTCCACCACCTGCCCGCCGCCCAGCGTACTCTCGGAAGAACGGACCACGAAGTAGTCGCCCTTGACCATCGGCAAAGGTTCCGACAGCAGCAGTTGAACCCAGCCCTCGTCGCCGGCATCCAGCCGGTCGGCGTCCAGCAGCCGTACCCGGGCGGGCGACTCGCTGGTAAACAGGTGGAAAGTCACGCCCTCATTGTGCTTCAACGGGTGAGGGGCGTCGTTGACCATGCGCAGGCGGGCGTCCAGCCGCCAGGCCGGGCGAAGCCAGCCGGGCGAGGTCAGGATGTCGCCCCGCTGGATGTCGTCGCGGGAAATTCCAGACAGGTTTACCGCCAGGCGCACGCCGGGTTCGGCGCTGTTCACCCGCGTCTTGTGGCTTTGCAGCCCCCGGATTCTTGCCCGCTGCCGCGACCTGGCCAGCTCGATTTCCTGCCCCGCCGCCAGCGACCCGTCTATCAGCGTGCCGGTGACCACAGTGCCGAAACCGGATATGGTGAAACATCGGTCGATGGGTAATCGGGGACGGCCCAAATCCCGCCGCATTTCGGTGTCGTCCAGGATTCCGTCGATTATCCCCCGCAGCTCGTCCATACCGTCGCCGCTGTAGGCCGAGACGCCCACCATCGGGCAGCCCTCGAAGGACGTTCCCGCCAGCGTGTCTTCCACCTCGGCTTTCACCAGTTCCACCAGCTCCTCATCTGCCAGGTCGGTCTTGGTAACCACCACCAGTCCGCGGGTCACGCGCAGTATGTCGAGAATGGCCAAGTGCTCGCGGGTCTGGGGCATCACGCTCTCGTCGGCAGCCACGATGAGCAAGGCCAGGTCGATACCGCCAACGCCCGACAGCATATTCTTGATGAAGCGCTCGTGGCCCGGAACGTCGACTATGCTGACCTCCCGTCCGCTTGGCAGGGCCATCCACGCGAAGCCCAGGTCAACCGTCATCTCCCGCTCCTTCTCTTCAGGGAGGCGGTCGGGGTCAATGTCGGTCAACGCTTTTACCAGCGTGGACTTTCCGTGGTCAACGTGGCCGGCGGTGCCAATTACGTACATAGGCTTCGGCTCTGTCCGTCGGGCCGGATTCCCCGAACGGTTCCGCTGTATTTTCCCCTCTGTATTGAGGACGGTTTATCCTTCGGCCCGGTAAGTAACGCTGAAATGAGGCGTTACTCTTTCTTCATCCAGTTTCTTCTCCGGGCGGATAGTCAAGCACAGGCTGATGGGGGCGCTTTCCTGCGCGTTGGCGTTTCATCCATCATACCCTATCCCGGCGAACCTATACTGCATGCTGCCCGCGCTGCCCGCCCGGAAGTTCAACTTCAACGGGTTTAGCTGACATCCGTCATCCTGTCGGCAGGATCCGTGCCAGAGCAGCGTCCCCTGAACGTTTGGAGCGGCGCGCAACATCCTACCTCAGGAAGCGCGTGAAGACCTGGTTGGCGATGAGATAGGCCGACTCGTCCAGGCGTACAGTATCGCCCTCGCGGCGCAGAAGGCCCAGGCTTTGCAGTTCCGCGATCTCCGTCCGGTAGCGGGCGGTCAGGTCATGCCCCGCCGAAGCTGAAGCGCCGGCCAGGTCCAGCCCGCCCAGCAGGCGCAGCCCAAGGAACATCGTCTCGGCGCAAACCGTGTCTGCGTCGATATGCTCCCAGCCGTCGACCGTTAGCGCTTCCCTTAATTCGTTCTCGTGAAAGCTGTTCCAGGCCCTCGGCGATTGCTGCCGCCACCGCGCCGAGCGGCTAGCGTATTCGCCGGGCGGCAGAACCGTCCAGAAGCGATACGGTCCCAGCCGTGAATGCGCTCCGGGGCCAACGCCCAGGTACGGTTCGTTGCGCCAGTAGATCAGGTTGTGCCGGGACTCCAGCCCCGGAAGCGCCCAGTTGGAAATCTCGTAGTGACTGTATCCCGACAAGGCCAGGATTTGCCGGGCCAGCGCATACATGTCCGCAGCCAGGTCAGGGTCGGGTTCAGGAATTCTTCCCTGGTCCGCCCACAGCCGGAAGGGGGTTCCTTCCTCCAGCGTCAGTGCGTAAAGAGATATATGTTCCGGGCCAAGGGCGGCCAGCTTTGAGACAGTATCCTCCCACTGAGTCAGGCGATGATTGGGCAGACCGTACATCAAGTCGAGGTTGATATTGTGGAAACCGGCGTCGCGGGCCGTTTGGAAAGCTTCGATTGCTTCGACGGCGCTGTGGCGCCTGCCAAGAAGTTGCAGCAGCCCGTTGTCCAGACTCTGGACGCCTATGCTCAGCCGGTTAACGCCCTGCCGCCGCAGCCGGCGGCAAGCGTCCGGGACCAGGTCACCGGGGTTGGCCTCGATGGTGACCTCGGCGCCTGAATCAATGGTGAAGGCATCGTTGGCGGCATCAAGAATGGACGCAATGCCGCCATCCGGCAGGTATGAGGGTGTGCCGCCGCCGAAGAACACAGTCCTTACCGGCGCCGGCCCCAGCGCCTGGCCCCACAGACGAAGTTCAGCGGTAACCGCCTCAAGGTAGCCGCCCATCTGGGATTCGATTCCTTGGTAGGTGTTGAAGTCGCAGTAGGGGCACTTGGTCTTGCAGAAGGGGACGTGAATATACAGCCCCATACCGGCGGCGGGCGCGATTGCGCTCCTTGGTCCCGGCGGGCCAGCGCTTGCGTGCAGGGCATCCGGCGCAGGGGCGAGCAGGTCTATGGAACACACTCCGATGCAGGCGGGGCCGCTTTGGGGCAGCTCCCGTTTTCTCGCCGGGCCCTGTTTTGGCCTGGTCCTGTTTCTGGTCTGGCCCCGTTTTGGCCTGGCTTCTGGTATAAGCCGGAGCTACTTGTCGTCTATGACTCGCCCAGTACCGTCGACCACCTTGTCGGGGTCGGTCTCTTCGGGGCGATCCGATGGCGGAACAACGCCGTTGTGCTCATCCACCACCTCTTTCGGTGACAGCTTGACCAGCAGCAACAGGGCCAGAGCGATAAATATCAGATCGTCGAACCGCCCCAGCACTGGCACGCTGTCCTTGACCAGGTCTAACGGGGAAACGGCATACAGGATAGCGATCGGCAACAGCAGGCGCAGAGCTATTGGCACGCGCCTGTCGAAACTCAGCCGCCATACCAGCCGCGCAAAGCGCAGGGCGTGGGGAAGGAATCGGGGCGCGAATAACATCAGCAGAGGAACTGCTATTCGCATGAACATGGCGGGCCCTCCCGTTTCGCCGCTTGCGTTCAATTATAGGGTAACTTGTGTTAAGTTTGTAGAGGTCTTGCCTGCCCGCCCCCGGCGGCGACCGCCGTCAACCGGACTGTGGAGCCTTTGCCGATGACTGACTACGCATCTCTGCGAACCATTGACGACCTGCGAAACAGCGGATACGCGGTTCGCCCCGTCCGCGATGAGATACGCGACAACCTGATAGCCCGGATTCGCGCTGAGGAGATCGTCTTTCCCGGCATAATCGGCTTCGAGGAGTCGGTGATACCCCAACTGGAAAACGCCATCCTTGCGGGCCAGGACGTTATCCTTCTGGGCGAAAGAGGGCAGGCGAAGTCGCGTCTTATCCGCAGCATGGTCGGTCTGCTGGACGAGTACATTCCAAAGATAGCCGGCTGCGAGATAAACGACAACCCCTACAATCCCATCTGCCAGGCGTGCCGCAGCAGGGTGGAGGAGGAAGGGGATTACACCCCCATCGAGTGGCTGCCCAGGGATGAGCGTTACTCAGAGAAGCTGGCCACGCCCGACATTTCCATAGCCGACCTTATCGGCGAGATCGACCCTATCAAGGTCGCGGAGGGTCGTTACCTTTCCGACGAGATGGTCATCCACTACGGGCTGGTTCCCCGCACCAACCGGGGCATCTTCTGCATCAACGAGCTTCCCGACCTCGCTGAACGCATTCAGGTAGGTCTGTTCAACCTGATGGAAGAGCGCGACGTCCAGATAAAGGGCTACCGCATCCGGCTGCCCCTGGACGTCTACGTGGTGTCCACGGCCAACCCGGAGGACTACACTAACCGGGGCCGCATCGTTACGCCGTTGAAGGACCGCTACGGCTCCCAGATCCATACTCACTACCCCCGAGATCCGCAGGACGAGATCGCGATCATGGATCAGGAGCGCAACCGGTTCCCCAACGAAGACCGTTTGTTCGTCCCGGACTACATGAAGCGCATTCTGGCGGAGATCACAGCCCAGGCGAGGATGAGCAGCGAGATCAACCAGCGTTCCGGCGTCAGCGTGCGGGTATCCATCTCCAACTACGAGACCGCTCTGTCCAACGCCGTGCGCCGCAGCATCATCAACGGCGAAGAGTGGGCCTGCCCCCGGGTCAGCGACCTGCCCTACATTGTGGCGTCCTTCGCCGGGAAGATAGAACTGGAAACCTTCGAAGAGGGCCGGGAATCACGCGTTACCGACGAGCTGACCCGCCGCGCAGTGCTGCGGGTATTCGGCAACGCGTTCAATCTGGAAGACCTGGAAGACATAATCATGGCTTTCGACCTGGGCGGGGTCGCCGTAACCGGCAGTGACCATCCCGCTTCTGAATATCCTTCCATGGTGGAGTCCATCGAGGGTATGCCGGAGGCCGTAGGAAAGCTGACCGGCCGGGACGGGCGGCCCGAGGTGATAGCGGCGGCGGCGGAATTTATACTGGAGGGTCTTCACCTGAGCCGCCGCCTGAACTGTGACCGCTCCGGCGACGGCTACCGGTACTCGCGCTAGGGCGCAGCAGACGCCCCGGCGGGCAGCCGCAGGCTTTCCGGTTCAGGCCGTCAATGCCAGTTGCAGTTGCCCGGCTGCCCGGCCTGCGGCGGCCGGCGCCCGCTTGCGACGGCGCTGAGGTTCTTCGTCCAGGCTGAGGGCGAGCTGGCCTCGCACAGGATTGGGAGCCGGGTTTCGCTCGCGCCGATCCAGTCCCCAGCGCCGGCGTTCCCGATCCACTAGGGAAAGGATGTTCCTGGTGTATTCCTCTGGCGCATAGGTCTTTCGGTAGAGTCTGGCGTAACCCTGCTCCAGGTGCGGGTAGGTTTCCCGCAGCATGGGCATGAACCACTCCTTTGACCCGGGCTTCAGGAACAGCACATTGGCGGCCAGGAACCGGGCGCCGTGGCTGTGGGCTGCCTCTGCCACGGCGGCGATGCTGTCCTGGTGGTCGCTGATTCCCGGCAGCAGAGGGGCCATGATCACTCCGGCGTTGATGCCGTTTTCCGCCAGATACTGCATCGCCTCCAGCCGGGCCTGCGGGCGGGGCGCGCCCGGCTCGGTCTGCTTCCATACTTCCTCGTCCACGGTGCCGACGCTGAAATTCACGCTGACATCGGCCACCTCGCTGAGCTGGCGCAGCAGATCCGCATCCCGCCGCACCAGCACGCCTTTGGTGGTGATGCTGGCGGGATTGGCGAAGTCGATAAGCGCCTCGATAACGCCGCGGGTAAGCCGGTACTCGGCCTCGGCTGGCTCGTAGGGGTCGGAGGCAGTGCCGATGGCGATGGATTCGCCGCGCCAACTGGGGCGCTTCAGTTCCTTGCGCAGCACCTGCGGAGCGTTGACTTTGGCGAACACCCGCTGCTCGAAATCGCGCCCGGCGTCCATGCCCCAGAACTCGTGGGTTGGTCTGGCGTAGCAGTAGCGGCAGGCGTGGCGGCACCCGCGGTATGGGTTCAGCGTCCACCGGAAGGGGAACAGGGGCGCGTCCAGCCGGTTCAGCAGTGTTTTGCAGTGAATTTCCGTTACATCAGCGCCGGCCATGCTTCAACCTCTACCAAACTGATGTTCTTAAACATTTGTTCGCATTATAGAGGTGTATTGATAGCAGTGTCAATAGTGCCCGGCGGGATCTGGCTGGCGAACTTTCCGGCGTTCCCGGTTTCGAGAGGATGATGAAACGGGATGGCTCCAAATTCGACTGCTCCGGTTGAGCATCGAACGAAGCTCCCGGCAGGATGGTCGATGGATTCCGACAGGCGGATGCGCGAAAAACCGGTGACGAAAACCCCGGCGTTCCTGCGCGAAACGCCGGGCAACAGGCCGTATACGGCCGGGTCTAGCGGAAGGCCGCCAGCACTCTTTCGCGCTGGGTGCTTCTTATGGGAGAAGAGGGAACATCCAGGTTGCTGCCCTTGACCAGGAAAATCACCTGCTCTGCGATGTTGGTGGCCCGGTCGGCGATGCGCTCCAGGTCGTGCGCCACCCACAGCAGGTACGTGGCCCGCTGGATGGTCTTCGGGTCTTTGATCATATATTCCAGCAGGTCGCGGTAAACCCGGTCATAGAGGGCATCAACCTCATCATCGGCGTCGCACACGGCCTGAGCCTTTTCGGTGTCGCGGTTGAGCAGCGCGTCGATGCTGTCGTGCAGCATGTCCGTAGCTTTCCCTGCCATGAGGGGGATGTCGATCAGGGGTTTCAGCGTCTGTTCTTCGCCAATGGACAGGCCGATTTTGCCGATGCCCTCTGCGTAGTCGCCCATGCGCTCCAGTTCGACGCCGATATGCAGCAGAGCGATGATGGAGCGCAGGTCGCGGGCCACCGGCTGCTGGGTGGCTATCAGGTCGATGCACCGCGACTCGATCTCCGTCTGCTTCTGGTCGATGTATTCGTCGTCGGCGATGACTTGGCGGGATGCGGGAAGGTCTCTGGCCTTCAGAGCATCCACCGAACGATGGATGGCTTCAGCGACGTAGTAGGCGAGCCCTTCAACCTCCGCTTCCAGTCCGCCCAGCTTGAGGTCGAATTCTTCCCGATGAGTGGGTGCGGGCATGGCTGTCCTCTCCGACACAAAAGCCGGCAGCCTGCCCGCTTTATCGGCTATACCCGAGTCCAGAAGGGAGGCCGTTGGCGCTGCGCCTCTAACAAAGTCTCGTCCAGGAGTTCGAGTTTCACCCCCGGAACAGGGGCAGAAGGGAGATTATATCCGATGGCGTTGAACACTGTCAAATCCGAGTAGTAACCGCTGTAAACGTGCAGAATCAACTGCTCGAAAAAATCTGGGAGAGAGTTCTCCACCGACCGGAGGGCTTCGTCTTTCGCTTCATCGGGCAGCGCGACGAACCCGCCGGCGCCGGCGATGTCGATGGCCGAGAGGCCCTGCACAAACAGGCGAATCAGCCCGGGCTCTCCGGCGGCCACCGATTCAACGTAGTCTCCTATTCCCAGCGTTCCGGCTCCGGGCCGATTCCCGTCCGGGGGAATAATGCGGTCCAGCGCCGCGTCCAGAAGCCGGCGCTGGGCCGGCGAGAATACCTGGCGGGATGGGCTCATGTTTTGCGTTCCTTCCTGAGATTTCAGACCTGAGATTTCAGAATTCCTGCCAGGCCGCTCTGCAACCTGACGCACTGCCGGGCGTTCCCGTTACCGGGCGTTCCCCTTGCAGGCTGCCTACGGGCGCTTATTCCGGGCGTGGTATCACCGGCAGGGTCACGCGCGAAGGGTAATCCGCTGTGTGCAGCACTGTTTGCAGGGCCGTTTCAAGCCTCGCGTCCATGCCGATGGCCGCGCCGGTGTTGGGGTTGCGGTCGAACCGGGGGAAGTTGCTGCTGGAAATTTCCAGGCGCAGCCGGTGCCCGGCAAACAACACATGGCTGGTGGCCCACAGGTCGATTTCATACTTGTAGATCCGCCCAGGACGGATCAGCGACGGCTCGGCGGCTGAAGTGCGGAAGCGGGCCCGGATGATGCCGTCCTGAAGGTTGTGGGCGTAGCCGTCGGGCCGCACGTCCACCAGCTTGGCGGTGAAGTCGGTGTCAACCGCGGTGCTGGCGGCGTAAAGCGTGCAGGTGATGGGGCCGGTCAGCTCCATGTCCCGTTCCAGAGGCTCCGAAGTGTAGACCAGCACGTCCTCTCTGGCCTCGACCTCCCGCTGGTCGGCCACGCCCTGGGGAATGATCAGCGTGCAGCCGCCCCGCGTCGGCGCCGGGTCGTCCGGGTCGTAGGTGTAGACATCGCAGGGTTCCTCCCCGGGCGGCGATGTAGAGAGTGCGCCATCGCCCTCCAGCGTGTTCGCCGAGCCGCCGGAGTGCATATACCAATTGACGTAGCGGGTTCGGGCCAGGGGCCAGTCCTGTTCCGCCCGCCAGCGGTTCTCCCCCATGACGAAAATGGTAACCGGCGGCTCATCCATCAGGCCTGTATCGACGTCCTTAAGCCAGTAGTCGAACCAGCGGAGCAGGTGTTCGTGCAGCTCTATGCGGGCCTCGGTGCCAAAGTCGATGTCGCCGGTGTCGCCCGAAGTGGGCGCAGTGTAGGGCCGGATGTGCGCCCACGGGCCGACAAGGAGCCGCTGGCTGCGCCGCGCCCCGGCGGTGGCGGCCCGGTCGCGCAGGGCCTGGTAGCTGCTGAGCGCCCCCTCCAGGAAAATGTCGTACCATGAGCTGACGTGAAACATGGGCAAAGAGATTCTGTGCGCGTTGCGCATCAGATTGATCCTCCACCAATACGGTCCGTTCTTTTCCTCGTCGAAGTATTCGTGAAAGTAGGGAGCGGCTTCCTTGAGGAGGTCGATCCAGTCCCGCAGCGGCAGGTGGCGGAACCAGGCGGCGGTCAGCGGCTGGGCGAAATTGTCTGGCGGCAGAACATACTTGTCCATCCGGGCCAGCAGGTCGTCGCGGCCTGCGCGCTCCAGCGTGTTGCGCCCCTTGTGGATGGCGTATGGCACCATCCAGCCCCACTCCATAGCGCCGCCGGTGTGGTAAACCCAGCTTTGATGGAAATCCGCCGATGCCGATACCGGCGCCATGCAGGCCAGGTGGGGCGGGCGCGGCCCGGCGGCCAGCGTGTATTGCGTGGCGCCCAGATACGATTGCCCGGTGGTGGCGACGCGCCCGTTGCACCACGGCTGTCTGGCGGCCCACTCGACAGTGTCGTAACCGTCCTGCCCTTCCTGGAACAGCGGGTTGTAGCTGTCGCCCTCCGAGTCGAAGCGGGCGCGGCAGTCCTGGCTGACCACTACGTAGCCGCGCTGGGGGAAGAACCAGATGGAGTGCTCCTGGTTGTCGGCGTAGCCGTCCTTGCCGTAGGGCCCGCGCGTTACCAGCGCCGGGAAGCGCCCTGGGGCGTTGGGGCGGTAAATATCGGCGGCCAGGCGCACCCCGTCGCGCATCGGCGCCATCACGTTGCGCTCCCGGATAACCTGGTACTGCTCTGTCTGCGCCATATCCTGCCCCCTTCTCGCAGCGGCCCCAGTTTAGCACAAAGGCGGGCGTCCCAAATCCCATGGGTTTACTTGGGGGAGGCCGCTGATCGCGTCCGGTGCGGCAAACGCTGCCCGGTAGAGGGGGTCACCTGGGCGGAGGCCGCTGAGCCCGGTAATTTTGAGCGTCTATAGCCAGCAGTTCGACGACTGCGGTGTCTTCCAGCCGGGAAGCAATGCGGGGCCTGGATTTTTCCATATCTTCCATGTCCGATGTTGTGGTGATTACGGTGGGAAGCCTGGCCTCGTGGCGATGCACCACTATTTGATACAGTTTCTCTTCAGCCCAGGGGGTGCTGTTTTCAGCCCCCAAATCGTCGAGTATCAGCAGCGGAGTGTTAAGAACCTGTTCGAAAAGCTCGTCAAAGTGTACCGGGCTGTCGGGGCTGTAGGTCATTCTCAGATGGTCCAGTAGAGCGGGAACAAAAGCGTAGAAGACCTGCATCCCCTGCCGGATGCTCTCTCCGGCTATGGCCACAGCCAGATGGGTCTTGCCGCAGCCCGGAGCGCCGGCTATCAGCAGCCAGTTCTGCGGGAACGTGGCGAAGACCCGGGCCTCGCTGAGAGCGCGATCCAGCGTTTCCCGCTCATCCCTGGTCGCTTTAGTGCCGCCCCTGGGATTAAAGCTGGCGAAGGTCATGCGAGCCAGCATTTCCGGCCGCACCTCGCCGATGCCCGGAGCCAGGCGGCTGTTGAAGTCGCCCAACTGCAGCGCCTGGGTTCCTCCGCCGGTTTCGAGCCTGGTGCGCAGCGACTCTTCCAGCCGCGCCAGCGGCCCCCGAATGGTCACAACGGTGGGCAGGTTGTTGTTGTGGCGGTGGTTGATGACCTGATGCAGCTTTTCCTGCGCCCATGGCGTAGAGCTGTGCGCTCCCAGGTCGTCGAGAACCAGCACCGGCACATTGCGCACCTGCTCGAACAGTTCATCGTAGGCGATTTCGCTGCTGGGCGAATAGGCAGCGCGCAGGTGGTCCAGCAGGTCGGCCACCATGATGAAGAAGGTGGTCTGCTGACGCTCGATGCAGCGGTTGGCGATGGCGGCGGCGAGGTGAGTCTTGCCGCTGCCGGACGGGCCGGTCAGCGTCAGCCAGCCCTCGGGGTTGTCGGCATAGGCCGCCGCCTTCCGAAAGCCCTCGGCGAACATCCGCCTCGCCGCCGCATCGGGCAAAGGTCCTTCGGCCCGCGTGGAGGCGAAAGTGAGGCGCGACAGCAGGCCCAGGTTGCTGTAACGGCGCAGCGCCTCCATCCGGGAGGGCAGCGACTCGTCGCTCTGGCGGCACTGGCATGGAGTTGCCTTGCCGAAGTCGGGGTGGCCGATGTGGACCTGCCTGGTCACCCATCCGCTGCCGCGACAGTGGGGGCAGTCGTCAGCGCGCTCCGGTTCGGGGGGCAGTATGACCCCGCCGCCGTTCGTAGTCCCGGCTATATTTCTTGCGCTGATTCGGCGCAGAACCTCGCCCAGGCTTTCCATCGTCATGGCTTACACCTGTCCAGCTTCCCTTACCCTCCGATCCCCAGCGGGACAGGATGGCGGAGACGTATTGCCAGCTTCGCTTGTTTTCGAGGGCCGCTCTTTCGAAGGCTTCGCGAATCCATCCCGGCGGGAAGCGCTGCTCCGCTTCCTTCAGCCGCTCGGCCACGATGGGCGTCAGCATCCCGATGGTGTCTTCGTACAGGGCGAAGATATTGGGGCGCTCGCGCGCACTGGCAGGCGCTTCGTCCGCTTCATCGCAAACGCCGATGTCTGCGTCAATGGTTTTCAGCCGGTCCAGGGCGTGGCGCCCCGCAGCATTATTCAGCACGAACACGGTTTTCTCGGGAGCGCTTCCGTGCGCTATGAATATGCCCCGCCGCACTGCCTGCCGCAGTCCCCGCTTGATCTCCTCTGCCGGGGCATCGCCTTTCTGCCCGGTTCCCACCCCGCGGAGCAGAACGGAGTCGGAGAGAAACTCGCCCAGCGGCACGGCGCGCAGCCCCTGCCTTTTGTGGTGAAGCAGCCAGATCCCGCGCAGCACCACTTTCAGCTCGGCCAGGTCCTGGATCTCCTCCAGCAACTGGCCGAACAGCGGGTCCGGGGCAGGAGTATGGAGTGTTTCCCGGGGAAAGCCGTTGAACGGCATAGCCGCCTCTTCGCGTCATTACCGGATAGCGCCGGCGCTAGACCTGTTGGGGGGGCGCCGGGAGACGGAACTCTCTAGTAGGCTGGAATGTGAGCGAAGGAATCGAAACGCACCAGGGTATCCCGGAATTCAAGCTGAATGCTTCCCGTGGGGCCGTTGCGGTGCTTGGCTATAATTATGTCTGCGATATTGCGGGGGTAGGGCTGCCCGGGGCGCTGCTGCTCCCATTCTTCTTCCGTGGTGTAGACGTCTTCCCGGTGGATGAACATAACTACGTCGGCATCCTGCTCGATGCTGCCGCTGTCGCGGAGGTCGGAGAGCTGCGGGCGATGGCTGGGGCGATTTTCCACCAGGCGGCTCAATTGCGAACAGGCGATCAGGTTGACGTTCAGGTCGCGGGCAAGCGCTTTCAGTGAGCGGGAAATCTCGCTGATCTCCTGTACCCGGTTGGCGCTGAAATTGCGACCCTGGCCCTGAATCAGTTGCAGGTAATCCACCACCAGAAGGTCGAGCCCCTGCTCCATCGCCAGTTGGCGGGCCTTGCTGCGCATTTCCACCATGCTCTGATAGGGCGTGTCGTCAATGTACAGCGGCAGGTCGGAAAGTCTGCCGATGGCGTCTATCCTGTTCAGGTCCTGGGCTGCGGTGTACAGCCCCAGCCTCAGCCGATACAGGTCGATTTCCGTTTCGGCAGACAGTATGCGCAGCGCGAGCTGCTCGCGGCTCATTTCCAGGCTGAAAACCCCGGCGACGGAGCCGTTCTTTGCCGCGTTTACGCAGATGTTCAGGGCGAGAGTACTCTTGCCCAGCGACGGTCGCGCGCCCAGGATCACCATGTCTGATCGTTGCAGCCCGCCCAGCATTTCGTCCAGATCGCCGTAGCCGGAAACGACCGGGCTGGCGTTTCCAGTCAGAGCGTCAACTTCGCCGGCCTGGTCTTGCAGATACTGGTCAAAAATCTGGCGCAGGGGCACGAACCCCCGCGTTTGCCTGGAACCCCGCACCGCGAACAGCGCGTCTTCGGCCTGGCGCAGGGTGGCTTCAACGTCGTCGGTGTCGTTGTAGCCCATCTCCGATATGCGCGAGGCTGCCGAGATGAGCTTTCGCATGGTGGAGGTGCGCATTACGGCTTCGGCGTAATCTTCGGCGTGGGCCGATGTGGGCGTGATAGCCACCAGATGCGAGAGGTAGGCCATGCCCCCCACGGCTTCCAGCTTCTCGGTTCGTCCCAGCTCGCCGGCAAGCGTGGTCTGGTCGATGGCCTGGCTGCGCTGGAACAGGGCCATCGCAGCATCGTAGCAGAGCTGGTTTCGCTCCCGGTAGAAATCGCTGCCTCGCAGCGCCGAGGCCAGGCGCGTGAAGCACTCGCCGTCGATCAGGAGCGAGCCGATTACCGCTTCCTCAGCCTCTATATCATGGGGAAGAAGTTTTTCCGCGTAGAGGGTCACGGCTACTCTTCGGCCCCGGCGGTCACGTGAATGGTCGCTGTGATCTCGGTAGAGAAACGCAGGGTGATGTCGTATTCCCCCGGTTCCCGGATGGGTTCGGCGACCTCGATCCAGCGACGCTCCACCTCGCGCCCTGTGACCTCGGCCAAGGCCATGGATATGTGCGCGCTGGTGATGGCGCCGTAGTAGCGCCCGGTGGGAGTCACGCGCGCCTGCACCGCTATCTCCCGGTCGTCCAGGGCCTCTTTCAGCTCCTCGAGCACCTGGGTCTCGCGCATGCGGACTGCGTCGCCGGTAGACTTAATCTTGTGAAGGCGCTTCTGGACCTCGGGAGTAGACAGCACAGCCAGCCCCTGGGGCAGCAGATAGTTGCGGGCGTAGCCGTCGGGTACCCGACGGATCTCTCCGGCGCGGGCCTTGTTGGGAACGTCTTGAGTGAAAACGACTTCCATAGATGTCACATCCGCGGCAATGAGTGGAGTTTGCCGTAATTATAAAGGCGCAAAGCGGCAAGGCGAAAGCCTCAGCTTTCAGATATTTTTAATCTTGCTCATTTTATAATGCGGGAAAGCGCGTATCAAAGGAGCCTTGATGAGCTTTATAGAAGGTGTCGAAGCACGCTCTTTCCCCATCCGGCGGGCCATTCTGGAGCATCCCTTCGTGCAGGGCATCGGGCGGGGCGACCTGGACGCGGAGCGATTCAGGTTCTATGTTGCCCAGGACTATGTATATCTTATCGACTACGCGCGGGTTTTGGCTCTGGGGGCGGCGAGGGCGCCGGAGCTGGAGGTCATGTCCTGGTTCGCCGGCTTGCTGGATGAGACTCTGAATACTGAGATGGAGCTGCACCGCGGCTACTGCTCCCGGTTCGGCATCACCCGCGATGAGCTGGAGGCCACAAAGGCAGCGCCGACTACGGTGGCCTATACCGGCTATCTGTTAAGGGTGGCATCGCAGGGCAGTTTCGGCGAGTTGGCGGCGTCGCTGCTGCCTTGTCAGTGGGGCTACTGGGAGATCGGCGAGCGGCTGGAGCGGCAGGGCCCGCCCGCCCATGCGCCGCTCTACGCCGAATGGGTGGGTATGTATTCCTCTGAAGAGTTCCGAGACCAGGCTCTGCGCCTGCGGACGCTTACCGATGGCCTGGGCAGCGTTGCATCCCCGGCAGAACAGGCGGCGATGGAGGCGGCCTACGTTACCAGCCTGCGCCTGGAGCGCCAGTTCTGGGATATGTCCTGGAAGCTGGAGCAGTGGCCGGCGTGATTCAAGATGTCGGGCCGGGGAAAACCGGGCTGGAGAAAACCGGGCCGGGGATTACGACAGGCAGCTTTGCTGCGCCGTTTTCCTGGTCCGGCGGCCTGTTCCGGTTCCCTGTGTTGAGCAAGGTATTGGATAAGCAGCCTCTTTCTAACTTTCACTTTTTTACGGCGCGAAATACCCAGACGGGGAAAGAGAACAGGAAGTCGCCATCCGGCTCCGGCTTGCCGATCCGGAACGCTTCTACGATATCCGGCGCCGCTTCCTGAAACTCGCTGCGCAGAGCTTTGGCCTCTTCATCCGGAACTCTGGTCCGCGACACCCAGGCGTTGAACCACAGGTAGACCCGCTCGTCTTCCCATCCCGCCACCTCGAACCCCCGGTCGGCCAGCATTCTGCGGATCACCGAAATCTTGCGATCCTGTACGTGGCTGAAGTCCCGCCTCAGTTCGATGCTGTTCATCCACTCGGTCAGGGCGTCGTCCTCCGGCGCGACGGTGTCGGCCATCACCAGAACCCCGCCTGGCCTCAGCGTACGGGCGGTTTCGTCCAGGAAGGCGGCGAAGCTGCGGAAGTGGTGGCCTGCCTTGCGGCAGGTGATCAAGTCCAGGCTGCCGTTGGCGAAGGGGAGGGATTCGGCGGCGTGCTGAGCCAGCATCACGTTGTCCAGCCCCCGCTCGCCGCTGATGCGCCCGGCCTGCTGCAGCATGGGGCGGGTGATGTCGGTGGCCACCACCCGTTCCGATACGTCTGTCATGGCGAAGGCGGTGAACCCGGCGCCGGCGCCAACGTCCACGGCCCAGCGACAGGGCGCCGCGCTCTTCGCAGAGCCGAGACTTGCTAGCTTCTGCACCGATTCCAGGCTGTCGTCGCTGATATGCACCTTGCTTTCGGCGTAGACCCCGGCCTGCGGCCCGAACATCTGCTGGGCCAGCGAGCCGCCGGTTTGCTGGCGGTTCTGCGGCATGTCCGCTCCATAAAGAAGGGCAGGCTGTTCGCCTGCCCCGGTGTTTTCGTTCCCCGGCGAACCGTGGCCGGGGCGGCGCAGGACTAGACCAGCACCGGCTCGTCGTTCTTCTGGTAGACCTGGAAGCGGTGGCGGGTAGTGTCGGCGATGACTACCCGGCCGTTGTCGTCCACCTTTACTGCGACAGGGGCCCAGAGGACCTTCTCAGGTGTGAAGTTGCGGACGCCGTTGCGCTGGCGGATCATGTCCGGGTTGGACTCGATCTTCTGCTCGCCCAGCTTGGAGAGAGCGGCATCGCCGGTGAACTCGGTAATAAACCGGCCCTCGGCGGTCAGCACCTGTACCCGGTTGTTCAGCCAGTCAGCCACGTATATGTCGCCGTCGTTGTCCACGGCCACCCCGGTTGGGCGGTTGAAAAGGCCCACCGGCTGGTTAATCAGACGGATGCCGCCATGCTCGCGGGCATAGGCAGCGTTACCGCCGGTGCCCGGCTGCCCGAAGCTGGCTATCCACTCTCCGTCGCTGGTGAACGACTGGATGCGGTCGTTGCGCCAGTCGGCGACGAAGACGTTGCCTTCCTTGTCCAGGCCGATGCCCCACGGCAGGTTCAACTCGCCGGGGCCGCTGCCCTGCTTGCCGAACTGGGAGATGTACTGCCCGTTCAGGGTGAACTTCTGCACCCGATTGTTGCGGCTGTCGACCACATACAGCACGTCGTCGCGGATGGCCAGGCCAGCCGGGCGGTCAAGCTCGCCGTCGCCGGAGCCGTGCATCCCCCAATGGCTGACGTAGTTGCCATCTTTGTCGAAGATGGTGATTCGATGCAGATACTCGTCGGACACGTAAACGTTGGTGTCCTTGTCCAGGGCGATGGACATGGGCCACATGAACTGCCCGGGGCCTTCGCCATAGCCGCCGAACTCGGTTACATAGTGTTCTGTTCCGTCATCATCCAGAACGAACAGGTTGATGCGGGTGCCGTCGGAACGCGACTCGTAGGAGCGATTCACAACGTATATCGAGTTATCCGGCCCGAAAGCGAAGTCCATTGGATTGCGGAACCCGGTGCCCTGGAACTCGGATCGGCCGGCGACCCACTTGTAGGTAAACGTCCGGTCATTGATGCCGAGAAATACGCTTGCCACGGCTTGCCTCCTTCATTCGATGTTGCTGTTGCCAGGAAACGCCTGCTTCCGCGAGCAGCAGACCGGCGCGCCCTGTTATACCTCGGCTATGTTGGTAACGACCCGCTGCGCAACGGAACTGACCAGCGAGCTGATGGCGTTCAGCACCCATTCAACCAGGGCGCTGACCAGATTCCGTCCGGTGTCCACAACCGAGGTAATTACCGTTCTCAGTGCGGTTACTCCGGACCTGATTAGCTCCAGAATGAACTGCAGGACGCCCCGCCCCTCCTGGAGAGCATCCTGATCTGCGATGGTTTCTTCAGTCATGTTTCGATTCTCTCTTTAAATCTGCCGGAACGCAGGCCGTTTACCGGCCGCGCCCCGGCGCTTTATTCCTTCGCGGCAATGCGCCCGGTTAATGCGCCCATCTTTTAACAGGCTGAAGGGTTTTTAGATGAAGCTGTGCTTCTCCCAAGCGCCGCCGACGATGGGCTTGGAGTCCATGCCCATCCAGTTCTCCAGCAAGGTAGCGTAGGTGGAGCGGAAGTCGTTATTGTGCAGCAGGTTGCCGCCGTCTTCCAGTTCGCCGGGTTCCAGGGACGGGTACTCGCCGTAGAGGCCGCCCTTCACCTGCTCGCCGATGACGAAGGCCACGCCGCCGGTGCCGTGGTCGGTGCCGGAGCCGTTGTCCATAGCGCGGCGCCCGAACTCGGAGTACAGCAGCATAACGACGTTGTCGCTGATGTTGTGATGCCGCAGGTCGGACATGAAAGAATCGACGTTGCGGGCTACGTCGTTCAGCAGGTTGGACTGGCCGACGGCCTGGTTGGCGTGGGTATCGAAGATGTTGTAGGGAGCGGTGGTGAAGAACACCCGGGTGCCCAGGTTGGCGTTGTGAACCTGCACCATGTCGCGCAGGTATCCGCCGATGTTGCCCAGCAGGTATTCTTCCTCGCCGCGATACTGGCCGGGGGCGGTGGCGAGAATGTCGGCGCCCAGCATGGCTTCGACGCCGGTGCTGCGGATGAAGTCCTCGACTGCGCCGCGGCCGATGGCCGGGCCGTACATCCGCCCGAACAGGTCAAGAGCCTCGCCCCGCTGCTCTTCCCGCTCCATCTCGGTCAGCAGACCATAGCTGTTCAGGTCGCCTACAGAGGCAATGGGAACGCCTTCCATGGCCAGGGCGCGGGGAAGGCCGCGACCGAAGTTGACGCCGGTCAACACGTTTTCCTTGTTGGGGTCAAGCTGCTTGACCATGCGGCCCAGCCAGCCCTCAACGCCCAGAGTGTCGGGTTCGCAGGTGGCCCAGATGTCCATGGAGCGGAAGTGAGACAGGCTGCCATTGGGGTAGCCGATGCCCTGGATGATGGCCAGCTTGCCCTCGTCCCAGTACTTCTTCATGGGGGCCATGGCAGGGTGCAGGCCCAGGGTGTCGTTCAGGGGGATTATCATCTCTTCGGGGATCCCCAAGGTCGGGCGATAGTCCCGGTAGCGGGGGTTGCTGTAGGGGATGACCGTGTTCATCCCGTCGTTCCCGCCGGAGAGGGAGACTACAGCCAGGACCGGATCCTTGCTGGTGGATACCATCGCTATTCCTCCGTATCAGTTGCGATTGTTTTGTTTGCCGTTCATCCTTTGACAAGCCCGGGGCGAACAGGCTGCTCTTCGCCTCGGCCGCTGACGGCGGACCTGCCGATGCGTCAGCAGCCGACCGGCTGCCGGTTTGCTAGCCGAACTGGAACTCCGAGGTGGTGGCGATCATCTGGAAGGTTTCGCCGGCGCGGCGAGTGAAGTCCGACTTCTCTGCGTCGGTGCCGTGGCGAAGGTCGCCGCCGCGGGCCACGTGGCCTACCAGCTCCTTGTGGGTCTCGTCCGAGATGGTCATGGGGCCGACCAGGTCCAGGCAGCCGTCGACCATCTGCTCGGCGGTCAGGTTCTCGCCCTGTTCCATCAGGCGGCTGACCATGGACTGGATGCCGGGCAGGCTGGTGTCGCCCAGCACCTTGGAAGCGAAGTTGATGCGGTCGATGAGAGAGCCGCTGTTGATCCACTCGCGCCCCATGTGCCAGCCCTCGACTGTGGGCGGGTTCAGCAGGTCCATGCCCATGTACTTGGGTTCCATGGCGACGAAGAACAGGCCGGGCTTGGGTTCGGTGTGGTCCTGGGCCATGCGCATGGTTCCGATGACTACATCCGCCGGGCTCTTCACCTTGGCGTAACGGACGGCTTCGTCCTTAAAGAAGTCGCTGGTGAACAGCACCCGCAGCATTTCCCTGATCTCGTAGCCGGAGTCGAAATAAGCCTTCTCCAATGCGCGGATGGCGTCCATATCCCGCGGCTCCGAAAGGCGCCAGGCCGGGACCGGCGGTTCGTCGGCCACGAAGAAGTCGTAGAGCTTGCGGGCGACGAAGCGGGCGGCGGCGGGCTGCTTGCATATGATGTCTACCACGTCGCTGCCGTTCCAGTTGCCGGTCTCGCCGAGGAAGGTCTTTTCGCCGTAGTCATGGTCGGCGGGATCGAAGCGGAACTCGAAGGGCGTGCGGCCATAGGGGAATACCGGAATGGTCGGGGCCAGGTTCCAGCCGGTGAAGGCGCGGGCGCAGGCTTTTACGTCGTCCTCGGTGTAGTTGAACTCATTGTCCATGCCAACGCCGAGAGAGAACAGCTCCAGCAGCTCGCGTCCGTAATTCTCGTTGACTGCGGTCTTATGGCTCTCGATGTTGTCCAGGTAATACAGCATGGCCGGGTCGGTGGAAAGCCACAGCAGCAGGTCTTTGAAGTTGCCCATGCCCTTCTCGCGGAAGGCGTCGTACTGCATCGACGTGGTTCGGGCGTTGTCTACCTTATTGTCGCCCGAGCAGAGGATGGTGTGCCAGAACAGCGCCATCTTCTCTTTGAGCTGGTGCTTGTTGTTGATCATGCGGTAGACGATTTCGGTCTGCCCCGTCTCGATAGCGGCCTTGTCGAAATACGACGGATAGGCGCGGTACATCAGGTCTTCTTCAATACCCGGGTCGTTTGCCGGGTTAAGCAGTTCGTCTACGACGGCGTCATAGCCCTGGCGCGCTCGGGCTTCTATCTCGTCGCGGCTGGCGCCGAAGCCGGCGCGCCGCAGCAAGTGGGCCATCAACGCAATATCTTGCTGGGTCACTTCTTGTTGGGACATCTATCTCCTCCTTCCTCATCTGCTCCGGTCTCTTTCTGGTCTGCTTCGGCCTGCGGGGCTTCTTCTCCCCGGAACCCGGGCCGGACGTTCGGGACAATTCAACAATGGGCAAGCAGAAACCTGAAACTCGCGGGCCTGCTTACCCCGCTGCCTGCACACTCATTTAAGCTTGTGGAATATGTGTTGTCAATACTGATTCAAGAATAATAATGAACGCCGCATAACATCACGAAAAGCGATTGAGTTCACCCACAGGCGCTGTGTCACCGCTGCCGTAACCTGGCCTGGCGTCCCTGCATCAGGCGGCGGTTTGCGGCGGGTGGAAGACAGCCATGCCGTCGGCGTCGTGGCTGTGATAGTAGAGCGCCTCCAATATCCGCCGGTTCCCCTCGCGAATTTCGGCGAGCAATTCCGAGCGCAACAGGACGAGTTCCTCTCGCGTTTCTGACCGCAACTGAGACATGCCCACCCGAAATTCCTCACGCAGTTGGGTGTTTTCCTCCCGAAATTCCTGGCGCAGCCGGGCGTTTTCTTCCTGCAATTCCTTGCGCATCTGGGCGTTTTCTTCCCGAAATTCCTTGCGCAGTTGGGCGTTTTCTTCCTGCAATTCCTTGCGCAGTTGGGCGTTTTCTTCCTGCAATTCCTTGCGCAGCTGAGCCATGCCTGCCCGCAATTCCTCGCGCAATTCCTCGCGAAGCCGCACGTTGTCCTCCCGCGCTTCTGATCGCACCATCCGGGATTCCGAGCGGATCAGCGACAAGAGCCAAAAGAATGCCCCAACCGCCAAGCCCAACAGAGTTGCTCCCGCAGCAGTGAACCCGGCGATGGCTTCAACACTCATTCCCTTCCTCCTGCGTTCCCGATCTTTGCTGCTCCCCGAACTTTGACGTGGTTTCGAAGGAATTATATCACCCGATTCGCCGCCGAATCGGGCGCAGGTTGGGGGGGCGGTCTGTCGCGCCGCAAGCATTCAGCGACACCGGGGCGAACAGGATTCCGCCCCTGGCGCGAAGGCTGCGAAGCGCGAATCGATGCGGAGGCGTGGAGAAGGGGCAGGTTCGGCGCCTCCCTCGGATTGCGGGATGCCGACTGCTTTGCCTCTGCTGCTACTGCCCCGGCCGCACCGCCTGCGCTCCAAGCTGCGGCCAGGCTGCGGGTGCGCCGGCCCTCTCGATGCGCTCCTCCAGGGGCAGGGATTCGTCCCAGAAGTATCCGATGAAGCGCTGGCCGTTGACGCCGTCGGATGCTTCTGACGCCAGCCACACCACCGGGGCGCGCATGACGTCGGGCTGGATCATACCCTCGCGGTTATGCGCAGCGTCGCCTGGGATCAGGTTGGTGTTGGACATACCGCCCGGCACCAGAACGTTCGCCGTTACGCCGGTTCCTTCCAGTTCTCTGGCGGCCATGGCTATCAGCGCCTCGTGGGCCGCCTTGGACGGTCCGTAAGGCGCGCCGCCGGGGTTGTACATCGTGTTCATGCTGGTGGTTATGCCGATGATGCGTCCCCAGCTCTGGGCCAGGAAATGGGGCGTCACGGCCCGGCACATATAGAAGGGGCCGCCGGCGTTCACCGCCATTACCCGGTCCCACTCGGCAGCGGACACATCCCAGAAGTTATTGCGGATTTCGCCGCCCAGCAGCATGTTGCGCGGGGCGATGCCGGCGTTGTTGACCAGGATGTGCAGCCCGCCCATTTCCGCGATGGTTCGAGACACCGCCTCTTCCGCCTCCTGGGGGGATGATACATCCACCGCCTGCGCCATCACGCAGTCGTCGCCGCCGATTTCCCGCAGGTCGTTGGACGACTGCCCCAGCCAGTCGGGGTTGACGTCCATCATTGATACCTGCGCTCCGGCGCGCACCAGCGCTTCAGTCATGTTCCGGCCCAGCCCCATGGGACTGGCCGCGCCGGTAACTATTGCCACCTTGCCTTTGAGGGTTTGTTCCTGCATCGGTTTCTCCATACGAGCGAGGCTACTGCGGACGTTCTTATGGGCTGTCAGGTTTCACCATCGCGCGAGACTTGCGGGTTAAGATGATAGAACGTTTGATTAACGCCCGACAGCCGTCCGTCGGTTTATGAGGTCGCCGGCGGATGACGGGGCATATCGCGCCGGGCAGCCGGCGAAAGCGTCCGGCGCAGCGCCGAGGCTCGCGGATTCACGTCGCAGCATCAGAGAACGTCGCTTCTACTGCGCTGTAGCGCCTCCGTCTATCACCAGTTCCGCTCCCGTAACGAAGGACGACTCGTCCGACGCGAGATACAGCACGCCGTAGGCCACCTCGACGGGGCGGGCGGTGCGGCCCAGGGGATTCCGTTCCTCTGCCTCGCGTTGCAGTTCCGGATTGTTCAGCCGCTCCCCTGCCATGGGCGTATCGATGGGGCCGGGATGCACTGAGTTGACCCGGATGTTCTCTTTGGCGTATTGAATGGCCGCGGACTTGGTGAAGATGCGAACCGCGCCCTTGGATGCGTTGTACACTGGCTGGATGTAGCTCTGCCCCACCATGCCGGACATTGAGGAGATGTTGATTATGGAGCCGCCCCCGGCCTTCCGCATTTCGGAGATCGCTGCCCGGGTGCCCAGGAACACGCCTTTGGCGTTCACGTCCATCACCCTGTCCCATTCTTCGATGCTGGTGTCTTCCAGCACGCCCCGGGCCACCACGCCCGCGTTGTTTACCACCACGTCCAGCTTGCCGAAACGGGACACGGCCTCTGCCACCGCCGCTGCCCACGAATCCTCGCTGGTAACGTCCAGTCGCACGAACACGCACTCGCCGCCCGATTCGTTGATTTCTGCCTCTACCTGACGCCCATCGTCCTCCAGCACGTCTCCGATGACTACCCTGGCGCCCTCTCGAGCGAACAGGCGGGCTTCCTCGGCGCCCATGCCTCTGGCGCCTCCGCTGATGATGGCTACCTTTCCTTCCAACCGCATTTCAAGCCTCCTGAAAACCGGGACTGAAAACCGGGATGCACGCCATTTTAGCGCATAAAATCCGGAGCAGAGAAGGTTAAAGAACGGGCGGCGCCAACGGCGCAATGGGAAAGACCTGGTCGGGGCGGGCAGATTTGAACTGCCGACCTCCTGGTCCCAAACCAGGCGCCCTGCCGCTGGGCCACGCCCCGAGAGCGAAAGTGGGAAGGGTTGGCGCTTTGAGCTGTGGTACCCCCGGAGAGGATCGAACTCTCGTCTCCGGCTCCGGAGGCCGGCACTCTATCCACTGAGCTACAGGGGCACTGTAGGTTAAAGAATATCACGGCCCGGCTTAACCCAACAACCACCCAAACTGCGTTGACGGCATTTCGCCATAGCCCCGGGCCCTTGGATTCTCCCGCCATCCTTTGCGCCGGGTCGGCGATGGCGGCCGGGTGACATGGCAGCCTTGAATAAGAACATATATTCTGCTAGATTGCATTTTACCCCTTGCCGGGCAATCAAACTCCAGGACCGACCAAGACGGAATGAGACGTGAAAATATATCGATTGGGAGCTTGCCTCAAGTGCCGGGGAGACCTGGCGCTGGATAATGGCGACTGGCTCTGCCTCCAGTGCGGCGTCTACTACTACACTGGCCTCTACGCCGATGCCGGAGCTGGGACCGGGGCCTTGCTGCGAATCTGCGCAGTTGACCCTGCTGCCGCTGCGGCCTCCGAACGGGCGGCGGCGGGTTAGCATGCGAGGCGGATATGATAACCACAGCTCTGGCGGCGCAGGGAATTGCCCGGCCGACACCGCGACCCTCCTGGCCCTGTACCCTGGCTTGCGGGAAACCGGCTGGGCGGTGCTGCGTTCCGGCAGCCCGGGCAAGCTTGCGGCCCCGGCGGTCGTTGACGCTGGGCTGGCCGGTCTGAAGACGCGGGCCACGGTTGAACCGGCGGAACGGATAGCCCATCAGTTGACGGCGCTTTCCGCAGTCGCTGGACGGTGGCGCCCGGCTTGCATCGTTCGCAGCAGTCCGCGCGGAATGCGCTGGGGCGCGCCGGGACGTGATCTGTTGGACGCGGCTTTGAGAGGCTGGGTCAGCAGTCTGGGCCTTCCCCTGCACGAATACGCCGCTCCGGATGTCCGGGCCGCCGTCGCAGGCCGCCCGAACGCCTCCAAAGACGCTTTGGGACATGCCGTAATGCTCCGCCTGGGCCTCATCGGCCAGAGCCGCTCCAACGCCGAGTGGGAGGCGCTGGCCGCCGGCTGGCACCACCTGCGCGCGCAGTCCCCGGCCGGCGGGCCCGTGGTCGACGGGTCGGATAATAAGCCGGATGGGTAAGGGCGCCTGGGGAAGCGATAGGGGAATTCGACACTGCAATACTGATAAGCCGGATGGGTAAGGGCGCCGGCCCGGTTCCTGTATAATAGCTGCCGGCCCGCCATCTTTCGCCAGGATCAGGAGAGGCGTTATGCCAGTAGTTCAGAGACCCTACGTTCCGCCGGAAGACCAGCCCCCACGTGAGGAGACATACGCCCGCCCCGGCGACACCCAGGCCAGCGAGGGCAGTTCCCTAGAACCCATCACTTTCTACGCCGACTCGATGCACATCTTCAGCAGCCTCTACTCGGCGGTATTGTTCTTCGGCGAACAGATGGAGGAGCGCGAGCCCATTCTGCGCGCCCGCATCAAGGTCAGCCCCCAGATGCTGAAGGCCATTGCCCTGCTGACGGCCAAGCACGTTCGCGAATACGAAGACGCCGTTGGCCCCATCACCCTGCCGGAGCAGGTCTACGCAGCCTGGGAGATTGAAGCCGGCGGGAGCCACAACCATGCCGGGTAACGGCCCTTCCGGGGCTGCTGGACCGTTGGAAGACCGCCCGCTGGCAGAGGATATATCCCTGCCGGTGGTTGTGGAGCCTGGGATGGATTACGCTACGCCCCCCGGCTGGAACTGGAGGGATGTTGACGCCAGCCAGCCCAACGCCGCCATATTCCATATCAGCCACTCGGAGGTTACGCGAGTTCTGGTAGACACCCTGCGCCCTGAGGACTGCTCTCCCGGCGCCAGCTTCGTTGTCAAGAGCGAAATTCCCATCGTGGTGCTGGACAGTCTGGACAAATACTGGGCCGGCGAGGCCAGGCACAGGCTCCGGCTGAACGGCGTCCGCGTCCCGGTCGAGGCCGACTCCGTAGCGGAGGCCAAGCGCGCCCTGGCCGACGACCTGGGCGCCCAGTTCCGCCTTCTGCTGATGCTGCGCAGCTCCGCCCGACAGCTTGCCCCTCCGCTGCAAGACAATCTGCGAATGCTCAACAACCTTCTGGAGCCGCGTAACAGCCAGGGGTAGCTGCTTCAGGCTGGTCAATCCCGGCTGCTGCCGTCGGCCATACCGTTGCTGGCGTCGGCCATATTGCCGCTGCCGTTGGGCATATTGCCGCTGCCGTCGGCCGTATCGCCGCTGGCGTTGGCCATACCGTTGCTGGCGTCGGGCATATTGCCGCTGCCGTCGGCCGTATCGCCGCTGGCGTTGGCCATACCGTTGCTGGCGTCGGGCATATTGCCGCTGCCGTTGGGCATATTGCCGCTGGCGTCGGGCATTTCCTGTTGCTGGCGCAGGCTGCAGGCAAGTCTGGCTGCGTCTTCCCTGATTCGCGGTTTGGCTCTTGACACGCAGACTCTTTCCAGGGCATTCAGGGCGAGCCCTGAATTGATAATGCTTCGGGCTTTGCGGGTGCGCATGCCGCATGAATCCCTGGTGTAGCCCGTTTCTTCGCACAGTATTTCAGCCACTTCTCTACGTGTGAGCGATAAATCGCTGAACAGGTGGAAATACTCTGTGAAGCAGCCCATTCCGATAGAGTTCAGGCGGCGATTCAATTGTGAGTCATTCACGTTATTGACCCCGCATATTCTTGCTATTTCTCCGCAGCGAGCCGTGTCTTGATTGTGCGCTCCACTTCGGCCAGCGGCACTGCCTCCGCTTCCGCCTCATCCCTGCCTTTAATCTCGACCACGCCGTTGTTCAGGTTGCGGGGGCTGACCACCAGGCGGACGGGCAAGCCCATCAGGTCGGCGTCGTTGAACTTCACGCCCGCCGCCGCATCGGGGCGGTCGTCGTACAGCGTCTCGATGCCGGCGGCGTTGAGCCTGTCGTACAGCTCCCCGGCGGCCCGGGAGACCTCCTCGCCGGACAGGTTCAGGCCGATGAGGTGCGCATGGTAGGGAGCGATGGGGTAAGGGAACACGATTCCCCGGTCGTCGTGGTTCTGCTCGATGGCGGCGGCCAGCAGCCGCCCCACCCCAATGCCATAGCACCCCATGGTCATGGGGAGGCTGCGCCCCTCTGAATCCAGGTATGCAGCGCCCAGAGTCTCACTGAAAAACGTTCCCAGCTTGAAGATGTGGCCCACCTCCACGCCCCGCGTGGCCTCCAGAGCGCCGCCGCACCGGGCGCACGTCTGGCCCGGCTGGGCCAGCGCGATGTCGGTCAGCAAGTCAACCTGGAAGTCGCGGGGATAGTTGGCCCCGGTCAGGTGGGTATCGGGCTTGTTGGCGCCGACCACGAAGTTGCCGCCGCTCCGGATGGAGGTGTCGGCCACCTTGCGGATGCCGGTGATGCCCACCGCCGACGCGCTGCCCGCTACCAGCCCGGCGTCCCGCACCTCCTCATCCCCGGCGAAGCGCAGGTTATCGCAGTGCAGGGCGTTCTTCAGCTTGACCTCGTTGACCTCCAGGTCGCCGCGGATGGTAACGAACACCGGCTCGCCGTCGGCCATGTAGAACACGGCCTTCAGCGTTCTGGTTTCCGGCACGCCGAGGAACCCGGCCAGCCCGGCGATGGTTCTGATTCCCGGAGTGTTGACCTCCCGCAACGGGGCTTCCGGTTCCCGCTCGAGGGGCTGGCAGACGGACTCGGCCTTCTCGGCGTTGGCGACATAGTCGCAGCCGGAGCAGGTGATGACCGTGTCTTCGCCGGTCTCGGTGGGCAGCAGGAATTCGTGAGAGTCCTTGCCGCCGATGGCGCCGCTGTCGGCCTCGGCCATCAGCACGGGCAGGCCGCAGCGCCGGAAGATGCTGCGGTAGGCCTGGGCCATGTCCTGGTAGGTGCGGTCCAGGCTGGCGTCGTCGGCGTTGAAGGAGTAGGCGTCTTTCATGTCGAACTCGCGCACCCGGATCAGCCCGGCGCGAGGGCGCGGCTCGTCGCGGAACTTGGTTTGTATCTGGTACAGCAGCAATGGCAGGTCGCGATAACTCTGCACGTTGTTCTTGACCAGGTTGGTGATGACTTCCTCGTGGGTCGGCGCGATGACCATGGGCCGGCCCCGGCGGTCTTCAAGGGAAAAGAGGTTGTCGCCGAAGGCCGCCCGGCGCCCTGTCTGTTCCCACAGCTCCATAGGCTGCAGGGCGGGCAGCATCAGCTCCTGCCCGCCGGCGGCGTCCATCTCCTCGCGGATGATATTCTCAATCTTGCGGAGAGAGCGCCACGCCAGCGGCAGGTAGGAATACACGCCGGCAGCCACCTGCTGGATCAGCCCGGCCCGCAGCATCAGCCGATGGCTGGCCGTTTCCGCTTCGGGGGAGTCAAACCGCAGTGTTTTGCTGACCATTCTCGAAAATTTCATAACGGCAGCTTGCTCAAAATTACCGGAAGGCGGGGCGTTGGCTGAACATGGGCTTAATCTCCGCCCCCGTGCAGGCAGAGCAAACGGAAGTCGGAAGGCCACAGAAGGGCGCGGATGCCCGTCTGCCCGCAGCTTCTGCCTGTCTTTTAAGTTCCGGCTCTTTTTGCATCCTCTTGTGCTGTGCAGAGGCTCTTCAGTTTCCTGCGGGGTCGGGGTCTGCCTCCACTTCTTCCATCAGCGCCGCCAGCATCTCGGCTTCCGGCACCACCCGCACCTTCTCGCCCTTGCGGAAGATGACGGCGCGTCCCGCTCCGGCGGCGATGCCTACGTCGGCGTCTTTGGCCTCGCCGGGGCCGTTGACCTCGCAGCCCATGACGGCGACCTTGATGTTGCGGTTGCTCTTGCGGAGCAGGGCGTCCACGTCGTTAGCCAGCTTGCGCACGTCCACGTCGGCCCGGCCGCAACTGGGGCAGGCCACCAGCACTGCGCCCCTGGAGCGCAGGTTCAGTGACTTCAGAATTTCGTATCCTGCGATTACCTCGTCTACCGAATCATCGCTGAGCGACACGCGGATGGTGTCGCCGATGCCTTTGTAGAGCAGCGCCCCCAGCCCGACAGCGGTGCGGATGGAGCCGGAAGTTTTCGTCCCGGCCTCGGTGATGCCCAGGTGCATCGGGTAAGGCACCAGCTCTGCCAGCCGAGAGTAGGCTTCGACGGTGGTCGGCACGTCGAAGGCTTTCATGGAGATTTTGATCTGGTCGAAGTCTTGCTCTTCCAGCAGGCTTATCTCCCACAGGGCCGTGGCGACCATGTGATCTACGACGCTGTAATCGCCCTCCCGGGCCTCGCCGGCTTTGGGCAGTTTGTTGACCAGGTCCAAGTGCCGCGAGAAGCCCCGCGTCCGCCCGATGCCGCCGACGGGGGGCAGGCTGCCGAAGTTGACGCCGATGCGGATGGGCACGCCGCTCGCTTTGGCCGCTGTCGCCACCTCGCGCACCTGGTCTTCGTTGCGCAGGTTGCCGGGGTTGAGTCGCAGGCAGTCTACCCCGCCTTCCAGGCACTTCAGGGCAAGCTGGTAGTGGAAGTGGATGTCGGCTATGAGCGGGATGCTGATCCGCTTCTTGATTTCGCCCATGGCGATGGCGGCGTCCATATCGGGGACGGCGGAGCGGATGATGTCGCAGCCGGCCTCTTCCAGTTCGTGGATCTGCCGCACCGTGGCCGCCACGTCGCGGGTATCGGTTTTGGTCATGGACTGAACGGTAATTTCGGCGTCTCCGCCCACCTTCACGCTGCCAACGTAGACCGGTTTCGTAGGCCGTCGCTTAATCATTCCTGATAATCCTCACTGCGCCGAAACGGCTGGCCTGCGCTACATAGCCAGCCAATGCAATAATCGTTGTCATGTTACACGAAAGAGGGCCGATTCGCCATTCGATTGCCGCCGACGCCAATAGCCCGGCGCTGCCCCGCCCGCTGCCGTCAGTTCACGCCCGGACGGCGGCAATCGACCGCTCGCGCCCCGCTGCGGCCGTCCTATCCCCGCCATATCGATCAGGCCGCCATATCGATCAGGCGCATGATGTCGTTGGCGGTGATGGCTATGATGCCGGCTATCAGAACGGCGAGGCCGATGAAGTGAACCAGGGCTTCTTTTTCTGGAGGCACCCGCTTGCCTCGCCGGAGCCACTCGATGACCACGAAAACGATGCGCCCTCCGTCGAGCATGGGAAACGGCAGGATGTTGATGATCGCCAGGTTGACGCTCAGCAGCACGCCTACGCTGAGCCAACCGGAAAGGCCGCCTTCGCGGGTCACTTCCCCGGTCATTTGGGCGATGCCTACCGGCCCTGCCAGGTCTGGAGCCGCTCCCTCGGAGATCATGCCGCTCACAGACTGTTTCAGCAGCACCAGGAGCTCCCATGTACCCACAAAGCTGTCGGGTATGGCCTCCCACAGGGGGCGGGCCCGACTCTCGATCCTTGCGTCTGTAAGGTCTACCCTCACGCCGGCCAGCCACCGGCTGGCATCGGCGTCGAAACGGGGATGCAGCCTGACCGTTTCCGTCTGACCGTCCCGCTCCAGCAGCAGGGTCATTTCCGCCCCGCCGTTCAGGTTGACTTCGCGGGTGAAGTCCAGCCTTCTCTCGATGGTCTGCCCATTGGCTTTCAGCAGCGCGTCGCCGGGAACGATGCCTGCCTCCGCTGCGGCGCTGCCCTCAATCACGTCCGATACTGTCAGGCGCCCCACCTCGACATCCTGAGGCAGCATGAACATTATGGTGAAGATAAGCAGCGGCAGCAGGGCGTTCATTGCAGAGCCTGCCGCCATCACTATGATCCGCTGCCAAGGCGGACGGGACGCCAGGCTCTGCGGCACGGTGGGGTTGGACTCTCCAGCCAGCCGCACGAACCCCCCGAGGGGAATCGCGTTGACAGAATAGAGCATATCGGCAAGCTCGAAGGAGCCGTTGTCCACCGAGCGCACTCTGCCCTCGTGCCACAGCAGGCGGTCTACCGGGCGGTTGAAGTGGCTTTCCGTCTCTTCCTTCTCCCGCTTCCGGTGCAGTTCCACCTCGAAGGCCACCAGCCCGAACTCATCGTCTTCGAGAGAGCCTACCCTGACGCGCTGGCCGGGGCGGAGTTCGTGGGGGCCTTCGAGGCCGATGAACTGCGTCTGCGGATGGAGCATCACCGGGGTTCGCCCGGTGTAGATGCCGAAGATTTGGGGGGGAAACCCCACGCCGAATTCCAGCACCTTGACCCCGAAGGCGCGGGCCGTCGCAAAGTGCCCCAGCTCGTGAATCACCACGAGGATTACCAGGAGCAGGGCGAATGTTCCTATGGCGAACAGTACGGATTCCATATCAGCCGCGCCTGGCGTTCCGTCCCCCGGTCAGAGCAGGCCTGCTCAACGCTCCGCGCTTGTGCCGTCCGTCCGGCTGTTCGGGTTCTCCCCCGGCAGAGCGGGCCGGATGCGGACGCCGGAGATGTTGGCGCCTGTGTTCAGTCTTTGGTATCGTGTTCGGCGTTCCTCGTCAATAGTCGCAGGGCATCGGCTCCCAGTACGCGGTTGGCAGGACGGTTGACCTTCCTGGGAGCGGTTTCGGCGCTGCCGGGCGGGAGGGATGTCAAGGCCCGTATGGGCTGCCTGGGGCCTTCGCCCAAGGGCAGTTCCACCTGTCGCAGCCAGCGCTCCAGACCGACTCCGGTCTGCTCAATGGCGGCCAGCACTACCACCCCGGCGGCCCTGGCGTCGCACAGAGCGTCATGGCTCTGGTACCGGTAGCCGAGAATCCGGCAAAGGTTCTCCAAGCCGAACCCGCGCCTTTCGAAGCCCTTCCACGCCCGGCGGGCCACCATCACCGAATCCAGCCAGGAGCAGTTCAGGCGCAGTATCCGCTGCCGGTCGAAGGCCTGCTCCAGAGCTACCCGGTCGAAGGGGCTGTGGCTGACGACGATTCTGCCGTTCAGCATTTCGCGCAGCCGTCCGGTCACTTCCGCCAGCCTGGGCCACCCCTGCACCGCCGCAGACGTGATGCCGTGGACAGCCACGTTATCCCGATCGAAGCGCTCTTCCGGGTCTATATAGGTCATCCATTCCCGGGTCAGCTTGCCTTCGAAGAACTCGGCGACGCCAATCTGGCAAATGGACCACGGGCTTGAGTTGGCGGTTTCCAGGTCAATTGAGATGAAGCCTGCAGCCATGGCGGGCGATCAGCGTCCGGCCAGTTCGGAGGCCCGCGCCGATGCCCAGGCGTCGGCCTGCAGCACCTCTCCGGGGCTGGCGCCGGGCGTTGATTCGTGATCCGCCAGGGTTTTCTCCACCACCCTGTGGATGCCTCCGTAACTGATTCTGCCGTCCAGGAACGCTTGCACCGCCACCTCGTCGGCGGCGCTCAGCACGGCGGGGTAGGTGCCTCCCCGCTTGGCGGCGTCGATAGCCAGCGAGAAGCAGGGGTAGCGTTCCGGCTCCAGCGGGTCGAAGTTCAGGCTGTGAGAGATGGAAGTGTCCAGGCGCGGGATCATGGGATTGGGCAGCCGCTGCGGATAGAACAGGGAGTACTGGATGGGCAGGCGCATATCGGGCGGGCCGAGCTGCGCTTTTACCGAGCCGTCGGCGAACTCTACCATGGAGTGTATGGTGCTTTGCGGATGCACCACAACCTCGATCTGCTTCCACGACACGCCGAACAGCCAGTGCGTTTCGATAACCTCGAAGGCCTTGTTCATCAGCGTGGATGAGTCGATGGTTATTTTCCGGCCCATGCGCCAGGTGGGATGGCGCAGGGCCTGTTCCGGCGTGACGTTCTCCAATTCACCCAGCGGCGTAGTGCGGAAGGGGCCGCCCGATGCGGTTATGAGCAGGCGCAGAATCTCGCTGTTCTCTCCCTGGAGGCACTGCCAGATGGCGCTGGGCTCGCTGTCGACCGGCAGCACCCGTCCTCCGTGGCGGGCTTCGTATTCCTTGATCAGCCGGCCGGCCATTACGATGGGTTCCTTGTTGGACAAGGCCACCGACTTGCCGGCCTCCAGGGCGTTGAGGGTTGGCATCAGCCCTACGCTGCCCATCAGGGCCACCATTACCCGGTCTGCCCGGTCAAGGGCGGCCATTTCCTCCATCGGCGTGAACTTTGCGCCGGGAAACGCGGCGGGGCCGGCGGCGGCGCTCCAGACGTGGGAGGGACGGAACTCTTCCACCTGCTGCTTCAGCAGGCCGGTGTTGTTTCCCGCGGCCAGTCCGACTACCTCGAACTCGCCCGGGAAGGCGCGGACGATGTCCAGCGTCTGGCGCCCGATGGAGCCGGTGGAGCCGAGAACCACGATTCTTCTCATAGCCCGAATCCAAATGCCAGCATGTAATATACGGCGGGCAGGGCGAAAAGGATACTGTCTATCCGGTCTAGCAGTCCGCCGTGTCCGGGCATTATACTACCAGAATCCTTGACGTTGGCCGCCCTCTTCAGGGATGACTCCGCCAGGTCGCCGACTTGCGCCGCCAGCGCCGCCACAACAGCAACCACGGCGTACTTCCAGAGCGCTACGCCCATTCCCAGCAACCCCCCGGTCGCCAGCATTGCTGCGACTGATGCGATGAATCCCCCGGCGGCTCCTTCCCAGGTTTTGTTGGGGCTTACCCTGGGCGCCATCTGATGCCGCCCGATCAGTCGCCCAACGATGTAGGCGCCGGTGTCGCTGCATGTTGTTCCCGCCAGGGTGAAGAACAGCCAGTTGCGGCCCAGGTTATCCGCATCGGGCAGGGAAGCGGCAATGTCGTGAATGGCGAGGCCATGGCCCAGCAGGAATCCGGAGTACACCGGCCCCAGCAGGAGCAGAAGGAAGGCGGCCGCGGGCCGTTCGCCGTTGTAGGATGCGATGTGCCACAGGCAGGCGATCAGCGCCCAGGCAGCCAGGGCAATACCGGAGGCCGTCAGGTAATCGGCCTTTCCCGAGGCTGCTTCCGCCGTCAGGATGAATGCCAGCACGGCCAGAGCGCCCAGAGCCGGCGGCATTGCTCCCGCCCCGGTCGGGGCCAGCCTGTAGGCCTCGAAGACGGCTATGCCGCCGCCCAGCAATCCCAGCAGGGTCAGCCAGGGCGGCCCCAGCCAGATGGCGCCCACGGCGAAAGCCGCCGCCGCCGCGCCCGAAGCCACCCGGAACCCCAGTTGCCGCGGCATGATCAGGTTTCGTGTTCGGCTACTCTGCCGTAACGCCTCTGTCTGCTGCGGTAAACTTCCAGGGCCTTCTCCAGCTCCGCAGGCTGAAGGTCGGGCCACAGGGTGCAGGTGTGGTAGAATTCGCTGTAGGCCGACTGCCACAGCAGGAAGTTGCTGATGCGCTGCTCGCCGCCGGTCCGTATTATCAGGTCCGGATCCGGGCAATGGGCGGTGAACAGATAGCGGCGGAAGGTTTCTTCGTCCACCTGCTCGGGGTCTAGCTGGTCCCGGATGATCCGGCGCACTGCGCCCAGTATTTCGTCGCGCCCGCCGTAGTCGAAGGCCACGTTCAGGGTGATGCCCGTGTTGTGGCGGGTTAACGACTGGGCATTCTCCACGGCGCGGCGGAGTTCCGAATCGAGGTTGCTGGTCTTGCCCACGTGGACGATGCGGACGTTGCGTTCGTGGAGATGGCGGGTCTGGACGTCCACCGCTTCCGAGAAGATGTCCATCAGCCCTTCGACTTCGTTTCTGGGCCGGCCCCAGTTTTCGGTGGAGAAGGCATAGATGGTGACCACCTCTACTCCGAAGGCGGTCAGCGTTTCCAGCGTATCGCGGATGCGTTCGACGCCGACGCGATGGCCTTCGACGCGGGGCAGGCCGCGCTGTTTGGCCCAGCGCCCGTTGCCGTCCATGATAAGGGCGACATGGTATGGCCCCTCAACGCCATCAGGCCGGGACAGTGGAGTAACCTTCTCCGTTGCGCTCCCCCTAATCCGTTCCGCTTCGCTTCTCTCCGCTGAAGCAGTCACCGGGCCGGGCTAGACCTGGAGGATCTCCGCCTCTTTGGCGGAAGTGGTTTCATCTATCTGCTTCGCGTGGTCGTCAATAACTTTCTGAAGCTGCTCCTGGGCGCGGCGGTTCTGGTCTTGAGAAAGGGTCTTGTCTTTCTCCATCTTCCGCAGGGTTTCCAGCCCGTCGCGACGCACATTGCGGAGGGAGACCTTGCCGTCCTCAGCCTTTTTGCGCAGCAGCTTGACCATTTCCTGCCGCCGCTCGTTGGTCAGAGGGGGGATGGGCACCGTTATGGTGCTGCCGTCGTTGGACGGGTTAAACCCCATCTCAGAGCGTTGCAGGCTTCGCTCGATCTCGCGGAGCGCCCCCTTGTCCCACGGCTGCACCATAATGGCGCGGGCGTCGGGAGCGGAGATGGAAGCGATCTGTTTCAAGGGAGTCGCGGAGCCGTAATAATCGACCATCAAGTTTTCGATCAACGCGGGCGTGGCCCTCCCGGTGCGCAATTGGCTCAGGTCGCGCCGGAAGGCGTCCAGCGTCCGGTCCATCCGGGCGTCCACTTCTTCCAGAACCTGCTCCGCGGTTAACCCGGTGTCGCTGTCATTCGCGGGCATGGACACTTCCTCCGCCTATGGTGGTTCCAACGTTGTCGCCGTTGAGTATACATCGCACGTTGCCGGGCTTGAACACGTCGAATACGACGATGGGCATTTCGTTTTCCTGGCACAGCGTCAGGGCCGTAAGGTCCATCACTTCCAGCCTGCGGTTCAGCACTTCCAGGTAATCCAGGCTGTCGAACCGCAGCGCGGATGGATTCTCCCTGGGGTCGGAGTCGTAGACGCCGTCGACCATGAACTTGGCCATCAGCAGCACATCGGCCTCGATTTCCAGGGATCGCAAGGCCGATGCGGTATCAGTGCTCATATACGGGTTGCCGGAACCCGCGGCGAATATCACTACCCTTCCCTTTTCGAGATGACGGATGGCGCGGCGGCGTATGTAGGGTTCGGCCACGGCCTGCATTTGCAGCGCGCTCTGGGTGCGGGTGTCTACCCCCTGGTGTTCCAGCGCGTCCTGCAAGGCGAGGGCGTTTATAACGGTGGCCAGCATCCCGGCATAGTCTGCCGTTGCCCGCTCCATGCCCCACTTCTCGGCTATCCCGCCCCGCCAGATGTTGCCCCCGCCGATGACAACGGCCATCTGCACCCCCAGGGAGTGAGCCTCCTTAACTTGCGCAGCGATGTAGCTGACTCTTTCGGGGTCTATGCCCGAGCCTGAAGTTCCCTTGAGGGATTCTCCGCTGATCTTGAGCAGAGCCCGTCGGGGCCGGGGGCAGCTTATGGGCCGGACAGGGGGTTGAGCCACGGGGTCTTTGGCTGCCTACTCGCCGACGGCCAGGCGCTGGAACCGTATGACCCGCACGTTCTCGCCCATCCTGGCCGCCACTTCCTGCACCAGTTCTCCTACTGAGGATGAGCTGTTTTTGATGAAGGGCTGGGACAGCAGGGACACCTGGGCGGCAGGGCGCTCATCGCCCTCTCCAATGTCGTCTTCAGACAGGTACGCCGGCGACATGGCGGCCACCTGCATGGCCAGGTCATGGGCCAACTGCCGGAACTCCTCGGTGCGGGCCACAAAGTCGCTCTCGCAGCCAAGCTCCACGATGGCGCCAACCCGTCCGCCGGTGTGGATGTAGGCTTCGATTACGCCTTCGTTGGTGGCGCGACCGACACGCTTGGCGACCCCTGCCAGGCCCTTGGCCCGCAGCGCCTCGGCTGCCTTGTCCAAATCGCCGTTGGTTCCTTCCAGAGCCTGCTTGCAGTCCATGATGCCTGCGCCGGTCTGATCGCGCAGAGTACGAATCAGTGCAGTGGTTACCAACTGAATTACTCCTTAATTTTCTGATGCGTCTGGCTGTAGCCGACAGGGGAATGAGCGCCTATGGGGGGCCGGGCTTCACGCCGCAGCCCCAGCAGGCGCCCCAGGCGGATGCGGTCCCCTTCACCCTGAACCGTAAATGGCCTGGGGGGTTGATTGCGAATCGCTTCCAACTCTGCGACCAGATGTTCAACATTGGCGAGGGCGTAGCTTATGGACAGTTCGCTTCTGTCGTTCTGGTAAAAATTGCGATGCATATAATCGGCTCTGGCCAGATACCGGTCAAACTCTTCCTCTTTGCCGAACTCCCGACCGAGGTGTTCTCCGATGTCAAAGAGGTTCGGATGGCGGTCGTGAATCCAGCCCCGCTGCTCGCCTACCGACTTGAGCGCGCGCGCCGCCGCTCCCCAGACTTTTTCTGCGGCCTGAAGCCTGTCGCCTGCGGCTAACTGGTATCTGGCGTGTTCAAGAAACCGACGGCTGATTTGCGCGTGGTCTTCGTCGGTCATCTCGGCGGGTTCGGGCAGCGGCGCTATCATGTTCCGCTTCCGGCAATCTTCTGATGAGTCTGGCTGTAGCCGACAGGGGAATGAGCGCCTATGGGGGGCCGGGCTTCACGCCGCAGCCCCAGCAGGCGTCCCAGGCGGATGCGGTCCCCTTCATCCTGAACCGTAAATGGCCTGGGGGGTTGATTGCGAATCGCTTCCAACTCTGCGACCAGATGTTCAACATCGGCGAGGGCGTAGCTTATGGACAGTTCGCTTCTGTCGTTCTGGTAAAAATTGCGATGCATGTAATCTGCTTGAGCCAGGTATCTGTTGAACCCTTCCTCTTTGCCGAACTCCCGACCGAGGTGTTCTCCGATGTCAAAGAGGTTCGGGTGGCGGTCGTGAATCCATCCCCGCTGCTCGCCTACCGACTTGAGCGCGTGCGCCGCCGCTCCCCAGACTTTTTCTGCGGCCTGGAGCCTGTCGCCTGCGGCTAGCTGGGATCTGGCGTGTTCAAGAAACCGACGGCTGATTTGCGCGTGGTCTTCGTCGGTCATCTCGGCGGGTTCGGGCAGCGGCGCTATCATGTTCCGCTTCCGACCGGGCTACTCGTTTCCGCTGCCGGGTTCTTCGTGGGAGCCGGACATCCGCGCCCCCATGCCGACGGCCAGTTCGGCCAGCGTGTTCTGGTCCAGCGTGACTGCGTCGGTGAGGGCTGCGTCCTCGCGTTCCGACAGACCTTCAGGCTCGCCCAGTCCGACGGCGTCGGCCGCCAGCGACTGCATCTCCTCCATTTCGGCCTGGAGCGCGGCTTCCCTCTGGGCCAGGCCCTCCAGCGCTGCCGAGGCCATCCGGTTGGTGACCAGGCGGATGGAGCGGACGGCATCATCGTTGCCGGGAACGATATGGTCCACCAGGTCGGGGTTGCAGTCGGAATCCACTATGGCGAAGACATCGATGCCCAGGCGCCGCGCTTCGGCGACGCAGATGTTCTCGCGCCCGATGTCTATGACGAAGATGGCTTGGGGCAGGGCGGTCATATCTCTCATGCCGGTGAAATATTTTTCCAGCCGGTTCAGGGTGTCTCTCATCTTGACGCCCTCTTTCTTGGGCAGCAGGCGGAAATAGCCCTGGTCGCGCTTTTGCTGCAACTCCAGCATATAGTTGATGCGGGTGCGGATGGTCTGGAAGTTGGTTAGAGTGCCGCCGAGCCATCGCTGGTTGACGTACCACATTCCGCAGCGGTCGGCCTCGCTCTGGATCACTTCCTGCGCCTGCCGCTTGGTGCCGACGAACAGCACCTTTCCTCCGTTGGCGACCAGCTCCACCATATCCTTGTAGGCTTCGTTGATCATGCCCAGCGTCTGCTGCAAGTCTATGATGTGGATGCCGTTGCGCTGGGTGAAGATGTAGCGCCTCATAGACGGGTTCCATCGGCGTGTCTGATGCCCGAAGTGGACGCCCGCCTCGAGAAGAGCTTTCATGTTGATGGGCTCGCGGCCCGTCGGCTGATGGGGGCGTTCCGGCGCAGGCCTGGGCTGCGGAGCCTCTGCCGTCCGCACTTCAGGCTCCGGCGCCACTGCTACCGCCGTGGGGGGCGCTGGGGCCGGCGCTGGGTGGGACGCCATAGCTGGGGCCGCCTCCGTGGGGGGCGCTGGCGCTGGGGACCCAGTCTCTGCCGGCACTGGCGTTGTATCCGGGGCGCCTGCTGCCGTTTCTTCCTGTCGCTCTAGCGACTCAACCATCCAATACCGCCTTTAATCTTCTTACTGGCAAGCCAGAGATAGGCGGACCGGCTTCGACCCGCCCTGCCGAATGGCGCACAGGGGACATTCGGAGTATACCATAGCCCCCAAAGCCGGGCAAACGGAAAACGCGGCCTCCGCCGCGACGAAACCGATGCGCTGTTCCTACCAGAACGCGATGCGCACGGCGTTGAGTATCGCCGCGCCGATGACCCCTGCAGCAGCGTCATCGGCCATGATGCCGTACCCCCGGGGCAGCCGCTCGAAGCGGCGGATGGGCCAGGGCTTGAGTATGTCGAGCACGCGGAACATCACGAAGGCGGCTGCCAGCCAGGGCAGCGTTTTGGGCAGGAAGATACACGTCAGCCAGACTCCGGCCACCTCGTCCCACACCGCCCGCTTGGGGTCTGGGTCGTGGTCGCTCGCCAGGCTGCCGCAGGCCCACGGCCCTACGGCCAGCGAAGCGGCGACCAGGAGCAGGAAGGCCGGGGAGGAGCCGTCGATGGGCAGCGGAGCGTATACCGCTATCGCCAGCAGGCTGGCCATTGTTGCCGGCGCTATCGGGAACAACCCGATTCCCAGGCCCGTTCCCAGGAGCCAGCCTGCAGACATGGTCAGCCGTTTCACCGGAGGCAGCCCGCAGCGGGCGTCATCCGTAGCCCAGCCGGTGCAGATGGTGTTCAGTCATTCCCAGGTAGTGGCCGATCTCATGCCACAGGGTAACGCGGATTTCGCGAACTGCCTCGGCCCGGCTCTCGCAGGCCCGCAGGATGGGCTGACGGTAGATGACAATGCGGTCGGGTAGGGCTGGGCCGATTCCGTCCCGTTCCGTCAGGGGCCAGCCCTGGTACAGGCCGAAGAGCGTGTCGTGTTCTCCCAGCAGCTCCGCCTCGTCGGGGCCGGGCCACTCTTCGATCACGATGTCCACGTTCTCCAGCCGGTTCAGCAGGTTGCCCGGCAACTGGGAATAAGCGCGGCGCACCAGCCGCGCGAACTCCCGGCGAGTCATGGCAATCATAGGGCAGCGCCTGCCCGACGACGGATGCCCTTCAGCAGGTCGATGTTTCGCCGGTCCGGCCCCTTGCCCTCGAACCCGGGGACTTCCAGCAGGAAGGGCATGCTGCGGAAAGCGGGGCAGCCCATGAACGCGGCGAACCCGTCCTCGCCGATGAACCCCTCGCCGATGTTGTCGTGGCGGTCCACACCCGATCCGCAGGCGCGTTTGGAGTCGTTGGCGTGTATGGCTATCACGTTGGAAGAACCCGGCCCTGCGTCCAATTGGGCCAGCATATCCTCGATGCCCTCGCTGGTGGTCAGGTCGTATCCGGCGGCGAAGCTGTGCTGCGTGTCGAGGCAAACCTTGAGCCGCTCGTCGTCCACCGCGTTCAGAATCGCCCCCAGCTCCTCGAAGCGGGCGCCGATATGCTTTCCCATGCCCGCCATGTTCTCCACGGCCAGAAAGGGGCCGTCGGGAGCGCCGTCCAGCGCCCGCCGGATGGACTCGGCCACCTGGGGCAAAACCGCCTCGAAGCCGGCTCCGCCGTGGCTGCCGGGGTGGAAGATGAGGCCCCTGGCGCCCAGGCGTCCGGCCAGCCGCAGATGGGCCGACAGCGACTCGATTCCCTTTTGCAGGACGCCTTCCTTTCCGGAGCCGAGATTTACGAGGTAGATGGCGTGGAGGAATACCGGCCCCATCCCGGCGTCGGCCGCGTTCTGCCGGAAGGACTCTATCTCCGCGTCGCAGATTTCCTTGAACGCCCACGACTGGGGAGGCGATCCGAATATCTGTAACGCCTCGCAGCCGATTTCCTGCCCTCGCCTCACTGCCTTGCTGATCCCGCCCGCCGTGGAAACGTGCGCTCCTATCTTCAAAGTGCCAACCCTCTCCCAACCCTCTCAGGGAAGTTACCGGGTAACCTGCGGCTGAATTATAGGCTACAGGACATTGGCGTCGCCTGGCAAACGCAATACAATGCGGGGCAATGCGCGCGCTGATGCTGGATACCCCCGGAACGCCGCCCGGCCTTTCGGTCGGGGAACTGCCTGTGCCGTATCCCGGCCCTGGCGAGGTTCTGGTGCGGGTATCGGCTTGCGGCTTCTGCCATCACGATTGGCTGGTCATGGCGGGAATCCTGCGGCGCGGCGTTCGCCCCGGCGTTGTGCTGGGGCACGAGTTCGCCGGGACAGTCGAGCAGGTTGGCAGCGGAGTTGGCCTCGTTCGCCCCGGCGATCGAGTAGTGTCGCTGCTGACCAACGCCTGCGGCCGGTGCGACCGGTGCAAGGCCGGACGCGAGCACCGCTGCCGTAACGGAGAGGGAATCGGGCACGGCCGCAACGGCGGATTCGCCGAATTTGTTGCGGTTTCGCAGCACAGCCTTGTTTCCCTTCCCTGCGATATGGACCTGCAGCAGGCTTCCCTTCTGGCCTGCCCGGCGGGTGTGGCGCTGCAGGCCTTGCTGTCCGTAGACGTGTCGGCGGGCGAGACGGTGGCGGTGACCGGCGCCGGCGGCGGTCTGGGCGTTCACGCAGTTCAGCTCGCGGCGGCGCTGGGGGCGCGCACTCTGGCAGTCACTTCGTCATCCGGCAAATCGGGCGCCCTTTATCGCTATGGCGCCAGCGACGTTATCGAGACGACGGAAGGCGCCGATTCTGCCCCGGGTTCCCCGTTTGACTGGTCGGTGGTCGTGATGGCTCTTACTGAGGATGAGGGCGCCGATGTTGTGATCGATACCGTGGGTACGCCGACAATCAGGTCGTCGGTGCGCAGCCTGGCGCAGTATGGACGCCTGGCGCTGCTGGGCGAGGTGGGCGGCGAGGGCAGCCTGCGCGGCGTGATCCCGGAGATAATATTCCGCGATGCCCGGGTTGCCGGCGTTTCCGGAGTTTCCCGCGGAACGCTGGAGAAGGTTGTGGCTCTGGCGGCCGAGGGGAAGATGACGCCGATGCTGCAGCAGTTGCTGCCCATGGAACAGGCGGCGCAAGCCTGCGAGCTGCTGGCGTCCCGCTCTGTTCTCGGTCGAGTGGGACTGGTCCCGGGGTTTTCGCGGCCCGGCGACTCTGCCGGGATTCGCGCAAGCTTTATCGACCCAGCAGGTTGAGGAGAGACGAGACGGCGGCTGGGCGACCCAGGCGGCGTATCTCGCCTCTGTCCCACATTACCAGGAACTGGCTGGCTATGAAGATGCTGCTGTATGTTCCGGCAACGGCGCCGATGGCCAGCACCAGCAGCAGCTCGCGTATGCTGGGGCCGCCGATGAGCAGCATGGCGATGAGCACGAACAGCGTTGTCATGCTGGTGTTCAGCGAGCGTCCTATGGTCTCCATAATGCTCAGGTTGACCAGCCCTCCCAGGTCCCGATCAGGATGGCGGGAGACGTTTTCGCGGATGCGGTCGAACACGACGATGGTGTCGTTGACGCTGTATCCGGCGACGATCAGCAGGCCGACTATGAACATCGAGTTCACCTCGAACCCAATGACCCGCCCGAGGATGGAGAACACGCCCAGGATGATCAGCACATCGTGGATCAGGGCCAGTACGGCGCTCACCCCATAGCGATAGGGCTTTGGCACGCGGCGGAAGGCGTACCAGACGTAGAGCAGTATGAACACCGACGCGGCGGCCAGAGCGTAGAAGGCGATGTTTACGGTTTCCGATGCGACAATGGGCGAGACGCTCTCGAACTCCACTCTTTCCCGGTCCAGGCCCAGGGTCTCCTGCAAGTCGCGCTCTATGATTTCCCGCTCCGAAAGCCCGCCGCCGACTGCCTCCTCCAGGACGGTGGTGCGGATGAAGTAGTTCCTGGAGCCCACCTGCTGCACCAGCGCCTCGGGATGGCCCAGCGCGGTCATACGCTCGTGGATTGCGTCCTCGTCTACATCCTCTTCGAAGATAACGTTGAATACGGCCCCGCTGGTGAAGTCGATGCCGGGGCGCAGGCCGGATTCCAGCGTTACCCAGCCGGGCGGCAGCAGCATGGACAGAATCCCCGCAATGATGAGCATGGCGGAGAACAGGAAGTACCACCCCCGCTTTCCAACAATGTCCAGCACTATCGGCCCCCTCCTCTGGCGCCGGCCCCCGCTGAGGTGGTTTGCGCGCCTCCTGCCCCTGAACTCCGTGCGACGCCTTCAGGCGTGAACAGGCCGATTTTCTGCCCCAGCCCGGCGAAGGCAAGCAGTTGCAGCAGGTTGCGGCTGACCGCCACTGCCGTGAACATACTGGCGGCCACGCCGATGAACAGGCTGATGGCCACACCCGTTACCAGCCCGCCGCCCAGCCTGTCGCCGAACCACAGCAGCACCAGGCAGGTGATCATGGTCGAGATGTTGGAGTCGCGGATGGCCGGCCATGCCCGCCCGAACCCTACCTCCATTGAGGAGGCCAATGTTCGCCCGATGCGCACTTCCTCTTTCATCCGCTCGAAGATGAGTATGTTGGCGTCGACCGCCATGCCGATGGACAGGATAAAACCGCCGATGTGGGCCAGTTCGAGGGTGATGGGAATCAGCTTGAACACGGCCAGCACCATCAAGGCATAGAACATCAGCGCGAAAGCGGCGACCACTCCGGCCATACGGTAGTAGGCGACCATGAAGACCAGCACCAGCCCAAGGCCCACCAGTCCGGCCAGCAGGCTATTGCGCAGGGATTCCGCGCCCAGCAGAGCGTCTACATCGCTTTCCTGGATCAGTTTGAGCGGGACTTGCAGCCGTCCTGACTCCAGTTGGATCGCCAGGGTGCGGGCCTCTTCGCGGGAGAAGTCGCCGCTGATCTGAGTGCTGCCGTCGCGGATCCAGGCGCGGGACACAGGGGCGATGATTTCCTGGTCGTCCATGAACACCGCGATGCGTTTGGTCTGCACTCCGGCGATGCGGCGGGTCAGGTTGGAGAAGATGTCGGAACCCCGTCCGTCGAACTGGAGGTTGACCACCCAGCCCACGCCCACGGGGTCGGCGGCGGCCTCGGCCCGCTCCAGATCGTCGCCGGTCAGCCCCAGGTCGGCATCGGTGAAGTTGACGCAGAGGGAGGTTTCGCAGGTTCGCTCCTTGAACTCCAGCAGGGCAGTCTGCCCGATAAGCGCCTTGGCTTCGTCGATGGCGCTGCTCACGCTGAACTGGGTCGGGGCGGCGATGGCTTCGGTCAGAGCATCCTGCGCAGCGCTCTGCACATCCGGGCCTGCGGTGCCCGAGAGAACCCGGAACGACCGGTCGTCTCCGCGCACGATGCTAACGTCCCGGTATCCGGCGCCTTCGAGGGTGTCTTTTATCAGGGCAACGTCGTCCACCGGGTCGGGGAAGGCCAGTTCCGTGGTGGAACCGCTGGCGCCGGGAAGCTGGACGATGATGCGGTCTTCCCCGAATATCTGGATGATCGGTTCTTCAGTGCCGAAGCGGTTAACGCGCCGGGTGATGTTGTCCAGCACTCCTGCCATCTGGCTGGCGTCGGGGTGGCCGATGTCGGTTACCTGGAACTGGCTCACCTGCCCGATAGCGTCCTCTATGGAATCGCGCAGCCCGGTGCGGCGTGGGTCGTCTGCGGCGAGGAGCGGCATGCGAACCTGGAATATGCTGGCGACCGGAACGGTTATAAGCTGCGGTTCCGGCGGTTCTTCGTTCTCGCCGGCCTGGGCGTCTTCGCCTTCCGGTTCCCCGCTGTCGCCCCCTTCACCGGGTGTCTGGCCTTCGTCCTCGGACGGAGCGTCCTCGGGAGGCGGATCAGGGGCGGGCGCTTCCCTCTGGACGAATTCCACGTCTCTGGGGAATATCTGGTAGTCCTCCAGCGCCAATTGCTCGTCGCCGAATCGGGAGCCCTCAAGGGCTGCGACGATACCTTCCAGGTCGGCGGGCTCCAGCAGGATAACGTCGAATCGGGAGCCGGTATCGGCCTGATAGACCAGATGCCCGCCGCCGCTCAGGTCGAGCCCCAGCTTCAGGCCGAGAGGCCCGGCGCCCTCGCGGGTCAAAGCTGGCAGGCCGGGAATATCGATGTTGATAGAGCGAAAGCCCAGGGCGGCAATGGCAAGCCCCAGGATCAGCAGTATGACGAAGGAGAGGCGGACGCTTCGGGAACGCATCGGTTAACCGGAAAGATTCTGCGAGCCGCCCAGGGAGCAGCCCGGTATATGCAGCGCGGTATGGTTCAGTGTATCGGCGGCCAATTCCAGTGCCTGCTCCTGGGTCTCGATTTCGCCTGCTGCGCGCGCTTCCTCAATGGCCTCCAGAAGAGAGCCGATGTGAGGGCCGGGCCGCAACTGGAAGCGGAGCATCAGATCGTGCCCGGTAACCAGGCGCGGCGCAGTCGCAGCGAACGGTTCCTGTGTGCCTGTGTGAAGCACATGGGAAATCATTTTAGCATGTTCCAGCCATTGAGGGTGCGCCAAATCGGGCCCTTTTGCCGCCAAATAATCGGCCAGGCACAGGTAGAGCGTATCAATCGCTACATCCCCCGTGTCGCGGAAATACCGGAATATGGCCCGGTTGGTGGGCCACTTCCCTTCCCTCGACATATTGGCCGACGTATTGGCGGGCGACATATTGGCGGGGCGCAGGTGATGCTCTACCATGCGGGACACCATGTTTACCCCGCGTGAGCCGAGGCGCAAGGCCGTCAGGCGTATTTCCGCGATGACTGCGCCCTGCTCCGGGTGACCGAAGAACCTCGTGCGGCCGTCGGCTTCCAGAGACTTGGTCTGCGGCTTGGCGATGTCGTGAAAGAGCGCCGCCAGCTTGAGGATTGTGCGGCGCGTGTGCCCGTCGCAGACCTGACGGGCGAAATGGGCCTCCGACTCGGGCGTCCACGGAACGCAGGAGAAGACAGGCGAATTCTGATGCCCGCCGGTTACACCTTCGGCGAACTCGACGGCCTGCAGTGTGTGGCCCCAAACGTCCCAGTAGTGCGCCCTGGGCTGCTCTACCCCCTTGGCTGCCATAAGCTCCGGGACGGCGTGCTGCAGCAGCCCCAGGCGGTCCAGCGTCTCGATGCGCCCCCTGGCGCCGTTGGCGGCCAGCATCCGCAGAAACTCGCTGCCTATCCGTTCGGAAGGAATCCCGGGCAGCCGGTGGGCATTGGCGGCCAGCATCCGCACGGTATCAGGTTCAATTCGCAGCCCCAGCTCTCCGGAGATACGGACTGCCCGCAGCAGGCGGCCGGGTTCGTCCTGGAAGACGCCCGGATATAGGGCCCGGATGGCTTTGCGCATCAGGTCGGCGCGGCCGCCGAAGGGATCGATCATCCTTGCCGCCCAGTCGCCGCTTCGCCAGTCTGCCAGGGGAACGGCCATGGCGTTGACTGTGAAGTCACGGCGTTCCAGGTCGAATTTGATGTCGCCGTAAAAGCCCGACAGGTCAATGATGCAGATAGAGTCCTCGGCCTCGCCGTCCTCTCCGCGCGGGGGGCTCAGCGCCACTCGCATCATACCCGCCGGGACGCTGGAGGGGGCCAGGGAGCCGCCCAGCTCGTCGCCCAGCGCCCGGCCCAGGGCGACGGCATCACCCTTCACCGCCAGATCAAGGTCCGAGCTGGAAACGCGGCCCAGCATACGGTCGCGCACTGCTCCGCCCACCATATAGGCTTCCAGGCCTCGGGCGGCAAAGAAGGCGGTCAGCCGGTCAATCAGCGCTGCGTTAGTCATTTCCGGCGCGAATGTCATGGATTGGGCGGATGTTTCTCAAGAACCGGGCGGGAGGCGACCGACGCCGAACCGCTATGGCCTGGCCCGCCATACCGCGCTCGAGTCGCTGCGGCCCTGCCGGTTTTTTTAGGAATCTGGTTCGGTGTTGGCCCTCATCTCGTGCAGCCGACGGTGCAGGGAGTCGAAGTCCGGGCTGTGTACCGGGTTGAATACCGGGTCGTGTACTGGGTTGCGCGCCGGGTCGTAAGCCGGGGGATATTCCGGGTTGTATACCGGGTCAAAGTCCGGGTTGCGTGCCGGGGGATATTCCGGCGGGCGGGATTCCGGGCTGGGCTGATGTTCGCTGTTGTCTTCGCGCTCGTGCTCTGCGCCGAACTCATCGTCCTCGCCCGCTTCCTTTACCGGGTACAGCCTGGTGTGGGCGACGAGGTGGTCCATGTACATGATGCCGTTCAGGTGGTCTATCTCGTGTTCCAGCGCCTGCGCCAGCAGCTCTTCGGCATCGACCTTGAAAGGCCTGGAGTTCAGGTCAAGGGCGCGGGCCCGCACTCTTTCCGCGCGGAGTACCATTCCCCTGTAACCGGGAACGCTAAGGCAGCCCTCTTCGACCTCGCGTTCTCCTTCCCTGCGGACGATCTCGGGGTTCACCAGGATCATTGCATCTTCCATGTCGTGGGTCTGGATAACGCAGAGACGCTCCAGCACGCCCACCTGGTTGGCCGCCAGCCCGACTCCGTGATGCCCGATCATGGTCTCGACCATGTCTGCGGCCAGCTTCCTGTGCTGCGCGGTGATTCTGGCAATCTTGCGCGCTTTCCTGAACAGAATCGGGTCCGGCGCCAGCCGGATGGTCAACATCGCCACAGGTAACCCCTGTCCGGTTTCATTAAGGGTCGGGTCTGCCAAGGATCCAGCGGAGGAGCGGCCGGCTGCCGGAGCGCCCTTCCCTCGACTATCCCAAGTGATTATATCCGCGAGATTCCGAATTTGGAAATTCGGCCCTCTTGCCATTAACGGCGACGGGGGATTGCGCCCAGGCAAAAGCCCCGATCTCGATTGACCGGGGCTGCGGCTCCATTCGGGTTAGGGCCTCTTGCCGTCGTCTACACACGCCCTATAGCGTATACGGATATATCGTATCTGTTGGATGTGAGCGAGAAGCTGCGGCTGAACGAAATCTTCCAGTTACTGTCCTGGTAGTAGTAGATGACCGCTGGCGGCATATCTACGGCCGTGATCCACATGTCATCGACCCTGGGATTCTCTTGGATGTAGTTGAGGGCGGTGTCCAGTGAACCATGCTCCACCTGCGGCAGGCTCCGATAAAATGCTTCGCTCTCCCTTTGTAGGCTAACCCGATTCAGAAACCTGCCTCCTCAAATCCTCCAGAAGTACCCCTGTTTCGCCCGCTTCTGCCGCTTTCATGCCTTTGCGGGTGGCTTCGACAAATCTCTGGTCGGCAAAGAAGGCTCTGGCCAGAGGATTGTCAGCCTTGCTGTTTCCTTCCCGCGCCTGGGTATGTGCCGATTTTTCTTCAGCTTGCTCGCGAGAAGTTCTGGATGCCTCCATTCTTTTCTCCTTATCCGTGTTCCTTAATTTATGAGCCCAGTTCCTCACTCGTTCTTTCTCCGACAGGTTGGGTAGCGTATTTCAGTTCATCGTAGAGGTCAACATTTCGGGAAAACGGGGCGCCGGGGTTTTGCAAATTCCTCCGCAGGGCGGAATCCATCCGCACTGCCGCAGAATGCCCCAATCTGCGGAACAAACCTCCGGTTCTGCGTCCGCCCGCTGCTCCGATTTCCGATTATAGTGCTATCATCCCCCCAAACCCTGCCGGAGGTGAGCTTCATGGTCAGCACGGGTGCGATAGGCAAGGCGGATTTGCAGGCGGCGATTCCCCGACTTTCGGGAACGCTGCGGCTGAAGGGACTGAAGGAGAGGGTAGAGGTCTACCGCGACGGGTTGGGCATTCCCCACGTCCGCGCCGGAAACGAGCATGACGCCTTCTTCGCTCAGGGCTTCGTCACCGCCCAGGACCGTTTGTGGCACATGGAGTGCGATCGCCTCCGGGGGAGCGGCCGATGGGCCGAGGCAGTCGGCGACGAAGCTCTGGCGCAGGACAAGCTGATGCGCCGGTTCCGGCTCGCCGCCAGCGCCGTCGCCGACTGCGACGCTATGGACGATCATACCCGCATGGTGTTCGGCGCCTATGCCGCTGGGGTCAACGCCTTTATCGAAGGCCCAGACCCGCTGCCCGCCGAGTACGCCATAGCCGGCATCCGGCCCGAGCCGTGGCAGCCGTGGCACAGCCTGGTTGCGTACAAGGTGCGCCACATCCTGATGGGCGTGTTCGAGTCTAAAATATGGCGGGCCCGCATGGTACGGGCTATCGGTTCCGAGAAGGCCGGACGGCTGTTCCCCGGCTACGAGCCGGGGCATCTGCTGATCCTGCCCCCCGGAGCCGTTGCCGGAGGCCGTCTGGACGCGGGACTGGAAGAGCTGGCTGAAGGGGCCGCCGCCCTTAACCACCTGTTTGAGATGGACGCAGGAAGCAATAGCTGGGCGCTGGGCGGCGAATCTACTGTTACGGGCAAACCCATCCTGGCCGGCGACTCCCATCGCGCCCTCGACACTCCCAACGCCTATTACCAGAACCGCATCGCCTGCCCGGAGTTCGACGTTACCGGGCTGTCTTTCCCCGGCGTTCCCGCCTTCCCTCACTTCGGGCATAACCCCTGGGTCTGCTGGAGCGTTACGCACACCGCCGCCGATTACCAGGATCTGTACATCGAGCAGCTTCGCGATGGCGAGCGGCCCCAGTACCTCTTCAAGGGCGAATGGCGCGATGCCGAGGTTTACCACGAGACCGTGCGCAGCAGCAGCGGGAGGGAGGAGCCGGTCAGCGTGGTGGTCACCAGCCACGGGCCCATCGTATCCGGCGGGCCCGGAACCGGGAGCGGGATGGCCCTCAAGTATACCGCCACCGAGTCGGCGTCCGGGTGGTCTGCCATTCTGTGGCAAATGCTCCGGGCCCGGAGCGCCGGAGAACTCGCTGAATCCCAGCGAGGCTGGGTTGACCCATGCAACAACTTCCTGTTTGCGGATGTAGACGGCAACTACGGCTACCTTTGCCGGGGCCGCATCCCCATCCGCTCCAGAGTCAACGGCTGGCTGCCGGTGCCCGGCTGGACGGGCGAGCATGAGTGGCAGGGCGACATCCCCTTCGAGGAACTGCCCCGCTCTATCAACCCCCCCGAAGGTTACATCGCCACTGCCAACAACAAGCCGGTGGGCGACGACTATCCGCATTACATCGCCGTTGACTTCACGCCGGAGTTCCGTGTCAGGAGCGTCACTCAGGGCCTCTTGTCCCTGAACAAGCCCGCCGCGCCCGACATGGCCAGGGTACACTCGCAGCGGGTGTCCATCCCGTCGCTGGCATATCTCTCTGTTCTGCCCGGCCTGGAACCGCAGGATTCTCTATCTGCCGTCGCCCGCGATAGGCTGCTGGCCTGGGACGGCTCTATGGACGCCCACCGCGTCGAGCCGACGATCTACTCGGCGATGCGCGACGCGCTGCTCAAGGAGGTGATTGACCGCAATCTGCCGCCTGATCTGGCTGACGCTGCCTGGCGCCCGGCCGATAGAGGTCTGGGCTCCTTCGGCAACCGCCTCAAGGCCCGGATGGTTGAGATGCTCCGCCAGGACGATCGGTCGCTGCTGGCGGACGGCGATACCTGGCCCGCCGCCGTATCCCGCGCCCTGGCCCGGGGCGTGGTCGGGTTGAGAGACAGGCTGGGCGAAGATATTGACGGCTGGCGGTGGGATCGCATTCATCGCGCCGCGCCGAAGCATACCCTCTCCGACGCCTTCCCGGAACTGGGCGGCCTGCTGGACCCGCCCGGCATTCCCCACAGCGGCGATGGGGACACTCCATTGCAGGGCGGTTACTCGCCGGCTGCCCCGGCAACGGTCACCAGCCTGTCGGTGGCCCGCTACTCTTATGATACGTCCAACTGGGACGACTCTCTGTGGGTGGTGCCGCTGGGCAGCTCCGGACATCCTGGCAGTCCGCACTACCACGACCAGTCGGAGACGTGGCGCAGAGTCGAGATGGTTCCGATGCGCTGGGACTGGGACGCCATCATCGCAGGAAGTGAAACCCGCCAGACTCTGGAGCCGGAGTAGCGCAGGGCCTTCGCAAGCATGGGCTGCGCCGATTCGTTTTCAGGCTCCCCGAGATCCGGGCCGGCTGTATGTATACGGAATACCGGGTTCAGCATTTACCCTGGCATCCGGCCGGTAAGCGCGTCATTGCATAACGCTATCGAAAGGGCAACAGAAACGGGGCCTGCGACATGGCAGGCCCGGTTTTCTGTTTGCGCGGATTGGAGCGGGCTGTTCAGTCGCCGCTGTGGATCTGCTGATTCAGGTACAGGTCGATGCCGATGGTGTTGATAATCTCCAACTGGGTTTCCAGAGTGTCGACGTGTTCCTCTTCCTCGCGGATCATCCCCTCCAGGATGCTGCGGGTGGTGTAGTCGCCCACCGAGTTGCAGTGGCCGATGGCTTCGGCCAGCACATCGACGGCGTTCTTTTCGGCTTCCAGGTTCAGTTCCAGGTCTTCTCTGATGGACTCGCCGACCTGTACCTGGTTCAGCCTTTGCAGGTTGGGCAGCCCCTCCAGGTAGAGGATGTGGCGGATGAGATGCTGCGCGTCTTCCATTTCTGCCAGGCTGTTGGAGCGGAACAGTTTTCCGACACCGGGGAAGCCCCAGTTATTGGCCATCTCGGAGTGGATGAAATACTGGTTGATGGCGGTAAGTTCGATGGTGAGGATGTTGTTCAGGCGTTCAACGACGCCATCCTTGGCTTTCATCGGGAGTACTCCTTTATCTTGGCCTTTCCTTTGCCATGGGAGGAAATATGATGCCGCCGGCACTCTACGCCGGCGGCTCTAATCTCGCCTGTTTCTATTTTACATCCACATGGGTCAGGCTGTCTTGACCAACTGACCTTCCAGCTTCAATTCCACCATCTCGGAGATGCGCTTGATGTTGTTCAGGCAGCGGCCGCAGGCGTCCCCGTCGTCGAAGCCCCAAGTCTCCTTCAAGGCATCGGGAGAACAGCCGCGCCGCCTGGCCGATTCCACGGCTTCCGAGAGCCTGATTCTCTTGCACACACAAACGTACACAGTGCCTGCCTCCGCCCTGAGTCCGCTCATCCGATTGTCAGAGCGGAGTTTACGTTTATGTGTGAATAATGTCAACCCATATTCTGAAAATCAGCAGCGCGAATTTATTGCGGAATGTGCGGTGTGATATGGCACATCGGCAAAGAAAGACCGCCGCAAGGGTAACTGCGGCGGTTTGCGAGTTCGCAGTCTGCCGGGCGCGTTTGGCTTTGTGCGGCCTACTGCACCCTCGTGAGAGCCGGCGAAGGCGATTATGCCAATTGCTGCCTGGCGCGGTTGACTTTGCGTTGCCTACTGCACCAGGTTGGGCGTCACCTCGGCGGGGATGCCGCCGGCCTGCATCTCGCGGGCGCGCTCTTCTACGGAGGGCAGCACGGCGGCGATCACGTCTTCGTCCAGGTCTGCGGCCACTCCGGGGTAGCCGGCGCGCTCCAGCATGGCCTTCAGCTTCTTGTTCCTGAACTGCTCCAGGCACCAGCCCAGCGGGTCGGGAACCAGGGTCTTGTCCCAGTAGATGCGGTGGTTCTTGTTGCGCGGGCCATAGTGGTAATGCGGGCCGTCCCAGAAGCAGTCGAAGGCCAGCAGCTCGGTCTCTTCGGTGAACACCCGGCCCGTATTGCCGGCCAGGTCGGCCAGGACGTGGATGGCCACGCCGCCGTCGCCGGAGCCCAGCCGCCGGTTCTCCAGGCCGAAGCGGATGTTGCCCGCCTCGAAAACGTCGGTGCCCCGGTTATGCTTGACAGTGTTGCGCTCGGCGGCGAACTTGTAGCGGGCGACCTGCTCCACTTCGTCCAGCGCCTTGTTGACGGCGACCTGGTCCACCGCTCCGGCGGCCTCGCCGAACCCGGCCTCGGCCAGCATGATGCCGATGCTGCTGCGCAGGGTTTTCACCGACCAGCCGATAGGGTTGCCGTCCACCGTCTCGTCCATGCGGAACTTGACGTTCCTGCCTTCCGGCCCGTAGACATAGCTCTTCTCGCGGTCGAAGCAGTTGAACCGCAGCGCAGCAGCGCCGCCGACCTCGACCAGGATAGCCACGCCCTGGTCGGAGTGGTCCTGGATATTGCCGTCCCAAAGCTCATGCTGGACAATGAAGGTAATGTCGCCAGCTTCAATCCGAACACGCCCGGTCTGCATCATAGCGCACAGCCTCCTACAGCAGTTGTATTGCCGCGAATATAGCTATCGCAAGCGCAGGGTGTCAACTGGTGAAATTCAGCACTGCAACATGTCAGGTTGGAGCTTCCCAAGCGAAGCTGGCTCCCAGACGGCGCAGCATCTCAAATGTGTCGATATAAGTGACGCGGAACTGTCGGCAGACATTAGGCAGAGGTACTCGCCTCCTTACATACTGACTGTACGTCTCAAGGGTAACGAGGATAGCGTCGTTTGCTCTGACATAGGCTACCAGCCGCCCGTTGGCGCCTCGAGAAAACTCGTCTTTGGCTTGGGGGAGAAACTGGTCGTTGGCGTAGACCCAGCGCATCACCTCTCGATACGCATCGGATACCGGCTTCTCCATAGAAGAAATAAACAAATCTGAAGGTGCGTCTCTCGCCCAGTTCGATAGTGCGTCGCCGGATCCGACCAACTCATCGCGTACCCGGTCAATACTCAAGAGGCGATGTTCGCAGCAGAAATAAATCAAACATTCCCAAAACCCAGGGCAAATATCAAATCCATAGTGACGTCTGTGCGCGGTTATAAATACATTGGCGTCCAGCACAAACAATCGCTGATACGTGTTAGTCACAAACGTATTCCCATGCTTGCGGGCATATTCTCAAAGGCATCCGCTTTGAGGCCCGTGAGTCTATACGCTTCTCTATGGAGCAGGCGGCCTTCCTTTACAGCCCGCGCCACTGCGGCGCCAAATCTTCGGCCCAGCCTCACGTTCTGACTATTCCAGAAGTTGCCGCCATTAGTGCGCCGTTCTTTCCGCCGCCGTTCATCTTCAACGTACTTCTTGTAAAACTCGAAATAAGCCTCCCGGTCTATCAAGCCGAGGTCAAGCGTCCGTCGTGCTGCAACTATAACGCTTACTTTGAACTCCCGCGCTATTTTCTGATATGTATCTTCGCCTTTTCCCAGAGTTTCCCACATATCTTCCAAATCAGCGTGAGGGACCAGAAATTCTGCGGCAATGCTGTTGCAAAACAATTCTGTAGCGTGAGGAATTGGAAGATGATCTTTAAAATTGGACACACCCTCATCCCCTACAAAGATGTGGGCCAATTCATGGGCTATAGTGAACATCTGCGCCGAAGTATAGTCTGCGTTATTTATAAAAATCAACGGCGCATACTCGTCGATAAGAGCGAACCCCCTGAATTCGTCCGGGTCGAGCTTTCGGTGAGTATTGTTGCCTACAATTCCGTTGATGAATATCAATACGCCCGCCTCTTCTATGCGGGCCCTGAGAAACCGCAGGGCGGCGTCCCATGTGGAGTTGCGGGATGCCCAGTTCGTATCAAGGGTGAGAGCTTCCCGCATTCCCCCGGCTACTTCTTCAAAGTTCGAGCTATCCTTGAATTTGCCAACGAATTCCAGCGGGTCGGCTTCTTCAAGCAGCAGCTCCTCCCGCATCCAGTCCTGACGGCGCTGCATCTGATAAATCGTATCCAGCAGGTCGGGGCTGGGGCGGGACACCGGAATATCGCCGACCGTGCGGAAATCCGCTATAGGCAAACTATCATCCGGCGGTTCATCCAGGAAGAGATACCCTTCAGGCGTGCAGGTGCGCTGCGCCAGATTGCTTACCTGGGCCATACTGATTTCGCCGGAGCATTCCCACTCCAGGACACGCTCCGGCTTTACTTTCAGCTTTCCGGCGAGTTCGGCGGGGCTGAACCCTGCCCTCTCTCTGGCCCACCGAAGCACTTCGGGCTGCAAATTTATTCTGCGGCGTCGGTTGCTCATTGGCGAATCATACTGCCGTACTGCCCGTCATTCTGCGCTCTGCGATTCCGCTAGGCCAGCGGCTTCTCCTCTACGTTGAAGTGCGGCATCACGCCCTCGGCGAAGCGCTGCAACTGCTCCAGCATCACTTCCAGCGGGGCGCCCATGCGGTTGCAGCCCACGTGCATGTGTTCCAGGCCGGGGTACTTCTCCTGGATAGCCATAATCTTCTCGGTCACCTGCTCGGCGGTGCCGACCAGCCAGGCCTGCTGCTCCACGATGTCCTCCAGCGTCGGCAGGCCTGCGCCCCGGGCCCGGCGGGGGTCGCCCAGAGCCTCGATCTGCGAGCCCGACAGCGCCCGGAAGAAGCCCAGGGGCGCAAACATCTTCATGTCCTCTTCCAGATACTTCCGGCCCTGCTCGATGGCGTCCTTCTCGGAGTCGGCGATGAACGTCGGCAGCCCGAGTACCAGCCGCCCGCCCGGCTCCACCTCGCGCCCGTGTCTGGCCAGCGTCTCCGTCCAGCGCATGATGACTTCCTCCGATGCGCCGCCGGTGACCGCGCCGCCGCCCATGATGCCCTGGATGTCGTGCCTGGCCATGAAGTCCAGCGCGCGCTGGCTGCTGGAGACCATGGGCTGCCAGGTTTCGACGGGCTGGTACTTGGGGCGCGGCACCAGGGTAAGCTCCTTCAGCGTATAACCCCGATACGGCACTTCGGGCGGGATCTGGTAATGCTTGCCGTGGTAGGAGAAGGAGTCTTCATGGAAGGCCTTCATTATGATCTCGACCTGCTCTTCGAAGATCTCCCGGTTGGCCTCGTTGTCCGAGTTGGTGCTGGGCACGCCGAAGGTGTCCACCTCTCGCGAGTGATAGCCCCGTCCTACACCGAAGATCACCCTGCCGTCGGTCAGGATATCGGCGGTGGCGTAGTCTTCGGCCAGCCGCAGAGGGTGCCACATGGGATTGATGTTGAAGCCGCAGCCGAACTTGAGCTGCTTGGTCAGCCTGGCCAGGTGCACGAACATCATCATCAGGTTGGGGATGACCTCGTTGCCCTCGTGCTGGAAGTGATGCTCCGCCGCCCAGAAGCTGTGATAGCCCAGCCGGTCCATCAGCTTGGCAATCTGCTCGCATCGGTCGAAGATGGTGATGAGATGTTCGTTGTCGAATCGCCGGTCGTTGACGGCCGTAGCTTCCAGCCCCAGCTCGCCCAGGTCCACGTGCCCTGCGTAGAGGCTGCCAAAATGCTTGATCATGCTTCCCTCGCTGATTTGGATTGCGTACCCGGAATTGTATCTGTGGGGTTGGAGTTGTCAAACCGGCCGGCAGAACTCCGGGCGGCAGAGCTGCCGGCCAGCCTTGTTCGCCCTGCTGTATGTCCGTGCGGATTTCTCCGGATGCCGGAAGCGGGACGGAATGACAATTACAGCGTTTATCAGAGGACTTGCATCATTGCTCCGGAGCAGGGAGACGAGGCAGCGTCCGCTGAAGGAGAGAAGGGAGTTCCAGACTTCTCAAGAGAAAACGGTGGGTAGAGGATGCTGCCCCGGGACAGTCTGCCGGCAGCTTTGATGCCGTATTACGCGAAGCGGTATATTCGCGCGCTGCCCTCTCGAGGGTTCCCGTCCGGCGATGAGCCGATGCCAGGAACTGTGGGCAGTCGTCTGCGCTGGCGGCTTAACTGCCTTCCCGCAGGCGTCGAAGTTCCTCCTCCAGTTGGAGAACGCGGGTTTCGGCGGCGAGGCGTGCGTTGCGTTCGGAGTTGGCGATCTCCTTGATGGCGACCATCCGGTCAATGGTCCTGCCGGTGGCCGGGTCCAGCAGATCGAATCCCGTCGCCGCATCCCAGTAGAAGTCCAGGTCCAGCAGCTCACTGTGCGAGCGCGCCGAGCCGTCGGGGGAGGTGCGCAGCTCGCATGGAGCGTAGCGCCCGTCGTCGGCCAGGCGGTCGCCGGTCAGGGGCTGGCCGTACAGCTCTGCGCCGGGAGAGGGATCGAGGCGCCAGTATTCGGATATGCCCAGGCTTTCGTAGAGGAGGCGCTTGCGTCCCATATCGTTGGCTGCGGTGCTTTTCGAGGCGACTTCCAGAGCGAAGTCGGGGGTTTTGCCGGTTTCCCAGAGCCAGAAATTGGGGAGATTCTGGCGGATGGCCTGGGAGGGTACGCCGAAGGCAATGAAGAGGTCTGGAGCGACGCGTGCGTTGCCGTTGCGCCGGTCGTAGGAGATGAACACTGAGCCGGAGATAAAAACGTCGTTGCGCTCATGGTATCGCTGGCGCAGGAGGCGTGAGATGTAGAACAGGGGTTGTTCCTGCTGCATACCGTCCTCGACCCTATCCGGTTCTTCGTAGAAGATGTCGGGGAGGGTACGATTGATCCAGGCGTTGGTAATGTTGGCGGCGGTCGTCATGGTGTGGCCTCCGGCACCGTCTGGATGGACATCATACCAGAGGCATCATATCATATCGCCGCCCGAGGTTCGCCCGAGCCGCTTCCGCTTCAAGACCAAGTCTCAAAATCGGACCTCAGGGCCGGGAGTATCAAAGCAGGTCAAAGTGGTTCTACTCCAGCGTTTCTCTGGCCAGTTTCTCCAGCGCGGACAGGGCTTCGCCGGGAGCGCTGCTGGCGAGGCGAACGGTGGCCATGGTGGCTCCGGCGTCTTCCATGCGCCGTATTTCGTCCCGGCCTGCGGCGCCGGAGACGCAGATCTCGATGCTCCTGGGGTCGCGCCCCGCCGACTCGGCCAGCTCGTTCAGGGTGGTCCGGGCGGAGCGGACGTCTTCGGGGGTGGCCCGGACGGGTATCCAGCCGTCGGCGTGAGCCACCACCCGGCGCAGGACGTTGCGGGCCGCGCCGCCAAGGAACACGGGCGGATGCGGCTTCTGCGCCGGCTTGGGGAATACCTTGACGGCAGGAAAGTCGAAGTAGCGCCCGTGGTATTCGGTCTCGTCCTGCGTCCACAGGGCCTTCATCACTTCCAGGGACTCCCGGGTCTGGGCCCAGCGATGGTCGAAGTCGCCCCCCATTATCTCCGACTCTTCCCTCAGCCAGCCCGTGCCGACGCCGAATATGAACCTGCCGCCGGAGTGGTAGTCGAGTGCGGCTATCTGCTTGGCCTGCACCAGCGGGCTGTGCTCCGGCACCAGGCAGACCGCGGTGCCCAGCCCGATGCGCGTTGTGGCGGCAGACGCCATAGCCAGCCCGATGAACGGGTCACCCATGTCGGCCATGAAAGGCGGTATAGAACCGTCGGGAGTTCCGCCGTATCGGGACGTGGTATGCACCGGGATGATGGGATGCTCCGGCAGCCAGAAGGAGTCGAAGCCGACTTCTTCGGCTTTCCGCGCGATTTCCGCTACGCTCATGGAATTGCTGTCGATTATCGTGCTTACCCCGACTCTCATGGCTGCCCCCCAAGACCACGCTGGAATATCCTTATCGACGTGATAGTATCATACAGTTATAAGTCTCGTGATATGGAACATGCGCCGGAAGAAATCGGGAAACCCGAACAGAGGGCTGAATAAGTGAGTTTTACGGAATCGATAAAAATCTGTTTTCGGAAGTATGTAGATTTCAACGGGCGGGCGTCGCGTCCGGAATACTGGTGGTTCTTCCTGTTCAATTTTATCGTGCAGCTTGCAACCTCATGGATTCCTGTCCTGGGAACCCTGATAGCCGTGGGCCTTTTGCTGCCCTCGCTGGCTGTGACGGCGCGACGGCTGCATGACACCAACCGGACGGGATGGTGGATGCTGCTGCCAATAATCATCGGGTTCGCCGGAATTATAACCGGAGTCATAATAGGGGGTGTGATTGAGGAGGATACCGCTCTCTGGGTGTTTTTCCTGACGGCTGTGATCGGGGGAGTGTTGGGGTTGCTTGTGGGCTTTCTGGTATTGCTGGTTTTCCTGGTACAGCCCAGTGATCCCGGTCAGAACCGCTACGGCCCGAACCCGGTGGAGCCGCAGCAGGATATGGGCGGCTACGCCTACGCGCCGACCATTCCCTATGCGCCGCCGCCGGACCCGCCCGGAACCGGGGAGCCCGGAACCGGGGAGCCAGGAACCGGCAACAGGCTGTACTGCACCCAGTGCGGGGCGGAGAGGCTCGCAGAGGCGCGGTTCTGCAACATCTGCGGCACTGAGGTTTGACGCGCCACCTCAAATCAGGACTAACGGACTAACAGATATGAATCCCGTCGAGTCGATCTCTTCGGTGTTTCGGAACTACGCCAACTTTAGCGGTCGGGCGTCGCGCTCGGAATACTGGTGGTTCATATTGTTCTGGTGGTTGACTCTGATAGCACTTTCTTGGCCGTCTCTGCCCCTGTACTTCATCCTGCTCATAGGTACGGTTTTGCCTCTTCTGGCTGTTCAAGTTCGGCGGCTGCACGATATGAACCGCTCCTCATGGTGGCTTCTCCTGCTCTTGGTGCCATTGGGTTCGATAGTGCTACTGATAATGTCCATCTTTTCCGGAACACCCGGCCCCAATCGGTATGGGTCTTCCACGCAGATGAGGCAATCAGGAATTTACGGATACCAAGAGAATCCCTATACGCCTCCACCTCCGCCGCCTTTCCAGTCGAGCTCCTCTCCACCGCCAGCGCCACCGCAGGCCGGGCGGCGGTTCTGCCGGCAGTGTGGCGCCGGGCTGCCCGCAGACCCGGATGTGCGATTCTGCACCGCATGCGGCGAGAGAATATAGGATGATCCCCGTCTTCCGGATACAGGCAACTCAGCCGGGCGTCCAGCGCTGTCGGCCGCCGTCATCGAGAGCGGATACGGTGGAAACGCTACGTCCGGCATCGTCCACAGTGCGGCTGATTCCAGCAAGGGAACCGGGTTTATCGTAAGGGCCGATGGGCTGGCGGTTGCCAATGAGCGCTGTCATAGGAGGCTCTGCCCATAGCCCGCCCGCTGTTATGTGGCTATAATCCCTGCGGCAAGTCTAGTCCGGAATTCGCAAATTGAGGTAACGCCTTGAAAATCGACCCCAACACCTTTGAGAATTTCTACCGCGTCCTGACGGGAGTAGTGGTGCCTCGCCCTATCGCTTTCGTGTCCACCCGGTCTCCCGACGGAGTGAACAACCTGGCTCCCTATTCCTTTTTCAACGCCGTGGCGTATGACCCGCCCACGGTGGTGTTCTCGTCGTCGCGCCGGGTGAAGCACAAGAGTAAAGACACGTTGCGCAACGTTGAGGAGACCGGCGAGTTTGTGGTCAACATCGTGGTGGACGACATCGCCGAGGCCATGAACCGCACCTCCGCCGAGTTTCCCGAGGATGTGGATGAGTTCGAGATCGCCGGGCTGACCGCTGCGCCTTCCGACATCGTGAAGCCGCCCAGGGTGGCCGAGTCTCCGGTGAACATGGAATGCCGCCTGAACCAGGTCGTCGACCTGGGCGAAGGAGCGGGCGGGCATGGCCTGGTCATTGGCACCATCGCGCTTATGCACGTGCGCGACGATATTATCAGTGGGCACCGAATCAACCATCACCTGATGAATCCGACAGGCCGCCTCGCGGGAAGCATGTATTGCCGCACCGCCGACACTTTCGAGCTGACGCGCCCGGTCTACGACCCGGAGAAGAGCCCGGCTGCCTATCGCTGACGCAAGCCCGGTCTGTCCGGCTGAACGAGGAGGAGCGCACATTGTGCGCTCCTTGATCTGGCGGGAGGACCATCGCCGGCGCCGGCTCCTGGCGCGAGGTGATCAGTAAGGAGGGGGGCTTCTGGGCTGTTCCGGAAGGTTTTCCTCCGGGCGTCCGGTATCGATGTCCACGTCGGCGCCGAAGGCCGGGCGGCCTTCGCCCGAGTAGTCCGGCTCGGGCGTTTCGGTGTAGCTGCCCGATGAGCTGGACGCGCTTTCGCCGCCGCCCGCAGGGGTTCCGGCGGCAGTGCGAGCGTGCTCTTCCGGGTCCACGGTGGGTGTTTCGGTGTAGCTGCCCGATGAGCTGGATGCGCTTTCGCTGCCGCTCACAGGGGTTCCGGTGTCAGTGCGAGCGTGCTCTTCCGGGTCCACGGTGGGCGTTTCGGTGTAGCTGCCCGATGAGCTGGATGCGCTTTCGCTGCCGCCCGCAGGGGTTCCGGCGGCAGTGCGAGTCTGCTCTTCCGGGTTCACGGTGGGCGTTTCGGTGTAGCTGCCCGATGAGCTGGATGCGCTTTCGCTGCCGCCCGCAGGGGTTCCGGTGTCAGTGCGAGCCTGCTCTTCGGGATCCACAGTGGGCGTTTCGGTGTAGCTGCCCGATGAGCTGGATGCGCTTTCGCTGCCGCCCGCAGGGGTTCCGGCGGCAGTGCGAGTCTGCTCTTCCCGATTCACGGACGAGCCGGCAGCCCTGCTGTCCGGTTCAGGAAGAGCGCCGGGTTCGGTGAGCGGTTCTGCATCATAATCAGGTTCGTTCCTCTGGGTGAGTACGGCCTCCCCTTCTACATAGGCTGCCCCGCTCTGCTCGCTGTGGTAGCGGGCAAGAGCGTCCTCCAGGTGCCCGCGGAAGGCTTCGGGGTCGCGCATCATCAGCATCAGACGGCTGCCGGTCATCATCCGTATGCGGAGCCGCTCTCCCATCGGCAGGGCCAGCAGCTCCACGTGCGAAATTTCCGCGAGGGAAATGTAACGTGTTCGCGGTATTCCGTATACGATGACTATGGAATCCCGGTAGAGCAGATATTGCCGGGGAGTGGTAAGCCAGCTATAGGCCGCCATCACCAGCCCCAGAATTATTATGATGGGGCCGGCTGTGAAGATTCCCAGCACTGCGACTGCCAGGGCGAATATGAGGGTCAGGTTGAACCGGGAGCCGTGCTGGTCCCAGTGAATCGGATTTTCCTGCTGCTGCGACATGGCGATATTCTAGCACAAGACGAGCCGTTGCCGCCTGCATTCCTTGCCTGTTTCCCGGCGCAGCTCCATGCCGTCTATTTTGACATTCCCCCACGTCGCTGATATGTTTCAACGCGGTATGCCGAAATCCGGTTTCGCTCTGGCCCGCTTCAGGCAGGCGGCAGGGCATGGCCGCAATGCAGCAGGTTGTGACCGTGAACGAATCCATAAATTCATCCGACAATCCGTTCGAGAAATGGGCGCACTTGATTGTGCAGGCGCTGAAAGACTGGGACACGTCGCTCATCGCCTACGTGCCGGACTCTTCCATACACCGGGTGACCAGAATTATCGACGCAGACCCCTTCTTTCACCTGGTGTCGGCGACGAGGGAGGAGGAGGCCGTCGGCATCGCGGTGGGATCCTACGCCGCAGGACGCAACGCAGCGGTGTTCATGCAGACCAGCGGGTTCGGCAACAGCATCAACGCTCTGGCCAGCCTGTGTATCCCGGCGCGCGCGCCTATTCCCTTTTTCATAAATATGCGGGGCGGCACTGGCGAGTTCAACATCTCTCAGGTTCCCATGGGGCGGACTACGGTGCCCATTCTTGACCTGTTCGGAGTGGTCAGCTATACCATCGACGACGACTACCGGATGGACAACCTTCTGGACGGGGCGATGAAGCTGTGCTATGCCAACCGCCAGCCTGTGGCCATTTGCCTGACCCAGAGATTGCACGGAGGTAAATTTGCGTAGGTTCGACGCGACTCAACTGGCGCTCCGACTGGCCGGAGACCGCCCCATCGTGGGCAACCTTGGCCCCACGTCTGACGAGCTGTGGCATGCCGGGCATCGCGACCGCAACTTCTACACCTACGGCAACATGGGCCTGTGTTCCTCCATAGCCCTCGGCATGGCCCTGGCTACAGACGAGCAGGTCATATCGCTGGACGGCGACGGCTCTCTGCTGATGAACCTGGGGACGCTGGCGTCCATCGCGCGGGAGAAGCCCAGGAACCTGATTGTGGTCGTGTACGACAACGAGGCGTGGGGGCAGACCGGCAACCAGATGAGCCACACCGGCACCGGAGCCGACCTGGAGCAGGTGGCCGTTTCCTGCGGAATATCCAGCTCCGCTACGGTCGGGGACCTGGAGGAGCTGGAGGGGGCCCTGTCCATGGCTCTCTCCAGCGACGGCCCCCACTTAATCGTCGCCAAGATAGAGGAGGCCGGCTATCTTCCTATCGCTCCGGTAGAGCCCGAATTCACCCTTTACCGCTTCCGCAACACCTTCGTCCAGGGCCAGCAGCCCCAGCCCCCGCACTAGCGGCGGGTAAACGGCGGCGAAACGCTGAAAGGGCGGGATCGACACCCGCCCTTCCGGATTTTCCGGTTGCCGTACAGCAGCCTAGTTCTTGACATACTGGTCGAACCAGCCCAGTGTGCGCTGGAAGGCGTCGTTTGCGGCATCCTCACGGTAGTCCGGGCGCTCGTTGCAGTTGAAGCCGTGGCCGGCGCCGGAATACACCTTGAAGTCATAGGTAACCCCCGCCGCCTTCAACGCTTCCTCGATCTGAGCTACGTCTGCCGGTGTTGGGTTGGCGTCGTTCTCGCCGAAGTTGCCCATCACTGGAACGGAGATATTGCCGGTGCGCTCGATGGGTGCAGGCCCATCGCCGAACGGAACCAGAATGCGCCCGCCATAGTATACGGACGCTGCACTCAGGCCGGGGCAACTGGTGGCGGCGAGGTAGGTGATGCGCCCGCCGACGCAGTAGCCGACAATGCCGATTTTGTTGCCGCGGGTGCGCTGGTAGCGGTTCTGAAGGTAGTCGATGGTGACGTTGATGTCTTCGACGATTTCTTCGTCGTTCAGCGCGCCCATGTATTGCTGGACTTGGGGCATCTGGTCGTAGCCCAGCTTGGCGTTGGGGTGCTGCCGGTGATACAGGGACGGCGCGACGGCGACATAGCCGTGGCGGGCATACTGGTCGCAGACCTGCTCGATGTGCCGCGTAACGCCGAACGCTTCCATGACGACGATGACTGCGGGGAAACTGCTGCCCTCCGATGGCGCCGGATAGCTCACGTATGTAGCCATGTCCTGCCCTTGCGCCCCGGAAAGGTCGTCCATCTCCCGTTCGCCGGGGAATCTGATATTCTCCCAGAATGATGGCATGGAACTCCTCCTATCCACAATCCGTAGTTAAAAGCCGTTGGGCATTGGCGCTTGATTGTCGGCTGTCTTGCCATCCGCATCTGGGCGGGGGGCCTGCGGTGGCTGATGCCGGTCGGCGTCAAAACCTCGGCTGAACGCGATGGGATTTTAGCAGATTCGCAACGGCGGGAATAGCGGATGTCTGGAGCAGAGGCCAACCCGGTTGCCGGTTCTGCGATGGGGGCAGTCGGCCCGGTTATCAACTCCGGTATCTCCGGCGGAATTTCAACACCGCTGCAACGCTCTATAGGCGGTGAGGTCAGGGGTCTTTGCGGTCGATTCTGCGCGCGGCTTCCGGGGGGATATGCACTCCGTATTCTTTCAGGATTTGCTCGATGCGCTTGCGCTCTGCCTGACCGCCTTCTTGAACGCCTTGCTCCCGTCCTCTTTCTATCCCTTTCTCCAATCCTCTTTCCATTCCCTTTTCCATAGCTCTTCTTTCGACGGCTTCTTTGGCTGCGAATATCATTTGCGACACTCCGTAAAAGGGAAAGTCAGACGTCGTTGCGGTCGATTCTGCGGGCTGCTTCCGGCGGGATATGCACTCCGTATTCTTTCAGGATTTGCTCGATGCGCTCGCGTTCCGCCTGTCCGCCTTCTTGAACGCCTTGCTCCCGTCCTCTTTCTATCCCTTGCTCCAGCCCCTTCTCCAGCCCCTTTTCCAGCCCCTTCTCTATCCCTCTTTCCATCCCCTTTTCCATAGCCCTTCTTTCGACGGCTTCTTTGGCTGCGAATATCATTTGCGACACTCCATAAACAACGAATGTGGATGGCAGCAGCAACAGCGTTGCTACCACTATCACCCCGTCTTCTTTCCTGGTCAGCCCATGCAGCAGACCGATGACCCAGATGCCGGACAGGGCGGGCAGGGCATTGATCAGGACCGCCGCCAGCATGCTGGCGCTGATGGACGCCGCGCCATCGGCAAACAGCCACGATAGCGAACGCTGGTTCCCCGCATCAATTGTAGCATCCATATCGAATCCCGCTGGTCCATACGCGGATCAGCGTTCCCGTTTCAGCCGCGCCCTGCTTCCACCAGTAGTCCCCTTGACCGACGCTCAAGACCAGATGTTCGGATGCTACTGCTCTGCGATTGTGGACGTCAATCATTCGTTGTCATCAAACCGCTGGTCAGACGTGTCCCAGCAGCCGCAGCCGCATATTTTCCGGAACGGACCGGAGGCGGGTTTGGAAGGCGATGCTGGCCCGGTCGGACACCCGGCGGGCCGCTTCCTCCATCAGGGCCACGCCGCCCAGGTAGTCGTCTGCGTGAATGTACTCGGCCTCTATGAGGCCCTCCGGAGAGCCATTGTGGTAGTTGCCCAGGGGGAAAGCGATGCCGGTGGCGCAGTAGCCGCAGGCAGCGAAGGCGCTGGCTTCGCAGACGCCGCCGCTCATCAACTGACGCTGGGCGGTAAAGCCGCCCTCCTGCTCATTCAGTACCTCTCGCGCCCGTATGAGCGCCGACTCTGCATCTGCATCGAAAGTGGAACCTGCGTCGCCCACCCGGATTACCGGCCCCCGGCCCTGCTCGGCCCCCGGCAGAGCGCGGCTGGACTCTACGGAAATGACAAGCGTTTCAGGGGGCAGCAGGCGGGCCTCGGCAGCCAGACGCGCCCCTATCAGCCCTATTTCCTCGGCGCGCGTGAACATTGCGTAAACGTCGCCCTCCGGCGGCTGGCCGCTGCGGGTCAGGCGGGCCATCGTCGCCAGCGCCGAAGCGCAGCCGGCTAGGTCGTCCGCCGCCCTCATGCGGATATACTCGCCGTCCATCTCGAAGTCCACCAGGTCGAATACCGCGGCGGCGGGCAGAGGCAGCTCGTCGGCGATGCCCGCGTCGGCGACGAGCACCACCGCCTTGCGCTGCGATTCTTCCCCGTAAGGCCCGACAGTCACCGCCTTCGCGCGCTGGCCGTCGGGCAGAATAACCTGTAACGGAACCCCGGCTGCGAAGCTGGATGCCGGCACGCCGCCCAGCGCGTCGGCCACGAACTCCCCTGCGTTGCCGCTGCGCCCGGTCAGCTCGAAGCCGGGGTGATCCATGTGGGCCACTACGGCCAGGGGTGGGACATCGGCGCGGCAGCCAGGCAGCCAGGCCAGTATATTTCCGAAGGGGTCGATACTGTATCCGACTCCGATCTCGTCCAGTATTTCCCGCACGACCGACGCCACGCCCGCCTCGTGATAGGCTACCGCCGGCTGCGCTCCCAGTCGGGCCAGGAAGCCCAGCGCTTCTTCTCTATCGTTTCTGTCGTTCATAAGGTTTCCTCCATATCAGGAATTTACCACGCCCGTCGGCATCAGAAAACATAGGGAGATTCGCAAATCCGGGTTGTCAGGTAATCTCCGGGCGCAATCCTGTATACTGCTGAGAAGGAGAAACGGAACGGGAGGATCAGCCGTGCTGGAGCAGTTCAAAGTGGGACACGACGAAGCCGAGTTCGTGCAGGGAGACACTCTGAAATCGACGGTGGCAGCCATATTCCGGCAGATGGGAGTGCCGGATGCCGATGCCGCTCTGGGCGCCGATGTGCTGGTGCTGGCCGACTTGCGGGGTGTCGACTCTCACGGCGTGTCGAATATGCTGCTCAGCTACGTCAACGGCTATCGGGACGGCTCAATCAACCCCCGCCCTGACTGGCGCATCATCCGCGAGACCCCTTCCACTGCCACGGTGGATTCCGATAGGGGGCTGGGAACCATCATCACGCCCAAGTCCATGACCATCGCCATCGAGAAGGCCCGCAATGTGGGCGTCGGCATGGTCGCCGTCGGCAACGCGCGGCACCTGGGCATGGCGTCGTATCACTCGATGCTCGCCCTGCCCCACGACATGATCGGCGTCTGTATGACCAGTTGCCCGCCGTCGGTGCTGCCCACTTTCGGGGCAGAGCCGCGTCTGGGCACCAACCCGATAGCCGTCGCCGTTCCGACAGGGGAGGAAACGCCCTTTGTGTTCGACGCCGCCACCAGTTCAGTGGCGGTTAACAAGATACGCATCGCCCAGCGTTTGGGCTCCGACATCCCTCCCGGCTGGCTGGCGGAGCAGGACGGAACGCCCATAATGGAGGAGAAGCCTGCTCCCGACAGCTACTGGCTGCTGCCGGTGGGCGGCAGCCGGGAGGGAGGGTCGCATAAAGGCTACGGGCTGTCGTGCGTGGTGGACATCCTGGCCGGGGTGCTGACAGGGTTTGGCTGGGGAGCGGTTCCAGGACGCCCCAACTTCGGTCATTATGTGGCGGCCTACAGCGTGGACGCCTTTACCGACGTAGCCCATTTCAAGCAGGAAATGGACGAGTGGGTGCGCATGATGAACGCGACCAGGCCGGCTCCAGGCCATGACCGCGTCCTGGTCGCCGGCCAGCCCGAGGCAGAGATGGAAGCCGTCCGCCGGGAAGAGGGCATCCCCCTGCATCCCGAGGTTTCCCAGTCCATCCGCGACATCTGCGCCGAGCTGAACGTCGAGTGCGGGTTCTAGGGAGGGAACCATTACGCTATCCGCCAGCCAAGGGTGTCAGTTAGATGCAGGAATACCGCTCAATGCAGATCGAGGGCATTGAGATAAAAAATTATCGGCTCTTCCGCCATTTAACCTTGAGCAAGCTGCCGCGAATGGCTGTAGTAGTCGGAGCCAACGGCTCTGGCAAATCAACCCTGTTCGACGTATTTACTTTCCTGAAGGATGCGTTGACAGAGAACGTCTCAGCCGCAGTGGCCCGTCGAGGCGGGTTCCACGAACTTGTCAGCCGCGACACCGCGGAACCGATTGAACTGACTATCAAGTTCCGCGAAAGCGGCGGCAGGCTGGTCACATACCTGTTGGTCATAGGCTCCGACAGGGGTAAGGCAGTAGTGGAACGGGAAGTGCTGCGCTATCGCAGAGGGCAGCGCGGGCAGCCCTGGCGATTTGTGGATTTCAGCAAAGGAATTGGAACCGCGATCACCAACGAATCGGCTTACGGCCAGGAAGATGCTGAAGAAGAGCGCGCTTATTACGCTCTGGATGACCCAAGCATACTCGCTATTAAAGGCCTGGGGCAGTTCAAGGAATTTCGTGTCGTCTCAGAATTTCGCAGCCTGATTGAGAATTGGTACATTTCTGACTTTCATATCGCGGACGCCCGCCCCAGCGCAGAAGCCGGTTACGCTGAACACCTTTCTACTCGAGGCGACAATGTTGCGCTGGTAGCGCAATATCTTTATGAGAATCATCCTGAACGATTCCAGCAGGTGCTGAACGCTATGCGTTGCCGAGTGCCTGGCGTAAGCAACGTTGAGGCCAAACCAACCGACGATGGGCGCCTGGTCCTGCGATTTCAGGACGGGAGTTTCAAGGATCCATTCATCTCCCGCTATGTTTCCGACGGCACCATAAAGATGTTTGCGTACCTGGTGCTGCTGTATGATCCCAAGCCTCATCCTCTCCTGGCTATAGAAGAGCCTGAAAACCAGCTTTATCCCGAACTGTTGCAGGAGCTTGCCGAAGAGTTCCGGGCTTATGCAAAGCGGGGCGGGCAGGTATTTGTGTCAACGCATTCCCCTGATTTCCTTAATGGCGCTCATTTGGACGAGATCTTCTGGCTCGTAAAGCAGGATGGTTTCAGCACTATCAGACGAGCCAATCATAGTGAAGTGCTGCGAAATCTGGCCGCAGGCGAGATGCCGGGGGTATTGTGGAACAGGAATATGTTTGAGGGCGCCGGACTATCATGGGTAGAGTGATTTTCCTGGTAGAGGAACGCTCTATGCAGGTTCTGCTGGAAGGACTCTTGCCCAGGATATTTCCGCGTCTCTCCTTCCTCTGCGTTCCGCACAACGGGAAGAGAGACCTGGAGCGCAGTATACTCGGCACATTGCGAAACTGGAGCGAGCCAGGCGCAAAATTCGTTGTAGTCAGGGATAACGACAATGGCGATTGTCTGGAATTGAAGGAAAGAATAAGATAACGCTGCCGTGAAGGGAGACGTGAGGACACGCTCGTGAGAATAGTTTGTCAGGAATTGGAGTCTTGGTATCTGAACGAGCCTGACGCAATGGCTCGCGCCTTCGGCAATGAGCGCCTGAGCAGTATTGGAGCAAAAGCCCGATACAGGAATCCGGATACGCTCCCCAACCCTTCCAAGGACTTGGAGAAGCTGGTTCCAGAGTTCCAGAAAATCTCCGGCGCCCGCCGAATGGCCGAGTTCCTTACCAGAGAAGGCAATCGCTCCCGCAGCTTCGCCGTTTTTCTGAACGGAGTTGAGAAATTGTCCGGAGGCGGTGCATGAGCGGAGCCGCCAGTCACGCATCGTGCGGTCGCCGAGCGCGCCAGGAGTTGCATTGCGCATAAGCGTATGATGCGTTCGGTACGCTTGCCCTGATATGCAGGCATCCAGGCGTTTGCAGCTTCGGTATCCCCGCAACTTCATGCCTTGCAGCGTGGCCCAGGTCGCCCGGACAGCTCCGCTATGTCCAGAAAGGGAATGTTGCTTGTCCATCATCCCAATCCTGGGCCGCCGCAGGACTGGCGAGATGCGGGAAAGCCGTTAATCCTCCTTCAGGGCGGGGATCACTTCCTTGCCGAAGAGTTCCAGGGAGCGCATGGTGTCCTGGTGGGACAGCGGGCCGCCCTGGGCCTCCAGCAGCAGCGCTCCGATGCCCAGCTCTTCCTTGATGTAGCGCAGCTTCCTGATGACGGTGTCGGGGCTGCCCACTACCAGGTGGCACTCATCCTGCAACTCCTGGTAAGACAGTTCGTTCAGCGGCTTGGGGCGGCGCAGGGCGTTGGCGGCGGCGCCGGCGGCCGAGAAATAGCCGGGGGGCGACCAGTATTCGCGCGGCCCTTTGAGCGGGTGTCCCATGCGCCACATGAACGCCTTTCCTGCCTCTTGCGCTTTCTCGTCGGTGTCGTTGACGTGGGCGCAGATCATGAAGGCGAACTTATCTGGGCCGGGGTCCCAGCCGTCCTCATTGGCGAACTTGCGATAGTTGCCGAACAGGCTGCGGGCCACTTCCATCTTGGTCAGGAAGGCGGCGTAGGTGTAGCGGTTGCGGGCCGCCCATTGCACCGTCTCCGGGCTGCCGGTGCCGGGCACCCACACGGGCGGGTGCGGCTGCTGGATGGGCAGCATCCAGGGGTTAACGGCCCGGTAGTGGTAGTGCCTGCCCTCCCACCGGAAGGGGCCGGGAGTGGTCCAGGTCTTCATTATCAGGTCGTGGCATTCCTCGAACCGCTCGCGATTATAGACCGGGTTGGTGTTGTTGGCCCAGCTCTCGATGCCGATGCCGCGCACGAAGCCCGAGATGATGCGCCCTCCAGATATAACGTCCAGCATGGCGATTTCCTCAGCCAGCCGCACCGGATTGTCGGAAGTGGGCAGCATATTGCCCAGCATCAGAATCCTGGCGCGGTTGGTCACTCGGGCCAGAATGCCGCCGGTGATGTTCACCTCAACGTCCATACACGACGGCGTGTTGTGGTGCTCGTTGATCATCAGGCCGTCGAAACCCGCTTCCTCAGCGTATTGGTACTCGTCCAGATAGCGCTTGAACAGGTCGTGGGCCGTGTGGGGGTCGAAGTAAGTGTTGGGGAAGGTCAGCCGCATCGACGGATACTTGTCGGCCTCCGACTCGGGAAAGGCGGCATAGGGAAGCTCGGTAAAGTAGAAGACTTCAAAGGGCATTTAAGTTAACTCCGTTTCATAAGATTGAGTTCCGGGGTTTTCCGGGTTGAATTTGCGGGTTGCAGGAAGCGGTTACCGCTGCGCCAGAATCCAGTCCAGCAGCGCATTGGTAAAGGCGTCGCCGTAGCCTGGGGTGTGGCTGCTGCCCTCGCCCGCCCAAAGCTCGACGCTGATGCCGTCGGCGCATCCATCCCCCGGGCTAAAGGCAAGGGTTTCAGCCCCTGGCACGCGCTGATCCAGGTCCAGAGCGGCATAGGGACTGGGGTTTTCAGGCCAGTCGCAGCCCGCCCGCTTTGCCCAGCGCTCCACCATTTCCCGGGCGCCGACATAGAATGCCGGCTCGCCTTCGCCTTTCGGGTCGGGTTCGCTTTCTTCGCCCTCAAACAGGATCACGTTGTCGTCTGTGCCGTGGATGTGCAGCACGGAGACCGGGAGGGAACCTTCGCAGTCGGAGTCTTCAACATAACTCGTGCCGGCCAGGCTGGCCACGGCGCGCAGGCCGGGCAGTCCTTTGCAGGCCATGTGATGAGCCATAAACCCGCCGTTGGAATAGCCGAAGAAGTACACCGGGCCAAAGTTCTTGTGCTTCCTGGCTCTTGCCACCAGGCCGGACAGGTAAGCGACGTCATCCGCGCCGGTCTTTGCGGAATCACAGCACTGGTCGGTGGGGTTCCAGAAGGGGTTGCCCTCGCCGTCGAGCGTCCCGTTGGGCAGCAGCAGGCCGAAACCGCGCGATACTGCCTGCTCGTGCAGCGGAACGAACAGGCTGTGGTCTGCGGAATTTCCGCCATACCCGTGGAGAGAGACGATGAGCGGGTTTCCTTCAATGGGTTCGGGAGGCATTACCAGAACTGCGCGGTCTTCCGGTTCTGATGAGTCGATGCGATAGACCTCGCCGCCGGATGATTCCGCCAACTCGACGGTCTTTTCCAGTATATCGGCTTGCTGAAGCGCCGATGGCTTCTCGTCCTGCTGGAGAGGAACTCCTCTGGCAAAGAGGATCGCCTCGACCCTTGATGCGATTTTCTCCAGCTTCAGCAGTCGAGCATCGAGATCGTCCAAGCGCGCGCTGGAGAGCGCCTGCGCCTCGTCCAGGGCGGCCGGCTGCTTTTCCTGCCCCACTTCGATACCGCCGTCCCCTTCATCGCTCTCCTGCGCCGGCTGCTCTGCTTCCCGAGGCTTTACGAAGTTGGCCTGTGCCTGCCTCAGGGCGGCTACTTCCTCTTTCAGCCGGGAATTCTCATCCCGCAAGGCTTCGAGGGACTCTTCCAGCGAGTGGGTTTTTGCTTCAAGCCCGAGGATCCTGTCATCGTCCGGAGTGTCGTCGCTTTCGCCGAGGCAGGCTGAAAGCGCGGCGGCCAGCAGAATGCCGGCCGCCGCCAGCACGACGCAGCGAATCGCCAGGCCGACACGGTGGGCAGTCATTGGCTAGGCCAGGAACTCCAGCGCGGTTTTGATGAACTCTTCGGGCTTCTCCACCTGGGGGGAGTGGCCGCAGTTTTCGATGACTACCAGGTCCGAGCCCGGGATGATTTCCTGGTATATGGCGCCGCATTCTACCGGGACGATGCGGTCCTGGCGGCCCCAGACCATGCGGGTGGGCACGTTAACGCGCTTGAGCAGACCTCCGGCCAGCCTGGGGTCGTGCATGTAGGGCTTCCATGTCAGGCGCACCGCCATTTCGCGGTTCAGGTCGGCGGTAAGCTGCTCTTCGGGCGAGAGTTCCCGTCCGTATATAGCGTCGTAGTCCGGCACCTGGCTGGTGTCGTGGAACTGCAAATCCAGCACCTGGGCCGGGCTGATGATGAATATGTCGGCGATTTCGCTCTCTCGGGGTTTAACGCCTGCGGCGCCCACCAGCATCAGCTTGCCGACGGCGTTGGTGCAGGTGGCTACCAGCTCGGCGGCGATCCAGCCGCCCATGGAGAAGCCAATGGTGCGTATCCGCTCCAGCCCCAGCGTGTCCAGATACCAGGTGTAGAAGGCGGCCATGTCGGGGATGCTTTCCAGCCACTCAGGCCGGGGCGACTGGCCGTAGCCGGGATGCGACGGGAAGTAGACGGTGTAGTGTTCGGCCAGGGCGTCGACGTAGCGAAGCCAGCCGGTGTTGCCTCCGGCGCCATGCAGCAGCAGCAGCGGCTCGCCGCTGCCCCCCTTCAGCGTGTGGACTCCAACTCCGCCTACGTCGATAGTTTCCTCGGTATACGCGGGCATGATGCTCTCCTCTTTAATGTCAGTTCAGTACGGTTGAATCGCGGCGGGAAACCTGCTCAATACGGGTTTGTTGAAGGACGAACGGGTTTCTCCTGCGCCCCCTGAAGCGCCTGGCCGTTTATCCCCCGGTCTGCCGTGCCGGAACGCCTGGTCAATTCCGAGGTCATCGAACCTGAAACGCCTGGCCGTTTATCTCCTGTCTGCCGACTCTTGTTCAGTGTCGCGCCGCGGATTTACGGGGCTTTCTGGAACGGATCGGTCAGTTCGAGTTCTTCGCCGATCTCCCGCAGGGCGGGCAGCACTTCCTCGCCCATCAGCCTCAGGCAGTTCATGGTATCGGCGTGAGTGGTGTCGCCGTCATTGGTCCAGATGCCGAGGATGCCGGGGCGAAGCTGGCCCAGCACATCGCGCAGTTTGCGAACCACGGTCTCGGGGCTGCCGACGATCCATCGGTTGGATGCCAGGATTTCGTCGTAGCTGGCCGTCTCCAGACCCAGACCGAGGAATGGATCTTTGCGGACGCGGCCCTGGTACCGCGCGACGCGGGGGTCCTTGACGCTGCCGCTGTAGCCCACGGGCATCATGTAGTCGCGGGGCATAGGCACGCGGCCTACGCCCACGTTGCCGGTAAGGAACCCCTGGGCGGCGTCGTATGCCTTTTCGTCGGTATCCTGCACGTGGATGCGGCAAAGGTAGCCGAAGTGTTCCGGGCCGGGTTCGTAGCCGTTCTCCCTTGCCGTCTCGGTGTAGATCGACATCATGTCCTGAGTGCCTTGCGGGTCGGTTTCCAGGTAGATGTATGGGTAGCGGCGCTCGGCAGCCCAGACCAGCGTCTCGGGGCTGCCCAGGCCTGGAATCCACACCGGCGGGTGCGGCTGCTGGATGGGCCGCTCGAAGGGGTTGACCACCCGGAAGTGGTAGTGTTTCCCCTCCCATCGGAAGGGGCCGGGGGTGGTCCAGGTCTTGATGAGCAGGTCGTGGGCTTCCTCGAACCTTTCCCGGTTGAACAGCGGGTTCACGTTAGCGGCCAGGCTCTCGACGCCGGTGCCGCGCACGAACCCCGACACCAGCCGTCCGCCGGAGATCATGTCGATCTCCGCCAGCTCCTCGGCCAGCCTCAGGGGGTTGTCGAACACCGGCAGGGGGTTGCCCAGCAGCACTATCCTGGGCTTGCTGGTATTGCGAGCCAGGATGGCGGCTTCCAGATTCATGGTGGCGCCGAGGCAGGTCGGGGTATTGTGGTGCTCGTTGAGCATCAGCCCGTCGAAGCCGACCTCCTCGCAGTATTCATACTCGTCCAGGTATTCGTTATACTGCCGGGCGCCGACCATCGGGTCGAAGTTGCTGTTGGAGAAGGTGAGCCGCACGGCCTGGTTGGGGCTGTTGCGAACATCCTCTTCCTTATAGTTGGTATAGGCCCGCTCTGTGAATCGCATCAGGAACATTCTGGCGTTCTCCTTCGACGATTATTATAAACGCCCCGCTTTATTCCGCCTGGAATTCCCACAACTGCGCGGCTGCCATGTCGTCCCGGTGGATTCAGGCCTTTGGCGTGGCGGCGGCTCATCGTCCTGCCGGGGTGGCGCATTGGGCCGGCCTCGTTTCGCCCTACGGAAACAGGAACGTCAATTCCAGCCTATCCTACCTGCGCGCCCTGCGAGGGTCAAGGAAAGCCGTGTGCGACATGAACCGCCGGCGCTCCGCCCGTCGCTCCGCAGCGCCGGGCAAACCGAATCCGTATGTTATATTGAGAGGGGTTAATCCTCAGGCGGAGGGCTGGCTGCGGCGCAGCGCCAGACAAATCCGCATCCGCGAATAATGTTGAGGTTCCCTTCTATGCCAAAGGTTCTGGTTGCCGATCCCATCGGTCCGGAGGGCATTTCCCTGCTGGAGACCGGGGCCCACGTGGATGTTAAAACAGGCATGAAACCCGCAGAGCTGCTGGATGCCGTGGGAGGTTACGACGCTCTGGTAGTTCGCAGCGAAACCAGGGTTAACCGCGATGTTGTCGAGGCCGGCCGGAAGTTGCAGGTAATCGCCCGCGCCGGTATAGGGGTGGACAACATAGACCTGGAAGCCGCCACCGGAGCCGGAATCGCTGTGGTCAATGCGCCCACGGGCAACACAGTGGCGGCTGCTGAGCATACTATGGCCCTTATGCTGGCTCTTGCCCGCAACGTTCCAGGAGCCCATCACTCTCTGAAGTCGGGCGAGTGGCGCCGCAGCGCTTTCATGGGGGTGGAAGTGCGCGACAAAACCCTGGGCATCTGCGGCCTGGGGCGGGTCGGCGCCGAGGTCGCCCGTCGCGCCCAGGCGTTTGGGATGCGTCTTGTCGGCTATGACCCTTACGTCGCCCCCGATTACGCCCGCCGCATCGGCGTGGAGCTGATGTCGCTGGATGCCCTGCTGGCGGAGTCCGACTTCGTTACCCTGCATACCCCGCTGACCGAGGGAACCCGCGGAATGCTGGGAATGCGGCAGGTCGAGCGCATGAAGGCCGGCGCCTGCGTGATCAACGTGGCCCGCGGCGAGCTGGCAGACGAGGCCGCTCTGCTGGCCGGGCTGGAGTCCGGCCAGCTCGGCGGAGTGGCGCTGGACGTGTTCGCCAAGGAACCCCCCGACCCAAGCCCGCTGCTGGATCACCCGAAGGCCATTGTCACGCCGCATTTGGGCGCTTCAACCCGCGAAGCGCAGCGCGATGTAGCCATCGAGGCCGCCGAGCAGGTGCTGGCGGTGATCAGAGGCGAACCGGCCCGCAACACGGTCAACGCCCCCTTCGTTGCGCCGGAGGTCCACGAAGTGCTGGCGCCCTTCGTCCCGGCCGCCTCCGTGGTGGGCAAGCTGCTGGGCTTCCTGTCCGAGGGGCAGATCACCGGCATCACCGTCAGTTGCGAGGGAGAGATAGCGCAGCACGATTGCCGGATGCTCCAGGCGGCGGTGCTGGCCGGATTGCTGGCGCCGGTAAGCACGGTCAACGTGAACCTGATCAACGCCCCGGTGCTGGCGCGCGAGCGCGGCTGGAACGTGACCGAGCAGAGCAACCGGAATGCGCGCGAGTATGCGAGCCTCATATCCGCTACTTTACAGACCGATAACGGCAGCCTGACTCTGGCGGCCACGTCCATGCGCAACGAGACGCACATCGTCAAGTTCAACGACTACTGGATGGATATTGTTCCCAACACGCCCTATCTGCTGTTTGTGGACAACCGCGACCAGCCCGGCTCCATCGGAGCGGTAGGCACCATCGCCGGACGCCACAACATCAACATCAGCTTCATGGGAGTGGGCCGCATCCGGCTTCGGGGTCAGGCCATGATGGTCATCGGCCTCGACGACCCGGTGCCGGCGCACGTGATGGACGAAATCCGCGCCCTGTCCCACATCGAAAGCGCCAGGCTGGCAACGCTGGCGGGGTGATGTTGTTGGATGAGCGGGAGGGATATTCGCTCCTGCTTATGCTCCGCTGCCGGCCTATCTCTGTATTGTGCGAATGAGCCAAATTGCAAAAGGAATTTCGGTGAATTGGCCGCCAAGTTTTGCTCATCGTGCGGGAGCGCCCTAGGTCCAAACGCAAGGTTCTGCAGCTCTTGCGGGGTTGCGGTGACCGCCGCGAATCCACGGATTTATCCCACGCAGCCTGCTCCAAGTCAATTGGCAAAGCCACGGCGCCGCTGGCTGAAATGGGGCGGTATCGGATGCGGCGGACTATTGGGTGGAATAATCATCATCATAATTTTGGGAGCGATATTCAGTGAGGGATCGAATGATGTAGAAGATACCAGTGACCAACAGGAGATACAGACCCCTACCCAAACTTTTGAGCAAATCAAATCTACCGCGCGAACCATAGACTACCGGGAATTTTTCAGGAACAGTGATCGCTACAAGTCTCAAATCTTTTATTTTTCAGGAACTGTAGTTCAAGTTATAGAGAACTGGGGAGACAGCTTCGACTTGCGAGTGGCTGTAGGCTTATTCCTAGGCATATTCCTGGGCGACGAGGTTGTTTATCTGAAAGATTATGAGGGAGAACGACTGTTGGAAGGCGATGAAATAGAGTTTGTAGGACAAGCAGATGGCTTGGAACGATATAATGCAATAATGGGCAACCAGGTCACTATACCCAGGCTGAAAGCGTTGAAAGTCCGGAGGCGTTAAAAATCCGGAGGTGGTAGCGGGCAGCAAGCAGAACAGGAGGAACGACATGGCAGCCAGAATCGGCATTATGGGCGCGGGGGCGCTGGGCAGCTATGTGGGCGCTTTCCTTGCCCGCAAGGGCGAGGATGTAACGTTCGTCGATATGTGGCCGGAGCACGTCGAGAAGATGCGGGACGACGGCCTGCGCGTCACCGGCAGCCAGGGGCCGTTCACCGTGCCGCCGGCCAGCGGCGGCGGATCAGGCGTGAAAGCCATGCACCTGACCGATGCGCAGGGCATTGTCGATCCTTTCGACTTCGCGTTCATCTCCGTCAAGTCCTACGACACCGAGTGGGCAACCCACTTCATCCGCCGCTACGTCAGGGACGACGGCTTCTTCGTTTCGCTCCAGAACTGCTGGAACGACGTTGCCATCGCCGGCATCGTGGGCGAGGAGCGGACGGTGGGCTGCATTGCGTCCCACATCGAGGTTGCTCTTTGGGAGCCGGGCCACGTTACGCGAGGAGGCGCCGTAGGTCGGGACCATGGCCACCGCGTATTCCGCGTGGGTGAATACAGTGAGCGCCTTTCGCCCCGATCAGAGAAGGTGGCGGACCTGCTCGACTGTATAGACGGTTCTTACCCCACCGACAATCTGTGGGGCGAGCGATGGGCCAAGCTGTGCCAGAACGGCATGGGCAACGGCATTTCCGCCGCCTCTGGCCTCGGGTCGCAGGAGATGGCCGATGACCCCCGATGCCGCCTGATTCGCATCCACCTGTGCAAGGAGGGAGCGCAGGTGGGCCTGGCCCTGGGCCTGAATGTGGTGGATATTAACGGCCTGCCAGCCCGGACATGGGCCGACGCCGATAAGGGGGATGTTTACGAGGAGCTGGACGCCTTCCTGTCTGCCCGGGGCGGGCGGGTCAACTGGCTGGCGTCGATGGCCCAGGATGTGTACAAGGGCCGGCGCTCCGAGATCGATTATATGAACGGCCTGATTGCCGGCAAGGGCCGGGAAGCAGGAATCCCCACGCCCTTCAACGATGCCGTGATCGAGGCCATGCGCGCCGTAGACTCCGGCGCTTTGCCGCAGGAACCAGCCCACGTCGACCGCGTTCTGCGCGCCGCCGGTCGGCAAGCGCCGGGAGCCTGATCCCCCGAAACGAATCGGACGGAAATTCCGGTCAATCCGCCAAATCCAGCCCGTCAAACCCGGCAGCGCCCGTCAAACCCGGCAGCGCCCGTCAAACCCGGCAGCGAGGCAGGAGCAGCCATGTTCATCAAGGTCGAACCCGCCGAGTTCTTCATGTACAGGGTCATCCTCGTTTTCGACCTGGAGGCCCCCAGCCCGGAAGACCGGGAAGTGCGCGGCTACATGGCCGAATGGGAGCTGGAGCCAAAGCATCAGTTCACCGGCGATTTCGAGGGCAGCAACAGTGAAATCATGCAGTTCGGCGGATGCTACCTGGGCCGGCACCTGGGCAGGATTTCAGAGATTCAGCGCAGCCACGTGGAGCGGGAGATTATCGCCGCCGAGATCGGGCTTCTGCTGGACGACGCAAGCGACCCCGTCGCCGTTCCCGACGGCCGTAGGGAGGACACGGTGCGGCGTCTGGTCCAGACGTTCCACCAGCCCGATGTCTTCCAGCCCAACGGCGAGGGGCTGCTGGAGGCCGTGCTGGACGCGCAGGCCGTGCGCCAGGCCGCCCGCGAGCTGCTGGCCGCCGGATAGCCTGTATACGGCCGTCTGAATCCTGTCGAAAGGCAAACGGACGGCGCCGGCATATTGTCAGGGACATGCAAAAGGCCCCGCCGAATGACCGGCGGGGCCTGTCGTATCCGGCTTTGTGATGTATGGTGTGGAGCGGGTGATGGGAATCGAACCCACGTAGCTAGCTTGGAAGGCTAGAGCTCTGCCACTGAGCTACACCCGCCCGTAGGCGCTTGCGGAACCGGGCGGCTCCCTGCCCTGTAATTATAGACCCTGCATAGCGGTTCCGCCAGTTCCATGCGCCCGCTGCTAGTACAGGCCCGCGCAAAAATCCGGGAGCAATGTCCGGTAACTCTATTCCGGCATGAACTTTTCGCAGTAGTTGCCTTTGGGGTGTTGGACGTAGTAGTACCCTGCGCGCTCCAATTCGCTGGAACTGTAGGACTGGCAGAACAGATACGTCTCCCGGCTCTCGCCTATGGGATAGCCCTCCATCACAATCTGCTGGCTCGTTTTCCTGGGCAAGTAGATGGGCATCGTTTCCGGGTCGTGCCGGATAGTCTCTTCTCTGGAGCTGTTCGTGGCTTGGTAACTGCTGCTGTATTGCTCGTCGTAAGGTATCCAGCGTCCGTAGAAGAGCTGCGGATAATATGCCCTGCAAATATCGAGGGCGTCCTGCCCATTATCGGACAATCCGGCCGATAGTATTATGCCTGCCCATTCAGGATCAGGCTTACCGCTGTCGCCGGGTAAAATCCCGAATTCCTCTGGTGTCATACCGGCATATGAACCTAATGTCATGTGAGCGTATGGCCTGCCTCCGAGTTCCCGGAAGAGAGCATAAGGCGGCTGTCCGGTTTCCGGGACTTCAGGTTCGGGATCGTCCAGCCACTTCAGAATCATCACGTAGTGGTTGGGGATGCTGTAGCCTGCCTGTGAGTAGTATCCCCGGTCTCGGTATTCTGCCAGGAGGCCGTATCGTTCCAGGGCCTTCTGGTGCAATTGGGCGCGGCAGGCGTGCTCGTACATTTCGTTTCTGAGGAGAGAGTTGCGAGAGTTTACCGGTTCGCTGTAGTAGTCCTGGCAGTAAAGGTCCGGCAATCTGGGCTCCATGGGCGCGTATTCGTTGGTTGTATCTATATCGTAGTGCAGGCTCCCAGCGGAACTCAGGTGCCTGCTCCAGAGGATGCGTTCCAGGTCGCTCATTTCCTCAGGGTTCAGCTTCGTGAATTCGGCGTACAGGATAGGGGACAGGTTTTCCATCGCCCAGAACCGGCAGCGTTCCCGGTATTCCCTCTGTATTCCGGTTGTTCCGGCGCCCGCGGCGGAGGGCGGGGGAGTAGGCGCAGCCGTTTGGGGAGATGTTTCTTCCCCGGCAGCGGTTCGGGTTTGGCCTCTCGCGGGCGTCCCGGAGGGCTGCTCCTGCGTTGCGCTCTGTGCCTGGCCTTGACCTTCCGGAGTCTGCGCGTTCTCGTTGAAGGTGCAGGCTATTGCCAGCAGAGCCAGCGAAAGGGCCAGCAGGGCGACTGGCAGGCGTTTGGGGTTCTTGCGTTCTGATGCCGGCGTCATTCGCTCACTCCGGTTCGCTGATGCGGTTAGTCTCCTTGCGGGCGCTGTTCCCGTCGCTCTCCGCATCGGAACCGCCGGAACCGGATGATGACGCTTCGTCGGAGCGCGGAGTGCGGTCGCCGTTCCGCTCCGGGCTGTTATACCGGGCGACGCGGGGTATGCGGCGTGATTCGTCCGACACCACAAAGCTCAGCCGTTCCCGCAGTTCGTAGATCTCCCGGTCCACTTCGTAGCCGGGCGTCTGGTAGCGGGCCAGGGAGTGGCGCACGATCTCCAGCCCCGCCTCCATTTCAGGCCAGACTACTTCCTTCACCCCCATCTTCTGCAGATCCTCGCCCTCGGAGCGCGCCCTGACGCGCGCGACTATGTCCAGCTCCGGCTGGAGCTGGAGGGCGCGGTATACGGTCATTTCCACCGACACTGGGTCGCCGGTTGTTACCACCAGCAGGCCCGCCTGAGGCACCCTTGCCGCCTTCAGAACCTCCTCGCGGTCCGACGAACCAAGTACTGTGTGAAATCCTTCGGTTCGCCATTTGGCGAGAGTGCGCGGGTCCAGATCGACCATCGCGAAAGGCACGTTGTATTCCTGCATCTCCTGAGCCACCAGCGAACCAACCTTTCCCAGGCCGCAGATAACTACGTGGCCGGACATCTGCCGTGGCCGCTCCTCGCCGCGGGAGTCGCCGATGCGATATGGACTCAGTATGCGGAATCGCCGGCTCAACATCGAGACCAGCTTTGTTCCTCCGGTGATCATGGGCGAGCCGGCAGACATGGTCAGCACCGCCGATACTACGATCAGCGAATGGAAGGACTGCTCTACCAGGCCCAGGGCCAGCGCCCCGGCAACGAGTATGAAGCTGAACTCGCCAATCTGCCCCAACCCCACGCCGGTCAGCAGGGCGGTGCTGGGCAGGTAGCCCGAGACGCGGACGATAACGGCGGTGACAGCGAACTTGATCGCCACTGCCGCCCCGATGACCGCCAGAACGTCGACGTAGTTGTGGACTATGAAAACCGGGTCGGTGAGCATCCCCAGCGAGGCGAAGAACAGGGCCGCAAACACGTCGCGCAGGGGCGCAACCTCGGCCAGCGCCCAGTGGCCGATGTCCGACTCGCTGAGCAGCAGCCCGGCCACGAAGGCGCCCAGGGCCGCCGACAGCCCCACGAAGCTGGTAAGGCCCGATATGGCGAAAACCAGGGCCACCACCATCAGCACGAACATCTCGCGGGATCCCAGAAGGGTTATCCTGCTTAACACCATGGGCATGACTTTGATGCCCAGGAACGCTACGCCGCCTATAACCACCACCGTCTTGAGCGCGCCCCACCCGGCTTCGGCAAGAACGTTGACGGCCCCACCGCTCCCGTCCAGCGCCGGCAGCATGGCTATCATCAAGATGAACGCCATGTCCTGCATCAGCAGGAAGCCGGTGAGCAGCCGCCCGTGCAGGCTGTGAATCTCTCCCCGGTCGGTCAGAGTCTTCAGCACTACCATGGTGCTGCTCAGGGCGCCCGCCATTCCCAGGATGATCGCCGTTGATGTGTCGAACCCCAGGAAGAGGCCAATGGGCGTGAGCAGCGCGGCGGTAGCGACAATCTGCGATATGCCGCCGATGATTATGACTTTCCCGAGGCTCACCAGCTCGCGGAAGGAGATTTCGATGCCGATGGCGAACACCAGCAGCACGACGCCGATCTCCGCCAGCTTATGCACGGTTTCCACATCTGCGACGGTGGCGAAATGGAGCCATTCATCGTCGGTGCGGCCGGCGACGTAGGGGCCGATGATCATGCCCATCGCCAGGTAGCCCAGCATTGGCGGAGCGCGAAGGACCCGGGCAACGATGCCGCCCAGAAAGGCGGCGACAACCACGGTTACCAGATCAACGAAGAGATGGCTTTCCATAGGCGCTTCTACCATTGCCTGTTGTGATGTCCCCCGGCTTGCGCAGGCCGGCTTTAGTGAAGTTAACGCTATCGGCCGTTAGAGATTATAGCTATTATAGATGCCTGATGCCTTTGCCTGCTCCAATTCCGCTCTGGCGGAGCAGGCGGGACTCTTGCCCGCCGGGCTGTCTGTATGAAAAGCGGCAGAGCGGCCAGCATTATCGGGCAGCGCACCCAGTATCATCAGCCCGGTATTACCAGTATAATCAGGCCCGGTATAATCAGGCCCGGTATAATCAGCCCGGCATCATCGTAAGGAGAAAGCAGGATGGCCGTTGAACGAAAGGACTATCCCGACATTGCCCCGGCCGGCCCCACCTACAGCCGCGGCGTCCGCGCTGGCAATATGCTGTTTGTGTCGGGCTGCACCGCTCGCGGCGACAGCGCTCAGGGCAGGTCGCTGATGGAACAGTTAGACGTTACCCTGGAGCGCGTAGTCGGCGTTGTCAGGGCGGAGGGCGGCGGGCCGGGAGACATCGCCAAGATAACCTGCTTCGTAACCAGCATCGCCGACTGGACGAACAATCCGGACAAGCAGTCCGAGATCTTCGCCCGCCATTTCGAGGGCAAGTATCCCGCCAACTCGCTAATCGAAATCAGCGCTCTTGCTGAACCGGGGCTGGACGTGGAGGTAGAGGCAATCGCAGTTCTGGGGTAGCGCCTTCAGGCGCGTTTGCCGCAGGCATGGGCCTGAATCAGTTATGCTCCTGCGCCCAGGGGCGGGATGTCTATAGCGACGCGCTCTTTTCATCAGGCTTTAATCAGGGGCGGGGATGGCGGCTAGCGGGCTGCCGTTCGACGACCACCCGCCCCCGTTCTACGCCGCGGCGCATTCGCTCATACTCCGAGGAGAATTCGGCCCCGGTTATCAGTATGAGGCCGGAAACGTAGGCCCACGCCAGCAGCACGATGACTGACGCCAGTGAACCGTAGACCTTCTCGTAGTCGGCGAAATTGTCCAGGTAGAAAACGAAGGCGCTCTTGGAGACCTCGAACAGCACGGCCGACAGCAGCGCTCCGGGCCATACGTACCTCCAGTAGGTACGGGTGTTGGGGGTGAGCTTGAATATCATAAGGAATATGGCCAGCGAAAACATGAAAGGCAGCGGGCGGGTGAGCGCGTTGACCATGTCGTGTTCCAGCAGGTCGATCCGTCCGACTCCGGGCGCCTCTACGCTGCCGATGATCTGCAGCGCGGCGGTCGAGCCGATGGACATCAGGAACAGGGGGGCGACGCTCAGGGCCATCAGGATGTGGCGAACTTTGTCTATGTAGAAGGGCCGGTCCTGGTGAATGTCCCACGCCCGGTTGACCGACCGGGAGATGGCTCCGAAAAGCAGGCTGGCAGACCAGAACAGCCCAAGAAAGCTGACCACCCCCAGGAATCCCCTGACGTTGTCTGTCGAGTTGATATTGGCCGACAGCAGTTCCTTGGACCCGGGCAGGTAGTCCTGAAGAAAAGTGAAGACTTCGCCTTCCAGGTTCCGGGCATCCAGCAGCATACCGAGCAGGCTGATCAAGCCCGCGGTGAGCGGGAACAGCGACAGCACTGCATAATAGGCCAGCCCTGCCGCCATGTGTGTCGCATCGTCGGCGCTCATTTCCCGCACCGTTCGGTAGGCCAGGTGGACCGCCGGTATGGCGTCGAGCCTTCGCCCCAGCCGCCGGAGGCCTACGCGGCCCCGGCGGTATCTGCGGCTGCGCGACATCCGCGCCTGCGCGCTCATGGCGGGAAAGGTCAGCGCGCCTCTGATCCTGGGGAGAAGCGATCTCATTATGGTTCTTGCGCGGCGCCTTTAGGGCAGACTGGCGCTGGCGACCGCCAGATGTTTCGGAAAAGCCATCGGGTGGGTCATCAAGTCGATGGATCAGTATTTTACGCGGTCCGTCTGAACGGCCCGTATGCCTGCGAAGGGAGGAAGCGTTACCGCCGCCGGCGCCTGCGCCCGCTGAAATACGTGCGCCCGGATACCAGGTGGCCGCGCACCACTCCCCGTCGCACTCGCTCGTATTCCGAGGCGAACTCGGCCCCGATAATGAGGATGAAGCCCGATACGTACACCCACCCAAGCAATACGATTACGGAGGCCAGAGACCCGTAAATTCGCTCGTGGTTGGCAAAAGTGTCGAGGTAAATGGCGAACACGCTTTTGGCAATCTCGAACAGCGCCGCCGCCAAAAGCGCTCCGGGCCATACGCAGCGCCAGCGGGTATAGGTGCATGGCGCGTGCTTGTAGATCATCAGAAAAATCCCCAGGGAAAAGGCGAACGGCAGGAAGCGGGTCGCGAAGTTTACGGCGTCGTTTTCCAATACGGTCAGATGCCCTACCAGGGGCAGATCAACGCTGCCGGCAAACTGTAAAGCAGTGGTGGCGGCGATAGACACCAGCAGCAGGGGCGCCAGGCCGATGATCATGCCAATCTGCCGCGCCTTGTCGATGTAGACGGGGGGATCGTTTTCGATGTCCCAAGCCCGGTTGACCGCTCTGGAAATGGCTCCGGCCAGCATACTGGATGTCCATATCAGGCCCAGCAGGCCTATTATTCCTTGCGTCCCTTGAACATTGCCCACCACCTCCACGTTGCTTCTGAGTATCTCGCTGGAGTTCGGGAAATAGGCGTTGAAGAACCAGTAGACGCCGCGCTCTACATCGGCCTGTTCCAGAACCAGGCTGAGCAGGCCGATCAGGGCGATGGCCAGCGGGAACAGCGACAGCAGGGCATAAAAGGCTACGCTGGCGGCCATGTCCATTGCATGGTCCGGCCCCAGTTCCTTCCAGGTTCGACGGGAAACCTCCACCATCTCAATGCGGGAAGCCTTCCGCATCGCCCAGTCGTATCGCGCTTTCAGCCGGAGGCATATAGAGCGGGCTTGACACAGAGCGGCCCGGCTCCGGTTCAGAGCGGAGGAAGCGGTTAGTTTTTCCTTGAATCCCAAAAGGGAAATCAACATTGAATCATTTTACAGGAGAAAGAGAGCGGGGTGCCGCAGCTTCCCTGGCCTGTCCCGGGACGAATGGAGATACGGAACATCCCATTGGCGGCGAAATGGACGGACGAGGAGCCTGTAAACCCGCTAATCCTTTCTGCGGGCGCCGGAAGAGGGGCAAACGCGCCACAGCGGGGCGATGCAGGGAGATTCCGGTGTTCCCGGGGAAACAGGGCAGGGGCGGCATTATGGCCTGCCCCTGCGGAACCGTTGTCGATTTATGCGCGGTTCTGGAAGGAAAGCTGCGGCAGCCCTTACCGGTCAAGCCGTCCGCTCTTCGCCGCCCTTGTTGGCGCTTGAGGTTTCGGCCCGGAAGGGAGCGCGCAGCACGACGGTAACTCCGCCCACTACCCCGCTCACCGACTCGGTGACGGCGGTTGTGGTAGCCTGTCCAAAGGAACCTGCGGCGCTGACTGCGCCGTTGGCGGCGGCTGACGCCGCGTCCTCGGCCCGTATGCTCACGCTCTTGGCCGCCTCGATGGATTCCTCCACGGCGTTCCGTGCCACGCCTGCCACGTCGCCGCCCACCTCGGCGGCGCCCTTGACCAGTCCTCTGGCGCTGTCTTCGATGGCTTGGAGCACATTGCCGCCGATCTGGTTTGCGCCTATAACAGTGCCGTCGATAGTGTCGCGGGCCGTCGCGCCCAGGTCGCCTCCGATTTCCCGGCTCCCGTGAATCGCGCCGCGGGCTGCGCTGAAGGCCGTGTCCTGCATCCGCATGGTAACTCCGCCTGCGGCTTCGATGGCGCCCTCAACGGCATTGCGGGTAACAGAGGCCACATCGCCGCCCACGTCGGCGGCGCCTCGTATCAGGCCGCGGGTGCTGTCTTCAACCGCCTGCAGCACGTTGCCGCCCACTTCGGCAGTGCCGGTAACCGCGCCTTTGGCGGCGTCGCGCGCCGTTTCGCCCAGGTCGCCGCCCACGTCCCTGGTGCCCTGGATCGCGCCGCGGGTTACGCTGAATACGGTGTCCTCGGCGCGCAGCCCAACGCTCTTGGTGGTTTCCAGTGTGCCTTCCACCGCGCTGCGGGCGACTGTCGCCACGTCGCCGCCCACGTCGCTGGAGCCTTTGATGGCGGCCCGCACCGTGTCGCTGCACACGCCGACGGTTACCGTAGCCACCTCTCCCACTCCCCGGACGACGCCGATGACCGCGCCTTTGGCAGTGGAACCCAGCTCCGAGCCAACGCTTCCCGTGGCCTGGATGGTGCCTTTCATAACATCCGCGACCAGCCCCTGGAGCTCGTTAATCGCATCCCGGGAACCCGAAAGGGTTGTCACCGTTGCGCCACGCGCCGCCGATATCGTGCTTTCGAGAACGCTGCCGGCCCCGCTGATAGTTCCGGTAATGGAGTCTCTTATCGTACGCCCGATGTTTCCCAGAACCATTTCCCTTCCTCCCTATATCATAGAATGACCGGGGATTTGCGGATGACCGGGGTTAGCGTTCGCCGTAAGCTCCGGTCGCTGCGCCGGCCCCCGGCCCGGCTATGCCAGCCGGTTATGCCGGCCAACGGTATCGAGTTTACCATAATGCAGGGCGCTGGCCGGAGTTTCAGGAACCGGAAGCCGGTTCCTCAGGCGAATTGTGTTCGCCGCCGGAGCCGGCCTCGGCCGCCTCGGGGTGATCCCATTGGCGGACGAACCAGATGGACATGTCCTTGACCATGGCGACCAGGGGCGGCGCGAGGATTACTCCCCAGAGTCCGAAGAAATGGCTGGCAACGATTATGATCAGGATCAGAGCGACAGGGTGCAGGTTCAGAGAGTTGCTCTGAATCCGGGGCACGAGAAGCGCGTTCTCCAGGAGCTGCACAAGCACATACAGCAGGATGACCCAGGGCGTCAGGTGCGGCTCCGTAGCCAGTGTGGCCAGCACTGCGATTGCCCCGCCGATCCAGGGGCCGATAATCGGGACCAGTTCCGTCAGCCCGGCGACGATGCCAAGGATGAAAGGGAAGGGCGCCCCGATCAGGATCAGCCCGACCGTGACCACCGCCCCTACAGCAACACCCAGAGTAATCTGGCCTCGGATATACCCGCCCAGCGTCCTTTCGGCGATGTCCAGCAGTTCCTTCAGATAGGGACGCAGCGCCGATGGGAAGGGGGCATATAGGGAGTTCCTGATCAGCGCCGAATCCTTCATAAGGTAGAAGACCAGCACCGGCGCGGTAGCCAGCCCGAGGATCAGGGTGAATGAGCCGGACACGACCTGCCATGTCTGGGACGCTACTCTTCCGACTGCCTCGCCCACGATTCCCCCGGCGTTGGACACTGTCTCCTCCACCCGGTCCCGCACCCCCTCGGGAATCGCCTCAGCGTAGCGCGCAATCCACCCTTCCACGGTGATGCGGGCAGAATTCAGGAATCCGGGAAACTCATCGGCGAATTGCTGGCTTTGCTCCACCGTTGGGGGAACGGCCAGCGCGAGGATCCCCGACAGTATCGCCAGTCCGCCGAGGTATATGATGCCCACTGCCAGGCCGCGGCTCAGGCCAGGGCGCTTGTTCCGCCATGGCATTCCCCTTTCCAGAACACGCGCCACGGGTAGAAGCACATAGGCGATCACCACGCTCAGCCCCATAGTCAGCAGCGCCGTTCCCAGCAGGTACAGCACGGCCAGCGTGGCGATTACCACGGAGGCCGAGGCCAGCAGCAGAATGCGCCTTCGTCTTGTTTCCTGGTCCATGTACCCCGCCTGAAGATTTTACCTGTTGCTTGATGCAGTATACTTGCCGCCGGCGCGCAAGGCAGCCTTGAGCCGCCCGCAGCCTTGCGGTTACACTGGGGTTTCAGAATACGGCGCGGGCGGCTCTGCGGAATTCGGGCAGGGCGCGAAAGCGAAGGAGGTTACTATGCCCAGCAGGGACAAGCACCAGTGGCAGGAGGAGACGCTGGCTCCCGCGGTGGCCCGCTACCCGGAACGCCGCGAGTTTTTTGAGACCGACAGCGGTCTGCCTGTCGAGGCGCTCTACGCCCCCGAAGACCTGAAGGCCCGCGGCTGTGATTACTCTGGGGACATCGGCTTTCCCGGCGAGTTCCCCTACACCCGCGGGGTCCAGCCCAGCGCCTACCGGGGCCGTGTCTGGACCATGCGGCAGTATTCAGGATACGCCACCGCTGCCGATACCAACCGCCGGTTCCGTTACCTGCTGAGTCAGGGACAGACCGGACTGTCGGTGGCCTTTGACCTGCCCACGCAGATTGGCTACGATTCCGACCACCCCCTGTCCCGGGGCGAGGTGGGAAAGGTGGGCGTGCCGGTATGCAGCCTGGAGGATATGGAGACGCTGTTCGACAGCATTCCTCTGGGGCAGGTTAGCACCTCCATGACCATCAACGCCACCGCATCGCTGCTGCTGTGCTTCTACATCGCCGCCGCCAGGCGCCAGGGGTTCGCGCCCGACCAGCTCAGCGGCACGGTGCAGAACGATATACTGAAGGAGTATATCGCCCGGGGCACCTACGCCTATCCGCCGCGCCCGTCCATGCGGCTGGTTGTGGACGTGTTCAAGTATTGCGCCGAAAGCGTGCCCCGATGGAACACCATCAGCATATCAGGCTACCACATGAGGGAGGCCGGGGCGACGGCGGTGCAGGAACTGGCCTTCACCTTTGCCAACGCGATCGCCTACGCGCAGGCGGCGCTGGACGCCGGGCTGAAGGTGGACGACTTCGCTCCGAGGCTGTCGTTTTTCTTCGTGGCGCAGAACAACCTGTTCGAAGAGGTCGCCAAGTTCCGCGCGGCCCGGCGCATCTGGGCCCGTATCATGCGCGACCGCTTCGGGGCCAAAGACCCGCGCTCCATGATGCTCCGGTTCCACACGCAGACCGCCGGCGTCTCGCTGACTGCCCAGCAGCCCGACAACAACGTCGTCCGCTGCACGGTGCAGGCCCTGGCCGCCATTCTGGGCGGCTCGCAGTCGCTACACGTCAACTCTCGCGACGAAGCCCTGGCCCTGCCCACTGAGGAATCGGCCCAGCTTTCTCTGCGCACTCAGCAGATCCTCGCCCACGAGAGCGGCGTTGCCGACGTGGTGGACCCGCTGGGCGGTTCCTGGTATATCGAGAGCCTGACCGGCGACCTGGAATCGCAGACGATGGACTACATCCGCCGCATAGACGACATGGGCGGTGCAGTGGCAGCCATCGAGGACGGCTTCCAGATGCGCGAGATAGGCGACGCCGCCTACCGGCACCGGCGGGAGGTGGAATCGGGCGACCGCGTCATTGTAGGCGTGAACCGCTACGCCGCCGAGGAGCCGCCGGTGGAGGGCCTGATGCGCGTGGACGAGGAGGCCGCCCGTCAGCAGATAGCCCGCCTGGAGCGCCTGCGCCTGGAGCGGGACGGGGCCGCGGCCCGGTCTGCCCTGACCCGCCTGGCCGACGCCGCCCGCGGCGACGGCAACACCGTTCCGGCCATTCTGGAGTGTGTCGAAGCCTACTGCACTCTGGGCGAGATGTCGGGCGTCCTCCGCGATGCCTTTGGCGAGCAGGAGGAGATGGCGGCCTTCTGAGGCGAGCGTATCTGTGAGGCTCGCCAAGAGACAAATGCCGGAGCGGATTATGCCGATTCACAAGCTCAACAACCCAGGCCTTGCATACTACAAAGCCCTGAGCAAATATTTGGAGCTGGTGCAGGAAATCCCGGAGGTGGTCGAGGTGCGGCTGTCTGAGGATGACGAACTCTACGCCATAATCTCGGCAACCCCCTTTGATGATGCGCCCTGTTACAAGGTGTATGGCGTAGAAGGGAAAGTGATGGACGCAGTGAACCCGCAGCCCTACCGTTTCCGTCTGCTGAACGCCCAGGAGTTCCCGCTGGAGGGACGAGACGACCAGATTCGCAGTTTGGGCGATCTGGTTTGGAAGCGGTAATTATGCCAACCTTGAATCAGCACTTATCCCAGGCGGAAAGCAACGAGAGATTCGCGGAGCCCATCACGGCGCTGCCCGCCCGGTTCCCTGGCTGGGAAGTCACGGTTCTCTTCTACTCTGCGCTCCATTACGCCGATGCTTTCCTGGCTACCCAAGGCATACACCCGCGCAGCCACGACAGCCGCATAGCATCCGTTAAGCTCTACACAGGCGCATGGGAGGATTATCGGCATCTGTACCGGCTTAGCCTGGCCGCCCGATACAACATGGCGCCGTTCACGCCCGCGGTATCCGACGAAGTCAGGGCAGGCGCATTCCGCCGCATCAAAGAGGAAATCCTGGCGCTGCTGCCCGGCTAACGGCAGAAACAGCGATGCAGGACAATATCGCAAATACCGATCGGCGCACAAAATTGCCCAGCACAGAAATTGTGACGGCTTACCGCGATTTTGCCAAAGCTATAGCCTTGTGTACCTCTGATTGGATAGCCATCGCAAAAAGCCGGATCGGCAAGTTAGACTACGATAATGCCCGCAGGTGCATGGAACGAGCCGAATCTTTGGCGCAAAATGCCGTTGATTGGGCATTGGTAGCAGATTGCTGGTCAGAGGAGTTTCGAGACTACGGCAATAAAGCACGATGCGTGTCGGAAGCCATGCATGTAGCGGCGAGCTTCAACGACTGGATGTTTCTCGCAGAGCATTACATAGAGAAAAAGGGTATATACGCTGATGACCTGGAAGAATGCTTTTACCAGGCTGAACTCTTGGCAAAGATGACAAGTGAGTGGAATCGGCTGGCGCGCGCTTGCTGGAGAGTACGCTGGACTGAGCAAGCCAAGGCTGCTGAAGACAAGGCTAGACTCTCTTTTCAAGAGTATATATACGGCTTCGACAGAAATTTGAGGCAGTTTTGAGTCAGTAAAATTGCTTCAGGGATTTTTCCAGATAAGGGAGCAGCAACCATGCCCGACATGATACTGAACGAAGAGGAGCAGATGCTCCAGACTACCCTGCGCGAGTTCGTTGACCGCGAGATTGCGCCCAGGGCGAAAGAATCCGACGAGCGCGGCGAGTTCCAGTGGGAGGCCTGGCGCGGGTTCGCCGAGCTGGGACTGACCGGCCTCGGCGTCGACGTCAAGTACGGGGGCAGCGGGCCGGCCGGCTACCGGCAGGTGTCCATCGCCGCCGAAGAAGTGGCCCGGGGCGACGCCTCGGCCTCTGTGAGCTGGCTGGCCCATCTGGCCCTCGGCGTTGCGTCCATAGACCGCTTCGGCTCCGGCGAGCAGAAGGAACGCATCCTGCCGCCCCTGGTCGACGGGCGTGGCGTGGCGGCCTTCGGCCTCACCGAGCCGGGGGGCGGCTCGGATGCCGCCGCCCTCCAGACCACCGCCGTCGAGCGCGACGGCACCTGGTTCCTCAACGGCAGCAAGATGTTCATCACCAACGCCTCGGTGGCTCAGGACATCGTCGTCTTCGCCACCCAGGACCGCGGCCTGGGCTACAAGGGCGTCAGCGCCTTCATCGTCGAGAAGGGCTCCCCCGGCCTGACTATCAACCCCATGCACGGCAAGCTGGGGATGCGCAGCTCCACCACCGACGAAATCGTCTTCCAGGACACCCCGGTATCCAGCGAGAACCTGCTGGGCGAAGAGGGACGCGGGTTTAACCAGGCCATGGAGATCCTGACCTCCAGCCGCATCATCATCGCCGCCCAGAGCACCGGCATCGGCCAGTCGGCGCTGGAAGCTGCCGTCCGCTATGCCCAGCAGCGCCAGTCCTTTGGCCAGCCCATTGCCCAGCATCAGGCCGTCCAGTTCATGCTGGCCGACATGGCCTCGGAAGTCCATGCCGCCCGCGTGCTTACCATGAACGCCGCTACTCTGAAGGACGCCGGCCAGCCCTTCCTGCAAGAGGCATCCATCGCCAAGCTTATGGCTTCCGAGATGTGCATCCGCGTGGCCGACAAGGCGCTCCAGATTCACGGCGGCTCCGGCTACTTCCAGGAGGCCGGCGTGGAGCGCATCCTGCGGGACGCCCGCGTGACCACCATCTACGAAGGAACGTCCGAAGTCCAGCGGCTGCTCATTGCGCGCCAGCTTCTGAAGGATTACGCTATCTAGGGCCGGGAATTCCGCAGTGAGAGGGTGATGACCAAGTCGCAGGGGTTATCTCGGCGGTCCCGGTCTCTGCGCGAATCCCTCCCTGCTTTGAACGGCCTCATCGAACAGACCAGGCGGCGGCGCTGCTCCGCAGAGGCTGATTGCCGCCCCGCGCCAGATCGTCCCAGCCCAGGAAGAGAAACCAGCGCAGAATGTATCGAGATGCAGAATAACGAAAGACCTATCCGCGTTCTGGTGGCCAAGCCGGGACTGGACGGCCATGACCGGGGCGCCAAAGTCATCGCCCGCGCCCTGCGCGACGCGGGAATGGAAGTCATCTATACCGGCATCCGGCAGAGCCCTCCGATGATCGTTCAGGCCGCCGCTCAGGAGGACGTGGACGTTCTTGGCCTGAGCATCCTGTCCGGCGCCCACCTGGAGATTCTTCCCGAAGTAATGGCCCTGCTTCATAGCCAGGGGATGGATGATGTGCTGGTCGTTGTTGGAGGGATCATCCCCGCCGTCGACCGGCAGCCCCTGAAGGACCTCGGCATCACCGAGGTTTTCGGGCCGGGAACCTCTACCGGCGAGATAGTAGACTTCATCCGCGAGTCGATGGCGGGACGGGGCTAGAGCGGCCCGGAGAGTCGGAGGAACCGGATTACGAAGGACAGGCTGTATTCCCTCCGGACAACCCTGTTTCTTGACATGGCAGTTCGGGTAGAATCTATAATTGCCAGCGATGATTTCCCCGTGTCCAGTTAAAACATGCTCTATAATGTTTCGCAGCTTTTGATGGAGCCTACAGGCTCTACCAGACGGTTCCAGCTCGATGAATCGGTATCCGGCATCCTGGAAGGCTTGGGAGCAGGCCGGGCGACGGGCTCCCTTAGCCTGCTGCGCACTCACCAAGGCCTGCTGGTCAACGCTGTTGTCGAAGTGCAGGCGGAGGCCGCTTGCGCCCGCTGCCTTGCCGACTTCAACATGACATCGAACTTCTCCCTTGAGGAGGAATGCTACCCGACGGTTGACCCGTCTACCGGAAGAAGGATGAATCCGCCCGACGAATCGGAAGGCGTGGTGCACATCGACACTCGTCAGATGCTCGACCTGAGCGAGGTGCTGCGCCAGTACTTTCTTACCGCGGAACCCATGAAAGCTCTGTGCCGTCCTGGCTGCCGCGGCCTCTGCCTGGAGTGCGGCGCGGACCTTAACGCGGAAAAGTGTAAATGCGATACACGCGCCATTGACCCCCGGTGGGGAGCTCTGGCCGACCTGCTTTCCGGCGGCGGCTCCCAGGGGAAGCGCTGCTAGCTGCGTGTAACGAGTTCCAGCCCGAGCCTGGGAGTAATGTAAAAGGGCGGTACGTCGAACATCCTCATACCCGGCTGCTCACGCCAACGAAACGAAAGAGGAACGCTCCATTGCCATGGAGTAACGCTCGCGGAGGATTCAGTACATGGGTGCAGTACCCAAGAAAAAGCTTACCCGGGCGCGGCGCGGCCGCCGGTTGACGGCCTACAAGCTTAAGCCGGTACACGCCGCTACCTGCCAGCGCTGCCGGAGCGCCAGGCTTCCCCATGCAGCGTGCCCGCAGTGCGGGTACTACCGCGGCAGGCAGGTAGTTGGCGGCCCGGCCTAGCGGCCTGCGCGCATCGCCATCAGGCCGGCGTTTCAGGCCGGTTTGTGCAAGACCGTCTCGGCTTGGAAAATGCAGCTTCAGCAACCTGGCTCCTTCCGGATCACAGGGAAAGGCAGGCCATGCTGTAAGCGGGCTCTTGCGCCCGGCGGTAAAATTGCGCATAAGGTAAAATTGCGCATAAATTGAACGCAGGCCGTTGCACCTGAAGAAGCAGTAGCCTTAAAATCTGACCGGAATATTCTGAACCTGGGTTCCCTTTCTGGAGGCTGCTACGAGTACCGTGGAAATTAACGACAGGGCCTATGTGTTCCCTGGCCAGGGTTCGCAGAAAGTAGGCATGGGCATCGGCCTGATGGAGGAATCCAGGGCCGCCCGCGAGGTTTTCGAGGAAGCGGACGACAGCCTGGGGTTCCCGCTATCCCGCATGATATTCGAAGGCCCGGCCGGGGAGTTGCAGAACACCGTGAATTCCCAGCCGGCCATTATGACGGTGAGCATAGCCGCGTGGCGGGCCTGGGCCGAGTTCGCCGGCCCCGGGGCTGGACAGCCCCGGGCTGTCGCCGGCCACAGCCTGGGAGAATACACCGCTCTCGTAGCGGCCGGGGTTATGGAATTCGCCGATGCTGTCCGTCTGGTGCGGAGACGCGGCGAGCTGATGCACCAGGCGTCCATCAACCGTCCGGGAGCTATGGCGGCCGTTCTGGGGCTGGACGAAATCGCCCTGGCCCAGATCTGCGCTGAAACCGGCGTGGAACTGGCAAATATCAACACCGATAACCAGATAGTAATCAGCGGAGACCGGATGGCCGTTGCGCAGGCCGTGGACCTCTGCGGCGCCCGCGGCGCCCGCAAGGCGCTCCCGCTGCCGGTCAGCGGAGCCTTTCATTCGTCGCTGATGGCAGGGGCCGAAGCGGGATTGGCCGAGGAGCTGAAATCCCTGACACTGCGCGAACCCAGGATGCCTGTAATCGCCAACTGCGACTGTCGCGCTCTTACCAGCAGCGCCGAAATCCGGGATGAACTGGTCCAGGGCCTTTGCCGGTGCGTCCAGTGGAAGGACTCGGTGCGCGTAATGATCGACTCCGGCGTGGGGCGGTTTGTCGAGTTCGGCGCGGGCGGCGTGCTGGCCGGGCTGATTAAGCGAATCGACCGGGATGTGGAAGTTTCCGCGGTAGCAGACCCGGATTCCATCCGTAAGCTGGCCGCCTCGTTTTAGGCCGGAAGATAATTTTGCCGGACTGGTCAATGGTCGGGTTGTATGGTCAAGTCTGTTGAAACCAAGTCTGCTGACACAAGGAGCGTCGCCAGGGCTGTTGCGCTGCAGTCCCTTTTCGCTGCGGATATGCGGACGCAAGTTCAATCCGAAGGCTTGATCCGCAGGCCGGCGCCGGATTACGAGTGGCTTGATGAAGAATTAGACCAAAACACTATGGAGTTCGCCGACAGGCTGCACCGTGGCGTATGCGACCATCGTCAGGGGCTGGACGCCCTGATTGGGAGCTTTGCTCCGGCCTGGCCGGTGCCCCAGCTTCCTGTAGTTGACCGGAATATACTGCGTATTGCCATCTTTGAACTTTTGCATAATCCGGCCACTCCCCCCAAGGCGGCCATCGATGAAGCGGTGGAGCTGGCCAAGGTGTTCGGCAGCGACAGCTCTGCCAGGTTCGTCAACGGAGTTCTTGGCTCTGTAATGTCCAGCCTGGAATCGGGGGAATTGGCCGTTGCCGGTGTTTTACCGGATGGGAGATGAACCTTGACCACTGTTTACGAGCGCGTCAAAGGAATTGTTGTAGACAAGTTGGGAGCCGACGAAGAGGATGTCAGCGAAGAGTCATCCTTCGTTGACGACCTGAATGCCGATTCCCTGGACCTGGTCGAGCTGATAATGGCCTTCGAAGAGGAGTTCTCCACGGAGGATTCCCCCCTGGAGATACCAGACGAAGACGCAGGCTCTATTGCCACTGTCAGCGATGCCGTGGCCTATCTTAAAGGCCGAGGGATAGAGGATGATGGCGAGCCTCCCGCTCTGCCCGGCTCCGGGGATGGCGATCCTCCTGCTGATGCTGGCGGCGACTGGATAGAGAATCCGCGTGAGGCTAATGAGGCGGATCCCCCTGCTGATGCTGGCGGCGGCCCCGGCCTGTAGCCGGCGCCGCTCCGGGTTCCATGGGGCCGCGTTCCATTCGGATTCCGGATCTGCCGAAACCAGTGGCCGCTCCGCCGAGTTCGGAGCCGTCGCCCTTCTTCCTCGGCATCAGTGTTGGTGGGGGATTTAAGCCGGAGGCGCGAACCTATGGACAGTTTGGAAGACGTAGCCCGCGCCGTTCGCGCCTGCACCGACTGCCCGCTTCACCAGGGGAGGATCAACGCAGTGCCGGGCGAGGGCGACCCGGAGGCCGAGCTGATGTTTATCGGCGAAGGGCCCGGCTTCCAGGAAGACCGACAGGGCCGCCCCTTCGTAGGCCCGGCGGGGCAGCTCCTCGAGGGCCTGCTTGCGTCCATAGGCGCCAACCGGGGCAGCGTCTTTATCGCCAACATGGTCAAGTGCCGCCCGCCGGATAACCGAGACCCCCAGCCGCCGGAAATCGCCGCCTGCGCCAAGTACCTTGACCGGCAGATCGAACTGGTGAACCCCAGGCTGATAGTTACCCTGGGCCGGTTTTCTCTGGGCCGGTTCTTCCCGGGAGAAAGCGTGACCCGCGCCCGGGGCAAGCTGCGGCAGAAGGACGGCAGGTTCATATTCCCCGTCCTGCACCCGGCGGCGGCGCTGCGGCGCCCCGAATTGCGCGCAACGATGGTGGATGACTTCCGCACCATCGCCGGCTTCCTTGCGAACCCGCCCGAATCCGATCAGGGGACGATGCCCAACGGCCCTATGCCTGAACCGGAGGATCAGGCCACGCAGATCGACCTGTTCGGCGCGCCCGTGCGGCCGTCCGCCGAGGCCGCGCCTGCCCCTGAATTCTGTGAAGAAGCCTCCATCGGAGCTGCCCCGGAAGAACCGCCCAACCCGCAGCAGCTCTCGATGTTCTGAAAAGCGTTCGGCAGGAAACGGGCTTGTGCCAAGACTTATCGCACTCACCAGACTTATCGCATTCATACAGGGCGGCCAATCAAAATCTGACAGGAAAGCTGGCCTAATTGACTGAACAACATACCGGCAAGCTCCGCGTGATTCCCTTGGGAGGGCTGGGGGAAATCGGCAAGAATATGCTGGCCCTCGAATACGGTGACGACATCATCGTTGTCGACTGCGGCGTCCAGTTCCCGGAAGAAGGGATGCTGGGCGTAGACCTGATAATTCCCGACGTTTCCTATCTGGCCGAGCGCGCAGACAGGGTTCGGGGCATCCTGATAACGCACGGCCACGAGGACCACATCGGCGCTCTGCCCTTCGTGCTGCCCCAGTTGCCGTCGGCCCCGGTCTTTGCTCCGCGTCTGGCCCATGGCCTGATCGCCGCCAAGCTGAAGGAGCGCCGCGCCACCCGGGGCTTTGAAGCCACCCCCATAGACCCGGGGATACCCTACCAGCTCGGGCAGCACTTCGCCGCCCGCTGGTTCCGCGTCTGCCACAGCATTCCGGATGCCATGGGCATTGCCATCAGCACTCCGATGGGAACAGTGATACATACCGGGGACTTCAAGATAGACCATACCCCCGTAGACGGACGCACTTTCGAACTTACCACTCTGGCCGGCTATGGAGCCGAGGGGGTGTTGCTGCTGCTGTCCGATTCAACCTACGCCGAGGTTCCCGGCTATACCCCTTCCGAGCAGTTGGTGGGTTCCGCCCTCGACCGAGCCATAGGGGACGCGCCCGGCAGGGTGATGGTCGCCACGTTCGCCTCGCTGGTTTCCCGCGTCCAGCAGGTTGTAGACGCGGCCGAGCGTCACGGCCGCAAGGTCAGCATCGTCGGCCGCAGCATGGTGGACACGGTCAATGTGGCAACCGAACTGGGCTACCTGCGGCTGCCGCCGGGAATTCTGCTGCCCCTGAACGCTACTCGCAGCCTGCCGCCGGAGCAGGTCGTGCTGCTTACCACCGGCAGCCAGGGCGAGCCTACCTCGGCCCTGGTGCGCATAGCCAGAGAGCAGCACCGGGACGTGCGAATCATGCCCGGGGATACGGTGGTCATCAGCGCTACGCCTATACCGGGCAACGAGCTCCCGGTGAGCCGCACTATCGACAACCTGCTGCGCCAGGGCGCCAGTGTAATCTACGACCGCATCGCCACCGTGCACGTTCACGGCCACGCCAGCCAGGAGGAGCTGAAACTGGTTCTGAGCCTGGTCAAGCCCCGATACTTCGTTCCGGTGCATGGAGAGTATCGTCATCTGAACGCCCATGCCCAGATAGCCTGGGACCTGGGCGTTGTGAGCGATGGTATCTTCGTGCTGGAGGATGGCGACGTGCTGGAGTTGAGCGCAGAGGGCGCCGTTACCAGCGAACGCATTGATGCCGGCCCCATCTACCTCGACGGCGTATCCCGGCGGGATGTGCAGAGTCCGGTGTTGACCCAGCGGCGCAGCCTCTCCCGGGATGGGGTGGTGGTGGTGGCCCTGACCGTAGAGCACGGCAGCCTGCTTCCAACGGGCGAGCCCCTCACCGTAGCCAGCGGTTTCATGGAAGAAGCCGAGACCGCCCCGCTGTTCCAGGAGCTGGGCGCGCACATCGTATCCGAACTGTCGGCCAATGGCGGCCCACCGGAAACGTATGACGAGCTGAAGTCCAAAGTGCGCGAAACTGCCCGCAGTTTCATAGCTAACGCCACGCGCAGATCGCCTATGATTATCCCTGTGGTAACCGAGGTCTGAAGAGTTCCTGTTACGTTCTCCGCCGGAGAGGAGCCGTGAGCGCGGCGGCGTTTTCGACACTGCCTCCCGGCTTCTGCCTGGGTTGCCGCCAGACTGCAAGCGGGTAGAAGCGCGTTTTGGCTACCAACGCCAGTAAAGCTCCATCCGGTTTATCCCGGTCAACACCCCAGAGCGGCCTCTGGCTGTTTGTCGACGGCCTTGTTGTCGTGGCTTTGGCTATCGTCGCCGCTGCGATATTCTACTTTTACCCCCAGACGGCCGAGCGGGTCTGGCGGTATCTTGGCTGGGGCTGGGCGCCGGCGGGCCTGTGGCTGTCGACTTTCCTTGTCTTGCTGCGCTACGCCCCCGGCCTGCTGCTTCGCTTCTGGCGTCGCCTGGCCGTGTTCGCTGCCGCCGTGGTCCTGTCGCTGGCGGCGCTGTCCTACTTCTATCCCGTCCGCGGCCCGCTGGAGCAGGTCGGCCTGGCAGGGAGTTGGGGAATGGTCATTGCCGGCCACCCGCTGCTGCCTTGGGGGGCGGCCAGGATGCTCGGGATCATAGTATTCGTTCCGCTGGCTCTTTACCCCCGCGTCGCCGGCCCGCTCTACAGCCGCGGCCTGTCTGCCGCCTGGCGCCGGCTCAGGCTGGCGGCGGGCTACGCCTGGCTGGGCGCCCGTCGGGCGGCATCCGGCGCGGGCGGAGTTTTTGCCCGAATGAACAAAAGAGCGGTCGCGGCTCGCCAGTCCGGATCCCGGGCCAGGGCAGAGCGCGGCAAAGCAGGGGTGAGTGCGCCCAGAGTCGACGAGCCCGACCTCGATAGTCAGTCCCAGCCCCAGCCGGCCCAGCCCCCGGAAGCTCGCGCCGATGTGTCCAGCCTGCTTCGCCGGGCCGGGGTGAAGAACGATGAAGACGAGGGAGGCGAAGAGGATACCCTGCCCTGGATGCCCCCAACCTATGCGGCGGATGTGGATGAGGACGGCGGCGGATGGAAGCTCCCTGCCATCGAGAATCTGGCTCCGCCGGAGCCGGTGGGATCGTCCGAGGATGAATTCGGCGATATGGCCAGGCAGGTGGAGCAGGCGCTGGCCGACCACGGCGTCCGCGTCGAAGTAACCGACATCAAAGCCGGCCCCAGAGTGGTGCAGTTCGGGCTCTCGCCCGGATGGGTGACCAAGCGGGGAGCGAATGGAAACGAGGATGGCGCACAGCGAAGCCGCGTCAAAGTCCAGAGCATTCTGACCCGCGAGAAAGACCTCGCCCTGGCGCTAATGACCCCCTACCTGCGGGTGGAAGCCCCGGTGCCTGGAGCGGCGCTGGTAGGGCTGGAGGTGCCGGTGCCTACCCCCACCAGGGTTCACCTGCGCGCCGTTATGGAAACGCCTCAATTCCGCAAACTGGCCGGCAAGGGCGGGCTGCCCATCGCCATGGGGCAGGACACCGGCGGCGCCCCGGTGGTTCTTGATCTGGCCTCCCTGCCGCACATGCTCATTGCCGGGGCTACCGGCAGCGGCAAGAGCGTGATGATAAATTCCGTCATCGCTTCCTTCCTGCTCACCAAGACTCCGGATCAACTCCGGCTTCTGATGGTTGACCCCAAGCGGGTCGAGCTGACTCCCTTCAACGGCATACCCCACCTGATTCAACCCGTAATCGTGGAGGCCGAAGAAGTTACCGAGGCCCTGCGCGGCCTGAACCGCGAGATGGTCAGCCGCTACAAGAAAATGGAGGAGCTCGGCGTTCGCAACATCGAGGTGTACAACGAGCGCTCTGAGGAGAAGATGCCCTTCCTGACGCTGATTGTTGACGAGCTGGCCGATCTGATGATGGTCGCCGGATTCGAGGTGGAGCAGAGCCTGGTCCGCCTCGCCCAGCTTGGCCGCGCCGCCGGCATCCACCTGCTGCTGGCGACACAGCGTCCGTCGGTCAACGTGGTTACGGGGCTGCTCAAGGCCAATATCCCCGCCCGCTGCGCCTTCGCCGTTTCGGGGCAGGTGGACTCCCGCGTGATTCTCGACTCGGTCGGCGCCGAGAAGCTGATGGGCAAGGGCGACGGTCTTATCCTGCATAAGGAGTCCATCAAGCCCGAGCGGATGCAGGGGGCTCTGGTCTACGACGAAGAGATCGAAACACTGGTCAGCTTCTGGAAAGAGCAGGAAGGCCCGCCCGTGCCGGAGATCAATCTCGTCTCCGACGAGGGTGGAGAGGAAGGAGAAGCCAACCTGGACGCGCAGCAGATGGACCAGGCGCGCGACCTGGCTGTTCGCACGCCCAACCTCAGCGCCTCCGTTCTACAGCGGCGCCTGAAGATCGGCGGCAAGCGCGCCGACGAAATCCTGGAAGCGCTGGAGGAGGAAGGCTACCCGATCCGCTAGTCTGCTGCATTCCCAGGAAAGGGAATCTCCCCAGCGCGGCCATAAAGTTCCTTCCCGGCCCGGAACGGGCTTTCCGCATTCCGTAATCCGCTCTCCCGTGCTATCATTCGACAACTTCGCACCCGTATTGTGGCAAAAGCATTGCTCATAGATCTCCACGCCCACAGTTACCCAATGTCCGACGACAGCTTTATGAGCGCCGATGAGCTTGTCGAGGGCGCCAGGGCCGCAGGCCTGGATGGAGTCTGCCTCACCGAGCATGACGCCTTCTGGTCCGACGAGCAGGCGCGGGACCTGTCGCGGCGTCACGGCTTCCTGGTGCTGCCCGGCTGCGAGATCAACACCGATGCCGGCCACGTTCTGGCCTTCGGACTGCGCCGCTACGAGTTCGGTATGCACAAGCCGGACTACCTCAGGGCCTGCGCCGACCGCGAGGGCGCCGTGCTCATCGCCGCCCACCCCTACCGGCGCCGCTTCCTTGAGGGGCCGGGGCGCGATCCGGCGGCCCGCGCAGAGATGCTGGAAAGGGCAGTGGGAGACCCGTTCTTCGCCCTCTGCGAGGCTATAGAGGGACTTAACGGTCGCGGCTCCGCCGAGCAGAACCGTTATTCCGCAGACCTGGGAACGGCGCTGTCCCTGCCCTTTGTAGGTGGAAGCGACGCCCACCGAGCGGATCAGATGGGCGCCGCCGCCACCGAGTTCCCGGGCAGGGTGGAATGCCTGGACGACCTGCTGCGTCTGCTGAAGCGCGGGCAATACCGTCCAGTAGATCTGCGCGCCGCGGAGGCGATTGCCGTCCACCCCTCCCCGCGTGCGGGATAAGCAGGCGTGAACGCCCAAACTGAGCGCGTTCCCCGGACGACCGATCGCGGAGCGCGTTCTTTTCCCTGAAGGCGCGTTCACAATTCACGCTACGGAGCGCCGCTATGGCGGAAGTCCTCAGGATTGAAGACCTGCACGTAGAGTTCCGCAGTCCAGCCGGTAGGGTAAAGGCGCTCAACGGCGTCAGCCTGGACCAGGAAGAGGGCGAGGTGTACTGCCTCGTCGGGGAAAGCGGCGCCGGCAAGAGCACCCTGGCCCTGGCAATCATGGGGCTGCTTCCATACAACTCGTCCGTGCCGGCTGGGCGCATCTTCTTTCGGGGCGTTGACCTGATACGCGCCAGGCCGGAATATGTGCGGAGCCTCAGGGGGCACGAGGTCTCCATGGTGTTCCAGGACGCCCAGGCTGCCCTTAACCCGGTAGAGCCCATCGGCTCCCAGTTGGAGGAAGTGATCCTCCAGCACAGCAGCGTTTCGCTGCGCAACGCCAATCGCATGGCTCTGGATATGCTTCACGAGATGGGGCTGCCCGATCCCGCGCGGGTAATGGGCCAGTATCCCTTCGCGCTCAGCGGCGGGATGTGCCAGAGGGTTATGATGGCCATCGCGCTGGTTCTGCGCCCCAGGCTTCTCATTGCCGACGAGCCAACATCGGGGCTGGACGTGACCCTGCAGGCGGAAATGCTGGAGCGTTTGCGAATACTGGTCAGAGAGCAGGGTTCATCCGTGCTGCTGATCACGCATGACATGGGGGTAGTGGCTTCCATGGCCAACAGGGTGGGTGTTCTGTACGGCGGCAGCATCGTGGAGCGCGCCGACGTTGTGCCTTTGTTCCATCGCGCGCAACATCCCTACACCTGGTCGCTGCTGCAGTCTCTGCCCCGCCTCGACAACGCCGCCCGCCGGATTCAGCCCCTGCCCGGCAACCCGCCCGATATGGTGAACATGGGAGAGGAATGCCCATTCCTGCCCCGCTGTTTCAAGGCAATCAGCCAATGCCGGAGCCTGCCCCGCCCCCCGCTGGCCGAGACCGAGCAAAACCACCTGGTAGCCTGCTACAACCCCATCCTCCCGCCGGAAGGCGAGTGAGGTGTCTTGAGAGGATGCAACCCCTTGAACAGGTGATTTTGGTATCCTATAATGGCAGGGCAATATAAATGGACGGTGAAGGAAATGGCTATGCCTGCATCTGGGCAAGAAGAAGTGACTTTTGAGCAATTTTGCGAAGAGTGGCTGCGCGAATTTACTGAGTCTGATCTCTCTCCATTCGATAAAGGACAGCAATTTGCTTTTAAGCTGGTTTCCCAATGGCTGAATGTGTCCGAGGGTGATGAAGACCTGATCCTGTGCGACGGAACAGGTGATGGCGGAATTGACATAGCTTATCTTGATCGCTCTGATCTGGACGAAGATGGACAAGATGGGCAATTCGCTGAAGGTGATACTTGGTATTTAGTTCAAAGCAAATATGGAACTGCCTTTCAAGGACGGGAAACCATCTTCAATGAAGGTAGAAAAGTAATTGAAACACTGACGGGCGGTAATAAACGCTTATCGGAAGAAACCAGTCGACTTGTAGAACGCTTGAATGTTTTCGTAGAGAAGGCATCAGAGAAGGACCATTTGATCTTGGTGTTTGCAACTGATCAGCCGATGAGTGAAACCGATCGGCGCGCACTCGACGACATTCGCACCTTGGGGAGGGAGAAATTTCCGCAGCTCTTCGACGTTGAAGATATATCACTCCAAACGATATGGGAAGCTGAAAGGCCGCCTGATCCAGAAGTTTCTGTACGGATTCAAGGAGAGTTTGTCGAACCTAGTGACGGATTACGTGTTGGAACAATATTCCTGACCAATCTGTATGAGTTCTTGAAGGATTATAGAGATAAAACAGGAAGTCTTGATCAATTGTACGAAAAGAATGTTCGTCAATTCTTGGGTCGTCGGAAGAAAATCAACAAAGGAATCTTCCAAACCTTGGATAAAGAACCGCAAATGTTTGGGCTGTATAATAACGGCATTACTATCGTTGTTTCTGATTTTTCAGCCAACAAAGAAAATTCTTTAACATTACACAATCCTTATGTAGTTAACGGATGCCAGACCACTCGCACTATATGGGACGTATTGCAACGAAAATTAGATTCAGGTGGAACTGGCGAAAGCGCGGCTGCCTCCCAGTGGCGTATCTTGGCGGAACGGGGCGTTGTTGTAACAAAAATTGTTAAATCTGACAAGGTGCAGATTAGCAACATCACCCGCTATACAAACTCCCAGAACGCCGTTCTTGAGCGGGATTTTGTCGCATTACGTTCCGATTTCAACACATGGGCAGAGGAAACGGCCACTCGCTTTGGTGTTTTTCTGGAGATACAAAGAGGTGGCTGGGATGCACGGAAAGCTTGGGAGAAATCTCATCCAAGTTCTCGTAAATTCTCAGATTATGCCAACGCATTTGAGCTCATCAAGATTTATGGAGCAGGCTGGATGCGTGAACCTGGCACTGCGTTTGGCAAAAATGAGCATTTTCTGCCAGGAGGGAGAGTTTTTAAGCAGATCACCACTGGCATAAATCGGATTGGAGTCGACGATTTGTATGTGACGCACCAAATTCATAAATTGGCTGCTCAATATAAATTTGGCCGCAATGCCAAACGAGATAGTCGTCGGCAAACTCGCTTTTTCTACTACTTCGTCCTTCTCGAATTGCTGAGAGATACTCTTCATAGAGCCAGCTTTGATTATGAACCATCGGACTTAACTCGAGGTTTGCAAATTCTATTGAGGGAGGAAAACCAGGACAATATCCAAGCACTTTCGGATGCTGCTATAGCGGTGATAGACGACTATTTGAGTCAAGAAAATGGGAATTCGGTGTTCGAAGAACCAGACTATTCTGGTAATTTGAACACTTTTCTTAAAGCGGAACGATTAGGGCGAGACCCCAATTTCACGCCAGAATTGAATATTTTGCTTATGGCGCATAAAGCTTCTTTTAGGGTGTCAGTGAGTGGGCTTCCTTCAAGACATGCATCGGTTACTGAGGCCATTCGGAGTGGGTAGATTCTTCTACCGGCGCGGCGCTGCCTCGCCTACCAGCAGATCCAGCGCCAGGTCGGGGTTGGAGCGGCCCTGCTTGATGGACAGGTCGGCCTCCAGCAGTCGGTCGTAGCGCAGGGCGATGTCTTGGCGTGAATGGCGGCGGGCCTGCTCCATAGTCTTGCGCACCACGAAGTCTGACGACGTTCCCAGCGCCCGCATGAGTTCGCCCTGTGGCAGGCGGCGCTCTATGGCATCATGGGCCAGCGCCAGCAGCCTCAGCTGCCGCTCCACCATGGCGATGATGTACAGCGGCTCTCGCCCGTCGTCCCGCAGTTGGGCCAGCAGCCGCAGCGCCGTCTGCGGGCGGCCTTCTATCATCGCGTCCACCGCCTCGAATATGCTGGCTTCCCGCACCTGCGATACCATCAGCCGCACGTCTCCCTCTTCTATCTCCCGTCCGGCGGCATAGAGCGCCAGCTTCTCCAGCTCCTGGTCCAGCGCCCACAGGTCGCTGCCCGCCAGGTCGGCCAGGGAGCGAATGGCCGCCGGGCTGACGCCCGCTCCCTTGGCTCTGGCGGTCTCTTTGATCCACCGGGCCAGTTGCTCGCCCCGGGGAGCCGTCTGCTCCTCGACGCTGCATACCGGCCGGAGCTGGCGCAACAGGGGGTTGCTGGCGTTCAGCGCGCCGTCCGAGAGCAGCAGCAGCGTTGTTTCCGGCATCTGAGGAATGGCGTCAACCAGGGCCTGCCAGCGGGCGTCCGGATTTCCGCCGCCGCGCCGCCCTCGCCCGCCGCCAGAGGGCGACGCGGCAGACAGCAGACCATCCACCGTTACCAGCCGCAGGGTGTCCAGGAACGGCAGAGCCAGGCACATACCCAGCAATTCCTGCGGGGTGACCTGGTTGCCCTGCACCCGGTGGCGGTTGGCGTCCAGCAGGGCGTTGGCGCCGTGTTCCGACTCCAGTGCAGTCAACCGCTGCCGCACCAGAAAGCTGTCGCCGAACACAATAAACGCGGGCATCACTCCCCCAAGAAGCTGCATGGCGCGCATTGCGGGTGAACGGGGATGAGCGGACGGGGCGTCGCCTCCCGCAGCGGAAGGCCGTTCCGTAGAGCGCCGGTTTCCGGTAAAGCGCCATACCGCCGGGTTACAGCTTGCCGCCGCTCGCCGCCAACCCCGGTGGCGGAGACTGCGCTTGCTATGGAATAATGGCGCAAGCGCCCACGCTGATACAACCCTGAAACGGACGTAAACTCCCATGAAATTTGGTCTTTTTTCTCACGTTCCCTGGCCTGAGGAAACCTCTCCCCAGCAGGTGGTTGACAACCTCACCGAGGAATTCTGCATCGGCGAGCAGTTGGGATTCGACAGCGGCTGGCTGGCCGAGCATCACTTCTCGCGCTACGGCATCGGCTCTGCGTCGCTGATGCTGCTGGCCAATATCGCGGCCCGCACTGCCACCCTGCGCCTGGGCGCTGCAGTGATAATATCGCCCCTGCACCACCCGGTGAGGCTGGCAGAAGACACGGCCACTTTGGATCTGCTCAGCGGCGGGCGGCTGGACGCCGGCTTCGGCCGCGGTACTGCCGGGTACGAATACACCGGCTACAGCGTGGACAGCAACGATAGTCAAGGCCGCTTCCAGGAGTCTATACGCATTGTCGAGGGCCTGTGGACTGCGCGGAACTTCTCCTTCGAGGGAAATCACTACCGGGTGGAAAACGCCAACCTGGTGCCTCCGCCGCTCCAGAAGCCCCACCCGCCCATATACATCGCCGCTACCCGCAGTCAGGAGACGCAGGATTTCGCCGCTGCCAGCGGACACTCCGGCATCATCGGCGTGGTGCTGGACACTGGCGACGGCCTCAGTCTTTGCTATCAGCTTGCCGAGGGCGCCAGCAAGGCCGGCAAGCCCATGGACATTGGCGGCATCCCCTTCTTCCGCTACTTCTATGTGGCCGAGACCGAGGGGGAAGCCCGGCGCGACAGTGAGGAGGCTCTTAACTGGACTCTCGACGTGAATCAGTGGCGTCGAACCTACCGGCGCGGCAGCGAGGTCTACGACAGCCTCGACGCATTCCGCCAGACCCGTACCGAGCTGCCCCCATCCTACGAATACCTGTTCCAGCACAGGGCCTTCATTGGCAGCCCCGGACAGATTATCGCCAAGATACAGGCCTTGCAGAACGCTGGCATAGGCTATTTCGGCTGCAATTTCTCCTTCGGCGGTATGCCCCAGGACAAGGTGCTGAAGTCCATGGAACTGTTCGCCCGCGAGGTGATGCCAGCTTTTGCCTAGCGGATGATAGGCCATGCGTACCCACGCGCAAACGGGAGTCGCTTCGTTTTCACCCGGTTCTTTGCCGGGAAACTGCGAATGATGAGTAGAAGGGGACGCGACCCCTGAGTTTTCAACCAGCCCTGAGTTATCCCGGGATTCGTTGACATCCGGCAGGCAGCGAAGTGAAGGCAGCCAATACGCCAGCTCGGAATAAAGGGATACGCTGGCCGGCCGCGACGGGATTTACGATGCCCCTGGCCGCACGGAAATTTCCCGGCTCCAGATAACCCTGCGTCGCGGATGGAAGCTCAAGTGGTCATCTAAGGGGCTGGTTTCGGGGAAATATGGCGGTAAAGGCTCTGTGTGCCGGCCTTGATGGTCTTGTTCCCCCGCAGGTACAGGGCAGTGCATAGCAGCTCGCCCTAGTTCCTCATACGGGCGCTTGTTCCCCCGCATGGACAGATTCGGTGCGATCTGCCTGTTGCTCCTGATGTATCCGTCTCTTCAGCGGGCTGCCGTCTGCGCTGGCGGCTTAACTGCCTTCCCGCAGGCGTCGAAGCTCTTCCTCCAGTTGGAGAACGCGGGTTTCGGCGGCGAGGCGTGCGTCGCGTTCGGCGATGCGCTGGGTTTCGGCGGCGAGGCGTGCGTCGCGCTCGGCAATGCGCTGGGTTTCGGCGGCGAGGCGTGCATCGCGCTCGGAGTTGGCGAGCTCTTCGATGGCGACCATCCGGTCAATGGTCCTGCCGGTGGCCGGGTCCAGCAGATCGAACCCCGTCGCTGCATCCCAGTAGAAGTCCAGGTCCAGCAGCTCACTGTGCGAGCGCGCCGAGCCGTCGGGGGAGGTGCGCAGCTCGCATGGAGCGTAGCGCCCGTCGTCGGCCAGGCGGTCGCCGGTCAGGGGCTGGCCGTACAGCTCTGCGCCGGGAGAGGGATCGAGGCGCCAGTATTCGGATATGCCCAGGCTTTCGTAGAGGAGGCGCTTGCGTCCCATATCGTTGGCTGCGGTGCTTTTCGAGGCGACTTCCAGAGCGAAGTCGGGGGTCTTGCCGGTTTCCCAGAGCCAGAAATTGGGGAGATTCTGGCGGATGGCCTGGGAGGGTACGCCGAAGGCAATGAAGAGGTCTGGAGCGACGCGTGCGTTGCCGTTGCGCCGGTCGTAGGAGATGAACACTGAGCCGGAGATAAAAACGTCGTTGCGCTCATGGTATCGCTGCCGCAGGAGAAGTGAGATGAGGTTCAGGGGTTGTTCCTGCAGCATACCGTCCTCGACCCGTTCCGGTTCTTCGTAGAAGATGTCGGGGAGGGTACGATTGATCCAGGCGTTGGTAATGTTGGCGGCGGTCGTCATGGTGTGGCCTCCGGCGCCGTCTGGATGGACATCATACCAGGGACATCGTACCACATCGCCGCCCGAGGTTCGCCCGAGCCGTTTCCGCTCCCGAATCCATGCCCTGAATCCCCAGACCTTCGCGTTTCCCCGGCCCTGGGATTCCCGACGGGTGTCCGCGTATCAGCTCAGGACGCCTTCGCCGCAGGCAGGCTGCCATTGCCCCCTGCCGCTCACTCCGCGCCCGCAAATCCTTCAGTGCGGACGTCATCAAGAACCCTCCGTGGTTGACGCTGTTTCTACATAACGCTATTGTGTTCCCGATATGGTGAAGCTGACGGTTAACAGCGTGGAAGGGGAGGCCGACGTTCTGGCATCCCGATTCAGAGGACGTTTGGGGGAACCGGGCCAGCCTGTAATCCATCGGAAGGCCCAGTCCGCCATAGAGGAGTTCGCCCGCAACCTTGCCCGTGAACTGGCTTCGCGGTGAAGCAGCGCCAGACGAACGGAGGGTTGCCGTGTGCGGCATCGTTGCCTACGTAGGGCGTAACGACGCCTGGCCGATCATCTACGAGGGACTGAAGCGGCTCGAATACCGGGGCTACGACAGCGCGGGCATCGCTGTCGTGGACGATAAGGGCGCCCTCCATCTGAGAAAGACCGTCGGCAGAGTCAGCGGGCTGGATGCCGAGATAAACGGCCGCGCTCCTCGCGGCTCCCTGGGTCTGGGGCACACCCGCTGGGCTACCCACGGGCCGCCTTCCCGCGTCAACGCCCATCCCCACACCGATTGCAGCCGCCGCGTTGCGCTGGTGCATAACGGCATCGTGGAGAACTACCTCGATCTGAAGCGCAGGCTTACCGCCTCGGGCCACGTGTTCCGGTCGGAGACCGACACGGAGGCTCTCTCGCACCTGGTTGAGGAGGGGCTGTCGCTGGGGATGAGCTTCGAGGAAGCCTTCCTGCGAATGGGCCGCCTGGTGCAGGGTTCCTCCGCCATCACTGCCGCTCTCCAGGGCGAAGACGGTCCCATCTGCGCCATGCGCCTCGGCTGCGCCGGCGGCATCGTCGTAGCCCACCACGACGGACAGGGCATCGTAGCCAGCGATCTCCCCGCGCTGCTGCCGGTGCTGGAGCGCGGCCCCGGAGCGCCGCGCGTTGGCTTCCTTGAGGGCGGCGAGATGGCCGTGGTCAGCCGCGAGGGCGTGCGATACCGGGACCTGGGCGGCAACTATATAGTCAAAGAGCCCCGCCGTGTCTCTCGCGACGATGTGCTGGTGGATAAGGGCGGCTACCGGCACTTCATGCTCAAGGAAATAATGGACCAGCCCCAGGCGATGACCGCCGCTCTCCGTGAGCGGGCCGACTTTGCCAAAGGACGGGTGGAGCTGCCCGGCTTTCCGCTGTCGCCTTCCGGCGTATATCGGTTGGAGCGCGTGCTGCTTGTTGGCTGCGGCACCAGCCTTCACGCCGCCCAGGTGGGCCGGCACTACATCGAGCGGCTCGCCGGGATACCGGCGGAGGCCGAGAGCGCTTCCGAGTTCCGCTACCGCGACCCCATCATCAGCCCGCGCACTCTGGTGGTCTCCATCGGCCAGTCGGGCGAGACCGCCGACACGGTGGCGGCCATGCATCTGGCCCGCGAAAAGGGAGCAACTCTGGTCACCATCTGCAATTCCGAGGAAAGTCAGGCTGCCCGCATCGCCGACGGCGCGCTCTATATGCGCGCCGGGCTGGAGGTCGGAGTAGCCAGCACCAAGACTTTTATATCCTCGCTGACCATTCTGCACCTGCTGGCTATCTATCTGGGTCGGGCTCGCGGACGCCTGGACGACGCCGATACCCGCCGTATGGTGGACGAACTTGGCCGAGGCCCCGCCCTCATCGGCGAACTGTTGGCCGGAGCCGACGCATACTCCGCTCTCGCTTTGCGGGTCGGGCATTACAACAACTTCCTGTTCCTTGGGCGGGGGGCCAACTCCGCCATCGCGTCGGAGGGCGCCTTGAAGCTGAAGGAGATCAGCTACATCCACGCCGAGGGCTATTCGGCGGGGGAGATGAAGCATGGCCCCATCGCTCTGATAGACCCCGGCATGTGCACTGTTGCGCTGGCGCCGGATGACGCCCTGCGCGACAAGACCATCATCAACATCCAGGAAGTGAAAGCCCGGGGCGGGGCAGTCGTGGCCGTGTTTACTCGGGGTGATGACGACGGCGCGGCCCAGGTGGACTATCCGCTGTTCATTCCAGAAGCCCCGGAGCGGCTGCAGCCGCTGCTCGCCGCTGTGCCGCTGCAGCTTTTGTCCTACCACATCGCCCTGCTGCGCGGCTGCGATGTGGACCAGCCCCGAAACCTGGCAAAGTCGGTCACGGTCGAGTAGCGTGAGGGCGTTTTGAGCTGCCGTGCGCTGACCCGGAGGCGCGAACCGGCCCGGGAATCCGCTCGCAGAGGCGTGTAAATCCCTTGCTTATTCCATATCGCTGGTGAAAAGATAAGCGCGCACCCGGCGATTGCGACACTACCGGCCTGGCGACAGTTCGCAAGCCTGCCGCCAGGCCGGTTACTTTGGCTGATAAGATAGAGGACCGAAGGGAATGTATCTGAAGCTTGAACACCCCCCCGTATCTCTCGACGCTTACCGTCCTTACATGGACGCGGAACTGGCCGACGAACTGACGTCGCTGGCTGCTGACCTGCGCGGCGCCCGCATCGTACACCTGAACGCCACCGCCATCGGCGGCGGGGTGGCCGAGATACTTCAGTCTATGGTTCCCCTCTTCAACGCTTTGGGAATCGCCACGGAGCGAGTCGTAATCGACCCCGGTGAAGCCGAGTTCTTTCAGGTTACCAAAAAGATTCACAACCTCCTGCAAGGCGCCGACGGTTCCCTCAATGAGAGGGATCTGGATACCTACTACAGCAATCTCCGGCGAGTGTCCAAGTCCGTGCGCAGCGACGGGCTGTCGGCTGATGTCTGGTTTATGCACGACCCGCAGTTGCTTCCTTTGGCCGGTATGTTGCAGAAAGGTCAGAGCTGCGCCTCGGGCGCCTGGCTGTGGATCTGCCACATAGACCTGACCCGCCCCAACCAGTCGGCCTTGGACGCTCTTCTGCCGATGCTTCAGGACTATAATCACCTGGTGTTCTCGTTGCAGCAATACGTGCCGGTTTGCCGGGTTGCAGACAAGCCGGTCTATATTGCCCCGCCGGCTATTGATCCCCTGGCGGAAAAGAACAACCCTATAAGCGAGGGTGAGGCGTGGGACATACTCTCCGCCATGGGGATAGACCGCAACCGCCCCCTCGTGACCCAGGTGTCCCGCTTCGACTCGTGGAAGGACCCGTGGGGAGTAATTGATGCCTTTCGATTGGCCCGCGAGTCTGTGCCTGGAATCCAGTTGGCCCTGCTGGGCCTTTCCCAGGCCACCGATGACCCCGAAGCAGGCGAGATACTTGACAGCGTCCTTTCTCATGCCAAGAGCGATCCCGACATCCACCTTTTCCACGATCCCGCAGCCATGCCCGTTGCCAACGACCTGGCCGTCAACGCCTTCCAGATGGCATCTTCGGTGCTGGTGCAGAAGTCCATCCGCGAGGGTTTTGGCCTGACGGTTACCGAAAGCATGTGGAAGGGCAGGCCGGTGATTGGGGGCAACGCCGGGGGTATACGCATCCAGATTGACGACGGCGCCAACGGCTATCTTGTTTCATCCCCGGAAGAGTGCGCCCGTCGCATAGTCACCCTGCTGCAGGACAGGGAGCTTGCAGCCTATATCGGCGCTGCCGGTCGCGCCAGCGTCCGGCGCCGATTCCTGCTCCCTCGCCTCGCCCTGGATTACCTCAGAGTAGCCAGGGTCCATGCGGCTTGAGCCTGGTCTTGCCCTCGCCCGGCAAGGGCATCCCCGCTCTGTCGGTGATAAAATGTCTGCGATATGGCTGATTACATCCGCGCGCGCCGAAACGCTGGTCGGCGACTGAGGGCTGGGCAATGGACGCTCCCACCATCGTAGTTCTGATCGACGGGTTCGATCCGGAGTATCTGGACGCTTGCCCTGCGCCCAACCTGGCTGCCATGGCGCAGAGGGGCTTTCGGGTGGACGGTCGCGGCATGACCCCCAGCGTTACCAACGTCAACAACGTTTCGCTGGTCACCGCCAGCTACCCGGAGCGGCACGGCATTACCTCCAACTACTGGCTGGACCGGCAGCGCGGCGAAGAGTTCTACATGGAGTCCGGCGAGTTCCTTCGCTCCGAGACCATGTTCCAGCGCGCTGCGTCTTCCGGCCTGCGCTCCCTGCTCGTTACCGCCAAAGACAAGCTGCGGCGCCTGCTTAGTGACGGCGCCGCCGTCAGCATTTCCTCGGAAGACCCGCCGGGCTGGGTGGTCGACGGCGTTGGGGAGCCGCCGCCCATCTACTCACTGGAAGTCAACCGCTGGGTGCTGGACGCCGGGCGCTACGCCATGTCTCGGGAACGCTTCGACCTGGTGTACCTGACCACCACCGACTACGCTATGCACGCCTATGGGCCGCAGCATCCGGAGTCGGCCCGCCACGTGGCCCTGCTGGACGAGGGCCTGGGGGCGATTCTGGAGCAGTTTCCCGGAGCGAGGATGCTGGTGACTGCCGACCATGGGATGTCTGGCAAGTCCCGGATGCTTCACTTGCCCGGCGAGCTGGCGCGTTACGGCATAAAGGCCCGCGCCGTTCCAGTCATCAAAGACCGTTACGTTGTGCATCATTCCAACCTGGGCGGCAGCATCTACGTGCACCTGGACAATAGCGCCGACGCCAACTCCGCGCTGGATGCCCTTCGGAGCCTGGGCGGCGTGGAAGACGCTCTGCCCGCGGAAGAGGCGGCCCTGCGCTTCAGGCTGATGCCCGAGCGCATGGGCGACATATTCGTGCTGGGAGATTCGTCTACCGTGTTCGGCGACCCGGCCGAAGTGTCGATGCCGCCGGACCTGCGCTCCCACGGCTCGGCCCACGAGACCACAGTGCCCATCATAGGCTGCGGCCCCGGCCTTGACCCTGCGCGCTTTCGCGAGAACCTCGACGTTGGCCGTTACATTTTCGAAAACATTCTGCCGCCCCCGGAACCGACCAGGTAGAGGGGCAAGGGACTCCGACAGCGCAATCTGCCGCCCTTGGAAGCCTGCATGACTGTTGTCCGCGTTGCCGCGCCCGCCACCACCGCCAATCTTGGCCCAGGTTACGATTGTCTGGGCATGGCGCTGGACATCTGGAACACTATCGAGGTTGGTCTGCTGCCAGAGGGCGTCTCCCCGTCGGTGACCGTGTGCGGCGAGGGGGAGGGCGAGCTTGAGGGAGGCCCGGATAACCTGGTCTATCGCTCCATGGAGTTCCTGTACCGCGAGCTGGGCCGGATTATGCCGCCCCTGCAAGTCCGCTGCGACAATGAGATACCCCTGGCCCGCGGGCTGGGCAGCAGCGCCGCCGCCATCGCCGGCGGCCTGGCCGCCGCCAACGCCCTGGCAAATGCGACGGGAGACGGAGGCGGGTTTACGTCCCGCGATCTTTTGGAAATGGCCGCCACCATCGAAGGGCACCCTGACAACGTGGCCGCCTCTGTCATGGGGGGGCTGCAACTGGTGGTGACCAGCGCCAAGGAAAGCGGTGAAAGCACGCTGTATGCCGTGCCGGTCAGCGTTCCTGCCGGGATTCACGCCGTGGTGTTCATTCCCAACGCCCGCATCGCCACCGCCGACGCACGCGCCGTTCTCCCGCAGCGGCTGCCCATTGCCGACGCCGTGCACAACATGGCCCGCGTTGCCCTGCTGGTGGCCGGAATGGCCACCAATCACCCGGAATATCTGGCTGTGGCTACCGAGGACAGACTGCACCAGCCCTACCGGCAGCCCCTGTTCCCTGCGATGAAGCTGCTGATGAAGGCGGCTATGGACGCTGGAGCGCTGGGAGCTTTTCTCTCTGGCAGCGGCTCAACGGTGCTCGCGCTGACTCAAGGCCGGGAGATGACCGTTGCCTACGAGATGGCCGAAGCCGCCCGCCAGGCCTCGGCGGAAGGCAGGGTCAGGGTAACCCGTCCAACCGCCCTCGGCGCGCATCTGGTATCGTAGAAGCAAAGAGATTCCCCCGTCTTGAAAAAAACCCGTCTTAAAAAAACAAGGACACGGGAATAATTGAATACAATTGCGGGAAGATCCTCTTAATGCCTCTGACAGTCCAGAAATACGGGGGCTCCTCTGTTGCCGATGCCGGGAAAATCCTCAGTGTGGCCCGGCGCATTGGAGCGGTGCGGGAGGCAGGCGCCGATGTGGTGGCGGTGGTATCGGCCATGGGCGACACTACCGACGAACTTGTCGACTTGGCGCATTCCGTTTCCCGCGATCCCCACGCCCGCGAACTGGACCTGCTGCTGTCTACCGGAGAGCTGGTATCCTGCACTTTGCTGACCATGGCCCTGCGCGACCTCGGCCACGAGGCCATCAGCCTGAGCGGACCGCAGGCAGGCATCCGCACCGACACCAGCTTTGGACGCGCCCGCATCAGCCGCATCGAGGCGGGCCGGGTGCGCCGCGAGTTGTCTGCCGGCCGCATCGTGGTAGTGGCCGGATTCCAGGGCATCACCCAGGAAGACGACATAACCACGCTGGGGCGCGGTGGGTCCGACACGACCGCTGTCGCCCTTGCCGCCGCCCTGAGCCGGGTTTATAAAAGGGACGCCGTCCGCTGCGAGATTTATACGGATGTCGAAGGCATCTACACCGCCGACCCGCGTATCGTTCCCGCTGCCCGCAAGCTGAACGAGGTGGGCTACGAGGAGATGCTGGAGCTTGCCAGCCAGGGCGCCAAGATGCACCCTCGCTCCATCGAGTTGGGAGGCGTTTACCACGTGCCAATCTATGTCGCTTCCAGCTTCAGCAACGCTCCCGGCACGCTGATCCATGCAACGGGCGGCAGCGCGTCGGACGCTTTCGCCGGCGAACCGGGAGAACCCGGCCTGCCTCCTGCCTATCCGAAACCGGCGTCCAGTCCGCCCGACGGGAATCAGATGGAAGACAGAATCAAAGTTACCGGCATCGCCTACAATGCCAACGTTGCCAAGATTACGGTGCAGGGCGTACCCGACCGCCCCGGCCTCGCCGCCGCCCTGTTCGAGCCGCTGGCCGAGGCCTCCATAAGCGTTGACACCATCGTCCAGAACACGGGCGGCGACCAGGCCACCGACATCAGCTTTACTGTAAACCGGGACGACCTCTCGGCCGCCGTGCGCCTGGTTGAAGCAGCCGCCCCGCAGCTCGGCGCCAACGGCGTGGTCAGCGCCAACGGCCTCGCATCGGTCAGCATCGTAGGGTCGGGGATGCAGAACACGCCGGGTTATGCTTCCCGGATGTTCCGCTTGCTCGCCAATGGCGGCGTGAACATAGATATGATAACCACGTCGGAGATTCGCATATCCTGTATAGTCAGCGAGGAACAGGGGCGGGAGGCTGTCCGGCTGCTGCATGAGGGCTTTCAACTCGACCGGGAATGACGCCACTGCCCCTTCTCGCCCCCCTTATCAAAGGGAAATTGAAAAGACCCCGACTGAATGAAAACCAGGCATGAGCCAGATTTCGCCCTGTTCTTTTAAGACAGGTTTTCCACATCTATCCGTCGTCATTCCGGCGTACAACGAGGAAGCCCGTATCTCGGAGACCATCCACCGGGTGGTTTCCTACCTCCGCGAGCAGGAATACGAGTGGGAGATTGTGGTGGCCGACGACGGCAGCTACGACGCTACCGCCCGTTTAGCCGAGGAAGCGGCGGCAGGCGACCCTCGTGTTCGCGTGCTGCCCTTGTCTCACGGCGGCAAGGGGTGGGCGGTGCGACACGGTATGCTGGCGGCTGAAGGCGAGTTCAGGCTCCTGTGCGATGCCGACCTGTCGGTTCCCATAGTTCAGGTCGAGCGGCTGATACCCCCGCGCGGCGCCGACGTGGACGTGGCCGTCGGCTCGCGGGAGGCTCCCGGCGCCGCGCGCTACGGAGAGCCTGGACGCCGGCACCTGATGGGGCGGGTCTACAACGCTCTGGCGCGCCTGCTGGCCGCCCCGGAACTGGCGGACACCCAGTGCGGGTTCAAGTGTTTCCGGGCCGGGGCCGCTGTTCAACTGTTCGGCCGCGCCACCGTCAACGGCTTCTCCTACGACGTTGAAGTCCTCTATCTTGCCCACCGTTCCGGCATGACGGTTGCCGAAATTGGCATCGAATGGCATTACCGGGAACACAGCAAGGTTCGACCGTTTCGCGACGCCATTTCGATGACGCTGGATTTGCTGCTTATCCGGTGGCGGCACAGGGGCTATTCCGGGGGCTAAAAGGCGCTGAATTCCGCCTTCGCCCCGGTTCATCAAAAACCCCTGAATGCGGCGAGCGAAAACAACCCGGAAAGAGAAACCCGGAAATTGCGTGATTGCAGGCTGAATTTGCTATTGACCGGCAGCCCGGAATTGGTATATCTGTTTAGTCGAAATTGAAGGGAAGTTGCCGGCGCCATAATTTTTGCCCGGAGGCCTGTTTTACCCGGAGGCCCATTGCCGGCTCCTTTTGCCGCAATGGGCAGCAGCCTGCGGGCCGGCGCCGCAACTGATGGAAGGGATAGGATGAGTTCGGAAATACCCGCCGCGGGAGCGAAGTTCAGGAAGGAACTGGACCGCGAAGCGGTGAGATTGGCGCTGAATGGGGAATGGGAGCGAGCCGTTGAGGTCAACCGCGCCATACTCGAGCTTTTCACCAACGATGTGGAAGCCATGAACCGGCTGGCCAAGGCCCTGATCGAGCTGGGCGATTACGAAGAGGCCAGCAGCGTTCTAGGCCGCGTTTGCAGTATCGCGCCTTACAACAACATCGCCCGGAAGAACCTTGCCCGGCTGGAGCAGATGCGCGGCAGCGCCGCATCAACTCGCCATGCCCGCAAAGCCACGGGGGCTCCCCAGTTGTTCATTGGCGAGAGCGGCAGGTCGGTTACTACTGGGCTGCGCCACACTCCCCGAAGGTTGTCGCTGGCTACGGTGTCGCCCGGCGACCCGGTGACCCTGAGCATCGAAAACCACGGCATCAGCGTATATGCCGACGACGGCCAGTACCTGGGCCAGGTGGAGGCGCGCCTTGGCCACCGTCTGAGCCGCCTCATCGAGGGAGGGAACACCTACGCCTCCGCTATAGTCGGCGTCGGCAGCGAGGGAATCAGCGTAATAATCCACGAAACATCGCGGCACCGGGGCCACCAGCACGTCGCCTCATTTCCTACCCGCGCCGTCCCCTTATCGGATCCCAGCCGCCGCGGGCGCGAGGATAACGCTGCGGACGTACCCGCCCTGGAGGGGGAGGCCGCCGCTGGTGATGAGGATGAAGAGGAAGACCTGGTGGACGAAGAGGAATTGCGGGCCGTCTGGAGCGAGAACGAGTAGGTGGACGGGTTCCGGGTCTGAGGATATTGAAAAAGGGGCGGAAAGCCCCGTTCAGATCATGAAAACGGGCTGGTCGTCCCTGTTTATCCGGGTTTCCCCGGCGATTCCTTTGCGCAGGAACTTTGGCAGAGCGAACATCCCCTGATGAGTTTCGCTGTCGTAGTGCCTCAGCTCCTTGGTGATGCGCGCAGCGATGGCGGAATCCAGCTCCGCGCCCTCGCGTTGCGGCAGGGCCGAGTCGGAGGCGATGGTAAACCCCCATAGCGTCTGGAAGGCTGGCACGTGAACGTGAGCCGCCGCCGCATGGGTGAATACCCCGTTCAGGGTGTGGAAGATGGTGGTGAAGCATTCCCGATGGTTGGGAAGTCCGGCCGGCCCCGACTGGGTTACCAGCACACCGCCCGGGTTGAGCCGTGATCTGGCGATGCGGTAGAACTCCTCAGTGTAAAGCAGATACGCCGTTCCCTCTTCCAGAGGATCCACCAAATCCAGAATTATTACGTCGTACCCTTCTCCGCCCGACTGGAGATAGGCCCGCGCGTCCTGGTGCAGCAGGGTCAGCCGCGGGTCATCGAAGCCGCCCTGGTGATGGTTGGGCAGGTGTTCCCGGCAGAGTTCGACGACTTCCCTGTCCAGGTCGATCATCGTCACGCTTTCCACGGAACGGTGGGCCAGAGCCTCCCGCAGTGTGCCGCCCTCGCCCCCGCCGCCGATGAACACCGACCGGGGTTTGGGATGAAAGAGCATCGCCGGATGCACCAGCGACTCGTGATAGATGAATTCGTCAAACTCGGTAGACTGGGTTTTCCCGTCCAGCACCAGGCTTCTCCCGAACACGGGCGAATCCAGGACCTCCACCTTCTGATAGGCGGTGGCCCCGGAAAAAATCACAGAGCGCAGGCGCAGCAGCACGGCCAGGTCGGGAGAAACGCTTTCGGCGAACCAGTTACCCGTAAGTTCCATCAGCTGAGGGATCGGTCAGCCGGAGACAGGCTGAGCTACAAGCCCCCGTTCAATCTCCTTGAATTCCGCGTTCTGGCACTCCAGTTGTTCGGCCAGCCGGCTCGCGGCCGCCATAGGCGGAAAGGTGGAGCCGCACGTGAAGATGTCTGCGGCGGCATATCCATGTTCCGGCCAGGTATGAATGGAGATGTGCGACTCGGCGATGGCCAGAATTCCGGTGACACCCTGGGGGCTGAAGTGGTGAAAGGATTCTCCGACGACTGTGGCGCCTACGTCATTGGCGGCCGTCAGCATCGCCTGACGTATGTAGTTAAGGTCGTTGAGCAGAGCAGGGTTGCAGCCCCTCAGCTCAATCAGGACGTGATTTCCTAGAACCGTCAATCCACAGGCCCTCCCTTTGCGTTATGAATTGACGTCGCTCCTGTTTGCTTGCGTTTGAAATTGGGCGACAGTGTGTAATTCTATACGGATGACAGGTTCTAATCAATACCCGTTCCGGTTTCCGGGAGATCCGGTAGAGCGGCCGCCGGGAGCGTCCCCGGGGCCGGCGCGCGGGTCGCGCTACTTCGGGCCGGGCGCATAACCCTCACTTGGGAGGCCGGCGCGCGGGTCGCGCGGCCCTGACGGGCCATCTGCCGCCGCCGGCTCGATTCTCTTCGGCGACGGTCAGGGCAGTCGCGCCTCCGGCATTCCCCGCAGAATCGGCCAGGGTTGTTGTGGCCGCCGCCGCAGGCGCGGCATTCGCGACCAGCCTGCACAGGCATGCCGGAAGCCTCTTTCCCAATCGCATCTGCCATCCCGCCCCCAATTGCCTCGCCTGAGGAAGCGGCGCGCGTTTAGCTGGAAGCCAGGTTATAAGCCTGACGAATGATCCGCATCACACCGTCAAGCTGCTCCAACCGCCGCATATCCACAGCCACTTCGTAAGAATGATTGGAGGATGAGCCGAAGATGCTTTTCCGGGAGCTGATATCTTCCGCCAGCCGATCGGGATCCTCTATTCCCAATGTGTCTGCGTCCAGTAGCAGCTTGACGTAGCGTCCCCGCGGCAGCAGTTCCAGGAAAAATTCCGCCCCTGGAGTGTAGTAGCAGACCGAATTGCGCTCTTGCACAACATAGATATCTGCGGCGAAATCCGTAATCTCTTTATGGAGAAGGTTAAACAGCTTCCTTACTCCGTCATTCATTGGAACGCTGCTGATGTCAGTTCTTTCCGCTCGTTCCTGCAAGCGCATAGCGTGATACGCTTCCGCATAACCTTGGGCAGGCTGTGGGTACTTCCAAATCTCCAATGCCCGATTGGCCAGCAGCCTGCCGCGTTCCTCCATCTTTTCCGCGGTCCATTCTTTCTGCTCCCGGACGTAATTGTTCAACCGTACCGCACTGTCGTTGAAACCGCCGCGTATGGTCTTCTTTTCTTCAAACGACCGATCGGAATACCAGGAATTGTACGCGGTTAAGGTAAGATTACCCAGGCGATGGAGCCATTGACCATGAATCTCCTGCCAGTCTCCCTTCAGCATATTCCGCCATTCGGTCGGCAGAGTCTCATTTTGCGGCATGATGTGTTCGATAGAATAGGTACTCGTCGGACTTGGCTCCTTCTGTCCGTGATTCTCAAGGCAGGACAGCAAGTGCCAACAAACCTTTGTTCCGTATAAGGGGCGGTCTTCCAAAGAGCGTTGGAAATCCGAATCTGTCGGAAAGGCAGAAGAGCTGCGCTGCTGCGTCAAGGCGAACAGAAGGGAATCCAATGGCGCATCGTTTTCTATTTGCCTGGCCAGCCCAGCGAAAACCCTCCAATGGGTTTGATAGCCAGCCACCGCCCTTCTCATAAGGTAGCTCTCGATAGTCTCCAGAGCCGCCACAAATTCGTCTTGCTTCAGCGCGCCATTTTCATGGCAGTCGAAAAGGCGCATTATCAGAAGGGCTGTGGTATTGCCGTGATAGCGCACATTACTCAACGCCTGCGAAATCCTCTCCGGGGTGTTGCCGTCGAGTCCCATGAACTTGGCGTAATAGCCTGCGAACCGAAGCATTTCCCGCAACAGTTCTTCCAAATCCGTCGGTGCAAACTCGGAGCAGCGGAAACTCTTGAATTCGTCATAGATTTGGACCTCTCGAGCCCCTTCCGTGTCACCTCGCTTTAGGGCGATGTAGTCCCGGAGAAACGGGTCAAGAGCCCTGTCGTGACCGCGAAACAGCGACTCGATTTTCCGCCAATACTCCTCGTAAAGGCGAGTCTGTTCCCCATCCTCCAATCCCATTAGCAGATAGTTGCGAACCAGGTCTCCCTGGCTGAGGTCCACGCCGGTGGAGTTCATACTCTCGAAAATGGTTTGAGGGTTGTCGAGACCCCTGTCAAGGGTCATCTCGACTAACCTGATACTCATGACGCCGCGATATACCGTTCCCGGATCGACGTCCCCCCCTCCAAGACGGTCCCGGAAATGCTGATACGCTTCATCAATCAGGGACATATCCGCTCCGGCTATGTTGTCGATAGAGTGACCATCTACTATGGAGCGCAAAATTTCGTTGTCGGTACGCCTGAGCGCCAGCTTGTACTTGCGGTCGCCGACCTCCAGGTTGTTTTTGAGGCAGTATTCATCTATCTGCCCGGCTGTTGGGCCGGCGCCATTGCCCTGCCATCCCGTCTCTCTGATGTAGTCACGCAAGGCAACGCACAGGACTGTGAGCGTTGTGAGCCGCTGCTGGCCGTCTATGACCAGGTACGCGGGTATCGAAGAGAACGAGGTATCAGGAGCATGGACAATAGAGCCTGCGAAATGCCCTGTCGCCCCCGTCCCGAGGATGTCATCCCACAGCTTCTGCCAGTTGTCTTCCCGCCATTTGTAATCCCTTTGGAACACTGGAATCCGGAACTGCTTGGGGCCTGAAATTATCTGCTGGAACGTGGTGTTCTGCGCCTGCATAGCGTCTCCTTATTCCGATTGGGCGCTGTTGAGAGATTCCTCGTCTCTGAGAGACGGGGGCAGCAGCGCCAGAATTTGACTGATGGCCTGTTGGATGCCCGGTATCAGGGCTTCGATATCCTCTCTGGTTTCCGCCGGGAGGTAGAAGTTACTGTGGAGGCCCTTTGCTGATGCAAAATTATTGGCGAAAAATGGATCGCCAATCTCCCTCCCTATATCCCCGGCGAAATTCAGCAGACTTCGGTGGCCTGAAATCACTGGGCCGCGCCAGGCGTCGACAGCGTGGACGGCCTGGGTTACGCTGCCCCACAGCATTTCCCCCGCCTTGCCCGGCTCATTCTTTTGCAGCGCATCCAGCGCGTTGTCCATATACTGGCGGCAATGGAAGATGTGATTCCGGGCTGCTTCCGGGTCGGGCGCGGGGGCTGTAGTCATCGGCGAACCTCCGTTAAATGCGGGCGTGGATGGACGCTTCCGCCTGGCTGCTGCTTCCAGACGATGATACGTCCGGATTCTAATCGTCTGTTGCGCCAGGTCCTTCCCCAGGTCTCCCTGATATTCCATCTCCGCTGCTGGATTCTTCGTCTCTGAGATCCGGGGGCAGCAGCGCCAGAATCTGGTCGATGGCCTGCTGGATGCCCGGTATCAGAAGTTCTATATCTTCTACGGTTCTCGCCAGGATGTAGAAATTATGGTGCAGGCTTCCAGCCGCCGCAATATGGCTTGGGAATGCAGGGTCGCCGATTTCCCGGCTGATCCGGTTCGCGAAATTCAGCAGACTTCGGTGGCCTGAAATCACCGGGCCGCGCCAGGCGTCAACGGCGTGGACGGCTTGGGTTACGCTGCCCCACAGCATTTCCCCTGCCTTGCCCGGCTCGTTCTTTTGCAGGGCATCCAGCGCGTTGTCCATATACTGGCGGCAATGGAAGATGTGATTCCGGGCGTGCTCCTGGGCGGAGGATGTAGCTGTCATCGGTTAAACCTGCGATGTCTCCGTTGGATGCCGGTTCTTGATGCTGGTTCGCTGGTTGCCGACGGGGAGCCCGCGACGACGCTCCCCGCCTCTGGCATAGCGGTTCTTGCGCCTAATCCTCGTCGCCGTACTGCGCTTTCAGCGAGTCTACCACTGCGGGGTCGGCCAGCGTGGTAGTGTCGCCCAGGGCGCGGCCTTCGGCCACGTCGCGCAGCAGGCGACGCATTATTTTGCCGCTGCGGGTTTTGGGCAGCTCGGCGGCGAAGTGAATGTCGTCGGGGCGGGCCATGGCGCCAATCTTGCCGGCCACGTGCGCCTTGAGTTCGGTTATCACGTCTTCAGACATCGCCACGCCGTCCTTCAGCGTTACGAAGGCGACGACGGCCTGGCCCTTTACTGCGTGGTCTTTTCCGATGCAGGCTGCTTCCGCCACTTTCTGATTGTCAACCAGGGCGCTCTCCACTTCCATGGTGCCTATGCGGTGTCCCGATACGTTGATTACGTCGTCCACCCGGCCCAGCAGCCAGAAATAGCCGTCCTCGTCCAGCCGGGCGCCGTCGGCAGTGAAGTAGATGCCGTCGTAGCGCGACCAGTAGGTGTCTTTGAAACGCTCCGGGTCTCCGTATACCGTGCGCAGCATCGAGGGCCACGGGCGTTTGACGACCAGGTAGCCGCCCTCGCCGGGGCCGACGGGGCTGCCGTGCGCGTCCAGGATTTCGGCCTCGATGCCTGGGAAGGGTCTGGTGGCCGAGCCGGGTTTCAGCGTGGTCAGGCCGGGGATGGGCGCAATCATAATGCTGCCGGTCTCCGTCTGCCACCAGGTGTCCACTACCGGGCAGCGGCCCCCGCCGATGTGTCGCCAGTACCAGATCCAGGCTTCCGGGTTGATAGGCTCGCCGACGGTTCCCATCAGCCGCAGGGACGACATATCGTGCTTTTGCGGATAGCCTTCGCCCCAGCGCATGAAGGTGCGGATGGCGGTGGGCGCGGTGTACAGGATGGTGACGGCATACTTGGCGACGATGGCCCAGAAACGGTCGCGGTCGGGGTAGTCGGGCGAGCCTTCGTACATAACGGTCGTGGCGCCGTTGGCCAGCGGGCCGTAGACGATGTAGCTGTGCCCGGTTACCCAGCCGATGTCGGCGGTGCACCAGTAGATGTCGTCTTCCTTCAGGTCGAAAATCCACTTGGACGTTGCCTGAACGCCCAGCAGGTATCCGCCCGAGGTGTGAACGATGCCTTTGGGCTTGCCGGTGGTGCCGCTGGTATAGAGCAGGAACAGCATATCCTCGCTGTCCATCGGCTCCGGCTCGCAGGTCATCGGCTGGTTCTGCATCAGGTCATGCCACCAGATGTCGCGGCCCTCCGCCATCCTGTCGTCGGCGCTGCCCGTCCGTCGCAGCACCACCACCTTCTCGATGCTGGGAGCGCCGTTCAGCGAATCGTCGGCGTTGCGCTTGAGCGGAACGATGCCGCCGCGCCGGTAGCCGCCGTCGGCGGTGATCAGCAGCTTCGACTCCGAGTCGTTGATGCGGTCGCGCAGCGACTCGGCGCTGAACCCGCCGAAGACCACGCTGTGGGGGGCGCCGATGCGGGCGCAGGCCAGCATAGCGATGGGGAGTTCCGGCGTCATGGGCAGGTAGATGGTCACCCGGTCGCCCTTCCTTACGCCCAGGCTCTTCAGGCCGTTGGCGAACTGGCAGACCTCGCGAAGCAGGTCGCCGTAGGTGTATACCTTCCAGTCGCCCGGTTCGCCCTCCCAGACGATAGCGGCCTTGTTGCGGCGGCCGTTCTGCACGTGGCGGTCAATGCAGTTGTAGGACACGTTCAGCTTGCCGCCGACGAACCACCTGGCGAAGGGAGCGTCGCTCCAGTCCAGCACCGCGTCCCACTTCCGTAACCAGTCCAGCTCCCCGGCCAGCCTGGCCCAGAAGCCTTCGGGGTCGGCGGCGGCCTTCGCGTATACGTCGGGGTCCGCCAGATTGGCTTTGGCCGCGAAGTCGGCGGGCGGCGGAAAGCTCCGCTCTTCCTGAAGCAGGGCGTCGATGCCCCCGGTGTTCTGAACCATCATTACCCTCCTGAACTGTTCACTGAGTTGGTTTAATCGTTATGCGCTCCAATTCTGCTCCACGGAATCGAGTTCTGCCGCGTAGCATTGCGCGCCCCCAGTATAAACGCTGTCGAATCTGTCCAGCAGTCGAGTCATGGCCAGCATCGCCGGGCTGATCCAGCCGATGGTCTCCAGGATTAACCGATGCCGCTCCGGCAGGTCTGGCACACGCCAGATAGGTTCGTGATGGAAGACCCGGTTGCGCAGGCGGTGAACCTTGTCCAGTCTTTCGCAGATATTTTTACGGGTTCTAGAGGTTCTGGGGCAATGCGGGAATACCGCTTTCAGCAATCTGGGCCAGAGGGCCTGCTCGTATCTGGGTCTGAACAAAGCTAACCAGAATCCCAGCGAGAGATTGGCGACTATATTGTCTGCATCAGTGTTCTTGCTATTATCCATTAACCGTTTTTCCACCCCTTCCAGAGTTTTAAGCTCATTATCGGACAGACATCTCCGAAACCAATCGGCGACGCCAAATTTACGGGAGGCCGCTCTATGGACACTGTTTCTGATCGAGATTTCAAGGCAGTTCAGAGCCGGATACAGGCTCTCGCAAAGCGCTATATTCCAGGCATATAGGCCAAGCGCTTCGGCATCGCTTTGGCTTGCGGGAGAGCGATAGGGATCGAACCTTCGGCTGGAAGCCGCCATCTCGATACTCGAAAAGAAAGACGCCTGGGTCATTTGACTCATTTTTCTCAGTGTGGTAGTCTAGGGCGGTAAACCCCGGGGTGTCCTCTCCCGCTGTTTCTAATAGAAAAGCGGTGAAGATCCCGGGGTATGGCTTTTTTAAGGACTTACCGCTCCCGCCAGCCATGTGAGCGCATTCTAGCACCCGCGGCCGTTGCGTCCCTCCCTGCCGGATAGCGTAGAATCCCGGCCATGGATTTGTGCGATTGTTCCCCCATAGAAGATCGCAAGCGCCGGAACCGCCCGTGTGACCGCCGCTGACGCTGTCGCCGCAGGGCCGCTGCTGACCGGCGGACGCTGGCGCGATGCGCTGGTCGGCGCTGCATCCGGGCTGGCGATGTTTCTTGCCGCTCTGGACTTTTCGGTCAACGTGGCTCTCCCTGAGATGGCCGCCGACCTCGATGCCGACCTTCAGAGCGTGCAGTGGGCGCTGGTGGTGTTCATGGGCATCAGGGCGAGTCTCGTGCTGGGCGCGGGCAGCTTCGCCGACCGCTTCGGCCTTCGCCGCGTCTACCTCTGGGGCGGAATGGCATACCTGGTTTCCATGTTCTGCATTGCCCTGTCGCCGGATCTTGCATCGGTGGTCGGGTTCCGGGTGCTGCACGGAATCGGCACGGCCTGCATGTACGCTGTAGCTCCGGCTATCGCCGCCAACCTGTTTCCCGCACACCGCCGCGGACTGGGCATGGGCTTCACCACCGCTAATCAGGCCCTCGGAATGGTGGGCGGCACCATAGGGGCCGGCCTGCTCGTAGGATGGATGGGATGGGAAATGGTGTTCTGGGGCAGGGTGCCTTTCACGGTGGCGGCTCTGGCGCTGGCCTGGCTCTTTCTTGACAGGTCTCCCCCAGTGTCGCGGGAAGGCCCCGCCTTCGACCTGACCGGGACGCTGACTCTGGCTGTCGGGATGATCTGTCTCATCATCGGCGCGCGACTGGGGCAGGAAATCGGCTGGGGAAGCTGGCCGGTGCTGACTCTGCTGGCGTCGACGTTGACCATGCTGGCCCTGTTCTGGCGAATCGAACGGACTGCCGTCTGGCCGGTGCTGCCCTTGAGTCTGTTCCGCAATCGGGGGTTTGTTGTGTCCGGCCTATGTTCAGCCCTTGTGTATCTCTCCGCTTTCGTAGTTTGGTTCATTTTCCCCTTCTACGTTGCGGATACCCTCGGGCTCGGCCCGGAAGCGCTGGGGGCAATGATGGCTACAGCCTCGCTGGGTGGCGTTGCCATGTCTCTGCTTGGGGGGTGGGCGAGTGACCGCATCGGCGCCCGAGCCGTGGGCGCGGCTGGTATGCTTGTCATAGCGTCCGGTCTGGCCATGATGGGCCTGCTGGACGCGGAATCGTCGCTGGCTGAGGCAGTGTTGTGGGTATCGTTCGTTGGAACGGGAAACGGGTTGGTGCAGGCCGCCTGCTATTCGCTGGTGATGAAAAGCGTCGGCCCAGAGAGGTTCGGAACGTCTGGCGCGATGCTATCCCTGACTCAGGCCCTGGGGTCTGTATCCGCTATCGTAATCTTCGGCGGAATCTTCGCTCTTCGCGAGGAGCATTACCTTGCGCAATTGGCCGGCGCCGCAGGAGCGGAGGCCTCGGCTTTTCTCAAAGCATATCGGGACGTGTTCATAATGGGAGCCGCAGTCGGCGTCTTAGGATCGCTGATGGCTGCGCTGGGCCGGCCGCCCCGTAACGCGCCCTGATCCCGCCGCGAATGCCCGCGGGTTCAGGGCGCTTCACCGCTTGCCCCTGGGGCTCACTGCAACTGGCATTACACGCCGTGCTTCCCCCCCGCTTCACAGACTGCCCCTGGGCCTCACCCTGGCAGCGAATGGGCCGGATGCCGCGTTCGCGCCGGCTTGAGCGATGCTAGAACCGGCAGGCTTCGCCGCAGTCGTCCTTGCGTCCCAGCGCCCGGCCGATTCGGAGGCGGTTGCGGGCAAACCAGCGATAGAAGGCGTCGAAGGCCGGGCGCGCCGGCCACCAGCCCGTCCACACTATGATCCAGCTCAAGCCGGCGAGCCGGTATGCCTCACGCAGGCTGTCCATCCCTACCGTTACGCTGCCATCAGACCGGATGCCATACAGGGCTGCGTCTACCTGCCCGGCATTGAGGCCATAGTATGAAGGGTCGAATTCTGCCGATGTGATGTCTATTGCTTCGATCCTTTCAGGCCGGCGGCGGTGAAGCCAGAGAACCTCGCGGCTGCATATAGGGCATGCTCCGTCGTACAGCAGCCGGTAGCGATGGGTCGCTTCCATAACAGCCTCCCTCCGTCTGAGGACGCCGCCTGAGATTGAGTGCGTATAGCGCTTGCATTCAGGGTACTTGTATTCTGGATACGTCCGAACTCAAGAGACAGATTCATCGCCCAGGTACGGGGCTGGAGCAGGGGGGCGAAAATCGCTGGGTTAACCCATTGGGTTGACACGCCGGGTTGACCTATACCGCTCCGGTTGATAAACTGATGCGTGATCCGGGCGGTTAGCTCAGTTGGTTAGAGTACTTGCTCGACACGCAAGAGGCCAGTGGTTCGAGTCCACTACCGCCCACCACTGTTCCTGGCTGCACCGGGTTTCCTGATATTTCTTTGTCCGGCGCTGCCCGAATCCAGCCCCTCATTTTAACAGAGTCTCTGATATGAACGCCGCTGAAATCTACAAGCCCGAGGTCAACCCGCGCATCCCCCGATTCTCCGCAGGCGACACTGTCCGCGTTAACTTCCGCATCCGGGAGGGCGAGCGCGAGCGTATTCAGGCATTCCAGGGTGTGGTGATACGACTGAACCACGGGAAAGGCCCTGCGGCCAACTTCACCGTCCGTCGCATATCCGGCGGCATCGGCATCGAGCGTATCTTCCCGTTCCATTCGCCTCTCATCGAATCGCTGGAAATCACCCGCTACGGTTCGGTGCGCCGCGCCAAGCTGTATTACCTGCGCGGCTTACAGGGTCGGGCCGCCCGCATCAAAGAGCTGAATCCGGCCCAGCGCCGACGCGCCGCCGAAGCCGAGGCCCGTCGCGCCGCCGAACTGGAAGCGCAGGAACAGGCCGCCAATGTAGAAGAACCGGATCAGGAAGAGGCTGATGGCGGAACGCCGGCAGCCGAGGCTGACGGTCAGGAGCGGGCGTAAACCGCAGCCCTGGTTTTCCATCCCGCCTGGTGCGCAGGCCACAGGGCGCGACATACAGCGATATGCGTCAAGCCCGCTGCGGACGCCGCCTCCACTGAGCCGTGGCTGATCTGATGTATGCGGACGTGGCCGTTGACGCCCCTGTAGGCCATGACCGCACCTTCACCTACAGCATCCCCGACCGCGTCAACGTCCAGCCCGGCCAACTGGTCTGGGTGCCCTTTGGAACCCAGACGCTTCAAGGCATCGTCGTGGAGTTGTCCTCGGTCAAGCCCGAATTCGCCACTCGTCCTATCCTTCAGGCCGTCGACCCGGCCCCCCTGATCTCGCCGGAAGGGTTGGAACTGGGGCGGTGGATCAGCGGCTACTATCGCGCTCCCCTGTTCGCTTCCCTCTCGCTCATGCTGCCCCCCGGTTTCGAGTCCCACGTTCGCTCCCGCATCATGCCCGGCTCCAGCATCACGCCGGAAGCCGAGACCGGACGGGTGGAACTGCGGGAAGAGACGGCAGCGGCTCTCCAGTCTCTGGACGAAAAGGGTCATATGCTCCAGGCCGACTTCCTGAAACTCCTGGGAAAGCGAGGCGTCCGGGAGCTGAACGGCCTGGCAGAGCGGGGTATCGTGCATCGGGAAGTGACCATTCCCCATCCCGAAGTCGCCCCGAAGTATGAGGGATACCTGACGGCGCCGGCTCCCGCATCATACGGAGAGGCCCCTGGCGAAACGCCGGAGGGCCTGACCTCGAGGCAAAAGGCCCTGCTGGAATCTCTGCGCCAGCCCCCCGGCAACCTGCCGCTGGCCGAGGCCAACCGGGAGTTCGGTTCTGCCAGCGTCAAAGCTCTGTGGGAGAAAGGTATGGTGGCCCAGGAATGGTGGCGCACGTCTGGCGGGCCGAGGCCCATACCGCCAGCCGAGCCCCAAAGGCTTACTCTGACAGCCGAACAGCGCCATGCCTTGACGCAGATCACCTCCGCTCTGGACGTCTCTTTCGGCCTTCGCTCCCGAACCATGCCAGGGGCGAACACTCCGCCGCCGTTGTTTGCCCGCTCCTTCCTGCTGCACGGGGTGACCGGCAGCGGCAAGACCGAGGTGTATCTGCGCGCTATGGCCCATGCCGTTGGCATTGGGCGCCGCGCTGTGTTCCTCGTCCCTGAAATCGCGCTCACTCATCAGACCATCGAGCGGGTCAATGCCTGGTTCCCTGGGCGTGTCGCCCTGCTCCACAGCAGGCAGACCACCCGCCAGAAATTCGACCAGTGGTGGGACATCCGGGGCGGCGGCTTCGATGTGGCTGTTGGGCCGCGCAGCGCCCTGTTTGCGCCGATGGAAAATCTGGGCCTCATCGTCATCGACGAGGAGCACGAGTGGACCTACAAGCAGGAGGATACGCCCCCCCTTTACCACGCCCGCGCTACCGCCCTGGAGCTGGCCCGGCGCACCGGAGCCGTCGTGGTGCTGGGCAGCGCCACTCCCTCGGTAGAGAGCTACTACCACGCATCCCGCGGGAGGATAAGTCTCCTCTCGCTGCCCCATCGAGTTGCAGGGGCCGGCAACGCATCGCGCGGGTCTTCTCCGGCAAGGCTTGCCGAGGTGCAGGTCTGCGACATGCGCAGGGAATTGCGTCAGGGAAACCGGCACATCTTCAGCGGCTCCCTCTCCAGCGCCATGCGCCAGTGTTTCGATGCCGGCAACCAGGCTATCCTTTTCCTGAACCGGCGCGGCGCGTCTTCCATTGTGCAGTGCCGCGACTGCGGGTATGTTGCCGCCTGTCGCCGCTGCTCCACCCCGCTGACCTACCACGCCGGCCCGTCCCGGCTGCTCTGCCACCAGTGCAATTACTCCAGGCGCCCGCTGCCTGCCTGCCCGGAGTGTCGGGGCGCCCGCATTCGGCAACTGGGCCTCGGCACCGAAAGCGTGGTTTCCGAGGTTAGCAAGCTTTTCCCCGGCATCCGCGTCGACCGGCTGGACTCCGACGCCGCCCGCTCTGCCGGGGCAGCGGAGGAGGCGGTGGCGCGGCTGGCCTCCGGCGAAACGCAGGCGCTGGTGGGAACGCAGATGATAGCCAAGGGTCTCGATGTTCCCAACGTTGCCCTGGTGGGTGTGGTGCTGGCCGATATTGGACTGCACGTTCCCGACTTCCGCGCCGGCGAGCGAGTGTTCAGCCTGCTCTGCCAGGTAGCCGGACGCGCCGGTAGGGGCGACGCCCCCGGTCGCGTGTTCATACAGACCTACGCCCCCGACCACTATGCCATCCGCGCCGGGGCTAATCAGGACTACCTGGAAATGTACCGGCAGGAGATAGAGTTCCGCAGGAGCCTGGGCTATCCGCCGTTCAGCCAGTTGGCCCACATCGTCTACCAGAACAGCGACGCCGACGCCGCCCAGCGCCAGGCAGCCGTCATCGTCGACGAACTCAGGCGCCGGGTCGTCGCCGAAGGCCGCTCCGACATCGAAGTCACCGGCCCGGCCCCCGGGCTGCCGCCGCGTCTGCGGGGCCGTCACCGCTGGCATCTGCTGCTCCGGGGCCGCAACCTTGCCAGTTTCCTGGATGGCACGGATTTCCCCGCCGGCTGCGTCATAGACATTGATCCGGCGCACGTGACGTGACGGCGCCGATGCCTGGTCCGTGATTTTCAGGATTGCGAGAAGCCCATGACGGATGAGTATCCTGAGAATGTCGAAATCGGGATTGCCCGGATTCCGACATTCGATGGTCGCAAGCTGCGCCTGCCGCGTTTTTCGCGTCCACAAGGCGGATGCAACCCTGATAAACTGGCCGCTATATTCTTCCCCGCAGCAGAGGCTCGCCGATGCAGATTGCGCCCTATATTTACAGCACCCACATCGAGGAAGACCCGGCCACATTCGGTGCCATGCACCCGGGAGGTACCCAGATATACTTCGTGGGCGACCCTTCCGATCACATGGTGGTCGTCGACTCCGGAGAGCCCTACCGCGCCTGGACGCGCCAGATTCTGGATTTCCATGATGAGCTGGGCCGCCCCCGGATTTCCTCCATTCTGATAACCCACGGCCACGGCGACCACATAGGCGGGCTGGACCGTCTTCAGGAGAGATTCGACTGCGAAGTGCGCTGCCACCCCGGTCTCGAGCCGCGACTGACGCACCAGCTTGGTCAGGGCGCGGCGCGTCCATTGCAGGAACAGGAGACGGTAGACACTGGCGGAGGCGTGTTTCTCCGGGCCTGGCACACCCCCGGCCACGAAGATGACCATATCTCTTACCACCTCCCTGCCGCCGATGCGGTGTTCAGCGGCGACACCATCCTGGGGAATTCGTCGTCCAGCGTCCGCAGCCTGAAGCAGTACATGCAATCGCTGGATACGCTGGCCCGGCTTGCCCCCGGCATCCTCTGCCCCGGTCACGGGCAGGTTATCCGCGACGGCGCGGCACGCATCGCCTGGTATGCCCGCCACCGCAAAGAGCGTGAGGAACAGGTGCTGGCGGCGCTGGCCGGGGGAGCGGGATCCGTGGACGAGATCGTGGCGGCCGTCTACCCCCGCGATCTTGCCGGCAACCTGCGCTCCGCCGCCGCCCGCAACGTTCGCACTCACCTTCAGAAACTGACAGAAGAGGGCCGGGTCGCCGAGGCGCCGTCTACGTATGCGCTGAGAGCCGGCTGATCGTGGCGATGAACTACCGGCGCGGTATCAGGTTCAGCGGAGGAAGGCCGGGCTGCGGACTGCTGGCGGGTGCATGGCTGGCCGCCGCAGGCGCAGTTCTGATTTCGCCGGTAGGCGAGTGGATAATCAAGGGCATCGGCTGGCTGCTGCTGATCATTGGCGCCCTGGCGGCTCTGGTGACGCTGGTCAACTGGCTAGCTGCAATGCGGCGGCGGTTGTAGCGCGACAGCCAGCCAGTCATCCCGGCGAGATGCCCGTTCTTTTCGCAAGGGAGCTAGGCCACAAGGGGACGTGGATGGTAAGGATTGCCCGATATGTTCGCGCATCAGGAATCCGCCCGCCCGACGTGAAGCGGGCGTTAAGCCCCCACGCGGTTCGGGTCTTTCTCCAGCAGCTCGATGCGAATGTTGCCAGGAGCCAGGACGAAGGCGATTTTGACGCCGGGGCGGATTTCATGGGGTTCCGAGGTGAATTCGGCGCCCCTGGCCCTCAAATCGGCGGCGGCATCGTCCAGATTCTCTACCCGCAGGCCGAAGTGGTCCAGCCCCTGGTGCGGGTGTTCGGCGCCGGGCAAGGTTTCCGGGGCGCAGCGGGCGATGAAGATGTCCAGCCCGTTCAGGTCCAGGTCCACCCTGGGGTTCCCGTCGGACTGCACCGATTCCACAATCCGCGCTCCGAACATCCAGTTGAAGTAGCGGGCCGTTTCCATTGGCTCCGGACTCAGCAGGTGAATATGATCGTAAGTGTAGAAAGCCATCGGTTCACGCTCCGTGATAACAAAGTGCCCCCTCCGCCGGGGAGGGGGCTGTTTCCGGGGCGATGGACGCAGATCAGCGCGCCAGGCCGTAGGGGATGGCCTTGACCGAAGGGTCATCCGACCGGCCCATGGATTCGGCCAGTTTGACGATCAGGGAGCTCATGGCCGTTTCGCCCCAGTACCACTCGTGGATTTCGCTGTCTTGCGCGCCGGGGCGCTGCTCCATCCGGGCCTCGTAGTAAAAAGCCTTCAGGTCGTCCACGCAGTAGCGGATGAACTGCGGTACGCCCACGTCGTCCGGCCTGCCGTCGCAATCCGTGTCCTCCCCGGCGGCATAGGCTTCCAGGAACCGGACCACGCCCCGGAACCGGCGCTGAGGCACGCCGCTCACGCCCACCGCCGTCCGCCCGCCGTTCTTTTCTACCCACCGTTCGTAATACGGGCGCAGCGCCGTAAGCTCGTCTGCGGGGTTCAGGCTTCTGGCCGCGTCCGATCGCTCTGCCCCGGACGCCTGGAGCAACTGTTCCGGCTCTGTATCGTCCTCGAACTCCTCCAGAACGGGGCCCTCCGGAGCATTCAGAAGGTCGAAGGCCGCTTTCAGCACCTTGTGCTGGATGAGCGGGTCGCCGGGACGCCCCAGGGCGTTGCCGAAGGCATAGGGAACCCACAGCATCCTCGGGGGCCTGGTGCGCTCGGCGTGCTCCTTGACGAACACGATTCCGGTGGTGCTCATTCCGGCCTCTTCGAAGCACCGCGCCAGCACGCTGACCGCGTGCGAGCAGAGGGGTCAAGTAGGGGTGAGCAGCACGACATCGACGCCTTCTTCCAGCATCTTGCGCGCCACTTCAGGCCCGGTATCGTTGTACACCTTCTCGGTGTCCCTGAGCGCCCCCATATAGGAATAGTAATTGTCGGCCAGAGAGCCTATGACGCCCTGCTCCCGCAACTCTTCCAGCCTGTCGACGGGGTAGGTCACGTTAATGTCGCGGTAGATGCCTGTGTGGTCGAAGCCGATGCTGACGTGGCTCTGGATGATGTCGGCCGCAGGCGCGCTGCGGGGCAACGTCCGATACGAGCTGTCTCCGCCGCCGTTCAGGTCTGTGACGAAGGGTTTGTCGCCCCGCAGGTGCAGCCCTGCCGACGTGACCATCGCTACCCGGCTCTCGCTCAGCGGCTTGCGAACCGGCGTCCACGGAGAATCGCTGCGCTCCATGCACGGGAACATTTGCAGCATCCTGCGCTGCACTTCGCTCAGGGTTTCAAGTCTGGGCATATTCGCACCTGCCAAAATTGGAATAGTGTGTTGAAGCCTGTCGCCGGAGAGCTGAAGCCGAAGGGAGGCCGCTTTATCCTTCTGCTCCCTGCGGGAGGGCTGATGCTTATGGGCGAAAGTTATGCTATCGTAGCGTTGGGCGCTTCCGGTGTCAAAAGACAGCGCCGAACTTTACCGCGGAGATGGGCCGGATGACTCCAAGCGTCGTAATCGCCGGGGTGCGAAGCGGGGTGGGCAAGACCACCATCGCCACTGGCATCATGGGCGCCCTTACCAGCCGGGGTTACGCCGTGCAGCCCTTCAAGGCCGGGCCCGATTATATCGACCCGTCCTATCACCAGGTTGCCTGTGGAGCGCCCTCCAGGAACCTCGATACCTGGCTGCTGCCTCACTCCACCGTGCTGGAGCTGTACGCAAAGGCATCGGGCAGGCGGCAGATATCCGTCATCGAGGGCGTGATGGGCCTGTTCGACGGTCACTCCAGCCTGACCGAGGAGGGTTCCACCGCCCAGCTTGCCAAGCTCCTGGGCGCCCCGGTAATCCTGGTGGCCGATGCCTCGAAGGTCGCCCGCAGCGTTGCCGCCGAGGTGCTGGGCTACCAGCAGTTCGACCCTCATCTGAACGTGGCCGGCGTTATCCTGAATGGAGTCGGCAGTCCGGCTCATCTGGAGTTCTGCAAGCCGCAGATCGAGGCGACCACCGGCCTGCCCGTGCTTGGCTACCTGCCTCGCCGCGCCGAGTTCGAGCAGCCGGAGCGGCACCTCGGCCTCATCCCGACGGTGGAGGGAGCCATAGCCAGCCAGTGGTACGATGCGATTACCGCCCAGGTCGAAGAAACCATCGACATTGGGCGCATCGCGGAGTTGGCCCGGCAGGCTGCCGCGCCTCCGCTGTTCGGCGCCGGCGGACAGCCGGTCTACCCCGACGAACTCCGTCCGAAGCGGGCCGTCATTGCCGTGGCGCAGGATCAGGCGTTCAACTTCTACTATCAGGATTCGCTGGACCTGCTGGAAGCCTGGGGCGCCGAGATAGCGCCCTTCAGCCCGCTGAACGATACGGGCATCCCGGAAGGCGCCGGCGGCGTTTACCTGGGCGGCGGATTCCCCGAGATGTTCGCCGACGGGCTGTCGGCCAACCGGCCGATGCTGGATTCCATCCGGCAGGCGGCGAACCGGGGCGTTCCCGTTTACGGCGAGTGCGGCGGGCTGATGTACCTTGGCCGCACCCTCACCGGGTTCGATGGCAACCCCTACCCAATGGCGGGGCTGATACCCGCCGTGTCGTCCATGTCCCTGTCGCGCCTGTCTCTTGGCTATCGCGAGGTGGAGGCCCGCTGCGACAGCCCTCTGCTGGCCGCCGGACAACAGGTGCGCGGCCACGAATTCCACTGGTCCACGCTGGATGCCCCCCCGCAGGAAGACGAATCGGTCTACCGGGTAGTCAACCAGGGCGGCCGCCCCGACGGTTTCCGGGCGGGCAGCGTGTGGGCCTCCTATGTTCACGTCCACCTGGGCAGCGCGCCCGGTCTCGCTTCGCGATTCGTTGAGACCTGCGCCGCCCACAGCAGGATCTGACCACGCGATCCCCTTCTGCCCAGGGAGATGGCAAGGAGAAGGAACCGATAATGACTGCAAGCAATCAGGAGACTGCCAAAGCCAGGCCGGAGCCAGCCCCTCAGTCGGTGGCCGGCCCCCGCATAAACAAGGGTCTGGTAATTGTCAACACCGGCATCGGCAAGGGCAAGACCACCGCCGCCATGGGCGTGATGCTCCGGGCCTGGGGGCGTGACATGAAGGTCATTATGCTCCAGTTCATCAAGCACACCACGGCCAACTTCGGCGAGCAGCGCGCCGCCAGGAAGATGGACATCGAGGTGCGAGCCATGGGCGATGGTTTCACCTGGCGTTCCAAAGACCTGGAGAACTCCGCCGAACTGGCCCGGGCCCACTGGGAAGACTGCAAGGAAGTCATCGCCAAAGGCGATCACGACGTTGTGATTCTCGACGAGTTCACCTACGCCCTGCATTACGACTGGGTGCCGGTGGAAGAGGCGCTGGAGACCCTGCGCAGCCGCCCCGAAATGATGCACGTTATCATCACGGGACGCAACGCCCCCCCGGAACTGGTGGATTACGCCGACCTGGTTACCGAGATGACCCTGGTCAAGCATCCCTATCACGAAGGTATCAAAGCCCAGCCCGGAATCGAGTTCTAGATGCTGTCCGGCTGAACTGCACCCATCTCAACATTTAGGAGCGGATTATGGCTGCTGTACCCATTGTCAAGCGCATCGTCTGTCTCGCCAACTCGCGCAAAGCGAGCGGCCGCTGTATCGCCGGCAAGGAAATTGCGGCGAACAACAGAGGTTCAGAAGGCTGGGTGCGTCCCGTCAGCGCTCGACCTTCGGGGGAAGTGTCTGAACACGAAAGGCAATACACTGACGGGAGCGATCCAAGGGTGTTGGACTTGATTGATGTTCCGGTATTGAGACCAGCCCCCGAGGACTACCAGCAGGAAAACTGGCTGATCGACAACCAGCGCTATTGGGTGAATACGGGTCGCGTTAGTCCAAATGACTTGGGACAATTGATTGACCCGGTAGCCCCGCTCTGGCCTGATGGCTATAGCACCTACAACGGCCTGAATGATCGAGTGCCGCTGGAAGATGCGCGTAATCTGCGGAATTCACTGAGGCTGATAAAAGTCAGTAATCTGACTTTATCAGTATCGGCGCCCGGTGAAATCTTCGGCAATCTACGACGAAGCGCGCAAGGGAGATTCCAGTATAACAACGTCGATTACCGGCTTCGCGTCACCGACCCGATTTACGAACGCCGGTACCTGCCGCAGCCAGATGGAGACTATCCCATAGGCGAGTGTTTCCTCACTATCAGCCTGGGGGAGCCTTTCCAGGGATATAGCTACAAACTCATCGCCGCCATCATCAAATAAGGACGTCACAATGGGCGTAACACAATATCCTGTGTTCACCATAGGTCATTCCAATCATTCCTGGGAAGAGTTTGTAAAGTTGCTGCTGCGGCACGGCATAGACGAAGTGATCGACGTCCGCTCGTCTCCGTACAGCCGCTATGTCGCCCATTTCAATCACGACGATTTGCAGCAGGCGCTGGAAAATATAGGCATTGGTTACGAATTTCTTGGGGGCGAGTTGGGAGGGCGCCCGGCGGACGTCTCTTGCTATGACGACAAGGGACGGGTGCGATATGAGCGAGTGGCGGAAACAGACGCTTTCGATGACGGCATCAGGCAAGTGATACGCCGGGCTGATGACTGTCGCCCCGTTCTGCTGTGCACAGAAAAGGAACCGCTGGAGTGTCATCGCACTTTGCTGGTTGCCAGGGCGCTTGCGGAACGGGATGTGGCTGTTGAGCATATCAGGGCTGATGGCCGTCTTGAAAGTTATAACGATGCTGTAGACCGGCTGATTGATGTTTTCAAGCTGCCCCGCAGCGGCGATATGTTTCGCTCAAAAGACGATGTGATTTCTGATGCGCTGATGCGTCAGGCGCAGAAAGTCGCATACACTGACGATAAACAGTCCGCCGGCGGCTATAACCGCAGCTATAACCGGGGGATGGATCTTTGAAGGTTTTCACCCTTGGATTCACGAAAAAATCCGCGGCCGAGTTCTTTGATCTGCTGCGGGAGTCGGGAGCGAAACGTCTGGTAGACGTGCGCCTGAACAACGTATCCCAGCTTTCCGGGTTCGCCAAGAAGGACGACCTGGAGTATTTTCTGGACAAAATCTGCCGCATGGGATACGCGCATTTGCCTGAATTAGCGCCCACAAGGGAGATGCTGGACGCTTACCGAAAGGAACATCACAACTGGGAAATCTATGAGAGCCAGTTTCTGGCATTGATGGCGCAACGGCGCGTTGAAAAGATGGGAATAAAGCGAACTATCGCCAACAGTTGCCTGTTGTGCAGCGAAGACCAGCCGGAACACTGCCATCGCAGGCTGGCGGCCGAGTATTTGCAAAGCCACTGGGGCGACGTTGAAATAGTTCACCTTCAATAGGGATTTAGGCAGGGGTTCAGGGATTGCCCATTCCCGCGCGTGGCATTAGAATCGCGGGGAGCGAAACGGTGAAGAAGGAGCAGACGCTATGACGGCCGTTAGAGACCAGGCATCAGTTGGCGAGAGCACGTTCAACGGGCAGTTTGGCCCCCCGTCGGAACGGGCGGTGAAGAAGCTGAAAGGCCACTTGACCCCGTGGGTTCAAGAGTTCGTACAGAACGCCCCCTTCGTAATCATGGCTACCGCCGACGCCGATGGCCGATGCGACGCTTCTCCCAAGGGTGGAAAGCCGGGCTTCGTGAAGGTTATCGACGACCGCCGCCTGCTGCTTCCAGACGTTGCCGGCAACAAGCTCTTCCAGAGCTACCAGAACCTCGAAACCAACCCCTATGTTGGTCTCATCTTCTTCATCCCGGGCCTTAACGACACGGTGCGGGTCAACGGGCGCGCCAGCGTTGTCAGCAAGGATGAGCTGGACCGCCGGAATATCGAGCTGTCCCTCTACGAAACCGACGATAATTCCCGCCACCTCCAGGGTTTGCTCGTCGAGGTTGAGGAGTCCTATAGCCATTGCCCGCGAGCCCTGAAGTTCTCCAGGCTGTGGGACGCCGAAGAGATCGGCAGCAACAAGGCCAATTCGCCGGTCGGTGAGCGCACCGACGCGAACTACTGGGCCCACGAGCCCGGGGCGTAGGTCGTCGCGAGGGCATTCAGAGCCGCTCTCACCGCTGGCAGCCGGCCTGCCGGAGCTGTCGCTCCTTCAACCCCCCATTACTTTAAGAATCAGGAACAGCAGATGGTCACCATCGCCTTCGAGCAGCACAGGCTATCCAACGGTATGGATGTCATCCTTCACGAAGACCATACCATTCCGCTGGTGGCGGTAAACGTCTGGTATCACGTTGGCTCCAAAAACGAAGAGGTGGGCCGCACCGGCTTCGCCCATTTGTTCGAGCACGTGATGTTCGAAGGCACCAAGCACCACAGCCGCAGCCACTTCGAACCGCTCCAGAAGGCCGGCGCCAACCTGAACGGCTCCACCACCGTCGACCGCACCAACTACTGGGAAGACGTGCCGTCCAACTACCTGGAGCTGGCCCTGTGGCTGGAGGCCGACCGCATGGGCTTCTTGCTGGACGGTCTTGACCAGCAGAAGTTCGACGTGCAGCGCGACGTGGTGAAGAACGAGCGCCGCCAATCCTACGAGAACCGGCCCTACGGCATGGCCCACTGGCACCTGCAATCGGCCCTGTTCCCGCTGCCCCATCCCTACCATTGGATGACCATCGGCTCTCAGGAAGACCTCGACGCGGCCAGCCTTGACGACGTTAAGGAATTCTTTCAGCGTTTTTACGGCCCATCCAACGCCAGCCTTGCCATTGCCGGCGACTTCCGCTCCGAGGAGGCGCTGGAGATGGTGAACCGGTACTTTGGCGACCTGCCCCCCGGCCAGAGCGTGCCGCGCATCGGGCGTCAGGACTCGCTGCTGTCGGGCCGCGTTGATATAGAAATGCGCGACAAGGTGACACTGCCCCGTCTCTACATCGCATGGCCCGCACCCCCGGAGGGGCACCCGGACGACGCGCCCCTGGAGCTGTATCAGGCCGTGATGTCCGACGGGTTAAGCTCCCGTCTGCACCGCTCCCTGGTTTACGAAAAACAGATTGCCCAGCACGCCTTCATCCGCTACGCGCCGTCGGAAATCGCCGGGCAGCTCCTGCTGCAGGTGACTGCCGCCGAGGGCCGCAGCCTGGACGAAATCGAAGCCGCCGTCGAAGCCGAGCTGGATAACATCCATCGCAACCCGCCCACCGATGAGGAAATCGCCCGCTCCAGGAACCGCATCGAGGCCACCCACTTCCGCCAGCTTGCCCGCATCGGCGGCTTTGGCGGCCGCGCCGACCAGCTTAACCACTTCAACGTGCTCGAATCCGACCCCGGGCTGATCAACAGCAGCCTTGACCGCTGCCTGGCCGTCCAGCGAGAGGACATCCTGCGCGTCGCCGAAACTTACGTGTCGGGCAGCCAGGTGCGCCTGCGAGTTTCGCCCGAAACGCCGCTGTCCGCTTCTACCACCACCATTGACCGCAGCATCATGCCGCCGCCGACCCGGGAGCCGGCCTTTACCCCGCCGCTGCCTGTTCGAGGCCGCCTGCCCAACGGTATGGGCGTGACCGTGGTCGAGCGGCGCGGGATGCCCATCGTCGCCCTCTGCGTACTGCTTGGCTCCGGAGCTGCGGCCGACCCGGCCAGCCTGCCTGGCCTGGCCGGGCTGGTCGGCGATATGCTGCCCGAGGGCGCAGCCGGCAAATCCAGGCAGCGGATAGCCAACGATTTCGAATTCATCGGCGCGCGCCTCTCTGTGGAAAGCCGGCGGGAATACAGTTCAGTGTCTACCGAGACGCTGTCGAAGCACTGGGTCAGCGCGCTGGAGATGATGGCTGAGGTTATGCTGTCTCCCGACTTCCCGGAGCATGAGCTGGAGCGTCTGCGACGGGAGCATCTGACAGATCTGCGCCGCAGCAAGGATGACCCCAACGTTATTGCCGAGCGGCTGATTCCCGGTCTGGTATACCCGGCGGACAGCGGCTACGCCCACCCCATCGCCGGCACCGAGGCGTCTGTACAGGCCATCGCCCGAGGCGACCTGCTTCGCCAGTTCCGGATGTTGTACCGGCCGGACAACGCCCACCTTCTGGTAGCTGGAGATGCGGACCGCGAGGAGGTGATGCGTCGCGCCGCCGAGGTCTTTGGGCAGTGGAGCGGCTCTGCCGCCGCTGCCGGAGAAGAGGGCGAACTGACGGGGAAGGAGACAACCATCTACTTGGTGGACCGGCCCGGAGCGCCCCAGACGGTGATTCGCGCGGCGCACTCTCTCGTTCCCCGCCGCCACCCCGACTACTTTGCCCTGCTGCTGGCTAACTACGCCTTCGGCGGCCAGTTCTCGGCCAGGCTCAACCAGAACCTGCGGCAGGACAAGGGCTACAGCTACGGCTACATGTCCTCCATCCAGTGGCTGCGCCGTCCGTCGCTGCTGGTGGCCGGAGGCTCGGTGCAGAGCAACGCGACAAAGGAGTCGGTCTACGAGACGCTGAAGGAATTCCGGGAAGTGAGCAGCGAGCGCCCCATCACCGCCGAGGAACTTGCCAACGCCAGGGACGGTGTTCTGCGGGCCTACCCTGCCAGCTTCGAACGCCCGGCCTCGGTGCTGGGGCAACTGGTGGCTATGGAGCAGTTCCGCCTGCCCGACGACTACTTCCGCAGCGTGCGCGCGTCCATCGAATCGGTTACCCTCGATGATGTTCACCGAGTCTCCCGGGAACACTTCCGCCCCGGCGGCTTGCAGATTCTGGCAGTCGGCGACCGAGCTGCCGTAGAGGCTCCCCTGTCGGAGCTGGGCCTGCCTCTGGTTCACCTGCCTCTTCACCCGACGGAAGACGGCGCCAGCGCTGGCTGACGCCCGCTATGGCGCTATGCTGGATGACGGGCGTTCGGGCAAAGCGCAGTTCTCCTACACCCGCCGCAGAGCCTCCCGCTGTGCGCGGAAGAGCGGCTCCAGCCCCCGTGCTGCCAGCGCCAGCACCTGCTCCACCGTCGTCCGGGGGAAGGGATGGGCTTCCGCAGCCCCCTGCAGTTCCACCAGCCCGCCGTTGGCCGTCATCACGACGTTGAAATCGACATCGGCGTCGTAGTCCTCGGAGTAGCAGAGGTCCAGAAGCATCCGTTCCCCCAGAATGCCCACGCTGACGGCCGCGACGGGGCACGTTAGCGGCGCCCGCTGCAGGATGCGCCGGCGCACCAGCAGCATCATGGCCTGGTGCAGAGCAACGTAGGCCCCTGTAATCGACGCCGTGCGGGTGCCCCCATCGGCGTCGATTACGTCGCAGTCGATCTGCACCGTTCGCTCGCCCAGCGCCGTCATGTCGGTCACCGCCCGCAGCGCCCGTCCGATGAGCCGCTGGATTTCCTGCGACCGCCCGCTGATGCGCCCTGTGTCGCGCTCGCGGGATGAGCGTGTGTTGGTGGCCCGGGGCAGCATCGAATACTCGGCGGTGACCCAGCCTTGCCCCTGCCCTCGCAGGAACGCCGGCACCCTTTCCTCCAGCGAGGCGGCGCACAGCACCCGGGTGCCGCCCATCTCGATGAGGGCCGACCCCTCCGCCGATCGCTGGTATCCCACCGTGATGCTGACCGGGCGCGGCTCGTCCCACCGCCGCCCGTCAACCCGATTCGCTGGCGCCAAAGTTCATTCTCCCGTCTGGCATTACCGCCAACCATAATCCAGAAACAAAGATAAAGGCAACTGTGCCGGCTGCCCTGCACCTGTCTGAATGCGCATTTATGCCGGCTGCTGCAAATCCGGCGACCCCGAAAGCGCCGGCCCGTGATTTTATAGCGCTCTGGAAGTCATCTACCAACACGGAAAATCATCACGCCCCTCCCGAAGGAGCTTCCGCGTTATCCGGACGAACTATCCCCGGCCCTCTCTTACCGCTCTACCGTTCCGCCCGCACCCATACCGACCTGCCATCGCTGATCACTTCTACGTTGCCGCGCATGTCGGTGCGGTACACATTCTCCGCCCCCAGCGCCGCCTCCAGCCGCTCCATGACCACGGGGGCTGGGTGTCCGTAGGGGTTGCCCTGCCCTGCCGACACCACTGCGATGGCCGGGCTTACCGCATCCAGGAATCGCTGGGTTGTGGATGTGCTGCTGCCGTGATGCGCTACCTTCAGAATCGTGCTGCCCAGGCTGGCGCCGCTGTCGGCCAATCGGTTTTCAGCTTCCTGCTCAATATCTGCGGCCAGCAGTATGCTGACCTCCCCGTAAGTCAGTCGCAGCACCAATGAGTCGTTGTTGGAATCCCCGAAGGGTCGAACCAGGCCGGGATTAAGCGCCTGCAATTCTACCCCGTCGTCCAGGCGGACAACGTACCCGGCGCTCAACTCCACGGGCGTGATGCCGTGGCGTTCCAGCCGTTGGCTCCACTGAGCCTCCATCGCGCTCCCCGTCGGCTGCGGGCCGGAGATCACTGCGCCGACGTCAAATCGATCCAGCGTTTCCAGCAGTCCGAGGCTGTGGTCCGAGTCCAGATGGGTCATCACCATCACGTCGAGGCTGCGGTCTCCGCCGGGGATCACCTCGGCCAGCGCCTGCGACAGAGCGTCCCCGTCCGGCCCGCCGTCGATCAGCGCCTGCCGCCCCGATGGGGTCTCAACCAGGATGCTGTCGCCCTGCCCGATGTCGAGGAAGTATGCGTGCAGCAGCCCGTCCGGGCCGCCCGCCACTCGCGCCCACAGGATTGCCGCGGCGATTCCCAGGGCAACGGCCGCCGTAAGGGTGAAATACAGGCTGGGCAGTCGCCATGCGCCGCCCCCGCCGCCCTGCGCGCCCGCCGGCATCGAGGGCCAGAGCCGGACCAGGGCCTCGGCGGCGGCCCGTCGCCAGCGGCGAACGCGGTGCGGCTGCGCCGCCAGCAGCGCCAGCCCCAACCCTCCATACCACCCCGCCAGCAACGGCGGCCCCACCCAGTCTGCCTCCACTGTCAGCGGAGGGAAGGCAGAAACTACCGCCACCACCCATTGCGACGGCGCCGTCGCAATCCAGCCCAGCAGCTCCCCCAGCGACGGGTGTGCCAGCCCTGCGACGGCTGCCGCCAGCGTTCCCGCAATCAGCGGAGCCATTGCCGGCACCGTCAGCAGCGACACCGGCACGCCCATCAGCGCAACCTGCCCGAAGTTCGCTGCCGCTATCGGCCATGTCGCCAGCGTTGCTGCGGCGGAAACGGCGATGAGCGCAACGGCCCATCCCGCAAGCCGCTTGACCCATCCCGCCGCAGGAGAATTTCCCCGTCCGGGCCATCTTCCAAACACCGCCAGCGCCAGCGCGATTCCGCCCACCGCCGCGAAGCTTAGTTGAAAGCTGACCTGCCGCACCAGGCCGGGGGAAAATACAGTCATCGCCGAGGCAGTCAGCGCCAGGGCAGGCAATATGCTGGACGGACGGCCCAGGCCAAGCGCCGCCAGGTAGATCGTGCCCATTGCCGCCGCCCGCAGCGCTGAGGGCGAGGCGCCTGCCGCCAGCGCGTAGAGCCAAACTGCAACTCCCGCCGCCGCAAGGTAGGCAGGCCGCTGCCTGCCGAGCAGCCATGCCGCCCCGCCCGCCGTCGCTGCAAGGATCACTCCGACGTGCAGCCCCGAGATTGCCAGCAGGTGCGCCGCGCCCGTGTCCCTGAACTTGTCTACCAGCTCCGCAGGCAGAGACTCCCGCTTGCCCAGCAGCATTGCCGTACCCACCGCCGATTCCGGGAAAGGCATGGCCCGCTCGATGCTGTCGGCCAGGCGACTGCGCACCGAGTAGATCGCCTTTCTCCACAGCTCGCCCCCATCGCCGGTAACCTGCGCCTCCTGCGCAAACATCGTGGCCGTTATGCCTTGCGCCGCAAGGAATGCGGGGTAATCGAACCCGTCGACAGGCTCGGGTTCCTGCGGTGTTCCGCGGATGGTCACTTTGTCCCCGTAACGGAAAAAGGGGGCTTCCCTCAGAGCGACCAGTTCGTCCGGGGGGCGGGCATACACCAGCCAGCGGTCTTTGGCGCTTCGAGCCTCGCCATCCATCAGGACTTCGGATACCCGCAGCTCGAAACGCACCCTCGCGGCGGTGATCTCCGGGTCGTCCGCAATCATGCCCGATGCTGCGACCTCCCGCCCGCCGATTTCGTCCAGCAGAGGCGAGGCGGCCTGCGACGCCCCTGCCCGGGCCATGCCCAGCATGAAAACGGCTGCCAGTATCGCCGGCATCGCGGGCAGATGCGCCAGCCGGAGCCCGGAGGCCGCCAGGGCGCCGGCTCCGGCGAGACACAACGCCGCGCCGACCGCGACCCCCGGCGACAGCCCCGCCAGCACTCCGCCCAGCCAGGCTGCCGACAGCAGGGCAAGTTTCAACCTGGAAATCCCCTGAGCAGAATCACGGGAAGCCGGCTCGCCGGCGGGTAGTTGTCCACTCTGCTAAGGCCCGCCGGACACGGTAACAAGAGCGCGGATCGACTCCAGCGTCCTCGGCCCGATGCCGGGTACGTTCTCGATGTCGCTAACGGCGGCGAAAGGGCCGTTGGCCTCCCGGTGGGCGATGATCCTGCCCGCCAGGACAGAGCCGATTCCCGGCAGAGATTGAAGATCCTGCGCTGAGGCTGTGTTAAGGTCTACCAGGTTTTTTACTCCGGAGTTGGAGCCGTTACTGTTCTGCCGCCGGGGAATTCCGGACGAATCCTCGGCGGCCTTGATCAGTGTCTGGGCAGGAGAAGGCGGAGTCTCGCCAATGAAAGGGATGTGGTAATGGGTTTCGTCCTGCACCCGCCGGGCCAGGTTGATGGCCGTCAGGTTGGCGTTGGGGTCCACGCCTCCGGCGGCGGCGATGGCGTCCATCACGCGATCTCCGTCGTTCATCGAATATACGCCGGGAGACATCACCGCCCCGCTGACCTGCACCCGGATGTCCCGCGCAGTCGGCGCCGGCGATGCCTGAGGCGCCGCAATTATCTGGACCGGCGCGGAGTCGTCGCTGCGGACCAACAGCGCGACTGCGGCGCCCGCCAGCGCCAGGGCCGCCAGCAAAGCCAGCCCTGCTCCGGCAATTCTTGCGGCCTGTCCGCTCATTCGCTCCCTCCGCGGCCCTGTTCGGCGGATGTCGACAGCAGATTATTACTGAACTGTCGGCGGATTGGCAAAAGTTGAACTCCCGTTGGATGTTGAACCCCCGCCAGATCAGGGGGCGCAGAGAGGCTTTATGTTGCGGAGGGTATTGGCCCGGAGCAGGATTCATCCCGATGGTTTTGCATAAGCATAATTGGATGTTCGCAGGTTGTAACCGATTTGCGCTTTACAATATAATCAGGCCCTGATTCTGGACAAAGGATTTGTGAAATGACCAGCAGCGCGGCATCCGGCAACGGCTCGCTCCAGCCCCAGTTTGCCTTCTTCCGGGGCGAGCTGGTGCCCGTGGAGGATGCCCGTGTGAGTGTGATGACTCACGCTCTCCACTACGGCACCGCCGTCTTCGAGGGCATCCGGGGCAACTGGAACGCCGAGCACGAGACCACCTACATCTTCCGCCTCCGCGAGCATTACGAGAGGCTTCGTTTGGGCTGCCGTATGCTCATGCTCGACATTCCCTACTCCGTTGATGACCTTTGCCGCATTACCGTGGAACTGGTCGAGAAAAACGGCAACCGCTCCGACGTTTACATCCGCCCCCTGGCCTACAAGAGCGAGGAACTGGTGGCGAACCTCAAGCTCCATGAGATCGCCAGCGATTTCACCCTGGTTGTCGTGCCTTTCGGCAATTACCTCGGCACCGAGAACCTGCACTGCTGCACCTCGTCATGGCGCCGTCTCGAAGACCAGATGACGCCGACTCAGATCAAGACCTCGGCCAACTACCTGAACAGCATCCTGGCCAAGACCGAGTCGGTTCTGGCCGGTTTCGACGAGGCGATTCTGCTGAACCAGGACGGGCATGTTGCCGAGGGTTCCGGCGAGAACCTGTTTATGATGCGCAAAGGGCAGCTCATCACCCCTATTCTGGAGGACAACCCGCTCCCAGGCATCACCCGGGAGACGGTGATAGAGCTTGCCCGCGAAGAGCTGGGCATCGAGGTTGTGGAGCGCCGCATCGACCGCACCGAGCTGTATCTGGCCGATGAAGTGTTCCTGAGCGGCACGGCGGCGCACCTGACCCCGGTTATCTCCCTGGACAGTCGCCCCATCGCCGACGGGAACCCCGGCCCGGTGTCTGCGCAGTTGAAGCGGATGTACTTCGACATCGTGTTTGGGCGCAACCCCAAATACCTGCACTGGTGCACCGCCGCCGTTCCCAACATGGTCGCGGCTTAGCCGGCGCCCCCATCGGCCGACTGATGAAGCGCGAAACAGGTTTCCGGATTTGCGGGGCAGGCCCACGGCCTGCCCCGACGCACGGAGGAGACCGCCGCAGGCGCCTGTGGAAACGCTGACAGAGATAGCCCACTGGCTGGGACTGGGGTTGCTGGCCTACCTGATTGGAGCTACCCCAACCGCCTATCTGTTCGCCCGGTACACCCTGGGAAGCGACATACGGAGCGTTGGCGACAATAACAGCGGCGCCGCCAACGTCTTCCGCGAGGTTGGGCCGAAAGCCGGGCTGGCGTGCGGCGCCCTCGACATCATCAAGGGCGGAGTCGCCGTCATCGTTGTCCGGGCCATTATCCATGACGCTGGAATCGAGATGTTCGCCGGGATATGCGCCTTTGCAGGCCACATCTGGCCGGTATACCTGCGCTTCCGGGGCGGGCGCGGGGCTGCTGTCGCCGTAGGCGTGCTGATCGTCATCTTTCCGGTCATCGCTCTGCCGATAGGCGCCCTGTCTCTGGTGGCCCTCTACCACACCCGGAAGGCCATCGTTGCCCTGGCGATGTTCTTTATCGGCATTCCGGCGCTCTCGTGGCTGGCGGTTCTCACCGTGGGCTACACGGCCGCTATGGCGGGTTACGCCCTCGCCGTTCCCATAATGATGGGTTTGAGCCATTTCTACTCGACTCTGCTTTTGCCTCGCCTTCGCGCCAGAGCCTCCTGAAACCCGTTTGTTCAGCATGAAAAGGGGATTGCGTAAATGTCCGGCATAGAAATTATCGGAATGATCGGCGTCAACCGCGAGCGCGATTCGTCCCGAGGGGTGACTGTCAGTCTGTTCGGCGGCGGCATCAACCCCGCCGACGAGATTCCTTCCGGCATCGACCCGGAGTACATTGCCGAGTTCTCTCAAGCCCACGAGCAGGCGGGCTTCGATAAGGCGCTTATCGGCTATTCCTCGGCCACTGCCGACGGGTTCGCCGTCGCAGGCTACGCCGCCACCCGCACCGAGCGTCTCGGCTACCTTATCGCTCACCGGGCCGGGTTCATGGCCCCCACCCTCGCCGCCCGCCACCTTGCGACTCTCGACCAGTTGTCCGGCGGGCGCATCGCAGTGCACGTTATATCCGGCGGCAGCGACGAAGAGCAGAGGCGCGACGGAGACTGGCTGGACCACGACTCCCGCTACCGCCGAACCGGGGAGTGGATGGATATAGTGCGCCGTGTCTGGACGGAGCGCGCCCCCTTCGACTATGAGGGCGAGTTCTATAGCCTGGAGCAGGCCCACAGCCAGGTGAAGACGAGGCAGCGCCCCCACATCCCGCTGTACTTCGGCGGCGCATCGGAGGCGGCGAAAGAGGCAGGGGCCCGCCATGCCGACGTTTATGCCCTGTGGGGCGAGCCAGTGGCGGCCATAAAAGATCAGGTCGCCGACATCCGCTCCCGCGCCGCCAGGTATGGGCGCGACATCCGGTTCAGCCTGTCGGTGCGCCCCATCCTGGGAGATACTGAGGGCGAGGCGTGGGAACGCGCCCGGGGCATCCTGGAACGGGTGCGCTCGTCGGTCGGCGACACCGTCGGCCCTGGGCGGCCGGCGCGGCTGCAATCCGTTGGTTCCCGTCGCCTCCTGGACTTTGCCGCGAAGGGCGAAATCCACGACCGGCGCCTCTGGATGCCCATCGCCGCTGCGACCGGCGCCGCCGGCAGCACCACTGCTCTGGTAGGCACCGCCGAGCAGGTGTGCGAGTCGCTCCTGGCCTACTACGACGCTGGCTGCACCACCGTCCTGATTCGCGGCTTCGACCCGCTGCAGGATACTGCCCAATACGGCAGGGAACTCATCCCCATGCTCCGTGACGGGACCGCTTCCCGGCCTCTTCCGCTGAACTGATCCTGTCTGAGGATCGTAGAAGCAGAAGCCCCGGCCTCACGCCCCAAACCGCACGCTTCGCAAAATGCGGACACATTGGCGATTGTAGAAGATCGTAGAAGCCCTGGCCTCACGGCCCAAACTGCACGCCGCAATCCAGGGCGGCTCTCATGACGGCCATGATGCCGCTCTCGTCTTCGGATTGCAACGCCTCGGCCATGCCCCCGGCCCCGCCCATCTTTTCCAGGACGCAAAGCTGGCTTTGCCTGTCGTCGGCGCTCATACCCAGAGCTGGAGCGGCTTTCGCCCACTCTTCCTCGTTCAGGCACGAAAGCGACAGCAACATGGCGGACATGCTGCCTATCATGGCGGTCTGTTCGTCTCCTGATGAGCCGGACATCATCGTTGCGCGCAGGTCGATTCCCTCCATTCCGGCGCGTATGCAGCCGGAAGTCTCCTCGCTCAGTTCTCCCGAATCTCCAATGATTCCGGCCAGGAATGATCTGGTCAGCGTTTCATCCTCGAGGCAGTCGATGAATTGCGACTGCTCTTCCTGCGCAGCCAATTCAGGCTGTGTTAACAGATGCATCAGCCCGGCGGTCTCCAGGCAGTCCAGTTCCGCCCCAGACAGCTCGGATTCAATCGCTTCCGGGTCTTCCAGGTTCAGCGGGGCAATCCTGCCAGCCTCTCCCGGCATGGCCTTTGCGGGAACATGCGTTGGCGTCGGCGTATGCGTAGGAGCCGGAGTGGGCGTAGCTGTTGGCGCCGTTGTGGGGGTGGGCGCAGGAGTGCTGGTGGGTACTGGGGTGCTGGTGGGCGTCGGAGTCGGCTCCGAACACGCCAGAAGGGCCGCCATCGCCGCCAGAAGCACGAAGACCAACAGTAAAGGTTTCAGCATAGCGCCCTCCTTTGCCGGGTATCCTAGTATTCCAGAGTACACTACCTTTTCTGTGGGATACAAGGAAATGATGCTGGGATATGAGTATCTGCTTGAAATGGGAGTTACTTGACCCTCTTATTGATTCATGAGTTTTTTGAACCAGGCATTTAGGCTTGCCCACTCCTGTTGCCGTTGTTGCCGTTCTTCTCGCTCTTGTTGATATCTACGTTCTTTCTGTTCCAGAAACTCTTGCTGTTGCTGCTCCCACTCTTGTTGCTCTCTTATCCGCTGCTGTTCCCGGTTGACGAAGTAACAACCGGCCTGCTGGCATTGGTCAGAGTAGAAGCATTCCCGGTCGGGGTTGTTGGGGCACATGACTCTCTGGGCTTCTTCTAAACAGACTGGCACTGCTGTGTTTCCTGGTAATCGAGATACTCTCCATGAGTCGCGCAGTGCCTGGTAGCACATTTATCACAGGGTCCGTATTTTTGCCGGCTGGTCCTGAAGAGGTTGAATCGGTCGTGAAAGGGATCCATGTACAGGAACCAGTTTCCCTGTATCTGGTCGCAGCCAGTGCATACGTTAGCCACGTATCTCTCCATGGCCATTGCGCTGAATCTTCTCTCCAGCCTCACGCTGTTCTCCTGAGCGAACTCTATCTCCTCTGATGTGAAATAATCCGCCCAAAGGTCTTCGCTGTCTTTTGATCCTATGGCCACGTTCACGTTCTGGCCGCAATTCCAGCAGTCTGTGGTTCTGACTGTAACTGTCCTTATCGGCAGCGGAGTTCCACACTCCTGACACAGCGGCTTCCGGCACAGCAGGTTGTGGGCATCGATCTGAAACAGTCCTTCAGCGAGTTCCCGCAGCCTTGCCTTTATCGTCAGAGACGAATTCAGAGCATTGGTCCTTCTTCTGCTGACGAATTCCCTTCCTGCCCGGAGATGTACTTCAAAGACATCAATGCCGTTGGCTAAAGCGTACTCATGGACGTTTCTTTCTGGCGGGTGGCTGTCTACGATTTCGATGAATCTTATGGGGTCTCCATCGCCGTCAATCAGAGCGAGGTCAGGGCGCACTGTCCCGACGCGCTTTTCTCTCCGAACGTCGGCAATCCCTTCGAGCAGGTTGATTACCAGATGCTCGGAGCATTGGTTGCAATGTGTCGTAGCTTCTAATCTCCCTCCTATGTTGTCGATAACCAATCTTTCGATGATGGAAATTGCTTGTTGATGCGGCGCCAGTTTCGGCATTTTGGACGTCCTTTCAGGCTGAAGTATCAGATTCGCCGCGCCTGCGCTACCGCGACAGGTGCGTTTGTCGCGCCAAGCCGTGAATTTCAAACAGATACAGCAATCGTACTGGGATATGAGTCAATCGCAATCTCTAACTGCGGCTGCGAGGGGTTTCCTGTCAGGCCTATTGCCATCCCAGCAAATCGGTTGTCAGCGCCCGGAAACGCGCCTCGTCCACTCTGTCGGCTATCGAGACCGGGCCGGGTTCTCCCGCGATTGTTGTCTCCCCCCAGCCTTCACCGGGCTCTGTCCCTACCGAAAGCGACACTGGGCGGGTTGAGGCCATTCCCGGTTCCAGCGCCAGGGCCACCGCCAGCGGGTCGTAGAATTCGAACCGCTGGCGCCGGGAATCCCGGGCAAACCAGCCCCGCAGGATGCGGAGAGCCAGACTTCCGGGCTGCGTGTCCGAGGCCAGTCCCTCAGCCTGCTCCCGTGCGATGCTCACCTGCCGGCAGGCGGCCAGGTCGGCCAGAGTTATAGGAATGCCCAGGGATAGAACTTGAGAAGCGGCTACAGGGTCGCTGTGGATGTTGAACTCCGCTTTAGGAGTTACGTTGCCCCGGGTTTCCACAGCCCCTCCCATGACTACTACGCCGGCGCTCTTGTTCAGGATGCCCGGATGACGCCGCTCCAGCCGCGCCAGGTTGGTCAGCGGCCCCAGGGCCACCACGGTGATCTCGCCGGGGGCGGCAGTGAGATTCGTATGCAGGAAGTCCACCGCCGTCGCGCCTGCGGCCCGCGGCGACGGTTCCGGCAGCCTGGCCGACAGCCCGCCTGGGCCGTGAAACGCGACCGACCCCCGGTAGCGGCCCACAAGCGGACGGGCAGCCCCCCGCGCTACGGGAATTCCGGCCCGTCCGGCGGCCTCCAGCAGGGCCAGGGCGTTGCGTGTCGCGCGGGACCTTGGCACGTTGCCGCCCAGTGTGGTCAGCCCGGCAACTTCCGCCTGCGGCGCCGACAGCGCCAGCAGAATAGCGATGGCGTCGTCCACCCCCGGGTCGGTGTCGATGATGAGACGAATCGGCTTTTCCTCCAGGGGCGTCTGCGGATGATTCGGGCCGGGCCGTATCAGAGGATGCCGGACAGCCTGGGCAGGCGGCCTTGCGTTTCTTCCATATAGCTGCTGAAGGCGGCCACGGATTCCTGGGCTGTGTGCCTGAAACGATACCCTGTGGCCCGATGCAGCCTGGCCGTGCTCATTATAATCGGCCAACGATCCAGGAAGTGGCTGTATGCTGCGGACGTCCCGCCCGTCAACCGCTTCAGCGGGTAGACCAGCGCCGCAGGCAGATGGAACCTTCCCGGCGCTGTGGCCGGAGCCAGCTCACTCAGGAAGGCAACCCCGTTACCGGCCACGTTGTACGTCCCTTCCGGCTCCCCCGTAATGGCAAGTATCAGCAGTCTCGCCAGGTCGTCGTCATACACGAACTGGATCGGCGGGTTGTAATCCGACAGACCGATCCACCCCGGAAAGTAGAACTCTTTGATCAGCCCCGCTTTGGCCATAGACCCCAGCACCGGGCAGCAGCGAAAGACGGTCAGCTTGATCTCGGGGCTTTCCTCTGCCAGCTTCTGCAACAGGCATTCCGCCCGGTAGTTGTCCTGGGCGTATGGGAACCCACTGGCAGGCCTTCTGGGGGAGTTCTCATTCAGGGGGATGGGATTGTCGGCGCGCGCTCCATAGACTGTGTGCGAGCTCAGGTAGATCAAATGCCCGATTCGGGCCAGTTTGCAGGACTCGATAACGCTCTCCAGCGCCAGCCGGTTCTGCTCGCTCATGGCGTTCGCCTCGCGGCGTTTCAGTCCGCTGCTCCACGAAAAAGCCAGGTGCACCAGCGTGGTTACGCCGTGCCGGGCCAGCTCCCCATGGATAGGGCTGGCGACGTCCTGGCGGTAGGCGGCGATGTTGTGTACCGGCGCTCTCAGGGCTTGCGTGTCGAAAGCCACCAGCTTTCCCAGTCCCGGCGTTTCCTCCAGATGCTCCAGCAGCTTGGAGCCGATGTGGCCTGAGGCCCCGGTTATGGCCACCACCTTCTGCTTCGTAGTCATGCGCAGCCTTCGGGACTTTCCCTTTACCGGGGGGCCTTTGTATCGGCGGCGCCGGGCCTACCCCATCCTGACGCTCCGAGAGTCCGCAGCCAGTACTTTATATCGGCGGCGCTGGGCCTACCTGCGGCCAGGCAGCGAGAGCGTGCCGGCCAGCCAGGCGCGGGCTGTGATGCGGATTTTCCGAATGGCGCTGAGCGTGATGCGCTGCTCTCCCAGCACATCGTAGCCGGTGGCTTCGATCCGGTCTAGCACGCCGGAGTAGATCGATCCCAGCACCGCCGGGCACCCGCGGCTGCGGGGCGAAAGGTAAGGCAGCAGCCGGAAGCCGCTTCGGTAGTAATTGCGCGCCCGCTGCCCCTGGAATCGGAGCAGATCCACGAAAGCCTCGTTTCGGACACCATCCCGAAGGTCTTCTTCCGAGTAGCCGAACCGGGCCATTTCGTCTTGAGGCAGATACACGCGGCCCATATCCCAGTCCTCTCGCACATCCCGCATGATGTTGGTCAACTGCATTGCCAGGCCCAGGTCTATGGCGTGCCCCCGGGCTGCAGGGTTGCTGTATTCGAAGATCTGCAGGCAGACCAGCCCTACTACCGATGCCACACGATAGCAGTATTCCCGCAGTTCGTCGAAGTTGGCGTAGCGGTTTTTGACTAGATCGCTTTCCACCCCGCGGATTATCTCGCTAAAATGCTCTTCGGGAATGTTGTAGCGCCCGGCCGTGTCGGCCAGCGCCAGGAACATCGGCGTGGGAGGCCGGCCCCTGTATGCCAGTTCCAGGCTGCTATGCAGGCTGGACAGCGCCAAGAGCTTGTCTGCGGGCGAGGCTGCATTGTCCACCGAATCGTCGCAGTGCCGGCAAAAGGCGTAGGCGGCGCATATAGCTCTCCGCTTGGACGGCGGCAGAGTTATGAATGCATAATAAAAGTTCTTCGCCTCCCGCCGGGTCAGGTTCCGGCAGTCGGCGTAGGCCTGCTCCAGCTCGGTATTCGATGCCGCCAACACTCCCGCTCCCTACGGGATTCCCTCTGCGGGGAAAGGCCAGGACGAGGAGGACTTCTCCGGGGCGTTCAGTGAGCTTCTGCCTATTCGCCTACTACCTGCACCATTACATGCCGGTTGCGCGGATGGTCCAGCTCAATGAAGAAGATGCTCTGGTAGGTTCCGAACTGCATCTCGCCATTGATTATCGGCACCGTTTCGCTGGTTCCCAGCAGCAGATGCTGCAAGTGAGCGTGGCCGTTGGGTGATTCGTCCGGATTCATGTTCACCGTGCGAATCTCGAAGTTGTTGTGGCGGTACGGCGCCTGCCGGGGAGCCACCCCTTCAAGAAAGGCGGCCATGTCTTCCAGCAGCAGCGGCTCGTTTTCGTTGATTTTCACTGCTGCCGTTGTGTGTTTGGAGAAGACTACCGCAAACCCGTTGTTTACCTTGGCGTCGGCGACGCAGCCAGACACCCAATCGGTGATGTCGATGAACTCCGGGGCTTCTTTGGTCTTGACGCTGAGGCAGAACGACTTGCTCTTCATGATTCGCTTCCTTTAACTAGCCGCGTAACTAACAGCGCGGGCGGTGGCGAGACCGGCGCGGGGCTGGTGTCCACCAGACACCAGGACTACTAGACTACCAGGACGGGACTACTAGACTACCAGGAGGAGGCGGATTCCAGCGGACGCTGTTCCTCCTGTCTGCGTTCGGTGTTGGGTTTGGTCATGGCCTGGGCGAATCGTCCCAGCGCCAGCAGAGGCCAGTAATTGCGATACAGGTGGTAATTGATCATGAAGCCGGCCGGCATATCCAGGCCCTGGTAGCCGGCTTCCCCGGGTTGCGGCTGGTCGGCGGGCCTCTGCCCGATTCGATAGCCCGGGAATCCGGTGCCGGTAAAATACGGCTCGTCCCAGCTTCCGTCCTCCTGCTGTATGCCCAGCAGATACTGGACTCCCCGGCAACTGGCTTCCGAACCGGCTTCGCCCGCTGCGATCAGCGCCAGCAGGGCCCATGCCGTCTGGGAAGCCGTGGACGGCCCAACGCCCCGCAGATTGTCGTCTACGTAGGAACCGCAGCACTCGCCCCAGCCGCCGTCGTTGTTCTGGTGGGCCAGCAGCCAGTTTACCGCCCGGCGGATGTAAGGCTGCGTCATATCCTCGCCGATGGCCTCTATCGCCGGCAACGCTGCGCCGGTGCCGTAGACGTAGTTAACTCCCCAGCGCCCGAACCAGGAGCCGTCGGCCTCCTGTTCCTGGCGCAGATACTGGTAACCCCGCTGCACTGGCGGGTGGCTAACGGAGTAGCCCAGCCGTCCGTACATCTCCAGGATGTGGGCGGTTACATCGGCGCTGGGCGGGTCCAGCGTCTCCCCGAAGTCCGAGAATGGCAGCCGCGCCACGTACCACCGGTCGTTGTCTTTGTCGAAGGCGGCCCAGCCGCCGCCGCGCGACTGCATTCCCTCGATCCACTCCACGCCCCGGCGGATAGCCTCCCGGCGATTCGCTTCGTCGGCGCCTTCCAGCCGGGCCAGAGCCAGGGCGATGATGACTTCCGAAGAATCGTCAATATCGGGATACTTGTCGTTGTGGAACTCGAAGGCCCAGCCGCCCGGCGGAGTGTCTTTGGCTCGTACCTGCCAGTCGCCCTGGGCCAGTATCTGGTTCTCCATCAGCCAGCGGCTGGACTTCTGCACCATCGGGTCGTTGCCGGGAACTCCCGACTCCAGCAACGCCACCTGGGCCAGGCAGGTGTCCCACACCGGCGATATACAGGCCTGCAACCTGCAGGTGTCCTCGTCTTCGATGGCGAAGGAGTCGAACCCATCGAACCCCTTGTTCAGGGCGTCGGCGAACTCCTCGCCGCCGGCGTGGTGCAAGGCGATGAGTGAATAGACCCAGGGGGGCTGTATGCCGCCCCATGCGCCGTCGGCCTCCTGGTGGTCCAGAATCCATTGGATCACCCTTCGCCGGGCCAGCCCCCGGAGCGGCTGCATCGGGGCTTTGCGGTACAGGTTCATCAGCCGGTCCAGGGTGAACAGCCCTCGCGATACCCAGTCGTCGGGTATCGACAGCGAGAAGTTGGTTGCCTCCCTGCCGTTGGGATACAGCTCGTCTATCCTGGCATAGTCCGGCACAGGGCAGTAGGGCCGCTCTGTCAGGATGATGCTCATCGGCACGATGGTTGCCCTGGCCCAGCTAGAGAACTCATAGATGTTGAAGGGCGCCCAACTGGGCAGCAGGATCAGCTCCGGAGGCAGGTTGGGCGTTCCACTCCATTCCCACTGCCCGAACAGGGCCAGCCAGATTTTGGTGAACACCCGCGCTTTGGGGATTCCGCCCTTGTTCAGGATGAACTCTCTTGCTTTGGCCAGTTCTGGCGAGTCGGCGGAATGCCCTGCCAGCTTGAGCGCGAAGTAGCACTCCACGCTGGTGCTGACGTCCCCGGGAGCTTCGTAATACTGCCCCCAGGAGCCGTCGGGCTGCTGCTTGGTCAGGATATATCTGGCTACCTTCCGCCAGCGTTCCGGGTTCCTGCGCCCCAGGAAGTGGCTGAGCATCAGGTACTCGGCTTCCATGGTCGGGTTCGACTCCAGTTCGCCCCACCAGTAGCCGTCCGGGTGCTGAGTTTCCCGGAAATACCGGTGCGAATGGCTGATTGCCCGTTTGACCTTTTCCGTTAGATGTGCCGGTGTCATCAGTCCGTTCAGCATTGGAAGTCCGTTCAGCATCGAATCTATGGATTCTGCCTCAAGACCTTGCGCCTTCCTTTCTCCCTTCAATATAGCCGTGGTCAATATAGCCGTGAGCCGCGAACCACTCTACCGCCCGTTCCAGAGCCGCCTCCACCGGGCTTTGGGGCAGTCCCAACTCGCGGATCGCCTTCTCGCTGCTCACCCAGGCGGGCTTCCTCGACGCCAGAACTCCCTCCACGGGTATGATCGGCTCGCGTCCCAGCAGCCTGCCGGAAACCGTCTGCTCCGCGTATCCTGCGCCCGCCACCAGCCAGAAGGGCAGCCTGACCCTCGGTGCCGTCAGCCCTGTCAACCCGCTGAGAATCCTGAACACTTCCTTCAGGGTTACGTTCCGGCTGCCCAGAATGTACCGCTGTCCGATTTCCCCATGCTCCATTGCCAGTATGTGCCCGGCGCTCACGTCGGCCACGTCCACCAGGTTCAGGCCGGCGCCGATGTACGCCGGGATGCGCCGGCGCAGAAAGTCCAGCACAATCCTGCCGGTGGGCGTTGGTTTCACGTCCCACGGCCCCACCGGAGCCGTGGGGTTGACTACTACCACCGGCAGGCCTTCGCCGGCCAGCCGCAGCGCTTCCTGCTCGGCCTGGTGTTTCGACTGCTTGTAGTGTCCATGCAGCGAGCGGGGGTTCATTGGCGTGTTTTCGTTGCCCAGCCCTCCGTCGCCGGGCATTCCGATGGTCGAGACGGTGCTGGTGTAGACAATGCGCTCCGCTCCGGCGGATGCGGCGCCTTCCAGCGCGTTGACCGTGCCCTCGACATTGGCCCGGCGCACTCCCTTTGGGTCCCGCGACCAGAAGGTGTATGCGGCGGCGCAGTGGAACACAGCCTTGCACCCTTCCGCCGCCCGGCGGATGGAAGCTGGGTCCAGGATGTCGCCCTCGATCCGCTCGATGCCGGTGCCTTCGGTTGTTAATTGGCTGCTGCCGGGTCGGGTCAGCGTCCGCACCCTGTGGCCCCGGGCCCATAATTCCCGCGCCAGGTTCCCGCCGATGAACCCTGTGCCTCCGGTGACCAGGACTTCCATAACGCCTTGTCCCGCTCTCTTTCCGCTGCGGGGCCGGGCTAACAGGATGCCTCGGAGAGAGGTTCCCCCCGGTTGCTCCTTCTCCTCTCGGCTTCCAGTTTCAGGTATGCCATGCCGAAGCGGGTCAGTACCGACTGGCACAGGTCCATCTGCGACTTGATGCGCCGCAAGGCGGGAATGCGCCACGGCTGCATAATCACCTCGGTGAGGACGGCGCTGCGCCCCCGAACCAGCCGCGTCAGGTATCCGGGCAGGCGCTGCTCTGCCGTGTCCAGGACGACGCGCGCCGACAGGAACGGCACTCCCGCCGACGCTGCGGCCGACGCTGCGGCGTGGTCTTCCATGTTCACGCTCCCAACGCTGTACTTCCGGCGCAGATGCTCCCGCTCCCACAGCTCCGCGACCAGATGGTTAACCGTCAGCGAAGGTTTCTGATTCACCGGCATCCTGGCCTCGGCCGCTGCGGCCTCGGCCAGCGCCAGCATCTCCGGATCCGGCGCTATTCCCCTGGCGGTTTCTTCGCCGGAATCCGGCATGTAACTGGAGGCGAGGAGAAGGTCTCCTGTCTCCATGCCCGGCTCTACCGCCCCGGCGACGCCCAGCATCAGCGCTCTCTGGGGACGCTGCGCGCCTTGAGCCAGGATCTCGGCCATCCTTCTGCCCGCCTGCTCCGGCCCCACGCCCGCCAGCGTGATGGAGACGGGGAATCCCAGTCCCCCCGACTGCTCCAGGGCCTCCAGTTCATCCCGCAGGCCATACAGTTCCCCTTCAATGCTATGGACTATGTAGAGCAATTCAGCCATCTTGGTTTCTCTGGTCTCGCAGCCAGCCTCTTTTTCGATTCGTCAGGCTGCGGTGATTCCCCCCTTGTGGGCGGCGCCCGATTTGATGAGCGTGGCCCAGTCACGCGGAGACTGCACGGCGTTGAATATGGTGGCCGACTCGAAGCCGCAGTGCATCATGCAGTTGGAGCAGCGCGGGTCTTTGCCGATGCCGTATTTGTCCCACAGATCCTTCTCGAACAGCTCCGAGACGTGTTCAACATGTTCGTCGGCCAGCGGGTAGCAAGGCTTGCGCCAGCCCATCACGGTGTAGGTCGGGTTCGACCACGCTGTGCACTGATACTCCCGGGCGCCCTTCAGGAAATTCAGGTAAAGCGGGTTGTTATAGAACCTCGTCCCTTCCGAATTGTCCGGGTCGAGAAGCTGCCTGAACAGGTTGTGCGACTCCTGCCGGGTCAGGAAGATTTCCTGATCGGGCGCGTCGACGAAATCGTAGCCCGGCGAGATCATGGAGCCTTCCACGCCGATGCCGCCGACCAGCCGGAACATTTCCAGCAGGTCTTCCACGTCGCTGCCCCGGAACACTGTTGTGTTGGTGCAGACCCGGTATCCCCGGTCCAGGGCCTGCTCCAGCACGGCCACGGCTTTCTTGAACACCCCGTCCCGCGCCACGGATTCATCGTGCTTCTCTTCCATTCCGTCCAGGTGCACCACCCAGCACAGATACTTGGAGGGCGGCGTTTTATCCATCACCCGCTCCAGCAACAGGCCGTTGGTGCAGCAGTAGACGAAGTACTTTTCCGCGACCAGCCGATTGATGATCTCGTGGATGCGCGGATGGATCGTGGGTTCGCCCCCGGCGATAGACACTATGGGCGCTCCCGACTCTTTCACCGCGGATATGGCCTCGTCCACGGGCATCATCTTGTCCAGCACCGGCTTGTACTCGCGGATGCGTCCGCAGCCGATGCAGGCCAGGTTGCACATTTCCAGAGGCTCCAGCATGGTAACCAGCGGAAACTTGCGCCGTCCCATGGCCTTGTTCTTCAGAATATATCCGGCGAGGCGAACGGACAGCTCCATGGGCCTCTTGGCGCGCTTGGCTGTGGTTGTCATAGGAAATCCTTTGCGCAGACAGAATACTGAACCAGGAAGCATGCCGGCGGCATACACTCCTCTTCTCCCATTCTATCCTTTTCCTTACGTCATGGCCCGGTTTCTTATCCCGGCTCCGGCTGGCCTGTCAGAATTCCCTTCGGGCCAGGAAATCCACCAGTTCTTCGGCCTCCGATCTGGCCCAGTCCGGCAGGGATACGGGGGCGAGGGCGTCCAGCGCCCGGGCGGCTGCCGACTCGGTCAGGGCCTGGGCGTTTTCCCGCGCTCCCACCTCATCCAGCACCGCCAGCACCCGCTCGACGTCGTTTTCCTCCAGCTCGTCCTGCCCATAAATGCGTTGCAGGTCGTTCAAGGCCGCGCCGTCTGCCCGCTCCAGGGCGAACACCACGGGATACGATTTCTTGCGTCGGCGGATGTCGTTGCCCGTAGCCTTGCCCAGCGTAGCCTCATCGCCCCAGATACCCAGGTAGTCGTCCCGGATCTGGAATGCCCGGCCCACCCCTTCGCCGAACTCCGCGAAAGCCCGCACCGCTGCTTCGTCGCCATTGGCCAGCACTGCTCCGGCCTCCAGCCCGCACCGGATCAGCGCTCCGGTCTTGCAGGCGATCATGTGCAGATATTCGCTGGCGGCGATGTCGGTGCGGCCCTCGAACTCCAGATCCAGACACTGCCCTTCGATCATCGCCATGTAGCTCTCGGTAAGAATCTCCGACACCCGCAGCAGCGCTTCCGCCGGGACGCCCATCTGCCTGGCGCGGAGAACGGCTAGGTCGCCGGTGGAGTGCATGGCGTTCCCGGCCACCAGCGCCCGGGGGATGCCCCACAAGCTCCAGGCAGTCGGCTGGTGGCGCCGCTCCAGGTCATGGTCCTGTATATCGTCGTGCAGCAGGGAGAAGTTGTGGATGAGTTCCAGTGCGGCGGCTGCCGGCAGGGCGCTGCCGCACTCGGAAGCCACTGCCTCGCAGGCGAAGAGGCAAAGGGTTGGGCGCAGAGCTTTGCCCCGGGACGAGGCCGTGGCGGAGGGCGCCCCGTCCCGCTCCGTCCAGCCCAAGTGGTAGTGCATCAGCAGATGCACGTCATCTCCCGCCGTTTCGGGAACGGCGCGGACAAGCTCTTCTTCGATCCAGCCCTTGTAGCGGGAAAACATTCCCGGCAGCCGCGGGCCGGGGCGAGCAGGAGCCGGAGAGACGGGATTGGGCCCTGATACCATCGCCTGCGTTTATCCTGCCTTTCCCTTAATCCAGACCTTGGGGGACTGCGGGACAAAGGCAACATCGGTTGCCGATGTATGGCAACCGATGCTAGCAAAGCCCTTTTGCAGTGTCAAGACAGCGTCAAGCACAAATACGATGAAGTTAGCGCAGAGTCTCCGTAGCTATATCAGCCTCGTTGCCGTGGATGCCCGCGGGCGCTCCCGACAGATTCCGCGTCCTCAGGAACAGGGCAAGGGCCGTCGGCGACGCTATCGCCGACGCTTCGACCTGGCGCTCCATCGGTTCCTTGCCTGAAGCCAGCTCTCTCTGCGCCCAGGCTGTTGCTGCCCCGATTTTCCGGCGCGTTTCGGAAAAAGCTCGCCTCTGTCCGGCGTCCGGAAACTAGCAGTGTTCCCGGAGGAAGGCGCTGGCCGGCGCGCTTCGAAGTAGAAGCTCTCCCCGCTTCGGGGGGCGATAATGGGGCTGTGGCGTTTCCTGCGCTGGCGCCGGCTGCGACTGCATCGGAAGGCGCGCCGGCGGCCTTTCATCGGGAGGGGCGGGGTAGAGGGGCAAGCCGGTGGCCTATCAACATTGCTCGGGTCAGCCCCGCGTTCCGGTATCCCGAAGCTGGGTAAGAGTGGCCTGTCAGCATTGCCCGGCTCAGCCAGTGAGCGGAAGCAGTTATGGCCTTATCAGGGGAATCGTATTCTGCGGCTCTGCTCCTGCCGAAAGGGGTGGTGCGTCGCATAACGCCGGCGGCGTTGCTCTGGGCCGCTGGCGGGGACGCCATCCTGCTCCTGCGGGGAGGGATGCCCTGCGGCGCGCCCTCCGGTTGGGTTGCTGCTCTTGTTGGCCGGTCTCCCTGTGAAGGCGGCTCTGCTGGCGGCCTTCCGTGTCGTGAAGGCCCCTGGTTTACCAGCAGCGCCCGCGCCAGCCGCCACGCCCCGGCCCGGAAGGAACCTGGCGGCGGCAGATGGGATTCGTCCGGCCCGCGCCGGAGAGCCGGGTATGGCAATGCCGCGCCGCCGGCGTCGCTGCCTGAAGCGTCTTCGGAGATGGATTCGTCTGGGTCGCGCTGCGGAGTTGGGTCCGGCGGTGCTGAGTCGCTGGCGTCGCTGCCTGAAGCGTCATCGGGGATGGATGCGTCCGGGTCGCGCTGCGGAGTTGGGTCCGGCGGTGCGGAGTCGCTGGCGTTGCTGCCTGAAGCGTCATCGGGGATGGATGCGTCCGGGTTGCGCTGCGGAGTTGGGTCCGGCGGTGCGGAGTCGCTGGCGTTGCTGCCTGAAGCGTCTTCGGGGATGGATTCGTCCGGGTCGCGCTGCGGAGTTGGGTCCGGCGGTGCGGAGTCGCTGGCGTTGCTGCCTGAAGCGTCTTCGGAGATGGATTCGTCTGGGTCGCGCTGCGGAGTTGGGTCCGGCGGTGCGGAGTCGCTGGCGTCGCTGCCTGAAGCGTCTTCGGAGATGGATTCGTCTGGGTCGCGCTGCGGAGTTGGGTCCGGCGGTGCGGAGTCGCTGGCGTTGCTGCCTGAAGCGTCTTCGGGGATGGATTCGTCCGGGTTGCGCTGCGGAGTTGGGTCCGGCGGTGCGGAGTCGCTGGCGTTGCTGCCTGAAGCGTCTCCGGGGATGGATGCGTCCGGGTCGCGCTGCGGAGTTGGGAATGGCAGTGCGGAGTCGCTGGCGTTGCTGCCTGAAGCGTCTCCGGGGATGGATGCGTCCGGGTCGCGCTGCGGAGTTGGGAATGGCAGTGCGGAGTCGCTGGCGTTGCTGCCTGAAGCGTCTTCGGGGATGGATGCGTCCGGGTCGCGCTGCGGAGTTGGGAATGGCAGTGCGGAGTCGCTGGCGTTGCTGCCTGAAGCGTCTCCGGGGATGGATGCGTCCGGGTTGCGCTGCGGAGTTGGGTCCGGCGGTGCGGAGTCGCTGGCGTTGCTGCCTGAAGCGTCATCGGGGATGGATGCGTCCGGGTCGCGCTGCGGAGTTGGGTCCGGCGGTGCGGAGTCGCTGGCGTTGCTGCCTGAAGCGTCATCGGGGATGGATGCGTCCGGGTTGCGCTGCGGAGTTGGGAATGGCAGTGCGGAGTCGCTGGCGTTGCTGCCTGAAGCGTCTCCGGAGAGGGCGGGGCTGGGGCAATGCTCTTGCCCCTGCAGGTCTTTGTCGGAGCAGGAGGGATTATCCATGGCTGAACCCTGGATCGGTGGTTTTCGGCAAATCTGGCCTTGTGTGATTGACCTGTAAAATCAGGGAGGTTAACCTTTTCTTGTTGCAGTGGCACAACAATATACCCGATACCCGTTAATCAGGCAAAATTGAAGCCGCCCGGGGAAACAGTTGACACTCCACTCAGATTGCCATATATTTTTACTTTGTAATGAATGTTACATAAGGACGGTGCCCCAAAGCCGGCAAGCCACGCTGGACTGAGGGTGATTCCTTGAAGCAACACGGAAGTAACACGGCGAACAGTGACGCGCAAGCAAACCAGGCCAACAGGAAAGGACCAAGGCCAGGAAAAGAAAGGAGGGAATATGGCTGACCAGGACATTTCATTGGTAGCTCACCTGATGCGCCGCGCCGGATTCGGGGCGAGCCGGGATGAGATTGAGGCCAAGGCGGCGCAGGGCTACGACAGCGTAGTCCAGGAACTGCTCAATCCCGTCGGCGGCCTCGACGAAGACATCCTGATGCGCTACAACCCTGCGTACTACGAAGCGGCCGCCATCGAAGTCAACACCCAGCTCTGGGTGTACCGGATGATCAACAGCCCCAACCAGCTTCAGGAAAAGGTCGCCCTCTTCTGGCACATGATCTTCTGCGCCGGCCACAGCAAGATAGACTCCGGCCAGGAAATGGGCATCATGGTCAACATGTTCCGGGAACACGGCATGGGCCGTTTCGACGACCTGCTGCTCAGGCTGTCCGAGAACCCCGGCATGATGTATTATCTGGACAACACCGAGTCCCACAAGGCCAATCTCAATGAGAACTACGGCCGCGAGCTCCTCGAGCTCTTCTCCCTCGGCGTTGGGTACGACGGCGCCTTCAACTACAGCGAAGACGACGTAAAGGTATGCGCCCGCGCTTTCACCGGCTGGAACGTGGCCCCGGCCTACCCGCCCTTCCCCCACGGCCGCAGCCCGTGGACTTTCCGCTTCGACCCCGCCGACCACGACGACAGCGAAAAGACTTTCCTGGGCGAGACCGGCCCATGGAACGGGCACGACATCATTCGCATCATCTGCGAGCAGCCGGGAACAGCCCGTTTCCTCGCCCGCCACATGTACAACTTCTTCGTGGCCGATGAGCCGCAGGTGCCGGCCTGGCGCCTGACCCCGCCGCGCGACGTAGAGGCCATCAAGATTCTGGAAAAGGCCTACTTCGACTCCGACCACTCCATCAAGGCCATGCTCGAGGCCCTCTTTACCTCCGACTTTTTCAAGGATGAGTCGGTCCGTTACCAGAAGGTCAAGAACCCCGCCGAGATGGTCGTCAGCCTGCTCCGCATGGTCGGCGAGCACAAGGAAATCAAGCCCGGGCTGTTCGAGCTTTCCCAGGAACCCAAGTACATGGGCCAGGATCTGATGAACCCGCCCACAGTGGAAGGCTGGCACACCGGCCGCGAGTGGATCGACAGCGGCACGCTGGTTGAACGCATCAACTTCGCCGCCGAGATGCTGGGCAACACCGACCTGGAAGGCGTTCAGGGCCTGGTTTCCCGACTGATGGCTCGCGGGGACTCCCTGACTCCCGATCAGTTCGTCGAGGGCTGTCTCGACATGACCGGCCCGGTGCAGGTCACCGACGACACTCACGCCCAACTGGTGGCCCATGCCGCCCGCGAGGGCAACCTGAGCCACGGAACCGAGGAGGAGCGCGCCACTTTCACCCGCCGCGCCGGCGAAATGTTCCAGATGATCGCCTCCACCGCCGAGTTCCAGTTCGAGTAAACCGGCTTCCAGGCAGCCTGGCAGACTGTTCCCAATAGTCTGCCAGGCGCAAACCAAAGGCAAAGGCAGATACGCAAATCACAACGCTGTAAGGAGCGACAAATGGTATCGACCGCTAAAGACCCCGTTCTGGCAGTTCTTTCTCTGTCCGGCGGCAACGACGGCCTGAACACCGTCATCCCGCGCAACAACGGTTACTACCGCGACTTCCGGCCCACCATCGGCGTGCCGGAAGACCAGATCCTGCCCATCAACGACGAGCTGGGCTTCCACCCCACCATGGCTCCCCTGATGAAGTACTGGGAAGCCGGGCAGTTGGCCGTCTTTGTCGGTATCGGCTACCCCACCCCCAGTTACTCGCACTTCCGCAGCATGGACATCTGGCACACCTGCGAGCCTGAAATCATCGGCACCGAGGGTTGGCTGGGGCGCGCTGCGAAGCTGATGGACCCCAACGCCGACAACGTGCTGACCTCCGTCAACTTCGGCCGCGGCCTTCCCCGCGCCCTGGTGATGGAAGGAGTGCCCGCCGCCTCTGTGGGCAACCTCGAGACCTATGGCCTGCTTACCGGCATCGACGGCGAAGCCCAGCGCAGCGATGCCCTGGACGTATTCGGCCGGATGTATGCCCCCGCCATCGGCACCGGCCCGGTGATGGACTACATCCATTCCACCGGCACCGACGCTCTCAAAGGCGCCGATATTCTGGCCCGCGCCCCCGAGATGTACACGTCCAACGTGGAATACTCCAGAACCGTTGTCGGCCAGTACATGAAGAACATTGCCCAGACCCACCTGGCCAACTTCGGCACGCGCATTCTCTACACCACGTCGCCCTACAACGGCTTTGACTCCCACGCCAACCAGGCGCAGGCCAACGCCGCGCTGTGGACCGACGTTTCCAACACCGTAGACACCTTCTTCACCGACCTGCGCGACCACGACGCCAGCGACAACGTCACGCTGTTCATGTTCACCGAGTTCGGCCGCCGCGTCGCCGACAACGGCTCCGGCACCGACCATGGCGCAGCCGGCGTTGCCATGGCCGTCGGCGAGCATGTCAAGGGCGGAGTTTACGGCGTCTACCCGTCGCTGGCCCCGGCAGACCAGGAAGAGGGCGGCAACCTGGCCTTCAACCTGGACTTCCGATCCGTCTACTCCACCATCCTGGAAGACTGGTTCGGCCTCGATGCCAACCCCATCGTCAACGGCAACTTCGAGCGCGTCCCGTTCTTCAAAAAGTAAGACCGGTTCCGGTCGCCGAATCCGATGGGAAGGCGCCTCAAAGGCGCCTTCCCATCGCCTGAAATCAAACCCGGAAAGCATGACGAGGTAAGGATATGGCAACACATTTCTTCGGTCTGAAAGACCGGACGTTCCACCACAGCCATTCCGTTGGCCGGAACGAATTCGCCGGCACCGGCTTCCGAAACCCGGTGGATATGGCCATCGCTCCCGACGGCTCGGTATATGTCGTCAACCGCTCTTACGAGAACCGCCCCGACGGCGTCCACATGACTGTCGTCACCCTGGACGAAGAGTACATCTCGGCCTTCGGCGAGTACGGCGAGGGCGACGGCCAGTTCGTATGGCCCACGGCCGTGACCCTGGACGCCGACGGCAACGTCTACGTTGCCGACGAGTGGCTCAATCGCATCACCAAGTTTACCGCCGACGGCGAATACGTCGGCAAATGGGGAACTTCAGGCTCCGGCGAGGGCGAACTGAACGGGCCGTCCGGCCTGGCCATCGACTCCCAGGGCGAAATGCTCGTCGTCGACAGCAAGAACAACCGGGTTCAGCGCTTCACCCTCGACGGACGGTTCGTCAGCAGCTTCGGCTCCGAGGGCAGCGGCCCCGGACAGTTCAACATGCCCTGGGGCATCGCTCTCGACAGTAATGACAACATCTACATCGCCGACTGGCGCAACGACCGCATCCAGATTTTCAACCGCAACGGCGAGTGGCAGCAGACCATAGGTGAGAGCGGTAGCGGCGTCGGCCAGTTCAGCCGCCCCAACGGAGTGGGCGTTGACGCCGACGGCGACATCTACGTTGCCGACTGGATGAACAACCGGGTTCAGGTTTTCGCTCCCGACGGCCGGTTCATTACCATGTTCCGGGGTGATGCCGCGCTGTCCAAGTGGGGCAAAGACAAGCTGAATTCCAACCCCGACATGATCCGGCAGAGGAATCTGGCTTACTCCAACGACCCCGCCTACGAGCGGCGCTTCGCCCATCCCTGCGGCGTCCGCATCGACCACCAAGGCCGAATCGCGATCATCGATCACACCCGCGGCCGCCTCCAGGTCTACGTCAAGGAAGACGAACCCGTCCTCATCTAGGCTGTCCGGCAGCCCGGCGACAAATCAGGGGCGCGCTATTGCGCGCCCCTGATGCTGTCCGGCGTGATAGTGGTATTGGTATTAAGGTCAGCCTGTCGGGCGCCCTTTGCGGAATCCCGGCCCAGACCAACGGAAACCCCTCTTTTGCTCTTCCCTAGCAGTCCGGCCCCTTGGGCATCCCGTTGTCGATCCAGGCGATAATTTCCTCTATCTCGTCTCTTGGCATGAAGGGCCCCCGCAGCGGCATCCTGCCCGAGGTGCCTACGCTGCGGGCCAGTGACTTGACCAGTTGAGTCTCTCTGCCCGGAACGCCGGGCTCGATGGCGCGAATGCCCGACAGCACGGCTGCCTGCAATTCCTCCGGAGTTTCCCAGTAATAGGCGTGGATGCCCGGCAGGGGTTCGCGCCCCCAGCGCTCCACCCATCTGGCCATGATGCCGTCCAGAAGTTCCTTGACCCTGGGCCAGTAGACCGCCTTTTCGCTGATGGAACCTTCGCTCATGCTCCCTGACCTGATTTCATATTATTTCGGCGGCGCTGTCCGTCAGTCCTGGGGAAACGGGAATCCAAGGCTCGGCGACAGCGGCTATGGAGCGCCGCTTCCGTAATGGGCGCCTGCGCCGTTCATCGAGGGTGCTCGCTCACCGACTCTCGCTGCAATAGTTCGATGGCGTGATGGAGAACGGGCTGCACTACTTCCAGGCATTCCCGCACGCCCTTGGTGCTGCCGGGGAGCGTGATGATCAGCGTGCTTCCGCGGATACCCGCCACAGACCGGCTCAGCATAGCCATGGGAGTGAACTCCAGCGTCCTGGCCCGCATGGTTTCCGCCAGGCCGGGCACTTCCTTGTCCAGTATTGACAAGCAGGCCTCCGGCGTCACGTCGTGGCGGCCCATTCCTGTTCCGCCGGTGGTGACGATCAGGTCAACGTCCGGCGCGTCGGCCCACTCGGCCAGAATTTCGGCGATGGCTGCGTGGTCGTCGGCCACCACCGCCGAGCGCGTTACTGCGAAACCGTCGTCCGTCAGAATCTCGCGGATGGCTGCCCCGCTGGTGTCTTCGCGGCTGCCCTGTGCTCCGGATGTGCTGATTGTCAAAACGCCTAATCTGAACATTGCGCCCTCCGCCGCAAATAATACCATAACCGGCCATGCCGGAAAATCCGCCGGCTGGCAGCGGGGCAATAGGGACGCGTTGACAACCCTATCGCCCCGGACTATAGTCATTCCGAATTTCGCCGTCATTTGGCATCTGGAAGCAAGCTGTTGAGAACCGACCTCAACTGTGTCTTTTGCCAGATAGCAGCCGGGAAATCCCCTGCTCGCTTTCGTTATCTGGACAACGACATAATGGTAATCGTAAACAGGCTGGTGCGGGACGGCCCCGATCCGTGGTGGCCACCGTTGATGCTGCTGGTGATGCCCAAAGAACATCTGTCGCAGATCCAGATGTGGGACAGCGGCCTGCTGCCGCACCTTGGCCGGCTGGCGGTGGATATGGGGGCAATGTATGCGCCCAACGGCTTTCGCATAGTGTCCAACTTTGGCAAAGACGGAGAACAGACCCAGCGTCACGGCCACATGCACGTAGTAGGGGGAGTATACCTGGGCCATTACCTTGAGCATGACGTAGTTTACTCTGCCCATCGCGCATAACAGCCCGCCCGATTCCGTCCCGTCGCGCGCCAGCAGACTCAAAGAGGGAGCAAATCGACTTGGCTGAAACAGTCCTTTACGAAAAGAGAGACAACATCGCAGTTATTACCCTGAACCGGCCCGATGCCCTGAACGCCATCAACCGCCAGTTGCGGGGCGAGCTGGCTGACGCAATAACCGGGTTCGACAAAGACCCCGATGCATTCGTGGCTGTCGTCACCGGAGCTGGCCGGGCTTTCTGCGCCGGGCGCGATCTCAAGGAGCGGGCCGAGGACAACGCCGGAGGTGTCCAGGCCCGCGCTTCTCACAGCATGAGCCCTGATCGGCCCTATATGTGGCCGCAGACCTGGAAGCCGATGATCGCCGCCGTTAACGGCTTCGCCCTTGCCGGCGGCTGGTCCATCGCTCAGATGTGCGATCTGCGTCTGGCCTCTGAAGACGCCAGGCTGGGCATCACCGAGACCAAGTGGAGCCTGCTGCCTCCCTTCGGGACCATCCTTCCCCGGATGATACCTCTGTCGGCGGTGCTGGAGCTGGTGTTTACCGCTGCGCCCATTACCGCGCAGCGGGCCTACGACATTGGCTTCCTCAACAAGGTAGTCCCCGCCGAGAATCTGATGGAAGAAGCCATGACCATGGCCGGGCAGATTGCCGAGAACGCGCCTCTGGCGGTGCAATACTTCAAGGAACTGGCCTATCGGGGTCTGAACATGTCCACCCAGGACATTTCGTCTTTGACCTACCACATGTATGACCAGCTCCTGACCACCGAAGACAGCAAGGAAGGCCCTCGCGCCTTCGCCGAAAAGCGCAAACCCAACTGGCAGGGTCGTTAGCCGGCACAGCCGATAATCCGGGAACTCAGCAGGGGAGGGTTGTTCCTGCCTCTGTTGCGTTTGGCCTGATGGCTCTCAAAAAAAGCTGCGTAGTGAAACTTCAGGTTCACTGCGCAGGCGCTGACACGACGCAGCCATTTCCCCGGACGCCGTCAAGCTTCGCCCATTCACCATAAGCCCCCCTGGTGCAGCCCGGCGCGCAGGGCATCATATTCGGCGGCATCAGGTTTTCAACCGGAACCCCGTTGCGTCCATCCCGAAAGCCGGCGGTCAAAGCGAACATCCCTCGCGCGTGCCTGGAAACCCCGGGCAGCCCTGACGCACCATCAGCGCAGCCAAACGGCTTGAACTGTCTGTTCACCACAGAAGCTGCTAGATGCCCGTTGCCAAGGTTCACGATGTCTATGAGGTCGAGCGCAGCCTGCAAGCCGTCTGTCCACCCCGGACGCCTGTGTTGCAACCCGAGTCATCCGCGCCCTGTTCGCGGAAACCCTCGACTTCGATTGTGCGGAAAGGTCGGCGCCTTTTAACGGCGCTGACCCCAACCCGCCGTCCGCCGCCCGTCTGCTGCATCGACGCGCAGGCATCAGCGGGATGTATATCCCGCTGGACAATGCCAGGGCAACCGGATCACCGGCGCAATAGTGTCTGCCGCTGCCAGGGTAATCGGCAGCGCAATTGACGACGAGTCCCCTGCTGCTGCTCTCCAATAGCGACCGTGACCAACTGATCGTCATCTACCCGGACCTTTCCGGCAGCCGACCCGGCCTGCAACGGATGGTGGCGCATCGGAACCCCCCGGGGTGATGGCCGTCCAGCAAATCGCCAACCTGCGGCGCGACTACGGAGTGCCTGGCAAGTCTATGGGCGAGGCCGTGCGCCGCGCATTCAGCGTGCAGCCCGTCACCGACGCCGTCTTCAAGGGCTGCAAGGGCGCCTGCGACGACGCGGTGAAACGGATCGCCGCCGCGGGCATCGGGCGGGCCGCCGTCGAGCAGTTCACGCATATGCTGTTCAGTCGCCTGCTGTTCGTCCACTTCGTCAGCCGCAAAGGCTGGCCGTACTTGAAGACAGATTCTTTCCTCCACCAGAAAGCAGTGGAGCTTGACCAGCTACTCAAAGCGCGGCCTCGTCCCGCGGAACAGTTACCCCGTAGGTGCGGAGATGTCCGCAGCCACGAATTAAAGGTAACCGTTCTTAACATCAAGGAAACCCCATTATGCTGTATCAGAATATCCGGTCTATACCACAAATTGTATTTTTCTGGCGCCAACTGGTTGACGTCCAGTGAGGCATCCTGATACGCTGGAAACTGAGGGAAATACTGAAGGGTTCGATGAATTCTGATTACAACAAGTCTACGCGCAGGTCGGACACGATACTACAGACTCGCAGGGAACCATTGCCGTGGCCTGACGACAGGACGTTCAGAATTCTGTCGCTGGATGGTGGCGGCATAAAGGGGATTTTCCCAGCGGGCATTCTTGCCTACCTGGAGGAGAATTGCCTTAATGGCAAGCCCATCGGGGATTTCTTCGACCTGGTTGCCGGCACCTCTACGGGAGGGATCATCGCCCTGGGTTTGGGCGCAGGACTGCCTGCTCGGTATTTGCTGGACTTGTACGTCAACGAGGGCTTTCGGGTGTTCCCGCCGAAGCAGCGGCGGAAGGGTAGGTGGCTGCCTTGGTCGCCGCTGTTCCGCAATAAATATGATCGGGCGCCCCTTGATGAGTTGCTTCGGAAGACATTAGACGCCAGAACGCTTCGGGATTCCAAGTACCGGCTGCTGATACCGGCAACAGAAGCCAGGCACGGAGACCCAGCCGTGTACAGGACTCCCCATCATCCAGACTATTTACTGGATGGCGACAAGCCGATGGTTGAGGTGGCCGCGGCTACATCGGCGGCGCCCACCTACCTGGAACCGGTGCTCCAGGATGGTTACATCCTGCTGGACGGTGGAGTATGGGCCAACAACCCCACTATGATGGCCTTGGTAGAAGCCCTGACCTGCTTCACAGTTCAGCGGGAGAACATCGCGATACTGAGCGTTGGGTGCGGACAGGACGGTTTTCGGATCAACAGCAAACAGGCGGCCGGAGCGGGTCAATTCCAATGGCGAGAGATCATCTACGTAGCCATGCACTACCAGTCTCTCACCGCCGTCAACCAGGCAGGCCTCCTGATAGGCCGCGACAAGATCACGAGACTGGACCGGCCGGAAGGCACAGAACACATCGATCTGGACGATTGGACGAAGGCCACTCGGTTGTTGCCACAGGAAGCGCGGGCCGTCGCAGAGAGGTGCGCCGAGCGGATACATGAAACATTTTTCACTGCCACGGCCCTTCCGTTCGAGGCGCTGGCGCAGCAGTAAGGAGAGAAGAATTTGACCAAGAACGATGGGGAATTCGCTGATTTCCTCAAGGAAGAGGTAAACCTTAATCCAGGCCGCTTGGAGCGGCTGGGGACCTCCGTAAGAGCCGTGACCGGCTACCTGAAGTACAACCTGCATGGGTACCAGACGATGGAAAGACAGGGTTCATACGCCTTGGGGACACTCATCAAGCCGGTGGATGACAACGACGAATACGATGCCGACATCCAAATCGTGATGAACTGGAATCCCCAGTGGAAACCGAAGGACTACGTTAACAAAATCAACAAGACCTTGAGAGGCAACAAGAACTATGCGGGAAAGCTCAAGCTCAAGACTCGGTGCGTGACCATAGATTATGCGGGCGACTTTCACCTCGACGTCGTTCCCAGAGTGACTATCAATAGCAAACATTACGTGTGCAACCAGAAGGCCAACGAGTTCGAAGAGACTGACGGCGACGGATTCCGGAACTGGTTCAATGAGAAGAACAGGGTCACGGGCGGTAACCTGAAGCGGGTGGTGAGGCTGCTCAAGCACCTGCGGGACTATAAGAACAGCTTCAGCGCCAAATCTATTCTGCTGACTACCCTGGCTGGCAACACCATCAGGTCGTCCGATAAAGGAACCGTGGCAGTAAGCACGGTGGCCGACACGCTGGAGACCGTCCTCTCGCGGATGAACGACTACCTACAGCGGCATCCCAATATGCCGGAGATAAATAATCCGGCGCTGTCCACTGAAAACTTCAACCGCCATTGGGATCAGCGAAGGTACTCCAATTTCAGGAACCAGATTCAGTCCTACGCTCAGACAGCCAAGCAGGCGAAATCTGAATCGGATGCTGAGAGGGCTATCAAACTCTGGCAGAAACCTTTCGGCGACAAATTCAGGAAAGCCTCGGCCTCCGGTGGCGGTGGGTCGGCTGGTCAAAATTCCAGCGGTGGCGCAATTGGCGGTTCGGCGGCGGCTGCGACCCCTCCGTTCGTCTCTCGGACGAACGAGGCTCGCCGGTTCGGATAGCGGCAATGACTGGCGATCATTTCGATACGGAGTCCCTGGAGGCCTTCGAGCATGGGCTGGCTGCGAACGGCTTTGAGCCGATCGACGTCGCCGGACTGTCGCGCTGGAGAGGGCCCATCCATCAGGCCTTCTCGGGGTTGACCGATGCGGCCACTATGGATGTCGTAATACGGCCCGGCTGGCCGTTCCAGTCGCCGGCTCTTTTTGTTGAGGGTCTCGACACCAATCACGCAACGACGGGTGGGTTCGTTTGCCTCTGGCAGGACTGGGACCCCAGTTGCGATTGGGCCACCATTGAGGGTTTCTTTTCGCGGATTGACGAATGGTGCGAGAAGGCAAAGCGAGGATGGGAAGGTGACGATCTGCAGGGCGATGCCTTCCTGAATTTTCGCAGGAAGTCCCCATTCCCATTCCCGTATGTGGCGACAGTCGATTTGCCTGAACTCGAAGTTTGCAGAGGCGGATGGGGCGAAATTTATGGCATGGTCAGCCTGAATCCGCCTCGCATTGATATACGGCGCGGTCGCGACTGGGGAGGTCTCTGGCTGCGGGGCCTCTGGTTTCATGCAGGAGAATTGGATGGCCCGCCGCCCCGCAGTTTTGCGGAAACATTCCGTCACTTGTCTAGGAGCCAGAAAAAGGGCCTGAATAGAGCTTTGTCCGATCGCAGGAGGCCGGAACCATTCGTCCCCAGCGGTGGAGTCGATCTCGTGCTGTTTTGCTGGGAACGCTACGGCAGGCCCGACTTATTGGTGATGGCGTGTGAAGGAATGAATGACGAGACGGAGGCGGTCGCGTTGAAGCCAGGACCTACCGACGAAAGCAGCCTGATTTTGCGCGCAGGCCCCGATGCGCCACTGTTGCGGACCATAAGGGCCGCTCTGTTTGGAGCCGGCGCCCTTGGGGGATACGTGGGAACTACACTCGCTGAAAGCGGGATAGGTTTTCTGGACATAGTGGACGGCGATGTACTCCTGCCCGAGAACGTCGTCAGACACGTGGCGGGCAACGATCAGGTGGGGGCGCTCAAAGTTCAAGCTGTTCATCGCGTTATCAGCAAGCACGCTCCCTGGACTGAAATTCGGGAGTATCCCGAATCTCCGGTGACTCCCGACAAAATACGAGAGCTCATCTCGAATGCGGATATCGTTATCGACACTACTGGCAATGATGCTTTTGTTCCAGCATTGGCCATCGTAGCTTCGGAAATTGGGGCGCCATTGGTGTCCGGCGCACTCTATCGTGGCGGGAGTGTGGCGCGAGTGCAACGGCAGGCGTTACCAGAAGACATGCCAATCCACTTGAGAGAAGAAGGGGCACAATATCCGGCTATTCCAAGAGGGGATGCACACGATGACTTTGCGACGCCTGCGTTGGGCTGCTCAGCGCCGGTCAACAACGCTCCACCGGCGTCGGTGCTGGGGTGCGCGGCTCTGACAGTTCGGGTGGCGATTGACGCGCTCACCGGTCGATTCGAATTCAAGGACGAGGTATCCGAAGTGTACCGGCCGATTCCCCAGTCTCCCTTCGATCGTGTTGGCCGGGTGGGATAGCGTTCGGTCTAACGAGGAATTGAAACATAACAGAAGATGGAGACATCTCTTCGCATGGCCGGCGTTGATGGTCAGCAATTCCGGCGCAAATGGCGCGGGCGCCTCACTCCTTTGGAGCAGCCATTATTTTGCTTCAATCGGACGGTCTCTAACGTTGCAGCTAGACGAGCGCCGAAGTTGCAATTGGCCGGTGGATGCAACCGCACTCTTCACAGCGCTGAAACAGGATATAGACCGCAGCCGGATTCCCGAAAGGTTTCTGCTGATGAGTTCCTCTCACAGGTACTCCTGCTTTCCGCACACCGGAGGGGGCGGCAAATTTCCTAAATCTGGTACTCCGGCCTCCTTAAAAGCTGACGGGCAATCACCAGCCGCATCACCTCGTTGGTGCCTTCGCCGATGATCATCAGCGGCGCATCGCGGTAGTAGCGCTCTACCGGCGACTCTTTGATGAACCCGTAGCCGCCGTGGATGCGCATAGCCTCCATGGTAACTTCGCCGCATATCTCGCTGGCGAACAGCTTGGCCATTCCCGACTCCAGGTCGATGCGCCCGCCGGCGTCCTTCCTGGAGGCAGCATCGTATACCAGCAGACGCGCCGCCTGGATTTTTGTAGCCATGTCCGCCAGCTTTAGCTGGATCGCCTGATGCTCTGCGATGGGCTTCCCGAAAGACTCCCGCTGCTGGGCGTAGCGGATGGCGGCGTTGAAAGCCGCCTGCGCTACGCCGACAGCCCGGGCCGCTACGTTGATGCGCCCCGTTTCCAGCCCGCTCATCACGTGGCCGAACCCTGCGCCTTCCTGCTCTCCTATCAGATTGTCGGCGGGGATGGCGTAGTTGTTAAAGGTCAGCTCCACGGTGTCGAGGCCGCGGTATCCCAGTTTGTCCAGGTCGCGGCCCACCTCGAAGCCCGTCCCAGGCTCGCCCCGCTCCATCACGAAGGCGCTCAGACCCCGGTGGCGAGGCTCTGCATCCCGGTTGGTGCGGGCCAGCAGGCAGAACATATCGCCGTAGCGCCCGTTGGTGATGAACATCTTTGAGCCGTTGATGATGTATTCCTCGCCGTCTTTGGATGCCGTGGTCTGAAGATTGGCGACATCGGTGCCGCCGACCGGCTCGGTCAGGGCCAGCCCTCCCCGCTTGCGGCCCGACGCCAGGTCTGGCAGGAAGCGCTGCTTCTGCTCCTCGGTGCCGTAGTGGGTCAGCACATAGGTCAGGATGTGATGCGTGCCGATGGCTCCGCTGATGCTCATCAGACCCATGCTCAGTTCCTCGAAAATGGCGGCGAAGGTGGTGTAGTCCAGCCCCAGACCGCCATACTCTTCGGGCACAGTGATGCCGAACAGCCCCAGTTCCTTCATCTGGTCAATCAGGTCGTGAGGCACGCGGTCGTCGCGGTCCAGTTCGGCGGCGATCGGCTCCACCTCCCGACGCACGAAATCGCGCACCAGAGCCACAATCTGAGCGCGGGCCTCTGCGGATGTTGCTGCCACGGTTCGCTCCTTACGATTCATCGCTGGGTTCAACGCAGTGAGTATAGCGGCTTTTTCCGTTCCATCCCTCTGCTTTCCCGGCGGTCAGTTGTCAATCCGGTTGGCCTCTCCGGGAGTCGGGCTGTTCGTCGTCTGAAATTCTCCGACGCCGTCTTGCGACCGGGCGAAGCTCTGCCCTTCGCCGGAATCGCCCTCTGCCCAGTCCACGCTGGCTACCAGCGCGCCGTCCGCCGTCCAGATGCCCAGTTCCTCATCTCCGCCCAGCGCGAACCCTGGCCAGTCGTCTTTGTCCAGCAGGACTTGCAGGAACTCGCCGGGCGCGATTACCAGCGCACTTGGGAAGGCCACTCGCTTTGCGGCATCATCGAGATCGTCTGCCAGCACAAAGTCCGCCAGCGCTATCTGCGAATCCGAGGTGTTGTATAGCTCCAGCCAGTCCAGCGGTTCGCCTTTGGCGGCAATCTCGTTGATGACCAGGCCGATGTCCGATTTCTCGGCGCCAGGCTCGACGGGAGGTTCATTGCCGATGCCGTCGGAGCCGTCGCCCGACTGCCATTCAACCGGGGCGCCGTATTCGCCGCGGAAGCTGCCGGTGATTTTCGCGCCCGGTTCCGTTCCGGCTTTCGACAGCTCCAGCGTCCCGGAAACGAAGGGAAAGAGAAAGACCGGCTCGGAGGCGCCTGGAGGTGTCCAACCTGGCGCAAGAGTCGGTATATCCGGCGCCTCCGGCTCTGAGGCGCCCGAGGGTATCTCCCAGACCCCGCCGGCGATATTGTCCTCGCCGATGACAAGGACGGCCCCATCGGTCAGCAGTGACATGGGCATCACAAGGACCATTCCGGCAATGATGCCTTCTTCGCCTGTCGCGAGAGCGGTTATGGATGCCAGATCCTCCCCTTCCGGCATGAGGAGCCGCTCCTCAGGACTGGCGAGACCTGCGACAATCGAGATTTCTTCGGTGGAGTGCTCTTCGCCGTTGTCCATCAGATGGGTGACAGTTCCTTTCTCGTCAGTCCCCATGGAGTTGGATCCCCAGGCTGTCTCAAAATCGATCTCCAGAGGGGTTGGCTCAATGTCGATGATCTGATGACCAAAGCGGCCGGGGTTAACTGCCATAACTCCGGCAAAACCGCCGCTGAAGGCGCCGACGATAGCCGCGCCTGGCTCCGTTCCGGCATTCGACAGCTCTAGTGTGCCGGTGAAGAAGGGTAGGAAAAATTCCAGCTCGGAGCTGCCCGGCGGTATCTCCCAGACTCCGCCGGCGATATTGTCCTTGCCGATGACCAGGGCGGTTCCATCGGTCAGCAGCGACATGGGCAGCACAAAGGTCATCCCTTTCAGTGTGCCGTATTCGTCCAGGCTGAAAGAGATTATGGATACCAGGTTTTCCACCCCCGGCATCAGGAGCCGTTCTTCCGGATCCGCAAGGCCGGCGAGAGCAGTGAATCCATCTGTGGATTGCGCCTCGCCGTCGCTCAACAGGCGGGTAACAGTTCCTTCCTTGAAGGGATTGGCGCTCTCGCTGGAACCCCAGGTTGTCTCGAAATCGATCTCCAGAGTGCCCGATTCGGTTTCGCCGAGGCCAATGGCTGGAGAGCTGCCATAGACGCCGGTGAAGGCAGCGGTGATGGGCGCGTCCGGCTCCGTTCCCGCCATCGACAGCTCCAGGGCGCCTTCGGTAAGAGGCTCAAATTCCTCTGGCTCCGTGCCGCCTTGGGGTATCGTCCATACTCCGCCGGCGATGCTGTCCTGGCCTATAACCAGTGTGGCCCCGTCGGTCAGCAGCGACATGGGCATCACAAAGGTTATCCCGATCAGTTCGCCGTTTTCCTCAACGATTAAAGCGGAAAGGGACGCCAGGTCGTTTACGCCAGGCATCAGGGCCCGTTCATTCGCACTGGCTGGGCCGGCCAGCGCGGCGGTTATTCCCAGAGGCTCTTCAGTTTCGTCGATGAACAGAGATGTAATTTCGCCTTCCCCCAGGGTAGTGAGGCTGCTGTTGGAACCCCAGGTGGTCTCGAACTCGATGGTAAGCGTCACCGAATCGATGTCGAATTCCTCTTCGGGCCACTCCGGCGGTTCCGGGGTAATGTCGGCAAGTATTTCGCCGTGTCGCTTCAGGATGAATTTCCGAATCCGATCCGTGTCTTCCGCCGCTGCGTTTTTATCGTCCTGATGCGCGTGTTCCCGCACGGTGGCTGCCATCCGGTCAACGCTGGACAGCAGAGCGTCCTCGTTCCACACGGCATCCAGGATTTCCGTCAGCCGCGCTACATACCTCGCCCGCCACTTGGGATGGTTGTAAAGCCGGTTGGGGATGGCCGAAAGGGCCAGCACGGACGGGGGAGGAGCCTGCACATAGGGATTGGGGTTGTCCTCCAGAAGGAAGGCGCTGTCCGGGCCCCAGGGGATGAACACGAACTTCCCGCCCGGCTCCCGGTAGAATTGATAGTTATTGCGGCCTCCGGTATACCCGTCCCAGTGGCCCACGATTACTTCAGTGGCCCAGAACGACAGGAACCGGTCCATGTCCACGATTTCGCCCAGCGCATCCAGCCCCGCTTCCGACGGGTCCTGCAAGGCGGCTATCACGGCGTCCACGTCTGACCAGTCTTCTTTATCCTCGTTGGTTTTCTTTTCGATTGTCCCGCGATGAGACGGCGTGAAATCGCTGACTGTTCCCTCGTACAGGTTGCCCTCGGCGCTATCGAAGTGCCGCTCCAGGAACGGCTTTTTGATCTCCTCTACATGGACGTACAGCCCCAGGTCCATTCCGTTAATGGAGACTGTGGCGAAGTTGCATCGCGGCGACGGCAGCCCGGCGGCCGCAAATATCTGGTACGACAGGCAGGTATTGATCATCGATGGGTCCTGCACGCTGTTGTTCAGCGTCATCCGCTCCATAACCCCGCCCAGGCTCTGCCCGTTCACGTATTTATCGTATCGCAGCTTCAGAGACGGCTTGGTGTCGCTCTGCGAACCAACGAAACCCTTCTTGCGCACTCCGACCCTGGTGTGCGTTTCGCCGTCTATGGTCACAGTGGCTGAGAACCATGTGTAGATGTCTGCGAAGGGCTGCGAGAGCCGATGCTCCGCAATCTCTGCCATCATGTCATCGAAGGTGCGGGTCTGGTGTCGAAGCGTATCCCAGTGTTCCTCATCGATTTCGATGCTGACATCCAGTACCCGGTCCATGGCGAAATACGCATCTCTGGGATCGGGAACTGCCGTGGGCTCCGGAGCCGTTGGGCTGGGCGCTGCTGCTGCCGGCGTTGGCTCGGCGGTTGGGGCAGCCACCGGCGCTGTGGGCGCCGGCGTTGCCGTGGCGGGCGGAGGAGCAGGGGTGGGCGTGGGATCCGACCCGCACGCAGCGATCAGGAGCGCCAGCGCGAGAACAACCGTCATCCCCGTAACAGCCAATGTTCGATTCATAACGGGGTTTCCTCCAAAAACCGGGGTTAACTTTGCTGTTACTACGACAGCGGCCGGTTCTGCGGTTCTCTTCGGTAATCGGGATTAACTTTCTGCCGCAGAGTCCTGTCGGACAAGATGGCGCTTTACGGGGGTTGGAGAGTGGAGGGACGACTTCATCCAGTAGCAGGTTGAAGTTCCTTTTTCCCGTAATCGGCTCTCTCATCCTTGAGAGGGGCGATACTGGCATCGCGTCCGCGTTACTGACGGTCGCGCAGGGCGGCCTGAGCTGCGGCCAGGCGAGCTACCGGAACGCGGAAGGGTGAGCAGCTCACGTAGTCCAGCCCGGCTTCGTGGCAGAAGGCCACGCTGCGGGGGTCGCCGCCGTGCTCGCCGCAGATGCCTATTTCCAGGTCGGGTCGCACCTTCCGTCCCGCGCCGACCGCCAGCCGCACCAGCTCACCGACACCGTCCCGGTCGATGCTCTCGAAGGGGTCGATGGGCAGCACACCCTCGTTCACGTAGTTGCGCAGGAACTTTCCTTCGGCATCATCGCGACTGAAACCATAGGTCATCTGCGTTAAGTCGTTGGTGCCGAAACTGAAGAACTCCGATTCGGTTGCTACCGCGCCGGCGGTTAGCGCGGCCCGGGGCGTTTCCACCATAGTCCCGAACTTGTAATGCACCTCTACTCCCACTCGCTCCTGAACTGCGGCAGCCACGCGAGTAAGGTCGGCCCGAAGGCGTCGCATCTCCTCCACGTCCACCGTCAGCGGGATCATAATTTCCGGGTGGACTTCGATCCCCTCTGAAACCAGTTGGGTTGCCGCCGTGATGATGGCTTCCACCTGCATCCTGTAGATGGCGGGGAACGAGAGCCCCAGGCGGCAGCCCCGGTGCCCCAGCATGGGGTTGGTTTCCCGCAGCGAGTTTACCCGGTGCAGGAATGCCTCTTTCTCTGCTATCACATCGGCGTCGGCTCTGGCGGCCCGGATCGTGGCCAGTTCGGTTAGCAGCTCGTCGTATGGCGGCAGGAATTCGTGCAACGGCGCATCCAGCAGGCGGATTATCACCGGCTTGCGAGACATAACTCGAAGGATGCCCCGGAAGTCGTTGGTTTGCAGCAACTTTACCCGGTCCAGGGCCTGGTAGAAATCGACGACCGCCGCCGGAATATTCGCCACTTCCGGGTTCATAAACGGATTGGCCAGCGGGTCTATACGGCTGCTTTCGTGTTCCCGCCGCCATTCCTCTGCGGCCTCGGAGTTCAGCAGCATCTGCCGCACTGCGGGCAGGCGGTTGGGGTCCAGAAACATGTGTTCCGTGCGGCACAGCCCGATGCCCTCTGCGCCCATGACGATGGCCTGCCTGGCGTCGGCGGGAGTGTCTGCGTTGGCCATCACTCCCAGCCTGCGAGCATCGTCGGCCCATGCCAGAAGTTCGCTGGCTTCCGGCAGGTCTTCCAGTCGCGGGTTTACTGTGTCCAGTTCCCCGACGTAGACCTGCCCCGGCGCCCCGTCGATGCTGATCCGGTCGCCCTCTTTCAGCGTATGCCCGTTGCCGCTCATCTCCTTAAGTTCCAGGTCAACCTGCAGCGCCTCGCAGCCGACGATGCAGGGCTTCCCCAGTCCTCGGGTCACCACCGCCGCATGGCTGGTGACTCCGCCCCGGCAGGTGACCACGCCGACCGACGCGATGATGCCGTGGATGTCGTCAGGTTTCGTTTCCGGGCGGACCAGGATGACCTGCTCTCCCCGGCGGGCCAGGTCTTCGGCTACGTCGGCGTCGAAGCAGACGCGCCCGGATGCGGCCCCTGGCGATGCTCCGGCGCCGGTGGTAACCAGGCGCTCTTCCAGTTCCTCCTGCGGAAGGTCGGCGGCGAACTGGGGCACCAGCAACTGCGTGATTTCCTCCGGGTCTACTCGCTTCAATGCCTCTTCCCGGTCAATCATCCCCTCCCGCGCCATGTCTACCGCCGTCCTCACCGCCGAAAGGGGCGTTCGCTTGGCGCTGCGGGTTTGCAGCAGGTAGAGCCGGCCCTGCTCGATGGTGAACTCAACGTCCTGAACATCCCGGTAGTGCTTCTCCAGCCTGGATGCCAGCCGCAGCAGCTCCTGAGACTGTTCCGGCATCATCTTTGCCAGTGCGGACAGGGGTTCCGGAGTGCGCACGCCTGCCACTACGTCCTCGCCCTGGGCGTTGCTCAGGAACTCGCCATACACCTCGCGCTTCCCTGTCGACGGGTCCCGGGTGAACAGAACGCCGGTACCGCTGGTCGGCCCCAGGTTGCCGTACACCATACTCATAATGGTTACGGCGGTTCCCATGTTGTGGTCGATGCCGTACTGGTTGCGATAGATGGCGGCGCGCGGGTTGTTCCAACTGCGGAACACTGCTTCCACTGCCCCGAAAAGCTGCCGCCAGGGGTCGTCGGGCGGAGCAGAGCCGGCAGACTCGCGGGCGATGTCCTTGAAATCGCGGGTGACGGCCTGCAACTGCTCTGCCGTCAACTGGTAGTCCAGTTCCACCCCGGCCCGGTCCTTGTGGTTGGTCAGGCATTCCTCGAAGAGATCGGGCGGCAATTCCTGCACCACTTCAGCGTATATCTGGACGAAGCGCCGGTAGGCATCCCAGGCGGGGCGGCGATCACCCATCATCCTGCCCAGTCCCTCGACGATTTCGTCGTTGATGCCCAGGTTCAGAATGGTGTCCATCATCCCGGGCATGGAGACCTGGGCGCCCGACCTCACCGATAACAGAAGCGGGTTGGCGGTCGAACCGAACTCGTGTCCGACGGACTTCTCCAGCTCGGCGATTCGCTCCCTGACGATTCCGGCCAGTCCCTCGGGCAGCGCACAGCCCCCGGCCAGGTAGTCGCGGCAGACCTGCGTCGTGATGATGAACCCTGGCGGCACCGGCAGCCCCAGCCGGGTCATCTCGCAGAGGTTGCTTCCCTTGCCGCCGAGGAGATCGCTGATTGAGGCGTTCCCCTCGCTGAACCTATAGACCATTTGCGCTGCCTGAGTCTGAACAACCATGGGCAGGACCCCTTACATTCCGTCAACTGCCGGGCTGTTTCACGCACACGGAGCCCCCCGACTTCAATAAGACCGGCAGGGGGATTATACCCGACCACTCGAACCAATCAAAACGTCCGGCTGCCTCGCCTCCAACGCGACGGCGTATCACGCTGCGCTTATTCGTTTGAATCAGTAATAACTATAAGCTGATTACCTGTAATTCGGAAATATACGGCGGTTGGCTGCGAATAAGACGCAATCGGTCAAAAGCTGTCTGGCCGCCCTTGCCTGGCTATGTCCGGCGCCGTAAGCGAAGCCTCGTAAAGCCGTACCGCCGAAAGAAAACCAGAGAGCGCACCACCGTGCGCCCTCTGGTTTCTTCCCGGTTTCTTCCAGATTTCTTCCAGATTTCTTCCTGAGGCTGCAACGCTAGATTTCCCGGAAGGCCGGCTCGATGTCCTCAAGGTAAAACTTGTTTCGCCACAGCTCGTCCAGGTAAGCCTGCTCCTCGTCGGTCAGGGGCGGCGTTTCCACTGCTGCCGTGTACTCCCGCAGCTCCTCCAGCCTGGTGAAGTTGGGCAGCACCGACACGATCTGCGGCTTCTTCAGCACGAACTGTATCGCCGACTGCGCCATAGTCCGCGAATCTTCCTGGGCCAGGAACCTGACCCGCTCCACCTTGGCCAGCGCCTCCCGCATCCACTCGGCGCGACGGAACGCCCGGTGGTCCGACGGGTCGAATTCCGGCACCTGGGTGAACTCGCCGGTAAGCGTATTCGACGCATGAGGCACCCGCGACAGCAGCCCTACCTCGCATTCTTCGGCGATGGGGAAGAAGTCGACGGCGGGCTCCATCTCCAGGATGCTGTAGATGATCTGCAAGCTGTCCACCTGCCTTTGCCGCATCGCCATTTCCCCTTCTTCGAACCAGCCGATGTCTGGCCCAAGGGCGACGCCGAAGTGCCGTATCTTGCCCTCGAACTTGAGCTGCTCCAGCGTCTCGAACAGCTCGTCCCGCTCCAGAGCGTCCACTCGAGGATTGTGTATCTGATACAGGTCGATGTAGTCGGTATCCAGGCGTCGCAGGCTCTGTTCGCAGGCGAACTTCACGAATTCGCGGTCGAATTTCTGGGGCCGTTCCCGGTGCCCGTCGCGGGGAGTGGGGTCATAGATGTCGTACCCGAACTTGGTGGCGATGACTATTTCGTTCCGCTTGTGGCCCAGCACACTGGCCAGGATTTCCTCGCCGTAGCCGTCGCCGTAGGTATCGGCCGTGTCGAAGAAGTTGATGCCCAGCTCCACTGCGTTTTCCAGCAGCGCGGTTCGCTCGGCATCTTCCATGCGCCCCCACCAGTTGGTGGCGACAGTCCAAACCCCAAATCCTACTTCAGACAGCGCAAGATCAGTGCGCGGCAATTGTCGAAACTTCATTCTGCCCACATCCTCATTCAGGGATTCCTGATAAATTTCGGCCGATGATTAACGCAGATTACCCTCAATCACTTTCGGCGAAAAGCGGGAACAGCCCGCTAAAGCCCTCTCACAACCAGAGCGATCAGGGCGGCGATAACGCCGCCGCCGATTCCGACGATTGCGTAAAACAGCCGGTCCATTTTGCTGTTGGTAAGGTCGATGCGGGCATTGGTCTGGTCGATGCGAGCGTTGGTTTCCCGGATTTCGATCTTTATATCCGCCACGCTTTGCTGCAGATTCTCAACATTGGCCTCAAGCCGGCCTAATACCCGCTCCACTGTTTGATCTACGGTAGTCATCCGATCGCGTCCTTATTCTTGATTGGCTGGCCAATAAATTGCGGCAGTCTGCTCCGCTGGCTGACGCCCATGTTATCGAGTATGACCAACTCCGGTAGCTTCTTCAAATTGTCGCCTTGGCCTCAGGTCGACTCACTCAGCCAGCGTCCCATGCCTTCGATGAACTTGCCCCTGTCGGAACTGCTATCGCCGCAGAACTCGGCGATTACCTGCTCCTTGAACACCTGCGGGTCCATCCCCTCGGGCAGGGGCAGTATGTCAATAGGGTCGCAGGCCAGCGTCATGTCCCGTCCCGGCGCGAACTCCCGGTTCACCGGCATTCCCAGCGCTTCGGCGCTGCTTGGCCAGGTTGCGTCGACCGCCGTCCACCCGGCAGACGTCCTGACCCGCAGGAATGTATGCACGTCGGGGAGCGGCCCCTCGGCGAGCATACCCCGCAGCTCCGCCGGGAAATGCCTGGTATTATCCACTGAGAAGCGATGGGTGCACATGATCACTCGCGGCTCCAGCCCCAGTTCCCGGAAAACGCCGGCCAGAAGGTAGTGCTTGCCCGAGCAGGTGCCCCGCCACTCCTCAACAATCGCCTCCGGTCTTCGTGAACTGGCTCGACGGTAGGGCATATCCCGCACCAGCGCAAAGGCCTGTTCCGCAGTGAGCGGCCCGCCGGTAGACAGCAGACCGCGCTTTCGCCCCTCCGACTCCAGCAGGGAAACAAGACTGCTCATACCAACCCTCCAGGGGCAGCCAACGAAGGCGATGCCATAACCTATCCTGCCGCTGCGGCCAGTCCCAGGCTGCCCTTGATGGCGTCCGCCTTCGCCTGGAACTCATCGTCGGTCAGCGCCGCCTCCAGCCGTCCCAGCGGCACGTCGGCCAGCACCTCCACCCACGAAGTGCAGCCGCCGTACTCGGGAATCCACGGCACAGTCGCCGGAGCCTCCAGCCGGTATGCCCGCAACAGCATCACCGACAGCGGCAGCATCGGCTTCCAGCGCAGCCGCGACTGTGCGTATCCTGGGGTCCAGATGTAGTGCGGAGCCAGGTCGTCCACCTGATCCTGCTCTTTCACTTCCAGCACTTCCTCTGCCCTGGCGAAGTGAGTGAAAGTGACATGCTTATCGTCCCTGGGGCGTTCCAGCAGCGCATCCAGGGCCGGCCGATGCTCAGAACGCAGCAGGTCGGGTTTCTGGTGCTCGTAGGTTGGATACAGCAGGAACTCGCGGTGAATCACCCGGAAGTCCTTGCCGTCTTCGTGGATGCCGCCCTTGCGCAGGAGCAGTATCTGCTGGCCCCGGCCGATGGCTTCGCAGGTTATGGCCCATTCCTTAAGGGCCATCCGGCCCTTATCGGGAGTTGTCATTGCGTCAATCCTCCAGGCGCTGCTTTACGGAAGGAACATTATGGAGAGGGGATATTATCACGGGCTGCGGCCCTGCTTGCCTGCCATGCGCCGCCAGCCGCTCCGGAACACGGTTACTGGTCGTACACTTCCAGGGAGTGGTTCAAGCTCTGCGGGGCGATCTGTTCCGGCGTTTCCGGCCCGTTCCCCTTGCTTGTGCGGGCGCGCTGGGTGGTCATATAAACGTCTGTCTCCGGTTAAGCATATTTCTCAGGTTGGCCGTGGTTACATTGGCCACTTCCTCCACCGGCACGCCCTTGACTTCTGCCAGGCACCGGGCGATCTCGGCGACATGGCGGGGCTCGGTCCAATTGCGGCGATACTTCTTGAAGGGCTGGGGGTAGGCGTCGGTCTCCAGAACGATGTTTTCGAGAGGGATGGCCCGGGCTGCTTCCTGCACTTCCGGCAGCCGGGTCAGCGGACGCGCCAGAGATATGTAGAAGCCGCAGTCGATGGCCTCCCGCGCTGTGGTTTCGTCGGCCTGGAAGTAGTGCATCGCGCCGCCCACGTCGCCTGCCTGTTCCTCCCGCAGCACACGGAAGCAGGCGGAATGCGCCTCCCGCGAGTGGAATATGATGGGCAGGTCCAGGCTTTTGGCCAGCCGGATATGCTGCCGGAACACCTGGTCCTGCACGGAGGGGTTGGGCGATTCGGGCAGATAGTCCAACCCCACCTCGCTGATGCAGACCACCTTCGGCATCTGCGCCAGCCGCTCCAGCTCCTCGTATGCCGGATCGTCCACCTGCTCCCAGGCGTGGCAAGGGTGAATCCCGACGCCGGCATAGAAAGCGTCGAACTGCCCGGCCAGCCCGATGCAGGCGCGGGTAGACTGCAGCGTGGTTCCCGCCAGTATTATCGACGTCACGCCCGCCTCGGCGGCCCGCTCCTTCAGCCCCGGCAGCTCGGCCTCGTCATACTGGTCCAGGTGCGTATGGCAGTCGCCAAAGGTAAGGGGTATGGTCATGGCGTTCTCCTGCGGGTGGGCTGCGGCTGCCCCGCCCATGCTTGTCTTGCCCGGCTTGTCCGCATAACCTGGGTACAGAGACAACCGGCATTGCCCGGCCAGTATGCAAGGGCGCGTCTCTGCGCCCCTTGCTTCCTGCCGTTGATATTACCATCTTATTTCCCATTTTACTCCTGGACGCAATCGCCCGGAGCCGGCTCCCGTTGACACTCCCGCGCACTGACGCTAACATGATTGTTGACAGAGGAAGTCAACAATCATGCCGCGCCCCTCTTGTCTTGCCAGGGGCTGGGCGGCTGTAGGCGTGAAGGCCGGCGACGCCTGTATAGACAACCCCCGGGACGCCATACCCGCATAGACGTAGAAAGGAGCAGCCGATGACTACCCCAAGGGTCATTTCCCGCGACACTGCTTCCACCGAGCTGGATTCCGAATACAAGTGGGGCTTCACCATCGACATCGGCTCCGACCTGGCGCCCAAGGGCCTGAACGAGGATGTAGTCCGGCTTATATCGGCCAAGAAGGAAGAGCCCGATTGGCTTCTGGAATGGCGGCTCAAGGCTTTCCGGCATTGGGAGCGGCTCAAGTACCAGGAGCCGGCCTGGGCCAACATCAGCCACGACCCCATCGACTACCAGAACATCTACTACTATGCCGCGCCGTCTACCGGCGACGCCCCCAAAAGCCTGGACGAGGTCGACCCAGAAGTTCTGGAAGCCTTCGACAAGCTTGGTATCCCTCTCCAGGAGCGGGAACGACTGGCCGGCGTGGCCGTCGACGCCGTGCTCGACAGCGTATCGGTGGCCACTACCTACCAGGATATGCTGGAAAAAGAGGGCATTATATTCTGCTCCATGAGCGACGCGGTGAAGAACCACCCGGAGCTGGTGCGGAAGTACCTCGGCTCTGTAGTGCCGTACACCGACAACTTCTTCGCTACCCTGAATTCGGCGGTCTTCAGTGACGGCTCCTTCGCCTACATCCCCAAGGGCGTGCGCTGCCCTATAGAGCTGATGACCTACTTCCGCATCAACCAGGCCGACTCCGGACAGTTCGAGCGGACGCTTATAGTCTGCGAGGAAGGCGCCTACGTCAGCTACCTGGAGGGCTGCACCGCCCCGGCGCGCAAGGCCCATCAGCTTCACGCCGCCGTGGTCGAGCTGGTGGCGCTGGACGACGCCGAAATCAAGTATTCGACGCTCCAGAACTGGTTCCCCGGCGACAAAGACGGCCAGGGCGGGGTCTACAATTTCGTCACCAAGCGTGGCCTTGCCAGCGGGCGCAACTCCAAAATTTCCTGGACCCAGGTGGAAACCGGTTCGGCCATCACCTGGAAATACCCCAGCGTCATCCTGCAGGGCGACAATTCCACCGGCGAGTTCTACTCGGTCGCTTTGGTCAACCGATACCAGCAGGCCGACACCGGCACCAAAATGATCCACCTGGGCAGGAACACCAGGAGCACCATTGTCGCCAAGGGCATCTCTGCCGGTCGGGGCGACGCCACCTATCGCGGGCTGGTCAAGATGATGCCCGCCGCCGACGGCGCCAAGAACTTCACCCAGTGCGACTCCCTGCTCATCGGCGACCAGTGCGGCGCCCATACCGTTCCGTACATCGAGGTCAAGAACCCCACTGCCCGGCTTGAACACGAGGCGTCCACCTCGAAGGTCAGCGACGACCAGCTCTTCTACTGCCAGCAGCGGGGGATGTCTGTGGAGGACGCCCACTTCATGATCGTCAACGGCTTCTGCCGGGGCATCTTCCAGGAACTCCCCTTCGAGTTCGCTATGGAGGCGTCGCAGTTGCTCAAGGTGAGCCTCGAAGGGACGGTGGGGTAGTGCAGAAAACAGGGGAAGGGAGCGTAAATATGCCGGTTACGCATCGAGACGTCGTTGACGACGAGCTGTTTATCGGAAACGAGGCTCTGATTATCAGACCGGCAGCCAGACTGAAACCCGGAGTGTTCAATCGTCTGCGCAGCGCCGCAGCGGACATCCCAGACCGGAGCCGGACGCGATAATGACCAACAACCAGCCGCTCCTCTCCATCCGGGGCCTGTGCGCCTCGGCAGGAGATCTCGAGATCCTGAACGGCGTAGACCTCGAAATCTACGCCGGGGAAGTCCATGCCATCATGGGGCCTAACGGCTCCGGCAAGAGCACCCTTGCCAACGTGCTGGCCGGGCGGCCCGACTATACTGTCACCGGCGGCGAGGCGATCTACGCCGGCCAGGATCTGCTGTCCCTCGAGCCCGAAATCCGCGCCCGCATGGGCGTGTTCCTCGCTTTCCAGTATCCGGTCGAATTGCCCGGAGTCCGCGCCTGGCAGTTCCTGAAGGCCGGCGTCGATGCCAGGCGGCAGTATAACGGCGAGGAAGAGCTGTCCGCCCGCGAGTTCCAGCGCCTGCTGGACGCCAAGGTCAAGCAGGTGGAGATTGACCCCGATCTGGTGCGCCGCGCCGTCAACGAGGGATTCTCCGGCGGCGAGAAGAAGCGCAATGAAATACTGCAAATGGCCGTTCTCGAACCGCGCCTGGCCCTGCTGGACGAGACCGACTCCGGCCTCGACATCGACGCCCTGCGCATCGTGTCCGACGGCGTGAACAGGCTGCGCTCCGAAGACAACGCCATGGTGCTGGTGACCCACTACCAGCGGATGCTGAACTATGTCCGCCCCGATCGGGTTCACGTCCTCGTCGATGGCCGCATAGTCCGCTCCGGCGGTCCTGAACTCGCCCTCGAGTTGGAAGAAAAAGGCTATGACTGGGTTCGGGAAGACATCTAAGCCGACCCGTCCCTGAGTGCGCCTTGACCCCCGGATAACCCAGGCAGAGGAGAGCAAACCATGCCCGACGAAGAAACAATGCGCGAGGCCGTAATAAACCTGATCGACACGCTGGCCCGACCTGGCGGGAACGAAGACCTGTCTGAAACTGCCCGCAGGGCTGAAGCAGCAGCCAGCCTGCTGCAGGCCCTCGCCCGGTACGACGAAGCCCACGCCGAAGATGAGATACCATACGCATCGGTTTCAACTGGGACCGTGTCACGAAGTTCTGGCCGCATATAGTCACACGCCGAAGATGAGTGGGAGGACGAAGACGACGATTAGCCCGAAGCTGCGACCAGGGGGCATGACGTAACCCGCGATACGCTGTTCCCTGTATTCCTGTGAGCGAGGTAAGGCGCAGAATGCCCGGCGCGCCGCCGCCTGGAATTGCAGGCTCTGCGCCCTTTATTGATTGACGGATATGACCACCAGAACCATCAGCGCTCAACGCTACTATGAAGACCACCTGGCCCTTGCGGCCGCCAGCCCCGGCCCGGCGTGGCTCAACGACCTGCGCGCCGCCGGCTGGGAGCGCTTCGAAGCCCTCGGACTGCCCACAGCCCGACGCGGCAACGAGCGCTGGAAGTACACCTCCGTCGCCCCCATCGCCCGCGTCGGCTTCTCCTATCCGTTTATGGACGAAGGGTTTTCTCAGTTCGAAAGCGACGGGTTGTCGGGAGATGCCGGGCCGGGCTTCGGATTCTCCGTTATCAACGCGGTATCGCTGTCTGCCGACGAACAGGAGGATGCTGTCCGCCGGCATCTCGGCAGCCTGGCCCCGATGCAGGAGGACGGCTTTGCCGCCCTTAACACCGCCTTCCTGCGCGATGCAGCCGTTGTGCGCGTTCCCGACGGAGCCGCCGGGCCGGTCGCGGTTTGCGTCGCCCATGCCGGCCCCCCAGACGCAGCCGACGGGCAGCGATTCGCCCGTCATCCCCGCACGCTGATCCTGGCCGGGCGCAACGCCAGCCTGACCGTAGTGGAGGTGTACTCCGGCCCGAAAGATCACCGCTACTTCACCAACTCCGTGACCGAGATCGTCGTCGGCGAGGGCGCCCAGGTAGACCACTACCGCCTGCTCGATGAGAGCCCCGCCGCCTTCCATGTAGGCTCTACGCGCGTTCGTCAGGAGCGCGACAGCAGCTTCCATTCCTCGTCTTTCGCTCTTGGCGCCGCCCTTGCCCGCAGCGACTTTGCCGCCCTGCTGGACGGCCCGGGCGCTTTCTGCTCTCTGAACGGCCTGTACTATACCGGCCATGGTCAGCACATCGACAATCTCATAAGCATCGACCACGCCCAGCCCCGCTGCACCAGCCGTCTCAATTACAAAGGCATCCTAGACGGCGATTCCCACGCCGTTTTCGGCGGCGAGGTTATAGTGCGCCGCAACGCCCAGAAGAGCGACGCCCAGCAGACCGACAGGAATCTGCTGCTGTCTGAGCGCGCGGAGGTGGACAGCAAGCCCAGCCTGATGATCTACGCCGATGACGTGCAGTGCAGTCACGGCGCCACCGCCGGGCAGATCGACGCCCAGACGCTTTTCTACCTGCGAAGCCGAGGCCTGGACCTGGAGACAGCCAGCCGAATGCTGGTGCAGGCCTTCGCGAGCGAGATCATAGACACCGTTAAGCCCGACGCATTGCGCAATTACCTGGAATCTCTGTTCGACCGTTCCATCGCCGTGAAAAATCTGCCTGCCGCTTTCTTGCAGGGCTAGACCGGCAGGCTCAGGAGATAGCTCAAATGCCCTCCGGTTTCGATGCCGAAAAAGTTCGGGCCGACTTCCCCATCCTGCAGCGGCAGGTCAACGGCAAACCTCTGGTTTACCTCGACAACGGCGCCACCGCCCAGAAACCCCAGGCGGTCATCGACGAGCTGGTGCGCTACTACACCGCCGGGAACGCCAACGTGCATCGCGGCGTTCACACACTGAGCCAGAACGCGACCGAGGACTTCGAGGGCGCCCGATCCAAGGTGAAACGGCTGCTCAACGCCGCCGACGACCGAGAAATCATCTTCACCCGCGGCACCACCGACGGCATCAACATCGTTGCCCAATCTTTCGGACGCCACAACCTCGGCCCTGGAGACGAGGTCATCGTCTCCAACATGGAGCACCATTCCAACATAGTCCCCTGGCAGATGCTCCGCGAAGAGAAGGGCGTTATCCTTCGGGTAGTTCCCATCGACGAATCCGGCGAGCTGCTCATGGACGAATACGAGCGGATGCTTTCGCCCCGCACCAGGCTGGTCTCCATCACCCACGTTTCCAATGCCCTGGGCACCATCCTGCCCGTTGAGCAGATTATCAGCATGGCCCATGCCCGGGGCGTGCCGGTGATGCTGGACGGCGCCCAGGCTGTGCCACACATGACCGTCGATGTGCAGAAACTGGACTGCGATTTCTACGTTTTCTCCGGCCACAAGCTCTTTGGGCCTACCGGCATTGGAGTTCTCTACGGCAAGACCGGGCAACTCGAGGCCATGCCCCCCGCACAGGGCGGCGGCGACATGATCAAGTCCGTTACCTTCGAACGCACCATCTATAACGATCTGCCCTACAAGTTCGAGGCCGGAACTCCCAACATCGCCGGCGCCATTGGCCTCGGCGCGGCCATCGACTACGTGCACTCCGTAGGCTACGATTCCCTCGCCGCCTACGAGGATGACCTGCTGGACTATGGCGCGAAGGCCCTGGATCAGATCGGGGGCCTTCGCATCATCGGCTCTTCCCCCCGTAAGGCCGGTATCCTGTCCTTTGTTATGGAAGAAGCGCATCCCCACGACATCGGCACCATCCTCGACGCCGAGGGCGTTGCTGTCCGCACCGGGCATCACTGCGCCCAGCCGGTCATGCAGCGGTTCCAGATTCCGGCCACTGTCCGCGCTTCCATTGCGATGTACAATACCAGGGAGGACATAGACGCCCTTGTCAGGGGCATTGACCGCGTATTAGAGGTGTTCAGTTAATGTCGGGACTCAGCGACCTGTATCAGGAAATTCTGCTGGAGCATAACAGCAGGCCCCGCAACTTCCGCCGAGTGGACGACGCGAGCGCCACTGCCGAGGGCTACAACCCTCTCTGCGGCGACCAGATAACCCTCTACCTCAAGATAGTTGACGGCGTTGTCGAGGATGTCGGGTTTCAGGGGGTGGGCTGCGCCATCTCCCGCGCCTCCGCCTCAATGATGACCCAGAGCATCAAGGGCAGGAGCCTAGACGAGGCTCGCGGCGTATTCGACGCCTTCCACAATATGATCACCCACCCCAACGAGGAACCCGACTACGATACCCTGGGCGACCTCGAGACCCTCGCCGGAGTCAACGAGTACCCCGCCCGCATCAAGTGCGCCGTCCTTCCCTGGCACACCATGCGCTCCGCCCTGAGCGGAGAATCCGAGCCAGTCACCACCGAATAGGATTGCGGTTCGGTATATTTAACTCTACCAATACCCCTGCCCGCGTCCTCGCGCAGAGCCTGCCTCGCTGACGCTATGTCCCAACTTTCCGGCCCGGCCTTCGACGGCCTTTACGGGCAAATAATCATGGATCACTTCCGGGAGCCGCGGAACCGGGAGCCGCTCTCTGCGCCCGTTCTGAAAGCCTGCGAATTCAACCCCTTCTGCGGCGACCTCATCGACCTCCAGTTACGGCTGGATTGCGACGGCGCCGTCGATGGCGTTTGCGCTCACAGCGATGGCTGCTCCATCGTCCAGGCTTCGGCATCCATGATGTCCGAGGCCGTTAAGGGCAAGAGGCTCCCCGATCTGGAAGAACTGTCGAATCGTTTCAAGACCTTCCTTCGCGTCCGCCCCGGCGAGGCCGAGCCTGCGGGCAATGACTTGGGAGACCTGTATGCTCTGGGCGTCGTCCGGCAGCATCCCGTGCGAATCAAGTGCGCCCTCCTGCCCTGGATTGCCCTGGAAGAAGCCATCAAGGGGCGATAGTCTGCCGTTCTGCAGCCCGCGCTGCCTGACATGGACGCGGCGGACGATTATTGTAGAATTCCGGGTTAAAAAGCTGGTCGGAATTCATCCGGAACTCCACATCACCCCGTCTGCCAGCGGCGCGGGCGAAGCGATGCCATCCGGCGCAGAGGCGAGGTGCGAGATGACTGCGAAAGACAGCATTAAGAGAGCGGAAAGGTTCAGACTGGCCGACCCGCCGCCTAGAGAACCCGACGAGATGACCGCCTACGACCATGTGTACAAGCGCGGCAGCAACCGCTACCTGGCCATTCACTTCGGCAGCCCGGAAACCACTCTGGTGGAATACGAACGCTGGATAGTGGCGTCGCCGGAGGAAAATCGGGCCCGCGCCAGGCGTCCCGACCTGCTCATCGCCTTCAACGTCAGCCCGCGGGACTACCGGGCCAGCAACGGCTACGTCGTCTCCGAGCAGGGCAAGCCGCCCGACTTCGTGTTGGAGGTGGCCTCGCAGAGCACGGCGGACGCGGATACCGGCGCCAAGCGGCAAGACTACGCCGCGCTGGGCATTCCCGAGTACTGGCGCTTCGACGAGACTGGAGAACACCACGGAGTCAGGCTGGCTGGAGACCACCTGCAGGGGGATTCCTACCGTCCGATACCGATAAACGAGGTGGAGCCTGGAATTCTGGAGGGGTACAGCCCGGCCCTCAACCTGGTCATAAGATGGTATCGCGGGGAACTGGTGTGGATGGATCCGGCCACGCAAAGGCCGATACTGACCTACGAAGATCAGGAGGCGAGGGCGGAAGAGGAGCGCGAAGCCCGGATCCGGGCCGAGGCCCGGTCTCGGGAACTGGAAGAAGAGATTCGCCGCCTGAGACGTCTGAGAGGGGAAGAACAGCGGTGAAGACCGCTCCGGGCGAACTCCGGCCTCGAAGGGAGTCAGCCTGGAGCAGGACCCGGAATCCGCAAGGCAATTCTGCTATCGTCTCGATGTAAATAATCCGATTGACACTTCCTTGTCAAATACATATAATCCTGCTGCAAGATTATACCCTCATTCTCCTCCCTGCGCTGTCTTGCGTCTCCCTCTGAAAGGCGTTCGCTATGGCAAGGTCGGCGCGCTTGCGCCGGCAAGGGCCGCATCCGATGGATTGACGCTTCCACAACTGTCACTGCGCGGATAAATGCCTACAAAGTTTATTTTCGTTACCGGCGGCGTCGTTAGCTCACTAGGCAAGGGCATCTGTGTCGCTTCCGTCGGCCGCATTCTGAAAAGTCGCGGGTTAAGCGTTTCGGCGTTGAAACTGGACCCCTACCTTAACGTTGACCCCGGCACCATGTCGCCGTACCAGCATGGGGAGGTCTTCGTTACCCAGGACGGCGGCGAGACCGACCTCGACCTGGGACACTATGAGCGTTTCATCGACCTGGAGCTCACTCGCAGCTCCAACCTGACCGCCGGCGACATCTACATGAACCTCATCGCCAAGGAGCGCCGCGGCGACTTCCTCGGCGGAACCATACAGTCTGTGCCGCACGTAACCAACGACATAAAAGAGCGCATACTCCGCCTCGCCAGCGAGTCTGGCGCGGAGGTGATTGTCGTCGAAGTCGGCGGCACCGTGGGCGACATTGAAGGTCTGCCCTTCCTGGAGGCTATCAGGCAGATGCGCAACCAGGTTGGCCGCGACAACGTCTACTACATTCACCTCACCCTGCTTCCTTACCTGTCTGCCGCCCGGGAACTCAAAACCAAGCCCACCCAGCACAGCGTCAAGGAGCTTCGCTCCATCGGCATCCAGCCCGACGCCATCATCTGCCGCAGCGACTTCCCCGTTCCCCGGGGCATCTGCGACAAGATTTCCTCCTTCTGCGACGTTCCGGTCAATGCCGTTATACCTCTGGAAACGGTGCAGAACGTATACAGCGTTCCCTTGGTTCTGGAAGAAGCCGGGCTGGGAGACATAATGCTGGAAGCCCTGGAGCTGCCTGCATTGAAAACCCCCGGCTGCGATCACGGCCTCGACGAGTGGCGCGATATGGTTGAGATGATGGACAAGCCCAAAGACCCGCTGCCCATCGCTCTTGTCGGCAAGTACGTGGAGTATCCCGACTCGTACATATCCGTCCGAGAAGCCCTGCGCCACGCTGGCCTGCTCCACACCCGCGATGTGGAACTCCAGTGGATACACTCCGAAGACATAGAGCGCTGCGGCCCCGACGACCTGCTGCGCAGCGCCTGCGGCATCGTCGTCCCCGGCGGCTTCGGCGCCCGGGGCGTCGAGGGCATGGTCGACACTGCGCGCTACGCCCGGGAGCGTCGGGTGCCTTACCTCGGTCTTTGCCTGGGTCTTCAGGTCATGGTCATCGACTGGGCCCGCAACGTTCTGGGGTTGGAGGAAGCCAACTCTGAAGAACTGGAGCCGGGCGCCAGCGAACCGGTAGTGCACATCATGCCCGACCAGGAGGGCGTAACCATCAAGGGCGGCACCATGCGCCTTGGCAGCTACCCCTGCCTGCCCCGGGCGCACACCGTGACCGGCGAAGCCTACGGCGGCGTCGAGGTCATGGAGCGCCATCGCCACCGCTTCGAGCTGAACAACGCCTACCGCCAGCGGCTCGAAGAGGCCGGGCTGCTGGCCTCCGGCCTCTCGCCCGACGGCAGGCTTGTCGAAGCCGGGGAGGCGCGCGGCCACCCTTTCATGGTGGGAGTGCAGTATCACCCCGAATTCAAGTCGCGTCCCAACCGGCCGCATCCCCTCTTTGTCCGGTTCATCTCCGAGGCCGCCAGAACCGTCCGCGAGGGCAGCCAGCCTCCGCTGCCCCTGGCCTGATTTCTATAAAAAAGCAGAACCGGGATACTCCGCTAACTGCTGTAGCGAGGGCAGGATGAAGCTCTTCCTCGACACCGCCAACATCGATGAAATCCGCGACGGCGCCCGCCTCGGCGTCATCAGCGGAGTAACCACCAACCCTTCGCTGGCCGCCTCCGCCGGCATAGGCGACCGCGAGGCTTACCGCTCTGCCGTTGTCGAAATTGCGCGGCTGGTGCGCGGTCCCATATCCGTAGAGGTTGTCTCCTCCGACGCCCAGGGCATGGTCGACGAAGGCCGCGACATAGCCGACTGGATTCCCGACCCCTGGGTCAAGATTCCCAGCACCCTCGACGGGATCGAAGCCATCGCCGCCCTGAGCGCCGAGGGCATTCGCGTCAACCAGACCCTGTGCTTCTCCGTCAACCAGGCCTTGCTGGGCGCCCAGGCCGGCGCCACTGTCGTCAGCCCCTTCATCGGGCGGCTCGACGACATCGGCCACGACGGTATTGCCCTCATCCGCGACATTGCCGCCCTGTTCCGCGGCGGCGGCATCGAGACCATGGTGATGGCGGCCAGCGTCCGTCATCCCCTGCACTGCGTCCAGGCTGCCGCGGCCGGCGCCCACATCGCCACCGTACCCTGGCGCACTCTGGCGCAGATGGCCTCTCACCCCTTGACCGACGCCGGCCTGGCCCGCTTCATCGCCGACTGGCGGGAGGCCGGCCAGGCATAACCCGTTCGCAGACTGCTGTTCCACCCGTCAAATATTCCACCCGCTAAACAAACCAAATGAGGTGATCATGGCGGCTACCCGTGTTGCATTAGACGTAGTTGAGCTGGGGTCCAAATCCAGGGAAGAACTCCTGACCCTGGCGCCCAGCGTAGGGCTGAACGACGGCAGCGCTCTGAGCAGTCTCCACCGCGAAGACCTCCTCGGGCGCGTCTTCCAGTCTGCCTCCGCCCAGCAGTCCCTCGTCGCCACCGGCATACTCGAGATCATGGACGAAGGCTACGGCTTCCTTCGTCAGGTAGCCTTGCACCGCTCCGGCGACGTATACATCTCCCAGTCCCAGATCCGGCGCTTTGGCCTGCGCACGGGCGACACGGTCACCGGCCAGGTCCGCCCGCCGAAAGAGGGCGAGCGATACTTCGGCCTCGTCCGCGTCGAGAGGGTCAACGGGCTCGAAACCGACAAGATCAACGGGCGCAGCCGTCCCGTCTTCGAGCGCCTCACGCCTGTCTTTCCAGAGAGCCAGGTCATCCTCGAGACTGCTCCCTCCGATCTCTCCACCCGTATGGTAGACCTCTTCGCTCCCATCGGCCTTGGCCAGCGCGGCCTCATTGTCTCTCCGCCCAAGGCCGGGAAGACCACCATGCTCAAACAGATTGCCCATGGCGTAGTCACCAACCGCCCTGAGGTTGTTCTCATGGTGGCCCTCATCGGCGAACGTCCGGAGGAAGTCACCGACATGCGCCGCTCCGTCAAGGGCGACGTCTTCGCTTCCACCTTCGACGAGAACGTTGAAGAGCAGTGCCGCGTCGCCGAACTCTGCCTGGATCGCGCCAAGCGACTGGTCGAGCTAGGCAAAGACGTCGTCATCCTGCTCGACTCCATCACCCGCCTGACACGCGCCTACAACCTGGCCGTTCCCACCAGCGGGCGCACCCTGTCCGGAGGCATCGACCCCATCGCTCTCTATCCGCCCAAGAAGTTCTTTGGCGGCGCCCGCAACATCGAGGAAGGCGGCTCCCTAACCATCATCGCCACCTGCCTGGTCGACACCGGCTCGCGCATGGACGAGGTGATCTACGAAGAGTTCAAGGGCACCGGCAACATGGAGCTGCACCTGGACCGCCGCCTGGCCGAGCGCCGCTACTTCCCGGCCATAGACATCGTGCGCTCCGGCACCCGCCGCGAAGAGCTGCTCTTCTCCGAAGACACACTGCGCCAGATTGTCCTGCTCCGCCGCATGATCGGAATGCTCTCCGACAACGGCGGCGGCAGCGCCACTGAGCGCGTCCTCGACCGTCTGGCCAAAACTCCCTCAAACCGCGAGTTCCTGAAAACCTTGAGCGCTGCCGGCGCCTCCTAGTAATTCGCCCCGGGTAATTCGCCCTGGCCGCTTATTCCGCGCCAGCCGCCCTTAACTCTCTGGGCTGGTAATCCCCGCAAAGGGCAGTCTGCCGGCCCGGATAAGGGACGCCCGTAGGTTCCTGTGAGCGAAGGGCGGTTCATCACCTGTTTCTCAAGCCTGCTCCAGCATGGCCCGGACCTCTGCGCTCCAATGGGAGTGCAGCCCATGGTTTGGCGCTCTTGTTTCTCCTCTGTGCCTGTCCTCGCGCCCATATTGAAACAACCAGGAAATTCGCCCGTCCAACCCCTTGACAGGCCGGGGGGGGGGGGGGTATATAATCCCTTCGCTTCGAGTTAACCGTAGCGCACGACCTGCGGCGCAAACTCAGTCTCACAGAAGAGGGGTGGAATAATGAACCGAACAGTTGGGAAATTCTCGGGCATGGCCCTGCTCATGGCGGCGGCATTGCTGGCCGCCATGTTCGCTGCGGGCGTCTTCTCACCCGGCGTCGGCGCCCACGACGGCGGCGACAACGTGCATGGCGGCAGCAATGCCGGCACGGCGACTCTGGACAAGCTGGTTGTCACGGTCGGCGAAGCCGCCGCCAACCTCCCGGCAAGCGTAACGACGCCGTCAACGCCGTCAACGTCGAACAGCCTGGAAGTTCCGAGCAGCGCGACGCATGTCACGTACTACTACAGCTGGACCGAGGGTTCCAGGGTCGATGTCACTTACCCGCTAGATGGTTTCTTCACGAGAGCAGATAACTGGTACACTGGCGCCCAGGACCTTATCAACAACACCAAGGTCTTCAAATACGAAAGCACCTCAAACTGGGCGAGAACCGAAATAGAAACAAGCAAGGTCCTAGCAACCAGAACAGCCGACGGAGACGTATGGGACGGCGACGCTGATCACAATGATATTATCGCGGTAGAGTTCAAGCTGAAGGCCAATCGTTTCCTGCCGCGCCACATTAGTATTGACGCAACTGATAAAGACAGAGTGCCCTCCAGCGGAACTCCCCCTGCTGAACACACCCTCAAGGATACCAATTACCGCGTGTACCTTCCCTCTCCTGGCAGGATGCTGCCGGCCAAGGATGATTACCTGCCAGGTTTAGACTTGGGCTTATACTACATCAACGCCGTCGACGACAGGGAGGCCGGCTCTGCGCAGAAGCTCACGCTGAAGGCGAGGGTCGCCGCCAGCGACAGGGATGAAATAACCATAGACTTCAAGGAATTCGGCGTGCCGTCCTCCATCGACCCCGATGACGTCACCATCGTTAAGGATGCCAACACCAGTAGCACTAAAGAAGCATCCCCCGGAGACGTTGAAGTCGACGGAACCACGGTAACCCTCACCTTCCGGACAAAAGCTGCAACCCAGGATGACTCCAGCTCCGGAATCGAGAGCGCTCTGGCTGCGGACTCCACGACCGACATAATCTTCAGCAGAAGAGCCGGCATCACCCTGCCGAAACACGCCGGCCTCTATCCCGTATCGGTCATGTCGGAAGACACCGCTGCTAAAGACGCCGCATTCTCCAACTTTGCCGAGGTGGTGCGGAGCGTGAAGGCCGACCCGATGAACGGGATCCGGGGCACGGAAACCACGCTGACCGGAAAGGGCTTCAACGACGACGAGACCATCACGGTCATGGTCGGCGACAACAGCCTGGGAACCGCCGTCGCCGAAGACGGCATGTTCACCATGAAAGTGATGGCCGACGCCAAGGACGGCAGCGGCAACAACATATTCGCCGCCGGCGCGAACACCATCAAGGCCAAAGAATCGGACGGCGAAGCCACGGTGATGTTCACCATAGACCCGAGCTTCACCATCAGCCCCGAAAGCCCTGCGCCCGGAGAGCAGATCACCGTCACCCTGAAGGACGTGGCAGCCGCTCCCAACGGGAGCAGCGTCAGCACGATGGCGATGTTCGGCTCGGTGTCCGCCGACGCCAGCATCGCCGACAAGCAGGCGGCGTCGTTCAAGGTGACCGTACCCTCCACCCTGGAGCCTGGCAGATACCCGCTCAAGGTGACCGTGGGCAGCCAGGTGATGCGCAAGACCCTCACCATCGGCGCCAAGACGCTGACGCTCTCCCCGTCCACGGCAGTGGCCGGGCAGGAAGTGACGGTGCAAGGCTCAGGGTTCACCTCCAGCGGAACCGGAGACACCGAGCTGAAAGTCGGCGGCAACGACGCCGAAGGCGTAGACAGCCTGACCAGCATATCGGTGGACTCCGGCGGCAGAATATCGGTCACCTTCACGGTGCCTGAGGAAGCCAAGACCGGCGAACGCACGGTGCAGTTCAAGGACAAGTCGGGCCGGGTAGGCCGGGCCACTTTGACAATCCCGAAGGCGATGCTGACGGTGACCCCGACGGAGAGCGGGATAGGCAGCAGCATCACGGTAAGCGGCACAGGCTTCCCGGCCAACGACCTGGTGCAGATATCTTATGCCGTAGGCCCCGGCTCGACGGCCAGAACACGGCCGCTGGGCAACGCCAGCACCAACGCCGGCGGCGGGTTCAGCGCAGCGATGACGGTGCCCACCTTCGCCCAGACAGGCGAGACGCACAGGGTGAAGGCGACCTCGCAGTTGGCGGAGAACGATGCCAACCAGGTGAGCGCCGAGGCGGAACACAGCACGCCGCAGGAGACGATCAGCTTCAGCCCGGCGATGGTGACATCCGGAGGCCGGGTGACCGTCAGCGGACAGAACTTCGCCGGGTTCCTGGCGGTGGACGAGATAATGATCGGGACGACGGACGTGCGTCCGGTGCCGGTGCCGACGACCAACGCCGACGGCTCGTTCAGCGCGACCGGGATACTGGTGCCGAAGCTGGATCCGGGTCGGTACACGGTGAAGGTGAAGGTAGGCTCGGACACGGTGACGAAGTTCCTGGAGGTGGTGAAGGAAGCGCCGCCGACGGCGCCTGAGGACGTGTTCGGCTCGCTGGGCGACCGTCTGGTGCGTGTGTGGTATCTGGACGCGGTGACGCAGACCTGGAGCTTCTATGACCCCGACCCGGAGTTCATGGAGTTCAACACGCTGAAAGAGGTCAAGAGCGGATACATAGTAGCCATCATAATCAGCGCCGGGGAGCCGGTGGAGTTCAACGGGAAGATGCTGCAGCCGGGAACCAACTACTACGCCATCAACTAGCCTGCGCAAGACGCAGAGGCTGAACCCGACGCCCGATATGTCGGGTTCAGCCGGCCATAGGCAAACCGGAAGACGAATCGAGGAGTAAGGGATGAGGAAGAGCAGGATAGCGGCCCTGCTGAGCGTGCTGGCGACGTTGGCGACGCTGCCGGCGGCGGCGCTGGCGCAGCAGGGGCCGCCGTATCTGATAGTAGGGTCTGCGATGCTGGACGGAGAGCCGGCGATGATGGGAGCGATGGTGGTGGCCATGGCCGGGGATGAGAAGGTAGGCGAAGGGATGGTGTTCGACAACGAAGGCCGCTACCGTCTCCAGATCACCGGCGGGGAAGAGGGAGACACGCTGATGCTCTCGCTGATGACGGGCGAGGGAGAGGAAGCCATGGAATACATGGCGATGACCGAAGAAGATGTGATGAAGGGGACGGCGGGAGACAGGATGATGCTGGATCTGATGGCGCACAGCGGAGAGCCGCCGTCTCCGACGGCGACGCCAGCCCCGACGCTGACGGAAGCGCAGATGCGGGCGCAGATGCGAGGCCCCAGAGGCCTGAAGGGAGACAAGGGCGACCCCGGCGAGCCCGGCCCCGAAGGAGAGATGGGGCCGGAGGGTCCCGCCGGCCGGGCCGGACCCGCCGGAGCGGACGGAGAGCCCGGCCCGATGGGCCCAGCCGGACCAGCCGGCCCTGTAGGGGCGGACGGAGCAACCGGCCCGCAGGGCCCCGCCGGGCCAGCCGGCCCCGCCGGAGCGGACGGACAGACCGGAGCCGTAGGGCCTGCGGGACCTGAGGGCGAAGCCGGCGGCGGCGGAGCGCTGGCCATAGTAGCGCTGATCATCGCCATCGTAGGGGTATTGGCGGCGGGCGGAGCCTTCCTGGCAGGCCGCCAGAGCGCCTGACCCGCTCACCAACCCAGACACACCGCAAAGGGGCGTCCCGAAGGCGCCCCTTTCCCCGTCACGGGCGGATGCCGAACTCCCGGCTGCGACGCAAGCCGCCCTGCCCGAACCGCATTCTTTTCTGACGCTGGCGCAAGTTGGGAATACTCAGTGTCCGGGTATTCCTGGTGTGCGAAGCCCCGGCGCGGCATAAGCGCCCGGCTCCGCTCGCCGATGCCAGTAACGCCCGGCATTATCCGGTCGGCGGCGTTGCAGCCGCCAGAGAACTCCCGCCTGCCCGACAGCAGGTATCCGCCCCGGACTGGAACACGAGTCGGTGAGGGGTGCGCTCTCGCGGAGCATGAGCGCCAGGGTCGAGGCTGTGGCCGGCAGTTCCGGGGCGGAGGCGCTGTCCGCCCCGGTATTGGCTTCAGACGTTAATGGCTTCGCTCTGACAAGGTTAGGTTAGTCTCTGCCCACGGGGACGCGCTCTTCGAGCTGGAGGGGGAACAGGTTTCCGAACAATCCCTTCTCGGGATGGCGCTCCCAGTCCGCCCTGGGCAGTTCATAGTAGACCTCGATCTCATTGTCGTCGGGGTCCAGCAGGTAAACGCCCAGCGAGATGCCGTGGTCGCCAATACGCTGAATGCGGGCGTTGTTCTGCTTCATCCGGTCGTAAAGTTCCTGCAAATCCTCGAAGGTCTCCATTTGCCAAGCCATGTGCGCCTGACCGACGATGGAGTGGTCGGGGCCGTCGGCGTCCATGCCTATGGCGCGTATGGCCAGTTCGTGGGATTTCTCGGTGTTGGCCGACATGAACACCGTCCCGCTGGCGGTCTTTTCCATGACGGTCAGCCCCATGACACGGGTGTAGAAGTCCACGGAGCGCTCCAGGTCTCTAACCCGCATGACCAGGTGTCCCAGGCTCTTCGGCGTGTATGACATATCCCTTCCTCCTGTAAAGCTGTATATTCCGTTTCCTTATTCTACGGGCTTGAATCTACCTGCTTGTCAACGGCAGGCCAGACTCTCACCGTCTCTTACGCAGTTGGATGTTTCCCTTATGCGGCGCTCATCATCCGGCCTGCACAACCCATCGCAGAAACAGATTCCGTGCAGGCCAGGGTCAGCGCATCGGCGACCGCCATTGATTTTATCGCTCCGGGCCGGGAACTGTGTCAAGGCCAGTCTGCCTGCTCCGTGCACCGGCGCACTGTCTGTGTGGGGGTTCATTTGCCCTCAGTTCTGGAACGGCGCAGTCGAATTTCGCGCCGGGCTGCCGCCATCCTCCGGCAGCTCCGCAGCGGGAGCGCTATCTGTCATGCGGCCGGAAGCGCACCAGAAAGCTGGCCTCTCCTAGTGGTATGCCGTCGAACAGGATGGCTGCGGAATGCTGCCCCGGGGCCTGTACCGGAATGCGGAAGGTCTTGATCCAGCGCTGGAACAGGATGCCCTCATCCCACTGTACCCGCTGGGCCGGAGGAGTTTCCAGGGGAACTCCCGGTGCCTTCAGAGCGACGAACAGGCGATGGTCGCCCGGCAGTGCGCCTCCGATGCAGAAGGCGAGGTTCAGGTCTACCTCTGCAAGCACTGGTCCGCCCCCGCCGTCCGGCTGCGGTTCCGGCAGGTCGATCAGATCCACGATGCCGTTCAGGTTCAGTTCTCCGTCGTCCCCCTCCGCCGTGCTGCGGCAGAACAGGGCATATTTCAAGTAAGGATCATCAATGCCTGTAGTCAACCACTCCCTCCGCCAATCCTACGGCGTGTTCACGCTGGATGTGCCGAGCGCCCCCGGAGACTCCAACGGCGGCAGAGTATTCACTCCTGGCGAGAACATGATCAAGGCCAAAGAATCGGATGGCGAAGCCGAGGTCATGTTCAACATGAAGAACCTGTCTCCGCCGGTACGGAATCTGAAAGTAACCCCGGCGGAAGGAGGGACTAACGCTACGGTGTCCTGGCGCAAGTCCAGGGCTGCGGATGATAAAGAACATCGGCGCTCTTCAGCGACGCAGCGGCAATATCGCTACAAGGTGGTGCTATGGGAGCCCGGCGGCAATGTGGACCGAACCGAGGTCGTTGACCACACCAATACGAGCGGTACGACAGTAAACCTCACTGGTCTGGCTCCGGGAACCGAGTACGCAGTGCTGGTGTGGTCCCGTTCCGACGAGTGCAACAGCTGGTCGAAATTCCGGCGAAAGATTTGGACCCAGCCCGGCGGGTAATAGCCCGTAGCTTCACCATGAAAGCCCGGCGAGCAAGTCGCCGGACGCCGACACCCTGAAGGGTGTAGCAGCAGCCTCCAGCAGAAGCGGCGTCAGCCAAGGCAGCGGTTCCCGCCAGCCTGGAGCCGGGCAGATATCCGCTCAAGGCGGCCGCAGGCAGCCGGATCATCCGGAGGGCGCTGCCCATCGGAGCCAAGACGCTGACGCTCTCCCCGTCCACAGCGGTGGCCGGGCAGGAAGTGACGGTGCAGGGCTCCGGCTTTACATCCAGCCGCCCCGGATACTTGGGGCGGCTTCTCTGTCCCCGCTTGTCGCAGGTACACTAGTCTACAGCCTCCGGGCGGAGCGTCCGGCCTGCCATCGGCAGATTTGGTATTCCGTGTTCCTCCTCTGCGCCCGTATCGAAACAACCGGGGGAATTGCCCGTCCAACCTCTTGACAGGCCGGGGGGGGGGGGGGGGGGTATAATTCCAGGCAGTTAACCGCAGCACAGGAGCTGCGGCGCAAAATCAGTCTCACAGAGAAGAGGTGGAAGAATGAGCCGGATACTTGGAAAATCTGCGGGGATGGCCCTGCTCATGGCGGCGGCATTGCTGGCCGTCATGTTCGCTGCGGGCGTATTCTCGCCCGGCGTCGGCGCCCATGACGGCGGCGACGACGCTCATGGCGGTACCAACGCCGGCAACGCGGCTCTGGACAAGATGATTGCCATGGTCGGCGAAGCCGCCGCCAGCCCCCCGGCAGGCGGAACGCCGGCATCAACGTGGAACAGCGTGGAAGTTCCGAGCAGTGCGACGCACGTCACGTTCTACTACAGCTGGACCGAGGGTTCCAGGAACAAAGTCGGTTACCCGGGTAATGTATTCTTCACGAGAGCAGATAACTGGTACGCTGACGCCCAGGACCTTATCAACAACACCAAGGTCTTCAAATACGAAAGCACCTCAAACTGGGCGAGAACCGAAATAGAAACAAGCAAGGTCCTAGCAACCAGAACAGCCGACGGACACGTATGGGACGGCGACGCTGATCACAATGATATTATCGCGATAGAGTTCAAGCTGAAGGCCAATCGTTTCCTGCCGCGCCACATTAGTATTAACGCAACTGATAAAGACAGAGTGCCCTCCAGCGGAACTCCCCCTGCTGAACATACACTCAAGGAAACCAAGTACGTCACATACATGATTACTCCTGGCAGGATGCTGCCGCCCAGGCCGGCTCAATTACTGGCATCTAAAACGCAGGTCTTACACTATGCCAACGACGTCGGCGACAGGGAGGCCGGCTCTGCGCAGAAGCTCACGCTGAAGGCGGGGATCGCCGCCAGCGACAGAGACGAAATAACCATAGACTTCAAGGAATTCGGCGTGCCGTCCTCCATAGACCCCGATGACGTCACCATCATTTCCAGCGTGACTAGCGATCAAGACGCATCCCCTGGAGACGTCGAAGTCGATGGAACCACGGTAACCCTCACCTTCCGCACAAAAGCCGGAACCGGAGAAGAGACCGGAATCGCGAGCGCCCTGGTTGCGTCCAACACTGCCGACATAATCTTCAGCAGAAGAGCCGGCATCACCCTGCCGAAACACGCCGGCCTCTATCCCGTATCGGTCATGTCGGAAGACACCGCTGCTAAAGACGCCGCATTCTTCAACTTTGCCGATGTGGTGCGGACCGTGAAGGCCGCCCCGATGAACGGGATCCGGGGCGCGGAAATCACCCTGACCGGCAAGGGCTTCAACGACGACGAGACCATCACGGTCATGGTAGGCGACAACAGCCTGGGAACCGCCGTCGCCGAAGACGGCATGTTTACCATGAAAGTGATGGCCGACGCCAAGGACTCCAGCGGCAGCAGCATATTCGCCGCCGGCGCGAACACCATCACAGCCAAAGAATCGGAAGGCGAAGCCACGGTGATGTTCACCGTAGACCCGAGCTTCACCGTCAGCCCCGAAAGCCCGGCGCCGGGAGAGCAGATCACCGTCACCCTGAAGGACGTGACAGCCGCCCCCAACGGGAGCAGCGTCAGCACGATGGCGATGTTCGGCGCCACGGATGCGCCCGCCGCCAGCATCACCGACAAGCAGGCGGCGTCGTTCAAGGTGACCGTACCCTCCACTCTGGAGCCTGGCAGATACCCGCTGAAGGTAACCGTAGGCACCCAGGTGATGCGCAAGACCCTCACCATCGGAGCCAAGACGCTGACGCTCTCCCCGTCCACCGCGGTTGCCGGGCAGGAAGTGACGGTGCAGGGTTCCGGGTTCACCTCCAGCGGCAGCGGAGACACCGAGCTGAAAGTCGGCGGCAGCGACGCCGAAGGCGTGGACAGCCTGGCCAGCATATCGGTGGACTCCGGCGGCAGAATATCAGTCACCTTCACGGTGCCTGAGGAAGCCAAAACCGGAGAGCGCACGGTGCAGTTCAAGGACAAGTCGGGCCGGGTAGGCCGGGCGACTTTGACAATCCCGAAGGCGATGCTGACGGTGACCCCGACGGAGAGCGGGATAGGCAGCAGCATAACGGTAAGCGGCACAGGCTTCCCGGCCAACGACCTGGTGCAGATATCTTATGCCGTAGGCCCCGGCTCGACGGCCAGAACCCGGCCGCTGGGCAACGCCAGCACCAACGCCGGCGGCGGGTTCAGCGCAGCGATGACGGTGCCAACCTTCGCCCAGACAGGCGAGACGCACAGGGTGAAGGCGACCTCGCAGCTGGCGGAGAACGATGCCAACCAGGTGAGCGCCGAGGCGGAACACAGCACGCCGCAGGAGACGATCAGCTTCAGCCCGGCGATGGTGACATCCGGAGGCCGGGTGACCGTCAGCGGACAGAATTTCGCCGGGTTCCTGGCGGTGGACGAGATAATGATCGGAACGACGGACGTGCGCCCGGTGCCGGTGCCGACGACCAACGCCGACGGCTCGTTCAGCGCGACCGGAATACTGGTGCCGAAGCTTGACCCCGGTCGATACACGGTGAAGGTGAAGGTAGGCTCGGACACGGTGACGAAGTTCCTGGAGGTGGTGAAGGAAGCGCCGCCGACAGCGCCGGAGGACGTGTTCGGCTCGCTGGGCGATCGGCTGGTGCGTGTGTGGTATCTGGACGCGGTGACGCAGACGTGGAGCTTCTATGACCCCGACCCGGAGTTCATGGAGTTCAACACGCTGAAAGAGGTTAAGAGCGGATACATAGTAGCCATCATAATCAGCGCCGGGGAGCCGGTGGAGTTCAACGGGAAGATGCTGCAGCCGGGAACCAACTACTACGCAATCAACTAGCCTGCGCCTGACGCAGAGGCTGACGTAAACAGGGGGAAGCCGCCCCGGATACCTGGGGCGGCTTCCCACAGCCGCCGGGCGGAGCGTCCGGACGGCCATCGGCAGACGGGGAAGACAGGAACGAGGAGTAGGGTATGAGGAAGAGCAGGATAGCGGCCCTGCTGGGCGTGCTGGCGCTGCTGGCGACGCTGCCGGCGGCGGCGCTGGCGCAGCAGGGGCCGCCGTATCTGATAGTGGGCTCGGCGATGCTGGACGGAGAGCCGGCGATGATGGGAGCGATGGTGGTGGCCATGGCCGGGGATGAGAAGGTAGGCGAGGGCATGGTGTTCGACGACGAAGGCCGCTACCGTCTCCAGATCACCGGCGGAGAAGAGGGAGACACGCTGATGCTCTCGCTGATGACGGGCGGGGGAGAAGAAGCCATGGAATACATGGCGATGACCGAAGAAGAGGTGATGAAGGGGACGGCGGGAGACCGTATGATGCTGGATCTGATGGCGTACAGCGGAGAGGCGCCGTCTCCGACAGCGACGCCGGCCCCGACGCTGACGGAAGCGCAGATGCGGGCGCAGATGCGAGGCCCCAGAGGCCTGAAGGGAGACAAGGGCGACCCCGGCGAGCCCGGCCCCGAAGGAGAGATGGGCCCGGAGGGTCCCGCCGGCCGGGCCGGCCCCGCCGGAGCGGACGGAGAGCCCGGCCCGATGGGCCCAGCCGGTCCTGCCGGCCCTGTAGGGGCGGACGGAGCGACCGGCCCGCAGGGTCCTGCCGGGCCAGCCGGCCCCGCCGGAGCGGACGGGCAGACCGGAGCCGTAGGGCCTGCGGGACCTGAGGGCGAAGCCGGAGGCGGCGGAGCGCTGGCCATCGTAGCGCTGATCATCGCCATCGTGGGAGTATTGGCGGCGGGCGGAGCCTTCCTGGCAGGACGCCAGAGCGCCTGACCCGCGCACCCACCCGGACGACGCAAAGGGGCGTCCCGAAGGCGCCCCTTTCCCCGTCACGGGCGGATGCCGAATCCCCGGTTACAGACAGCCGTCCTGCCTGCGCCTACGAACCGGAGGATGCGGAAAGAGCGCCGGGATGATCGGCAGCCCTATGGCTTGCTGCAACATACAACACAAGTCGAGAATGCCCATCATCGTGGGGCCACGTTGACATTCCTGGGGCATGGACGTCCCTTCCACGCGCCGGCCGGGGAGAAAACGCTGGTCGAAAGCAGCATAGCCTGCCTCCGAGACACCCCTGTCTGGCCGCCGCGCCCGGCATTGCGATGTTGCTCCATCTTCAGCGTCGGTCTTCATTACGGGGTTTTCGCTCATTGAAGGCCGGGATATTGCTGACTGCGGGAATCCGGATTCCCGCAGTCAGCAATATGGCAGGTGGTTGCGACGCCTGATATGGCAACGCTGCCCCCAGAGCCGCCTTGTGCCGCCTTGTGCCGCAACCTATAATTGCGCGATAGGCGTTCCCTGTTACTGAATCTTGCGGCCCGCGGCAGCAGCATAGCCTCCTCGCCGCATCCGGCCCTTTTCCAGTCCGGAAGAGCGAAGCGCAAGTCAAAGGAGATGACTCTGTGGCCACCATGAACAAGCCCGCCAGCACCAAGCACCGCAGCGCCGAGATCACCCACGACCCGCAGCGCGCGCCGGCCCGCGCTATGCTGATGGCTATGGGCATCACCCAGGAAGACATGGAAAAGCCCTTCGTCGCCATCGCCAACCTGGCCAGCGACGTTACCCCCTGCAACGTCCACCTCGACCGCTTCGCCAGGGGTGTTAAGGAGGGCATCCGCGCTGCGGATGGAGTGCCCTTCGAGTTCGGCACCATCACCGTCAGCGACGGAATCTCCATGGGAACCGAAGGCATGAAGACGTCGCTGGTCAGCCGCGAAGTCATAGCCGACTCCATCGAGCTGGTCACCTACGGCGAGCGTATGGACGGTCTGGTCACCATCGCCGGCTGCGACAAGAATATGCCCGGCTGCATGATGGCTATCGCCAGGCTTAACGTACCGGCCATATTCATGTATGGCGGCTCCATTATGCCCGGCCAGCACAACGGCAGGGATGTGAATATTCAGGACGTGTTCGAGGCGGTGGGAGCCTACGCCAAAGGCGACGTTACCTTCGAGGAGCTGCGCGCCCTGGAGTGCGCCGCCTGCCCCGGCGAGGGTTCCTGCGCTGGCCTGTTCACCGCCAACACCATGTCCATCGCCATCGAGGTGATGGGCATGTCCCTCCCAGGCGATGCCTCTATCCCGGCCATAGACCCTCGCAAAGTGGGCGAGGCCCGCGATGTGGGCCGCGTCCTGATGCGCTTGCTGGAGGAGGATGTGCGCCCCCGCGACATAATGACCAGGCAGGCTTTCGAGAACGCCATCACCGTAGGTGTGGCCATGGGCGGTTCGACGAACATCGTTCTGCACCTGCTGGCCATCGCCAGCGAGGCCGGCGTTCCCCTGGGGCTGGAGGACTTCGAGCGCATCAGCGCCGGCACGCCCTACATCGCCGACATGAAGCCGGCCGGTCGCTATGTGATGGCCGACCTGTCGCGCTACGGCGGGGTCGCGCTGGTAATGAAGCGGCTGCTGGCGGCGGGCCTGCTTCACGGCGACGCTATGACCGTTACCGGAAAGACCCTGTCCGAAAACCTGGAGGGAATCACCGTTGTTGACGACCAGCCGGTGGTAACGCAGGTGGACGCTCCTCGCAGCCCGACAGGCGGCCTGGCTATTCTGCGAGGCAACCTGGCTCCAGACGGCGCGGTCATCAAGGTGGCTGGGCATCAGGAGCGGGTCTATCGCGGGCCGGCCCGCGTCTTCGACCAGGAACCGGCCGCGTTCCAGGCCATTCAGCGCGGCGAAATCAAGGCAGGCGACATCGTGATCATCCGCTACGAAGGGCCTAAGGGCGGGCCTGGTATGCAGGAGATGCTGGCGGTAACGGCGGCCATAGTGGGTCAGGGCCTGGGCGACGATGTGGCGCTGGTTACGGATGGGCGCTTCTCGGGAGCCAGCCACGGCCCGATGGTGGGCCACGTGGCCCCCGAAGCGGCCGTGGGCGGCCCCATCGCCCTGCTTCGGGAGGGCGACGAAGTCATTTTGGACATCCCCGCCCGCCAACTGAACGTCATGCTGACTGAGGAGGAACTGACCGACCGCCGCAAAGCCTGGCAGCCCCTGCCGCCCAACTACACCACCGGCGCCCTGGCCAAATACGCCAGGCTGGCTTCCTCGGCGTCTGAAGGCGCCGTGACGCGATAGCGAGGATAGCGGCAATCCCCTGGCGTGACCCTCAATGCGACGGGGCTTGCCGCCTGCCCGGCAGGTTGAAGCGCGGCTCTGATCCCGGCGCGACTCCCGACGCAGGAAAGCGAGAATCAAATTTGGCGGATTGAGGGGCGGATATGGAAAAGATAACGCTGACACCGGAAATCAGGGAGGAAATAACGAAATTCATCCTGGAATATCTCCATGAAGGGTTTCAGGACAAGTTCGTGTTCGACCCTGTTGTGATCGCCCGGGAAGTTGACCAGTATGGCGACGATTATCTCCGCATCTGGATCGTGTTTGACGGAAACCAGGACAACTTGGACCCTGAGCGGACTCTTGCGCTCCGTGTTCATCTCGCGGATACGCTGGATGGTATGGGTATATGGCCTTCCTTCAGCACCTCGTATATGGGGGTGGACGAATGGAAGTATTACGGACGGGGGATAACAGAGCGTGCAGGCGCTTGATTTCATTGCCACGGCCAGACTGCTGGCAAACCAGTCTGGCCCGGGCCGCCCGCCGGAGACTAATCTGCGCCGCGCTGTTAGCACAGCATATTACGCCCTGTTTCACTGCCTGGCGGCATGTTGCGCCGACACGCTTGTCGGGGGGACGGGAGCCAAACGCGATCAATCTGCCTGGCGTCGGGTCTACCGGTCATTGCAGCATGGAGAAGCCCGGAACCGCTGCCAGGAGCGTTCTGCAATGGCGAATTTCTCGTCAGAAATAAAAAATTTCGCCCAGATTTTCGCCGATATGCAGCTACTGCGTTACAGCGCAGACTACGATCCTGATGGTACGGTACCGGCCAAAGCCGAAGTCATACAATTTATCAACGAGGCAGAGACCGCTATCCGGCGATTCTCATACGCCCCTATTGTGGAGCGGCGCGCATTCGCCGTTCACGCGCTGATGAACGCGAGGAGAAGCTGACTGGCAGACGCCATCGCTCCAGCCCAACTCACCCAAACCACGTCAGGAGTGCTTACCATGACAACGGACTACGGAACAGAGGCCATCCGGCGGCACCGGGAGAGCCGCGGCAAAGTCAGCGTCGCTTCCAAAATGACGGTGGAAACGCTGGAGGAACTGTCCATTGCCTACACCCCTGGCGTGGCGTCGGTGTGCATGGCGATTCACGCCGACCCTGCGGAGTCCTACAACCTTACCAACCGCGGCAACACCATCGCCGTGGTCACCGACGGCTCGGCGGTGCTGGGTCTGGGCAACATCGGCGCCGAGGCCGCCATGCCTGTGATGGAGGGCAAGTCCATCCTGTTCAAGGCCCTGGGCGGCGTTGACGCCTACCCGATATGCGTAGCGTCCCAGGACCCCGACGCCATCGTCAACACGGTGCGGGCCATCGCGCCCAGCCTGGGCGGCGTCAACCTCGAAGACATCGCCGCGCCCAAGTGCTTCGACATCGAAGACGCTCTTCAGGACCTGGGCATTCCCGTATTCCACGACGACCAGCACGGCACCGCCATCGCCGTCCTGGCAGCGGTTATCAACGGTCTGGCGGTCACGGGCCGGAAGATTGAGGACTCGTCCTTCGTGTTCGCCGGAGCCGGGGCCGGCGGAATCGCATCCGCCAAGCTGCTGATGGACTACGGCGCTGCCAATATCATCCTGGTAGACAGCGTGGGCATCATCCACCGGGGCCGCAGCGACCTGACCCCCATCAAGTCGTCCATGCTCGACACCACCAACCCTGAGAACCGCACCGGCGGCATCGCCGAGGCCCTGCGCGGCGCTGATGTGTTCATCGGCCTGGCCGTGGCCGACATGGTAACGCCCGAGATGATATCCGCCATGGCCAGAGACTCCGTCGTCTTCGCCATGGCTAACCCGGTGCCCGAGATCATGCCCGACCTGGCCGGGGCGGCCGGTGCCGCCGTAGTGGGAACGGGCCGCAGCGACTTCCCCAACCAGATCAACAACAGCCTGGTCTTCCCCGGCGTGTTCCGGGGCGCGCTGGACGCCAAAGCCAGTCGCATCACCACCAGCATGAAGCTGGCGGCCGGCGAGGCGCTGGCGGCCCTGATACCTGAGCCCACGCCGGAACGGGTCATCCCCTGGTCCCTGGACCGCGCCGTTCCCGAGGCCGTGGCCCGCGCCTGCGCCGAGGCCTGGAACACCCACGGCGCAGAAGGCTGAACCCCGTCCCCCATACCTCCCGCAAATCCGCCTTACCGCGAAAGCGGAAATCCGGGAAAGGAGCCCCTGCAATGCCGGACGAATCGGTCAGGTTCACCACTTCGGGAGCCGTAGGAATCATTACGCTGGACAGTCCCGAAACGCGCAACGCCCTGACGCCGGAGATGATTGGCACCCTTGGGCGGGCCGTGGAGCAGTGCGCGCTGCCCAGCGTCCGGGCCGTTCTGCTGACCGGAGCGGGCGGGGCCTTCTGCGCCGGGGCTAACGTGCGGCAGTTGGCGGCAACGCTGGAAGGAAGCGGGTCTGGCGGAATATCGCAAGCCATCCGCGATCTGGCCGGAGCCCTGCACGCTCAGGTCGTGCTGCCTCTGCGTCGGCTGCCCAAGCCAGTGGTGGCGGGAATCAACGGAGCGGCGGCGGGAGCGGGGTTCAGCCTGGCGCTGGCCGCCGACTTGCGGGTGTCCGCCCAGAGCGCCCGCTTCCTGATGGCCTACGCCAACATCGGCGCCCCCGCCGACGGCGGCTCCACCTGGCTTCTGCCCCGTTTACTGGGGACGGGAAGGGCTATGGAACTGTACCTGGCATCCCAGCCCATTGGCGCTCCCCGCGCGCTGGAACTGGGGCTGGTGTCGCAGGTATGCCCCGACGAGGATCTGGACCGCCATGCCCTGGAAACGGCTACCCGCCTCGCCGCTGGCCCCACCATCGCCTACGGACGGGTCAAGGAACTGTACGAGCGTTCCTGGGACTCCACGCTGGAGGAGCAGCTCGACGCCGAAACCGAAGCTTTCGCCCGCACCGCCCGCACCCAGGACTTCCAGGAAGGCATCAGGGCTTTCGCCAACCGCCGCCAGCCCTGGTTTCAGGGGCTGTAATCGGCAAGGCGTTTCGCCGTCTCCGGGCGTTACGGGTTTCCGGGCGTTGCGGGAAGTCTTTATCCATTCCCGCTGCATCTCAGTCTATTCGCGGGGATCAGGGCGTTGCGGGATGGTCTTTATACGTTCCTGATGTACCTTGGCCTATTCGCGGGTTTCCGGGCGCTACGGGATGGTTGTTCAGGCGGCCCGTATGCTTTTTGGCGCTGGATGTTGAAGAGCGTTCTACCGCAGATGCGCTACGGTTACGCCGTCGCCGCCGGGCCCTTCGCCTTCAGCGGCCGATTCTACCAGCGGATGGCCGGACAGGTACTCCCGGATGGCGCGTCGCAGGGCGCCTGTGCCTCTGCCGTGGATGATGCGAAGCATTCCCGCGCCGTCCAGGGCGGCGTCGTTGAGGGCCGTGTCCACCCGGGCCACGGCCTCGTCGACCCTCATCCCGCGCAGATCCATCTCCGGGTCGGGACGGCGCGGCGCCGGCGGACGATTCCGGGCGCGGTCCAGGTAGACGCCCTGCACTCCTGCGGCAGCGGCGGAGCGAATCCGAGGGGAATCCGTGCGCTCTTCGGCCAGGCTGCGCAACTGGTAGACAGGAATTCTGGCCCGCATCGTTCCCAGCAGCACTTCCACCCGCTGCGCCTGTCCTGAATCCGAGGGCTTGGCCGGCGGGCTGATGACCTCCACCGGCTGGCTGATGCCCCGGACGTACACCAGGTCGCCGCTCTTGAGCCGTTCCTGCCAGGGAGTGCGCCTGATTTCGATGGGCTGCCAGTCGGCGGAGTCCAGTTCCCGCTGCACCTCGCGCATGACGCGCTGGCTCTCCTGCAATTCCTCCGGCTGCTCCCGTCCGGCGGCGCCCCGCACCGCCGGGCCTGCCAGCTCCATCGCCCGTTCCGCCTGTTGAAGCCGCTCCAGGATGCTGCCGGTTCGCAGTTGCAGTTCGCGGCGCGCCTCTTCAACGAGCTCGGCCTTGGCGGACTCTACCGAGGCCAACTGAGATTCCAGCTCCTGCCGCATCCGGGCAGCGGCCAGGCGCGCTGACTCGGCCTCCTCTTTCAGCCGCTCCACCGTCTGCCGTTCCTGCTGCAGTTCCCGCAGGAGCGTATCAGTGGCCTGCTCAGCCGGAGATACTCCCTCGCTGGCGTCGTCGATGATTTCCTGGGGCAGACCCAGCCGCGATGCGATGGTCAGGGCGTAGCTGCGTCCCGGCAGCCCCACAGTGAGCCGGTACGTGGGAGCCAGAGTCGCCGGGTCCAGATCCACACTGGCGTTGACCATTCCCGGGTGTTCCTGCACTGTGCGGGCAACTCCGCGCTGATGGGTGGTGCCGACCAGGAACACGCCCAGGCGCTGGAAGTGGCGCAGCATGGCGCTGGCCAGGGCTGCGCCCTCCTCGGGGTCGGTGCTGGCGCCCAGCTCGTCGACCAGCACCAGGGAGCGGCCCGTGGCCCGCTGCATGATGTTCAGCAGGTTGGTGATGTGCGAGCTGAAGGTTGAAAGGGACTGCTGGATGCTCTGCTGGTCGCCTATGTCGGCGTAGATGCCGTCGAACTCCGGGAATTCGGCGTCATCGGCGGGGACGTGCAGGCCGGCATGGGCCATCATCGCCAGAAGGCCGATGGTCTTGAGGGCCACGGTCTTGCCGCCGGCGTTGGGGCCGGTGATGAGCAGCACTCTGCGCTCCGAGTCCAGCGACAGGCTGATGGGCACCACGTTGCCGGTCAGCAGCGGGTGCCGGGCGCGGCTCAGCCGCAGGCGGCGGGGTGCGGTCTGCCCGCCATAGGCGCCTTCCCCGGCGTTCCCGCTGCGGCAATGGAGCGAAGCGGGGTCGGGTATGACCGGCGGCGCGGCGCGAAGGGCCGACGAGTATCGGGCTTTGGCTGCGTCCAGGTCCAGCCGGGCTACGATGTCCAGGGCCAGCAGCAGGTCTTCTGCGACATCGCCGACACGGGCGGATAGCTGGCGCAGCACTCGTTCCACCTCGCGCTCTTCGGCCAGCCGGGCTTCGCGCCAGCGGTTGCCCATGTCCACGGCGGCCATAGGCTCCACAAAGACCGTCGCGCCGCTGTCCGAAACGTCGTGTACGATGCCTGCAACCCGGTGGCGCATCTCCGTCTTGATGAGCAGCACCATCCGCCCGTTGCGTTGGGTGATGATCGGCTCCTGCACCACCTCGGCCCGCTGGAAGCGCCGAAGGTTGCGCTCCATGATTTCGTTGAGTCGGTTCTGCGCCTGGCGCGATTCAGCCCTCAGCCGCCCCAGAACCGGGCTGGCGTGGTCCAGCACCTCTCCCGACGGGCTGACAGCCGAGCTTATTTCCCGGTCCAGGCCGCCCAGTTCCGGGATATTACCGGCCAGGCCCGACAAGAGCGGCAGTTCCTCTCTGCGGATCAGTTCGTTCCGGTTGTAGCGGGCGGCGCGGGCAAGGGCGCAAACGTCGCGCAGTTCCTCGCCCCGCAGCAGTCCGCCCAGCAGGGCGCGGTGAACCAGCTCGCTGATGTCCTGCTCAGGCCCGAACTCCAGCGAGCCGCCGCCGTCGATGTAGCGGCGGGCCTCGGTAGTCTCCTGCTGACGGGCAGTCGCTTCCGGCAGGTCGCGGGAAGGCTCCAGCGACCCGGCCTTTTCGCGGCCCGGCGCAGTGCTGGCATACCCCGCCAATTGCGCCAGCACCTGGTCGAACTCCAGCAGCAGCCGCGCCTGCTCAAAACCTTCCAGAGTCATCCAGCAATCTCCGTTCCTTCAAGCGATGGACTTAATGGACTTACAGAGGCAATGCCGGGCGCCATTTGCGCATTGCCTTAAGAATCAGGGAGCAAAGTTCAGTTCCCACACCCGGCTCTCAGTAAGCATGGCTGCGACCTGCGGCAGCGCGTCATGCTTTGGGTCGCGGATGTTGAGCCTCCGCTTCAGCGTGATGGGCTGCAGCGCAGACAGGGCCGGGCACTCCTTGAGAAGCCCGTTCAGCGTGAAGCGGTCGCCGCCCAGAACCAGATAGTCCAGTTGCGCCGCCGGGGGAACCAGCCGGGTGCGGGCCTCCTCGCAAACTTTATCGTACAGCCGCCGGATCTGCCCCTCGCGCACCCTTGTGTAGCGCAGTTGGGACGTTCCCCCGGCATGATGCCTGCCCTTGACGTACCGCGAGCCTGTCTTGGATTCCAGCAGCTCCCCGCGGCGAAAGACAGACACTGAAAAGCGCCCCAGCCTGACCAGCGCCACGCCCACGGTGAAGTCGGCGTCCAGCAGCCGTCGCAATGGCGCATCGTCCCACTCCGTCGAAAGGAACGTCTCCGGCGCTGGGAAGGGGGGCGCGATCAGCAGGCCTCGCGCTCCCGCCCGCAGGCCCACCAGTCCGCAGCCGTCCCGGAGCGCAGCGTTTCCCAGATCCGCAACGGGGCTGCTCCACCCCGAAAGCGACAGGGCCAGCGCGTCCGGGCGATCTCCGGGCGACAGGTACAGCGACGCTGCGCCTGCGTCATTCCCGCTCTCCGCTGCCAGCCTGTCCAGCATCCGCCGCAGCCGTATGGCGGAAACCGTCTCTCCGGCCATATTTGTTCCAGCATTCATACCAGAGATTGTATCATCGCCTTTCCGGTGTACGGCGGGTATAATCCCGTTTGGTTGCGTTTGCCCGGCTGCGTTTAGACATGCCGCAATGGAGAGTCTCTTGACGCCTGAAGAACGAGAATCAATCCTGCGACGCCGCGACGCCGCTTTGGAACGCCTCGACGAGGGCCGCCGAATCCTGCTGAAATCCCTGGAAGGGCTGGAAACCGAGGAGGCCTTTCTGGGCCAGCGCTGGTCGGTGCGCGACGTGCTGCTGCACCTGGACTCGGAGCGTTACGTAGACGCTCTGGAGAAGATCGCCCGCGGGGAGTTGGAGATGCTGCCGCCTTTCCCCAGCCGGGAGGAGCATTTTCGCCAGGAGCTGGAACGTCAGGAGGCGACTCACCGGCGGTTTCGAGCCCTGCTGACCGGGCTGACGCCGGAGCAATTGGCCCGCCCGGCGACTCCGCCCAACCCGGGCAACTCTTTCCCTGGTCTGACTCTGCTGGAGCTTCTGGAACGCTCGGCCGGCCACGAGGCCGGCCACGCTCGCCAGATTGGACTGACACGCCAGTTCGTCGCTGCCTTTCGCTCCCGGGAGCGGGCCCTGAACATCGTGGCCCTGGGCGATGGCGACCTGGCGCGGCTTTCGCCGCAGGTCAGGGATATGCTGAATATGGCCGACTATGTGATAGGCGAGCCGGAGGCTCTGGCCGCCGTCGCCCACATCGTGCGCGGAGTGCAGATCACCATGCACCCCGAGAACCGTGATGAGCTGGTGAACCGCGCTGCCCGCGAATCCCGCGAGGGGCTCTGGGGCATAGTCTGCGTTATGGGCAGCGGTGATGACGACGACCCAACAGTGTCCCTGGCCCGCCGGCACGCCGAAACCGCGGCGGTACACCGGCCTGGAGATTAGAGCCTGTAGGTTAGAGCCCGGAGGGTAGAGAACGTCCGGCGCTGCCGGATCGGGGTTTTGCCACCTTTACCACGCTTGTACTACACTTGTATTACAATCCCCCAAAGACGCATAGGGCTGCCGCATGAACGTATGATGCCGCAGGGAGGCGCTCATGGTCATCGCAAACGTAAACTCGCTGGTAGACATAGACCAGGGCCTGATCAGCCCCAGGATTTTCAGCGAACAGGACATTTACCAGGATGAGCTGGAGCAGATTTTCGCCCGCTGCTGGCTCTTTCTGTGTCACGAGACACAGATTCCCGGCCCGGGGGATTTTTTCACCACCTACATGGGCGAGGACCCGGTGCTGGTTACCCGCGACAGGCAGGGCAAGGTCAACGCCTTTCTGAACATCTGCCGGCACCGGGGCAACCGTCTGTGCCGCGCCGACTCCGGCAACGCCGGGACGTTCATCTGCGCCTACCACGGCTGGGCCTTCAATGCCGAGGGGAAGCTGCAAGCCGTACCCAACCTGCAAGACGCCTACTACAACGAACTCGACCAGTCCAAGTGGGGCCTCATCCCCGTAGCCCGGCTCGACAGCTACAAGGGCCTCATCTTCGCCACCTTTTCCCCGGATGCTCCGCCGCTGCCGGACTATCTCGGCCCGATGGCCTGGTATCTGGACGCCATGTTCGACCGGCGTGAAGGCGGCGCCGAGGTTATCGGCGGCGTACACAAGTGGGTCGTTCCCTGCAACTGGAAGATGCCGGCGGAGAATTTTATCGGCGACGCTTACCATGTGCAGTGGTCTCACCTGTCGCCGATCCGCGCCGGCTTCAGCGTCGGAGTCACGGCCCAGCCCAAGATGGAGGGCGGCCCGGTGTCGATGGGCAACGGACACGGCATGATTGCGGTGGGCGCAGACCAGTCCGGGGCGCCGATGCAGATTCTTAAAGACTACGATGAAGAAATGAGGGGCGAATTGGAAGCCCGCCTGGGCCCCCGGGCCGGTATGCTGAATCCGATTGTAGGCACCGTGTTCCCCAACTTCTCTGTCGTGAGGGGAAGTTCTCACTCCTTCCGAGTCTGGCATCCCAAGGGGCCTGGCAGCGTCGAGATCTGGTCGTGGGCCTTCGCCGACCGAGCCGCGCCGGCAGAGGTGAAAGAGGCTGTCCGCAAGAGCGCCATCTGGGGCTTCGGACCATCCGGCACCTTCGAGCAGGACGATATGGACAACTGGCAGGAATGCACCGCCACCAGCCGGGGTGTCGTTGCCCGCCGCCAGATGCTCAACTACCAGATGGGTCTGGGCCACGAGTCATACAACAGGGACTATGATGCGCTGCTCGCCGATTTCCGCTATAGCGACAGCAACCAGCGCCAGTTCTACAAGCGCTGGAGCGAGCTGATGTCTGCCGGGAGCTGGGCAGAGTTGTAGCTGGAAGAGCCCGTTATTTGCGGCGAAGGCGGCCGGAACTTGCGCGAGTTATCGCCAGCGCATCAGGAACGTAAACCATCCCAAACGTAAACCAGCCCGGAGAGTTGCTGCGCCGTTTCGTCCAATAATTCCGGGCCAATAATCCCGGGCCGATAAGGAAACGCAGTATCAGGCAGGACTAGAGACGCGATAGAGGAAACGCTAAATGCGCGACGACATCATCCGCGAGGTTGAGCAGTTCCTGTACAGGGAGGCCCGGCTGCTGGATGCCCGCCGGTTCGACGACTGGCTGGATATGCTCGCCGACGACTTGAAATACTGGGCGCCGCTGCGGTCCAACCGCTATCCGGCCTATAGCAAGGCTATATCCATTCTCGACGGCTCCCGATACGAAGAGGGCGAGCTTTCCCGGGAAGATGAGCTGGCTATTCTGGACGAAGACAAAGACTCCCTGACCCGCCGCATACGGCGTCTCGACTCGGGCATGGCCTGGGCCGAAGACCCGCCGTCCCGCACTCGACACTTCGTCTCCAACGTCGAGATCGAGCCGGGGCCGCGGGATTATGAACTGCGGGTATACTCCAACTTCATCATGTATCGCAACAGGGGCGAGACCGAAGAAGACTTCTACGTCGGCAGTCGCGAGGACATCCTCCGTCGGGAAGACGGCCGACTCAGGATAGCCTGCCGCAAAATAGTGTTGGACCAGACCGTCCTCCTGGCCAAGAACGTCAGCAACTTCTTCTGACGGAGCGCCAAATTGCCCGCGTGTCCCGCGTTTGGTACACTGGGGGGCGACCGACCCCGGCGCGATGCCCCAACACGTTGCAGGAGAACGCCGCAATGATCTACGAAGTCCGCACCTACACCCTGAAACCCGGCAGTGTGCCAGCTTTCGAGGAAAACTTCGCCAAGGCGCTGCCCCACCGGCAGAAATACTCGCCTCTCGCCGCTTTCTGGCATACCGAGATCGGACCCCTGAACCAGGTAATACACGTCTGGCCCTACGAGAGCCTGAATGAACGCGCCAGCGTCCGGGCCGAAGCCGCCCAGGACCCGAACTGGCCGCCCGCCAATGACCCGGACATGTACGTCAAGATGGAGTCGGAGATATTCATCCCGGCGCCCTTCATGCGCCCGCTGGGCGGCGACCAGGCCCTGGGCAGCATCTATGAGATGCGCTCGTACACCTACAAGACAGGCTCCATGGGCGAAGTCCTGAAGCGCTGGGAGGCCGCCGTTCCTCACCGCGAGGAATATTCGCCTCTCGCCGCTGCGTGGTATACGGAGCTGGGCGGGCTGAACAAGTGGGTTCACATCTGGCCCTACAGCGATCTGGACGAGCGCAACCGGGTTCGTGAAGAGGCGGTCAAGTCGCCCCACTGGCCCCCGCCCACCCGCGAGTTCCTGGTCAGCCAGGAAAACAAGATCATGGTGCCGTCCGCTTTCTCGCCCACTCACTAGGCCCAGTCTCCTTCGCCTGTAAAGGAGCCAAGCGAAGGCCAATGATGACCGATTTCGAGCGCTGGCTGCACGACCTGGTCACCGCCAACCGCATTCTCGCCCGGGAAGACGTGGTGGATGCTTACGGCCATGTCAGCATTCGCCACCCCGGCAACCGGGGCCGCTATTTCCTGTCCTGCTCGCGCTCTCCGGCGTTAGTGACGTCCGATGACCTGATGGAGTTCACCCTTGAAGGTGAGCCCGTTGCTCGGCAGGGCCGTGAGATGTACTCCGAGCGTCCCATCCACGGCGCGGTCTACGAAGCCCGCCCTGATGTGATGGCTGTAGTGCACAACCACTCGCAGCCGGTCGTTCCCTTCAGCGTGACCGGCGCGCCGCTGAAGCCGGTGTTTCATCTCGCTGCCCTCATCGGTGACAACATCCCCGTCTGGGACATACGCGACAACTTCGGAGACACCAATATGCTGGTGACCACCATGCCGCAAGGTCGCGACCTCGCCGCCGCCCTCGGCCCGCGCCGCGTCGCCCTGATGCGCGGCCACGGCTGCGTCGTTGCTGGCGGGTCCCTCAAAGAAGCGGTGATGGCTGCCGTTTACCTTCAAGTCAACGCCCGGCTGCTGCTGGAGTCGCTGAAGCTGGGCGGCGTGAAGTACCTGTCTCCCGGAGAGGTCGCCATAATGTCCGATGATCAGGTGCAGCCCCGCGCCATGGGTCGCGCCTGGGAATACTGGGCCGTCCGCGCCGGGCGCGAACCGTAGTTGCATCCCGCTGAGAGCGATGCTGAACGACGAACCTGAAATCGTTGAGGAAATCCAGGGCGCCAACCAGCGTTTCTACGACGCTTTCAACACCCTGGACATCGGGCGGATGGAGGAAGTCTGGGAGACATCCGCCCGCGCCGTCTGCGTGCATCCTGGGTGGACGCCCATTGTCGGCTGGCAGCATATCCGCGAGAGCTGGGAGCGCATCTTCGACAACGCCAATCTCATGCAGTTCAGCGTCCGCCATCTGAGCGTGGTGGCGCAGGGCGACTTCGGCTGCGTCACCTGCGTCGAAGGCGTCACCAGCGTGGTTCAGGGCCGAGCCGCCAACTTCTCCGCCTTCGCCACCAACATCTTTGCCCGCACCGGAGAAGGCTGGAAGATGATCGCCCATCACGCCTCCCCAGGCGGCTGACGCCGCTGACGAGATTCGCCGTTCTTCGCGCCCCGAATCGCGCAGGCTCTGGATACAGTGTATCCTGATATTATTGTATTGATTGCATCTGCGGGGGCAATTCCATGACCGCCGATCCCGTCGTTCTTACCAGGACCGAGAAAAACCTTTGGAATGCCATCGTCTCCGAAGCCCTGGCCAACCTCAAGTACAACGCCTACGCCCAGCGGGCGATGCAGGAGGGTCATCCCGAGGTAGCCCAGATATTTCAGGAAGTCGCCGGCGCCGAGACGGTGCACGGCATCAACCATCTGCGCGTTTCCGGCGACATGGCATCTACCGCCGAGAACCTGCGGGGAATCATCGAAGGCGAGGCTCTGGAGGCCGCCACCATTTACCCCATGATGATCCGCGAGGCCCTGGAGGAAGGCAACCAGGAAGCCGCCGATTCCTTCACGCTGGCTATGGAGCGGGAGCGTCGCCACCTGGAGGCATTCACCGAGGCGCTGAATGGGCTGGAGGCCAAGCTGGCCGATCAGGCCGGCGCCAGCCGACCGCCCCCGGCGCCGGAGATTCCGGTGATGCCAGCGTCGGTTTCCTTCCCGCCAGTGCCCGACGGCTCTTCGGCTGCGGCCGCTGCGTCTGATCGGGCCTTCGGGCGCGAAACCTACAACACCGCAGTCGCTGAAGTAGACCGGGAGATCTGGCGCGTGGCCCGTATGGGACGTCTGCGCGAGGTGGTCTTCGGCGCCCAGGATGGCCTGCTCAGCACTGTAGCTCTGGTCACCAGCGTTGCCATCGCCTTTGAGAGCCAGACCGCCGTCGTTGTCGCAGGCCTGGCCGCTGCCTTGCCCGGCATGATCTCCATGGCTACCGGGGCCCTCCTCGGCTCCCGCGCCGAGCGGGATGTCCGGCGGGCTGAAATCGAGCGCGAGGCCCGCGAGCTGGACGCTAACCCCGCCGAGGAGCTGGCCGAGCTGGTAGTCTTGTTCCAGCGTGAAGGCATGACATTCCGGGAAGCCCGGCAGATGGCCGATGAAATCTCCCAGGACCGCGACCTTTGGCTGAAGACCCTGGTGGAGAAGGAACTGGGCATCAGTGCTGAGGAAACGGCCAATCCGGTCAAGGATGCCCTGGTCATGGGCGCGGCGTTCATATCCGGGGCAGCCATTCCCCTGCTCCCGCATTTCTTTCTGACCGGTGGTATGGGCATTGGGGTGTCTGTGGGCGCGACTCTGGGTGGCCTTTTCGCCCTGGGCCTGGTCAAGGGGCACATGGTGGAACGCTCGCCGCTGCTCCAGGGCCTCGAAATCCTGGGCATCGGTGCGCTGTCCGCCGGCATTGGCTACGCCCTGGGCGAGCTGATACCCCGGCTGTTCACGTAGGGGAAAGCCGCCTGACGTCAGGTTGCGCAAAGTTGATTTCAGTCAAGGCGTGAAACGGGGGATTGTGAAAGCGGTCTCTCCCTCAAAGAGGGATCTGCCTAAAGGCCGCAATGACCCTCACATTCGTTTATGAACGGGTTGGTTTCTCGACTCTCTTCCTGGTCCAAAGCGATTGCGTCTTCGAGGGGGATGCGTCGGTGATGAAGATACGCGCGCTTGCGGAACATTCGGCCCGCGTTGTGCTCCGGTGAACGGATCATCCGGTCTAGCAGCACGGCTTCTTCAAACTGGTCAGGATCACTGTTTTTCACTTCCAGCCAACTGGAAGAACTTCTGAATGGGCAGCCAATGCAGGCGCTGCGGGTCAAGCGGCGGTTTGGGTGTCTGTCTGCGAACCATCTTTTGCACTGGTCCCGGGTCATAGGAAAGTCGGTCACCAGAGGATACCGGTGAGTGATCCATCTGTTCCTGCTGGGTTTGATTCTCGTTGCCTCGTCGGTGGTTATCCCCAGCCACATCTCTACATGGGTTTCTGGAAAAACAATCTGTCGCGGATTTACGCCCAGCAGACTTTGGACAGTTCTTCTGATTGGATCCAGTTTGTAATTCTTGGTGCATTGACGCCAGTTGATGCCGGCCGGGTTGCCGTCCCTGTCCGACAGGTAAACGGGCAGTGTCATCCAGGGTTGCCCCTGGGCGTTCACGCCCTGCCTGACATCTTGCAGCAGATTCCGGTCACTTTCAGCCAGAATAATGGGGAATGAAATCCGGGATTTCAGCCACTGGATGTTTTCATAGACTGAATGGGATTCCCAGCCTGTGTCCGCGAATACTGCGTAATCCGGTTTCTGCCCCAGTGCTCCTTCCTCAGCAAGGAGGCTCATTACGGTGCTCTGTACGCCGCCGCCCAGACTCAGGATACGCAAAGCCGGCGGCGCAGCCTTCGTTTCGGGGCCTCTACACCCTTTTGGGGGCTTGGCCTCCTCAACTATGCCGCGCAGTTCGTCATAGTCCATCAGGTCAAGGGCGTTGGCGCCGGCCCGCATATTGAGAGACTTGAGCATATCGCTGACTGCTTTGGTGGCGTTCAGGTGATCGTTGCCGTTCAGAAAGACATCGTAGAGAACCGCCAGGAGTTTCGGGTTGGCCGCAATGTATGTCCGGTCTATCGTCTGATGATAAAAGTTGACGTTGGCCGCCATCGTTCCGAGCAGTTTATCGCGGCTGTGTTCCGAGTGGTTGGCGATTCGGTCAGCCAATTCCGCCATCCACCACAGGCGGGCGGCGGCATTCCATTTGCGTCCGTCCGACCCCGAGTATTGGAGCCAATGATCCCGCACGAAGTTCGATGGCTTGGTCTCCTTGTTGTTGCTGGTGCTCCAGCGTACAGGCACGTAACCGGGAATGGCGAAGCAATTGATGGATGCCCAGAGGTATTCGCTGCTGGCTGCGGAAGGGGTGAGATCTGGCAGGGCGCTCCTCAGTGTCCTGGCGTGAGTCGCGTCTGTTCGAGGTCCAGAGACAGTTTCCTCGCTCAAGCTGTCCAGGCTGGCGTGGAGCTCCACCGGAACAGACTCCCATACTTCGCCTGTTTCGGCTTCCTGGGTCATCCTTTCCTGCAATGTTTGCGAGGATGACTTGGTGAAAAGTTCAGGCTCTTTATCGGCCAATCGTTTCAGGGCCTTGTATCCCTCGTCGTTGACTATGCGGGCAGACTCTATCACGACTACTCCTCTTCTTGAACAGTTGAGTTCAGAAAGGGATGGAAAGGCTTGCTCAATAACATCTGAGCTGCTCGGAAGAGAGTGTGAGAACCTTGCTGGTCCTGGTGGCCAATGTCTATGTTGAGTCTTTTCAGGTTGTTCCTGATGCAGTTGACCCAGCCGTCTTCGTCGACGCTGGTCTCTGTTTCCACATCCCTGACCTCCGCTAATGCCTCCACCAAAGCGCTGAGGTAAACAGTGGGAAGGGTGTGATGTTCAGAGAGTCTCTTGAACTCCGACATTGTAGCGGCGTTCGCGGTTATATTGATATACTTTTCCGCCGTGTCGCATTTGATGTCGAACTCTCCGGCGGCCAGAGATTTGTCTATTTCCCGGTTAAAAATGCTTTTGGCAGGGCGGGTTGTGGGATCAACCTGAAACCTCCATGTCTGGTCCGTTGCCAAAGGGCTCCATTGGGCGATGGATACCGGCCCTGCTCCGTACTCTTGGTGAGTGGTGCCGGATGGGTGTTCCAGGTAATTCATGGCTACTATCGAAGGGTGCACTTCCACGTCGCCGCGCAACAGGTCGGTGCGGATTGATTTCTCCGCAGTAAAGCTGCCTGTTCTTGCTTGAAGCATTTCCCGATAGAGTGTGGAGCCGCAGTAGAGCATGGCGACGCACAGGGCGTCTCCCTTTGTAATTTGATCCTGGATGCTGGGTTCCAGCACTTCGAAGGTTACCGACACGTTCACGGAACTGTCGGTACTGTCGGTGCGCATGGTCGTTTTTAGACTTCCTTCGGGATAGTCGTCTGAGAATGGCCTCAGTACCGGATGCAGGTAGTTGCGTTGAGGGTTGTATTTCATTCTCACTTCCCTCCGTATACCAGATAGTAGGTCTTGTTGCTGACCGGGACCTGCGTCAGGAATTCAATGCTGCACCGGTCCTGTTTGCCAGGATGGAAGGAATTGACCTTGTTATGTTTCACGGACAGCTTTCGGCTTCCCGAGTAGGCTTCGGAAATGGGTACTGGAACGTCTGGTCCGTCCTCGACCGGTGCCATCAACTGAATGTTGCGCAGGGTTTCCGGAATAGCGTCGAAGGTTGCGATGATGGAGTGAGTCGGCCTCCTGACGCCCGGACGAAAGCGCGTGCTAGAGAACGCAACGGGGGCGGTTCTGGCAGTTGTGCCGGATTGTTTTTTCTTGCTTCCCTTTCCTTTCCCAGGCTGACGAGGTGGATTGGGCTGATCCGGCCCTCCAGTGGTCTGAGCGGCAGCCCTTTTTCCGCGCCGGGCCCGATTGCCTGCCGGAGCCCGGTTGGACTGAACAGGTTCAGTTACAGTGAATTGCTTCAGGTTGCCGGCGACTGAATTGGCGGGGCCGCCGTCTTCATCCTTGACGGCGAGATACTTTGCCAGTTCGGGAGCGTTTTCTATGCCTTCGGCTGGTTTCGGGGCTACGATTGCTTCGATCTGATTTTTGCACCAGGCACCCAGTTCTTTCAGTGCTTTTTGGGCTTTTTTGCGGCGTTGGGGGTCGGATATTTCTTGTGGGGAAATGCTGGTATGGCTGGGTGATTCAGATTCTCTCAGCACCGACGGCTGGCCCAACGAGCGACATTCAATGATGGCCGAGAAACTCTTCCAGTACGAGGGTAATCTTTTCAAGCGCGGCAGATTCATGTCGCGGGGCCGGTCGGTGATCATCATCCCTGCGTCCCTGACCAGCGCGATTTGGCGTCTTGCCCGGGTGTTGTTGTCTTCCACCACCAGGCGCAGGGTGACGCGGCCGATGTCTTCGATCTCCGTCTCGGCAACCGGACTGGTGCGGGACGCCGTTATGAACCCGGCAGTCTGTTCGCCGATTAGATTCCGGTATTCGTCAAGGGTTTCGGAGGCCACCGTTCTGCCTTCCACGGTTATTTCCAGGCCCCTGGTGATTACGGCATGGAAGAAATGCCGGACGGCTGATTTAATGCACTGGTCCTGCCAGTCCGGTTCAGGGGCGTATCCGGGGATGTAGACTGCGAGACCGGTCTGGCTCATCTGATATGCGCAGGGTATCTGAGTGTCCTTGAGCGGGGTGAATTCGCTGGCTCCCAGGTATCCTGTCCGGCGGCGCCTGGTTCCGTCCGCATCCTCGTGGCTGACGAGAATAGTCTTGCCCTGGAATCGTCGGCGTATGGCGTTGTTGCTTGACCATGCTGTGGAATACAGTACGGTGCGAATGTCGGTGACTGCGAATGGAGCGTGCTTCCCCAGTCCGTAGGATCCGCCGGCATCGGCTTGGTCCTTGACGCTCAATCCAGAGCCTTTGGTCAGGGCTTCCCATTTCGTGGGTTTGCCGTCAGGAGTGGGTTCGTCGCTTGCGCCGGTAGTGTTGCTGTCGGTGATACGCAGGGTATCTATTCCGTCGTTGCCGGCGCCTAGCGATCTTATCCCACGTTTGAACTGTTGCCGGTGGGCGTCATCGTTGTGGTTGGACTTAACTGCGGCGTTAAGGGCGTCGATAAGTCCTTTCGCGTCGAAGGATTCAGGCTTCAGTGCTATCAGGTCGATCTTGACACTTACGGGTTTCGACTCGTCTGCGCGCGCGTCCAGGGAATTTTGTATAGACTCCCGGATCACGTTGGCAGAGCGGTTGGCGGTGAAGTGGGTAATGCCGCCATCGTTCGGGCCTTCCGTTTCGTTGGAATCGTTCTTCGGAAACCGCCACACGAAGTTACTCATAATCGCGCTCGCCTGAAGAGATATTTGCTTAAGCCGTTGACCTCGAACGGTGATCCATCAGCCACCAGTTTATATGGTAGGTGCATCATTGTATGCGTATCGGTTATGGTCGCTTGTCCAGCATGATTCAGGCTACTGGGCAAACCCTCGCATACCAGCGGGCGGTTGGCTTGTCAACTTGTAAGCCCCAATCATCCTTCGGGGAGATGAGGATGGGTGGGGTCGAGCCTTGTAACGCTTGGTGCGCTTTTACGTCCCGGCTGCCAGCCCTTGCGCGCGGTTCAGATGTGCGCGGGCGGCGGCAAGGAACTCGGGCGGGTTGTCTCCCTGCACCAGGTGCCCTGCGTTGGCGATGGTGACGGTCTTGCAGTCCGCAATCTCCCGGCCCATGCGCTGCATCGTGTCGTCGGAGAAGATGTCGCTGCGGTCGCCCCGGGCCACCAGCGTGGGGCAGTCAATGCGCCGCCAGCACTCCCAGAGGCGCCCTGGCTCCCAGCCGTTGTCCTGGCGTCCGCGCTGGCGCATCACCCGGTCGTACTTCCACGTCCACTTGCCGTCGGTCCCCAGCCGTATGCTGTACTTCAGCGCCCCCAGCACCTGTTCCCGCGTGCGGCCCGTGTACTCCTGGATGCGCTCGGCGAACTCCTCCAGAGTGTCAAGGTTGTCGGGCAGTTCGCGAAACTGACGGATGCGCTGCCGCCCCCGGCCCACTGTTTCCGGGCCGGTGTCTACGATGGTCAGCGACCGCAGCGCCCCCGGATGCCGCGAGGCCCAGACGAAGCTGTTGCGCCCGCCCATGGAGTGGCCTATCAGGTGGAACTTGCCGGCGTCCAGCCCCAGGGCGGGGACCACCGCGTCCAGGTCGGCCACCATCGCGTCCAGCGAGTAGTCGCCGTTGGGGGCCCAGTCCGAGTCGCCGTGGCCCCGTTGGTCCAGCGCAATAACATGGTAGTCGGGCGAAAGGGGCAGGCTGATGAAGTCCCAGCTGTGTCCCTGTTGCGACGCGCCGTGCAGCATCAGCGCCGTAGGGTTGGACGGGTCGCCCCATTCCAAGTAGTGAAACCGCAGGCCGTTGGCGTCAACGAATCGGTCGGCAGGCTCGTTTTCGTGGACGAACGGCACACCCATGCGCCGCGCTGCCTCGTGCAGCGATAGTCCCAGGGAATGCGACGCCATTTTCGCCCTCCATATATGCTATATGCTGTAGACCAGCACTAGAAATCAGCCTATACGATAACATTCCTGTCAATTTGTCCCGCCCTGTAGAGTCGCCGCTCTGCGGTATCGGCTCTGGATTCTTCACGCCCGGGGCTGTCGCCGTTGGCGGCGATGGCCGGGATGGCGGCCTGCTTCCCGAACCGCGCGGCCGCAGCGCCTTGCGCTCCCCTGCTCCATCTGCTGCGCCGCCTGCTTCCCGAACCGCGCGGCCGCAGCGCCACTCCCTCCCGGTTCCATTTCCGGCACGGCGATGGTATCATTCGATGTTGCTGAAACCATTGGGAGATTGACTGCAATATGACTGACAGTTCGGTGAAGCTGGAGTTGCAGCCCAGGGAGTTGCTGGGCAAGAAGGTGGGCCGGCTGCGGCGGGCTGGAATCATCCCCGTGCATTTCTACGGCCCGGGCATCGAGTCCAAAGCTCTGCAATGCGCCGGACGCCAGTTGATACCGGCCCTGGTTGAGGCGGGGACCAGCTCTCCCATCACAGTGACCATAGAGGGAGAGTCTGGGAGCTACCTCGCTTTTGCCCGCGAGATCCAATGGGACCCCACCCGCGACACCGTGCTGCATGTTGATTTCATGTCCGCAGACGTTAGCCGTCCGGTTACTGCTCAGGTTGGCATCGTGCTGGAGGGCGAAGCTCCGGGCGCTGTGCGCAGCGGCGGCAGCGTGAGCCAGATGCTCTTTACCCTCGACGTTTCCGCCCTGCCGCTGGATATGCCGGCCCAGGCCGAGGTGGACCTGGCTGTGATGACCACCGAGGACAGCGTGATACGCGCCGGCGATATACCCCTGTCGGAAGCGGTGGCTCTGCTGACCGACCCTGATGAGATGGTGGCCCGTATAGATATCCCCCGCGGTGAGATGGGTGTCGAAGCAGAGGAAGAAGGGCATCAGGAAGAACCGGCGGCCGGAGAACCGGAAGAGTCCGAATAGCCCTCATCGCATCATCTCATCTCGTCCGCAGCGCGTATCAGAGCTGCTGCGCAACAGGGCATCAGGAAGGAGAGGCTCCGTATGCACCTGGTATATGTGGGACAATCGGGCCGAACCGGGGCCAGCGCCGGCGATCCTTCCCAGCCCCACGAAGTTGTGGCCGGGCTGATGCTCCACGAGACGCAGATCATCTCTCTGAACGGCGAGTTCGACGCTCTCTGTCGACGGCAGTTCGGCGCGGCCCTGGGCGAGCAGGGAGCGCCTTCCCGCATCAGGCCTGTTGACCTGTTCCAGGGGGTGAGGAATTACTCATCCTGGCCCCCGGAGCGCCGCTCCGTTATGCTCCAGGAGCTTCTGGACATTCTGATCCGGCGCGAGTCTCCGGTTATTTGCGCCTTCCTCAACAAGCAGGAACTTCTGGATGCCCGCGCCAACGCTTCTTCTCCCGCTGCGCTGCTGTGGAACAACCCCATAGAGCCGGTGATGAGCCGTTTCCTGTTCTCGCTAAGCATGTATCTGGACGAGATGAACATGGCAACGCTCAATCAAGACCAGATAATGACCGGCGCATTTCCCGTTACCCAGTTCGCCATGGTCGTAGCCCAGGGGGGAGCCAATATCCAGCCGCGCTTTATGGGAGAGTTTCTGCGATCGGATGAGGGAGTCGACGCAACGGGCCTCCACGAGAACTTCACCTTTGTCAGCGCCGCCGATTCGCCGGGGATGCAGCTTGCCAATTTATGCGCCTATTTGACCCGACGCTGGCTGCAAACCCCTCACAACCCCAATCCCTACTTCGAGGCGCTGCGCGACAACAGGGTGATACAGGTGATCTACCCCGTCTCGGTCTGACTCTTGCCGCGAATGCCGGCTGTTTATCGCCAGCCATGAAGATACCGGCGAGTGCCCTTTACAAGCGGTAACCGCGTTGCTAAAATCACGCCAGGTTCAGGAGAGTCGCGCCCGGCGCAGGCTCTCCTGCTCTGTTTGCCTCCGCCGGAGGGTTCCGCCATGGCGACGCCGACTTATTTGACCCGAGAGGCCCTGGAAAGGCTCCAGGCTGAGTTGACGGAACTGCGCACCAGGCGCCGCCGCGAGGTTGCCGACCGCATCCAGCAGTCCCGCGAGCGCGGCGGCACAGTCAGCAACGCCGAATACGAAGAAGCCATTAACGAACGCTCCTTTGTGGAGGGACGTATTCAGGCTCTGGACGATATGCTCAACAACGCAGTCATCATCGAAGAAGGTCAGGGCCAGAGGGATACTGTTGGCGTGGGGGCAAAGGTTACCGTGCGCAATGCCCAGGGCAAGCCGACCACCTACACCATCACCGGCAGCGCCGAATCCGACCCCGCCCAGGGCAAGATATCCAACGTTTCCCCCATCGGCAAGAGCCTGCTGGGCAAGAGGGTCGGCGATATGGCAGAGGTAAGCGCCCCGTCCGGCAAGATTCAACTGGAAATCACCGCTATTGAATAAGGGTGCAGGAATGCGGAACCTGGGGCATTACGGCGCCGCATTTCATATTCCCCGGGCCGCATTCTGATATGGATCGAGAAGACACCTTCGCGGCCAACAGGGCTGCCAAGCTCCGCCGCCTCCGCGAGAGAGGCATCGACCCCTATCCCCCCCGCTACCGTCGCACCTGCGACAACGCCACCGCCGTTGCCCTGTTCGAGGCAGCGGAAGACGGGTCCCGCCCCGCCGCCGAGGGGCTGTCGCTGGCCGGGCGGGTGGTCGCCATGAGAAACATGGGGCGGTCCGTTTTCCTGGATATTCAGGATGCCTCCGGTTCCATGCAGGCCCTGTTCCGCCGCAGCAACGCAGGTGAAGACTTCGAGTTGCTGAAAGATCTGGACATCGGCGATCACCTTGGCGTGGAGGGGAACCTGATCCGCACGCGCACTGGTGAAGTTACTATCGACGTCTCTCGCGCCGCCGTCATCGCCAAGGGGATGCGGCCCTTGCCGGAGAAATACCACGGCCTGCGCGATACTGAGACGCGCTACAGGCAGCGCTACCTGGACCTTATCGCCAACCGCGAGAACATGAACGTCTTCCGGCTGCGCAGCAGGGTCATCAGCGGCATGCGCCGGTTCCTTGACGAGCGCGGTTTCCTGGAGGTGGATACGCCGGTGCTGGTGCCGGTGGCCGCCGGCGCCCACGCTCGCCCTTTCATTACCCATCACAACGCTCTCGACGAGCAACTGTACCTGCGCATTGCCACCGAGCTTTACCTGAAACGTCTGATAGTCGGCGGCTTCGACAAGGTCTATGAGATTGGCCGGGTTTTCCGCAACGAGGGCATCGACCAGGACCACAACCCGGAGTTCACGCTTCTGGAGAGCTACGAAGCTTACGCCGACTATAACAACGTCATGGATATGGTCGAGCAGATGATCTCCGGCCTTGCCCGGAACGCCACCGGCTCGGCGAAGGTTGCCGTAGGCGATCATCTAATCGATTTCACGCCTCCGTGGAGCCGGGTTTCGCTGCGGGAGGAGCTGCAACGGCGCAGCGGCATCGATCTGGACGCCTGCGACGATGAGATGCTGCAGCGTCGCGCCCGATCCCTGGGCGTTGACACCGGCGTCCGCGAGAGCAGAGGACGCATCATCGACAAGCTGCTGTCGGCTCTGGTGGAGCCGCACCTGGTTCAGCCAACCTTCGTGCTTGACTACCCTGAGGAGATGTCGCCGCTGGCCAAGGCCAAGCCGGACACCCCCGGCTACGTGGAACGATTCGAAGCCTTCGCCTGCGGTATGGAGATAGCCAATTCCTATACCGAACTCAACGACCCGCAAGCGCAGAGGGAGCGTTTCGAAGGGCAGGAGGAAATTCGGCGGCTGTATCAGGACGAGGAAGTAGACCGGCTGGACGAGGATTTCCTGATGGCGATGGAGTACGGGATGCCCCCCACCGGCGGCCTGGGCATCGGCGTCGACCGGCTGGTGATGCTGCTGGCCGGCCAGCGCACCATCCGCGATGTGATGCTGTTTCCGCAGATGCGGACTCCCAGGCGTTTCCGGATCGCTATCGACAGCGAAGCCGAACCCGGTCCCGGAATTGCGATTAGCAGCGATGCGGGAACCGGTTCCGATGAGGAACCTCAGCAAAGCTGATCAAAAGAACGAAAGGCCTTGCCGGTTATTCCGCCGCCGGCGCGCTGTCTGTATCCGGTATACCGGCTGGGGTTGTTTCAGGCTTACTCGTCAGTCGGTTGACCCTGGGTGCGCCCGCTCCGGACGGAGCCGGGGAGTGACGACCGTATGATCCGAATCGCCTCAGGCGGAATCTCTATGCCCTGTTCAGACAGTTCCCGCTCGATTCTGGTCCGCTCGTCCTCACGGCCTTTTTCGCGTCCTTCCTCACGGCCTTTTTCGCGTCCTTCCTCACGGCCCTTTTCACGTCCTTCCTCGCGCCATTTTTCTTTGTCTTTCTCCCGTTGCGCTAATGCCCAGAACATTCTTCCTATCCTCTCTATTACCAGGATAACCGCGGCATAGCAGGCTGCGCCCATTGGCATTAGTTGTCCTGCCAGTTCCAGATTGTCCCGCATGCCCCACTGCCAGGCCCCCACGGCCAGAGAGAGCAGCCACGTTACCAGCAGTGTGCCAAAAGGCGCAAACGCTAAATGAAGCTGTAGCCACCTCTCTTGCATATAAGCATATTATAACGCGCTGTTTCGGTATTGCGCTTCGTGCGGAAGAAGGAGGCTTGAGAACGATGCCACGGCATGGATATGCCATATAATATAATGGTCTGCCAACGCTGTATCAGCGCTATGCAGCACAAGACCAATCCGGGGCTGGGATGAATGATTGCCATTGAGCAGGTGCGGCGCTGTCCCGATGCAGTGCGAAAGGCGATGGAGTCGCGCGGTGAGTCCGACCAGGTAGACGATATTCTGGAGCTGGACGCCGCATGGCGCCGCGACAGGACACAGGCCGACGAGATGCGCAACCGGCGCAACCAGGTTAACCGCGAAATCGGGCGCGCACGCTCTGCCGGTCAACCCCCGCCTCCCGAAGTCATCGAGGATATGCGTGAGCTGGGCCGACGGGTAGACCAACTTGAGGCCAGCGCCCAGGAGTCGGAAGACCGGATACACCAGCTGTTGCTGGGACTGCCTAATCTGCCGCTTTCCGATGTCCCCGTTGGCAGAGATTCCGGCGAGAATCGGGTATACCGTGAGGAGGGCGTTCCCAGGGACCTGGGCTTCGTGGGCCTGCCTCACTGGGAGCTGGGCGAGCGACTGGGCATTATCGACTTCCAGCGCGGCGCCAAGCTGTCGGGCAGCCGCTTCTACACCACCAGCGGGGCGGGAGCCAGGCTGGAACGCGCCCTGATCTCGTGGATGCTGGACCTGCACACCAGCGAGCATGGCTACACTGAGCTGGCTCTGCCCGCAGTGGTGCGCCGCGATGTGATGGAGGGTTCGGGTAACCTGCCCAAGTTCGCCGACAACCTCTACCACGACGACGAGGACGACCTCTGGCTCATTCCAACCGCAGAGGTGCCCATCACCAACCTGTACCGCGACGAGATTATCCCGCCAGGACGCCTGCCGCTGTACTACGTTGCCCAGACTCCCTGTTTCCGCCGGGAGAAGGCGGCAGCAGGCCGCGACACCAGGGGAATCAAACGGGTTCACCAGTTCAATAAAGTGGAGATGTACCAGTTCGTCGAGCCTGAAAACTCTCCGGCGGAGCTGGAGCGGCTCCTGTGCCACGCCGAGGAAGTCTGCCGCCGATTGGGATTCTCCTGGCGTGTTCTGGAACTCTGCACCGGCGATATGGGCTTCGCTGCGGCCAAGACCTACGACATCGAGGTCTGGGCTGCTGGCTGCCAGGAGTGGCTGGAGGTCAGCTCCTGCTCCAACTGCACCGACTTCCAGGCCCGCCGGGCCAACATCCGCTACCGGCAGGAACAGGGCGCCCGCCCACGGTGGCCCCACACGCTTAACGGCTCCGGCCTGGCCTTGCCGAGAGTTATCATCGCCGTCCTGGAGAATTACCAGCAGCCCGACGGCTCCATCGTCATCCCCGAAGTGCTGCGCCCCTACATGGGCATCGACCGGATTGAGGCGCCCTCAAAGGACGCCCCGGCGGATTGAGATGCTCCAGCAATCGCGGCTTCGCGGCTTTCCAAATTCCATACGTTGCTTCGCTGATTTACCGCCGCGTTTACGAAAGTGCAATTGTATCCGGCAGGCTACCCTTCTGCCCCGAAGAAGCGCCCGTATCAACCTGAAGGAGCGGCAACATGGCAGGAATCTGGCCCGATGAAATCCAATGCGTGGCGATGCTGGGGTTCGACGTTGATGGCGTCTCGTCCTGGCTGAACCGGGACCCCGGTTTCAAGAATCACCCTAGCCTGATGTCCATGGCGGAGTACGGCCCCAGCGTGGCCACGCCCCGCATCCTGAACCTGCTGGACGCCCATAATATACCTGCCAGCTTCTACATTCCGGGCTACGTGGCCGAGACGCACCCGCGACTGGTGCGGGAAATCGCCGCCCGGGGCCACGAGGTCGCCCACCACGGCTATATGCACGAGCCGCCTTCTACCCTGAGCCGCGAACAGGAAGACGAGGTGCTGCGCCGGGGCATAGACATTCTCAGCGACATCACAGGGGAACGGCCTGCGGGTTACCGCTCACCCAGTTGGGAACTCAGCGAACATTCTCTGGATCTGCTGACGGGCCACGGCTTCGTGTATGACAGCAGCCTGATGGGTGACGACGCGCCCTACGTGGAGACGGCCCCGCAGACGGGGCGGAAGCTGGTGGAGATCCCCATCCACTGGCTGCTGGACGACGCCCCCAACTTCGTATACGCGCCGGTAGCCAACCGCTTGGGCCCCATGCGCAACCCGGATGAGGTCTACGGCGCATGGGCTGCGGAGTTCGAGGGTCTCTACCGTTACGGCCGCTCCTTTGTGCTCACCATGCACCCGCAGTATATCGGCCGCCCCGGCCGTCTGCTGATGCTGGAGAAGCTCATCGAGTTCGTCAAATCCCACCGCAACGTCGAGTTCATGCGCGCCATAGACGCTGCCAAGCTGTTCGCCCCGGAGGAATGAACGGGGGGATTATCCCCGTAGGGGTTATTTCATTTTTGGCGCGAATATGAAATAAGCTCTGCTCTTATTTCATTTGCTGAAATAAGAGCAGTTACCAAGCACTGTTATTGCGCATTTGCTGTAAATATGAAATAATGCTCTTGCTAAATTTCGTTTTGAGAAATAAGGACGCAGCAAGTGAAGCGGGACAGGACTGGAAAATACGAAATTACCAGTGTTGGCGGTGAACGGGTCTGGGCATTCTTGCCGAATTCGCTCCCTCCCTGTCCGCCTCTCCAGTTGGCAGAGCTGCAAGAGCTCCTTGCGAAAGCGTACCTGGCCTTGGGCCGACTGGATGGTATGTCGCGCCTTCTGCCGGATGCATATCTGTTCATGTATTCCTACATCCGAAAAGAAGCAGTGCTTTCGTCTCAAATCGAAGGAACCCAGTCTTCTATTGCCGACTTGATGCTGTTCGAGGCTGCCGGTGCGCCCGGTATTCCCAAGGATGGCGATTTAGTCGAGGTTTCCAATTATGTCAGGGCAATGGACCACGGATTGAACAGACTACGAAAGGATGATTTCCCTCTCTCAAATCGCCTGTTGCGGGAGATTCACGAGGAGCTTCTTTCTCGAGGGCGAGGAAACGATAAACGCCCCGGAGAGTTCCGCCAATCCCAAGTATGGATCGGCGGCAGCCGTCCGGGAAATGCCCACTTTGTTCCTCCCCCTCCCCACGCCATACAAGACTGCATGGGAGACTTGGAGAGATTCTTGCACGCTACTGGGGACGGAATTCCCCCGTTAGTCCGTGCAGGGATATGCCACGTTCAATTTGAGACGATACATCCATTCCTGGATGGCAACGGCCGCGTCGGTCGGCTGCTCATCACTTTCATGCTCGTCCACGCCGGAGTTCTCACTCAGCCGCTGCTATACCTCAGCCTGTTTTTCAAGCAACACAGGCAGACATATTACGAACTCTTGAACGAAGTGCGGCAGACGGGCGATTGGGAAGCCTGGCTGGCTTTTTTCCTGCAAGGAGTCGCAGAAACAGCCGAAGGAGCGGAGTCAACCGCGCAAAGGCTGCTTAAAATATTCTCTGATGATGAAGAACTCATACGGACGAAGATACACGCTCCTGCTTCAGCTCTGCGCGTTCATCATGCCCTCAAGGAATTCCCAATCGCATCCATTCAATCAGTGATGGAGCGGACCGGTCTGTCTTTTAATGCTGCGTCATCTGGCATGAGAAACCTGGAGCAGTTGAGCATAGTTCAGGAAGTAACGGGCCAACGACGTAACCGGATGTTTGGATACGAAGAATACATAAACATCCTGTATGAAGGCACCGAGCCGCTTTAGCCTGCGCCGCCTTGCCATCCGCTCCCGGCGCGATTAGCATAGCGGCAACCTGCTGGAGGAGCATGTTATGACCAAGGCGCACGATATGGGCGGGCGGCCCAACAGCGACCCTATCGACCAGAGCGAGCATGTTCTGATGGACTGGGAGCGCCGGATAGACTCCATCCGCGGCGTCCTGGGCGACAAGGGCTGGCTGGGCGTGGATGAACTCCGCCGCGCCATCGAGGGCCTGCCCCCGGAACGCTACGATTCGCTCAGCTATTACGAGCGCTGGGCCGAAGCAGTAGAGGCCCTGCTCATCGAGAAGGGCGTGCTGACCACAGCAGAGCTGGACGCCGTAATGGCCCGCCAGGAAAGCGCAGGAGACCGACAATGATCACAGCAGAAAAGGCTGTATTCAGCAGAGGCGACCTGGTGACAGTCTGCATCGGCAACCCGCCGACCCACTACCGCACCCCGGTGTACGTGCAGGGCAAGACCGGGCGGGTGGTGGTCCTGTGCGGCATTTACCCCAATCCGGAATCCCTGGCCCATGGCGGCGACGGCGAGCCGTATAAGCCCCTTTACCGCGTCGAGTTCCTCCAGACTGCCCTTTGGGAAAACTATAGCGGCTTGCCTTCCGACCGTTTGCAAGTTGACATCTACGAGCATTGGCTGAGGCGCGCAGCCTGATAAGGAGGCCCCGGTTATGAGCGCAAACCATGGAATCGAAGCTGACCACGGCGACCACACTCACCCCGGCATGGACACCGAGGAACTCAGCTACCACGCCCGCCGCGTCCACGCGATGGAAGCGCTGCTGGCCGAGAAGGGCGTGCTGACCATATCGGAAGTGCAGCGCAACGTGGAGAGCGTGGAGTCGCGCTCCCCCGCAGACGGCGCCCGCGTAGTGGCCAGAGCCTGGAGCAACCCGGAGTATAAGGCTCGTCTGCTGGCCGACCCGGAAGCGGCTCTGGCGGATATGGGCTACGCCCTGCCCGACCCGACGCCCAAGCTGGGAGTGGTGGAGAACACCGGCGACGTGCATCATCTGGTAGTCTGCACGCTGTGCTCCTGCTACCCGCGAGCGTTGCTGGGGCGCCCGCCCGACTGGTACAAGAGCTTCGCCTACCGCTCGCGGGCCGTGAGCGACCCTCGAAGCGTGCTGCGCGAGTTCGGCACAGAGGTGGGCGATGATACCGATGTGGTCGTGCTGGACAGCACCGCCGACCTGCGCTATCTGGTGCTGCCCCAGCGGCCGGCCGGCACCGAGGGGATGAGCGAGGAGGCTCTGGCAGCCCTGGTCACTCGCGACTCCATGATCGGAGTCTCCCGCGCCCTGACCCCGGAACCCGTCGCCGCGGACGATTAGGCAGGGGCGCCCGCGCAAGCCTTCGTTCTGCTTGGCGCACAGGGCGGTTTATGAATCCATCGGAAGCGGCTGAGGGAAACCAGCGGCGGTCAGTTTGCCGATCCATCATCGGCATCGGTTTCCCCAGCCTGGCTTTGACCTGATAGAAACCAGAAGCCCGACAGGCCCCGGTCGTCAGTCCATCAGCCCCGCCAACAGCGTTTCCACCTGCGCGACGCCCGCATCGTCGCCCATGCCCAGCTTCAGAGCAGTTATGGAGACGCAGTTGTTCTTCAGCGCCGCGATGTCCGAGTCATCGGATTGCGTCTGGTTCCCCGGACGGTTTCGGGCTATCCAGTAACGCCTTTCTTCGCCTTCCGAGCCGTCCAGCCGCACCGATTCGCGGTAAGACAGGCCGCCCAGCTTCGTGGCGCGAATTCCTTTCACCATATCCGGCGCAACATTAGGAACATTCAGGTTCAGGAACAGAGGCTCGCCCTCCCGCTGGGAAAGACGGCGGGTCAGCCCCTCCAGCAGCCGGCCGGCCACTTCGTAACGGGGGGAGGACACCGAGCCGACAGACACCGCAACGGCAGAGCGTCCGCGTGCGAAACCCTGTATTGCGCCGCCTACCGTACCCGACACCATCACGTCCCAGCCGGTGTTAGAGCCGGAGTTGATTCCGGAAATTACCAGGCTGACGTCGGTGGCAAGCGTCTCCAGCGCCAGGATACAGCAGTCTCCGGGAGTGCCGTTGGCAGAGAATGCGGTAACGGGATGCAGACCGTCGGCGCAATTCCGGAACTCCTCATCGGGAGTCCACGGAGTAACCTTGACCGGGGAGTGAAGCGTGAGCGACGCTCCAACGCCGCTCTGCTGCTGATGAGGGGCCACGACGAACACATCGCCGACACGCCGCACTGCCCGCACCGCCGCCCACAGGCCGGCCGACTCGATGCCGTCGTCATTGATTACGAGTATCTTCATTCAATATTCCGGAAGAATAGAATACGGATTGGCATGGCGGCTCCATCGTAACTTCAACCTGTAACTTCAACCCGGCCGCCCCAACCACTGCTCACCAGCCAACCCAAAGCAACGGCATGGGGATGACGGGAAGCAGCCCCTGAATCGCAACGCCGACGCCAGCAAACCGGCTGGGCGTCCGGACAGCCGCACCCACACGAACGGAAACGGAGTGAAGGCGCTAAACCCTTCAGGGCCTGGCGTCTTCGCTCCGCCGGCGGTGAGGTTCCCCTAGTGATGCGCCAGGCCCACGGCGTGGTAGAGGGCGTGTTTCAGCTCAACGGCGGCCATGCTGCGGCGGTAGTCGGCAGAGGCGTAAACGTCACCCAGCAGGTCGCTGCCCAGGTCGCCGCCCACGAGAGCGGTAGCCTCGGCGATGGAGTCGAGGGTCAGATCGCTCCCGGCCAGCGCGGCTTCGATGGCGGGGGAGCGGGTGGGTTTGGGGGTCAGCCCGCCGACAGCTACCCGGGCGGCGGCGCAGTGCGGGGCGTGGTGGTGACCGTGGTCATGTCCGTGTCCATGACCATCGCCCTCCAGGGTTAACACCGCCGCCGCGCCTACTACGGCGAAGGACGTGGCCGGGTGGGCCATCTTGGCGTACTCGGCCGCCTGGTTCGCCGCCAGCGCAGGCACGCTGACGCCGGTCAGCACTTCATCGGGTTCTGCCGCAGTCTCGAAAGTCCCGAGGAAGAAATCGTCGGCAGACACAGAGCGAGAGCCGGATGGCCCCCGCAGGTTGAAGCTGGCGCCCAGAGCGGTCAGCACCGTGGGCAGGTCGGATGCCGGGTCGGCGTGGGAGACGTTGCCGCCGATGGTGCCGCGATTGCGCACCGCCGGGTCGCCGACGCCCCCGGCCGCCTCGGCCAGGATGCCGCAGTTGGCCTGCACATCGGCGGAGGTGGAAATCTCGTGGTGGGTAGTCAGAGCGCCGATGCTGATGACGCCGTCGGCAATGCTGATGCCGCGCAGTTCGGCAATGCCGCCGATGTCCACCACCTGCGAGGGACGGGCCAGCCGCAGCTTCATCAGAGGGATGAGGCTGTGGCCGCCGGCGATGAGCTTGGCGTCGGGATCGCCTTGCAGTATCTGAATGGCCTCGGCCACCGAACCTGCTTTGCTGTATTCAAATTGCGCTGGATACATTGCTTATTTCCTCCTCAACCGACCCGTCATTCCCGCGAAAGCGGGAATCCAGGCGTTTCGGCGTCTATGGGTACTGGATTTGCTGGGGCTAATCCAAAAGTCTAGCTCTCTTTACAAGATAATCCAGATCTGTGCATCGCAGGAAATTGTATTCGTCTCCTGATTTAACGTAGCTTTTGAGAGCCGCCTCGAAGTGCCTAGCCTCGGTGCGAGTTTCCATCGGATAAGAAATCCAGAGAAGCTCGATAAGATGTCCAGCCGTCGTCTTAACATTTCCACTGAAATGCCCCTTAATACGTGTCTCAGGATCCCCGGTGTGTCCCACGTAGTACCCTCTGATGTCTGACACCCACAGCAAATAGCAGTAAAAAGGCCCACTATCATTCGTTGGTATGCTCGGCAACCACTCAGGCTCAACCCAGTTCGACATACAACCTCCCTGTTTTGGAATCTGTCTCTCCCCCTTGAGAGAGGGACGGAATAGATATGGCTACGCCCTGGCGTCCTGGATTGCCTGCCATACCCTTTCCGGGGTCAGCGGCATTTCCAGGCGGGTTACGCCCAGCGGACTGAGCGCGTCTATTACTGCGTTGTATATGGTGACCGTGGAGGCGATGGTGGGTCTCGTCTACGCCCTTGACGCCCAGCGGGTTGTGTGGGGCGAGGGCGTTTTCGATGGCAGCGTTTCGATGTCGGGAACCATGTGGGCTTTGGGTTGTGCGTAGTCCTGCATTGAGCCGGTAAGCAGTTGCCCGCCGCCGTCGTAGACCGCTTCCCACAGGGCCTGTCCCGCTCCCTGCACTACTCCGCCGTGTACCTGCCCCTCGACGATCATCGGGTTGATCCGCAGGCCGCAGACGCCAATGGCGACGTAATGGCGCAGTTCAATGTGGCGTTGTTGGCGTCCGCGTCCACCACGCTGTATTCAAATTGGGCTGGATACATTGCTTTAACCTCCTGGCGACTCCAAGGCGTTGAATCACTTTACATGAGACCTCGCTCGTGCTGATTCTGGTTGCGCTGGCTACACATCCAAGATACCGCGCTCGTGCATATTGTGGTGTCGCTGACAAAAACGCGACTTGGTCCGCCCCAGAAAGCCTGTAGTGATGACTGGCTCAACACACCGTTTGTATTCGCACTCGCCTTCCTTTTTGCGGAACCCGCCCTTTCCAGGGACTTGTACTCCCCGCATATAGCGCAAGTTCCGCGATGTCGGTTTTGTTTCGTCTGTCCGCCACCAGCTCGGCTATTGGCTCCACCGCCGTTATTACCGCCGCGATTCTGTCCGCCACCACCTCGGTTATTGGCTCCACCGCCATTATTACTGCCGCGATTCTGGCTGCTACCACCTCGGTTATTGGCTCCACCGCCATTATTACTGCCGCGATTCTGGCTGCTACCACCTCGGTTATTGGCTCTGCCGCCACCGGACGTTGCCCTACCGCTGTTATGGCCTGTCGAAGTGCTATTTAGCCGGTCCATCACCTCATTAGCGACGCCGGTTGCGATGTCTGATATATCAAAGTTGTCCGCTTTCCTTGAATTGCAGGAGAAGCAGGCAACCGCCAGGTTGCCCAAAGCGTCACTGCCGCCTCGACTTATAGGCAGGAGGTGGTCGATATTCCAAGAAATCCCATGCCCGTCAAGGGCATGCTGGCGTTTGCATTTGTGGCAACGCCCTCCAGAACGATTGAATACTGCCCGTTTCTCGTATATTGACCAAGTAGGCAAAACACCCCCTCCTTTGGCAACACTCTCTCTGCGTTCTGAACGCTTGCTCCGCAGGGGCGCACGGAAACTCGCGGCCCCTTCGGATGGCTTGCCAGCGGCTACTCCCTGGCGTTCTGGATGGCCTGCCAGACCCTTTCCGGGGTCAGCGGCATTTCCAGTCGGGTTACGCCCAGCGGCCTGAGCGCGTCTATTACTGCGTTGTAGATGGTAACTGTGGAGGCGATGGTGCCGGTCTCGCCGATGCCCTTGACGCCCAGCGGGTTGTGGGGCGAGGGCGTTTCCGACGACAGCGTTTCGATGTCGGGAACCATGTGGGCTTTGGGCAGCGCGTAGTCCTGCATTGAGCCGGTAAGCAGTTGCCCGCCATCGTCGTATACCGCGCCTTCCCACAGTGCCTGCCCCGCTCCCTGCACTACTCCGCCGTGTACCTGTCCCTCGACTATCATCGGGTTGATCTGCGGGCCGCAGTCGTCCACCGCCACATAGCGCCTCAGCTCTATATGGCCGTTGTCGGCGTCTACATCCACCACTGCAACATGAGCGCCGAAGGGGTAAACGAAGTTGGGCGGGTCGTAGAAGGCCGACGCCTCCAGGCCCGGCTCCATACCCTCGGGCATATTCCAGGCCACGTTGGCCATCAGCGCGATTTCCTGGATGGACTTGCTCTGATCGGGCGCGCCGCGGACGAAGAACTGGCCGTCGGCGTACTCGATGTCGGCCTCGGCGGCCTCCAGAAGGTGAGCGGCCAGAGCGCGGGCCTTGTCTTTAATCTTGTTCAGGCCCAACATCAAAGCTCCGGCGCCGACCGCCGTGGTTCGGCTGCCGTAGGTGCCCCAGCCCATGGGCGTATTGTCGGTGTCGCCGTGGACGATTTCCACATCCTCCACCGGCACTCCCAGCGTGTCGGAAACGACCTGAGCGAAGGTGGTCTCCTCGCCCTGTCCGTGGGGGGAGACGCCGACGTAGGCGTTGACCTTGCCCGACGGGTGGAATCGCACCACCGCGCTTTCCCAAAGCCCGCCGCCGAACCCGACGGCGCCGGCCACCTGGGACGGGCCAAGACCGCAGATTTCGCAGTAGGCGGAAACGCCGATGCCCATGTAGCTGCCATGCCTTCGGGCGTGGGCCTGCTCCTCGCGCAGGCCGGCGTAGCCAGCGCGGTCGAGAGCCATGTTCAGCGCGGCTTCGTAGTCGCCGCTGTCGTAGGTCAGGCCGGGGGCGACATCGTGGCCGTTCTCGAACCTGGGAATCAGGTTGAGGCGGCGGACTTCAACGGGGTCCATCCCGACCTCGGCGGCCACCAGGTCTACCAGCCGCTCCAGCAGGAAGGTGGCCTCTGGCCGGCCAGCCCCGCGGTAGGCGTCGACAGGCGTAGTGTTGGTGAACACGCCGTAGATGTCGGCCCGGGTGCCCTGGAGAGCGTAGGGGCCGCTGTACATCAGGCCGTGCAGGATGGTCGGCACTCCCGGCGCGGCGGTAGACAGGTAGGCCCCCATGCCTGCGTGAACCACCGAGCGCACGCCGGTGATCCTGCCGTCGCGGGTGGCCGCCATCTCCACTTGCTCCACGTGGTCGCGCCCGTGGATAGTGGCCTGGAAGTTCTCTGATCGGGTTTCCGTCCACTTCACCGGGCGGCCCAGTTGCATCGCGCAGAAGGCGGCAATCATCTCGTCGGCGTAGACCGGAATCTTGCTGCCGAACCCGCCGCCCACCTCGGTGGCGATGACCCGTATCTTGTGTTCAGGCACGCCGGTTATCAGCGAGCCGAGGAAACGGGCTATGTGGGGGTTCTGGCTGGTGCTCCAGATGGTCAGCTCGCCCATGGAACCCAGCCAGCTTGCCACCGCCGAGCGGGGTTCCATGGCGTTGGGCACCAGGCGCTGCTGCACGATGGTGTCGCTGACGATAACGTCGGCTTCGGCGAAGGCTGCGTCGGGGTCGCCGCCGACGGCGACCCAGTGGAAAGCCTGGTTGTTGGGGGCGTCTTCGTGCAGCTGCGGAGCGCCCTCCTCCATCGCCGCCGCCGGGTTCACCACAGCGGGCAGCGGCTCGTAGCCGACGCTGATGAGTTCCAGTGCGTCCTCGGCCTGATAGCGGGTCTCTGCCACCACCACGGCCACGGCGTCTCCCTGGTAGCGCACCACATCCCTGGCGATGGCTGGGTGGGCTACGGCCTTCACGTCGGATTCCGGCGGAATCCAGGCGCAGGGTATGGGGGCCAGAGCCGCCTCGGTGTCTGCTCCGGTATAGACGGCGATGACGCCGGGAGCGTCGTCGGCCGCCGACGTGTCTATGCCGGTGATCCGGGCGTGAGCGTGGGGGCTGCGCAGGATGGCCGCGTGGACCATGCCCGGCAGGGTTACGTCGTCGGTGTAGGTCGAGCCGCCGGTAATCAGCCGCGGATCTTCGCGGCGGCGGATGCCCGATCCGAATATCCTGGTAGTCATCGTCTAGCCTCCTCTGGCCTCGGCGGCGGCCAGCACCGCCTGGACGATGTTGTGATAGCCGGTGCAGCGGCAGATGTTCCCTTCCAGCCCGTCGCGCACTTCCTGCGACGTGGGGTTGGGGTTTCGCTCCAGCAGCTCGACGGCGGTCATGATCATGCCGGCGGTGCAGTAGCCGCACTGAAGGCCGTGCTTGTTCCAGAAGGCCTCCTGAACAGCGTGAAGCTCCCCGTCGGCGGCCAGCCCCTCGATGGTGGTGATGTCGGCGCCGTCGGCCTGTACCGCCAGGGCGGTGCAGGACTTGACGGTTACGCCGTTCATGCGCACGACGCAGGAGCCGCACTGGCTGGTGTCGCAGCCTATCTTGGTTCCGGTCAGCCCCAGGTTCTCCCGCAGGAAATGCACCAGGAGCAGACGGGGTTCAACGTCTGCCCCCCGGGACTGCCCATTGACAGTCATCTGGATGTTCAATGCAATATCCCCCCATAATAAGGGTGTCGGCTGCCTGAGCCGAGTTGCCCGCAGTATAATACTGCCTCTATCCATCGTCAACGCTGACGAGCGTCAGCGGAGACAGGATTGCGCAGGGTGTGAAAAATGATCAGCGGAATTAGACAATCGATCGCGAAAATTCGTATTCCCGGCGTTCAAGTTCCCTTCCTACGTGGGCCTTATGCTGTTTCTGGCGTTCCCGGCCACCCTCGCTATAGCGTCCAATTTGTCTGCGATCTCCGTGTCGATTTCTTTGTCTGGAACATAATTTGCCAGTTCATAGAAGTCTTTCTTGTTCATCAAATTGGGAAGGCCCAGCTTTGCAAAGTAGTTCCGAAAAAGCGGAGTCAACAACTCGTCGCTGGCCTTGATGTCAGGACTCCATGGTGATTGTTCCTGCAAGGTTTCCAGAGCTTCTCCAACCTCCCTGATTGATTCCCTCATCACGGTCAGCCTGCTTTCGCTCTCCGCCCTGGCAAACAAGGGTTCCCTGTCATAGTCAATTCCATGCTGTGCGGCGTATGTCTCCAGTGTGGCTGGAGAGCAAATGTAGTTCTCAATTTCCCGGCGTTTCCATGTGTGGCACTCCAGATCTCCGGTGTCGGGCGCGCCGCGTTCAAGGCGGTCAAAAATTGCGATGCCTTTCAGAGAAGGAACAGCTTCCTTCAGCCCATGAAAATGGGTATTCGCCTTTTGAGGCTGATTCTCCACGTAGTGGATAAACGGGCGCTCGAGGGCCTGCATTGCCTCAGTGTGGCCGATACGTCTGGCTAATGTTGATAGTATGTCCAAGTCTGTAGAGCCTTCCAGATACAACACCCAGCCTGTTTGTTCCGCTTGATAATAATTCTCAAACCCAATATCCTGAAGGGATTTCCGCAGTTGGTCACCCCGTCCGTCTATTCTGTGCGGCCTGCCCACAAAGGCAATTACCATGTCCTTTCCAGCAGCTTCAGACAAGAGAACCTCCGAATGGCTTGCGGCTATTATCTGGCTGCCGCTCTCTCCGGCGGCAGCACAGATAATCCGGTATATTTGCCGTTGCCTGAGGATTTCCAGATGCGCGTCCGGCTCGTCCAGAAGGAGCACAGATCCCGGTTTACCATACATATAAGCCAGGATAAGCAGTGTTTGCTGAAGTCCGCGCCCGCTTGATGACAAATCCAGAGATACATCGTGTTCCCGGTAAGTCATCGCGATTTCCCCGCGCTCCGCAACGTATCTTGGCGTATCGAGACGCACTCCAAACAGCCTGTCAATTTGCTCAGCCAACTTGTCCCAATAGGGCGAACCATCTTGTTGATGAATGCTGTAACAGAGGTTGCGTAAGACTTCTGCCGTTCGGCCTTCGCCTACCCGGACATCCACCGCTCCTCCATCAAGCCTTGTCTCCGTTGCTGCAAGCCCCGACATTGGGGGAAGGAACGCTACCTGTTGACCGCCTGCCTCCTCCGGCACGGGCATCCGATCTTCCCCCATGCGAACAGGTCGGCAGTAAAAGGACTCTTGGTTGGCATAGTCGAACTCCATCCCGCAAGTCCACATCTGACCGCTGCTGATGCCCTCTACTGTGATGCCTACCAGCACATTTTGCGTGCGTTGTTGTCCATTATCGCGCTGTACATCGCGGACGCGAAGATCCTTCCACAGCAGCCGGGCGTTGGGAACGGGAATTGCCACCAGGTCGCGGCGATTGACGGTAACGCCTGGTCGCTGCCCCGGATGCCTGCCGGAACGCCTCTCTTTCCATCGCTTTACGCCAATATCCCACAGGGCCAGGGCCTGCATGGCTGAAGTTTTCCCCGAGTTATTTGGTCCGATGAAAACCACAGGATTGCCGAGCTCAATTTCGACGTCGCCCAGCCGCTTGAAATTGGAAATGGTCAGTTTGGTCAACATCCGGATACCCCGCTGTTCTTTTCCGTTTCACCGCCTCCGTTCAAGGTTATTATTTTACCAGCAGCTTTTGACTGGCTGCATGCTTGCCGCAAAGCGGGTATTATTGTCAACGCAGACACGCCTTGCGCCGGGGGCGCAGGTGGGCCATACTTTCAGCGGCGTAAACAGGAAAGACGGATGCCTTCGGAGATACGGGATGGCCGTAATGCCTCTCTAACTCTGCTCCCGGCCCGACCCGAGCGAAGACATCAGTGTTGAGAGACTGCCGGCGGGCAGACCATCTCGGGAGCGACGGCCCTCCCGCATGGGCGGGCCCGAATTCAGGCGAGTAGGCGGCGGGAATCGGAGCGCGCGTAATTCAGAAGAGGGTATGTGATGCCTCAACGCGATGTGGCCCTGTCGCTGATTGTCGGCGGCGGCGTTGTGACCGGGTTCTCGGCAGCGTTCTTCATAATAACCGGATTGATGGTCTTGTTGGGAGCTTCAGCGGATTCCCGCGATCCTTCGGATGTGGCGCAGAAGGCTTATAACGAGGCTTATGATGAATGCAGGGAGGAGAACAGAAGCCGGTCTCATTGCCAGCGGGTTGCCGACATAGCTTACGATGAGGCATATGAAGACGCCAGGCCCGCGACTCCCGCTGAAATAGCGCAATCGGTTTACGATGAGTGTATCAACGAAGGACGGAGGCAATCCTACTGTAGAGACCTTTACCTTGACGCCGAGGAGCGGGCAGAGCGAGAGACCGGAGAGACCTCTGGAGAGGACATCGCCGAGGCGTTCTGGAGATTCTCATACCCATTTTTCCTGGTTTCAATGTGGCTGATCGCCATCGTATGGCTTGGAGTTGGCCTTCCGGCGTTGATAACAGGTCTGGTGTTATGGAGTCGCCTTTCGGGTGGTACAGCCGCTGTGCCGCAGTCTGCCCCCACGCCCTGATCCGAAGATGATTTTAACAACGAGGACGCTCATGTTCCCGAAATCCGTTTTTCCCGACACCGCCGAAATCAACCCCGACGGGCATCTGCTGATAGGCGGGTGCAGTGTCCTGGACCTGGCGGCGGAATACGGCACGCCCGTCTACCTGCTGGACGAGGCCACCATCCGCGCCCGCTGCCGGGCCTTCGTTAACGAGTTCCGACAGCGGGCCCCCGGCGCAAAGGTGGCCTATGCCTGCAAGGCGTACATCAACCCAGCTCTGGCCCGTGTGCTCCGGGAGGAGGGGCTTGGATTCGACGTTGTTTCCGGCGGCGAACTCGCCGCCCTCGTCAGCTCCGGCGCAACGCTGGAAGACGTGTACTTCCACGGCAACAACAAAACGCCTCAGGAACTGGAGGAGGCCCTGGAGCAGTCCATCGGCTGGGTTGTGGTAGACAGCTTCCATGAGCTGGAGCTGCTGGATCGCCTGGCGGGCGCGTCCGGCAAGACGCAGGACATTCTGCTGCGGGTGTCGCCGGGCATAGATCCGCACACCCATGTCTACACCACCACCGGCATCCTCGACTCCAAGTTCGGCTTTTCCATCCAGACGGGCCATGCGGCTGCAGCGGTGCGGCAGGCTCTGGCCGCAAGGAACCTGAACCTGTGCGGCCTGCACTTCCACCTCGGCTCCCCGGTGTTCGATCTGGAGCCGTACCGCGTCGCCACCGAGCTAGTGCTGCGCTTCGCTGCCGAGTTCCGCGAGGAGGGGCTTCAGATGCAGCATTTCAGCCCCGGCGGAGGGTTCGCCGTGGCCTATACCCGCGACCAGCAGCCACCGTCGGTCGCCGATTACGCCGAAACCATCTGCTCGGCCCTGACCGCCGCTTGCGACGACCTGGGCATGGAACAACCCACGCTTGTAGTCGAGCCTGGCCGCTCCGTCATCGGCCCGGCGGGCGTCGCCGTATACCGCGTGGGAGCCATCAAAGACATCCCCGGTGTTCGCAAGTTCGTAAGCGTGGACGGCGGCATGGGCGACAACATACGCCCCGCCCTTTACCAGGCCGAATATGAGGTGGTGGTAGCCAACAAAGCCGGCCGCAGCGCTTCCGAAAAAGTCACCATCGCCGGGAAATACTGCGAGTCCGGAGACCTGCTGGCCTCCGATGTGATGCTGCCGGAAATCGAGACCGGCGATCTGCTGGCCATACCCGTGTCCGGCGCTTACTGCCCTTCCATGGCCAGCAACTACAACCTGAACCCGCGCCCGCCCATGGCGCTGGTCGCCGACGGCGGCAGCAGGCTGATCCGTCGCCGCGAGAGATACCAGGACCTGATGTACTGCGACGTGGTGTAGTTTTGCTGCCTTTCATCCGGCGCTGCGGGTAGCCCCTCATGCCCTGGCGCACCCTGGGACAAGACCACCTGCTGGCGCGCTTGCAGCCTGCGCTGGAGCAAAGGCGGGAAGCCCACGCCTACCTGCTGACCGGTCCTCCCCGCGTGGGAAAGCTGACGCTGGCCCGTGAGGTGGCTCAGGCCGTTAACTGCCTGCGCGGCCCCGGCGCACCCTGCGGCCAGTGCGTCCAGTGCCGGCGCATCGCCGATGGGCTGCACGCCGACGTCCGGGTGGTGGACATCGAGTTCAGCCGCATGGTGGAGGGGCGAGCCACTGTCAACACTATCACCATAGACGCCATTCGCGAACTGGAACGCACCGTCAACATCAACCCTTTCGAGGGTTCCCGGTCGGTGATCATCATTGACGGGGCCGTCTCTATGAGCACCGAAGCGGCCAACGCTCTGCTGAAAACCCTCGAGGAACCGCCGCCCGGCGTGCTGTTCCTGCTGCTGGCGGACGACGAAGAGGCCCTGCTGCCCACTATCCGCTCCAGGTGCCAGGAATTGAAGCTGCTGCCCATGTCGAAACGGGATATGCTTGAATATCTGACGCAGCAGCGCGGCGCATCCGACTCCGAAGCCGATATGCTGTACCGCCTCTCCCGGGGGTGCCTGGGCTGGGCTCTGCGGGCTCTGGACGACCCGCAGACACTGGACCAGCGGCGGGCGGACCTGGAGCGCATGCGGGAGATTGTCGGCGCGGGACTGGACGCGCGGTTCGGATATGCAAACGAAGTAGCAGCCCTGTTCGGCTCCAACCGCGCGGCGGCCCGGGAACTCCTGGTCCTCTGGCTGCGCTGGTGGCGCGACCTGCTGCTGGTGAAAGAGGGCGCCGGGGAGTTCCTGCACAACTCCGACCACGCTGAAGATTTGCGCGCTCACGCCGAAACGCTGAGCGTGGCGCAGATAGCCTCCTTCCTTCGCCGCCTGTTGGACACTATGGCCGCTCTCGACGCCAACGCCAACCCTCGCCTGGCCCTGGAAACGCTCATGCTCCACGCGGAGTAGCCGCGTGCCTGGCCGACACCGGCGGGATGGTAAAAACCCGACTGCACATTGCCGGGCCGCACATTGCCGGGCCGCCCCGACTTTGATCAGGATAGGAACGTAAACGCCCCTACCGTGTTCAGGCGCTAATCGCCGTAAGCCGAGTTTGCCCCAACTGCACCCGGTGGAGCCAGGCTCACGTTGCGCGGGGATTTGAGCTCGTATCTGCGGCCCTCTCGATAGATGTTCCCCGTCAGACTCACCGGAATCCCGTCCCTGAAGGACTGAATAACTGTGTCGCGATACTTTTCGGGAAACTGCACGCGCAGAGACACAGGCTTTCCGTCCAGCTCGTAGGCTACGATCGCTTTCCCGTCGAAGGGTTCTTCGGATTCCCGGGCCAGTATGATCACCTCGCCCACCACATGCGCATCGAGGTAAGGGCTGGCCCGACGCAGCCACTCGGCGCCGCCCCGAAGCACGTCGGCGCTGCTTTCCGAAAAAGAGAAATCCTCTACCGGCACGTCTCTTGGTCGCACACTCGCCCAGGCCAGACCCACCGACACTCCATGAGAACGTTCCGCCAACCCCGCCAGCGCTTCACATAAATTGGCATTCAGCCCGCGGGCAACTGCCGATGCAAATGCCTCTGCCATGTCCGATCCTGCTGTCACCTCATCCCTTACCAGACTCGCCTGAGCCAAACCCTTACGCAACGCCAGCATGGCTTGGCGGGGGAAAGGCGGGGAGTAGTCATCGCCCAAATCGGCTTGGAAGCCGTAATCCGCAGGGACAGGGGAATGCAGAGCGAAATCATCCCAGCCGCGAACTCCGAAAACGGCGCGGACCTCGCGCAGATATCCGGTCACCACCCCGCTGGGCCGCCAGCGGTATACTGCCTCTCCCGGGCGGTCTGCGCACCGCGCCGCGGCCGCTAACAGATCGCGCGACATATCCAGCAATGCGGCGCCATCGACCAGCGACCGGTCAGATCCGCCGGAGCCGTTAAGGGAGCGGAACCGGACAACGTCTGCGCGAGCCGCAACCAGGTCTTGAAGCACGTCGACGGAAGGACGACCTTCCCATATCGACAATTCGGAGATGGCTTCCCCGATACGCGCAGCGTAGGCGGATGAGTGCTCGCGTAACGGAGTCAGTAACTCCGCCGATTCTCCCTCTCTGTCGCAGCCCCAGACGATTATGCGACCTTGCCAATTGTCTCGACGCTCCCAACCGCGGGCTTCCAAATAGGCGCTCAATCCCGCGAGCGTGACTCTGCCGAAAGCCTCGTGAGCATGAATTTCGAAAGTCATCATCGGCTCACTTCACCGGCGCACCCGGCCAACCGGGGATTAGCCGACTAAATATGATAGGCAAGCCCTCGGCGTTGAACTGGTTCGTGCGGGGAATGTGCACTCTCTTGGTCGAGACGTTGTCCGAGGGTTGTTCGCCTTCCAGAGATAACCAGTACGAGCAGTGTCGCAATCGCAATTCTTCCTCGTCCTGATCCAGCCACCGGTCTGGCTCCGGCGGCATCGCAAACAAAATCAGGATCGCTGGTAAGCCTTCGGCTTCCACCAGAAAGTTGTAGTTGCGCACGTCCAAATCGTAAATGATATGCTCGTCTGTGAAACAGCAACCGTAAGATGCCTTAAGCTGGAAATCCACACGGTTGATCCCCCGATGATACGACTTAATTGTGCCATCGATGCCATGGTCGTCGACAGCCAACCGAGACAGGTTGAAACCGGCACGGAAAACTACCGCCTGGACGTAGGCGAGGGATAGCTGTTCTTGCACTGAATTGGGCGACATGGTCGCAACAGCGTCGGCGCAGCCTCAAACCGGGGCGGATGGTAGAAGGATTATACCCAGGTCCTGGGTCAGCGCAAACACCCGGACGCATTTGGGGGCTGCGCAAGAGTCGGCAGCCTTAAGATTTAAGCGATGCAGATGCAAGGAGGCCGCTCGCGGAATAAGCTTGCCGCAAGCCTTTTCAGGACGGATTGCCCTCGGAAATTCCCCGGAATTGGTGCAGCGTTCCTCGGAGCCGGGAAGGTTTGGAAATCGCTGTAATCACAGCGAAAATCATTGACGCAACAGATTTTCCCTGATATACTTAAAGCTTTGCTTGAATTATTGTTTTGCCTCCTCACAGTGCCGGCCGGGAAATAAAAAGGGAGGGAAACGCTTATGCCAAGACCTGGATTCAAGATGAGACACCGTTGCTCCCATACCGTTACCAACTATCGCAGGAAGGGGAAAGTCATGTATAACACTTTTCAGGAAGCGAAGGCGGCGATGACACAGGTGACAATGGACGCAGTCCTGACTTTCGACACACTGGAAATATATGCATGCGCCCGGGGCGGCCACTGGCATCTTGGCCATCGCATCAGAATCCGGACAGAACCCTGATTCCAGGGCCATGGACCCGCGGGCTGTGGCCCTTCTTTCGCCTTCGCGCCTTCGCAAACTCGCTCGCCTGCCAGTTCGCCGGCAGTGAAATCCGCTCGCCCGGCGGAACGACCCCGGCATCATTCAAGGTTCCACGGAATATAGGGTTTCCAGACCTCCAGGATAGAGCGGTTCTGGAGAATCAGATAAGGGTTGGGGTCTGGCGCGCGCGGCGGCGTGCGCAACGTCATCCTGGCCTCTGCGGGAGTGCGCCCTGCCTTGCGCAGGTTGCAGCGGTTGCAGGCCGTCACCACGTTCTCCCAAGTGTGGGCGCCGTTCTGACGGCGGGGTATCACGTGATCCAGGGTAAGATCTTGGGCCTTCTTGCCGCAGTACTGGCAGGTGAAGCGATCGCGCAGGAAAATTTCCTTCTTCGACAGCCGACGGGGAAGGAATGGACGCTTGACCAGGTAGATCAGCCGGATGATGGCCGGGGCGTCGATTTGGCCGGAAACCGTGTGCAGGCTGCCCTCATGCTGTTCCAGCAGTTCCGCCTTGCCCTTGTCCACCATTACGATGGCCCGGCGCACAGTGCAGACGTTGACGGGAACATAATTCAGGTTCAGCACCAGCACCGGGGCGCGAATCAGCACGCTCGGGCTGATACAGTCCCTCTCACAGTCTGAATTCATGGACGCGCCGTTGACCGGGGGAACCTGATCTTTATCAACCGCTCTGGCCAATACTCGAGCCTCCCGGTGGGATGGCGGCAATATCGCCGATGTAGAACTGCTGGGATGTTAGCCTGTTTTCCGGATCGCCCCTTTTCGCCAATGTTTGCGGGAATGTCAATCATTATAGCGTATGGGCCCGCACGCTCTGCCGCCTTGAGGTTTGGGTGTTCGCTGCGTGTTTTTGCGTAATGTGGATTAAGATAGCAGGGAGGATGCGGGCGCCTGGTTCTGGAGGCGCTGCGATGGCTCCATCCAGCGCATTCTTGACGCAGGCTACCCGGTGCGCCGCTCACCCTGGGCGTGTTTGACCAGCAGCCGGATATTGTGTTAGCCTTTCCCGCGTACTGCCTGCAATCTGGTTGGGATTCCTGTAGATTCTTGCAGGTTTTATTGGTCGCCGGCAAATGGTTGAGCTGAAACCCTCCGATAACCAGCAGTTCTACAAGGGCGAGTGGCTGTCGCTCAGGGACGCCTGCCGTTTGCTGGACGTTAGTGACACAACGTTGCGGCAGTGGGCCGACTCGGGCTACCTGCGCGTGTACCGAACTCCGGGAGGCCACCGCCGTTTCCTGCGCAGCGACGTAGAGGCGCTGACCGGCGCTTCCCGCCCGGCCCCGGAGCGCGGACGCGATTATACCGGCGAAGGCCCGGCTCTGCGACGCATCCGGCGTCGTCTGAGCCACAACAGCGTGCATCAGCAGCCGTGGTTCCGGGAAGTGGAGCCGGAAGGCCACGACCGTATGCGGGTTTTCGGGCGCCGGCTGCTCTCCCTGCTGATGCAGGAGCCAGTCCCCCGCCGTCGACGGCGGGAGCTGCTCGACGAAGCCCGGCTGCTGGGCCAGGAGTACGGCTCGGAAATGTCGGAGCGCAGCGTTGCCCTGACCGACACAGTGGAGGCATTCGTCTTCTTCCGCACCATGGTGCTGGACGCAGCCCCCGACAGGTCCTGGTCGCGAATCCTGGAGACTTCCGACCGGGTCCTCGCCGGTGTCTGCTCTTCCTACCAGCGCGCCGCCGGGCAGTAATACAGTGTCCCTCTCCGTCGAGAGGGCCAGACAACGGGCCGAGGGAACGACTTATGGATATGACCGACCGCAAGCTGCTCAACCTGATCCAGGGCCCGTTCCCCATGGTGGAACAGCCTTATCTGGCCCTGGCGGAACAACTGGAAACAACGGAAAACGATGTTCTGGAGCGGCTAACCGGGCTGAAACGCCAGAACGTCCTGCGCCAGATTAGCGCCATCTTCGACACCCGGCGGCTGGGCTACAAGACTACGCTGGTGGCTATGGCCTTCGCCCCCGACGATCTGCACCGGGCAGCTATGGAGATCAACCGACATCCCGGCGTGAGCCACAACTACGCGCGTGAAGGCTCCTACTACAATCTGTGGTTCACCCTGGCCGTGCCGCCGGAGCACGACCTGGAGGCAACAGCCAACCACATGGGACGCAAGACCGGCGCGCTGGAATCGCGCATCATGCCGACCATCCGGTTCTTCAAGATCGGGGTGAACTTCGATATGGTGAAGCAGCAGGGATCGTCCTACAATTTCAGCCCCGACGGGTTTGACAAGGCCGAATCCGACAGTTGGAACAAGCCGCAGGCGGTCACCGAATGGGAGAAAGAGGCCATCCGCCAGATGCAGGAAGACCTCCTGCTGGTGTCGCGCCCCTTCAATCCCATCGCCGGGCGGCTGGGAATCACCCTTCCGGAGCTGTTCGCCCAGGCCGAAAACTTCCAGGAGCGCCGCATCATGCGTCGGTACAGCGCGGTTTTGCATCATCGCCGCTCCGGATTCCGCTCCAACGCCATGATTGTCTGGAACGTGCCGCCGGAACGCTCTGAGGAAGTAGGCATGATCATGGCGGGGCATAAGGCGGTCACGCACTGTTACGAGCGGCCAACCTTCCCCGACTGGCCCTATACGCATTTCACCATGGTGCATGCCACAACCCCGGAGGGCTGCGAGCAATACAGCCAGGAAATCTCCGAGGCCACCGGCATAACAGACCGGCTGGCCCTCTACAGCACGCGGGAATACAAGAAAACCCGCGTCCGCTATTTCGTTCCCGACTACGACGAATACATGGATTCGGAATCCTTCGCCGATCCGAATTCAGCGAGTCCGGACGAAGAGGAATTCGAATAAACGGCTCCTCCGGTCAATTCCTGACAGGAGAAACTTCCGGGGCGATGGTATTGCCTCACTCCGCTTCCCAACTTCCCTCCAATTTAGGAGGTAATGAGCGAAGGCCAATGGCTGTGTACTATCCCGTATACCTGAACCTCCGCGGACGCTCCTGCGTTATCGTTGGCGGCGGAGCGGTGGCCGAAGGCAAAATCGGTCGCCTGCTGGATTCCGGGGCTGACATCTGCGTCGTCAGCCCCGACGCCACGCCGGGTATCCAGCAGTTCGCGGCCGACGGCGTGGTGCGCTGGGAGCAGCGCAAGTATAAGCGCGGCGACCTGGAGGGCGCATTCATCGCCATCGCCGCTACCAACGCGCGGGAGGTCAACCGAAGCGTCTTCGAGGAGGCGGAGGAGCGGGGCGTCATGCTTAATGCTGTCGACGATCCGCCCAATTGCAGCTTCATCGCCCCGGCCATTGTGCAGCGCGGCCCGGTGACGCTGGCTATCTCCACCGGCGGCGTTTCTCCTGCCCTGGCCCGCAAGCTGCGTGAGTCGCTGCAGACCGCGGAAGCCCTGACATGGGCTGACCTGTCCGGCGTGATGGCCGCGGCCCGCTCTCACTTGCGGGATGCAGGTCTTCTGGCCGGCATAGACCCGCAGCGTTGGCAGTGCTGCATCACCCCGCAGCTCCTGGCGATGGCGCAGGATGGGAAACAGGCCGAGGCCGTAGAGACGCTGCTGACAGGGCTTACGGGCGACGACAGTCGGGGGCTTTGCGCCGACATTTCGCAATGCCAGGCAGACGGGTGTCGGGCGAGCCGCGCCGGGGAGCGGCCATGAGCGCCAGCCGCCCTGTCCGCGTCGGCAGTCGCGGCAGTCCCCTGGCGCTGATCCAGGACGACGAGGCCATATCCAGGCTGAAAACGCATCACCCGGAACTGGAGTTCGAGGTTGTGGCGGTTCGCACCAGCGGCGACGCCAACCAGATCGCGCCGCTGGTCGGCCTCGGTATGGGCGTGTTCGTCGGCGAGCTGGAGGAGCGTCTGCTGTCTGGCGACCTGGACATGGCTGTTCACAGCCTCAAGGATATGCCGACAAGGCTGCCGGACGGCCTGGCTCTAGGAGCGATTCTCGAACGCCGCGACCCCCGGGACGCGCTGGTCAACCGATGGAACTGCCCCCTTGACGAGCTGCCCGACGGCGCGCGCATCGGCACCAGCAGCCCGCGCCGCGCGGCGCAACTGCGCCGCTATGTTCCCAAAGCCGAGGTGGTTCCCATCCGGGGAAACGTGGAAACGAGGCTTCGCAAGGCCGGGGGCGAGGAGGCCGACGGGGCGGTTCTGGCCGCCGCCGGGCTGTCCCGTTTGGGAATGGAAGGCCGCGTGGCCGCCTACCTCTCGCCCCAGCGTTTCGTGCCGCCGCCGGGACAAGGCGCGCTGGCGGTGGAGGTGCGGGCTGATGACCGGCGGATGCTTGACCTCCTGGAGCCCATCGAACATCCCGCCACTCGCTTCGAGGTGACCGCCGAGCGGGCCTTCCTGGAAGCCTTGGGCGGCGGCTGTTCGATCCCCGTGGGCGCCTATGCCAGGTGCATGGGCAGCGAACTGCTGATGACTGTTTTCCTGAGCAATCCCGAAGGCTCCCGAGTTTTCACAGCCAAGATAGACGGCCTGAAGCACGACCCCAAACAGCTTGCCAGCGACGCCTACCTGGCTGTTGCCGAGCGCGGCGGCGCCGACCTGCTCGAAGGCGCCCGCCAGCCCCAGGGCCCCCCGGCGACGGAGAATCTGTGAAGACCGAAACCTGGAACGAGTAGACTGCCTTGAACAATTCCCCTATCCCCAGACTGGATAGAAACCCTGACTTGTGCGCCGCCCTGCTCAGGTATTGCCGCATTGGAGAAGGGGAAGTCTGGAATGACCCGGAGGGAAAGCATCGGGTTGGATGTCTTAACGCCGCCAATCTGGCAGAAATCGGGGCTTTGATGGGCGGCGGGAAGGCTGCTCTGGCGATCCAGGACCCGCCGTATAACCTGGTCGCGTTTGATTCTGTCGAAGGAGACGAGTTTGTCAGTTGGTGCAGGCAATGGGTGGACGCTACCTGGCAAGTGCTGAATGAAAGTGGCGCCCTTTATGTATGGCTGGGAGCTGATCAGAAGAACGGCTTTCATCCGCTGCCGGAATTCATGCTGATGATGCGGGAAACGCCTTTCAGGAGCAGGAGCTTTATCACATTGCGGAATCAACGGGGATATGGAACTCAGAAAAACTGGATGGCCGTCCGCCAGGAACTTCTCTGCTATACCAAAGGAGAACCAGCCTTCAATGTAAACGCGGAATACACAGACATACCCAAAATTCTGCGGGGATATTATAAAGAGGTAAATCATAAGGTTACGGAGAATCTGGAGCGGAGCAAATCCGAATACATTCGGGCAGGAAACGTATGGGTAGACATACAGCAAGTGTTCTATCGCATGGAAGAAAATGTGAATGGTTGCTATGCCCAAAAGCCCCTCAAAACCTGCGAACGGATTATCACTGCCAGCACCTTCCCCCACGACTTGGTGGTGGACTTCTTCGCTCATTCAGGTTCTACTCTGCTTGCGGCGGAATTGTTAGACCGGAGATGTTACACTGTTGACTGCAATCCAGTCTTTTGCGAAATAGCCATTCGCAGACTGGAACGCTTCCGGAGAATTGGCAAACTCGGATGGCAAAACGGCAACCCGTTTGAGTCAGAGATTATGGATGATGTGGAACTTCGGGATCTGCTTGAATTGAACGCCAGCTCCACGGATACTCAGCCGATTACGATGGATGCGTAATGGAAGAGTTACGAAGGGAACTGGATGCTTTGGTTGATCGCCTGGACGACCCTGTCGCATTCAGGAATGCGATGGAAGATTTGCATTCAATTTATCCGTTCAGCGAGTTCGAGTACATGATTTCTCACCTTTTGGCTGATGATAAGCTGACTATCGACGAATACTACGAAATTCGAGACAGCTATAATCACCGCAATCTCTACCTGTATCTGTTCGAGATAAGCGCTCCGAGGGGGTTCGGGGAAAGATGGGGCCACGGACATCTGAAGGAATTAGTCCCGGCTCTTCAGTGCCCCAGCAAACAACTCGACCCCAACTGCTCGGGGCAGTATGATTTCTTTCTGCCGCCGGGAATTCGTGTAGAAGTCAAGGCTTCCAGGGCTGTGGAATTCAATAGCAACGAGCCTTTGTATATCAAGGCCTTGTCATCAAGCTCAGACCTTCCGTTTGACATGAATTTCCAGCAGATTAAGCCGGCTCTGTGCGACGTCTTCGTCTTGATGGCCGCCTGGAGGGATGCAATCAAATACTGGGTGATTCCCTCCTTTCAGATCGAGACTAGTCCTTATTACTCGGCCGGACAGCATCGAGGGAATATCGGGGTGGGTCAGCTCCATTTCAGTAAGGACAATATCCGCGAGTTTGACCGTTTCCTGACGCAGCCCAATGGTTTGGAGGCCGCGATACGAGCGGCCGGTCAAATTTCAAATTGAACGCCCTGTTCGCGATAACCAGGGATTCCCGGAGAATCTTATGAATCAGCCGCCTGGCAGAGTATACCTGATTGGCGCAGGGCCCGGAGACCCGGGGCTGATTACCGTGAAGGGCCGCGAGGCGCTGGAGCGGGCCGACGTGGTCGTCTACGACCGTCTGTCCCACCCGTCGCTGCTGGACTGCGCGCCGCCGTCCGCCGAGCGGGTCTTCGCAGGCAAGGCGCGCGGGAGGCAGGAGCTGACCCAGGACGGCATCAACGACCTGCTGGTGGAGCGGGCGCGGGCCGGGCTGCGGGTGGCGCGACTCAAGGGCGGCGACCCCTTCGTGTTCGGGCGCGGCGGCGAAGAGGCGTTGGCTCTGGCCCGCAATGGTATCCCCTTCGAGGTAGTGCCGGGCGTCTCCTCGGCCATCGCCGCCCCAGCCTATGCCGGCATACCCGTTACCCATCGGGGTATCGCCGCCGGCTTCACCGTGGTCAGCGGCAGCGAAGACCCCTCCAAGCCCGAGGCGTCGGTGCGCTGGGATGAGCTTGCCCGCTCGCTGGCGGCCCAGGGCGGCACCCTGATGACTCTGATGGGCTGGGCGTCCATGGAAAAGATTATGGAAGCCCTGCAACAGGCCGGTCTGCCCGCCGACACGCCGGTCGCCCTGGTGCAGTGGGGCACCTGGAGCCGCCAGAGAACCGTGACCGGAACGCTGGAAACCGTCGCCGCCAGAGGCCGCGCTGCCGGTCTGTCTGCCCCGGTGGTGGCCGTCATCGGCGAGGTGGTCGCCCTGCGCGACGAGCTGGCCTGGTTCGACAACCGCCCCCTGTTCGGCAAGCGTGTGCTGGTCACCCGCTCCCGCACCCAGGCATCGCGGATGTGCGGGCTTCTGGAAGATGCCGGGGCCGAGGCTGTTGAGCTGCCCGCCATAGCCATCGCGCCGCCCGAAGATTTCGCCCCTCTGGACCGGGCATTACAGCGGTTGTCGTCCTTCGGCTGGGTAATCTTCGCCAGCGCCAACGCCGTAGACGCCGTGTTCGAGCGGCTGGATGCGCAGGGCCGCGACGCCCGCGCCTTCGGGTCGGCCGTTGTGGGAGCTATCGGCCCGGCCACCGCCGCCGCCCTGCAACGCCGGGGCATCCGCCCCGACTTCACGCCTTCGCGCTCCGTTTCGTCGGCGGCTCTGGAAGAGTTGGCGGCCCGGGAATGGAGCGGCGTATCTGTCCTGCTGCCCGCCGCCGACATCGGCCGCGACGAGCTCGCCGAGGGCCTGTCCCGCTTCGGCGCCGGGGTGGAGCGCGTCACGGCCTACCGCACCATCACGCCGCCCGGCGCCGCCCGGCAGGCGCAGGACGCCCTCGCCAGCGGCATAGACATCGTTACCTTCACAAGCTCATCCACCGTCCGCAACCTGCTGGCCCTGCTGGAGCAGGACGGCTGCGGCAGGGAAGCGCTGTCGAACTGCCTGGTCGCCTGCATCGGCCCGGTGACCGCCGGAACCGCCCGCGATATGGGGCTGCGGGTAGACATCGAGGCCGGGGAACATACCGTCGACGGGCTGGCCGCTGCGCTGGTCGAGCATTTCTCGGCCGCCTGCGCCGAACCGGCGAATCCGTTGGCCCGGTAAGACTTGATTTACACCGTCAGGGAGTAGCGCCATGACCGGCTACAACGCCTATCCCCATACCCGCCTGCGCCGACTGCGCGGCACAGGCGCCCTGCGCAACCTGGCTCGCGAGACACGGCTTTCGCCCGGAGAGTTCATCTACCCCATGTTCGTAATGCACGGCTACGGCGTGCGCGAGGCCATCGAGCCAATGCCCGGCTGCTTTCAGGTGTCGCTGGACGTGATGACCGAAGAGGTCGGAGAAGCGGCGGAACTGGGCGTCGGCGGCGTGCTGCTGTTCGGGCTGCCCGCTGAGAAAGACCCTCTGGGCACCGAGGGCTATGACCCGGAGGGCATCGTTCAGGAAGCCGTGCGCGCCATCAAACGCGCCCATCCGGATATGCTGGTGTCTACCGACGTTTGCATGTGCGAGTACACCGACCACGGACACTGCGGCATTATTGACAACGGGAAGGTGGACAACGACGCCACGCTGGAGCTGCTGGCCCGCACCGCCTTGTCTCACGTGCAGGCCGGGGCTGATCTGCCCGCGCCGTCGGCTATGATGGACGGCCAGGTGTGGGCCATTCGGCAGGCCCTGAACGCCGAAGGTTATGAGAACACGCCCATCATGGGCTACGCCGCCAAGTTCGCTTCGGGATTCTACGGCCCATTCCGCGTTGCCGCCGACTCCACGCCCCAGTTCGGAGACCGCAGATCCTACCAGATGGACCCCGCCAACTCCCGCATGGCGATGCGCGAAATCGAGAGCGACATCGCCGAGGGCGCCGACATCGTTATGGTCAAGCCGGCCATGGCCTATATGGACGTGATCCGCGAGGCTCGCCAGCGGTTCAGCCACCCCCTCGCCGCCTACAACGTCAGCGGCGAGTACTCGATGGTCAAGGCCGCCTCCCAGCAGGGCTGGATCGACGAACGCCCGGTGGCGACCGAGCTGCTCACCGGCATCAAACGCGCCGGCGCCGACATCATCATCAGCTACTTCGCCAAGGACATTGCCCGCTGGGCAGGAGAATAGCAGCCTTACGGCAAGATACAGCCGGAATGACAGCCCGGAATGGTAGCCCCGGATGCGCCTCTTTCCTCGCCAGAGACCCGGAGCGGGGGCCAGAGACCCGGAGCGGGGGCCAGAGACCCGGAGCGGGGGCCAGAGACCCGGAGCGGGGGCCAGAGACCCGGAGCGGGGGCCAGAGACCCGGAGCGGGGGGACATTCCTTCCGCACGCAGCGAAACTACATCAGCCAGGAACAGCCATGCAGCTTGCCAAATCGGAAGCCCTGTTCGCCGAAGCCCAGCGTCTGATGCCCGGTGGCGTCAGCAGCCCCGTGCGTTCTTTCCGCGCCGTCGGCGGCGCCCCGCCGTTCATCGCCTGGGGCAGCGGTTCCAGAGTCGTTGACGTGGACGGCAACGAATATATCGATTACCTGGGATCCTGGGGCCCCCTGGTTCTGGGCCATGCCCCCTCGGCTGTCGTAACCGTCCTTGAGAGGGCTGCCCGGGGCGGGTCCAGCTTCGGCGCTCCGGTGGAGCAGGAAGTCGAGCTGGCGCGCCTCGTCACCGGGGCTCTGCCCAGCATCGAGTCGCTGCGGTTGGTCAACTCCGGCACCGAGGCCTGCATGAGCGCCATTCGGCTGGCCCGGGCTTTCACCGGCCGCGACAAGATCGTCAAGTTCGCTGGCAACTACCACGGCCACGCCGACGGGCTGCTGGTGAGGGCCGGGTCGGGCGGGCTGACCCACGGCATCCCTACCAGCGCCGGGGTCCCCCGGTCGTATGCCAGCGAGACGCTGGTGGCCGACTTCAACGACCTGGACTCGGTGGAGCTGCTGTTCAGCAATTACCCCAATGCCATCGCCGGGATAATCGTGGAGCCGGTGGCCGGCAACATGGGCGTAGTGCCGCCTTCGCCCGGCTTCCTGGAGGGGCTGCGCCGCATCACCGCCCACGACGGCGCAATGCTGATATTCGACGAGGTGATCACCGGCTTCCGCGTGGGCGCAGGCGGAGCGCAGGGGCTGTATGGCGTAATGCCCGACATCACTACGCTGGGCAAGATCATCGGCGGCGGCCTGCCGGTGGGCTGCTACGGCGGACGCCGCGAGATTATGGAGCGCGTGGCCCCACTGGGCGATATGTACCAGGCCGGCACGCTGTCGGGCAACCCGCTGGCCGTCAGCGCCGGCGTCGCCACCCTGACCGAGCTTCAGAAACCCGGCATCTATGAGCAGATCGACCGGCTGGCCGCCCGGCTAGCCGATGGCATCGGCGCCGCCTTCCGCGACGCCGAAACGCCGGGTACCATCAACCGCGTTGGCTCCATGTTCACCGGCTTCTTCAACCCCGGCCCCGTAGAGTCTCTGGAGCAGGTCGAGCAGTCCGACGCCGCCCGTTACGGCCGTTATTTCCACGCCCTTCTGAAGCGCGGAGTCTATATCGCCCCCTCGCAATTCGAAGCGGGCTTCGTATCCGCCGCCCACACAGAGGCCGACATAGACGCCACCATCGACCGGGCCAGGGAGGCGCTGAAGGAAGCAGGCTGAGGAATATCCGCCGCCCGACTTGACAATGCGCAAGGGCAGGGCTACACTTGTTCTCAAATACCCCCTGGCGTCTCCCCCGCTGCGACGGTAAGGCACGTCAGGAGAAAATCGAGCGCAGGAGACTGAGGCAACCCTCAGTCTCCTGAATTTTTGCGTTACCTGAAGGTTGGGTGATGGCCCGGTTGGCGATGTTTATAGATGCGGCTTATGCCAACAAGTTGGCCAATGACACGTTTAATCTGTGGATCGACTACGAAAAGTTCAGCAGGCGCCTTCATAAGAAAATAGCGGCCCATACTGCTGAACCGCTGGATTTGCTGCGCACCTATTACTACGACTGTCTTCCCATCAAGAAGATCCGCCGACTCAGGAGCAAAAGGAGCGGATGGGGAAGGCGAGAGGGTTTCACCATGCCCTCAGAAACTTGCGCAGTTTTACTGTAAGGGAGGGTCGCCTGGTATCCCGTGGCAATGATTCGGCAGGGAAGCCTATATTCGCGCAGAAAGGTGTTGACCTGCTCTTAGGCCTGGATTTCGCCCTGCTGTCGGCCAAAAGCCAGATTACCCACGCAGCCGTAGTTTCGGGCGACAGCGACTTGATTCCGGCTTTTGAGGCGGCCCAGCAGGAAGGAGTCAAGACCTGGCTTGTTCACGGACCTCAGGCCTCCTATGCCTCTGAATTGTGGCAGAAAGCCGATGATCGATTCCTGTTAACCCCGGAATTCATGGCAAGCATAGCCCGCATCCGGCCCTAACCCGCCCCTGTATCGAACTCCACCGCCTCGTCCGGGTTGACCTTGAACCAGCTTTCGCCCGGCTCTTCGGCCGGTTCCGCCCGGCGGCGTCGCACCACCCGCACCCCCATTGCCGCCAGCATCCCGTCTATGCGCTCCATCGGGCCGCCCGCCGCCGATGCCTCCCGGCGCAGGGCCAGCAGCCCTGAAGTCAGCTCCAGGGCCAGATGCACTCCAGACAAGTTCAGACCCAGGCCCTCCACGAAGTGTTTGATCAGCCGCAGCCGGGCCACGTCCTCGTCCGAGTAGGTGCGCAGCGCACCCATGCGCAACGGCGCAACCAGCCCTGCCCGCTCGTACTTGCGCAAGGTCTGGGGATGCATATCCAGCGCATCCGCCACAACGCTGATCAGATAGATTCCCGGCGTCTGCTGCATCGTTACCCTCGGCTCCTGTGCCAGACAGCTTCCAAATCGCATCTGTTATAGGCTTCCGGAAGATTCGTGTCAATGAAATACACACCCTGATTATACGCACTGAATCAATGAGTGATTGAATATGATCTTGCAGTTGACACGACTTGTATCAACTGATATAGTCTGATCATTCCACACGGAGGGCAGGCGAAGTGACGGCGAATGAGATTCGGAACGGCGAGAGCGCAGTGATGGAACGCGGCGCGCAGGACCTGATAGACGAAGTGGCGCGGCAGGTTTCGGAAATTCTGGGTTCTGAAATGCTGAAGGAAGCCAGCCGCTCGCAGACGGCCCCCCGACCCGCCATGACCTACCGCGTCCCCGCCGCAGGCGTTCGTTACTACCTCCAGCGGCCGCAGGCGTCGCCGCTCCAACGGCGACAGGCTGGAAACTGACACGGAAATACTTATATACAAAGCAGGAGGATACAGATATGCTGCAACGGAGAAACCCCTTCAATCCCTTCGGCGAGCTGCGACAGATGCAGGAAAACATGGACCGGATGTGGAGGCGATTCGGCTCCTCCAACCAGGAGGAGGGCGGCGGAATGGAGGCGTGGGCCGCGCCCCTGGACGTGGTGGCCGACGGCGATAATTTCGTCGTGAGGGCCTCCCTGCCCGGCGTGTCCCCGGAGAACATCCATGTGTCCATCGAGGACAACGTACTGACCGTTCGCGGCGAAACCGCGTCCCATTTCGAGAGCGCCGAAGGCAACTACCTGATGCGCGAGCGCCGCAGCGGTTCCTTCCACCGCTCCCTGCGCCTGCCCGACACGGTCGACCAGGACAAAGCGGAACCCCGCTACGAGCATGGCGTGCTCACTATCACCCTTCCCAAGGCTGAGGCCAGGAAGTCCAGACAGTTCCAGGTGAAGGTCGCGGAAGCGCCGTCGTCCGAGGGGAAAGACGGATAACCCGCCGGCCGGGCCGGGAATACCGCCGCAGCCTGGAGCTGCATGTTCGCAGGGGCGCACAACAGTGCGCCCCTGAACTGTTTATTGCAGGGCCTTGCCCGGCGGCGCGCTACGCGCCGTAGCGGGCGGCGGCGAGAGGATCGCTGTATTCCTGGCCCTTGGTGGCCCAGAAAGCGGCGGCGATGTCATCGCAGGCAGCCACCAGGTTCTCGGCGTTCTCCATGCTGACGGTCTGCTTGCACTGGCCGGCCAGCTTCAGGGCCGCGTTGAACTTGGCGGCTATTTCATTGGCGTCGGTGTTGGGCCAGGCGTAGTCGGCCCAAAGGATGCGCAGCTCTTCCTTACACTTCTCCGCGTGATCTTCCTTCACCTGCACGTAGCGGCTGAAGGTGTTGGCGAATGCCTGATGCTCTGCCATGTCGGAACCGGGAGCCGGGCGCTCCAGGTTCTGCATCCGCAGCACCATTTTCTGCACCGTCTGCGCCGCAATCTTGGCGGCGATGGGGTCATAAATGCCGCAGGGAATGTCGCAGTGGGCCTTGGCTATCACAGGCTTGAACCACCTGGTCGGGTTGAACATAGTTGGGTTGAACATCACGCCCCTCCATATCAAGAAAATCGGCATGGGTTGACCCGGCGCCCGCATCAATCCAAACCGCTCAAAGGTTAAAGGAAATAGTCCAAAGGCGCAACCCGTAGTGCATCGCCCCCTAACGTCGGCTCGCTTGCCGGGACCTTCCGGGCAATTGGCGCGAATCGCAAACGGGTATCCGGGAGGCCCGGTCATCGCCATGCCGGGCGACGCAGACGTCGCTGTCCGCAGGGACTGGTCTGCCGAGGGATATGAGTCCGTTCCCGCGCCCGTATCGAAACGACCTGGAAAATTGCCCGTCCAACCCCTTGACAGGCGGGGGGGGGGGGGTATAATTCAACGCGGCTAACCGCAGCACAGGAGCTGCGGCGCAAAATCAGTCTCACAGAGGAGAGGTGGAAGTAATGAACCGGATACTCGGAAAATCTGCGGGGATAGCCCTGCTCATGGCGGCGGCGCTCATGGCTGCCATGTTCGCTGCGGGCGTCTTCTCGCCCGGCGTCGGCGCCCACGACGGCGCCCATAGCGACGGAGAGGCGACCCTGGACTATCTGGCTGCGATGGCAGGCGAAGCCGCCACCGCCAGCGAGGGACCTCCGGACGGCGGCTCTCCCCCGTCAGTATGGAATACCGTGGAAGTTCCACCCGACGCAACCCATGTCACGTTCTACTATAGCTGGAGCAGTGCGGAATTTCTGAACAACCTTGGCTGGATGACTGGATATGACTGGTATGCGGATACCGCAACCACAAAAGCTAACATGAAGACTTATGTCTACGAAAGTAACGCCGACGGGACCTGGACCAGAAAAGGGCCGTCAAACGTGGCTGACGAAGCCGCCGCCAATGATGGAAGCTCTTGGGACGGCATAGCTCCCAATAAGGGCGAGCACGATGACATCATCGCGTTGGAAATCAAGCTGCCAACAGAAACAGCAGGCGCTCGCGCCACCGCGGTTGTGTACAGGGTTATAGCAAGAGACAAAGACCTGAGCGGAAACGCCCACACTTACGGCGATAAACAGTACTTCATACTTCTTCACTTTGGTGACAGGCTGGCGCCGAATCAGGACGACCTCTTGGGTAACTTAGTTCATTACATCAACGACCTCGATGACAGGGAGGCCGGCTCTGCGCAGAAGCTCACGATGAAGACGTTTGTAGCCGCCAGCGACAGGGACGAAATAACTGTCGATTTCAAGGAATTCGGCGTGCCGTCCTCCATCGACCCCGATGACGTCACCATCGTGCACAACTTTAAAGACAGTTCCCCTGGAGACGTCGAAGTCGATGGAACCACGGTAACCCTCACCTTCCGGACAAAAGCCGGAACCGGAGACGACACCGGAAGCGAGAGCGATCTGGCTGCGAGCGGTACTACCGAGATAATCTTCAGCAGAAGAGCCGGCATCACCCTGCCGAAACACGCCGGCCTCTATCCCATATCGATCATGTCGGAAGACACCGCTGCCAAAGACACTCGATTCTCCAACTTTGCTGATGTAGTGCGGAGCGTGAAGGCCGCCCCGATGAACGGGATCCGGGGTACGGAAACCACCCTGACCGGCAAGGGCTTCAACGACGACGAGACCATCACAGTCATGGTCGGCGACAAGAGCTTGGGAACCGCCGTCGCCGAAGACGGCATGTTCACCATGAAGGTGATGGCCGACGCCAAGGACGGCAGCGGCAGCAACATATTCGCCGCCGGCGCAAACACCATCACAGCCAAAGAATCGGAAGGCGAAGCCACGGTGATGTTCACCGTAGACCCGAGCTTCACCGTCAGCCCGGAAAGCCCGGCGCCCGGAGAGCAGATCACCGTCACCCTGAAGGACGTGACAGCCGCCCCCAACGGGAGCAACGTCAGCACGATGGCGATGTTCGGCGCCACATCTGCACCCGCCGCCAGCATCACCGACAAGCAGGCGGCGTCGTTCAAGGTGACCGTACCCTCCACTCTGGAGCCGGGCAGATACCCGCTGAAGGTGACGGTGGGCACCCAGGTGATGCGCAAGACCCTGACCATTGGAGCCAAGACGCTGACGCTCTCCCCGTCCATGGCGGTGGCCGGGCAGGAAGTGACAGTGCAGGGCTCCGGCTTCACCTCCAGCGGAACCGGAGACACCGAGCTGAAAGTCGGCGGCAGCGACGCCGAAGGCGTGGACAGCCTGACCAGCATATCGGTGGACTCCGGAGGCAGAATATCAGTCACCTTCACGGTGCCTGAGGAAGCCAAGACCGGAGAGCGCACGGTGCAGTTCAAGGACAAGTCGGGGCGGGTAGGCCGGGCGACCCTGACGATCCCGAAGGCGATGCTGACGGTGACCCCGACGGAGAGCGGGATAGGGAGCAGCATCACGGTAAGCGGCACAGGCTTCCCGGCCAACGACCTGGTGCAGATTTCCTACGCCGTAGGCCCCGGCTCGACGGCCAGAACACGGCCGCTGGGCAACGCCAGCACCAACGCCGGCGGCGGGTTCAGCGCAGCGATGACGGTGCCGACCTTCGCCCAGACGGGTGAAACTCACAGGGTGAAGGCGACCTCGCAGCTGGCGGAGAACGACGCCAACCAGGTGAGCGCCGAGGCGGAACACAGCACGCCTGAGGAGACGATCAGCTTCAGCCCGGCGATGGTGACATCCGGAGGCCGGGTGACCGTCAGCGGACAGAATTTCGCCGGGTTCCTGGCGGTGGACGAGATAATGATAGGGACGACGGACGTGCGTCCGGTGCCGGTGCCGACGACCAACGCCGACGGCTCGTTCAGCGCGACCGGGATACTGGTGCCGAAGCTTGACCCCGGTCGGTACACGGTGAAGGTGAAGGTAGGCTCGGACACGGTAACGAAGTTCCTGGAGGTGGTGAAGGAAGCGCCGCCGACGGCGCCTGAGGACGTGTTCGGCTCGCTGGGCGACCGTCTGGTGCGTGTGTGGTATCTGAACGCGGTGACGCAGACGTGGAGCTTCTATGACCCCGACCCGGAGTTCATGGAGTTCAACACGCTGAAAGAGGTCAAGAGCGGATACATAGTAGCCATCATAATCAGCGCCGGGGCTCCGGTGGAGTTCAACGGGAAGATGCTGCAGCCGGGAACCAACTACTACGCCATCAACTAGCCTGCGCCTGACGCAGAGGCTGAACCCGACGCCCGATATGTCGGGTTCAGCCGGCCACAGGCAAACCGGAAGACGAATCGAGGAGTAAGGGATGAGGAAGAGCAGGATAGCGGCCCTGCTGGGCGTGCTGGCGCTGCTGGCGACGCTGCCGGCGGCGGGGCTGGCGCAGCAGGGGCCGCCGTATCTGATAGTGGGCTCGGCGATGCTGGACGGAGAGCCGGCGATGATGGGAGCGATGGTGGTGGCCATGGCCGGGGATGAGAAGGTAGGCGAGGGCATGGTGTTCGACGACGAAGGCCGCTACCGTCTCCAGATCACCGGGGGAGAAGAGGGAGACACGCTGATGCTCTCGCTGATGACGGGCGAGGGAGAAGAAGCCATGGAGTACATGGCGATGACCGAAGAAGATGTGATGAAGGGAACGGCGGGAGACAGGATGATGCTGGATCTGATGGCGTACAGCGGAGAGCCGCCGTCTCCGACAGCGACGCCGTCCCCGACGCTGACGGAAGCGCAGATGCGGGCGCAGATGCGAGGCCCACGGGGACTGAAGGGAGACAAGGGCGACCCCGGCGAGCCCGGCCCCGAAGGAGAGATGGGGCCGGAGGGTCCCGCCGGCCGGGCCGGCCCCGCAGGAGCGGACGGAGATCCCGGCCCGATGGGCCCAGCCGGCCCAGCCGGCCCTGCCGGGTCGGACGGAGCGACCGGCCCGCAGGGCCCCGCCGGGCCAGCCGGCCCCGCCGGAGCGGACGGACAGACCGGAGCCGTAGGGCCTGCGGGGCCTGAGGGCGAAGCCGGCGGCGGCGGAGCGCTGGCCATCGTAGCGCTGATCATCGCCATCGTGGGGGTATTGGCGGCGGGCGGAGCCTTCCTGGCGGGCCGCCAGAGCGCCTGACCCGCGCACCCACCCGGACGACGCAAAGGGGCGCCATCAGGGGCGTCCCTTTTCCTCGTCACGGGCGAACTACGCCCCCTTCCCGTGTCGTTGGTCTGCCTGAACAGTGGCCTGTTCTGACGTCGGCGTATGTCGGGAATACCGGACGCCCGGCGTTTATTGCGACGCCGAATGAGAGGAATGTATGATTAAACAGTTTCTTCCATTGAATGAAGCACTTGGATGAAGCGTCTCGCCCCCTCGCTCCGGTGATTCATTTCAGCTTCGGGGGAGAGGTTATCCGGCGGCAGGCCGGAGGGTGACGGTGGCAGCGACAAACGCCCGCCTCCACCGTCGGCGCAAGGCCATGTTCAACACCGCAGCAACAGAAAGCGCGACTGTCTCGAGGCGAAGGGGCTGATGCGTCCAACTATGCGCCCAACCAGGGCGAGCAGCAACTGCCGCTCCGGACGGCGCGGCAGGCGCGATGCCATCGTCTCGGCCTGCCGGCATCAGCCCGCAGTCCGGTGGGTGTTGGAGCAGCGCCAACCGCTGGCCGAGATTGCCCTGTACGTCGGCGCCTACCTGGTATACGTGCTCAGCCGCGGCCTGGTATACGACGACCTTCGTTCCGCAGGTATCGCCAACGGGGAACGTATCGCCGAACTGCAGCAGCGTTTGGGCTTCCTGTGGGAGCCGGGATGGCAGTCCTGGGCGATGGAGCACGTCCGCGGTATCGTAGTTTTCCTGAACTGGGCCTACGTCGTCACCTACTGGCCGGTCATCCTGGCTCTGGCCCTCGTCTTGTTTCTCCGCAACCGGCGCAGCTACTACTACTTCCGCACCGTGGTGATAGTGGACCTCGCCGTCGCATTGCTGGTGTTCATGCTGTTCCCTGTCGCCTCGCCCTTCGCCATTCCCGGAGTCGGGTTGACCGACACGATCCAGGCTTTCGGCCCTGCCTTCTACGGCGCTGAAATGATAACCAATTTCTACAACACGTCCGCGGCGATGCCAAGCCTGCACTTCAGTTGGACTGTGATCCTGGGCGTGTGCTTCTGGCGGTCGCTGCCCGGAGGCTTAAAGGCGACGAGCCTGCTGTATCCGGCAATGACCTTCTTCGCTATCACCATAACGGGCAATCACTTCATCCTCGATGCCGTCGCCGGAGGCGCGCTGGCCGGGCTGGCCTTCGGCGCAGTGGAAGCGTACCGGCGTCTGTCGCCCGGATCAAGGAAACCAGCCGCCTCGGAGCCGGGTTAAGCTTGCCCTTCAAAGGCGCACAGCCGCCCGGGAATGCCGCGCATATCCGCCGCCGCTGCGCATCCCGGCGCGAAGGAAGCGCCGGCCGATGCCTAGCGCAGCGAGCGGAAGTGGCTGCGGATGTCTTCCACCAGCAGTTCCGGTTCTTCCAGGGCCGCGAAATGGCCGCCGCTGGGCATCACAGTCCACTGCTGAACGTTATAGGAACGCTCAGCCCATTCCCGGGGCGGGCGGCTGATCTCGGCGGGGAACACGGCCACGCCCACCGGTACATTGATGCGCTCGCCCTGGGCGAACTCCCAAGGCTTGCGCAGCGTCTCGTAGTACAGGCGGGTAGACGAGTTGATGGACTGGGTTACCCAGTAAATGGTCACGGTGGTGAGCAGCTCGTCTTTGGTAAACCTCGACTCTACGTCGCCGTGGCAGTCGCTCCATGTGCGGTACTTCTCGACGATCCAGGCGCACAGCCCGGCGGGGGAGTCGTTGAGGCCGTACCCCAGGGTCTGCGGCTTGGTGCCCTGGATATGGGAATACCCGCCCTCGGCGGACAGCCACTCCTCGCGCTGCCGCAGCAGCCCCTGTTCGGCTTCAGACAGCGGCTCCGACCCTGGCCCCATGTACGGCGTTGGGCGGGTGACCGAGGTGGTGTGTATGCCGATGCAGTGGTCGGAGTGCGAGTGTCCCAGTCGCGCCGTGACGCTGGCGCCCCAGTCGCCGCCCTGCGCACCGTAGCGGTCGTAGCCCAGTTGCTCATGCATCAGTCTGGCCATCACGTCGCCGACGGCGAGAACGTCCAGACCCCGCTCCTGGGCCGCTTCCGAGAAGCCGTAGCCCGGCATCGAAGGCGCCACCACGTCGAAGGCGTCGGCGGGGTCGCCGCCGTGGGCCGCCGGGTCGGACAGGAGCGGGATGACCTTGTACATCTCGAAGAAGGTGCCGGGCCAGCCGTGAGTGATGATCAGAGGCAGCGGATCCGGCCCCTTGCCCCTCTCGTGTATGAAGTGCACCTGCCTACCGTCTACCGGCGCCTTGAAGTGAGAGAATCCGTTGATCACCGCTTCCTGCTTGCGCCAGTCGAAATCCTTCTTCCAGTAGTCCACCAGCTCCTTGATGTAGTCCATATTGGACCCGTACTCCCAGCCGACGCCGGGCAGCTCATCGGGCCATCGAGTGCGCTCAAGTCGGGCCTTAAGGTCGTCCAGCGCTGCATCGGGAATTTCAATCCTGAAGGGTTTCACCGGCATGGCTTATTCTCCTGTTCGGGCTGTGTTCGGCGCTGAAGGATTTTTGTTGTCCGGCGCTGTCGGGCCTCTATCCGCTCCGTCGTCTGCGCCGCATCGCTGCTTACCCCGGCAGCAGGGGTTCGGTGCGGTTGGGAGGCAGGTCGGGATCGAAGGCATTGATGACGAAGGCCAGGAAGCTGTAGTTGCCAATGACCAGCGTCAGCTCGATGAGCCCCTGCTTGCCGAACTGCTCCAGCGCGTCCTGAAATGCGCCGCGCCCGATCTTGCGGTCTGCGAAGAACTCGCGGGCGTAGTTGATGACGGCCCGCTCCAGGTCGGTGAGCGGCGGCAGCTCCAGGTCGTCGCGGATGGCGTCTACCACGCTGCCCTGCACTCCGGCGGCGCGGGCGGCCCCGGCGTGGGCGTTCCAGATGTGCTGGCAGTCGTACTCGCGGGCAGCCACCAGCATAGAAAGCTCAAGGGCTGCTGCGGGCAGCGAAGACTCGTTGCGAAGGTAATTGTTGAGCGCGGAGGCGGCCTGGTGGGCCTTGGGCACATGGATCATAACCGACCCGGGGCCGTAGGGCGGGACGCCCCCCAGGGTCTGCACCAACTGGTCAAATTCGGCAACCTGGTCCTGGGGAACGTTTTCTCTGCTTGCGGCAGGAATTCTCGCCATGTTCGACCTCCCTCTGATTCAGAAGAACCGCCCTAACCCTACGCGCCGCCGTCTCGACTTGTCAATCAGGAACCGGCGTCTGGCGAGCCTGCGTCTGGCGGCAGGAAGAGGCCGCAAATCAGCAGCGCCCAGCTCGCCGCTGAGCAGATGACAAAGCCGGGGTAGTAGGAGCCGAAACCGTCATACAGCCAGCCAACCAGAATCGGGGAAACGAACATCCCCAGCCCGGAAAATGTCATGTAGGAGCCCCAAACGGCGGCTACCCGCTCCGGAGTTGCGCCGGCCAGCCGCATGGGGATGGTCAACAGCGCCGGAACGTAGAACCAGGAACCCACGCCCAGCGCCACTACTGCGGCATATATCCCGATGCCGCCGGCAAGCAGAAAGGCGCCCAGCCCCCCCGCAATCGCCAGCACGCCGGAGAAGGCGATCACCCCACGATACGATAACAGGAAAGCGACGGCGCCGCCGAAGATGGACAGCCTGGCGCGGTATGACTCGAACAGCAAGGGAATGGCTCCCCCCGACAGCACGGCGAATATGCCGACGAAGGGCAGTATGCTGGCGATGAATCCCGCCTCTTGCGCTGAGATGCCCCGCGCCTCTCCGTAGAAGGTGGGCAGCCAGGTGGTCAACGCAGTGTACTGGACGAAAATTCCTGCGTCGGCGGCCACAAGGAGGGCAACCGCCCGTCCCCGCAGCACGCCGATGACCTCCCGCAGCGAAATGCCCCCGCGATCCGGGCTGCCGGCGTCCCGATCTCTGGGGGCGACGGGCCAGATCGCCGCTCCAGCAACCCCTACTGCCGAGAAGATCGTCAAGGTCATTTTCCACCCCAGCAGTTCTGCCAGCGGGACGGCCCCGGCCAGCGATATGGCGACGCCCATGCTTAACAAAGCAGTGTTCAGGGAGTTGATGACCAGCATTTCCCTGGGGCGGAACCACTGCATCACCAGGGGACCTGTGGCGACGACTATGATCGCCAGCCCCACTCCGTAAGCGAGGCGAAGAAACAGCAGCGCATAGAAGTTTGGAGCGACAGGGGCCAGGGCCAGCAGCGCCATCGCGATCCATGCGCAGAAGTAGGCCCGCTTCACGCCAACGCGGGCAGCCAGTATGCCGCCGGGCAGACCGATGGCGGCTCCCAGCAGCATGGGAAGGGATACCAGCATCCCCGCGGCCCAGTGGTCGATGCCGTATTCCTCGATGGTCAGGGGCAGCAGGGGCGAGAGGGCGAAAAGGTTCAGGCCGGCGGCCAGATGGGCTGCCAGCGTCATCACCGCCATGAACAGGCGCTCCCGGCCGGTTGCCGGGCTGGAGGCGTCTGCGGTTAGCTGAACAGCCGCACCTCGCCGGGGGGTGGCGTTAAGGGTTCGATGCATGCCGGGACGTCATTGCGGACGTTGTTGACGATGGATGAAACCTCCCGGACTTCGAGAAGCTCCGGCGGCGCCGGCAGGAGCAGCGGCTCCAGGCTGGAGGGAGCGTCGGTCAGCGGGTCCAGCCACAGCGGTTCCGTCTCCTCCGACAGGATGGCCGGCATCCTGTTGTGAACCGGCGAGATGAACGAGTTGGCGGCGGTGGTCAAAATGGCGCACGAGCGTATCAGCTCGCCCTGGGGCGAGCGCCAGTTCTCCCACAGCCCGGCAAAGGCCATGGGCTCTCCCGACTTCTGGCGGAAATACAGCGGCGTTCGGTGTTTGCCGTCTCGCCGCCACTCGTAGAAGCCGTCGGCCAGCACCAGGCACCGCTGCCGCCGGAAAGCGCTGCGGAAAGCGGGCCTGGCCGCGGCGGTCTCGCCGACGGCGTTGATCACCCGGCTGCCTACCTTGATATCCTTCGCCCATGGCGGAACCAGCCCCCACCGCATCATCTCTCCCCGCCGTTCGCCGTCATTGATCACGGTCAGCGCCGGCTGAGCGGGCGCTATGTTGTAACGGGGCGGCGGCGCGGGCGAATCCATCACAAACCCGAACCGGCTCTGCAACTCGCTTATGCTGGTGGTCAGCGCATACCTGCCGCACATGCCGCGGTCACTCCAGAGGCGGAATTCGCCGAGGTGTTTGCCTCAAGGGTCAGTTGATACCGCTCACGTCTATATTCCCGATGGGGCGGATGTAAGTGTTTGCCTCAAGGTGCAGTTGATACCGCTTTCGGCGCAGATAGGCCTACCCCACCACTTCGCGGAACTGCCGGATGGCGTTAATGTGGTCCTGCGGCGAAGCGCAGCCGGCCCTCATGGTGTTGATGGATATGTGGGTGGCGCCCAGCCCGGCCCAGGCTTCGGCCTGCGCCTGCCAGAACTCGGGGTCGCCGTCGGCCGAGTTGATGCGCGGCTCCATTTCGATGGCGGCGGGGTCGCGGCCCTCATCCCGGGCAAAGCCGGCCAGCCGCTCCAGCGTCGCCGGCGCGTCTCCGGGCCCCATCTGCGGGAACCACCCGTCGGCCAGCCGCGCCACGCGCCGCAGCACCCGGTCGGAGGGCGACGGGCGGGCCCGCATCCCGGCGCCAAGCCAGATGGGGATGGGACGCTGCACGGGAAGCGGGTTGATGCCGGCGTTGGAGATGTTGTGATACTGGCCGTGGAAATCTATAACGTCGCTGGTCCAGAGCCGCCGCAGCACCTCGATCTGCTCGGACTGGCGGGCGCCGCGGTTGTGGAAGTTTTCGCCCAGGGCCTCATACTCCACCGGATTCCAGCCGACGCCCACGCCGAGGCGCAGCCTGCCGCCGCTGAGCACGTCGCACTGGGCTGCCTGCTTGGCTGCCAGCGCCGTTTGCCGTTGACCCAGGATCAGCACCGCCGTTACCAGCTCGATGGACGTGGTGATTCCGGCCAGGTAGCCAAAGAGAACGAAGGGCTCGTGGAACATGCTCTCCAGCGTGTAGCTGCCCGTCCAGTTGGCGTGTCTGGCGGTGTCGGCGCCCAGCACGTGGTCGTAGACGATCAAGTGCGAGAAGCCTAGTCCCTCCGCCGCCTGAACATAGTCGCGCACCGCCGACGCGTCGGCCCCGATCTCAGTCTGGGGGAAGACAACCCCTGCTTTCATGGTGAAACTCCTGCGCGGCCTTTTCCCGGCCTTTAACGCGGGTGGATGACGCTCTGATCGGGCATCCGGAGCCCTCGGCGAACCTGACGCAGCCGGCAGGAGCGCCTACGCCGCTTGACTATTATACGCGCACCGGAACGCGGTAAGGAACGCGGCGCCGGAGGTTGAAACTCTCTGTATGGTGGTGAAGAGAGGGAGTGGAGCCGGTGAGGGGATTCGAACCCTTGACCTGCGGTTTACGAAACCGCTGCTCTGCCACTGAGCTACACCGGCTTCAGAGCGGCCTTGAGGATGTTGGACCGGACGGAGCTGAAGCGGCCAATCCCGTTTTCCCGCCCAATCCCAACCGCCTTGCTTCTTCTATACGCTTCGAGGGTAACACATGGCGGCGACAATCGCCAGTAATGCCGGATCAATCATGCCCGAAACAGTGCGGGCGGAGATGCCTGGCGAGAGATTGCGAGATCTGTGAAGAAGCGGTTAAGAAATGTTGCTGTTCCGGCTGCGGCCGGGTTCGCCCGACTGGAAGAGGCCGCAGCGGAAATCGCAGTTCGGAAAACCCTGCCATACCTTGCGAGGCTGGGTTGCAGAGCGCGTAATTGAGGCCGGAAAATAGGTTGAAAACAGGAGATAAGCCCTTGACAATCGGGGGGGGGGGGGGTATATACTGTAAGCCCTGTGCAACGGCGGCATTGCCGGATATTCGCGGCCTTGTTGCCGTTCGCTATATCATCGAAGACCGGCCTCAAAACAGGAGCATTACATAAATGAATCGAACAGGAACGAACCGGACATTCGGCAGCCTCACAGCCTTTGGACTGGCGGCCGGGAGCGCCCTGCTCCTGACCGCAGCGCTTCTGGGCGCCATCTTCATTGCGGATGGGGGTGGCTTTTTCGCCGGAGGAGTGGACGCTCAGTCTGCTCCCAGACCGTCGACTCCCACCAATCTCAAAGTAGTTGTCAATGCCCAGGGCACGGGTATGACCGTCTCCTGGGAGTCCGGAGGCAGTGGAGTCGGGGGTAGTTGCCCGACTCGAAGTTACGTGATGCAGTTTAAAAAACGATCTGCTGAAGCATACCCACTAGAAGGGAGCGGATTTCTTGATACTGTTTCACTTTCTCACGTCTATCCGAACGTGCTGACTGTAGGTACGGAGTATGACCTCAATGTAGCGGCCTACGGCTGGACTGCCGGAGCTTCCGAAGGTTGCGACCTATGGTCGATACCCATATTCATACGCTTTACTGCTACGGCCAGCCAGGTATTCCCGCCCCCGACGGCGACGATTACGCCTACCCCGACAGCGACGGCGACGGCGACGGTTACGCCCACCATTACGCCTGGCCCATCGCCTACGCCCGCGCCTGTGGCCGAACCGTCGCGACCCACCAATCTCAAAGTAGTTGTTGCCACCGGCGGCACATCCGCCACCGTCACCTGGGAGTCCGGCGGCAGTGGAGTCGGGGGGAGCTGCCCGAGTACCTCGTACTCAATTGATCTATATGTGCTGAATCCGGGAAGAACAACAACCACAGAGACTGACGATGTTACTTCACCTCACACCCTGACGGGGCTGACTGCAGGCGGCGCGTACGAAGTTGACGTATCAGCCCACGGCGATAGTTGCGGTGAATGGTCAGTGTATGCAACTTTAGGTTTCACCGCTAGGTCCAGCGGGACATTGGCCACCAGGACATTCACTTCTACGAACACGCCCGGCCCGACGAACACGCCCGGCCCGACGAACACGCCCGGCCCGACGAACACGCCTGCGCCCACGGCGACAAACACGCCTGGCCCGACGAACACGCCCGGCCCAACGAACACGCCCGGCCCGACGAACACGCCCGGCCCAACGAACACGCCTGGCCCGACGAACACGCCCGGCCCAACACCCGTCGGCGGATCCGGCGCGCCGACGAACACGCCCACCGGCGCGTCGGCGGCAGGCAGGGAATCGTCTGGGCCTACCCCCACGCGGATTCCTGGCGCGTCCACGCCTACGCCCACGCCCACACCGATGCCGACGTCGATACCAGCGCCGACGCCCGGCGCTGCGTCGCCCTCCCACCCGTCCGCAGTGTTCGCCGGCCTGAGCGGCCGGCTGGTGCGGGTGTGGTATCTGGACGCGAGGACGCAGATCTGGAGCTTCTACGATCCCACCCCGGGGCTTGAGGACTTCAACACGCTTGCGGAGGTTTCCAGCGGGCTGATAGTCTTCGTCATCATCAGCGAGGGCGGGCCTGTCGAATTCCAGGGCCGCACCCTGCAGCCGGGAATCAACCTGATACGCCTTGAATAGAGCGGGATAGAGCGCGCCTCCCGGCGCAAGCGAGACCGACGGCAGACAAGCCGCCCCGGACATAATCGGGGCGGCTTTTTGGCGCCAGTAACAGAGGCTGTAAATTGAAGGCAGAAGATAAGACCTTGACAAGCGGAGGGGGGGTAGTATCATAGGCTCTGCGCAATGGCGGCATTGCCGGATATTTGCAGCCATGCCGCCTTTTCGCTGCACTGTGTAAGGCTGGCTGAGAAACAGGCCCTTCGCAAGCATCGAAACGGGAGCATTGCATAAATGAATCGAACAGGAATGCCTCGGACATTCGGCAGCCTCGCAGCCATTGGACTGGCCGCCGGGAGTACCCTGCTGCTGGCCGCGGCGCTTCTAGGATCCCTATTCGCCTTGGGAGTCTTTTTCGCCGGCGGAGCAGACGCTCAGTCCGGCTCGCCGTCGCCGCCCACCAATCTCATGGTAGTCGTCAATTCCGAGGGCACGGGTGCGACATTCACCTGGCAATCCGGCGGCAGTGGAACCGGAGGCAGCTGCCCATCCACTAAATACTCGTCGAACATAGGGGAGGCATCGAATTATGTTGCTACTCGTAGGTCTCCTTCCGATGTCACCACGCCACACACACTGACCGGGCTGACTTCAGGTGTCGAGTATAGACTTGGCGTGCAGTCCTACAGCGATGCCTGCGGGAGCTGGTCGGGGTGGGCATTAATATACTTCACCGCTACGCCCGGGGTATCGTTCCCGACGAACACGCCGACCAACACCCCAGAGGGAACGCCGCCTGCCGAGCCGTCGCCGCCCACCAATCTCAAGGTAGTCGTCAATTCCCAGGGCACGGGGGCGACCGTCACCTGGCAATCCGGCGGCAGTGGAGTCGGAGGCAACTGCCCGACCACCGAATACTCGATAGAGGCATATATTCCTGATGGACCTGATGCAGAAGAAGACAATTCGATCGATGATGTTACTTCGCCGTACACCCTGACCGGGCTGACTTCAGGCACCACTTATGTGGTCGATCTACAAGCCTTCGGCGAAAGTTGCGATGCATGGAGCTCAGCCGATTTACGGTTCACCGCCACGCCCGGAATGACATTCCCCCCGCCTCCGACGAACACACCCACGCTTACGCCGACGCTGACTAACACGCCGACGAACACGCCGACGCTGACGCCGACGAACACGCCGACGCTGACGCCGACGAGCACGCCCACGCTGACGCCGACCAGCACGCCGACGCTGACGCCGACGAACACGCCCGGCCCAACACCCGTTGGCGCATCCGGCGCGCAGACGAACACGCCCACCAACACGCCGGCGTCGAGAAGGGTATCGTTGGGTACGCCCGTGCTGATCCCTGCCGGCACGCCCACCCCGACGCCACCCAATCCGACGTCGACACTCACTCCAACGCCGACGCCCGGCGCGACGTCGCCCCCTGTCCGGATCGGAGCGCTCGCCGGCCTGGGCGGCCGGCTGGTGCGGGTGTGGCATCTGGACGCGAGGACGCAGACCTGGAGCTTTTATGACCCCGCCCCGGAGATGGCGAAGTTCAATACGCTGACGGAGTTTCCCAGCGGTCTGATAGTCTTCATCATCATCAGCGAGGGCGGGCCTGTCGAATTCCAGGGCCGCACCCTGCAGCCGGGAATCAACCTGATACGCCTTGAATAGAGCGGGATAGAGCGCGCCTCCCGGCGCAAGCGAGACCGACGGCAGACAAGCCGCCCCGGACATAATCGGGGCGGCTTTGTGGCGCCGGTAACAGAGGCTGTAAATTGAAGGCAGAAGATACCTTGACAAGCGGGGGGGGGGGGGGTAGTATCATAGGCTCTGCGCAATGGCGGCATTGCCGGATATTTGCAGCCATGCCGCCTTTCGCTGCACTGTGTAAGGCTCGCTGAGAAACAGGCCCTTCGCAAGCATCGAAACGGGAGCATTGCATAAATGAATCGAACAGGAATGCCTCGGACATTCGGCAGCCTCACAGCCTTTGGACTGGCGGCCGGGAGCGTCCTGCTCCTGACCGCGGCGCTTCTGGGCGGCATCTTCGCCTTGGGAGTCTTTTTCGCCGGCGGAGCAGACGCTCAGTCCGGACAGCCGTCGAAGCCCGTCAATCTCAAGGTAGTCGTCAATTCCGAGGGCACGGGTGCGACATTCACCTGGCAATCCGGCGGCGGTGGAGTCGGAGGCAGCTGCCCATCCAATAAATACGCGTCGAACATAGGGGAGGCATCGAATTATATTGCTACTCGTACGTCTCCTTCCGATGTCACCTCGCCACACACCCTGACCGGGCTGACTTCAGGCGTCGAGTATAGACTCAACGTAAACGCCTACAACTATACCTGCAAAAGATGGTCGGAGTGGGCATTTATATACTTCACCGCTACGCCCGGGGCCTCGTTCCCCATGACGCCGACCAACACGCCGACCAACACCCCAGAGGGAACGCCGCCTGCCGAGCCGTCGCCGCCCGCCAATCTCAAGGTAGTCGTCAATTCCCAGGGCACGGGCGCGACCGTCACCTGGCAATCCGGCGGCAGTGGAGTCGGAGGCAACTGCCCGACTACCCGATACACGATAGAGGCATATATTCCTGGTGCAGAAGAAGACAATTCGATCGATGATGTTACTTCGCCGTACACCCTGACCGGGCTGACTTCAGGCACCAGCTATATACTCTCAGTCTCATCCTACGGCGACATTTGCGATCAGTGGAATGGAGCCGATTTAGAGTTCACCGCCACGCCCGGAATGACATTCATACCGCCGACGAATACGCCCGCACCGACGAATACGCCCGCACCGACGAATACGCCTGCACCGACGAATACGCCTGCACCGACGAATACGCCTGCACCGACGAATACGCCTGCACCGACGAATACGGCCACAGCAACGCCCACACCGACGAACACGGCCACAGCAACGCCCACGCCGACGAACACGGCCACAGCAACGCCCGCACCGACGAACACGCCCGCACCGACGAATACGCCCGGCGGCCCGACGAACACGCCCGCACCGACGAACACGCCCGGCGGCACGACGAACACGCCCGGCGGCACGACGGCGACAGGAAGGGGCTCGTCCGGGCCGACACCCACACTGGTTCCTGTCGGCACGGGCACGCCCACGCGCACGCCGATGCCAACCTTGACGCCGACGCCCCCTGTCCGGATCGGACCGTTCGCTGGCCTGGGCGGCCGGCTGGTGCGGGTGTGGCATCTGGACGCGAGGACGCAGACCTGGAGCTTTTATGACCCCGCCCCGGAGATGGCGGAGTTCAACACGCTGACGGAGTTTCCCAGCGGTCTGATAGTCTTCGTCATCATCAGCGAGGGCGGGCCTGTCGAATTCCAGGGCCGCACTCTGCAGCCGGGAATCAACCCGATACGCCTTGAATAGAGCGGGATAGAGCGCGCCCCGGCGCAAGCGAGACCAACAGCATGCAACCCGCCCCGGCCATAACCGGGGCGGCTTTGTCGTCACGGGCCAGTCCCTGCTGCCGGAGCGATCACGCCCGAAACAGTGAGGGCCGGAGATGTTTGGCGGATGTTTGGCTAAGGATGACGGGAGAAGGAAGGGCGTTGCTGTTCCGGCTGCGGCCGGATTCTGCCCGACTGGAAGAGGCTGCAGCGGAAATCGCAGTTCGGAAAACCCTGCCATACCTTGCGAGGCTGGGTTGCAGAGCGCGTAATTGAGGCCGGAAAATAGGTTGAAAACAGGAGATAAGCCCTTGACAATCGGGGGGGGGGGGGGGGGTATATACTGTAAGCCCTGTGCAACGGCGGCATTGCCGGATATTCGCGGCCTTGTTGCCGTTCGCTATATCATCGGAGGCCGTCCTCAAAACAGGAGCATTACATAAATGAATCGAACAGGAACGAACCGGACATTCGGCAGCCTCACAGCCTTTGGACTGGCGGCCGGGAGCGTCCTGCTCCTGACCGCGGCGCTTCTGGGCGGCATCTTCGCCTTGGGAGTCTTTTTCGCCGGCGGAGCAGACGCTCAGTCCGGCTCGCCGTCGAGGCCCACCAATCTCAAGGTAGTCGTCAATTCCGATGGCACGGGTGCGACATTCACCTGGCAATCCGGCGGCAGTGGAACCGGAGGCAGCTGCCCATCCAATAACTACTCGTCGAACATAGGGGAGGCATCGAATTATGTTGCTACTCGTAGGTCTCCTTCCGCTGTCACCTCGCCACACACACTGACCGGGCTGACTTCAGGTGTCGAGTATAGAGTTGGCGTGCAGTCCTACAGCGATGCCTGCGGGAGCTGGTCGGGGTGGGTAATAATATACTTCACCGCTACGCCCGGGGTATCGTTCCCGACGAACACGCCGACCAACACCCCAGAGGGAACGCCGCCTGCCGAGCCGTCGCCGCCCACCAATCTCAAGGTAGTCGTCAATTCCGAGGGCACGGGGGCGACCGTCACCTGGCAATCCGGCGGCAGTGGAGTCGGAGGCAACTGCCCGACTACCGAATACTTGATAGAGGCATATATTCCTGGTGCAGAAGAAGACAATTCGATCGATGATGTTACTTCGCCGTACACCCTGACCGGGCTGACTTCAGGCACCAGATATATACTCTCAGTCTCATCCTACGGCGGCATTTGCGATCAGTGGAATGGAGCCGATTTAGAGTTCACCGCCACGCCCGGAATGACATTCATACCGCCGACGAATACGCCCGCACCGACGAATACGCCCGCACCGACGAATACGCCTGCACCGACGAATACGCCTGCACCGACGAATACGCCTGCACCGACGAATACGCCTGCACCGACGAATACGCCCGCACCGACGAATACGCCTGCACCGACGAATACGCCTGCACCGACGAACACGGCCACAGCAACGCCCACGCCGACGAACACGGCCACAGCAACGCCCGCACCGACGAACACGCCCGCACCGACGAATACGCCCGCACCGACGAATACGCCCGGTGGCCCGACGAACATGCCCGCACCGACGAACACGCCCGGCGGCCCGACGAACACGCCCGGCGGCCCGACGGCGACAGGAAGGGGCTCGTCCGGGCCGACACCCACACTGGTTCCTGTCGGCACGCCCACGCCCACGCGCACGCCGATGCCAACCTTGACGCCGACGCCCCCTGTCCGGATCGGACCGTTCGCTGGCCTGGGCGGCCGGCTGGTGCGGGTGTGGCATCTGGACGCGAGGACGCAGACCTGGAGCTTTTATGACCCCGCCCCGGAGATGGCGGAGTTCAACACGCTGACGGAGTTTCCCAGCGGTCTGATAGTCTTCGTCATCATCAGCGAGGGCGGGCCTGTCGAATTCCAGGGCCGCACTCTGCAGCCGGGAATCAACCCGATACGCCTTGAGTAGAGCAGGATAGAGCTGCTCCCGACGCAAGCGAGACCGACGGCAGACAAGCCGCCCCGATCATGTCCCGGGCGGTTTGTCTGCCGTCGGTAACAGAGGCTGTAAATTGAAGGCAGAAGATACCTTGACAAGCGGGGGGGGGGGGGGTATATTATTAGGAACTGCGCAACGGCGGCATTGCCGGATATTCGCGGCCCTGCCGCCTTTCGCTGCACTGTGTGAGGCTGGCTGCGAAACAGGCCCTTCGCAAGCATCGAAACGGGAGCATTGCATAAATGAATCGAACAGGAATGACCCGGACATTCGGCAGTCTCGCAGCCGCTGGACTGATCGCTGGAGGAACCCTGCTTCTGGCCGCGGCGCTCCTGGGCGCCCTGCTCGCCATGGGAGTCTTTTTCGCCGGCGGAGCAGACGCTCAGTCCGGCCAGCCGTCGAAGCCCGCCAATCTCAAGGTGGTCGTCAATTCCCAGGGCACGGGGGCAACCGTCACCTGGCAATCCGGCGGCAGTGGAATTGGGGGCAGCTGCCCATCCAATGAATACTCGATGTCAGTCTTTAGGGCGGATTTTGCTGGTGAGCCTCGGAGGTTGGAGAATGTCAGCTCGCCTTACACTCTGAGCGGGCTGACTCCAGGCGTTGAGTATAGACTCGACGTAAGTGCCTACAGCTATGCCTGCAATTACTCGTCGCCGTGGCAATATTTATACTTCACCGCTACCTCCGGGGAGTCCTTCCCCATGACGCCAACGGCCACGCCGACCAACACCCCCTATGGCACGCCGCCTGCCAGTCCGTCGCCGCCCATTAATATCAGAGTAGCCGTAAATTCCCAAGGCACAGGGGCGACTGTCACCTGGCAATCCGGCGGCAGTGGAGTCGGGGGCAACTGCCCGACTGACATATACCAGATGCCCGTATGGAAGATAAATAAAGATCATAGTGTAGACTATAGTAAAAACTATAGCCTGGACTATGAAGGTGTAACGCAGGGAGAGCATCCTGAAATTGTAGAAGTTACTTCACCGCACTCCCTGACCGGCCTGACTTCAGGCGTCCGCTATCTACTCGAAGTCGCATCCTACGGCGAAATTTGCAGTCGGTGGAGTAAAGCCAGTTTAGAGTTCACCGCTACGCCCGGAACGACCTTCCCTATACCGCCGACGAGCACGCCCACTGCGACGAACACGCCGACGCTGACGCCGACCAGCATACCCAGCACGCCGCCGACCCCCACTAACACCCCCGCCGGCGCATCCGGCGCACCGACGAACACGCCCGGCGGCACGACGAATACGCCCGGCGGCCCGACGAATACGCCCGGCGGCCCGACGAACACGCCCGGCGGCACGACGGCGACAGGAAGGGGCTCGTCCGGGCCGACACCCACACTGGTTCCTGTCGGCACGGGCACGCCCACGCGCACGCCGATGCCAACCTTGACGCCGACGCCCCCTGTCCGGATCGGACCGTTCGCTGGCCTGGGCGGCCGGCTGGTGCGGGTGTGGCATCTGGACGCGAGGACGCAGACCTGGAGCTTTTATGACCCCGCCCCGGAGATGGCGAAGTTCAACACGCTGACGGAGTTTCCCAGCGGTCTGATAGTCTTCGTCATCATCAGCGAGGGCGGGCCTGTCGAATTCCAGGGCCGCACCCTGCAGCCGGGAATCAACCCGATACGCCTTGAATAGAGCGGGATAGAGCGCGCCTCCAGGCGCAAGCGAGACCGACGGCAGACAAGCCGCCCCTGAGTAACCGGGGCGGCTTTGTCGCGCGCCCTGCGTTTTAACCTCCCGGCGGCTGCAATTCCCTGAGAGACGAAATGTTCAGCATCCGTGCGACGGAATCGCCGCTTCAGGCAGTCGGATTCGCTATCGGCGCCAATTCGGCAGGCAGTTGAGGCGGCGCGCTGCCCGGAGGGTTCGGTTTGGAGCGATTCGAAACCGAGCCGATGAACGGCGGTTACGAAAGGCCGCCCAGCCCCGGGATTATCGTCTCCCGGAAGGCCTCCACCTCGGCCCACGGCATGTCGTAACCGCCCTCCTGCGTATGGGTGGGAAAGATGAAGACGCGGCAGATTCCCGATTCGTCTCTTGCCCGCTTCAGCCTCGCCAGGCATTCCGCAGGCGTGCCGAACAATCCGAAGGCGTCGCAGATTTCGGACGCCTGGCTATCGCTGATGTACTCGGGGATAAAATCGTCGGCCAGGTCGATGCCCGCCTCTCGCAGCCAGACGAGATTGGAATCGCTGGGATATTTCAAGTATGGCTGGGAGGGCCGGAACCATTGTTGGGGGAAGCGGCGGGCGGCAGGGCCGTCGTTCGACACCGTGGCCGGGGTGATGTAGATAGTCTGGAAACCGTCGAGGCTGCGTCCGGCCCGCGCCGCCCCGATTTCCAGACGGCGGCGGGCCGCTTCTATCGCCCTGGGGTGAAGGCCGACGAGCAGCATGGCGCCGTCGGCAACTTCCCCGGCCAGCTCCACCATCCGAGGGCCGGCGGCGGTAATGAATACAGGCGGCGGTTGGTCGCTCAGGTTGCGCAGCCGGGTTTCCACTCCGTTGAAATCCACCTGCTCGCCCCGCAGCAGGCGCCGGATGGTCACGATGGCCCGGCGCATCGCCGACACCGTAGCCCGGGGACGTCCGATGTTGCCGACGGCGAGGTAGCCAGGCCCGACGGTCAGGCGCGCCCGAGCCGGCGCGATCTCTTCCAGCGAGTGCGCCAGCGACGCCAGAACCATCGGATGCCGGGTGACCGGGTTGGTCGTCGCGGGGTACAGGACAAGCCGGGATGTCCGCTCGGCGGCCAGGGCCAGCGTGAGAAATACGTCTCTCCCGCTGTGCTGATGGTCGTGGACTCCCACCCCGGAAAACCCGGCCGCCTCGCATCCCGCTATGAAATCGGCGGTCTCCTGAACCGGCAGGCCAACCGGAACCCGGATGTCCACTTTCATCGAACACACCTGCTGTTCAGACTATGGATGGGCGAACCGGCTGTCGCCTGCTCGTAAGCCGGTTGGCAGCCCGGGATTCCGGCAGAGCTCGTTGAGGCTGGCCGCTGAATCCGGAGAAATTGCGGCAGTGTGAGGGCTGGATTGGCCGGCGCTTTTGCTGATAAGCAGGCATATCGTGCGCCCTCAGGCCTGTTGTCCTGGTCTTCGATCATTGCTTCGGTTCCTTGACGATCCCTCTGAATCGTAGACTTATACAGGCTTCTCTTCAAGTTCAGCGGTCATTAAGACGGTTGGGGAATCGTCCCCTGGCTGGGCGGGCGCCCCCTTGACGCCATATTCGCCGCCCGATACCATAAGTCCGAACGGCCCCCGTTATACGGGATGACTCAATGACTGGGGCCGCCTTCTCCGATGGGGATTAGTCTAGCGGTAGGACGCCTGACTCTGGATCAGGTAGCGGAGGTTCGAATCCTCCATCCCCAGCCATGCTCCAGTTATATGCTTATATGCTCGTTCGTCTCCGTCCGCGTTGGTTTCGCATAATCGAAAGATTCCAGCCAGAGGCAGTGCACCCCGGCAGCAGTTTACGGCAGGTCGGCTTGCGAGCGACAGAGAAAGGGGCGCCCCTGATGGCGCCCCTTTGCGTTGTCCGGGTCGATGCGCGGGTCAGGCGCTCTGGCGGCCCGCCAGGAAGGCTCCGCCCGCCGCCAATACTCCCACGATGGCGATGATCAGCGCTACTATGGCCAGCGCTCCGCCGCCGCCGGCTTCGCCCTCAGGTCCCGCAGGCCCTACGGCTCCGGTCTGCCCGTCCGCTCCGGCGGGGCCGGCTGGCCCGGCGGGGCCCTGCGGGCCGGTCGCTCCGTCCGCCCCGGCGGGGCCGGCAGGACCGGCAGGGCCCATCGGGCCGGGCTCTCCGTCCGCTCCTGCAAGGCCGGCCCGGCCGGCGGGACCCTCCGGCCCCATCTCTCCGGCGGGACCCTCCGGGCCGGGGTCGCCCTTGTCTCCCTTCAGGCCTCTGGGGCCTCTCATCTGCGCCCGCATCTGCGCTTCCGTCAGCGTCGGGGACGGCGTCGCCGTCGGAGGCGGCGGCTCTCCGCTGTGCGCCATCAGATCCAGCATCATCCTGTCTCCCGCCGTCCCCTTCATCACCTCTTCTTCGGTCATCGCCATGTACTCCATGGCTTCCTCTCCCTCGCCCGTCATCAGCGAGAGCATCAGCGTGTCTCCCTCTTCCCCTCCGGTGATCTGGAGACGGTAGCGGCCTTCGTCGTCGAACACCATGCCCTCGCCTACCTTCTCATCCCCGGCCATGGCCACCACCATCGCTCCCATCATCGCCGGCTCTCCGTCCAGCATCGCCGACCCCACTATCAGATACGGCGGCCCCTGCTGCGCCAGCGCCGCCGCCGGCAGCGTCGCCAGCAGCGCCAGCACGCCCAGCAGGGCCGCTATCCTGCTCTTCCTCATACCCTACTCCTCGATTCGTCTTCCGGTTTGCCGATGGTCGGCTGAACCCGACATATCGGGCGTCGGGTTCAGCCTCTGCGTCAGGCGCAGGCTAGTTGATGGCGTAGTAGTTGGTTCCCGGATGCAGCATCTTCCCGTTGAACTCCACCGGAGCCCCGGCGCTGATTATGATGGCTACTATGTATCCGCTCTTGACCTCTTTCAGCGTGTTGAACTCCATGAACTCCGGGTCGGGGTCGTAGAAGCTCCACGTCTGCGTCACCGCGTTCAGATACCACACACGCACCAGCCGGTCGCCCAGCGAGCCGAACACGTCCTCAGGAGCTGTCGGCGGCGCTTCCTTCACCACCTCCAGGAACTTCGTCACCGTGTCCGAGCCTACCTTCACCTTCACCGTGTACCGACCCGGATCCAGCTTCGGCACCAGTATCCCGGTCGCGCTGAACGAGCCGTCGGCGTTGGTCGTCGGCACCGGCACCGGGCGCACGTCCGTCGTGCCTATCATTATCTCGTCCACCGCCAGGAACCCGGCGAAATTCTGTCCGCTGACGGTCACACGGCCTCCGGATGTCACCATCGCTGGGCTGAAGCTGATCGTCTCCTGCGGCGTGCTGTGTTCCGCCTCGGCGCTCACCTGGTTGGCGTCGTTCTCCGCGAGCTGCGAGGTCGCCTTCACCCTGTGCGTCTCTCCCGTCTGGGCGAAGGTCGGCACCGTCATCGCTGCGCTGAAGCCTCCGCCGGCGTTGGTGCTGGCGTTGCCCAGCGGCCGTGTTCTGGCCGTCGAGCCGGGGCCTACGGCGTAGGATATCTGCACCAGGTCGTTGGCCGGGAAGCCTGTGCCGCTTACCGTGATGCTGCTGCCTATCCCGCTCTCCGTCGGGGTCACCGTCAGCATCGCCTTCGGGATTGTCAAAGTCGCCCGGCCTACCCGGCCCGACTTGTCCTTGAACTGCACCGTGCGTTCGCCGGTCTTGGCTTCCTCAGGCACCGTGAAGGTGACCGATATTCTGCCGCCGGAGTCCACCGATATGCTGGTCAGGCTGTCCACGCCTTCGGCGTCGCTGCCGCCGACTTTCAGCTCGGTGTCTCCGGTTCCGCTGGAGGTGAACCCTGAGCCTTGCACCGTCACTTCCTGCCCGGCCACCGCGGTGGACGGGGACAGCGTCAGCGTCTTGGCGCCGATGGTCAGGGTTTTGCGCATCACCTGGGTGCCCACCGTCACCTTGAGCGGGTATCTGCCCGGCTCCAGGGTGGAGGGTACCGTTACCTTGAACGACGCCGCCTGCTTGTCGGCGATGCTGGCGTCGGCGGACACCGAGCCGAACATCGCCATCGTGCTGACGCTGCTCCCGTTGGGGGCTGCTGTCACGTCCTTCAGGGTGACGGTGATCTGCTCTCCGGGCGCCGGGCTTTCGGGGCTGACGGTGAAGCCCGGGTCGATGGTGAACATGACGGTGGCTTCGCCGCCAGATTCTTTGGCCGTGATAGTGTTTGCGCCGGCGGCGAATATGCTGCTGCCGCTGGAGTCCTTGGCGTCGGCCATCACCTTCATGGTGAACATGCCGTCTTTGGCGACGGCGGTTCCCAGGCTGTTGTCGCCGACCATGACCGTGATGGTCTCGTCGTCGTTGAAGCCCTTGCCGGTCAGGGTGGTTTCCGCGCCCCGGATACCCTTCATCGGGGAGGCCTTCACGCTCCGCACCACCTCGGCCCAGTTGTAGAACTGAGTGTCTTTGGCCGCGGTGTCTTCCGACATGACCGATACGGGATAGAGGCCGGCGTGTTTCGGCAGGGTGATGCCGGCTCTTCTGCTGAAGATTATGTCGGTCGTGGAGTCCGCAGCCAGAGCGCTCTCGATTCCGGTGTCGGCTCCGGTTCCGGCTTTTGTGCGGAAGGTCAGGGTTACCGTGGTTCCGTCGACTTCGACGTCTCCGGGGGGCGCTTCTTCAGGGCTACTTGTAACGGTACCCTTAACGATGGTGACGTCATCAGGGTCGATGGAGGACGGCACGCCGAATTCCTTGAAGTCTATGGTTATTTCATCCCTGTCGCTGGCGGCGAGCCTCGTCTTCAGCGAGAGCTTCTGCGCAGAGCCGGCCTCCCTGTCGCCGATGTCGTTGATGTAGTATAAGCCGGGGATTTTATATACCAGGAAGCCATCCACCCTGGGCGGCAGCATCCTGCCAGGAGGGAGGAGGTGTGTGTAGTACACGGTATTCTTGAGGGTGTGTTCAGGCGGGGGAGTTCCGCCGGAGGGCACTACGTCAGTATCTTCCGCGTAAATAGTAATTTCTCGCGGCATGAAACGACCGGACTTCAGTTTGAACTCTACCGCGATAATATCATTGTGATCGGCGTCGCCGTCCCATGCGTCGCCGTCGGACGTTCTGGTTCCTATGACCTTGCTTGTTTCTATTTCGGTTTTCGCCCAGTTTGACGTGCTTTCGTATTTGAAGACCTTGGTGTTGTTGATAAGGTCCTGGGCGCCAGTGTACCAGTTATCGTCTCCCGTGAAGAAATTAGCCAGCGGGTAAGTGACACCGCTCTGGGAACCCTCGGTCCAGCTGTAGTAGTACGTGACGTGCGTCGCGCTGCTCGGAACTTCCAGGCTGTTCCACGTTGACGGCGGCATACCGCCTGCCGGGGGGCTGGCGGCGGCTTCGCCGACCGTGACAACCAGCTTGTCCAGACCCGCTACGCCGGCGCTGCTGCCGCCATGCACGTCGTCGCCGCCTTGGTGGGCGCCCACGCCGGGCGAGAAGACGCCCGCAGCGAACATGGCGGCCAGCAATGCCGCCGCTGTGAGCAGGGCCATCCCCGCAGATTTTCCAAGTATCCGGTTCATTACTTCCACCTCTCCTTCTCGGATTGAGTTTGCGCCGCAGCTCCTGTGCTGCGGTTAGCCGCGTGGAATTGTACCCCCCCCCCCCCCCCGCCTGTCAAGGGGTTGGACGGGCGATTTTTCCCCGGATTTATTGCCATGCCAGCGGATGAGGCTGCTTTAAGGCAAGCATGCGCAGGGAATAACCGGCCGCAGAGAAACTATCCTCTCTGGAAGACATAAGGTATACTTGCAGCAGCCTTGCCTGAGTAAAAGAACGAATAGGAGCGGATTCATGCAGTTTGGGCTTTTGTACGAAATGCAGCGTCCCTGGGAAGGGGAGATAGACTGGTTCTCGCTTTACCAGGAAACGCTGGAACAGTGCGAACTGGCCGACCGGGTTGGTTTCGATAACCTGTGGTTTGTTGAGCATCATTTCCTTTACGGCTTCTCCGGTTCGCCTTGTCCTGAGGTGATGTTTGGCGCTCTTTCCCAACGCACCAAGAACATTCGCATAGGCTTCGGCGTGTCAATTTTGCCCAATCATCACCCCGTCCGCATCGCGGAGCGGGCCGCAATGGTCGACCAGCTCACCGGCGGACGGGTGGAGTTCGGCACTGGCCGCTCCAACGCCTACGAGCAGTTGGGACAGGGCATTGACCCCCGGGAGACCCGCGATCGATGGGACGAGGCTATTGGCATGATCCCCCAGATCTGGCAAACGGAAGGAGAGTTTTCCTGGGAGGGCAACTTCTGGAACGTGCCGCCCCGCCGCGTTCTGCCCAGGCCCTACCAGAGACCGCACCCGAGGATGTACCTGGCCTGCACCCAGACCGAGAGCTTCCGTCTGGCTGCCCAGAAGGGCATCGGCGTGCTGTCGTCGGCTTCCTATGCTGTGGATGTGCTGGCCGAGCACGTCAAGGTGTACCGCGACGCCATCAAAGACGCCGACCCGGTGGGCGCCGAGATCAACGACTTCTGGGGCAACAATGTCCATTCCTTCTGCGCCAGGGACGACCAGACGGCGAAGGAACTTTGCGCCGAGTCCATGAAAACCTTCTTCGGGCCAGACAAGCCCTACATAGCGGGCCGCATCAATGCCTACGAGGAACTGCTGGAGGCCTGGGGCGGAGTGCCGGAACACCTGAAGGCCGACTTCGGACGATGGCTGCGGCAGTCGGACGAGGATCACCAGGCTCAGGCCGCCGAGGCCGGCATATCGCTGGACAGCGGCCCCGGCGCCGCCCGCGCTGCTGTGGCCCAGCTCGACGCCAACATTCTGTCCGACCGCGGCGTCATTATTGCCGGCAACCCGGAAAGCTGCATCAAGACCATCAAAACCTACGAGGACATAGGCGTTGACCAGGTCATGCTCATCATGCAGACCGAAACCATCCCCCACGACAAGGTGATGGAGTCCATAGAACTGTACGGCAAAGAGGTCATTCCCGCTTTCCGCAACGGCAGCGGTTAGCTGAACCCGGCAGAAGAAGCGGAGAGCGCCGGGCAGCGTCCTGCCCGGCGCTCTCCGCTTGATTCGCGCTGCGCTTTCAGCCTGCGACCGGCCTTTGCGCGGCGCCGATGGACAGCGGCTGCGCTACTGGCCGGATTGCCTGGAGCGCAGCTTCTCGCGCAGCCTTTCGTTCTCGGCCTCGATCTGCTGCCGGGCGATTCGGGATTCTCGCAGCGCTTCTTCCGCTGCCAGCCGAGCCTCTTCCGCCGTAAACCGCGCTTCCTCTGCCGCCTGACGCTCATCTTCCGATGCCTGACGCGCCTCTTCCGCTGCCAACCGCGCCTCTTCCGCCGTCAGACGCTCATCTTCCGCCGTCAGACGCGCCTCTTCCGCCGTCAGACGCGCCTCTTCCGCCGTCAGACGCGCCTCCTCGTTCTCGCGGGGAGTCAGGAGCCACTTCCCGCCTTGGGGGTCGTACAGGCGCAGTTCCAGCCCGGGCAGAACGTATATGCCCAGCCCCAGCACTGCGCTGCGGCCTCCCAGCCTGCCCTCTCCGTCCCTTTCCAGCGCCAGCTCCCGGTACCCGCTTTCCACCAGCGTTTCGCCGATCAGCTCCGGGGTGAAGCATTCGCCGGTGGGGTCGAATCGCCAGTATTCCCGCACTCCCATTCTCGCGTATATTTCCCGCTTCTCCGCCGCATCCCGCTCCCAGGTGCTTGGCGAGGCTATCTCCATCACGAAGTCCGGCGCCTTGCCCTCACGCCACACCAGCCAGGAATGGCGGGGATGGTTGCCGGCCGCGCCGAACACAACGTACACGTCCGGCGCCACCCTGGTCCGATTATCGTTCATTCGGTAGTACACCAGCATATCGCCGGCGACGTATACGTCGGAACGCTGTGCGAACCAGCTTTTCAGGGTGATAACGGTGTCGGTGAGCGGCACCCACTGCAATTCGGATTCTGCCATCGGTTCGCCATCCGAGGAAGGATATACGATGCTCAGGTCGTCCTTCCCGTCATGGCTTTGCGGGCCTGCGGCGTCCGGCGGCGACTGGTCCGGCGCCGCCCGGGTGTTTCTGGTGACCATAGCGTCGTCCTCTCAATGAGCAATAGGGCAAGCCCCGATGCGGGCTAGAGACGGGAGCCTTAGCGCAGAGATCACTGGGAAGGAACCTGCCCGGCGTTCTCTGATTGATTCGCGCGGCGCTTTCAGTCTGCGAGCGGCCTTTGCGCAGCGCCGATACAGGCTGCAGCTGCGCTACTGGCCGGATTGCCTGGAGCGCAGCTTCTCGCGCAGCCTTTCGTTCTCGGCCTCGATCTGCTGCCGGGCGATTCGGGATTCCCGCAACGCCTCTTCCGCTGCCAGCCGCGCCTCCTCGTTCTCGCGGGGAGTCAGGAGCCACTTCCCGCCTTGGGGGTCGTACAGGCGCAGTTCCAGCCCGGGCAGAACGTATATGCCCAGCCCCAGCACTGCGCTGCGGCCTCCCAGCCTGCCCTCGCCGTCCCTTTCCAGCGCCAGCTCCCGGTACCCGCTTTCCACCAGCGTCTCGCCGATCAGCTCCGGGGTGAAGCATTCGCCGGTGGGGTCGAATCGCCAGTATTCCCGCACTCCCATTCTCGCGTATATTTCCCGCTTCTCCGCCGCATCCCGCTCCCAGGTGCTTGGCGAGGCTATCTCCATCACGAAGTCCGGCGCCTTGCCCTCACGCCACACCAGCCAGGAATGGCGGGGATGGTTGCCGGCCGCGCCGAACACAACGTACACGTCCGGCGCCACCCGGGTCCGATTGTCGTTCATTCGGTAGTACACCAGCATATCGCCGGCGACGTATACGTCGGAACGCTGGGCGAACCAGCTTTTCAGTGTGATAACGGTGTCGGTGAGCGGCACCCACTGCAATTCGGATTCTGCCATCGGTTCGCCATCCGAGGAAGGATATACGATGCTCAGGTCGTCCTTCCCGTCATGGCTTTGCGGGCCTGCGGCGTCCGGCGGCGACTGGTCCGGCGCCGCCCGGGTGTTTCTGGTGACCATAGCCTCGTCCTCTCAATGAGCAATAGGGCAAGCCTCGATGGGGGCTAGAGACGGGAGCCTTAGCGCAGAGATCACTGGGAAGGAACCTGCCCGGCGTTCTCTGATTGATTCGCGCGGCGCTTTCAGTCTGCGAGCGGCCTTTGCGCAGCGCCGATACAGGCTGCGGCTGCGCTACTGGCCGGATTGCCTGGAGCGCAGCTTCTCGCGCAGCCTTTCGTTCTCGGCCTCGATCTGCTGCCGGGCGATTCGGGATTCCCGCAACGCCTCTTCCGCTGCCAACCGCGCCTCTTCCGCCGTCAGACGCGCCTGCTCTGCTGCCAGACGCGCCTCTTCCGCTGCCAACCGCGCCTCCTCGTTCTCGCGGGGAGTCAGGAGCCACTTCCCCCCTTGGGGGTCGTACAGGCGCAGTTCCAGCCCGGGCAGAACGTATATGCCCAGCCCCAGCACTGCGCTGCGGCCTCCCAGCCTGCCCTCGCCGTCCCTCTCCAGCGCCAGCTCCCGGTACCCGCTTTCCACCAGCGTTTCGCCGATCAGCTCCGGGGTGAAGCATTCGCCGGTGGGGTCGAATCGCCAGTATTCCCGCACTCCCATTCTCGCGTATATTTCCCGCTTCTCCGCCGCATCCCGCTCCCAGGTGCTTGGCGAGGCTATCTCCATCACGAAGTCCGGCGCCTTGCCCTCACGCCACACCAGCCAGGAATGGCGGGGATGGTTGCCGGCCGCGCCGAACACAACATACACGTCCGGCGCCACCCTGGTCCGATTATCGTTCATTCGGTAGTACACCAGCATATCGCCGGCGACGTATACGTCGGAACGCTGTGCGAACCAGCTTTTCAGGGTGATAACGGTGTCGGTGAGCGGCACCCACTGCAATTCGGATTCTGCCATCGGTTCGCCATCCGAGGAAGGATATACGATGCTCAGGTCGTCCTTCCCGTCATGGCTTTGCGGGCCTGCGGCGTCCGGCGGCGACTGGTCCGGCGCCGCCCGGGTGTTTCTGGTGACCATAGCGTCGTCCTCTCGATAAGAATAGGGCAAGCCCCGATGCGGGCTAGAGACGGGAGCCTTAGCGCAGAGATCACTGGGAAGGAACCTGCCCGGCGTTCTCTGATTGATTCGCGCGGCGCTTTCAGTCTGCGAGCGGCCTTTGCGCAGCGCCGATACAGGCTGCGGCTGCGCTACTGGCCGGATTGCCTGGAGCGCAGCTTCTCGCGCAGCCTTTCGTTCTCGGCCTCGATCTGCTGCCGGGCGATTCGGGATTCCCGCAACGCCTCTTCCGCTGCCAACCGCGCCTCTTCCGCCGCAAGCCGCGCCTGCTCGTTCTCGCGGGGAGTCAGGAGCCACTTCCCGCCTTGGGGGTCGTACAGGCGCAGTTCCAGCCCGGGCAGAACGTATATGCCCAGCCCCAGCACTGCGCTGCGGCCTCCCAGCCTGCCCTCGCCGTCCCTCTCCAGCGCCAGCTCCCGGTACCCGCTTTCCACCAGCGTTTCGCCGATCAGCTCCGGGGTGAAGCATTCGCCGGTGGGGTCGAATCGCCAGTATTCCCGCACTCCCATTCTCGCGTATATTTCCCGCTTCTCCGCCGCATCCCTCTCCCAGGTGCTTGGCGAGGCTATCTCCATCACGAAGTCCGGCGCCTTGCCCTCACGCCACACCAGCCAGGAATGGCGGGGATGGTTGCCGGCCGCGCCGAACACAACGTACACGTCCGGCGCCACCCGGGTCCGATTGTCGTTCATTCGGTAGTACACCAGCATATCGCCGGCGACGTATACGTCGGAACGCTGTGCGAACCAGCTTTTCAGGGTGATAACGGTGTCGGTGAGCGGCACCCACTGCAATTCGGATTCTGCCATCGGTTCGCCATCCGAGGAAGGATATACGATGCTGAGGTCGTCCTTCCCGTCATGGCTTTGCGGGCCTGCGGCGTCCGGCGCCGCCCGGGTGTCTTTGGTGACCATAGCGTCGTCCTCTCAATTAAGAATAGGGCAAGCAGAGATGCGGGTCAGCGACCGGAGACTTCCTCTACCCTCCCTTGGCTCCGGCGATGTCGCGCCGCAGGAACAGGGCGATGGCGGCGCCGCCCAGCGCTAATGTGTAGATGGTCACAAATATGAAACCATGAGCCATTTCGGATATTCCGCCAAGGGTGGCAACGTTTATGTCCGGGCCGATAGCGGACTGCCAGTTGCTGACGTTGGGGCCCAGCAGATATGCATTGATCTGGTCCGACCAACTGAAATTGGTCAGAATAGGGACAAGGATAATCCCCTCTCCGATGTAATAGCCCATGGAGAGCCCGATGCCAACTCCATTGGAACCGGTCAGCACCACCATGAACAATGCCAGCGTTATGTAGGGCAGGAAAGCGTAGAGCATCCTGCCGTACAACGCCAGCAGGTCGGCCGCCGAAATATCTCCGTATGTCTCGGAGCTCTCCGAGGGCGAAAGCGCCGCCTCGGCTATGAACCCGCTAATGGTGACGGACAAGGCGAGGACGATCAGCATCGCGGCAGTGAACAGAACTACAACCGCCACTTTAGACACCAGTAACTGCCAGCGCCCGGCGCCCTTGCTCAGCACTGGACGCAGCGTACCCCAGCCGTATTCTCCGCCGACAACCATCGAGGCCAGGATCACTGCGACAAACGGACCGAAGAACGCAGCAAGGCCCAGCCCGTTAGCGATGTTCTCGGAAGGGGACTGATATGACAGGTCATTTCCGAATACTGCCGACAGCCAGAAAACCAGAAGCTGCACCATCATCACGAAGCCCACTACGATCCATGGCGCCCAGCGGCGGCGCAGCTTGAACCATTCCCAGCGGGTCAGCAGGGCCACCTGCATCGCCATTGTCATTACGCCACCCCTTCCGTAACTTCCAGGAAGTACTGCTCCAGCGAAATCTGCGACGGCGTCATCTCGGCAATGTAAACCTCGTTGCGGCTCAGGGCGGCGGTTATCTCCCACGAACGTTCAACGTCTACTGCGGCCACCAGATAGCCGTTGTCCGGGCTCACGCCATCCACCCAGGCCAGAGCGCTCAGTATCTCGTAAGCCTTGCTGTCGTCGGTGGTGCGGAGACGAACCTGAGACCTTCCCTTTTCCTGCAGCAGTTCGCTCACGTCCCCCTGGGCGATGAGCCGCCCGCGGGACAGGATGGCAACGCTGTCGCAGACCTGTTCCACTTCGTTCAGCAGGTGGCTGGACAGGATAACGGTGCGATTCTCGCCAGCCAGGCTGCGGATCAGCTCCCGAACCTCGGCCATGCCGGCCGGGTCCATGCCGTTGGTCGGTTCGTCCAGCACCAGCAGTTCCGGGTCGCCCAGCAGGGTGTAGGCCAAACCCAGCCTCTGCTTCATGCCCAGGGAATAAGTCTGGAACTTGTCTCCGCCCCGCCCTTCCAGCCCCACCTGCTTCAGCAGCAGATCCACCTCATCCGGGCCGCCCCGCCCTGAGATGCCCTGGAAGTAGGCCAGGTTGTTTCGCCCTGAAAGGTAGGGGTAGAAGGTAGGCGTCTCGATAAGAGCGCCGATTCGGTGCAGTTCCCGGTCCAGGCCGCCGCGATCGGGCGACTGTCCGAAGAGGGAGAAGCTGCCGGCGGTGGGCCGCACCAGCCCCAGCAGCATACTCATCAGTGTAGTCTTGCCCGATCCATTGGGTCCCAGCAGCCCGAATATGCGCCCGCGAGGAACATTCAGCGACAGCCCGTCCACCGCCAGCACGCGGCCATACCGTTTGGTCAACCCGTCAGTTTGTATCACCGGATTGTCCATTGCATCGTCCTTTCCGGTTTCGTATTCGCATTCAGAGTAATCTCTTTAGGAATCCTTTACAAGAACGCCCTTTCATGGAATTGCCAATCGCCGGACCATACGCCCCGGCTCCAGGGAACGGATTCCGGCGAAACCAATACTGCAACGGCATTGCAGTATAATTTACAGCGTTACAGGTTGTTGGTATGAGAAGCGCTGCAAATCGGAAAAACAGCCAAGCTTATCATCGCCTTTCAGCGAACAAGCCTGGAATTCACAGGGAATTTAACGTTTATACGGAGGAGCCATGCAACTGGGAGCCATCTTCCCGCAGACTGAAATCGGGGCCGACCCCGCCGGAGTGCGCGACTTCGCCCAGGCCGCCGAGGACCTGGGCTACGAACATCTGCTGGTGTTCGACCATGTGCTTGGGGCCGACGCCGGCAAGCGCGATTCGTGGGAGCGGCCATACAGCTCGGTCGATATGTTTCACGAACCTTTCGTTCTATTCGGTTACCTGGGCGCCATCACCCAGAAGCTGGAGTTTGTTACCGGCGTGCTGATCCTCAGCCAGCGCCAGACGGCTCTGGTGGCCAAGCAGGCCGCCGAGGTGGACGTGCTGACCGGCGGACGCCTGCGCCTGGGCATAGGCGTGGGCTGGAACGAGGTGGAGTATGAGGGCCTTAACGAGAACTTCGGCAACCGGGGTCGTCGCTCCGCCGAACAGATCGAGGTCATGCGCCTGCTCTGGACTCAGGAAGTGGTGGACTTCCACGGGCGCTACCACAACATCACCCACGCCGGCATCAACCCCCTGCCGGTGCAGCGCCCCATCCCCGTCTGGTTCGGCGGCGGCGCTCCCCAGGTGGTGCGGCGCATCGGGCGCATGGGCGACGGCTGGTTCCCCCAGTTCGGCCCCGACAGCGAAGGCGCCGAGCGCATCGCCGAGATGCGTCAGATAGCGGTGAACGCCGGGCGCAACCCGGACGACATCGGCATCGAAGGGCGCATCGGCATCGCCGCCGACGCGCAGGACAACTGGGGCAAGCTGGCCGAGGCCTGGGCCGAAGTTGGCGCAACCCACCTCTCGGTCAACACCATGCGCGCCGGCCTCAAGGGCCCGGACCAGCACATCGAGGCCATACGGCAGTTCAAGGAAACAGTATCGGGTTAGGGATCCCTTATACTGCATACTGCCTTCAAGCCGCCAACGCGCCTGCCGGCAGCCTGGAGGGATCCCCGGTTCTCTGACATGGCGCAGCCCTTGCGCTGCGCCATGTCAGCTAGGAGGTACAGGATGACCCCGGCAGCGTCAACCCGGCCTGTGGCTGCACCGGGACTCCGACCGACCTAGGACAAGGGCAGCGCGCTTGCGCTTCTCGCTCCGCCGACGGCTATTATGCCCGTGGCGTTGAAACCGCCGATGGCTACAACCCCCACGGCGTTGACTCCGCCGACGGCCACCAGCCCCACAGCGTTAACGCCGCCTACAGCCACCAGCCCTACGGAATTGATAAGGCCGAAGGATACAATGCCCATGGCGCTCAGCAGGCTTATCGCCGCGATGCCGAACGAGTTGTACGCGCCGGCGGCGACTATCCCGATGGCGTTGCTGCCGACGGCAACTATGCCGACATCGGCTCCGAAAAGGAGGTGGCGCTGCGCCCTGCCTGCTGATGCTTCCATAGGTATCGCCTGTCTCCTTAAATAAAAAGGTGTGCATATAGATTGAGGTATGCCTGGGCCTTGATCTAATCCCGGAACAGCCGGGCTACCCGGTCGAGGATGCGATTGCCCACCTCGTACTTGGTGAGAAGGGGCAGCTCCTCCACGTTCATTTCCCGGTCAACAAGCGTGACGCTATTGGTGTCGGCGCCGAAGCCGCTACCCTCGATGGTGATGTCGTTCGCGGCGATGAGGTCGAGAGACTTGGCCCTGATCTTGGCGACGGCGTTCTCTATCAGATTCTCGCTCTCAGCGGCGAAGCCCACCCGCACGAAATCGCCCTGCGCTGAGGCCAGGATGTCTACCGTCTTTGCCAAAGGGATGGTCAGGGCGTCTTCGGTTTTCTTGATTTTCTGGTCGGCGGCGGACAGGGGACGGTAGTCGGCCACCGCTGCGGCCATAATCAGGGCGTCGGCCTCTCCGGTGCTGGACAGCACCGCGTCGCACATCTGCTGCGCCGTGCCGACGGATATAACCTCCACCATCGGCGGGTTGGGCAGCCCTCTGGCGGCAGACACCAGCGTCACCCGTGCGCCCCGGTCGCGGGCGGCCTCGGCCAGAGCGTAGCCCATCTTGCCCGACGAGTGATTGGTGATAACCCGCACCGGGTCTATCGGCTCGGCAGTGCCGCCGGCGCTGACCACGATGGAGCGGCCCTTCAGATCGCCCTCGCGTCCCAGGGTGCCGGCGATGCAGCCCAGCAGTTCCGGAGTTTCCAGCAGACGCCCCCAACCGGTAAGCCCAGAGGCCAGCCGTCCCTGGCCCGGCCCGGCGATAACCGCGCCGCGCTGCCGCAGCCGCTCCAGGTTCTCCTGCGTTGCCGGGTGCTCGAACATATCGGCGTCCATGGCCGGCGCCACCATCAGCGGGGCCCTGGACGCCACAACCGTTGTCGTCAGCGGGTCGTCAGCCATGCCCACAGCCAGCCTGGCGATGGTATGCACCGTAGCGGGGGCGACCACGATAACGTCGGCCTGCCGAGCCAGCTCCACGTGCTCCACGGCGAACTCGGAATCGGCGTCAAAGGCGTCGGTCACCACCGGGCGGTGGGTCAGGCTGCGGAAGGCCAGCGGAGTCACGAACTGCGTCGCCCCGCGGGTCATAACAGTATCCACCAGCGAGCCTGCCTGAGTAAGCTTGCTGGCCAGGTCAAGGGCCTTGTAGCAGGCGATGCTGCCGGTTACGCCCAGTACCACGCGCTTGCCGCTTAACACCGCGCCGCCCTCCTGCCCTCTAGTCCGGGTTCCTGTTCAGGTCGTAAATCCGGCGCAGGCCGACCAGGGTCAGGTCGGGGTTGATGTGATCGAAGATGCCGGTCTCCCGCGAGATCACGTCTGCCAGCCCGCCGGTGGCGACGACGGCGGCGAAGCCGCCCAGCTCATCCTTGATGCGCCCGACCAGCCCCTTGACCAGCTCGGCATAGCCCAGCACCAGCCCGGCCTGAAGAGCCGCCGTGGTGTTCTGCCCAATGGCCGAGGGCGGCGGCGTCAACTCTACCCGTCGCAACTGCGAGGTATTGAGAAACAGAGCCTCGGCCGCCACGCTTATCCCCGGCGCAATGGCCCCGCCAAGATAGATGCCTTCCGGCGAAATGACATCGAACACGGTGGCGGTGCCGAAATCCACGATAATCGCCGGATACCCATACAGCGACTTGGCTGCCACCGCGTCTGCGATGCGGTCCGCGCCCACATCCCGAGGGTTGTCGTAGGCGACCTGCAATTCTGTGCGGGCTGCGCCTGTAACCGTCAAAGGCGATACGCCGAAATAGTCAGACGCAACGCCTTCGAACACTCCGGTCAACGGAGGAACCACGCTGCACATGCAGACGGCGGAAATATCTTCCGGACGGATGCCGTTCAACCGGAGCAGGCTGGTGAGCAGCAGGCCGTACTCATCGGAAGAACGGCGGGAATCCGTCGCCGCCCGCATCGTGCCGACGAGAGCGGCATTGTCGAAAACGCCGATGGTCACCATTGTGTTGCCAATATCTAACGCCAGAAGCATGAATCATTGTTCCGGAGGTTAAAGAATGAGAGCGGCCTGCGAGCAACTCTCTCCCAACGCCGCATTATTGCAGGCGAATTATATTCCACGGCGGGAAAGAGGGGCAACGCGAACCCCCAAACTGTGCGAAGCCGCTGAACAGCGTTCCGCCTCCATTGCTCTATCTATTTGGTGCGTAGATACAGCCTTTTCCACAGCCGGGAGTACAGCCCATGGTTTGGCGCCCTTGCTTCTCCTCTGCGCCCTGTCATCGCGCCTGTATCGAAACAACCTGGGAAATTGCCTGTCCAACCCCTTGACAGGCGGGGGGGGGGGGGGTATAATTCAAAGCGGCTAACCGCGGCACAGGAGCTGCGGCGCAAAATCAGTCTCTATAGGAGAGGTGGAAGAATGAGCCGGATACTTGGAAAATCTGCGGGGATGGCCCTGCTCATGGCGGCGGCATTGCTGGCCGCCATGTTCGCTGCGGGCGTCTTCTCGCCCGGCGTCGCCGCCCACGACGGCGGCGACAACGTGCATGGCGGCGCCAACGCCGGCACGGCGACTCTGGACAAGCTGGTTGTCATGGTCGGCGAAGCCGCCGCCAGCCCCCCGGCAGGCGGAACGACGCCATCAACGTGGAGCAGCCTGGAAGTTCCGAGCAGCGCGACGCATGTCACGTACTACTATAGCTGGACCGAGGGTTCCCAGAGCGGTGTCACTTACCCGGTGACTAATTTCTTCACGGGAGACGCTAACTGGTACACTGGCGCCCAGGACCTTATCAACAACACCAAGGTCTTCAAATACGAAAGCACGTCAAACTGGGCGAAAACCGAAATAGAAACAAGCAAGAACATAGGAACCAGAACGGCCGACGGCGACGCATGGGACGGCGACGCCGATCACAATGATATTATCGCGGTAGAGGTCAAACTGAAGGCCAATCGTTTCCTGCCGCGCCACCTTTATATTTTCGCGGAGGATACTGACGTAGTGCCCTCCGGCGGAACTCCCCCTGCTTCACACACCCTCAAGAATACCAATTACCGCGTGTACCTTCTCCCTCCTGGCAGGATGCTGCCGGCCAAGGATGATTACCTGCCAGGTTTAGACTTGGGCTTATACTACATCAACGCCGTCGACGACAGGGAGGCCGGCTCTGCGCAGAAGCTCACGCTGAAGGCGAGGGTCGCCGCCAGCGACAGGGATGAAATAACCATAGACTTCAAGGAATTCGGCGTGCCGTCCTCCATCGACCCCGATGACGTCACCATCGTTAAGGATGCCAACACCAGTAGCACTAAAGAAGCATCCCCCGGAGACGTTGAAGTCGACGGAACCACGGTAACCCTCACCTTCCGGACAAAAGCTGCAACCCAGGATGACTCCAGCTCCGGAATCGAGAGCGCTCTGGGTGCGGGCTCCACTACCGACATAATCTTCAGCAGAAGAGCCGGCATCACCCTGCCGAAACACGCCGGCCTGTATTATGTATCGGTCTCGTCGGAAGACACCGCGGCTAAAGACATTCAAATCTCCAACTGGGGCGAGGTGGTGCGGAGCGTGAAGGCCGACCCGATGAAGGGTATCCGGGGCGCGGAAATCACCCTGACCGGCAAGGGCTTCAACGACGACGAGACCATCACGGTCATGGTCGGCGACAAGAGCCTGGGAACCGCCGTCGCCGAAGACGGCATGTTCACCATGAAGGTGATGGCCGACGCCAAGGACGGCAGCGGCGGCAGCATATTCGCCGCTGGCGCGAACACCATCACAGCCAAAGAATCGGAAGGCGAAGCCACGGTGATGTTCACCGTAGACCCGAGCTTCACCGTCAGCCCCGAAAGCCCGGCGCCGGGAGAGCAGATCACCGTCACCCTGAAGGACGTGACAGCCGCTCCCAACGGGAGCAGCGTCAGCACGATGGCGATGTTCGGCGCCACGGATGCGCCCGCCGCCAGCATCACCGACAAGCAGGCGGCGTCGTTCAAGGTAACGGTTCCCTCCACCCTGGAGCCTGGCAGATACCCGCTGAAGGTGACGGTGGGCAGCCAGGTGATGCGCAAGACGCTGACCATCGGCGCCAAGACGCTGACGCTCTCCCCGTCCACAGCGGTTGCCGGGCAGGAAGTGACGGTGCAGGGCTCAGGGTTCACCTCCAGCGGAACCGGAGACACCGAGCTGAAAGTCGGCGGCAGCGACGCCGAAGGCGTAGACAGCCTGACCAGCATATCGGTGGACTCCGGCGGCAGAATATCGGTCACCTTCACGGTGCCTGAAGAGGCCAAGACCGGAGAGCGCACGGTGCAGTTCAAGGACAAGTCGGGGCGGGTAGGCCGGGCCACTTTGACAATCCCGAAGGCGATGCTGACGGTGACCCCGACGGAGAGCGGGATAGGCAGCAGCATCACGGTAAGCGGCACAGGCTTCCCGGCCAACGACCTGGTGCAGATCTCCTACGCCGTAGGCCCCGGCTCGACGGCCAGAACCCGGCCGCTGGGCAACGCCAGCACCAACGCCGGCGGCGGGTTCAGCGCAGCGATGACGGTGCCAACCTTCGCCCAGACGGGAGAAACGCACAGGGTGAAGGCGACCTCGCAGCTCGCGGAGAACGATGCCAACCAGGTGAGCGCCGAGGCGGAACACAGCACGCCTGAGGAGACGATCAGCTTCAGCCCGGCGATGGTGACATCCGGAGGCCGGGTGACCGTCAGCGGACAGAATTTCGCCGGGTTCCTGGCGGTGGACGAGATAATGATAGGGACGACGGACGTGCGTCCGGTGCCGGTGCCGACGACCAACGCCGACGGCTCGTTCAGCGCGACCGGGATACTGGTGCCGAAGCTGGATCCGGGTCGGTACACGGTGAAGGTGAAGGTGGGCTCGGACACGGTGACGAAGTTCCTGGAGGTGGTGAAGGAAGCGCCGCCGACGGCGCCTGAGGACGTGTTCGGCTCGCTGGGAGACCGGCTGGTGCGTGTGTGGTATCTGAACGCGGTGACGCAGACGTGGAGCTTCTACGACCCCGACCCGGAGTTCATGGAGTTCAACACGCTGAAAGAGGTTAAGAGCGGATACATAGTAGCCATCATAATCAGCGCCGGGGAGCCGGTGGAGTTCAACGGGAAGATGCTGCAGCCGGGAACCAACTACTACGTAATCAACTAGCCTGCGCCTGACGCAGAGGCTGACGTAAACAGGGGGAAGCCGCCCCGGATACCTGGGGTGGCTTCCCACAGCCGCCGGGCGGAGCGTCCGGACGGCCATCGGCAGATGGGGAAGATGAACACGAGGAGTAAGGGATGAGGAGTAAGGTATGAGGAAGAGCAGGATAGCGGCCCTGCTGGGCGCGCTGGCGTTGCTGGCGACGCTGCCGGCGGCGGCGCTGGCGCAGCAGGGGCCGCCGTATCTGATAGTGGGTTCGGCGATGCTGGACGGAGAGCCGGCGATGATGGGAGCCATGGTAGTAGCCATGGCAGGAGAGGAGAAGGTAGGCGAGGGGATGGTGTTCGACGACGAAGGCCGCTACCGTCTCCAGATCACCGGGGGAGAAGAGGGAGACACGCTGATGCTCTCGCTGATGACGGGCGAGGGAGAAGAAGCCATGGAATACATGGCGATGACCGAAGAAGATGTGATGAAGGGGACTGCGGGCGATCGGATGATGCTGGATCTGATGGCGTACAGCGGAGAGGCGCCGGCTCCGACGGCGACGCCGTCCCCGACGCTGACGGAAGCGCAGATGCGGGCGCAGATGAGAGGCCCCAGAGGCCTGAAGGGAGACAAGGGCGACCCCGGCGAGCCCGGCCCCGAAGGCCCCGCCGGAGAGGCAGGAGCCCGAGGCCCTTCCGGTCCAGCCGGAGCGGACGGAGATCCCGGCCCGATGGGCCCGGCCGGCCCAGCCGGCCCTGTAGGGTCGGACGGAGCGACCGGCCCGCAGGGCCCCGCCGGGCCGGCCGGCCCCGCCGGAGCGGACGGGCAGACCGGAGCCGTAGGGCCTGCGGGACCTGAGGGCGAAGCCGGCGGCGGCGGAGCGCTGGCCATAGTAGCGCTGATCATCGCCATCGTGGGAGTATTGGCGGCGGGCGGAGCCTTCCTGGCGGGACGCCAGAGCGCCTGACCCGCGCATCGACCCGGACAACGCAAAGGGGCGCCCCGGACGGCGCCCCTTCTTCATATATTGCCCGCCCTTCGGGGGGCGGCTTGACCCGCAGTATTCCCAAACGACCTGGAAATAACCCTTTTGGTGTATTTGTCATAAGCGGAACACAGCGGACAATGGATTGGAACCAGACTTACCGCAGAGGCAATCAGGAAGACGGTTTAAGCCCCCTTTATTCCGGGTTTTAATCGTCCGGGCCACTCGCCGGCCAGGGAACGCTACCCTGTGAAAATATCCAGCGGCAGGAAGGCGGAGACCACGAAGTTGGGCACATCAACCACTTCGCTGACCTTCAGGTCTACCGCCACGCTGCAAATACAATAGGCCTGCTCGCGGCTCCAGCCCCGCTCCATCAGCAGGTGGATCATGTTCAGCAGGGCCTGGCGGAAGGCCAGCGTGCCGTCTTCCGACTCATTGCGTCCATCGGCAACGCACATACCGGTGGACGCCAGAAAGCGGCGAGGAGCGGCCATCTCGGGGCTGGTGAAGTAGTCATCGCGCTCGAAGTAGGGGAAATTGATGCCCCGGCTGGCTGCCTCTCCTTTCCGCACCGTGAAACTGACGCGTAGGGTGGAGTCCATCTCGATAGCCGTCCCGCAGCACTCGGAATCCCCTTGGGCGTAGTGAGCGTCGCCAGCGGAAAACAGAGCTCCCTCGGTGAACACTGGCAGCAGCAGGCGCGTGCCGGCGGTAAGCTGCTTGATGTCTAGGTTGCCGCCGTGCTCTCGCGGCGGAATGGTTCGCAGGCCCTCGCTGGCAAAGGGTTCGTGGGCCGGAACCGCCCCTGAAGGCGTAGGACCGACTACGGCGCCGCCCCTTCTGAGCAGTTCCTCCTCACGCAGCAGAATCTCCTGCCGCAGCGCCCGCGACGGGGCCACGCCGATGGTGCCCATGAATGACGCCTCAGGTATCCGCACGCCTGGCAACTGCTCTGACGCGGCGAACCCATCTCGCATCTCCCAATGGACTATGTAGGGGGTTAGGTATAGATCGCGCAGGAAGCCGAAGCCGGGCAGTATGGCGGTGAAGCCCCACGACGCCGGCTCGATGTTCAGTATGTTGACTTCCAGCAGATCGCCCGGCTTCGCGCCATTCACGTAGACCGGGCCGGTCAGCGGATGCACCAGGCCGAGGTCGGCAGCCAATAAATCCGACGCCTGGGTGTTGGTCGTAATCTGACCATCGAAGGCGTTGCGGGTCTGCATTATCACTTCTTCGCCTTCGTCAGCGCGGACGGCGGGAGGAATGTCGGGGTGCCAGCGATTGTGGCCCTTATCCGGTTCTTCACCGCACCGTTTCGTATAATCCAGCAGTATCTCTTTCACGGGAAGCCTCCTTGCCCGGCTCGTTTTGGCCCGGCTCGTTTTGGCCCGGCTCGTTTTGGCCCGGCTCGTTTTGGCCCGGCTCGTTTTGGCCCGGCTCGTTTTGGCCCGGCTCGTTTTGGCCCGGCTCGTTTTGGCCCGGCTCGTTTTGGCCCGGCTCGTTTTGGCCCGGCTCGTTTTGGCCCGGCTCGTTTTGGCCCGGCTCGTTTTGCTCGTTTTGGCCCGGCTCGTTTTGGCCCGGCTCGTTTTGGCCCGGCTCGTTTTGGCCCGGCTCGTTTTGGCCCGGCTCGTTTTGGCCCGGCTCGTTTTGGCCCGGCTCGTTTTGGCCCGGCTCGTTTTGGCCCGGCTCGTTTTGGCCCGGCTCGTTTTGGCCCGGCTCGTTTTGGCCCGGCTCGTTTTGGCCCGGCTGGTTTTGGCCCGGCTGGTTTTGGCCCGGCTGGTTTTGGCCCGGCTGGTTTTGGCCCGGCTGGTTTTGGCCCGGCTGGTTTTGGCCCGGCTGGTTTTGGCCCGGCTGGTTTTGGCCCGGCTGGTTTTGGCCCGGCTGGTTTTGGCCCGGCTGGTTTTGGCCCGGCTGGTTTTGGCCCGGCTGGTTTTGGCCCGGCTGGTTTTGGCCCGGCTGGTTTTGGCCCGGCTGGTTTTGGCCCGGCTGGTTTTGGCCCGGCTGGTTTTGGCCCGGCTGGTTTTGGCCCGGCTGGTTTTGGCCCGGCTGGTTTTGGCCCGGCTGGTTTTGGCCCGGCTGGTTTTGGCCCGGCTGGTTTTGGCCCGGCTGGTTTTGGCCCGGCTGGTTTTGGCCCGGCTGGTTTTGGCCCGGCTGGTTTTGGCCCGGCTGGTTTTGGCCCGGCTGGTTTTGGCCCGGCTGGTTTTGGCCCGGCTGGTTTTGGCCCGGCTGGTTTTGGCCCGGCTGGTTTTGGCCCGGCTGGTTTTGGCCCGGCTGGTTTTGGCCCGGCTGGTTTTGGCCCGGCTGGTTTTGGCCCGGCTGGTTTTGGCCCGGCTGGTTTTGGCCCGGCTGGTTTTGGCCCGGCTGGTTTTGGCCCGGCTGGTTTTGGCCCGGCTGGTTTTGGCCCGGCTGGTTTTGGCCCGGCTGGTTTTGGCCCGGCTGGTTTTGGCCCGGCTGGTTTTTACGCAGTGATTATAAACCAACTGGCGTTCCTGATTTTAATGACAATACCCCGCTGCGTTGGCAACAACCCGCCGGGCTGCTCTCCGGCTCGAAGCTCCAGTGCGAGCGACGGAGCAGATATTGCCCGAATCAGTTTCCCGTGGGCATTCCGGCAAGGTTCAGTCTTTATTTACAATTGGCCTGAATTTCCCGGCAGATTCACGGAGGTATAAAACATGCGATTTATCGTACTGATGGCGGCGCTGTCGCTGGTTGTACTGCTGGCCGCCTGCGGTTCCGACGACCCTGCCGATACGCCAACGCCGGTGCCTACAGCCGCACCGACGCCAACACCAGCGCCGGCGCCTACTGCCACGGCCACGTCCATTGCTGCCTCCGTGTCCACCCCCGTCCCGGATCCTGTTCCCACTGAAGAGAAGCCGGCCGGCGGCAGCCAGCCCTCAGACACGGAGCTCAAAGGCATTCCCGTTGACGGTGGGGTGTTGAAGCTTCTGGGCAGCGACCCAACCACCCTGGACCCGCACCAGACGGGGGACGCCACCTCGTCGCGGTACGTATTGGAGGTGTTTGGCGGGCTGCTGACCATCAACCCCGATACGGCCATCGTGCCGGATGTGGCTCAGGACTGGGATCTGGACTCCGACGGTATGGGATACACTTTTCGCCTGAACCCCGCGGCTGCGTTCCACAACGGGCGCAAGGTAACGTCTGCCGACGTGCAGTGGTCGCTGGAACGGGCATCGAATCCCGCCACCGAAGCCCCGGCTGTGGACACCTTTCTGGGCGACATCGTAGGCGTCAAGACCAAGCTCAACGGCGAAGCCGATTCCATCGAGGGCGTCAGCATCGTAGACGATGAGACACTGCGAATCGAAATCGATGCCCCCAAGTCCTATTTCATCTCCAAACTCACCTATCCTTCTTCCTTCCTGGTTGACCGCGCCAATGTGGAAACCGGACGGGAATGGACCAGGGCGCCCAACGGCACCGGCCCCTTTATGCTGGCGGAATACGATCCCGGCGTGCTGATGAGGCTGGAGCGGTTCGACGGATACCATCTCGGCCCGGCGAAGATCGACGCAGTGGAATTCAACCTGGCGGGCGGCGACGCGCTGTTGATGTACGAGAACGATGAGCTTGACGTTGCGCGCGTTGGGGCGGCGGGAGTGGCCGTTTTCTCTGACCCCGCCAACCCGCTGCACGAAGATTTCCATACAGGCCCGGCGGAATTCGACGTATCCTACATCGGCATGAACACAAACGAACCGCCCTTTGACGATGTGAACGTGCGCCTGGCGCTCAATTACGCCATAGACAGGGAGACCATCGCTGAAGTTCTCCTCGAAAGCTCGGTTGTTCCCGCCAAAGGAATTCTGCCGCCCGGCTTCCCCGGATATAACCCCGACCTGGCGGGATTCGAGTATGATCCTGACAAGGCGCGTCGACTGCTGGCGGAATCCACATACGGCGCCGACACATACGGATATCCTCCCATTACCATGACTCTGCCCGGTTCCTTCGGCGCCGATGTCGATCCGGTCACCGAAGTGATCGTTGCCACCTGGAAGGCGCAACTGGGAATCGAGATGGATCTGTTGCAGACCGAGTGGGGCACCTACCTGCAGGACCTGCGGGACGGGCGATTCCAGATTTTTGGCGGCCTGGGATGGATAGCGGACTATCCCGACCCGGAGAATTTCCTCGGCGGGCTTTTCCAAACGGGCAACGCCAACAATCACACCCACTACAGCGATCCTGAACTGGACGAGCTGCTGGAGCGGGCCAGGGTGGAGCAGGATCAGGAAGCCCGCTTCGCTCTCTACCGCGAAGCCGAGCAAATGATCCTCGACGGCGCACCGTGGGCGCCCCTGTATCACTCGGCCGGCGAGCATTACCTTATCAAGCCCCAAGTTCAGGGATGGCCGTTATCGCCGTTGATAATCCCGCGGTTCAGGTTCGTATACTTCATCGAGTGATGCGCGCTCCCGCTCTCTTGAAAATCCCGCGCCGGTTAAAGGGGCTAGCTTGAAGATCTACCTGGTGGACGGGACTTACGAGCTGTTTCGGTCATATTTCGCCCTGCCCAGGCTGGAGTCGCCTGGCGGACATCCTGTTGGAGCGGTTCGCGGTCTGATTCAGACCCTCCTCAGTCTGCTGCGGGAGAACGAAGTCACGCATATCGGATGCGCTTTCGACAGCGTGATTCCTTCCTTCCGCAACGAACTGTTTTCCGGCTATAAAACCGGCGAGGGAACGCCCGAAGACCTGCTGGCGCAGTTCCCGCTGGCGGAGCGGGCGGCAGGCGCCCTGGGAATCCGCGTCTGGCCCATGATGGAATTCGAGGCCGACGACGCTATCGCCACGGCGGCGGCCAGACTGAAGAGCGCTCCCGAAGTGGAGCAGATCGTCATTTGCTCTCCCGACAAAGACCTGGGGCAGCTTGTGGAAGGCCGGCGCGTTGTGTGTTTCGATCGCCGCCGCGACCAGGTTATCGACGAAGGGGGTGTGATCGCCAAATTTGGCGTACACCCGCAGTCCATCCCCGACCTTCTGGCCCTCACCGGCGACTCTGCCGACGGGATACCTGGCCTGCCGCGCTGGGGGGCCAGGACATCCGCCGCCGTGCTCTCGCGCTACGGCCATATCGAGAACATCCCTGTTAGCGAGCCCTGGGATATTTCCGTGCGAGGTATGGCGGCATTGCAGGGTTTGCTGGCCCGGGACTACGAAAACGCCCTGCTCTACCGGGAGCTTGCCACCCTTCGATGCGACGCGCCCATAGACGCCGCGATTGAAGACGTCGTATGGGATGGGGTTCGCAGAGGCGAATACCTGGCCCTGTGCGAGGAACTGGGCTTCGGACGGCTCGCCTCGCTGCCCCACGCCTGGGCCTCCGGGCATTAGACAGCCCCCGGCAGTCCGCCACCGCCGTCGGCCGCAAAGACGGAAGCGCGCAGCGAACTGCGGGCGGCCCGCAATTTCCTGCATTTCAAGCGAATTTATGCTTTATACTCGCTATGCTTTACGACACTGGTATACTGGCGCCAGAAACTCGACAAGGAGGGCCGAACCAATGCCCTATACCACCGACATCAGCCGCACAAACCCAGCCTGCATCCTGCTGCTGATAGACCAATCCGGGTCGATGACTCAGCCTTTCGCGGGGCAGTCCGGACAAAGGAAAATGGATCAGGCCGCAGACGCTATAAACGAGATTCTGGATAACGTGGCCCAGCGCTGTTCTCGAGGCATGGACATACGCGATTATTTCCACATCGGAGTCATCGGATATAACACCAGCAGCAACGGCAGCCCGATACTTACCAGCGTCTTTCCCGGCACCAGCACGGAACAGCCTTTCCTTCCGATCAGTCGGGTAGTAGACATCGCCCAAGTGGTGGAGCGCCGGGTGCAGGAAAGCGATGGGGCCGGCGGTCAGGTCGAGGTAACACGGCGAGTGCCAGTCTGGCTGAGCCCCCGTGCCGAATTCGGCACCCCCATGATGAGGGCATTTCAGGTAGTGTTCGAAGCTCTCGAAGCCTGGATCTCTGACCATCCGGACTCCTTCCCTCCGATTGTGATCAACGTCAGCGACGGCATGGCAACCGACGGTGACCCGGGGCCTGACGCCCGGAGGTTGATGGGCCTGCGGACCAGCGATGGCAACGTTCTGATATTCAATATTCACCTATCTGAGATTCCTGCCGCTCCGGTATTGTACCCAGATAGTGAAAATTCCCTTCCGAGAGACGACTACGCCCACTTGATGTTCAGGATGTCGTCTGTATTGACAGAGGGCTGTCGCATGTATGCGGCCAGCATCGACGTGGATACGACCGAAAATTCCCGAGGGTATGTCTTCGAAGCCAACAACATGAGAACCTTGACAGATTTTCTAGAGATCGGGACTCGCGCTGCATCGAACTTGCAGTAGTTTGACCTCAACGGGCGTATTTTCCGATGAGTATACTGCTGAAAATACTGGAGATACTGCTGAAAATACTGGAGATACTGCTGAGTATACTACTGAAGATGCTGAAGACACTGCTGGGTGTATTACTGAAGCTACTGCCAGCGAGGATACGGAAGACACAAGAGACACGAAGTTTTCAGAGTTTTCAAATCCACAAGGCAGGTAACCATGAGGATGAATACGAAGATGCCTGGCAAGTTGGGCCTTCCTGTTCAAGGCCGGCGCGCATTGCTCTGTGCGATGGCGCCAGTGAGTCCGCCTTCGCCCGAAACTGGGCTCAGATACTGTCTGATGCCTTCGTGAACAGGTCCTTGTATCTACCCATTCTCGACGAGCAGGCTCTCGCCAAATGGCTGGAGCCTTGCCAGACGGAATGGAGCGATGAAGTGCCCTGGGAGAACCTGCCTTGGCACGGCGAGGCCAAGACCAGGGCCGGAGCAATGGCTACATTGTTGGGAATGGAGCTTGACTGGACTTCCGACCCATCCGGAGCATTGGTGTCATGGCAGGCCGTTGCTGTGGGGGACTCTTGCCTGTTCATAGTTCGCGACGATGCCTTGGCTTTTTCCTTCCCAGTGAAAGAATCCAGTGAATTCAATACGACCCCGTCATTGATATGCAGCGTCAAGGCTCGAAACGGCCAACTCTGGAAGCGCGTACATCAGGAAAAGGGCAAATGTTTCCCTGGCGACATGATTCTCCTCGCCTCCGACGGGATTTCATGCTGGTTTCTCAAGGAACACGAAGATGGCAGAAAACCGTGGGATGTGCTGTTGTCGCTGTACGACAACCCAACTCAGTGGAACGGCTGGATAGAAGACCTGCGAAGCGACAAGGCCATGCGCAATGACGACACTACCTTGATAGTTCTGAAAGTCTAATAGTCTAGAGGGGTGCCTACCCCAAATGCCTTGGCCGTCTATACAAGATTTTACCAGAGCGGTGCAGACACCGGATGTCTGCTTTGAAGGCATGGACCTGGCTGACGGAAAGCCAGGCCTGGACCCCAGAGGTATACCCCTGGTCTACTCTGGCAGTTTCGCCGCCGTCTACCCAGTAGAGTGCGGAAGCGAAAAGTATGCGATTCGCTGCTTCATCAGGGAAGTGAAAGACCAGCAGCAACGCTACGACAAGCTGAGCAAACACCTTCAACAGAAAGCTATCAACCAACAGAAAGCTATGTCGGAGTTATTCAGCAGCTTCAAATATCTCCAACAGGGAATTCGAGTCAATGGTGAATGGTATCCCGTCGTCCGCATGAAATGGGTGGAAGGCAAGCCATTGGACCAGTTCGTGGAAGACAATCTGAAGAAGCCGGATTCCATCGGGAGGGTTTGTGCTCGTTGGCGTGATGTAAACAGCAGTCTTCGCAGATCAGGAATTGCCCACAACGACCTGCAACACGGCAATGTGATGGTGCAGGGAGACGGTGGCATCCGCCTGGTGGACTACGACGGCATCTTTCTTCCCGAGTTCCAGGGGCAACCGAGCCCGGAATTGGGGCATCAAAATTATCAGCATCCGAAGAGGAAGAGCGACGACTACGGTGACTATGTAGACAATTTCCCGGCCCTGGTAATTTATCTCAGTCTGTTCGCCCTCAGCAAAGCCCCTGATCTTTGGGAACGGTTTAACAATGAGGATAACCTAATACTCAAGAAATCGGATTACATCTACCCAGCCAGCTCTGAATGTATTCGATCCCTGAAGAACAACCCTGACCGCAAGGTGCAGTTCCTCGCAGGACGACTCGAAGACTGTTGCTCCATGCCTGTGGACCAAGTCCCGAATTTGTGGGAAATTCTGCGGGACGCTACTCGTCCGCCGCCCACCAGCGTACCAAGGCACACATCTCCTGGAAAGCCAACGAGAGCTCGCCCGCGCCCGCCTCGGCCCCCGATTGTCGGCTTACCATGGGAGGCACCATGGCCGTCAATACAAGATTTTACCAGAGCAGTGCAGACACCGAATGTCTGCTTTGAAGGCATGGACCTGGCTTACGGAAAGCCAGGCCTGGACCCCAGAGGTATACCCCTGGTCTACTCTGGCAGTTTCGCCGCCGTCTACCCAGTAGAGTGCGGAAGCGAAAAGTATGCGATTCGCTGCTTCATCAGGGAAGTGAAAGACCAGCAGCAACGCTACGACAAGCTGAGCAAACACCTTCAACAGAAAGCTATCAACCAACAGAAAGCTATGTCGGAGTTATTCAGCAGCTTCAAATATCTCCAACAGGGAATTCGAGTCAATGGTGAATGGTATCCCGTCGTCCGCATGAAATGGGTGGAAGGCAAGCCATTGGACCAGTTCGTGGAAGACAATCTGAAGAAGCCGGATTCCATCGGGAGGGTTTGTGCTCGTTGGCGTGATGTAAACAGCAGTCTTCGCAGATCAGGAATTGCCCACAACGACCTGCAACACGGCAATGTGATGGTGCAGGGAGACGGTGGCATCCGCCTGGTGGACTACGACGGCATCTTTCTTCCCGAGTTCCAGGGGCAACCGAGCCCGGAATTGGGGCATCAAAATTATCAGCATCCGAAGAGGAAGAGCGACGACTACGGTGACTATGTAGACAATTTCCCGGCCCTGGTAATTTATCTCAGTCTGTTCGCCCTCAGCAAAGCCCCTGATCTTTGGGAACGGTTTAACAATGAGGATAACCTAATACTCAAGAAATCGGATTACATCTACCCAGCCAGCTCTGAATGTATTCGATCCCTGAAGAACAACCCTGACCGCAAGGTGCAGTTCCTCGCAGGACGACTCGAAGACTGTTGCTCCATGCCTGTGGACCAAGTCCCGAATTTGTGGGAAATTCTGCGGGACGCTGATCGGGCCGCCGAATATTGGTCTACCATGGCACAACCTTCTAACCCTCCTCCGCGACCTGCTGTGCCCTCGCAAACTGTGGTTGGGGGAGGCCCGGAATACCGCAAACTTCTTCAGAAGGCGTCGCCCGGTTCTGCCTCCACCGTGTCCTCGCCGGCGGCTTCAGCCCCTGCTGCTGGCGGAGGGACTCCAGCACCTGTAGTTTCCCCGCCTCCTATCCCAAGGCCGGCGGCTTCAGCCCCTGCTGCTGGCGGAGGGACTCCAGCACCTGTAGTTTCCCCGCCTCCTATCCCAGGGCCGGCGGCTTCAGCCCCTGCTGCTGGCGGAGGGACTCCAGCATCTGTAGTTTCCCCGCCTCCTATCCCAAGGCCGGCGGCTTCAGCCCCTGCTGTGATGGTCTGCCCACAGTGCAGCCTGGCCAACTCGGTGGGGCTGATCTACTGCGATGATGAGAAATGCGCAGCCGATCTGGAGCCTGGGAACCAAAAGTTCTGCGCTTATTGCGGTAAGACCATTCCAGCGAGGGGGAGTTATTGCCCTTGGTGCGGCAGGGCTAATCAATAACTTGAAACGCCGGCAATGAGATGCCGTAGCTGCCATCGGACAATCCCTTCGGTGGTGCAATTCTGCGCCTATTGCGGAACCACCGCGGCTGCCCCTCCTGCTGGACCGTCGCGAAGAATCCAGACTCTCATAGCGGCTTACAAGGCGCAAGCTATGGTGGCCCTTGCCTTCCTCATCGTCGGGATTGGATTGGGTGCAGCCGTGGTCGGCGTGAGCGGAAGGGATAGTGGGGACTCTCCGTCTGCTGCGCAGCCCTCTTCTGCCACCCCTACCATCTGGGCAACCGTAGCGCCAACACCCACTATGATTCCGACAGCAACGGCGACGGCGACGCCGACTGCCACGCCAACAGCGACGTCGGTTCCCACGGCGACGCCGACACCTTTGCCAACGGCAACGCTGGTTCCCACGGCGACGCCCGCGCCGACACCGACAGCAACGGCAACGCTGGCTCCGACGGCGACGGCTACGCTGACTGCCACGCCAACGGCGACGGCTACGCCAACGGCGACGCTGGCTCCCACGGAGACACCGACGCCCACGGCAACGGCAACGGCAACGGCGACGCCCACGGCGACAGCGACACGGCGCCCGACAGCGACGCGGCGCCCGACGGCGACAGCCACGCCGCGCCCAACACCGACCCGGGCTTGGGTTTGGAGGGTGAGCGAAAATTCTAATTACAAATACACCATCCAGTACGAGCAGAGCTGGGCTCTTGCCAGTGGGGATTCTGCCGGAGGGAGTCCTTTCCTGGACATCAAAGTGAAGGATTTCCAATCCGGAGAGTCCCATATCGCTTTCTTTGAGCGTCACCGGAAGGATTTGTTCGCAACAGCCTCGAATTACAGCGTGTTTGAGCCAAGGTCGAGCATGACTACAGGCGGAACAACGGAAAGCGGACGGAATTACATTCACATGGAGTACCTGTGGCAGCCGCGTTCCGGAGACTGCCTGTATCACGTGGTGGAGCATATCTTCCGGTCGCGGTTCTATCCGGAGCGGAAGCGCGGCTTTGTAATCACCGCCGGTGTTTGCGAGGGCGATTATTGGCTGTACGAGGCGCAGCGGGCCCTTATGCTGGAGAGTTTCGAGGAGCACGAATAGCTCCATCATGGGACGCCCTGGCCTGGGTTAAACGGGAACGGCCCCTCTCCTGGAGAGGGGCCGTTGCGCGATTGTCAGCGTTGCCCGCGTCCGGGGGTTGCGCTAGCCGGGGTTGTGTCGAATCACAAGCTCGGCAACCCGCGAGTCGATGTTGCCGAGCTCAACCCCGCCGTCCAGCCGCGCTACGCCCAGGTGGGCATCCCGCTGAATCTCTTCCCAGTCGGGTTCAAGTTCGTATTGGTCCCGAAGCTCGTCGAACAGAGCGTCCAGTGAATCTTTGTCAAACATATCGGTCTGGGAACCCCCTCGTTCTGTGGATGTGTCCGTTCGGTTGCGTCTTCAAAGCGGGAAAGCCCGCCCCAGGCAAGAGGTCGAAGGCGCCCCGCTATCGCTGCGCCTCGCGGGGAATGGCGCAATAGATCGGTTGATGCGCAAGCCAGTCTACCCAATCTCCCGGCTGTTGACAAGTGCGCGGGCATAACGGCTGCCGGTCGCTCCGCCGGCGTTCAGGCCAGGGGGTTCCCGCCGCGCCGCTGCTGGCAGTAGTAAAACAGCCCGATGCCCAGCGGTATTGCGATGACGATTCCAGCTGTCGCTCCCACCATCACCCATGGACTCAGGCCGAAGATTTCGTCCATTCTGTCCTTGAGCCAGTGGATCAGTTCAGGGTCGGCGGCATCGCCCTGATGAAGCAGCGCCAGCCGGAAGAGGCCGGACAGGTCAGGCATCGGCTACCCACGCGGCTCGCGGCTGTGGCTGCTGATAGCGAGCCGAATACTTGCGCTCCCGGATGGTGAAGGCCGAGAGGGCCGCCGGCGCCAGAAGCGATCCCGCGATGGCGAAGGGCAGGGTGTAGGAGCCGGTCACGTCATACAGCCACCCGGCCAGCGTCACGCTTGCGAACCCGCCTATCTGGTGGAACATGAAAGAGATTCCTGAAATAGTCCCCATGGCCCGCAGCCCATACACCTCTGCGGTGAGCGACGACGTAAGCGGCAGTGTCGCAATCCAGGAGAACCCGGCGATGCAGGCGAAGATCCAAAGCCCGGCAGCAGACATCCCGGAGATGAATGGGGTAACCAGCAGCAGCAGATAGGCCAGCCCCCGCATGGTGTAAACAGCGGTCAGCAGGTTCTTGGTGCCGCCGATTTTGTCGGACAGGAAACGGCAGAGGTGGCGCCCACGATGTTCAGGCCGCTCATCACGGCGAAGATAAGAGCGGCGGTTCCGCGCTCCATCCCGCGGTCTTCAGCGTAGGGTATGAAATGGATCGAAAGGATGAAGGTGGTTGCGCCGCAAACGAAGTATGCCCCGGACATCTGCCAGAAGGGCCATGATCGCAGAGAGTCTTGCCACGATTCGGCCTCCAGCGGCCCCGGGGTGCGCTCCGGGCGACGGACGCTGGATCCCCCGTCCGGATCATCATCGCCGTCGGGGCGCAGGTTCATCTCCGCCGGGTTCTCGCGTATGAACAGCCAGGTCAGAGGCAGGGACAGCAGCACTACGCCGCCCAGTCCAATCCAGGCGATGCGCCATCCGGCGGCGTCCATCAGGTACACGGCGAAGGGCACCATCACCAGGCCGCCTATCGAAAGGGCGGTGGAGTTGATGCCAATGACTGTGCCCCTGAGTCTGCTGAACCACCGGGACAGCAGCGCGGAAGTGTTGGTCAGGGACAGCCCGCTCTGTGCCACTGAAGCCAGGATGCCGAATACGAAAACGAAGAACAGGAAGTTGAAAGTCCATTGCAGGGATATGGTCACCAGTCCCAGGGCAAGCACCGACAGCAGGATGAGCCTGCGTCCGCCAGTGCGGTCGAATACCTGCCCCATAAAGGGCTGTATGATGCCGTTCAGCAGAATTCCCAAAGCCGCAGCAAAGGAAATGGTGAGCCTGCTCCACCCGAATTCCTCGCTCATGGGCGTGACGAACGCGCCGAAACCGTTGCGCGCTCCCACGGCGGCGAAGCCGATAAACACCGATGCGGCAACTACATACCATCCGAAGAATATCGGCCGCCGCCCCTGTCTGTTCGCGCTCATTTTCCGCCCTGTTGCCTGTTTTGGCCGATGCGATGTCATCATATCACCGGAAGGAGCACGCTGCCTGCTGCGGCGCGATTGACCGGGCCTTCCCGGAGGCCGGCCCTTCCCGACGGCCGGATGGATGCCGTTGCCCGCTATCGCCCGGCAGGAATCCGCTAGTCCTGAAGGGCGGCGGCGTCTTGCGCTGCGCTGTTGCCTGCAAGCCGGCCGAATACCATACCTGCGCTCAGCCCCGATCCGCCGGGGTAATTGTGGTAGAAGAGGCCGCCCACCATTTCGCCGGCTGCGTAGAGGCCTGGTATCGGCTCCAGGCTGGTGTTCAGCACCCGGCCCCGGTTGTCGATGCGGACGCCGCCGAAGGTGAAGGATATGCCGCAGGTTACCGCATATCCCAGGTAAGGAGGCGTGTCGATGGGCTGTGCCCAGTTGGTCTTGTTGGGCGAGAGCCCCACAGTGCAGCGCCCGTCTTTGACCGTTGGGTTGTAGGGAATGTTGGTCTGCACTGCCGCGTTGTACTCCTTGACGGTTGCCGCCAGGCCCTCGGGGTCCACGTCCAGCCGCCTCGCCAGCTCCTCGATGCTGTCGGCCTGAGCCATCGTGACTTGCGGGATGTGATACTCGTCGCGCAGCAGATGCTTCACTTTGTCGTCGAAAATCTGGAAAGCCACTCCCTGAGGCTGGGTCAGCAGCGCTCGCCCATAGGTGACGTAGGTGTAATTGCGGAAGTCGTATCCCTCGTCAAGGAAGCGTTCGCCGTTCAGGTTGACGATGATGCCAAAGGGGTAGGAATGCTTCTGGTACAGCTCGGTGATGGTGCGGTCGCCGTAGGCCGGGGCGTTCAGGTCCCAGGCCACGGCGTGGCAACTGCTCCAGTGCCCGTGGGGCATGGCCCCCGCTTCCAGCGCCATCCTGATGCCGTCGCCGGTGTTGTATGGGATGCCGCGAACCTTTACCAGCTCCCAGCCGGGCCCCAGGTAGCGGCAGCGCATCTCGGCGTTGGCCTCGAAGCCGCCGGCGGCCAGCACTACCGAGCTGGCGTAGACGTCCTCCAGGCCCTCCGGCCCCAGCGTTCGAACTCCGTTGACCCGGCCGGCGGGGTTCTGGAGCAGCTCTTTGGCCTGGGTGGAGTAGCGCACGTCGATGCCCTCGGTGCGGCATACGTCGAACTGCTGGTCCGACAGGCCCTTGCCCGCTCCCACGGCCTCGACCAGCAGCCCGCCCCAGAAGCGGTACTTGCCGATGGCCTCGTCGCGGAATGCCTGGCGCCCATAGGACAGCACAAACCGGACGCCCTTGGAGCGCATCCATCGCATCGTCGGCAGCGACTGGCTGACCAGGATCTGGGCCAGTTCCGGGTCGCTCAGTCCCTGGGTGACCCGCATCATGTCGTCGTAGAACTGGTCTTCAGTGTAGCTGCCGACCTCCACCGATTCCTCTTCAGTGGGCGACATATCGGGGATGACGCTCTTTATATCCTCCAGTCCGTCGAAGGCGAACCGGATGATGCCGCCGGTGAAATAGGTGTTGCCGCCCCGGAAGTATTCAGGCGCCTTCTCGATCACCAGGACCGATTCGCTGGCCTCCTTAGCGGCGATGGCGGCAGACAGTGCGGCGTTCCCCGCGCCGACCACGATAACGTCATATTCCTTGGGCATTGATGCTGGCCTCCTGTAATGCGTGCCGGATGTTGAATGAGCCGTAAGCTGCCAGTTTATAATAAGCCTGTAAGCAGGGGTTGGGAAATGTGCAGGGATAAGAACAGCCTCGACCGGCTGCAGTGGGTTCGCTGCTCTGGTGAAGGCCGTCTTTCGCCATGCGCTCGCCGAGACCCGCGCCGTACCCGTTTTTCGAACGGGGCCTCAGGCCTTGCCTTCTCACGCACGCTTTCCCGCAAACCGGGGCCGCCGGGGGGTGGTGGGCATCCAGGACGCGACGAACTGTTTTGCGGCTGATTCCGTTTCCAAGTTCATCAGTAGTTTATTCACGGGGAGAGGTTAAACGCAAAGGCGCAACGGAGCAATGTCGCAACGGCATCGATATAATTCATTGCGACATTGCGCACAGAAAGATTTACGATGATAAGAATCCTTATTATTTCGCTGCCCGCATTCCTGGGATTCCTGCTGTTTCTTGCCTGTGCGCCGGAAGCCGGCCCGCCTGCGTCAACCGCCCCTTCGGAACTCGAAATAACTGTGCAGACTGCGGTCGCTGCGGCTCTGCCCACCGAGCCTCCCACCCCGCAACCCGATATTCAAGCTACGGTGGCGGCGGGCGTTGCCGCGACTCAGACCGCCGCGCCTGCGCCAACATCCACCCCGCCTCCGACGCCGGACCTCGACGCCACCGTTGAAGCCCGCATTGCCGCCACCATTGCCGCCGCGCCCACCGCCACGCCGGTTCCGACCGCCACGCCGATGCCCACGCCTACGCCCACGCCCACGCCTACAGCGACGCCCACGCCCACGCCTACAGCGACGCCCACGCCCACGCCTACAGCGACGCCCACGCCGACATCGACCGCATCCCCTACGCCCACCCCCACTGAATCCCCAGGGGCTTTGCTGAGCGATATGGTCAAGGAGGCGCGACCTGCAGTGGTGAGAATTGACAGCGCGGTTGGCGGCGGCTCCGGCGCAATTTTCGAAATACAGGACCAAACCGCATACATCATCACCAACCACCATGTGGTGGAAGGCTGGTCCGAAGTGAATGTGACCGTCAACGACTCGTCGGTATATCGCGGCGCAGTGCTGGGATCGGACCCGGTCCGGGACCTGGCGGTGGTAAGGATCTGCTGCGGGTCGTTTCGCGCTCTGCCCTTCGGCGACGCATCCCGCCTGGAACCCGGCGACGAGGTGATAGCCATCGGCTATGCCCTGGGGCTGTCGGGCCAGGCAACCATCACCCGGGGTATCGTCTCTGCCATGCGCTACGACGCGGACTACCAGAGCGACGTGATTCAGACCGACGCCGCCATAAACCCCGGCAACAGCGGCGGGCCGATGCTGTCTGTGTCTGGCGAGATTCTCGGCATCAACACCTTCCGCATAGACGAGTCGCGCTCCGGCAGGTCGGCGGAAGGCCTGGGGTTCGCCGTATCGGGAACTACGGTTCGGCAGCGCCTCCCCGATCTGAAAGCCGGTTCGCCTTCCCCTACGCCAACCCGCCTCCCCGCGCCCACGTCTTCCTTCGCCAGAGGCGGAGGATACGGCTACGGCCCTGTGAACGGCGAGCTGCGGCATGACCCGTCGGACGGATTGATCGAGGCTGAATACGTTGATGCCTCCCTGACCGACATGATAGTTTTCGCAACCTTTGTGAATCCCTATTCGGCGGCGGCGAACTCGTGGGACTATGGATTTATCATCAGAGACACCAGAAGACACAGCGGTTCTGACCAATTCGCCCGGTTCTTTCAGATTGCAGTAACCAGCCAGGGCCGCTGGGCGGCTTCATGGCGGGATGGGGGAGGCTCCGGAAACGAAAACATCGGAGAGGGGTGGCTGGGCAGATTTGACGCTACGGAGGGTGGGAAGAACTATTTATGGATCGCCGTCTTCGGAGATAGCGGCCTGCTGTTCGTGAACGGCGAGTTCATATCGGAGCTGGATTTGTCGGACGTTGCCGGGGCAGGCGACGTCGCCATTATCGCCGGGGCGTTTGCAGGCAACGAAACGGCCGGGGCGGTTACTCGATACGAGGGCTTTTCTGTAGCGAAGCTTCGCAAAGCCTATGGCCCGGCAAGCGGCAGGTTTCGACAGGAGCCGGGATTTGTTGCAGAGCATGACAGCGGCGTCTGGACGAAGGACCTGGTGGCGCAAACCGAGTGCGTCAGCCCGCCGGGCAGGAATTGGGACTGCGGGTTCATAATCCGCAACCCGGAATCAAACCGCCTGGAAATCATAGGATTGGCCGGCGACGGGCGGTGGTTCCACAATACCCACGGCGTTTTCGATGACGGCTACACAGACGTAGCGGGCGGTTTCCTGCCAACCATCAGAAGCAGAAATGATTTGACCCTGCTGGCTTTTGAGGATTTTGGTCTGTTCTTCGTCAACGGGCAGTTTGTGGCCCGGCTCGACCTGTCCCACAATATGGACCGCGGCGCAGTCAGTGTTATGGGCGGTTTCTTCAACAACCACACCGGGGAGCCGAGTTTCGCCAACTTCAGCGTCTGGACGCCGTAGCCATGCCTGAACGCTGCGCTTGGGCAGCTACTCCCCTTGGCATCGCTTACCACGACGCCGAGTGGGGGGTTCCTCTGCACGGCGACCGGCGCCTGTTCGAGTTCCTGATTCTGGAAGGGGCGCAGGCCGGGCTGTCGTGGGAGCTGATCTTGCAAAAGCGCGACGCCTACCGCGAGGCGTTCGACGAATTCGACCCAGTTGCAGTAGCCGCCTACGACGAAGCCAGGGCGGCGGAGCTGCTGGGCAATCCGGGCATCGTGCGTAACCGGCTGAAGGTGTCGGCGGCCATTGTCAACGCTCGGGCATTTCTCGATGTTCAGCAGGAATTCGGCAGCTTCGATGCCTACGTCTGGGGCTTTGTGGGCGGCAGTCCGGTGAAGAACGCATGGCAGCGTCTGTCCGACATCCCCGCCAAAACTCCGCAGTCCGAGGGCATGAGCAGGGACCTCCGGCGGCGCGGATTCAAGTTCGTTGGCCCCACCATCTGCTACGCCTTCATGCAGGCCACCGGCATGGTGAACGACCACGTTGTCCACTGCTTCCGCTATGGCGCGGTGGGCTGAATGCGACTTCCGGGCAGGCCGACGCGTCGGGCAGAGTGACATAAGATGTTGCCCGGCGCCGCCTCTTGCCGTTAAGATACCTCAAGTGCAATGGGCTGTCTGAGACAGGCAGCCAAGATTTTCGCCAGGGAGAATTGTTTAATTATGAAAGCGGCCAGACTTGTCGGCCCCAAGCTTTTTGAGCTGCTGGAAACGGAAACCCCAACGGCCCAGGACGGGCAGTGCCTGGTCAAGCTGGAGCGGGTGTCGGTGTGCGGCAGCGACATCAGACACGGATTCGCCGTCAACCCGGAAGAGATGTACCCCATGCCCATCGGTCACCCATGCCACGAATTGGCCGGAACCATCGTGGAGAGCCGCACCGACGCCTGCCAGGAGGGTCAGCGCGCCATCGTCATCCCTCCCCGGGGTTCCGCCGGGTTGGTGGAATATATTGTTTCCGACCCGAGCCGCATGATCCTGCTGCCCGATGAGGGGTCTCTGGACGACTGGGTGATGTGTCAGCCGTCGGGAACCGTGCTGTATTCCTGCCAGCAGATGCCCAACCTGCTGGGCAAAAACGTCGTAGTGCTTGGGCAGGGAAGCATTGGACTGAGCTTCACCATGATCACTTCCCGCATTGGCGCCCGCAACGTCATCGCCGTAGACCTGCTGGACTACCGGCTGGAGGCGTCCAAAGGCTTCGGCTCCACGCACCAGGTCAACCCGGATAAAGAAGACGCAGAGGCGGCAGTCAGCGAGATTACCGGCGGCGCGGGCGCAGACGTAGTAGTCGAGGCCGCCGGTTATGCCGATACTTTCAACATGTGTTTCCGGCTGGTGCGCCAGAACGGCACCGTTATTGTCTTCGGCATCCAGGAGGAAGAGTTCATACCTTTGGAACACAACTGGCTGATGGACAAGCAGCCGCGCATCATTCCCACTACCGGAGCCCGCAGCGGCAACGTGATTGCCCACATCCAGGAGATTGTGGCCCTGCGCCAGAGGGGGTGGTGCGATCCTGCGCCGCTGGTCACCCACCGCATGGGTTTCTCCGATGTGCAGAAAGCTTACGATATGTATGACCAGCGCCAGGACAACGTAATCAAAGTGGTGATGAATCTTAGCGAGTAGCCGCGCTTCGATAAGGATATTTTTGTCCAAGCGCGAAGGGCGGGCGGTTCCGCCTTGCAGCCCGCCGCCTGCGCGGGGACGTTCGGCCTTAAGGCAGAACCGGCGCTCTGATTCCCGAAATCTGTGCTGGGGCAGCGGTGTGTGAAACCGGGAGAAGAAATCCGGCTGGTGCGAGAAAATCTGGCGTTTGCTGTCAGGCTGTGGAAGGCCGCCGCTGCGGGCAAACTCCCGTCGGCGCCGCTGGTCAACCCGGGAACCGACTATCGTCAGTTCAATCAGCGATCCGGCAGCCCCGTTCTCCCCGAAGGAGAACAGATTGCGGAGTTAACCCGGGGAGCGGCCAACCAGATGCGCGGGGCCTTCGCCCTCTCGGCCCTGCAGTCCCAGCGCAGCATGGCCGAAGCCTTCCCGGGCGAACCCATCGAAGAGGAATGGCCCGAACTGCGCGCCGCCCGCTGCTCGCTTTACCTCATTGGCCTTGCCGTGCAGCGATCTGCTCTCCGTCCGGTATGGGAGTGTCCGCCCTCCTACAGGAAGCTGTTCCACATCCGCAGGTTCGGATTCACCCTCAACGCCGCTGCGCTGGAGGGGCGGCAGCTCAGTTGGGATGACTTCGGCGGGCTGGAGCGCTACCTTTCGCTTCTGGGCTACTGTTCCGCCAGCGCCGACGCAGTGGTGGAAAGAGGCATCTCATCCCGAACCCTCCCTGCACAATACCAGTCGCAGATCACAGGATTCGGAGGGGTCATCGGCGCGCCTGTCGGCGGGGCTGGAGACGCAGAGCCTGCCGCGCCGCCCCCCGGCTATTCCGGCGAACAGCCAGACCGTTCCCCGGCCCCGGCAGAGCCGCCATACGCTTCGGCCGTCCCGCATGCCATCGCCGCCAATGGAGCGGACGATTGGACCAAAGCGGGGACCAGCGCCGGGGGAAATGATGCGTCCGAATGGCGCAGGCAGAACAGACACACCGCCCCCGCAGGCGCAGTCTCCCTGGCGGCCAACCCGCCTCCTGCGAGCGGCCTCATCCGCCGCTTCATAGCCGAAAGATGCGAAACCGGAGAAGGACTCCGAACACTGGCAGGGGAGCTGTACAAAGGGTTTCTGGGATGGTGTGCCGAATCCGGCTGCCCTCCGGTGTCGCAAAGGGCTTTCGGGATGCGGTTGACAGGCCTCGGCCTGACCCGCAAACGCCGCGGCCATGGCAAGCACTGGTGGGAAGGCATCCGGCTGGCCGGCATCCGGCAGAGACAAGAGGAAGACGTCCCGGCTCGCTAGTCCTCCAAGCCGGTTAGTCTTCCAAGCCTGAGGATCCGCATTGCGAAGGAGTGTGGCCGCCGTCCGGCGGGCTGGTCTCCCTCAGTCAACATCCGGGTTGCCCGTAGTTGCCGCAGCAGCCCTGCATCCGGCGAATTTTGGCCAGGGTATTCCCTGCCGCCAGGCGCAGTTTACGCGCCAGGGGCATTGGTTCGCGGAGGTTGGCGAATATCCCGTATGACATTTGACGCTTGCCGCACATAGCACAGGTCATTATGCTGGTTTCAGAATGGCATAGCAATTGAACGTGGGGCTGCCGCTCATCGCAGTGTCGTCCTGCCGTATGGAGGCGTTATGGCTGACCGTCCCGAATATTTGGAAAAGCTCGCCGATTTTGTTTGCGGCCTGCGGCTGGACGAACTGGGCGATAGCACGGTGGACGCCTCCCGCACCGTGGCGCTGGACACTATCGGAGCAATGGCGGCGGGCAGCCGCCTTCCGGAAAACCGGAATCTGGCCAAGATGGCTTCCGGTATGAACGGCTCCGGGGTTTCCACCATCATCGGTCACAGCGGCCTTGCCCTTCCTGCCTTTGCCTCACTGGTGAACGGCGCGTCGGGAGTTGCCCTGGAAATGGATGAAGGCAACCGTCTCGGAGGAGGCCATGCCGCTATCCATGTAATTCCGCCCGCTCTGGCCGTGGCCGAAGAAATGGGAGCCAGCGGCCGCGAGTTCCTTGAAAGCGTCATCGCCGCCTACGAAGTAACCTCCCGCATCGGCGCCGGGACTGCGGTGCGCGCCGAGGTCCACTCTCACGGCACTTGGGGAACCATCGGCGCGGCGGCGGCAACCGCCCGCCTGATGCGCCTGAGCAGAGACGAAACCCTCGAAGCCATGAATATCGCTGCCTCCATGAGCCCGGCCAACACCTGGACCCCATGCATCGAGGGAGCAACCGTCCGCAACCTGTACCCGGGGCGTTCGGCGATGCAGGGCATCATGGCGGCCAACGTCGCCCTCTGCGGCTTTACCGGCCTGAAGGACGGCCTGTCCGACATCTACGGGTCTATCCTCGGCAAGGGCTTCAACCCCGGGGAGGTTTCGGAAGGATTGGGGGAGCCAGGGCCGCTGCGCATTGAGCAGAACTACTTCAAGCTGCACGCCTGCTGCCTGTACAATCATCCCGCCCTCGACGGAATGCAGAACATCCTGAGCCGGGAGAACTTCTCCGCCGACGAAGTTTCACGCATAGACGTGCTGGCCCCGCCGTTGGCGTCTATCATGGTCGACCCGGCGCCGCCCAATATGCTGGCGGCAAAATTCTCGCTGCCATACGCTGTAGCAGCCGCGGTCACGCTGGGCGTCACCGACGTTACAGCCTTTTACAACGACAGACTGACCGACAGCGCCACGCTGTCTCTTGCCCAGCGGGTGTCGGTCTCATCCGACCCGGATATGGACCTGCGCCGCTACGACTACCCGGCGGCGCGCGTCACCGTGGAGCTCAACAGCGGGCGCACGCTGAGCGAGTCGGTGATTACCCATCACGGCGACCACCGCAACCCCGCATCCCCCGAAGAACTGCGGCGGAAGTTTGTCTCCCTGGCTGAAGGAGCGCTTGGCTCGAATCGAACGCGGGATGTAATGGAAGCTGTAGGACGCATCGAGGAACTGTCGGACATCCGTGATCTGACTGCGCTGCTGCGGGATGAGTAGCGGAGAACGCGCAATGCTCCGCGCTACTTGCCGCTGTGTTCCACCGTTACCACAGTGTGCAGCCCGCCGCGTATCTTGTAGTCCAGTGTGATTCTCATGCTCCGGGGATCGCAGCAGGCTACCAGGTCGCTCAGGATTCTATTGGCGGCGTGTTCCTGGACAATGCCCACGTCGCGGTAGGAAAGCAGATAGTATTTCAGCGATTTCAGTTCGATGCAGCTTCCAGACGGCACATAGGAAATTACCAGCTCTCCGGTGTCGGGCAGCCCGGTCCAAGGGCAGACGGCAGTGAACTCATCGGTGTCTATGACTACCTCTGTATCCCGCTCCGGGTATTCGTACTCGAAAGTCAGCAGGCAATCCGGCTCAATGGCCTCTTCGCCCCTGGCCGGAAGCTGCATATCCAACCCTTCGTATTGCGCCTTCAGTTCCGGTATGGTGGCCATCGTTCCTCCGGCTGCCCGATTCTTCTGCCGATACTTGCCAGCAATCTTACGGGCCGCTCCCGGCGAATGTCAAAGCCGGCTTACTTGCGCCTTTCGACAGGCGGGACTAATATAGGCCATCACCTGTATGGTCTTACCGACCGGGATGAGCTGCGAATCATGCATGAGGCAGAGCTGATATGAGCCGGATCGGAAGCAAGCCTCTTACTCTGGCCGACCTTGACTCCATTAGCGTCGAGCAGGCGCAGGAGCTGCCTTTCGCCGAGCGCGACCGGTTGCTGGATCTGATCATCGCCGACGGGCGGCATTACGCTACGGATTCCGTGTCGTACCGCACCGGGATGTACAGCGACTACTTCGAAGAAGACCTGACCAGGATGCTGAAGGTGAAGGCGGTAAAGGTCTACTGCCGGGGCACCACGCCCTCGAACTTCGAGGGCGCTGTCGTGGGCGAATCCTACGCCGAGCAGTACCGCGCCTGCCTCAGGCACGTTGAGACCATCTTGACTGCCGCCCGCACCGGCTACGCCCGGGTGGTCAAGCTGATTGTTTTCCTGACCAACATGGACCTGTGGGACGAGTTCAACAAGGTGTACCGCGAGTTTATCCCGAATCCGCCCTGCCGCGCTGTGATCGGCGCCACTGGACTGGCGCAGAAGCCGCTGACCATCGAAATAGTTGAATGCGTCGCCTACAGAGTGGCGGAATAGAGCGCCTGCCCATCATCGACCGCTGTGTTTGCATGTCTATTGGCCTCCCGCGGAGACGGAGGACGGTAACCGAGACGCAGGAAAATTCGCAAAGAAGGCGTAAAGCGTAAAGAAGGAAGACTGTCATGCCGAACTTGACCCTGGCCTATCAGGCAAAGAGCTACAGCACTGGCACGTTGGGCCGCGCCATCTGCAATGCCCGCAACCACCACTGGGTCGCCGACGACGCCGGAGGCGAAGAGATCGGGGCCGGCGAGATGTTCTTTTCCGGCATTACCGCCTGCGCTGTTAACATGGTCGAGCGCATAGCCAACAGCGAAAACATTCAGCTCGATTGGATGGAAGTTGGCATCGAGTCTTACCGCGACCCCGACAAGGCTCCGGGCGACCTCACCTTGTACGATGCGGTGCGCATTTACTTCGAGATGTGGGGCGTGGACGACGATCAGGCCCACGGGTTGGTGGAAACCTGGAAACGCCGTTGACCCCTCTATGGTTCGGTCGCCGTGGCGACCGCCGATACCACCGTAGGGTTGACTTCGCACGCCGATAAACGGCGCTAATAACGGAGCAAACAGAAATGAACATATGCTCGTTTTTGCCCAGCGCAACTGAGATTGTTTACCAGTTGGGGCTTGAGGACAGCCTCAGGGGGGTTACTCACGAGTGCGACTACCCGCCCGCTGCCCGCAGCAAGCCCTGGGTGGTGCGCAGTGTGTTCCACGGCCAGCAGCCCACCAGCGCGGAAATCAGCCGCGTCATATCCGAGAGGCTGGAACAGGGCTTGGGGATCTACGAGATTGACGAGGAGGCGCTGGCCGCCGCCGAACCGGACCTGCTCATTACCCAGGCCATCTGCGAGGTTTGAGCCATATCGTCTCGGCAGGTTGCCGAGGTGAGTATGAGCCTGGCTAGGCAGCCCGAAGTCATTTCTCTGGACCCGCAATTGCTGGGCGATGTTATCGAGAACATCCGCATGGTAGGCCGCGTTACCGGCGCGGAGGAGAGAGCCGGCGAGATTGCCGAAGGCATGGAGACCCGCATCCAGTCCGTGGCCTCCCGCGCTGCCGACGCCGACACCAGGCCCAGCGTGCTGCACGTGGAGTGGGCCGACCCTCTGATGTGCGGAGGCCACTGGGTGCCTGAGATGGTGGATCTGGCCGGGGGCAGCAACACCTTCGGCGACAAGGACACCGGCACCTTCAAGCTGGAGTGGGATGAAGTTGTGGAGCGACAGCCGGACATCATAGTGATGATGCCGTGCGGCTTCGATGTGAAGCGCGGACTGGAAGACGTGCCGATCCTGGCGCAGCGCGAGGGCTGGAAAGACCTGCCTGCAGTCCGCAACGACCGGGTTTACGTGGTGGATGCCGGCGCCTACACCAGCCGCTCCGGCCCCCGTCTGGTCACCGGGCTGGAGATAATGGCCGAGATGATTCACCCGGAACTGTTCAGCGGCAACATCCCGGAGGCGGGCGCACTGAGGCTGTTTGGGGCGTATGCTTAGATGCTAGAGAAAAGACGGCTCAAAATTACAGTAGCGACCTTGCTTTCAGTGCTGGCAGTCGCTGCGATATTGGCCTGCTCCGACACTACTTCCACGCCTACTGAGCCAACGCAAGCTTCACCGGCAACCGTTGTTCAAGGAGTAGGCCCAGCTTTGCACCCGACAGAAGTCAGCCCTGATGCAACTCCGCAGACAGACAGTCCTAATCCGAAGTCAACAGAGGTTGCTGCGACGACACCGACTCAAGTCCAGTTGCCGACAGCAACCCCGCAGCCAACGGCTACAGCTGCATCAGCTCCAACTCTTACAGACAGTCATACTCCGAAGCCGACGGAGGCTGGTACGACAGCAACCCCGCAGCCAACAGTTACGACTGAACCAACACCGCCCCCCCTTTCATTCCAAGAACTGCTCTCTGAATCCGGGGAATTTATAGGTGAGAGTGCTTGGGCTAGCCTCGAGAGGCAGGCGTTCTTTGGCACAAGCGGCCAAGTGTATTATCCGGTAGACCGGGCCTACTGGAACCGCTCTGTGTCCGAATTTTATGTGGAAGCTCTTGGCAAGGGGTTTGCATATTCCTTCTCCGGCTTACCGGGGCCTCAAGTCAACGGAGATCAGATAACTGCTGTTGTTTCCGCAGAATATATAACGGCCTGGCGGGCCAAATTTTCAGCCGATGGCGAAACAGTTTATTTGCCAATTTTGTTTTTATTTGGCGATGATTCTTGCTCCCCGTCCGCGATAGATGACTTTACGCTGAATGATGAATTGCCGGCTTTTACACAACAAAGTCGGTATCGCTTCACAGGCAAGGTTGATTTAACCGGTGATGCGCCACAGTTTGACTCCGATTACCCCTGTAATGTAGAAGCACTGGCTACGTTGCTCCCAACACCTCTGCCAGTCACGTCTCCGCCCTCGTCTCCCCGCCCAATAACTGCCCCATCCGAACTTTGCGATATTGAGTCTGCAAACGTCGAAACAGTAATGACCAACGAGGAATTGTTAACCTGCCTACGTCGCTCTTTGGGAATCCAGGATTAAGGAGAAAACCTTCCATGCTCAAGTTTGCACTTCTCATCATCGCAATTCCGGCAGTTCTGCTCGCCTGCACCGCTACCGATACACAGCTTGAGCGCTATGCCGAGCGTTTCACCGCCCCGGCAATTTCCATAACTGCCGATCAGCTGTACCGGGAATACCAGCGGGATCCCGACACTGCCGAGGATAATTACGCTGGACGCCGCCTCACAGTTACCGGCGCGATTCAGGAGATCACGGACGATAGAGATTTTGAGCCAGCAGTCTATTTTGACATCTGCGAATCCGATTTCTGCTGGGATGACTTGATTGCCGAATTCAGCGAAAGCCGTCGCGTGACAGTGGAAGCTTGGAAACCGGGGCAGGAAATCACTGTAACTTGTTATGTTCCTATAGAAAGCGGGTTTAGCCTCAGTGTGGTGGAACTCAGGATGTGCCAACCGCGTTAGACTGATTAAAGGCTAACGAAACTATAAACCACAGAGAGTTTTCCAGCTTGCCAGTGTTCAGCAGTTGATGCGCCCATAGGTTTCGGTGTTTGGGACTGGGCGCAGGGGCGTGAATATCAGCCTGGTTCGCGCCGTCTCAGTTCCTCTTCCAGCTCCCGGACGCGGGACTCGGCTGCGCTGGCGCGGTCTTCGGCCGCTGTCCGGGCCTGTTGTTCGGCTATCCGGGCCTGTTGCTCGGCTATGCGGGCGCGGCGCTCGGCTATCCGGCCCTCGCGCTCCTCTGAGAACGTCATCAGGTGCCGCCCGGCCACCGGGTCGTGCCAGCGCAGTTGGCCGTGATCCCAGCAGAGATCGAGGTTAAGCACGCTGCTGTGTCCGTGCAGATGCTCTGGCTCGACTTCGACTATTTCGACAGGCCGATATGCTCCATTCGCCAGCCGGTCACCCGCTATTGGCGCGTCGTAGCGCTGCCCGCCGGTGGGGTCGAACCGCCAGTATTCCGGTATGCCGAAGTTGGCGTAGTCGAGCCGCTTATTGGTGTAGTCGTTCTCCGCAGTCCTGACAGAGGCCACCTCCAGCACGAAATCGGGCGGTTTGCCTTGATGCTGTATTGAGTAGCCGTTCTGCTCTACAGCCCGCCCCTGGTCTATGCCGAAAGCGACCAGCAGATCGGGGATGCGATGGCCTGCCTGCTGGCTTGGAGTCCACCTTACCGGAATTTCACTCAGGACGATGGTAGTTTCCTGGTTGCCGAAATGCGCTTCGAGCGCCGCCTGGTGAGCGGGGCGATCCAGGTATATGGAGTTCTGCATGTCATCTCTGGGAGGGAAGTCGGGGAACTTTTCCAGCGCCCCGGCATCTTGCGGCTGCTGTCCCAGCTTGCTGGTCATTGCTTTCCTCTGTGGGTCTGGCGTTCCTGTTCAGTTAAGCCGCGGCCCCCGGAACGGGTTCTGCCGGGCAATCTCTTCTTCCAGCGCGTGGTTCCGACGCTTGAGCAGAGGCAGGAGCCGGTTGAGCCTGTCGGCGGCGGTGTAGACTTCCAGCAGTTGCTGGCGCACCGGTATGGGAGAGTCCAGATTGGCGGCAATCATGTAAGACAGTTCCACCGGGTCATCCGGGACGTTCACCTGCGATGTGTAGCCCCCTGTCAGCGAGACCAGGCTGCGCATCAGCCTGGCAAACTCGTCGGTTAGCTCCGTCGAGACCCCTGCGAACCCATCGCCCACCGGCTCGTCCAGCAGCTTCACCAGTGCGGCAACATGCGGCTCCTGCCGGGTGATCTCGATAATCTCGAAACGCCGTTCTCCCTTGGTGACTATATTCATCCGCCCTTCTTCCAGCATTTGCGAGCGCAGCACCCTGGCGGTAGTGCCGGTCTGAACCGGGTCGGCGGGCGCGCCTACTTCCTGCCCCGACCGAATGAGCGACACGCCAAAAGGCGCGTTGTTCCGCATGCATTCGCCGATCATGGCCTTGTAGCGCTCTTCAAAGATATGCAGAGGCAAAGGCATACCCGGAAACAGCACCAGATTAAGAGGGAAAAGCGGTATTTCCGTTATTTCATCGTTGGAGCTTTCCATAACCCGGCCAGTATAGCACAGCAGGCCGGTTGGGTTGACACTTGCTCGCTGCCCTTCCCATAATGGGGCATCCAGACACAGGTGAGCCGACAGCTATGGCCAACTTGATTTCCGACGCAGAATTGAACACACTGATGGGGGGCGATGCCCCTTTCGCTCTTATAGATGTCCGAGAATCCGGCGAATACAACAGCTCTCACATTCCCGGGGCGTGCCTGATTCCCCGCCGACGCATCGAGTTCATCGTCGAAGACTCTGTGCCGGCCCGGGGCGTGCCGGTAGTGGTCTGCGACGACGACGGGCGGCGCGCGCCTCTGGCCGCCGCCACTCTGGAGCGTCTGGGGTATACCAACGTGTCTGTCCTCGACGGCGGCGTAAACCGCTGGTCAGCTCGCGACTATCCCACTGAGTGGGGCGTCAACGTTCCCAGCAAGGACTTCGGCGAGATGCTGGAAGTAGTGCATCATGTTCCCGAAATCTCCGCCGAAGACTTGCACGAGCGCATCGGGCGGGGCGACAAGCTGGTCATTCTTGACACCCGGACTCCGGAGGAATACCAGCGATTCTGCATTCCCGGAGGGCGCAGTATGCCCGGAGGCGAACTGGCCCTGCGCATCACCGACATCAGGAAGGAGATAGACGAGGACACCACTGTCATCGTCAACTGCGCCGGCCGCACCCGCAGCATCACCGGCGCCCATGTCCTGCAGCGCATGGGCATCGAAGCCTTGGGGCTGAAGAACGGCACTTCGGGCTGGCTGCTTGCGGGTTTTGAGTTGGAGAACGGCGCCGACCGCGTGGAACTGCCCGAAGTTTCAGAGGAGGGCAGGGCCGCAGGCGAAGAATACGCCGCCCGCCTCGCCGCCGAAGACGGAGTCCGATACCTGTCGCCCGACGAACTCGAAGCCCTTATGTCGAAGCGGGACATCGAGACTGTTTACCTGGTTGACGTCCGCACCGAGCAGGAATACGCCGGCGGTCACATCCCCGGTTTCCGGTGGTGGCCCGGCGGACAGGCGGTGCAGCGGGCCGACGATCTTGCCGTTGTCAAGAACTCCGCCATTGTCTTCTGTTGCGACGGACGCACCCGATCCACTATAACCGGCTCTTTCTATCGTCAGATGGGGCATAAAGAGGTTTACGCAGTGGACGGCGGCGCGCCGGCATGGGCAGCGTCGGGCCGCGAACTGGCGACAGGTATGGAACGCTCTTCAGTCGCCGGGCTGGGCGATGCCTTCCGCAGCGTGGAGCTGGTTTCGGCCCAGGAACTGCGCGACAATCCGCCTCAGGTGGTGTTGTTTGTAGACACCAGCCAGGACTTCTCCAGCGGCCATGCCCCGGGCAGCAGGTGGCTGTCGCGCAGTTGGCTGGAGATCGAGATCGACGGCATTGCGCCGGACAAAGCTGCATCCATAGCTGTGACGTGCAGCACCGGGCGCAGCTCGGCTCTGGCCGCCGTGACTCTGGGAGAGTTGGGTTACACCAACGTCTCGGTGCTGGAGGGCGGCATGGGCGCCTGGCGGCAGGCGGGTCTGCCCGTGGAACAGGGGCTGACCGGCATCGTCCGCCCCCCATCCGACATCAATTACCTGGGCGTGGACCGCAGCTACGGCGAGATGATGAACTATCTGCGCTGGGAAACCGAGCTGGGCGTGAAATACGCCGCCGGCTAGAGGCGGACACCACGCTGTGAAAGGCTCTCCTGCGCAGGCGTCTCGAAATCAGGTTTAATCTTGTCTATGTCAGGGTTTAATTTCGCCTGGATGGACTTTTTGCTGGGGAGGCAACTGGATGACGACCCGTGAAGAAGGGGCAGTGCCGGATTTTCTGCGAATGGACGAAGCCGTCGCCTCCGATGCGGCCAACGCCGGCCTCACTGGCGACTGGTATGGGTGGCCGTCCAGGGAAGTTAACCCGGTCACCCTGCTGGACGACGAGGGGCGCACCGTCCGCATTCGCACGCCGGTGATGGACCTGGAAGGGCTGATTACTCCCACCCACCTGCACTATACGGTGCAGCACTTCGACGTTCCGCCCGTCATTCCGGCGCAGGACTGGTCGCTGACCATCGACGGCGAAGTCAAGACCCCCTTGGCGCTGTCCTTCGATGACTTGCGCCGCTTCCCCGGTCGGTCGGTACGGACGGTTATGGAATGCTCTGGGTCCGACGCCACCTTCTTCGAGTTCTTCAAAGGCGAAGGCCCTCGGCCTTCCCGCACCTCCGAGGCTATGATCCTCAGCGCCAGCGAGTGGACCGGCGTCCCGCTCTACGCTGTGCTGCAGGAGGCGGGGCTGACCGACAAGTCGCAGTACATCCGGGCCGAGGGCTGGGACATCGGCGTTCCCGCCACCGCCGAACCGGGAACCGAGGCTTTTTACTACGACAAGGGCCTGCCAGTACAGAAAGCGCTGCATCCCGACACAATCCTGGCATGGGCGCAGAACGGGGCTCTTCTGGAGCACCTGCACGGCGCACCGGTGCGGCTGCTGGTGCCGGGCTGGTCGGGTAACTGGTCGGTCAAGTGGCTGCGCCGCCTGGAAGTGACGGATACAATGCCGGACTGCTGGTATCACTACCAGTTCTATTATTACGCCGACTCCGCCGACTCGCCCGACAAGGAGCTGATCACCACCATTGGCGTTAAGTCCATCGTCACCAGCCCCAACGACAACGCCAAAGTGCTGAATTCCGGTGAACACATGATTCGCGGCTACGCCTGGAGCGGCGCCGGAGCCATCACAAACGTCGAGGTTAGCGTGGACGGCGGCGAAACCTGGAACGTGGCCCACATCGAGGCGCCCCGCGACCGCTTCATGTGGGTGCGCTGGTCACACAAGTGGGATGCAAAGCCCGGCGACTACACCATCATGTCGCGCGCTTCCGACGAGGTGGGGCGCACCCAGTCCCGCGAGCCGCGCTACAACAACATGCGCAAGAACTTCAGCGCCATCGTGGGTTATCCCTTAACCGTTGAGTAGAACAGAGGCAATTCGGCGCGACGCCGCCTTTGCCAAACAACCTATCCGCCGGGTGTCCCGGCGCCTGGCCCTGTTATGCGCCAGAATGCTCTGTCAAGGGCCGTGGTAAAATGCGATAGCGCTTTGGAGTAGAAATGCCGTTCATTGACCATTCCGATATCAGGATGCCTGCCCCGGTCGACCGGACGAGCGAGCGGTATCTGGTGTCCAGCGCTCAAGGGGCAGAGTCTCTGACCATCAAGGAAGTGCAACTCGACCCCGGCTGGGAAGGCCGGATGCACGTTCACAACACCGATGCATCCATGCAGGTAACGTCTGGCGCAGTGCAGGCCGTAATAGGCGATGAAGTGCGCACCGTCCGCGCCGGCGCCACGCTGCTGGTGCCCCCGGGCACGCCCCACAAGCTTATCAACCATCTCTGGACGCCCGTAATCCTGCTGATAACCTACCCAACCAACGAACCGCAAACCAGCTACCTGGAATAGTGGCCCCGGATTCCGCCAGGCGCTATACGCGATAAAAAGATCCGCGCTCCAGCATCCGGGAATCATCAGACAAATTAGAGACGCAAGACGCAGCCGTTCAGGAGGTAAAGATGGCCTTACCGCAGATTGGAACCCGGGTGGAACCCCAAATCATCCCCACCAACGCCGGCCTGCGCACTTTTGCCGCGCCGCCCTCGGCATTGCAGGACAACATTGTTCCCAACGACCTCTTTTATGTGCGCAATCACTGGAAGGACTGCCCGGAAATCGACCTTGACACCTATCGCCTCAGGGTTGACGGTCAGGTGGATAGGGAGCTGTCCCTTTCTATGGAGGACTTGAAGAATCTTCCGCAGAAGCGCTTTCAGGTGACCTTCGAGTGCTGCGGTAACAGCCCGGTGCCGGAATACTACACCAAGTCCCTGCGCATCAGCTCAGTTATGGAGCAGATCAAGGGGCACGGAATCATGGGCAACGCAGAGTGGGCCGGCGTATCGCTGCGCGACGTGCTGGAGCTGGCCGGTGTCAAGGACAACGCCGTTGAGGTGATGTTCGAGGGCGCCGACCATGGGCCGGACGAAGTCGTGGGCGACCCTGCCGAAGTCGTCTACGAGCGCAGCCTGCCGATGGCCAAGGCGCTGCATCCCGACACGCTGCTGGCCTACGAGATGAACGGCGAGCCGCTCCCCCTCATGCACGGGCGCCCCCTTCGTCTTCTGGTGTCGGGTTGGTACGGCATGAACTCGGTCAAGTGGCTGATGGGCATTCACGTCCTGGACCACGAGTTCAAGGGCTTCTACATGACCGAGCGCTACATGACCCAGAACGAGCCTGGATCGCCCATCCCATACACCTACTACACCAGGATGAAGGTCAAGTCCATCATCACCAACCCTGTTCCCGGCGAAATCATCCCGGCTGCCGGATACCAGCTCGCCGGGGCCGCCTGGTCGGGCGAGCAGGAAATAGCCAAAGTGGAGTTCAGCGAGGACGGCGGCGAGAGCTGGACGCCGGTGGACGTGGTGCATCCCCGGGCAGGATATTCCTGGTATCGCTGGGAACACTATTGGAATCCGCCCGCCGAAGGCAAATACACCATCATGTGCCGCGCTGCCAACAGCCTGGGCGAAACCCAGCCTATGGAGTTTCCCAATAAATGGGACGGCCGCGGCTACGGAAATAATATGGTCTTCCCTATGGAAGTGGAGGTAGGAAGCTGACCCTGATACGCAATATGCCGGCGCCTTTCGTCTTTGTGGCGGTCATCGTCCTGACGGTGGCGCTGATCATCTTCTTCGGGGCCTGGGCCGTGGCGTCTGACGCCGAGGGCCGGGAATTGACCTTCGGCCTCTCTGCGGCGTCTCTGGAAGATTCCGGCGATGCCGGCGCCGAAGGCGACGACCAGGCGCGCGCCGCCTTCGGCGTTGCTCCCATCGGCGAGACTTCCGAAGGAGCGGCTGATACCTGGTGGGGCAAGGGCTTTCTGAAAGCCTGCCCACTGCATTGATCCCCACCAGTGAATTCCGCTCCGTCGGCCCCGGCAATAGTGAAATGGCAGTGAAATGGCGCAGCTAGCCCCAATGCCTCCCTTCCGGCTTCACAGGGCCTGGATTATTCTGGTCCTCCTGATTACGGTGCAGGTCATCGGTCAGGCCATCAGCATGTCAGCCGGGATCATGGTGCCTCTGCTGAAGGACCCTGAAGGCGCCTTTGGCTGGAACATATTCACCGTCAGTGCGGCAATCTCCCTTTACTACCTTACCGGCTCGCTGTTTTCCCCGGTGGCCGGAATGATGGGCGACCGCTTTGGCTCCCGGCCCATCATGTTCGCCTGTGGTATGCTGTTTCTGGTCAGTATGCTGTTCGTGGGAGTCGTCAGCCAGGCTTGGCAATTTTTCATCGCCTTCGGGGTATTCCTGGCCATCACTCAGGCCTTCACTTTTGTGCCGCTACAGGCTTCCGTTGGCGGCTGGTTCCGTCGTCGTCTGGGTCTCGCTACCGGGCTGCTGCAAGGCGCGGGCGGCATTGGCGCTGCGCTGCTGGCTCCGGCGGTAGCCGCTCTTCTGGAGGCCTTCGGCTGGCGCGAAACTTTCTGGTTCATCGCCATCCTGGGCGGCGGTTTGATCATCCTGTGCAGCGTTTTCTTCAGGTCCAAGCCGTCCGACGCAGGCGTCAGGGCCTATGGTGTGCGGGGCGACGCTCCATTAGATGTCACACCTCCTGTAGAGTTGCTCAAGCTGCGCCTTAAGGTATTCGGCCAGCACATGCGCAAGACCCGCGCCTTCTGGAACTTGCCTACCATTCACGGCCTGGGCTGCGCCGGGCATGGCATTGTGCTTATCTTCGTCATCGACTACGCCCATGAGTCGGGAATCGCCGTAATCCACGGCGCATGGATACTGAGCTGCATTTCCGTTTTCAGTATCGCAGGCCGGTTTATCGTTCCTATCCTGGCCGAGCGACTGGGCGGCAAACCCGTTATGATGGTGGCCCTGTTTCTCCAGGGCGCCACTGTCGTCGTCCTTTTCTTCGCCAACGACCTGTGGGTTTTCTACATGTTCGGCGTGCTTTTCGGCCTGGGATTCGGCGGGGAGATGTCTGCCTACCTTGTGGTGAACCGGCAGTACTTCGGCGCTGGCCCGATGGCAACCCTATACGGATGGGAAATCATGGGCGCCATGATGGGCCATGCCATTGCCACCTTCCTGGGTGGACTGGTCATAGCCCTCGTCGGATACTTGCCCGTCTTTGCGCTATCTATGGGTTTCAGCATAGTTGGCGTGCTGGTCATACTGACGCTGGAGTCCACCAGGCAGGTGCTAATCCCCAACTGGGAAGATTCGCTGCCGCCTGAGGCCAGATCCGAAGCGCTGTTCCGGCCTGCGCCGCTTCCCCGGGCCGGCTCGCCTTCGCAGGCCGTTCCCGAACCCAGCCCCGGCGACTAAACGGGAGGGATGCTCTTCATGGCTCGACTGGTAGACTTGACCCTGACCCTGGGCAGCGAGCGTGTCGGCCCGGTTCCGGGACTGATGGGAGTGGAGACTTCGCCTCTCCAGACCCATCAGTCCCACGCCCGCTCTAACCAGCGGCTTTGCCTGGCCACCCATATCGGCACCCATGTAGACGCGCCGTACCACTTCGTGCCCGGCGCCGCTACTGTGGACGAAATGCCGTTGGAGAAGTATATGGGCCCGGCTGTTCTGGTGGACCTGCGGAGCGCGGCCCGCGGCCTGGAGCCGCTGACTGTTGACCAGATACAGGCCGCGGGCGGCACACCCGGCGCGCTGGCAGGCAAGATCGCAGTGTTGTTTACGGAGTGGGCCGAAAACGAGTCCGGCGGCCCCCGGTTCTACGGGCACGGCCCATACCTCAGCACCGAAGGGGCGGCCTACCTGGCAGACAACGGGGTCAACGCCGTGGCCGTGGACTTCCCCATCGATAAGCATCCGGCGACACCGCAGTCCACCATTCACGATTTCCCGGTTCACCGCCTGCTTCTGGGGCAGGGCATACCGCTTATCGAAAACCTGATTAACCTGCATCTGCTGGTGGGCGAGGAGTTCGAGCTCTGGGCGCTGCCGATCAAGCTCAAGGGCGGCGATGGCGCAGCTACCCGGGCCGTCGCCCGCATCGCCTGATCCGCCCGCAGCTCCCATGTCTTCCACGCCCATTCTTCTGGCGACAGGCAACCCCGACAAACAGGCGGAGTTCCGCCGCATAATCGAGGGCCTTCCCTTCACTCCGGTCACGCCTGATGAGGCCGGCATCAGCAGCACACCGGAGGAAACGGGAGATACCCATGAGGCCATCGCCCGAGACAAGGCGGCGCAGTGGTCGGCGGCAGCTTCGATGCTGGCTATAGCGTCCGACGGGGGGTTGGTCATCCCGACGCTGGGGCCGCGATGGGAAAGCCGCTGCACCCATCGCTTTGCCGGCCCCGCCGCCGATAATAATGAGCGCCTGGCCCGCCTGCTGCAACTGATGCGCCCCTTCCGAGGGGAGGAACGGCAGGCATGGTGGGTGGAGGCGCTGGCTTTCGCCAAGAGCGGCAGAATTCTGGCTTCGTGGGAGCTGCAGGGCGGAACCGGCTGTCTGGACGAATATCCCCCAGATGGGCCATTGCCCGAGTTCTGGGTATTCAGTGTATGGCGTTTCCCGCAGTTCGGCGCAGCGTACAGTCACCTTTCCGCCAGGCAGAGGGAGTCTGTAGACGGCCATTGGGAGCGCCTGCGGCTGCTGGCGCGCCGGTTCCTCACTTCAACGTTTGTCGCCCGTTAGAGCGGCGTCCGCCAGGGTCAGAGGAACGCCTGGCCCGGGCAAGACGGCTACAGCCAGACCCTCCGGCAGGCCGCCCGAATTTGAGACCCCGGCGTCCAATATTTCCACGGCAGCGTCAACGGCCTCCTCCGGACGTCCAGCGCAGCATACCTGCCGCCTGCCTCGGGAGTATACGCTGGTCGGCGGCAAAAGCGAGGTCGCGACCGCCGGGGATCGGGAACGCAATGGAAACAAGAAACCCGTTGTTCCCAATCTTGCGACAATCTTGCGGAAGGAAGGCAACAGCGGGTTTCGCTTGTCCGGGCGTTCTGCCGGCGTCAGGCCGTGACGGGCTCCCGCCGGACGGAGTTCAGGGCTTTTACCTGGCCCATCAGAAGGCTGAAGTTCTCGAAGGTCAGCGACTGAGGGCCATCGCACTTTGCCATGTCGGGGTTGGGATGAACCTCTATCAGCAGGCCGTGAGCCCCGGCGGCTACGGCGGCCAGCGCCACCGGCGTTACCAGGTACCACTTGCCGGTGCTGTGGCTGGGGTCGGCAACGATGGGTAGATGCGAGAGCCGCTGGATAACCGGTATGGCGGCCACGTCCATCGTGAAACGGGTGAACTGCTCGAAGCCGCGGATGCCGCGCTCACAGAGTATTACCTGCTCGTTGCCGTGCGACATAACATATTCGGCGGCCAGCAGCCATTCCTCATAGGAGGCTGCCAGGCCCCGCTTGACCATCACCGGCTTGCGGGTCTGCCCTACTTCGTCCAGCAGGTTGTAGTTCTGCATATTTCTTGCGCCGACCTGGAGGATGTCGGCGTACTGGGCCACGGTGTCCACGTCCACCTGCGACATTACCTCGGTGATGATGGGGAGGCCCGTCTCCTGCTTGGCGAGGTCGAGCAGGCGGAGGCCGTCGATGCCCATGCCCCGGAAGCTGTATGGCGACGTGCGGGGCTTGAAGGCTCCGCCGCGAAGCACGGTGGCGCCGGCGGCCTTGACCGCCTTCGCCGTGGAAACCATCTGCTCCTCGTCCTCAACGGAGCAGGGGCCGGCCATGACGACCGGATCGCTGCCGCCGACCACCGCTTCGCCTACCTGTATCGTCGTCGGGCTGGGGTGGAATTCGCGGCTGGCTAGTTTGTAGGGTTTGGATACCACGATCACCTGCATTACTCCAGGCAAAAGTTCCAGCTCGTCCTTGAAGTCCGGGGGAATAGAGCCGAGCACGCCGACCACGGCGCGATCCACTCCGAAGGATACGGCGGCGGTCAAGCCTCGCGCTTCAATCCGCCTCTGCACTTCATCTACATCTTCCCGGGTACTGTTGGCAGCCATTGCCACAATCATCTCTGCTTCACCATCCGGCTTATTTCTTAAAGGAAGCGCAAGATTCGCGCACGTTGCGGCGCTGAGATAAAATACGAGCCGGGATGCCGGCAAACCGCGTCGCGGTTTGTCGGGCAATCCCGGCTCTCTTCCTCCGAGGGCCTGTAGCACATCCCGAAACCCCGGCTATGACCTGAGGGTTTCGGTTCCTCGCAAATAAACGTTTACCAACTCCGCAGGTTCTTTGTCCGTATTGACAAGTATAAGTATCCTGATGCAGCGGTTCAAGCTGCCGGGTACGTCCGTTTCCACTGCGCCGATGAGGGCCGTGCTGTTCCAGCCCAGGCGGCGGGCGGCGGCGGCGGGAAATGCGGCGTTCAGGTCGGGCGTCATGGTGAACATGACCGAGGCTGCGTCCCGCTCATCGAGGCTGTTGGATTCGATGATGGCCTCCAGCAGCTCGGCAGTGGCGCCGTGGATGGCATTGGCTGTGTTGGCCTCAGCGACCGTGGCCCCTCGGATTCCCCTGCAAACCGTCACTGCATACCTCCGTCGGAGGCCCGGCCTGTCGGCGCGCTCCCGGCGAGGGATGCGACGTAGTCGCTGGCCCGCTCCGCCAGTTGGTCGCGGGGAGAGTCCAGAATCACCCGCTGCAGCGCGCTTCCCACCACTGCGGCATCTGCGGCGCGCCCCACTTCAGCCACGTGTTCAGGGGACGAGATGCCAAAACCCAGAGCCAGGGGAAGGGTGGTATGAACCCGCACCCTGTCGAGCAGATTCAGTCCGCGCCGGGAGACATCGGCCCGCGCCCCGGTAACGCCGGTAACGCTGACGCAATAGACGAACCCGCTGGCGGTACGGCAAGACGAGGCGATACTCTCCTCGGTGCTGGTGGGAGCCAGCAGGGGTATCAGCGAGATGTCGCGGCTGGAGCACTCATCGGCCAGCGCGCCGGACTCGGTTCCGGGCAGGTCGACAGTAATCAGCCCATCCACCCCGGCATCCCGGCACTCGGAAGCGAATCTGGCGATGCCATACGAGAACACCGGGTTGTAGTACCCCATCAGTATCAGCGGCGCGTCGGGAATTCGGCTGCGGAGAGTGGCGGCTGCCTTAAGGCAGCCGGCGATAGTAACGCCGTTTTGCAGCGCAAGGAAGCTTGACTGCTGTATCGTTGGCCCCTCGGCCAGAGGGTCGCTGAAGGGAACCCCCAGCTCCACGGCGTCGGCGCCGGCGGCCACCAGGGCCGGCACGAGTTCCAACGTAGCGTCCATGTCGGGAAACCCGGCCGTCAGGAATACAATAAGCCCGGGGCGATCCCGCTCCCGGACGCTGGAAAACATCCGCTCTATCCGTTCTTTGCCCATTGGCGGGAAATACCTGTCCTCCGCTCCGGTCTGCTGTGCCCTGGCCTGTTTTGTATCCGGCCTGCTACAGCCCGGACATCTTCTGGGCCAAGGGTAAATGTACCCCACCGCCCCGCCAGTGTCCAGCCCCAATACGGACGCCGCCGGAAATCACAGGCCGGCCCGAACCGATAGCAGGGCAATGGCGTTCTGCCCCGCATGGGCAGCCACGCAGGGCCACAGGGAACCTGTTCTGACGTAGAGAACCCCCAAAGCCAGCCCGGTAAAGAAAATGGGAATGATAACGCCCGGCTCCATGTGGAACGCGCTGAACACCACTGAAGTTGCAACGACCGCCGGCCCGGCGCCGATGCGATTAAGGAGGCCGCGCAGCGCGAAGCCTCGAAACAGCGCCTCCTCGCTGATGGGAGTGATCATGACAAGCGCCTGAAATGTGAGCAGGAATGCAGCGCCTGGGAACAGGATGTCGGGTTCAATCTCCGGCGGTTTCAGAGCCTCCAGCGCCAGCGCATCTATCGCGACGTTGTAGGCTAATGTGGATACGATACTGAACGCCAGGGCTGCGATACACAGCAGCACAGTCGCTACTGCCGAAGTGCGGGGACGCGCAAAGCCCATAACGCGCAAGGGAGAGGCGACCCTGCGCGCACCCATGAACCACACGACCAGCAAGGCGCCCCCTCCAAGAAGGTGAACGGCAACCCAGATTTCCAGAGCCGACTCCTGGGCCGGGTAAAGGGCTCCGACGGCCGGAACGCTGAGGCCCACGGCGAACAGAAGGGCGAGAAACAGAAAGAGCCCTATCGCAACGTTGACTATCGGCCACGGCGCCTGCCCGGAGGCATCATGCAGCCCGGAGGCATCATGCAGCCCGGAGGCTGCTTCAGGAGGTTGCGGAGGGGGAAGTTGGGCGTCGCAGGAGGCACAGAGCGAATCGCCCTCCCGGATCGCCTTATTACAGAAAGGGCAATGAGTTTCGGAATTCGTCATAATCGTCGCTGCAGGGAATATAACATAGGCCCAAATACTCCGGGACGCAAGGGAAGAAGTCCCGGCCATTTGCCCTGGATATTTGCAAGGCACGAAGCCGTGCGACATAATGGCGTCCGGCGATAAGCGGTAATAAACCGGCGGGTCGAGCCGGCAGGGTCACAGAGCTTAACCGGAGGCTTATAAACATGGCTGACAAGGCCCAAATATCCCGGCAGGCTTTCGACGAAGCGGCGGCGCGGCTGGGCATCGGCGGCACAGCGGCGCACATGAACGAACTGTACAGCCAACTGCAAGCCGTGCTGTCGGGAACGGAATCGCTTCTGAATATCGACGTGTCCGGCTCCGAGCCGGATACCGCCTTCATTCCCTCCGGCGCGGGTTCCGGGGGATAAGACCGGCGTTCAATCCATATCGAAATCGGGGGCAGCTTCGTGGACGAACTGGAAATCTGTTACATGAGCGCCGGAGATTTGGGCCGGCTGGTGCGGAAAGGAGAGATTTCGCCCGTTGAAATCATCGAGGCCCATCTGTCTCGCATCGGGGCCACCGAGCCGATACTCAACTCATTCATCACGCTGCTTCCCGATGAGGCGCTGGCCGCCGCCCGGGCGGCCGAGCGGGACATCGCCGCCGGCCGTTACCGGGGCCCGCTTCACGGAATCCCCGTGGGGCTGAAAGACCTCTTCAACACTGCCGGAGTCCGCACCACCTCCGGCTCCCGCATCTTCGATACCTTCGTTCCCGCCGAAGACTGCACCGTGGCGGCCCGTTTCAGGGATGCCGGAGCCATCCTGCTGGGTAAGCTGAATATGCACCAGTTCGCCTACGGGCCCACTGGCGAAAACCCGGATTACGGCCACATGCACAACCCATGGAACCCGGAGCTGGTCAGCGGCGGTTCCAGCGGCGGTTCGGGGTCTGCGGCTGCGGCGGGCCAATGCGCCATCACCACTGGCAGCGACACCGGAGGCTCCATTCGCATACCTGCGGCCCTGTGCGGCATCGTGGGGTTGAAGCCCACCTACGGGCGTGTAAGCCGACACGGGCTGACGCCGCTGGCATGGTCCATGGACCATCCCGGCCCCATGGTGCGAACAGTGGAAGACGCGGCAATCACCATGAACGTTATCGCGGGCTACGACCCCAGGGACATCGCATCGGCCAACCTGCCGGCGCCGGATTACACCGCAGCGCTGACCGGCGACATTCGCGGGCTGCGCATTGGCGCTCCTCGCCAGTATTTTGAGGCCCCCCTTGACCCGGAGGTAAGACAGGGCGTAGACACCGCTCTGTCGCTCCTTTCGGAACTGGGCGCCGAGGTGCGTGAGGTTGACTTCCCGGAATTCAGCGACGCCGCGGCGATTTCGACCGCCATTCTCATGTCGGAGGCATCGGCCGCTCTGCGCGACGTCCTGATCAACGACGGGGATAAGATATACGAGCCCGTGCGGCTGCGTCTGGAGGCCGGGCTGTTCATCAGCGCGGCAGACTACCTTCGCGCCCAGCAGTCCCGCTCACTGTTCGATCGCGCCGCCCGCCGTCTAATGGAGGGCGTAGACCTGCTGGCCGGCCCCACAGAGCCGGTCACCGCGCCGCTGCTCTTGCAGCATCGAGTGCCGGCCGGCGAGCAGGAAATCGGCGTCGTGGCCGCTCTGACGCAGTATACCCGTCCGTACAACATCACTGGCTTCCCCGCCGTTTCGGTTCCCTGCGGCTTTTCCGCCGAGGGCCTGCCCATCGGCCTGCAACTGGCTGGGCGGCCTTTCGACGAAGAGACCGTCCTTCGCGCTGCTCACGCCTACGAGCAGGCGACGGAATGGCACACGCGGCGTCCGCCCCTCTAGCGGTTTGTCTCCGCTTCTCTCCGGGGGGGCGGCCTGCCCGCCATTCCCGGTATCGTGTAGAATGGCTGTTAGCCCCTGAGCAGGCATTGACGAAATTCACGGGGTACGGGTTGCCTGATTGCCTGAAATCACCGCCGTCACCTTTGACCTCTGGCAGACGCTGCTGGTTGATAACCGCGAGCTGGGTCTAACCCGTTCCAACGCGCGGCTGGAGGGTGTGCGCCGCATCCTGGCGGACTGCGGCGAGGAATACTGCCCCGGGCATGTCAGCGAGGCATACTGGGAATGCTACCGGCAGTGCGCTGCCGTCCGCGACAGTCTGCTGGACATCAGCTTTGGCGAGCAGATAGGTTTGTTCATAGAAAATATCAGCCCAGGCCTGGCTGGAAGGCTGAAGCGCGACACTGTGGCTCAAATCGCCCGCGTTTACGCCGACTCGTTCCTGGACTACCCGCCGCCGGCTCATGCCGACTCGCTGGCAGTGTTGCAGAGCGTTCAGGACATGGGAATGAGAATAGGGTTGATCTCGAATACCGGCATGACGCCCGGCAAAACCTTCCGAACCTATCTCGCCGACAACGGAATGCTGGAATACTTCGATACGCTGACGTTCTCGGACGAGGTAAAACTGTCGAAGCCCGCGGTGGAAATATTTATGATGACCCTTCGTTCCATGAAGGCTGAACCGGGGCAGGCCATACATGTAGGCGACAGCGTGCTCAATGATGTGGCCGGAGCGAAGAAGTGCGGCCTCAAAACCGTCTGGATCACAGGATTCAGCGAGCGGGAGGACCCCGGCGACCCGACCACCGAGCCGGATGAGACAGTGAACGGCCTGGGCGATGTTGTGCAGGCAATCAGGCGCCTCTGTGGGCGGGTCTAGCGCAGATACAGAATCACGCGCGGGCTTTCCTGCCCCCGAAGCAGGGACGAGGCTTATTCGCAAAAGCGGAAACGACATCCATGAGGATGGAGAACGGCAAACTGTGCGACGGGTTGGGAGACGGTGCGGCAGATTCGGACGAACTGTACGCCCATGTACTATCGCAACGCTCGCTGATTCTGGCCAGCAACCGCGGCCCGGTTGAGCACCAGATGCCCGGGGGGAAACCGGAACCCCGCCGGGGTAGAGGAAGCGTAGTAACGTCCTATGGCCCGCTGGCCCGGAAATTCGAGTTTACCTGGGTTTCCAGCGCCATGAGCGAGGGAGATCGGGCGATAGCGGGCGATGGGGCCGGAGCCAGCGTCAGGTCGCCCATGCCGGACCACAGGATCAACCTGCGCTATGTCGCCACCCCCCGGCGCGCCTACCACAAGTATTACAACGTTATCTGCAATCCGCTGCTGTGGTTTCTACAGCACTATATGTGGAACCCGCCCTATAACCCCACAGTGGATGACAGCGTTCACGATGCCTGGGAAACGGGTTACGTGCCGGTCAACGAGGCATTCGCCCGGGCGGTGGTGAACGAGGCCCGGAGCGGCGGGTCGCCCCCGGTGGTTATGGGCCACGATTACCACCTCTACCTGCTTCCCGAATTTGTGCGCCGCGACCTGCCCGATGCCGTAATCCAACATTATGTCCACGTTCCATGGCCCACCCCTATGTACTGGAACCTGATCCCCCGCTACATCGCGCGCCGTATATGCGAATCCCTTTGCCTGGCAGACATCGTAGGGTTTCAGACGGCCCAGGATCGCAGGTGCTTTCTGGACGCCGTGGAGGAGTTCGCTCCGGAAGCCCGCGTCGACCGCAGAACGAACGAGGTTGAGCTGTTCGGGCAGCGCTGCGCAGTCAGAGTGTATCCCTCTTCTATCAACGTAGAGGAAGTTCAGCGAATAGCCGCCGCGCCGCGCACGCTGGAATTCGAGGCGCGGCTCCGGCCGGAGGCCGGTGAATCGACTATTGTCCGCATCGATCGCGCCGAGCCGAACAAGAACATAGTCCGGGGGTTCCGGGCTTTTGACCAGCTCCTGAAGCAGCAGCCGGAACTGAAGGGCCGGGTCAAGTTTCTGGCCTTCCTGGTCCCTTCCAGAACTCATCTCCGGCAGTATCAGCGCTACGCGGAAGAAGTGAAGCAGACCATCCAGCAAGTCAATGGCGCCCATGCCTGCGGAAGCTGGCAGCCTATTGTTCCGTTTATGGAGAACAACTACGCCCAGGCCATAGCCGGCATGAAACTTTACGATGTCCTCCTGGTCAACACTCTGGTGGAAGGCATGAACCTCGTGGCGAAAGAAGGCCCGGTGGTCAACGCCAACAACGGCGTGCTGGTGCTCTCGCAGAGCAGCGGGGCGCACTCGCAGCTAGCCGGGGGCGCCCTGAACGTGGCCCCCACCGACGTGGCAGGAACCGCCAACGCCCTTTATCAGGCCATCACCATGCCCCCTGCGGAGCGAAAACGGAGGGCTGCCCTGCTATACCGCTCCGTGCGCAGCAACGATAACGATGGCTGGCTGGCGAGACAGATGCGGGACATCGCCGGCCTCCTGTAGGTTTTCTGCTCCGGGGAAAGACGGGGAATTGCTGGATAATTCAGAGACGGCGGGGTAAAGTGGATTATATGGAACAGCTATTCAACCCCGGGCCATTCGACGCCGGGCTTCCAGACCTTCAGCTCTGCATCTTTCCCCACCTCCGGGAGTTTATGGTATTCGACGCCAGACCCGGCGAGCCTCAGGTGCGGCTGCTCCACACGGACGACATCCTGGGCGACGAATTCTTCAGCGCCGTAGAAGCCGAGTTTTCCCACGCTCTCAGGAATACCGGCGAGTACCCCTTTTCCCATTTGATGAACGTTACCATGCACTTTGAGGAAACTGTTCGCGAGGTAGCGATGTCGTTCATCCTGGAGCGCCTGGGGGTGCGAATGCACGCAGAGCCGGGAGCGGACTTCCCGTCCGCAGACCTGCCGGGCGTGGTGGTATACGTGATTACCGGAGGAGCTGCTTCCGCACATTCGGAGGTGGTTATGGGCGCTCTGCGCTCACAGTTGGAAAGGGGCGGCGGAGATGCCTCGCTTTCGGAATGGGAGGACAAGCTGTCCGACATGGTGGCCCGCGAATCGGAGATCACCCAACGTCTCAACCGGCAGGAGCTCACCGAGGCAATACAGGGAGACTCGCCCGATTACTTCACCCTGTGGGACAACCTGAACTGACCGGGATCGCCCTGAAGCGCCTGCAGCTATGCTGATCGGTCTGGTATCAGACACCCACTCGGCGGGAAGCGGGCATGATTTGCCCGGCAGACTTCTTCAAGCGCTGAACGGCGTTGATTTAATCCTGCATTGCGGCGACCTGGAGTGTTTGGGGGTGCTGGACTGCCTCGAAAATGTTGCGCCGGTGCTGGCAGTTCGGGGCTACGAAGACCCACGCGAGCCGGGTGAGCGGCTGGCCGACGCCACTCGGGTCGTCCACGCCGGCGACATCGCCATCGGCATGATCCACGACATCCAGTGGCCGGGGCCAAAGATCGCAACCACAGGCGACGGTACAGGCTTGCTGCTCGAGGATGGTCAGGCGGCTGAAACGCTGACCAGGAAATTCGGGGAGCCGGTGGATGTAGTGGTCTTCGGAGACACCCACGAGGAGCTTATCTGCCGCTGGGACGATGTGCTGATAGTCAACCCTGGAAGTCCCACATATCCTGGCAGGCGTCACCGCCGGGGCGCACTGGGAACAGTTGCGTTGCTGGAAATCGGGGAAGGCAAGGCCGTTGCCCGTATAGTAGAGCTGGAAGGCTTTGCCTGCCAGGAGGCCCGGGGGTGTCTGCCCGCCGGGCCGTAGGCCCGATGCGCCTGAGGGGCAGGTTTGCTGCCCGTCGGAAGGGTTTCGCTACGCCAGGTTGATAAGCGGGGCAAATTCCAGAAACACGGGGGCGAAAACCAGGGAAACCACGGCCATCAGCTTGAGCAGGATGTTCAGGGATGGTCCAGATGTGTCTTTAAAGGGGTCGCCTACCACGTCCCCCTCGACCGCGGCCTTGTGGGCCTCCGACCCTTTCCCGCCGTAGTTGCCCAGCTCCACATACTTCTTGGCGTTGTCCCAGGTGCCGCCTGCCGAGGCCATCATAATCGCCAGCATGAAGCCGGAGGCTACGGAGCCAATGAGCAGCCCGCCCAGGGCGGCCTCGCCCAGGATGAATCCGGCTGCTATGGGAGCAATGACCGCCATCAAGCCGGGGAGGATCATTTCCCGCAGGGCCCCGCGGGTGCTGATGTCAACGCAACGGGCCGAGTCGGGAGTGCCTGTTCCTTCCATCAGGCCGGGGATCTCCCGGAACTGACGGCGCACCTCGTCTACTATGCCCTGCGCCGCCCGCCCCACGGCCTGCATGGTCAGCGCCGAGAAGATGAACGGCAGCATCGCGCCAATGACCAGTCCCACCAGTATTTCCGGCTGGAGCAGGTTGATGCCGAGGTTGGCGGCCACCAGCTTCCCGTCTTCGCCGATTGTAATCAGCTCGGCGCTCACCGAATAGGCGGCCAGCAGGGCCAGGGCGGTGAGAGCTGCCGAGCCGATGGCGAAACCCTTGCCGGTGGCGGCGGTAGTGTTGCCGAGAGCGTCCAGCGCATCGGTGCGCTCCCGCACCTCAGGAGCAAGATTGGCCTGCTCGGCAATGCCGCCGGCATTGTCGGCCACCGGGCCGTAGGCGTCGGTAGCCAGGGTGATGCCCAGAGTGGAGAGCAGCCCGACACCGGCCAGGGCTACACCGTAGAATCCGGCGAACCAGTAGGCCAGCAGAATGGCTGCCGAGACGCAGATCACCGGGATCAGTGTGCTCATCATGCCGGTGGCGATGCCGCTGATGATTACCGTGGCCGCACCGGTCTGCGATGACTCGGAGACGCGCTGAGTGGGCCTGTAGCTGTAGGAGGTGTAATACTCCGTCGCCAGGCCGATTATCGTGCCTGCAGCCAGCCCCGCGACAACACAGCCGAACCACCACCAGTTTTCCGTTAGAGTGATGGTCAGTATGGCCGCAAATATGATGAGAAGGCCGCCCGCAGCGAATATGCCGTAGCGCAGCGACCACAGCAGCTTGTCGAAGTTGGCCTGTTCGCCGCTGCGCACCAGAAAGGTGCCCAGAATGGCGGCAACGATTCCCGCGCCCGCCAGCAGCATCGGAAACACGGCTTGAGGGTCGGTATAGTCGAACTCGCTGGAGGAGCCGGTGGCGAATACTACGGCGGCGGCAGATAGAGCTACGGTGGATATGATGGAGCTGACGTAGGATTCGAACAGGTCGGCGCCCATGCCGGCCACGTCGCCCACGTTGTCGCCCACGTTGTCGGCGATGACCCCGGGGTTGCGGGGGTCGTCTTCGGGAATGCCGGCCTCTACCTTGCCTACCAAGTCCGAACCCACATCGGCGGCCTTGGTGAAAATGCCGCCACCCACGCGGGCGAACAGGGCAATGGAGCTGGCGCCGAACCCGAATCCGGCGACTACGCTGATGTTCTGGAATATCAGGTACAGGACGGTAACGCCCAGCAGCCCGATGCCCACTACCGAGACGCCCATCACGGTTCCGCTGGAGAAAGCTACCCGCAGAGCCGGGTTCAGCCCCCGCATTCCGGCGGCGGCGGTCCTCACGTTAGCCCGCACCGCGACGTTCATGCCGATGAACCCGGCAGTGCCGGAGCAGACGGCGCCGGCCAGGTAGGAGATGGCCGTGGCCGGGACGGCTATGTCGTGCGTGAACACACTGTAGTCCAGTACTCCCAGGGCCACGGCGACTACGGCCACAAAGGGGAGCAAAGACATATACTCCCGGCGAAGGAACGCTCCCGCTCCTTCGCGGATTGAGTCGCCGATGCTTCGCATCAGGTCGTTTCCCGCCTCAGCGCTAAGCACCCGCATTGCGGTGATGCCGGCGAAGATGAGAGCCACTGCCCCGGCTGCCAGGGCGACAATAAGAGATTCCATGCAGTCTCTCAGAGGTTATGGATGAGGATGAGAAGGTCAGGGGGGTTTTTAGCGGAAGAAACTTATCACAAGCGCGCAGCAGTGTCAAACGAATTTCGTCGCAGCTCATGAAGTTTTCCATCCTCTGTTCATCAGTTCTGCCGATCGGACAGCAATGGCCGCAGCGGAATCGGATAGACCGCCAGAGTTTTTCGCCGAATGCGAAGCAGTGTTCTCTTCGCGGTCTTATAATCGGGTGAGTTATGCACAATGCCAGCGGAAACGGAGAAGCCCCCGCGATGCGCAGCAAGGACGAAGTAAGAGAGGCGGTATGGTCTGCAATGGAAGAATCCGGGGCCGCCCATACGCGCAGGCTCCACGGCAAGATTCCGCATTTTCGCGGCTGCGAGGCCGCCGCCGACCGAGTGGGCGAACTGGAAGTGTGGCGGCAGGCTCTGGTGGTTAAGGGCAATCCCGATAAGGCACAGCGCCCCTTGCGCCGGAAAGCCCTGGAAGAAGGCAAAACGCTGTACATGGCCGTGCCGCGCCTGCGCCATGAGCAGTGTTTCGTGGAGCTGGACCCGGCGGCAATGAGCGCAACGCCCGAAGAGGCTTCCACTATCGCCGGAGCTTTTCGCTGGGGTCGGCCTGTCTGCGTCGAGGAGATGCGCCCGGTGGATCTGGTTATTTCCGGTTCGGTGGCAGTCAACAGAGCGGGAACCCGCCTGGGAAAGGGCGGCGGCTTTGCCGACCTGGAATATGGCCTGGCCATTGCCGCTGGAATAGTTTCGCCGGAAACTCCCGTGGTCAGCACGGTTCACCAGATGCAAGTTCTGGACGAGGCTCTGCCATTCGCTCGCCACGACGTGTTCCTGGACTGCGTAGTAACCCCTGAGGAAGTCATCCAGTGCGATGGCGATATGCCGCGCCCGACGGGAATCTATTGGGACGATCTCTCCCCTGCCAAGATTCGCCGGATTCCCTTGCTGAAGAAACTGCGCAGGCAGGCAGATTAACGCCGGTTCAGGCACAGGATTATGCGGCAGGAACGGCCGGGAAACTCAGGGCGTCTGCATGCTATTGGCGGCTGATGCTGCCCCTAATGCCCTGATCCTGGGAACGGCCAGCCACAGACCCACCAGTATCAGCCATACGAGGAAGGCAACGCCGGTTACGCGATGGACGGCCGTGGCGGCGTCTACCCAGATGAACAGCATCGCCACGCCCAGCACTGCATCCAACACCGCGGTTACGCGCAGAATGCCGCCCATTCTCCACTGAGCCGGCGCCATAGCCGCCAGGCCCAGACCTGCCAGCGAGAAGCCCAGCGACCCGGCCGCCCAGCGGAGGGTAAACAGGGCGCTTTCTGCTGAGCTTACCGACGATTCCGCCGAAACCAGCATGTCGGCTGCCCGCGGCTCCTCTGCGATCACGGCCAGCGATATAGCGCATCCGCCGGACACTGCCGACGCAATGCCCGATGCGGCCAGCAGTATCGCCGCCGCCCCCATTGAGCGTGGGTGATACGCTCCCATTGCCCGCCACAGGAAAAAGCCGGCTGCCAGCAGCGTCAGCCCGCCAGCGAGCCGCGCCGCTCCGCCGGCGCCGTATGCAGCGGCGGCGGACCCGATGGCGGACAGCTTTTCCGACATCGCAATCCGAGCTGTCTCGGCGGCGTCCAGGTTCAGCGTCCGGGCCAGGGCATCCGTATGCGGCGTAGCATCGGCGTCGGCCATCAGGCGCGTCGGGACGGAAATCGCCGTCGCCAGAGCGGTCAGCAGCAGGAAAACCCCGGCGGTGCGGTAGAACGGAGTCAGGGCAGAAGAGGCCATTACAGGGAACAGTCGATCAGGCGAATCAGATTAGCAGATTGTAGTTGGGGGGCAGGGCGCTTCTTCCGGTCAGGGCATCGGCCAGCGCAGGGCCGCGCCCTTCGGCTACTGCCACTCCGGCGAGAACCTGCAGGGCAATCTGCATTCCGCTGTCGGGCGGCTTTGCTTCCAGGCCCAAAGCCCGCGCCAGGTCGCTCCCGTGGATAACCAGCTCCATGGTGCGCAGTTGGAGATAGTCCAGGAACCTCATCCCCCCTTGGGGCGTTGCCAGGATAAAGTCATCGTCCAGGTCATTGACCCTGTCCCGCGCCATGTTCAGGAAACCGCGCACCATCATCATTGGGCTGTCCATAATCTCCAGCCCGGCCGACCGGCCCAGCTCCGCCACGCGATTCGGGTTCGCGTTCCGCCTTACGTTCAGAATCCACTGTGTCGTGGATTCAACGTCCACCTGCGGCGCCGGCTTTTCCGAATAGCCGACGACGGTGCTGATAGAGCGGTATGTGTGCCCGGCCAGGTCTCGTATGGTCCACTGCCCCAGAGCGTGATCTTCCCATCCGTCGATGTCCACTCCTTCCACCAGCCCGGCGAAGAACTCGGCAGAATCCAGATACGCTTCCCTGACCTTGTCGCTGAAGGGAGATCGGGAACTCACTTGTTCCTCCATATCAAATGGCGCTTACCAATAGCGATCGGGCTGTGTGCGGGCGGCTACGGTTCGCCGACGAGATTCTCCACTTCCAGCGACTTCATCAGAGCGCTTATCTGATTCCAGGTATCGTCCTCGACGAATATACCGTCGCGGCGGCGGGTCTGCTCGGTGCGGTGCTCGATCTCGCCGGGGTAAAGCACTTCATTGAAACCGGCGGCGGGCGGCGAGTCCTTGATGAACTGCACGAATTCGCCCATATCCTTCTTGAACTCGTTCAGGGGGCGAAAATGCTCCAGGTTGAAGGCGGCGATAAAACAGCCGTCATTATGGCGGCCTTCCGGGTCGATGCCGAACCCGAGACCGGTCAGCAATCCTGAGAACACCTCCACCATGAAGGACAGTGCATATCCCTTATGCCCCTGGTCCACGCCTACGGGCAGGATGGCGCCGCCGGAGAAATAGTCGTTGGGGTCGGTGGTGGGGTTGCCATCCCGGTCTACTATCCAGCCTACCGGGATGGGCTCGCGGCGGTTGCGGGCCAGGGCGATTTTGCCCAGCGCAACAGTGCTGGAGGCCATGTCCATAAGCACAGGTCCATCGAGGTCGCTGGGCATTCCGATGCAGATGGGGTTGGTTCCCAGTTTGCGGGCCCGCCCGCCGAAGGGGGCGACATGCTTGGGGGCCGCGCCGGAGTCGGCAGTGATCATACCTATCATGCCTTCGGCGGCGGCCATGGAGGGATAGTCGCCCAGCCGGCCGATGTGACTCTGGCTGTGTACGGTGACGGCGGCGACGCCATGAGCGCGGGCTTTGTCTATGGTCATCCGCATAGCCCTCTCGGTGACCACGAAGCCGAAGCCCCAGTTGCCGTTGACCACGGCGGTGCATGGGGCCTCCCGCTCCACTACGAAGGGAGCGCCGGGAACTATGTGCCCGACATCGATTCGTTCAGCGTATGTTGGTATCTGGATAACGCCGTGGGAGTCGTGACCCACAAGGTTGGCTTTGACCAGGTGAGCGGCCACCGTATCGGCCTCGGCATCGGGCGCGCCCTTGGCGCGGTAGATGTGGTAGGCCGCTTTGTGCAGATATTCGGGTGGGAAAACAGGCATGGCGGAACCTCGGGCATGGCAGGGTTGGCGCTCGCGCCGACAAGGGCGGCTGCCGCCACTAGTCTAGCCCGACCTCCCGTCATTGTCCAGAAACGCGGCTATCCGCAGCCGCCGGCTGTCTTCCGGCATATCGGGCTTCTTGACCGTGTTGGGGGCGGTTCCTATAATCGAAGCGCAGCACTATCATCATAGACGAGAATGCGGATTTCCGTTGACACAGCCGACGCAGCAGAGTATCGAAGATCTGGCGGGCGCTGCCCTGGCCGAGCTCTCAACGCTGGACAGCCTGGAAGCTGTGGAGCAGTGGCGCATCGCCTATCTAGGCAGGCGGGGCCGCTTGACCACGCTGCTGCGGGGGCTGTCCGGGCTGGACATAGAAGACCGTCGCCGCATTGGAGCGGTCGCCAACCGGGCAAAGGCATCGCTGGAAAGCGGTCTGGAATCGCGCACTCGGGACATCAGCGAGGCCGCGCTGCTGCGGGCGGCCAGCGAAGACCGCCTGGACGTGACCCTCCCCGGGCGCCATCCAAGGGAAGGGAGGCTGCATCCCTCCACTCGGATAGTGAGGGAAATCTGCGCCGCCTTCGCCGGCATGGGCTTCAACGTGGTGGAAGGCCCGGAAGTTGAATGGGACCATTACAACTTCGAGATGCTGAACATCCCGAAGGGCCATCCGGCGCGGGATATGTGGAATACCCTGTGGGTTGACTACACCAATGAAGCCGGCGAGCAGCCCATGCTGCTGCGCACCCATACCTCGCCGATGCAGGCGCGCGTTATGGAGAGCCAGCCGCCGCCGGTGCGGGTCATTGTTCCAGGCAAATGCTACCGCTACGAGGCCACCGATGCCACCCACGAATGGCACTTCTATCAGGTTGAAGGCCTGGCGGTGGACGAGGGCATCACCTTCGCAAACCTGAAAGGCACCCTGTACGAGTTCGCCCGGCGCCTGTTCGGGGAAGAGCGTCAGGTGCGGTTCCGGTGCGACTATTTCCCTTTTGTAGAGCCGGGCGTGGATATGTCGATCGACTGCTTCTCATGCAAAGGCGAAGGAGAAGGCTGCCGCATCTGCCGCGACAGCGGGTGGATTGAAATCATGGGCGCCGGTATGGTGCACCCACGAGTGCTGGCCGGCGCAGGATACGACCCCGGCAGATACACCGGGTTTGCCTTTGGACTTGGGCCTGAGCGTATCGCCATGCTGAAATACGGCATAGACGACATACGCCACTTCTACGCCAACGACCTGCGGTTTCTGCGGCAGTTCTGAACGGTGCGGCTCCGGAAGGGCCGCAGAGATGAAGGCTGAATGAAAGTTCCCCTTAGCTGGCTCCGGCAATACGTCAACGTGGACATCCCCGCCGCCGACCTGGCCCACCGGCTCACCATGGCTGGCGTGGAGGTGGGTGAAATACAGGAGATCGGCGGCTGGAACGAGGTCTTCGTTGGCAAAGTCACCTCTGTTCGCCCCCATCCCAACGCCGATAGGCTTCGCCTCTGTACCGTCGCCACAGACCCCGGAGAGGCCGCCGACTCCGGTGGAACGGAAGTCGTGTGCGGCGCGCCCAACGTGGCTGAAGGCCAGAAAATATGTTTCGCCCGGGTTGGCGCTTATCTCTACAACGCCCACAGCCATCGGTACGAAACGCTGGCCCCTGCCCGCATCCGGGGGGTCGAATCGCAGGGGATGATCTGTTCCGAGCTGGAGCTGGGCCTGGGGGATGACCACGAAGGCATAATCGCGCTGCCCGACGACGCACCTTTGGGCCGGCCGCTGTCGGACTATCTGGGCGACACTATACTGGATTTGGAACTGACCCCCAACCGGCTGGACTGCCTCTCGATGCTGGGAGTGGCTCACGAGGTGGCCGCCCTGACCGGGGGCAAGGTTGTCGAGCCGGTGATTGAGTGCGAGGAGGGCGGTCTCCCCGTAGGAGAGCGGGTCAACGTCTCCATTGCCGACCCCGACCTGTGCCGTCGCTACACCGCCGCGGTCATAGACGGCGTGCGCATCGGCCCGTCTCCCCAGTGGCTGCAAGACCGTCTCGCGCGCGCCGGGCTGCGCCCCATCAGCAACGTAGTCGATGTCACCAACTTCGTGATGCTGGAATACAACCAGCCGCTCCACGCTTTCGACCTCGGCTCAGTCAAGGATGGCGTTGTCATCGTGCGCCGGGCCCGCCCCGGCGAGAAGCTGATTACGCTGGACGGGGTTGAGCGAGTGTTGACTGCGGAAAACCTGGTCATAGCCGACTCGCAGAACCCCATCGGCCTCGGCGGAGTCATCGGCGGGGCCAACAGCGAAATCGGCCCGGAGACTGCCACGGTATTGCTGGAGTCGGCCAACTTCAACGCCTCCAATAACCGCGAGACAGCCGCGTCCATGGGTCTGCGCACCGAGGCGACGCTGCGCTTCGAGAAAGGGCTGCGGCCCGATCTGGCGCCCCTGGCCCTGCGGCGCGCATCGGCCCTGATTCAGCAGGTGGCGGGAGGCGCCGTCGCTCCGGGCATTATAGACGTTTACCCGGAACCGGATGATCCGCTTACAGTAAGGCTGACTATGCGGCGGCTGTGTCAGTCCCTGGGTATGGACTTGGAGCTGCAGCAGGCGCAGTCGGCCCTGGAAGCGCTGGGATTCACCTGCACCATCGAGGGAGACTCATTGGCTGTCGCCATTCCCTGGTGGCGCAATGACGTGAACATGGAAGACGATCTGGTCGAGGAAGTGGTGCGGGTAATCGGCTACGACGCGGTGCCTACGGTGATGCTGTCTGCGCCTATCCCCTTTCACAGTCCATCGCCGGAAATCGCATTGCGCGATGAAGTGAAAGACCTGCTGGCAGCCGGCGGGATGCAGGAGACCATCAATTACCCGCTGGTATCCCAGGAAATGCTGGACCGGATTCCGTCCTTTGAGGGAGCGCCCGTCCCGATGCGCCTGGCCAACCCGATGAGCGCGGCTCACGAATTCCTGCGCCCCACCCTTCAGGCAGGGCTGCTGGCTAACCTGTCTGCCAACCAGTCGCAGGGACCTGGCCCTTACCGGCTGTTTGAGGCAGGGCGCGTCTTTCTGCCCCGGCCGGGTGACCTTCCGGATGAGGTCGAGCTGGTGGTCGCTGTACAGGCCGGGCAGCGCGACGAAGCGTCGTGGCATCATCTTTCTGAAAGCGGCGGGATGGACTTTTACGATGCCAAGGGCATGGTGGAGTGGCTGCTGCACAGGCTGGGCATCCGCGCGGCGTGGGAACCGGGAGAGCACCCCGTTTACCAGCCGGGACGCTGCGCGGCGATCAAGGCCGGCGGAACGAAGCTGGGCTTCGCTGGCGAAATCCACCCCCTGATTCGGGAACGCTTTGGCCTGGACTTCGGAGTGGTGGCCGGATTTGAGCTGCGGCTGCCCTCCCTGCTGGAAGCGCTTCCGGAATCGGAGCGGAATTTCACGCCCCTGCCCCGCTTCCCTTCGGCTACCCGCGACCTGGCGCTGATTGTTCCTGCCGACGTTCCCGCGGGGAGGGTGACCGAATTGATTATGCGGCATCGGTTGGTCCAGAAGGCCGAGCTGTTCGACATCTACTCCGGCGAGAACCTGGCCTCCGGAACCAGGTCGCTGGCCTTCCACGTTCACTTTCAAGCCGCCGACCGCACGCTGACCAACGAAGAGGTGTCCCGCTCGCTGGACGGCCTGCTGCGCGGCCTGGAGAGGGAAGCCGGCGCAACTCTAAGGAGCTAATGGTCTGGAATTCCTCCCGCCGCCATCCCGGTAGAGGGCGGCGCAGGCGTTTTACCATTCCCGATGCAGTGGAGGATCACAATGGCGGCAGATCACCGTCACCATCATGGCCATCACGAGGAAGCGGCTCACCACCACGGCCACAGCCACGCCGGCGAGGATATGCTGAGCGTGGAGGAGGCTTATGAGCGAGTGATGACCAGCTTCGCGCCCCTGGACGCGGTGGAAGTTCCTCTGCTGGAATGCCTGGGGCAGACGCTGGCGCAAAATGTCGCGTCGCCGCTGGCGTTGCCCCCGCTGGCTAATTCGGGGATGGACGGCTATGCCCTGCGCGGCGCGGACATTGTTGGGGCGTCTGCGGACTCGCCGCGGCGCCTCCCGGTCATCGGTGTTGTAGCCGCCGGGCAGATGCCCGGTCGAGCCGTAGAGCCTGGCGCGGCGATGCGGATAATGACCGGCGCGCCGGTGCCCGACGGCGCCGATACTGTTGTGCCTTTCGAGGAGACCGACGAGGTGCAGAGGAAGCGCGAAGGCCGTCCGTTGGACGAAGTGGCGATATATACAGAAATGCCTTCCGGAGCGAATGTGCGCCCGGCCGGCGAGGATGTTCGCAAGGGTGAGCTGGTACTGGAGGCCGGCACGCTGATCCGCGCTGCGGAGGTGGGCGTGCTGGCCTCGCTGGGCCTTGACCGGGTGAAGGTCACGCGCAGGCCGGTGGTCTCGGTGCTGGCCACCGGCGACGAGCTGGAAACTGCCGGCTCGCCGCTCTCGGGAGGCAGGATTTACGACAGCAACAGCTTCGGCGTGGCCGCTTCCGTGGTTGCCTGCGGGGGGATTCCGCGCCTGCTGGGCATCGCCCGGGACAACCTGGACGACCTTCATGCCAAATTGTCGTCCGCCGAAGGTTCCGATCTCGTGATAACCTCTGCCGGCGTGTCCAAGGGCGACTATGACATTGTCAAGGACGTTCTTGAAGAGCGGGGAACCATGAATTTCTGGTCGGTGCGGATGCGCCCGGCCAAACCCCTGGCCTTCGGACATCTGCGGGGCAGCGACGGCAGGAGCGTGCCTCTGCTGGGACTGCCAGGCAACCCGGTGAGCGCGATGGTGGCCTTCGAAATGTTTGCCCGCCCGGCCATCCATGCCATGCTGGGCCGTTCAGTGCGCCCGCGCCCTCAGGTGGACGGGGTGCTGACGGGGCCGATTCGCAACTACGACGGCCGCCGGGTTTATGCCCGCGTCGAAGTTGAGCGGCGCCACGGGGTTTACTACGCCACTCCCACCGGGCCGCAGGGGTCCAACATTCTCACTTCTATGTCAAAGGCCAACGGGTTGGCTATCTGCCCCGAAGATCTGCCCGCCAAACAGGCCGGCGAGCAGGTGCGTATTATCATGCTGGACTGGAACGAAGAGGTGGACCTATGACCATCGATGGCCCCGAAACAGCTGGGACGCCGGAAGATCAGATCGCAGACAACGGTCGATACCACATCGGCCTGGCGCGCCTCGAACATCTGAACCGCTCGGCAGTCGATCTTATCGCAGGGCGCCTCACTGCTGCCTGCCCGTCTTATGGGCAGCCGCCATCAGAGTTGGACCCGCTCGCCCTGATCGGGGAGATACAGAAGTTTCACGCCGATACGGAGGGCTTCATCCGGTTCGACATGCCTATCCAGGAGATCGTGTTTCGCACGCTTCTGGCTCGCGGCAACGATCCGATAGACCTGTCCGACCTTCACCGCGATCTGACTGTCCGGTGGAGCAACGCTCTCCGGCCTATAGCTGTCGACGAGGACCAACTGCGCCGCGTTCTGGATTCTGACGCCTACTACGGATTCGAGCAGGCGTAACGTTGGGCCAGTGCGGAGCTGATGGGTACAGGGCGGAGGGGATTGGCGTTTAACTGTCGCTCAGGTTGGGTGAGCCGGCGGCGGGCGCTGAGAGATGCCCGCGGGCGGTTTCAACCAACCTGGCGAACGCTGCTTCGTCGCGGACGGCCAGGTCGGCCAGGATTTTGCGGTCCAGTTCAATGCCTCCCAGCTTCAGGCCGTGCATGAACTGGTTATACGGCATACCCTGTGCCCTGGCGGCGGCACCGATGCGCACAATCCACAGGCTGCGGAACTCGCCCTTGCGCTCGCGCCGGTGCCGGTAGGCGTAGGCCCATGCGTGCATCACCGACTCTTTGGCCCACTTGTAGTTGCGGTGCGAAGCGCCCTGGAAACCCCTGGCCGCCTTCAGAATTTTCTTGTGCCTGCGACGCTTGGTGACGCCGCGTTTTATTCGTGCCACTGATCGGTCTCCATCGGGGCGCCGTCCGGCTATCCGTAAGGCATCAGCCGTTTCAGACGGGGTACGTCGGCGGCGGCTACTTCCATCTTGTCCGAAAACTTGCGGGTCACCTTGGTGGGCTTCTTACGCCGCAGATGGCTGCTCATTCGCTTACGGCGCAGCAGCTTGCCCGATCCGGTCACATGGATGCGGGCTTTGGCGCCTTTGTGAGTCTTAAGTTTTGGCATCGGCCAGTTCTTCTACCTGTTCCGGCTTCTTTTCGCCGGGTTTATTTCCCTGGTTCCTGCCGGAGGGCCCGCGCTGGGCCGCCCGCTCTTCGCTCTTCTGAACGGAGGGGATGAGCACCATCGAGAGCGACCGGCCTTCCATTGCCGGCGGACGCTCAAGGCGAACCTCGTCCTTCAGCTCGTCGGCAACCCGGCGCAGTACCGAGAGTCCAAGCTGCTGATGGGCGGCCTCCCGCCCGCGGAAGCGCACAGTGAGCTTGACTTTGGACCCGTCGTCAATGAATTCCCGCACTTTGCGGACTTTGGCGTCGAGGTCGTGAGTCCCGATGTTGGGCCGGAACCGCACTTCCTTCTGCTCGGTGCTCTTCTGGCCTTTCTTGGACTCTTTCTCTTTCTTGGAAGACAGGTACAGCAGTTTCCCATAGTCCAGCAGCCGGCACACAGGGGGATCGGAATTGGGCGCGACTTCCACCAGATCCACCTCAGCGTCCCGCGCCATCTGGAGCGCGCGCCGGGTTTCCATGACCCCCAGCTGAGAGCCATCCCCTCCGATGACCCGAACTTGAGGGCTGGTTATTCGTTCGTTTACCCTATACTGCCTGGCGATGCTGACCTACCTCCAGTGGATTATTCCACTTCCCCTGGCGGATACAGGGAAATCTACCATACCCCCAAGCCGACGTCAACGCCCGATGATTTCGAGCGCCCGGAACTTACACAGGTCCGCTAGTCGTCCGGATCGTCCGCCGGGCTCGTTTCGCTGCCAAAGTCCAGCCCTTGCAGGAATTCTTCGATCTGGGGAGAAAGCGGCGCGATGGGCGCCTGACCTCCGGCTTCCCTGCGGTTCTCGCTGTCGTATTTTTCTTCCAGCCGGGATAGCAGCCTGGACACCTCGGACGTGTCGGAAACGATGTTCTGCAACGACTCGTATTGGCGTATTCCCCTCTCCGGGTCTTCCAGGCGGTGGGGCAGCCCGTATATGCGGCAGAGTATGCCGGTAAGCCGCGCCGTTCCGGTGAAGTCTTCCTCCACCTGAAAGTACTGGGGCAGATGCACCACGAAGATCCGCGTGTCCATTTTCACCGACTCGGCGTATTGGAAGATCATGTGCGCGATGGTGGTTGGCCCTTCGTAGTCGCTGGGCCGCGCTTCCACCAAGCGGTACTCTTCCTCGTTGGCGGCGTTGACGCTTCCGCCCGAAACCAGCAGAGGCCGGGTATGGGGAACCATATCGTACATGGCTCCAATCATCGAGTAGCGCTTCACTCCCAGCTTCTCCAGCATCTCGATGACCGAGTCGGTGAAGTCTTCTCCGTAGGCGTGCGGCTCCAGGAGATGAAGCGTAACGATGTCGGGGCCGGTTTCCCGCACGGCAAACTTGACGGTGGTGGTCGGAATGGTATATTCCCGCTTTCCCTGCCGCAGCGCCGACTTGGGCCGGTATCGGGTGAAATCGTAGTAGCGGCCCGGACGCGCCAGTTTCCCAGCCTCCTTCGCCCCCAGGTGGCGTTCGATGCGCCGCAGACTGAGGCTGCCCACTCTCCCGACGTCGATCCAGGGACGCAGGACAGCGAGGACATGGGGTTCCTTCAGTTCCGGCAATGGCTCCGGAAACTCAAAATCTCCAATACGCATTATTCCAGTTTGCCACCATAGCTCCAGAATGGCAAGTGCGAAGGCTGGCGGCGGAATTCCCAAGGGGATTTTCCATGCCGGATTCCATGGGCTGTCAAGTTGAGCCGCCTGCCTATGTTGGGGTAACATTATCGGCGGCCATATTCAGGAAAAGGCCACGCGGCGGGCGCAATTCTGCAGGATAAACGCCGGCCGGCGGGATTGTCGGGTTGGGCATGACCAGGCGAAAGCGGAGCGGGAATCCGTGTCTATTGCCGTGTTTCTTTTGTTCAGTCTTCTGGCCGGGCTTGGCTGCGGCGCTTTGCAGACAGCAACGCCGACGCCGGAACCGGCAAGGCCGGCTGCAACGCCGGCGTCGGAACCGGCTGTACGAATCGGCGGCGAGGTCTACCAGGTAGACCTCGCTGTGCTGCCCGAAGAGCGGCGGCAAGGGTTGTCTGGTCGCGAGCCTCTGGCGCCGGACGAAGGGATGCTGTTCGTGTTCGAGGAAGAGCAGCCGCTTCATTTCTGGATGAAGGACATGCGGTTCCCCCTGGATATTATCTGGATCGACGCCCAATGCCGTATGGTGGGTGTAGCCGCCGATGTGCCGACGCCGCCGCCGGGCGCAGGAAGCGATGAGATACCCCGGGCGCAATCGCCGTCGCCCGCCCGCTTTGTGCTGGAAGTCAACGCCGGCGAGGCAGCCCGGAGGGGGCTGTCGGCCGGCGATGCCGTGGAGTTTCAAGGATCAATTGCAGGGCGATACGGTTGCTGACCGTTGCCGGCAACCGAAGCTGTAAGGGCATAGGTTAGATGGATATACTCGTTTCCGGGTCGATGGCCTACGATCGCATTATGAATTTCGGGGGGTATTTCCGGGATCACTTTCTCCCCGATATGCTGCACAACATCAACGTCAGCTTCCTGGTCAACAGCATTAGCGAAAACTTCGGCGGCACCGCCGGGAACATCGCCTACTCATTGTCGCTCCTCGGAGAGCGCCCTCGCATCGCGGCCACCATGGGGAGGGATTACCATCGCTACTTCGAGTGGCTGGAAACGCGCGGCATAGCCACGGACGGGCTGCGCGTGGTGGACGAAGAACTGACGGCAGGGGCCTACATCACCACCGACCTGGACGGCAACCAGATCACAGGCTTTAACCCGGGCGCAATGCAGCAGCAGGCGGGCTTCAGCTACGAGGGCATTGATCCATCGGGCGTCATCGCCATCGTGGCGCCGGGGAACATCCCGGATATGATGGAGTTCACCGCCAGGCATCACAAGCTGGGCATCTACACCATCTTCGACCCGGGGCAGTCTCTTCCCCTGTGGGATTCGCAGGATCTGGTGAACTGCATCGAGCAGTCCAATATGCTCATCTGCAACGACTACGAGCTTGGCCTGATAGCCAGCTCCACCGGCCTGGCCCGGCCGTCGCTGGTTGGGATTGTGGAGCATCTGGTGGTGACCAGGGGCGAGCAGGGCGCGGAGCTGCACTCGAAGGGATCGCTGGAATCGATCCCCGTAATCCCGGCTAACGCCATAGACCCCACCGGAGCCGGCGATGCGTTTCGCGGCGGACTCATCAAGGGGCTGGCCTGCGGCAAAGACATGAGGCGCGCAGTGCAGATGGGCGTGGTGTGCGGCCACTACGCAGTGCAGGTTAAAGGCACTCAGACCTACAGTTACACTCAGGAAGAGTACAACGCCACCCTCAAAGCCGCCTTCGGGGGGTAACGCCTTCGGGATAACCTGGAGAACAGCGGCTTTCTGCGGATTTCGCCCGCAGTCTACTGTTCTGTTCCCCGCCGGGGGCGCGTTGCCGTGTCACCTTGCATCAGCTACAATTTCCGGGCCGGCCCTGGGGCCGCAAGCCTCGCCCGCTGGGAGTTTGAGACTTGATCGCTGACGCTCCGTTTCCGCCGCCAATGTCTCACGGGCCGCTGGACGGCGTGAAAGTACTGGATCTGAGCGAGGACATCGCCGGTTCCTTCTGCGCGCGCCTGCTGGCCGATTACGGGGCTGATGTGCTGAAACTGGAGCCGCCTGCCGGCGCTGCGCTGCGCAGAATGCCGCCCTTTTTCGGTGACGACCCGCACCCGGAGAAGAGCCTGTTCTTCCTGGCTATGAACCTGAACAAGAAGGGCGCGACGCTTAACCTGGAGACAGCCGCAGGGAGGGATCTGTTCCAGGAGCTGGTGCCGCAGGTGGACGTTGTTGTGGAGAGCTGCCGACCGGGTTACCTGGAGAGCATCGGCCTGGGGTATGACGCGCTGGAGGCCATCAACCCCGGGCTGGTGCTGACTTCGATCACTCCTTTCGGGCAGACCGGGCCGTACAGCCAGTATGCCGGGGAAGAGATCGTCAGCTACGCCATGGGGCTGATTATGAGCATCAGCGGGCAGCAGGGGCGAGAGCCTCTGAAGCACGGCGGTTTCCAGGCGCAGTATGAGGGCGGACTGAACGGCGCGGCGGCCACGGCCATGGCCCTGTTTATGCAGGGCAACACCGGTCATGGCCAGCACCTCGACGTGTCGGTCACCGAGTGCGTGGCGTCTACGATGATGGCGACGCAGTCGATGTATCCCTTCATCGGGGCAACGCAGTCTCGGCGCCGGGCATCGGGCAGCAACTTCGGACACCCTATGCCATGCGAGGACGGGTGGATCATCGTGCAGACCGGCGGCGGGGCCACATGGGAGACCATCGCCGGCTTCTTCCGCGACCCCAGGCTGCGCGAAGAGCGGTTCACCGATACCGCCGAGCGCAACCGCAACGGCGATGAGCTGGACCGCATCGTCCTGGAGTCCATCAGCCAGCGCGGCAAGTGGGAACTGTTTACCGAGGCAGCCCGCTCTCGTATGCTGTTCGGGCTGGTTCAGACCCCGTCGGAGCTGGCGGACTGCCCGCAGCTCGACTCCAGGGACTTCTACCGCGAGGTTGACCATCCGGTAATCGGCAGGATAAAGGCGCCGGCGGTGCTGTTCAACCTTTCGCTCACCCCTTACCAGTACGTTTCCCCCGCGCCCACGCTGGGGCAGCACAACCGGGAGATATATCTGGACGGACTGGGATACACCCCCCAGGAATTGACCGTGCTTCGGCAGACGAACGCCGTCTGATGACCAGTTCCGACTCACGCCTGCCCCTCGAGGGTATCCGGGTGCTGGATTCGACCTACGTGTTCGCCCTGCCGTATGCCGGGGGGCTGCTGGCGGACATGGGGGCCGAGGTCATCAAGCTGGAAGGTCCCGGGCGGCCCGACGTCACGCGGACGGGCGGGTACTCAGGCGTGTTCGCCGAGAACGATCTGGGCGAGGACTGGTGGAACCGCCCCTCGACCTACAACCTGATCCACCGGGGCAAACAGTCCATCACGCTGGACATGACCAGCGAGCGGGGGCGCGAGCTGTTCCGCGATCTGGTGATGGTTTCCGACGTGGTGATGGAGAACTTCACGCCGCGGGTGATGCGCAACTGGGGGCTGGACTATCCCAACCTGCGAAAGCTGAGACCCGACGTTATCCTGGTGTCGAACACGGGCTACGGCCACGGCGGCGGCCCGTACTCGGGCTACCCGGCGCAGGCCACTACGCAGGAGGCGACCCACGGGCACTGCTGGGTTACGGGCTATGCCGGCGACGGCCCGGCAAAGGCCGGTGCGTCCTTCGTGGACTTCCTTTCGACCTGGACGGCGCTGTTCGCCATCGGGTCGGCGCTGCGCTACCGCAGCCGCACCGGGCTGGGGCAGTGGGTGGACATGGGGATGTACCAGGCCGGGGTGATGTTCCTGTCGGAATACATCCTGGACGCCGTCGCCAACGGTCGCGACGGCGGGCGCATCGGTAACCGGCACCCGTGGCGGGCGCCGCAGGGCTGCTATCCGGCGGCCGGCGAAGACAGGTGGATCACTTTGTCTGTGGGCGACGATGTTCAATGGCGGGCGATTTGTGAGGTGATGGGCCAGCCGGAGCTGGCGCTGGACCCGCGCTTTAACACCATCGTCGGGCGGAAAGAGAACCACGACGCGCTGGACGAGATCATCGCGGCATGGACGGCAGGCCAGGACCGGTACGAGGCGATGCACGCGCTGCAGGCGGCGGGTATCCCCTCAGGGCCGGTGCTGACGGGCCGGGACATTCATTACGACCCCCACTACAAAAGCCGCAATTTCCTGGAGCGGGTTAAATATCCGCCGGAGCGCAAGCTGGGCGAGAGGATGTTCCTGGGGCGCCCATACAAGTTCTCCAAGAGCCCCGTGCGCATTAAGGGGCCTTCGCCGTCCTTCGGGCAGCACAACGAGCAGACGCTGAAGGAACTGTTGGGTGTTCCGGACGGGCAGTTCCGGCAGATGGTGGAAGACGCGATCGTAGCCAGCGTGCCTACGTCGGGCGAGCCGTCGCCGGTAGTGCCGCAGCCGGAGGCCCTGGAGCGGGGTATCATAGCGGCATGGGATCCTGACTACATCGATCGCCTGGGGCTGGGGTAAATCTCTCTGCACGGCACTGAAGGAGTATGCCATGATAGTTAGCACCACCGAGAACGTGCCTGGGCGTGAAGTCGCCGAGATTCTGGGGCTGGTAACCGGGAACATAGTGCAGGCCAAGCACATAGGCCGCGATATTCAGGCCGGTCTTCGCAGCGTTGTCGGAGGCAGGGTAGGCAGCTACACCGAGATGCTGTCCGAGGCCAGAGCCGAGGCGACGCAGTTGATGACCAACGAGGCCGCCGTCCTCAACGCCGACGCCGTGGTCAACGTGCGCTACACCACCAGCGCCATCAGCAGCGGCATGTCCGAAATCCTGGCCTACGGCACTGCGGTCAAGCTCCGGTAAACGCGCTCAGGCCGCGCAGCGTTTGCCGAGCGTAGCCTTCAAAGACGAGTATTTGGCGCTGGCAGTCCGGTAAACGCGCGCAGCCTGCGCGACGCCTGCCGCCGGCCCCGGGGCGTCTCCGCCCGCCGTCCTTGACATGGCGAAAGGGCAGGGCATAACCTTATTAGGAGGGCCCGTAGCTCAGTGGTAGAGCAGCCGGCTCATAACCGGCTGGTCGTTGGTTCGATCCCAGCCGGGCCCACCAGTAATCAGGCAAAATAGTTATGGCAAAGATGATACCCCCTGTCTGGATTACGACAGAGGTGCTCTCGGTGTTCTGAACATGACAGTCAGGCAGACTTGATCATCTAGATCAATTAGTTCAATCTCTCATTGGATTGAATATAATGGCACGTCGTTCCAAACTGGTCCGTCAGCATATTCAACAGGCGCGTGATGCAGCTTTATCCGCAGTCGACAGCTACAATAGGATTGGGAATTCTTTTCGCACGCGAAATTTCGTAATTCTGATGATGATCGCATGGACGTCGTGTTTCCATGCAGTGTTTTACAACCAAAAGATAAAACCTTGGTATGTAAAGAACGGAAGCGGTAAAAGTACACGATATGAGCTGGTCGACGGCCAGCCAAAACACTGGGACTTATCAGAATGTATGAACAGATATTGGGATAGCGAGCATCCCGCGGAGAGGAAGAATTTGGAGTTCTTCGTTGGGCGTTGGGCTTAGAAATAAAATTGAGCATCGTTACTATCCGGAGCTCGATCCGGCCCTGTATGGTGAATGCCAAGCGATGCTTATGAACTTCGAGGATATGCTCATAAATGAATTTGGAACAGATATGGCATTACTGGATAAAGTTGGATTAGCACTACAATTCTCCGTCTTGAGGTCTAGCGAGCAGGAAAAGGCCATACGTCGCCTTCAAAAGACATCCCTAAACGATATTCGACATTATATCGACACGTTCAGAGCAGGACTCGCACCGGAAGTCCTTGCTAGTTCACAGTTCTCACTCAGTGTATTCCTTATCCCAAAATTGGAGAATAATTCTAAAAAAGCAGATCTCTCTGTTGAATTTGTCCATTATGACGCCAACAACCCTGTTGAGATGGAAGAGTTACGGAATATCACTGCCTTGATTAAAGAGAAGAAGATTCCTGTGGTAGGCAAAGGCCTTCTGAAACCAAAAGCTGTCGTGGAACAACTCGAACAACGCCTCAAATATAAATTCACACAACATACACATACTATTTGCTGGAAATACTATCAAGCGCGCCCATCAGGAGATAGTGATCAACCAGAGAAAACAAAATCAGAATTTTGTTTATATGATGAGTTATCCAAATCCTATGGGTACACTGAAGCTTGGGTGAATTTCTTATATAAAAAGCTTTCCGACCCTGCTGAGTATCAAGCTGTGACAGGGAAGAAACCTGATCAGCTTTCTGCGTAGGAATATAATGCCAGGAATACGAGTTATAGATAGTTAGCAACGCTATGAATTTCTAACAGGGTTCGTGAAACGCATCTTGATTAAGCTGGAATATGCCGGTTTGCTGGAAAGCCGCAAACCGGCGGCGCAACTTGCGGGGTGTGAGATTTCGAGAGCGTTCAGCCGGCGCCTGGCTCCTCGTCGAGGGCGGCCAGGCGCCGGCTGAGTTCTTCGGGGCCGACGTCCTCAACGTGAGTGGCTATGGCCCAATGGTTGCCGCAGGGGTCGTCGACGCGGGCCAGGCGGTCGCCGTAGAACTGGTCGGAAGGCTCTGCGACGGACGTGGCCCCGGCGCTGACGGCGCTGGCGTAGACGCCGTCTACGTCTTCAACGTACAGGTGAATCAGCGCGCTGGCAGACGGGAAGTCGGGCGGCATTGCGTCGGAGAGCATGATGACGGCGCCGCCGATTTCGACCTCGGCGTGGCCGATGCCGCCTCCGGGCATGGGAACTTGCAGGCGCTCAACGGCTCCGAAGGCATTGACCAGAAAGTCGATGAGTCCGGCGGCGTTCTCGACGATGAGGTAGGGAGTGACGGCGGTGTAGCCGTCGGGGATGGGCTTGACGCTGGTCATGGCGCCTCCTGTCCCGCCGCCGATTTTCCGCAGCGCCGGGCTCCTAACGTGATGTCATCAGAAGGTGATGGTACAGGAGCCTGGCCGCGCGCTCAAGAGCAGTGTCTTTTGGGGTTTTATTCCTCAGGCGCCGCCTGCTTGCGGCCGCCCGGCTGTTGAAGCCGAACGTTTGGCGCGCGCACCCCAGACGTAATCCCGGTGTAATACGTGAAGCGTCCGCCCGACAGCTATCCTACGGGGACTGTCGGAGACGGGTTGCCCGGTTGCGGTACTCGGGCGCACCCCAGCGTGTTTTGGGGTTATCCCCGCTCTCCGCATCGACAGCGTAGGTGTAGAGCGCCCCTGAGCGTGTTTGGGGGCTGTGTTTCCGCCTTTGCCGGAACGGCGGTCGGTGGCCAGGGCTGCCGGGAGGGACATCGGTCATATTGCTCCGCCGTATTGTGGCGGAGCGCTTCGTTTGGCGAATACAATAGCGCACGCCGACTGCGAAGAGAGCGTGAAACCGCCGTTGAGGCGTTCCAGGCGGCCCTCTGCAAGCGGCTGGACTCCGGGCTGTTCGGGGGTTATTGATGGCTGCGGCGCAGGTCAATGAAAACGTTCGGTTCGAGCCGGAGGAGATTCCGCCGCGCTCGATGATTGTTGGGCTGGGGGTGCAGGCGGCGGTGGTAACGCTGCCCAGCGTTGTTATCGGCGTGCTTATAGTGACCAGAGCGGCAGGGGCGACGGACAGCTATGTCACCTGGGCGGCCTTTGCGGCGCTGCTGGTTAGCGGCGCTGCCACGATAGTGCAGTCTGCGCGGTTCGGACGAATCGGCTCCGGGCATATCCTCATCATGGGGACGTCCGGGGCTTTTTTTGCGGTCTGCATTGCCGCTATGGTCGAGGGCGGGCCGGCCTTGATGGCAAGCCTGATTGTTGTGTCTTCGCTGTTCCAGTTTCTGATGGCGGCGAAGCTGTCTTTGATGCGCCGCATCTTCACGCCGGTGGTGGCCGGGTCGGTCATCATGCTGATAGCGGCTACGGTTATGCCGGCCATCTTCCCTATGGTGAGCGCAGTTCCCGAAGGTACGGCCTCCTACGCGGCTCCTGTCGTGGCCGGAGTGACGCTGGCGGTGGTGTCGATGGTGGTGCTGCGAGGATCGCCGGCGATGCGGCTGTGGGCGCCGCTGGCGGGCATTGCGGCGGGCTGCATCGCATCGGCGGTCTTTGGCATCTACGACGCGCAGACGGTGGCCGAGGCGCCCTGGGTCGGAGTGCCTGTCGCTTCGTGGCCGGGGCTGGATGTTACGCCCGGCGTGGAGTTCTGGGCGCTGCTGCCGGCCTTCGCGGCAGTGACCATCGTGGGGGCCATCGAGACGGTGGGCGACGGCGTGGCTATCCAGAGGGTGTCGCGGCGGCGTCCGCAGGCGACAGACTTCCGCGTGGTTCAGGGGTGCCTGAACGCCGACGGGCTGGGCAATTTCCTATCGGGCATAGCCGGCACTCCGCCCAACACGACCTATTCCAGCAGCATCTCGATTACCGAGGTTACAGGGGTCGCCGCCCGGCGGGTGGGAGTGGTCATCGGCGCCACCATGATGGCGCTGGCCTTCTTCCCCAAGGCCGCTGCCCTGCTCATCGCCATACCGGGGCCGGTGATAGCGGCCTACGCAACAATGTTCCTGGGAATCCTGTTCGTGCAGGGTATGCGGATTGTTATCGGCGACGGCATGGACCACCGCAAGGCCGCCATTGCCGGAATTACTTTCTGGGTGGGCGTGGGATTCCAGAACGGGTGGATTTTCGCCGACCATCTGGGAGACGGCTTCCTGGCTGTGCTGCTGGGCAACGGCATGACGGCGGGGGCCATCACTGCGGTGCTGATGATGCTGTTTATGGAGCTTACAGCGCGGCGACACAGACGGCTGCAAGTCCCGCTGAAGAGCGAGTCGCTGGGAGACTTGACCAGGTATTTGCGACAGTTCGCGCAGCGGGCGGGCTGGAATCAGGCTTCGACGGAGCGGCTGGCTTCGGCGGGAGAGGAGACGCTGGCCGTGCTGCTGCAGGAGCGCCGCTTGTGGATAGACGGGGAAACGGACACGCCGCTTCGATTGACAGTGTCGGCGCGCTCCGAAGACCGTGCGGCGGAGCTGGAGTTTGTGACGTCCCTGGAGGGCGAGAACGTGGAAGACCGCCTGGCCTGCCTGATAGAGCTGCCGCCGGTTCCGGACGAGCGGGATGTGTCGTTCCGGCTGCTGCTGCATTATGCTTCGTCGGTCAGCCACCAGAAGTATCACGGCATAGACATCGTTACTGTCAGAGTGGAGAACGCGCGCTGAAGGCTCCCGGCTTGCGCCAGCCAGTTCGTCGCCAGGGAAAGCGGGCTTTCGGCGGACCTGGACGAGAGGCGGTCATGCTCTGCACAAGCCCGGTTAAAGACGATTAAAGGCAAAAGCTCCATACATACCCCGGCAATCCGGCATATAGCGAAGCCCCGGCAGGAACACCCTTGCCGGGGCTTCGTCTGGGCTCAGTCGATTAAAGGCTGGTGATGGAGCCAAAACCCGATATGCTCTCAAACCTGACCGGTACGCTGGCCAGGAACAGCAGGAAAATCAGGGTCGTAACAACCAGGATCACCGCGCCCAACGGCTTCCACTTCCCGTTGTCTCTGAACAGCACCACTCCCGCCGTGAACGGTACCGCCAGAATCAGTGCTGCCATCAGCAAATTCGGGACGACAGTCATGGCTTCCTCCTGTCACTCGGTCGCTTTGGAGTTGCTCGCCCCGGTTCCGTACTGCCACTTGCGGATAGTTGGATACACGTCAGCGCTGCAACCCTCCGAGGGGAAGCAGGCCTGGAAATGGCCCTGTTTTCGCCTCTTCCAGTGAGTCATACAGGCATTATCGTTTAATGGAATAACTATAGTCAATATTGTGAATATAATCACACCCCTGATTCGAACAGACGGGGATTTTGCTGTGCAGCGGTGAACTTGGCGGGCTATCGTCGGCCGGCGCCCGGAAACCCTGATGGCGGGAAGGCCGGCCGAACGGACAGCGCACACCTACGGGTTTGCGGCAAGGCGGAATATGCCCTCGCTCTGGGAGAGCAGGTACAGCTCGCCGTTGTTGTCTTCGGCGAAAGACATGATTGCCAGGCCGGTGTCGGCCAGTTCCTTGTGTTCGGCGACCCGTCCGTCGTTGTAGCGCAGACCGAAGACCTTGCCGGAGCAGAAGTCGCCATAGATGTAGACGCCGTTCAGCCACGGGATGGATTTACCGCGGTAGACGTAGCCGCCGATTACGGAGCAGGGCCGGCCGTCGAGCGAGTATTCCCAGACGGGCGGGATGCCGCTCTGTCGGTCGCAGTTGTCGCGGGGATTAAAGCAGTGGCTGCCCTCCAGAACGCTCCAGCCGTAGTTGCCGCCCCGCTCAATCAGGTCAATCTCTTCCCAGCGGTTCTGGCCCACATCGCCGGCCCATAGTTCGCCGGTTTCGCGGTCGAAAGAGAAGCGCCAGGGGTTGCGCAGGCCGTAGGCCCAGATTTCGGGGCTGCCGCCGCCGTCGGCGAAAGGGTTGTCGGGCGGGATAGCGTAGGTTCGCCCAACCTCCGCATCGGAAACGTCTATTCGCAGTATGGAGCCGAGGAGCGTGGAAGTATCCTGGCCGTTGCCCTGCGGGTCACCCGCCGAGCCGCCGTCGCCGAGGCCGATGTACAGATAGCCTTCTGGCCCGAAGGCTATCTGGCCGCCGTTGTGGTTGGAGTAAGGCTGCTCGATCTCCATGATTATCAGCTCAGTGTCATCCAACACCCTTCCGGTTTGGGGTGAGTAGCTGTATCGCGAAATCACCGACCTGCGAGGACCGGACGCGGAGTAGTGGACGTACAAATGCCCGTCGTTATTCAGGTCCAGGGCGAGGCCCAGCAGCCCTTCTTCCGAGCCGCGACTGCTCACCCGGTCGCTAATGTCGAAGGGCTCAGAGACGGAGATGCGCTCGGCGGTTAACTGCTCCCCGCCGGAAATCCATATCCGGCCCTCCTGCTCGCTGACAAACAGACGCCCTTCGGCGTTCTGAGCGAGGTTGGTGGGCGCATTGAGGGTTTCCGGGAGAAGCACGCGATCCAGCCTCAGGGTTTCCAGTGTCGGAGCGGCAGGCGTGGTCGAGGGCGCGGGATCGGGCGTTGCGGGCGCGCCCTGCTGTCCGCAGCCCGCGGCCAACAGTGCCAGGAGAGACATTACTATTGCCATTATGCTTGTCATGCCGGGGTTTCTGCACACTCTCTTTGCTGTCTGTATCGGGCGGTTTACCGGGCAAGGGTATAATGCGAAGCGGCGTTTGTCATGCTGAAGCGCAGACTGCCGGGCTCTACTATAATCCGGCCGGCACAGCTTGTTCATCGAAGGTTTGCGTTTCGCTTGAACGGTTATATCAGGCCCGGGTTATATTAGCGGGTTATATTCCGGGTTATATTAGAGTGGGGTTTTGGAGCTTTAGTTGTGTTGAGCGTCAGACTGGCGACTGCGGCTGACCGGGACGAGGCGGTGCGGTTGACGCGTCGTCTGCTGGTCGAATTAGGCGGGACTCCGCCGCTGGCGGAGGAGCTCTTCGACGTTTTCGGCGAGATAGTTTCGGGAACGGATGCAGGCTTCATCGTCATCGCCGAGGAAGATGGCGTCGCGAAAGCCGTCTGCACGGCATCCTTTCAGCAGGCCATGCGCACCAAGGGCCGGTATGCCATAATCCAGGAAATGTACGTTGAGCCGGAGCGCCGGAGTTTCGGCGTGGGCCGGGCAGTCATTGACTTTGCTCTGGAACACGCTGTCGCTAACGGGTGCCAGGTGGTGGAGCTGGGCGCTCCCCGCTGCGGGGAGCGCCAGAGCCGGTTCTACGAACGGGCAGGCTTTGAGAGTGTCGGCGCCCGTATGCGCTGGAGAACCCCCGGCAACGTGTACCGCTAACCCGGCTGCGACCGCTCTCATGCGGGCAGTTTCTGATTCCCGAAACGAGGAGATGCCATGGATGCAGTGGAGGCGTGGGGCGAAATGGTGCGGGTGGAACATGAGCAGTCGGACAGGATGCGGGGCGCGCGTCCGGCAGACCACTGGACAGATTACGCCAGGCAGTTTAAGGACGACCCGCACAGGCAGGGCGACCCGGTGGTGGAGGCGCTGCGAACCCGCCTTCGGCCCGGGGATACGCTGCTGGACGTGGGCGCAGGCGGCGGTCGGCTTGCCCTGCCTCTGGCGCTGTCGTGCCGGTCGGTGACCGCTGTGGAGCCGTCGCCCAGCATGTGCGCCGTGCTGAACGAGACCGCTGGTGAGTACGGCATAAGCAACCTCTCGGTTACGCAGGCGGGATGGCTGGAAGCAGAGGTTGAACCCGCAGACGTTGTGCTGTGCAGCCATGTTGTCTACGTTGTGGAAGACATCGGGCCGTTTGTGCGCAAGCTGTGCAGCCACTCCCGGCGGCTGGTAGTGTGCGTCCTGTTTCGCTCCCCGCCGCAATCGCAGATATATGGCCTGTGGGAGCGGGTACACGGCGAAATGCGCCATCGTCTGCCATGCCTGCCCGAGTTCCTGCCGGTGTTGGAGGAACTGGGCATCGGGGCGGAGGTCACGGAGGTGGACAAGCAGCCGGCGCGAGGATTCGACAGCCTGGAAGAGGCTCGCCAAACGATCCAGAGGCGGCTGTACGTTAATGATGGCACAGAGGCAAAGGAACGGCTGGAACAGGCGCTGGAGGAGTCGTTGCACGAGGTGAACGGCGCGTGGCTCGTGCGGGGCGCGCCGCCGCTGCATCCCTGCATCGTCGCGTGGGAAACCGCCAGGGAATAGCTCACGCTGCTGCCCCAGCGCGGCTGAAAGAACAGCCCGGATGAGGTTAGAGCCGCATTGATGATGGAGTTTCGCCTCTGCTCGAGGATCCTGGTGCGCTATCCCCGGCTCCAAGTGTTCGAGTTCTTTTCCCAAGCCGAGAATCTGAACCTGCTGACTCCGCCATGGCTGCACTTCTCCATACTCACCCCTTTGCCTGTGAATATGGCTCTCGGCGCTGTGATCAGATACCGGATAAGGCTGCGAGGTGTGCCGATTGCATGGGAAAGCGCCATTACGGAGTGGGAGCCGCCCTGCCGGTTCACCGACACGCAGACGCAGGGACCCTACCGAAGCTGGACGCACCGTCACCTGTTCGAGGAGACGCCTGAGGGGACGCTGGTCAGCGATGACGTGTTATATCGAGTGCCTGGGGGAGCGCTGGTTAACCGGCTGTTCGTGGCCGGCGAGCTGCGTCGGATTTTTGACTATCGAAGGGAGAGGATAGGCGAGATTTTCCCTGGATGAGAAAAGCTGCCCTCCGGATTCCGGTTAAAATCCAGCGATGCCTGCGTCCTGGCAGGCTGAGGCGCCGGTTGAATTTACGCGACTGAATTTGCGCGACAGCCGGAATAACGGATGTTCATGTGTTGGCTCCGCGGCCTGATAAGGGACGGTGCAGGGAGAAATCCGGTTCAGAAACTGAAAGGAGTCCAGGGCAGGCTCTCGACGGCAAACATCCGGTCGGCCCGGCGCAGGGATCCGGGACTGCGCTCGTCCGCCAGCCCCGCAGCAGCCAGGGTGGTGAAGCTGGCGGCGCCCAGGTAGGCCGAGGCCAGCGCAGAAACGTCGATACAAACATCGGGGGGCGAGCTGACGGGAATGCAGTCGGCTCCCCCGCCCGCTGTATCAAAGCCGACTGTATCAGAGCCGGGGGAACTTTCCAGGCGGAAGCGGCCCTCATTCCACGGGCACAGGCGGTCTCGCACCTCCAGCGTCAGGCGGCCCGGCTGGGCATAGCCGCGCTGCGCCAGAGCCGATGCGACGTCTATTATGCGGAGCCAGACGCCGTCGCGGACGGTGCGCTGCAGGCGGCGCGGGTCGGCCAGCATCCAGGGAAGAGGGTCGTCCAGGGGGCGCTTGACGGCCTCGGTAACGCCCATCAGGTCCAGGTCGAAGCAGAAGCGCCAGAGGGCGGCGGCAGCATCCCTGGTGGCGGCCATCAGTTCGTTGACGACAACGGACGGGCGGTTGGAGCGGTAGGCTGCGTACCCGTCGAGCCGGCCGCTTTCTTCGTAGGCGGCGTAGAACAGTCCGCCTTGACCCCGGCCTCTCACTCGGGGGGTAGGGTCGTGGGCGTCGGGAGCGCGGGCCTCCTCAACCCACTTGTGGGGCGGTTTCGGGAACACGCCGGGGCGGGCGGCAGTGCTGCGCGTGTACACGTCGGGCAGTCTTTCGCCTATCTCTTCCGCCTCAATGAATACAACCTTTCCGGGGGGAGCGTAGTTGCGGGCGTATGCGTTGTGGGGACGCTCCAGCCTCCAGAATTCGTGCTGGGCGCCAACGCCGTATCCGAAGCGTTCGTAGATGGCGCTCTCGGAGGCGAAGAGGGCTGCGAGAGGCTCGCCCCGGTCGTGGATGTCGTGTATCTGGTGGCGCATCATGCGCGTCATTACTCCCTGCCGGGTGTGGGTGGGCTGCACTGCCACGTTGGCCACGCCGGCCACCACAGAAGTTCTGTTAGAGCCGGAGGCGCTGCCGGGTATGGACATCTCCAGCCGGTGAGACTGGCAGCCGCCGATGATGTTGCCCCCCTCGAATACCGCAATCGACCGGGAGAGGTCGAAGTGGGGGCGCAAATCTTCCGGGTCATGATCCAATCGATTGCTGTGGGCTCGCGACTCGGCCCGCAGCCACTGAAGAAACTCCTCATCGGTAACGGGTCTGAGTTCCTGTTCCGGCATCGACGGTATTCTCCCTGGTAATATTGGACTGGTAATATTGGAGCCGGGATGGTTGCTCTTCCGCCAAAGTATACTGGATTACCGGCCATCCTACCCCTCTGCCTGCGCTCTGATATAAGCAGGCCGATTTCTGCACCGGCCGGGTATCTGCAACCTGGAAGTCTCACAAATTCAATATCATCCAGCCTTGCAAGTTGGATTCAATGGTTGATAAGGTGAGTGTCGGTTTCGTTGAATACCGTTCCGGCAGAGGCCCTGGCTCTAAAATAACTCGAAAACCTGGACAAAGAGGCTGAATTTGATGGTTGCTTCCTGGAAACTGGTTATACTGGCGACCCTGTTCGCCGCGCTGGCTCTGGTGATAATGGCATGTGGCGGAGACGATGCTACGCCGACGCCAACTACTGCGCCCACAATGGCTCCTACATCAACGACAGAGCCTACGATGGCCCCGACGCCAACCATGGCGCCAGAGACGCCCCTGCGATTTGTCATCGGAGCGATGGATGCTCTGACCGGAGTGGCTGAATCCTATGGCAATCCCATCCAGAAGGCCAAGCTGCTGGCGATGGAAGAGATTAACGCTGCTGGGGGCATCAACGGGCGGGTACTGGAGATCAAGTTCGAAGACTCGAAATGCGCTGCGGCAGACGCTATCACGGCTTATAACAAGCTGACCGATGTAGACGGGGTCAGGATTATCCTGGGGGCTACGTGCAGCGGCGCGATGCTGGGCGCGGCTCCGTTGGCGGAGAGAGAGAAGGTGATTCTGCTCTCGGCATCGGCCACGAGCCCTGATATAGCAGAGGCCGGGGATTACATTTTCCGCACTGCCATCAACGACCTGCAACTGGGCATAGACATAGGCAACACCATGTGGGTTGACGGAGTGCGCCGGGTGGCGACGATAACGGAGTCCACGGACTACGCCGAGGGTGCGCGGCGGACGTCGGTGGCGCGGTTCGAGGAGCTGGGCGGGATGGTGGCGGCGGCTGAAGCCTATGCCACGGAGACCATAGACTTTCGCAGCCAGCTCACCAAACTGATTAACGAAAGCCCCGACGCGATACTGCTGACGGCGCAGGGAGAAGTATCGGGCGGCACCATAATGAAGCAGGCCCGGGAGTTGGGATATGAGGGCCCGATGTACTCGGAAGTGGTGCCCACGCAGCCGGACGCGCTGAGCATAGCTGGGGACGCCGCCACGGGGCTGAAGGCGGTGGCGCCGGACGAGGAACTGACCACCGCGACCGGGATGGACTTTCTCTCTAACTATGAGGCCCGGTTTGACGAGGTTGCCCCTCTGCCCTGGTTCCAGGCATCGGCCTACGACGGTGTGTACATAGCGGCGGAGTGTTTGAGGCTGACGGGAGACGATCAGGACGCCGACGGATTCCGGGACTGCCTTTATGATATGACGTTCAGCGGAGCTATAGGAGACGGCTACAGTTTCGACGAAAACGGGGATGTGGCCGGGTTGTCCAACGCGGTGTTTGAGGTGCTGCCTACGGCAGAACGAACCGAGGACAACCTGGGCAAGAAGCGCCTCGGCCCGGCGCCTTCTCCGTAATCCGCCCCGCCGGACGCGCAATTCTCGCGAAGGGCCGGTCTTCAGAACGAAGACCGGCCCTTCGTCATCATGCTATCATCATAGTGCCAACCGGCCTGAATTTGATTCGCGGGTGATGTCTTGCTGGGCCAATCCGCTGGCGGAAGGCGCCTTTCTTCTCTGACCGGCATATCCACTTCCCGTCTGCTGGCTATCGTTCTGACCCTGGCGGCTGTTTCCTACTTAGGCTGGAAGGTGAGCCAGTCGCCCGACCAGGCATTGCAGTTCGCCTTCAACGGGGTGTCGGTAGGCGCGATATACGCACTGCTGGCGATGGGCTTCACGCTGGTATACAGCACCGTCTGGTTCTTCGACCTGTATTACGGCGCGGCGGCGGCTATCGGGGCCTATGGCGTCTTCTACCTGCGGTCGTCGGAGTCCCTGGGAGGCAGGTATGAAGTCAACGAGATGGCCGTCAACGTAGGGTTTGCCGTGGTGACTGCGGGCGTTGCAGCCTGGGCTCTGCACACTGCCGCCTACTCGAGGCTCCGGGCGAAGTTCGGGCCAGCGGCGCCGCTGGCCGGCATTGGGCTCCTGGCCGGAGGCGCAGGAGCCTACACAGGCTTTGTGCTTTCCTTGCCCGCGTATCTCCACGTTATCTTCGCGCCCGCCGTGGGGATTGCGGTATCTCTGGCGGCATACACGGCTATCCGCCGGGGCTGCGATCGGATATCAAACGGCGGCATTGCAGGGGCGGCGCCGGCGGCTGTCGGCGGCATCGCCGCGGCGGCTCTGGGGGCCTGGTGCGGCCTTCTGGTATCGGGCGAGCCGGAGGCGAAGCTCTACCTGAGCTGGGCAGTGTCGTGCCTGCTGGCCGGAGTGGCAGGACTGGCGCTGTACCGGGGCCTCTATGTATACATGAGGCAGCGGTCTAAGTCGCCGCTGATCATGCTGGTGGCCTCGCTGGGAGTGCTCCTGGCGATTACCGCCGCCACGACCATCGTTTTCCAGAGTGCGCCCCGGCCCCTGCCCGACACCTTCGGAGTGTCGTCGTGGACCGTGTCGGGGGCGCGCATCAAGGAGTTTAACGTCTTCACCATCGGGGTGGCGCTGGCCGGGTTCGCGGGACTGGTGCTCCTGCTGCGGACGACAACTTTCGGCAAGGCGGTGCGGGCCGTCGGCGACGACGAAGAGGTTTCCAAAGTGGTGGGAATAAACACCACCGTGATCATCTCCGTCGTATTCTTCATCGGGGCTGTCTTCGCGGCGCTGGCGGGGCTGCTCAGCGGGCACGACACGGCGATACAGCCGCGTATGGGACTGCTGCTGCTGCTGAAAGGCTGGATCGCGTCGGTGGTCGGCGGCATGGGGAACCTCTACGGCGCGATTGTCGGCGGGTTCGCTCTGGGAATCATTGAGCAGTTCGGAATCTGGGACCTGGCTGGCGAATGGAAGGATGTCATATCCTTCATCGTGCTGATCCTGTTCCTGTCGTTCTGGCCCAGGGGATTTATACCCAGACGGTAGCAGGATTGGGAAAGGACGGTATGCAACTGAACCCGAGCGGGTTAATCGAAACGGTCAGGCAGTACCGCGACCTGCGCCGGCTTGCGGCGCTGACCAGAGGCAACGTGGAACTGTGGGCCAACCTGCTTATCATCGGCTGGGCCGTCGGGTTCATGCTGTGGCAGGGTGTCGGATTCGCTGTCACCATCGGCACGGTGTTCGGCATCTGGGCCATACTGGCGATAAGCCTCAACCTGGTGGTGGGCTACACCGGCCTGCTGTCGGTGGGGCATATCGGCTTCTTCGGCATCGGCGCCTACACCATGGCGATACTGACTTCCGACGCAGCCTACGAACAGCTCCGGACGGATGCCATACCCACCTTCGGCTGGCCGTTTTTCGCTGCGCTTCCGGTGGGCGCTGTGCTGGCCGGGCTCGTAGCGTTGGTGGTCGGGGTGGTGTTCAACCGCTTCCGCGACGACATCTTCGTGCTGGTGTCCTTCGGGTTCACCATCATTTCCTTCAACGTATTCCTGAACTGGCGCAGCGTCACACGGGGGGCCTTCGGGATTCACGAGGTGGCGCGCCCCGAGATCGGCGGCAGGACCCTTACCGGAGACGTGGAGTTCCTGGCCCTGGTTCTGGCCTTCCTGCTCATCATTCTGGGAATCTCCTGGGTCATTGTCTCTTCGTCCTTCGGGCGGGTGCTGACGGCCATCCGGGAAGACGAGCAGGCTATCGAGGTGTTCGGCTACCGCGCCACGCACTACAAGCTGGCGGTGTGGGTCATCTCGGCTATGATGGCTGGGATCGCCGGAGGGCTGTTCGGCAGTTGGACCACCTTCGTAGACCCCAACTCTTTCATCCTGCTGGAATCCATGTTGTTGGTATCCATCGTTATTCTTGGCGGGCTGGCGACCATCTGGGGATCGCTGCTGGGGGCGATAGTCTTCGTGCTGCTGGAAGAGGGGATGCGGTTCATCCCGTTCCTGCCGGCGGAGTTCGTTGGTCAGGCGCGGCTGGTGGTACTGGGAGTCCTGCTGGTGCTACTGATGCTGTTCAGGCCCCAGGGCCTGATCGGAAGGTACAGACTGTGAGCGCGCAGCCAGGCGACGCCCGCAGGCCGGCGGCCATTGAGACCATCGATATATCCAAGCTCTTCGGCGCAGTCAGGGCAGTGGACGATCTCACCCTGTCCATTCCCAGGAAGGGCATGACCAGCATCGTCGGCCCCAACGGATCCGGAAAGTCCACCCTCGTCAACCTGCTTACCGGAGTACTGCCCCTGGACGGAGGCATCGTGGTCATCGACGGCGCGGGACTGCGTATGGTCAAGGCACACGAGAACCCGGAACACAACCTGACCCGCACCTTCCAGGAAGTGCGCCTGTTCGAGCAGATCAGCGTGTGGGACAACATTATGGTTGTGCTGACGGCGCGGGGGGTGTTCCCCGCCCTGCTGGAGCGGGCGAGGCCGGCGCACCGGCAGAAAGCGCAGAACGTTCTGAAAACCGTGGGCCTCTGGGAAAAACGCCAGGACCTGGCCATGAATCTGTCATACGGGCAGCGCAAGCTTCTGGAAATCGGGCGGGCCATGGCCCTGGACGTCAGCACCTACCTGTTCGACGAGCCGTTCGCCGGCCTGTTCCCCCGGATGCTGGAGCGCGTCCTTTCGATACTGAAGCAGATGCGGGAAGAGGGGTACACCATCATCTTCGTGTCGCACAACATGGACATCGTGCGCGAGATGTCTGACCGCCTGATAGTTCTGGACAGCGGCAGGCTGCTGGGCGACGGCGACGCAGATGAAGTCCTCAGTCGCCCGGAAGTGATCGAGGCGTACCTGGGCGCGTGAGCGCCGTCCGTCGCCGAGTTCCCATCAAGCGAGGCAGGGCGCACTGAATGAGCAACAAGGGAGATTCCCACCATGTCCCCGAAAACAGCCTGCTGGAGCTTACCGGCGTCTCGGTGCGGTACGGCGTAGTGAACGCGCTGGATGGTGTTTCGCTGGGGGTGCGCAGCGGCGAAGCAGTGGCGGTGCTGGGCCCTAACGGGGCCGGAAAATCCACCGTGCTGAAGGCTATCATGGGGCTGGCGCCGGTAGTGCAGGGCCAGGTCTGGTGGCGTCGTCGGCCGCTGGCGGCCGCCACCCACGAAATCGTCAGGGAAGGCATCTCCTTCGTTCCTCAGGGCAGGCGCGTGTTCACCCACCTGACCATCGCAGAGAATCTTGAAATGGGCTGTCTGCACCTCAACGACCGGGCGGAGAAGCGGCGGCGGCTGGATTCGGTGATGGAGCTGTTTCCAGTGCTGTACGAGAAGCGCCGCGACATGGCGAGCCAGATGTCGGGCGGCCAGCAACAGATGCTGGCCTTGGGCCGGGGGCTGATGGCCAGCCCGCAGGCGCTGCTGCTGGACGAGCCGACTCTGGGCCTGGCCCCCATCATCGTCAAGGAAGTGTTCGCGAAGGTGGCGGAAATCAGCGAGCGGCTGGGCACCACCATCATGGTGGTGGAGCATAACATCAGGGGCGTGCTGGAGATCGTAAACCGGGGCTATGTGCTGGACAAAGGCAGAGTCGTTTTCTCGGGCTCCCCGGTGGAAATCCAGGGCAGCGACATACTGACGCAGATATTCCTGGGGGGAGTGGGCGACGATCCGGAGGACGAACAGGGATAGACGCCGCGTTTGCCCGGTGCGCCCCCATCGGGCGCGTTTCGCTCCGGCTTAAGTAGAAATCGCACAATCGGACTTGCCGCAATCGGACTTGCCGCAATCGGACTTGCCGCAATCGGACTTGCCGCAATCGGACTTGCCGCAATCGGACTTGCAAGGAGGCGCAGTCATGGTAGACAAGCTGGTGGGAGTAGCGGTCGGCGGAGCAGGGATCCGCGAGATACAGGCAATGATCCTCCGGGCGGAGGAACTGGGCATCCACGCTGCCTGGATGACAACCGGCGGGGCGCGTCCAGACAGCATAACGGTCTTCGCCGCCACCGCCGCGCTGACCGAGAGCATCAAGCTGGGGACGTCCATCGTACCAACGTATCCGCGCCACCCGCTGGTAATGGCGCAGCAGGCGCAGGTAGTGGCGCAACTGGCCCCGGGCCGCTTCCGCCTCGGCGTTGGGCCCAGCCACCGCCCCACCATCGAGGCCATGGGCATCGAGTTCAGCCAGCCTCTGGCTCACCTGCGGGAGTATCTGCGCATCCTGAAAGCCATCCTGCAGCAAGGGCGTGTGGACTACGACGGCGAACACTATACCGCCCACGACGGCATCCCCGAGCCGTTGGATGTCGAAGTTATGGGTTCTGCCCTGCGCAGGGGCTCTTTTGAGCTGTGCGGCGAGGAGGCCGACGGCGCGATAAGCTGGATCTGCCCCGGTCAGTATCTGCGCGACGCAGCCCTGCCGGCGATGGAGGCTGGGGCGCAGCGGGCGGGACGGGAAACGCCGCCGCTCATCGCCCATGCGCCGGTGTGCGTTCACGATGATGCCGATGAGGTTCGGGCCGCAGTGCGACAGCAGGTGATGAACCCCCGTCTTCCCTACTATCAGCGGATGCTGGTGGAGGCCGGATACCCCGAAGCTCGGGAGGGCGTCTGGAGCGACGGGATGATCGATGGCGCTGTTATCTGGGGCGACGAGGAAAGGTGCGCCGAGGGCGTGCAGCGACTTTTCGACCTCGGCGCCACGGAGGTGCTGGCCTCGCCCATAGCCGCCGGCCTGGACGCGGCCGCGTCGGTGGATCGCACAATGCGGCTGCTGGGCCATGCGTCGGCATCGCAGAAGTAGCGGTGGGAGGCAAAAGATAAAGGCCGCCTGCTACTGTCGGGCGGCCCGTTCCAACCCTTGGGGACAGGAGACGTTCGAGAATTCGGCATGGCGAGATGGCCTACGGCTGCATATAGTTGATCGGTCAACTTTATGATAACCGTATTCAGGATAGTTGCAATAGCTCAATGCCATCGGATATGAGGAACCTTTTCCTCAGTTATTGAAAGCCTTTATGTGTATGTGAAGATCGTCTGCTTGATGTTAGTAACATAGCGGCTGTGTATTCCGATAAGTTAGAAATAGAGTCGCTGAAAAACTTCTGGAAAGCCCGATTCATACAGCATTCTTCCAGCTTTATTTTGCATGCATTGCACCCTTCTGTGCTATAGCGCGCTCCGGCATTGCGGTCGTTCCACCATGTCTATGATTAGAGTAGCTCCAGTTTCATTATAGCTAAGGAAAGCCCCAAATCCTTTGCGTCGCCTTGCGCCCATGCGAACGCGAATGGACAGCTTGATGCCCAACAATACATTCGCCCAGAAGGAAAGTTGTGCCTGCTCCCAGCCAGCCCTGCTATTAGTTTGCGATGGACTGCCAGCTCATTTTGACGTTCAAGCCCAGCTTCTTACTGCGATGTAGTTTACAGCTTTCGATGATTAGCTTCTGCTAATCGAATTGGCGTTTTGCAATGACTTCGTAAGTTTCTGGCATAGAATCTTCCCTGGCCATCTCTAGCCAGGGAGATAACGGGGTTTTTCTCAGACTGCTTTTGCCATTGCCGCTGCGAGTTCAGCACAATATAAGCGTTTCGGTAGAGTTGCGTCCAGGTTTTCATGCTTGCGGACATACTGCAACTCTTGAGCAAAGCAGCTCAACTGCCTCATAGACAGATGTCGAATGGATTTCTTGTGTGTGCCTTGGCATTCTCGAAATACCCACTTGTCTTTTGCAGTTCCTTCAATGGAGCCGCCGTCTTTCGACGGCGGAAACCCAGCACTGGTCAGGCTGGAAGACTCGGCAATGGCGCGGCTTCAATGGAGCCGCCGTCTTTCGACGGCGGAAACGCCCTATGAGGCATGAGGAGGACATCATGGTAGAAATCGTGCTTCAATGGAGCCGTCGCCTTTCGACGGCGGAAACTCGAGCCTATGAAGTAGACTTAAAGAAGCTTCACGAGCTTCAATGGAGCCGCCGTCTTTCGACGGCGGAAACTGGAGAGCTTCAGTACCTTTGCAATGTCTGCGACCCGAAAGCTTCAATGGAGCCGCCGTCTTTCGACGGCGGAAACATCGAGGGTGGACAGAGGCTCGACTGGAACTTCAGGCTTCAATGGAGCCGCCGTCTTTCGACGGCGGAAACGTTTTGGGGGCGGATCCGAGCGAAGCGGATACCCTGATGCTTCAATGGAGCCGCCGTCTTTCGACGGCGGAAACATGGACTCGGGCGACACGCCTGACCGCAGCAGCAACGGCTTCAATGGAGCCGCCGTCTTTCGACGGCGGAAACTGGACGGTGAGACCTACCCCCTGAAGAGCTTTATGGCGCTTCAATGGAGCCTCCGTCTTTCGACAGCGGAAACACTGACAGGCCCGTAGTGTTGTGGGAGGTCGCCCGTGACGCTTCAATGGAGCCGCCGTCTTTCGACGGCGGAAACCGTGAGGAAAAGGCCTACGGGCAGGATTTTCATATGGGCTTCAATGGAGCCGCCGTCTTTCGACGGCGGAAACACTATAGCGCTCGCTGCGCTTGGTGTCGTTGGGCTAGAGCTTCAATGGAGCCGCCGTCTTTCGACGGCGGAAACTCGTTCAGCGCCACCGCCAGTTCTCTGGCGTACTCGATGCTTCAATGGAGCCGCCGTCTTTCGACGGCGGAAACGTGGCTAAACTGAATCATAAAAACGAACTGAAAGAAGTCGCTTCAATGGAGCCGCCGTCTTTCGACGGCGGAAACGGGCCGAGCTTAACGATGTGAGCGAAAGCTCCGTCGAGCTTCAATGGAGCCGCCGTCTTTCGACGGACTTTGCCGCCCAGAGCTTTGATCCTGGCCTCGGCCCGTCGAGCTTCAATGGAGCCGCCGTCTTTCGACGGCGGAAACGCTGGGACTGCGTTGACTTCCGAGCGTTCTGCCAGCTGCTTCAATGGAGCCGCCGTCTTTCGACGGCGGAAACAGCGCCTATGACGAGGTGTTCTCGTTGGGCTTTACGCCCGCTTCAATGGAGCCGCCGTCTTTCGACGGCGGAAACTCGAATCCACCGAGGCGGAACAGAATTCTCCTGTGGCAGGCTTCAATGGAGCCGCCGTCTTTCGACGGCGGAAACCTTCAAGCTGGCCCTGACCCCCTAATTCACCCAAGAGCTTCAATGGAGCCGCCGTCTTTCGACGGCGGAAACTACGCCATCCCGAAGTACTCGCTGCCCGCAGCGGCGATGCTTCAATGGAGCCGCCGTCTTTCGACGGCGGAAACCGGGTATCGTGATTGCCCAACTCACTCCTGCCAACGAAGCTTCAATGGAGCCGCCGTCTTTCGACGGCGGAAACAACCCACCTGCGGGTGCAGATGGCCAACCTGTTCAACAGCTTCAATGGAGCCGCCTCACTCGCAGGCGGCTGGACGAGGACATAGCCGCTAGATGGCCAACCTGTTCAACAGCTTCAATGGAGCCGCCGTCTTTCGACGGCGGAAACAGGTACACGAGCGCTCCAGGAGGTCGCTGGACGTGCTCGAGGCTTCAATGGAGCCGCCGTCTTTCGACGGCGGAAACTGGTCAGTGTATCAAGCCACGTAGAGCAGGTCAATACGCTTCAATGGAGCCGCCGTCTTTCGACGGCGGAAACTACGAGAAGGCCCCCACAAGGAGGTGAGTCGATGCAGGCTTCAATGGAGCCGCCGTCTTTCGACGGCGGAAACTTGCAGAGAAGTCGGTGTATATTGACACTTCGTTAGCCAGAGAGCTTCAATGGAGCCGCCGTCTTTCGACGGCGGAAACTATTGCAGACGGGGAACATTGTCGGGGTAACGGACAGGCTTCAATGGAGCCGCCGTCTTTCGACGGCGGAAACGCCACCGCATAGCGGTGCCTTTGGGCCGCCGGTCGCTGGCTTCAATGGAGCCGCCGTCTTTCGACGGCGGAAACCCCAGTGGCGGCCCCCACCATGACCATCAGATTCGGCTGCTTCAATGGAGCCGCCGTCTTTCGACGGCGGAAACGAGCGGCTGGACAATATCGCGGGTGATGCTTCATGGGAGCTTCAATGGAGCCGCCGTCTTTCGACGGCGGAAACCTTGGTGGTGGGGGCATCACTACACCAGCGAATATGCTTCAATGGAGCCGCCGTCTTTCGACGGCGGAAACTCTCCGCTGACGAAGTGGAAGCCGCCCTAGAGGAGTTGCTTCAATGGAGCCGCCGTCTTTCGACGGCGGAAACGGCATGATGGAGAGGGCCGCTGTCGAGGCGATGGCGGCGCTTCAATGGAGCCGCCGTCTTTCGACGGCGGAAACAAGACACCCGTGTCCAGGCACTGCGAGCCCTCAACGACGCTTCAATGGAGCCGCCGTCTTTCGACGGCGGAAACTTGGGTTCGTGATACGAATTGCCTCGAATGGTGAAGCTTCAATGGAGCCGCCGTCTTTCGACGGCGGAAACGCGGATTTCGCTGGCCGTTTCCGGGTCACCATAGTGGCTTCAATGGAGCCGCCGTCTTTCGACGGCGGAAACTATGGCAATCGTTGGAGTCGATAGAAGAGGCTTATCGTCGGCTTCAATGGAGCCGCCGTCTTTCGACGGCGGAAACCTCACCAGAGAGTTTCATAACAAATTACTCACCAATGCTTCAATGGAGCCGCCGTCTTTCGACGGCGGAAACCCGATGCTGTCTCTGCCCCTCTACCTCGACAAGCTCTCGCTTCAATGGAGCCGCCGTCTTTCGACGGCGGAAACGTAATCTAAACGGAGGTGAGCGTCATGGTGACGCGCGCTTCAATGGAGCCGCCGTCTTTCGACGGCGGAAACTTGGCAAGCGGCCCCTGGCTGCTTGTTAACTCCCAGGCTTCAATGGAGCCGCCGTCTTTCGACGGCGGAAACCCTACTCTCGGCGCCCCAGGGAGTCTGGGTGCGTCGAAGCTTCAATGGAGCCGCCGTCTTTCGACGGCGGAAACCTGCTAGCCTACGGCGGTGATGGGGCCGGCGTGTTCAGCTTCAATGGAGCCGCCGTCTTTCGACGGCGGAAACCCCCCATTTATATCACGCCGAATCGGGGTCTGGGCGGCTTCAATGGAGCCGCCGTCTTTCGACGGCGGAAACAAGGCATAGAGGAGGCCAATCATGGTCGACATCATCGCTTCAATGGAGCCGCCGTCTTTCGACGGCGGAAACCGGCAGCGGGCGAAGAAGCTGGCCTACATTGCTTGGTGCTTCAATGGAGCCGCCGTCTTTCGACGGCGGAAACCAGGCCGGAGACAGGCTCCACGGGGGTAGTCCTCACGCTTCAATGGAGCCGCCGTCTTTCGACGGCGGAAACGACAACCACCAGCAGGCCAGCGGCCGCCAGCAGGCCAGCTTCAATGGAGTCGCCGTCTTTCGACGGCGGAAACTGGTGGGCCCATGCGGATGCGATGCGGTCGATACTGGAGCTTCAATGGAGCCGCCGTCTTTCGACGGCGGAAACGCCGGTGCTGGAAGCTATGGCCGCTGTGCTGGACAGGCTTCAATGGAGCCGCCGTCTTTCGACGGCGGAAACTACAAGACCAACAAGTTGGCTCGCCAAGCTATTCGTGCTTCAATGGAGCCGCCGTCTTTCGACGGCGGAAACCACAATTTCACGCTAGACCCGGTGAGGATTCCGACGCTGCTTCAATGGAGCCGCCGTCTTTCGACGGCGGAAACTGAACGCAAACCCGCGGCGCAGGAACCGGAATCTCTGGCTTCAATGGAGCCGCCGTCTTTCGACGGCGGAAACACGCGCAAGCGACTCGAAGGCGAGATTGTGCAGACTGGGCTTCAATGGAGCCGCCGTCTTTCGACGGCGGAAACTTTGTCACTCCAGGGATAACCCGGACGCTCCACTAACTGCTTCAATGGAGCCGCCGTCTTTCGACGGCGGAAACCACTACGCTGAGGATGCCGAGCACTTCCAGCAGCTCCCGCTTCAATGGAGCCGCCGTCTTTCGACGGCGGAAACCGGGAAACCTGGGACTGGCGGGCTGGATCCTCGTTCGCTGCTTCAATGGAGCCGCCGTCTTTCGACGGCGGAAACCAGCGGCTATTACAGGCGGTGTGGTGTACGGCATGTCAGCTTCAATGGAGCCGCCGTCTTTCGACGGCGGAAACCTAGCCGCGTGGCAGACAGGTCAGACCGCCCCTGGGCTTCAATGGAGCCGCCGTCTTTCGACGGCGGAAACAGGGGCGAACGGGCTATCCCAGGGGGCGCTCTCGTGCGCTTCAATGGAGCCGCCGTCTTTCGACGGCGGAAACTCTGCGAATAGCTTGATGATTTCGGGCGGCATGTCATCGCTTCAATGGAGCCGCCGTCTTTCGACGGCGGAAACATCAGCAACTCTCATTAGACTCCTCCACTCCGCTATTATCGAGCTTCAATGGAGCCGCCGTCTTTCGACGGCGGAAACTCCTCCACTCCATGATTCGCCACGAGGTGGCGAAGACGCTTCAATGGAGCCGCCGTCTTTCGACGGCGGAAACTCAATAATCCTCTGAAATTTATCTCCATTCACCTTGCTTCAATGGAGCCGCCGTCTTTCGACGGCGGAAACTGATGAGACAGGCTGAAGGAGAAGAAATGCTTATAATGCTTCAATGGAGCCGCCGTCTTTCGACGGCGGAAACGACGCGGGGTCGCGTCAGGTCGTTGCGATACTACCGTGCTTCAATGGAGCCGCCGTCTTTCGACGGCGGAAACTTCGAGGAAATCAGCCCATTCCACATAGTTGCCATTGAACACGCTTCAATGGAGCCGCCGTCTTTCGACGGCGGAAACCGGCTCCGCCTGCGCCACGTGCAAAGCTACCCTCTCGCGCTTCAATGGAGCCGCCGTCTTTCGACGGCGGAAACCGCAGACGCACCAGCCAGCATTCGGCTGAGCTGGTTATCGCTTCAATGGAGCCGCCGTCTTTCGACGGCGGAAACCCCCCAGCGACTATTTCGTGGTCCGGGGGAAGAAGGGGCTTCAATGGAGCCGCCGTCTTTCGACGGCGGAAACCTCGAAGCCGAACGCGAGGAGGCCCGTCAGCGATCGCTTCAATGGAGCCGCCGTCTTTCGACGGCGGAAACATCAGGTATTTTCTAGAAGGGTAATTGCCTCTGACGTGCTTCAATGGAGCCGCCGTCTTTCGACGGCGGAAACTTGAGGACACCCGAGCCCAGGTCGACCAGAGAGCGGGGCTTCAATGGAGCCGCCGTCTTTCGACGGCGGAAACATGAGGTAAGCTATGGAAATCTCGGAGATCATAACCCCGGCTTCAATGGAGCCGCCGTCTTTCGACGGCGGAAACTCCGTAATCTAAACGGAGGGAGCATCATGGAGACGTGCGCTTCAATGGAGCCGCCGTCTTTCGACGGCGGAAACCGGGTGACACGGGGTTGGAGGACCCCAAGCCCGTGGTGCTTCAATGGAGCCGCCGTCTTTCGACGGCGGAAACGCGTCACTATGCCATAGGGCGCGCCGCCGTCGTACAGCTTCAATGGAGCCGCCGTCTTTCGACGGCGGAAACATAGTAAGTGGGGCGCAGTTTCTCCCTGATTTAGTAGCTTCAATGGAGCCGCCGTCTTTCGACGGCGGAAACCAGGGGAAGTAGGAGGGAAAGATTGATACCCTTTAGCGCTTCAATGGAGCCGCCGTCTTTCGACGGCGGAAACCAGTGTCACAGCAATGACGCTGATTGGGAGTGTGCATGCGCTTCAATGGAGCCGCCGTCTTTCGACGGCGGAAACGGTGGAAGCACACCCACTGCCGAACAACCTGAATCTGCTTCAATGGAGCCGCCGTCTTTCGACGGCGGAAACTGGACATCATCAGAGCAAGGTATGAACCCACCTTCACCGCTTCAATGGAGCCGCCGTCTTTCGACGGCGGAAACTGGCTTCGAGATTGAGGGCCAGTATAACGACTTCCTGGCTTCAATGGAGCCGCCGTCTTTCGACGGCGGAAACTCGACAAGCTCATCAGCGGAATCACTATCCTGTCCGCACCGCTTCAATGGAGCCGCCGTCTTTCGACGGCGGAAACTGCAGTACGAATACCCGGACATCGCCGAGTTCATCCGGCTTCAATGGAGCCGCCGTCTTTCGACGGCGGAAACTGGTATTGCGTTGACAAAGGCGTTGAACGACGCTCTCGTGCTTCAATGGAGCCGCCGTCTTTCGACGGCGGAAACAATCAGTAGAGGCGGAGGTCGATATTATGCGTATAGTGCTTCAATGGAGCCGCCGTCTTTCGACGGCGGAAACCCGACTTCAGCCGAACGATGATTTGCGCCCTGATGGACGCTTCAATGGAGCCGCCGTCTTTCGACGGCGGAAACAAGCCAGGTTGAATCAGGCCTGGCTTATATGGAGAGGCTTCAATGGAGCCGCCGTCTTTCGACGGCGGAAACGCCTGCGTGGATGCCGCGCTTACAGTGTTGCCAAACGCTTCAATGGAGCCGCCGTCTTTCGACGGCGGAAACGCGAATAGACGGTGTTAGCGGCAGTGTCACATTCGAGGCTTCAATGGAGCCGCCGTCTTTCGACGGCGGAAACTCGGATAATGGCCGTACGATTGCGGCTGTGCGGCTGGCTTCAATGGAGCCGCCGTCTTTCGACGGCGGAAACCTGGCTTGATGGACTACCAGCAGGCCTGCCGGGCATACGCTTCAATGGAGCCGCCGTCTTTCGACGGCGGAAACAGGTGGAGTACCGGTCCCGGAACGCCTACTGGGTACTGCTTCAATGGAGCCGCCGTCTTTCGACGGCGGAAACCTGCCTGGAGGATGCGACGTTGCACGTCGGGGTATCGAGGGCTTCAATGGAGCCGCCGTCTTTCGACGGCGGAAACGCGACGGTAGCACAGGGAAGGCGCGGCGACGGTAGCGCTTCAATGGAGCCGCCGTCTTTCGACGGCGGAAACTGGAACCTCCACGGAAGGGGGGATTGGCCCGGTATCGGGGCGGCTTCAATGGAGCCGCCGTCTTTCGACGGCGGAAACATGGCTAGGCCAACGTGGTGTCGCATCAGCTGACGGGCTTCAATGGAGCCGCCGTCTTTCGACGGCGGAAACTTTGACGCTGGCCGACGCTTTGATGCGATACGATGCGGCTTCAATGGAGCCGCCGTCTTTCGACGGCGGAAACTGCGCCGCACCTGTGCGGTTTCATACTTGCAGATACCCGGCGCTTCAATGGAGCCGCCGTCTTTCGACGGCGGAAACAGCCTGGCCTGGGTGCGCAACCTGGGGCGACTCTGAAGAAGGCTTCAATGGAGCCGCCGTCTTTCGACGGCGGAAACTCGCCTATGGGGGCCTTTCTCAGAGTCAGACCCTCGCAGCTTCAATGGAGCCGCCGTCTTTCGACGGCGGAAACTGTATGGAGGAGTGAGCGCCCACAGGGAGGTGGACGAGCTTCAATGGAGCCGCCGTCTTTCGACGGCGGAAACTATATCGTGCGGCGGTATCTCCACGGCGCGCAACTTAGCTTCAATGGAGCCGCCGTCTTTCGACGGCGGAAACGCGAACCCGCAGAGAACCAACCGGGTTCGTTTTCGGTGCTGCTTCAATGGAGCCGCCGTCTTTCGACGGCGGAAACGGGGCACACAGAACTGCTGTCGGTCCAGGAACGCTTGGAGGCTTCAATGGAGCCGCCGTCTTTCGACGGCGGAAACCCCGACGGCGACGAAGACTCGGCTACCAGCACCTGCTAGCTTCAATGGAGCCGCCGTCTTTCGACGGCGGAAACAAGATGGGGTGGCGGGGGTCGGGCCCCCGCCGAGTGGCTTCAATGGAGCCGCCGTCTTTCGACGGCGGAAACCCCCTGATGAGACAGGTCAGGAGGACATATATGACTACGCTTCAATGGAGCCGCCGTCTTTCGACGGCGGAAACCCTCTCTTCGTGCAAATACCTGTGATACACCTAATAAGGGCTTCAATGGAGCCGCCGTCTTTCGACGGCGGAAACGCTTGGTATTCAGTGGGATTTTGCCGTTAGAGGCATGCTTCAATGGAGCCGCCGTCTTTCGACGGCGGAAACTTACGGCAGCCTCGGAGGTTGGCTCTACACTGTGGGCTTCAATGGAGCCGCCGTCTTTCGACGGCGGAAACCCGTCAGAATCTTTACAAGGAGTTGCAAGCTTCATGGCGCTTCAATGGAGCCGCCGTCTTTCGACGGCGGAAACACGCATAGCACAACAAAGGTGGAATACACCGACACATCGCTTCAATGGAGCCGCCGTCTTTCGACGGCGGAAACCCTAATGTGGCCGATATTGGCTTCACGCCGCAGAATGCTTCAATGGAGCCGCCGTCTTTCGACGGCGGAAACCACATCAGCAAGGTGAACTGGGGCGGTGGGGCTACACGGGCTTCAATGGAGCCGCCGTCTTTCGACGGCGGAAACGTCTCGAGACGGCGGCTGGCGCCGCCTGGGAGGTCATGCTTCAATGGAGCCGCCGTCTTTCGACGGCGGAAACCTGTATGGCACGCCCCAAATCCTTCGCGGTTAGCAGCTTCAATGGAGCCGCCGTCTTTCGACGGCGGAAACGGGTCTCGGTGCAGGCCACGGCCTTAAAATCCCCTTCCGCTTCAATGGAGCCGCCGTCTTTCGACGGCGGAAACATCGAGGCCGGCCGTATACCGGGATACGATAGCGATGCTTCAATGGAGCCGCCGTCTTTCGACGGCGGAAACTGTACATGACGCCGCCTTCGTCGGTCTCCCAGTGCTCGGCTTCAATGGAGCCGCCGTCTTTCGACGGCGGAAACAGGAGGAAGTGATGAAGGACTCGACGTACGTGGACCTGTGGCTTCAATGGAGCCGCCGTCTTTCGACGGCGGAAACCCCCTAAATCACGTGTGATTTTATTAAACTGTGCGGTCAGGCGCTTCAATGGAGCCGCCGTCTTTCGACGGCGGAAACCACGCGCCCCGCCGGTATTTCCAGGTCGGCCGTGGGCTTCAATGGAGCCGCCGTCTTTCGACGGCGGAAACGTCCGGAGAACTTGGTGGGGTTTACATCCGTGTAGAGGCTTCAATGGAGCCGCCGTCTTTCGACGGCGGAAACTCATTTTCATACCCTAGACACGCCCGCTATCTATGAGCTTCAATGGAGCCGCCGTCTTTCGACGGCGGAAACAACAAAGACCTAACTATATCGCTATCACTATTAGACGCTTCAATGGAGCCGCCGTCTTTCGACGGCGGAAACTGGGGAGAAGTCCAGATCTGGCAGTCACCGGGAGTAAAGCTTCAATGGAGCCGCCGTCTTTCGACGGCGGAAACTCGAGCGGACGCTCCCGCTCGGGGCCAAGCGCCCAAGGAGGCTTCAATGGAGCCGCCGTCTTTCGACGGCGGAAACGCGCATCGACGCCTCGGCGACCTCCTCGACAACCGATGGCTTCAATGGAGCCGCCGTCTTTCGACGGCGGAAACCGAACACGGCCCCGCAAGGAGGAAGTGACCATGGCATCGCTTCAATGGAGCCGCCGTCTTTCGACGGCGGAAACTCCATAGAACCTGCGGCTTGTACTCTATGAACCACCATATCGCTTCAATGGAGCCGCCGTCTTTCGACGGCGGAAACGTGCGCGCTCGCTCCGCCCTGCGCTCCCTACTGCCCGCTTCAATGGAGCCGCCGTCTTTCGACGGCGGAAACGCGGTGGATTATACCGGGGCTGCTGGCAAAGGGACGCTTCAATGGAGCCGCCGTCTTTCGACGGCGGAAACCCCCAATCTAAACGAGGAGGGCGCCATGGACGCCCAGGAGCTTCAATGGAGCCGCCGTCTTTCGACGGCGGAAACTCTGTGAGCACGATGAACGCCTCACGGCTGAAGCGGGGCTTCAATGGAGCCGCCGTCTTTCGACGGCGGAAACGCGAAAGTAATCCCCCGCTGTTTCAGGGAGGACAGGGGGCTTCAATGGAGCCGCCGTCTTTCGACGGCGGAAACTGGCAAACTCCACCAGATAGAACGCTTTGATGCATTCGTCAGCTTCAATGGAGCCGCCGTCTTTCGACGGCGGAAACGCTCATATCCGGCTTGACCCTCATGTCTGCGCCCCAGGGGCTTCAATGGAGCCGCCGTCTTTCGACGGCGGAAACCTGGCGAGCGGCCCCTGGATGCTCGTCAGCAGTCAGGCTTCAATGGAGCCGCCGTCTTTCGACGGCGGAAACCGGCAAAGCGGACTAACGAAATCCCCCTGCTGGTTCCCGCTTCAATGGAGCCGCCGTCTTTCGACGGCGGAAACAGGGTTATGCTGCCCTCTGCTGGGGTAGCTAAATGCCGCTTCAATGGAGCCGCCGTCTTTCGACGGCGGAAACCGCTGGTTCCCCTCATGGGCCGCCCGTTCGACAACCCGGCTTCAATGGAGCCGCCGTCTTTCGACGGCGGAAACAAGAGAGGATTGCAATGGAGATTGAAGGCCAGTACAAGCTTCAATGGAGCCGCCGTCTTTCGACGGCGGAAACGAGGCCAGAAATGGCGACGATTTCGTTCACGAAAGCATAGCTTCAATGGAGCCGCCGTCTTTCGACGGCGGAAACCCGGCGCGCCGAAGCTGTGTATCCCCGCGTGTGCGGGGGCTTCAATGGAGCCGCCGTCTTTCGACGGCGGAAACCGGCAACGGCGGCAAAAGAATTAAGGAGGGTTGGAGCTTCAATGGAGCCGCCGTCTTTCGACGGCGGAAACCTGCGAACCACATGGCGTAGCGGTGCGCGGGTTCGGTGCTTCAATGGAGCCGCCGTCTTTCGACGGCGGAAACAGCTGACCCCAGTTGGGCCCCAACTCGATTTCGATGGGGCTTCAATGGAGCCGCCGTCTTTCGACGGCGGAAACCTGGACTGGCGCAAGTGGAATCGCTGAACGACTACCGCTTCAATGGAGCCGCCGTCTTTCGACGGCGGAAACCAGCCGCAATGCCTACGGGACAGCTAGCTGTCTCGAGGTGCTTCAATGGAGCCGCCGTCTTTCGACGGCGGAAACTTCGAGGGCAACTTCAACCCGAACAGCGTGCCTCAAAAGGCTTCAATGGAGCCGCCGTCTTTCGACGGCGGAAACCCGCCAACTCCGGCATTGATGCAGCCTATGATTCGTCGCTTCAATGGAGCCGCCGTCTTTCGACGGCGGAAACATCCATACGCCGCCGCCGCTCCGGGTTTGTGGACAGGCTTCAATGGAGCCGCCGTCTTTCGACGGCGGAAACTCGGCCGCCATCCAGCGTTGGAGGCGTGCGGGGACCTAGAGCTTCAATGGAGCCGCCGTCTTTCGACGGCGGAAACCTGGCCGATTAGTTCTGATGGCGTCAGCTCCAAAAGCTGGGCTTCAATGGAGCCGCCGTCTTTCGACGGCGGAAACTTTTTCAGGAACGCCGCGCCATCTGCGACTACCTGTTCGCTTCAATGGAGCCGCCGTCTTTCGACGGCGGAAACTCGAGGAGAGTGATAAGGTATGTAATTTCTGCCGATAATCGCTTCAATGGAGCCGCCGTCTTTCGACGGCGGAAACCCGCCAGCCAGGCAGAGGTCTATCCCCGCGTGTGCGGGGGCTTCAATGGAGCCGCCGTCTTTCGACGGCGGAAACTTGAAATCCTGCTCCAGCGCCTCCGGCTGCTGGTGGGGGCTTCAATGGAGCCGCCGTCTTTCGACGGCGGAAACGCGGTACAGGCTCTAGAGGAGGCCTCCGACGCGGTCGGGCTTCAATGGAGCCGCCGTCTTTCGACGGCGGAAACATGATCTCCCAGCGGATTGGGGTATTGACACCCCTGAGCTTCAATGGAGCCGCCGTCTTTCGACGGCGGAAACTATGGCGGTAAAAAAGCAACTATTATTTTAATAAACGCTTCAATGGAGCCGCCGTCTTTCGACGGCGGAAACATGGAGACCAGCAAAGCCTATCATCTCGAAACCCAAGCTTCAATGGAGCCGCCGTCTTTCGACGGCGGAAACTGTGTCTGCACGCCCGCTGTCCAGCGCAGGGTCTATGCTTCAATGGAGCCGCCGTCTTTCGACGGCGGAAACCCGAGTCGTTTATCTTCCAGATGACTCTCAACGGAATGGCTTCAATGGAGCCGCCGTCTTTCGACGGCGGAAACCTGGAGTGAGCTGAACGACGTCTCCGATGCGAGCGTGCTTCAATGGAGCCGCCGTCTTTCGACGGCGGAAACGTGTACGCTGCCTTCTGATTGTCAGTCATGTTCGCAGGCTTCAATGGAGCCGCCGTCTTTCGACGGCGGAAACTCACGAGGCCGGCCGTATACCGGGATACGATAGCGATGCTTCAATGGAGCCGCCGTCTTTCGACGGCGGAAACGAGAGCAGCGTCGACAAGCTCATCAGCGGCTTAACCCTGCTTCAATGGAGCCGCCGTCTTTCGACGGCGGAAACCGTTAGAGGCATATGAGGAGGATGACCATGGAAATCATGCTTCAATGGAGCCGCCGTCTTTCGACGGCGGAAACCGGACGAACACGGGCCAGACACCTCGCGGTTTATCTTCGAGCTTCAATGGAGCCGCCGTCTTTCGACGGCGGAAACGCGGTACCACAGGGGCCTTTTTGCTGGTGCCGTCGTGCTTCAATGGAGCCGCCGTCTTTCGACGGCGGAAACGTACTGTCCACACTCGAATCGTTCGCGAATAAGGTCATGCTTCAATGGAGCCGCCGTCTTTCGACGGCGGAAACCTCCGCCCACCGGGGGAAGACATCGACATCGACCCTGCTTCAATGGAGCCGCCGTCTTTCGACGGCGGAAACTCTCTGGGTATCTTCTGGCCTGAGCTGGCGTTCTGGGCGGCTTCAATGGAGCCGCCGTCTTTCGACGGCGGAAACCCTTCTGCCTGCCGATTTGTGCTGCCGGACAGAGGGGAATTTAAGATTTCCGTTATTATATCGCGTGAAATTTGCAACGCTGACATGCTGGCCCAGTCTGTCGTTACTGTTTTGTAGCTGACGGGTTGCGAGAGGTTCAAGGGGCAGGCTTCACTGCCAGAGCTCTCGCAAAGGGTCGCCTGCCCAATTTATATCACTACTGCCCTCCTAGCCGGCATTTCCCGGGCTTTTCCCAATACAGTGTAGCTCTCGCTTCCCCGTCCTTCCGAAGGCCCCATGTCCACAATCAAGGCCCGGTCCTCCTTCAGGTTGAGGATTTCAGTCAGGGCTGCGTCCAGCAATACCCTTTCCTTGGGAGACAGGTCGCAGATGAACACTGAGTATTGCGCCGGTTCGCCAAACCCATTCATCTTCTTGTAGGTCTGGGTCAGACGCTTGGGGTCGGCAACATCATAGCACACCAGATATCTGTTGCGCATAACTACCTCGTTCTGAATACTGAATATAGCGGCAGTTCTCCTTGTAAATGCCGGGACAGAAGCCGGGTTTGTATTTCCAGAATGCGTCGATAGCTTACCGCATATCCGAAAATAGGATGTGTAACCAGGGTGTCCATCCGCCGTTCCCAGGCTTCGATGACTTTGCGGCGGCCGCTCTGCGTGAGCGCGGTCGAGCCTCTGCGAGTGATGAAGTGCTCTGGCCTGAGCTCTCCGTTGTTGACAAGGGTCAGGCATACCGAGTCTGCAATCAGAGGACGGAACTCCTCCACCAGATCCAGTGCGAGAGCCGGCTTGCCGTATTTGGGCTGGTGGTAGAATCCCAGATAAGGATCGAAACCCACGACGGCGGCTGTGATCATGGCTTGCTTGATCAGCATGGCGTAGAGAAATGAAAGGACAGCGTTTACCGGGTCCCGGGGAGGCCGACGGTTACGCCCCTGGAAATCGAATTCTAGAGGATTGGTCTTTATCATTCCGTTGAATTCCGAGAAGTAAGTGCGGGCTGCGGCTCCCTCTATGCCCAGCAGAGTATCCATAGACGGGGCTGTCTGCGCCCGGCCTGCCAGCCGGTTCAGCTCGGTCATAATGGATGAGGGCGCTTCCCGGTGGTTTCGGCGCATCAGTGTGCGGCAGTTCTTTATCTTCCCAAACACCATTTGACGGGCGATGGGCAGAGCAGTTTCGGGCTGCATCGCCGCCAGGTATTGGCGGCAACGCAACTCTACGTTCTTGTGCCCCATTCCGGTGGTCATGCCGCTGAACCATCCGCCGTATGTGAAGTAACAAATGGGGATATTCCGGCTGCATAACTCCCGAAGCGCTTGGGCGGTAACTTGGACGTTGCCGAAGAGGGCCAGATGGGAGATTTCCATAAGCCGAACCTTTTGCAGCATTTGCCCCTTTTGTTTCACTTCTAGCTGGTCGCCGGACTTTCCGACGACGGCGCCTTGGGTCTGGACGTAAACAGGGATAGCGTCATCCCTGGCCGGGGCCATTCGGCGAACGTCAGCCGGCTTAATGGCCTGGTCTTTGGCGGAGAGAAAATTCACCTCGTCGGGGAGGCAAATGCCCACCAGAGAGCATTTAGGGCACTTGGGGCTGTCTACCAACGGTTGGGGAATCTGCCCTGATGCAGCCATGTTTCTGATGCCCGATAAAAGCTTCAATGTGCGCGCGATGAGGACGTCGTCGAGCGGGACTTCTACCCTCTTCCGGGACTCCACGAAGTAGAGCATCCCCTTGGTGCAGGTGTAACCGTTGGCGCGGAGCAGCAATCCCTGAATGCAGACCTGAACCCGTTCCGGCTCCCACGCTCCCTCGGGAACGTCGGGAACTTTGCCATGTTTGTAGTCTATAGGGGTGACGACGCTGCCTTGGCCTTCTATCAGGTCGATGCGGGCGATGGCGCCCAGAGCATTGTCAGAAAGAGTCACGGAACGGGCGTGAATGGTTTCTTGCGCACCGGCATCTTTGTCCGGCGAGTCGGCAGACCGGACGGGCAGGGTTCCCGAAGGCTGGTCCACCCGGCGATGCTGTAAACGGCCCTCGACAGTATCCGCGCTGTCTCTGAACTCGCCCTGCACCCACTCCAGGTAGGCCAGGCGGGGGCAGTAAGCATACTCGTTGAGCATCCGAGCAGGGACCAGTTCGGGAGGGCTGGCGGATACATCGGTCTGCCCGCCGGTTATCTTCGATTTTCCTTCGAGGGCATTTCTTGCCATCTCTCACCCCGCTATCCCTGGCCGCACTTGTTCCAGAGCGACGCAGTTGACATGAATTATAGCGAGTGAGCAGGGAAAATTGTGAAGCCCTCTACTTGCTGCTAAGACAGCAGTTTCAGTTGCAGTGACGGCCAACGGGGGACGTCGTTCATTTTCAGACCAGAGCCTTGTAGCGCAGCCTTACGGAACTCTTTGAATTTCTCATTGGGGAAGGGTTTTACGCCGTGGGCAATCAGCGAATTGTTTCGCAGTTCCGTGTACTGTCTGAGCTGATAGCCTATGTTGACCTTTTTTCTCAAGGAAGGGCACTCGCTGAATTTCAGGCTCCTGTATAGATCTGTGAGCGACAGTTTATAAACCCCAGTAGAGCTAGAGGAGCGAAAGTCTTTGCAGAATTGTTCGCGATGGTGTTCAGGAATTAAACGAAGTTTGAGGTGGCCCAATTCGCCCTTGAAGGCTTGCTTGACTAGTTGCTGCCCGTGCAATTCCACGGCGCGATAGAGTCGGCCCACTGCGTCGTCACAGCGGCCCTGGGCTTTGCGGCGCTCCGCGTTGGCGAAGAGCTCCAGCAGCGTCTCGCGCCCCGGCGTCACGTTTTTATCTTTCGTTTCATCCAGCAGTTTTTGCCAGCGCAGGTAAAGTTCTTCCAGTTTGGCGAAGGTATCGGCATCGAAAGCCTCAGCCAGTTCCTCGCGGCGCTTCTCGTAGATGCAGACAGCTTTTGAGAAGTCGAAACGGTCGGACGCCGCCAGAGCTTTGGCAAGAGCCGAGAAAGTTACCAACTGCCTTTTGTAGGAATCGCCGCACTTGCCAGCGGCTTCCTCAAGGAGTATGGCAGCTATGTCGGCGTGGAACTTTTCCAGCAGCCGGTTGGCCCGCTCCAGGTCCCTCACAGCGTATGTGTCCCAAGGGTTCAGGCTGGTAACAATCTCTTCTGATCCACTGATCACCGTGCCCAGGCCGCCTTTGTCGCGGTTGTCGCCGCCGATGTATGTGAACTTCCGGAACCGTTCGGCGCCGGAAAGAGCGAGGGCGGCGGATAGTGCCTTGGTGCCTCCGGTTATATCCGCTGTCACTTCCAGAGCGCATAGCTTATGTTCGGCGAGCCATTTCTCAGTGCCTTGCAGGATTTCTTCGTAACTGGTTCCGAAATGCTGCGGGTCAGATACTACCAGACATTCGTATCTCATCGGCAGGGTCAGTTCGCTGGCCTCAACCGCCAGTTCAGCGGTATCACGCGAATCGGCGGATACTATAAACAGCGCAAACTCCGGCTGATTAGACTTGATAGTCTCTATTATCGGTTCGGCGGTGCCGCCGACAGTGGCGATGAGCCCTCGAGATGTCATCATTCGGCCTCCTTTTTCCAAACTATCGGGACTGCCAGTGCGAAGGCAGCCTGTATCGGATGGACGTTCCTGCGGGCCAGGCGTTCTCGGTCGCTTTCGCCGAGCAGCCTGTCTGGCCCGATGGCGCCGCCGTAGAAGGCTCCGGGCGGGCCGCCGGTGCGGAAGCAGGCTCCGGGTTCCAGCATCACCTGGGGGCGCTTGAAGATCGCGGCGTCGTGGAATTCCGGGGCCAGCTTGCCGTATTTGACGAAACTTCGCCAGTATCCCTCCACAGGGTCTGTGGGCGAAGGTTGAAAAGTTGAAAGAGAAACAAACCCGCTGGCGTCGGATACGTCGTCCAGTTCGGGAGATGGAGTCGGGCTCCCTTCCATCTCGAATCCGCCGTGTCCGGTGGATGCGCGCGCTCCGTATCCGGTCAGCCCCAGCAATTCCAGTGCGCTGGTGAGGATGTCCAAACCGGCGCTGGTGGCGCGGGCGTAAAGCGTCATGCTGGCGTTGGGCAGGCTGAGCTCCGAGTACGGAACGGGAAAGAGCTCCCCTCCTTCTCCAGACGTGGTGTTGGTATCCCGCGAGATCGAGTTGCGCATACGGACATGGTTGCGTATGTCTACTTCGGGAGCATCTTCCAGCGTTGGCCTCTTTCCCCGTTGTATTTCTCTGAAACCGGACGGAGACAGCCACCGGCGATTTTTGACATCCTTGAAATTCTCGCGAGGCCAGTCCCACATGGGCAGGGCAAGGCTGGCCGGAGCAGGTAGGGAGTCGCCCGGGAAGGCGTTGGATATGACGAAGGGCGGCTCATGGGCCAGCCATGGGTCGAGAAAGTCGCGCCGCAAGGTCTCCGGCCCATGAGATCTCACCCAAGCCACTGCCAGAGCGCCCATAAGAGAATCGGCCTGCCAGGGCGTGATCCATCCTCCCAAAGGCCTGATGCTGATCCGGACTAATTCGTCCACGGTGTTCCGTCCAATTTCCGGTTGTGGAAACTGACTGCGCCTGACCCTCGGCTAACGCCGCCGCCCAGCCCCGTCATCTCCACCAGATCCAGGCATTCGAACACCACAGCCTGAAGGGCGCCGCCGCCCCAGTGTTCTTTGTATCTGAAATCATCGTCGTTGTCGAAGACTTGCAGAACGATGCTCATCGAAAATTCGCTGCCTTCGACTACCCGCTCACCATTGCGCAAACTCCCGCGCTGCGCTGCGCCGGTCTGTCGGTCTATCGCGGTCTCGGATTTGGTTTCTATTCGGCCGCCCATGGCAAGCCTGCCGTCGCGAACGATGATGCGGGAAGGGCCTAGGGGGCTTTCATTGCTGTGGGACCCGAACACGCGGCAGACTGGGCAATCTTCGTGGTTGCAGCTACAGGGGCGGGAGTTGGTTACTCGGCCTTGCTGCTTCTCCAGTTCGCTGCGCATCTTCCCTTTGAGGGACGATCCCGGAATGTACGGCTTGCCGGTGGCCGGGTTCTTGATTACGGGATTGTCTGACCCGCCGATGGTCAGTTCGTCCTGCGAGCCGCCGATGTGCAGACCGCTTTCACAGCGGACGGTGAAGCTGATCGTGTGGATGCCTGTTCTCTTCATCGTTCGACTCCTTACATATTTCTCATGTGCGCAGCGCCAAAGCCCACCAGCGCCTCGAAATGGGGCATGAATCCTTCGAGGAACGCGAAGCGCGGGTCCTCGTGGAAGGTGACTCTGTTTACGTTGCGGTCAATGAACCCCTGGAACTCTCTGGGTATCTTCTGGCCTGAGCTGGCGTTCTGGGCGTGGGCGCTGAGTCTCTCGAAATCCGCGGCTACTTGCAGCCAGCTCTCGCCGTCAACCTTCAGTCTGCGTTCTATCTCCCGGCAGTGGTTGAAGAACCGGCGAATCTGTCCGGTGGTCAGCCTGGGATTGGCTTCTGACATTTGTCTAGCCAATGGGTCAACCAGCTTCTTCGAGACGAAGTCCGTCTGAAGACAGGGTATGCCGCCCTCATCCGGTACGAAGTACGAATCAGGGAATTTGGGGGTGGTCTGCTCTTGCTGTCTACTGTCCGCCCGGTGATCGCGGTCTTGCCGCGTTCTATTTCCGCTACGCGGTCTGGGCATTTCCGGCCTCCTTTCCTGTTCGTCGGGCACATCGAAGCCTGCCTTCCTGAATGCGTCTCTCATGCTCATTCGCCCCTCCTTGATGGACGCCTCGTTGCCAGCAGGGCGTATCTGATGCTCGCTGCGGCTTCTGATGCAAGCTGCTTGTCGCTTTCCAGATAATGCATCGTCCTGTCGGCCCAGCCCAGAAGCTCGGCGCCTCGCCGCTTGTTCTGGACGTTGCGGTGTACCTGATACGACCACCGGGCCGCCCTCTCCGGGTCATTGCTTTCGGCCAGGCTCAACAGCCTGTGCAGCAGCGAGCGGGACGCCAGGCCCTCGCCGATCCAGCGCGCCAGTTTCTTGCCGTCTCCTACTACTGAGTCATGGCTTCCCCACTTCCATACGCTGCCGAGGGCGGCGCAACTGTTCTTGCCTTCCTGCCCCTTGGCTTCTTTCAGCAGGTCCTCTCCGCTTTCAACCGAGTTGCGGATGGGCACGCGGTAGGATGCGAGAGCAACCCCCGCACTAAGGGTAAGGGGCTGATGCTCGCTTCCTGGACCGGATTCGAACTCTTTAGCAAGGAAACCGGCGAAGTCGAGTATGACGTTCCAGGGCCCCACCAGCAGCAGGTCATCGCCGCCAGCGTAAATGGTGTATATCAGAGGCCAGGACTTTTCCAGCATGTTCTGGACTTTCTCCACGAAGAAAGTGTGGAGACTGCGACTGAAACATCTAAGTTGTTTGTAGGGCTGCTCCCCCTCCGGTGAGCCTTGCCTGGCAATCTCGTCAACTTTCGCGCCCATGTCGTCCACGTCGGCCTTCAGTATGGCGAGACGATTATCGCCCTGAGCTTTCTCAGATATCTCCTCGAATGTCAAAGGGTCTCGACCTTCCGATGGTATCCAGCGGCTAACACGGAAGGAATCGCACGTCCGGTTTCTCACATGCTCGAACCCAACGCCCAGGGCCTGTATCGACCCGGAACCTTTGGAGCGCTGCATCCACTGCCAGTCAGTGAGATACTCGCCCAACCTGCGGGCATTCAGGCAGTTTTCGCAGTGCAGAGCATTTTCGTCCTCGTCCTGTATCCGCCGCTGCCCGGGAGACTGTCCGCACACATCGCACGGTTCCCCCAGGGGCGGCTGGCTCAAGCTGCTTTCGTCCCATGCCTCGCCGGCTTGCAGGACGGAGGAGTCCGGTTGGCGCTTGCGGTATGTCATTTGTTCACGGGCGCTTAAGGGCGTATTACCCCAGCCCATAGAGATATGCACCTCGCCCCTGGTTTCTTCCCACAGCATCCGCTGCAAATCAGCCGCGAGTTCCTCCAATTTCGTCGGCGACGTATCAGTGGGCAGTTTAACGAGGAAACCGCCGCCGCCTGATATGAGAACGTTGTCGTGCGATACGGCCAGGCGTTTGACTGTTATTGCGAGGGCTGCATGTTCGTAGATCTCCAGCAGAAAGGAGCGGGCCCGCAGGCGCTTTGCCTGGGCCTTGCCCTGGCTCTTGACCGCCAGCACATAATTCTGGATGCCGGAAAAGTCGCAAGACAGATAAATTGCTTCGCTCATATCCTAACCGTCCGTGGGTACAAAGACTCCCAAACCTTGATGGCAGGCGAATCCCAAAGCCAACGGGCCAGAAACTGGACTGTCAAACTCGATCTCGAAATTGAACATTCCGCCCCCGTTGGAGCCACCCCCTTGTTTATGTACGAAATAATTGAAGGGCCTGAACCCGGGCGATTGACCCGCATGCATGGGCGCGATGAGCATTTTGGAGTCCTGAACACGCACTCTCACCAAGCTTGGGCCTGCAGGCCAACGGAGGGAAAACTCTCGAACAATCTGCTCCCTGGGGCCGTCAACCATTTCCCGGCGTCCGCCAGCGCTCCTTGGCCCTCGGAACTTGACATGACGCGTCAGTATGTAAGGCGTTAGCGACCTCCAGCCTCTGGAACTCTTGAACAGCGGGGAGACGTCGACGAAATCGCCGGCGTCGCCGTGGGATTGGTAGACCAGGCAAAGGGGATCCTGATGTCCGCCGGGGTTGAGCGCGGCTATTGACACCACAGCTCGAAACTCTTCTGCACTGAGCCCGCATGGCGCCCAGACAGTGAGGTGATCCAGTCGCCCGTCGCCGTCCTCGTCAGTGGGCAAATAGAAGCTGTGTTCGTGCCCTTTCAATGGGCTCCCATGGGCATCTTTGCCTGATAGGGCCGGAGATGATGCCCTTCCGTTCTGTCTGCCATATTGGGCCATCACGGACTTGCGGGCCAGCTCGCCCCAGCGGAGGGTATCGATAGATATGGGCAGCGCCTTTCCCGTTAAGGCAAAGCGCACCACCTGAACTCCACTCTTATAGTCAGGAAAACCGGTGGATGACGTCAAAATAACCTGGCCCTGATTGTCAGTTCCTGAATTCGGCAATTTTCCAATGATAACGCTTCTTTATAAGCGCATTTAGCGTAGTAGACTTTCTGTGTCCGGTGGCTGTCACGACAGGCGCATACCTGGCCTTCAAGCCAGCGGATAGGCTCAAACCAATCGCAGACGCTATTCGTCGCGGAGCAGATCAGGCAACGCGATAACCCCGAACCTCTTGCTCGACGTGTGTGTTCATTGGCCCTAATTGACGGGATGATGGTAGCATAATCCGGCAGGTTTGCCAACCTCATACAACTGATTCTCATATAATGCGCCCGCTCCATGCCCTGAACCGTGCACTACTGCACCAGGCTGGACACGAGGGAGCGCCCTGAATATCACCGCCGATTGCCGCAGAACGGGTATATCCGCTTTGTCCGATGCAGCCTCCACCAGGCGTGTCGTTCGGTGTCCCGTGGTCACATGGGTGAATCCCGGTCTCACATTCCCCGCCAGCTCGGCCGGAACGCGCTCGCCCGAACTCTCCCTAAAATGCCTGGATGAGGAATCGGCGATATGTCCCCAAGAGCATCCTCGGCGTGCTGGACGACAAGATTGAGCTGAACTGCACGGATGAACGAGACGCCGGAGCAGACAGCCCGCGCCTTGTTTATCCGGCAGTTCGTGGACTTTGACCCGGCGGGCGCCAAAGCTGGACGACGGCGACGCGGCGAATCGATGCCCGACCTGTTCGCCGAACTGCACGGCCTGTTCCCGGATCGGCTGACGCCGTAGGAAATCGAGGAGATACTGGAGGGGCGGTGAAGGCGTTGGGGGGCTGTAGTTCCACTGTGGGGCAGTCGCTACCAGGCAATACCTATGACGGAGATAGACACGGATTACAGTTCTTTTACGGTAATGCTGGCTTTGGAGTTCGCTATCCAAGTAGTTGCCGGCGGTGCAACGCCCGACTCGAATCGGCAAACCGGACGATGAATTATGCAGGACGCGGCAGCGTTTCACTCTATAGCTGATTTGCGTGATATACTTGCGGTATATAATTCTCGAAGCTGGGTTCGAGAGGGTTGCTGCCCCAAGCACTATCCGATAGGAGATTGAAACATGGCTATGAAGCGGGTATTCATCAGTTTTGACTTTGACCACGACGAGGAGCTTCGGGATGCCCTGATCGGCCAGGCGGATATGAATGATTCCCCCTTCAACATTGCTGACTACTCGGTGCATGAACCCTTTGATGAGAACTGGAGGCAGCGAGTTCGAGAACGCATCCGGCGAGCCGACCTTACCATTGTCATCTGTGGAGAACATACGCACGAGGCAAAAGGCGTGGCGGCCGAACTGTCCATTATCCACGAGGAAAATAAGCCCTATTTTCTGTTGCGAGGACGTCCAAAACAGCGCTGCACCAAGCCAGCCATGGCCCTTAAGTCAGACCAGATACACAATTGGACCTGGAAAAACCTGAAACGACTGATCGCAGAAACAAGATAATCCGTGTCTGACCAAACAAGCAAAAGACTACTCCAGTTCACCAGAGAGACTTACCAAGGGTCGTTTAACAAGGATCTCTTGGAGCAGTACAAGGTCTATGTGCAGTCAGCTGAGAACGTCAGCTCAAGACGTATTGCCTCGATCCGTTACTTTCTGACCCTCAATGCCGCCTTGGTGGCGTTTTATGGCTTTCAGCCGGCAGGTTTTGGTTCAGGTTACTGGACGCTGGTTATTCCTGTAGTAGGAGTTTTGGTTTCCTGCATCTGGTATTCAATCATCAAGTCACATGCTGACCTGAACCAGGTGAAGTTCGATGTTATCCATGAATTTGAAAGCCATCTGCCCGCTGCGATGTATCAGTACGAATGGCAACTGGCCGAGAATGGGCGAGGCAAGACTTATCGGGCAGTTACAACTATAGAACGATGGATACCAATTCTGTTCATCGTACTATACACAGCTCTGGCGGTTTTCATTGTTCTTGATATCTTGGGCGTGGTGAGCTGGAGGAAATGACCACCACTCTCACCGAAGCTGATATGGAATGCGACTCTCTGTCTCGGCTGGAGGATGTCCTGGATTTTCTCCTGGACTCTCCTTTTTGCCGCACGGGGCAGGTTCGGTATTGCATCCCTGGGGCAGGGGGGAGCGCTCCGGGGCGTTGCCCGGGCGCTGCCCCGCCGGAACCGGCGCACAGGGGGTTGGTTTGCGAGCGGTAGCGTCAGCCGTCTGCGCCGTTTCCGCTTCCCATCTGCACCGACGTCTGGTCCGGCATGCTGCCGGAAGGGTCCTGGTCGGCCAGGAAGCCTACGGTTACTGCAGACAGCGTCTCGAAGTGCAGTCCGGTTCGCGCTCCGAACTCCGCCGAGAGGCGGGCCACCGCTTCGTTCTCGTCTGCCAGCACCATGGTGATGAAGTCATAGTGTCCCAGCACGGCGTACTGCCCCAGTATCTTCGCGCCGTCGACCTCCAGGGCAGCGGCCGTGTCTGAAACCAGGTCAGGGTTGCTGTGCAGCATTCGCTGTCCCTCGCCGCCAAGCCTTCCCAGCAGAAAGTAAATTGCCATCAGCCAATCCTCCATAATGGTTCCCAGTATATCTTCGACAAGACGGGGGCGATTTGCAAATCGCCCCCGTCTGTCGTGTTGGCTGCGCCTTCCGCGCTTATGCCTTCTGATAGATTTTCCCGCCGGATTCGCGGAATTCTCTGGCTTTTTCTTCCATTCCCCGGTCGAAGGCCGTCTCTACGGTCACGCCCTGGTTCCTGGCGTATTCCCGAACGTCCTGCGTGATCTTCATGGCGCAGAACTTGGGGCCGCACATAGAGCAGAAATGGGCCACCTTGGCGCCCTGGGCCGGCAGCGTCTCGTCGTGATAGTCGCGGGCCGTGTCTGGATCCAGGGCCAGATTGAACTGATCTTCCCATCGGAACTCGAACCGGGCTTTCGACAGCGCGTCGTCCCACTGCTGGGCCATGGGATGCCCTTTGGCGACGTCGGCGGCGTGGGCGGCGATCTTGTAGGTGATGACGCCGGTCTTAACGTCCTCCCGGTGGGGCAGGCCGAGATGTTCCTTGGGTGTCACGTAGCACAGCATGGCGGTGCCGTACATCCCGATCATCGCAGCGCCGATGCCCGAAGTGATGTGGTCGTAGGCCGGCGCAATGTCGGTTACCAGCGGGCCAAGGGTGTAGAAAGGCGCCTCGTGGCACACTTCCAGTTGCCGGTCCATGTTTTCCTTGATTTTGTGCATCGGGACATGGCCCGGCCCCTCGATCATAACCTGAACGTCGTGCTCCCAGGCGATTTGGGTCAGCTCTCCCAAGGTCTGCAACTCGCCGAACTGCGCCTCGTCATTGGCGTCGGCTATGCTTCCGGGGCGCAGGCCGTCGCCCAGCGAGAAGGATATGTCGTAGGCGCGCATGATTTCGCAGATTTCTTCGAAATGGGTGTACAGGAAATTCTCCTGGTGATGAGCCAGGCACCAGCTCGCCATGATCGAGCCGCCGCGCGACACGATGCCGGTGATGCGGTTGGCGGTCAGCGGCACGTACTGGAGCCGCACTCCGGCGTGGATGGTGAAATAGTCCACGCCCTGCTCCGCCTGCTCAATCAGCGTCTCGCGGTATAGCTCCCAGGTCAGCTCCTCGGGGTTATCGCCCACCTTCTCCAAGGCCTGGTAGATGGGAACCGTGCCGATGGGAACCGGAGAGTTGCGCAGAATCCACTCGCGGGTAGTGTGGATGTCGCGCCCAGTGGAAAGGTCCATCACCGTGTCGGCGCCCCATTTGGTGGCCCACAGCATCTTCTCCACCTCCTCTTCTATGGAAGAGGTGATGGCCGAGTTGCCGATGTTGGCATTGACCTTGACCAGGAAGTTGCGGCCGATGATCATCGGCTCGCTCTCCGGGTGGTTGATGTTGGCCGGGATGATGGCCCGGCCCCGCGCCATTTCCTGCCGCACGTATTCAGGGTCTATGCCCTCGCGGATGCCGATGAACTCCATCTCGGGCGTGATTATGCCCTCTCGGGCGTAGCGAATCTGGGTTGGTGCCTGCCCGGGCCGGGCCCGCAGCGGCTTGCGGGTCAGGCCGGGGAACGGCTGGGCCGCGTTTTTGCCCCGCAACGGCACTCCGTAACCGTCGTATTCCTCTACGTCGCCCCGCTCCATAATCCATTCGCGGCGTAGCGCCGGCAGTCCCTGGCGCAGGTCGAGAGACGCGTCGGGGTCGGAATAGGGGCCGCTGGTGTCGTAGACCGACAGGGGAGCGTTCTCTTCCTTTCCGAAGCGGCCAGTGGTGGGAGTCAGCGTCACCTGCCGGAACGGCACGCGGACGGATGGCTGCGATCCTTCCGCATATACCTTCCGGCTGGCCGGGAAGTTAGACTTGCCCTGGAACTGGCTGGTGTATTCCGTTTGAACCATTAAGATCCCTCCTTTTCCTGTATCCGACTCAAGCGGCCAATGGGAAAAAGCAAAACCGCCGGCTCTGCCAGCCGGCGGTCCTCAAAAGATGTGCGCCCTTTTGACGATTCCCTACGCTGGCATTACCCAGATCAGGTTCGCAAGGGTCGGCGACAGTCGGTCGCCCTCTCAGCCCGGCTCAACCGAGCTCCCCTACGTGCCTACAAACGCTGAATTGTTAATTCCGTCCGGTTACGGCCAATTCTCCGCTCCGGTCCGATCTGGCAAGGCGGATTGGCGGGATTATAGAAGCGCTCTCCAGTCGGTGTCAACCTGGCTCAATCGACCCGGCTCAATACATCACCGCTTTCGCGGCCGCCTTCGCTCTGGCAGTGCTTGCTGTCGTTTTCGCGTCTCAGCCACTGCAAGCCCAGTACGGCGGAACCTACCCCAGCGCTCCCGCCAACGTCAGCGCAACCGCGAGCAACGATACGGCGCTCATCGCCTGGCGGTCCGGCGGCAGCGGCGTCGGCGGAACCTGCGCGTCCGATGATTACTTCGTCCGGGTGCACGACATGTTGGACGGGGACATGACAATCTTTGCGCAATCCGGTTACATTCAGCGAGGGAAAAGGCAGTAGCGAGATTCAAGGGAGACGCAACTGGCCTGGGCAGAGAGACGGATGGACTGATGCGGTTGTTTTGGACGCAACGCGCGCAACGGGACTGGCGACGAGACATTGTGCGTGGGCCCTCCAGGTCGGGCAACAAAAAGGGGCTACCGCGGCGCGTGCGCAGCCTAACGCAACCTAATTCGGGAACCACGTTCATTTGACGCCTGTCCTTTTGTGTGTTGTAGTGCCTCCCGGCCGAAACAGGCACATTTAATCTTGGAGGCATTACCTTGGCAAAACCTAGACTACTTTCGATCCCATACATTACCGCTTTCGCGTCCGCCTTCGCGCTGGCAGCGCTTGCCGTCGTTTTCGCGTCTCAACCTCTGCAAGCCCAGTCCATTACCTACCCCAGCGCTCCCACCAACGTCAGCGTAACAGCGAGCAGCAATACGGCGCTCATCACCTGGCAGTCCGGCGGCAGCGGCGTCAACGGCTCCTGCGCGACCGAGGATTACAACGTCCAGGTGTACGACATGGGAGGAGCAGGCTTCCCAATCGCCGCGGAATCCGATGATGTCCCTCATCCCAACTCCGGGAACCCTAGCTGGTATGTGGATGAGCTGATCGGCGGAAAATGGTATTATGTTACGGTGTTTGCCTACGGCAGCAGCTGTGACGAATGGTCGGATACCGCCGGAACGTACAAGTTCCTCACCAGCAGCTCCGTCTCCGCCCCCAGCAAGCCGATGGGTAACAAAAAGCGGCTCCCTCGGCGCGTGCGCAACCTTAACGTAACCCATTCGGGAACCACGGCTACCGCAAGCTGGGATCCGGCCCCGACCGGCGGCGGCACCAAACGCTGCGAGACCTATGCCGCCGACGAGCAGCTCCATACGTACTTCCTGGAGAACCTGGATACCGGCGAAACGGTCTCGACGGGGGACATTGAGGATGAAGAGAATCCCAGCGTTGACCTTACCGGCCTGGTTTCTGGAACCCGCTACTATGTGTCCGTGGAGTCGTATTCCTGGGATTGCGACAACTGGTCTAAACAGCGAATTTTCCAGTGGACGCAATAGGCTGGATATCCGGCGCACGGCAGGCGTGAAAGCTGCCGCGCCCCGGCCGGTCTCCACCTGACCGATGCAGGCCCCCGGCTGGTAAGAAGCCGGGGGCTTATGAGCGACCGGCAAGCCGGCCGGCGCCGTTTCTCAATTTGGGCGGCGCAGCCATACGTACCGGGAATTGAGAGAGAATCGATAGACAGCCGTAAATTCGTTGCTTGTCCGGCCTTGAATCCGATATACTGGCATATCGAAATACAATTGCGTACAGGAGCTCCCCTATGTCCACGAAGTTCATAAAGCAAAGGCTCTTCTGGTTGCCGGCCATCGGAATTTTAAGCGCGGTCATGGTTCTGGCGGCCTGCGGCGAATCGGAGCCTACTTCGACTCCCGTTCCCTCCCTTCCCGATACCAACGCCGCTTCCATGCGGGCCTATCTGGATGAGGTGGATTACCAGAACAATGCAGACTGGAAGCTGTGGCCCGGCACAACCGAAATGTATGATGGCGGAGACCCCCACGGCGCGAAGCTGACTACCCGCCTGAACCCGACGGCTTTCGGAGCCATCGGCTCCACCATGCCCGACGGCGCCATCATCGTTAAGGAAAATTACACCCCTGAAGGCGACCTGGACGCCGTCACCGTCATGTACAAGAAGTCGGGCTACAACCCCGATCACAGCGACTGGTACTGGCTGAAGGAAAAGGCCGACGGCACAGTGGACAAGGAAGGTAAGGTCGTGGGCTGCCAGGATTGCCACGCCGACGGCACCGACTATGTCTGGGGGCCGTAGTAGAAGTAAGCGCCGACCTCGTCCGGTTCTCGCGTCCGTCATCGGGGCGCAGGGGTTCGCATCGCGCCCCTGCGCCCCGCTTGCGTTTGAATTGCTATGGATTAGTACGCCGGCCTGACGTACCGATCCACGCAGCGGCGGGATTGATGTGGTCGTGTTTGATACAATGCGAAGCAAGACAGACGCAAGGGTAGGGCAGCCATGACATCGGCAGATTTCACCCTGGCTGGAGCGTCGGCAAAAGGCGGGCGGATAGATTTCGCTACGTCGCCGGAACAGTACCGGCACTGGCGGCTGGAAGCGGAAGGCCCGGCGGCCCGCCTGACTATGCGGGTGCAGGAGGACGCGCCTCTGCATCCCGGCTATGAGTTGAAGCTGAACTCCTATGACCTGAGCGTAGACATCGAGCTCTATGACGCAGTGCAGCGCCTGAGGTTCGAGCATCCCGAGGTGGGCGCAGTGGTAGTTACGTCGGGACATGAGAGCGTTTTCTGCGCCGGCGCCAACATCCGGATGCTGGCCCAGGCCGAACACGGGCAGAAGGTCAACTTCTGCAAGTTTACCAACGAGACCCGCAACGCCATTGAGGACGCCAGCGCTCACTCCGGCCAGCGATACATCTGCGCCGTCAACGGCCCGGCCGCTGGCGGCGGCTATGAGCTGGCGCTGGCCTGCGACCATATCATCCTGGTGGACGACGGCTCCAGCGCCGTGTCCCTGCCGGAGCTTCCTCTCCTGGCCGTCCTGCCTGGCACCGGGGGGCTGACCCGGCTGGTGGACAAGCGCCGTGTTAGGCGCGATTACGCCGACTTTCTGTGCACCGCATCCGAGGGTGTGCGCGGCTCCCGCGCCCTGAAATGGCGGCTGGTGGACGAGCTGGCTCCGAGATCCCGCTTCGATGAGGCCGTGGCGGAGCGGGCGCGGGCCTTCGCCGCCGAGGGCCGTCGGCCAGCAGCCGGGGAGGGTATCGCTCTAACGCCCCTGTCGCGGGAGTTCGCCGGCGACAGCGTAACCTACAAACACGTCGCCGTGGAAATCGACCGGACGTTGAACGCGGCCTTCTTCGAAATTCGGGCGCCGTCTGCTCCCCCGCCGGATGACGCCGACGGAATCCGCGCCGAAGGCGACCAATTCTGGCCGCTGGCCCTGGCTCGTGAGCTGGACGATGCTGTTCTGCACCTGCGGGCCAACGAAGGGGAAGTGGGGACCTGGGTGTTTCGCGCCATTGGCGACCCGGATGCGGTGCAGGCATACGACAACCTGCTGCTGGAATCGTCCAGCCATTGGCTGGTTCGGGAAACTACCCTGTATCTGAAGCGCACTCTCAAGCGGCTGGATGTAAGCTCGCGGTCGCTGGTGTCCCTTATCGAGCCGGGAAGCTGCTTCGTCGGGACACTCCTGGAACTGGCCCTGGCCGCCGACCGATGCTATATGCTGGACGGCGTTCTCTATGACGGCCAGGAACCGCCGGCGGTTCGGCTCACCGGTATGAACTTCGGCCCGCTGCCGATGGTCAACGGCCGGACCCGGGCAGAGGGCCGCTTCCTGAACATCGACGAGCTGGAGGAACACGCCGGGCGCGATCTGGACGCCGGAGCGGCTGGCGAGCTGGGCTTGGTCACATTCATACCCGACGACATCGACTGGGAAGATGAGGTGCGTCTGGCGCTGGAGGAGCGGGCCAGCTTTTCGCCGGACGCGCTGACCGGGATGGAAGCCAACCTTCGCTTCGCCGGGCCGGAGACGCTGGAGAGCAAGATCTTCGGACGGCTTAGCGCCTGGCAGAACTGGATTTTCCACCGCCCCAACGCATCCGGCAGCCAGGGTGCGCTGCACGCCTACGGCACCGGCGCAAGGGCTGAGTTCGACCGCCGCCGCGCATGATGGGCGCCGCTCTCTTGTCGTCCAGGAAATGATGGGCGAGGTGCAACCATGAGCATCAACTACACTGACCGGATTCCCAACAACGTAGGGCTGTCGGACAATCGGCGGCTGCAACGCGCCCTGGAATCGTGGCAGCCCAATTACATGAAGTGGTGGCGCGAAATGGGTCCCGACGGCTCCGCCGACTTCGACGTTTACCTGCGTACCGCCGTCAGTGTTGAGTCCGATGGCTGGGCCAATTTCGGGTTTGTGAAGATGCCGGAGTACCGTTGGGGCATTTTCCTGGCCAGGCCCGACCCCGATCGGGTCATATCCTTCGGCGACCACAAGGGCGAGCCTGTATGGCAGGAGGTGCCCGGCGAGTACCGCGCACCGCTGCGGCGGCTCATCGTAACGCAGGGCGATACCGAGCCGGCGTCGGTAGAACAGCAGCGGCGGCTGGGGCTGACCTGCCCTTCGCTGTACGACCTGCGCAACCTGTTCCAGATCAACGTTGAGGAGGGCCGCCACCTGTGGGCCATGGTCTATCTGCTCCACGGCTTCTTTGGCCGGGACGGGCGAGAGGAGGCCGAAGCTATGCTGGAGCGGCACTCCGGCGACGCCGACCGCCCACGCATCCTCGGAGCGTTCAACGAAGCGACGCCCAACTGGCTGTCGTACCTGATGTTCACCTTCTTCACCGACCGCGACGGCAAATACCAGCTTGCCGCCCTGGCCGAGTCGGGCTTCGACCCTCTGTCCCGCACCTGTCGCTTCATGCTCACCGAAGAGGCCCACCACATGTTCGTGGGCGAAACGGGGGTGATGCGGGTGGCGCAGCGCACGGGCGAGGTGATGCGCGAGCTGGGCGTCGATGACCCGGAGCGGCTGCGCGCTGAGGGCGTTATCGACCTGCCTACCCTTCAGAAATACATCAACTTCCATTTCAGCGTGTCTGTGGACCTGTTCGGGCAGGAAGTCTCAACCAACGCCGCCAATTACTTTACCGCCGGTCTGAAAGGCCGCTACCTGGAGTCGCGGCTGGACGACGACCACCGCCTGACCGGTGATCTGTGGCCGGTTCACAACATCCGGGGCGACCGCATAATCGTTGAGGAACAGCCTGCCTTGAGCGCGGTAAACGAGCGGCTGCGCGACGACTATATCAAGGACTGCCAGCGCGGTCTGGACCGCTGGAACCGAGCCCTGGAAACGCTGGGAGCAGATTTCCGGCTGGAACTGCCCAACCGCTTTTTCAACCGCCGCATCGGGAACGCCGCAGGTGTGCGGGTCTCGCCCGACGGGCGCGTAATAAGCGAGGAAGAGTGGAAGGCCAATGTGTCGCGCTGGCTGCCCACGGACGACGACACGGCCTACGTGGATTCGCTGATGCGACGGGTCATCGAACCGCACCGGATCGCGGGGTGGATCGCGCCCCCGGCGCGGGGCATAGACGGCAAACCCTGGAACTTCGAGTACGTGCGCTTCAACTGAGCCGGCAGGTAATGCCACGGAGAGCCGTCATGCAGCAGCACACCGTCGCGGTTGACTATACCGTCAGCCCATCGCGCATTCAATACCCGGATACCTTCAACGCAGCCGTGCCTTTCATTGACCGGCATCTGGACGAAATGCGGGGCGGTAAGGCGGCTATCGTCTTCGACGACACGGGCGAGACGGTCAGCTATATGCAGTTGGCGGAGCGGGTCAACCGCTGCGGCAACCTGCTGAGGTCGCTGGCATGGGAACCCGGGGGCCGGGTGCTGATAGTGATCAAGGACTGCCCGGAGTTCTTCTACCTGTTCTGGGGCGCTATTAAGGCCGGGCTGACCCCTGTGCCGCTGAACACGCTGCTGCGGGCCGACGACTACCAGTACATCATTGACGACTCGGAGTGCGCCGGCCTGGTCTATTCGCCGGAATGCCGGAACGAAATCGCCAGGGCCCTGTCAGGCTCCGCGCATCAGCCCGCGTTCATACTCTGCACCGAAGGCCTCGGCTCGGTATCCGATATGCTGGCGGAAGCATCGGCCATCCTCGAACCAGCCCCAACGTCGGCAGACTCCGAGTGCTTCTGGCTGTATTCGTCCGGCTCGACCGGGCGGCCCAAGGGCGCCGTTCACAGGCACCGGGACATTGTCACCACCTGCGTCCACTACGCCGTCGGCGTACTGGGCGTAACCGAGCGCGACGTTTGTTTCTCTGCTGCCAAGCTGTTCTTCGCCTATGGGCTGGGCAACGCCATGACCTTCCCTCTGTGGGCTGGAGCGACGGCGGTGCTGATCGGGCAGCGCCCTACACCGGAAACAACTTTCGATGTCATAGAAAAGCATCGGCCGACCTTGTACTTCGGTGTACCGACGCTGTATGCAGCGCAGTTGCGGGCCCTGGATGAGGCGCGCCGCGACCTGTCGTCGCTCCGATGCTGCGTATCGGCGGGAGAGGCGCTGCCTGCCGACATCTTCCGGCGCTGGCAGGAGCGCACCGGAACCCCGATACTGGACGGTATCGGCTCTACCGAGGCCTTGCACATCTTCATATCCAACACCGCTGCCGACTGCTGGCCCGGAGCCAGTGGACGCCCGGTGCCGGGCTACGAGGCCCGCATTGTGGACGAGGACGGCCGCCCGGTCCCGGCAGGAGAGACGGGACGTCTGTTCATCCGGGGCGACTCTACTGCCACGCACTACTGGAACAACGCCGAGCGCACCGCAGAAACTATGGTGGACGGCTGGCTGAACACCGGCGATACCTACTTCCAGAATGCCGAGGGCTATTACTTTTACTGCGGACGCAGCGACGATATGCTCAAGGTTGGCGGCATCTGGTGTTCGCCTGTGGAGATCGAGGGGCGGCTCGTCGAGCACCCGCGGGTGCTGGAAGCGGCGGTAGTGGGCCGCGCCGACGCCGACGAGCTGATCAAGCCGGAAGCCTTCGTGGTGCTGAAGGACGCCCAGGATGCCAGCGACTCACTGGCCGCCGAGCTGCTGGAACACTGTAAGACAGGCCTGGCCCGCTACAAGTACCCCCGCTGGGTCAACTTCGTCGAAGACCTGCCCAAGACCGCCACCGGCAAGGTGCAGCGCTACCAACTGCGCGCATAGCCCGGCGATTGTGTCATCGACTGCCAGCGCAGTATGCTGGTCCGTACTGCCGGGCGTAAATTCCGGCTCGCTGCTCGGCCGCTGCGAGCTGGAAGCAGGCCGGCTGATTAGCTGCATCGGCCCATCGGATGCAAAAGCGCAGGGATCTGGTCCAGCGTCCATTTGGTAAATTCCAGCAGCCGGAGCGGTGTTTATGGCGAATGTTCCAGACAGCGAAATACCCTTTCTTGGCGCGGCCGAACTGGGGAGGCTGATCCAGTCGAGACGGCTTTCCCCCGTCGAAGCTGCCGATGCCTACCTGGAGCGAATCGACCGGATAGACAGTCGGCTGAACTCCTACATCACCGTGTGCGGCGATGAGGCCCGCCAGGCAGCCCGGGACGCCGAGCGGGAAATAGCGGCTGGCAGGAGCCGGGGGCCGATGCACGGCATCCCGGTGGCCGTAAAAGACCAGATCGACACCGCCGGCATCCGCACCACCTACGGCTCTGCCCTTGAATGGAATCATGTGCCGAATGAAGACGCCGTGGTTATGGCGAAGCTCAAGGATGCCGGGGCCGTTTTGCTGGGCAAGCTTAACCTGTCCGAGTTCGCGCTGGGCGAGAGCTTCCACCACCCCGGCGGTCAGCCGCGCAACCCGTGGGACCTGTCGCGCAACCCGGGAATATCCAGCAGCGGTTCGGCGTCGGCTACGGCGGCGTTCCTGTGCGCCACGGCCCTGGCGGAAGACACCGGCGGCTCCACGCGGATCCCGGCGGCGTGGAGCGGGCTGACCGGCCTGCGCCCCACGTGGGGGCTGGTCAGCCGGCGCGGGGTGGCCGGCGTCTCGTGGTCCATGGACACCGTTGGGCCAATCTCGCGTTCCGCTGAAGACTGCGCTTTGACCCTTCAGGCCATCGCGGGACACGACCCGCAAGACCCATACTCGTGGAGCGGGCCTGTTCCGGACTACGCCCAGGAAATCCACGGCGGCATCCACGGGCTGCGCATCGGCGTGCTGCGGGAGAAGGTGGCCGATGGCGGCCTGAAGCCGGAGGTAAGGCAGGTAATCGAGTCGGCCATCTCTCAACTGGAAGAGTTGGGCGCAGTGAATCGGGAGATTTCTATTCCCATCGTTGAGAATGCCGGGGCCATATCCAAGTGCATCACCGACGCAGACGGCGCGGCAGTTCACTATGAGCGGCTGAAGACGAGGGCCGGCGAATACGACCACAACACGCGGGTGCGGCTGCTGACGGCCATACTCACCCCGGCGCAGGCGTATTACAAAGCTCAGAAAGCGCGAACGCTGATACGCCGGGCTGTCCTGGAAGCGCTGGAGGAAGTGGACGTAATCGTGCTGCCCACGTCGCCCACGGCAGCCCCGCTGCTGCCTGAGGAGGCCGGAATCAAGAGCCAGGAAGACGCTCGGAGCCGGATTGCGGGGGTGAGGAACTTTACCGGGGCGTTCAACGTGGCGAACCTGCCGGCGCTGTCCATTCCCGCCGGCTTCTCGCACGACAACCTTCCGCTGTCGCTGCAAATCGTGGGCAGGCCCATGGCCGAAGGGCTGCTGATGCGCGTGGCCCACACCTACCAGCAGGTTACCGACTGGCACCTGCGCCGCCCGCCGCTGGAGGAATGAGAAGATTGCTCCAATAATTCGCTCACGTCTTTGCTGCCTGAAGGGCATGGGCTGTTTCGCTGGTTGTGATTGCCCAGAATTCCCTTCCAGCGCAACCCTGAACAATCCGCTGGAGAATAATCGCCGGCCTTAACGGCGGCAAGGCGCCCAGGCTTCTTGCGCATACTCATACTATGGCCCACAATTTCCGTAGCCTTCCTTTCCGCATCCTTCCATGGGAGCCGCAGAATATGGATACCCTGATTGCCCGCGCGCTGGATACCGCAGAAGCGCAGGGCGCGACCTATGCCGACGCACGGATGGTGGAAACAGCGCAGGAGCGTTACTCGGTGCGCAACGGGGCAGTTGACGTGATCAGCTCCGACGAATCGCTGGGCCTCGGCGTGCGCGTGGTGGCCCACGGGGCGTGGGGGTTCGCTTCTACCAGCGCTATGACGGCGGACGCCGTAGACCGGGCCGCCGCTTTGGCCATTGAAATTGCCAGGGCGTCGGCTGCGTCGGGCGGGCCGAAAGTGGAGCTGGGAACGCCGGTCACCAGCCGGGGCGTCTACACAACGCCCTTCGAGGTTGACCCCTTTGCCGTTCCGCCGGAGGAAAAGCTGACCCTGCTGCTGGACGCTGACAGGAATATGGCGCGAGTGAAGGGAATCTCGGCCCGCACGGGCAACCTGATCTTCATCCGCGAACGCAAGTTCTTCGCCAGCACCGAGGGCGCAGACGTGGAGCAGACCATATACGAAGCGGGCGGCGGGCTGCAGGCTACCGCCGCGGGCAACGGTGAGGTGCAGCGCCGCTCCTACCCGCAGTCCATGGGCCGCCAGCAGGGTTGCAGCGGGTGGGAGTATGTGCGCGGCTTCGACCTGCCCGGCAACGCCGAGCGCGTGGCCAGCGAGGCTGTCGCCCTGCTCACCGCCGACCGCTGTCCTGTCGACATCTCCACCACGCTGATCATCGGCGGCTCACAGATGGGGCTGCAGATTCACGAATCCTGCGGCCACGCCATCGAACTGGACCGGGTGCTGGGTTCCGAGGCAGCCTATGCCGGAACATCCTTCCTGACCACCGAAAAGCTGCGCAACTTCAGATACGGCTCCGAGCAGGTGAACATCACCGCCGACAGCATCCGGTTGCCGGGCTTGGGTTCCTTCGGCTGGGACGATGAGGGCGTGCCCTCCCAGCCTACACCTATCGTTGAGGCGGGGCGGTTCGTGGGTTACCTGATGTCGCGGGAGACCGCCGCCACTCTGGGCCTGGAGTCCAACGGAACCATGCGGGCGTCGTCGTGGAACCGGCTGCCGCTGATCCGCATGACCAACGTCAGCCTGGAACCCGGCGACTGGGAGTTGGACGACCTGATAGCCGACACCGGCCAGGGCATCTTCGTGGACACGAACCGCTCCTGGTCCATAGACGACAGGCGCTACAACTTTCAGTTCGGCACCGAGATCGGGTACGAGATCAAGAACGGCAAGCTGGGGCGGCTGCTGCGCAACTGCACCTATACCGGAATCACGCCGGAGTTCTGGCGATCCTGCGACGCAGTGTGCAACGCCAGCCACTGGACTATGTGGGGAACCCCTAACTGCGGCAAGGGGCAGCCGGGCCAGCTTGGACACACCGGTCACGGCGCTGCGCCGGCCCGCTTCCGCAACGTGCGCGTGGGAGTGATGCAATGATCGGAGAAGATGCGGCCCTGCGTCTGCTGGAACGCGCATTGTCCCTTTCCACGGCGCAGGAGGCCGATGCATACCTGATAGGTCAGGACCTGGGGCTAACCCGGTTCGCGGGCAACGCCATCCACCAGAACGTTTCCCATAGCAACGTAACGCTTAACGTTCGCGCAGTAGAGGGCCAGAGGCTGGGCAGGGCTACTACCAATGACCTTTCCGTCGACGGCGTCCGCAAGGCGATGGAAGCCGCCAGGCGCAACGCCCTGCTGATGCCCGAAGACCCCGCTTTCCCCGGCCTGCCCGCGCCGCAGCCCGCGCCTCGCACAGCCAGTTGGGACGAACCGGCCGCCGCCTGCTCGCCCATGACGCGGGCGCAGATGGCCGGCGAGGTTTGCCGGCAGGGAGCCGCCGAGGGTTTGGACTTCGCCGGAGCCTGCCGGACAGGGGCGCAGGAAATCGCCATAGCCAGCAGTCGGGGCGTTTCCGCCTACCACGCCGGCACCTTTGCCGGTCTGATCATCACCGCACGCAGCGACACGTCGGCGGGCTGGGCCAAGGGCGGTTCCTGGCGCCTCGACCAGATCGATTGCCCGGCCTTGGCGCGCGAGGCAGCCGACAAGGCTGTCAGAGGGCGCGACCCGCAGCCCATAGCCCCCGGCGAATACACTGTGGTGCTGGATCACTACGCTGTAGACGACATCCTGGAAGCGCTGTCGCTGTATGGCATGGGAGCGCAGGCGGTGCAGGATGGCCGAAGCTGGATGTGCGGGCTTCAGGGCACCCGGGCCATGAGCGAAGCGGTGTCCGTCTGGGACGATGGAACATCGCTGGACGGCTGGCCCTTGCCCTTCGATGCAGAGGGAGTGCCGCGCCGCCGCGTCCAACTTGTCGAGAACGGCGTTGTCAACGCCCCGGTTTACAACACCTACACCGCCGCTCAAGATGGCGTTCTTTCCACCGGACACCAGGCATACTTCGTCGGCCCGCCCATCGCGTCCAACCTGTTTATGCAGACGGGAGACAAGTCCGTGGAGCAGCTCATTGCGTCAACGGAGCGGGGGCTGTACATTACCCGCTTCTTCTACACGCGCCTGTCTCACAACCGGGGCTGCGTGATGACGGGAATGACCCGCGACGGCACATTCCTTATCGAGAACGGCGAACTGCGCCATCCGGTCAAAGACCTGCGCTTCACCCAATCCTACGTGGACGCGCTCAACAGCGTGGAAGGCGTGGGCCGCGAGGCCAGGCTGGTGCTGAATGAAGTTGGCTTCGCTGCCCGTGTCCCCGCCCTCAAGCTGACCAGGTTCAATTTCACGGGGGCGACGGTGTAAAGGGAAGTTTGACGCCCCTACACAGTAGCGGCAGCTACTCGCAGCGGAGGGCATGGCTGCGCTGCCCGTCGCGGCGTCCTGTAGACAGGCATGGACCAAACGGATCGCAGGTTAGATTTTGACAGCGCCCGTCCCTGCGGGTTAAATTCAACCACTCCAACAGCAATTGAGGCAGGTGAGCTATGAAAGCGGCAGTGTTGCGGGAAGTGAACCGGCCCCTGGAAATAGAGGACATAGACATCGCTCCGCCCGGCCCGAGGGAAGTGCTGATACGCACCAGGGCCACCGGGGTATGCCACAGCGATCTTCACTTCGTAGAGGGGCTGTACTCAACACCTATGCCCGTTATCCTGGGCCACGAGGCCGCCGGAACCATCGAAGCCGTCGGTGAACTGGTCGACTACGTGAGGCCCGGCGACCGGGTCATCACCTGTCTGTCGGTCTTCTGCGGCACCTGCGAGCGCTGCACCGAGGGCCGCACGGTGCTTTGCCCCCGCACGGGCCTGACCCGCGGCCCCAACGAAACGCCCCGCCTGAGTCAGAACGGCGACGAAGTGATGCAGTTCGCCAACTTGTCGTCCTTCGCCGAGCAGATGCTGGTGCACGAGAACGCGGTGGTGAAGATCGAGCGCGAAGTGCCCTTCGAGCAGCTCGCTCTGATCGGCTGCGGAGCCACCACCGGCCTGGGCGCGGCGCTGAACACTGCCGCCGTCCGGCCCGGCAGCACTGTGGCGGTCATTGGCTGCGGCGGTGTGGGGCTGAACGCCATCCAGGGAGCGGCTCTGGCGGGGGCTCTGCGCATCATCGCCATCGACGCGGTGGAGACCAAGCTGACTCTGGCCCGGGAATTCGGCGCTACAGAGGTTATCGACGCTTCCGGCGGCGACGTGGTGAGCAAGGTGCGCGACTTGACCAACGGCGGCGTGGATTATTCCTTTGAGGCCATCGGCAAGAAGGAGACGGCCGAGCAGTCCTTCCACATGCTCCGTCCCGGCGGCACGGCCACCATCATAGGCATGATACCGCAAGGCACCAGGATCGAGCTGGACGGCCCGTCGTTCCTCCGGGAGCGGCGGATACAGGGCAGCAGCATGGGATCTAACCACTTCCGTACCGATATGCCCCAGTACGTTGAATTCTACCTGCAAGGCCGCCTGAAACTGGACGAGCTGGTAACCCGCCGCCTGAAGCTGGATGAGGTCAACGACGCTTTCACCTACATGCGCGAAGGCAGCGTGGCGCGCAGCGTAATCACGTTCTAGGGGCTGGAGGCCCCGGCATCCGCTGTGATGCGCCCGGGGAAGCGATTCCTGGAATGGCTGAAGGTCGCCTGGCAACGATTCCGCCCGTTCAGTGCCTCCACTCCGGCTGGCGCTTTTGCAGGAAGGCCGTGATGCCTTCGTAGGCGTCTTCCTTGAGCAGATTGTCGACCATCACCTTTTGCGCCATATCGTAGGCGGCGGGCCGGTCGAGTTCAATCTGCCGGTAGAAGGCCGGTTTGCCTACGGCCAGGGTCTGGGCGCTGGCAGAGGCAATCTGCCGGGCCAGGGCCGACACGCTGGCTTCCAGCTCGCTGTCCGGCGCTACCCGGTTGATCAGGCCAATCTCCAGCGCCTCCGATGCCGGGATTGGCGCGCCGGTGAGCAACATCTCCATCGCTTTCTTGGTGGTGGCGACGGAGCGGGCCAGGGCCACGCCGGGAGTGGTGCAGAACAGCCCTATCTGCACTCCTGGGGTGGCGAAGGACGCAGACTCGGCGGCCACAGCCAGATCACAGGTGGCGACCAACTGGCAGCCGGCGGCGGTGGCAAGACCCTGCACTTGCGCAATTACCGGCTTGGGCAGCAGGCGGATGGCCTCCATAACCTCGGTGCACAGCGCGAACACCGCCGTATACGCTTCGGCGTCGCGGTCGATCATTTCGTTCAAGTCGTGGCCTGAGCTGAACACTGGCCCCTCTGAACGCAGAACTACCACGCGTACAGCGGCATCGTCCTCGAATTCGCGGAACAGTTCCTTAAGTTCGCTCAGCAGTTCGGTGGACAGAGCGTTGCGGCGTCCGGGGTTATTCAGGGTAAGGAAGGCCACGCCATCCTGCAATTCGTAGCGAACAAGCTGTCTGGTCATGGCTGCCTCCTGGGGCTGCTTCCCGGATTGTCGGTAAGGCGAGTTTACCAGATTGGTCAGAGACGGGACACCGCCAGCGTCGCCAGCATCCGGGCCGCCAGGCGCCCGTTGGACAGGGCGTCGGCGCGGCATACAGTTACGCTGCGGCCCGGCCGCACTACCTCAGCTCTGGCCGCTACCAGGCATCCTGACGCCTCCGCCATGAAGTTCAGCTTGTGCTCGGCCATGTCTACCTCATCTCCCGCAGAGCACAGGCTGAGCGCAGCCAACAGGCAGGCATCATCCAGCAGTGCGGCGACGAAGCCACGGTTCAAGGTTCCGGGCGAAACGGCCAGGTCATTGCGGACGGGCAGCCTGATTTCGGCCATGCCGGCGGAAACAGACGCCAGTTCGCCGCCCCAGCGCGAGAAGGCGGACTTCTCCCGGAAGGCTGCGGCGACGCGCTCGGCGTATGCAGGGTCTCGAGGCTGGAATTGGCGCATAACCGGCAGCCGGGCCTAGAACTGCACCGCTTCCTTGAACCGGCGCATCATATCGATGTGCCCGTCTGCTGTCTTCAACCCGGCCCGGCGGTTCTCGACGGACAGGTGCGATGCGCCCATCCTGAGCCAGTCGGCAACCTCTTCAACCCAGTCTTCGGGAGATGCTCCGGCGGTCTTGAGGCGCCCGTCGAGCCCCAGTTCTGAGGGGTCTCGGCCATACTCGACCATGTATCCGCGCACCTTATCCTGCAAAGCGTATCCTGCCTCGTCGGGCCCGAAGTTGGGGCACCAGCCGTCGGCGAGCCGGGCGACCCGGCGCAGGGCCACGTCCGGCGGAATAGGAGCGGCGGGGCTGCCTACACCCAGCCACACCGGGATGGGCCGCTGCGTTGGAAGGGGATTGATGCCGGCGTGAGTGATGTTGTGCCACCTGCCGTGGAAGTCTACCGTTTCTTTGGTCCAAAGCTCCCGCATCACCTGGATCTGCTCTGCGCTGCGGGCGCCCCGGTCGTTGAAATTCGTGCCGAGGGCTTCGTATTCCACAAAGTTCCAGCCGACGCCGATGCCCAGCCGCAACCTGCCGCCGCACAGAATATCGATCTCCGCTGCCTGCTTCGCTGCCAGAGCCGTCTGCCGCTGGGGAAGGATGAGGATGCCGGTCATCAGCCCCATGCCAGGGGCCACGGCGGCCAAATAGCCCATGGTGGTCAAAGACTCATGCACCACCGATTCGTGGTTGTACATTCCGAAGAGGGGATGGTTGTAGGCGCTGGCGTCGGCCCCCAGCACGTGGTCGGCGACGAACAAGTACGAGTAGCCCATGTCCTGCGCAGCCTGCGCAAAATCGCGAACGGCCACCGCGTCAGGCTCGATTTCGGTCTGCGGGAAGATGACTCCGATTTCCATGAATGCTCCGGCAAGATGGTTTTCTCTGCAACACGCTTCAGCCCTGCGCCATTTTACCCCAGGCGATGCGGGTTTTGTCCCCCGAAATTCCCGGCGGGCGATATTGCCCTGCTTCAGCATGCGACCAGCGGCTTTGCGCCGGGTTTCCCCTGATGCTTCTCCGATGTTTCCAGAGGCGGGCGTTGGGGAACCGGCATCGATGAGGCAAGAGCAACGCAGTATCAGGCCGATGGCGGACGGCGCTGGATGAACGGCCGGATGAACAGGTAGTAGGGCAGGGCAATCGTTGCCAGCAGCAATACCCCCGCCAGCAGCGGGCTTGCCAGCCCCATCATCCCCAGGACGATGTTGTAGAAGCGGAACAGCAGGAACCCGCCGGCGGCGAAAGGCGCCATGAACACCATGAGCAGCGCAGCCCCGGCTGCCTCCACGGCCAGTGCGGCTACCCGGCCCAGCAGCGTCGGCGGCGCCCCCTCTTCCCCTGCCGCCTGACCGGGCTGTACAACCAGCGCCCCCAGCGATTGTTCCTTCCTGATGCGCATTACCAGGAAAACAAACACCAGGAACAGTGCAGCAAGGGAAAATTGCCAGAAAGAAGCCAGGAAGAAGCGAAAGAAAAAGAGCATGGCGACAGAGCCGGTTATCAGAAGCAGGAAGAACAAGCCGACTATCGGCAGGCCGGATCTTATTGCTTCCCCATGCGCCCTGATAGAGGGGCGGGAACGCACGAATTCCACGGCGCCGAGAACAGCGACGCCGCTCAGAATCACCCCAATCCAGACAGCAGCTTCAAGCATCTCGTCAAGGCAGCCATGAGCCGGGTCGCCGGTACGTCCCAGTTGCTCCCTGCTGTCCGTAAGGCCGCGCCGGGCGCCGCTGTAAAGCGATATTCTAACAGCAGCGGGTCGATATTACGAAAGGCAGCGGCGATGCTCCCATAACCAGGACCGGCCCTGAAATACAAACGAAAAATACAAACGCAGAGGCGAACATCGATGCGCCCCTGCGTTATGCGGACAATCCCCGCCGGGTGAAACAATTGCCGACTATAGTGAATGAAGCGCCGGGATAACCTCCTTACCCACCAGGTCGATGTGTTCCAGCACTTCCGGCTGGGACATTTCGGGGTAGAACAGGCGGATGCAGACATCAGTGAAGCCCATCTGGCGGTAGACCGCAATCTGCTCTATGCACTCCTCCGGGCTGCCTGCCAGGAAGGTATCGTCCATCAGCGTTTCCAGGTCGCCGGTTACCTTTCGGGTCAGCTCGCCGTCGCTGCCGTGCAAGCCGTGCCGGGCGTATACCTCGTATTTTCTGGCGAAGTTGGCTATAGCACGGGACTGTGCCTCTTCGCTGGTAGGGGCGCAGAAGAACTCGCGGGCGATGACCATTTCGCTCGGCTTCTCGTGGCCGTTCTCCTCCAGGGTGCGGTGGTAAAGGTCAATCTGGCGCCGTATGGATTCGTTGGACTGGGCCGGACCGACGAACAGTATTTCGCCCTCGCGCCCCACGCGGCGCACTGCCGGGTCGCTCATGGCCGCCTGCCAGACCTTGGGGTGCGGCTGCGTGTAGGGGCGGGCCGTGGGCCGGGCCCCGGTTACGTTGTAGAAACGTCCGTGGTGGGTAACCTCGTCCTCTGTCCACAAGCGGCGCATCAAGCCCATGGCCTCGGTGCAGCGGGCGCCCCGCTCCGACATACGGATGTCGAAAGCCTCGCACTCCTCTGGGCGGTAGCCCAGGCCGACGCCGAGGATGAACCGGCCCTCCGAGATATGGTCCAGCGTTGCCGCCTGCTCCGCCACATCCACCGGGTTCAGCAGGGGCAGCAACAGCACCGAAGTCGCCAGTTTCATGTCTCCCGGCTCGCCGGCCAGCCTCGCCAGCACCGGCCACGGCTGGAAGTGCTGAAAAGGATCGATTAGGTAGTGGTGCGCCCAGCAGTATATGTCGAACCCGGCATCCCGGGACGCCCGGAACTGGGCCATATGATTCCGCCACTGTTGCTGGTGGTCGATGGATTCCCGCTGGACAACGTGGCCCACCTGGTAGCCTACGCGCATCAGGATTCTCCCTGTTCAAGATTGAGCGGCCAGAGGGCGCTGCTGTGCGCCCCTTGCAGCGTTCGGCCTGCGATGGCCGGGCCTACTCGCCAACGCGGCGGTACTTGACCAGACGCTGGCCTTCCAGGTTCTGATTGACATAAATGTCGCCATGGGAATCTACCCAGACGGCGTGGGCGCCCTGGCCGTGGCCCGCCGCGGCCGGGCTGCCCCAGCGGGCCAGGATGTCGCCGTCCATGTCCAGGATGGTCATAAAGCCGTCCAGTTCGGGGACATAGATGGCTTCGTCGGCGTCTATGTAGATGTCGCAGGGGCGGGCCAGTCCCAGCCACTGCTCCAGGAAATTGCCGCTGTCGTCGAAAATCTGGATGCGGTTGTTCTCCCGGTCGGCCACAAACACGCGCCCGTCGGTATGAACCCAGACGCCGTGGGGCACGTGGAATTCTCCGTGGCCGGTCTTGCCGGGCTGTCCCCATGATTCGATGAGCCTGCCGTCGCTGGTGAATCGGTGCACGCGGGCGTTGCCGTAGCCGTCGGAGATGTACAGATCTCCCGACGGATGGATGGCGATGTCGCTGGGGCTGTTGAACGGCCCGGCTGCCCGCTCCACGACGTCGCTGTAGCGGCCCGACCAGCCGGTGTCGGAGGGCTTGTCCCACTCGCCCATAGTCATCAGCAGGTTGCCTTTGGAATCGTACTTCAGCACTACGTGGCTGTTCTTCACTGGCATAAACAGGTTCTCGTCGGTGTCGATGAACATCCCGTGGGCATCGGGAAGCTGCCCTTCTCCCCATGAAGTCAGGAAGTTACCGTCGCGGTCCAGAACAATCAGCGGGTGTTCGCCGCGGTTGAAGAGATAAACCCGGTCCTGAGAGTCGGTTACGATGGCCGTCTGCCCCAGCGCCCAGCCTTCGGGCAGTTTCTCCCAGTTGGGAACCAGCTCGTAGGTATACTTGCCCTTGCCAACGGTTGCCATCCGGACCCTCCTGTAGGTCATTCGCGGTGACGTATTTGGTCAAGCTTCTTCCTCTGTTGGCCTCCGTGGCATAGTATGGCGGAAGCCCAACTTGTGCCGCTATGTCGAAAAGCGAAAGAGCCTCCAGTTGCCAGAGGAGCGATCAGGTTAGCTCGTTCCGGATCAGGGCGGCGATGGCAGCGGCGAGCAGCCCGCCGCCTATCCCTATCACTGCCCAGAATAGCCGGTCTATCCGGCGGTTGGTGTCTCTCTGCGCTGCAGCAATGTCCGACTTGAAATCCAGCCGGACTTCCGCGATGTCTGTCTTGAATTCTGCCCTGACTTCCGCGATGTCTGCCCTGACTTCCGCGATGTCCGCTTTCGTCGCCAAGTGTTCGTATCCGGACTCCAGACGAGCTATGCGCTCTTCATTACTGATGGCCATAGGCTTCGTCCCCTGTCTGATGCTGGTTATGCTCTGGTATTCAGAGAAACAGGGAGATTACTAATACGTCGTCAGCGTTTCGATGACCGCCTGCTCCAGTTCGCGGGCGCGGGCAGCCACCTGCTCCGGGCGCAGGCCGCCCAGCGGGTGCGGAAAGCCCAGAGGCCGGAAGTCCTTGCGTCCGAAGGTGTTGGCATGGCGGAAGGCAGAGTTCAGAAACGGGTCGGTGCAGATCACCACCGTTGGAATGCCCCGGTTTTCGAGAGTCATTGCGTCGTGCACACTGCACGCGGTGCAGGAACCTCAATCGGCGATAGCGGTTACCACGAAGTCGCAGCTTGCAGCCAGCTCGTCTATGATGTCGTCGGCAGCCGGGCGGGAGTATACATATTTGTCCACTGCCAGAGAATCGCCCAGCTCCATATCCCGGTTCAGAAGCTCGCGGACGTTGTGCAGCAGCAGTGCGGCGTTGGCCTTGCGATTGCCCAGGAAGCCGCCCACCTTGCCGTGCAGCGCGTCGAGCCGGGGCGCGGGCCGCCATCGATGGGCGGCGTCGGGGTCAACGGGGCTCATCAGTTCCATCAGCCGCATTCGTTCTTCGATGTTGGTTACTGTCATGGCTCCCTCAACTTCACTTCGTTCTTTACCTATGGGAACGGTACTGGCTGGATACCTTCGATTATGCGGGTTACGGCTCGGGACCCCCATCCCGGCAGGTAGACTGAATGAGGGCCGCCGGCGCCGCCGGCAACGAATATGTGAATCCGGTCGGGAGCCCGGACTACCGGCACCATCTGGCCATCGTCTTCGGGGTCGATGAAGCGGGGCCAGAAATGGCCGCGGCGAGCGTCGCCCTGGGGCGGGCCGCCGCGCTTCAGCATCCGCACCGGTTTGCGGGCGTGTTCGAACAGGAACTGCCGGATGTCCCGCTTGCTCCAGCCGTCGGCGTGCAGGAACCTGGCGTGCTCCGGGCCGATGACCACGAAGGTGTCGCCCATAACATACATCTGCACGTTGCCCAGGGTGCACATGGTGTCGGCCAGCACGGTCAGGAAGTCGCGGGAGTTGGAAGCGTGGTACATGATGTTGTGCGGCGCCTCGGCGGGAAACACGGTAACCGTGCTGTCGGCGGCTGCGTAGCCCATCTCTACGTGCATCGGCATCCACGGGTTCGCTTGCTCGTCCTCGGCAACGCAATAGGTGTAGGCTCCCGGATGCCCGAAGGTGGCCTTGTTGGTCTCGCCGGGGATGGCCCCGCCCAGGTTCACCAGCGCCAGCTTGACGGCGCGCCCGATGGTTGCGTTGGCCCGCCAGCCGGCCCCGAAGCAGTTGTATCCCCCGTTGATGCCGAGCTGCTGCACGACCGGCCCGTTGACGATGAGCAGCGGGGTGTGGATGCCGGTGGAGCACATTACGCCGCGCAGATTGAAGCGGTCATCCATCATCGCCTGGAGCGCCGCGATTACCACCGGCATGTATTCCGGCAGGCAACCGGCCATCACTGCATTGGCGGCAATGCGCTCCACGGTGGCCCGCCCGCCCAGCGGCGGCAGTTCGGCGATGAGCTCGCCGCCATCGCGCCCGGTGTGGGCCGCGAAACGGCGCACCAGCTCCTCCGACGGCGGAACCACCGGCAACCCGTCGGTCCAGCCGGTCTCGAACATCAGCTCAACCGCGTCGGTGAATTCGGCAGAGAGCATCTTCTATAACTACCCGCAGCAGTATCGCGGCAAACCCTTTCGTCCGCTGTTTGCGAGTGTAAATCTGGGGCGTTGGGGTGTCAACGCGGGGAGCACAGGCGATTCTGCCCGGCCGATGCGCTAACCAGCAACGGCCTGGCAGCCAGGCGGACAACCTGGATGCCCGGCCGCAGCGCAGGAGTGTTCACAAATCACAGGAACAGGGGGGCTGGCTGGCGGCCAGCGCACTGCGGGGGCTCGGAAAACCGGCATTAAAAAATGCGCCTGGGATAGCAGTTGCTTGGGATAGTAGTACAGGGCGTTTCCGGTCAACCAAAATGCTGCGCTACAAAGCAATCACATATAGTTTAGAGAGGCACTCAGGGCGCAATCCCTCTAGAGATAGAGACGGTTTGGTAACAATGCATGAGCATGAGAGAGCTTGTCCTGAGTGCCCCGGTCAATACGGCAGCAGCTAGTGGGCAATCCGCAGTTTAGCGATTTCGATCCCGACTGGGTTAATCCACAGGAAGATTCCCATAGGCGGAAGTTTCCTGCGGGCCGCCCTTTACCCGACAGCCAGCGGCTGCCCTGCCAGCTCTCGCGCCGTTTTGCGGGCTACTCCAAACCACAGCGTTACCAGCAGGCACAGGCCGGCGGCGGAGCTGATGGCTACCGGCCAGCCGTATGCCGCCGCCGCGAAAGTCAGGGGCATGGCGCCCAGATAATGAAATCCCGGGGTCAGATGCAGCACGCCCATCACCCGCCCGCGCATCTCCGCCGGCGATGCCAGTTGCGTTATCGTGGTAGCCAGCGGCCAGGTTGCCCCAACGCTCACAATGCCCACAACGAGGAACAACGCCCAGGTTGCCCAGTACCAGGGCGACCAGGCGAACAGCGTCAGGGAGATGCAGAACGTTATCAGGCAGAACAGCAGCCAGCGATATAGCCAGGCCCGATTCATAAACGTGAGGCTCATGCTGCCGGCAAAGGAGCCGACGCCCGAGGCCGTAAGGAGCAGCCCCGCCCTGGTGGCGTCATCCCCGAACGTCTCTTTGAAGAAGGCCGGAATCACCTGAAGGTGAGACATTCCGAACCCGCCGAAAGACAAGGTAACGATCATCACTGTCAGCAGCAGGGGTGTGTTCCGTATGCAGATCAGTCCATCGGTGAAGTTTCGCAACAGCGACTCCCGGACTGCTGCGGGGCGAGAGGAAGCCCAGCGGACTAATAGCAGACAAACCACGCTAATCACGTAGCAGCCCGTATTCATAAACAGGGCTGGGGCGATGCCCCACCAATCTATGATCACCCCTGCCAGCCCCGGCCCCACAATTCGCCCTATGTGCACTGCGGCGTTGAACTGGGCCATTGCGTCCAGCAGCCGGCGCTCGGACACCAAGTCGGACAGCATCACCAGCCGCGCTGGCATATTCAGAGCCTGCAAGACCCCCAGCAGCGCGGCGGTCAGGAAGATGTGCCAGAGGGCAACTTCATCCAGCATAACCAGCAGCGCCACCACTGCAATCAACGCGCCCACCGACGCCTGGGTGCTCATCAGCAGGAGCTTCCGGTTTACCCGGTCGGCCATGATGCCGGCGGGCATCAGAAGGATGGAGTTGGGTATGCCGTAGATGGCGAACATCAGCCCCAGGCTGGTTTCAACGCCGGTGACATCCAGCAGCAGCCATGTCAGGACGAAGAACTGCATCCCCTGGGAGATGGATTGGGTGAACGACCCGACCCAGTACCAGCCGAATCCGGAGTCCTGCCACGGGCCCCTAATCCGGTTCCAGTAGGACGAGCCTGCAGGACTGGAAGGCGCTTCCGCTGTCAACGGATCCTACTCAAATGCCGGATTCGCATGGTTCGGGCTGCCGATGCAGACGCTTTGGCGCCTGCCGCCGATGGCGCGGGTCTGGGGCCCCCGGGCGGTCATGTCCTCGGCCAGCAGCGCATCAATGGGGCTGGCCGCCTTCGCCCACGCAAATTTCGTACAGCATGAATACCCCCCAGGAATAAGCAGTGGAATGGCGCGGGGAAACGCCCTGCCGCGGGCCGGTGCGAGACAGGCGCAAGTATAATCCATTGCACAGGGAGAATCATGGCCTCCCGTGATAAAATGTCCGGGCCAGGTCAACTTGTCTGAACATTTTGGGAAGCGATGGGTCAGCTTTACATCGTCCGGCACGGCGAAACCGTCTGGAATCGCGAGGGACGCATCCAGGGGCATACCGACGTTGGCTTGTCGCACCTGGGCCTGGAGCAGGCGCGGATGCTGGCCCGGCGCCTGAAGCCCGTCCGGCTGGACGCGGCCTACTCCAGTGATCTCTCCCGCGCTGCCGACACGGCTGCCGCCGTCCTGGACGGGCGCGAGGTTCCGATATTCCTTACGCCCCACCTGCGCGAATACCACAAGGGCGCTTTCGAGGGCCTGACCGAAAGCGAACTGCGGTCCCGGTTTCCCGGTGAATACCCCGGCTACATCGCCAAAGACCTGGATTACGCTCCGGACGGCGGCGAGTCCACCCGCGGCGTCAGCGAGAGAATGACTTCCGTCATCAGCGAAATCAAAGAGCGTCACCTGGGCGACAACGTGCTGGTGGTGGGGCATGGCGGCTCGCTCCGGGCCGCTATGATGGCGCTCCTGGGCATGTCTCTGGATGCCAACTGGCGCTTCGTCTTCGGCAACTGTACCCTTACTATTCTTGACACCTATCACGATAACGCCGTTCTGCGGCTGTTCAACGACGCTTCGCACCTGGATGGCCTGGAGCAGGCCGGGAGACATCCATGAGCGACAATCTCAACCATGCCTCCGGTTCAGACTCGCCTGTAGTCGGCTCGGCGACGGTCCGGGCCCCTGGAGTCTGCGGCGTATTGGCCCAGGGAGCCATAGGCGAGATGCACTTCTCGGTCACCTGCCCCGTCGATTTCTTCTCTCGCGTCCGTGTGGAATTGAGCGCCGGCGGGCCCGGCATATCCGCAACTGATGGATGCGAGAAGACCGTCGCCGCCGTCCGGCGCACCCTGATGCACCTGCGACGGGCAAGAATGCAGGCCGACGTTCAAGTCAGCAGTCCCATTCCCCGGGGCAGGGGACTGGGCAGCAGCAGCGCAGACCTTTCCGCCGCCATCGCTGCTACGGCCCTGGCCCTCGGCGAAGCTCTCAGCCCCTACGACATTGCCCAGATTGCCCTGTCCATCGAACCCACCGGCGGAGTGATGATGCCGGGCCTGGCGCTGTTCGACCACCGCGCAGGCATGGTGCGGGAGAGTCTTGGCCCGCCGCCGCCTATGGAGATTGTGGCTCTGGACTTCGGCGGCTCGTCCCGGTCCGGGTTTTTCAACCTGTCGGACCTGCCCCAGAGATGGCGGGAGGTTAACGACGAGACTGCCGAAGCCCTGCGCCTGATCCGGCGGGGCGTTGCCGAGAGAAGCCCTGCGCTCGTTGGTCGAGGCGCGACCATTGCCTCGGAAGCGGGAAGCAGGGTCACGTTCCGGCCCCGGCTGGAGGAAGTAGCAACATTCGCCCGCTATGTCGGCGCTGTCGGCGTAAATGGCGGGCAGAACGAGGGTGTCACCGGGGTGCTGCTGGACGCCACCGAGCGGCGGGGCAAGTCCACCTACATCAAGGCCAGGGAGGCTTTTCCCGATGCCGAAACGGTCTACCACTTCCGGATGCTGGGCGGCGGCGTTCAGACCGTTGCCGCCGGCGAGAGCCAGCGCTGACATTTGACGTTAAGGAAGGTGTTGGAATGGCGGAATTCAACCTGGCGGTAATCGGCGGAGACGGAGTTGGCCCGGAGGTTATCGCCGAGGGGCGCAAGGCGCTGGAATCTCTCGCCGCCTCCGGCGGGCCTTCTTTCCGGTTCACGGAGTTTCCGTGGGGCAGCGGCTTTTACCGCGAGACGGGGCGGCTGATGCCTGATGATGGTCTGGAACAGCTCTCCAGGTTCGACGCCATCCTCTTCGGGGCCGTAGGCGACCCCAATATTCCCGACCACATCACGCTGCACGGGCTGCTGCTGCCCATGCGCCGCGGCTTTGATCAGGGGATATGCGTGCGCCCGGCCTATCTCTATCCCGGCGTCGCCTCTCCCCTGGCCGGCAAGAAGGCGGGCGATATAGACATGGTGATTTTCCGCGAGAACACCGAGGGCGAATACGCCCCCGTGGGCGGACGCCTCAACACCGGCACCCCCCACGAGATCGTCATCCAGACCAACGTCTTCACCCGTCGCGGCACCGAGCGCATCATTCGCGCCGCCTTCGAACACTGCGTCCGCCGCAATGGGCGGATGAAGGTCACCTCGGTTACCAAGTCCAACGCCCAGTCCTTCGGCATGGTGTTCTGGGACGAGGTCTTCGAAGAGGTGGCGGCCGGCTACCCGCAGGTGGAAACCGAATCGCTGCTGGTGGACCGGGCCTGTATGGACTTCGTGCGCTGGCCTGAGGATTTCGATGTGGTGGTGGCGTCCAACCTTTTCGCCGACATTCTCTCAGACATCGCTGCGGTAGTGTCGGGCAGCATGGGGCTGGCCCCCAGCGCCAACATCAACCCCGACAAGGTTTACCCGTCCCTGTTCGAGCCGGTGCATGGAGCGGCTTTCGACATCATGGGAAAGGGCATCGCCAACCCTCTGGCCGCAATCTCAGCCACGGCCATGATGCTGGACCACCTGGGCGAAGCGGAAGCCGCCGCCCGCGTGGATGCCGCCGTAGCCCGCTGCCTGGAAGAGCGCCGCGTCCTGACCGCCGACCTGGGCGGCAGCGCCAGCACGTCGCAGATGGGCGACGAGGCGGCAAGGCTGGTGCGCGAGGGGTAGGGGAGGCTTACTTCGCAATACGGTATCGACCGGATTTCAATAGTCTTATGCTATTGTAGTTGTTCGGGTCGTCGAAAACAAATTGCCGAATATGATAGTCACGATCGTTTACACGCTGAAAAAAGAGCGTGGATACAGGCTTCGAAGTATAGCCGCTCCATTGGCGAAAGGGATAGTATAGCTGCCTAATAATTGTATTGTTGGCATTTCCTTTCTTGGCTTCAACCAATACAACTTGCCGTCTTCCTTCAAAACCTGCATCAACTTCAGTTTGCACACCTTTGACTGCTATACGAAATCCTCCGGCTATGAAGTTGAATTCAGGTGTATATTTTCTGCCCCTGATAGTCAGTACGAGGGATTCATCGTCAACGAAATGGCGAATCAAGCTTAAAGCGTATGCACGATCCAAGTGCTGTGTTTCCGAGTCGCCTACTGTTGCTGTTTCTAAAGTGAAAGGAAACTCGCTATGATAGTCTTGTACAGGTGATGTAATGTGCGGAGTATCAACATAGCCTTCGCCTTTTATTATTGCATAATGTCCATTCTTCACCGGCAAGATGAATAGACCTTTTTCACAAAATACCAGAGGACGATTCTCTCTAGCATCCTGTTTACACAATATCCGAACTTCTTTTTCGCTAGTATGCTTGAAATGCTGAGTGGCTGCTTTTATCTGATCTGCAGATACTTGGAATGGTATAATGTCAAAATTATGATTCCCAATATCATATTGTTTAAAAATCGCATCCCAACTTGGTGAACTACCTGTATTGTAGTTTATATTTTGAGCTGTCATGTTATGTTGTGCGTATCAGAAGTCGATTGAGGATTGCCCGGTAAACCCGGTAAGCGCTTCTGTATTTTGCAGATCAGAAGCTTTAGGAATAACTACAGAACCTCCTTTGGTAGACTCAATCTCATCCAACCGTTTTGTTCCGATGCCAAAGTACTTGCATTCTTTTTCTATACCAATGAAATGCCTCCCGTTTTTTAATGCTGCGACTCCGGTTGCTGCTGTACCGGCAAAAGGATCAAGCACTAGCTCGCCTGGGTTGGTGCTGGCGCGAAGGCAACGGTCTATCAAAGCTACGGGCTTTTGTGTCGGGTGTTTGCCAAACCGTTTTTCGTCGCGGCCGGCGGCAGGAAAACGCCAGACGGTCTTCATTTGCTTTCCGCCATTCTCGGCTTTCATTTCGTCATAGTGGAACGTATATTTGTGCTTGCTGCCTTTGGGAGCTTTTGTAGCCCATAGAATTGTTTCTGTGGAGTGAGCGAAGCACCGGCAACCGAGGTTAGGCGGCGGATTGGTTTTTTCCCAAATGATGTCGTTCAGGATTCTGAAGCCCAGTTGCTGCATAGCCATCCCTACGCTGAGATAAATATGCAATGTTCCTGTAACCCAAATTGTTCCGGCAGGGCGCAATATCCTTAGACATTCCTGTAGCCATTCCAGGTTGAACTGATGGTCGCTGGCAATGCCGCCACTGCGATCCCACTCGCCTTTGTTGACACTTACGCGTTTTCCTGCTACGCAAGTTACACCGTCATTCGACAGCATATAGGGAGGATCCGTCCAGATACAATCAATGCTATTTGTCTCTAAGGAAGCCATCAACGACAGAGCATCCCCTTGATACAACATCGATCGACCGTCGATCGACTGCCAAACCACTCGTTTGTGCTGAGAATTGCCTGATGACATCTAATCAGCCCTCTACTTGGTTGTGTCTTTCATAATAACGAGCGTAGGCAGAGGAGTTTATAACATCAATGACAGCTTGTCCGATTTTTCCATCTTCGAGCAAGTTAACAACGCCTTCTACAATGACGCTCTCAAAATACGACAGTTCTTCCTGCAAGCGTTCACCTGGTTCAGCTCGTCTTATTGCGGCGTCCACGGCTTTAAAGAGAATATGAGTTTCTACGTCACTGAGGTCGGACAAACTATAAAATTCTTCCGCAGGCGTATCCAATCCAGATCGACGGACTATCATTTCAACGGCAGTCATGGCCACTGATTTCCGGGACGGATAAGGGAGGATAGGCTGCCAGTTCTGGTAAGGGTCAACCATCTCGAATTCCTGATGCCAGGCTAACTGAACTCATCCGAGTGTTGCAGATTTCGCGATTGTTTGCAATGGCCTGATGTCAGTGAAATTTGTGTCGCGACACAGGAAGATTGAAAAAGCCCTTAAGTCAGTTGGAACGGCGGGTTTGTTGTTGACCCTACACCCCCAGCACTACCGACGCCATGCGCTTTTCCAGAGCCTGGCCTATCTGCATCGTCAGCTTGGGGCGGGCGTGGTCTCCGATGGTTCCCACGAAAGCTACGCCCAGCAGCCGGCCCAGGCGGAAATCCACCACCGTTGACGAGATAAGGCCCGTCGGGCCGCCCTGCAGCACCCTGAGCGCCACCGACTCATCGAAGAATCCGCTGGTCTCGACGGGCGTGGCCGATACCAGTTGATGTCCCTGCCCTACGCCGTCTCCCACGTGCTCCGTGAAATCCTTCAGGAAGATTTCCCGCATCCATCTGCTCACCGATTCGGGCGAGTCGAACAGGTGCGCCACCGATGCGGCCATGAAGTCGAAACCGTCGGCCATCGCCATTTCAGCCATTTCAGACGTGGGGCCAAGCTCGCGCATACTCCCCGTTACCCGCCCCGCCTCGCGGAAGCGCTGGGCCGTGCTGCCGGCGAATCCGTTGCGCGCCAGACGCTCGTTGTCCAGCTCTCCTTCCCGCACAACCTGGTGGCCCTGGAAATCGACGGGAAACTCGTTTTTCTCCAGCACCATGTCTTGCAGGATTTCCTGGGTAACCCGATAGGTGGCTCTTGTCAGTGCAGAGGTCGCCAAACCGGTCCCTCCGGATGAATGGGATAATGAAGGTCGCAGCGATGCGCGGGCCGGCACGAATCCTGGGCGAAGGGATGACGCTCCGCCCAGGATTCTTGGCAGCAGGGCCTAGCCGCAGACCATGGGGTAAACGTGGAGGTATCGCGTGGACTCCACCGGCAGGACACTCTTGCTCCAGCTCTGGCCGCCGTCGTGGCTGCTGTATACCTCGCCAGAGTAGGCGGCGCAACTGATGCGCGAGGGGACTGCGGGGTCGATGGCGACCTGCATCATCCGGCCTGGCGGCACGTCGCCCAGATCAAGCCGTTCCCAGGTGTGGCCCACGTCGCGGCTGCGGAACAGCGCGCCTTCGGGCACGGTGTCGGGCGGGGCCGCGCCGCCGCCGGCGCCCGATGCCAGGTAGATGGTTTCGGGGGCGTCGGGAGCCACCGCCAGATCCCGGCAGTAGGAGCCGCCCGGGAACATGTCGTCTACCTGCACATGTTCCCAGCGAGTCCCGTAATTCAGGCCGCGGAACATGGCTGTCTGGGTGGCGATCTGCACAGTGCCGTGGTCGGCGGCGCTCACCTGCGCCGCGTGGAGGTCCAGGGTGTTGTTGCGGAGATACGGCCCGTCCAGCAGTTGCGCCCAGCTCTCGCCGCCGTCGCGGCTGCCCAGCAGTCCGCCTACCTCGATGGCGGCATACATATTGCTGGCGTCCACCGGGTCGATGGCGATGCCGATTACTCGTTTGCCCAGCGGCGGCATGTAGGTGGTGATATGCGGGAAGATGACATTGCTGGTGTCCATCTCTTCCCACGTTTCGCCCCCGTCCTTCGACCGGGCAATGGCGCAGGGATCGTACCCGGCGAATATGGTGTCGGGGTTTTGGGGATGAGCCGCCAGCGACCACACTTCGCGTCCGCCCGCAGGGTCGGGCAGCCGCTGCCAGTTTGCGCCGCGGTCGGGGCTGCGGTAAACGCCGTCCTGCGTGCCGGCATACAGCACGGCGGGGTTGTCCGGCTTGAGCAGCAAGGCGCGAACCTGGGGTTTGCCCGGCAGCCCGGCTGAGATGTCTTCCCAGGATTCCTCGCCGTCGGCCTGGCGGAGCAGCCCGCCTTCTCCTATATAATCACCCTCGCCGGCCAGCCCGACGTAAGTGTAGGTGCGGTGATTAGTTGCAACCATAATCAGGAGACTCCTGGTTTAGAATTGAAAGGCCCTCGTGCAGTATCGATGGTCACTGGGATTTTTCGGCCTAACCCTCTCCATTGTCAAGGGGGGCGCGTCCGCCTGCGAAGCGCCCGTTGACTGGCGAGCAAGCTCAAGAACGCTGAGAGGGGGCGCGTCCGCCTGCGAAGCGCCCGTTGCGACGCTGCCTCGGTTTGCCTGATAGTCGGCGAGGCGCGTCCGCCTGCGAAGCGCCCGTTGTCCCTAAGAACCATGGGAAGCTATGGCGCGAAACCGTTCTCTGCGCTAGTATTTTGTTGCACCTGCCCGTGGAGGGTTTTCCGCCTATGAAAAACAAGGTCTACGCCACCATGGACGAAGCGGTGGCCGACATACCCGACGGTTCCACCATCATGTGCCCTGGTTTCTCCGGCGTTGGAGTTCCCCGCAACCTGCTGGCCGCCGTCAGCCGGCAGGGAGCGAAGGAGTTGACCTGCATCTCCAACAACGCCGGCACCCTGGACGAGCTGGTCGACGTCGGCACTCTGGTGGAAGCGGGGCAGGTCAGGAAAATGATCTGCGCCTTTACTGCGCCAACTCATCCTTCGATGGTCACCCCCTTCGTGCGAATGTACAACGAGGGGCTGGTGGACGCCGAGCTGGTGCCGCAAGGCACGCTGGCCGAGCGCATCCGCATCGCTGCCGCTGGCATTGGAGGCTTCTACACGCCTACCTCCGTCGGCACCGAGCTGGCCGAAGGCAAGGAGCATCGCGAAATCAACGGACGCACCTACGTGCTGGAATACCCTCTCCACGCTGACTACGCCCTTGTGAGGGCCTGGAAGGCCGACAGGTTCGGAAACCTGCAATTCCGCCTTTCCCAGCGCAACTTCAACCCCGTCATGGCCATGGCCGCCAGCACCACTATTGTCGAGGTGGAAAACGACGTGCTGGAAGTCGGGGAAATCGGTCCGGATCAAGTTCATGTCTCCGGTATTTACGTTGACCGCATTGTCAGGATTCCCGAGGACGGGATATGGTCCGGCGCCAGGCCGGGGCTGTAACCCGGGGGCTATAACCCGGCCCGGAGGAGTGTTGGAAATATGACCGACGAAAAGGCAAAGCTGACGCGCCAGCAGATGTGCGACCGCCTTGCGATGGAGTTCCAGGACGGCTGGATCGTCAACCTTGGCGTGGGAATGCCCACCCTCTGCTCCAATTATGTTGACGAGAGCAGAACAATCATCAACCATTCCGAAAACGGCGTCATAGGCTATGGCCCGCTGGCCGATGCGGGATATGAGGATCGCCACCTGGTCAATGCCGGGGGGCAGCACGTGACCGCCCAGCCTGGCATGGGTATAGTGCATCACGCCGACTCGTTCATGATCATCCGGGGGGGAATGGTCGATGTCACGGTGATGGGCGCCTACGAGGTAGCCGAGAACGGCGACTTTGCCAACTGGCGTATCCCGACTCGCAAGGGCGGCGGCATCGGAGGGGCCATGGACCTGGCCGCTTGCGCCAAGCGGGTATTCATCGCCATGGAACACACCACGCGGGAGGGCGAGCCGCGTCTGCTTAAGCGTTGCAAGCTGCCCATAACCGCCCCCGGCGTGGTCAAGATGCTGGTGACCGACCTGGGGCTGTTCGGAATCACCCCCGAGGGCTTCGAGCTGCTGGAGTGCGCCCCCGGCTGGATCCCTGATGAGGTCCAGGAGCTCACGGAAGCGAGGCTCAACATATCCCCCGGCCTGAAGGAGTTCCGCTTCAGGGACTAGACGATAGCGTCAGTTTAAGTAGGGTCGGTTTATATGTACAGTTCGTTCAGCATCAAGAATTTCCGACTCTTCGACCGGCTGGAGATTAAGCCGCTGGCGCGAATTAATCTGATAGCCGGGAGCAACAATGTCGGGAAAACAGCCTTGCTGGAAGCGTTGTGGCTGCATGCCGGGCAGAACAATCCGGAATTGGCCCAGCGGCTGAATCTGTGGCGCGGTTTGCCGGGAAGTGAACCAGGAGAGCTGTTCGCGGATTTATTTCATGGATACCAGACTGCATCTCCAATAATGCTGTCTGCTATCGAAGATGATAAGAATGCCCCTTGTATCTTGACAATCCGGCATCAACCCCGTGCTGAGGTTGTTTCGCATATTGATGTGGCGAGATTGCAGGGAGGCCGATTGCCATCTGAGAGCATATTTGACGACGAGCTGGTATTCGAATATATTGATAGCCAGGGGAGTTCTTTTCTTTCCCGGGCCTGGATAGAAACCACGCAATTGCCAGTGGATGTACCAATTATCCCGCCAGGTTTTCAAATCGAAGGAAATATTGCTGCGTTACGAACTGAAAGAGGCTCGACCAGTCATAACCGCCGCAGTAGCGTATTTATGCAATCGGTGGCTCGTATCCCCCCTCAGGAACTGGCTGCCAGATTCGGATGAGCAGAAGTCAAGCGTTATTTGAAGGATGTAGAAGACACGCTGAAATTGGTGGAGCCGAGGTTACAGCGTCTGGTTGCGGTTCCTCTGTCCAATGGGCCAACCCTGCTGTATGCAGATGTGGGCGCCGAGAGAATTCTCCCTGTGGCCCTGATGGGAGGCGGATTCGTTCGGCTGATGGAAATGACACTCACCTTCGCGGAAGCAAGCAATGGTTCAATTCTCATCGACGAAATAGAAAATGGCCTGCACCATGCTGTGCTTTATGACGTTTGGAACGTCATAAACCAACTCTCGCGTAGGTTTAATGTCCAGGTCTTTGCGACGACACATAGCTATGAGTGCATCAAAGCCGCTCACGCCGCATCTAGGGCAAGCGAATTTGGAGATGCCTTCGCGTTTTTCCGTCTTCAAAGAGATCAGAAATGCAAGATTGAAAGCGTTGCTTATGATGACGCTGAAGTCCTCGATTACGCGATGGAGTACGGGCGAGAGGTTCGATGACACAGCCGAAACAGAACGTCAGCGCCGCAGTCAAGCTGCTGATGGTCGAAGGCCCAGAAGATAAACGCTTTTTCAGTGCGCTGTGTAAGCATCTTGAAATTGATAGCATCAAGATAGATAGCTATAATGGCAAAGATAATTTGAAGAAAGCCTTGGCCGAGAAAGTTAAAAGCCCTGGCTTTGGAGCTTTCTCAAGCTTGGGTATAGTGAGAGATGCGGATAATTCTGCCAATTCCGCATTTGAAAGCGTTAAAAGCTCCCTGATCCGGGCGGAACTGCCCACTCCGTCGGCGCAGGCGCAGGTTGCGCAGGAAAACGGCTTGCGTGTTTCCGTGCTTATTCTTCCCCCGGAGGAAGAAACCGGAGAGCTTGAGAATGTATGCCTCAAATCCATCGAGAATTCCAGTGAGATGAAATGCGTTGAAAGTTATTTCACTTGCCTGGGAAACCTCGACCCCACTATAGACCAGAATCAAATGGCGAAGGCGCGGTTACATTCTTATCTGGCGCCTGGTCCCATACGTATGACAAGGGGCAGTCGGCCATCCAGAGGGCAGCCCGCTCTGCGCATCGGTGAGGCAGCGGAAGCGGGCGTCTGGGATTGGTCATCCCCTGCATTTGATAAGCTCGCCGACTTCCTTCGCAGCTTGTGAATCCGTCCAACGTTCTAATTCTAGAAATGCGCTAATTCTAGAAATACGCCGCGCCCCCGTTGACGTGGATGGTCTGGCCGGTGATGAAGCCGCAGTCGTCCGTAGCCAGGAAAACGCAGGCCCCTGCGATGTCGTCGACGCTGCCCAGCCGCCCCAGGGGAATCTCTGATGAGTCCGCCATGTCCTGGCCGGGATACCAGGCCAGGTCGCGGCTGGTGTCGATTCGCCCAGGCGAGACTACGTTGACCCTGATGTTGTGCGGGGCAAACTCCGACGCCAGCCCCACGATGCCCATCTTGGCTGCGGATACGTGGGATCTTTGCGCCGAGCCGTTCCACGCCCCGTCGCCGGTCAGGAACAAGATGCGCCCAAAGCCGTTGGCCTGCATTGACGGGATGGCGCTGCGGGCGCAGTAGAACGCCCCATCCAGCACCACGCCGCGCACTCGCTCCCAGTCGCCCGGCGTCAGCTTGGTGAACGGCTTGTGGGGACGTATGGCCGCGTTGCTGATGAGCACGTCCACCCTGCCGAAGCGTTCGGCGGCGACGGCAAGCATGGCTTCCACCTGCTCCCGGTCGGAGACGTCGGCCAGCGCCCCGGCGCCGAGGTCCCGAGCTTCCTCGGCCACCGATTCAGCCTCCTCCCGGTTTCAGTCTCCTCCCGGTTGGAGCGCGCATTAACCACCACGTTCGCCCCTTCGCTCGCCAGCTTCAGGGCAATGGCCCATCCTATGTTGCGTCCGGCCCCGGTAACCAGGGCTGTCTTTCCTTCCAGTCGCGTCACAATTCGTCCTCTTCGTTACAATATGGATTTCAACGCTGAATCGCAGACCATGCTATCGGTGCAAGGACGACCGAAATCTGGAATATCGAACAGCGCGGAGGCACGGTTTCCGTCCGGCGCAGTCATACCCGCGCCACAGGAAAGCCTTACGCTTGTCTGGGCAGGAGCAGGTCGCCCGCTTATTATTGCACGACTGTCGACACGCCGGTACCGGGTCGGCGGGAATGACGAATTCAGATTGATGAAATTTGCTTTCTACACCATATTGACGTAAAAATGCGCGCTCCCTACAATATTTTGACAACCGTGGGGAAGGCAAACCAGTTTATCTCCCTGCCCAGTTTATCTCCCTACGTGGATGACGAGGTGAGGTATGCCACCGCGTAAGTCCCGCGCCAAAAAGGAAGAACCGACCCTTCCCGTTCTGACTGCTTATTGCACCAAGCTGCGCAAGAAGGTGGAAATGGACCAGATTGAGCTGGTCACCATGAAAAACGGAAGGCCCGCGGCTAAGGGCGTCGCCAGGGAAGCCCCCAGCCTTTCCGTGTTCCGAATCCTCAGCAAGGCGGAAGCCGAAGAGTTGGCGAAAGCCCTCTCGTAGAGGCTTCGTCCATCCGCACAGCCTGGGGGGCAGGCCGATTCTGCGGCCCTCCGCACTTCGGGGAGGCGATTAAACCTGGGCGAGAGAGCCTGACGCAGCAATGAGTCTGGGCCTGTGTCTGCCGCTCCTGCCCTGGAATTTCGGTTCTTGCTTCGATTTGGGCGAGCTTCTCAACAGCCTCATGGGGCCTTGCCTGCCTTGCCCAGACGTTGCCGGAACCCGCCCCTCAAACCCATGCGAGAACAGCCCGTGCCCCTGTGTCTCCGTAAACTGATGCCTCCGGAGGCTGGGTTATCCCGGAATCTGACTTGACCTTTAACGAACTCTGTGGTTGAATACCGCCCGCACAGCAGACCCGTACCCAGTGGACGCGGTCGGGGCGGAACTCAGGCTTGTTCTGAAATAAAGGCGAATTCCCGGACGCAAAGTGTTGAATTACAGGGCCAGGGTTGGGTATGATGTTGCGGACGTTCTGCGGGTAACCTGCGGTGGCGAGCGAACCCGCAGAACGGAGACACCGGAACGTCTCCGTTAGGTCTAGGCTGACAAGGAGGGCGCCTGCTATATGGAGACCACATCTTTTTTGGAGCCACGTCGATGAGCTTGATTCAACGTAATGCTGCCCCGTTGTTTATCCTGCTGGCGGTCGTTGCCGTAGGCGCAGGGGTCCTGTTGTCCAGGAGCCCTTTCGCTTTTGGTGAAGAGCCGGTGGGGTGTAACGTTTCCACGGTCGGTATATCTATTTTGACCACCGGCGAGGATGGGTCTTCTATTGGCGAGACCAACCACGGGGACACCATAAATTACCAGGTAATCCTGTCTATCCCGGAACTTCCCGCAGGCGATGTTGCCTGTAACTACGGCGGCGGCTCTCTCTCCGTCGTGCTGCCTAACGGTAATGAGCGGGTGGTAGCCGGGTCGGGAGGGGGCGGAGCCATCCCCACCATCCAGGTTGGCTCTCCCTTCAGCGCTGACCCGATCGAGTATGTGGTTGACCAGGGCGACGCCACCGACATGGAGCTGACTGCCAGGGCCAACTACAGCGGCGGTTTTTCCTTTAGCGTGCCTGAAGGAGAAGCTCCGCCGGAAGCCAGCTCCTCCATATCCAACACGGTTCGCATAACTCCGCCGTCCATCACGCTGGACATAAAGCCGGACACTACCCCGGCAACCCCCCAGGTGGTGTATCTGGGCGAGTCCGCAGTCTTCGGCGTAACAGTCACCAACACCGGCGGCTTCGCCCTGTCCAACGTTACGGTGAGCGCCAGCCGGGCGCCGGACTGCGAGCGCGTATTCCCGACCCTTGCAGTTGGAGCCTCCGAGAGCTATCAGTGCTCCCTGAGACCCGGCAACAACGTCGTCAACGACGCCACAGTGACTGGACAGGTGGTTGGCGGTGTGTCCACCGACCAGAGCGTAGTTACAGCGTCCGACAGTTCCGACGTTAGAGTCGAATCGGTGGCCATCTCCATAGACATAGAGCCGGAGATCCAGCGCGTGCGACTTGGCAATGAGGTGCTCTTCAACATTGTGGTGGGTATTCCCGGAACCACGGGCCTCGACAATGTGGCCGTAGTGGTGCCCAGGGCCCCGGACTGCGATCGCACCTTTGGCTCGCTGGAAGCGGCCGCCCAGGAATCCTATTCCTGCACCGTGAGCGCAGACCCGGATGCCGATGTACATCTGGCTCAGGGCAGCCACACTGTTGTGGCCACAGCCACTGGTCAGGTTCCCGGCCTGGCTCCGCTCACCGCTAACGATGACGCTTCCGTTGAAGTCTTCGCTCTGGACCTGTTCATAAGCATCGAACCCGAGGAACAGACAATCGCGGCAGGCGACTCCGCTGAATTCACGGTTACCGTCGGAAACTTCGGAGATACTGTCCTTTCGAACGTGGTGATTTCCAACGATATGGTCTCCGAATGCAACGGCGCCTTCAGTGAATTGCTTGCCGGCAGCGAAGAGACCTACGAGTGCGCCAGCGGCGCTCTGGTCGAGTACACGGTCAATACTGCTACGGCGACAGCCACCGCCCCGGACGGAGGCCCGGTTTCCGCTTCCGATTCGGCCAGTGTCGTCATCCTCCGCCCCAGCACTGCCCTCAGCCTCGAGGAGGTCAGCACCACGGTGCTGCGCTTCGTGGTACAGACTCTGAAAGTTACCGAAACCAATGATGGCGACTCCCCGCTGACCAACATCTGTGTGCAGTTGGATACTACCGGATCCACTCTCCCCATCACCGAAGATGCTATGTCGTCGGAAGCTGGCGAGGGCATGGGCGGCGAAGACGAAGGCACGGAAGGTGAAGGCGAAGGCATGGACGGCGAGGGTATGATGATGCCCGACCATCACTGTACCCCGTCGTATGACGGCGTGATTGTACTGACCAAGGATTCCATTGAATATGTCGGCGGCGATTTCGCCAACGAAGACGGTGAGTACGGCATCATGGAAGTCGGCGAGACTTGGGAATGGCGCGTGGTAACAGTCGGAGTCGCCGGCTCCTACGTCCCAATGGGCGACGACGCTCTGAACATGAAGTTCGTGGCAATCGGTCATGGCACCGACGCTCTCGGCGGCGACGTAACCTTCCCCGGCGATACGGAAGAGCTCGGCGAGATAGAGGTGCCGATAGTAACCCGTTAGCCATATTCTCCACCTGCGGAACGCGCAACACGGCTAGACACAGAATGGCCGGAGGTTTTATCCTCCGGCCATCTTTCCGCGTTTATCGTATTGCTCTGGCCGGTGGCGCATCCGTCGACTTGCTGGTATCATTTGCCGCAACATGCTGCGCGTCGCAGTAGGCCATCTCCCTGTGGACCGCCTGCTCCCTCGACGCAGGAGGCTCCCATGCTCCAGAACGGTCCTGTAGTCTTCCTCAACGGCGAGCTGCTTCCCGAATCCCGGGCGGGCATCCCCATCCGCGACCGGGGATTTATTTACGGCGACGCAGTTTTCGATGCGGCTCGAACCTTCAACGGCGTTCCCTTCAAGCTGACCGAACATATCAAGCGGCTTTACGACTCCCTGCGCTATGTGCGTATTGACCCAGGTATGGGTATGGACGAAATGGAGGAATGGTCGCGCCGTGTGGTGGAGCATAACTACCCGCTGCTGCCCGCCGGCCAGGATATGTGGGTCATGCAGCGAATCACGCGAGGAGTGGAAGGCGGAGCAGGAGAAACCGCCCCAACGGTGCTCATCGAGACCCACGCCATACCCTTCGCCGCCCGTGCGACCCTGTATCGCGACGGCGCCCGCGTCACCACCCCCTCAGTGCCTCGAGTGCCTCCCCGTTTTATGAGCCCCCGCGCCAAAACCCACAACTACCTGAACCTCGTTTTGGGCGACCTTGAAGCTCAGGGAACCGACCCTGGCTCCTGGGCGGTGCTGCTCGACGAAACCGGCAATCTTACCGAGGGCCGCGGCTCCAACATATTTCTGGTGAAGGATGGAACGGTATCCACTCCCAAGGGGCAGTATGTTCTGGAGGGAATCACCCGCCGCACGGTCCTGGACCTGGCCGCCGGGCTGGGCCTGGAAACCGAGGAACGCGACCTCGACCTTTTCGATGCCTACACTGCAGACGAGGCGTTTCTGACATCCACCAGCCTGTGCATCTGCCCTGTTTCGGCTGTCAATGGGGCAGCCATCGGCGCCGGCAGACCGCCCGGCCCGGCAACGCGAAGACTGATGCAAGCCTTCAGCGATATGGCGGGCCTGGACTTCGAGGGGCAATACCTTGCGCACCTGAATGAGTAAGCGCATCCCCAGCCCGGAATCTGCCTCAAAATCCTGCCTCTTCGACGTTGAGAGGGAACCATGGCTGACTTGCTGCCCGGAATAGTTGAATCGGGGGCCGAGGCGCAACGGCTTGCCTCCGGATTCGGGTTCACCGAGGGCCCGCTGTGGCATCCCGACGGCTATTGGCTGTTCGTGGATATCCGCGCCTCCCTGGTGTATCGTATGACGCCCGACGGACAGACGGAGGTCTATCGCGACAATAGCGGCGGCTCCAACGGGCTGACGTTCGACCTCGCAGGCAACCTGATTTTGTGCGAAGGCGACAACCGGCGGCTCTCGCGCCGCAACGCCGATGGTTCCTATACTGCCATCGCCACTCACGTTGGGGGCCTTCGCATCAATCGCCCCAACGATGTCGTGAGCCGCTCCGATGGGGCGCTGTACTTCACCGACCCCAACGGGCGCCTGACCGTCGAGGAGCGAGAGCTGGATTTCAGTGGAGTTCACCGCGTCTCCCTCACTGGAACTCATACCGTCGCCACCCGCGATACCGAATATCCCAACGGCATAGCCTTCTCCCCCGACGAAAGCGTCCTGTATGTTGCCATCACCAGGCTGGACGACAGTTGCATCGGCGAGAAGGAACGGGGCGAGGTCTGCGAACACCAGTTCATTCGCGCCTTCGACGCCTCTGCCGACGGTTCGTTGAGCAACAACCGTATTTTCGCTGCTATGCACTCAGCCGAGGACGGCGTCCCCGACGGCATGAAGGTGGATGCAGAGGGGCGAGTCTATTGCACCGGCCCGGGGGGATGCTGGGTGTTCGACGCTGCCGGCAGCCTTTTGGGAGTCATCCGGTTGCCCGAGCCGCCGGCCAACTGCGCATGGGGCGGAGACGATAAACAGACTATGCTTTTCACCGCGCGTACCTCGGTATATTCCCTGAGGATGACCACACCCGGCACGGCAATCCCTACTGCGTAGGTGAATCGCAGGTTTCCGGTGACATAGAATCTGGTGCGCACCATGGTGCGCACCAGTTCCGCGCTTAACTGCTTATTCCGGAGTTGACCGCGCGCAGGATGACGCAATGAACGAATACGACGCCATAGTCATAGGGGTGGGCGGCATGGGCAGCGCCGCCCTGTATCACCTGGCGCGGCGGGGCTGGCGGACGCTGGGGCTTGAACAGTTCGATGTGCCTCACGAGCTGGGTTCGTCTCACGGCCACTCCCGCATGATCCGCTACACCCTCCAGGAGCATCCTTCCTATGTGCCTCTGGTGCGCCGGGCCTATGAGCTCTGGCGCCAACTGGAGAACTCATCCGGAGAGCGGCTGCTGATTACCACCGGCTCCATCCGCGCCGGCCACGCCGAAAGCGAATACTTCCAGGGGGCGCTGGAAGCCTGCAAGGAGCACCATATTCCCTACGAGGTGCTGACCGGCCCCGAGACCGGCCGCCGGTTCCCCGGATACCGCCTCGGCCACGACATCGCCGCCGTCTACCAGGCCGACGGCGGATTCCTGCTGCCGGAGCGCTGCATCGTCAACCACGTCAACGCCGCCCTGGAAGCGGGGGCCGAGGTTCACGGTCGGGAGCGCACGCTCGACTGGGAGCCGTCTGGAGAGGGAGTTGTTGTGCGCACTGAACGCGGCAGCTATCAGGCGGGGCGACTGGTGGTATCGGCCGGCGCCTGGGCCGACAGGATGGCTCCGGCGCTGACCGGATACGCCGTGGCGGAACGCCAGGTGTTGGGGTGGTTCCAGCCGGAGAAGCCTGAATTGTTCCGCACCGACGCTTTTCCAGTGTTCGGTCTGTATGTCGAGGAAGGCCGCTTTTATGGCTTCCCGGTCTATGGCGTACCTGGATTCAAGGTAGGCCGTTCCCATCATCTTCACCAGACTGTCGACCCGGATCAACTGGACCGCAGTATCTACGCTGAGGATGAAGCGGTGCTGCGGAATTTCGTCGAGAGGTATTTCCCTGCTGCGGCAGGGCCGGCGCTGTCCTTGAAGACCTGCATGTTCACCAACTCGCCCGACGGCCACTTCATCATTGATCTGCACCCCGAATATCCTCAGGTGTCCCTGGCCTCCGGCTTTTCCGGCCACGGATTCAAGTTCGCCAGCGTTATCGGCGAAATAATGGCTGATCTTGCCATGTTTGGCGAGACTGCCCACGACCTTTCCATATTCCGCCTGAACCGCTTCGATTCCGGGTGATGCCGGGCATAGGCTTGCAGGAAGGCGCGAAAAGGACGATGACGGGTTCAGCGACGCCCGCAGGCTGGATGGTCCGGGCGGCGCGATTGCCGCTGCCGGAGGCAGCCGTCACCGCGCAGGTCATACGCAGAGGTCAAGCTCCTGTGGTAGACTGATCCGACCAGCCAAAGAAGCGCGGGAGCACGATGGACTTTCTTTCCGTTGACCACCAGCCCGGCCGCAAACTGAACACGCTGGTAATCGCCTTCAGTGGTTGGGCCGATGCCGCCGAAGGCGCGACCAGCGCGGTGAAATTTCTGAAGCGCAGGCTCAAAGCGAGCAAGTTTGCCGAGTTCGACCCTGAAGAGTTCTATGACTTTACCCAGACCCGGCCGACTACGACCCGCACACGCGACGGAAAGCGTCGCATCCAGTGGCCGGCTAACGAGTTTTCCCACATGGAAAACCCCGGCACCGGGGCGGGCGTTATGGTGTTTACCGGGGTGGAACCGAACCTGAGATGGCGCGCCTACTCCCAGGGCGTGGCGCGGCTGGCGGCCGATCACGGCGTAGAAACCGTCATCCATGTCGGGGCGCTGCTGGATGCCGTGCCTCATACCCGCCCGGTCAAACTCAGTGGAACCGCTACCCGCCCCGACCTGTCTGAATTCCTGGAAGGCCGTGACATCCGGTCATCCAATTACCAGGGTCCCACCGGCATCAGCTCGTCGGTGATGGACGCCTGCGTCCGGCAGGGCCTGGGGTATTCATCCATCTGGGGCCACACGCCCCACTACCTTCAGGCCGCTCCCAACTACCGCGTGGCATATTCGCTCCTCCAAACGCTCGCGCGCCTGCTGCGTCTTCCCCTGGACCTGGAGGAGCTTCGAGACGCAGCATCCAGGTTCGACGATGAAGTGCTGCGGGCCGTGCAGGCCGACGAGCAGATTGGATCCTTCGTGGCAAGGCTGGAGGAGCAGTACGACGAAAGCGCGGCGGACAGCTCCATACTCGACCCGGAAGACCTGGTACGAGACGTGGAGCGATTCCTGCGGGGCGAGCGATGACGGCCTTCGGTTCCGGAGGAAAGCGCCTCCCGCCCATTTAATTCACCCGCCCCTCTTCCCTGGATGCCCGATGAAGGGCGGAACTTTTGCTCCCGTTCAGTTATCCCCGGACCGATCATAGGCGGGAATTTTTGTTGATGAGACTCTCTGCGGTTAGTAAGATTGTTCACGAACTGCCCACACGCGTTTTCGGCGACTCATGTCGCGGCGGCTGGATGCGGATAAACAGTTTCTGTCGTTAACACCATTGCAAGTTGCGCTTTCGTGCAATTCCGGCTTAAATGCTTTCAGATTGCTAGTCCTTGACAAAACTGTTGCAGTGCATATAATCCGCTCGATTAGCTTTGTGATTGGGGCTTGTATCCTCAGTCTTGAAGCAGGCCCCTCCCGAGCCTGGACCCATTCAGCGAACTTATAAGGAGAGACAGTGATTAAACCAAAGAAGCTGCTTTACAGATTCTGGTTCCCAGCGCTCTTGCTAACAGCCCTGGCCCTGGTGGCGGCCTGCGGCTCCTCGGCCACGGAACCGCCGCCAACCGCCACTACGGCTCCGGTACAGCCCACAGCGGAACCCACGGCCATGGCCGAACCGACAGCCATGACGGAGCCCACAGCCATGGCCGAACCGACAGCCATGACGGAACCTACGGCCATGACCGATCAGCAGCCTACCGCGATTCCAACCTCCACCCCGAGAGTTGCGCCTACCAGGGTTGTGGAGGCTGCTCACATGCCGGAAGGCGTGATGAATTACGGAGTCAAGGAAACGGGCGTTTTTGAGGGACATCCTCGGTTCATGTCCAGCCCGCGCGTCCAGTACTCCGCCGTCAGCTTCGGCGAGTCCATGGTCGCTATCCAGCAGGACCTCTCGCCTGGGCCGTTGCTGGCCTCAGAGTGGGACATTTCTCCCGACGGGCAATTCTGGACCTTCAAGGTTCGAGACGACGTGGAGTTCCATCACAAATGCGGCCCGTCGGGAGACCGGAGCTGCGGCAACCTGACTATCCATGACATACTGTGGAACTACAAGGAATGGCACGAGGGTTCCCTGAACGCCCGCGCCGGCATCATCGGCGACTTCTGGGTCGGCATGGCCGGCGGCTCCCAGACCATAATCGACGACTACACAGCGGAACTCGACGCCGGAGAACCCTGGCTTCAGCAGAGGGCCTTCGAGTTCATGCGCCACCTGGGCGGTGTCAGCACCACCATCGTCAGTATGCAGCAGACTCGTGATAAGTTCGAAGCCGCCGGAGGCAACTGGGAAGATCGCTACATCCAACCCGGCGTGGCGACTGAGGAATACGAAGCGGCTGCGAAAGAAGCCAGCAAGGATATTTCCGCTACTGGCCCGTGGGTAATCGATTCCCACGACAGCGGGCGGGTCTGGCGGTTCAAGGCAGTAGAAGGTCACTGGCGACAGACCCCTTACTTCGCTGAATTCAACATGTGGTCCATCCCTGAAGAGGCCACGCGGATAGCGGGTTTCCAGGCTGGGGAGCTGGACATCATGGAAATGGCCTTCGACTCTCTGGACGCTGTCCAGGCGGTGGAAGGCACCGAAATCGTCGCCTGGCCCAATGCCGGGCAGGCCGGCCTCAACATCTATGGCCAGACCTACGGCGTAGACAAGGACGGACAGCCCTACGAGCACCTGGACTGCGAAAACGCCTGGGTGTCGTGCAATGAAGACCCGACCTCTGAGGAATGGATGAACGCGGTCAAGGTCAAGAAGGCTATGGCCATAGCCATCGACCGGCAATCGATCGTGGACAACCTGCTCTCCGGCTTTGGTCAGACCCTGTATATGAGGGACTGGATGGGGCACGGTGATAAGGCCGATCCGCGCTGGACCCACGAGTATGATCCCGAAATGGCGATGCGGCTACTGGAAGAGGCCGGCTACGGGCCCGACAATAAGTTCTCGATCACCCTGGTCCCCTCTATCCGCGGCGCGCCCGCCGAAGTTGAAGCCTGCGAAGCGGTAGGCGGCTACTGGGAGGCAGTCGGCATCGACGTCGACCTCCAGAGGATTCCCTACGCCACCATCAGGCCGGAACTGATTACCCGCACGTTCCAGGGAGCGACCTGCCATACGGTAAGCCAGCGCCTGACTCCCGCTATCGGCGCTTCCAACTACGTGGCGAAGTCTACCTTCAGCTACGGCACGGAACACCCGTGGATGGAGGAAAACATCACCGATCTGCTGGCGGAAACCAACCCATTGCTGGTGAATGAGAAAGAGCGCAAGGTTTACGACTGGATGTATGACAACGTTATGGCCTTCGCCCTCTACGCTCACGATGGCATCTGGCCCGTTGGCAAGCGGCTCGACCCCGATTGGCGCCCTATCGACTTCAGTGAAGTCCGCTCGCCATCCGGCTTCGAGTACATCAAGCACCGGCAGTAACCCAACGCCATGAAGGGCCGCCCCCAGCCAATCCGTTCTTCACAGAATGGGCATGAGGGTGAACGAACGGGGCGGCCCTCTCAAACGGCATCGGCAATGGCGGGAAAGCGGAACCAATGCTCTCCCGTCATTCCCGTGAAGAACGGGAATCCGTTCCACCGGCGGTAACAGTCCAGCACAGAATTGGTATGCCCCGGATTCCCGCTTTTGCGGGAATGACGAGGATGGGGTTTAAGGATTATGCAGAAATACCTAGTCCGTCGGCTGGTTCTGGCCCTCATCACCCTGCTGGCTGTATCGCTCATAATTTTCATACTGAGCCGGTCTGCCGGCGATCCTGTTTCGCTCATGCTGGACGAATACTCCACGCAGGAAGACATTGACCGGATGATGGCGAAGCTGGGAACCGACAAGCCTTATTACCAACAGTATTTCATTTTCCTGAGGGACGCCTTCCGCGGCGACTTCGGTATGTCGATTAAAGAAGGACGCCCGGTAACAGAAGTCATCCTGGAGCGTCTCCCGGCTACGCTGTATCTGGGAATAACCGCCTTCGTCGTCTCGCTGCTGGTGGGTATACCGCTGGGAATACTGTCGTCCATAAAGCGGGGAAGCCTCATCGACCAGGCGGGGAAAGTAATTGCGCTGCTGGGCCAGTCGGCGCCGCCCTTCTGGCTGGGCATAATGCTGATCATTTTCTTCGCCGTGTCTCTGAGGGTTTTCCCGCCTTACGGCCGGGACGACTGGAACAGCATCGTGCTGCCGGCCGTTACGCTGGGCTGGTATTATGCGGCGGCCAACCTGCGACTGGTGCGCTCGGCCATGCTGGATGTGCTGGATTCGGAATACATCAAGCTGGCCCGGGCCAAAGGCGTTCCCTATAGGAGCATCGTGCTGCGCCACGCCTTCCGCAATGCCCTGATTCCGCCGCTGACCTTCGCAGGCGTTACCCTGGGGGCGCTGGTGACCGGCTCTCTGGTGGTTGAAACGGTGTTCGCCTGGCCCGGACTGGGCAAGCTGGCTATCGATGCGCTCTACGCCTTCGATTATCCGCTGCTCCAGGGGGTGGTGGTCGTCTTCACGCTGCTCTATGTTCTGGTCGCCTTCCTGGTGGATGTGCTGTACGCTTATATTGACCCTCGCATCCGGTACGCATAGGCAGGGAAGAGGAAATCATGGCGGTAAACACAACAACCGAGGTCCTCGCTCCGGCCCGCAGCGGCATTGGGGTGCAGCTTGCCGGGGCCTATCGTCTCTTCCGGCGCTGGCCGGTGATCCCGGTGATTCTTCTGGCGCTGGTGCTGTTCGCCGGCATCGCAGCGCCGTTGATTTCGCCTCACGACCCCAACAAGCAGTCTCTGGCCGAGCGGAAGCTGCCGCCCTTCTGGTATGAAGCAAAGACGGAAGAAGCGACCAAAACGGTGGTTCAGCGGGTGCTGCCCGGTCAGGACGATCAGGTTTCCCTGGCGGACGCCCAGGCGGTTAACCCGGACGCCCGGATCGGGGATTCCATCGAAGTTGAGGACGTGATCCGGGCGGGCGGGAGCAGCAAGTACTTGCTGGGCACCGACCAGTTGGGCCGCGACATTCTTTCCCGCATTATCTACGGCGCCAGGATTTCCCTGCTGGCCGCGGCGATTACTCTGGGCGTCGGCGGGTCCATCGGCGTGCTGCTGGGGCTGGTCGCCGGGTGGTACGGCGGGGTGGTGGACGAGGCGATAATGCGCTTTGTAGACATCCTGCTGGCCATTCCCCTGGTCTTGATTGCGCTGGCTATGGTGGCCACACTGGGAACGTCTTTGAGCATTATCGTGGCGGTGCTGACCATATTCATCTGGCCGCGCTTCGCCCGCCAGTTACGAGGCGAGGTCTTGCAACTTAAGAATATGGACTTCGTAGCGCTGGCCAAGGTGGCAGGCGCTTCCACCCCCAGAATTCTGTTCATTCACATCTTTCCGGGAACGATAAACACGCTTATTGTGGTGGCTACCCTGCAAGTGGGTATCGTGATCCTGCTGGAAGCCACACTTAGCTTCCTGGGCGCCGGAGTGCCGCCTCCCACCGCCACTTGGGGAGGCATGGTGTCGGATGGACGGAATTATCTTGCCGGCGGCTTTGCCACCGGGGCGTGGTGGATCTCCACCTTCCCAGGCATCGCGATTGTGCTTACCGTCATGTCGCTCAACCTCTTCGGAGACTGGCTGCGGGACAGGCTCGACCCGCGGCTGCGGCAAATAGAGTGAACCAGCAGCGACCGCTATCAGATGCGACGGGCGAGGGAGAGAGCCGGACACCGACCCGGCTCTCTCTGCGACCCCCGCTTTCATCCACCCCAGGGGGTTCAACATGACAACCGAACGCGAAGTGGTCCTCAAAGTGGATGGCCTTCGCACCTATTTCCAAACCCGCTGGGGCACGGTCAAGGCGGTCGACGGCATCAGCTTTGACCTGCGCCGAGGCGAGACGCTGGGCATCGTCGGCGAATCCGGCTCCGGCAAGTCGGTGACCATGCTGTCGCTGATGCGGCTTATTCCCATGCCGCCGGGCCGCATAGTTTCCGGCAGCATCGTGCTGGACGGCGAAGACCTGCTGCAGCTCTCCGAGAGCGAGATGAACAAGGTGAGAGGAAGCAAGATAGCCCTCATCATCCAGGACCCGATGACGTCGCTTAACCCGGTCTTTACCATCGGCAATCAGGTGTCGGAAGCCATCAGCATTCACCAGAACATTCCCAAACGCTCGGTAACGGAACAGGCCCTCTCCGTGCTGCGGAAGGTGAACATTCCGGCGGCGGAAACGCGGATGCGCGACTATCCCCACCAGATGAGCGGAGGGATGCGCCAGCGAGTGGTAGGGGCCATCGGCATATCCTGCCAGCCCCAGGTGCTGATTGCCGACGAGCCGACCACTTCTCTGGACGTTACCATCCAGGCCCAGTATCTTGCCTTGCTGAAAGAGCTGCAGCAAGATTCCAACGTTGCCCTGATCTTCATCACCCACGACTTCGGCATCGTAGCCAAGATGTGCGACCGGGTGGCGGTAATGTACGCCGGCCGCATCGTTGAGCAGGGCAGTGTCCGCGACATATTCAACCACCCGTCGCACCCCTATACCGAAGCGCTGCTGGCCTCCGTGCCCAAAATGGAGGAGGACGTGGAAAGGCTGTACTCTATCGAAGGGCAGCCGCCCACGCTCCACGATCTGCCCCCAGGCTGCCCTTTCGCCGAACGGTGTCAATACGTTATGGACCGGTGCCGCGAAGAGTATCCCGACCGGGTGGCGGTGGGCGAAGACCATCACGCTTCCTGCTGGCGGTTAGTAGTATGACGACTGCGAACGTAGTTGCCCCGGAAAGCGCATCCACCGGCGGCGGCCCTGCGTCCAGCGGAACTCCGCTGCTGGAGGCTGTGGGGCTGAAGAAATACTTTCCGGTAACCAAAGGTCTGCTTATCAGCAAAACAACTGGATACATCAAGGCGGTAGACGGCGTATCCTTCGAGCTGCACGCCGGTGAGACGCTGGGCATAGTGGGCGAGTCGGGGTGCGGTAAGAGCACTACCGCCAAGATGACGCTGATGCTGGAAGAGCCGACCGAAGGCTCCATTCGCTTCGAGGGTAAAGAGATCCGGGATTCAGACCCGGATACGCAGCGCGAGTACCGCCGGTCGGTGCAGGCCGTGTTCCAGGACCCGTGGAGCTCGCTCAATCCCCGAATGAGGGTTCGCGACCTCATTGCCGAACCCATGGTAATCAACTGGGACATTAGTCGGGGAGAAATACGGGACCGCGTCGTCAAGCTGCTCACCGACGTTGGCCTCAGTGCCTATCATGCCAACCTGTACCCGCACGAGTTCTCCGGAGGGCAGCGGCAGCGGCTTGCCATCGCCCGCGCTCTGTCCCTGAACCCTAAGGTTATTGTGCTCGACGAGCCGGTCTCCGCGCTCGACGTGTCCATTCGCGCCCAGATTATGAACCTCCTGAAGGATCTTCAGGCCGAGTACAACGTCAGCTACATGCTCATCGCCCATCACCTGGCCACTGTGCGCTATATGTGCACCTGGGTAGCGGTGATGTATCTGGGGCGCATCGTTGAGCTCTCTCCAGTGAAGGATCTGTTCGAGAACCCGTCCCACCCATACACCAAGGCGTTGATGTCGGCGGCCCTGCCTTCTCATCCGGATATCGTTCAGGAAGAGATGATACTGACCGGCGAGGTGCCGTCGCCCCTGAACCCGCCGTCGGGCTGCCACTTCCACACCCGCTGCCCGGTAGTCATGGACCGTTGCAGCCAGGAAGACCCATCGGATACCGAGGTAACGCCGGGGCATACTGTCGCCTGCCACCTGTTCCAGCTCTAGACCGGCGGGCGGGCAGCGCCCAGTGCCATTGCGTCTCTGCCCCTGCCTGTTCGCATTCCCAATTCCCCATGCCGGTGCTAGAATTTCAGGTATGGTCGAGAAGCAGGCGAAGCGCCGAAGCCCCACTATGTCGCCAGCCCGCATCGCCAGGGCCGTAGAGCTGATGACGCGGGAATACGGGCCCTTCGAGCAGGAACGGCGGCTGCCCCCTGCCGACGAGATGGTCTTCACCATCCTGTCTCAGCATACTTCGGACATCAACTCCAGCCGCGCTTACAACCGGCTGATGGAGCGGTTCGGAACGCTGGACGCTGTGGCGCAGGCGGATGCGGCAGCCATCGAGGAGGCCATTGCTCCGGGCGGCCTGGCGAGGGTCAAGGCTCCGCGGATCAAGGAAGTGCTTGGCAGGGTTCTGGAGCTCAACGGCGGCTCGCTGGATCTGTCCTTTCTGCGGGAGATGCCGCTGCCGGAAGCCAAGTCCTGGCTGAAGCAGCTTCCCGGCATCGGCCCCAAGTCTGCGGGCATCGTGCTGAATTTCTCTCTGGGCATGCCCGCGATGGCGATAGACACCCACATTTTCCGGGTGTGCCAGAGGCTCCGCGCCATAGACTCCACTACCGGGGCAGACAAGGCTCACGACATAATGGAGGCGAAGGTGCAGCCCGGGGAAGTCTTCAACTTCCATGTCGCCTTTATCACTCACGGGCGGCGGGTCTGCAAGGCGCAGCGCCCTCTTTGCCGCGAGTGCGTGGTGGGGGAGATGTGCCCGTCGCGCAGAAAGCTCATGGCGAAGTCGGTCGCCACGTCGGTTGCCACAGAGGAGGGGGCAGAATCCCGCCGCTCGTCAAAGGCAGGCCGGGAAGGTTCCGGCCCGCTGCCGCATGTGCCTCTCGCCCCCGCGAGTACCGGGTAGGCGTGAACGCTCGAACCCCGGTTGCGCGCAACAAATCCGGCAGCCCGTCAACCGCACCAGTAACACAGCGCTAGTAACCGCTCCAGCAACAAGGAGGGCCAGGAAGGTGAAGGTAGGAATCATCAACGTTACAGGATACTCAGGCTCGGAACTGGCTCGTATCCTGCGCCGCCACCCCGAAGTGGAAATCGCCTCTGTAACCGGCAGGAGCGCCGCCGGCCAGAAGCTGGGCGAGGTTTTCCCTCACCTGGAAAGCCTTGACCTGACTATAGAGCCGGAGTTGAGCGGCAGCCTGGACCTGGTATTCTCGGCTCTTCCCCACAAGGCCAGCGCAGAGGCCTGCATTCCCGCGCTGGAGCAGGGAGTCAAGGTAGTGGACATCAGCGCCGACTTCCGCCTGAAGCGCTCCGACGAATACGAGGAATGGTACGGCGTTGAGCATCAGAAGCCTTCACTGCTCGAGGAAGCGGTATATGGACTGACTGAGCTCCACCGCGACGAAATCCGCTCGGCGCGGCTGGTCGCAAATCCCGGCTGTTACCCCACTAGCGCTATCCTGGCCCTGGCTCCGGCGGTCGAAGCTGGCATAATCAGCCCCGACATCATCATCAGCAGCTTGTCCGGTGTATCGGGCGGAGGCCGCAGCCTGACGATGACCAACCATTTTTCGGAAGTGAACGAAAACGCCTTCGCCTATGCAGTCAACGGACACCGCCACCTGCCGGAGATTACCCAGGAGCTGGCCCCTCTGTCTGGCGAGCCGGTGCGGGTAACCTTCCAGGTGCATCTGATTCCTATGACGAGAGGCATATTCAGTTCCTGCTACGCCCCGCTGTCCAGCCCCGGAGAATGGACGGGCGACGACGCCAGGCAGCGGATAGCGGACATCTACTGCGACTACTACGCCGGCCACCCTTTCGTGAAGGTAGTTGCCGCCCCGCCGCAGACCAAGCAGACCCTGGGCAGCAATATGTGCCTGCTGCACCCGGTTATAGACCGGCGCACCGGCCGCCTGACAGTGTTCAGCGTTCTGGACAATCTGGTCAAAGGCGCGGCGGGCCAGGCGGTGCAGAACATGAATCTTATGGCCGGCTTCCCCGAGGACACGTCGCTGGAGGATCTGGCCGTTTACCCGTAGCATCCGGCGGCAAGGTATGCTACACTCACAGGGTATCAAGCGTGCCCCGGTCGTCTAGCCAGGTCAGGATGCCACCCTTTCAAGGTGGAGATCAGGGGATCGAAGCCCCTCCGGGGTACCAACTTTCTCTAAACATACGCAGCGCAGCGGCGGCCTAGACGGTAAATCGGGTCATAAGCTCCCGGTTCGCCCGCACTTCATCCCCCGACACGACTATGAGGCCCTGTTGCCTGAGGATATTGAGGTCGCGGGACAGGGTTCGAGCCGTGACGTTCCGGTATAACCGGGACAGGGGGTGTCCGCCGGAGCGGAGGTCCTTCAAGGAAACGGGATTAGCGCTCAGCTCTATCAGGAAGTTGAGCTGTCTTTCCCCGGCCGGCGTTCCCAGTTTCCCGGCAGATGCCAGACTCTCACGAGCATAGTCCCGGAAGGCGATAGTCCTGACTTCCTCCAGAACCTCTCCATGGACGGTTTCCAACTCCTGTACCAGCCCCTGCAAGGCAAAGGCAACGAAGGGAGTCAGATCGCTCCCGCCCCTCGTCTGGATAAGGTTAAGGTTATCTATGTATCCAGAGCGATTCCGGTAGTAGTAGTTTGCGAGAGAGTAGTAGCCGCGCACGTTGACGCCTGCTTTATAGAGCAGGAAACTCTCCACCGCTCTCGAGACTCGGCCATTTCCGTCCCCGAAGGGATGTATGCTCACCAGGTAGAAGTGGGCCACAATAGCCCGAATCACCGGATCCCACCGCTGAGCAGCCACAGTGTTGAGCCATTGCACAAATTTGGTCATGAGGCGCCGGACATCCTCCTCGACAGCAGGAGGGCGGTAAGAGCCGACATGTACCGCGTGGCTGCGATATCGTCCTGGCTCATTGTCAGAATAATTGATGCCCTGCGTCAGAATACGATGGAACTCCAGGATTAAGGGCTCCGAAATTTGGGCGTCCGGGTTGAGCCTGATATACTCGGCCACGTATTCCATCAGTTCATTGGCGTTTCTGGCCTCTTGCTCTTCACGCTCTCGCCCGGGCCCCAAGGGAGCTGCATCCGGGGGAGAGTCAATAATCAGACCGACTTCCTCTTCTGAAAGCTCCGTTCCTTCAATGCCCGTAGTGCCGCGAACCGCCCGAAGTATGTTTAGCCGGTCAAGGCGCATCTGAACGGATGGCGGAATTGGGATGCCTCTAATCACGCTGGCCAGCGCATGGATTCTGGCAACGTCGCCTGTGACGCGCGGATTTTCGGCGCGAAGAGCAAGGTCGAAATGTACTTCCCAACTGGACAAAACGCCCCTTCCAAGTTGGACAATGCACGGGACAATGTCCAGCAGAGGTTCATAGCTGTATTGTAGCTGAATACCCAGGACATCGCAGTGGTCAATGTCCGATAAAACGGCAGCAACCTGGCAGCAGTTCGCGGAGCAGGCGCCGGAATTGGCGGCTCTGGGCGAGGCCCAGTTCGGCCGCACCGGGCTGGCGCTCGTCGGGACGCTGCGGCGCGACGGCTGGCCGCGCATCTCGCCTGTTGAGCCATTCTTCGTCAATGGACAGCTTTGCCTGGGCATGATGTGGCGGTCGGTGAAGGCGCTGGACTTGTTGCGCGACCCCCGCTGCGTAGTTCACAGCACAGTATCTAACAGAGACGGCGCCGAGGGGGAGTTCAAGGTCTACGGACGCGCCAGGGAAGTAGACGCCCCCGACGAGCGGCGAAAATTCGGCGACGCCGTTTACGCGGCTATCGGCGTCCGGCCCGAAGAGCCGGAGTTCCACTGCTTCGCCATAGCTATCGAGAGCGTAGTATTTTCCGTGCTGCGTGGAGAGGAGTTTCACCGGCAGGTCTGGAAAGCCGGGGAGGCGCAGGGAGGCCGGCGGTAATTCCCGCATTCCCTGCGCCTGCCTGATTCAGTCGAAGACGAATACGCACTTGCCCGTGGTTGCCCTGTCGAAGGTTCGGAAGGCTTCGACAGCCTGGTCCAGACCGTAGCGGTGGGTTATCAGCCGGTCCAGCGGAGCCTTGGTGTCTACAAAGAACCGGGCGATTTCGATCAGCTCCGACTTGCTGAACGTCCACGAACCGAAGATGGTCAGCACCTTGAAAATAACGTCGCGGTTAAAGTCTATCTCCGCCGGGCCGCCGATGCCCACGTAGCAGGCGCGGGCGAAGGGACGCAGGCAGGCGAGGGTTTGCCGGCGGGCGGTGGGGCTTCCCGATGTTTCCAGCGCAGCCGTCGCGCCCTGGCCGCGGGTCAGGTCGAAGATGGCCTGCGCCGGGCCGCAGGAGGCGGCGTTGACGGTATGGTCGGCGCCCAGTTCCGTCGCCAGCCGCAGCCGTTCTTCCACTACGTCTATGGCGATGACGCGGGCGCCCATGGCCTTGGCCGAAAGCGTGCCGCTTAATCCCACCGGGCCCTGTCCGAACACGGCCACAATGTCTTTGCCGTTGATAGCCATCTTGTTCAGCCCGTTCCATGCCGTGCCGGCGCCGCAAGAGATGGCGGCGCCCTCCTCGAAGGACAGTTCATCGGGAAGGTGCACCAGCGAGCGGGACGGGCAGACCATGTAGTCGGCGTTGGCGCCATGGCCGGTGCCCCCGCCGAAGGTGACGTGCCCGTGGGGACACAGTTGCTCGTAACCCATGGAGCAGATTTCACAGACTCCGCAGCCTTCGTAGTGGTGGCACATTACCCGGTCGCCCGGTTTCAGGCCCGGAGGCGCTCCGGTCCCCAGCTCCTCGATAACGCCGCAGGGCTCGTGGCCGGTGATCATCTCCGTCGGTTCTGCGTCCCGGTAGCGGTGCAGGTCGGTGCCGCACAGCCCCGACGCTCGAATTCGCAGCACCGCCTCTCCCGGCCCGGCATGAGGGTCGGGAAACTCCCGCAGCTCGGCCTCCCGGTTGCCCTTGAATGTGACTCCGCGCATAATCGTCTCCCGTATCAAGTATCAAGTGGACGGACGAATGATACCAAAGGCGTCGCCGCCGGGAAATAACGCCGGCGCAGCGCTGCCGCAGGACGGCAGGCAGCGGCAATTGCCGGCCTTTGCCGCTTCTCCCTGCTGGTATGCCCGCCCCCAGGGATGTATGATGAATATGCTCTGCCCGGCGGCGGCCTCCCTTCTTCAACATACTCAATGCCGGATTCGTTTCTTGGATGAATTGCCTTCTCTCCAGCCCATGATCTCCGTAGACGAGCCCTATGCGAGGGAAATAGACGCCGTCTGGCTGGAGGAAGTAACGCGCACAGCTTTGGCCTCAACTCAAATACCATCGAACTCCCAGGTCAGCCTTCTCGTTACCGGAGACGACACGATTAGATCGCTTAACGCTGAATACCGGGGTTTGGACGAGACTACGGACGTTCTGTCCTTCTCCGCCGATTACCCGGGCCAATGGGAAGGTGAAGGAGACGGCCCTTCGCTCCCGGAGGCCGAGTTCGTGCTGCCGCCCGGAGCGTCGCTGCCGCTGGGGGAGATTATCGTCTCCTGGCCCCAGGCGCGACGGCAGGCGGGCGAGCTCGGCGTCAGTCCGATACGGGAACTGGCCCATCTCGTTATTCACGGAGCCCTGCACCTGGTGGGGTACGACCACGTTGAGCCCTGCGACGCGGCTCTGATGCAAGAGCGGGAACGGCAGGCCCTGGAATCTCTGCGGATGCCAGGGCCATGACTTCGCAAGTCTACTACCGCAAGTGGCGACCATCCAGCTTCGGTGAACTGGCCGGGCAGGAGCACGTGTCGATCACCCTGCGCCAGTCGGTGCGCCTGGGGCGGATTTCCCACTCCTACCTGTTCTGCGGGCCGCGCGGCTGCGGGAAGACCACCACAGCCCGCATCATCGCCAAGGCTGCCAACTGCCTCGACTTGCAGGACGGCGACCCTTGCAACGCTTGTTCCGTGTGCCAGGCGATTAACGAGGGCCGCTTTATGGACATCATCGAGCTTGACGCGGCCAGCAACCGGGGCATAGACGAGATACGTGACATACGGGACAAGGTGAACTTTGCGCCGGTGCAGGGCCGCCGCAAGGTCTATATCATCGACGAAGCCCACATGCTCACCGACGCCGCCTCCAACGCCTTTCTGAAGACGCTGGAAGAGCCGCCGGATCATGTAATCTTCATCCTCTGCACTACCGAGGCGCATCGTATCCTGCCCACCATCATTTCCCGTTGCCAGCGGCTGGACTTTCGCCGCATCCCGTCCGAGACGGTGCTCGGCCGCCTGTCGGAAATCGCCGGAGCCGAGGGCGTGTCTGCGGAGCCGTCTGCCCTGCGGATCATAGCCCGCTACGCCTCCGGCAGCCTGCGCGACGCCGAGAACCTGCTGGAGCAGCTTGTTGTTTCCTGCCCCGAAGGCGTAACCGCGCCGCAAGTCGAAAAGCTGCTGGGCATGGGCAGCGACGAAACAGCCCTCGATCTGGTCAAGTATCTTCTGCTGGGCAATACTACGGCTTCTCTCTCTGCGGTGAACCGCGCTGCCTGGGAGGGCAGCGACCTTCGGCATCTTCACCGGCAGACTTCGGACCTGCTGCGCGGATTCATGCACTTACAGTGGGGTTCCGAAGACTCGGTAGATCTGCCGGATCACGTGAGGGCGCAGTTGAAGGAGCTGATTGGGCAGCAGACCCCGGGGCGAATTGTCCACGCGCTGAAGGTATGGGGCGCAGTCAATATGCGCTATGACGCCCCGTCAACGCTGCCCCTGGAGCTGGCGGCGGTGGAGATATGCGAAGAACCGGCAGCCCCGTTTCCGGCGGCAGAGGCGCCGTCTCCGGCCCGCCGTACACCCGAACCGCAACAGCCCAGGGCGGCGCCCCGGGATGTTCGCCCCGAACGCACGCCGCCCCGGGAGCGTTCTGCGCCTGGTCCGTCGGGCGCCCGCCCGCCCGTTCCGCAAGCCGCTGCAGCCGGCGCTGGTCAGCATACCGGGCAGTCCAGCGAACTGTGGCTTCAGTGGAACAACACTGTTAAATCGCTGTCGAGACACAAGGGCAGGAAGTACAATCTGGGGGCCCTGCTCCGCGACTGCAAGGTAAACAGCATCTCGCAGGATGGCCAGGCGCTTGTGCTGCCCTTCACCAACAAGGCCAATCTGGAGAGGATGCAAGAGGAGCTGGAAGACCCGGCATCCCGCAAACGAATGACCGAAGCGCTGGCCGAATTCTTCGGGGAAGGCTGCGATTATCGGCTGGAGTTGGCCAACGGACAGCAGGCCGGCGGCAGCGCCAACAAGACTGCTCAGCAGAGCCCGCTGGTTCGAGCCGCCCTGGGTATGGGCGCGCGAATCCTCCAGGAACAAGAGGTGGAAGAATGAACCGCAACATGATGCGCCAGGCCCAGCGGCAACTGGCTCAGATACAGAAAATCCAGGAGGAGCTGGAGACCCTGACCGTTACCGGCACCGCCGGCGGCGGCGCCGTCAGGGTAGTGATGACCGGCAAGCAGACTGTGGAGTCCGTCGAAATAGAACCCGAAGCCGCCGAGGACGTCGAACTTTTGCAGGACATGATGGCCGCTGCCTTCAACGATGCCTCTGTCAAGGCTCAGGAACTGGCCGCCAGCAAAATGAGCGCCATCACCGGGGGCATGAATATCCCAGGGCTGACATAGACCGACGTTCAGCCGCCCATGCTTCGGCTATGCCTGCGAAACCTTACCTCCTGTCTCTAGCCGCGGCAGGATTTGATCTTTCAGCGCAAGGGCCGGTAGTTTGCCTATGACCTCCGAAATCCTTCCTTTCGCATCCCCGTCCCTGGCCCGGCTGGTTCAGGAGCTGAACCGGCTTCCAGGCATTGGCCCCAAGAGCGCCCAGCGGCTGGCCTACTACATCATACGCCTGCCGGATGAAGAGGCCTATGCCCTGGCCGAGGCGATTACGGCGGTCAAGCGAAACACTATTTTCTGCGGAGAATGCCAGAACCTGACCGAAGCCACCCCCTGCGGCGTCTGCTCCGACCACCGCCGCAATCGCTCCATCATCTGCGTCGTCGAAGACCCTATGGACGTGCTGGCCCTGGAGCGCACCCGCAGTTTCCGGGGAACGTATCATGTGCTGCACGGGGTCATTTCCCCCATCAACGGCGTAGGCCCAGACCAGTTGAAGCTGAAAGAACTCCTCTCGCGTCTGGACTCGCCCGAGGTCGAGGAGCTGGTGGTAGCAACCAACCCTACGCTGGAGGGCGAGGCCACCGCTATGTACATTCAGCGGCACCTGAACCGCGACGGACTCCGGGTTACCCGCCTTGCCCGGGGTTTGCCGGTGGGCGGCTCGCTGGAGCATACCGACGACACGACCCTGAGCCGCGCCATGCAGGGACGGCAGGAGCTGTAGCCATGTCCCCTATGGGCGGCTCCGAGCGGGTGCGCACCTATCGCTGCGAGGGTCTGACTCTGAGAAAGGCCCCCATAGGCGAGGCTGACCTCGTGGTCACTCTGTTCACCGGAGAGCGAGGTAAGGTGCGGGCGGTTGCCAAAGGCGCCCGGCGCTCCAGCAGCAAGCTGGTGGGGCACCTGGAGCCTCTGACCCTGGCCCGGCTGTCTATGGCGCACGGCAGGCAGTTGGACATAGTCTCTCAAGCGCAGGTGGAGGACGGTTTCGCCGCCCTGAAGGACGATCTGCCATCAATGACAAGAGGGCTGTATGTGGCAGAGCTTCTGGATGGGTTCGGCCCCGAAGACAGCCCTTCTCCCGGCTTGTTCCGGCTGGCGGTGGCAACGCTCCGGGCGCTCCCGCGCGCGGCCGAGCCGGAGGCGCCGCTGCGCTATTTCGAGCTTCACCTGCTGCGCCTCAACGGGATGCTGCCGGAACTTTACCAGTGCGTGGAGTGCCGGAAGGAAGTGTCCCCCGATGCCCACCGTTTCAGCGTCAACCTGGGCGGTGCGCTCTGCCCGGATTGCAGTCCGCTGGAAGCCAGGGTGCGTCCTCTATCGCTGCGCGCCATGAAAGTGCTGCGGCTGTTACACCGGGGCAGCCTTGCCGATGTCTGCGCCTTGCGCCTGAACCCCTCTTTGGCCTCTGAACTGAAGGCCATCCTGACTGGCGCCGTCCGTTATTGGCTGGGGAGGGATTTACGCTCCGGCGCCTTCCTGGAACGCTTGCAGGGCGAAAGGGTCGCAGCGCCGGGAGCGTTCGCCGGAGAGTGACTGCCCGGCCAGTCGGGTTGTAACCTGCCAGGGCAGCCGAAAGGCCCGGACGCGCGATCCCCCATTTCGTAGTCGGTGGGCAGTGCCACCCCGTCGGGGGAAGGCCCGGACGCGCGATGCGCCATTCAGTACCGGGAAAAGGGCGCAACGCCTGTTGAGGGAAGGCCCGGACGCGCGATGCGCCATTAAGCGGCGATAGACGGACTCACTGCGCAGACTGCTCCATCGGGCCCCGCCCTTTCGTGTTCTGCGATTTTCCCTCAAAATGCGGCGAAATGTGAGGGTCTTGCGTAAATCATGGTGGTAATATACCGGGCTGATAGCGGCTGACAGGTCGATCCGGAATAGTAGGGAACCCCGTTTCGCGACAGCCTGCGGCAGTTCCAGAGAAGGGGTACGCCGATGTTTTCCAAGGTACTCATCGCCAACAGGGGCGAAATCGCCTGCCGGGTCATCAGCACATGCAAGCGATTGGGCATCAGAACCGTGGCCGTATACTCCGATGTCGATGCTGGGTCGCTGCCTGTTCGGCAGGCCGATGAAGCAGTGCCTCTGGGCAGCGCTGCCCCGCAGGAAAGCTACCTGAACGCCGGGAAGATACTGGCCGCAGCCCAGCTTGCCGGCGCAGACGCAATACACCCCGGTTATGGGTTCCTGTCGGAAAACCCCAGGTTCGCCCGCCAATGCCAGGACGCTGGCATCTGCTTCATTGGCCCCAGACCGGAGGTGATGGAACAGATGGGCGACAAGCTGTTCGCCCGCCACCTGGCCCGGGAAGAGGGACTGCCTCTGCTGCCCGGCACCGACGATGCCGTTCCCGACGAAGAAGCGGCCGAAACGGCCTGGCGGCTGGGCTTTCCTCTAATGGTGAAGGCGGCTGAGGGCGGCGGCGGTATTGGTATCCACATCGTCAACTCGCCGGAGGAGCTCGCGCCGCTGATCGAGCGTTCCCGGCAGGCTGCGTCGGGCGCCTTCGGCAGCGGCCGCCTTTACTTCGAGCGCTTCCTGAAAGACGCCTCCCACATCGAGGTGCAGTTGCTGGGCGACAATCACGGCAACCTTATTCATCTTTTCGAGCGGGACTGCTCGGTGCAGCGGCGCAACCAGAAGCTCATCGAGGAAACTCCGGCAGCGGCCAAGCTTGCACCCCACACCCGGCGCCGGCTGGCCTCGCTGGCCCTTACGCTGGGGCGGCGCATTGGCTACAACAACGCCGGCACCATCGAGTTCCTGGTTTCCCGCGATGGCAGCGTCTACTTCCTGGAAATGAACACAAGATTGCAGGTAGAGCACGGGGTAACCGAGATGATTACCGGGCTTGACCTGGTGGAACTCCAGCTCCGCGTTGCCGCGGGGGAGCCGCTCCCGGTTACCCAGGACGATCTGCTGCAGCAAGGTCACGCCATAGAGGCCCGCATCTACCCGGAGGACCCTGAAACTTTTATGCCCGACGCTGGCGAGATAACCGGCCTGCACTTGCCGACGGTCGAGAATGTGCGCATCGACACCGCCCTTTGCGATGGATACGTCGTTGGGTTAGACTACGAACCGTTGCTGGCCAAGGTGATGGCCTGGGGCGAAAACCGGGAGCAGGCCATCAGAACCTTGCAGCGCGCTTTGCTGGAGCTGCGACTGGAGGGCGTCAGGAACAATGTTCCCCTTCTGCGCAGCATACTGGCCAGCAGGGAATTCATCGGCGCCGTCCATCACACAGGGTCAGTTCCGCACTGGGTGAACGAATTGCGGCAAAGGCATCTGGCCCATCAGTCCGGCGTGCCGGCGCACCTGCTCCACGGCAATGAAACCGCTGGGAGCAGCAACGGCCCTGGCCGTCCGGAAAAAGAAATAGCCGCTGCCATTGGAGTGGCCATGGCCTCGGCCATGCGGCAGCAGTCTTCTGATGCTGCCCCCAACTCATGGCGCGTCCATCGACGGCGCGAGCAGCTCTACTCCCGGAGCATAGGGAGCCGAGGTTGGCGATAACCAGACTTCGCGTGCGGGTTGGCGATAACTGGTACAACGTAGAGGTGGGCGACCTCGACCGCTCGCCGGTGCAGGTCACAGTGGAGGGCGAGACCTTCGCTGTGGTGGTGGACGGATCGGGACAGGCCAGCGCCCGTCCCAGGCGGGGCCGCACTCAGACCCCGGGCATCCTGGTGCCGCCGCCAGCCAGCCGCGTCAACCCCACTGGGGGCGATGGCAACTTCATCCGCTCCCCCATGCCTGGCCGCGTCATTTCCGTAATGGTCCGCCCTGGTGACGCCGTCTCCGTCGGCCAGGAGGTTTGCGTCGTCGAGGCGATGAAGATGGAGCAGAGCATCCGCTCCCCCCGGAACGGCGTGGTCAAGGAAGTCCGGGTCCAGCCTACGGACTCCGTCCGCACCAACGACCCCCTGGTGGAACTGGAATAGGGGCCGGCTGCTGACGGAAGGGCATTGCCGAACGGTGGGTTAGCGCAGTGAAATAGTCCAGTGGCGCATAGTCGGCTTTTGCGGGGGCGCTATTGGTGAACCAGGAATCAGACAGCGTCGAACAACTCCCGTTCCGGTCAAATATCGGGCGAGCGGCAGAAGGCGGCATCCTCGCCGTCAACCGTCTGTATTGTGGGGACTCGCGCGAACTCCTGCGGCGGATCGAGCCTGAAACCGTAGCCCTGAGTTTCTGGTCGCCGCCCTGCTTCGTGGGGAAGAGCTACGAAAAACACCTGTCCTTTGAGCAGTGGCAGGGGCTGTTGCGCGAAGTAATCCGGCTGCACTTCGAGATTACCGCGCCCGGCGGATTTCTCGCTGTCAACATAGCCGACATCCTGGCTTTCCCCGACGTCGATATGCCTCGTATCCAGGCCGATAATATTTCTTCCAAGCGGTCGGGAATCACCAGAGAGCAGGTGCTTTTTGCACAGCAGGAACACCCGGATTTCAACCGCTACCAGCTCGCCGAGCTACTGGGCTGCAGCGAGCAGACCGTTGATCGTCGCCTGAACCACAACAACGTCCGGGGCGGCAAATACGCTGCCCAGACCAAGGTCAAGCTCGTGGGCGGCCTGATGCAGGATTGGGCCGAGGATGCCGGCTTCTTCCTCTATGACCGCCGCGTCTGGGTCAAGGATCCCTGCTGGGAAAACTCCCGCTGGCACAGCCTCTCCTACCGGGCCGTGGACGAATTTGAGTACGTCTACCTCTTCTGGAAGCCTGGTATAACAATCATAGACCGCAACCGGCTAAACAGGGAAGAATGGAGCGAATGGGGTTCAAGGGCTGTCTGGGAGATACCCTCAGTGCGGAGCAACACCGAGCACGAGGCTCAATTCCCTCTCGAACTCTCCCGCCGCGTAATTCGTATCTTCTCTGCTAAAGGCGACCTGGTGCTGGATCCATTCGTGGGGTTAGGCACCACGGCAGTAGCGGCGATCCAGGAGGGGCGCCGCTACATCGGCATAGACTACGTGCCAGAGTACGTGGAGAAAGCGGCGGCCAGAATTGCCCTCGAATCGGCAGGGTGACCTATGACGCTGAATCCTGCTGAACTGCCCTGCAACCTCGATCTGCTGGAATCCATCGAGAAGGCCACCCTTCGGCTTGTAGTGCAAGCCGTATATTCCTTTGCCGGAGAAGCGGCAGATATTTTCCGCAACGAGCGAGATGATGTACAGGACATCGCTGAAGACATTACCAGAGAAGCAACGGATCGGATTGGCGCTTCCGTAATCCCGGTAAGGCTCTTCGGCTCCATTAGGTTATAAGAGATTACAAGCGCGCTCGCTACCTGTTCTCTCCCGATTTCTCTCTACGCCAGGCCCTGTTCGTAGACTCGAAAGCCGAGAAGTCCTCCGGCGCCAGGACTGTAACTATCCAGACCTCCCAGACTTCGATGCGAATCCGCCAGATTCGCGCCGGCGTCGAGGTGGATGAGGCCGGTGAAGTTCCAACTGTTTACCATGACCGGGATGGCATCGCCTATCTGACGACCACCGTGTTCGTGAAATATAATTACCGGGAAATCGCAGGGAATCAGAATCAACTGGAGTCCATCAGCGTAACGTGTCTGCCCAGCGGAATGCTGCAGGGACGCTACAACCCAAACGCTCAAACTACGTTCTGGATGGCTGGGAGAAATGCGCCAACACGCGGAGAAGACTTCCGGGTGCGAATAGGGCTGCCTCGGCTGAAGGCCCTTTCCAACCGGCGGGTTCAGAGCATACAGGTTGAGCCAGCCGTCGCGTTTGCCTGGGATGCCTAGTTGCCTGGTATGACCTGGTATGACTGGCGCCATATCCTTCAACCACCCATCTCCATCGCTTCATTCCCGCTCCCTTATCGCCGGTATGAAATTGTGTATAATTTGGCCCGTTGGCAGGGTTTGATACTCATAAATGGAGGTTCACGCATGAAGTACGACTACATAGTTGTGGGGGGAGGGTCGGCGGGATGCACCATCGCCACGCGGCTGTCGGAAGACCCGGGCAAATCTGTCCTGCTGCTGGAGGCGGGGCCGGACTACCCTGATTTCGAGACGCTGCCCGACGACCTGAAGCTGGGCAACAACGTCTGGTTTTCGGCCTATGGTTCCCACAGTTGGGCTTACCGAGGCCACATGACCGATGAGCAGCCCGACCTGGAGATACCGCGCGGCAAGGCTACCGGGGGTTCCAGCGCCATCAACGGCCAGGTGCTTTACCGAGGTATCCCCGACGACTACAACCGCTGGGCCCAATGGGGCAACGATGAGTGGGGCTTCACTAACTGCCTGCCCTATTTCAACAAGATGGAGACCGACCTGGACTTCGGAGGCAGCGACTTTCACGGCTCCGACGGGCCGGTCCCGGTTCGTCGCGCCCCGCGCAGCGAGTGGCTGCCCCACGCCACGGCCTTTGAACAGGCAGCCCTGGCCGAGGGGTTCGAGATTTCCGAAGACATGAACGACCCTGAGTCCACTGGCGTATCGCCTCGCGCCCGCAACACCCTCAACTTCAAGGGAAGCTCCGGCGTCCGCATGAGCATGGCGCTCAACTACCTCGACACGGCTCGGCATCGCCTGAACTTCACCATCCGCGGCAGCGTCGTATGCCGCCGGATCCTGTTCGACGGCAAGAAGGCCGTCGGCGTTGAGGCCGAGAGCGGCGGCGAGGTGTTCGTCGTTGAAGGCGAGGAGGTAATCCTGACCAGCGGCGCTGTCGCCTCCCCTCAGATTCTGATGCTGTCGGGAGTCGGCCCCAGGGACCAGCTCGAGAAGTTCGGCATCCCGGTGGTGCACGAATCGCCCGGCGTGGGCAAGAACCTGCGCGACCATCCTTCGGCTGCCGCCATCTACCGGGCCCAGGGCGAAAAGCCCGATGTGCAGGCCCCGGTGATCCAGGTGGGGCTGCGCTATCAGGTGCCGGGAAGCCCTCTGGAAAACGATATGCAGCTCTCGCCCATGCTGATGACCAGCGAACACAGGCCGGCCCAGGTCGCCATCGACGAAGACCTGAACTACGTCGGCATGAGCGCCAGCCTGCAACTGGCCCTGGGGCAGGGCGAGCTGACCCTGCAGTCCGGCGACCCACACGTCCAGCCCTTCATCAACTACAATTACTACAAGGAAGAGGAAGACCTGCGCCGGATGCGCGAGGCCATCCGCCTGGGCGTCCGCATGGCCGAGAACCACGAGTTCTACAAAGACATCATCATCGAGCGGATCATGCCCAGCGACGAGGAGCTGGCCGACGACGCGGCTCTCGACGAGTGGCTGAAACGCAACTCCGGCACGTCGCACCACATCTCCGGCACCTGCAAGATGGGGCCGGACAGCGACCCCCTGGCGGTGGTAGACCAGTTTCTGCGAGTCAAGGGCGTCGAAAACCTGCGCGTAGCCGACGCTTCGATCATGCCCGACTGCATCCGCGCCAACACCAACGCCACCACTATAATGATAGGCGAGCGCTGCGCCGACTTTATAAAGGACGGGAAGTAGACGGAATCGAAGGGGCGGGCTTAAAGCCCGCCCTAGCCGGTTGCCTCCCTGCGCCAGCCAGGGGAAGGGATGACAGCGGCGGCCCGCTGGATTTCAGGCAGCCAAATTCAGCCGGAGGATACTGCTAAATGAAATCTCATGTGACCACCATCGCCGAAATGCTTGATATCGACATCCAGTACGTCATACCCCAATTCCAGCGCGCCTACGCCTGGCGGCGAGAACAGTGGGAGCCGCTTTGGGATGACATACAGAACGTCGCTCAGAATATCGCTAGCGCTCCCGGCCTGGAGTCGGTTCCTCCCCATTTCATGGGGCCTATAGTCATGCAGCAGAGAGCAAACGAAGCCGAAGGCAGGGAAAGTTACATTGTAGTTGATGGTCAGCAGCGCCTGACCACCATTATTATCATCCTCCGAGCTTTCGCAAACGCCAGCAGGGAATGCAATCTTGGCGGCATGGAGGGTAGATTCCTGTCCTACGTCCAAAACTGCGATGGACAGGAGTATTCCCCCAAAGTTCTCCACCTCTACCGGAAAAACTACAACGATCTGAAAGCAGTGCTGGAAATGTTCTCCGTAGGCACTGACGTAACCAGCGGGATGTCCTGGTGCCACGAGTTCTTCCAAAAACAGGCAGTGGATTACATCCGCAGAGATGGCAATACGGAACAGAACTGTCAGAATTTGCTGGATGTACTGAAATATAAGCTTGAAACTGCTGTCCTGACCTTGGACCCCGAAGAGCAGCCTAACAAAGTCTTCGAAACGCTGAACGCTCGCGGCGAACCTCTCAAGCAGTCTGAACTGATCAAGAACACCATCATGTATGAAGGAAATGTTGTCGAAGACGAAGGTCAGGCCGATATTCTATGGGGCAGGGAAATGGAGCATCCACATTATGCCGGAGAAGCAGAAAGGCTGGATCAGTTTTTCGCCGACTGGCTGACGGCAACAACCCCCAAAAGGGTAACGCCTAATCACACATCTACTGAGTTCCGCCATTATTTGACTGCGGTTATGAACCATGGGTGGAACATCAGTCAAATAACCCAGAGGATGAAACAGGCCGCTGTCATCTGCCGCAAGGTACGGGAAAACGAATTTCCTGAAAGCCAGCCTTCCACTACCCGGTTGCTGTCCGCTGGAACCGGCTTTTTCATGCCGGTCGTCCTGTGGTTATGGTCCGAAGAAACGGAAATCGAACTGATACAACGGCAGGCCATTCTGAGGGTGATAGAGAGCTATGTAGTAAGGCGCATTCTGGCAGGGTTCAGTGTTGGGGATAATATAGCTCAGAATATCGTCTTCATGCTAAACGCGATGAGAGGCCATCTGGAATCCGGCGAGGCTCCGCACGAAGCAGCTTATGAATGGATAAACATGAACCGGATTCAGGCAAACCGATGGCCCAGTGACGAAGAGGTCATAGAGAAGATAGCCAATCATCCGCACGATATGACAGCCGCTCGGCGAAACATGGTGCTGCACGCTCTGGAGAGCCGTCTGCGAATCGAAAATGGGCAATCTCCCGTCAGCAGCGGCTTTCAGACTGCTATACTCATTCCGGAAGGAGAAATCGGTTTGACGTATTATCCTATTGAGGGAGGAAGCCCGGCTCCCTCTCGGCGGGAGCGTCGCGCTGGAATCGTCAAGCAGTTGGGCAATTTCACTCTGGTCCAACCCAGTCTGACCAAAAAGGAAAGAGAATCGGGCTGGGAAGACAAAAAGAGGTCGTTGGAAAATAAAGGGAGCAACATACTTCTGAACGAGTCGCTGCTGAGCCTTCAACAGAATACTCTTACCGAGCAGGACATCGTCGACCGCAGCAGGAGGTTGGCCGAGCTGTGCGTCAAAGTTTGGCCGAGAGAGCAAGGATTGTTGGCGCCATAAACCTCAGCGCATCCCGCACCCTGATCACCCGCGCCGACCGCCCCGATGGGCTGGCCGCGATACCGGGCGCGGCAGAATTTCCCGGCAGTAAAATTCTCCTGCAAATGAGCGCAGTGAGTATTCCCATTTCCCAATAAGCTGGAGGTGTGAATTATGGAGACCCTAATGCTAATTGCTTTAATCGTTGGTCTCAGCGCTGGCTTGAAAGCTCGCCACTACCGGCTGGGCAAGCTGTAAGAAGGACAAAAACCCGGCCCAGGAAGACGCCCAAACCAGGGATAGTGACGGTTCCATATTATGACGTGCCGTTGCAGGACATTCTGCCCATCGTTTACCGGGCCAGCGTGGGCGCGCTGGTGATGGAGATGGCTAACCCACGCCATGCCCACGAGTATAAGGTATATCGCCAGCTCCCCTTGCCCGATGATATGCTGCTCGTGGCGGGAGTCATAGACACCAAGACCAACTGCGTTGAACACCCCGGAGTAGTCTCCGACCGTCTGCGGCTGGCAGTGGAAGCTGCGGGCGGCGACCCGTCTCGCATCCTGGCCGGTGCTGACTGCGGCTTTGATACTTCGGCGGGATCCAACCGCGTAGACAAAGGCGTGGTATGGCTCAAACTCCGCGCTATGCGCGAGGGAGCCGACATCGCCAGCCGCGATCTGTTCTAGGGAACGGAAAGCGCCCCTCAGGTTCGCCGCACCCGGGCGCCTGCCCCCTTCCCCTGCTGTGGCTGCGCCCTGCATCCGCCCGGAATATCGCAGTGTGTAGTGGAACCAGCCGTAGGAGTCGCCCTGCGCCCTGCATCCGCATGGAACATCGCCATCGCCCGGGGGCCCCCGGGGCAATCGACTCGGCAGCCGGCGCAGTTTTGGTCTTCGGCCCTATGCTCCGGTATGGTAAACTGCCGCCCAAACAGCCATCAAAATGGCGGAGGAGCAGGGTTGGCAGATAACCTGATTACCGATGAAGTACGCGCCCTCATAGGGTCGGAAACGGAGCCGGAGCAGAACCGATTTCCTATCAGTGAAGAGATGGCTTACGACGTGGCCGACGCTACCGAAGACCCCAATCCGCTGTACGTTGACCGCGAGGCCGCCAGGGCCAGCCGCTTCGGGGGCATCATCTGCCCGCCGCTCGCTACCTGGAAAGACATTGCGCCCCCCATTGGGTACTTCGGAGCAGGACAGGAGTCGCACTTCGAAGTGCCGCTGCCCTTCAACAGCTACGGGCTGAACGGAGGCAGCGATTGGCAGTTCCTTCGCCCGCCCTACGCGGGTAGCTGGATTACCCGCCGATTCAAGATTCTGGACATCTACCAGAAGCAGGGACGCTCCGGGCCGATGGTGTTCGTGGAGCGGCTGGAAACCCAGACCGACCAGCACGGCCAGGTTATTCTGCTGGCCCGCCGCGTCAGCATTCACCGGGCGCTGGACCACGACGCCAGCGGCCCGCAACAGGGCGCGGCAGTGGCCGGAGAGTTGCAGACCGTCGCCATCTCGCCTCCCGGCCCCGGCGAAGAGATTCCCCGTCCCAAACCATCCGTTCGGCCCCAGCTTTACTTCGAAGACGTTTCCGAAGGCACGGCGCTTCCCCCAGTGGTCAAGGGGCCGATAACAACAACTCACCTGGTGCGCTGGGCCGCGGCCAATGGCAACTATGCCCGCATCCATTGGGACCTGCCCTTCGCGCAAATGCAGCAGGGCCTCGAAAACGTTGTGGTCAACGGTTCCCTGAAGAACCAGTATATCGGGCAGTTGCTGGTCGATTTCGCAGGGCCGGGCGGCTGGCTCCGCCGGCTTTGCGTGCAGCACCGCGGGATGGACTATCCGGGCGATGTTCTCACGGCATCCGGAACAGTTACCGGAATTCGCGAGGCGGATGGCGTCGGCCACGTCGACTGCGCCTTAACTCTCACCAACAGCCGCGGCCGCCAGACCGCCTCCGGGTCAGGCACTGTCGCGCTGCCCAGGCGCGGCCAGGATCTGCCGCTGGTCTGGCATCCGGAGGAGCAGGTTTGCTGAATGGGCTGAGTGTGTTGGACATGGGCCCGGGTATCGCCCCGTCCTTCTGCGCCAAGCTCCTGGCCGACTACGGGGCCGCAGTCATCAAGGTCGAACCCCCCGGAGCGGGAGACCCGGCCCGCCGAATGGGGCCGTTCGCCGGCAATGATACGCACCCGGAAAAGAGTATTCCCTTCCTGTATCTGAACACCGGCAAGAGAGGCGTTACCCTCGACTGCACAACCGAATCCGGTCGCTCCGTTCTGCTGAAACTTCTTGACAATGCCGATGTACTTGTAGAAGGCTTCCCGCCGGCGCACACCGAGAAGTCGGCGATCGGATATGCAGAACTGTCTCGCAGCCATCCCGGATTGGTGGTGACTTCGGTCACTCCCTTCGGACAGGATGGCCCGTACCAGGACTTCCAGGCCACTGACATAATCACCTGCGCCATGAGCGGCCTGATGTATCACTCCGGAGATTCAGACCGTGAGCCGTTGCGCAACGCCCTGAACCAGTCGCTGTACGTTGCCGGGGCCAACGCGGCGGCGGCTACTCTGGTCGCAGTATTCGCCCGGCTCACTTCGGGCGAGGGGCAGCGGGTAGACGTTTCGGCGGTCGAGTGCCTGGCCGCTCACCTGGTGCAGCCGGTGCCGTATTACAACTACATGGGCGCCATCAAGGGGCGGCGCCCGGTGCGCGGGTCGGGGTTCGAGGAGCTGATGCCGGCCCGAGACGGCTATGTGGTGCCGTCGGTGCAGGGTTCCCAGCCCTGGAAGACGGTAGCAGACCTGATTGGGCTGGAAGAGATGAGCGATCCCCGTTTCGCTTCAGGCGCCGGCCGGATCGCCCACGGCGAGGAATTGAAAGCCCTGCTGGTCGAGGGCCTGGCCCAATGGGACCGGCTGCCCCTGTTCGTAGCCTCCGGCGAGCGGCGCCTCGTCTTCGGAATGGCCCAGGATGCGGGCGACATGATGGTATGTCCGCATCTGGTAGCCCGGGATTTCTACCATGAGGTCGAGCACCCCGTTGCCGGCCCGGCGTCTTACCCTGGCATGGGCGCCGCCCTGTCGGAATTTCCGGCCCGGGCGCCTGCGCCCGCCCCCCTGCTGGGCCAGCATAATGCCGAGGTGTTCGTGGATGAGCTGGGATTCAGCAGGGAAGAACTGGCTACCCTCCGGTATGCAGGGGTGATATGAGTCTACCGCCGTTGCGGAATATCCGGGTTGTTGACCTGAGCCGGGTGTTCGCCATGCCTTTCGCTGGAGCGAACCTGGCTGATCTGGGAGCAGAGGTCATCAAGATAGACACCTGCCAGGCTCAGTTCATGGAAACTACGCGTACCATTACCGGGCCGTTCCCCGATAACCGGCCCGGAGAGTTATGGTGGGAGCAGGGAGGCACTTTCCAGACGCTGAACCGGGGCAAGCGCAGCCTGACCCTCGACCTGCGCTCCGGTGAAGCCCAGGCCATCTTGAAGCGACTGGTTTCGGTCAGCGACATCGTGCTGGAGAATTTCACGCCCAGAGTGATGGCCCGGTTCGGCCTGGACTACGCCTCGTTGAGAACGGTGAAACCCGATCTGATAATGGTCTCCAACACCGGATACGGTCACAGCGGGCCGTGGAGCAGCTTCGGCGCCATGGCGTCGGCCCTCGAGCCAACACACGGCACCGGGGCCTTCATGGGCTACCTGGACGGCGGCGGCTCCGGCGCAAAGGTTCCCGGCAGCGTCCCTAACAAGGTGGGCAACTCCTACACCGATTTCCTGGCGACGTGGACAGCGCTGGTGTCGATCATGGCGGCTCTGCTGCATCGCGCCGGAACCGGGCGGGGCTCGTGGATCGACCTGGCTATGTATCAGGCCGGGGCGTCCTTCATCGGCGAAGGTCTACTGGCGCACTCGTTCAATGGCGAGCGCACCCGGCGCATTGGCAACCGGCATCCATACATGTCCCCTCACGGCTGCTTCCCCTGTGCCGGCGAAGACCAGTGGGTAACCATCGCGGTGCGCGACGATACCGACTGGGTGGCCTTTTGTAACGCCGTCGAGTCGCCGGAGCTGGCCGCCTCTCCGGATTTCGCCACTGCGCGGCAGCGTCTGTCGCGGCAGGACGATCTGGAGGCCATCGTCTCGAAATGGACCAGCGAACGAACCGCGTACCAGGTCATGCGGATATTGCAAACCGCAGGGGTGCCCGCCGGCCCGGTCCTGACTGCGAGGCAGGCGCTGGGCGATCTCCACTTCCGGCGGCGGGGATTCTTCGAAAAAGTCGTTCACCCGCCGGAGACCGGCTTGGGCGAGAAGGAGTACATAGGCCGGGGCTGGAAATTCTCGGCCAGCCCGGTCGGGATAGCAGGCCCGGCTCCCCGCCTCGGCGAAGCCAATGTCTACGCGCTGCGTGAACTTCTGGGCCTGGCGCCTGAAGAGCTCGAAACCCTGGAGAGCCAGAGCATTATTGGAAACAAACCCGTTGGCGGCGGCCCTCCCAGCCAGATTCCGTTGGAAACTCAGGTGGAACTGGGCTGGGTGGCGGCGTATGACCCCGATTTCAGGGCATGACGATGCTGCGGACTATCGAGCTATGGGGCAGCCTTAACCCCTCGGCTGCCCTGTCTCGATGACGGAGGAAGAGATACAAAGGAAGAGATACAAGGAAGGAAAGTTGGAGGCGACGGGCGGATTCGAACCGCCGAATAGAGGTTTTGCAGACCTCCGCCTTAACCACTTGGCTACGTCGCCCCGCTATAAGAGCGTGATTGGCCCCTATGAAAGTGGTGCCGAGGGCGGGATTTGAACCCACACAGGCACTCGCCCACTGCCCCCTCAAGACAGCGTGTCTACCAATTCCACCACCTCGGCCAGGCCAATGCAGAGATTATAGCATCTTTTTGGTCACGGCAATACCCTTGGAGATAGGCATGGATAGGCAGCAACGGGGTTGTCACATTCCACGAGCCGATTACAATGGCCGGTGGCGCCTGCGCCTTTTGGCATACAGGCATATATTGGAACAGCGGGAACAACGGCCCTGAAAGGAGGGTTTTTCATGTCGGAGATAGAGACCAAGCTGAAGGAACTGGGTTACGAACTGCCGCCGGCCCGGGCTCCCGGCGCCGGCAATATCATCCCCTCGGTACGCACCGGGAACCTGGTCTATCTGTCGGGCTCCGGTCCTGGCCTGCCCGGAGGCGGAATGCTGCATGTGGGCAAGCTGGGCGGGGAAGTGTCCGTGGAACAGGGTTACGACTGCGCCCGCCAGACCATGCTGAACCTGCTCACCAACCTCAAGGGAGCAACAGGCGACCTCGATAAGGTGAAAAGGATTGTCAAGCTGCTGGTTATGGTCAATTCGACGCCGGACTTCGGCGATACGCCCAGAGTAGCCAACGGCGCATCGGACCTGCTCATCAGCCTGTACGGCGACCGGGGACGGCACGCCAGGTCTGCCGTAGGCATGGCCGCCTTGCCCGGCGGTATGCCGATAGAAATCGAGATGATTGTCGAGGTTGAAGATTAGGCATCCGCCGCCATGTAATCCGACGGGTCGGTTTCGGCGCCGTTGTCCGGCGCTCCAACAGGCCGCCTGAAAGAAGCTGCCCCTTTCGAGAAAGCCGCCCGGGGCGTCGGAGGAACAGTATTCCTGGCGATTCAGTTCGGGGCGGGGCTGGCGAGCGCCAGCCCCTGCCTGCGTCAAGGCGGACGCAAAAGCTCCCATTCAGAGCGGACCGGCGCGCCCGATTCCGGCGCGCCGGGAGCGCATTAGTGGGAGTGCTGGGCCAGCTCTATCAGCACGCCTCGGGCCGCCGACGGATGCAGGAAGCCGATGTCGCCTCCCATAAGGCCGGTTCGCGGCGTTTTATCGATCAGGCTGACGCCGAGTTCGTCCAGCGTCTTCAGCTTGGCGGCGATTTCCTCCACCTCGAAACAGACGTGGTGCAGGCCTTCGCCTCTTTGCTCTATATGCCTGGTAATAAGGCTGTCGGGGCCGGTGCCTTCCAGCAGCTCCAGGTTGGTTTCGCCTACCGGCACGAAGCAGCCGCGCACCCCGATGTCTTCACGGGTGATGATCTGGCCGGGCTTGAATCCGAACAGTCCCCGGTAGAACTCGATGCTCTCGTCCAGGCTGGCGACGGCGATGCCGATGTGATGCACCATGTTGGCGGCGGCCGGCGGGTTTGCGGGCAAGGTCATATCTGCTCTCCTTATCTCATAGATTGTCTGAACCGGGATTCGCGTGATTGCTGTGATGCGGCCAGGATGCAGCCAGGCGTCTACCCACTCCCCGGGGTCGGGGCGGGATGCGCCTGTATGCAGCCGTGGAGATAACGCAGTCATAAGAATCACAATTCAGAACGTGGACTTGCGCGCCTCCATGTTGGTGTGGATGTCCAGCAGCACGGTGCGCCCGTCGCGGTTGAGCTGCTGGGCCCTGATCAGCGCCGGGCCGACTTCCGATGGCCGGGTAACGGTGATGCCAACGGCGCCCAGGCCCTCGGCGATCTTGGCGTAGTCTCCGCCCATGCGGGTCAGCCCGAACAGCTCGTTGGCCGTTGGGTATCCGCCGGGATAGGTGGCCATGCCGCCGTTGTTCAGCACGATGGTCGTGATCGGAGCGCCCGCCCTCACCGAGGTCTCGATGTCCAGCCCCGACATACCGAAAGCCCCGTCGCCCATGAAGTTCAGGCAGAAACGGTCCGGTTCGGCCAGCTTGGCCCCGATCATCAGCGGGATGCCGTAGCCCAGGTGAGTAGACTTGCCCCAGCCGATGTAGCTGTGCGGCGTGGTGGCGGTGTAGAAGGGGATAATCGAATCTCGGGGCGCTCCGGCGTCGTGCGTGACCACGCTGTTTTCTTTATCCAGGTTCCGCTCCAGCTCGTTGATTACCCGGTAAGTGCCAATGGGAACCTCCTCGGTTTCCAGCAGCGGCGTCCATTGGGCCATCCAGCCGCGGCGCGCCTCCGCTATTTCTTCCGCCACTCCGTTGGCGGGCCTTCCCGCCTCGCCGGCCTGGGCCTTTACCTCGTCGATCATGGCCTGAAGGGTAAGCCTGGCGTCGCCCGGCAGTCCGACATCGACGGAGAAGTCCTTGTTGATGTCTTCGATGCTCTCAACGTTGTGAATGATGACCTTGCCGTCCGGAATGGGCTGCCCGTAGCTGGTGCGAGTCATGCTGGATCCTACGGCGAACAGCACGTCCGACTCCTGAATCCACTTGCGGGCGGGGAGGGATGTGGCGCCGCTGCCCGCCCCCAGCGACAGGGGATGCCGCTCGTCGAAAGACGACTTGCCCGGCAGGGTGGTGTAGACCGGGATCCGGGTCAGCTCGGCCAGTTCCCGCAGCTCCGCTGTCGCCGAAGAGAACAGCACGCCCATCCCCGACCAGATAACCGGCTTGCGGGCGCTGAGCAGCAGCCGCGCCGCCTCGGCCACGTCGCTCCGGGATGGGGACTGGAGCAGACGCTTTGGCGGCTGGTAGGCCAATGCCGAATCCGGCGCTTCCTGCCCGCCCACATCGGCGGGGATCTCCACTATTACCGGCCCTGGTCGACCGTTGCGCAGGTTGTGGAAGGCTCGCCGCATCACAGCCGCCACCTGGCCCGGCGCAGTGATGACCTCGGCATGCTTCGACACCGACTGATAGGAACGCACCGGCGAGAAGTTGGGCCGCACGGCATACTGGCCCAGGGCGGGGCCGCCCGCGAGATACAGGATGGGAATGTTGTCGGAGAAGGCCTGGGCGATGCCGCCGTGAGAGTTCTCCGAGCCGGGCCCGCCCTGGGTGATGGCCACGCCGAACTTGCGGCGGTCGTTCATTCTGCTGTATCCGTCGGCGGCCATCAGCGCGCCTCGCTCCTGGCGGAAGAGGATAGTGCGAATACCCTCGCCGGCTGCAGACTCGATCAGATTGTTCGACGGAAAGCACGCGACCCACTCTACCCCCTCGGCCTTCAGAATTCGCGCTACCGCATCGTTGATGTTCATAACCGGCAACCCCCATAGTTGATGTTGGGCTGTATTCTAACACCGCGATGGCCGCTTTCTCCTCTGCGCCCTGTCATCGCGCCTGTATCGAAACAACCTGGGAAATTGCCTGTCCAACCCCTTGACAGGCGCGGGGGGGGGGGGGGGGTATAATTCCACGCGGTTAACCGCAGCACAGGAGCTGCGGCGCAAAATCAGTCTCTATAGGAGAGGTGGAAGAATGAACCGGATACTTGGGAAATCTGCGGGGACAGCCCTGCTCATGGCGGCGGCATTGCTGGCCGCCATGTTCGCTGCGGGCGTCTTCTCGCCCAGCGTCGGCGCGCACGGCGGCGGCGACAACGTGCATGGCGGCGACAACGCCGGCACGGCGACTCTGGACAAGCTGGTTGTCATGGTCGGCGAAGCCGCCGCCAGCCCCCCGGCAGGCGGAACGCCGCCGTCAACATGGAACAGCCTGGAAGTTCCGAGCAGCGCGACGCACGTCACGTTCTACTACAGCTGGACCGAGGGTTCCAGGAACGACATCAATTACCCGACTAATAATTTCATCACGAGAGCAGATAACTGGTACAGTAACGCCCAGGACGTTATCAACAACACCAAGGTCTTCAAATACGAAAGCACGTCAAACTGGGCGAAAACCGAAATAGAAACAAGCAAGGTCCTAGCAACCAGAACGTCCGACGGCGACGCATGGGACGGCGACGCCGATCACAACGATATTGTCGCACTAGAGTTCAAACTGAAGGCCAATCGTTTCCTGCCGCGCAACATTAGTATTGACGCAACTGATAAAGACAGAGTTCCCTCCAGCGGGACTCCCCAGCCTGAACATACACTCAAGGATACCAGGTACAACACATACATGATTACTCCTGGCAGGATGCTGCCACCCAGTCCGGATCAATTACTGATATCTAGTGCGCAAGTCATATACTACATCAACGACGTCGACGACAGGGAGGCCGGCTCTGCACAGAAGCTTACGCTGAAGGCTAGGGTAGCCGCCAGCGACAGAGATGAAATAACCATAGACTTCAAGGAATTCGGCGTGCCGTCCTCCATCGACCCCGATGACGTCACCATCGACACGAGGGTCGACGGCGATGAAGACGCATCCCCCGGAGATGTCGAAGTCAACGGAACTATGGTAACTCTCACCTTCCGGACAGCTACCGGAGATAACGACGGAATAGCGGCCGCCCTGGATAAAAACAAAACGACCACGATAATCTTCAGCAGAAGAGCCGGCATCACCCTGCCGAAACACGCCGGCCTCTATCCCATATCGGTCATGTCGGAAGACACCGCGGCCAAAGACATTCAATTCTCCAACTTTGCCGAGGTGGTGCGGAGCGTGAAGGCCTCCCCGATGAACGGGATCCGGGGTACGGAAACCACGCTGACCGGCAAGGGCTTCAACGACGACGAGACCATCACGGTCATGGTCGGCGACAACAGCCTGGGAACCGCCGTCGCCAAAGACGGCATGTTCACCATGAAGGTGATGGCCGACGCCAAGGACTCCAGCGGCAGCAGCATATTCGCCGCCGGCGCAAACACCATCACAGCCAAAGAATCTGGCGGCGAAGCCACGGTCATGTTCACCATCGACCCGGGCTTCACCGTCAGCCCCGAAAGCCCTGCGCCAGGCGAGCAGATCACCGTCACCCTGAAGGACGTGACAGCCGCCCCCAACGGGAGCAGCGTCAGCACGATGGCGATGTTCGGCTCGGTGTCCGCCAACGCCAGCATCGCCGACAAGCAGGCGGCGTCGTTCAAGGTAACGGTTCCCTCCACCCTGGAGCCTGGCAGATACCCGCTCAAGGTGACGGTGGGCAGCCAGGTGATGCGCAAGACCCTGACCATCGGAGCCAAGACGCTGACGCTGTCCCCGTCCACAGCAGTGGCCGGGCAGGAAGTGACGGTGCAGGGCTCAGGGTTCACCTCCAGCGGAACCGGAGACACCGAGCTGAAAGTCGGCGGCAGCGACGCCGAAGGCGTGGACAGCCTGACCAGCATATCGGTGGACTCCGGCGGCAGAATATCAGTCACCTTCACGGTGCCTGAGGAAGCCAAAACCGGAGAGCGCACGGTGCAGTTCAAGGACAAGTCGGGCCGGGTAGGCCGGGCGACTTTGACAATCCCGAAGGCGATGCTGACGGTGACCCCGACGGAGAGCGGGATAGGGAGCAGCATAACGGTAAGCGGCACAGGCTTCCCGGCCAACGACCTGGTGCAGATATCTTATGCCGTAGGCCCCGGCTCGACGGCCAGAACCCGGCCGCTGGGCAACGCCAGCACCAACGCCGGCGGAGGCTTCAGCGCAGCGATGACGGTGCCGACCTTCGCCCAGACAGGAGAGACGCACAGGGTGAAGGCGACCTCGCAGTTGGCGGAGAACGACGCCAACCAGGTGAGCGCCGAGGCGGAACACAGCACGCCGCAGGAGACGATCAGCTTCAGCCCGGCGATGGTGACATCCGGAGGCCGGGTGACCGTCAGCGGACAGAACTTCGCCGGGTTCCTGGCGGTGGACGAGATAATGATCGGGACGACGGACGTGCGTCCGGTGCCGGTGCCGACGACCAACGCCGACGGCTCGTTCAGCGCGACCGGGATACTGGTGCCGAAGCTTGACCCCGGTCGGTACACGGTGAAGGTGAAGGTAGGCTCGGACACGGTGACGAAGTTCCTGGAGGTGGTGAAGGAAGCGCCGCCGACGGCGCCTGAGGACGTGTTCGGCTCGCTGGGCGACCGTCTGGTGCGTGTGTGGTATCTGAACGCGGTGACGCAGACGTGGAGCTTCTATGACCCCGACCCGGAGTTCATGGAGTTCAACACGCTGAAAGAGGTCAAGAGCGGATACATAGTAGCCATCATAATCAGCGCCGGGGAGCCGGTGGAGTTCAACGGGAAGATGCTGCAGCCGGGAACCAACTACTACGCCATCAACTAGCCTGCGCCTGACGCAGAGGCTGACGTAAACAGGGGGAAGCCGCCCCGGATACCTGGGGTGGCTTCCCACAGCCGCCGGGCGGAGCGTCCGGACGGCCATCGGCAGACGGGGAAGACAGGAACGAGGAGTAGGGTATGAGGAAGAGCAGGATAGCGGCCCTGCTGGGCGCGCTGGCGCTGCTGGCGACGCTGCCGGCGGCGGGGCTGGCGCAGCAGGGGCCGCCGTATCTGATAGTGGGTTCGGCGATGCTGGACGGAGAGCCGGCGATGATGGGAGCGATGGTGGTGGCCATGGCCGGGGATGAGAAGGTAGGCGAGGGTATGGTGTTCGACGACGAAGGCCGCTACCGTCTCCAGATCACCGGGGGAGAAGAGGGAGACACGCTGATGCTCTCGCTGATGACGGGCGAGGGAGAAGAAGCCATGGAGTACATGGCGATGACCGAAGAAGATGTGATGAAGGGAACGGCGGGAGACAGGATGATGCTGGATCTGATGGCGTACAGCGGAGAGCCGCCGTCTCCGACAGCGACGCCGTCCCCGACGCTGACGGAAGCGCAGATGCGGGCGCAGATGCGAGGCCCACGGGGACTGAAGGGAGACAAGGGCGACCCCGGCGAGCCCGGCCCCGAAGGAGAGATGGGGCCGGAGGGTCCCGCCGGCCGGGCCGGCCCCGCAGGAGCGGACGGAGATCCCGGCCCGATGGGCCCAGCCGGCCCAGCCGGCCCTGCCGGGTCGGACGGAGCGACCGGCCCGCAGGGCCCCGCCGGGCCAGCCGGCCCCGCCGGAGCGGACGGACAGACCGGAGCCGTAGGGCCTGCGGGGCCTGAGGGCGAAGCCGGCGGCGGCGGAGCGCTGGCCATCGTAGCGCTGATCATCGCCATCGTGGGGGTATTGGCGGCGGGCGGAGCCTTCCTGGCGGGCCGCCAGAGCGCCTGACCCGCGCACCCACCCGGACGACGCAAAGGGGCGCCATCAGGGGCGTCCCTTTTCCTCGTCACGGGCGAACTACGCCCCCTTCCCGTGTCGTTGGTCTGCCTGAACAGTGGCCTGTTCTGACGCCGGCACAAGTAGGGAATACCAGACGCCCGGCGTTTATTGCGACGCCGAATGAGAGGGATATATGATTAGGCGGTACAGTCTTGGTGGGGAAACATGCCGTGCGCACAAGCCGGAAACGGCGTTTCTTCATCGTCCAGGCCCGGGAATAAGGCGCCGGAACGGAGCCGTCCATTTGGGAGGACGAACAGCATCGCAATTAAAGCGGCGTCATCGGGGACGAGAGAAATCAACAAGGCCCGGTTTTACGCCGTGCTGTCGTTTGCCGTATTTGGCGCCCAGAACGCGGTATTCATGCTCCCTCCTCTCTTTGTAGAGATATCGTCAGACATGAAAGTATCGGTGGCGGTCGCGGGTCAATTGGCGACCGCCACCTTTGTTGCCTGGGCGGTCTCACTGATCGCGGCAGGCCCGGTGTCCGATTCCTTCGGGCGTCGTCCTGTAATTCTCGGCGGACTGCTATTGCTTGCGGTGTCGGCTACCGCCTCGGCTTTCGCTCCCAATATGGAAGGCTTTTTAGCGTTCAGAGTGATGACCGGTCTGGCGGCGGGGGCGCTCCCGCCTACTCTGGTGGGGGCGCTATCCGACGTTATTTCTCCCCAGAGACGGGCGCAGGCGGTCAGCGGGATGCTTGGCATCGGCATTCTGACGTCTGCGGTCAGCGTACCTGCCTCCCTGGGATTGGCGGGAGTGGGAGGGTGGAGGCTTGTCTTCATCGTAGCGGGTGCGTTGCTGGCGTCGGGGCTGGCGGCCAACTGGATATGGTTTCCCCGGGAGAGCAGGGAACGAGTTCGCAACTGGGCCTTCTTTTCCAGGTACTGGTCACTGATGTCTCTGCGGTTTTTCCGGTCTGCCATAGCGGTCGGGATGTCCCAACGCATAGCTTTCTGGACAATGGTCAGCTACATCCCCGCCTACTTGAGGGATACCTATGACCTGGGCGCGGGATACGCCGCCCTGCCTGTCGGAATAGCCTCGCTGGGCCAGGCGCTCGGCAGCTTCCTGGGAGGGCCGGTGGCGACCACGAGGTTCCGCGCCGCGCTGATCGGAATCAGTTCAGCAACAGGGGGTGGCTTCGCATTCTTGTGCTTCACCGTGGATTTCAGCCTCTGGGCGGCTGTGGCCTTGTCCACGATGGGGGGCGCTCTGCTGGCTGTCACCATGCCCGTTCTGGTTGCCGCCAGCACCGAGTACTCGGGCGATTCCAAGTCCACCGGCGCCAGCATTATGGGCGTCAGCAACCAGACAGGCGGCGCTATGGGGGCTGCCATTGCCGGTGCGCTGCTGGCGAGCGCCGGATACGCGGGGATCGGCTGCCTGTGCCTCGGCGTAACCCTCTTCTGCGCAGTGATGACAGCCCTTTTCGGCAGGAACCTGGGACGGGGCGGCGGCTGAACTGTAACGCAGACGGCCCCCGGCCGGCAGGATGACAAGCTGCCTGCCGCGCTCTTCTCATCAACAGATTTCGGGCCTTTGTGTCATCGGGAGGCTGCTGCGGGCTGATGCGCCTTCAGAAACTCGCGCACCTGGTCGATGGCGCCGGCCTTGATGTCCTCCTGTTCCTTCCAGGGATAGACCGTTGCCTGGGCTTTGGGCGCAATCTCGATCAGGTCCATTGCCGCTTCCAGCGAATGGGCTGGCGTGTCGTCGGGCATGACCAGCAGCGGTGTCTGGCAGGCGCGGGCGAAGTCTCGCGACACGCAGTACATGAAATCGGGCTGGATGCGGTAAAGGTTGTGCAGGTACTGTTCGATGATCTCCATCGTCAATTCAGGCCGAAGGGCGATAAGGTCGGGGCCCCAGGAATCGCGGCCCATGTCATACATCGCGTCAGGGGTTCTGGATGCGTGACCCACCGGCTGGCATAGCACGGCGGCCAAGACGCGCTCCGGAGACCGCTCGATGAGCTTCATGGCGAAAGGGCCGCCGATGCAGTAGCCCATGAACAGGAATTCCTGTATGCCCAGGTGATCCATCAGTCCCAGTTGATCGTCGGCGAAGGCTCCCCACGGGTCGTCGACCTGCACCGGCCCGGTGGACTCCCCGCCAATGGCGTTGCGCTGGTCCATGGTGATGCAGCGGAAGTCGTCCTTGAACACCTCCATGGCGTTGAACACCTGATTGGGCCAGTTTTCCACTTTGGAATTCAGTCCGCCGCCGGGTGTTACCAGCAAGGGGAAGCCTGCCCCGGCCTCCTCGTATCGAATGGTGACATCACCCCTGGTGAAATGCGGCATGGCAAACCCTCCATCTAAACCCGAACATTCGCTTTGCGGGCGATTGTAACTTGGGTGTCCGGGTTGTCAAGACGGCAGCGCGTCCATGAGATGTTCCCTGATGGCATAAGAAATATCTTTTCGGTGACGCATTCAGTAAATGTATCCGCTGTTTATTTGCGTAATATAATTCTGCAATCTGAATTGAGCTGCTTAATAATTTGCATAATGTGGATAGGTGTGCTATATTCATCCATTCTTCCTGGCTTGCGGATGGAATTCTCTATCAGGAAGACCCAATTCCCGCCGTAAGCCGGAAAAGCGACCGGCCCTGGTGGGCGCGTCGCAATTCCAGCAGGTCGATTCAGCGACCGTACAGGAGGTAAAAACACCAGCCTTTCGTCGGCGATTTCTGGATGGGCGCAATCCGCCCAAGTGGAATCGGGAATTGATAACGCACCGCGCCTTGTTTGGCCGTTTCCAGACTTGTGAATTATCAGGAGGAGGAAGACCAACATGCGTAGCCCGTTATTCTTTGCATTGGCCCTGATTCTGATCCTGCTGGCTGGCTGCGGAGAGGCAGCGCAGCCCACGGCCGTACCGGCGACAGCAACCTCAGCCCCTGCGTCTCCCACGGCGACGACTGCGCCCACGGAAACGGCGATGCAGAAGGAACCCACCGAGGCCCCGGCGGTGATGTCGGCGTTGCAGCGGTATGCCGATGAGAAGGCTGGGGGCCCCGGCGCCATCTACGTTGGCGACATCAACCAGTTAGCCGGCCCGGCCCCCACCGTGGAACAGGGAGACTTCGATGGGAATGTGACCCTGGACTCGCTGAAGCGGCATCTCTGGATTTACGAGAGTCTCTTCTACGAGGAACTGCTGGAGAAGGCCAATCTCACCGACCCCACGCAGTTGGAATACGATGGCGAGACCATTACGATCCAGCACGCCTGCATCAACCGGGCCCTGCTGCCCTGCGTGCTGCTGGAAACCTATTTCGCGCCCAGCCTGCTGAAGCGCACCAATGGGAAGGTAGAGTTCATTACCAGTTCTTTCCCTGAGCTGGGGCTGGCCGGCCCCGATACTCTGAGCCTGGTAACAGACGGCACCCTAGATTCGGCCACTATCTACGGCGGTTACGTCGGCGGTGAAATGCCGCCCATCGAGATTCAGAATCTGTGGGGCATTTACTCATCCCGCGAGCAGGAGTTCGAGGCCACCCAGTCCATTATCAAGGACATCGAGGAACTGGTGCTGGCCGAGACCGGCGGGGTCATAATGAACCACAACTGGTATGCGGGCAATGACCAGTTCTTCTTTTGCCGGGAAAAGATCGAAACCCTCGAGGGTTTCGAGGGCAAGAAGACCCGGAGCCACAGCGCGGCGCTCTCGGACTGGATCAACGGCATGGGCGCCACCGCCCAGTTCCTCGCCTTTGCCGAGGTCTACACCGCCATCGAGCGCGGTATCCTGGATTGCGGAGTTACCGGTGCAGACGCCGGATTCGGGCAGCGCTGGTACGAGGTGACAGACTACATCATCGGCCCGTTGCTGAGCTTCCCTTCCAACAACAACGTGATCAACGCGCAAAAATGGGCATCCATACCCGAAAACCTTCAGAAGATCATTATCGAGGAGGCAGCCAGGTCGGAACTGGAGGCTCTGCGGATTGCAGCCATCCAGAATGAGATGGGGCTGCTTAAGAACACCTCGGATGACCCCCGCGGGGCTGGAATAGACGCCATGGAGTTCGTTCCCTTCTCTGATGAGATGAACTTCCGCAGCCTTAACACGGCTGTGATGGAACACGTGGTGCCAGCCTGGGTGAGACGGGTGGGCGACACTGGCCATCCCATCATCGCCGACAGCTTCAACAACAAGGTCGGCCCGATAGTCGGCCTGCGGATCGAAGCTGACGGAACGGTGGTGAAGCTCAACTGATTCCGGTATTCCGGGTCCGGCGCCATACTGGGGGCGGAGGCCCCTACCCTGTTGCGTTCCCGGGAAGGGCGAGCTTGCCGGCGCGCATGGTCAGGGACGCTCAGGAATTGGGCCGCGCCTCCCCCGGACCATGCGGGCGGCAGCCGTGGAGGCGGTTATCAGGTACATAGCCGCATTGGCCCCGATGGTTGCGCCGAAAGCGGTGTAGGTGAAGGGCGTTGTGCGGGGTTCTGCGCAGCAGTCGAACTCTCTGTTGGCCCCGAACTGGTAACCGGCCAACCCGCCGCCGATGCCCCCCGCCACACACAGCAGCAATATCAGGATGACGGTGAACCTGCGCTGCCGGTCCATGCTCATCCAGGAAATCCAGGGGCCGATGCCGGCGCCCGCCCCGCCTCCGACCATGGACATGATCATGAAAATGGATCTGTCGCTGGCGCTGGAGAAGATAAACAGCCCCCAGGCGATGACCAGGCCGGTCATGCTCATCACAATGCTCAGCCCCAGCCCCAGCACAGCGCGCCCTGCGAATATAGTCAGTCTGCGAGCTATGTCGGATCGGCCGTTAAAGTATGTGGCTGTCATTTCCAATTACTGCCCAGCCGGGCATCCTCTAAAATAGGCCTGTCCTTGGGTGAGTCTCGAATCCCGCCGACCTCTTCACCGCCCGGTTCCCTTGTTTGAATCGACGGGTTTTAAGCGCTACTCACCCTGTCGGATGAAGTCGGCTATGCGCTCCCCTATCATCATTGTAGTGCAGTTGGTGTTGGCCCGTACGCAGTTGGGCATGATGGATGCGTCGGCCACACGCAATCCCTCCAGCCCGTGGACGCGGCCGAACTGGTCAACCACCGCCGTCGGATCGCTGGCAGGGCCCATGCGGCAGGTGCTGGTCAGGTGCTGGCCGCTGACCACCGTGCGGCGTATGAAGGCGTTCAGCGCTTCGTCCGAGGCCAGCTCTTCGTCGGACGGATAGATCCGCTCTTCGATTATGCCGCTGAAGGCAGGATGCCTGCCCAGTTCGGCGGCGGTGCGGACGACTTCCCGGCAGCGCTCCAGGTCGAAGCTGTTCTCGAAGAACTTGAGGTCTATCGAGGGCGGCGCGTACGGGTCGGGGGAAGTAATCCGCAGCTCGCCGGCTCCTTCCTCCAGGTTGATGAAAGTGTACATCCCCAGACCAGCCACCGGACTCCCGTCGGGGTTGGTCAGATACCTCTGGTTGATCAGGGAACCCATAAGAATCTGCAAGTCGTTGCGATGCGGCGAACCCGTCGCCGTCCACCGGGCGGCCACCTGAAGGCGCGCCGCATGGTAGTCGAGCTCGTGGCCCTCTTTCGTCCTGAAGGGGATGAATACGATGGGATGATCCCGCAGGCTCTGCCCTACCCCTGGGAGCTCATGCGTCTGCGGTATGCCTGCGGCTGCAAGCTGGTCCGCCGGGCCGACGCCAGACAGCAGCAGTATATGCGGGGAGCCGATGGAACCGCCGCTCAAGACAATCTCACCAGCCTCGACCACGAAAGTCTCCCCTCCCGATTCCACCTGAACTCCTGTGGCGCGATTGCGGTCGAACAGGATGCGGTGCACGGTGCAGTTGGGGCGTATGGTGAGGTTCAGGCGATGCCGGGCCAGGTTCAGGTATCCCAGGGCAGTGCTGAGGCGTATGCCGTTGGGGTTGTTAAGCGGCGCCGGGCCCACGCCGGTTGCTTCGGGGTGATTGAAGTCGGGCGCATCGGCCATTCCCTGGCTGCGGCAGGCGGCGTAGAAGGCTGCCTGCTCCGGCCTCCACTCGGCTTGGCTGAACCTGCGGCACACTATCGGGCCGTCGGAGTTGTGGAAGTCGCTGCCGCCGAACTCGGTGTCTGTTTCCATCATGCGGAAGTAGTGGAGCAGATTCCGGTAGCTCCACCGGTCGTTGCCCGCAGCGGCCCAGGAATCGTAGTCTTCCGGAACGCCGCGCAGGAAGACCTGGCCGTTGATGGCGCTGGTGCCTCCGGTCACCTTTCCTCTGGGGATCTGGAGGCTGCCGCTGGTCTCGGTTCCCCGGGCGAAGAACTCCCAGTTGTGATGGGTGGTTACCGTGTCAACGCCGGAAGCGAATCCGAACTTGATCTCCTCCGGCAGGCGCTCAAAGTCGGGGTAGTCCGGCCCTGCTTCCAGCAGAAGCACAGAGCGATGTGGGTCTTCGCTGAGCCGCGCGGCTACTACGCCCCCTCCTGAACCGGCTCCGATTACTATGGTGTCGTATTTCAAGCTGCCTCCTCGAATCCGGGCGTTTGAAGCTTCAACTATAAACTGTTCGGCGGCGGCCCGCATTGATTGCGGCCCGGCGCGAACTGCCGTATGCCGGAATCAAGGTTACACCTTTTCGCTCAGTTGCCGATAGGTTCCAAGCTTGGGCAAGTCAACGGGCGGTCTGTCTGGAGAGCCTCCTGGTCGGCGTGTCGGGCGAAAGGTTCCGAGGCAGCCGGAGTTGTCGGAAAAGCGCATTGTAAGCGGATGGATTTTAGCGGACGGATTATGGATGCGAACTTGTTGAGGGTCGGCAGAGATGCCATCCGCAAAGTTGAAACGCAACAGGCATCCCGTTAGAATTGCACCCAACCGAATTCGTTCCTGGGAGCGCAAGAATTGGCTAACCAGACCGGCAAGCGCTATGTTTGCGCACAGTGCGGCGCGGAGTTTATCGTAACCAAAGGCGGCAATGGCAGCCTGAGCTGTTGCGGCCAGCCGATGCAGCTCAAGTAGAGGCGCCAAAATGACAAATCAGCTAGGAAAGCGATACACCTGCGAAACCTGCGGCAGCAGCGTTCTCTGCACCAAGAGCGGCGACGGCGAGATCGAGTGCTGCGGCGCCAGGATGGAATTGCAGGAACCCCGCAAGCTGCCTTCTTCCGACTGATCAGGACAGGGGCAGCCTGCGCCGTTGAGTTTGGGCAGAAAAGTCAGGGGGCGCACATCCGTGCGCCCCTTTGCGCGCTGCCCGAGACGCTCCACCTACTTGAAGTGGGGGATGACGTGCTTCCCCATCAGCTTGATGGAGTCCATGATACGGGTGTGAGACAGGTTGCCGGGCTGGACGAAGCACAAAACCTGATCGACGCCGGCTTCCTGGTACTTCTTCATCACCTCAATTACCTCGTCGGGCGTACCCATGGCGAAGGCGCCGGAGGCCAGGTGATCCTCGGCGGTCTTGTTGGCCCGCTCGGTCTGGATGGCGTCCACAGCAAACTTGTAGCTGTCTGGCACTTCGCGTCCAGCCCAGGGAGCGTACAGGTTCTCGGCCATCTGCACGAACCAGGCGCCCTCGGGCCCGGCCACGCGGCGGGCTTCCTCGCCGTCTTCGCCGCAGTGGACGATGCAGAGGGCCGCCACCTGTTCGTTGACGAAGGAACCGACAGGGTTGGCGTTCTGCACTGCCTCGCGGTAGGCGGCGACCCGTTCTTCCATCTGGGCGTACCCGCCCAGGTTGAAGCAGAGCACGCCCAGGCCCATCTCACCGGCCCGGCGGAAGCTGTCGGGCTGGCTGCACGCAACCCACATCGGCGGGTGCGGCTCCTGCACCGGCTTGGGGATGACAGACCGCTCCGGGATGTTGAAGAACTCGCCCTGATGCTGATAGGGGTCTTCCGTCCACATTTTGGGTATCATGTGGATGGCCTCGTTCCACTGGGCCTGAGTCTGCGAAGGGTCAACCTCGAAGCCGTCCATCTCGATGAGGGTAGTGGAGCGTCCGGTTCCCAGGTCCATGCGCCCGTCGCTGAGAATATCCAGCACGGCGGCGCGCTCGGCGACGCGGACGGGGTGGTTGTACTGCGACGGCAGCAAAGCTACGGCGTGGCCGATGCGGATGCGCTTGGTGCGTTGGGAAATGGCGCCGTACAGCACTTCGGGCGCGGAACAGTGGGAGAACTCCCGCAAAAAATGATGCTCTACGGTCCAGAAATACTCGAAGCCGACCTCGTCGGCCAGATCTACCTGGGCCAGCACCTGCTTGTAGCGCTCCGCCTCGATGCCGGGATGATGGGGTTCAGGAATCTGGATCTCATACATCAGGCCGAATTTCATACACGTTACCTCATGTTGGTTGACGGAGTACGAGTAGATGGCTAGGATGTTACCACAATTTAGAGCAGTTGAGGAAGGGCAACTCGATGGACGCGAACGTCTTGAGCTTGAACTCCCTGTATGGCGGAGAGGTGTCTTATCGGATTCCTCAGTTCCAGAGGCCATATGCTTGGAAGAAGGAGTCCCAATGGAAGCCCCTTTGGGAAGATGTCTCAAGGATTGCCGAGGCGTGTCTGAAGGCGGCTCCAAACTGTCGTGTGCGGCCTCATTTTATGGGGGCAATTGTTCTTCAGCCTCAATCCAGCAATACTGGGGAAGTGAAAAAGATACTGGTTGTCGACGGGCAGCAGAGGCTCACAACACTACAGTTGCTGATAAAAGCAATCGAAGAGGCGTTCCTTAACAGAAACGATTCTGAACGCTCTGCACGATTGCGCAAATTCACCAAGAATTCAGAAACCCATCTTGCCGGAGACCCAGACAACGATACAAAAATACGTCAGTCAAACCAAAATGACCAAACTGATTTCCAGCGAGTGATGAGAAACACATCTAGCGTAAGCTCCCCTCGATCCGCCATCGGAGAAGCTGCGCGATTTTTTCAAGATGAAGCGACAAAATGGCTAGGAAATAGCCCCCACGAATATCCTTCAAAGGCAGAGGCACTGGAGCGAACAGTAACTGAACTCATTCAAGTCGCAGCAATAGATTTAGATCCAGATGAACAACCGCATGTAATTTTTCAGACTCTTAACGAGCGCGGTGAACAGCTTACCCAATCGGACCGAATCAAGAACACAGTAATGCACAAGGCTAATGTGATTGACGATGCTGAGGAAGCTCGAAATCTCTGGGGTATGTTCGAATCGAGTTGGTGGCGTGAAATCACGAAAGAAGGGCGCATAAGTAGGACGCATATCGATCGCTTCTTAAATTACTGGATGATAATGAAGAAGCGAGAGATAGTGAATTCTGAAAGAGTAGCATCTGAATTTCGCACTCTTTTAGATTCCAGCCCTGATGAAGATGTCTCTATACAAGATATTGCAAGAGAAATTAGAACGGCGGGAGTCTTCTATAAAGACATTGAAAATAATTCCATTCCTGAAATGAAGATTTTCTCGAGGAGGGTAGAATCCTTAGAAGTGGGGACTGTGATGCCAGTATTGATGTGGTTAGCTACATCCGATATACCATGGGAAAAAAGAGAAAGGTGCCATCATGCGTTGGAGAGCTACCTCGTGCGAAGGATGTTGTGTAATATAGGATCAACTGGTCTCAGTCGATTTTTCGGAGAGATGCTAATGACTCTAAGCTGTGTAAACTCTGATGCAGTTGACATTGCCTTAGTTTCTTTTTTGAAAACCCGAACTGTTGATAGCAGACTCTGGCCTAACGATAGACTTGTGAGAGAAAATCTCATAAATCAGCCTTTCAAAGGAACTGCTAGGCGCCGGATAATGGTGCTTGAGGCTATTGAGGACAGCTTGCGAAGCGGATTCACCGAAAACGCTAGTGTTACCTCTGTTGCTTCCGCTTTGACACTGGAGCATATAATGCCACAGAAATGGGATAGCCATTGGCCTCCCCCAGACGATGCGGATGAAAGGAACAATGTTGTCAATGAAATTGGCAACCTGACTCTTGTGACCCAAAAATTGAACACTCGACTCTCCAATGGCCCTTGGCTAGAAAAGAGAGAGGAGCTACGAAAGCACAGTACTTTATTTCTAAACAAGATGCTTCTAGAAGAAGAAGAATGGAAAGAAAGATGGAATGAAAATGCCATACACGACCGCAGTAAGATGCTAGTCGACAAAATTATCGAAATATGGCCCCACGCTGATAGCATGTAGCACTACAGCCAGCAATCGGTTCTGAATATGTTCAAGGTCAGTTGTTCTTCCGAGGAACTTGTGCTTGGATAACCTATTCCCGGTTGTGCATTCTCATAGTGTTCCTATCCCTGAAGTTGCGTATTGTAGCTCTTCCAGCATACAAGATACCAGAGTTCTTGGGAAACTCCTTACGGCACGAGCATAGCTCTCGTTATCTCCGGCTGGCGCTGGTCCCACTCGCACTGCGGGAAGGCCTCGTTGACCTCGGCGAGGGGGAATTTGTGGGAGACTATGCGCTCGAAGGGCAGGCGGTCTTTGTTCCGCACCAGGAAGTTGAGCAGGCGGGGCAGCAGGTCGGGCTTGTACATCAGTGAGCCCATGATGTTCTTGCCCTGGAGCAGCTTGGACGGGTCGATGGACACCTCGCGCCCGCGAACGATGTCTCCGATCTCGACGAAGGTGCCGCCATTGCTGAGCATGTCTATGCCCTCGGCCAGGAGCTCGGCGCGGCCGACCAGCTCCATCACCACGTCGGCGCCACGGCCGTCGGTAAGCTCCCTGACGCGGCGCACGCGGGTCTCCGGAGTATTGAACTCTTCGATGTTGATGGTATGGTCGGCGCCAAAGGCCTCGGCCAGGTCCAGCCGGTTCTCGAGGCGGTCGAGGACGATAACCCGGTCGGCGCCCATCTCTTTGGCCATGGCGGTGGCGTGAATGCCGAGGCCGCCGGCGCCCTGGATCACCACGTAGTCGCCCTCGCCGGCCCCGGCGCGGATAAGGCCAGTGGTTACCGTTCCCATGGCGCAGTTCACCGGCCCCAGCAGGTCGTCGTCCAGCTCGTCGGGGACGCGGAAGAAGGGGTGACGCGGCGGCAGGTACAGGAAGTCGGCGTAAGTTCCGGTGAAATAGGGCCAGACCCCGGCGGCCGGGTAGCTGCGGTTCATGCACCAGTTAGTGTTGCCCTTCAGACACTGATGGCAACTGTAGCAGGGGAACACTGCGGCGTAGACTACCCGGTCGCCTTTCCGGATGGGCGCGCCGGAGGAATCGGCGGCGACGCCGTCGCCCAGGGCCTCAACGACGCCAGCGCCTTCGTGTCCCATAGCGCGACCGGTGGGCGGCAGGGGCACGTTGACCTGGTCGCCGCGCCAGACGTGAAGATCGGAGCCGCAGATGCCCGCCTGGGTCATGCGCAGCAGCACCGCGCCGGGAGCAGGCTCGGGAACTTCGTACTCCTGGATCTCGAACGGCTTGCCGTATTCCGTGCAGGCAACAACCCTGCCTTTCATAGCGCACCTCCCGGAGTTGGGTTTCAGAGTGAACGCAAGGTATCACAAGGCGGCGCAGTTGGGTACGGGTGGGTCAGTCGTCAGCGGCCAGTTGTTCCTCAATGTAAGCCGCTTCGCCCAGTTCATCGAATTCTTCGTCTTCTTCCACATCGTCAATAAACGCGCTTGCGGGACTTTCATCTGATGTTTCCACAAGGCCAGCGGATTTCAGGGCATTCAGAAATACGTTTCTTCCGCTGCCCAGCTCCCGGCCCATCGCGTCGCCGATGAGAGACAGCATGGATTCTCCGCGGGCTATAAGGAAAGCGGCGAAATCGTCTTGCCGCAGATGATCAGGATCCAGCCAATGTGCCTTCATCACGCTGTCCAGCGAACTGGAGGAGATGTCCTGCTGAAGCCGCTTAAGGTAAATCGACGGCGCCCGCCCGCCGATAATCTTGTTGGTCCTGGCTCCGATGGGCGTCTTATTGATAACAGAGTTGAACAGCCTTTTCGGAATTGGCGGCTTATTCCTTGCACACCAGTTTTTCGGGAAAATATGATGGATATCGATGTTTTCGTTGTCGTAGGTAGCTATGGAGATGTTATTCTCAGTCCGCCAGTCTTTCGCCCCCATCTTCATTTGGAGTGCATAAAGGCCCTTGTACGCCGCGCTGTTTCGAGTGCTCAGAGTTAACAGCCGCTCTGGTATGAAATTGGCTTGTTCAACAGCGTCTGGGCGAGGGCCGCCACGAATGTACTCTGCCACTTGCGCCAAATCCAGCGCGAACAGCGTTTCAGTCGAGCCGCCGTAGATTTCGCCAAATATTCCGGACCAAAACCAATGCTCCAGCTTTTTCTTGGCATTGCGTGGTTCCAGTTCGCTCCCCAGCTCTACACAGAGAGCAGCCAAGGGAACAAGCTGCTTAGAATAAGGCACGTTCTTTTTGTCAAAGACAGCTTGTGAATGCAAGAATTTTGCTGCCTCGACAAATCCCTCTTCTACTTTGTCAGCCCAATGTCGGTAATCCTCCAGGTTCAGATTCAGAATATCGCGTCCTCGACATCCGATAGCCGGGGCTTGTCCATGTGAAAGGCCGTTTGCTATGGCTGACCTTCGGTCATCCTGAGTTTTCAGCAAGGATATGGTCTGCAGGAAGCTGTCGCCGCCGATATCTTGCAACACTCCGGCTTTGCCGTACAGACGCCACAGACGCCGCCTGCGTTTGGTCCAGTCATCCCGCAGCGAGAAATTCTCGGCATCTGCCGCGAATGATGCAGTTACCAACTCGAACACGCTCAGGGTAACGCCTCCGGTGTTCACCTTCTCGAATACTGCGCAAATAGCCTCCTTTGGCGTGTCTTTCTCGAGGGTAATCACAGGCAACTGGTAGTCATTGAATTTCGTCAGCACTTCGGCTTTGAAACTCTTGTAAAATTCGATGGCGTTCCAGTCGGGAGATGATTGCCAATAACTGGAATAGCCCAACATCCAGTCCTCTGGATCCATCAGGCTTTCAGCAGGAATCATGTGCTGCTGGTATTCCAGTTCTTTTGTAGAGAGATCAAGAATGATCTGGCGTCCGAAATCTCTGGTTTCCTGTCGGTTTTCGGGAATGCTGATAATGGCGTCTTCCCGGTCTGCCGCCGGGTCCAACGCCTTCCGCATATCCACATAGTAAAAGCGACTTATTCGCTGCTTGTCGATGTTTTGAGTGTCAACAGGCCCTGGATGTCTGAGACATTGGTACAGTGATGTAAGCCGCTGTTGACCATCGAGCAGAAAAGCGTTCGCCTCCCCGGCCTTTTCAGAATCGACGCCTTCAATTGGCCTGCTTCGGAATTTGATCTCGCTGCCGGCAGATAGCGTCATCACTGCTCCCATCGGAAACCCCTTGGAAACACTGGCCAACAGCCCTTTAATGCGGTCGTCGTCCCAAACCCATCCTCTCTGGAAGTCGGGCAACTGAATCTTGCCCTTTTCTACATCTTCAATCAGGTTCTTCAGCAGAACTTCGTTAGTCTTGAACAAAGCAGACTCTCCGATTGAGCAGATTGGGTTGCCGAAAATGCGAAGGGAGCGCAGGAAACCGCAGGTATTATAGCATCATGTTGCAGCCCTCGGATATTTCCGACGCTTAAACATCCTTCGACTCTCCCGTCGCCCCAAACCCATCCCCTCTGAGAATCAGGCAATTGAATCCGCCTTCTTCTACATCGTCAAGCAAATCTTCCAGGCGGAATAATGCCAGCGCGTTCACGACCTGACAACTTCGAGATTCATCCAGCAAGTTCAGGGCGCTTGGCCCTGGGGCTACAAGCTCCGCAGGCGCAGGTTTTCGGCCTCCAGCAGGCGGATGCGGGCCTCGGCGACCAGGCGGGCGTTGCGCTCGGCGTCGCGGGCTTCCATGACTGCATCGTAGCCCGGCAGGTAGACGCCTTCCGCGGGGTCGTACCATTCCAGCCGGGTGTCTTCCCAGCATACATACAACCCCAGGATGTCGCTGTAACCCCGGCAGCGGCCCGGCGCCCGTTCCTCGATGGGAACCGGCTCGTAGCGCCCATCGGTCAGCCGGTCGCCTGCGAGTCTGGGAAAGCGATGACTGCCGACGCCGGGGTTGAACCGCCAGTATTCCCCGACTCCCAGAGCCGCGTAGCCCTCCCGCTTGCGTGTTTCGTCGTTGGCGACAGTACTTCCCGACGCTATCTCCATCACCAGGTCAGGCGCCTTGCCGTGGTCGGAGATGGCATATCCGCTGCGGTTTGCCGCCACCTGTGGGTCCACGCCAAAGGCAATCAGCATATCGGGGTAGAACACGTCGCCGCGGCCCTCGACTTCCCGCAGTTCTGCGAAGGGAACCGGACTGAGGAACTCGTCGAAGGTAATCAGGGTGGTCTCGAAGTTGCCCAGCCAGTGGCCCAGAGCCCGCGCCTTTCCGGGGTACAGCAGGTATTTGGGACTGGTCATGTCTTCCCTCCGGGGCGTGTCCGGAAACTGGACATAGCCCGGCGGCGGGTTTGGGATCCAGTGGATCGGGCCGGCAGCGGCGTCGCGTCGCTTGAGGGTCATACTGGGCCTCCAGGCAGGAGAGGGTGGCAGAGGCAAAGGGTATGGCGGGATTATACACCGGAGGCAAACGGGCAGTCCGGGCCAATAGTCGACGATGATGGCGGCGGCACTGCCCGTAATGCTCTACCGCAGCTACGATTGCGACGGCCAGTGGAGCGAGAGCGTGAGGGAGTTCCTGAACCGGAAAGGGTGACGCCGTTCGCCGCTATTGGCAAACTCCGGGCGCCGGAGTATAGTTGGCAGTACTATATTAGGACTCACTTGGGAGTTCTGCGGAGGGAACGATGGCGAAGCCTAAAAGGATTGGACATCTGGTAATCAACGTCAAAGATCAGGAGGCCTCGACCAGGTTCTACACGGAGGTTCTGGGGTTCGAGATAGCCGTGGAGCGGCCGGGCTTCGGCACGTTCCTGACCTGCGGCCGCATACATCACGACCTGGCCCTGTTCCAGGCCAAGGAAGGCGCCCAGGAGGTGGCCGAGGGCGGGCTGGGCCTGAATCACATGGCCATCCAGGTAGAGGACTACGAAGAGCTGAAAGACTACTACCAAAAGCTCCAGCAGTACTACGAAGTGGACGAGCTCCGCACCGTTGACCACAGCATGACCAAGAGCATCTACGTCAAAGACCCGGACGGCAACGGCATCGAGCTGTTCTGCAACTCCTTCGACGATGCCGAGGAGGGCTTGGCCGAAATGCGCCGCCCGGGACGCCAGAACACCGCGCTGGTCTTCGACTAGACACCCCGAAAAAATCCTGATGCGGAATTGCAGGGGCGCACGGCCGTGCGCCCCTGCAATTTGTGCTGGAAAGGCCATGCAATTCGACGGGAACGCACCTGTCCTCGCCGCAGCCCTGGACCTGGACGGAACCATCATCGGACCAGACGAGCGCATCACGCCGGCGGTGATGGACGCCGTAGCCCGACTGACGGCGCGGATTCCGGTATTCATAGCCACCGGGCGCGAGCCGCACGACGTTTTCAATTACGCCCGGCAACTGGGCTTGACCGGGCCGCAGCTCTCCGACGGCGGCGCGGCCATCCTCGACCCGGTGGGCTGCAGGCACATCTGGAGCGCCAACCTGGGGCCGGATCTGGCGCCTGATGTGCTGGAACTGATCAGCGAGATGAACACTAACTTCGTAGCTACCCACGTTCAGGGCACCTTCCGCCATTTGAGCCAAATCCCGGATTGGGACATAGTGCGAATATCGGCCCTCGACCTGTCGCGACAGGCGGCAGAGGCTCTTACCGGGCGATTTGCCGGCCATCCGCTGATGACCGTTATCCTGGCGTCGCTTCCCTACAACGGTCTGTGGGCGGTGGACTTCACCCGGTCGGGTGTGGACAAGGGCAGCGGAATCTCTCGTATGGGAGAAATGCTGGGCGTGAAACCGCCGGAAATGGCCTGTGTCGGCGATAGCTACAACGACCTGCCCATGCTGCGCGCCTGCGGCCTCCCCATCGTGATGGGCGGAGCGCCGGAGGAGCTACAGGAACTGACCGGCCATATCGCTCCCGCAGTCGAGGATGACGGTCTCGCCTTCGCCATAGACAACTACATCCTCCCGCGAACCCTCTGACCGCCAGCCCGCAAACGCGCCCTTTCGTCTTTCTGACAGGACCGGGGCGAGCAAGGCAAGGCAGGTTCCTTGCAGGCAAAGGACAGGCCTGTTTATCGCAGCCTGTTTATCGCAGATTGGGGGCGACTTCGGCGGCGAATCGGTTGATCGACGCCAGCACCTTGTCTTTGGGTATTCCGCCGCCCACGTTGACTTCAGACACCACGCCGTCCAGCCCCAGTTCGTCGATGATCTTGCGAAGTTGGCGGGTTACGGTGTCGGGATTGCCGTAGGCCAGGCGGTCGCGCAGCAAGTCCTCGTAGGTGACTTCAGAAAGCCGTTTCCCCCGCTCGGAGCGTTCCTCGTCGGGGGTTGCGCCGGCTGTAGTGGCGCTGTTCAGGAAGCTCTGGGCAAGGCGCCGGTACGACCGCATCGTGGATTCCTCGGCGTCGACGTGGGCCTGCCTGTCAGTCTCTCCCACGTAGACGGGGATGCGCAGGAACACGCTGGCATCGCCTTTATGCCCCGCATCTTTCCATGCCGCCCGATATTCCTCGAGACTCAAGGCCAGGGCAGGCCGGTCCATGCCGCGAAGCCCGACGAAGACGGGAATACCGGCCCGCCCTACCTGCGGGAATGTTTCCCGCGTCGTGGCGGCGATGCGCAGGGGCGGGTAAGGCTTCTGATAGGGCTTGGGGATTACGCAGACGTTGTTGAACCGATAGTGCTTGCCCTCGTAAGAGAAGCGCTCGTTGGTCCAGGCGGCAAGTATCACTTCGAGACATTCCTGGAAGCGCTCGCGGCTTTCGGCGTAGGGTATGCCATACCCCTCGTAGGCCCGGGCGAATCCGCTGCGGCCCACTCCGAACTCCACGCGGCCCCGGCTGATGTGGTCTACCGTCGCCACTTCCTCCGCCACCCGCACGGGATGGGCCAGGGGCAGTACGTTCACCGCCACTCCCACCCGCAGCCGTTCATAGCGGGCCACGATGGCCGAGGAGATTATGAGCGGGGCGGATACTACCGAGGGTATCCCGGCCCCGCCGGTGTCCAGCGGGCTGAGGGGAGCTGCGAAGTGCCTCTCCGCCAGCCACACGCCTTCCAGCCCGCCCATCTCGGCGGCTTCCGCCATGGCGAAGGCTTCATCGAAGGCTGCCTCTTCGGTTTCTCCATAGCGGTAGTCGCATTCCATTACCAGCCCGACGTGCATTAGCCCTCCTGCCAAGCGTCGCTTATAATCGCCTCGATTCTAGGTTGCCCCCTATACCGTGTCAAACAGCCCTTTGCCTTGCCTCAATGCCCTCGTGCTAGAATTTGGCATGAACGAATTGGAACGCAGCCGGGCTGAGCTAATGACCCGACTGAAGCGGCGCATCCGGGCGCCGGAGACCCTTCGCGCCATGGCGTCCGTACCGAGGGAGAGGTTCGTTCCGCTCGAGTCCAGAGGCCAGGCGTACCTGGACGCGCCGGTGGCTATCGGCGAGGGGCAGACCGTTTCCCAGCCGTCGATAGTGGCGGAGATGACGGCCGCGCTGCGCCTGACGCCCCGCGACAAGGTGCTCGAGGTCGGAGCCGGCTCCGGCTACCAGGCCGCGGTGCTGGCCGAAATCGTATCGGAAGGCATGGTGGTAACGGTGGAACGCCTGCCTTCGCTGGCGGCGAAGGCCGAGGCTGCCCTCGCGGAGCTAGGCTATCGCAACGTGGTGGTCGAATTAGCCGGCCCCGTGCCGGGATGCCCGGAGCGCGGGCCATACGACGCCATCCTGGTAGCGGCAGCCGCGCCGGCTATCCCCATGTCGCTGATGTCGCAACTGCGCATGGCCGGGCGCATGGTACTGCCCGTAGGCCCGCGCGAGCAGCAAGAGCTGCTGCTGGCCCTGAAGACCGGCGAAGGCTTCTCCATCAGCGCTCTTGGCCCTTGCCGCTTTGTTCCCTTCTTGGGCGCGGAGGGCTTTGCGGAGTAACCCAACCCCGAAAGGCGTGGTGAGCGAATGCCGATTCTGAACCTGAACGGCGACCAATTCCACTACCACCTGGACGATTTCTCCGACCCCTGGCGGCTAGCGGAGCCGTTGTTGCTGCATCACTCGGCGGGCGGCAACCTGCATCGCTGGCGCGGATGGACGCCGACGCTGGCGCGGCGCCGCCCGGCGCTTCGCTTCGATATGCGGGGACACGGAGGGACTCCGCCCCCGTCGGATATGAAGTTTCTGCTGCCGGAGCTGGCTGCCGACATAGCCAGGGTCATGGATGGTATAGGGCTGGATAAAGCGCACCTGGTGGGGGCTTCGGCGGGGGGTATCGTCGGTCTGCGCTTTGCCCATGACTTTCCAGACCGGCTGCACAGCCTGACGCTGGTGGCCTCCACTCCCCGGCTGGCGCAGATGGGGGCGAGCATGGACGCCGGAGCCTGGCGGCGCATCCTGGAGCGGGAGGGTACCAGGGCATGGCTCCTGGCGGATACGGAAAAGCGGTTCGCTCCCGGCGCCGACCGCAACCTTGTGGGATGGTACGCCGACGAGGGCGCAAAGACGCCGGCGCCCGTGGTGATGGCCCTCCAGGATTGCCTGCTGGCCGAGGATCTCACGCCCATGCTGCCGGACATCGCCGCCCCCACACTGATTCTGGCCGCCTCGCAGGACGAGATCACGCCACTGGACGCACAACGGGCGATGGTCGGGCAGATGCCCAACGCCACGCTGGAGGTCTTCGAGGGAGTGGGGCACAACATGAAGGTGGAAATCCCGGACATACTGGCCGCGAGAACCCTCCGGTTCATCGACGGACTCACCCGGTAGCGCCACCGCCTTTTCGCGTGCAGACAGCGCCGCCCCACGGCGCATACCGGCTGTCCGGATGTCGAGCGGGTCAGAGGCCGTGTGGTGAGAGAGATTGGGCGGTGAGGCCGTCCTGTCGTCTCTGGCGGTAATCCTCCCGTCTGGCGGGTGCGCTTCCCTGGGCAGGCGGTGGAGCAGAGCATGAACTGCCGGCATCCGGACGTTCTCACGTCCGGCCTGGGCGCTACCGGTACCAGCCAGCCCCCCGGTAGAACCCTCTGAGGTAGGCTATCTGGCCGCCGTGGGCGACGCTCTCCAGCACCAACTGTCCGAGGGCGGTGCCCAGGGTATGCTCCTGCCGCAGCGCCGTGGGCGGGAACACTACCCGCTTCTCGAGCTCATGATCAGACAATGATGTCACGTATTCCCTGGTAATCGCCTTCGCAGCCTCGAAGTAGCCTGTCTGAACATCCTTGTCCGGGGGGTTCCAGGAGGCCAGGTCGGCGCCCCTGCCCAGCCCTTCGACGTTCTCCGACAGCCCGAATCTCTCGCACCAGCCGTCGGCAAACCACAGTTCCGGTCTGGACTGAAGCCGGTGCATGATGAACATATCGGTGACCCGGCTGATGTGGCCGAAAATCCAGGCGATGGAATTGCTGTGTTCGTTGGGCTGCCGGGCCAGAGTTTCGTAGTCCAGGTCGGAGATAGCTGCCTCCACCATTTCCCAATTCCGCTCCAGCGAATACATGATTGAATCTGTAGCCGGCACTCTTCTGCTCCTTAACCCATCCGGAACCCATCCGGGTTTCCGGCGGGCGGCTCCACCTTCCGCCCCTCCGCAGGGAATCCGGTCGATACTAGCACATCGAAGTGCGGGCGGCAGCCCCATTCCTGCGGATGGCCCCCGATACGGCAGGCACAAGCAGGTAATCCGGTGCGTGAGCTTAATCCCTCAGCATATCTTCCGATGCAGATTATCGATATTAAGCACCAACTGTATCGGATAGACAGCATTCTGATGTATAATAAACAAGAGCCCTAACAGCCGTGAACGGAGGATCAGAGGGGCAACGAACCACATTCGGCGGAGGTGCGGAAATGACTGCGCCTGTGCGAAGAGGAACGACCATTGAAGATATTCTGGGGGAACTGGAGATTTCCGACCCAACTGAGACCAGCGTCGGCACATGGGACGGCCCAGACGGGGAAATGCGGGTGGTTATCATCCACGAGACCGGGCATGTTTACGCCATCCCCTGGAAAAGCATGGAACTGGAAGGGATGGAGCAGCAGGGCGCGGCGCTCCTGTTTCGTCTCCCGGTGGAGAAGATAGGAGTGGAGGCGGCGATATGGGCAATGGAGAAGCGCCTGGAGCCGGAGCGTTCGCCGCCAATGCGAGAGTGCGACATGATGGGATGCCGGAACGCCGTTCCCGCGAACCGGGGAAGAAGCATAGCTCCGGGAACCTGCCTGGCAGTCTGCAACGAATGCGCGCCGATTGTCTCTGTGGTCGGGTAGGCTGTCTGGCAGATATGCGGGGAGCATCGCCGCATCGCGCCGTTCGCCAACAGAGCGGGTTAGACCAGAGCCACCGCCGTGACCTCAAACAGCAGTTCAGGGATCAATCTATCGGGCGGGCCGGGGCGGCGGATGCGGTGCATCGAGACCCCGGTGGCCGACGGGAAGCGGTCGCCGAAGAATTTCCGGCGCACCTCTCCAACCCGGCGGTAGGCCGACAGCCCGTTGGGGGGAACCCACTCGATGGTATTGACCACGTCGTCCATGGAGTAACCGCCTTCGGCCAACACCCGCTCCAGATTGCCGTAGGCTTGTTCGGCCTGGGCAGCGAGGTCGAAGGGGGCTACGACGGATGCGGTGACGTGATCAACGCCTGCCTGGGCCGACAGTTGCAGCATCCGTCCTTTCTTCAGCCCCGGAACCTGGGTGGCGTTGGCGTAGCTCGCTTCCCAGCCAGGCACCTGTATCTCCTCACGGTTCCCGCCCAGCACGGCGACTGCTTCGACTTCCACGTGACCTTCAGGGCGGAGCAGCCGGTTCACTGTGATGGCGGTATTGGCGGGGTATTCGCCCTTGAAGAACTCGCGGCGGGAGGATGACGCGCCGCTGTCATACTGAAGCCACGCCTGAGGCGACACATATTCCAGAGTTTTCACCACGTCGGACGGAGCGGCGCCGGCCGCCGCAAGCACGCTGCCCAGTATTTGGTAGGTAAGCCCCATCTGCCGTCCGGTGTTCTGGGGGAAGGACGCCTGCCCGTCTGCTTCGTCGCTGCCGACGAACCCGGACGTCCAGAGCGTGTCGCCGGCGATTACGCCGGGAACGTAGGTCAGGGCGCCGTACCGGTCGTAGCCGGGGTTGACGGCGAGCTTTTCCCCTCGCACTGCCACTGCGCTGACCTCCAGCAGGGCGTCGGGCCGGAGCAGCCGCTCCACGCAGACGCCGGTGGAACCCACTGGAGAGCCACCCAGGAATTCCCGCCGGATTGCGCCCGTCTCGCGATACCGGGGCAAGGCCGAGGGGTCGATGTAATCGACGGTCTGCACCACGTTGTCGAAGGACATTCCGGCGGCTTCCAGGGCCACGCCCAGCTTTTCATATATGACCCTGGTCTGGTCCAGCAGGTTGCCCCTGCATACGACGGCGCCTGCGGACGGGTCGTATTCGCTGGCCGTTTGCCCGGCCAGGTACAGTATCCCGCCGCTCTCCGCACCCATGCAGAAGGTGTATCGGTTCAAGTCCAGCCACGGGAATTTCCGGGGGTCTACCTCGATGACGTTCCTGGGCATGGCTACTCCGGGATGTCGCGAATTTCAGCCGATGGCGCCTGATGATACCAGCCGTTCGTATTCTTCGTCCGGCACTTGCAGCAGCTCTTTCAGCGTCCATTCATTGTGCTGGCCGAAGGTGGGAGCGGGCCGCAGATTGTCTCCCCTGCGCCCATCAGCGGCCCAGGGGAGGGTGGTTACGGGTCTGGTTCCCGCCTCAGGGTGCTCCAACGGCGCCACGAAGCCCCGTTCTGCAAGATGCGGGTCGGCAAGCACTTCGCCGCTGTTCGACACCGGGGCCGCAGGGACCCCCGCAACCTGCAAAGCCTTTACGGCGTCTCCAACTTCCAGACCGGCAGTCCATTGCTGCAGGAGGGCTTCCAGGTCATCCTGGTTTTCGAGGCGGGCCGAAGCAGTGGCGAACCGGGGATCGCTGGCCCAGCCCGGGCTGCCGGCAGCCCGGGCCAGCGCCAGGAACTGCGCGTCCGTCTCTACGGAGACAGCCATCCACTTCTCTTCGCCCAGGCACCGGAAAACGTTGTGGGGCGCATTGCGCCCGTCTCGGTTGCCGGTTCGTTCCTGCTCTCTCCCGGTAAGGGAGTATTCCATCACCGCTTCGGGTATCATGCCGGTCAGCGCCTCGGTCATGGAAACCTCTACGAACTGGCCCTCGCCCGTGAGCGATCGGTGGTACAGCGCTTCAAGGACGGCCAGAACGCCGTAGCAGCCGGCGAAGGCGTCGGGGATCAGGCCGCCCATGATCCTTGGGTGGGAGCCTGGTTCGCCGGTGACTGCCGCCAGGCCGCTGAAGAGATTGATAACGCTGTGAAACCCGGTCAGGTTCCTGAACGGCCCGCTTCGGCCAAAGGCTGCCAGAGACATGTAAACGATGTCTGGCCGCAGCTTTTTCACCTCGCCGTATCCCAGACCCAGGCGCTCCATCACCCCGGTGGCGTAGTTTTCCACCAGAACGTCGCTGACGGCGATGATGCCCCTGGCCAATTCCAGCGCGTCGGGGTGGCGCAGGTCGAGACTGCAGCTCAGTTTGTTGTTGTTGACCAGATTGAAGCCGCCGCTGCGGTTTATGCCGAACTCCCCGTCGGCGAAGGGAGGCCAGACGCGGGTGGTGAAGCGGGATTCGGTCTCGACCAGGATCACCTCCGCCCCCAGCCAGCCCAGCATCTGGGCTGTTACCGGGGCGGCGATAACCTGTCCGAAATCGGCCACCCGGATGCCCTGCAACGGCCCTGGCGACGGGGTCATCGTCCGTCCTCCTGGCCTGGCGTTGCGCCGACCTGCTTCAGGAACGAATCGGACAGGGCCTGCGCATCGCTCTGCGCCCAGCCGAGCCAGTCGCGCAGCACCTCATCGGTATGCTGGCCCAGGCGTGGTGCGGGACGGAACGACCGCCACGGCGTGGCGCTCATGCGGATGGGATGCCCGGGAAGCTTGAAGTTCCGTCCGCCGGGGCTTCTGAAATCCTTCAGAAAGGCCCGCTCGGTAACGTGGGGCGACTCCATCATCCGCCCCACGGTATAGGCCGGGAAACAGGGAACGCCGCGCTCCTGGGCCAGCCGGGAGATTTCCTCTCCGGTGTGGGACATGGTCCATTCCAGCATCAATGGCTCCAGCGCGTCCCAGTTCAGAGATCGGTCCCGCGCAGTGGCGAAGACTTCCAGTCCTCCCCATTCGGGGTTGCCGGCGGCATCCATCAGGAGGCGCCAGTGATCATCAAGAACCGCCATGATCACCACATAGCCGTCCCTGCAAGGCATATAGACGTTGGGCATCAGCGCGAAACCGGCCGGCTGGCGCGTTCTGGCCTCGTGATAGGCGGCATGGGCCAATTCATAGGGCATGACCGCGGCCACCCCCTCCTGCAGCGAGAGGTCGATTTCGCAGCCCTGGCCGCTGAACCGACGGGCCAGCAGCGCGGCCACACAGGCAACCGAGCCCAGCACCCCGGTCATAAGCTCGGCCAGCGGGGTGTTGGCGGTGAGCGGTGGTTCCTCATCCGGATCCTGCACTCCGTCGGGAACTCCGGGCGTGCTGAACGACAGCCCGCCGGCCGCCGCTGCCGTCAGCTCGTCGCCCAGGCAGCCGCTTTTTGGCCCCAACAAGCCGAAGGGGGTGATGGCGGCAACAATCAGGCCAGGGTTGAGATGCTGGAGGACCTCGCGGCGCATCCCCTGCCGCCGGATGTCGACGCTCTGCCCGCCGACGACCAGGATGTCGGCCTTGGCCGCCAGCTCGTTAAACGCCGGTTCTTGCCCTCCTTGCCCCGGCCGGCCTGCTGCTTTGCGCGCATCGGCGGTTTGCGGCATAGACTGGGCGTCCAGACCAACGCTGCGCTTGTTGGCGTTGAGATACAGGAACATCCCGCTCCAATCCGGGTCGGGGCAGCCGTCGGGGAAGGGGCCGCGCTTGCGGTAATGGTCGCCCTGGGGCGGTTCCACCTTTACCACATCGGCCCCGGCGTCGCCAAGCAGTCGAGCGCAGAAGGAAGCCGAAGCCGTCTCAGCGTATTCCAGCACCCTCACTCCGGCAAGAGCCGCCGGCGTGGACACGCCTGAATTAAGGCTGAAACTCACCCGGACAACCTGGAGCGGGGATGACTGGGTAGCTGAACCAGTGCGCTGGCCGGTTCGACTACGCGCTCATCGCGCTGATTTTCGATCCACAGGCTGCACTCGGCGACTCCTGGTCCTTCGTCGTCCTCGCGGTACAGGCCGGCAACCTTGCCCAGGCAGACGAGAGAATCGCCGGGGTAGACCATGTTACGGTTGCGGAAGGCCAGTTTGCGCAGGAACGCGCCGGGGCCTGCCCAATCCTGGACGTGCTGGGCGAGGAAGGCTCCCAGCATCTGACCATCCGCGAAAGAGCCGGGGAATCCCAGTTCCCGAGCGTGGTCGGCATCGTAATGGACGCGGATGAAGTCCCAAGTGGCGGCAGCGTAGGCCACCATGTGCGGCAGATCTATCCGTTTGTGAAGCGGGGGTAACTCATCGCCCACAGAGACATCCTCGAAAAAACGGACGGCGTTCCCGCTGGGGCTCACTCTTGCGCCTCCCCCGGCGCATCCCGGCGAGACGCATCCCGGTAGAACAGGGTCTCGGTGTTGCGAGCCAGCAGCTCGCCGCGCTGGTTGCGGTATGTGGCCTCGATAACCTGGAAGATAAGCGCTCCGGAAGCTCCGGCGCGTTCGTAAACGTCCTTCACCAGCCAGCGCACCGTCAGCACATCGTCGGGGTGCACAGGCTGAAAGAACTCATACTCGTTGCCGGCCCTAAGCCCGGTCAGCTCCCCGAAGGACCCTCGCCCCAGAAGGTCGCCTCGCCCGTCCATGTCGCTGTCGACATACTGCCAGGTATCGCAGACCAGCGTCGGCGGGGCCATAACGTCCCGCAGGCCTTGTGCGATGGCCTGCTCGCGGTCGGAGTAGAGCGGGTTGAAATCGCCGACCGCCAGTGCATACTGCCTGAACGACGAACGCCCGAGCTCGTCCGGCGCATGAAACGCCAGCTCCCGGCCGACCGTGGCCTTTAACTGCTCCAGCAGGGAACCTGCCATTGCTGCTGCCCCCGTTACCTGCCCTTGAACTCGGGTTCCCGCTTTTCCAGGAAGGCTGCCAGGGCTTCACGATGGTCCTCGCTGGTCAGGGACAGAACCTCGGCGTGGGCGGCCTCTGGAAGATGCTCCTCCAGCGATTGCCCCAGCCCTCGGTAGACCATTCCTTTGACCAGCCGGTTCGCTACCGGGGATTTCCCGGCGATCCTGGCGGCCAGAGCCATCGTCTCTTCCTCCAGGTCTTCCGACGGCGCCAGGCGGTTGAGCACGCCCAGCCGCAGCGCGTCCTCGGCCTCCAGCCAGTCGCCGGTGTACAGCAGTTCCAGGGCCTGGTTGACGCCCATGGCCCTGGGGTAGAGCCAGGCTGCGCCGGTGTTGGGCGTCAGTCCCATCTGGAGGAACGCATTCATAAACCGGGAGCGCTCGCAGCCCAGCCGTATATCGCAGGCCAGCGCGAAGTCGAACCCGTCTCCGATGGCCAGGCCGTTCACCATCGCTATGGTGGGAATCTCCATCCGGTGGAGCTTGATAGTGATACCCTGGGGGCCGCTGCGGATGAACTGGTAAATCTCGTTAGGCTGCATATAGCCCAGCAGCCGGTCGCCCTCCTGCCGTTCTTCCCTGATGTCGGCGGAGGCGCAGAACGCGCGGCCCGCTCCGGTCAGCACCAGCGCACGCATTTCCCTGTCGGCGGCCACGTCTTCCAGCGCCGCGTTCATCTCCTGGAACATCTGCCGGTTCAGAGCGTTCAGACGCTCCGGGCGGTTGAGGGTTAGGCGGGCCACGTGATCTTTCTTTTCGAGGATGATGGTTTGGTAGTCCAAGTCTCTCATTCCGGCTCCGGGAGAATTTTTGGAGGCGCTCAGAGGAAATGGCGGGATAGGCGTCCCAAGAGTGCAAGGGATTTCAGGGAAATTCTGGTGGGCCTGCGGTCAAGTGTCAAGACCGGGCGCTGGACCAAAGCTCCGGACGCAAAACAGCGATAACAATGAGGCGGAGAAGCAGCGGGATGCGCAGCAGGGTTTGGGTAGTGGTGGAGACAGGGGGGATCGAACCCCCAACCTCGGCATTGCGAACGCCGCGCTCTCCCAATTGAGCTATGTCCCCATGAGGGGCCTGCCGCTGCGGAAGAACGGGCAGGCACTATCAGTAATCGTAGGCCCGCCCTGCGCCGGATGTCAAGAGCGATTCAGCCGGTGGGCGGCGATTGAACGTAAAGCCTGAAGCAGTCAAAGTCCGGCGGCGGGGCGGGATTTGTGAAGGCGGCATCCCCTTCGGGACAGTGGGCGCTCCGGCCCGGTAGATGACTCGGTGGGGTCAGTCTCCGTAAATTTTCTTGCCCGGTTCGTGCTTGCCCGGTTCGTGTAGAATAGGGCGGTGAGTGAACTCGCCCTATTCTGTTGGCGCGGCCCGTATGGGCCGGTTTGATGGAGAAATATCATGGCCGCTGCAACCGCCAGTCGAATCCGGGCGTCGGAGCGGCGCGAGCTGGAACAGGAGCTGCGCCGGCGCGTGTCGGGCGATGTGCGCTTCGACCCCTTCTCCCGCGTGCTGTACAGCACCGACGCCAGCATCTATCAGATGGAGCCGGTGGGGGTGGTCATTCCCCGCAGCGCCGCCGATGTGCAGGCGGTGGTGGAGGTGGCCCGCGGCAACAGCGTGCCGGTGCTGCCCCGCGCCGGAGGCACCAGCCTGGCGGGGCAGACGGTCAATCACGCCATCGTGATGGACTTCAGCAAGCACCTGAACCAGGTAATTGAAGTCAACCAGGAAGAACGCTGGGCCCGCGTCCAGCCGGGCATAGTGCTGGACCAGCTCAACCGCGAGCTGCTGCCCTACGGCCTGATGTATGCCCCCGACCCGACCACCTCCAGCCGCGCCTGTGTGGGCGGCGGCATCGGCAACAACACCTGCGGCGCGCACTCAGTCATCTACGGCAAGAGCCTGGACCACATCATGGAGCTGGACGTTATCCTGTCGGACGCCAGCGCCGCCCACTTCCGCCCGCTGGACAGCGCGGAACTGGAGGCCAGGCTCAGCGGCGCGGGACTGGAGGCCGAGATCTACCGGGGCGTGCGGCGGCTGGCCCAGGACAACGACGCAGCGATACGCGCCCGCTACCCCAACATCATGCGGCGGGTCAGCGGCTACAATCTGGACGAGTTCCTGACCGAACCCATCGGCCCCTACGCCGGCTCCGCCGACAGCCACGGCTTCAACCTGACGCGCATGGTGGTCGGCTCCGAAGGGACGCTGTGCATCGCCACCGAAGCCAGGGTTAACCTGGTGCCGCGTCCCGCCATGACTGCCCTGTCCGTCGCCCACTTCCGCGACATCTTCCAGGCCAGCGAGGCGGTGAATGAGATACTCAACCACGGCCCCTCGTCTATAGAAATCATGGACAAAAACGTGCTGGACCGCTCCCGCCAGTCGCTGGGGCTGGGCAGCGCCATGTCCATCATAGCCCCGGACCCCGTAACAGGCGAAAACCCCGGCGCAATCCTGGTTGTCGAGTTCTACGGCGAGTCGGAGGACGAGCTGACCGCCAGAATGGAGGGTCTGAAACACGACCTGGAGCGGCGCCGGTTAGGCTACGCCTGCGTCAACCTGCTGGATCGCGCCGCCCAGGCCAACGTGTGGAACGTGCGCAAGAACGGCCTGGGCCTGCTGATGAGTATGCGCGGCGACGCCAAGCCCCTGCCCTTCGTGGAGGACACCGCCGTCGACCCGGAGACCATGGGCGAGTTTGTGCGCCGGTTCGACGAGATTGTCCGCAGCCACGGCACCGAGGCCGCCTACTACGGCCATGCCAGCGTCGGCTGCCTGCACATCCGCCCGGTGGTCAGCCTGAAAGACCGGGAAGGCGTTAACCGGATGTATGCCATCGCCGATGAGATCAGCGACCTGACCCTCGAGTTCGGCGGCTCCCTGAGCGGCGAGCATGGCGACGGTATCGTTCGCGGCGTGTGGACGGAAAAGATGTTCGGCCCGGAAATATGCCAGCTTTTCCGCGAGCTGAAGTCCACCTGGGACCCCAACGGCATAATGAACCCCGGCAAGATTATAGACTGCCCGCCGATGACCGAGAACCTGCGCTACGGGCCTGACTATCAGGCGCAGCCGCTTCCGGCAACATTGGACTTCTCGGCAGACGCCGACTTCGCCGGGGCGGTGGAGATGTGCAACGGCATGGGAGCCTGCCGCAAGCTGGACGGCATAATGTGCCCGTCGTTCATGGCAACGCGTGAGGAGGAACATTCCACCAGAGGCCGGGCCAATCTGCTGCGGGCGGCCATGTCGGGCAAGCTCCCCGAGGGCGCCATTACCAGCCGAAGGCTGTACGACGCGCTGGACCTGTGCCTGGAGTGCAAGGGCTGCCGGGCCGAATGCGAGTCGGGCGTGGACATGGCGAAGCTGAAGTATGAGTTCCTCGACAATTACCATAAGACCAACGGCCTGCCCCGGCGCAGCAGAATATTCGGCAACATAGCCAGATACAGCAGGCTGGGCAGCCGTTTCGCCCCCTTATCCAACTGGGCTGCGGCCAGCCCGCTGGGTCGGCTGCTGTCGAGCTCGCTGCTGGGCATCCACCCCAGTCGCCGTCCGCCGGCCTTCGTCCGCCGCACCTTCCCGCAGTGGTTCCGCTCTCGCTCCCGGAGCCGTCCGGCGACCGCGGGGACGGTGCTGCTGCTGAACGATACCTACATGAACTATAACTACCCGGAAATCGGCCAGGCGGCAGTTGCCCTGCTGGAAGCAGCCGGCTACAAAGTGGAACTGGCCGACGCACCCTGCTGCGGACGCCCGATGATCTCGAAGGGTATGATGGATGCAGCGAAAGCCAACGCCAGGCACAACGTCGGCCTGCTCCATGCCTACGCGGGCAACGGGGTTCCCGTCATCGGCTGCGAGCCGAGCTGCCTGCTCACCCTGCGCGACGAATACCCGCAGCTTGTTCCGGGCGAGCAGTCCCGCGCTGTTGCAAGCCGGGCGTTCCTGATTGACGAATTCCTGGCAAAGCTGAAGGCCGAGGGCAGCCTCAACATCGAGTTCAGGGACACTCCCAGGCAGGTGCTGTTCCACCCCCACTGCCACCAGCGCTCGCTGGCGGGAACGGCGTCGTCTCTGAACGCCCTGCGGCTGGCCCCCGGCTATCGGGTGGAGCTGACCGGCGCCGGCTGCTGCGGCATGGCCGGCTCCTTCGGCTACGAGAAGGAGCATTACGACCTGTCCATGGCCATCGGCGGCCAGGCCCTGTTCCCGGCGGTCAACGCCAGGGGCCCCGACTGGGAAGTGGCCGTGATGGGCGTGTCCTGCCGCCAGCAGATCGAGCACGGCACGGGCCGCAAGGCCCGCCACCTGGCCGAAGTTCTCGCCGACGCGCTGGCTTAAAGGCGGGCGGGCAAAGCCTCCGACCCTCTGAGAAGCGCGCCAAGCGGCCTGACATGATCATCGAAGGCCGGGCTTTATTCCCGGCGGTCCGACAACCGCCGGGTTATCCTCCGGTTTCAGGATCGCCGGGGCTGGCGATTCATGCGTTTTTGCATCGCAGCGGCAGAAGCGAATCCCGCAACGTTCGCGAGCCTGCTATATCAAGAGCCCCCCTAAAAAGCCCAGGAAGCTGAATAACAAGCCTCCTGTAACGCCGATAGCCACAAGCAAGGCACAGCCGCATCCGCAACAGCTATCCATATCTTCCATACAGGCTCCTCCTTCTTACCCCATAATGAGCAAACTGCTGCGATGGCGGGCGGATAAGGGGCTGCTCCGCTTTCTTTGACTTGCCCGATGATACACCCATACCGGCCCCGGCGTTATTTCAGCCCGCGCCCGTTCCCTGGCTATAATCGCCCGTTCTCTGGCTATAATAAGGAGCACAGCGAACGCCGCTGTCTGGCGGCGATTAGTGCGAGCGGCCAGCGGCGGAACAGGCGCGGACGGCGCGAGAAGACTGGGAGGGCAGGCGATGATTGGCAACGGTCTGGCATACCTGAGCGTGGTGGTGCGCGACGTGGCGGCGGTGGCCGAGATGCTGCACCGGGATTTCGAGCTGGAGGCATCCATGCTCACCGTGGGATCAAGCGGCAATCGCGCGCCCGTCTTCCCCGTGGGCGCGACCGCCATCGCCCTGTTCGAGGTGGGCGACCCCTTCGTTGGCGGCGCAGAGCGCACCGGCGTGCATCACCTGGCTGTTTCGGCAGACTTCCCGGTAAGCGCCGCCCTGACCGCCGTGGAGGCCGGGATTCCCATGCTCTCCGATTCTCTGGAATGGGGGATTGGCGGTGCGCAGCGCCTGCTGCTGCACCCCAACGCCACCGGCGGCGTGGTCACCTACCTCTCGGAGCCGCTGGACCTGCCCAGGCCCGAACCATCGGTGGTAGAGCGCATCGACCACATTGGCGTTGCCAGCCCGGACAACGATGCGGCCCGCGACATATTCACCCGACGGCTCGGCTGGAAGCTGGAAAGCTCCCAGACGGACACCGAAGTCGCCCAGGTCGTCGAAACCTTCACCTCCGACAAGTACGGAGTGGCCTACCGCCCCAGGAGCGCCGAGCTGGTCGGCGGCGTGCGCATCGCCTTTGTCACCATCGGCGACTGCGAGCTGGAGTTCCTGCAAAACCTGAACCCCACCGCCGAGCAGGTGGAGCGCGGCCCCGGCAGCGCCCGGCAGGATCAGAACGTCATCAGCCGCTTCATCCAGACCCGCGGCCCCGGCCTGCATCACCTGGCCCTGAAGGTGCGCAACATCACCGGGCAGTTGAACCGGCTGGAGTCTGCCGGATACGCGCTGATCGACCCCCACGGGCGACCGGGCAGCCGGCGGGCGCAGATCGGCTTCATCCACCCGGCGAGCCTCGGCGGGTTGCTCATTCACCTGGTGGAGCGGGAAGAAATCCCATAGCCCTTTCCCGGCGGGCAGGGCAGATGCCCGCGTTGCAGCCTTTTACCCTGCCGACTACGGTTCAGGCTATAAATGCCAGCGCCTCCCCTCTGGAAAAACTCCAGATATGTCCACGCCGTATTGCTGGCGGGCCCTGCCTTTGCGCTCAATGGAAGAGCATATACCGCCCCATGTTTTGGCGCCCTTGTTTCGCCTCTGCGCCTGTCCGCATCCCCAGTCAAAATAAGCAGGAAAAACAGTCATCCAACCCCTTGACAATCTGGGGGGAGGGGGGTATAGTTTCGTGCGGTCAAACGCAGCGCAGAACCTGCGGCGCCAATCCAGTCCGAGAAGGAGGAATTGGAAGAGCATATACAGCCCCCATGTTTTGGCATTCCGTGTTTCGCCGCTGTGCCTGTCGAACGATCCGAGTCAAAACAACCTGGAAAATTGCCCGTCCAACCCCTTGACAAGCCGGGGGGGGGGGGGGTATAATTCCGGGCGGTTAAACGCAGCGCAGAACCGCGGCGCGAATTCAATCCGAGAAGGAGAAAGGAGAAAGTGGAAGAATGAACCGGATAGCTGGAAAATCTACGGGCATAGCCCTGCTTCTGGCGGCGGCGCTGCTGGCCGCCATGTTCGCTGCGGGCGTCTTCTCGCCCGGCAGCGTTGGAGCGCACACCGGCCCCCACAGCGACGGGCAGGCGTCCCTGGATCGGTTTGGAGTGGTGGTCGGCGAAGCCGCGTCCGCCAGCGATGGTGTTCCGGATGCCATCGTCGGTAGTAATCCAGGTACAACCGGCGCTGCAAACTGGCGGACCCTGGCGATTCCGAGCGATGCGACGCATGTCACATTCTACTACAGCTACACCAGCGCGGAATTTCTGGTCAACTTCCTGGCCCCGGTAAATGAAATTGACTGGTTTGGTGCGACGGCCGACTATGCCTATATAAAACAGAATAACTCGAAGCTCTACGCCTACTCGACGAGTGACAGAGGGGCGACATGGACCAGAAAAGGGCCAACAATCAACGACGATGACGGAGAAAGCTCCTGGGACGGCAAAGCCCCCAACAAGGGCACTCACGAGGACATCATCGCGTTGGAATATAAGCTGCCGACGGGCAGCAATCGAGCCAACGGGTCCGTTCATGCGATTATAGCAAGAGACAAAGACATGAGCGGAGACACCCACACTTACGGCAACCGACCGTACTTTGTGATTTTCCACCCTGCTGGCAGGTTAGCGCCAGATACTCTTTCTGCTGTCCAGGACAGCACCGGTGTCATAGACGCCTCTGCATTGAATTACATCAACGGCAACGACGACAGAGAGGCGGGTTCCGCGCAGAAACTCACGCTGAAAACGGAGCTGGCCGCCAGCGACAGAGACGAAATAACCATAGACTTCAAGGAATTCGGGGTGCCGTCGTCCATAGACCCCGACGACGTCACCATCATTTCCAACGTGGCTAACGATGAAGACGCGACCCCCGGAGACGTTGAAGTCGACGGAACGAAGGTAACCCTCACCTTCCGGACGGCTACCGGAACCGATACCGGGATTTCGAGCGCTCTGAGTGCGGACAACACGACCTACATAGTCTTCAAGAGAAGCTCCGGAATCACCCTGCCGAAACACGCCGGCCTGTACCCCGTGTCGGTGATGTCGGAAGACACTGGGGCCAAGTCAACCAAACGGTTCAACTTTGCCGAGGTGGGGAGGACCGTGAAGGCCGCCCCGATGAACGGGATCCGGGGTACGGAAACCACGCTGACCGGCAAGGGCTTCAACGACGACGAGACCATCACGGTCATGGTCGGCGACAAGAGCCTGGGAACCGCCGTCGCCGAAGACGGCATGTTCACCATGAAGGTGATGGCCGACGCCAAGGACTCCAGCGGCAGCAGCATATTCGCCGCTGGCGCGAACACCATCACGGCCAAAGAATCGGAAGGCGAAGCCACGGTGATGTTCACCATAGACCCGAGCTTCACCTTCAGCCCCGAAAGCCCGGCGCCCGGAGAGCAGATCACTGTCACCCTGAAGGACGTGACAGCCGCTCCCAACGGGAGCAGCGTCAGCACGATGGCGATGTTCGGCTCGGTGTCCGCCAACGCCAGCATCACCGACAAGCAGGCGGCGTCGTTCAAGGTGACCGTACCCTCCACCCTGGAGCCTGGCAGATACCCGCTCAAGGTGACGGTGGGCACCCAGGTGATGCGCAAGACCCTGACTATCGGCGCCAAGACGCTGACGCTCTCCCCGTCCACGGCAGTTGCAGGGCAGGAAGTGACGGTGCAGGGCTCCGGCTTCACCTCCAGCGGAACCGGAGACACTGAGCTGAAAGTCGGCGGCAGCGACGCCGAAGGCGTGGACAGCCTGACCAGCATATCGGTGGACTCCGGCGGCAGAATATCGGTCACCTTCACGGTGCCTGAGGAAGCCAAGACCGGCGAACGCACGGTGCAGTTCAAGGACAAGTCGGGCCGGGTAGGCCGGGCGACTTTGACAATCCCGAAGGCGATGCTGACGGTGACCCCGACGGAGAGCGGGATAGGCAGCAGCATCACGGTAAGCGGCACAGGCTTCCCGGCCAACGACCTGGTGCAGATATCCTACGCCGTAGGCCCCGGCTCGACGGCCAGAACACGGCCGCTGGGCAACGCCAGCACCAACGCCGGCGGAGGCTTCAGCGCAGCGATGACGGTGCCGACCTTCGCCCAGACAGGAGAGACGCACAGGGTGAAGGCGACCTCGCAGCTCGCGGAGAACGATGCCAACCAGGTGAGCGCCGAGGCGGAACACAGCACGCCTGAGGAGACGATCAGCTTCAGCCCGGCGATGGTGACATCCGGAGGCCGGGTAACCGTCAGCGGACAGAATTTCGCCGGGTTCCTGGCGGTGGACGAGATAATGATCGGGACGACGGACGTGCGCCCGGTGCCGGTGCCGACGACCAACGCGGACGGCTCGTTCAGCGCGACCGGGATACTGGTGCCGAAGCTGGATCCTGGCCGGTACACGGTGAAGGTGAAAGTAGGCTCGGACACGGTAACGAAGTTCCTGGAGGTGGTGAAGGAAGCGCCGCCGACGGAGCCGTCGGACGTGTTCGGCTCGCTGGGAGACCGGCTGGTGCGTGTGTGGTATCTGAATGCGGTGACGCAGGCGTGGAGCTTCTACGATCCGGATTCGGAGTTTATGGAGTTCAACACGCTGGAAGAGGTTATGAGTGGGCAGATAGTAGCCATCATAATCAGCGCCGGGGCTCCAGTGGAGTTCAACGGGAAGATGCTGCAGCCGGGAACCAACTACTACCTAATCAACTAGGCAGCGCAAGACGCAGAGGCTGAACCCGACGCCCGATATGTCGGGTTCAGCCGGCCATCGGCATATCGGGAAGACAAGAACGAGGAGTAAGGTATGAGCAAGGGCAAAATAGCGGCCCTGCTGGGCGCGCTGGCGCTGCTGGCGGCGCTGCCGGCGGCGGCGCTGGCGCAGCAGGGGCCGCCGTATCTGATAGTGGGTTCGGCGATGCTGGACGGAGAGCCGGCGATGATGGGAGCGATGGTGGTGGCCATGGCCGGGGATGAGAAGGTAGGCGAAGGGATGGTGTTCGATGACGAAGGCCACTACCGCCTCCAGATCACCGGCGGAGAGGAGGGAGACACGCTGATGCTCTCGCTGATGACGGGGGAGGGAGAGGAAGCCATGGAGTACATGGCGATGACGGAAGAAGATGTGATGAAGGGGACTGCGGGAGACCGTATGATGCTGGATCTGATGGCGTACAGCGGAGATCCGCCGTCTCCGACGGCGACGCCAGCCCCGACGCTGACGGAAGCGCAGATGCGGGAGCAGATGCGAGGCCCCAGAGGACTGAAGGGAGACAAGGGCGAAGCTGGCCCCGAAGGCCCCGCCGGAGAGATGGGGCCGGAGGGTCCTGCCGGCCGGGCCGGCCCCGCCGGAGCGGACGGAGAGCCCGGCCCGATGGGCCCTGCCGGTCCAGCCGGCCCTGTAGGGGCGGACGGAGCAACCGGCCCGCAGGGTCCTGCCGGCCCAGCCGGCCCCGCCGGAGCGGACGGACAGACCGGCGCTGTAGGGCCTGCGGGTCCTGAGGGCGAGGCCGGCGGAGGCGGAGCGCTGGCCATAGTAGCGCTGATCATCGCCATCGTAGGGGTATTGGCGGCGGGCGGAGCCTTCCTGGCAGGCCGCCAGAACGCCTGACCCGCGCACCCACCCGGACGACGAAAGGGGCGCCTCTGACGGCGCCCCTTTGCCCGTCACGGGCGAACCCCGAAGCCCCGGCCTTTTCTGATGCCGGCGTATGCCGGGAATATCAATGTCTGGCTTCGTTCTCCGCGCAGGGCGTCGATAGAGTATAATCAGCCGCAGCGCGCTCTCAGATGGCGCGCAGATTAGCGCTTGCGGGATATTGCGGGAATGAGTAACAAGTTTCTGGACCGGTTGGACGAGATTCAAGAGGGGGCGCCGCCCCGGATGGGTTTTGGCGCAGCGCGGGCGGCTAAAATGCCGGGCTTGGCGCTGGTTATCTCCGCCGACAGCGGTAAGGACGAGGTGGCGGCGGCAGGGAAACTGTCTCCCGACGCGGTGATTATCTCCGGTTCAACACCGGCCCAAGGGCCTGAAATCAGCGAGGCGGCTTCCGGTGTTTCCTGGGGAATTCGAGCCGCCGGGTTAACTGCATCCGACGCCGAATCATGGCGGGATGTCGGGGCCGATCTGCTGGTTTTCTCTCTGGCCGGCACCTCGTTGGGCGCGGTCGCATCAAAGGATGCCGCCCGGGTGCTGGCGGTAGACCCTGGAGCGCCGCCCGAAGAGTTGCGAGACGTCAATCCCCTGCCGGTAGACGCCGTGCTGGTGTCGATGCCGGGCGACCCTGCAGGGTGGACTCTGGGAGATCTGGCCGCCCTGGCGCGGGTAAGCGGGCGCATAGGCAAGCGCCTGCTCGCCGAAATTTCGGGCGCACCCGACGGCGATACGCTTGATGCTTTGCGCAACGCTGGAGTCGCCGGCTTGGTCATCGGCCTGTCGGCAGGCGCAGAAACCATCAGGGCCTTGAAGGAAGCGCTGTTGAACATGCCCCGTCCCGGCGCCGACAGACGCAGCCGCTCCAACGCCATTTTGCCCGGCTCGGTTTACGCTGATCGCCGCCCTGCCCCCGCTGAGGACGACCCGGATGATGACGATTAGCCCCGACCTGATCGCAACCGAAGGAGAGGCGCCCGATGACCGAAGCAAGGCAGCCCGAGAGCGAGCCTGATCCCGGGCATGTCCACGAGCCGCACGATCACTACGGCGTGCTTCCCCCGGACGGCGTGGAAGACCTGACCGACAAGCTCACCGGCTATATGTACGAAATCGAAATGGGCGGTCTTTCCGACATCATAGGCCAGGTGCTGGACGACTTCCTGGATCAGTGCGGCGGGATGCCCGAAGATCTGACCGCCCGCGACGCCTTCGAGCAGATTTCCCGAGGGCAGCTTGCCGTTACTCTGGCCTATCAGTTGGGCCGGCTGGAGGGGCGCTCTCCGCAGCTTGTCGGGAATCTGGTGGCCCGCGCCGTAGAATCTTACGGCTTCCTGCCGGTGGACGAATCAGCAGAGATAACCGACGAAGATATAACCAATCCCAAAGTGCAGGTGTACCCCAGAGTGCGCCGGATGGAATACGTTCAGCCGCAGATACTCGAGATACAGGGATTGAACAACGCCCCGCCCCGTCATAAAGCCCCGGATTATAAAGCCCCGGAAGGCGACGTCGGCGGGCCGACGACCGAATAGGGAGGACAAAGTCCGGCCCTCATCCGTCAGGGTTGGGGACACAGGCCCCGATGCGGAAAGGAATGCTGTTGACCATAATGCCGATGAGGGATGACCGATGACTACCGTACCCGCCTATGACCTGCTGCTTACCGGAGGCACGCTGCTGGACCCGGCCCAGGGGATCAACAGCCGCCGGGACGTGGCTTTCAAGGACGGCCTGGTGGCCGCCGTAGCCGAGCGCATCGATGCCGCGGACGCTGCTGCTTCTGTGGATGTTTCCGGCAAGCTGGTCACGCCTGGACTGATCGACCTGCACGGTCACTTCTATCACGGCGGCAACCCTACTTCGGTCAATCCCGACGATGTCTGCCTGTCATCGGGAACCACCACCGGCGTCGACGCCGGCAGCGCCGGATTTCTCAACTACCAGGCCATGCGCGATTACGTGTTCCCCGCACACCGCACGCGGCTGCTGGCTTTCCTGCATGTCGGCGGCGTGGGGCTGGCGGTCAACCGGGTGCTGGGCGGCGGGCTGCACGACATGCGGGTCATCGACGTTGACCAGACCGCCGACCACATCAAGCGGAACCCGGGCTTCTGTTTCGGCGTCAAGGTGCGTATGCACGTCAACGCCGTGGCCTACTGGAACGCCCACGAGGCCATGCGGGCGGCCCGCGCCGTTGCCGACCAATCGGGAACCCGGCTGATGGTTCATGTCAGCGGCACGCCGATCCCGCTGCCCGACGTGCTGGATTTCCTCGGCCCCGGTGACATCTCTACCCACGCCTTCAACGGGCACCCGGAACACATGCTCGACCGCAACATGAAAATTCGGCCGGAGGTGCAGGCTGCCGTCGACCGGGGCGTCATCATGGATCTGGCCCACGCCGGGGTTCACTGCGATGTGGAGGTTACCCGCGCTGCGCTGGAGCAAGGCCTGGCGCCCCACACCATCAGCACCGACATCCACGTTCCGCCCCCGGAACGCACCGTCTACCAGATGAACGACCTGGTCAGCAAGATGCACGCGATGGGAATGCCTATAGCCGACGCCATCGCCGCATCCACTAGCGCCCCCGCCCGCGTGCTGGGCCTTCAAGACAGTATCGGCTCGCTGGTTCCCGGAATGTGCGGCGATGCCGCCGTCTTCGACCAGCGGGAGGGCGCATTCGTCTGGATGGACTCAGCGGGCAACCTGCAGCGCGGCTCCATGCGGCTGGACACTTTCGCCACCATCCGGGCGGGCCGAATGTCATGGCGGGAGGGGCAGCTTGTCGAGATGGGCAACTGCTAGTTCCTGACAGCCCGGATATGCGCCGAGCCGACGGCCCGGACCTGGCTGCTGCAGTCAGCCTCCCGACGAAGGAAGACAGGGTTGACGCCGGCCCCGGTCGGAGCCGTTATGCCCCCGATGCGGGCGGCGCACTAGTTCGGGGTAGCCGTCAGCGTTACCGCCGGCTCGCCGTTCAGATGGAAAACGAACTCCACCGGCTCGCCCTCGGGGAACAGCGAACGCTCCACGGCCACCATTACCATCGGCGCGTACATGTAGGGGTATTCCCGGCCTTGAGGGGCGCCGGAAAGCTCCAGTTCCACCGCTGCGCTGCCGCCGTCGGCCCGAACATCGGCCACCGTCAACGGGTCGCCCCGCACCGGACGCCAGATGTAGTAGGCAGCTATCAGCGCAGACCGGTCGAAGTTGATGCGCCCCAGCGTAGTGGCGTTTCCGCGGCTCACCTTGCTGACAAAACCGTCTTCGAACGAATCCAGCTCTTCCTGGCTGACTAGAACGAAGGCCCTCAGCTCATCGCTGAAAGCCCCCGCATCCTGCCCTTCCTGCGGCAAGATCCAGCCGCTGTTGACGTAGCGGAAAGCGGGCGCTCCTGGAAGTGCTGTCTGAGGAACCGCCCAGTCCGCCCCCCACGCCGTTACCACCCCTATCACCGCCCCCAGCATCACAACCGCCTGCGCCAGCCGCATAGACGGAAGCGAACGGCGAAAGGCGGGCGGAGCAGTGATTCCCTGTTCTTCAGACGAGTTCATACTTCCTTGCCTTTGAGATGATAACAAATTGGACTGCATTTCTGCGAAGTGTCCCAATGGCATTCCATGCGCGCGTTGGCGCAGAGCAGGGGCAGCAGGGATGCTATAATGCCCGCAATCGCCGCCAAAGGCGCGGAGGGCGCCAGGCGCACCAAGCCGATGATAGGGAGTAGGCTATGCACATCGGATACTTTACGGAGAGACCTTACCAGGATCCGGATTCGGGGTACTTCGGCTCCACTGGAAAGCCCATCATGGATCTGACGGTCAGCAACGAGATTTACGACTCCAGGCTGGGCGCCGATCTTTACAACCGCTATCTCGATGAGAAGCTGTACGCCGAAGAGATGGGTTTCGACGGCCTGATGCTCAACGAGCATCATGGCACGCCTTTCTGCATGGGCGGCGCCATGAATGTTGAGGCCTCCATTCTGGCCCGCATCACCAGCCGCGCCAAGATAGTGCTGCTGGGTAACATAATACCCATCTGGGACGATCCCCTGTGGCTGGTGGAGCAGCTCTCGATGATCGACATGATTTCCCGTGGACGGCTGGTTTCCGGCTGGGTTCGGGGCACCGGGCGAGAGAGCGTGGCTCACAACGCACCGCCGCCCTACAACTGGGAGCGATTCCAGGAAGCCCACGAGTTCATCGTCAAGGCCTGGACTACCCCGGGTCCCTTCAGATGGGAGGGGAAGCACTACCAGTTCCGCCACGTTAACCCGTGGGCGCGGCCCTACCAGAAGCCCCACCCGCAGGTCTGGCTGCCCGGCGTCATCAGCCGCGACTCCCTTACCTGGGCCGCGGAAAAGCGCATCCCCTACATCATGCTGTCTACTGAGCTGGAACCAACCAAGCGGGCGTTCCAGCTCTATCACGACACCGCCGCCGAGCTGGGCTACGAATCCGGCCCGCAGAACCTTGGCTACCTGTGGAAAGTCCATGTCGATGAGACCGAGGAACTGGCCGAGCAGGCCGGACGAAAGTTCGTGCAGGGGCCCAGCAACCCGTTCCTGGCCGGTAACGAAGGTACGACCAACCCGGCGCTGGTTAACCTGCCGGGCCTGACATCCCGCCGCCGGGTGCTGCCGACTCAGGGCAGCGCAACGGCGGCCCGGGGCGGCCCCGCCAGCGTTCTGGGCCGGGCCTATGAGCAGCAGATTGCCGACTACACTATCATCTCAGGCACGCCCAAAACCGTCATTCCCAAGATCCGCCACGTGCTGGAGTACCTGCGCCCCGGCAGCGTCTTCTTCTGGGACGGCGATGGCGCTATGACCCACGACGACGCCATGCGAAGCCTGCGACTCATGGGCGAAGAGGTTATTCCGGCGGTCAAGGAAATCGCCAGAGAACTGGAACTTCCCAGCTCCTTCGAGGTCGACCCGGCGACCGGCAAGCCCTACCCGGAGGAAATGCCGGGCATTGGCGTTGCCGCCACGGAGGATGGCCCCAGCGTGAACTAGCCGCAGCTCTGGCAAAGTACAAGCAGCAGGGGGCAGCCCGCAACTGCCCCCTGTTGATAGATGCAAGGCAATGCCCCCGCCATTGCCTTGCGGGAATAAGCAGCCTCTACTCAACCGCGAATTGTGCATGCACGCTTTTCGGGTAGGGGCATTCTGCCCCGCCGTTATCAATCTCTGCCTTGCCCGGCATAGAGTCGTTTCCCGCAGAGTGTTTTGTTGCATTAGTTTTATTTACTGTTCATACACATTGTATTTATTATGATACACTGATTTTTGTGTATGTCAATATAACGGCAGTATTTCCAGAGTAATGAGTTATTGATACAGGCAAAGTTTGCCAATGGATGTGGGGATGGGGCAGAATGTCAACCGCCGGGCGGCAGTGAACCAGCGCCTGGCAGTGGCCGAATGGTGTAAGAATGACCACAAATAAACCTGTGAAAAACGCCGACGTGGCCGTCATCGGAGGGGGGCCGGCGGGCAGCGCGGCGGCCGCTATGGCGGCCAGGCAGGGATGGCGAGTTGCGCTGCTGGAGCGTGAGCGTTTCCCTCGGGATCACGTGGGCGAGTCGCTGCTGCCTGCTTCCATGCCCGTGCTGGAAGAGCTGGGAGCCATGGAAGCAGTGCAGGCCGCGGGATTCCTGCCCAAGTTCGGCGCCACAATGGTCTGGGGCCGCGACACCGAACCCTGGAGCTGGCTGTTCAAGGAAACCAGCGTCCAGTATCCCCATGCCTACCAGGTCTGGCGTCCCGCCTTCGACCACATCCTTCTGGAAAACGCCCGAAGCCACGGCGTAGATGTCCGGGAGGGCTGCCGGGTTGGCGCCGTCGAATGGGGAGACTCAAATTCCGGCGCTACCCTCTGCTACGACTCGGACACCTGCGGGCAGGGCCGACTATCAGCCCGCTTCGTGGTCGATGCCAGCGGGCAAGCGGCGCTGCTGGCGCGCCAGACAGGAACCCGCCGGTGGGATTCCTTCTTCCGGAACCTTGCGATATACGCCTACTTCGAGGGCGCAGATCCGCTGCCGCCGCCCCACGAGAACAACATCTTCATCGAGGCATACAAGCACGGCTGGTTCTGGACTATCCCCCTGGGCTGCGCAGCGCCAGTCAAACCCGGCCGCCCCGCATGGAGCAGCGTCGGCGCCGTTGTGGACAACCGTACCGGCCAGGATGGGATTCAACGGCTGGGGGCGAGGCAGTTCCTGATGGATCAACTGGCTCAGGCCCCGTATACCCGGACAATGCTGCGCAGCGCGCGATGGGCCGCAGACCCCAAAGTGGTGCGCGACTGGTCTTATTCGTCGGAGCGCACTGCTTGCCCGGAATTTGTTCTGACCGGCGACTCGGCCTGCTTCATCGACCCGCTGTTCTCGTCCGGCGTGCATCTGGCGCTGATGTCCGGCGTGATGGCCGCCGCCTATGCCGCTACCGCTCTGAAGGCAGCCGAAGGCGGCGACTCGCAACTGAGGGACGAGGCCGGAGAGGTCTATCAGGAGCTTTATTACAGGGAATACAGCCAGTTCCGGGAGATGGCCCGGCTCTTTTATTCCAGCAATCTCACTTCCGACTCGTATTTCTGGGAGGCCCGCCGGATTACCGGAGAGAACGAGTACACCCCCAGGCAGAGTTTCATTCAGGCGGTAGCAGGACAGCCGCCCCGGGGATACGAAAGGGCGGTTCTCGACCGAGGCGAGGCCCCTGCCGGCTTCGTCGCCAGCGTCCATGCGGTGGAGGGCGAGCGGGCGCAGAGGACGCAGCGCGTTGCCGCCTTGCGATCTGACCCGCAGCGCAACCAGATTCTCAACGCCGTGCCTGTTCTGGCTGATGCCGTCGGCGTAGCGCGGAAGCCGGTGCTGGGCCAGGGAGAGTTCGTTTGGGGATATGCCCTGAACTCAGTATCGCACCCCGAGGGTATGCCGTGCAGCGAACTGGTGGCTGCGCTCGTCTCTCGAATAGACGGCCGGACTTCTGCGGCCGCTCTGGTTGACCTTCTGGGGCAAGGTCTGCCCCAACCGTCGCGCGCCCGGATGGAAGACGCCGTTTCCCGCACCCTGGAAATCCTTTACATAGACGGGACTGTCAGTCAGCTTGTCGCCCTGTGAACCCGGCGGCGGCTGCAACCCATCCCGATTGCGCCTGCCAAAAGGCGAATATCGCCGCCTGATTGGAGTCTCCGTAACCGGCGTATCTAAGATGGCCGCAGAATCTATCCACAATCAGGGAGAGGCCGAATGATTGCCCGCCAAGTTCCAACGGAAGAACAGGTAATCGAGTGGATGGATACTATAAGCAACTGGGGGCGCTGGGGCCACGACGATCAGTTGGGGACAGTCAATCTGGTCACCGATGCCAAGCGGGCGCAGGCCGCCTCGCTGGTCAGGGAGGGCATCAGCGTAACCTGCTCGCGGCTCATCGTTCCGGAAGAGGCGCCCGATGTTACGTCCATCCCCCGCTGCACTACATGATACGGGCCGGCGACAGTTGCCCCGATGAAGGGCCGGGCGGAACGTCCGATTTCATCGGCCTTTCCTTCCATGGCCTGGCCATTACCCACCTGGACAGCCTGTGCCACCAGGTATGGAACGGCAGAATGTACAACGGCCGTCCGGCGTCTGATGTCAACTCGGAGACCAGAGCCAACAGCCTGGACATCGACAAGGTTCAGAATGGAATCGTAACCCGGGGCGTTCTGCTGGACGTCGCCAGGATTAAGGGCAGGCCGTGGCTGGACGCCGGCGAATTCGTCTATATCGACGACCTTGAAGCCGCCGAAGAGGCCCAGGGCGTGCGCCTGGAGGAGGGCGACGCACTGATGCTGCGCCTCGGCTGGTACAAACGTCGCCTGGAGCTGGGCCCGCCTGCCGCCGGTCGTCCCAAAATCGCTTGACATCGATTTTCACGCTTGCTAGCTGGGCCCGCCTGCCGCCGGTCGTCCCGGTCTGCACGCCGAGACCCTCCCGTGGCTGAAGGAGCGCGGCGTAGCCCTGGTCGGCGGCGACGCTTCCCAGGATGCCGAGCCCAGCGGCTACCCGGGCATCGGCTTGCCCATTCACAAAGTTGGTATCGTCGGCATGGGGCTGCGGCTTATAGACGCAGGCAACTGCGAGGAGCTGGCCGCAGTGTGCGAGCGGCTGGGGCGTTGGGAGTTCATGTTCAACGTCGCCCCGCTGCGCTTCAGGAACGCTACCGGGTCTCCCGTGAACCCGCTGGCTATTTTCTAGCACAGGCAAGATGAGGTGAGAAATGACTACGCAACCCGATACCCTTGAAGGGAGAATCGCCATCGTTACCGGGGCGGCCAGTCCCATTGGCATGGGCCGCTCCATATCCGCCGGGTTCGTTCGGGCAGGAGCTCGGGTGGCGATGCTGGACGTGAACGAGGAGTGGCTTGACCAGTCGGCCAACGACCTGCGGGAAATCGGCGGAGATGATGCGGCGCTGCCCGTCGTTGTGGATGTTACCAGCCCCGAATCGGTAGAAAAGGCGGTGCAGCGCGTCATTGGCGAGATGGGCGGCCTGCACATCCTGGTGAACAACGCCGGAATCAACGCCCGCACCGGCGGGTTCGGCGCCCGCGCCGCTGGCAGCCAGAACGACTTCTGGACCCTTCCTCCCGATGCCTGGCTGCGGGTGATCGACGTGAATCTCAGCGGGCCTTTCCTGATGTCTCGCTCTGTTGTGCCCCACATGATTGGGCAGGGCTTTGGGCGAATCATCGGCGTGACCACCAGCATGGACACCATGTGGCGCAAGGGCGGCGCTCCCTATGGCCCGTCCAAGGCAGGGCACGAGGCGCTGGTGGCCATTATGGCCCAGGACCTGGAAGGCACCGGCGTCACTGCCAACGTGCTTACTCCGGGCGGCGCCACTGCTACGAACATGGTGATTCCGCCCGAGGGCGCCACGGCCGACGCGCTCATCCAGCCCGAGGCGATGCAGTCGCCGGCGGTGTGGATCGCGTCCGACGACGCCAGCCACTGGAACGGACGCCGCATCATCGCCTACTACTGGGACGACGCTCTGCCTCTTGAAGAAAGGCTGGAGAAGTGCAGCGCCCCCGCCGCCTGGCCGCAACTGGGCCTCCAGGCCGTCCACCCCAACTGGTTCGGGCGGGCGTAGGCATTTGCCCGTTGCGCGGGCATACTTGCGCGCACTCGGATGCCTGGCCGGGAAGCGATCCTTCGGTGCTGATTATCCGGCAGCAGCTTCCCGGTTATTTCCATATAAAATCAGCATTGAGGACGAGAGTAATGTCACGCTGGTTTCGCTGAACGGGTTGGAGTTCGGCTGCACTTTTACAGTCTGCGGAACATTGGACTGCGATAATCACAACAATGTTTGCCCTGCACAGTAAAGCCCGACCGCAGACTGTTAATTAGAGACCTATAGTATATGCGTTGAAGAACATATCAATCTCAACTATGCCGGGGGCCTGCAAGAGTGCAAAAATGAACGATCATACAGTTTCTAGAGAAATAGCCCAGAAAGGACTGGAGCTAATCGAAGAGGCAATAATCAGACTGCTGGAAATCAACCCGCAAGGATTAAAAAACACGCAAATCGCAGATTTGCTTGGGTTGCGGTCGGATTTTCGAGGCCAGCATCAGAACTGGCTGACATACTCGGTCTTGGGTGGGCTTATAGCCAAAGGCAAAGTTATTAGAAATGAAGAAAGCAAGGCCTTCTTAATACCACAACTCCCCCCGGATCAGAAAAGAAAATTCAGGTAATATCAGACTCCCGTGAGAGTGAAAGCATATATAGGTATTCCAAACAAGTGGCGGTCCTTTGGCAGGAACAGCCCTGCTCAAAGGCAACCGACTTACAAATGGAAGCGCGAAGATGGTGATGTGATTATCCAGGAGAGATTGTAACGAGTCTCAACCCTGCCAAGAGGTTTATTGCCTTACCCTCTGAATGCGGTCATGTCTGCCCGGCCTCCGTTGCCCGCCGCGACAGCTCCGGCGGCGATGCAAAGCGCGGGTTGGCGATGGGTTGGCCTGGGGCGGGCGGTTCCAGAAAGGTTACGCTGTCGTAGAAATCGTCCAGCGCAATAAACGTTCCATTTTCTTCCGCCCACTCCCGCATCCGGCGGTTGCAGCTATGCCGCCACGACAACACCTCGATGCGCCATCCCCTGCTGCGCATCCGCTCCAGGTCGGCGTGAAAGCCCGCGCCGTCGGCGAATCCGCTGCCGTCGCCGGTGAGCAGGACTGCAATTCCCGGGTCTCCATTTGTAGTCTATCGTATCTCGCAGCATCGCAGTCTGCAGCATTTGATCCACGCCCTGCTCACGCCCCTGTATTGCGCCCCGTTCCAGCAGTTGAACCGTGAACCCTTCGTTTTCCAGCCGGTTCCAGACGTGTCGCAGTTCCGGGGGGATGGAGCCGACGGCGACAGCCCGTTCTATGTCCCGGCCGGCGCGGGCCAGCTCCATAACATGCCGGAAGTGAAGACGCACCCGGTATCGCGCCGCGTCGCCCTCACGCTCCATCGCAACTTCCTGCATACTGATGATGGTGTTGGAGTTGTCCCAGTAGATGAACACTTTCTCCATTGCAGTTTTCTTGCCGCCTGCACTAACCTGACCGGCCTGTAACCCTGAACAGGCCTGACCGTCTTTTCCGCATCCGTTCCTTCAATGCTAACCCCGGCGACAGCCCGGCACAACTGCCGCACGGCGCTATTGCGTTCAGATCAGGGCGTCCGGCGTCTGGATGCCCTCCAGGTCGGCCTCCGTTGCCGGGTTGTCCAGGGTCATGCCCAGGTCGGCGGTCATGTAGTGATACACCTGCTTCAGGTGGTGGGTGCTGTGGCTCAGAACGATGTTGAGCAGCTCCAGCACGGTAACCTCGCCGCCATAGTGAGCCGGCACAACGCGCTCGAAGCCTTCGGTGTTGCCGCTGTTCAGGAAGGCGATGATGTCGTCGCGCACCTTCAGCCCGTACCCGGCGATCTGCGGGGCGGTGGTGACGCCTTCCAGCCGCTTGTCCTGGGCCTGCATATCGTCCCAGCTCATGCTGCCGACCTGATGCGACAGGTAGGCTATTTCCGGGAAGGCCAGGATGTGCACCACCGTATCGCGCAGGCTCCAGGGGCGCCAGGGCACGATGGTGTCCAGTTGTTCCTGCGAAAACTGGTTGCTGGCCCGTACCGCTGCGCTCATTATTGCGTCGTACTTCCCGGCCATCCAGGACGTCTTGCCCGACAGGTCAACCGATACATCCAGCTTCAGGGCCGGAATTAACTTCCTGGGGTAATAGCCGATGATAACTTCGGTGTCGTCGATGATGGTCACCGGCAGGGACTTGATGCCCCGGCTGCGCAGATGCTCCACTGCGGCAGGCTCACTTAGCAGGTCGTGGTGTTCGTAATCAATTCCGTTGGACTTGAGGAACTCTTCCAGAGTCCGGCAGGAGAATCAACCAGGCTGGGTATAGACCTGAACGTCCATGGCCATACCGCTTACCTCCCAGTGCAAAGGTTGCCGGTATCCTACCACGCAACGGCCAGGAGCGTCAGGCGTCGAGGTTTTGTCGCTTCGGCCACCCCCGGCTATAATCACTGCCAATCAGGGCATCGGGTTCCGCTGGCAGACGCTATGCAGCCCGGTATTCGCCGGAGAACTCCATCTGGTTTCCGCTTGTGGCGAATCCTGGAATCAATAAAAACGGGGAAACCTGTTTCCTTCTCCCCGGTTGTGGGATAATCCTGTTCGATACCGGAATCCATACAAGGCAGTTACTGCCGGGGGGTGCAGATGGCATCGTTTTGGGAAACGATACAGGTGGGCGACTCGGATATGCATGTTTACGCCAGCGTGCCCAGCGGCAGGGGCGGCGGCCCGTTTCCGGCGGTGATCGTCAGCCAGCACGGCGGCGGCGTTGACCAGTTCATTCGCGACATAGCCGACGGCCTGGCCGCGGCAGGGTTCGCGGCGGTTGCGCCCAACCTGTTCCACAGGCTCACCGAAGAACAGATGGATAGCCGCACCGGGCGCATCCAGCACCTCAGCGACCCGGAGATCGTGGCCGACATATCCGCCACGGTAGACTGGCTCAGGGCGCATCCGGCCATCCAGGGCGACCGCATCGGCATCACCGGCTTCTGCATGGGCGGGCGGGTCGCCTGGCTCGGCGCAGCCACCAACCAGCATATCAGGGCCTGCGTACCCTACTACGGCGGCAACATCTTCGCTGCCTGGGGCGCCGGAGAGAATACCCCCTTCGAGCTGGCCTCCGGCATCAGTTGCCCAGTGCTGTTCCATTTCGGCGAAATCGACGAGAACCCGTCGCTGGCCGACAGGGACAGGCTGGACGCCGAGTTGACGAGGCTGGGCATAGACCATCAGTTCCACACATACCCAGGCGCCGATCACGCTTTTATGGACTACACCGCCCTGCGCTACCAGCAGGAAGCGTCGGAGGCATCCTGGCCCCGCACCGTCGAGTTTTTCACTTCCCGCCTGATGGGATAGCATCGCCGCCTTTGTGGATTCCAGGCTTTGTGGATTCCGGGAAGGAATTAGTTGAGAGCGAAAGGAGATAGGAATGAAGTACGACTACGTTATCCTGGGCGCCGGATCGGCCGGATGCGTGATGGCCAGCCGGCTGTCGGAAGACCAGACAAAGAGCGTGCTGCTGCTGGAGGCAGGGCCGGATTACCCTGACTTCGAGATTTATCCGGACGACCTGAAGTTCGGCTACGACCAGACGGCTTCGGCCATCGACGCCCCGCACAACTGGTCATTCCAGGGCAACACCACGCCGCTGCAGACCGAGCCAATGCCGGTTCCCCGCGGGCGGGTGGTGGGCGGCTCCAGCGCCATCAACGGCCAGGTGCTGCTGCGCGGTGTGCCCGAGGACTATGACGCCTGGGCCGCTCTGGGCAACGACCAGTGGGGGTTCACCAGCGTTCTGCCCTACCTGCGGAAGCTGGAAAGCGACATGGACTTCGGGGCCGACGACTTCCATAACTCCGAGGGATTCATTCCGGTGCGCCGCTTCGCCCGCGAGACCTGGCTTCCGGCCCAGCAGGCGTTCTACAATGCCGCCCGCAACGCCGGATTCCCCGATGACCCCGATATGAACCACCCGGAATCGGGCGGCGTCGGCCCTATCCCGATGAACAACCCCAACGGCGTGAGGATGAGCACTTCCCTGACTTTCCTGAGCGCCGCCCGCCATCGCCTCAACCTGACGGTGAAGGCCAATGTGACCGTCCACCGCGTTCTTTTCGACGGCAGGAAGGCCGTTGGCGCAGAGGTGGAGAGCGGCGGCGAGAAGTTCACTGTCGAAGGCGGCGAAATCATCCTCTGCTCCGGCGCTATAGCGTCGCCGCAGATTCTCATGCTTTCGGGTGTTGGCCCGGCGGCGACGCTGGAGAAATTCGGCATCCCGGTGGTGCAGGATACGCCGGGTGTGGGCCGGAACCTGCGGGATCATCCCAACATCCGCGTGCCCATCGAGGTTCTGGACGAGTTTCCGCTTAACCCGCAGGACCCGCGGACTCAGGTGGCCCTGCGCTACACGGCAACGGGATCAGACCTGCGCAACGACATCCAGATCATGGCGTCATCCTTCTCGTCGCCTATATCCGGCGACCCTCTGGAAGCCGAAGGAATACGGTTCACCTGCATCCTGGAGCTGGCCTACGGAAAGGGCAGCCTGACTATCACGTCCACCGACCCCAATGTGCAGCCAGAGCTCAACTACAACTACTTCGCCGACGACCCCCGCGACCTGGCCCGGATGCGCGAGGCGGTGCGCCTGTGCGTGGGTTTCCTTGACCACCCCGACTACGCCAACATCGTCAAGAGGCTGATCGAGCCGACGCCCGCCGACCTGGAGACGGATGATGCGCTGGACAACTGGCTGATGCGCAACGTCACCACGTCGCAGCATATATCAGGAACCTGCAAAATGGGCCCGGACAACGACCCTATGGCGGTGGTAGACCAGCAGTGCCGGGTCAAAGGCCTGGAGAATCTGCGCGTCATCGATGCCTCGGTGATGCCCGACTGCATCCGCGCCAACACCAATTGCACCACCATCATGATCGCTGAAAGGATGTCGGACATAATTGGCGGCGCGTAGACTGTTCCCGCCGCCCCCGCTATTGCGCCGGCAGTAGCGGGGGCGGGATTCCATGGCAGCCCCGGCCTGTTCGCCGACCCCGGTTTTGTTAAAGCGATTTCTGTTAAAGTGAGTCTGAACGGCCTTCTATATCCGAAGAGGGGGTGGCGCAGGATGAGCTCCGTTACTTCCGCTCTGCCCGGGAAGCTGCCTCCGGGTCCGCGCGGTCTCCCTGTGTTCGGCTCGCTGCTGGACATCCGGAACGATACCCACTTGTCCATCGACAGGCTGGTCAAACGTTACGGCGACATCTGCCTGCTGCGCTTCGGCAGTGTGCCGACGGTTATCATCAGCAACCCGGAACTGCTGCATGAGGCCTTCGGCAAGGCGGAATTGGCCGACCGCTGGGTCAGCGAAATCATGGACATCCTGAGCGGGCAGAAAGACCTGGTTCTGGCCCCATACGGGGAGCACTGGCGGCAGATGCAGCGCTTCGCCAACCGGGAGCTGCTCAGCGCCCGCAACATCGACACAGTTCGGGAGCGCTACATTGAACGGGTAGTCGACGGCCTTGTGGCGCGAATGGCCGAATCGGGCAGCCGCGGCGAGCTTGTATACCCCATGCAGTTGACCATGCAGAGCAACTCGAACCTGATGTTCCGTGCGCTGTTCGGCAGCGAAGAGGGCGAATCGGTCGAATTCCTGGAACATAGAGACAGGCTGCTGTCTTACATCACCTGGCTCTTTGCCAGCGCCACAGCCACCAATATGGTGGACTATATTCCCTGGCTCAGGTTCCTGCCCAGGAACGGCGTCAAGGAAGCCACCCGACAGGCGGAAATCAGTTCCGAGGTGATTACCGCTCTGGTGGAAGCGGCCCGGGCGCGTCCTGGCGTTGATTTTTCTTCCCCAACCTGCCTGGTAGAGGTTATGCTCGCGAGGGAGGAAACCGGCGAAATCAGCGGCGACATGACCAAAGACCTCTGCGCCGACATGATTATCGCCGGGACAGACACCTCGGCGCAGACGATTAACTGGTTCCTGCTGCTGATGGCCAACCGGCCCGATATACAGGCCAGGGTACACGAGGAGCTGGACCGGGTAATCGGGCGCGACGCTGTGCCCGCCGTGGACGACCGCGCCCGTCTGCCCTTCGTGTTCGCCTGCCTTGCCGAGTCGATGCGCTACCGCACCATAGGCCCCCTGGGGCTGCCGCACAAAGCCTCGGAGGATACAGAGGTCGGCGGGTATCTCATCCCGGCGGGGACGCAGGTTCTGGGCAACATCTACTCCATTCACCACAACCCTGATTACTGGAGCTCGCCCCACAAGTTTATCCCGGAACGTTTCATGCCCCAGGCGGACGGCTCCATGTCGGCGGCGATGACCAGCCCGTCCTATCTGCCCTTCGGCACCGGCCATCGCCGCTGCCCCGGGCGCCGGTTCGCAGAAACCACCGTCTGGCTGCACATTACCCGGATGATGCACCGGCTGCGCCTGGAGACGCCCGACGGCCGGCCTTTGCCGGAAGACGAAATGTTCGGGCTGGCTATCTCGCCGAAACCCTACTCGCTGCGGGTCACGCAGCGGTGGTAGACGAAATGGCATTGTCATCGGGCGCGGGCCGCCCATAGTTACAATAGGGCAATATCGTCAGGAGCCAAACAGCGTATGACCGTTATCCCGGCCGATGGCCTGGTGCAGGCAGCAAGGGAAATAGCCCCCCAAATCGCGGCGAACCGGGAGAGGATCGACGCTGAACGCCAGCTCCCGCATAGCCTGGCATCGCAGATGGCGGAAAAGGGGCTGTTCGGCCTCTATGTGCCGAGAGAACTCGGCGGGCCGGAAACCGACCCAGTCACGGCCTTTCACGTGGTCGAAGAGATTGCCCGGGCCGACGGTTCGGCGGGTTGGTGCGTATTCAATGGAACCGCCGTGTCGTCGGCAGTGGCCCGTATTTCGCCCAAAGCAGCCAAAGAGATTTTCGGTGATCCGCCGTCTGTCCTCGGCTCTGGTTCCGCCCGCGCCGGCGGCGCCGCGAAAATTGCCGACGGCGGTTACGTAGTCTCCGGCCGGTGGAATTTTCTGAGCGGAATAGACCACTCCACCGCCGTTTTCGTGGCTTGCAGGGTGGTTGACGCCAATGGCGCTGCAATGAACGATGACGGATCACCGCAGATGCGGGCGGTGGTGTTGCCGGTGTCTCAGGGCGAGGTGATCAACACCTGGAGCACCATGGGAATGAGGGGTACGGCCAGCCATGACGCCGAATTCTCTGAAGTGTTCGTGCCTTTCGACCACACCTACACCCGCGGCGCCCCGGCTCACTACGATGGGCCGCTCTACACGCCTCCGCAATCGGCCATTGTGTTCGGCTGGACGCTTTCGGCGGCCAATACCCTGGGGATGGCGCGGGGAATGATGAACACCTTCATCGACCTCGCCGCCGACTCCGGCTCGACCGATTCCCCCACGCTGCTCCGCGACAGGCAGCATATCAAAGCCGTGGTTGGCGAGTGCGAGGCAATGCTCGACAGCGCCCGGGCCTACGTGCTGGACGCGGTGAGCGCAATGTGGGAGGCGCAGGTCAGAGGGGAGCCGAACCTTCCGGAAAAGTCGATGCGCGCCCGTCTCTCCATCACCCACGCCATCCGCCAGTCCATCGCCATCGCCGACAAGCTGTTCGTGGCCGCCGGCACCAACGCCATACACCACTCCGTGGGCCTTGAACGATATTTCCGCGACCTGCATGTTCACGGCCAGCACATTTCCGGTTTGCCGCTGAACTTCGAGTTCGGCGGCGCCATCCTCATGGGGTCAACCCCGCCGGCGTCGCTGTATACGTAGGGTTCAAGTATTGCCGTTGGCGATAAATATAGCCCCGACTAATTCTTTTCCTGTATAATCCACCTACTCGAGGAAAAGCGCAGGGAGGGAACACACATGGCATCTTTGCAGCAATCGCCCTCGGTGGAAATCTCCCGCAACGGGAGCATTGAAGAGAATGACGTTCTGATAATCGGCGCCGGGGTTACCGGCCTCTATTCGCTGTACCGTTTCCGGGAGCTGGGTTTCAGCGTCCGGGCGTTTGAAGACGCCTCAGGCGTGGGCGGCACCTGGTACTGGAACCGCTACCCGGGCGCGCGGTTCGACTCTGAGAGCTATACCTATGGGTATTCGTTCTCGGAAGAGCTGCTCCAGGAGTGGGACTGGAAGGAGCTGTATTCCGGTCAGCCGGAGAACGAACGCTACCTTAACTACGTGGCCGACAAGTTCGACCTGCGCCGCCATATCCGCTTCAACTCCCGCGTCGTATCCTGCGTTTACGACCAGGATGCCAACCGATGGGAACTGTCGATGCAGGACGGCCATCAGGCTCGCGGGCAGTTCCTGATAACCGCCGTCGGCCTGCTGTCGGCCCACTACGTGCCGGACTTCGAGGGCATACACGACTTCAAGGGCCCCTGGTGCCACACGGGGCGCTGGCCTGAAGAGGGCATGGACCTGGCCGGCAAGCGCGTCGGCGTCGTCGGCACCGGGGCCACCGCCGTTCAGCTCATCACCGAGATTGCCAGGGAAGTCGGCCACCTGACCGTTTTCCAGCGCACGGCCAACTACTGCGCCCCGCTGCGCAATCGGCCGATCGACGATGATGAACAGCAGATGATCAAGGCGAGCTTCCCGGAGATTTTCAGGAAGTGCATGGACACCGCCGGTTCCTTCGTGCACGAGTTCGACGCCCGCTCTGCTTTCGACGTTTCCGGCGAGGAGCGTACTGAGATGTACGAATCCCTGTGGAAGGAACCGGGTTTCAAGAAATGGCTGAGCAATTTCCACGACGTGATGCTGCCCGGGCCGGCCAACGAAGATTACGCCGAGTTCTTCCGCAACAAGATACGCGAGCGGGTTAAAGACCCGGTGGTAGCAGAGATGCTGGTGCCCAAGGATCACATGTTCGGCTCCAAGCGCTTGCCCTGCGAAAGCGGCTACTACGAAGTCTACAATCAGGACAATGTGCTGCTGGTGGACGTAAAGAAGGCCCCCATACGGCGCATCACGCCCGACGGCATCCAGACCGACGACGCTCATTACGACCTGGACGTTATCATCTACGCCACCGGCTACGATGCGGTCACGGGCTCGCTTAATAGGATGCACATCCAGGGAGAGAACGGCCTTACGCTGCAAGAGAAGTTTTCCCAGGGGCCGCGAACCTTCCTGGGCATCCAGAGCGTGGGCTTCCCGAACCTGTTCACCATCAACGCCGCCTCGGTGGGCAACTTTGTCCGCGCCGCCGAACCGCTGGTGGAGTGGGTAAGCGAGTGCGTTGCATACGTTCGCGACAACGGCTACCAGCGCATCCAGCCTGCGCAGGCTTCTGAGGACGAGTGGACGCAGCACGTGGTCGAAGGCGGCGAGAAGATTCTGCGAACCCAGGCCGATTCCTGGTTCGTGGGGGCCAACATTCCCGGCAAGGCCCGGTTCCTGCTCACCGCGCCCGACAGCGCCCCGGTAATGCGGGCCAAGCGAGCTGAGATTGCCAGCAGCGGCTACCAGGGGTTCAACCTGGAATAGCCGCACAGCCGCGCCAAAGATCTGCAATTCAGGCAAGACAGGGGCAGATTTAATCTGCCCCTGTCTTGCCTGCGCTGTACTGTCCCCCTTTCGTCTTTCTCATACTGCAATCTGCGGGCAGCTACAAACCCGTTTCTCCGGCGATGCGCCGCCCCGGGTTGACACCGGATTGTACGATTGTCCCGAATAGACATGATTCGGGGCAGAGGTTTCCGGTTTTACTCAAATGCTGACAGGCTTGCTTTCAACCCTTCTTTCAACGATTAGTCTGGGCCCTCCTCTGGTCCCCAGGACGCCCTTCTTCTATGGTTGGGTCATTCTCTGCGCGGCGGGCAGCGCGCAGGTGGTGCGAAACGCCACAGCCAGCCTGACCATAGCCGTCTTCATATTCCCATTGTCCGAAGAACTGGGCTGGAGCAGAACGCTGATTGCGGGCGCGGCCAGCTTCGGAGGACTGGCGGCCTCGGGCGTATCTCCCGTGGTGGGATGGCTGGTGGATCGTTACGGGGCGCGGCTGGTACTGACGGCGAGCATCCTCATCCTCGGCGTTTCCACAATCTCGCTGGCGTGGGCTACGGTTCCCGTCGCTTTCTACGCGGCCTATGGTGTGGGGCGGGTTATCTTCTCCAGCCCCATTTCGATAGGCTCTTCCGTCGTAGTCTCCCGCTGGTTCGTGCGGATGCGCGGACGAGCAAGCGGCATCCTGTTCGGCTCCCATTCCATCGGTCTGGTGGCGTTCCCTCTTATCGCTTCTGTGATCATCGGGGCCAGCGGCTGGCGTGAGGCATGGATAGTCCTGGGCATCCTGGTCCTGGGTATAGCTCTGCTCCCCACGGCCCTGCTCATAGTTCAGAAGCCCGAGGATGTCGGCCTCGCTCCGGACGGGGATAATCCTGTGGAGGCCTCCGGGGAAGCGGAGAGGAGCCCCGCAGCATTCGGCCCGGCCCCCGCTCCCGCAGATGACGAACCTGTGTGGACGCTCAGGGAGGCCGTGCAAACGCCCGCGCTGTGGATGTTCGCTACTGCGACAGGCATGGTGTTCCTGGTACAGGCGGGAGTCAACACGCATCTGGCCGCCTATCTGCGCGACCAGGGCCTGAACGCCGCTTCCGCCGGTGTGGGCATCAGCCTGAACGCCGCTTTCCTGGGGACGGGAAGCCTGTTCTGGGGCTGGATGACCGAGCGGTTCCCGCCCCGCTGCGTGCTGGCAGGGGTGGCGCTTTTCGTGGGTGGTTCTTCGGCCCTGTTCATCATTGCCGGTTCGACGGCCGAGATACTGGCGTATTCGGCGCTGTTCGGCTTCGGCGTTGGCGGCCTGCTGTCGGTGCCGCCGGTGGGATACGCCGATTACTACGGGCGACGGTCGCTGGGAACTATTCGCGGAGTAACCGAGCCGCTGACCAGCTTCGGGCAGGCCATCGGCGCCGTGCTGTCTGGAGTGATCTTCGATCTGACCGAGAGCTACCAGCTCGCATTCACGGCTTTTGCGGTGATGGGCGGGCTGGCCACGATGCTGGCGCTCTTTGCTCGCCCTCCGCGCCGTACCGCCACGGGAAAAGGCGCGCCGGACCGGGTTGTGCAGGGCGTTTGACGGAGAGACTGATCGACGGCGCGGCTCTTTTCAGCGGTACATCGGCTTGAAAAAGCTGTGAAGGAAGTTGCGATTGTGGGCCCAGGAATGAGAGCGGCGCAGAACGGGGTTGGGGATGGCTTCTCCTCGCTTGTGGGTTATGCGGAAGGTTTCGTAGCTGCGGAGTTCCGGCGGGACGTCGGTAGTGAATATAACTTCGCACTCGTTCGCTTCCAGGAACAGCTTGAGCGCGTCGAAGCCGTTGGCCCGGCGGTTGGGCGTTTGGTATATGAACAGCTCGGTAGCCCCGATCAACTCGTCGAAGTGTTCGCTGCCGTTGCCCCTTCCGCCGCCCTGGCGAATCTGGTCGCGTCCGAATCCTCCGAAATTGCGCAAGCTCATGTTGGCTCTGTCCGTCCCTCCGCGTTATGCAGTCGTTTCGAGGCGCATAGGCAAGCCCCGGCGTACCCTGGAGCTGCCGATCCCTGCAAAGCATAAAGGATTAAGGGAAAAGCGCCCAGCCTTCCATGTCGGTCTGCGCCTTGAAGACATGGCCCTCGGCGGAAGTTACATACAGTGTCGAGCGGTCGCGGCCGCCGAATGCGCAGTTGGTGGGCCGGATACAAGGTACGGGGTGCGTCTCCAGAACCCTCCCTTTGGAGTCGAAGACGTAGATCAGCGGGCCGGGGCCGGAGGAGGGCCATCCGGCAGTGGCTATGATGTTACCCTCGCGGTCGAGGCACATACCGTCGATGCCGCGCTGGGCGTTCGCTCCGTCGGTGCCAAAGGCGTGAAGCATGGCGTAGGCGCCCAGGGAGCCGTCGTCGTTGATGGGGTAGGCCCGCAGCTCGCGGTCGATGGATGGATCGTCGCTATTGCTTTCAGCTACGTAGAGCGTTCCGCCGTCGATAGACACCAGGATGCCGTTGGGCATGGTGCTGTCGTTCTCGACACGGCTCACGTTGTAGGAGCCGTCGGGCTGAGGATCGGCCCGCAGCACGCAGCGCCAGCCGGGGACTTCAACCTCTGCGGCGTCTATGTTCCCCGCGTTCCAGGGGTTGGTGAACCAGATGCGCCCCTGCGCGTCTACTGCCAGGTCGTTAGGAGTGTTAAGGGGCGTTCCTTCCACCCGGTCGGCCACTACAGCGGTACTGCCGTCACCGTCGAAGCGCACGATGGCCCGTCCGCCGGAGCAGCAGCCGAACAGCCGTCCAGCATTGTCGTGGGCCAGGCCATTGGTGCGGTTGGTTCCCTCCCGCCAAACGGTAATCGCGTCGCTCTTCGGGTCGATCCGCATAATCCGGCTGGCCGGAATGTGGGTGAACAGCATTTGTTCCCCGTCCCATATCGGCCCTTCAGCAACCCCGCCGAGGGGTTTGGTCAGCAGCTCAAACTTCCAACTCATACTGGAACCCCACAGATGTCAAAGTGGATAAATCGCCTCTCCGGCGAATCCCGGTGATTGTAACAGAGGAGCGCGGAAGGGAACAAACGTGTGGGGAGTATTGCATACTCCCCACACGTTTGCTGCTGACGGCGCCGCGGCTTGCCTTGTGCAGCCCTGGCTGCTGTAGTTGTCGGCGCCATATTGCCGTTTGTGAGTGCGGGTATTATCCCTCATCAAATGCGGCAGATGTCTTGCCGTCGAGCGACAGTGTCATCCGGTCGGCGGATATTCCGCAGCTCGAGGAGTCCGGGTTCCGGCGCAGGGGGAGTATGATGCCCCCGGTAAGCCGGGACAACGGCGTGTTTGCGCCGTCTGGAAAGTCGGGTTCCATCCGCAGGCTATGGCAGAGGGAGAGGGGTTCAGCCCGCCCGTTGACAGCCTCGTTGACAGACCCGGAGAAGAACTCTACGCTTGCATCAGATCAGGATCGACGCTGCGGGATGCAGGTGAGTTATGGAGATAAAAGACCTGATTATCGACGATTGCCGGAAGGGAACACCAGACGCGACCTGGTGTTCATCGACGACGACATCACCCGTCTGCGCGCCCGGGCGGTTCGGCTGAACAGTCGTCACGCTCACCGCGAGTACCCCTGGTCGCGCACTCGCCGGTTTGTTTCCAACGTGCGGGCTGAGGAAAACAATGATGGAGAGAGCTCCGTCCGTTCCAACGTCCTGGTCTATCGGTTCCGCAGCGGTGAGGGATCGCCCTACGTCGGCAGCGTCAACTACGTCCTGCGGCGCGACGGCGAGGAGCTGAAAATAGCTTACCGCCGGGCTGTACTGGATATGGAGGCCCTGTCCTGGCATGGCGCAGTCAGCATCATATTTTGACCGCTTGGGCAGCCCGATTCGTCAACGCACCGGAGTGAAGAGGCAAACGTTTGAAACTCGAAGGTAAAACAGCGCTGGTAACAGGCTCCAGTCCCAACATCATGGGCGGCATTGCCGAGGAGCTGGCCCGTGAGGGCGCCAACCTGGTCTGCGCCGACATCCGCAAAGATTACGCGGAGAAGTGCGCCTCGGCCATAATGGCTGAAGGGCACGAGGCCATCGGCGCAGCCTGCGACGTGACCGACGAGCAGCAGGTGCTCGCTGCCATCTCCCAGGCCACAGAGCGGTTCGGAGGGGTAGACATCCTGGTGAACGGGGCGGCCCAGTTCAACTTCAAGGGCGTGCTGAACATGCCGGTAGACGAATGGCGCCGCCAGATAGACATCATCCTCACCGGCGCGTTTCTCTTCACCAAGCACGTGGCCCATTCGATGATACGGCGGAACAGCAAAGGCAACATCATCAACATCATTTCCACTGCCGGGCACCAGGGCGAGCCAGGCAACGTGGGTTACGGAACCGCCAAGGCCGGGCTGATAAACTTCACCCGGTCGGTGGCCATGGAACTGGCCTGGTACGGCATCAGGGTCAACAGCCTGACACCGACGGCCACCGACCTGTCGGAAGGGCGGGAGCGAGCCGCCAGGTGGGGCGTGGAAGACTGGCCGGGGCCTCGCCTGGGACAGCGCGCAGCGGGCCTGCTGCCGGATGCCAGCAGGGGCGCGCCGATGTTAAGGCTGCCCAGCCCAACTCATTATGGCAAGGCTGCGGTCTTCCTGGCCTCCGACGATGCCGAGATGATTACCGGGTTCGACCTGCGCGTGGATGCCGGGGCCGTTTCCCGGTACTGGATCTGGTCTCCAGGAGACGCTTAACTCTTTCAGAAACAGGAGTTCACGATGGCCGAGATCCTGGGCGCGGGGGTGACTCACTACCCGCCGATGCTGGTATCCGACGAAGAGAAGGCATTCCCGATCAACATCACGCTGGCCAGGGACGAGCGTGTGCCGGAGCACATGAGGAACCCGGCCAACTGGCCGGAACCGATGCGCGTGGAGTACGGGGAGGACGAGGGTGTCGCCTCGGCGGCCCTTCACCGGGAACGCCTGGTGAAAAGTTTCCGAGTAATCGCCGACGAAATCCAGGCGTTTGAACCAGACTTCGTCCTTATATTCGGCGACGACCAATACGAAAACTTCAGGGAAACCATTATCCCTCCCTTCTGCATCCTGGCCTACGAGGGTTCGGAATCTGCCCCGTTCAGCAAGGGGTTTGCATCCGGCAAGCGCAACGCTTGGGGTGAGCCGGCCGACAAAGTGTTCAGACACATGGGACACCCCCAGGCTGCCCGGTGGCTTGCCTCTCAGCTGATTGAGCAGGGCGTGGACATGGCCTATGCCTATAAGCCGCTGCACGACCCGGGCCTGCCTCACTCTATCCTGAATACCCTGCTGTTCCTGGACTACGACCGGAAGGGCTTCGATATTCCGGTGGTGCCTTTTGCGGTCAACTGCTACGGGAGCAAGGTCATCAGCAACCGGGGCGGTATACTGCCCCACAAAGAGAACGGCGAGTTCCTTGAACCGGACCCTCCGGGCCCCTCTCTGAAACGCTGTATGCAGGTAGGAGCGGCAACGGCCAGGGCGCTCCGGGAAAGCCCCTGGCGCGCAGCTCTGGTGGCGTCGTCAAGCTGGTCTCACGCTTTTCTGACTGAGAAGAACCATTTCCTCTGGCCGGATATTGAATCCGACCGCGCCATGTTCGACGCCCTCCAGTCCGGAGACTACGACGCTTGGGGCCGGGTCTCCACCCCGCAGATAGAAGCTGCCGGCCAGCAGGAGCTTCTGAACTGGGCTTGTCTGCTGGGAGCCATGGCCGAGCTGGAGCGAAAGCCGGAAGTTCTCGACTATATTGAGACCTACGTTTTCAACTCCAACAAGTGCATGGCCGTATTCCGGCCCTAGCTGCCTGCGCGTCTGGTCCGGGACCCTCGCCGCCCGGCGACGGACAGGGCGGGAATTGCTGCCCGTAGCCGGGCAGGGGGCCGTTCGGTTTCATCCCGGCGCTGGTCCTGTCTGGCGGGTAAACTGAAGCCGGAGCAGACAAGACGGGGGCAGCAGGCAGAGGAATTCCCGTCCGTTTCAGACGTAGAGACGGTTCAGGCTGGCGTACCTGTCCGGGTTCAGGTCTCTCCCTTGCAGGGCGGGATGGTCGCAGCCGTACCGGTGGGCGCGGAATACGGAGTTGGCGAAGCCGGAAAGGGAATCGCCGACGCCGTAGCCGCTCTGCGCAAAGAAAGGGTTGATATATTCCCACACTATTTCTTTGCCTGGAGTTACCTCGAAGATGCGGCCCGGGGCGCCTTCGCAGATCAGGGTATTGCCGTTGGGCTGCCGCTCCGCGCCGCTGATGTGATAGCTGTAAAAGGAGATGGGCGGGTCTCCCCGGTATTCCCAGCCGATCTCATTGCTGGCCGGATCGACCTCGATGACCCTGGAGTGGGTTACGCCCGGCTTGTGAGGCCCGTTGTCGAAGATGAGCACACGGCCGTTGTCCAGCATCGTCGGGTTATGCTGGTGAGAGATCTGCCCGGGCCCCCACTTCCAGCGGAACTTCCCGCTGGCGCGGTCGACGATGCCTACAGTGTCGGTCTGGCGGAAGCTGACCACCAGGTCGCCTTCGGGGGTAACGTTCAGTGTGTTCTGGTGCGTCCATTCCTGGCGGCCTTCGAGGAAGCAGATGCGGTCTTCTTCCGGGTCCAGATGCTCCCAGGAATTCCATTGGCAAACCGTCTCCCCTGCCGGCGTAACCTCCCGCACCGTGTCGCCCAGCATGCCCTGCCGGTCGGCGCTGGAATCGTATCCGCCCTTAACCTGCCGCGTTACTTCCTCTGGCATCAACTCCCAGGTCAGGACAAGGGTATTGCCGCTGGGCAGCCGCTCGAAGTCGTGATGCAGCAGCGGATGCCGGTACTCCCAGACAACGTTGCTGTCCCAGTCCAGCTCCAGAATCGCGCCTGCTGCAGTCCTGCCGCCGCGGGGCAGCAGCTCCCGCTCGGGGCGGGCCAGGAACGAAGTTTCTTCTGCCGCCGGACCGGTGCGCAGCAGCAGATTGCCGCCGGGCAGCAGGCGGGCGTAGCTGATGCCTTCAGGGGAATGCCATCTCTGGCAGACCCGGCCTTCCATATCGATGAGTCGCGATTCGTGGCCGTTGAGGTTGGTGATTAGCGTGTAGCCCCGGTATGCCAACGGCGGCGAGTAGTGGATCAGACCGTTCGGATGATTCCTGGACCAGCCCATGGCTGCCTCCCAAAAGCCTCTGACAGATAATGCGCCGCCCTAGCGCCATGCCGAAGCGGACTAACCTGTTGCCCGTAAATCTGTTTCAGGTAGGCCGCTCCCGCGCCGTGCCGGAGCGGACCATGCGTTATCCCCCTGCCCGATTGCCGAAGGGCGATGGCTGACTCTGCTGATTTATAAAAGAATGCCAGGTTCCAAACCGGCCATTCGGTCGCTAGGCCGACCGCTCCGGCCATACCGGGTCATGGTGGCCCAGGGGAACCGTCGGTCTGGCCCAGTATGGCCGGGTCTGCGAGAGTTGCAGAGCAGGGGCCAGATGGGTCAACCGCCCCGCCGGGACGTCGCTTGAAGTGGACCATCGCCGGATCTCTTGGACGCTAAATTCCTCGGGTACGTCCCGGAGACTGGAATCGGGCGTCTGGCCTCGATCTACCAGCCATCGGCCTGTCTGTGCCAGGGATGTGCGAACCAGCCAGCTTCCGCCTTCCCGGGCCCGGCGCGCCAGGGCGGCCATTACCCCGAAAGCCATCAGGTAACCGGTCAGATAGTCAATGGCCGATACCGGGTAGAACTGCGGCTCCGGCTCCCACTGACCGGCGCTGCGCTGATTCGGCGGAAACAGCTCTCCCTGCCGGTGAGTGATGCCGCTCACGGTCTGCACCACCGTATCGAAGCCGCGCCGTTCGGCCCAGGGCCCAACGCGGCCGAAAGCGGAAAGGGACACATACACGATGCCGGGCCTGATCCCGGCCAGGTCTTTGGGCGACAGCCCGCGCTGCGCCAGAGAGCCTGGACGGTAGCCCTGCGAGAATACATCGGCCTCACGCGCCAGCCCCCGCAGTATTTCCACCTGGGCCGGGTCTCGCAGGTCGATGTGAGCAGACAGCTTCCCGTGTCCTGTATCCAGCTCCTGAGACGGGCTGAACGGGAGATGCGGGCCGCTGATTTTCATCACGTCGGCGCCATGCTCCGCCAGTGTCCGGGCGCAGGTTGGACCCGCCAGCACGCGGGTCAGGTCCAGCGCCCGCAGGCCCGAAAGAGGCCTGTCGCCATCGGGCAGCGGCTCCGGCGGACTGTCGCCGATCTTTTCAATTTCCAGCAGAGGCAGGGAGGCCACAGCAGAAGCCTGGGGGTGCCTGCCCCACTCGGTCATGGAGCGCACCATGCCGCCGGCTCCTTTGGCGGCTATGATGGCTTCTTCCAGCTCCAGGGCATCCCACCGGGCAACCGCCTGGCGTACCGCCTCCCGGTCTTCTTCTACGCCAAGGACTCCCAAAGCGGCATCGCGGTGGTTGGAAAAGTTGCAGTGCAGGTAGCTCCAGCGACCGTTCTTCGCCGGGTAAACGCCCATGACGGGCGTCCGCTCGGCAGCCACAGGGGACCCATCCAGGGCAAGGTATCGGCCGCTGCGAAGCGATGCAGTGGCCTGCCTGGTGTCTATCCCAACTTCCTGACGCCGCCCGGTCCGCAGCTCCCAGAGGTCGGAGACGGCAAGACCGACGGCGGCCAGGCTTGCCGACGCCGTCTCACCGATGCGAAACGGCGTCGGCAGAATCGGGTCAAGGCTTCCGGTGATTTCCGGCTCTTCAGCCCGGGCCGGGTTCCACCCCACGGTGGATAGAATTGTCGCCAGTGTTTGCTTAATCACTCTGTTATCGCTCCTGAATCGTCGTCAATGACTGCGCCACAATTCCTGATATGCAGTCGGGCGCCTTCCGCTATGGAGGCCGGATTGTCCCGTGCCCGGATTATCCCGGGCGATGCTGGTTTTCAAGATGTTGGTTTTCAACAGGATTTATTAAGAACCCTGGAATCGTTCCTCTTCATGGCTCCCGGCGGCTTGGCTCCGGGAAGGATTATAGGCATATGATCCATCCTCGCCAATGCGCCCTGGCAACACTTCGCCGCGCGCTTGCCGACGGTACCGGCTCCCGGTATCGCCAGGGTGCTGCATCCCTGCTTTGACGCCGTGGCAGCCTTGAGAGAGTGCGCCAGGTCAATCCGCCAAGTCTCAAATGTTCTGTAACACCGTACTGCCGGGGTTGTCCGCCGGCAAAAATGGCGATACTATGGAGTATAGTTTACGAAATTTGTTCGGCGGGCGCCGGAATGCCCGCCGCGATGGCGTGGGGACCACGCCGGAGCAGTATATGTTGACGCAGCAGGAGCTGGTAGAGAGGATGCGCGAGTGGGCCGTCCGGGTTACCCCCCAACGGCTGGCTATCGCCGAAGTGGTGCTGAACTCGCAGGACCATCCCACAGTGCAGCAGATTTACGAGCGAGTGCGAGACCACTTCCCTTCGATGACCCTGGCTACCATCTACTCCACGCTGGGCGTCTTGCAGAGGAGCGGGCTGATTCAGGAACTTCCGTTCCAGCGTATGTCGCGCTACGAGCCCAACATGGACCCTCACGTTAACCTGGTCTGCATTGAGTGCGAGAATGTTGTTGACGCCGACACCGCCAGTGAGGTGCACGACCTGGTGGTAAACCTGCGAAACAGCATTACCAACAGCACCGACTTCGAGGTAGGCTGGCAGCGGGTGGACTTCTACGGGCTGTGCCCGCGCTGTTCCGCAGCCAGGCGCCGGGGTGAACTGGCGGAGGTTTAGGCGGGCCAGGAGACAGTGTTGAGCCGTGACAGGATGAAAACCGGGCGGTGAGAATCACCGCCCGGTTTTGTTTTTCGCGGTCTTGCTTTTCGGAGGATGCGGCGATGATTGCCGGGGTTGTTGGCGTAACTTTCTGGACAGACGACCTGGAGCGGATGTTCAGGTTCTATAACGATATTCTTCAGCTTCCACTGCATTCGCGGCACCCCGACTTTATTGCCTTTGAGCTGGGCGAGGTGCGGTTCAACATCGGGCTGCACGACCGGGTTTCGGGAGCCTCCAGCGACCCCTACAGGTTCATGCCGCACCTGGGCGTCGCCAACATCCACGCCGTCGCGTCGCGGCTGTCGGAGGCCGGGGTAGAGTTCATTCGACAGCCGGAACAGGAGAGCTGGGGCGGCTGGGTCGCGACTTTCCGGGACCCCGACGGAAATATCCTGCAACTTCTACAGTTGGCATGATCGCCTTCGCTGGCGCTCACGAGCTGCCCAGGCCGGCGGAACCGAAAGGGCCGCAGGGGACGAACGGCCGCGGCGGTGCGCCTTTCCGGCAGCGCCGCCTGTGATGCCTGCTTTCGGCTTTGGCTCAAGGCTGGCCCCGCAGCGGTTAACCTTCAATTCCCAGACTCAATTCCCAGACTGATGATTCTCGACGGACAACTCACACAAGGGAGGTTGACAGATGGCCCGGCATAGCAAGGCGGAACGAGCAGCGCAGCATCTTTTCGACGCTCATCGCAGCCGGCAGCCGTACCAGCCGCTGCCCGATGATATTTCCCCCGCCACCATAGAGGAAGCCTACGATATGCAGGAGGCGTTTCAGGCTCTGCTGGCGCCGGAACGCGGGGCCATCGCGGGCTACAAGATCGCGCTGACCACGCCGGTGATGCAGCGAATGGTCGGCTTCGACGCACCATGCGCAGGCGCGGTATTTGAGAGCGGCGTGCATTACTCTCCGGCTCTGGTGCGGGCCGCCGACTACGTCCGCCTGGGCGCCGAGTGCGAAGTGGCGGTGCGCCTGCGGTCGGGCCTGCCAGCCAGCGGAGCGCCCTACGACCGGAACGGCGCGGCGGCATCGGTGAGATCCTTGATGCCCGCCTTCGAGTTGGTGGATGACAGGGGAGCTGACTACAGCAATCTCTACTTCCTCGGAGTCGCTGCCGACAACGCCTGGAACGCGGGAGTAGTTCTGGGGCCGGAAAGGGCCGACTGGCAGTCGCTGGATCTGGAATCCGGCCAAGGGGCCATGACCATCAACGGCCAGCCCGCCGGCGAGGGTTACGGACGGGACGTGCTCGGGCACCCCCTGGATGCGCTGGCCTGGCTTGCCAACACGCTGGCGGGGCGCGGAAGGGAGCTGCAAGCGGGAATGCTGGTGATGACTGGCAGCATCGTAAGCACCAAGTTCCTGAACCCGGGCGATGAGGCGGCTTTCACCTTTGAGGGCTTGGGCGACATACGCATGAGCGTGAGGTGAGCTGCCCGCCCAGCGCACACACAGCTATAGGCTACTACACGTCCGTCAGTATCTGGGTGGGATGGTCACCTCGACGCACACACAGCTACAGGATGAGCATGGCGTCGCCGAAACTGTAGAAGCGGTAGCCGTGCCGAATGGCCTCGGCGTAAGCGTCCAGAATCATCTCACGCCCGGAATCACGCCCGGAATCGCCCGAATGCCCCCGCGTGGGGCTGAACGCCCCGTGCTGGGCGAAAGCCGATACCAGCATCAGCAGGGTTGACCGGGGGAGATGGAAGTTGGTGAGCATGGCGTCTACGGCGCGAAAACGATGGCCGGGCAGGATGTAGATGCTGGCGTCGCTCTCGACCGGCTCGAAGCGGCCATTGCCGCGCAAGGCGTCGGCGGCGGCCTGCTCCAGCACGCGAACGCTGGTTGTGCCGACGGCGATGATGCGACGGCCCGCGCCCCGGGCGCGATTCAGCGAGTCGGCAGCGTCGCCGTCCAGCGAGTAGCGCTCGGTGTGGATGCGGTGCAGCGCAGGGTCTTCGTTCTGCACTGGGCGGAAGGTATCCAGCCCCACATGCAGGGTAACAAAGGCGGTCTCAATTCCCAAGGCGCGGATCCGCTCCAGCAGTTCAGGGGTGAAATGCAGGCCGGCGGTAGGGGCCGCTGCGCTGCCGGGCTCGCGGGCGTACACTGTCTGGTAGCGTTCCGGGTCATCCAGTTTCTGACGGATGTAGGGCGGCAGCGGCGTGTGGCCCATGGCGTCGATAGAGCGCTCGGTCGACAGCCGCACGGCCTTCAGGCCGTTGACCCGCGACTCCAGTATCTCGACTTTCAGCGTCCCGTCTTTCTCTTCATCTCCCCCCGGTGGTTTGTCTCCCCCCGGTAGCTCATCTCCCCCCGGTGGAGGGAAAGCCGTTTTATGGGGCGGAATTATGGTCACCGTCGCGCCGGGGCGAAGCCGGCGACCCGGACGGGCCAGGGCTTGCCATACGTTTCCGGCCTCCCGGCGGAGCAGCAGGAGCTCCACCCTGCCGCCGTTGTCGTCTCTCACCCCGAACAGACGCGCCGGTATCACGCGGCTCTGGTTGAAGACCATGAGGTCGCCGGGTTCCAGGTATTCCGGAATATCCCTGAACCGGCGGTGCTCCCTTTCCCCGGTTGCGCGGTGCAGCGCCATAAGTCGGGAGGAATCGCGGGGTTCTATCGGCGTCTGGGCGATCAGTTCCGGGGGAAGGTTATAGTCGAAGTCGCTGGTGCGCACAAGTCGGCCTGGTCAGTAGTTGAGGACAGCCGGTCTTAATGCCCGTGGATGCTGATGCGGGCTGCGGTGAGGGTGTTCACCAGCAGCATGGCAATGGTCATGGGGCCGACGCCGCCCGGGACCGGCGTAATAGCTGCGGCCTTTTCCGAAACGCTGTCGAAATGAACGTCGCCCTTGAGCCGGTATCCCCGTCTCGCGGTTGGGTCACTCACTCGGTTGATGCCAACGTCAATCACCACAGCGCCTTCCTTTACCATGTCGGCGGTTATGGCTTCCGGGCGGCCAATGGCAGCTACCAGGATGTCGGCGGAGCGGGTGGCGCCGGCCAGGTTGCGGGTGCGGGTGTGGCAGACGGTAACCGTTGCGTTGCCGCCGCGCCCGCGCTGCATGAGCAGCGCAGCCAGCGGCTTCCCCACGATGTCGCTGCGCCCGCAGATGGTGACCCTGGCGCCGTCGGGGTCATGGCCGTTGCGCATCAGCAGCTCGACGATGCCGGCGGGAGTGCAGGGCGCGAAATCAGGGCGGCCCTGGAGCAGTTTGCCCAAGTTGCAGGGATGTATGCCGTCGACATCCTTCTCCGGGGCGATGGCTTCAATGACGCGGCGCTGGTCAATTCCGCCGGGCAACGGCAACTGCACCAGAATCCCGTGAATCCGCGGGTCTTCGTTGTATGCCCTGACTGCGTTGAGGATTTCGGCTTCGCCAGCGCTGCCGGGGAGGTGGGTGGAGTCGCTGAACAGCCCGGCTTCGCTACAGGCGCGCCGCTTGTTGTTCACGTAGACGGCAGAGGCCGGGTCACCGCCCGCCAGCACCACGGCCAGGCCGGGCGTTACGCCGTGCTTGTCTTGCATATCGATGACGCGGGCGGCGGCCTCGTCGCGTATCTGCGCCGACAGCTCGCTTCCAGACAGTATCTTGGCCGACACCAGCACATCTCCGCGCGCCTGCCAGTACCGGGATGGTGTAATTGTATCATTCTCCGGGCGCTGCCGTCCGCATCTGCCTCGCCTTGAACGCAGCCCGAAGGCGGTCGTATACTGGCCTTATCCTCTAGCGAAGGCGGGGCTATGCGCATTTGCTCTCTGCTTCCCAGCGCCACCGAGATGGTGTTTGCCCTGGGATTGGGCGACGACCTTGTGGGTGTTTCCTACGCCTGCGATTTCCCCGATGAAGCCGCATCAAGACCGGTGGTGAGCCACAGCCTGCGCAACGTGAAGCACCTGGACAGCGGCGAGATCGATGCGCTGGTGCAGCAAGCCCGCGCCAACAAGAACCCGATGTACTGGATCGACGAGGAGTTGCTGGCGCGTCTGCGTCCCGACCTTATCATCACGCAGGAACTGTGCGAGGTGTGCGCCATCGCCAGCGGGTCGGTTTTCGAGACAGTCGCAAAAGCCCTGGACTACCGGCCGAATATCCTGACCATTCGCCCCATGGGGCTGGACGATATTCTTCAGAACATCAGCAACGTTGCCGACGCCGCCGGAGTCCCTGAACGGGGCCGCGAGCTTCGCAAGTCTCTGGAGGCCCGGATCAGCCGTGTCGCCAGTGCGGTTTCCGCCCGCGCCCAACGCCCCCGCGTTGTGTGCCTGGACTGGCTGGACCCGCTGCGGAACACCGGACAGTGGCTGCCGGAAATCTCTGAAATCGCAGGGGGCGAGGAAGGGCTGGCCATCCCCCGGGGGCATTCCAGGGAGCTGTCATGGGACGAGGTGCAAGCCTACGCGCCCGAGTACCTGATGATTATGCCGTGCGCCTTCGGCCCGGAACGCTCGCGGCAGGAGGCGCAGGACAAGCTGACCGTTCTGCCGGGGTGGGAAGATCTGCCGGCCGTGAGAGACGGTCGGGCCTTCGTGTTCGACGGGCGGGTGCCCAGCCGCCACGGGCCGCGAGTGGTGGACGTGCTGGAGGGGCTGGCGGAGGCGCTGCATCCGGAGCAGTTTGCGGGGCTGGCTCCGCCCGGAATCTTCGACCCTGATCCTTTCAGATGACCTGTACCCGTTCCCGTCGGAAACGGGGCGAACTCGGCGCGTCCGGGAATTGCAGGCATCCCTCCCCTCCGGTTCAGGGATACACCGCGGAACAGGGTCTCAGAAATCCATTCGCCACGAGCCTGGCGTATCAAGATACATGATTTCAGCTATCTCGACCCTTAAGGAAGGACAGGGCCGCACCATACTGGTGACGATGGCGGTGACGTTAGCCGCGCTCGCCGTGGCCGTCGGGGGCGCGCTGGTAGTGGGAAGCGGCAGCGGCATTGACCCTATTAACCTGTTCGTTGAGGGCAAGCTGTCGGGCAATTCGCAGGAGTTCCTGGGCGGCCTTATCGGTGGAACGACGCTGTTCGCCTTCGCCGCAGGGATGGCTTCGGCAGTGAATCCCTGCGGGTTCGCCATGCTGCCCGCTTACCTGGGGCTGTATCTGGGTTCCAACCTGGCGGAAGAGGAACGCCCCGGGCCGGCGGCCGCGATACTGCGGGGGCTGGTGGTGGGCGGCGCGGTGTCGGCGGGATTCATACTGCTCTTCGGCATTGTCGGCGGAGCAGTGGGATTATCGGCGTCCTTTATCAGCGACCTGCTGCCCTGGCTGGGGCTGATTATCGGCGGTGCGCTGGTGGGAACCGGGGCCTGGATGGTGGCGGGCGGCAAGCTCTATACCGGCGTCGCCGCCCGCGCCGCTGCCCGCCTGGGCAACCCCAACACCGTCAGCATAGGCAGCTTCTTCACCTTTGGCCTGTCCTATGGCACTGCGTCGTTGAGCTGCACGCTGCCGATATTTATCGCCGTGGTCGGCATCGGGAGCGCTACAGACTCCATCCTGCAAGTGGCGGGCAACTTCTTCCTCTACGCCTTTGGAATGGGGCTGGTCATCATGCTTATGACCTTGGGTATGGCCGTATTCAAAGGGGCGATGGTGCGCCTGATGCGTCGCGCCCTGCCTTATATACAGCCCATCGCTTCTGCCTTTATGGTCATTGCCGGGGCATATATAGTTTTCTACTGGTTAACTGTTGGACGCGGCAACCTTCTTTAAGACGGCTTTCTTCAACCGGAAGCGGCGGCATGGCGTCCCGGTCGCGCTGGCGATGGCTGCTATAGCCCTGCTGGCGATGGCCTGCGGAACGCCGGAAGCGACTCCCGGGCCTTCTGCCGTCGCGCCTGCGGTGACAGCCTCTGCGATTGACCCGACGGCCGCTCCGTCCGCTTCACCCACGCACGCGGTTGACCAGACCGGGATTCCGGCTGCGTCGCCCGCGTCGGCAGACAGGCGGCCCGTGACCTCTGCGCCAACTGCGGCCGCTTCGGCCCCCGCCGCTACCCTGGAGGCGACCAATAGGCCGGCGACAGCGACGCCCCCCGGCCTGGAGAAAATAGGCCCCAATGGGCCCGCCCGACTGGTTGAGCCAGACCCTGACTACCAGAACGCGCTGGATTCCGCCCGATTCAACCGAGGGCAGTGGCTGACCGACTTCAGCCTGCACACCGTACCCTACGACGAGTTTCTGTCGGGAGGCGTACCCCGCGACGGCATCCCACCGCTGGACAACCCGCAGTTCGAGAGCATCGCCGACGCTGACGCCTGGCTGGAAAGCGTTCAGCCAGTGGTCTCGCTGGAGATAAACGGAGAGGCCAAAGCCTACCCCCTGGCGATACTGACGTGGCATGAGATAGCCAACGACACTCTGGGAGGCGTGCCGGTGTCGGTTACCTTCTGCCCGCTGTGCAACTCGGCGGTGGCCTTCGACCGGAGGGTAGGCGGCGAGACGCTGACTTTCGGAGTATCGGGCAACCTGCGCCACAGCGACCTGGTGATGTGGGACCGCCAGACGGAAAGCTGGTGGCAGCAGCTAACCGGCGAGGGAATCGTCGGGGCCTACGCCGGTCACCAACTGACCCTGCTCCCGGCGCAGATAGTATCGTGGCTGGACTTCAAGACCGCCTTTCCAAATGCTGAAGTGCTGTCGCGGGAGACGGGCTACAGCCGGGACTACGGCCGCAATCCCTACGGCGGATACGACCGCGCCGACCAGTCGCCTTTCCTGTTCAGGGGGCGGCCCGACGAACGCCTGCTGCCCATGGAGCGGGTGGCTGCCCTGATTCTGGACGGCCAGCCTCTGGCGTTTCCTTTCCTTGCGCTGGAGCAGGATCCGGCCGTCAACTACTCAGTGAACGGACGCGACATCGTGGTGCTGTTTCAGACGGGAACAGCGTCGGCGCTGGACCAGTCGCGCATCGCCGACTCGAAAGACGTCGGCTCGATCGGGGTGTTTGATGCGAATCTGGATGGTCAGACGCTGACTTTCCGTCCGGAGGCAGACGGATTCACGGACAACGAGACCGGTTCGGTGTGGAACGTGCTGGGGCAGGCCGTATCCGGCCCGCTGGAAGGGAAGGCGCTTACCCCCATCGTTCACGGCAGCCACTTCTGGTTCGCCTGGGCTGCCTTCGCCCCCGAGACTATAGTGTACGAAGGCCAGTAAGCGCTCATTTCCCCGGGATGAACGCCGCAATGCCGGCGAAAGCCCGGGCTGAACAAACCGGGCTGAACAAACCGGGCTGAACAAACCGGGCTGAACAAACCGGGCTGAACAAACCGGGCTGAACAAACCGGGCTGAACAAACCGAACGGACAGGAGGCGGTCATGGCCAACCCCCGCGCTGAGTTCTCGCCCATTTTCCACCGGCGGCCGCTGAAGCTGCCCGGAAACGCCCGGGTGGCGGTCTGGCCCGTTATCAACGTGGAGGAGTGGGATATAAACGAGCCGATGGCCCGCACCGTGCTGCCCGCGCCGCAGGGCGCAGCCACCATACCCGACGTTCCCAACTTCGGCTGGTTCGACTATGGTCTAAGGGTGGGGTTCTGGCGGTTCAAGCAGGTGCTGGACCGCTATGGCATACGGGCTACGGTCAGCCTGAACGCCTCTGTCTGCCTGAGTTACCCCATGCTGGTGGAAGAGTGCGTGAAGTCGGGCTGGGAGATGCTGGCCCACGGCTTCATACAGCGGGTCATAAACCGAGAGCCCGACGAGCGGGCCGTCATCCGCCGCACCATCGACACCATTACAGAAACCACCGGCATTGCGCCGCGCGGCTGGATGGGGCCGGGCCTCGCCGAAACTTTCGACACGCCCGATATACTGGCTGAAGAGGGCATCGAGTACATAGCCGACTGGTGCAACGACGACCAGCCCTATGAGATGATAGTCAAATCAGGGCGCATGGTCGCCTTGCCATACACCGTCGAGCTGAACGACATCCCCGTCTATCTGATACAGAATCACCGTTCGCCGGAGCTGTTCGAGCGGGCCAGGGATCACTTCGATACCCTTTACCGCGAGGGAGCCGACAGCGCCCGCGTGATGTGCATCTCCACCCACCCCTACATCACCGGCGCAGCCCACCGGATTAAGTATTACGACGCCATATTCGAGTACATCAGCCGCTTTGAGGGCGTGGTGTTTGTGACCGGCAGCGAGATTCTTGACTGGTACAACGAAGCTGCGGGAAGCGGGAGTTAGTATCCTGCGGTGGCCGTTTCCTCCGGCAGCCGGACGATGGGCGCCGCCTGTGCTCCCGATTCCGGGTCTGCGGGAAACCCGAAATCCGGGGTGATGTTGCCGGCGAATTTGACGTTTCCCCGAGCGTATGGCGCCCATGTCTCGCTTACGCTGACGGTTTCAGCTATGTCTGGAAGAACGGAATTGACCTTGTTCCGAAGGTATTCCAGGTTCAGCAGCTATCGCGACATAATGCGCCGTTGTCCTGGCAGCGGCGGCCATCAGGCTTGTGCGGGTTATCCGTCCTGCTGTCTTCTGGCATATCGTCGTTCTCCAGTCCGGTTCTGTTGATTTTTGCGGGGCAGCGTTCAACTTCCGGCTTCGGCTGAACCTGCCAACTGGCGTTGGCGTGCCCCAAAGTCATACCATCTCCATCCTGCATCGTTCTGCGGCATCCCTGGCTTTGCTCGCCGCCAATTCTGCCAAGTCGGAATTAGTCAGTATTCCTTGTTGCTTGTTGTAGCTGAGCAAGCCAGACAGAGTTAATTTGGCGCTCTTGACCCGGTTGCAGGGGGAACAAAGAAGTATCCGGTTGGTGATGACATTCTCCCCGCCATCCTTGCGCGGCTCGCGGTGGTCCAGCTCCATGTAGCGTGGCGGTAGCTGTATGCCACAACCAGCGCAGACAATATTGCTTCCATTGGCTTGGGCCTTCTGTAGAATCTCCCGCATCTCGGCGTGTGAAAGACGCTCCCACCCGGCTTTGACTCTTTGAGGCCGCAGCACCAAGTCTGGAACTGTATCGGACACTTCGTCTGTACGAACCGGGGGCGTCAGAGAGTAAATGACCTGGGGGTTGCTGTCTGCCAGAAGCTGCCTGTTGTCCTCCATCCGCTGCTGTACAACGTTAATTGCCCCGTTCCATATGTCTATCCCAACCCATTGCCTGCCCAGTCGCTCGGCGGCTATTGGTGTAGTGGCGCAGCCGCAGAAGGGGTCAAGCACCAGGTCGCCGGAATTGCTGCTGGCCAGGATGATGCGCTCATAAAGTTCAAGCGGTTTCTGGGTGGGATACCCCATATGTTCATTTCCGTAGGGCCGTGGAATGTTCCGCCACCAATCTTCAACTACCTTGCCTCGCGCATCGGGTTTATAAGTCTTGCCGGGCGCACGAGTATCGTCGCCGGCAAAGACAGTGGCCTGGTAGTCGGAATCATAGGGAACTCTCACATCATCACGATTGAAGATATATTCGTCGGACTTCGTATATCGGAGTATCGTATCGTGCTTACGTGGGAAATCCTTGCGTGGCTGCCCCCCGCCCGCATAACACCATACGATCTCGTTACGAAAGTTACGCCGGTCAAAGATGGAATCCATCAGGACTTTGGCGTAAGCATGGGCAGTATGATCGATATGCAGGTAGAGGCTTCCGTCGTCGGCCAACACTCTGTGCATTTCAATCAGTCGGATCCCCAGCCAGCAGAGGAATGCGGCCATTCCGGGCGAGTGATTAATCCGCCCATTCTCGATGGCCTGCCAGACGCCGGGCCAGTCATCTTTAATGGCATCAACCCATTCCTGGTGAACGTCGTGTTCCCAGCGCCAACGGTCAACGAATTTTGCCCCGGCAGCCAAGCTGTCCGGCGTGGCGTGGAAGTCCTTGTTCTTGTTAAAGGGCGGGTCGGTGGCGATTAAGTTGACCGTTCCGCAGTTCATACCCCGAAGGAAGTCGAGGTTGTCGCCGTGGTAGAGGGTGCGGTTGTCGAAGTTGCGCTCTGCCATAACACGGCTCAAAATATGCAACTGCCCCGCAAAAGTCAACAGAACCCGATTCCCCCTTCTGGAATAGCGGCGGCGTTTGTTGCAGAATTGCCAATACCATATCGGCGCCGGCAGCAGACAAATCGGGCTGCCCGGGCAATTCTTTGGACAGGCCAGTCTGGCCGCGCCCCGGATTGTTCAGCCCGGATTGTTCAGCCCGTTGGGCGTCGGAGAGGAGCAGAAAACGTTATGACCTACGAACCGGGGATTATAACCACAGCAGCCGGGACGGGAGTGCGAGGGTACTCCGGAGACGGCGGGCCAGCGTCGGCGGCGCTGCTCAGCGAGCCATTCATGTGCGCCTTCGACCGCGCCGGCAACCTGTATATCGCAGAGGCCATGAACCACTGCATTCGCCGTGTTGACTGCGAGACAGGGGTCATCACCACCGTCGCCGGCGCCGGCGAAGAAGGGTACTCCGGGGATGGAGGGCCGGCAACTCAGGCCACGTTCAACCAGCCCTATTCGCTGCAAGTGGACAGCAACGGCGACATCTATGTCGTGGATAGGCTTAACTATGTGATCCGTAAGATACAGGCAATTACCGGGACAGTCAGCACAGTGGCGGGAACCGGCGAGCCGGGCAGCGGGGGCGACGGCGGCCCGGGACGGCGAGCCCAGTTCCGCGAACCAAACGACTGCTTCCTGGACGGGCGAGGCGGCTTGCTCATTGCCGATGTGCAGGACCAGCGCATTCGCCGCCTGGACCTGGCTGCGGGCGTTATCGCCACCTTCGCGGGCAATGGACGGAAGCAGCGCAGCGGCGACGGACGCTCCGCCCTGGAGGCCAGCATCTTCGGAGCGCGGGCGGTGTGTATGGATAGCTCAGGCAACACCTACATCGCCGAGCGTGAGGGCAACGGCATCCGGAAGGTAGACGGCAACGGCGTGATGCACACGGTGGCCGGCACAGGCGAGTTCGGCTACGCCGGCGACGGCGGCCCTGCACTGCAAGCAACCTGGGGCGGGCCCAAGGGCATCAGGTGCGACCATGCCGGCAACCTGCTGGTAGTGGATACGGAGAATCACGCCATCCGCCGCATCGACGCCGAAACCGGCGTGGTCGTCACGGTCGTCGGGGGGCGAGCGGGCGGAGGCGGAGACGGCGGGCCAGCCACTAAAGCGGCGATGGACCGCCCCCATGGCGTTGCCGTGGACGCCGTGGGGAACATATTCATCGCCGACAGCAACAACCACCAGGTAAGGGTGGCGGGGGTTACTGGCTGAATCGGGGTTCTCCGGATTGAGGGATTTCCAGGGCGCCTGGCCGCCAGGCCCGGCTGGTCATCCCCTCAATCCCTAAACCCTGCCGGGCCCTGAACCCTGCCCAGGCGCCCCCGTTAACGCCTTGGGGTCATATATTTCTGGTACCAGTCCAGTGTGCAGCGCATCACCTCGGAGAACGCAGGTTCTTCGTACACCTCGTAGTGGCCAACGCCCTTGAGCATCACCAGCTTTTTCGGTTCTCCGGCGTGGGCGTATAGCTGCTCCGATTCCTCCGGCGGTACCAGGCGGTCCTGGTCGCTGGTGATGAAAAGCGCCGGGCGCGGAGCGATTTTGTCCACCACCCATTCGGGATTGAATCCTATAGTGTCGTCGATATACTCCACTGGAATAGTCATCACGGCATTGGGGTTGCCGGCCCGCTGCGCCGCGGCCAGGGCGGCCGACTGGCGGTCGGGCAGCAGGATTTCGCCGCGCTCCGCCATCTCTGACTTGCCGGTCATCACGCGCCGGATACGGTCGGCCCTGGAGCGGTCGAGGAGGTCGAACCACTCGTCCATGCGCCGGACGCGGCTCATCCAGCGGGCGCCGTGGCCGATGCCGACGACGCTGACCATGCACTTGACCCGCCGGTCTATGGCGGCTGTCCAGACGACGGTGGCGCCGCCGTAGCTGGTGCCGTAGATGCCGATGCAGTCCTCATCGACCTCCGGCTGCTCGCTCAGGAAGGTTATGGCAGCCTGCGCGTCGGAGACGCGACTGTGGGGAGCCAGACGCAGCGGCGATATGCCCTCGCTCTGTCCCCAGCCCTTATAGTCGAAGGTCATGGCGACATAGCCGGCCTCGTTGAGCGACCGGGCGTTGTCGGGCAGGTATAGATCTTTGACGCCGGTATAGCCGTGGCACAGCAGCACCGCTCCCCTCTGCTCTCCGGGAGCCAGATCGTCGGGCGTGTAGACGTCGCCTTGCAGCTTGAATCCCTCGCTGTAGAACTCGACAGCTCTCTTCATGCGGCAGCCTCCGTGCGCTTCTTTCCTGTTTGTTCAACCGCTGGCGCCGTCCAGGACTGGGCCGGGAGCAGGGAAACCGGACGCTCGTTCAGCTCCCGCAGGGCAGCGGAGAGCGCCGTAAGGGATTTTATCGCAAAGAGTTAAGAGGATGGTAGAATTGGCGCGACAATCGTATCAGAGTAAAGCCCGAACCAGAGTAAAGCCAGGAGAGAAGCGGCATGAGCGACGGCAGGATCACCTTCGGTTGCAGCCTGAGCGTTGAGGACTATTGGGACGTTCCCGCCTTCGCCCGGCGCGCCGAGGAGCTGGGTTTCCAGCGTGTGACCATGGGCGAGCACATCATGGACGGCAATCCGCCGCGCCCGACGGTGCTGAATCTGCCCGCTATGGCCGCGGCTGCAGGGGCAACGAGCGATATCCGCATAATGACCGGCATCGTCATCGTGCCGCTCTACCATCCGGTGATGCTGGCCAAGCTGGTCTCCAGCGTTGACCGGGTATCGGGCGGACGGCTGGACTTCGGCATAGGCATCAGCGGCCAGCGCGGTACGCATGTCGAGTTCAGCGCCCTCGGAGTTTCCACCCGAACCCGCGGGCGTCGCACTGACGAGATGCTGGAAGTGATGAAGCGGCTGTGGACGGAAGAGCATGTCAGCCATACCGGGCGGTTCTTCGAATTCGACAACGTTACGCTGCTGCCTCAGCCCGTGCAGAAACCCTGGCCGCCCATCTGGGTGTCGGGCCGCAGCGAGGCTGCCATGCGCCGGGCCGCCATGCAGGGCGACGGATGGTATCCTTACCTGTTCACCAACCGGCGCATCCAGTGGAGCAACGCCATGGTCCGCCGGTTCGCCGATGAGATAGGCCGCGAACTGGACGGTTTCCACTGGGGCCTGAACCAGCCAACGGCCATATCGCTGGACGGCGACGAAGCTATGGGGCTGGCGGTGCGCAATGTTGGCGAGCGCTATGTAACGCCGGAACGCAGCGCCGGAGACATCGCCAGGGCTCTGTGCGTTGCGGGCACTCCCGATGATTGCGCCCGCGAGATGGAGGCGAAGATCGAAGCCGGGGTGGAACATATCAACCTCGGTTTCCTGTCCCCGGACGCCGACGGCCTCTACCGCCAGATGGATCTGTTCGCCGAGCGGGTGATGCCCCGGTTCAGTTAAGCATCCAGCCCGGCCGCCCGGCGTCATTCCTGCTTTCGTGAGAGATGGCAGGCGGGCCGGCGCCGGCAGGCCGCCGATTGCCGAAACAGCAAATGCCGCCCAGGAGGGAAAGCCATGCCGGAGACGGTTTCGATTACAGTGGAGACCAACCTGCCCGCGATGATGCGCGACGGAACGACGCTCTACGCCGACGTTTACCGGCCCGACGGCCCCGGCCCGTTCCCGACCATCCTGCAACGCACTCCCTACGACAAGACATCGCCCCTTTCTGCGGTGATGCTGGACCCGATGAAAGCGGCCAAAGCCGGCTTCGCCCTGGTTATACAGGACACGCGGGGACGCTACACGTCCGGCGGGGAGTTCTACTGCTTCGTGGACGACATAAACGATGGATACGATACTGTGGAGTGGGCCGCATCGCAGCCGTGGTCTACCGGCAGGATTGGGATGGTCGGCGCCTCTTACGTTGGCGCGACTCAGTGGCTCTGCGCCGCCAGCCGTCCGCCGCACCTGGTCGCCATCGCGCCCAATGTTACCGCCTCCAACTACCACGACGGCTGGACCTACCAGGGCGGGGCCTTCGAACTGGGTTTCAATATGTCCTGGACGCTCCTGCAATTGACTCTGGCCAACTTCAAGACCCAATCCGGAGCCAGGAGCATACCGCAATCCCGTCGTCCCGAACTGGTCAAGGCTGTGGACGGCATGGCCGAAGCCTTCAAACACCTGCCGCTCAAGGACTTTCCGCATCTGAAAGGCGGGCTGGCCGACTACTACTTCGACTGGCTGGAGCATCCCGGCTACGATGACTACTGGAAGAAGCTGTGCATCGAAGACCGTCACTCCAGCATTACCACGCCGGCGCTGAACATCGGCGGCTGGTACGATATCTTCCTGGGCGGGACCATCCGCAACTTCCTGGGGATGCGGAAGAACGGAGCCACCGAAGAAGCCCGCCATGGCCAGAAGCTGATTATCGGGCCCTGGCAGCACGGATCGAGAGGCGGGAGCATGGCCGGGTCCCACTACTCCGGAGTAGCGGCCGACGCCGTCGCCCTGGGCCTGGACGAGATACACCTGCGCTGGTTCCAGCAATGGCTGAAGGGCGAAGACACCGGCCTGCTGGATGAACCGCCGGTCAAGATATTCGTTATGGGCGACGATGCCTGGCGCGACGAGAATGAATGGCCGCTGGCCCGCGCCCGAAACACCAATTACTACCTGCACAGCGGAGGCAACGCCAACACCCTGCACGGCGACGGAGCGCTCATCCCGGAGGCGCCCTCCGGCGAGCCGCCCGACGTGTTCCTGTATAACCCCGCGAACCCAGTGCCGACGCGGGGCGGGCAGCTCTGCTGCAACCCATACTTCGCGGCCAACGGCGCCTTCGACCAGAACGGGATCGAGGCGCGGCCCGACGTGCTGGTCTATTCTACGCCCACGCTGGAGAGAGACGTGGAGGTTACCGGCCCGGTGACGGTGACCCTGTGGGCCGCCACATCAGCCTCCGACACCGACTTCACCGCCAAGCTGGTGGATGTGTGCGAGGACGGCTGCGCCCGCAACCTGACCGACGGCATCATCCGCGCTCGCTACCGGGAGTCCATGTCCAGCCCGTCGCTGGTGGAGCCGGGCCGCGCCTACTGCTACACCATCGACCTGTGGGCCACCAGCAACGTGTTCAAGGCAGGGCACCGCATCCGGCTGGAAATTTCCAGCAGCAATTTCCCTCGCTTCGACCGCAACACCAACACCGGCGGGGTCATCGCCGCCGACACGGAACTGAAGCCCGCCATCCAGACCATCCTGCACGATGCAGACCACCCGTCCCATATAACTCTGCCCATCGTGCCGCGCTAGGCAGCCTGCCTTTGCCCTCGAACCCGCAGCCGTTTCTTGCCTCGACTCTTCCCCAAGAGAAGGGTCAGGGCGAAAGCGCGCCACCCGGAGGCTCCATGCCCCACGAATCCATCCCCAACTCCGGCGCTCTGCCCGACCCTCTTCGGGACTGGTACGTCAACACCATCTGGGGACGGCGGGCCACCGACGACGACGCGCTGTTTGAGGTGATGAGTTTGCAGGTATTCCAGGCAGGGCTCACCTGGAAGATGATCCTCGACAAGCGCGACGCCTTCCGCAGCGCCTTCGCCGGGTGGAAAATCGACGCCGTGGCCGCGTTGGGGCCGGACGACGTGGAGCGACTGCGGCAGAACGGGGACATCGTCCGCAACCGGCAGAAGATCGAGGCGGTTATCGAGAACGCCCGGCGGGCGCAGAGCCTCCGCGACGAGCACGGCGGGTTCTGCGCGTGGTTCTACGACACTCTGGAGGGCCACGAGTACCCGCCGCTGGCCCGGGATCTGCGCCGCTCCTTCAAGTTCATGGGGCCGGAGATCGCCCGAATGTGGCTGATGGCATCCGGCCGCATCACCCGCGAGGAGGGCGACAAATACCGCCCCGGCCGCGCCAACTGAACGCAAGGGAGACCAGTATGTGCCGCAGCATCAAGGTCCTGCGCAACCCTGGTTCGCCTGCCGACGATGCGGAGATCGAGGCGGCGGCGTTGCAGTTCGTTCGCAAAATCAGCGGCTTCCGGCAGCCGTCCCGGGCCAACGCCGAGGTATTCGAGCAGGCGGTGGCCGAGGTGGCGGCAGCATCGCGGCTGTTGCTTTCGCAATTGAAGACGCACGGTTCCGGCTGAGGGCGCCGACGCCTGTACCCCCGGGCATTGAGCCTTCGATCTCTGGCGCAGGGGCAGGCTGCCCCTGTATTCTGCGCCGCAGCGTCTGCCGGCGGGCGCACTAACCTGCGCAGACACGCCGCACGCGACGGGCCGCGACAGGCTCGGCGCAGTAAATCACCCTCTGCCTATATAGGGCATCCTGGTGGCCATGATGGTCATAAACTGCACGTTGGTGTCGAGGGGCAGGTTGGCGATGTAGACGACCTGCTCGGCGACGTGGGCTACGTTGAAACGGGGTTCGGGGCGAATGTCCCCGCTGGGCTGCAGGATACCCCGCTCCATGGGGGCTGTCATGTCGGTGGCCGCGTTGCCAATATCTATCTGGCTGCATGCTATGTTGTACTTGCGTCCGTCCAGCGAAGTGGCCTTGGTTAGCCCCATGACGCCGTGCTTGGTCGAGGTGTAGGGAGCGCTGTTGGGGCGAGGCACATAGGCTGAGATGGAGCCGTTGTTGATGATGCGTCCGCCCATGGGATCCTGGCCTTTCATTATCCTGATGGCTTGCTGGGTGCAGAGAAAGGCTCCGGTCAGATTGGCGCTGACCACCGCCTGCCACTGCTCGAAGGTCAGGTCTTCCATGTTGACCGGTGGGGATGAAGTTCCGGCGTTGTTGAACAGCACGTCCAGGCGTCCGCCGAAGGCCTCCTGCGCGCGGTCGAACAGCGCAGCCACCGACTCCGGGCTGCCGACATCGGCGGTCACCGCGATGGCCCGCTCCCTATGGTCTTCGGCCTCGGCCAGAGACGCCTCCAGCGTTTCAATACGGCGTCCTGCCAGCGCCACGGAGTAGCCGTCCCGCAGCAGAGCCAGCGCCGACGCCCGCCCCACGCCCGATCCTGCTCCTGTGACGATGGCAACCCGTCCCAAAGATTTCATTGTTCACCCTCCTTCCTTACCATCAACAGCTTTACCATCAGTGGCTTTGGCTGCCAGTTTAACCCTGTCGCAAAGAATGTGAAAAGCGAAAGGCGCGCCTGTACGAGGCGTGTTCAGCTATACTCGTTCTGGTCGCCATGGCAGAGCAACAGAATTCAGGCGCAAAGCAACGGCGTTGTCCTGGAGCGGGGCGAATCACGCGCGCAGCAGTTGAACTCCAGATAGCGGCGGGGTTGTGAGAGCCGTCGGGGCTGCCTGGTTGGCGATGGAAACCTGCAAACCGGAACTGCATCCATGAATAACTGCCCGAACTGTGGAGCCAGCGTAGAGGAGGCGGCCAGCTACTGCGTGGCCTGCGGCGGCAGGCTGCCGCTGAAGTGCCTGAATTGCGGGGTCGCCAACCAGCCCGACAGCCGTTTCTGTCGCGCCTGCGGCTTCCGGCTGGGCGCTGCGGAACCGCATTCTGCGCCCCGTCTTGCCTTTGTCTGCCCTCGCTGCCAGGCGAGCAACGAAACAGGCGCGACATACTGCTACTCTTGCGGCTTCCCTCTGGATGAGGCCGGTCCTGCTTCAAGGGCAGTCGCTGCTGCGGGGACGCCGGCCGGTTTCTGGATACGGCTGCTGGCCTGGCTCATCGACGGGGTTGTACTGGCGGTCGCGCACTTGCTGACGATTATAGTTCTCCCCGGAACTTCCATCGAACTTTACTATACCGACCCGTCCTCCTGGACGCTTACCGATTCCATCATGGCCCTGGTAACCGCCGCCTATGACACTTTCGGCGTCTCGATCTATTCCACTACACTGGGCAAACGGGCGCTGGGGCTGTACGTTCTGCGCCGGGATGGATCCCGGGTCAGTACATTGCGCGCCTTTGGCCGGCACCTGGCCGGCATACTCTCCGGCCTGCTACTGTTTGTGGGGTATCTGATGATCGCGGTCAGCGCCGACAAGCGGGGGCTGCACGACCATATATGCGACACCGTGGTGGTTAAGAGATAGCGGCCTGAGGGCAGCAGCTTGGAAGTGCTGGGTTATGCCATACTCGCCTTCGCTCCGGGGCTGTTCTGGCTATGGTTCTTCATTCGTGGTCGGGCCTACCGCCCCAAGCCGCGACGCCTGCTGGCTGGAGCCTTCTTCCTGGGGATGGCGTCTACCATCCCGGCAGCCGCCCTGGAGTTTGTCTTCCTGTACGATTCTGACATAGAAGCCGGGGGAGACCTGGCTGCTACGGCCGCTGCGATGCTTTTCGTAGTCGGGCCGGTGGAGGAGTTAAGCAAGTTCCTGGCGGTCAGGCTGGGGCCTTACCGCTCGCTGTACTTCGACGAACCACGAGACGGGCTGGTGTATGCGGTCGCCGCTAGCCTCGGATTCGCCTCGTTGGAGAATTTTTTCTACATACTGGCATACGGACCGGAAGTGATGATTGGCCGGGCGCCCATCAGCACGCTGGCCCACGTAATCTTCGGGAGTTTCTGGGGGCTGGCGCTGGGAGTGCAGGCACAGACGGGAAGACGTGGGCGCCGCCTGTGGCTGGCCGGCGGGCTGCTTGCCGCCGCCGCCGCCCACGGAGTTTTCAACACCCTTGTTTTCACGCTGTCGCCGGCGGGGATACTGCTGGCGCTGCTGCTGATCGGGCTGGGGCTGATCTGGACGCTGAGCCGGTTCCGGTGGGCCCAGCGGATTTCTCCGTTCCGGCTGCGTCGGAACTATCCCAAAGCCCTGTGCTTTGCATGCGGGCATCTCAACAGCATCGCCAGCCGGTTCTGCCAGCAATGCGGCCAGGCTGCGCCGGCGTCCGGCTCGCCGGGGCTGATATGCAGCCACTGCTTAAGCCCGGTGCGGCCCGACGCCGGTTACTGCACGCGGTGCGGGGATATGCTGCTGCGCCCCAGGTGATGCCCCGCAACTGCGCGAGGGGGGACGCAAGAGCGCAAGGGAATATCAAGGCCGGAGCGGGCTATGCCGGGGAATCGCGGGCAAAAGAATGGAGCGGAAGACGAGATTCGAACTCGCGACCCCCTCCTTGGCAAGGAGGTGCTCTACCACTGAGCCACTTCCGCTCTCGATACAGCGGCGAATCCTAGACTCGCCGATTGGTACAGTGCTATTATAACAGACTACCTCCACAGTTTGTAAACACTTTGCGTTTGTTCACGCCAGGCAGGCCTGGGACAGACTGGGGCAAAGGCTGGAAGTCCACGAATGACTTGCTGGAATTGCGGCCGCGAAGTTACTTCCCACGACCGCTACTGCCCCTGGTGCGGCGCTCTTCATCCCCTGCCCCCTGAACCGGCCGACCCTTCATCTGCCAAGGATCCCGACGGAGGCGATCCCGCAGACTCCAGGGACGAGGAAGTTCAGGCATTGCGAGCGGCGGTCAATTCCATGGCTTCGGAACTGGCCCGATTGTCGCTGCGCCTCGAGTTTCTGGAAAGGCAAGGGGCCAGACCTTCCGCCCTGCAGCAGAATCTCCCGCAGCCGTCCCAGGCGCAAGCAGCGCCAACACCACCCCCGCCGGAAAGCAGGCCCCTGTCCCCGGCATCGGAATCGGCCGCTCCTGCCGCCCCCGGGGAAGAGGCGCCGGCCCCGGGCAGGGCAGGCCCCCAGCGCGAGGTGGACCTCCCGGCGAGGAATTCGGCTCCGGCAGGGAGCGGAGGCGGAGCTGCGTCCCGTCTGCCTTGGGTGGACCTTCCCAACTGGTCCAACTGGAACTGGGAATGGCTGCTGGGAGGCAACTGGCTGGCCCGCATCGGTATCGTGGCGCTGATATTCGGCGTCGCCTACCTCATCGGCCTGGCCATCGACCGGAACTGGCTGGGCGAGAGGGAGCGGGTAATCCTGGGAATTGCCGGCGGGCTGGCCTTCCTGGGGGCAGGGGAATATTGCCGCCAGCGCTATGCCGTCTGGGCTCAGACGGTCACCGGCGGCGGGCTGGCGATCCTCTACCTGTCGGTATACGGAGCCTTCGCTCTATACGACCTGATTTCACCTCTGACGGCTTTCGGCGCTTTTTCCGTTATTACGCTGGCCGGGGCTGCGCTGTCGCTGCGCCACGAGGCGGCGGCCGTCGCTGTGTTCTCCATATTCGGCGGGTTCGCCACGCCTCTGCTGCTGCAAGAGAGGCTGCCGGACCAGAGGTTGCTGCTGGCGTATGTGCTGGTGCTGGACGTGGGAGTGCTGGCGCTGGCCAGCTTCCGCAACTGGCGCTGGTTCACCCTGCTGGCGTGGGCCGGCTCGCTGGTCCTTCTGGGCTTCTGGCGGCAGGAGCTTGAGCCGCCCACCGGCCTTGCCCAGATCGGAAATACGGCGATATTCCTGATCTTCGTCGCCGCCACTACAGTCTTTCACCTGGTGAGGCGCCTGCCATCTAACATTGCCGACCTGACGCTGGTTACCCTTAACGCGGCTGCCTACTATGGCATCAGCTACCTTCTGATCTACGACGAGTACCGAAACTGGATGGGAGGCTTCACCGCTGCCCTCGCAGCCTTCTACATCCTGATTGGCGCAGGATGCCGGATGCGGGGAGAAGCGCAGCTCAACCTGACGCTGTTTACGGCAGGGCTGGCAGTAGTGTTCGCCGCTCTGGCCGTGCCGGTTCAGCTAGGCGGGCCGTGGATCAGCGTTGCCTGGGGAGTGGAAGGGCTGGTCCTGGCCTGGATGTCCTTCCCTCTGCGCATGAGGGAGCTTCGCTGGGCGGGCTACGCCATGTTTGCGGTGTCGGCCGGATGGCTGCTGGCTCTCGATACCCCGGAGGCGATCGCCCAGGACTTTACCCCCTTCCTGAACGAATACATGATCAGCTACGGCGCGGCGATCCTGCTGCCGGTTCTGGCCGGCTGCCTGCTGCACATGAAGCGGGATGAGCTGGAACCATGGGAGCAGGTATTTGCCATCCCGGCGCTGGCGTTGCGGGCGGGCATTTTCGCCGCCGCAGTGATTCCCGTACAGATCGACGGAATCGGGATTCCTGTCGCCTGGGCAGTGGAGGCCGTGCTGCTGATAGCGCTCTCGCAGAGGCTGATGATCCGGGAAGTGCGGTGGCTGGGCTATGGCCTGTTGGCAGCGATGCTGGCGCGGCTGCTGGCTCTGGACACTTTCGACCTGGATCTCGACACTTTCCGCCCAGTGTTGAACTGGCGGTTCCTGGGCTTTGCGGCTGGCGTCGCGGCCATGTATTCGGCGGCATGGCTGGCCCATCGGCGCCCCGAAGAGCAGAACAACCCCATCGAAACCTGGGAAAGGATGGCGGCTTTGCCTTCGCTGCTGGCGCTTGCCAATCTGCTGACCCTCTGGCTGCTTTCGGCAGAGATAATCGCATCGGCCGGCAGCGCCCTGTTCAACCTGCCCGACGACGTGAGAGAAAACGTGGCAAGCCTGGGGCTGAGCCTTCTGTGGGCCGTCTATGCCGCCGCGCTGATCGTGCTCGGCGTAGCGCGACGCTGGAGATTGGCGCGGGTGGCCGGGCTGGCGCTGCTGGCGATACCGGTAATCAAGCTGTTCGCCTACGACTCCCGCACCCTGGAGCAGGAATACCGGGTGATTGCATTCATCGCGCTGGGACTGATCCTTGTGGCTGGCGGCCTGCTCTACCAGCGCTACAGCAGTGTAGTGCGGGGGTTCCTGTTCAGGTAGGAAATACGGAGTTCGGCAGTGCGAATCCAGCGCAGCAACAGGGCGAAGGATATTATGCGCGACCCTCGTTCCCCCGGCGCAGACCTGAAGGGGGCTTCGACCGGCGCTGCGATAATTCGACCGCCAGCAGAGTGATCCATGCGGGCAGCGACAACGCGGCTATCGCGATAATAAAGAAGACGTTTAACGCGATGCCGGCAACTAAAAATCCCATCAGCGAAGCCAGAAATATCGGCGCTCCGCAGATCCAGGCAGCGCGCCCGGATCGTCGCCGGAGCAGCACCAGCGCCAGACTCAGAGGGATCGACGCCGGCCACACCAGCATAAACATGATATACAGAAAGCGGGCCCCAAACTCAATGTCATCTCTCTCGATGTCGTTCCATCCAATGGCGAAATACACGGCGAAGACCGCCAGCACTATCAGCGACAAGGCCAGCGTTTTCGTCACAACGGACATCATAAGCAGATGCTAATGCCGACTGAAAAGCTCCGTCAATGCCTCTGGCCGGCGGATTAATGGCCTTTTAGGGCTGGACCAGGTCCTTGCTCCCTCCCGGCGGCGGAGCTTCAGTCGGGGGAAGTTATCGTCCACATCGCGAAGCTCCGGCGGGGATGACATCCCTGGCGGCTCACCTCTGCCGCCGCCGCCTCCACAGCAAGTATCCCCCACCGGCAGCTACGCCCAGCGCCAGCAGCGTCCACACTATCCACAGAGGGAATCCGCCTGATTCCTCGGGCGGCTCCGGCGTTGGCGTGGCTGTCGAACCGGGTGTAGCTGTCGGCATTGGCGTGGCAGTCGGCGTCGGACTCGGTGTGGCCGATGGCGTTGGCGTGGCCGATGGCGTCGGCGTCGGAACCGGCGTAGCTGTAGGCGTCGGCGTGGCCGATGGTGTCGGCGTCGGAACCGGCGTAGCCGCAGGCTTTGGCGAGGCCGATGGCCGCGGCCTTGGAACCGGCGTAGCCGCAGGCTTTGGCGTGGCCGATGGCCGCGGCCTTGGAACCGGCGTAGCTGTCGGCGTTGGACTGGGTGCAGCCGTAGGGCTGGGTGCAGTCGCTGGCGTGGCAGTTGGTGCAGGCGCTGGAATCAGCGTAGCCATCGGCGTGGTCGCCGGTGTGGGCGTTGGAATCAGCGTAGCCGTCGGTATGTCGGTAGGCAGCAGCGTGGGCGTTGGCGCACTCGACGGATAACTGGAGCTGGTCGGCGCGCCCATATCCGTGGGGGTGCTCGTCGATGCGATGCTGAGCGCATTTGTGGGTGCAGCGGTGGGAGCGTTCGTCGATGCGACGACGGGAGTATTCGTAGGTGTGTTGGTGGGAGTATTCGTGGGCGGCTGCGCGCTCGTTATCGTCCGGCGGCGGCGCTTCAGCGGGGAAGCATTTCTCGCTCGATGCAGTACCCTTGCCGGAGGGGTTCGAGGCGCGCAACTCGAAGCAGTATCTCGTTGAGTGCGTCAGGCTTGGCACCTTGTGACCTCTAATGCCCCCATAAGCGCCAACGATTTCACGCCAGGGCTCCATGACCCGCCGTCTGCTTTCTGCCGGAACTCGAAATGTTCAATAGCGTCTACCTGGGCCAGGGTTTGCTCATTGAATTCCCATGTCAGTTTCAATTCCCCTTGCCCGACACCGGCGCCTCTGGAAACAGTCAGGATCGGTCGTAAGTTGGGTGCGGCGAGAGTGTCGTCGTTAACGATGGTGATGGTGAGTTTGTTGAAAGACCAACCTGCTGTAGCGTTAAAAAGACTGATCGTGAAATCCTCATCCGCCTCCGGGCGAGTGTCGGACACGATCTTGACGGTGTAGGTACCCGTCGTTTCACCTTCGGACACCCTGACGGCCTGGCTGCTAACGCAGTAGTCAGTGCTGTTTGCAAGATTATCGCACGAAGTGGCTCCACGGGCGGCAGCGCCGCCTCTGTTCGCCAGGAAAACCCCGCCGACTCCGCCCGACGGCGCCGCCTCTCCAAGAGTGATAGTGACCGGGACATCGACCGTGCCGCTGTTCCCTTCCGTGATCTGGGCGCTGGCGACAGATAAGGTAACGGTCTTGGCAGTCGGTGTATCCGTGGGCTCGTTAGATTCCGCGCCGTTGCCGGCATCATTCACGGCGCGGATCTTGAAGCTGTAGCTGGTGCCGTTGGTCAAGCTGGAAAAGGTGTGCGAGGTGGTGTTTGCGTCGGAGCCGCTCATGTTCGGTCCAATCGCCGTAATTTCCGGTGCCGACCTTCATCTGGTACTGGTATTTGGTGATGGTGTGGTTGGTGGGATTATCCCAGCTGAGGATTATCTGCTCGTTGCGCGCCAGGGAGACAAGCCTGGTGGGCTTGGAAGGGGGAGAGCCGCCGTCCTGGGCCCGCGCGACCAGAAAGACCGGGAGGCCGGCCCCCGACAGCAGAACAAGGAATATCAGGGCGCCCCCAATAACCTGGCGAAAAACCAGGCGAAGGTGGTCTCCCCGAGATAAGCTCATTGAACCACCTCATTGCCTGGAACGCTGGCAGGTCAATTCAAGCGCACTGGGGTTAAACGCGATCACAATATTCTCCTGGCACAGACCGTCTCCAGCAGCGCATTCCGGCTATGAGTGTTCTGAAAGGCCGGCGAGAACTCCCCGCCGGCCTTTCCTTGCGTTGCCCCGGGGGCGACGTAATCAGGGCACCGGTGCGGGGATGGCCTGCCGCAGCCGCCGATACAGCAAGTATCCACCGCCGGCGGCGGCTACGACCAGCACGCCGGCTCCGCCCGCCCCTGCCCACAGAGGGAATCCGCCTGATTCCTCGGTTGGCGTCGGCGTTGGCGTCGGGTTTGACGTGGCTGTTGGCTCCAGAGTTGAAGTTGGCGCAGGCGTCGGCTCCGGCGTAGCTGTTGGCGTCCCGGTTGGAGTTGGAGTATCCGTCGGGGCCGGCGTGACCGTTGGACTAGGCTCGACCAGCGGCATTGACGTTATTGACTCTATCCTCGGAGCAGATGTCGGCACATCAGTTGGCATCGGCGTTGACGTCGGACTCGGTAGAGCCGTTTGTTGCCTCGGCCCGGCCAGCGGTATTGAGATTGTTGACGTTGGCTTCGGTGTAGCCGTCGGCCTCGGCGTAGCCGTTGGACTTGGCCCGGCCGGCGGTATTGACACTGTAGCCGTTGGCGCCGGCGTCGGCGTCGGCGTCGAACTGGGCGTAGCCGTCGGTGTTAACGTCGGCGTCGGGCTGGGCGTAGCCGTCGGTGTCGCCGTATTCTCAGGCAGCAGCGTGGCCGTTGGTCGAGGCGTGCTGGTTGGCGTATTGGTTGGCGGCACTGGCGTGCTGGTTGGCGTATTGGTTGGCGGCACTGGCGTGCTGGTTGGTGTATTGGTTGGCGGCACTGGCGTGTCGGTTGCCAGTAATTGGGTGAGCGGCCCCTCAGAGGGAGTTGGAGTGTCGGTGGGCACTGGCGTGTCGGTGGGCACTGGCGTGTCGGTGGGCACTGGCGTGTCGGTGGGCACTGGCGTGTCGGTGGGCACTGGCGTATTGGTGGGCGCTGGCGTGTCGGTGGGCGCTGGCGTGTCGGTGGGCGGCACTGGAGTATCGGTGGGCGGCACTGGCGTATCCGTGGGCGCTGGCGTATCGGTGGGCAGAAGAGTCGGAAGCTGCTCCCCACCCTGGTCGCCTCCCGAGCTGCTTGACGGTTCTCCCGCCGTCTCGCACGCCTCATCCGATTCTGGGCCATTGCCGACGTCGTTCACCGCGCGGATCTGGAAGCAGTATCTCGTGCCGGCCGAAAGGTTTTCTACAATATGGGCTATTCTCGTATGAGCATTTGGGCCATGTATTTGGCTCCAGTCACTCCAATCAGACCCGCCGCTCTTTTGACGCATTTCCCGCCGGATGATTGAACTGTCGTCCGAATGTCCCCATCCTAGCCGGAGCATGTTAGAAAACGTATCGTGCCGTTTGACATTAAAACTCGCAGGCTTGGCCGGGGCCGACCCCTGGGCCTGGGCGAGCGTTATCGGAAGCGTCAGGGCGGCGACCATCGCCAGCAGGACAGCAGACGCCAGAACCGTCCCGATCAGGTAGGAACCGCTTATGGGGAAGTTCATCGGATTATCTCCAGTCGTGTCGCGGAATTGTGAGGCGCGGGCGATCGCTGGTCCTTGCAATGCGACGGAAGGTTAGGGGCAGCCTTGTATTCAAGTAGGCTTGTGAAGATTCCTGCTCTTTGCCCGGACGGTATCTCAGTTCGGCCGCCCGAGAGGGGCGGGGGCCTGAACTTGCTAGCCCCGGGCTGGCAGTGTATCTGCTTGTCGCTCCAACCCGTTCCTCACGGAGTATGCGGATGTCCCGCAATAGAAATGCCGCCAGTCTATATATCATAAAAGTTCCGGAGAGTCAATCTCTTGACCCGGCGGCAGGCGGGCAGCCAGCCCGGAGCGGCTTGCCTCCGGCGCTGCTGCCCGGTGAGCTGTGAGCTTCGCCTTTCCGGTTGACATCGATGGGCTGCTCCTGTATTGTTTGTGTGCTGTCTATATTTATATGTATATCAATATATATAAACAGCGTTTATATTTACTTACGGGAGGTTCATCCCAATGCTGTATAACAGGACGCTTATCCTGCTCTTTGCGGCTCTGCTGTCCCTGCCTCTGTTGCTGGCGGCTTGCGGCAGCCCGCAGCCTACGGCGACCCCTGCGCCCACGCCGACCCCTTTCGACAAGGAAGAGCTACGTTCCCTTGTCCAGGAGGCGGTATCTCAAGCCATGCCGCAGGAAAGCGGCGCGCCTCAAATCACGGAAGAGCAGCTCAGCCGGATGGTGGCATCGGCGATAGACGACTCCATGCCCGCAGGACTCACAGCCGAGGATGTGGAGGGTATGATACTGGCCGCCCTGGAGTCGGCCATGTCGCAGGAACTGACCCTGGAACAAGTTGAATCCGCCATCGAAGCCGCCCTGTTGGCAGAAGCCGACCTCCTGGAGCGGGGCGCGTCAACGGAACCCCTGGTCATCTACTCCGGGCGCAGCGAATCGCTGGTCGATGCAGTCATCCAGCAGTTCAGCCAGGCGTCCGGAATCGGGGTGGAAGTGAAGTATGCCGGCACTTCCCAACTGGCGGCGACGCTTCTGGAAGAGGGCGAAAACACGCCGGCCGACGTATTCTTCGCTCAGGACCCCGGCGGGCTGGGAGCGGTTGAGGATATGCTGGCCGCGCTTCCCGACAGCGTGCTGAACAGGGTTCCCGACTGGGCCCGCTCACCCGAGGGCCGGTGGGTCGGCCTTTCGGGCCGGGCCCGCACGGTGGTTTACAACCCTGAAAGAACCAGCGAAGCAGACTTGCCAGACGACATCTGGGGTTTTGTCGATCCAAAGTGGAAGAACAGAATCGGATGGGCTCCCGCCAACGCATCATTCCAGACAATGGTAACCGCCATGCGCGTTCTCTGGGGGGAAGAGAGGGCTGCCGAATGGGTGAGAGGCATACAGGCTAACAATCCGACTATCTATCCCAAAAACACGCCCCAGGTCCAGGCCGTAGCGGATGGCGAAATAGACGTTGGACTTGTTAACCATTACTACCTTTTCCGGTTCCTTGCCGAGGAGGGAGAGGGCTTCCCGGCCCGGAACTATCACCCCAGAGCAGGCGGCCCGGGCGCTGCGATTATGGTGGCGGGGGCCGGCATACTCGACTCTTCGGACAATAAGGAAGCAGCAGAGAAGTTCCTGGAATTCATGCTGTCAAAAGTCGGACAGCAGTACTTTGCCGGGCAGACCTTCGAGTATCCGCTGGTCGAAGGCGTTAAAGTGCCTCATGTCCTCGTATCTCTGGAAGAAATCAAACACCCCGACATTTCTCTGAAAGACCTGGCCGACCTGGAGGGTACGCAAAAGCTGCTTCGCGATGCGGGAGCGCTTCCTTAAAGAGAGACTGGCCGGACACAGCTTCGGCGTAGCGAGGCCGGTCCTTGACGCGAGAGGCGGATAAAACCGCCTCTTTTGCTTTATAAACCCTTGACAGGCGGGGGGGGGGGGTATAATTCAATGCGGCTAACCGCGGCACAGGAGCTGCGGCGCAAAATCAGTCTCTATAGGAGAGGTGGAAGTAATGAACCGGATACTTGGAAAATCTGCGGGGATGGCCCTGCTCATGGCGGCGGCATTGCTGGCCGCCATGTTCGCTGCGGGCGTCTTCTCGCCCGGCGTCGCCGCCCACGACGGCGGCGACAACGTGCATGGCGGCGCCAACGCCGGCACGGCGACTCTGGACAAGCTGGTTGTCATGGTCGGCGAAGCCGCCGCCAGCCCCCCGGCAGGCGGAACGACGCCATCAACGTGGAGCGGCCTGGAAGTTCCGAGCAGCGCGACGCATGTCACGTACTACTATAGCTGGACCGAGGGTTCCCAGAGCGGTGTCGCTTACCCGGTGACTAATTTCTTCACGGGAGACGAGAACTGGTACACTGGCGCCCAGGACCTTATCAACAACACCAAGGTCTTCAAATACGAAAGCACGTCAAACTGGGCGAAAACCGAAATGGAAACAAGCAAGGACATAGGAACCAGAACAACCGACGGCGACGCATGGGACGGCGACGCCGATCACAATGATATTATCGCGGTAGAGGTCAAACTGAAGGCCAATCGTTTCCTGCCGCGCCACCTTTATATTTTCGCGGAGGATACTGACGTAGTGCCCTCCGGCGGAACTCCCCCTGCTTCACACACCCTCAAGGATACCGATTACCGCGTGTACCTTCTCCCTCCTGGCAGGATGCTGCCGCCCAGGGTGGATGACTACCTGCCAGGTTTAGACAAGGGCTTATACTACATCAACGCCGTCGACGACAGGGAGGCCGGCTCTGCGCAGAAGCTCACGCTGAAGGCGAGGGTCGCCGCCAGCGACAGGGATGAAATAACCATAGACTTCAAGGAATTCGGCGTGCCGTCCTCCATCGACCCCGATGACGTCACCATCGTTAAGGATGCCAACACCAGTAGCACTAAAGAAGCATCCCCCGGAGACGTTGAAGTCGACGGAACCACGGTAACCCTCACCTTCCGGACAAAAGCTGCAACCCAGGATGACTCCAGCTCCGGAATCGAGAGCGCTCTGGGTGCGGGCTCCACTACCGACATAATCTTCAGCAGAAGAGCCGGCATCACCCTGCCGAAACACGCCGGCCTGTATCCCGTATCGGTCTCGTCGGAAGACACCGCGGCCAAAGACATTCAAATCTCCAACTGGGCCGAGGTGGTGCGGAGCGTGAAGGCCGACCCGGCGAAAGGGATCCGGGGCGCTGAAATCACCCTGACTGGAAAGGGCTTCAACGACGACGAGACCATCACGGTCATGGTAGGCGACAACAGCCTGGGAACCGCCGTCGCCGAAGACGGCATGTTCACGCTGAAGGTGATGGCCGACGCCAAGGACGGCAGCGGCAGCAGCATATTCGCCGCTGGCGCGAACACCATCACAGCCAAAGAATCGGAAGGCGAAGCCACGGTGATGTTCACCGTAGACCCGAGCTTCACCGTCAGCCCCGAAAGCCCGGCGCCGGGCGAGCAGATCACTGTCACCCTGAAGGACGTGACAGCCGCCCCCAACGGGAGCAGCGTCAGCACGATGGCGATGTTCGGCGCCACGGATGCGCCCGCCGCCAGCATCACCGACAAGCAGGCGGCGTCGTTCAAGGTAACCGTACCCTCCACTCTGGAGCCGGGCAGATACCCGCTCAAGGTGACCGTGGGCAGCCAGGTGATGCGCAAGACGCTGACCATCGGAGCCAAGACGCTGACGCTCTCCCCGTCCACAGCGGTGGCCGGTCAGGAAGTGACGGTGCAGGGCTCCGGCTTCACCTCCAGCGGAACCGGAGACACCGAGCTGAAAGTCGGCGGCAGCGACGCCGAAGGCGTAGACAGCCTGACCAGCATATCGGTGGACTCCGGCGGCAGAATATCAGTCACCTTCACGGTGCCGGAAGAGGCCAAGACCGGAGAGCGCACGGTGCAGTTCAAGGACAAGTCGGGCCGGGTAGGCCGGGCGACCCTGACGATCCCGAAGGCGATGCTGACGGTAACCCCGACAGAGAGCGGGATAGGCAGCAGCATCACGGTAAGCGGCACAGGCTTCCCGGCCAACGACCTGGTGCAGATATCTTATGCCGTAGGCCCCGGCTCGACGGCCAGAACCCGGCCGCTGGGCAACGCCAGCACCAACGCCGGCGGAGGCTTCAGCGCAGCGATGACGGTGCCAACCTTCGCCCAGACAGGCGAGACGCACAGGGTGAAGGCGACCTCGCAGTTGGCGGAGAACGACGCCAACCAGGTGAGCGCCGAGGCGGAACACAGCACGCCTGAGGAGACGATCAGCTTCAGCCCGGCGATGGTGACATCCGGAGGCCGGGTGACCGTCAGCGGACAGAACTTCGCCGGGTTCCTGGCGGTGGACGAGATAATGATAGGCACGACGGACGTGCGCCCGGTGCCGGTGCCGACGACCAACGCCGACGGCTCGTTCAGCGCGACCGGGATACTGGTGCCGAAGCTTGACCCCGGTCGGTACACGGTGAAGGTGAAGGTAGGCTCGGACACGGTGACGAAGTTCCTGGAGGTGGTGAAGGAAGCGCCGCCGACGGCGCCTGAGGACGTGTTCGGCTCGCTGGGAGACCGGCTGGTGCGTGTGTGGTATCTGAACGCGGTGACGCAGACGTGGAGCTTCTACGACCCCGACCCGGAGTTCATGGAGTTCAACACGCTGAAAGAGGTCAAGAGCGGATACATAGTAGCCATCATAATCAGCGCCGGGGCTCCGGTGGAGTTCAACGGGAAGATGCTGCAGCCGGGAACCAACTACTACGCCATCAACTAGCCTGCGCCCGACGCAGAGGCTGAACCCGACGCCCGATATGTCGGGTTCAGCCGGCCACAGGCAAACCGGAAGACGAATCGAGGAGTAAGGGATGAGGAAGAGCAGGATAGCGGCCCTGCTGGGCGTGCTGGCGCTGCTGGCGACGCTGCCGGCGGCGGCGCTGGCGCAGCAGGGGCCGCCGTATCTGATAGTAGGGTCTGCGATGCTGGACGGAGAGCCGGCGATGATGGGAGCGATGGTGGTGGCCATGGCCGGGGATGAGAAGGTAGGCGAGGGCATGGTGTTCGACGACGAAGGCCGCTACCGTCTCCAGATCACCGGCGGAGAAGAGGGAGACACGCTGATGCTCTCGCTGATGACGGGCGAGGGAGAAGAAGCCATGGAGTACATGGCGATGACGGAAGAAGATGTGATGAAGGGAACGGCGGGAGACCGTATGATGCTGGATCTGATGGCGCACAGCGGAGAGCCGCCGTCTCCGACAGCGACGCCGGCCCCGACGCTGACGGAAGCGCAGATGCGGGCGCAGATGCGAGGCCCCAGAGGCCTGAAGGGAGACAAGGGCGAACAGGGCGAGCCCGGCCCCGAAGGCCCCGCCGGAGAGGCAGGAGCCCGAGGCCCGTCCGGCCCTGCCGGAGCGGACGGAGAGCCCGGCCCGATGGGCCCGGCCGGTCCTGTCGGCCCCGCCGGGGCGGACGGAGCGACCGGCCCGCAGGGCCCCGCCGGGCCAGCCGGCCCCGCCGGAGCGGACGGGCAGGCCGGAGCCGTAGGGCCTGCGGGTCCTGAGGGCGAAGCCGGCGGCGGCGGAGCGCTGGCTATCGTAGCGCTGATCATCGCCATCGTGGGGGTATTGGCGGCGGGCGGAGCCTTCCTGGCAGGACGCCAGAGCGCCTGACCCGCGCACCCACCCGGGCGACGCAAAGGGGCGCCCCTGACGGCGCCCCTTTCTCTGTTGCGGACGAACCTTCACCCCCGGTTGCGGGACAACTCATTCTGCCTGCACCAGCGAACCGGAGGATGCGGCAAGAACGCCGGAATGATTGGCGGGCACATGTCATCGGCTGTCCAAACTTCAACCTGTTATGAGGCCGGCGCAAGTTGGGAATACTGCTCCAGGGAATTTGCTTGACACTCCCCAAAGTGTGTGATAATTTTCACTGGATTTCAGGTCAGGTGTATTTTGCAAGCAAAAGGACAGGCTCTCAACAAAGTGAAAGCAGGGTCTTCAATCCCCGCCTCAGCGGGGACAAGTTTTGCCATATATCGGCAGCTTGCCGAACATGTTCGGCAAGCTTGAGGACGAACAGCATTCCATGGATCCAAAAGCCCTAACCAGTGCTGACTGGCATAACATACACCTCTTTCTCCAGTGGTTCTGGATATACCTCCCACTGGTAGTCGCTTTTGCCGTAACCATGCTTACCGCCCACGCTCTTATCCCTTCGGCGGTATCGACGGGCCACTTGCCGCCCGGTGTTGCAAAGCTCAAGCTGCCCTTGACATTGATAGCTCTTATTATCGCCGTTGCGGCCATCATCATTTTGGCGCTGGGCATCAACCAGACTCTCGACGTAAGGAATTTCTGGAATCGGCTGCTGATCTGAACCAGGCTGGTTCCGCCCTGCCGCCTTTTCTTCGAGGCCAGGCAAGACGGGGCATGGCGGTGAAAGCAGGCATCTCAAACATGAACGGTTCCCAAGAATGAAACCCTCATCCAAAATGATCCCGCTGATGGTGGCGGGCGGCATCTTCACCGTCATCATCGGCTTTGTGCTGGTCGTGTTGTTCATTTCCTGGTTCTCCAACCCGCCTTTCGGTTTGGGCAATGCCTCGGCGCAGCCTGTCGGGTTCCCCCACACCGTTCACGTGGAAGAACACAACATCCAGTGCGAATTCTGCCACCGCAACGTAACCAAGGGCGATGCCGCCACTGTACCCGCCGTCGAGCAGTGCCTGTTCTGCCACAAGGACATCTCCGGCAGAGATGCTCAGGCCCAGACCGAGATCGCCAAGGTGCAGCAGAGCTTCGCCGACGAGGAACCCATCGACTGGGAAAGGGTGCATCGCCTGCCCGACCATGTGCGCTTCGTCCACGAGGCCCACATCCGGTTCTTCACCAGCGATCCGGGCACGGCAGGAGCCAGCGGCCCGCGCTTCGACATCAACGGCGCCGAGGTGGATCAGGCGTTGACCATCGCCGAGACCTGCTCCATCTGCCACGGCGACGTGGGCAACATGGAGGAAGTGCAGCCCAAAGACGGGCAATCCCTCAAGATGGGCACCTGTCTGGATTGCCATCGGGTGAACAACGTGCCTACGGACTGCACAATCTGCCACAAGTAGCGCGCTTCCGCCCCGTTAAGGAAGAGCCAAGGCGGGGAGGGAGATTCCTCCCCAAAAGATACAGGACACATAGGCGAAGAATCAGCATCAATGAAACTTACTAGGCGACATTTCCTGGCATGGGCGGGTTTGGGCGCGGCAGGGGCCGTGGCCTGCGAAGGTTTCGGCATCCGCGAGGGCGAGCTCAACATCCAGAGCCCGGTAAGCCTTCCTGAAGACCTGGTGCGGGGCAAGGACAACTGGTATGCCAGCCTGTGCCGCAACTGCCCCTCTTGCGAGGGCATCTTGGTGAGGGTGATGGAGGGCCGGGCCAAGAAAGTCCAGGGCAATCCCCAGTATCCAACGAACCAGGGAAAGAGTCACGCCCGCTGTGAGGCAGGCGTGCAGGCCCTTTACCACCCCGACCGAATCCCCGGCGCGATGAAGCGCGGCGGCAACCGGGGTTCCGGGCTGTTCGATTCCATCTCCTGGGATTCCGAAGGGATGGACACCCTGATCCGCCAGATCAACGACCGCGGCGCCTACACCGTGATGCTGACGAAGCCGTCGCGGGGACACCTGGGCCAGCTCACCGCCCGTTTTGCCGAGGCCATCGGCGCCGAGCAGATGAACTTCGAGCCGGTAGACAACAACGTTTACCGCACCGCTGTCAAAAACGTGTACGGCCAGGACGTTCTCCCCGACTTTGACCTGGAGAACGCCAATATCATCCTGTCCTTCGGCGCCGACTTCCTCTCGACATGGATCTCGCCGACACGGTGGAACCGGGGCTACGGCGAGTTTCGACAAGGAGAAGGGCGCGGCGCCCGCGGAACTCTGTACCAGGTGGACTCGCGCTTTTCCATGACCGCAGCCAACGCCGATAAGTGGATCCCCATTCGCCCGGGAACGGAAGGGCATCTTGCGCTGAGCATCGCCCATGTCATAGCGGACGAAGGCCTCCAGGCCCAGGGTGTGGATATTGACGCGCTGTTGGGGGGAAGCGCCGGCCGGGAGCTGCTCGACGCCTACCGGCCCGAGAGCGTGGCCGTTCGCGCAGGGATCAGCCGCGAAGTCGCCGGCGGGGACCCTTCGGAGTTCATCCGCAAGCTGGCCCGCGACTTTGCGCAGCACGGCCCCAGTATAGCCATCGCCGGCGGTTCAGCCGGGGCGCACAGCAATGGCCTGTTCAATGTCGAGGCCGCAACTGTGCTGAACTGGCTGGTGGGCAGCGTTGGGGCCACCGGCGGCGTGCGCCTGAATCCGCCCGGCCCCTGGGAAGGAGTGCCGGCCACGGCCCGGAGCGCGTCCCTCGATGACTTCGACCGGCTGTCCAGGCAGATACGGAACGGCGAGACCCGTATGCTGCTCCTGCACAACGTTGACCCTGTGCATGGCCTTCCGACCTCGCTGGGCCTGCGGGATGCCATAGTCAGGGCGCAAGACCTTTTTGTGGTCAGCTTCTCGCCCTTCATTGACGATACGACCGCCCTGGCCGATCTCCTGCTGCCCGACCGGGTATACCTGGAGGACTGGGGCGATGATATTCCAGACCCTGGGCCGGGTTACCAGGTCGCAGGATTCCAGCAGCCCGTGGTGAACCCGCTCTGGGAACTCGACCCCCGCAGCTTCCCCGATGTGCTGCTGGCGGCGGCCGAAGGGGCGGGAGTTGGCGATCAGTTGCCCTGGAGCAGCTACCGCGCAATGCTGAGGGAAAGTTCCGACGCCTTGTTCGAGCAAGGCCGGGGCTCTGTAAGCGCAGCTACCGCCGATGCCTTCTGGACTGCCCTGTTGCGACGCGGCGGCTGGTGGGACGAATCGGCCACCGGGCCTGGCGCGCCTCGCCCACGCGCCGGCCTGCTGCGCCGTATCATCGAGAGCGCGTCGGACGCCACCTTCGCCGGATACGGCGGCGAGGGAACCTTGTATCTGGCGCCCTTTTCGCACAACACTATCCAGGACGGGGAGCTTGCCCATCTGCCCTGGCTGCAGGCCGCTCCGGACCCGGTGACCTCGGTTACCTGGCAGACATGGGTCGAGATCAACGACATTACCGCCGACCGCTACGGAATCCGCGAGGGCGATGTGGTGCGCATCGAGTCTTCCCGGGGTTCCATCCGGGCGGTGGCCTATCTTAACCCGGCTACCCCGCCGGAAGTGGTGGGGATTCCCTTCGGCGGCGGCCGCCGCTACGGTTCGCCATGGGCAACCGACCGCCCGGCTACCGAGAGTTCCAACGTTGCCGAAATTCTGGAGCCTACCAGGGTGGCGGGGCCGCAGACGCTGGCATGGGCCGGCACTCGCGTTCGTATTTCCCGCACCGATGAGAGCGTGAACGTTTCCAAGTTCGAAGGCTCCGCCAGAGCCGTTGAAGTCGGTCTCAGCCCTGCCGAAGAAATTATCAAGACCATCAGACCCGGCGAGGCTCACTAGAAAGAGCGGGGATTCGCCATGAGGGGAACCGGACGCCCTCGCCGTATTCCGCTGCGGGCCGCAGTTGAATCGGTGGCCGGGCGCACACTCTACGGCAAGTCCAGGACAGGACAGGAATGGTAACGAATCGGATAGACCACAAGTGGGGTATGGTCGTAGACCTGGACCGGTGCACCGGCTGCCAGGCCTGCGTTGTCGCCTGCCAGGCGGAGAATAACCTGCCCATCAACACCAAAGAATATTTCCAGCAGCGCCGGGCCTATGAATGGATCCGGGTTGAACGCTACTGGGAGGGCGAGTTCCCCAACGTCAAGGCGCGCTTCATCCCCATCATGTGCCAGCACTGCGAGAATGCGCCCTGCGAGCCGGTCTGCCCGGTGTACGCTACCTATCACAACGACGAGGGCATGAACGTCCAGGTCTACAATCGTTGCGTAGGCACGCGCTACTGCGCCAACAACTGCCCTTACCAGGTGCGCTTCTTCAACTGGTGGGAACCCCAGTGGCCTGAACGTCTGCGCAACCAGCTCAACCCAGACGTTACCATCCGCAGCCGGGGCATCATGGAGCGCTGCTCCTTCTGCGTGCAGCGCATCCGGCGCGGCGAAATCACAGTAGAGCGCCGGGGCGTAGAGCCTCTTACCGGCGAGCGCATTCCGCAGGTAAGCCCGCCGACGCCGATGCAGGGCCGCTACCTGAATTACCAGCGCATGAAGGACGGCAACTTCCTTCCCGCCTGCGCTCAGGCATGTCCCACCAACGCGCTCAAATTCGGTGAGCAGTCCGATCCTACCGGCCCCGTATACGAGTACTTCGAGAAGGCTAACGAGCAATACGACATCGTTCATCACGGGGGCGAGATAGACGAGTCCAAAACCCGGGTTTACCGGCTCCTGGAGGAAATGGGAACCAAGCCCAACGTTATCTATCTGAAGAAGGTTGACAAATATCCCATAGGCAGTGAAGCTCACTAATCAGGTAACGCTGTGCCGCAAGAGGTTGCGGCACATTCAGGGGCTTGCCTTCCTTAGAGAATAACAGCCTCTGATCCCTTAAAATTTCCTGGTCCGCATAATCCCAGTTCAGACAAGAGCAGATATGGCAGCCACTGAAAGCGAACATACTCACCACGGCGCAGGGCACGGGGGCGCGTCCGGGGGGCATTACCCCGGGATGTGGATATTCCCAAATCCCAGGGTTATAACGCGCGACATGGCGGAGAAAATTTCCGTCATGCCCAGGGCGTTCACCCTTGGGCTGCTGCTGACCTTCGGGCTTCTGGCGCTGGGCGTGGCAGGATTCGTGGCCCGCGCCGCTGTCGACGGCTTCGACGACCGGGCGCCGTGGGGCTACTACATGGCGACCTTCTCTTTCGTGTTCATGGTCACCAGCGCGGCCCCGGTGGCGGCGGTGGCCTTCCGATTTACGAAGAGCCACTGGCGGCGCCCCCTGTCGCGGGTTTCTGAACTGTTTGCCGTGGTGGGCATTTTCAATATCATCACCTTCATACCCATGATGCTGGTGCTGCCGCCCATAGCCAACCCGGAACCGCACGGGCACGATCTGTTAATCCGCCGCACCATCTGGTTCGAAGGCCCCATCGGAGCTCCTCACGCCTGGGACCTGGCTGGCGTGGTCGGTCTGGCGGTAACCTCGCTGTTCATATTGTGGCTGTCGGCGGTGCCCGATATGGCTGAAGCGCGGCATACCGCGACCGGTTTCCGCGGCTGGCTCTACCGGACGCTGTCCGGGCACTGGTACGGCACGAAGCGACAGTGGAACGCGCAGAAGGCGGGGTTGGCCCTGCTTGGCGCCTTCTACTTTATGACGCTGATTTTCGTGCACTTTATCATCAGCTCCGACTATGCCCAGAGCATGATCCCCGGCTGGAAGGACTCCATCTTCCCGGTGTTCTACAGCCTGACCGGATTCCAGGTTGCCTTGGGCGTCTGCCTGATCATCCTGTACGTAATGCGACGATGGGGGGGCTTCCAGGAGTATTACGGAAAGTCGGTCTTCTGGTCCGCCAGCAAAGTTCAGCTCGGCCTGACGCTGCTGTGGGCTTACCACCTGTTCGCCTTCTTCATTACCTACTGGTTCGGGCGGCTGATGGTGGAGCAGAACATAATCAAGTATCTGTTCGCCCAGTCCTACGGCGGCGTGTTCGTGGCGAACCTCGCGCTCAGTTTCGCCGTCCCGTTCCTGATTCTGCTCTGGAATCCGGTTCGCCGCAGCGCCTGGGGACCGCCCCTGGCCGGACTGTCGGCGGCGGCTGGCGCGCTGATGTTCAGCGTTCGGGTTTTTGTGGGCGGGGCCAATTCCGGCAACATTTACGCTCACTTCCTGAACCATGTCCCGGCGGCAGCGTATCCTGATGTGTGGGATATTTTCATAATCCTCGGCGGTATCGGAGGCGCCGCTTTCGTATACATGATCGCGACCAGGATTTTCCCGATACTGTCGATCTGGGAAGTCAAAGAAGGGGCCCTGTACCAGCGAATGGCCCGCTTCGTGCGCGGCGAATACCTGGTATTGGCCAAACCTGAATAGTTCTTTAACGCAAAGCAAAGACGCAATGAATAAGGGGAGGAAACTCCCATAGCGTCGTAGCGCCATCGCGCCGCTGCGTTAAAAAGGCGATAGCAGAGGAAAGATGCAGGAAGGCAGGACGCCCATACCCTACCGGCAGATAAACCGCGAGCTGCTGGTCTCTATTCTCCAGTCGCCCAAATGGTTTCCCATTACGGTTATCATCCTGGGTTTGATAGTACTGGGGGGATTCAGCGCTGCCGGTTATCTGGTGAACAAGGGGTTTGGCGTCACAGGCCTGAACCGCCCGGTGATGTGGGGCTTCTTTATCACCAACTTCGTGTTCTGGATCGGCATCAGCCACGCCGGCGTGATGCTCTCGGCTATCCTGCGGCTCTCCAAGGCTGAATGGCGCCGTCCCGCCACCCGGGCCGCCGAAATTCTGACCGTATTCTCGCTGATGACCGCCATGATGATGCCTCTGATACATACCGGGCGTCCGTGGCGGACGATTTACTGGATCTATACCATCCCCTTCGCTCCCTATGATTATGCGCGGGGTATCTGGCCCAATGTGCGCTCTCCCCTGGTGTGGGACCCCAGCGCGGTCTACACGTACCTGACGTCCAGCATCCTGTTCGTCCTGGTGGCGCTGGTGCCGGACTTCGCCGTGCTGCGCGACCGAACCGCGCCCGGCACAGGGTTCGGAGGCCTGAGCCACCGGATATACACTATCCTGGCTATGGGCTGGCGAGGCAATCCCCGGCAATGGAAGCTTCAGATTATCGCGGGCGTGCTGCTTTCCGCTCTGATCCTGCCGGTGTTCGTTTCGGTGCACTCTATAGTGTCCTGGGACTTCGGCATGGCCGTGGCGGTCAAAACCTGGCACTCCACTATCTTCGCCCCTTACTTCGTGGTGGGCGCAGTGCACTCCGGCGTTTCCGCCGTGGCCTTCGTGATGATCATCCTGCGCTACATTTACGGGTGGCAGAACTACATCCGGCCCGAACACATCGACGCCCTGGGACGGCTGCTCATCGTAGTGGCAACGGGCTGGTTCTACTTCTTCGTGATGGAAATCCTCTTCGGTTTCTATGGAAGAGAGGCCGACGAACTGGCGGTGCGCGATCTTCAGTTCATGCAGAATCCCTGGAACATATGGATGATGGTGTTCGTGTTCACCACTTATTTCCTGCCGGTTGCCCTGTGGCTGCCGCGCTCGTTCCGCCGGAATCTGTGGATAATGTCGATAGCCTGTATCTCTGTGAACATCGGGATGTGGCTGGAAAGGTTCATAATCATCGTGCCGGGCCTTCAGAACAAGCAGGTGTTCACCTTCAGTTGGTACACGGTCTACACCCCCAGCGCGGTGGAGTGGGCCATTATCGGGGCTACTTTTGCGCTGGTGTCAATGCTGATGCTGCTTATAGCCCGGGTGGCGCCGCTGATACCACTGTACGACATCAAGGAATATGAAATTCTTCGAACCGAGGTTAAGATCGGCCGGGTGAAGGTTCCGGCGGTCTTCAGAGAGGACTAACCCACCGTCATTAAGCCCGTCGATGAGAAGGAACGGAGATGGCAAAGCGACCAATACTGGGACTGTTTCAGGACGCGGACTACGCGGCAGAGGCCGGAGACGCTCTTCAGCGCGCCGGCGTGCCGCCTACGGATTATGACTTCCTTACCGACACGCCCTATCCTGAAGGGGCTTTTGGAGAGCGGCACGAGGGTCACCGGCTATACATATTCCCCCTGTGCGGCGCGCTGGTGGGCCTGACGATCGGCATCCTGCTGACGTCGATGACCCAGATGGCCTACCCTCTGGTGCAGGCCGGCAAGCCCATCCTGTCTCTGCCTCCGATGGCGGTGGTAACCTACGAAAGCACTATGCTGACCGCCATCATATTCACCATCATCGGCATAATATTCGAATCCCGGCTGCCCAGCTTCAAGCAGGGCCTGTACGATACCCGCATCACCGAAGGCTATATTGGCGTGCTGGCCAACGTGGAAGAAGAGCGGCTTCCCCAGGTTTCCGCACTGTTCACCCAGGCAGGCGCCGTTGACGTGGTACGCGAGAATTAGAGGCCGGTCTCCCGAAATGACTTTCCATATCTTGAGGCGCCTGAAGCACGAATCAAGTTCTTTCCTCCGTCGGAAAAGAAACAGAGGGAGGACGCATGCCGCGCGGCTGGTAATCGTCGGCCTGGCGCTGTCTGCCGCTTTGTCTGTAGTCGGATGCACTTCCGGCAGCTATCCGGTAGACATATTCTACGAACAGCATTACCAGCAGTCCTACAAATCCCACGAACCGCCGCGACTGTCGGGCGTGCCCGGCGCGGTGGCGTGGTATCCGGCGCCGCCCAACACTACCGACGACTCCGCCGCGCACCTTTACGAGATAAACTGCCAGATGTGCCACGGTTCCGACGGAAGGGATAGCGGGCCCGTATTGCAGCGGCTTACGAGAAGGGCCGCGGACGGCGGCTACGGTTACCAGTACAATATCCTGGACCCGGAATCCGGTGAACCGAGGCCGCCTGATCTGACGGTTCTGGACCCGGGCATTATCGAGGGATACCTCAGATCCAATGTCCGGCCGTTCGGCCCCAATTCTGTCATGCCTCCTTTCGGAAAACTGCTGAGCGAAGAGGAACGGGCCGCCATCTCTGAATACATCGGCGCGCCATCCCGGTAATCCCAGCTTCCGGCCTTGTTTTTCCGGCCCTGTATAATACGCACGCAGATATATCCACACACGGGGGGCAGCGGAGAGACACTCTTGCTGATCATCAAGAATTCTCTGCTGCTCCTTCTTCTGGTTCCGGTTTTCGCATTCTTTCTTGCGCCCCCTCCGGTTAACGCCCAGTCTCCGCCGGAACCGGGGTTGGATGATGCGCTGGAGAGGCGAGCGCAAGAGATCGACCGGATGATAATGTGTCCCGTCTGCCCCGCCGAGACGATAGACCAGGCCCAGGTGGAAATCTCCTTCCAGATGCGGGTCATAGTAAGAGAGATGCTGGCGGAAGGCAAAACCCGAGAGGAAGTGCTGGACTACTTCGCCGATCGTTACGGCCCCGACATTCTGGCGGCGCCGCCCAAGTCGGGGGTGAATCTGCTGGCCTGGATACTGCCCATCGCGGGAGTGGCCGCCGGGCTGGGCGGAGTGTTCCTGGTGCTTCGGGCAATGACGGGGCGCGTCCGCCCTGCCGCCGCTCCGTCCACCTCAGGACATTCCCCGGCAGTTCTTCCGACAGCCGATGACCCGGAAATGTCGCCGTACCTGGAAATCGCAGACCGGCTCATTCTGGCCCGGCGCAATTCGCGTTCCGGGGATGCCCGTCCGGTTGTCTCTTCCGGCCAGGACTCTTCCGGCCAGGACTCTTCCGGCGGAGACTTTTCCGGCGAGGAAGCGGAGAAGGGCTGTGAACGGCGACCGTCAGACGCTGCCCGCACAGCCGGCGACTCCACAGGAGAGGGAGCGGGGAATGGGTGATCTGGGCGCAATTAGCCTGTGGCTCGCTTTGGCCCTGGCTGCATACTCTTGCGTTGGCTCTGTTGCCGGGAAGCTGCGCGGCTCTGGGGCGCTGGTAGACAGCGCGCAGGCGGCGATGTACGCCACCGTAGTGGTGCTGTTCGTCTCCACAATGAGCCTCGTGGCGTCCTTCATAGGACGGGACTTTGAGATTGCTTACGTGGCCCGTCACAGCGATCTGGCAATGCCCGACCACTTCACCTGGGTTGCCTTCTATGCGGGCAACGAGGGGTCGCTGCTGTATATCGCCATGGTGCTGTCGGCCATGGCGGCGATTGCGGTGTGGCGAGCGCCGGAGCGGGTTCGCGACGCGCTGCCCTACACCACCGGCGTGCTGATGCTGACGCTCACCTTCTTCCTGGCTGTTATGGCGTTTATGGCCAATCCCTTCGATAAGCTGCCCTTCGTGCCTGCCGACGGCGAAGGCATCAATCCCCTGCTGACGCACTTCGGCATGTTCTTCCACCCGCCGGCGCTGATGGCCGGGCTGGTGGGTATCAGCATACCCTTCGCCTTTGCCCTCGGTTCGCTGCTGGCCCGCAAGACAGGCGACGAATGGGTAGATCCGGGGCGGGTCTGGGGAATCATCACCTGGGCGCTGCTGGCCGGCGGGCTCCTGCTGGGATCGTGGTGGGCCTACACCATCCTGGGCTGGGGCGGCTACTGGTTCTGGGACCCAGTGGAAAACGCCGCCTTTATGCCCTGGCTGGCTCTGACTGCCTTTATCCACTCCATCATGGTGCAGAAACGACGGGGAATGTTCCGGATGTGGAACATTGCCCTGGTCAACGTGGCCTTCGGGCTGGCTCTCTATGGAATGTTTATGAACCGGGGCGGCTCTGTGCCGTCGGTGCATTCCTTTGGAGCCTCTACGCTGGGGTGGGTGTTCCTGCTGTTCCTGGCAATCGGCGTGATTGTCCCCTTCGTCGTGTTCTTCTGGCGCTACCCGCTGCTGAAGAGCGCTCAGAACCTGGATTCGATGCTGTCTCGCGAGGCAGCCTTCCTGGTTAATAACCTGCTGCTGTTGGGCATAGCCTTCGTAACGCTGTGGGGCACGGTTTACCCCTTGATATCAAGGCTTTTCAGCGGCGAGGAAATAACCGTAGCCCGGCCTTTCTACGACCAGGTCAACGGGCCGCTGATGCTGGCGCTGGTGTTCCTGATGGGCGTCGGGCCAATGCTGCCCTGGCGTCGGGCCAACTGGGCCAGCATCCGCCGCGCCCTGGCCGTGCCGGCTGCGGCTGCGGCGCTGACTGTGGCGGCGCTGCTGGTCGCGGGCCTGCGCAAGGAGTACGCAGTGGCGGGGTTCGGGCTGGCGGCGTTCGTGGCGGCGGGAATTCTGGTGGAATGGCTCCGGGGAACCCGGGCCCGGCATCGCAGCTCCCGGGAAAACTACGCTGTCGCTTTCCTCCATCTCATCTGGGCCAATCGGCCCCGGTACGGCGGCTACATCGTGCACCTGGCCGTGCTGATGGTCGCTCTGGGCATCGTCGGCACTTCATTCTTCAGCACGCAGAAAGACGTGGTGCTGTCGCCGGGGGAGTCCGTCAGCGTGGAAAATTATGAGATCCGCTACACAGGCACAACGGCGATCCCCTTCGGGAACCGCACCGAGTTCGTCTCGTCGGTAGAAGTCTACCGGGACGGCGAATTTCTGGACGTCATCAGCCCCAACCGCGCTTTCTACCCGGATTTCAACATGGCCTCGACGCGCGCCGCCATCCGCTCGACGCCGGTGGAGGATTTTTACGTGGTGCCTAGCGAGAACCTGCCCAACGGCGACGTGGGGTTTCGCATCCTGGTCAACCCGCTGATCTGGTGGATGTGGGTGGCAGGCCCGGTGATGGTGACGGGAACCGTCATCGCTCTGTGGCCGGAACCCTCCCGCGTTCCGGCCAGGGCGCCGGCGCCGTCTGTCGCAGTCTCGCCGCCTGGCGGGAATCGGGGCGGCGGAGGCAAAGCATCCCGTCCCACCACGGCCTGACCCCTTGCCCGTCGTTGTCCGAATCCGCCGCCTGGCAGCCCCATTCCTGCTAAACTGAAAGTATGGACGGCCAGACTATATTCGCCGTTATCGTCGGGTTTGCCCTTGCGGTGTTCAGCCTGGTGATGGTCGGCTATGCATTCTTCCGCGGGAACGCGGATGACGCTGAAGACTATGCGTCGGTTGAGTATCCAGGGGATGACAGCGTGGGGCTGGACTCGATCTGCGACTCTATAGACACCCTGGAGCTGGAGTACCAGTTGGGTAACGTTCCCGAAGAGCAATACCGCCAGCAGCTGCAGTCTTACCGTATGCAGGCGGCTTTTGCGGTGAAGGCCATTCTGGAGTGGGGGGATGCTCCGCCGGAACTGGCTCTGGAGCGGGAAGTGATGACAGCCCGCTCCAGAATGAATGGACGCGATTCCGATGACCCCAGAGCGGCAGGGAAGGAAGAAGAGGATTCCGCCCTGGCCGATGAGAGGGAAGAAAGGCCGTGGGCGGGCTGTCCGCAGTGCGACGCCGCACCCCCCATCGCAGACACTCCCTGCCCTCAGTGCGGAGCGACTGCCAGCGCAGATTCCTCTCTCCTTCGGGGAGAGGGTTAGGACGGGACGATTCTCTGTTGCAAATGGTTTCCTTCCCTGTGCGTCGATGTTTCGCGACGCGTCTGCTTTTCCCTGCGTTGTTGTTTGGCGGCATGGTCACAGGCCTGCTGATAATGCCGTCCGGTGAGGCGCATGCTCAGGATTCTCTGTCGATTAAGGGAAGAGTCGTCAATGGTACCGCCGGGGCCGCTGCGCCAGGCGGCCTGGTCGTTCTGATGCTGATAACCGGCCCGGACGGAACGCTCGGCGGCACCGGGCAGACGGAGGCCGACCCCGACGGCGCTTTTGCCCTCGATGACGTACCCCTGCATCCGGGAAGCGTCTACAACCTGAGCGTGGATTACGGCGGCGTATTCTACGGACGCTCCCTGCAGCCGGACGAACTCGAAGATGAGGTTGTTATAACCGTTCACGAAGCGACGGAGGACGCGAGCATCATTCTGGTGGAACGCCAGGTTATGGTGATTGCCGGGATTGACGAGGCCCAGCGGATTGCCACAGCCACGGAATTTGTGCGCTTCACCAACCCAACCGACCGGACACTGCGGCCCAACCTGGAAACGGCAAGGCCGGGGATGTTCAGTTTTATGCGCTTTGCCTTGCCGCCCAACGCCGCCGATGTGACCGTTCAATCCAACTTGCGGGGCGGCGAGATCATATCCGTCGGCTCCGGCTTTGCTCTGACTGCCCCGGTGCCTCCCGGTCAGCACAGCGTGGATTTCGCTTACACTTTCCCCTACGAGAGCAGCAGCCTTTCGTTCCGCAACAGTTTGCCCCAAGGCGCAGGCATATTCCAGGTTCTGATCCCCGATCGATGGCCCGGCGTGGAAGTCGGGAGCCTGACGGTCCGCCCGCCGGTGGGCATAGGCGACCAGGTCTACCGGGCCTGGGAAGTCCGGGACGTTCCCGCCGGCCCCGGCGTTGACATACGCCTGGACGGTCTGCCGCAGCCGGGAGTGACGGCCCGCGTGGGCCGGACGCTTTCCGGCGGCCCCTTCTGGATGACGGCGATACCGTCGGCCACCGGCGCGGCTCTGCTGGCTCTGCTGGTCCTGGGTATATTCCGGCGTTATCGCCCTGCCGTTAGCAAGGCTGGCCTGGAACTTACTCGAAGCGAGGCGGATAACGCCCACGCGATAGAAGCCAGGCCGTTATCACCGCATCCGCAGCGGGCCGAGGCCGTCGCCAGCCTGGCGGCCCTGGACGAGCGCTACCTGCGAGGCGATGTGGAAGAGGACGATTACCTGCAGCAGCGGGCCGGGCTGACGTCCCTTGCTCTGGGCGAACCACGGAATACCGAAGAGTGATGGATCATTCGACAGAGAATCCTGCCGATTTGCAGGCCGATGCCCGCCGAGGCGGACTGCCGTTCGGACGGCGCGGGCTGATTGTCGCCCTTGTGACCGTTCCCGTGCTGGCGTTCCTGGGCATCCTGACCTGGGCCTTGTTCACGTCGGGCCCCGCCAGGGGAGGCCTGGCGGTCAACAGCCGCATCGTCGAGTTGAACGTCGACGCGCAGCCCGCGCCGGAATTCACGATGACGCTGCTGGGCGGCGGGGAAATCGAAAGCGCCGAACTGCGCGGGCGGGTGGTGATGCTGGACTTTTGGGCCTCGTGGTGCCCTCCCTGCCGCGACGAGGCGCCGGTTCTGGCCCAGGTATACGATGAATACCGCGATCGTGGCGTGGAGTTTGTCGGATTCAACCTGTGGGATAACGCCGGAGACGCCCGGCTGTTCCTGCAGCAGCAGAACCACGAATACCCTAACGGGATAGACGAGGAAGGCAGAATCGCCATCAGCTATGGCGTCCGGGGCATCCCCGAGAAATTCTTTCTGGACCGCGAAGGCCGGATAGTCCGCAAGTTTTCCGGCCCTATGCGCGCCGACCTGCTGCGCGAGATTCTGGATACCCTGCTGCTGAAGAGGCGAAACTGATGACCGCTCAACAAAACGCGCCGGAGTCGGCGATGGTGGCCGTGGACTGGGGCGGAACCTGGTGCCGGGCGGCGCTGATCGACCGGCAGGGCAAAGTCCTGTGGCAGGCGAGACGCCCCAACCCCCGGGAGGGCGGCCCGGACGAGTACCTGACCCTTGCCTCCTCTCTGCTGTCGGAGGCCTTTGCCCTCGAAGAGTTCCAGCCCCTCGGCATTGGCATAGCGGTGGCGGGTCCTGTCGATCCGGAGAGCGGCATCCTTTACCAGCCTCCCAACCTGATGGCCCTCGACGGATTGTCGCTGAAGAGTATCTGGCAGGAACAGTACGGCCTTCCCGTCGCCGCCGGCAACGATGCGAACCTCGCCGCTGTGGGCGAATACCATTTCGGAGCAGGCCGGGATGCCGCCCTGTCTGGTCGGCCGCCCCGGAGCCTGCTCTACGTGACTGTCAGCACCGGCATCGGCGGCGGAGTGATCGAGGGCGGCTCGCTGGTGCTGGGAGCCAACGGGCTGACGGCCGAGGTTGGACACACCACCGTCGATACCGCGGCCGATGCCCCGCGCTGCCAGTGCGGCAAACGGGGCTGCCTCGAAGCAGTCTCATCGGGGACGGCTATTGCCAACTACGCCCGCGCCGCGCTCGCCGCACCGCGCCTCTCCAGCTCTGGGAGGGAGTCGGGAAGCGGGGCGAGCGCCTTCGGGTCGTCCCTGACGGCCCTGCCTCCAGAGGAAGTCACAGCCCGCGCCGTGGCGGCTGCCGCCATACAAGGCGACTCCTTCGCCAATGAGGTGATGCTTCACGCTATCGATGGGCTGGCCGTTGGCCTGGCAAACGCCGTTCACCTGTTCAACCCCGACCTGATTATCATGGGCGGCGGCGTGTCCGAGGGCCTGACCCAACTGAATCTGCTGCCCCGCATCAGGGAGAGAATCTGCGACCGCTTGATGAGCGAGCTGCACAAATCCTTCAACCTGGCGCCGTCGGTACTGGGAGACAATTCCGGCATTATGGGAGCCGCCGCCGCCGCGTGGCGCCTGGCCGAAGGCGGCTAGACTATGTATCTCCCGCCCATCACGTTCACGCTGTCGCCGGTGATGTAGGCCGATTCGTCGCTGGCGAAGAACAGGCAGGCGTTGGCAACATCCTGAACAGTGGCCTGGCGCCCCATGGGCAGGTCTTGCAGATGCCGGGCGGATCCCCGGCCCGCGTCTCCCTGGAACTCCGGATACCATTCGGGATGTTCGCGGGATGTATCGGTGGAGCCGGGGTTGACCATGTTGGCCCGGACGTTGCGCGGAGCAGACTCGGCGGCGATGGCCCGTATCAGCCCCAGCAGACCGGTTTTGGCGGCAGTTACGGCGGCTGTGTTGGGCCGCCCGGTGATGGACGACTGGCCGCCCAGCGCAATGATGCTGCCGCTGCGTCGCTCCAGCATACCTGGCAGAACAGCCTTGCACAGGTAGAAGGCCGAGTTCAGGTTGGTGTTCATCACCCGCAGCCATTCGTCGTCCGGCACTTCAGTAATCGGCTTGTGCGGGCGGATGGCGACGTTGGACACCAGCACGTCGATTTTGCCCAGTTGGTCAATCCCCTCCGATACCATGCGGCGCACTGAGTCGGCGTCGCCCACATCGCAGACGGCGGTCACGGTATTCGCGCCCAGTTCACGGCACTGGGCTGCCACGGTGTCCAGCTCCTTCGCGCTCTGGCGGGTGTTCAGCGCCAGGTCGGCGCCCTCGCGGGCAAAGGCCAGGGCAATTTCTCTGCCGATGTTGCGGCTGGCGCCGGTGATCAGCGCCGTCTTTCCTTCCAATCGCATATTCCCATCCCCTGATTTAGAATATAGGGCAAGCGGCCCCGCCCAATGATACCCTGTTTATCCGGCGGAACGGGAAATGCGGCAATCAAAGAAAAGGCCGGGCTTGCACAGTTCCGCTTGCCGGGGCGCCAGAGCCCCAGGATTACTGGCGAGCCTCCGCCGCTTCCGGTGAAGCGGGAAGGCGATGGGCGGCTCTATGCATAAGCGGCGCTCCGCCGGGCTTCGACCCCGGGCGCATTCGACATAATCGCAGCCGCGCAAACAGCGCATCGGCAGTTCAGGCCAATTTCAACAATGAACGATGGAACAATGCAGGAGGGCGAATCATGAAGTGGTGCCGGTACACCGCCAACGGGTCTACATCCTACGGCATTATCGAAGGCGAGATGGTTCACCAGGTTTCCGGCAGTCCCTTCGGGGAACACGAGAAAACCGGGCTGACGCACTCTTTAAGCGCAGTCCGGTTGGAGGTGCCGGTCATACCGCCCACCTTCTACGCTGCCGGCATTAACTACCCGGAGCACATTACCTGGGCCGCCCAGATGAGGGGCGAGGAGCCGAATCTGCCCAGGAAGGCCGACGTAGGCTATCGGGCCAACAATGCCCTGGTTCCCCACGGCCACGACATCGTAGTTCCAGCAGACTCCACCGAGGAATTGCAGTACGAGGGCGAGCTGGTGGTGGTCATCGGCAAGTCTTGCCGCAATGTCGGCGAGACCGAGGCGCTGGACTACGTGCTCGGTTACACTATCGGCAACGATGTCAGCGAGCGGCACTGGCAGCGCAGCGACCGCACTATGTGGCGGGCCAAGAACACCGACACCTTCAAGCCCATGGGGCCATGGATCGTCACCGACCTGAACCCCGACGATCTGCATGTCACCATCCGCGTCAACGACCGGGTGGTGGGCGAGTACGACGTAGCCACCGCTCTCTTCGGCGTGCGTCACTATATCAGCGAGATGAGCAAGTACCTGACGCTGGCGCCCGGCGACGTGCTGTGGATGGGAACCGAGGGCGCCACCGAGAATATGAGGGACGGAGACCTCTGCGAAATCGAGATCAGCGGGATCGGCACGCTGAGCAACCGCGTCAACTGGCTGAAGTAGACGGCGCAGGGCGTTTCACCCTCCGGACGGGAGACCAGGCATCCGCTCTTGTCGCTCCTGCGCCGGTCAGTCCGGCGAATGCGCATCGTCCAGTTCCTGACGGCGGCGCAATTGCTCCTCCAGCCTGCGGAGTGACTGCTGGGTGGAGCGCAGCTCGGCCAGCAGCGTCTCGGCGGTGGGCGGCTGCTCCAGTTGGCGCAGCCGCTCCTGCTTGGCTTCGTCCAGGTTGTTAATCACCACCGCGATGAACATATTGATCACCACGAAAGTTCCCAGCACCACGAAGCTGATAAAGTATATCCATGTCAGCGGGTGGTACTCCATCGCCTTTCGCATAATATCGACCCATCCCTCCAGCGTCACCACCTGGAACAGCGACAGCAGAGATACGCCCAGGTTGCGCCAGTGTTCGGGATCGTGCTCGTGGAAGAGCTGATAGCCGATGATGGCGTAGATGTAAGCCATCAGGCTCATCAGGGCGACGATATGCAGCATACTGGGAATCGACCGCACCAGAGTAGTTACGATCAGCCGCAGTTCCGGCACCGCCGAGACCAGGCGCAGGAGTCGGAGCAGCCGCGCCAGCCTTGCGATGACCGCGAATCCCCCAGTGGCCGGAATCAGCGAGAACACGATGACTGAGAAGTCGAACAGGTTCCATCCATCGCGGAAATAGCGGTCGGCGCGCGGCGAGACGGCGTAAATCTTCATCGCCGCTTCGGCAATAAACACGCCGAGGATAATGCTCTGCCCCAAAGTAATCCACGGGGAATACCCGTCTTTCACAACGGGCAGCGTTTCCAGTCCCAGCAGGACGGCGTTCAAGAGGATGAGGCCGATGATGAAGTATTCGAACTTGTGGGAGTGAGTGAGGCGATGGGCGAAATGTCGCGTCTTGTCTAGCATATCCCGGAAGTCGCTACCTCCCGCCATGGTCTGAATCGCTTTCGGCCCCAAGCAGTTGCAGCGGAGCGAAGCTCAGCAGCAGGCGCTTGACGCCTGCCCTGGCGAATTCGACGGTAACCTCAACGTCTGACGACGTGATTTCGCAGGCAGTTACGATGCCGTCTCCGAAGGCTGTATGGCGCACGGCGTCGCCCACCCGGACGGAAGGACGGGCCGGTGCAGAGGCCGCAGCGGCAGCCAGGGCGGCGCCCCGCATAGAAGGTCCGCGCCCTGCTCTTTCCGTATTGGAACCGGAACTCTCCAGGTTTGGAATCGGGGCGGACGACGCGGCCAGCGCGGCAGATTGCACCAGTTCCGGCGGAATCTCGCACAGGAAGCGGGAAGCGGGCGCAATGCCGCCGGTTCCGCCCCGGAACCCCCGTCGAAAGGCGCGCAGAAGGTACAGCCTTTTTTCGGCGCGGGTCATCCCTACATAGCACAAGCGCCGTTCCTCTTCCGTCTGCTCCTCGCTGTCCAGAGAGCGGCTGTGGGGCAGCAGCCCCTCTTCCAGGCCCACCATGAACACCACCGGGAATTCCAGCCCCTTGGCCTGGTGCAGGGTGATAAGGGTTATAGAGTCTTCTGCGTCCTCCAGTTCGTCCACCTGCGACACCAGCGCCGTGCGTTCCAGCAGCGCCCCCAGCCCATCGGGAGGCGTTTCGGCGTTGAACTCCTGGGCGATGCCGCGATAGGCCATCACATTCTCCCAGCGCTCTTCGGGCCGGTCGCTGCCCTCCTGTATATGCTTCTGAAGGCCCGACTCTGCCAGCAGCAGGTCGATGAGCTTTACCACTTCCACTTCGCGGCTCAGGGCGGCCAGCCGGTCTATGAGGGCGGCAAACCTGGCTATCGACGCAGCGGCGCGGGCCGGCAGAGGGACGGGACACGGTTTCTTCGCCATCGGGTTTGAGGCGGAGGCAATCTCGCGCATGGCGTCAAACAGGGAAAGGCCGCTAGACAAAGCCCAGTCGCCAAGCTGCTGCATCGACCTGGCCCCTATGCCGCGGGGAGGAACGCCCACCACCCGCGCCAGATTCAGGTCGTCCTGCTGGTTGTAGAGCAGACGGAGATAGGCGGTCAGGTCCCGGATTTCCTTGCGCTGATAGAATCGCGTGCCGCCCACCAGCCGGTACTTCATGCCCTGTTGCAGGCAGGCTTCTTCCAGTGCGCGGGATTGGGCGTTGACTCGGTACATAACTGCGCAGTCGCCCAGCTTGAAGCCTTCCTCGCGGTTCAGCCGCTTGATCTCGGCGATAACGCTGGCGGCCTCCTGGTCCTCGTCGTAGGCTTCGCCCACTTGCACCGGGACGCCTGGGTTGTTCTCGGTAAACAGGTTGTGGTCGATGCGCTGGCCGTTGGATTCTATGAGCCCTTTGGCGGCTTTCAGAATGGTTGCGGTGGAGCGATAGTTCTGCCCCAGCGAGATTACCCGCGCCCTGGGGTAGTCGGCCTTGAAATTCAGGATGTTGCGCACATCTGCGCTGCGCCACGAGTAGATAGACTGGTCAGGGTCGCCTACCACGCAGAAGTTCTGGTGCGCCTGCGCCAACTGCTGACTCAGTTTGTACTGGGCGACGTTAGTGTCCTGGAACTCGTCGACCATCAGGTAGCCGTAGCGCTCCTGCCAGCGTTGCAGCACCGCCGGATACTCGCGGAAAAGCTGCGCCGTTCGCAGAAGCAGGTCGTCGAAATCCACAGCATTGTTACGAGCCAGCAGTTCTTCGTAGTGACGGTAGACTCGGGCGCAGACTTCTTCGAAGTAATCCCCCCGAGCCTGAACCGCCATGGCCTGGGAATCCTGCAAGACGCTTTTGGCCTGAGAAATCTTCGCCAGAACCGCCCGGGGAGGGTGGCGCTTGGGGTCGTAGCCAGCCAGCTCAAGGCACTGCTTGATGGCGGAAATCTGGTCGTCATCGTCAAATATGGAGTAGTTGCGGGACAGGCCGATAAACTCTCCCTCGCGCCTCAAAAGCCTGGCGCAGAAGGAATGGAAGGTGCCGACGGTTAGGGCTTCGGCCTGCCCGCCGGCGAGGACGCCGAGACGCTCCTTCATCTCACGCGCCGCCTTGTTGGTGAAGGTCATGGCCAGGATACTGAAGGGGCTGACGCCGTGGACCTGCGCCAGGTAGGCGATGCGGTGAGTGATGACGCGGGTTTTGCCGCTGCCCGGCCCGGCCACGATGAGCAGGGGGCCGTCGATTGCCTCGACGGCTTCCCGCTGCGCCTGGTTCAGTCCCTTCAGTAGGTCGGCCGGTTGAGTCATATGTCAGGTTCTCCCATCAGTCTGCTCCCATATCCTAACATCTGGCCTGATGCCTGGAAGTTTCCGCTGGCTGGCTGTGCCGGTCGTTTGTGGAGGGCGGCCGCAGGGGGCTGCGCGCCCGATTAGGCCGCAGACAGGGCGGCGATCACTTCCTGGCTGTCGGATATGGTGGAAAGGAAGGGAAGGGCGACGCTCAGGGCGGCGTCGTGGGCCTCCTGGCTCACCGATGCGCAACAGTCGCCGACGACCACGGCGTTATAGCCCCGGTCGCTGGCTTCCCGGGCCGTGCCCTCGACGACGAAGTTGGTGGCTACCCCAGCAAGCAGCAGGGTGCCGATGCGCCTGTTCTTCAGAATCGGCTCCAGGTCGGAGGCCATGAAGGCCGAAACGCCGCGCTTCGTTACCGTTGGCTCGCCCTCCAGCGGAGCCACGGCATCGTGGATCGAAGCGCCCCAGGTGCCTTCGATCAGGGCGTTTGCGCCGTGCAGCCCCTGCCACAGCCCGGCGTTGGCTGGGCGCTCCGGGTAACCGGGTCGAAACTTGACCGATACATAGATTACCAGGATGCCGGCGCTGCGGGCCGCGGCCAGAAGACCGGCGGTTTTGCCGAGCACGTCGTTGTCCTTGACCATCTGGGCGAAGCCGAAGTCCTTGAACGCCCCCTCCTCGTGGACTATGTCGTTCTCGAAGTCCATGGCCAGCAGGGCGGTGTGGCCGATATTCAGTTCCAGTGCCATCATATCCTCCATGGCGCCGCTGGGCGCTGGTGTGTTGGCTGCCATCAGTTTGCCAGTTGCCGCGACTGAAAGCATTATAATACGGGCAGCGCCAGCGTTTCGCTCTCGACGGAGGCAATCGCTCCACTGCTCTTGAATCAGCCGTGGAGCGGCGGCCTGATGATATACCTGATGATATAATGATTGCTCAGCGTTGCTTTGCCGGATCACGCCGCACCTGCGGCTATGCGCTTGCAGAGCGTCTTCCGGCGGGCAGGCAGCGGAGAGCATCCGCTTCTCCACTGGACAGGCGCATTAAGGACGTGACATGCTGAAAATAGAACCCCAGAACCTGCGAACCCCCGGCCCCACTCCCATTCCCGACGACATTGTCGAGGCTATGGGCAGCCCGATGATCAACCATCGCGGCCCCGAGTTCGACGACTTGATCACAAAAGTCACCGCCCAATTGAAGCAGGTCTTTATGACATCCAACGACCTGTTCATACTGACCGCCTCCGGCACCGGCGCTCTGGAGGCTTCGCTGGTCAACACTCTGTCGCCTGGAGACAAGGTGGTTGCGGCCTCTGCCGGCTCCTTCGGAGACCGCTTTATAGACATGGCCGAGGCCTTTGGCGCCGAGGTTCACCGGCTGAACTTTGAGTGGGGCGATCCCATCGACCCTGACGCTATCCGGCAAGCTCTTCGCGACGAGCCGGAAGCCAGGGCCGTGATGATCACCCATAACGAGACTTCTACAGGAGTTACTCACCCGCTGGAGGATATTGCCCGCATCGCCAAGCAGGAGTTCGACAAGCTGCTGCTGGTGGACGCAGTGAGCAGCCTGGGCTGCCTGCCCCTACCCGTGGACGCCTGGGATTGCGACCTGGTGGGCACTGCCTCGCAGAAGGGCTTTATGATTCCGCCCGGCCTCGCCTTTATCAGCGTCAGCGAGCGGGCGTGGGAAGCCCGTAAGACAGCCAGGATGCCCCGCTTCTACTTCGACCTGGAAGAAGCAAAGAAGACGCTGGAGCGCGGGCAGACCCCATTTACGCCCAACGTTGCCGCCATGTACGGCCTGAGCCTGGGCCTCGACAAGATCCTGGACGAGGGGCTGGAGAGCGTGTTCGGCAGGCACGCCGCGATCGGCCAGCTTACCCGCGACCGCGTTCGCGAGCTGGGCCTGGAGCTGCTGGTTGCCGATGAGCGCTGCGCTTCCGATACCGTTACTGCGGTGAAGATGCCGGAGGGTATCGACGGTCGCTCTCTGATGGGCCGTCTGCGCACGGAGAAGAACGTGGTGCTGGCCGGCGGGCAGGGCAAGCTGAGCGGCAGCATCTTCCGCATCGGACACCTGGGCCACGTAACCGAGGACGATATCGAAGAGGTAATAGATGCCCTGAGAGAGCTTCTTCCCCAGGTGGGCTTCAGCGCCAGCTAACAGGCCCCGGAGCGCAAAGTGTCAGTTTCCCAATTGGAGAAGGCTATGGCCAATCTGCGTATTGGCCTGGCTGAAATGGACAACAAAGAAGCGCAATTGGACGCGCAGATTTCTCAGTTCCGCCAGCAGCTTCGCCGGGTTCCCCGCCAGGCCATCTATGGACAGGCCAGCCTGGACGCATCGCTGGCCGCCATGGGTGAAATCGAGGAACGGCTGGCCGATGCCGAGGCAGTGCGCCGCAGGGTGCTGCAGATTAAGGCCACCGCCCAGCAGGAGCTGGAGGCTCTGACGGTGCTGAAGCAGGTGGACGAGGCGCGCACCACGCTGGCCGGCCTGCGGCGGAGCGGGGCGGACGACGCGGAAACGCTGGCAGAAATACGCCGCCTGGAAGAGTTTATCGCCGTCCAGGGCAAGCGCGCTGAACAGGCCATCACTGCGAGGTATGAAGAGCGGGCCTGAGTGCGGGCTCCGCCTGTCCGCGTTGTTCAAGCAGACAGGGCCGCATATCTGCGCGACCCTGTGGCGTTTCCGGGGGAGGCCGGCGCACCGCCTTATATCTCCCCGTCTACCCGGTTAATTACCAGGCCGGTGGGCAGCTTGGGGTAGAAGAAAGTGGATTTGCGGGGCAGACGCTGGCCCTGGCCTACGATTTCCTCGAAAGCATCCATGGGGAACGGTTTCATCAGGAAGGCCATCTGCAATGAGCCGTTGGCTACCCCCGCTGCCGCCTCGTCGTGGTCGTGCAGGAACCCCAGATGCTGCAGCGTGGCCCCGCCCAGTTCCGGGCGCAGAATCTTCTCCTCCAGCACCCACGCCTCCGATACGGCCATCGACCCCCAGTCTTCGCCCGCCGCCGACGGGCGGAGCGTGAGCAGTCTGGCGCCCTCTGGAAAAAGCGCGGCCATGATGCGCTCCTCCCGCCCCCGCTTCTCCACCCGTCCCGCGATTTCGGCGGCGGAGCGACCGCCGTCGACAGGCTCGGAGTCAAACACGTCTGAAAGGCGCGCCTGCACTCGGTCAAGCTGCTCGCTGCCCAGTCCGCTCAGGCTGCGGTGATAGGGAAGGACCACGAGGCCGGGGTCATCGAAGGCGATCAGTGTCATCATCACATAATTGTGGGCCAGCGATGCGCCGCCGGCGCCTTCGGCATGGCGAGCCAACTGGTACTGCCTCGACGCCTCGTAGCGGTGATGCCCGTCGGCCAGAAAGATGGGGCGGGATGCGAAGAAACCGGCGATGGCCGCTGTTTCAGCATCGCCGGCTATGCGCCAGAGGGTGGCGTGAGAGCCGTATTCGTCGCGGGCGTCCACTTCCGGATCGCCTGTCATCACCTGCTCGAACACTGGCCCCAGCTCGTTGCCGGAGTCGCGGTACAGCGCCATGATGGGACTGACGTTGGCCGATACCGACTCCATAAGCTTCACCCGGTCGCGGATGGCCGGGGCTTCCGTAAATTCGTGGGGAAGCACTTGCCGGGTCTCGTAGTCTTCCAGGCCAACGCAGGCGATCAGCCCGAGGCGCAAGCGTTCCCTGACTCCCAGGGTGAAGGTGTGCCGCAGCAGGTAATATGCCGGCTCGGTGTCCTGCTGCAGAACCCCGTCGCTGATCCACTGGGCGAATCTACGGGAAGTCTCGGCGTAGCGTCCGGCGGGGTCCGCCGACCAGTCGAGACCTTCCCCTGCCTCCAGGTGAATGACGTTGAACGGGTGGCGGTTCATAAGCGACTGCTGTATTTGGGGGGTTATCAGGTCATAGGGCGGGCACAGCACGGCGGCCATATCGTCTACCACCGCAGGATTGTAGCGCCACCCGCGGAAGGGAGTAACTCTTGCCATAAATCACCTTGCCTGTTGTTTTCACCTGTTGTTTTCACCGCATCATCAAAAACAAGGGTGTTAGGGTGTCATGGTCAACGAATGGATGCTCTCCTATGCGCTTCTCGTGGATGGTTCGGTAGTGGTCATAGGTATTCCAGTCGTGGGGGTCTTTTCGTTCAGGTATTTGCGAGCGTGATAAACCTGCATCCATTCGACAATCTCGGCGGTTTCCCGAACAAGGCCAAGGGAAAACGCCAGGCTCATTTCCCCGGATTTCATTTCGTATCTTTGCTCAAACGTTTGGATGCGGGCGTCCAGCCCGGCTCTCATTTCGTGAGACGTTAATTTTCTCACGGGTATCCTTTTTGCCTCGTGAGCTTCCTCTCCCATATCTCCATGCCTCCCGTCAGCCAGTTTGCCTCTAACCCGACTCCCAGTATACGCCAAGATGCGGCCAGGTGGTTCCCAGAGGGTGATTCCCAGGGAAGGGCCGGTTCGGACGGCGCACGAGGATGTGCTATACTGGTCGGCGCCAGAGAGTGCCCTTGTGAAGGCCAATTCCGAGTGCGAGGAATAATGCCTATGCCCGGCTTGATCAGCCCTGTTGACGGCGGCGCCATCACCACGGCCCGGGGGTTTCGGGCCGGTGGGACTTACGCCGGAATCAAGACTTACTCCGACGACAAGATGGACGTCGGCATGCTGCTGTCCGAAACACCCTGCGCTGCGGCGGGGGTGTTTACCAGAAGCAGCATCGTTTCTCCGTCGGTGACCGTCAACCGCGAAACGCTGGCGGGGGGACAGCCGGTGCGAGGGCTGGTCGTCAACTCCGGCATCGCCAACGCCGGCGTCGGCGAGCAGGGGTATATAGACGCAAAGGAAATGGCCGTTATTGCCTCGACCGCCATGGGCGTGAAACCGGAGGAAGTGCTGGTGTTCAGCACTGGCATCATCGGCGTCGAGCTGCCCATGACCTTGATCAAGTCCGGCGTGGAACAGATTGAGCTCTCTGAAGATGGCGGCAACCCCCTGGCCCGGGCGATGATGACTACCGACACTCACCCCAAGGAAGTTGGCGTCAGCGTGGATATAGGCGGCGTAGAGGTCCGCATTGGCGGTGCGGCCAAAGGTTCCGGGATGATTCACCCCAATATGGCGACAATGCTGTGCTTTGTGGCAACCGACGTAGCCATTGACCAGGGTTTGCTGCGAACGATGCTGCCCGAGGTAGCTGATTACTCGCTGAATATGCTGACGGTGGACGGAGACAGCAGCACCAACGATTCGCTGGTTGTGCTGGCTAACGGCGCTGCCGGAAACCCCATGATTGCCGCAGGCACCCCCGAAGCCGAGGCGTTCAAGGCCGGACTGATGGAGGTGTGCGTGCAGCTCACGCGCAAGCTGGCCCGCGACGGCGAGGGGGCGACTCACTTGCTTGTGGTCGAGGTTACCGGCGCCCGCACCAGCGAGGATGCCCGCACTGCCGCCCGGACCATCTGCTCGTCGCTGCTGGTCAAGTCGGCGGTCTATGGCGCCGACCCCAACTGGGGCCGTCTGCTGGCCGCGCTGGGCCGCAGCCAGGTAGAGGCGGTGGAAGAGAAGATAGCCCTCTTTATCAACGGCGTTTGCATCATGGAGGGAGGGAAACCCATCCCCTTCCATCGCGACGCGGTGGTGGCCCGGATGCGGGGCGAAGAGGTGACCTTCCGCGTCGCTTTGAACCTGGGAGATGAAGACGCTACCGCCTGGGGCTGCGACCTGACCGAGGAATACGTGGTCATCAACAGCGCGTATACCACTTAGTTCGCAGACAAAACCCGTCGCCGCGAATACAGAGACCACAGAGACAGTGATTCATTTCAGAAATCTCTGGGGCCTCTCTCTTTTTGTGAAGCACAAACCCGTTTCAGGAGCAGTCCCCTGTCCATTGTAGTGAAAATCGGCGGCAGCACTCTGGGAAGCCACGATACTACCCTGCCCGACCTTGTAGCGTTGCAGAGGGAAGGGGCCGAGGTAGTTGTGGTGCACGGCGGCGGCAATGTCATATCCCGCTGGATGCAGCGCCAGGGTATCCCTCCTCAGTTCGTGGGGGGCCTGCGGGTAACCAACGCAGAGAGTCTGGAAATCGTGGTGGCCGTGCTGGGCGGCCTGATCAACAAGGAACTGGTTTCCCTTCTGGAGCAACTGGGCGGCAAGTGCATCGGACTGAGCGGCATCGACAACTGCATGCTCACTTGCAGCATAGCCAACCCGGATCTGGGTTACGTGGGCGAGATTTACTCTGTTGACGCCGCACCAGTCCGCGCCTTGCTGGATTCAGGCTACATACCCATGATCGCGCCGCTGGGGGTGCACAGGTTCGACGGCTCGGAAAACGCCGGCAAGCCGCTGAACATAAACGGCGATACAGTGGCGGGAGAGCTGGCCCGAGAGCTGCAAGCCGAGCGGCTGGTGTTCCTGACCGATGTCGCCGGCGTGATGGATGGCGGCGGGCGCGTCATTCCCCGCCTGGATCAGCGCCGGGCCAGGATGCTCCTTAACTCGGGCGTTGCCGGCGGCGGCATGATACCCAAGCTGCAAGCCTGCCTGCGCGGACTTGAAGGCGGCGCGCTTGCCGATATTATCGACGGACGCCGCCCCAACGCACTGCTCGACTGCCTCCAGGGCCGGGCCACCGGCACTACCATTGTCGCTGGGCGCGCTCGCCCTCAGTGATATCCTTCCGCTTTTCCCGAACGGCTGCTGGCGGTTACGGCTAAGTCAGGTCGGGCAGCGGTTCGTCGAAAGGCTCGCCTCTGGCCTCGGCTTCCAGCCGCCTGACGTTCCATTCCCGCATCTTGGACATGGCTTCGGCGCGGACTTCGCTGGCGACCTCGGCGCGGACTTCGCTGGCGACTTCGGCGCGGACTTCGCTGGCGACTTCGGCGCGGACTTCGCTGGCGACCTCGGCGCGGACTTCGCTGGCGACCTCGGCGCGGACTTCGCTGGCGACTTCGGCGCGGACTTCGCTGGCGACCTCGGCGCGGACTTCGCTGGCGACCTCGGCGCGGACTTTGTTGGCGACCTCGGCGCGGATTTTTTCCTCTTTCGGTTTGAGAACGTTTAGTTCGAAATACCTCGCTATGACCACGGTGAAGCGCCCTCCTTCTGTGATGGTGAAGCTGGTGATGGCTGCTCCGGCGCCCACCACCGCCAGTTTCAGGATGGCGGCGTATATGATGCCGTAGGCACTGGGGCCGGATTGCTGGGTTACTTCATACCAGATCACGAAACCCATGCCTGAGAAGTACAACGATAAGAATAAAATGAAGTATACCACCCACAGCCGGGGGAATATGCTCCACATCGAATCCCGGGAGTCGGATGCCGTGCGGCTTTCCTGATTCAAACGGTTCACGCTCTGGTCAGTCCGGCGTTTGCCCGAACCCCGAGGCAGAATTGGCCGGCTACGACATCATATATCGGGCGCTCCCGAACCCGAAATGACCGGATGTCAGGTATTTTCGCCGGCTCAGCCGGCCTACTCCGCGTATTGAGCGTACTTGGGCCGGGCCTTGCCGCCGTGAACCGATGGCTCGGCGCACCACTTGGCCGCCAGCCGTCGCACGCCCAGGTACACGTCTTCGCCGAAGCCCAGCAGGTCGCGCATAACCATCCGGTCCAGCAGCGCACGGTTGGGGTCGGCATCCGCCAGGTAAGCGGGCAGCAGATCCAGCCCCCGGAATTCGTCGAAGATGCGCTCCGCAGTGTCGAGCTGCGCGTCGCTCAGAGCGCGGAAGTCGAGGACGGGAAGGGTTTCGGCGGAGCGATTTGTAGTGGCGCCCCTACCGGAGTGCTGTTTATTCGAAATCCACCAGTACATGAGAAGCCCCAACGTGGAATTTGCCCAAATTGAGAACGCATAGTCAAAGCGCTTGTCTTCGAATTGAACGGTCGGCCAAGCTCTTCCGCCCATACATTCCATTTCTGTAAAAGCTGTCGTAAGTGGTTGGGAATTGAACCTGAAGTCCAAATTCAGATGGGATCTACTTGCAGTTTTCCAAAGCGATTGGGCCTTCTGCTCCATTCCCTGCCTGACCACTAATTGCGAGTCAGTTTCGCAAACCAACCGGGCTTCACTCTTCGCATTGTGGCCCCAGAGCGCTGGAAATGTAGCTGTAGGACTAGGGGCCATCTTGTTGAACGGCCCGCGAGGGAGCGGGCCGGTAATATCGCGATGATGCAGGCCTGTCCGCCCTAATTCTCCCAGCAATGCTATATTGATTCCGTCCGGTAAGGGATAGCCTGGGAGCCATAGCCTTGAATCAGCCAGCGCATACGCGATTTGAGCCAGCGTGTGGTCCAACAGGCGCACACTTCTCCAAGCCTCGCCGTCTGCGTCGCCTGGGACGGTCAGTATCTCGCCCGCCGATTCGTTGCCAATAGATAGACGAGCGCCGCCGTAGGGTCCATCCTCGATTCCCCTTGCGCGGTCATTTTCAGCAACAGTCGCCGCAACTGCGCTCGATTGAGCGAAGCCGGCGGGCCGCCGTCTTAAAGACGCGAAGGATCCCCTGTTTCCTGGAAGGATGCCGGCCTTGCATTTGCGGGCAATCACCAGGCATTCCGCCATTCCGGTGTCGGAGGAGAATGACATCTCTTTTCCGTCGGTCGCTATGCTCAACACCGTCAGGTCGGTGTAGTCCGCTTTCAGCATAGCCCGAAAATCCTTCCAGGAAAGGCCCGAGGCCGCCGACAGAGGAAGGACCAGCGCAAGCACGCCCCCCGGCTTCAGCTTGCGATGCGCCAACGCCGCAAAAGCCGAAGCGATGCCGGCGTTTCCGTGATAGCAGGTGCCGGCCTTGAAGGCTTCCAGTCTTTTACCCATTTCTCTCTGCTCTTGGTCGCTGGTGCCGAAAGCGGCGAAGGCAGCATTAAATGTATTGGCATATTGGGCCTCGTTGGTTGTGTTCCTGGTAAAGGGCGGGTTCATAATCACCAGGTCAAAGCCCCAGTCCGGCACGTCCACGTTGGCCTGGGCGGCGGTTTCCTCGCCGGCGCTGCCGGTGCGCAGGGCCGGGTCGCTGGTATTGAACAGCGTCATTGCCTGCGATGATTGCAGCAGTTCCAGCGAGCCGATTTTCACGCTGCCGTCGCTCTGTCGTCCGTAGGGCATGGTGTAGAGGCGGGACTTGCCGAACCCGATGTCGGGCTGCATCCCCGACAGAGTGGAGCCGGTGATGTGAATGGCCGAAGGCATCACATCGCAGCCGTACAGCGCCTCCTCCATCATCGCCGGGTGGATGGCCTCGGCGTCGCCCCCGGCCCCTTCGTGGCGGACGGCTATCTGCTCGTAGACCGCAGACAACAGAGCGCCGGTGCCGCAGGCGAAATCGCCGATCTTCAGTTTGCCGATGGCGTCGGCGTCGGCCCAGTCCACGCCCTGCATCTTCGCCACCGCCAGGCGCGCCAGCAGAGCGGCAGACGGCGGAAGGGTGTAGAAAGTAGCCAGATACTTGCGGTCGGAAATCAGCCGCTGGAAGACGCGCCCGGTGAGGTCGTGAGCGTTGTCTACCCCGGTGCCATTGACGCTTACGGCAGTAAGGCGCAGCCGGCGCAGCGCCCGCAGAGCGAACTCCTCCGGAAGCTGCGCCAGAATGTCCCGTCCGATGGCGAATATGGGGTAGTAGTTGATGTTGAGGATGTCTTTCCAGGCGGCCAGCGTTTCGTCTTGCGGGTTGGGAACATCGTCGCCGCAGACCAGGTTCAGCGGCTTGACGCCTTCGTGCATACCGGCGATGCGCCCGTGGAAAACCAGGGCGTTGGCGATGATGGCGCAGGCCATTCGCCGGGTCTGCGGGACATTATCCATACCCAGCAGACGGGCTATCTCACTGGCTGCGGCGGGGCGTTCCCTATCCAGCTCATCCAGGATGTTCGCGGCGTCGTTAATGCCTTCCTGAAGGTAGTTGGCGGCGGCCGCCACAGCGTTCTGCGGGACGGACACCAGCCGGGCCAGGTCGGCCAGGTCTGCGGTCGAGCCGTTCAGCCAGCCGGATTGGGGAAAGCGGACGGTATCTTCGCCTTCCCTGGTGTAGACGCAGTAGTCCAGCGCCGCGCAGGCGATGGCGGCGGGGAGATCGTCCGCATCGCTTACGCCGACGGGGTAGCGCAGAGCGATGGCGGCCTCGATCATGCCCCCGCCGGCAACTTTCAGGCCCAACCGGCTGCGGGCTTCTTCCTCTACCGTGGCCGCCGGCAGGTATTCCGATTCCACCGCCACGGGAGAGCGGCCGTCGGCGGTTATTACGATGTCGGGACGCAGCCCGGGGCGGCCATAGATGATCTGCGTGTTCTCGGAGCGCACCTTCGCCTTGCCCAGCATCCCTTGAAGCAGGCTGCTCAGAGCATTGTTGGCGCTGGGTTCGGTGTGGCGCGGCATTGGCGCCTCCGCCGGGGATTTCGGCTATCGTATCGGAAAGGCAGGAATGCGACGCAACCGGGACCCTTCACGTCGGCCCGCAGCCGGGGCCGGCAGCTCGTCCAACACTATCGGAAGGAATGGGAAAGTCACTGCGGTCCGCGTCTGGGGCCGGCTCTCAGGGAATCCTCCTGAGTGAGTGCCGATTTGGTGCGCCAGTTCCTTCTGGCTATGGCTTGGTGAGGTCTGGAAGGGGCTCATCGAAAGGTTCGCCCTTGGCTTGGGCTTCCAGACGCCGGCGGTTCCAGTCTTCCATCTTCCGGGTTGCTTCGGCCAGGGCTGCAGCACGGCCTTTGGCTTCCCCTCGGGCCTCCCCCCGGGCTTCCCCCCGGGCTTCCCCTCGGGCCAGGAATTTTTCCTGCGCTGGTTTCAACAGGTTGATAATCAGATAATTGGAAATGACCATCAGTTCCTTCTGGCTATGGCTTGGTGAGGTCTGGAAGGGGCTCATCGAAAGGTTCGCCCTTGGCTTGGGCTTCCAGACGCCGGCGGTTCCAGCCTTCCATCTTCCGGGTTGCTTCGGCCAGGGCTGCAGCTCGGCCTCGGGCTTCCCCTCGGGCTTCCCCCCGGGCCAGGAATTTTTCCTGCGCTGGTTTCAACAGGTTGATAATCAGATAATTGGAAATGACCATCAGTTCCTTCTGGCTATGGCTTGGTGAGGTCTGGAAGGGGCTCATCGAAAGGTTCGCCCTTGGCTTGGGCTTCCAGACGCCGGCGGTTCCAGTCTTCCATCTTCCGGGTTGCTTCGGCCAGGGCTGCAGCACGGCCTTTGGCCTCCCCCCGGGCCTCCCCCCGGGCTTCCCCCCGGGCTTCCCCCCGGGCTTCCCCTCGGGCCAGGAATTTTTCCTGCGCTGGTTTCAACAGGTTGATAATCAGATAATTGGAAATGACCATCAGAATCCTCGTCCCCTCAGTGATTATGAAGCTGATGACAGCGGATCCTACTCCGACCGCAGCCATGTTCTGGATGCTGGCGGAGATAATGCCGTGGAGAGTGGCGCGTTCCCGATAGGCGGCCTCATACCAAACGGTGTGGGCCATTCCGGTGAAAGTCAGCAATACGAACAAGGAAAAGTATACCACCCAATAGGCGGAAGGCACGCTCCAGATGGAATCGCGAGAGAAGCCGGCCCCCCGTCGCTCCGGTTCGCCACTAGCGGGTTCAGAGGCGTAGTTCGCCAATGGGATTCTCTCTGCGGATTGATGAGCCGTTTGTGCATACGGCTGCTGTGATTCCAGTCTGCCGCCCATAATACGGCTATCATATCACCCTTGTCGGAGAAGGATGGTCAAGCCCCTTCTTCATCCCATCTCCTCAGCCCGTGTGAAATCAGCCTCACGGTGTGCGATAATCTAGCGGCAACCTGAAGGTCTATCGGGAGAAGAGGACTCGCCATGAGCATCAGCAGCGACTGGATCGACATTGAGAAGAAATATTACGCCCAGACGGTTCGCCGCCAGCCGGTGGTCATAGTCCGGGGCGAGGGAACCGAAGTCTGGGACGCCGATGGAAAGCAATACCTGGACTTCGTCGCCGGCTGGGCCGTCAACCAACTGGGGCACAGCCACCCGGTCATTACGCAAGCCATCGCCGAGCAGGCCGGAACGCTGATCCAGACCTCCAACCAGTTCTACACTGTGCCGCAGCTGCAGTTGGCCGAGACGCTTATCGAGAACAGTTGTCTTGACCTGGTGTTCTTCGGCAATAGCGGCGCCGAGGCCGTGGAAGGCGCGATGAAGCTGGCGCGGCGTTACGGCAAGCTGAACCGCGACGGCGCCTACGAAATCATCACCGCCTTCAATTCCTTCCACGGGCGCACCCAGGCCACTGTCGCCGCCACCGGCCAGCCGCACTACCAAGAGAACTTCGCGCCCCTGCTGCCGGGCTTCGTTCACGTCGATTACAACGACGTAGAGGCTGTTATCAGCGCTACCACCGACCGCACGGCCGCCGTGATGGTGGAGCCGGTGCAGGGTGAGGCCGGCGTTATCATCCCCGACGACGACTACCTGCAACGGCTGCGTCAGTGGTGCGACAGCCAGGGCATTCTGCTGATTCTGGACGAAGTGCAGACCGGCATGGGGCGTCTGGGCAGCCTGTTCGGCTACCAGGAGTACGGCGCAGAGCCAGACGTTATGACGCTGGCCAAGGGGCTGGGTTACGGCGTGCCCATCGGCGCCTTCCTGTCCAAGTCCCACTGCCAGGCGCTGGTGCCGGGCGACCACGGTTCCACCTTCGGCGGCAACGCTCTGACCACAGCCGCGGGCTACGCCGGCACCAGGTTCCTGATAGAGAACGACATCCCTGGCCATGTGAAAGACATGGAGCCGTATCTGCTGGGACGGATGAACGAGGTCAAGGATCGTTTCTCCTTCGTTTCCGAGGTGCGAGGCAAAGGATTGCTGGCGGCTATGGACTTCGAGGACGCTATCTCCGGGCAGGTGCTGACTAACTGCAACGAAGCCGGCCTGCTGCTCAACGGCCCGCGCCCCAACACGGTGCGCTTCATGCCCCCGCTGACGACAACTCGGGAGGAAGTGGACGAGGCCGCCGAGCGCCTGAGCTCCGCGCTGTCGAAGATCTAGCCGACTTTCCGGGTGCAGTAGTTCCGGGTACTGGATGTTGAGCGTGCTGGGCGCACTGCCGCGATCCCTCCTGGCAAGAGTAAATATAGGCAGCCGATTGCGGGATGTGCGCCCGGACACAGGATGCATAAGATTCTCAACTACGAAAGCGTGTCAATCGCGTAATTCCCGGCATATCTATAAACAGCAACCAGACTGGAGCGTTCTAGCGAATGCCTGACGACAGAATCGTGCTCGCCTACAGCGGCGGGCTGGATACTACGGTGGCGGTGCCCTGGCTCCGCGAGCAGTACGGCGCAGACGTCGTTACCCTTACTGTTGACCTGGGTATGGTTGACTTGGAGACCGTCCGCCAGCGGGCGCTGTCCATAGGAGCGGTAGAGGCTGTGGTTGTGGATGGGAGGCAGACGCTGGTCGACGAGTTCCTGTTTCCCAGCCTGCAAGCCGGAACGGTGTATGAGGAGCAGTACCCGCTGGCGACGGCGCTGGGCCGTCCGCTCATCGCGCGCTGCCTGGTGGAGGCTGCCCGGGAACACGGCGCCTACGCCGTGGCCCACGGCTGCACCGGCAAGGGCAACGACCAGGTGCGCATCGAAGTGGGAGTCGTGGCCCTGGCCCCAAGCTTGCGGGTAATCGCGCCCATCCGGGACTGGGGCATGAGCCGCGACGACGAGATCGAGTATGGCCTGGCCCGCAATCTGCCTGTCAATACCCGCGCCAGCCGCTTCTCTACCGATGAGAACCTGTGGGGCCGCAGTGTCGAGGCCGCCGAGCTGGAAGACCCGTGGCTCGAACCTCCGGAGGACGCTTACCTGTGGACCAGGTCGGCTGCGGCCGCCCCAGACGAACCGGCCTGCGTTGATATCGGGTTTGAGCGCGGCGTGCCGGTCGCCGTCGATGGGGAGTCTATGGGCGGTGTTGACCTTGTCGCCCACCTGAACGCTCTGGGCGGCGAGCATGGCGTGGGCCGCATTGACCACGTGGAGAACCGTTTGGTTGGCATTAAATCTCGGGAAATCTACGAGTGCCCTGCCGCGGTCATTCTTCACGCTGCGCACAGGGCGCTGGAGACCATGACGCTGAGCAAGGAGCAGGCCCGCACTAAAGCCCTTGTCGCCCAGGAATATTCGGACGTGATATACAACGGCCTGTGGTATACCGCCCACCGCGCCGACCTTGATGCCTATGTGCAGAGCACTCAGCGCCACGTGACCGGAGAGGTACGGCTGCGGCTGCACAAAGGGAGCTGTACAGTGACCGGACGGCAGGCCCCGCGCGCGCTCTACAACTACGGCCTGGCTACCTACGACCGACAGGACCAATTCGACCATGCCGCCGCTGCCGGGTTCATCAGCATCTACGGCTTGCCTGTCCGCACCCAAAACCAGGCGCAGCCGGATTCGACAGAGGCGTAGAGGACGCAGGCCAGGAACCGGCCAGGAACCGGCCAGGAACCGGGCGCAGCCGGACCGGTCAGCCTTTCCGATGACCGGCAGGCATTCCACGCAACACCGGAGGACAGATGACCGTCGCCGCGCGAATGCACAACATGGGAACCGAGAGCGCCTTCGAGGTGCTGGCCAAGGCCCGCGCTCTTGAGGCCCAGGGCCGCGAGATTATTCACCTGGAAATCGGCGAACCAGACTTTGATACGCCCCGGCATATTATCGAGGCCGGCATCGCAGCCATCAGCGACGGGTTTACCCACTACGGCCCCACTGCCGGCTTGCCGGAACTGCGGGAGGCCATCGCGCGCAATAGCCGCGAGGTACGCGGAACCAATACCGAGCCGGATAACGTGGTAGTCACTCCCGGCGCCAAGCCCATCATGTTCTACGCGCTGCTGGCGCTGGGCGAACCGGATGTCGAGGTTATCTATCCCAACCCTGGGTTCCCCATCTACGAGTCCATGATTCGCTTCACAGGCTGCACCCCCGTTCCGATGCAGTTGCTGGAATCCAGGAACTACCACCCCGACCTTGAACAGTTGGCGTCGCAGATTACCGACAGGACCCGGCTTATAATCCTGAACTCTCCGGAGAACCCCTGCGGCTCTGCCTTGTCGGAAGCCGAGCTGCGGATTATCGCAGACCTGGTTATGAAGCGCCCCAATCTGTATGTCATGGCCGACGAGATATACAAGGACATCCTGTACACCGGCGAGCATTTCAGCATCGCGTCCATACCGGGGATGGAGGAACGGACCATTATACTGGACGGTTTCTCCAAAACTTACGCCATGACCGGTTGGCGGCTGGGCTACGGCATTGTGCCGCCGGAGCTGGTTCCCCACATGGTGCGGCTGGCAGTAAACAGCGTATCCTGCGCCGCTACGTTCACGCAGAAGGCGGGCATTGCGGCGCTGGAAGGGCCGCGCGACCAGGTGGAGGCCATGAACGCCGAGTTCGCCGCCCGCCGAAGGCTCATCACCGACGGCCTGCGCAGCATCCCCGGAATTCGCTGCCCCGAACCGGAGGGTGCCTTCTATGCCTTCCCCAGCATTGAGGACACCGGGCTGTCCAGCCAAGAGTTCGAGAACCGCGCCATGCAGGAAGCCGGAGTGGCTCTGCTGTCTGGCTCGGCCTTCGGGGAGTACGGCAGCGGATACGTGCGCCTGTCCTACGCCAACTCCCAGGAGAATATCAGGAAGGCCATCGAGCGGCTTGACGCCTTCGTTCGACGCATATAGCGCGCACAACCCAACCGGCGCACAGGAGACCGCAATGGCGGAATGTAAAGTCATCCACAGCGACAGCCTGGAGGTCGAAATCCAGTCGGGGGCCATGACCCGGCTGGCCGGAGTGTCCCAGGCTTTGACCGGATCCACTGGCATCCACCTGGCCATCGCCTCCATCCCGCCGCATTGCGCCTCCAGCCCCCACTACCATGTCAACTGCGAGTCGGCCATCTATGTAGTCAAGGGCTGCGGACGCTTCATCGTAGGCGACAAGCTGGATAACCCGATGGAAATTGGCCCGGGCGACTTCATCTACGTTCCTGCCGGGGCTGTCCACCAGCCGGTAAACGACAGCAGCGAACCGATGGAAATAATCGTCGCGCGCAACACCCCGGTGGAGATAGTGGTCGAGGTGTAAGGCACAGGGCGTTGCGGCGTTGACGCCCAGCCGGCATGGATGCGGCATAGATGACCGGGTTTGGCGCCGCTCACCCTACTTACCCGGAAGAGCGTAAACTTACCCGCCGTTGAGGCTGGATACTTCATAGACTATACTGGCATCGCCCCGGCAGAAGATCGCGCGCCGGAGCCTTCAGCGCAATCCATACCGGAGAGGCTAATTGACATGGACATGGGTCTGACCGAAATTCAGCAGATGCTGAAGACCAGCGCTCAGGAGTTCCTTTCCCGGGAGTGCCCCGCAACGCTGGTGCGGGAGATGGAAGACGATGAGCGCGGCTATCCAGACGATCTCTGGCGCCAGATATCCAGCCTCGGATGGACCGGCGTGCCGTTCCCGGAAGTCTACGGCGGCACCGGCGGCGATTTTATGGACCTGGCTGTTCTGCTGGAAGAGATGGGCCGCGCTTTGGCCCCCAGCCCCTACTTCTCCACTGTTGTGCTGGGAGGGCTGACCGTTCTGGACGCGGGCAGCGACGCGCAGAAGGATGACCTGCTCAGCCGCGTCTGCGACGGCAGCGGCCTGATGACCCTCGCTGTGACCGAGGCTTCAGCTACCTGGGAAGCCTGGGGGGTGGAGACCACCGCCATCGCCGACGGAACAGGATATGCGCTGAACGGCGCCAAGCTCTTCGTGCCCGACGCTCACGCAGCCGACGTGATTGTAGCGGCAGCCCGGACAAGGGCCGAAGGCGACCCAGCGGAAGGCATAACCCTGTTCCTGGTTCCCGCGCGGATGGAAGGGCTGGAAGTGGCCCCAATCCGTACCATCGGCAGCGAGCGGCAGTTCGAGGTGTCGCTGAGCAATGTCCGCCTGCCGTCCAGCGCAGTTCTCGGCGAAGTGAACGGCGGCTGGCCCATTGTGGAGCGGGTCATGCAGCGGGCCGTCGCCGGCCAGTGCGTCACCATGCTCGGCGGGGCGACGGCGGTTCTCGACATGACTGTGGAGTACGTCAAGCAGCGCACCCAATTCGGGCGTCCGGTGGGCAGTTTCCAGGCGGTTCAGCACCACTGCGCCCAGATGGCTATCGACGTGGAGGGCTGCCGGGGCGTGGCCTACCAGGCGGCATGGATGCTGGCCGAGGGCCTGCCGGCCCAGCGTGAAGTGTCCATCGCAAAGGCTTGGATCAGCCAGGCCTACCGCCGCGTCTGCGCTACCGCCCATCAGTGCCACGGCGCCATTGGCTTTACCCGGGAACACGACCTTCAGCTATACACCCGCAGGGCCAAGGTTCAGGAACTGGGATACGGCGACGCCAACCATCACAAGGAGCTGGTCATGTCCAGCATCGCCGGAGAGCAGCCGTGACCCAGAGGGAATGACGCCGGCAAAGAACCCGGAACCATTATGACTGCTTCCGACAGCAAATACGCCAATATGAGCAGGGACTACATGGCGCAGGCGGAAGACTGCCTGCGCCATGGCGACCTGGTACAGGCGTCTGAGAAGTCCTGGGGCGCTGCGGCGTGCGCTCTCAAGTCCATCGCCGAGCAGCGGGGCTGGAATCACCGGTCTCATTCGCTGCTGAATGACCTTTCCGGTCAAATCGCCGATGAGTTGAGGAGTTCAGAACTGCGCGATATGTTCGCAGTCGCCAGGTCCATGCACCAGAATTTCTACGAAAACTGGGAGCCGGAAGGAACGGTGGAATACGCTGTCGGCAGAATTAAGGAATACCTGGCCGAACTGGAAGCCGTCGGCCCTCAGCTTTCGCCGTCCTTTATCGTCGAGACCCGCGCTCAGCGCAGGAGATTGGAGCGGTTGACCGGGCAGAGCCCATCGCACGGCGCCTTATCAGAAGAAGGAACATGAATTGCCAATGACCACTGCTACGCAATGCATTTTCTGCTCAATAGCCCGCGACACGGCAAATCCGGACGTGATGTACCGGGACGACCGCTGCTTTGTGGTCAAGGACATCAGCCCCAAGGCGCCCGTGCATCTGTTGATCATCCCCAATATGCACATCGCGTCTCTGGCCTATGTTGGGCCGGGCCAGATACCGGTTATGGGCCACCTGTTCGTCGTCGCCGAGGAGATGGCCCGCCGCGAGAGTGTTACCCTCAGCGGCTATCGGCTGGCGCTTAACCAGGGGCCGGATGCGCAGCAGACGATAGCTCACCCCCACATGCACCTGTTGGGCGGGCGGCGACTGGGTGAAATGGGATGACGGCAGGCCGGGCTTGCCGGATCGCTAACGAGAGGTTCCGGGAGCGGTTTGAGTCGCTGCCGGCCAAACTGCAAGCCCATATCTTCAGGGTGCGCGACGTTGGCCTCGAACTTGCGGCGCGGCACGGTATCGACGAGGAGCGTGCGGAGCTTGCAATCCTGGGGCACGACGTAGCCCGCGCCGAGAAGAAATCGGAAATCCTGCGGTTGGCGGACAGGTTCGGAATGTCCACGCTGGATGTGGAGAGACGGGCGCCCATCACGCTGCACGGCCCCGTGGGCGCCGAGCTGCTGTTGCGCGAAGACGGGCTGGAGGACGAGGAGATACTGTCATCGGTTCGCTGGCACACCACCGGGCACCCTGAGCTGACCCCTCTGGGTCTGCTGGTGTTCATCGCCGACAAGCTGGAGCCGAATAAAATCAAGTCCTACCCATATCAGCGAGAGCTTCAGAATATTGCCAATGAGAGCCTGAGCAGGGCAGTATTGGAGTTCCTGTGTCGGGAGTCCGCTCTGCGCCTGCAACGTCGCCGCCCGGTGCATCCCGCCAGCGTCGCAGCCATCAACGCGCTGCTGGGGAGCGCTTAATCAGCGACAGCGAATATCGAGAACGGACAGGCCGGAGCATCATCATGGAAATCACGCTCAGCCATCGGGCTGCGGATCACATCCTTGGCAATGGCGGACGGGCGGCTGTTGACCTGCTGCAGCATTCGACTTGAGCCGGCTGTGCCGTAGAGGTATCGGTCGATACCAGAGTGCACCGGCGGGACACCTCCGGGTACGAGTCGCACTGGCTGAATGGAGTCGAGGTGTTGACGCTGCCGGAGTTGTCGCGCCATGCCGTTAGTATGCAGATAGACCTGCGCTCATTCCTGTTCTTCCGGAGCCTTAAGGCAGTAGTGACGCTCGACAACGGCATAGTCATCGGGAAGTCGCCCTACGGAATGCAAAGAGTAGAGGCAGAGGGCTAAAGCTGAAGGCCGCTCTGCCTCCGGGCAAATCCGGGCATACCGGCATATTGCGTCCCCCGCGCTTACCCTGCCCCCCTCCTGCCATGAGGGGGGGTCTTTTGTCTACCGGGCTTTGTATTCCGGCGGGCGCTTCTCGACGAAGGAGCGACTGGCCTCTTTGAAGTCATCCGAGAGATGGAGCTTCAGGGGCAGGGTCTGCATGTCGGCTTCCGCCCCTGGCTGCACCCACTGACGGCGGGTCAGCTTCACGCCCACCCGCGCCGAGAGCGGCGGCGTCTTCAACACCTTCTCCGCCAGGGCCTCGGCGGCGCTCAGGTGGAAGCCGGTAGGGACCAGGCGGTTGATTAGTCCCAGCCGGTAGAGCTCTGCGGCTTCCACAGGTTCTCCGGTTATGACCATTTCGCTGGCGATTTTCGAGGGCATAAAGGCGTTGACTTTGGCCCAGAGCCGGCCTCCCGCCAGCCCGCGTTTGGTCTCGGTGATGCCGAACCTGGCGTCTTCGGAAGCGACGATCATGTCGCACTCCGCGGCGATGACGATGCCCGCCCCCAGGGCGTAGCCGTGGACGGCAGCGATGACCGGCTTCCAGTTGACGGCGCGTCCCAGGTAGCCTTCCGGATTCGGGCCGCGCTCTCTCTGCGCCCTTTCCTGGGGCGTCATTTCCACGAAACGCTGCTTGATGTCTGCGCCGGCGCAGAAGGCTCGTCCCAACCCGTGGATGATGCTCACCCATGCCTCGTCGTCCGTGTCGAACTCCAGCAGGGCCTCGTGCAGGTCTTCCTCGAACTGGCGGTTCACTGCATTGAGCGACTGGGGGCGGTTGAACGCGATGTAGCCTATTTGGCCCCTGCGCTCATAAGTCATCGTTTCGTACTCGGTCATTTCTCCTCCTGATCCAATCTTGCCGGCACGGAATTAGAACATTTACTCAAAATCCGGCTAATATCCATTGACATATATCGTACCGGCGTTCTAAATTGAGCTTAATAAATTAGAATGAATGTTTGGGAGACAAGTATGGCTATCCTCGTTGCAACCCGGATGGAAAAGGCAAACCCTCGAGGCAGGCGCCCAATCGCAGACGACGCTGCGGAATTCTACCACTACGAGGACACGGGCTGCGAAGCCTCTGACTCGTGCCTGGACTGCCCCCTGCCCAAGTGCAAGTACGACGACCCGGCATGGTACCAGCGCAACCGGCGGCTGGCCCGAGACTTCCGCATCGTCCAGGTTATGCAGCAGGAATCGCTGAGCGTCGAGGAAACGGCGGAGCGTTTCTCTGTGACTGTCCGCACCGTGTTCCGGATCGTCCAGCGGTGCCGCGAGGCCGCGATGCAGGGAGGCGCCGGCGATAGCGAAGCGCGGCTGGCGGCGTAATCTGTAGCGTCGCCCAAAGAAAGGGCGCAGGGGAAGTTCAGCCTCCTGCGCCTCTACGGTTCCGCCCTGCATGAGCGTACTGGCGCGCTTTAACCTCTTGGCAGCCCCAGCCCCCGGCCTGCGATGATGTTGCGCTGCACTTCCGAAGTGCCTGCGGCTATGGTGCCGGAGAAACTCAGCATCCAGTGTTCCTGCACCCGGCCCCGCAGCGGAGCCCACTTCTCTTCGCGCCCCAGTGTTCCGTACAGCCCCAGAACGTCCATGGCCGCCTCGGTAACCCGGCGCACCGTCTCGCTGCCGAAGACCTTGCTCATGGACGCTTCCCTGGTCGGAACCAAGCCCTGCCCCTGCATGTAGGCTACGTTATAGGCGATCAGCCGGGCCACCTCGCATTCGATGTAGCGGTCGGCCATCAGGCTTCGCACCCACGGCACATTCATGATCGCATGTCCGTTGCGCCTGGTCTCCGCAGCATACTCGCGGACGTCGTCCAGCAGGCGCCGGGCGTTGGCTGAATAGTCGATGCCGGAGCGTTCGAAGTCCAGCAGGGTCACTGCCACGTACCAGCCCCGGTCTTCCTCGCCGACCACGTTGGCTCTGGGGACACGGACGTTGTCGAAGATCACCTGGTTGAACTCATGTCCGCCGGCCATGTTGATGATGGGGCGGACAGTGACGCCCGGTGACTTCATGTCCACCAGCACGAAGCTGATGCCCCGATGTTTGGGAGCATCGGGGTCAGTGCGGGTCAGCAGCATGATCCAATCGGCGCGGTGCGCCAGAGTCGTCCAGATCTTGCCGCCGTTGATGACCAGCTCGTCGCCGTCGCGCACGGCCCTGGTGCTCAGGGAAGCCAGGTCGGAGCCGGACTCCGGCTCGCTGTAGCCCTGGCACCACTGCACCTCTCCCCGGGCTACCGGCGGCAGGTGTGCGCGTTTCTGCTCTTCCGAACCATGAATCATCAGCGTTGGCCCCAGCATACGGACGCCGAAAATATCCCGGCCCGGAGCGCGCAGGTAGGCGATTTCCTCATTAAAAATGGCCGACTTCACAGGCGAGGCGTTCTGCCCGCCATACTCTTCGGGCCAGTGCATGGTCAGCCATCCCCGCTCCGCCATCTTCCGGCGGATGGCCCGGGTTAAATTCCAGTCGTCTTCCTCCGGATAGCGGCCGCCGCCCTCCCAGGTCGCGGGCAGTTCGGTTTTGAGGAATGTCCTGAGTTCCTGACGGAAAGACTCGTCTTCCGGGGTAAACTTGAAGTCCAAAACAGCACTCCCTGGAAGTCAAAACTAGAGAAAACAGAGGAAGCAGCCTAGGGCTGCCGGATCAGCCGCCAACGGCAACGCAGGTTACAGTGCGCACTACTCCCTCGACTGTGTGAATGTGCCCGGTTACAAGATTGCCAACGACGGAAATATCATCAGCGTTGATCATCGCTATGATGTCGTAGGGGCCGGTAACGACGTCCACCGTGGCAATTCCCGGCAGGCCGGTCAACACGGTAGCCACCTCCCTGGTTTTCCCCACGGAGGTCTCTACCAACAGATACGCTTTCGTCGCCATCTTCCGCCCTCCCGATGGTCGCGCATTGGGGATTTCCCGAATACGGGCAATTCTACGGCCCGGCAATTTGCGTGTCAATTGCGCCATAATGGAGACGTACAGTTATGGACAGGAACCGCATGACCCTGCTGGCCGACGGCGCTATGGCCCTGGGAGTTCGCCTTTCCGAAGGTCAGCTTGACCAGTTCGGCCTGTATTATCAGGAGCTGGCCAGGTGGAACCGGCGGGTCAACTTGACAGCCATAACCGGCTGCGATGATGCGCAGGTCAGGCACTTTCTTGACTCTTTAACCGTCTGCGCGCCATTTCTCGGGGGCGAGAGCCAGCGACTGACAACCCTGCCGGGAGTGGAGAGGGTGATAGACGTGGGCAGCGGCGCCGGCTTTCCCGGCCTGCCCTTGAAGCTGGCGTTCCCTGAACTCGAACTGCACCTGGTCGAGTCTGTGGGCAAGAAGACGGCGTTCCTGGAGCATCTGGTCGATGCCCTGAAAGTTGAGGGCGTCACGATACACACCGGGCGGGCCGAGGAGCTGGCCCGCCAGCCTGAACTGCGAGACAGCTTCGACCTGGCGCTGGTGCGCGGCCTGGCGCGGCTGTCGCTGCTGCTGGAATACGCTCTGCCCTTCTGCCGCCATGAGACCGTTCCAGGGCAGGCCGGAGGGCAAACGCTGGCGCTGAAGTACGGCGGGCTGGACCACGAGCTGGAAGATGCGGAGTTTGCGCTCTCGGAGCTGGGCGGACGGTATGTAGGCGTATTTCCGGTGACGCTCCCGGGGCTGACCGGCAACCGCGTGGTGGCAGCCTTCGAGAAATTGTCTCCAACACCGGAGCGGTATCCTCGCAGAGTAGGAATCCCGGCGAAGCGGCCGCTGCAGGCCAAGAGGATAAGAGGGTAAGCGGTACGAAAATGACCCCGCTCGGGGGATGCGGGGTCAACGGGATTCTTCCGGGCCGGGTCTTGACCTGCCGGTCAGTCGTGAGGCGGCGGCTCGTGGTAGTAGCGAGTGTCGGGGGCGCGATTGTGAATGGCCTTCGTGCCCTTCTGGAAAATGCAGGTCTTGATGTTGTTTTCCAGCTCTCTGGGGTCTATGACGCCGTAACGGGCCACCGCCGCCTCGCTGGTCAGGTATTCGTTCACCTTTTGCAGAACTTCGTCAGACGTCTCCCCGACGGCGATGAAGCGGTCTCGAGGGTCTGACAGGAAGTTGCTCACCCTGCAATAAAAAGTGTCGGGCATGATCCTCCTCCTAATCTGCGGCAGGGCCGCTTCATGCCGAAGCCGACTGCCTGTGGCTGCCTGCGCCGGATGCCAGGCAACAGTAGATTGATACACCATTGGCGGCGCGCTTGTCAACGCGGCGGCGAGACAGGCGGATGCCGGGTAAGAGGCCGGTTGCAGGCGCGACCGGATGGCCGGAAATTGCTGCCATGTCTGCGCTTCTGCATGCTGTTATCATGGTCGCGACCATGAGAGCTGGTAATACGGAGACCGGCAATACGGAATCAGAACTGCCCGGGAGAAACGAAAATGTCTTTGATGGTAACCGGCGGGACGGGATTTATCGGAAACCGCATCATTCGCAAGCTGCTGGAGCGTGGAGAGGAAGTCGTCTGCTTCGACCTGGCGCCGCCGCGAAGCAACCTGACGCCATACCTGGACCGCATCAGGATGTACCGCGGCGATATTACGCAGTTGCCGCAGCTGATGGAGGCCATCAACGCCTACCGGGTTACGCGCATTATTCACATGGCCGCGCTGCTGCCGCCCGACACCGAAGAGCGCCCCCACTTCGCCATGCAGGTCAATATAGGCGGCGCCAACAACGTCTTCGAGGCCGCCCGCTGGTGCGGCATCGAACGGGTGGTCTACGCCAGTTCCATCGCTGTCTACGGTGTGCAGGACACCTTCGGCGAGCGGCCGATCAACGAAGACGACGTGAATGATCCCGTCAATGTCTATGGCATGACCAAGTCGGTCAACGACTTCTCTGCCCGCCGCTACATCGACCTGTACGGCCTTGACCTTCGGGGGATTCGCATCTGCACGGTGTTCGGCCACGGCAGGGTGACCGGCATGACCGGCATGATCGGCGGGCTGATGATGTCGCTGCCGGCCGTTGGGCAGCCTGTTTCCATGCCTTTTCACGAGGGCGAGCCTTCGCCCATGATCCACGCCGAAGACGCTGCCGAAATCTTCGTCCGCGCAGCCCTGGCCGAAAAACTGAACCACCGCACCTACATCAGCGGCGGCAGCCTGGCCACTATCAAGGACATGGCCGACGCCGTGCGCAGCTTCATCCCCGACGCTCAGATAACTACCGGCGATCGCACCGTTCCCCACGTTTACCTTGTGGACAACAGCCGGATGCTGGCCGACATCGGCTACGAAATCGCCCCTCTGCGCCAGCGCATCCTGGAACACATCAACGATGCCCGGGCCGAGGCGGGCATGGAGCCGCTCCGGGAGTGAACCCGCCCCTCAACGGCGGCAGAGCTTACGCCGCCTGTCGATTGGCGCAGAGACAGTCGGCAAGCGAAAGGGCGAAGGAGCCACAGCCGCGCGACTCTGCGGTATAATCCAGGCACTACGAATCAGGCCTGCGCCGCCCCCATCGCGGCATAGAGGCACAGAGAGGAAAGCCATGAGTATCGCCATCGGATATATGCCGGGAGCTTTCGGTGAGGGCGGCGACAACCCGAACTACCTGCGCGAGCTGGTGGAGACCGGCGACAGGCACGGCTACGACTCCATCTGGCTCAGCGACCGCATCGTTAGCGAGAAGTTCAGCCTTGAGGCCATGACTGCCTGCGCCATGGTGGCCGCCTACTCCGACCGGCTGAAGTTCGGCACCAGCGTCATCGCCATGCCGTTGCGCAATCCGGTGGTGCTGGCCAAGCAGATTGCGACGCTCGACTTCCTCTCGCAGGGCCGCTTCTTTCCGGCGGTGGGCCTGGGGCAGGAAGAGCCGGAGGAATACGAGGCCTGCGGCGTTAGCAAGGAGAGGAGAGGCCCGAGAACCGACGAGGCCATTCAGCTCATGCGCCGCCTGTGGGAGGAGGATGTTGTAACCCACGAAGGCGAGTTCTACGCCTGCCGCAACGTATCGGTAACGCCCAAGCCGTTCCTCCAGCCGTCGACGCCGGTCTGGATCGGCGGACGCACCGCAGCGGCCGCCCGGCGAGTGGGGCGGGTCGGCGATGGCTGGCTGGTTTCCAGCGCCACTCCCGGCGAGGTGCGGGAGGGTTGCGACGTTCTGTTCGAGACCGCTGAAGAGTTCAACCGAGAGATAGAGGACGACCACGTGGGCGTGCTGCTGGGCTGCTACGTCGGCAGCGATGTAGAGGAGGCCACCATCAAGGCCAACCGGTACGTTACCCGCCAGCGCCCCGACGCCCACTTCACCGAGTTCACTGCCGTTGGCCCTGTCGACCGCATCGCCGAGTTCGTCAACCGCTACATAAAGTCCGGCGCGTCCAAGTTCGTAGTGCGTCCCCTTTGCCCTGCCGAGGAGAGCATGGAGCAACTGGACATCCTGGGAGAGGAGCTGCTGCCCGAGTTCCACAAATAGCGAACGGGAAACGCAGTGCGACAGCCTTGAGCAAACGTCCCTGCTACCGGCTTGTCTCCCATGTGATCAGCAGCTCCCGCATGGGTTTGCGCCAGATGGCCCGATAGCCGTCGCCGTCGGGGGCGAAGAGATCATCGAACTGCTCGTCGAAAACGCGCTTCGCCCGTTCCCGGTTATCCTCGCCGGCCCAGCGGCCGAAGATTACCGACTCCAGAGCCGCTTCCCGTGTTGGATAGAGCCAGCGCTCCCACCAGGGCGGGTCGGGCAGGATGCGCACATCGGGCAGAACGTCCATGTCCCACAACACCGGCAGCAGTTCCCGGTGGCCGGGCATCGGCGCCAGCGGCTCGCCGAAGACGCGACAGAACAGGCCGGCCCCGCGATTGGGCGGAGGTTCGCTCCACACCAGTATTATCACCCGCCGCCGCGCCGCCGCCTGCATCTTGTCGACGAAGGGAACGATGTCGCGCACAAAGTATGTTACATCACAGGTCAACACCACGTCGCCCTCGATGCCGTGGTCGTCCATCCATGCGGCTGGCGCGCGGTGCGCGTTGGTTATCCCGGCCTCCTGCTTCGATGCTTCAAACTCTGCCGCCATGCCCTCAGACGGCTCTGCGGTAAACACCTCGCGACAGCGCAGCGCCAGAGGCAGAGAGACGCGGCCTGCGCCGCCGCCAACGTCCACCACCACGTCGCCGGGCAAGACGCAGCCCGCCAGAGCCGACAGATTGGGGTCCAGCTTGCGGCGGGGGTCGAAGCGGAACTGCGCCGCCGACTGGCCGGTCCAGATGTCGGCCGGCCTGGGTCCGAACATTCGCAACTGCTGTTCATCCACAGCATCCAGCAGGGCAGCGTATTTCTCGGCGGCGCTGGGCATATTCAACCTCTTTTGCGTATCACCCTTTTAGATTGACGGGCGGGTTTTGTGCCAGCCGGCGTGCTGCTGGTAGGTATAGGCGGCCTGGATGCAGCCAGGCTCGTCGAAAGGTTTGCCGGCAATCTGCATCCCCACGGGCAGGCCGGCTTCGGTGAAGCCGCAGGGAACCGAGATGGCGGGCAGACCGGTGACGTTGAACGGCGCGGTAAAGCTGCGCCCCCGAACAGTGCTGGCGGGGTCGTAGCCTTCGAAGGCTGGCGCGGGGGTGGTCATGGTTGGCGTTACCAGGAAGTCTACCGTCTGCATCACCTCGGCGAACTCCCGCCGCGCCCATGTCCGCACGCGCTGGGCCTGAAGGTAGTCGGACGCGGTGAGCAGCCCGCCGGTTCGGAAGCGGCTTCGGGTGATGTCGCCGAACTTCTCCGGTATTTTCTTGAGATTCGGCTCATGGTAGGCGTAGGCCTCGCACACCATAATGACCGAGTTGGCGGCCCGCACCCAGTTTAAGCTGGGCAGGGAAACATCGCGTACATGGGCGCCCAGGCCCTCCAGTTCAGCCACTGCCTTTTCCACCACCGCCACCGTTTCGGGGCTGACGCTGGGGTCTGGGTCGAAGAAGTAGCGCCGGGGCAGCCCGATGGTTACTCCCTTGATGTTCTCCACCAGCGACGCCGAGTAGTCCGGCACCGGAGCAGCGCTGGATGTGGGATCCTTCGGGTCGTGTCCGGCGATAGCCTGGAGCATACAGGCGGCATCCTCCACCGTCCGTGTCATCGGCCCTGCGTGGTCCTGAGACCAGCTCAGCGTGACCACTCCGAAGCGGCTCACCCGTCCGTAGGTGGGTTTCAGGCCGACAATGCCGCAGTATGACGCCGGGCCGCGTATGGAACCCCCGGTGCAGGAGCCGAGGGCGCCCATAACCTGCCCCGCCGCCACCGACGAGCCGCTGCCGCTGCTGGAGCCGCCGGTGATGTGGTCGAGGTTCCACGGGTTGCGGGCCGGCTCGAAGGGCGTTGACCAGTCGGGGCCGCCCAGGGCGAACTCGTGCATCGCCAGCTTGCCGGCCAGGATGCCCCCGGCGTTCTTGAGCCTGGCGGTGGTGGTGGCGTCCACTGCCGGCACGCGCTCCAGGTCTACGTAAGACCCGGAGGTAGTACGGGTGCCGGCAGTATCGTACAAATCCTTGAGCGCGAAGGGGATTCCGTGCATCGGGCTGCGATAGTTGCCCCGAAGCATTTCAGACTCGGCCATGCGGGCCTGCCTCATCGCCTCGTCGCCCATCAGAGTCACGAAGGAATGCAGGCGGTCGTCGGTGGCCTCGATTCGCTCCAGGCAGGCCCGCGTCAGCTCCACGGGCGAAAGCTGGCGGGTGCGCATCAACCGGCCGGCCTCTCGCATGGTCAGGAAATACAGCCTGTCTTTGTCGGTCATCTTTGTTTACCCCGCTGCGTAATTTGGGGAAGGGCGTTGTCCGATTCCGGGGAACTCCCCAGAATCAGAAGGGCTGCGTCCCTGGCCAGTCCGGGTGAAATTCCAGCACCATCTCCTCGGAGCCGAAGTCGATTTCGTGAAGCTGCGCGGCGTAGGCGGCATAAAGGTCATATATCGGCTTGAGTTCCTCCAGCTCATAATCTTTCATGCCCAGGCCGGCCCTCTCGGCCATCAGCCGGAATTCCTCCATAGAGACTTCGCCCTGTTCTGGCATGGTTAAACCTCCACCCTGATGATTGGTCTGGATGATTGGTCTGGATGATTGGTCTGGATGATTGGTCTGGCGGTTGGCGTTTTGCGGCGGATATGGCTCGTTCGAGTTGGTGCTATTATACGCACACGCCGGCGAGCCGTGGCGCCATACAGTTCAGCCATATAATTCAGCGAGGAAACGAACGTGACGACCTACGTGTATATATCCCTGCAAAGGGAGGATCGTATAGCCCTCTACGCGCTTTCCCCCGACACTGGCGGCCTGACGCGACGGACGGAGTTCCCGCTGTCGGGGATGCCGGCGCCGTTGGCGGTGGATCCGCAGCGTCGCTTCCTGTTCGCCGGGCGGCGGCATCCTGGTGGTTTCGGCCTGACCAGTTATGCCATTGACCGCGCCACCGGGCGTCTGAACGAGATCTGCGGCGTGCCGTTGGAGGGCGACCCGGTGCATATCTCAGTTGACCGCACGGGCAGGTATCTGCTGTCGGCCCACTACTACCAGGCGCGTGTTGGCGTGCATCGCTTCAGCGAGGACGGCTCGCTGGATGCCACCCCCATCGAGTGGAGGGAAACGGGTATTGGGGCGCACTGCGTCCAGACCGACCCTTCCAATCGCTACGCTTATGTGCCGCACATTTCAGAGGGAGCCCATACCGGCGTCAACGCGATTTTCCAGTTCCGGTTCGACCAGCTTACCGGGAAGCTGTCGCCCTGCGACCCCGACCGGGCGATACCCAACGCGCCGGAAGGCCCCCGCCATGTCTGCTTTCACCCCAACCTGGACGTGGTGTATTCGTCCAACGAGCAGGGCTGCAGCGTTACGGCCTACAAATTCGACCGGGCCAGCGGAACGCTCAGCCCATTCCAGACGGCGCCTACGCTGCCCGATGGATACAGCGAGCGGAATTCCTGCTCCCAGATACAGATTACGCCTTCCGGGAAGTACCTCTACGCGCCCAACCGGGGCCACAACAGCATCGCCGGGTTCGCCGTGGACGGCGCCGACGGAACTCTGACGCCGCTGGGTCAAACGCCGACGGAAGACATCCCCCGCGCATTCAGCCTCGACCCTTCGGGAAATTACCTGTACGCTGCGGGGCTGGAGTCGGCCAGGCTGGCGTCCTACCGGGTCAACGCCGACAGCGGCGCGCTGGAGCCGCTGGAGATATACCCCATAGGCCAGGGGCCAATGTGGGTGCTGGTGGTGGATGTGTAAGCGCCAGCCGGTTCGCCGCCGGATTACCCATCGGCCCTGCGAATCGCCGGCGACGCCAGTCAATCCGAAACCGCCATACAACGAACATGGAAACGCCGGCATAGAAACATCGGGGTAGAGATAGCTGTGCCAGACTGGATGATGCGAATACTGTGGAAGGTGGCTTGGTTGGGTCAACCCAAATGGACGGTCGCCGTGGTCGCGGCGGCTATGGTCGGTGTTCTCGCTGCTGTCCTGGTCTTGGGAATAGCCAGAGGAGGCGGAGGTAAATCTGTAACTCTGGCGGCCCAATCATCCGGTCACGGCTCCTCTGCCGCTGTCCCGACGCCGGCTCCGGCTTCTTCGGCCACTCCTGGCGGCGCCGGCCAGAATACCGGAAAGGCCGGTATATCGCGCCTGGAGGAAGCCCTCGCCGAACCGATGCGTCAAGCTTCAATCCAGCAGGAGGGAGAGCCTCCGACGCCGACCAGTATCGTCTATGTGATAGACGATTCAGGTTCCATGGCCACGAATGGGGACTTCTGGGAGGTACGCGCCGCATTAAGGGAGGTACGAGACACGGAAGCGCCCAACGCCCGGGTGGCATTGATAGTCTTCGGCGGATATGCGGAAATCCTGTTCAATCTCAGAGACCATTCCTCTGCACCGTGGGACGCGCATATCAATTCTTTGGGAGGATATATGGGCGATACCGAGTACTATTCTCCTCTCTACATGGCCCTGCGGGTGCTGCAAGCCGACTCCGCCAATGTCAAGAAAGTCGTGTTTATGACCGATGGGCAGGAAGGTTATCCCTCCGGGCCGGTGCGCATGCTGAAGTCCGAAGGCATCATCGTTGACACTGTCGCCTTCGGGTTTCAGTACAGCCAGAACTTCGGCGCACTGGAAAGAATCGCCAGGGACACCGGCGGTTCTTACACGCGCGTTTCGCCGCGCCGTTAGCGGAAAAGGCGCCGATTGGAAAGAATCGCCAGGGAGCGGCGGTTCTTTCCGGGAGGCTCCAAAACAGCCAACAGGCGCCATCAATGACCTGCCGGTGAAACGCAGCACGTTAACCGGAATGCGGCCGCAGCCTGGGGCGGAACGCTGCTTCCCTGCATCTGCCTCACTGCGGCTGCGGCTCCAACAGCCGTGCGTGCGCCCCCGGCTGGCGTATCCCAGGAATGAATTCCGGCGAATTCTAGCTGAATACGGCGTTAATACGTAATTACAGCGTCGGATATTGTCTATTGCTAATATTACTTGGAGTTTGATAGACTCGCCTCATCGATGCGGGGTTTACCCGAGTGCCGCCCCGGATTGAAACACGATCATTCCGACTGGAGGTGATGCATGGTATCCAATATCGTCTCTGACGACATCTTCAGCCCCTCGGTGATCAATGACCCATATTCGTATTACGGCAGATTGAGGGATGAAGACCCGGTGCACTGGAACGAACTCTACGAGCTGTGGATCGTGACCCGCCACGACGACCTGGTGTGGCTGACCCGCAACCACGAGAAGTTCTCCAGCGCGACCTTCCTGAACGACCCGAGGCCGGCCTACCCGGCCATCTACGAGTCGGACGAAGAAATCTACCGTATGGCGTGCGAGTACCAGGGGATGATGTTCATCCAGCACGACCGCCCCGCCCACCTCGACATGCGCAAGGTGGTTCACCGCTTCTTCACCCCCAAGTCTATGGAGGAATGGAGGCCCCTGGTCATTTCCGCCACCAACCACCTGCTGGATGAGGCGGAGAATAAGGGCAGCGCAGACCTGATGCGCGACCTGGCGGTGCCGCTGCCTCTGCTGGTAATCGCCGAGATGATGGGCGTTCCCGAATCCGACCGCCCCTACATCCGCACCCTGGCCGAGAAGCTGCTGTATAACAACCGCGGCGAGCCGGACCGCTACCGCACGCTGATGGAAGGCGTCAACGGCATGTTCGAGTACTGCGATCCGCTGCTGGACGAACGGAAGGAAAACCCCGGGGACGACTTCATCTCGGTGCTGGCTATGGGCGAGAAGGAAGGCGTGTTCACCCGCGCTCATACCTTGTCCAACACCGCCCTGCTGCTGATCGCCGGCCACGAGACCACCATCAACCTGATATGCAACGGCACAAAGTCCTTTATGAACAATAGGGAGCAGTGGGACCTGTTCCGGCAGGATACCGAAGGGATGATGGTGCGCGCCTGCGAAGAGGCTCTGCGTTACGATTCCCCGGTGATGACGCTGCCCCGGCTGGCCAGCGAAGACGTGGAGATACGCGGGAAGCTTATCAGGGAGAAGGATCGCGTGCGCTGGGTAATTCCGTCGGCCAACCGGGACCCCAATAAGTTCGATCGCCCCGACGAGATGGACATTACCCGCTGGCCCAACCCCCACGTGGCTTTCGGCGCTGGCGTTCACCACTGCCTCGGCGCCACTATAGCCCGAGTGGAAGGGCAGGAAGTGTTCCGCGCCCTGGCCGACCGCTACCCCGGCATGGAGATAGTTCCTCACGAATCCGAGTACCGGCCGACCATGGCCCTCCGCTCCATGATGGAACTGCCGGTGAAGCTGAACGCCTAGCATCTCTTTTGGAAATAACCGGCGCGATAGCAGGGGCGGGCATCAAACCCGCCCCTGTATCATTTCAGTGTTGTTGGCGCAATTCGACCCTGTTGCTGCGCATTGACAAATCAGATTATTAGTTCGTAATATTCCGCTGCTCGAATTGGATTAAGGCGGCAGCTATGACGCAGAGCCCTACTATCGGGAACCTGCACGAACAGGAAGCCAACTCGGTCATCGCCGAGTGGCTGAACGGGGCCGGGTGCGGCTGGCAGGCCGACGCCGAGCGCTCCGGCGCCCTGGCGGGCAGCGGCGAAAGGCCCGACATAATCATCCATCAGGACGACCGGATGCCCGTCATCGTCGAATGCGAATACGGCAGACCCGCTGTCGATGACGCCGCCAGACGCCTGGGCCGCACCCTGCAAGGTGAAAACCGCCCCTTTACCGAGGCGATCGCAGTGGGCATTGACGACATTTGCCGGAGAGATACCCGCGCCGGGCTGCGTCGGCGCCTCGACGACGGCCAGAGGATTTTCACCATCCAACTGGTGACCGAGAGCGGCGGCGTCTGGCCCGACTTTCCCCTCGTCTCCGCTCCTGCCGACCTGATTGCATACTGCGAATACAGCCAGGTGCCGCAAGACGTCATTGAGAGGGAGAGCGAAAACATTGCTCAAAGCGTCTACGCCGCCGGGAATCGCCTTCTAAACGGCATCGGGGCAACCGTCTGGCGGGGGCGCCCCACACTGGACAGGCTTCGTGAAATCGTCGGCGGCCAGGGAGACCTGGAAGTTACCTGCGCCGCCTCCGCCATCTGGCTTATTGCCATTGATTTGCAGAACGACCTGGCAAACAACAGCGCGGCCCTCCGGAAAGCCAATCTGAAAACTACGCAGCAAGTGAGGGAGGCCGAAAACTCTCTCGGCCTGCTGATGCCGGAAGATATGCTCGATTCCTGGCGCATCATCCGGCAGGTCAATTACCTCCCGGTTATGGACCTGGCTATAGACAGTCTGCGAGCCGGCGTTGTGCCTGATCTGGCTAACATATCCGAAATTATGATTAACCTGGAAAGAGTCAGCCGCAGGCTGAACACCCTGCACGCCAAGCACATCTACAACTTCGCCGGGGAACTGTGGCAACGGCTGGTGGGCGACCGTGAAGAACGCGCCTCCCATTACACCAGGCCGGAAATCGCCGAACTGCTGGCTGTCCTCTCCGCCCAGCGCTTCCAGAACCGCAGCGCCGAAGAAATAGCCGGGCTGAACCTTATGGATGCCGCCTGCGGCACGGGAACGCTCATCGGCGCTGGCGAGCGCGCCCTGCGACGCCTCTACGCCATGAAAGGCGGGCGCGACCCGGAACTGCACCGCAAACGCATGGAGGAACACGTCATCGCCCTCGACATCAACGGCATCGCCGGAACCCTGACCGCCAAGCGTTTGACCGATATGGACGTCACTCAGGACTACGCCAAAAGCAAAATCGCTGTCGTAACCCACCAGGCCGGCAGCCTGTCGCTGCTGGACCCCAGAATAACCGGCATTACGGACTACCTCGGATACGGGGGGGTAGCCGCCACTCCGGGCCTCAACAGCGAACTGGGGCTGTTTCACATCGCCCACGGCAGCATCCATTGGGCCTTGATGAACCCGCCCTACAGCAGACCGCGCAAGGGGCGCGTGCAGGCCACTACCGGCCTCGACAGGCTGCGCCCGTTAGCCGCCAGGAGCGGCTGGAAAATGTCTCATGGTCAGGCCGGGCTGGCCAGCGACTTCGGCAATATGTGCAATATGCGAATGGCGCCGCAGGGCATTTTCGCTCACGTCCTGCCGCTGACCGCCGCCCATTCCGGCAGTTGGCAATCCTGGCGCGCCGAACTGGAAAAGGACTTCGAGAACATCGTTGCCATCGCCAACGTATCTTCCGCCGAATTGCAGAGCATGAGCGCCGACACAGACATGGGCGAAATGCTGGTGATAGCCACCAAACGCAGCAAGCGCCCCCAGCGATGGCGGCCGACGGAAATACTCTGCGTTAATCTGGACGCAGCCCCGGCGACGCTGGCCGAAGGTTACGCTATGGCGAAAGAAATCGCCGCCATCCCCGAAGCCAGCCATCAGGGGATGCTGTACCACGGCAGTTACACCCGATTCCAGCACAACGGCGCCGGGTTCCCGTGGGGAGCCGTTGGCAACAGCAACAACGAACTGGCCCAAGTGATAACCGCACTGCTCAACGGCACGGCATACGACCCTCTTACCTTGGCAGCGCACGAACTGGCGCTGCCGACGGCTGCCCTAGGCGATATGGCAAACACGGGACCAACGCACCACACTATCGGATACATCTCAGGGCCGACTCACGACATCATAGGACACCCAAGGGGAGGGGATGGACGCGGAGCCTTTGAGTGGACGCCGATGAGCGAACTGTCGGTGTCGTCAGCGCAGCAGTCCATGTGGGCGGCAGACGCGAAAGCGCAGAAGACCATCCTTGCGGAACCTACCCACAGCGGAACTGTCATCGACAATGAAATTGCCAGACAGATGGTGCAAAGGCGGAGCCAATGGTTCCTGAGCCGCAACCTCCGGTGGACATCGCAGTCCGTCGCAGCAGCAAACACTGCAAAACTCGTTCACGGGGGGAGGGCCTGGAACGCGATGCAGGGATTATCGAATGGCACTGGGCAGTGCATGGCTTTGTACTACAACTCCGTATTTGGCGCCATAGTGCGCAACGCCTACGGTCAGTCAACCCAGGCCGGACGTTCCCCGGTTCAGGTTGGGGCAATCCCCGGGCTGCCCTGCCCTGCGTTTCACGCCGACACGCCGGAGGCCCAGCGCGCCCGCGACATCGCCGGCGAGCGTTTCGACGAACTGGCCCGGCTGACATTGGAGCCGTTCGCTTACTGTTTCCGCGACGCCAATCGACACAGGATAGATTCGACAGTGGCGGAAATGCTGGGGCTGGATTCCGAAGCCCCGGCGATACGGGAGATGCTGGCCTACTACCGAACGCTGTTCGCCCGCGAGCCCAACGTCAACGGACGGCAGAAACCCATCGTGGCCGCGCTGGGAAAATACCGTAACAGTTAACCTGACTTGGTGTGATGCTCTTCGGACAGGCATAAAGAAACCGCCGGGGTTTACGATCCCGGCGGCTTTCGAGGGGCGCTTGAGCTGGTTTTACTGGAGTTGAAATAGCGATACGCACTCCCGACATCCACTTTTTCCCACCCCATCCGTTCCAGGACGCGGGAGACCTCAGTAGCGCTCAATTTACGCGGGAACTGCAACAGGGACCTCAAACTCGCGGTAAGTTTCTTCGGCTTGCTTACCTCCCGCCGTCTCAAACCTCCACGCTGCCCCTGTGGAGTTCAGATAGCTGGTCAATGAGTCCCTGTCTGTGAAGGTGCTTACGGCTCCCTCCATTGCCTGGCGCATATATTCCTCGGCCTCTTCCTGAGTTCTGCCGTAAGCAAAACCCTTGAGTTCTTCTGACCGCACGCACCAGCCGCCGTCATCGCGCTTCTTGAATTCTACTTTGACCCGCACACGCAGAGTCGTCGTTTCTTTGTGGGACATATACTCCTTTCCTCTCGGATAGGGAGTGGCTGTATATCGTGCACCATATTCATCATTCATCGCATCATTGTGTGCCGTATAGCGCGAAACTCTCACCTCAAAGGAGGCTTCGGGCTACCCCAGCCGCTCGAACGGCGTGGGCATTGGCCCTACCGGCACCTCTATCAGCGAGGGGCCGTTGTGGGCCAGGCACTGCTTCAGCGCCGTTTCCAGCCCTTCGGGCGTTTCCGCTCGCACGCCGTTGACGCCATAGGCCTCGGCCAGCTTTATGAAGTCCGGGTTGTGCAGGTCGGCGCCGATGGTGCGTCCGGCGAAACGGTTGCGCTGGTCGCGCAGCACGTTGCCGTAGGCGTTGTCGTTGAACACCACCACCACGGCGTTGATGCCGTACTGCACCGCCGTCGCCATTTCCTGCGAGTTGTAAAGGAAGCCGCCGTCGCCCGAGAGCGCGACCACTGCCCTGCCGGGCTGGGCGACCTTGGCCCCCAGCGCCGTGGGGTAGGCGTAGCCCAGATTGCCGGAGTAGGAAGATGTGATGAATGTCCGCGGCTCGTAGACGGGGAAATAGGCGCGGCTGTAATAGCCCAGTTGCGTCATCCCGGCAATCAGTATCCCGTCGTCGGGTATAGCTGAGCGCACGGCGGCCAGGAAAGACTCCTGCGGCTCCACTGCGATGCGGGCCTCCTCTCGCCGGGCCCGCTCCGCCGCCACCTCCGCGCTGCGATCGGCGCGGGCCGGAGTCAGCCTGGAAACTTCAGCCAGCAGCGCCTCGAGCGAGAGCCGGGCGTCGCCGTGAACCCCGAAGGTGTTGGCGTAATTACGGCCCAGCTCTTCTGCGTCCACGTCTATCTGCACCACCTGCTGGCCGTCCAGCCAGAAGGGGAAGGCCAGGCGCGTGCCCACGGCCAGCACCAGGTCGTGGCCGCTGTTCTCGCCGGCCACCGTGTCGTTGCGCAGCCACAGAGAACCCAGCGAGAGCGGGTGCCGGTCGGAGATGATGCCCTTGCCCTCGGAGGTTGCTATAACCGGCATCTGAAGGCGCTCGGCCAGCTTTTGCGTCGCATCCGACGCGCCGGACGATATCGCGCCGCCGCCGGCCCAGACGAGAGGGTTCTCCGCTGCGGCCAGCATCCGCGCGGCTTCGGCGATGCGATCAGGGTCGGGCGCCAGGGCGCGAGGCGCTTCCGGCTCGAACAGCTCCACGTCGGCAGCTTCGGCCAGTGTCTCCGGCGGAATCTCGATTTCCACCGGGCGGGGCCGGCCGTTCTTCAGGTGATGGAAGGCTTCGTGGACGGTCTCCGGCACCTCGCCGGGGGTCATGGCCCGGCGGGCGAACTTGGTGACCGTGCGCATGATGTCTAGCTGGTCGTCAACCTCGTGGAGCATTCCCCGGTTGACGCCGATCAGGTCGCGCTCGATTTGGCCGGAGACCATCATTACCGGCGACGATGCAGCATAGGCGGTATTCAGAGCGGCGGTGGCGTTCAGCAGCCCCGGCCCCGGCACTACCAGCGCAGTGCCTATGCCGCCCCCGGCCCGGGAGTAACCGTCGGCCATGTAAGCGGTGGCCTGCTCATGCCGGGTGGTAATGAACCGGATGCCCGGCTCCTCGTAGAAAGCGTCCATAGCGTGGTAAAGCTGCACTCCAGGCAGCCCGAAGACCACCCGCACCCCCTCGCGGTAGAGCGATTTCACCAGGGCCTGTCCGCCGGTCATTTTGGCCATTTGATCATCCTTTTTGCGCAAGTCGGCCCCATGAGGCCGCAGTTGCCTTGAGATAGTCGAGTAGTAGGCGCCCGCTTGATTGTATCATCAGACTGAAATGCTGGCAGCCCGGCGCATGATACGGCGTCAGGCATCACGAAGCAGGTTGAAACAGGCGGAGATGGAATGAAGCAGGCGTTAATCATCCGGCATCACGAGTCGGAAACTATGGGCGGCAACTTCCGGGCGATACTGCAGCGGCACGGGTTCGGGTTCATCACCTGCGACGTATTCGAGTCTGCGCCCCTGTACGACCGCTTCGACCCGCCGCCGCCGGATGAGGTGGACCTGATTATGGCCTTCGGCGGGCCAATGTCGGTGAACGACGATTTGCCGGCCCTGCGCCGGGAGCGTGAATATATGCAGGAGGCGATGGATCAGGGCACGCCGGTCTTCGGTGTTTGCCTGGGGGCGCAGGTGATGGCCACGGCGCTGGGCGGGACGGTGGAGCCCAGCGGCGGCTACCAGTTCGGACTGCGCAAGATTCACGTTACCGCCGAGGGCGACGCCGACCCGGTGTTCGGCGCCGTCGCCGTTCCGCTGGTTCCGACGCTGCACGGGGAATGCTTCACGATTCCGGAAGGGGCCGCCAGGCTGGCCGAGGGGGATATGCTGCTCCGCCACGGCGGTTTTCGCCGCATCAACATGGCTTTCCGCCACGGGAATTCCTACGCCTTCCAGTTCGAGCCCCAACTGACCCTGGAGGATCTGAAGGTGTGGGATCGCGTATTCGCCGGCGACTACGATCTGATGGGCGCCGCCTTCATCTCTGAAGAGGAGTCGGCGCGCAACCTGCGGGAATTCGCCAAATTCGCGCCGGTGCACCAGCGGCAGATGGCCGCGCTGCTGGAAGCCTTTCTGGGTAACGCCGGTCTCGCCTGGCCGCCATAGCCATAGCGGGCGGACTTTGCGGGTCTGAACCATGCGCCATTGCTTAAATGCGATGGCGTTTGCCGTTAATAGCGCGTTTTGCTGTATATATTCGGTAAATATCGTAAATATGCATCCTTGTTTCTGTATTGACAACTTGAATATCGTATATCTAAAATTCGCCATTACATGATTCGGCTCTAAAGCCGGTTTAGTTGGAGTGAAGCAGATAATTTCGACGCGGAATTAGCGAAGTCATGGTTCAAGTTCCGCAGGAGTTGCGGCATAGAAGCCACGCAAGGTGTTCCCGTTGAATGCGATGGAGGTCTCTATGAAGAAACTGGCCGGGATTCCTCTGCTTCTGATGGCGCTCCCGGTATTGCTCCTGGCTTTGGTCTCTTGCGGCGAGGCTGCCGAACCGCCAACGCAGCCGCCTGCGCCCACGGCTGCCACCGCGCCGACGCAGCCGCCGGCCGAGCCGACGTCTACCCCGGTAGAGAAAATGGAAAAGGTGATGCCGTCCGATGAGGAGTTGACGGCCTACGCCGCGCAGGTGGCCGGCGGACCAGGCGCAATCTACGTTGGCGATCTGAGCCAACTGGCCGGCCCGGCTCCGGAAGCGTCGCTGGGCGGCATCGACACGGACGGGAAGCCGGACGGCAGCGTGCCGCTGGAGTCGCTGGAGCGGCACAGATGGATAATGGATATATGAATCGCCTTACTATCAGGACCTGCTGGACAAAGCCAGGCTGACCGACCCGACCCCGCTGACCACCACCGGCGAGGAGTTTGAGTTCCAGTATGCCTGCACCAACCGGGCGCTGCTCCCGTGCAAGCTGATGGAGTACTACCTGATTCCCAACCTGGCGGAGCGCACCAATAACCAGTTGATTATCAACCTGACCTCTTTCCCGGAGCTGGGCATCTCCGGCGCAGACAATATGACCCTGATTCGGGACGGCACTCTGGACATTGCCGAGATCTACACCGACTACGTGGCCGGTGAGGTGCCTGCCCTGGAAATCCAGAGCCTTTGGGGCATGTTCAAGGACCATAAGGCCCAGTACGACGCCACGACTTGACTCCCGACCTGGAGCGGATGATCGCCGAAGAGAGCGGCGGCTCGCCGATCATCACGCACAATTGGTACGTGGGCATAGACCAGTTCTTCTTCGGCAGCGAGGCGCTGACAACCCCGGATGACTTTAAGGGCAAGAAGACCCGCAGCCACGGCGCGGCAATCTCCGACTGGATTGAAGGCATGGGGGCGGAAGCGCAGTTCGTGGCTTTCGCTGAAGTGTACACAGCCCTTGAGCGCGGCATCCTGGACTGCGGCGTAACAGGCGCCGACCCTGCTTATGGCCAGCGCTGGTGCGAGGTGACTACCCACATGAACGGATTCCTGGTCAGCCTGTTCAACGACAATGTGGTAATGAACATCTCCAACTTCGAGAAGCTTCCCGCCGACCTTCAGGCCATCCTCATCGAAGAGGGCGCCAGGCACGAGCTGGAAGCCCTCCGCCTCGCAGCTATCCAGAACGAGGTGGGCATCAAGAAGAACGAGCTGGCCGGTCTGACCAAGGTACTGTTCTCCGACGAACTCCAGGCCCTGAGCGAGCAGGCCGTACTTAACAACGTCGTTCCCGGCTGGATCAACCGCGTGGGCGACTTGAACGACCCCATCTTCGATATATTCAATGAGAAGATAACCCCATAGTTGGTATCCGCATCGAAGACGACGGCGCTGTAGTCAAGATAAATTAGCCTCCCGGCCAATACCGAACGGCTGTCAAGGGCCCCTGGCGCGCTCTCCCCGGGGGCCCTTCCGCGCAGAGCTATCCGGGTTGAGGGCAAGTCGCCCCGCCGGCCAGTCCCCTCCCTTCAGCGCGCCGCAGCGCTTGGCCGCTGATGGGTGGTTATGCCCGCGAGCGCGGGAGAGATGGGAGCAGGGCGTGGGGCAGGTGATTTGGTACACGGTTAGGCCCGCGAGCGCGGGAGAGATGCATCGGCTGCGGCGCGGACACTTTGACCAAATATAACTGCCCGCGGCCATCTGGGGGCAGTATCGCTTTGGTCAGGAATGCTATACGATGGATGTGTCTGGCGGATAATGTTGAGTATAGATTGGACGCATGGAGAAGAGACAGATGGTTAAGAAGGCGGACGCATCCGCCAGGGCTGGGGTGTTGGTAGCAATTGACTGGGAAAATATCAGGCGCGGGGCCCAGATGTACCAGCAGAGCGTAACACCCAGAGCTTTATACGATGCAATGAAAGCTGTGGGAGGGATCTTCGGCGAGGTGAAGGGCGGCAAGGTCTTTGGAGACTGGAGCCTTCGGCGGGAGGACGCCGCTGCCTTCAACCTGGCCGGAATCGAGCCCTACAACGCTCCTCGCACCATGGCCGGCAAGGACCGGACCGACCCGTCTATCCTGCTGGAGGTGTACGACTGGGTGCGAGACCGGGACGACTGCCAGTGGATCGTTCTGGGGTCGGGCGATTCGGATTACCAAGTGCTGGTGGACCGCGCCAAAAATTGCGGGCGCGGCATCATCATCTGCGCCTTCAGCCGATCGGTGGCCCGGGATTTACTGGCCGTGGCCCCACTGTTTCCGCTGGAGGCCGAGCTGGGTTTCCGGCTGCCCGATCACGGCGCCTCCGCTTTCAGCGGGTCGCACACCTCAACACAGGACGCCCTGCAAACTTTTGTGCGCCAGATGGACAGCCTCGAAAGTTCCTTGAATTTCGTCGGATACAACAAACTCTGCACTCAATGGATGCTTGACTGGGGAATAGCTTCCACCGATTACGAGTGCTACAAGCTTATCGACCAGTGGCTCTATGACGAAATCCTGGAACGCCACGACGTCGCCAACCCCAACAATCCGGGCTACCCTACCGCGGCCATACGCTTGATTCGCTCTAACGAAACCGTGCGGGATCTGTTGGGATTCAACCGGCCCGCAGCCGCAGCGGGCGCGGCCGCGCCATCTTCCCGGGTGTAGTATCCCACATCGCGCGGGCCTGTTCGTCTTCCGCATTGCAACTGCGGCGTATCCCTGCGTAATCTGCGCCCCTGCTCTCAGTTGAAGGCGGTATGGATAATGCCGGCCAGCCGGGACGCCGTTTCCGCGTCCCGGCTGGCCGCGGCCGCTTCCAGAGTTTGGCGGTACTGATGCAGAAAGTCAGCAGCAACTTCGCCGGAATCCGCTCTCTGCCGGTAGAGTTCCACAGCCTCGCGGATCCTTGCAGACAGCCACCCGGCGCCTTTCCGGGCCAGCAGTGATTGGAGAAATTCGCCTGTGTTGGCGACTGAGATGGATAGCCGGGGGAATTTGTCCGACCTGACCTTGTCGTAGGCAAAATATGCCAGTGATTCCCTGACGAGCGCGCTCTTTCCCTGATTGTCAAGCTCGATGACAATCGTGGCTGCCAGCGATGGGTCGGCCGCCGTCACCCGGTACACAATCCGGGCCGGAGGGGACAGAATCGCATCGCTCTCTGTTATCAGCATTGCGGCCGCGCTGATGTCGCTGGACATGGTGGCGGAGGCCGCTTCCGGCTGCCTGATAATCATCCCCTCCAGCGGGAAGGGAGTTTCCGCCATAACCCGGAGCGAATTGCGGGGATCCACTGCCGTCCGCTCTGCCATCACAGCGTACAGCCGTTCCAGGAAGGGCTCGTCGATTCGGTAGTTGCCTGAAATATCGCCGACCAGCAGGGAGATTCCCTGGCGAAAGTCGGAGTCGGAGGCTTCCGCAGTGATGTCCAGCTTTTCCAGCAGGCCCTCCGGCTGGAAGATGCCCCGCAATTGGGTGGGAACCGGAGACATGAGAGCCTGTACCGTCGTCTTATCCATTTGCTGCATTATCCGCCTGGCGATGTCGGCGTCAAACCCTCTGAGAAGGTCGAAAAACAGCCTCAGATCCTGTTCATGCTCGAACCCCGTTTCGGTCAGGAACCCTTCAAGCGCTTCGGCTCCTTCCTCGGGCGACTGCTCGCCCTTGGCCAGAACGCCTTCCACTAGCGTAGCGAACCGTTGCAGGCGTTCCACGAAACTCGCCGTCGCCCGGAGCGTGGGCCCCTGGGGCAGTTCCGCGCCGCCGGCGAACAGCTCCACCAGGGTTTGGTCGTCCACGGCGGGCAGGAAATTTACCAGCATTGGCTGCAGGGGCAGTCGCATGGCAAGAATTGACGCCTTGCGTTCGGGCTCGCCTTCCAGCCGGACGATGAATTCCAGGGCCTTCGATAGTTCGGTCGCCCTGGGGGAATCCAGAGAGTCCAGGTGGTCTGGGTGAGCACGGTACAGCGCCGCCTTGTCTTGCAGATAGCCCCGCCAGAACTGGAAATTCTCCTCCAGTTGCGCATCGCCGATGAGCAGGTCGAACTGTTCGGCAAAGTCGGTAAGCCGCTGGCGTTCCTCAACCGCCAATACATCGGCAGCGTTGCTTATCAGGCTGTCTGGCAGGGAGTGTGCTGCGAGGCCGGGGTACAGGCGGAGATCGAAGTGTTCGAACGCCAGGAACTTGCCTGCGGTAGCCCGATGCTCAGGCGGCAGCGACTGGAACCAGCCCAGCGCTCGTTCCCAGGAGCCAAAAGGCCCTTCGGAGAGAAAGATGTCCCAGTACTTGCGCAGCAGCGGCGGCAGGAGAGACAGGTCGCCGCCCGTGATATGAGGAACATCGGCCTCCATTGCGTGAATCAGGGGTTCGACGTTCTCGCTCGAGAGGCCGGGCAGATTCCGCAGCCGCTCCCGCAGAAATTCATAGTCGTCGGGAGGCTGGGATATGAACGTCTTCAGGTCCTGGTGGTAGCTCGCCAGGGCCGGGGCTATATCTTCGCCGTCCTGACGTTCCCAGCCCAGGTCCGGGCGCCCGGTCACCGGAAAACCGCCCCAGTAGGAATGGCCCAGCTCGTGAATTGTCGGTACCGGCTTGGCCTCTCCCACTCCAGCCCACTTGCCGAACCCATAGCTGCCGAAGAACCCGGGCTCGCCCTTCATCTGCCGAAGGTCAAGGCTGCGCAACAGGGCCTCACCGGCTTTGGTAGGCCGGTAGAGCGACACAACCGCGTCAAGCCGTTGCGTAACCCAGAGGGTGTTGCCCGGGTGCGGAGTAGGCAAGGGAAGGCGTGTCGCGGCGGACGCAGGCGGCGGTTGTTCCGTTGGAGCCTTCTGTTGCGGAGCGTGCGTGCTGGGCAGCATGCTGGAAGGCGTTGGAGTATGTACAGGCCGGGGCGTGGCCGAGGGCTGGCGCGTTGCGACCGGAGTTCCGGCGGTCTGTTCCTGGGTGGTTGGAAGCGTCGCGGTCGGGTCGGCGCCGCAGGCTGCGAGGGCGACGAGCATTGCAGCGCAAGCAGACATAAACGCCAGCGATGATATGCTGCGCAGCAATGCCACAGGCAGGCATTGCTGCTCCGGATTGGCGTCTTTTGCGGCGCTGCGGAAAATCCGCAAACAGCCGGGCCTCCTCATGGCTCGAAAAGCGTCGCGAGTTCGTTGCATCCTGCCGCGCTCCGGTGATAAAGTTACCTTCAACTTGCAGTATTCTTATGCGCGCATAGACTGATTTCGGACTAAGAATGTACCAGTATGGACTGATAGGCGATATGTCGTCGGCTGCACTCGTCGGAATCGACGGGTCCGTAGACTGGTGCTGCCTGCCCCGCTTCGACTCACCCAGCGTCTTTGCCGCCATTCTGGATCAGGATGTGGGCGGGCGTTTTCAGATCAGGCCCTGCGGATACAGTCTTGAACCTGCGCAGGAATATCTGACCGATACCAACATTCTGGTGACGTCCTTCAAGACGGAAACCGGCATGGTCTCTATTACAGACTTCATGCCGCTGGAAGGTGACGACGACAATAACCCCGATACCCCTCCGCCTGAACCGCCTCACGAAATCCACCGCATAGTAACCTGTCTCGCCGGACAGGTCGAGATGCGATGCAGCTTCCAGCCGAGGCACGACTACGCCCGCACTGTGCCCGAGTTCCGCTCCCTGCGCGGCAATGGCGAGCCCTGTACTGCGGTGCATGCGCGGGGCGGCGGTCAGGCTGTGACGCTGTTGGCAAGCATACCGCTTTCCATCGAAGCAGACCAGGTTTGCGCCAAGTTTACCCTTGAACAGGGCCAGACCGCCACCTTCGTGCTCGCCTACGGCAGCGGCGGCCCCACCAGCCTGGAGCGGCGTCGAACCCAGGCGAAGCTGGCGCGCACCAGCCGCTACTGGAAGGACCTGGTGGCCCGTATGGGCTACGAGGGCCTGTGGCGGGACCATGTCGTGCGTTCGTTCCTGCTGCTGCACCTGATGATGTATCCGCGCACGGGGGCCATTGTGGCCGCGCCCACCACCAGCCTGCCGGAGACCATCGGAGGAACGCGCAACTGGGACTACCGCTTCTCCTGGCTGCGCGATGCCAGCTTCACCGTAGACATCCTGTACCGCCTGGGCGACGTTTATGGCGGCGATCGGTACATTCACTGGCTGCTGGAACAGTGCCAACTGCATCGCCGCCGCACGCAGATCGTCTACGGCATCAGCCCTGATTCCTCGCTCGCTGAGTACACTCTCGACCATCTGAGGGGCTATGAAGGGTCTCGCCCCGTCCGCATTGGAAACGCTGCCTCCGAACATCTGCAACTGGATGTATTCGGCGAAGTCATCATAGCCATTCACTCCCTGCTTTTGCTCCACGGGAAAATAACAGACGAGGAATGGGAGCTGGTGGAGCGTCTGGCCGAAACGGTTATGGGGAACTGGCAGCGCAGAGACCGGGGGGTGTGGGAAGTGCGCGGAGAACAGCAGCACTTTGTCTATTCCAAGGCGATGTGCTGGGCCGCGCTGGATTATGCCGCATACATCGCCGCCGCCACCCGCCGCCGGCAACTGTACCGCCGCTGGTCGCTGGCCGCCGACACCATCAAGACCGAGATACTGGATCAGGGCTGGAGCTCCACCAAACGGGCCTTCCGCCAGAGATACGGCAGCGAAGCCCTGGATGCCTCCAACCTCGCTATTCCCTTCATGGGAATGGTCCCCAGCGACCACCCGCGCATCAGGCAGAATCTGGACGCCATAGAGCGGGAACTGGCCGACGGCCCGCTGGTCTGGAGATACCTGCCCGATGAGACAGACGACGGGCTGGACGGCCAGCCAGAGGGCGCTTTCACCCTTTTGAGCTTCTGGCTGATAGGCAACCTCATCTACACCGGCCAGCACGACCGCGCCTTCGACTACTTCCACGAGGTTATAAGCGCTCAAAGCAATCACCTGGGCCTCTTCGCGGAAATGTACGACAAGTCGGCAAGGCGGCAGTTGGGCAACTTTCCGCAAGCCTACTCCCACATCGGCCTGATACACTCTGCCCTGAACCTGTCGGGTTACATCGCCGACACCCCGACCCGGCGCACGTACAGCGCCGGATAGCCTAGCTTCCCATAGCTGCCCCGTGGGGCCGGTTCCATAGTAGAATGAGCGGGATTCCCTGCCGCTGCCGGATGTAACGAACTTGGGAGCAGAGCTGTTACCCGGCGCGAAATCTGCTGAGGAGAAAGACAATGGCAACTCACCCCCTGACCATTGACTGCCAGGTGCACTGCTATGAGCGCAACCGTCCCGATCGGCCCTGGCGCGGGCACCTGGAGGGCCCGGAAGAAGTAACCGGAGACGACATGGCGGCGGCAATGGAAGCCGTCGGCGTGGACGGGGCAATCCTCATCTCGCCCTTCTCGCTGTACCACTACGACGCCAGCTACGCCCTTTCGGTATATGCTCAGCATCCGGACAAGTTCGGTCTGGTCCGCCCTTTCGACCCCGACTCGGAAACGATAGACGCCGACATCGATGAGTGGACTTCCACGCCTGGAGTGGTGGGCGCCCGCGTCATGCTGGCGGCCCAGAGTTACGAAGCCGACCACCCCGGTCTGAACCGGATATTCGCCGCCTGCGCCCGGGTGGGCGTTCCGGTGAACGTGATGGCTGCGGGTAAGCTGCCCCTGCTGCGCGAACTGGCCCGCCGCAATCCTGACGCCCAGGTGGTCATCGACCACGTAGGTCTGGCCCAGCCTTTCGTGCCGCCGCCCCCTGCGGAACCTTTCGCCGACCTGCCCAACGTGCTTGCCGCTGCAGAGCTGGACAACGTAGTCATCAAGATTTCCGGGGCCTGCACCCTGTCCCACGAGCCGTTCCCCTACCCTGACATCTGGGAGCCGCTGGACCGCGTGTTCGACGCCTTCGGCCTCGACCGCTGCCTGTGGGGAACCGACTGGACCCGCGCCGTCCGGCTGCTGAACTACGAGCAGGGCGTTGAGGCGTTCCGCGTGACCGACCGCCTGTCGGACTCGGACCGGGCGACTCTCATGGGCGGGACGTTGACCAGAGTCTACAAGTGGGCCCCAGGAACGGTATAGCAGTCTTTTTCTTCAGGTAACCCTTCAGAGGGCGGATGATTGGCGCGAGCAGGACGCCCGACGACCCGGGACAGGCCGCGATGCGCTGCCGTAGTCAGCCTCCGGCCTGATTTCCCCGAAGCCGTTCTTCCTGCTCTCTGAGTTTCGGTGTCATGGCCTCGCCAAAGTCGGCAATCTCGAATACAGGGCGAATTTCGATCTCGCTGGGGCCAGGCATGGGATTGGGGCATCTCTTCACCCACTCCACCGCCTCGTCCATGTCTTTGACTTCCCACAGCCAGAATCCGGCGACCAGCTCCGACGCTTCCTGGAACGGCCCGTCGGCCACTGTTCTTCCGGCTCCATTGAAAGCCACGCGCCTGCCCGAAGATGACGGTTGCAGGCCCTCGCCGCTCAGCAGGATACCTGCCTCCCCCAGCTCTTCGTTGTAGCGGCCCATGGCATCCAGGAGTTCCGCCGATGGCATGGCTCCGGCTTCGCTGTCAACTGTGGCTTTGACCAGTATCATTACGCGCATGAAACGTCCCTCCGCTCGGTGATGAATGCGTTCTGCCGCCCAGCATGAAATACGCGCCGCATAGGATCCGGCAGCAGGAAATGACCGCTCGCGCCGTTTACGCAGTTTGTTATCCGGACGAAATGAATCGAGCGTCCCTGTATTTCAGAAGCCGAGCCAGCCGGGCAGGGCAGAGGCCTGTCGGGCCCACGCCTCTATCTGCTCTTCGTCCAGTTCGCCCTCATAGATGTCGACCCAGCGCGAGTCCTTGTCCTTGCCTGCTCCGGGCGGAACGGGCTGCAGCGATGCGCCGTTGAGGAAGGTAAGCTTTACGTAACGGGTAAAGACGTGGTAACTCGCAAACCAACCGTTTTCCTCGATTCCATAGAAAGGCGAATTCCACCGCACTGCCTTGCGCACGCCGGGCGCAGCGCGCACGATGAGCTCGTCGAGGCGTCGCCCCACATTGCTCTTCCAGCCCGGCATGGCCGCGATATAGGCTTGCACGGGAGCGTCGCCGTCGGCCTTCGCTATCTGCGGATTACCGCCTGAAAGGAGCCTCACCTCTCCCCCGGCCTCTTCGTGGGGTTTCATGGCGGGCTTCTTTGGTCTCATGGATGCTTTATCGGCCATTGCGTTCAGTCCAAAACGTGTACAGGTGTCGCCAGGATGCAAGCGCCCTGTTGCGCAGGATTTGGGGTTTCCCGTGCAGCCCACTACGATTACGCAGGGCGGAGGAGCGGCTGTTTGCTCCGGTATGTAGCGAATCGCCAGAGCCACTCCGCAGGTCCGAACAGAAAGCGGCTCAGCCACGCCTGCGACCACCACATCTGCAAGGCCCACACTGCGAACACAAACGCCAGAACTTCGCTGCGGTTCACGAAGTCTGCGTCGCCCAGCAGGATTGTCAGGACAATCACGCCGATCACCGTTTGCGCCAGGTAATTGGTCAGCGCCATCCTCCCTACGGCGCGCAGACGCCGCTTCAGCCAGTTGTCTGCGCGGTTGTTCCAGAGGATTATGAGGCTCATGTATGCCAGCGCAGAAGGGATTGTGCCGAGGGTATTGGGAATCTGGCCCACAAAGGCCACTTCGCGAGAGTAATCGTACATGGCGGTAATGACGACGCCAACAGCGGCAAGGGGCAATCCAACGGCAAGCCCTATTATCGCGGTCAGTCGGTACGTCCGCGCCGGCAGACCTCCGTTCATAAATCCGGCGCGATACAGGCCTGCGCCGACGAGCATCAGCCCCAGCGCGCGCAGGAAGAAACCCAGAAGGAAGGGAATTCCAATAACCTCCTGAGTCGATATTTCCCCGGGTCCCCAAAGCCCTGCCAGCGATGCGTCGGTTGTGTCGGCGATGTACTGCGCGAGCAGCGCACCGGCGATGGACAGCGCAAACACGGCAGCCCCAAGGGAGATGAGCGCCCAGTTCGGCAATTTTCGCAGGGCTATCAGAAAAACGGATGACACCGCATAGGCTATCAGCACATCGCCGTACCACAGCAAACTGTGTAACACTCCAATCAGCAGCAGCAGAGCGTTTCGCCACAGATTCAGCGCCACCGCGCGCCTGCCCTTGGCGCTGGCGCGGTCGATGAAGAGAATCATTCCTGCGCCGAACAGCAGAGAGAACAGCCCCATGAACTTCTGGTCGACGAAAATCTCGCCGAAGATTCCCACGGCCCAGTCGAGCCAGGTCTCCGAGCCGCCCGCGCTTACATTGAAATACGGCCCGCTGCCGAACTTGAAGGAGACGGCGTTCATCAGCAGGATGCCCAGCACGGCAACTCCGCGCATCAGGTCGAGGCTGATTATACGGGAGGGTTCTCGAACGGGACCGGAATCGACGGGCTGGGAAGGCGCTGCCATTGGACACGGTTTCCTGATAAAGACTTGAATGGACTTGAACGGTTAAAGCATCCAGTCGAAAGGGTGTTTCCCGGCTGGCTGACATAAGTGTATTGTACTGTGGTGCTTTTTGCGGAAGGCCACAATGCAACAGTCTATCAGGCGATGCCGGAGTATGCCTCGATAGCCTGACTTTTGGGCAACAGATTTAGTCGCTGGACTGGCAAGGAGCGTTTTGAGAGACAAATAAAAGGCTGGCCAAGAGCTGAAACCGGCATCGGATAGCTGCCAGGGGGTATATATGAGCGATCAATGGACAATGCAGTCGTTGCCAAAGAAATACACCAGCCGGTTCTGGGCGAAATCCGACCGCAATAACCCTGCCCGGATCCACCTGCTGGAACATCATCTGGCGGATGTGGGAGCGTGTTTCGAAGCGCTGTTGGAGCAGCCGATTATACGGCGGCAACTGGCGCACACCGCCGGGCAGAACGATATTGACGCCGCTACTGCGGCGCGGTTGTGTGTTTTCGCAGCGCTGCACGACATCGGCAAGGTGAATGTTGGATTTCAGACGCAGATATGGGGCAACGAGGACTTGCCGCCGGGCGAACGCCGGCCTGGACGCGCCGGCCACACTCTGGACCTGACCCCGGTGCTGAACGGTGAGGATGACGCTACTTACCGATGGTTCTACGAGGCTCTGGGCTGGTGGTGGGACGCTGTAGAATCGTGGGACGACTGCGGAGGAGAAGCAGTCTGCGGGCTGCTGGTGGCATCCCTTTCGCATCACGGGCGGCCCTTGCAGCTTGAGGGCCAGCGGTCCAAACACCCACAGCTATGGAGGCGATTTGGAGGACTGGATCCGCAGGAGTGCGTGACCCGCATCGGACGGCTGGTGCGCCAGTGGTTTCCGGCGGCGTTTGCGGATAACGGCCCGCCGCTGCCGTCGGCGCCGGCGTTCCAGCATCAGTTTCTGGGACTGTGCAACCTGGCGGACTGGATCGGCTCCAACGAGGTCTGGTTCAAGTATGTTGACGAACCGCAGGACGATTACATGCGAACCGCCCGCCGGCAAGCTCGCGATGCCGTTCGCACCGTCGGCCTGGACCTCGCCGGTCAGCGGGAGCGGCTTGCGCACTCCGACGCGCTCGACATAACCGGGCTGTTCCCGCATATCGGGCAGGCCAACGCCATCCAGCTTGCGGCCCTCGCCGCGCCGCTTGACGACCGCCTGGTCATTATAGAATCGGAGACCGGCTCCGGCAAAACGGAGGCTGCTCTGTGGCGATTTGCGCGAATGTACGAAGCGGGGCTGGTGGATGGTTTGTACTTCGCTCTGCCGACCCGGGCCGCGGCGAAGCAGATTTTCGACCGGGTGAGAGAATTTACCGGGCGACTGTTCCAGGACGGCGCGGCTCCGGAGCCTGTTCTGGCGGTGCCGGGGTATCTGCGGGCCGGCGAGTCGTCGGGACAGCGGCTGCACAACTACGAGGTGTGGTGGGATGACCACGCCAGCGATGGGCGAAGGTGGGCTGCCGAAAGCCCCAAGCGCTTTCTCACAGCTCAAATAGCGGTAGGCACTGTGGATCAGGCGATGCTGGGGGCGCTCAAGGTCAAGAACGCCCACCTCAGGGCAGCGGGCTTGTCTCGCAGCCTGCTGGTTGTTGACGAAGTGCACGCCTCGGACGCCTATATGAGCGAGGTTCTGGCCGCTGTGCTGGATGCGCACATCGGCGCTGGCGGGTACTCCCTTCTGATGTCGGCGACGCTGGGGGCGGCGGCCCGGTGTCGCTGGAGACGCAGCAGCGGAGGCAGCGCAGCCGTTGTCCCGCCCTTGGCCGAGGCGACGGATGCTCCTTATCCGGCGGTTAGCTCGGAGCTGGGTATGGCCGGCGCCGGAGACAATAGCCGCAGCAAGGACGTGAGCATCCGGGCAGAGCCGGAGATGCGGGAGTTCGACGCGGTGGCGGCGCGGGCGCTGGCGGCGGCGCGGGCCGGAGCCAAGGTGCTGGTGGTTCGAAACACGGTCAGTTACGCCGTCCGCACGCAGCAGGCAATAGAAGAACAGGCCGGCCCGGGAGACGCCGGGCTGCTCTTCTCCGTCAACGGCGTTCATACGCTACATCACGGGAGGTTTGCCGCCGAAGACCGGGAGCCGATGGACGCGGAAATAGAGCGGCGCCTGGGCAAGGCGGGACGCGGCTCGGGCGGCTTGACGGTAGTGGGCACCCAGACGCTGGAGCAGTCTCTGGACATCGACGCCGATCTGCTGATTACGGACCTGTGCCCGGCGGATGTGCTGCTGCAGCGCATTGGGCGGCTCCACCGGCACCGGGAGAACGACGGCAAGCGGCCATCGGGCTACGACAGGCCCGCCTGCGTTGTGCTGACGCCGCCGGGGGACGACCTGTCGCCGCTGCTGGAGAGAGGGGACGGGCGGAACGCCAACGGCCTGGGCCCACACGGCGGGGTGTACAGTAACCTGCACATCCTGGAGGCTACGCGGCGGCTGATCGAAGAATATCCCCAGTGGCGGATACCCGAGATGAACCGGGAACTGGTAGAGCGGGCCACGCACCCGGAAGCGCTGGCAAGCATCACCCAGAGTTTCTCAAATACCGGGATGGGCGAGGCATGGCAGGGGCACAGTATCAACACGTCTGGACGGCTCATCGCAGACTGGCAGACAGCGCAGGCCCATCTGGTCAGGCGGGACAAGTCGTTCTTTACTGACAACCAGGAGGTGTGCTTTCTCAACGACGAGGAAGGGATACGGACGCGGCTGGGAGACGACCAGGTGGAGATAGCCCTGGACCCGGCTCCGCCCAGCCCCTTTGACCCTGACGCGACAATCGGCCGGCTGACGCTGTCGGTGCGTTGGCTGTCCTTCTCGTCTCCCGCCCAGCCCGCGCCGGAAACGGTGAAGCCGGACGAATCCGAAGGCGGCTTCGAGTTCCGCATCGGCGATAGGCGTTTCCGGTACGACCGTCTGGGGCTGCAGAGAATGTAAGCCGCTTCCGCCGTTTGCGTTCAGGTGCGCTTTCGACCAGCGACGGTTTGCGGAGACGTTCCGCCGTTACTCTGCATATCGGCGAGGGCATCGGAATCAGGTTGCCGGATACGGACAGCCTGGCATGATCTGCCCGGTCAGAGTTAAGGCTCGGAAGCGGAACGGAAGTCCGCTCCCGAGCTATCCCCGCGTTTGCGGGGGAACTTCCTGCTGATGCTTTAGCATCATAGCGAAAAGAGGTCTATCCCCGCGTGTGCAGGGAATTTCGTTCTGGAAGTAAGTAAAGCCAATGGATAATTGACAGGGCCACCAAGCCATGCTACTGTGCGATACAGCAGAACCTTTTAGCTATGAGCATTATTGAGGCAACAGTTTCGGATGGGAAATGCACAATCGCAACCGGCCACAGGCCATTATTCGAATGGAATCCCCCAATGCCGCTGTAATTGCCGTACTGACTGCTCCCCGTGCAGTCTTGTCGCTGGAGACTGACTGCGTGAGCTTCAGGGTTGAAGTGCGGGACGAAATCACTTGTGACAAAAGGCGGTTGACAGCGTAAGCCTGAACCCGCATAAAAAAGAACGGATAGTCCAATCCCTGCGCCGACAGGAGAGATAATGTCATGCTGAACATTCTAGCAGAACCGCTCATCCGATGGGTCAAAACCGGCGAGGGCGCTGTCTGGGCCTCACTGCCGGAAGTATACGAGGCGTTGATGGCCGACGCGGTGGAAGCGTTTCCGGCGCTGCGGCCTCATCAGCGGCACGCCTGGCACGCTTTTCTGGTGCAGCTTGCGGCAATGGCCCTGCACCGGGCCGGCGTAAGCGACCCTCCGGAAGACGCAGCCGAATGGGAGAAGCTGATACGGGGGCTGACGCCCGATTTCCCGGATGACGAGCCGTGGCAGATGGTGGTGGAGGACATCACCAAACCCGCCTTCATGCAGCCCCCGGCAAGTTCCGTCGACAAGCTTGGCGAGTACAAGAAGACAGTGACGACGCCGGATGAGCTGGATATGCTGGTAACGTCCAAGAACCACGACCTGAAATCGGCTGTTGCGGCCCAGGCAGGCGCGGATGAATGGCTATCAGCTCTGGTTACGCTGCAAACCATGGCAGGTTTTGACGGCGTGGGCCATCATGGCGTCTCGCGGATGAACGGCGGACTGGGCAGCCGGCCCGCATTCTCGCTGGCGCCGATGGGAGGACCGGGCGCCCACGTCCGGAGGGACATTCTGGCTTTGCTGGCAAACTACCCGGCGGCGAATGGAGCCAACAGTCTGTTGTGGCTGCTGCCTTGGGATGGAACCGACCCTGAAAGGCTTCTGCCGGATAGCTTGGCCCCGTTCTATATCGAGGTCTGTCGGCGCATCCGTTTGCGTTCCGATGAAGAGGCTCCGTTGCGTGCCGTCAGAGCCACCTCGAAAGCGGCGCGAATCGAGGGCAAAGACCTTAAGGGTCGTACCTCCGATCCCTGGACGCCATACAATCCAAACCGGGACGGCCTGCCTTTGACCTTGGCTAATGGCGGGTTCACCTACAAACGAGTCAAGGAATACCTGTTCGACTGGCAGCTCCCGGCATTGCTGAAGCCTACGCCCGCCGAACGGAGATCGGCGGACACGATGCATCTGATGGCCCGCGCCATAGTGCGGGGCCAGGGCAAAACCGAGGGCTACTATGAACGCGCCATTCCTATTCGCGCCAAAGCCAGAACCGCGATGCTTCGCCGCGACGGTCCTGGCAGCGCGGAAGATCTGGGAAACCTGGCCCAAAGACGTGTTGAAAGAGTCGCCATCGTGCAGCGAATCCTGAGCCATGCCATACAGACGTTTGCAGCCCAGGGCGATGACGGAAATGCCAGCGCAGATCACCGTGAGCTAGCCCGGCCCTGGCTCAACCGGCTGGATGAAAGCATTGACCGCCGCTTCTTTGATGACCTACAGGAGGAATTCGAAGCCGACGGTGATGCGGAGCGTGAACGTGTCCATAACGAGTGGCTGAAAAAATTTGTGGTGCGTGAAGCTCGCAGGATACTGCATGACGCCATGGACTCGCTGCCCTGCCGAGTAATCCACCGTTACCGCGCCCGCGTCAACGCGGAAAGCCTGTTCAGAGGAAGGATACGAGGGCCCCAGGGGCTGCCGTTCCTGTTTGACAATCAGCCCACAGAGGAGGTTAATGCATGACCACCGCCGATAGTGTTGAAAGCGCGGCTGCTCCGCAAACGGCTTCGGGGGGCCTTCACGGGGGCGTGGGATTCACTGAACCCTTCCAGAACTTTAGTGAGGAGGACTCATAATGGCAGAACAACGACTGGTCGCGGCAGATGGAGAATCTGGTGGAGTAGGAGACGTCTCCGTTAGGCTGGAACAGCAGCAGAGAACAATGCCAGAGAGATTCTTCAATGCGGACGTAAATCGTGAGGCGGTTTGTAACGGCTGGAGACCTTTTCACGTCGAACGCTTCCATGTCGTTCGTGGTAGGGGATTTCCTGACTTGGTTATGTTTCGCCAGCATCCTGAGACAGGTTCGTACGAGATGCTGGTGGCGGAACTGAAACGGGATGCCGGTAGTGAGTTCGGCGAAGGGCAAGAGGAATGGCTTGAAGCATTCAGACAGATAGGCGTAACCACAAAGGTTTGGCGTGGCGACGATCTTCGCGATAGGGATGAGCTGTACGACATCCTCAAGAACGGCACTGCTGGACACGAGAGCCTCACGAAACTCGTTCCCAGTCGCTCAGACGATCCTATACCGGCCAAGTCGATCTTCCATAGGATTATGCAAAACACCATCGAGTCTATAGAGGGGGATGATCTGAGAACGGGGGAAAAGGCTAGCCTTCGGCGAATGGATGTCAGCAACCCGGGTAGCCCGGTTTTCTGGGAGCTAATGACTCAGCGAGGAATGCCTCAGAATGCCGACATCAAGAAATGGGGACTCATCATGCACGGCATAGCTTTGATGGCCCATGGCCATGGTGCCGGCCACAGTCACAACCCACGGTTGGGTGTTGGAAGATCGCTTTATCTGGGTAGTGAGCAACAGCCGGGCGAAAGAGGTTTTTACGGAGAAGATAGGTTGGCAACCCTGCTTTCAGCCAGAGGCGACACCCTTTACCGGTTGCTGGCTCGGTTATTCCGAATGTTGTCCAACGAAGGGGGTGCTTTTAATTGGCACGAGATGGCTTGGTTCATTCTCAACGAAGGCCACAAAGAAGACGAATCGGACAAATCCCGTATCGAGATCGCCAGAGCTTACTACCGAGCCAAGTCGACGGGAATCCGGCAATCAGACCAACAAGGAGACAAAGCATGACTACTCCAGGATTTTTGCAGATTCATTCGCTGCACTCCTACCCGGCGGCTTTGCTGAACCGGGACGACAGCGGTTTGGCCAAGAGGATGCCCTTCGGCGGTGCGGTGCGCACCCGCATATCATCGCAATGCCTGAAGCGGCACTGGCGTATGGCCGAAGGTGAATTCGCGCTGAAAAACATTGCCGGTTTTACCGGCTCTGTTCGCTCGCGAAACGCTGTGTCGTTAGGTGTGATGCAGCCTCTGAAGGATGACAAGATGGCCAGCGACAGCGTCCTGGATGCGATCGAAGCTGCTTTCCAGGAAAACGTCTATAGCAGCAGCGGTACACAGCCCATACTCTTGGGTTTGAACGAAGTGGAATATCTGCGGTCAAAAGCCATCGCCATCTGTGAGGAGTTTCCAGACGACCAACGCGCCGCCAAGGATAAAGCCAACTTGTTGTTCAGTAAACAGGGTCGTAATGAGGAGTGGGACAACTTCCGCTCTTTCCGAGAGAAAACCCTTTTCCCTGGCGGGCTGATCAGCGCGCTTTTCGGAAGGATGGTCACTTCTGACCCGGCCGCCAACATGGACGCTGCTGTTCATGTTGCGCACGCCCTCACCGTCCACGGAGAGGAGACGGAATCGGATTTCTGGGCCGCAGTAGAAGACCTGCCAAAGGAAGAAGAAGGGCCTGGTGCTGCACATCTCAACGATATGGAGCTGACGGCAGGTCTGTTCTACGGGTACGTGGTGGTGGATGTGCCGGGGCTGGTGTCCAACCTGGAGGGCTGCAAGGCGGAGGAATGGCAAAGCGCAGACCGGGAGCTGGCCGGCAAAGCGGTGGAGCATCTGACCCACCTGATAGCCACGGTGTCGCCGGGAGCAAAACTGGGTTCGACCGCGCCCTACGCCTGCGCCGACCTGATGCTGGTGGAGGCGGGCAGCCGTCAGCCGCGCAGCCTGGCCAACGCCTACCGCAAGCCGGCCCCAGCGCGGATGTCCGACGCCACCAGCGCGCTGTCCGAGTATCTGGGCAAGCTGGACAACGCTTACGGCGGCAGAGAGGCGCGGCGGGTGATGTCGGTGGAAGACTGCAGCATCCCCAACGCGCAGCCCCTGCCCCTGGACGACCTGGCCGCATGGGCGGCGGAAGCGGTGCGAAGCGGCGAGGCGGTGTAAAAGTGCGGCATCTGATATTGTGTCTGGAATCCCCTCTGATGTCCTTCGGAGGGGAAACGATAGACAACTATGGAGTCATCCGTCCTTTCCCCGCCGCTTCGATGCTGACAGGACTGTTCGCCAATGCGCTGGGCTGGCGGCGCGTGGAGCGCGGGCGGCATCAGAGTTTGCAGGACCGGCTGATATTCGCCGCGCGGATTGACCAGGAACCGGCCGGCGGCGTGCGGATGAGGGATTACCAAACAGCACTGCTACACGCAAATGATGAGGGTTGGACTACAAGGGGAAGACCAGAAGGTCGCAACAAAAATTCGCCTTCCTATAAAGCAGAGCGGCCCGGTGGAGAGCGTGTTCTTACCAACCAACGCTACCGAGACTACTTTGCAGATATGCGGGCTACGGTGGCGCTGCGGCTGGATTCTGCGGAGGATCCGCCTACGCTGGATGAGTTGGCGGACGCTCTCCAGGAACCGGCGCGTCCATTATTCATCGGGCGCAAACCGTGTCTGCCGTCCGCGCCGCTGTTCGCCGGGTTTGCCGAAGGCGATACGGCGCTGGCGGCGCTGCTGAATGCGCCGCTGTCGACGGAGCGACCGAGTGAAGCCGCCGTGCGGTCGTTGTGGCCGGATGGCGAAGGAGCGGAGGGCATCGACAGCTATCGCGACTATATGCTCACGGACCAGCGCAACTGGATTTCCGGGCTGCACGGCGGAGGGCGGATGGTCTGCGAAAGGGCGATAGATAAGGACAAGTTTCGCGCCCACGAAGATGCAGAGACTCAGAGAGGAGAGTCCGGGCCATGACGGACGAAAGCAAACCCCTACAGATGGTGCGGGCGGACATCAGCGTCCGGGACTTCCAGCGCTGGATGGGAACTAGGCGGCTGCAAGATCCGGACCACGGGATGCACTGCCTGCTGGTAGAGTCTTTCGGCGTAGAACTGGCCCCCAAACCGTTCCGCGTAATGCTGCCGCGGGACGGTTCCAAAGGCTGCCTGTACGGCTATGGGCAGGCGAACGCAGACGCATTGCGGGATGCTGCCGCCACCTACGCCTGCCCATTACAGGCCGGGATTATCCCAGCCGCCAGTCTGAACAGCAAACCGATGCCGTTGGAATGGACAAAGGGCAAGCGGCTGGGATTTGAGGTAAGAATTCGTCCCGTCGTGCGCTCTACCAGGAATGCAGACTGCCGTCCCGGCAAGGAATGGGACGCTTTCCAACTGGAGGCAAATAAATATCCCAAAGGCGAAATGCCCTGCACCCGCGAGCAGGTCTATACCGATTGGCTTCGCCGGCAGTTTGACGGCATAGGCGGAGCGACACTGGAGTCGGCGGCGCTGCACTCGTTCCAGCGCACCCGTGCCGTTCGCAAGCGTCAAGCCCGATACAGCGAGGGGCCGGACGCGCTGATTCGGGGCGTTCTCACCATTACCGACGGCAGCGCCTTTGGCGGGCTGCTGCTCCGGGGGGTAGGACGGCATCGCGCCTACGGCTATGGGATGCTGCTGTTGCGCCCGGCGGGCCAGTCCGTTGCAGCGGCGACCGTTTAACCTATTACCGTTTAACCCATTGGGGTTACGCACCTTAAAAACCGAATAACTTCTACTGATTGCACAGTCTTATGACCCGGGAGGATACGGAATGTTGAGAGGAAGGCTGGGGCTGGAAACCGCGCGGATACCTCACGCTGACCGCCACGGGCTGCTGTGGCTGTCGAGGGGCGCGCTGACGGTACGGGACGGTACGCTGCGCTTTGAGCGGCAGAGCGGTCCGGACGCAGACAGCGCGCTGGAGGCCGGCGAGTACGGCATCCCGTTTCAGAGTCTTTCCATGATTCTGCTGGGGCCGGGTTCTACCGTGAGCCACGATGCGTTGCGGCTGATGGCCCGGCACGGCACCGGCCTGGTGGCTGTGGGCGAAGATGGCGTGCGATGCTACACCGCTCCGCCTCTGACGCCCGATACGTCGGACATTGCCCGCCGGCAGATGCGGGCCTGGGGCGACGCTTCGGGCAGCCGGATTACCATCGCCCGCAAAATGTATGCTCTGCGCCTTGGCGAGGTGCTGCCTCACCAGGGAATCGAGGCCCTGCGCGGAATCGAAGGCGCCCGGATGAGGCGCACCTACCAGAACCTGGCGCAGCGGTACGGCATCCAGTGGCGGCGGCGGAGCTACGACCGCAGCGACCCGCTGTGGGCGGACATACCCAACCAGGCCATCAATCACGCATCGGTGGCCGTCACCTCGGCGGCGGTAATTGCCGTAACCGCTGTTGGAGCCATCCCGCAGTTGGGTTTCATTCACGAGCATAGCGGCGAGGCCTTTGCCCTGGACGTGGCCGACCTGTTCCGGGATACGGTGCTGCTCCCGGCGGCCTTCAAATCGGCCCGGGCGGTGATGGACGACCCGTCGCTGGACATAGAGCGTCAAACCCGACGCGCCACGGGCGAAATGCTGCGCACGGAGCGGGTGATTTCCAAGATGATAGACCGCATCAAGACCATCTTCGACGATGTAGTCGTCCCCGATCAGGCCGACCCTGACGATGAGGAAGCAGCCTCTTTTGAAGAAAGCGACAGCTCCGAGTGGGATATGGAGTAGAGTATGACTGTGGTAGTAACTGTAAATGTGGAAGCGAGATACCGGGGATTTCTGGCGTCAACGATGCTGGAGATCGCGCCGGGGGTATACACATCGCCGCAGATGACCAGCGGCATCAGGGATCGGATTTGGGATGTGCTGACCCAATGGTATCTGCAGTTGGGCAATGGATCGTTAGTGATGACATGGCGGGACCCTGCCGCTGTAGGCGAGCAGCGAATCCGCACCCTGGGGGAAGCGCCGAAGGATATCGTAAATGCCGACGGCGTATATCTGGTAAAGTACCACTAAATCGGATGAGGGCAATAACAAAAGGCAATACATGATATAATGCCGCAAGAGGTTCCCCCGCACACGCGGGGATAGACCCGCGAATAGCGTTCTCCATCATACCCATCGCTTTCCCCCGCACACGCGGGGATAGACCCTTCCCATTCGACCTCAGCGGCGGCGGCGGCGGATGCCATGGTTCCCCCGCACACGCGGGGATAGACCTTTCGTTGAAACTGCGAAGGGGTTTGCTGATAGGGTTCCCCCGCACACGCGGGGATAGACCCGCCGGAAGCACACCCAGCCAAAGATTTGATTAGGTTCCCCCGCACACGCGGGGATAGACCCACCCCGCCACCGTGCGGGAGGTGGCGCGCAGCGGTTCCCCCGCACACGCGGGGATAGACCGCCATCCGACAAGCTATCAAGTCCGGACATTGGGGTTCCCCCGCACACGCGGGGATAGACCCTACACTACACGAGAAATCGGGGTGTACGCCGCGGTTCCCCCGCACACGCGGGGATAGACCCATTCTACCAAAATTGGAACTCATTAACTCACTGGTTCCCCCGCACACGCGGGGATAGACCCCTCGGCAAAATCGGCCCTTGTGTATCGATAGCGGTTCCCCCGCACACGCGGGGATAGACCGCGCAGCGGCGGCAACGCGATGATGTCGGCGGAGGTTCCCCCGCACACGCGGGGATAGACCCCAGCCTCCAGCCTCTCCCGCCTGAGCTTCTGCGGTTCCCCCGCACACGCGGGGATAGACCGCATTTGCTCTTATCCTAGCCTGTCATCTTCAGGGTTCCCCCGCACACGCGGGGATAGACCCTGGACTCCTACGGGAACAAGTGCACCGACTGCGGTTCCCCCGCACACGCGGGGATAGACCTTTATCGGAAATGCGCGTTCCACCCATGATTTTGGTTCCCCCGCACACGCGGGGATAGACCGCACCTGCGCCAGGTAGTCCGGCGCCTGCGCCAGGTTCCCCCGCACACGCGGGGATAGACCGTTTGCCGGAGGCCAGATCCTGGTTGATGAGAAGGTTCCCCCGCACACGCGGGGATAGACCCGACCACCTCGACATACGGCCACGCCTTGACCTGGTTCCCCCGCACACGCGGGGATAGACCGCGCAGTGTCGGAATCGGCATCTAGTTGCGCCAGGTTCCCCCGCACACGCGGGGATAGACCCCGTCGGGAACCGATGTGAACCCATTTGGCATTGGTTCCCCCGCACACGCGGGGATAGACCGAAACGCCGGTGCGCCAGATATGGGATTGCCCCGGTTCCCCCGCACACGCGGGGATAGACCCTCGCCTTGCGAAGTTAGATGTTGCAACATCGAGGTTCCCCCGCACACGCGGGGATAGACCCTACATTGTCAGATAGTAGAGATTTCTTTAGTAGGTTCCCCCGCACACGCGGGGATAGACCGTACCCCCTCGGTGTGGGCCTGATACCACCAGAGGTTCCCCCGCACACGCGGGGATAGACCTTCCGGGAGCAGGGGGGAGCAGGATGGATCTTGGGTTCCCCCGCACACGCGGGGATAGACCTGCTACGGGTAGACGTCCTGGGGGGCATCATCCGGTTCCCCCGCACACGCGGGGATAGACCCCGTGTTTATGGCATTCCTTGTAGGTCTTGTGTGGTTCCCCCGCACACGCGGGGATAGACCCGAACATTTGGACGTGGTTTGCTACTGATGCCAGGTTCCCCCGCACACGCGGGGATAGACCTTCAGTTAGTGTCGCTCCGACAGTAGTTTGCTCGGTTCCCCCGCACACGCGGGGATAGACCCTGCTTGCTCAAGGTGGAACTCGCCTTGCGAGGGGTTCCCCCGCACACGCGGGGATAGACCGGTGAGTTACATCCGCTAGTATTCGCAGTAATCGGTTCCCCCGCACACGCGGGGATAGACCCCCTGCCACAAACCCTGCCATACCCTGCCAAAAGGTTCCCCCGCACACGCGGGGATAGACCGTGCGTGTGCTGGACAACAACCTGTTGGAGGCCGGTTCCCCCGCACACGCGGGGATAGACCCTCGGTAAATCCGGGTTCAGCGTGAGTTTGCCGGGTTCCCCCGCACACGCGGGGATAGACCCTGGCCGGACAGCCTGTGGCGGGTAAAGCAGTCGGTTCCCCCGCACACGCGGGGATAGACCCTCTGGATGAGTCCTATATCATCCGGCGGGAGAGGTTCCCCCGCACACGCGGGGATAGACCCGAACTCAAAATCCAGTCCCTCACCCGCGAGCGGGTTCCCCCGCACACGCGGGGATAGACCGGGCGCTCAGCCTGGAGGTGCGCAGGGAGTTCGGGTTCCCCCGCACACGCGGGGATAGACCCCCGGACGCCCGTACGGCGACCACCGTGGACATGGTTCCCCCGCACACGCGGGGATAGACCCTATTACGACACAATTTACTTAGTGACTTTTGAGGTTCCCCCGCACACGCGGGGATAGACCCACTACCAGGGCGGCCCGTTCGGGCGGGTAGTGGGTTCCCCCGCACACGCGGGGATAGACCTGTTCTATCCCTTACATTCACTAGTATATACTAGGTTCCCCCGCACACGCGGGGATAGACCGCATTTCGGCGATGGCGGTTGGAGCGGCGGTCTGGTTCCCCCGCACACGCGGGGATAGACCTTTATATTCGGCTCATTTGGTGGCCGGCACTCCGGTTCCCCCGCACACGCGGGGATAGACCGGTCTGTTCGGCGTCAACGGTTTTAATACACCAGGTTCCCCCGCACACGCGGGGATAGACCCTGCGACCTCCATACCCCTTCCCCGAAGCCGGGGGTTCCCCCGCACACGCGGGGATAGACCCCCTGGTTCGTGAATGGGGCGTTGCCGTTGCGGGGTTCCCCCGCACACGCGGGGATAGACCTTCCCCAGAATTGCGCCTGGGGCGTGCCGCTCTGGTTCCCCCGCACACGCGGGGATAGACCCTGACGGGCCGGCAACCCGCAATCGGCAACCCGGGTTCCCCCGCACACGCGGGGATAGACCCCCGGATTTACCGAGTTTTGTGGAGGGTCAGCTGGTTCCCCCGCACACGCGGGGATAGACCCCTGGTCATCATCATGACGGGAGAGTACGACTGGGTTCCCCCGCACACGCGGGGATAGACCTTGAGAGCTCTTTAATGTTCTCTACCATCACCGGGTTCCCCCGCACACGCGGGGATAGACCCCCTAAACCCTCCAACAACCCCTATAAGATCTCGGTTCCCCCGCACACGCGGGGATAGACCCTGATCCCGCAGCCAGTGCTGGACCATGGTTGCGGTTCCCCCGCACACGCGGGGATAGACCGTACCCTATACTTTGAGGACTTCCGATTATTCCGGTTCCCCCGCACACGCGGGGATAGACCGGATATGGCGGAGATACCCGGACTTGGCGTCTCGGTTCCCCCGCACACGCGGGGATAGACCCCCCTCTGTGGCAGGGTTTTGGCAGGGTATGGCGGTTCCCCCGCACACGCGGGGATAGACCTTCCGATAGAGGATTCTCAGGCTGGATGGGCTAGGTTCCCCCGCACACGCGGGGATAGACCCCCCCCCAGAGTTCTGTACATGTCGGAGCAGAGGGTTCCCCCGCACACGCGGGGATAGACCCTGGATGCTGTCATGTGGGAGAAGGCGAAGGCGGGTTCCCCCGCACACGCGGGGATAGACCCTGTCCTGCCGGTTCCTGCTCCCTGTACGCACCGGTTCCCCCGCACACGCGGGGATAGACCCCCTCATAGTCTGCCCCGTCGGGGAGCGCATGAGGTTCCCCCGCACACGCGGGGATAGACCGCCCTGCCAGTGGGCCGCCAACCCCGGGTATCAGGTTCCCCCGCACACGCGGGGATAGACCTCAGTGTCCGGCTCTGGCGGACTCCCATTGCTCGGTTCCCCCGCACACGCGGGGATAGACCCTGTCCTGCCGGTTCCTGCTCCCTGTACGCACCGGTTCCCCCGCACACGCGGGGATAGACCGCCCCTGCGCAGCCTACTGCCGACGGCTTGCCCGGTTCCCCCGCACACGCGGGGATAGACCCCCTCATAGTCTGCCCCGTCGGGGAGCGCATGAGGTTCCCCCGCACACGCGGGGATAGACCCTCATCGCTACCATCAGGGCATCGGACAAGGCCGGTTCCCCCGCACACGCGGGGATAGACCGACTACATGGACGCTGTCTGCGATGCATGAGCTGGTTCCCCCGCACACGCGGGGATAGACCTCGTGTTCGCAGTTTGAGAAATGTACAGAGAATGGTTCCCCCGCACACGCGGGGATAGACCCCCTCTTCTTCGCCATTTTGCCGCAGAGTTCCCGGTTCCCCCGCACACGCGGGGATAGACCAACAGCAGTAAACAGGCTTCACGGGCGCGCTGGGGTTCCCCCGCACACGCGGGGATAGACCCCGACGCCGGCCACCCCCAGCGCGTCCGGGCGCGGTTCCCCCGCACACGCGGGGATAGACCCTCCTGTCTCACGGGCGCATGCGGGCGCGTGCAGGTTCCCCCGCACACGCGGGGATAGACCACAGGCTTCACGGGCGCGCTGGGAGCAGGAGCAGGTTCCCCCGCACACGCGGGGATAGACCTTGCGCCCCTGCGCCGGATTCACCAGTTCCCGTGGTTCCCCCGCACACGCGGGGATAGACCTGCCGTTCCCGCCCCTCTGCTGGACTGCGCCCCGGTTCCCCCGCACACGCGGGGATAGACCCAAGAGAAAGAAGGGCTCCTTTTATTGCGGGAAGGTTCCCCCGCACACGCGGGGATAGACCCTGTGGGAGGTCGTACCCCCCGAGTTTCAGCGCGGTTCCCCCGCACACGCGGGGATAGACCATGTCAGGTGGTATGCCTACACAGAATTATCCTGGTTCCCCCGCACACGCGGGGATAGACCCTTGGCATGAGGATACGAAACGTTGGAGAAATCGGTTCCCCCGCACACGCGGGGATAGACCCTTTGTGTTATTGCCTTTGCCCGGACAACAAGCGGTTCCCCCGCACACGCGGGGATAGACCCTAAATAAGGTAATGTCTTATGCTTCTGTGGATGGTTCCCCCGCACACGCGGGGATAGACCCATATTTCATCAAGATAAGGTATGCGGCAAACTGGTTCCCCCGCACACGCGGGGATAGACCCACATGATGAGACCTCGGCAGAAGGGGGGAAAGGGTTCCCCCGCACACGCGGGGATAGACCTTTGGGGCAACTAGATTGACATCTTCGGAAAGAGGTTCCCCCGCACACGCGGGGATAGACCGAATGCTGGCCGGCAAAAGAGGCGTTTGCTCCAGGTTCCCCCGCACACGCGGGGATAGACCGAAGAAACGCTTCATATCGGATTCTGATTCCAGGGTTCCCCCGCACACGCGGGGATAGACCGCAAGCTCGTATGTTGATATGTCTAGGTCTCCTGGTTCCCCCGCACACGCGGGGATAGACCCAACGGCAACAAAGAGTTTCGCAGTAGCGCAAGGGTTCCCCCGCACACGCGGGGATAGACCCCGACATCTTATGTACTATATGGGATAAAAACCGGTTCCCCCGCACACGCGGGGATAGACCCTTCCCACTCCCAGGGCCTCTTCGGCAACTTCTGGTTCCCCCGCACACGCGGGGATAGACCTATTGGGAGGTTCTTATGGATGAGCCGATATTGGCTGGTTCCCCCGCACACGCGGGGATAGACCCCTTCATTAACATATTTTATAGATGATGAAAATGGTTCCCCCGCACACGCGGGGATAGACCCTACATCTGATTGGGATCAAGCTGATTTACAGAGGTTCCCCCGCACACGCGGGGATAGACCGATAGGAGATAAATTTGAGGAACAGGGAAAGAAGGTTCCCCCGCACACGCGGGGATAGACCCGAAGCTTTACGGGAATATTATCGCACGGGAGAGGTTCCCCCGCACACGCGGGGATAGACCGGTCTTCGTCCAATGGGGGTTGCAGGATTAGAGGGTTCCCCCGCACACGCGGGGATAGACCCGGGCATGCAAGATATACTGCCCTTTGTGGTAAGGTTCCCCCGCACACGCGGGGATAGACCTTCGAGGTTATTGATAAAGGGAGGGTTAAAATCGGTTCCCCCGCACACGCGGGGATAGACCTGCATCAGTTAAAACGTGGTATCCATTATTTAGGGTTCCCCCGCACACGCGGGGATAGACCGCTCGGAGTAGTCGAAACGGGGGCGCAAAGCCCGGTTCCCCCGCACACGCGGGGATAGACCCCTGCCCACTCATGGTAGTATACCGGCAGTTGCGGTTCCCCCGCACACGCGGGGATAGACCCACTTACATCAACTGGCGGCCCTTGGCGTTTGGGGTTCCCCCGCACACGCGGGGATAGACCTCTCCATCGAAGCCGTCGCACCGAGTGGTGTGAGGTTCCCCCGCACACGCGGGGATAGACCGCTGATAGACCACAAGAGCTGTCTCTTCGACCGGGTTCCCCCGCACACGCGGGGATAGACCCCCCCGACTGGAGGCGGACAGTCGGGGGCAGGAGGTTCCCCCGCACACGCGGGGATAGACCCTGGAAAGTCCTGGACACCACCCAGCAGGGCACGGTTCCCCCGCACACGCGGGGATAGACCGAGTTTATAAATCACGAAATATTGCTTGACGCAGGTTCCCCCGCACACGCGGGGATAGACCCTGGAGCTGGCGCAGAAGCGCGCCGTCACCGACGGTTCCCCCGCACACGCGGGGATAGACCTTGCGTTCCGTTACCTTCTCCAGTGTCCGCAGGGGTTCCCCCGCACACGCGGGGATAGACCCTGTTCCCTCAGCCAGTGCTGTACCATGGTTGCGGTTCCCCCGCACACGCGGGGATAGACCGAACGAGTAAAAGAAGCAATGCTTCCTGTAGTTGGTTCCCCCGCACACGCGGGGATAGACCGCGTGGCGCGGCTATGCGGGCGCGGGTGCGTCGGGTTCCCCCGCACACGCGGGGATAGACCCCCAGCCAGCTCCAGTTGCAGCCGACGGCGGGCGGTTCCCCCGCACACGCGGGGATAGACCGCATCCTGGACTCATCGCGCCAGTGTTTAGCCTGGTTCCCCCGCACACGCGGGGATAGACCTCATGTAGAGTTACTTTTCGATGTACAATAACGGGTTCCCCCGCACACGCGGGGATAGACCCCGCAGTCTGCGATTCGTACCACCGGGAATAAAGGTTCCCCCGCACACGCGGGGATAGACCCTTGCGACGCCTGGATACGCCTTATCCAAAGCGGGTTCCCCCGCACACGCGGGGATAGACCGCGCATGATACCGGCGGGGCGGTGGAGCAGTGCGGTTCCCCCGCACACGCGGGGATAGACCGTTTATTTTCCGGACATTGCCAACTAGCTTCGCGGTTCCCCCGCACACGCGGGGATAGACCCGCCTACCCCTTTGCCGGACTACACGCCGCTCCGGTTCCCCCGCACACGCGGGGATAGACCCTCACTCGGCGTTGTAGTATGGGATACAGTCCGGGTTCCCCCGCACACGCGGGGATAGACCGCCTTGCCGGAGCAAGCGGGGTGGGCATGGTACGGTTCCCCCGCACACGCGGGGATAGACCGCGTGTAGCAGGCTCAAATCGTGGCTCGACTTTGGTTCCCCCGCACACGCGGGGATAGACCCTGCGAGGTTCCCCCGCACACGCGGGGATAGACGGTTCCCCCGCACACGCGGGGATAGACCCTCGCTTGTTATTACGGTCAAGGATTCCGTACCGGTTCCCCCGCACACGCGGGGATAGACCCTGCGAGGTTCCCCCGCACACGCGGGGATAGACGGTTCCCCCGCACACGCGGGGATAGACCTCATGTACATAGTGGAGGGCTGGCAAGGTATGGGGTTCCCCCGCACACGCGGGGATAGACCCATCGCATGGCTGGAGCGAAAGCGGAAATACGAGGTTCCCCCGCACACGCGGGGATAGACCGGGGAACCCCACAGTAGAGCTCACAGCAAGCCGGGTTCCCCCGCACACGCGGGGATAGACCCGCGTATGGACTCCCTCGCACGGGAGGCCGGGAGGTTCCCCCGCACACGCGGGGATAGACCGGCGGCGGCGGCGGGAAGGCGGGAAGGCGACGGGGTTCCCCCGCACACGCGGGGATAGACCTCGCCCAGGAGACTCCACAGTCACCTGGACGAAGGTTCCCCCGCACACGCGGGGATAGACCGTTTCATCTCATCATCCAGGACGTCGAGCAATGGGTTCCCCCGCACACGCGGGGATAGACCTGTACTATCCTTTACATTCACTAGTATATACTAGGTTCCCCCGCACACGCGGGGATAGACCCGGCGGCGACGGGTAGCACAGGGAAGGCGACGGGGTTCCCCCGCACACGCGGGGATAGACCTTCCTGGCCCTCTCGACCATCAGTATCTGGCCTGGTTCCCCCGCACACGCGGGGATAGACCTTGGCCTGAAAACCGCTTGCATTCCCGATACTAGGTTCCCCCGCACACGCGGGGATAGACCCATCGCAACTGGCTTGTATTTTATCGTTTGTCGGGTTCCCCCGCACACGCGGGGATAGACCGGGCGTACGCAACGCGCTTATCGAATCGCCGCCGGTTCCCCCGCACACGCGGGGATAGACCTCTAAATCCACGCAAGGCAAGTTGAGCCTCGCTGGTTCCCCCGCACACGCGGGGATAGACCTAACTTATGACTGACGGCTTGTCAATTGATACTGGTTCCCCCGCACACGCGGGGATAGACCGCGTTCCAGCTTAATAAATATCATTGAGGTTATGGTTCCCCCGCACACGCGGGGATAGACCCCGTCCCTCTCCAGGTGGACCTTCTCGGCGGCTGGTTCCCCCGCACACGCGGGGATAGACCTTGGGCGTTGGAACGCTTGTGAAGGCCGCAGGAGGTTCCCCCGCACACGCGGGGATAGACCGCTGGATGTGTCGCCTACGAGCATTCGGATGTTGGTTCCCCCGCACACGCGGGGATAGACCCCGCATCCCCTGGCAGCATCACTATCCTGCAGGGGTTCCCCCGCACACGCGGGGATAGACCGTTATTGATACTGGAACGCTTGGAACGCTTGGAGGTTCCCCCGCACACGCGGGGATAGACCGCGCGTAGGTGGTAGCGTGCGCACTCCAGTTCCGGTTCCCCCGCACACGCGGGGATAGACCGTCTCTGCGCAAATTTATATAGGGACTATTACAGGTTCCCCCGCACACGCGGGGATAGACCGAGCGCAGTCTGCCCGACATCCTGTCCAGTGGGGGTTCCCCCGCACACGCGGGGATAGACCCTGTGGGAGGTCGTACCCCCCGAGTTTCAGCGCGGTTCCCCCGCACACGCGGGGATAGACCATCCGGGCATTCTCCTCGTGGGCTGGTACTAGGGGTTCCCCCGCACACGCGGGGATAGACCCTGATGTAGCTGTTTTAGACACTCGTTATCTGGGGTTCCCCCGCACACGCGGGGATAGACCGAAAACAGCAGTTGTTGAAGTTGATGGTGAAAGGGTTCCCCCGCACACGCGGGGATAGACCTTAAGAAGCCATCGACATTCCCAGCCTAGTCATGGTTCCCCCGCACACGCGGGGATAGACCTTTTGACCGGTTTGCCCAGTTTTGACCGGTTCCGGTTCCCCCGCACACGCGGGGATAGACCCGCAACCCGGTATGACTGCCCCAACCCGGGCTGGGTTCCCCCGCACACGCGGGGATAGACCCTGGATCAGGCGTGGGAGCAGGGGTACGAGGCGGGTTCCCCCGCACACGCGGGGATAGACCCCTCCTCGGCTTTCGCCTACCCCCACCAGAGCGGGTTCCCCCGCACACGCGGGGATAGACCGTGTACAAAGTGTACAAATCGGCCAATACCCGCGGTTCCCCCGCACACGCGGGGATAGACCGACCACGCCCAGCGTCCAGCACACCAGACCGCAGGTTCCCCCGCACACGCGGGGATAGACCGACCGCCATACTCGCTACGAAAACAGTAGCCAAGGTTCCCCCGCACACGCGGGGATAGACCGCCGGGTTTTGTAGTCGCCCCCGTAGCGGGGGAGGTTCCCCCGCACACGCGGGGATAGACCGGCGGCGCAAAACGGGGGTGGGAGGGGGGTTTCGGTTCCCCCGCACACGCGGGGATAGACCCAATCCCCCAGGGCGGGGCGGGGGCGCAAAACGGGTTCCCCCGCACACGCGGGGATAGACCGCGTATCTATCTCTGAACCATCCGCCCCTACAAGGTTCCCCCGCACACGCGGGGATAGACCCCAAATACAAAGGGCTGTGCTATGCCATTATCAGGTTCCCCCGCACACGCGGGGATAGACCGTCCCTCCGGAGGGGAGCCGGTTTACCAGGCGGGGTTCCCCCGCACACGCGGGGATAGACCTTCGTTTTGGGAGCGTTTCGGCCAAACCCCGATGGTTCCCCCGCACACGCGGGGATAGACCCCGGGCGAAGAACGCTCGCAGCAGCACGATGAGGGTTCCCCCGCACACGCGGGGATAGACCCCCCTTGTATTCCCGATACTAGTAGTATATACTGGTTCCCCCGCACACGCGGGGATAGACCCGAATAGCCCCCGGCGGTCTGAGGTCATTCGCTGGTTCCCCCGCACACGCGGGGATAGACCCCATCCTTTGACATAGAGCGCAAGGGAGAGAACGGTTCCCCCGCACACGCGGGGATAGACCGCTCCTGGCGCATCCAGCGTCCTTTACGTTCCTGGTTCCCCCGCACACGCGGGGATAGACCGTGTCGGACGGATACCAGAGACAGCATGTCTGGGGTTCCCCCGCACACGCGGGGATAGACCGCGCGGCAGTGTGAGCGGAGGAGGCCGAGTGTCGGTTCCCCCGCACACGCGGGGATAGACCCCCGAAATTGCGCTCATGCGCCGGATTCACCAGGGTTCCCCCGCACACGCGGGGATAGACCGTACCCCCTCGGTGTGGGCCTGATACCACCAGAGGTTCCCCCGCACACGCGGGGATAGACCTCCGACTGGATTCGTGTTCCCGGCAACCCACTGGGTTCCCCCGCACACGCGGGGATAGACCCCGGATGAGGGGGCGCGCCCACCGACCAGGGTGGGTTCCCCCGCACACGCGGGGATAGACCTCCGACTGGATTCGTGTTCCCGGCAACCCACTGGGTTCCCCCGCACACGCGGGGATAGACCCCGGATGAGGGGGCGCGCCCACCGACCAGGGTGGGTTCCCCCGCACACGCGGGGATAGACCGAGTTCAAGAAAGTTCTCGTGCAGACATACATAGGTTCCCCCGCACACGCGGGGATAGACCTCCAACCCTGCCCCTCCCAGTCCATAGGCTCCAGGTTCCCCCGCACACGCGGGGATAGACCGCGGCAGGCCGGCCTCTCTGCGCTGTCTGCCCTGGTTCCCCCGCACACGCGGGGATAGACCGGCCAGCAGACATCCTCTCAATGGCGCCGACGGGGTTCCCCCGCACACGCGGGGATAGACCCTCGCACTACCCCGATGGTGAGCAGGCTCCCGAGGTTCCCCCGCACACGCGGGGATAGACCTCTGAAATCGTTTTTCGTGCGCGTAGGTCAAATGGTTCCCCCGCACACGCGGGGATAGACCGCCGTACCCGTGCCGGATGGCTACTCCTGCCCGGGTTCCCCCGCACACGCGGGGATAGACCTAGCGTAGGTAATGGTAGCCGCGAGGTCTAAAAGGTTCCCCCGCACACGCGGGGATAGACCCGCGACAGCGGACATCTGGGTTCAGGCGAGCAGGGTTCCCCCGCACACGCGGGGATAGACCGTTGACAACATCTATCCGGTCAGAGTAATAGTGGGTTCCCCCGCACACGCGGGGATAGACCGTTTCTCCGAGCATAGCTGGCCCTCCACAAAACGGTTCCCCCGCACACGCGGGGATAGACCCATCACTGTCACCGTCTCCGACAGGCCTGGACTGGTTCCCCCGCACACGCGGGGATAGACCGCCCCCCATGGGGGGGGGGGCAGGCCCAAGCCCCCGGTTCCCCCGCACACGCGGGGATAGACCTACGCCATTGGGCGCGCTGGCGTCGTACATGAGGGTTCCCCCGCACACGCGGGGATAGACCTGGTCATGTAGTGGTTTGTGTCTACTGCGTCAAGGTTCCCCCGCACACGCGGGGATAGACCTGGTTCCTGGATGAACTGATAGCCCGCGCCAGAGGTTCCCCCGCACACGCGGGGATAGACCTCCTGTATGGTGTCAAACATGTCGCAATCCCCTGGTTCCCCCGCACACGCGGGGATAGACCCTACTCTATCGTATCGATGGTGTCGCCCGTCGAGGTTCCCCCGCACACGCGGGGATAGACCTTTGCCTTGATTTTCGCTTGACAGCGATTGCGGGGTTCCCCCGCACACGCGGGGATAGACCCCTTTCTCTGGCCGTATCGTAGGCTGACTGATAGGTTCCCCCGCACACGCGGGGATAGACCTGATACATGACTAGGATGCACGAACCTTCCTACGGTTCCCCCGCACACGCGGGGATAGACCCGATAACGATAGGCTTATTTGCCCTTGAGAGCCGGTTCCCCCGCACACGCGGGGATAGACCTTGTATTGCCCTGGTACAGCACATTGCCTGGCCGGTTCCCCCGCACACGCGGGGATAGACCCTTCCCCCACTTCCCGCACAGCCGTGCTGTGGCGGTTCCCCCGCACACGCGGGGATAGACCCCCCTTGCATTCCCTATCATAGTAGTATATAGTGGTTCCCCCGCACACGCGGGGATAGACCGGCGCCCACCCCTCGGCAATCGCTCGAAGGCTCGGTTCCCCCGCACACGCGGGGATAGACCTTCTTCTATGTCTTCAGGCGTCGGAATATTGTTGGTTCCCCCGCACACGCGGGGATAGACCCTTATCGACGTGTTGCCAGTCCAAGACCGCCATGGTTCCCCCGCACACGCGGGGATAGACCGCCGAATCCGGTATTGGACAAAGTGTCCCGCGCGGTTCCCCCGCACACGCGGGGATAGACCTTTCGTTGTAGATGGCGAGCGGTATTCGCTACGGGTTCCCCCGCACACGCGGGGATAGACCGTTGTCGAAGCGCTCTTCGCCAAAAGTCTCCATGGTTCCCCCGCACACGCGGGGATAGACCGATCCCAGACGCTCTCACCCCGCCCGTAGGCCTGGTTCCCCCGCACACGCGGGGATAGACCGCGTTCCAGAGACTCTAACAAGCGTTCCAGCTCGGTTCCCCCGCACACGCGGGGATAGACCCATTTATTCTGCCCTGCGCACAACCGTTCGGGCGGTTCCCCCGCACACGCGGGGATAGACCTCGTACAGCCTGAAAGCTTTTATGGAGACTTTTGGTTCCCCCGCACACGCGGGGATAGACCTTGCCGTACACCAGCATCAGCCGCCTGGAGTTCGGTTCCCCCGCACACGCGGGGATAGACCCTGGGGCTAGACCCCACCGCCCTGTTCCCCCTGGGTTCCCCCGCACACGCGGGGATAGACCGGAGCGGCGGAGCGCAGGCTTTCCTACCGGCCTGGTTCCCCCGCACACGCGGGGATAGACCGCTGGCCGACGCTGGCCGCTGGCCGCTGGCCGAGGTTCCCCCGCACACGCGGGGATAGACCCTACAGATTCCCCGGCAATCCTCTGCGGATGCGGGTTCCCCCGCACACGCGGGGATAGACCCCGGGGGCGTACCCCCGGAAGAGCCATGAGCGGGGTTCCCCCGCACACGCGGGGATAGACCCCCTTCAGCGAATATCGGTCGCCGTCTACCCAAGGTTCCCCCGCACACGCGGGGATAGACCAATCCTCTATCGGAATTCGGAAGTACCCTATACGGTTCCCCCGCACACGCGGGGATAGACCCCACACCATATGATAGAACCTGCGGGTCAAGCGGGTTCCCCCGCACACGCGGGGATAGACCGGCACTCGTGATAGTCGCCGCCAGATGTACCCGGGTTCCCCCGCACACGCGGGGATAGACCCAAGATGGGTCTGGCGAAAGGGCGCCAGCGCAGGGTTCCCCCGCACACGCGGGGATAGACCTTAGTTTTCCAGTCCGCAGTGGCCGTGGCCGTAGGTTCCCCCGCACACGCGGGGATAGACCCTACAGATTCCCAGGCAATCCTCTGCGGATGCGGGTTCCCCCGCACACGCGGGGATAGACCGATATAGCGGCGGCGGCGGTAGAAGCGGCAACGGGTTCCCCCGCACACGCGGGGATAGACCTTTCTGGAGCAGGATTCAGATAATTTTCGCTACGGTTCCCCCGCACACGCGGGGATAGACCGGCTGCCGTGATAACCGACGCCAGATGTGCCCGGGTTCCCCCGCACACGCGGGGATAGACCGAAAGAAAGGGGATTTGACGATGTTTGACACCAGGTTCCCCCGCACACGCGGGGATAGACCCGTGCAATGCGCAATGCCATCTTTGCTGGCGGCGGTTCCCCCGCACACGCGGGGATAGACCGCTGCCTGTATAATGGAGGCGATCCCAGCGCGGGGTTCCCCCGCACACGCGGGGATAGACCCCCGAAACTGGGTCATGGCGTCGGCGGCGGCGGGGTTCCCCCGCACACGCGGGGATAGACCGATTGTTGGCAAGGCAGATGATACTGACCAGTAGGTTCCCCCGCACACGCGGGGATAGACCAGAACTGGCGGCCGCGGCGGTAGAAGCGGCGACGGTTCCCCCGCACACGCGGGGATAGACCTCCCTTTGGATATTCCGTAGCATGCGATTTCCTGGTTCCCCCGCACACGCGGGGATAGACCTCTGGCCCATGATGCGTCATGGGAAAATGACTGGGTTCCCCCGCACACGCGGGGATAGACCCAAAATTTTGCTTTTGGCCGGCCGTATACCGGGGGTTCCCCCGCACACGCGGGGATAGACCGACCGACGCTGGCCGCTGGCCGCTGGCCGCTGGGGTTCCCCCGCACACGCGGGGATAGACCTCCGCCGTCGAGGGTAGGCGGCGGCGGCGGATTGGTTCCCCCGCACACGCGGGGATAGACCCACCGGCGACGGATGGCGACGGGTAGGCGGCGGGGTTCCCCCGCACACGCGGGGATAGACCCAGTTTGAGCATATGCACTACTGTGGAGCGCGGGGTTCCCCCGCACACGCGGGGATAGACCCTCCAAGCGTCGGCCAGCGGCCTTCCAGCGGCCGGTTCCCCCGCACACGCGGGGATAGACCGGTCAGAAACGTCCGGGCTTCTGCCAGCACCGCGGTTCCCCCGCACACGCGGGGATAGACCGCCAGGGAACTACGTTTTGCAGGCAGTGGTACAGGTTCCCCCGCACACGCGGGGATAGACCCTAGCAGAGAAAAGCACGCTACCGTTCTGTGAGGGTTCCCCCGCACACGCGGGGATAGACCCTTTCCCTGAATGGGGTTTGCCAGTTCGACAGTGGTTCCCCCGCACACGCGGGGATAGACCGCTAAGGGTCTGGGAGAAGCTGCTAGAAGGGCCGGTTCCCCCGCACACGCGGGGATAGACCTGACACAGTGATAGGACACATCATGACAAGAAGGGTTCCCCCGCACACGCGGGGATAGACCTTAGTGTCACAACTTGCAAATGCCTGTCTATGCGGTTCCCCCGCACACGCGGGGATAGACCGCTGCGGGGGATGCGAAGCCTGCTGTGAGTAGGGGTTCCCCCGCACACGCGGGGATAGACCCGGATATGCTAGTACCATCGATATGGATTACTGGGTTCCCCCGCACACGCGGGGATAGACCGTGGGCATACATTTACTCGATAATGTTGTTGATGGTTCCCCCGCACACGCGGGGATAGACCCAGCCGTGCAGTATCGAGCGGCCTCGTGGAAGCGGTTCCCCCGCACACGCGGGGATAGACCGCGAAAGGATGGGAGTTCGCAGGAATCAGAGTGGGTTCCCCCGCACACGCGGGGATAGACCTGTTCCTAGCTCCAGTAGGAAGGTGAGCAAGCTGGTTCCCCCGCACACGCGGGGATAGACCCAGGTTATCGTTTTGGCTGTGCTTCCTCCACGGGGTTCCCCCGCACACGCGGGGATAGACCCACGAGCGCCGCGCATGGAGATACCATCGTCGGGGTTCCCCCGCACACGCGGGGATAGACCGGCGCTCGTAATCACCCCCGCCAGATGTACCCGGGTTCCCCCGCACACGCGGGGATAGACCGCTGTAGGTGGGGGAGAGTTCCAGTTCGGAGGCGGTTCCCCCGCACACGCGGGGATAGACCATTGATTTAGGCTGGCGTGTAGTAAGTGAAAGAGGTTCCCCCGCACACGCGGGGATAGACCCTGCCCAGTTCCCAGCATCCCGGCGATACCACGGGTTCCCCCGCACACGCGGGGATAGACCGGTTTCAGCCATTTTATGTATCAAACTGCCGACGGTTCCCCCGCACACGCGGGGATAGACCCTTCAGTCCGTGCTATCACCTTTGAGCGCACACGGTTCCCCCGCACACGCGGGGATAGACCTCGTCGGCCAGTCCGAGGCGCTTGCCTCGCAGTGGTTCCCCCGCACACGCGGGGATAGACCCGGGGAACGGGGTACTGCCACGCCGTCGCAGCCGGTTCCCCCGCACACGCGGGGATAGACCGGGGATGCAGAGGCAGTAGCAGTAACTCTGGGGGGTTCCCCCGCACACGCGGGGATAGACCCCGGCAGGACAGTTCAGGGCAGCTCACACTGCCGGTTCCCCCGCACACGCGGGGATAGACCGGCGGCGGTAATGGCCGTCGCCAGATGTACCCGGGTTCCCCCGCACACGCGGGGATAGACCTAGGTCACTATCGTATCGATGGTGTCGCCTGTCGGTTCCCCCGCACACGCGGGGATAGACCCTACTCTTGGTGGATATAAATTGTCATAGCGCAGGTTCCCCCGCACACGCGGGGATAGACCGTTCTTGATGCGAACCCGGATTGGGGCCGGCCTGGTTCCCCCGCACACGCGGGGATAGACCGCCTCTATGGTGTCGTATGCCATCTCCAGTCCTGGTTCCCCCGCACACGCGGGGATAGACCGGCGCAGGCGCGGCGGCGGCGCAGGCGCAGGGGGTTCCCCCGCACACGCGGGGATAGACCCTAGTAGCGGTAGTTCTCACAATAATATACAACGGTTCCCCCGCACACGCGGGGATAGACCGTGATATTGTGCGAACCACTGCTCGACAGCCCCGGTTCCCCCGCACACGCGGGGATAGACCTCGGCGTTTCCCACCGCCCCACCAGATCACCCAGGTTCCCCCGCACACGCGGGGATAGACCCTGCCCAGTCCATTATCACCACAACCTTTGCTCGGTTCCCCCGCACACGCGGGGATAGACCTTCGGGTTTTACCAGTTAGCGGGGTTCCGACCAGGTTCCCCCGCACACGCGGGGATAGACCGAACCAGATCACCAGGGCTAGCTCCGTGGTATCGGTTCCCCCGCACACGCGGGGATAGACCGGCGGCGCGGCGGCGACGGATGGCGGCGGGTAGGGTTCCCCCGCACACGCGGGGATAGACCTTTTTGTTCGGATTTGCCTGCGCCGCCGCCGCCGGTTCCCCCGCACACGCGGGGATAGACCCAATCTGCTGTACATTCTACTGGGCACTGCCAAGGTTCCCCCGCACACGCGGGGATAGACCGTCGCATGGACGGGAATACGCGTCGCGCCTGTCGGTTCCCCCGCACACGCGGGGATAGACCGTCGCATGGACGGGAATACGCGTCGCGCCTGTCGGTTCCCCCGCACACGCGGGGATAGACCGTCGCATGAACGGGAATACGCGTCGCGCCTGTCGGTTCCCCCGCACACGCGGGGATAGACCCGCTGAAATCACATGGGCGCTAGCAGACTACGCGGTTCCCCCGCACACGCGGGGATAGACCCACCGGCGGCGGCGGCGCGGCGGCGGCGGCGCGGCGGCGGCGGCGGCGGGTAGGGTTCCCCCGCACACGCGGGGATAGACCGGCGTTCATGGAGACATACGCTGAAGAGCGTATGGTTCCCCCGCACACGCGGGGATAGACCGCGGTCATTTTCCCATGACGCATCATGGGCCAGGGTTCCCCCGCACACGCGGGGATAGACCGCCCCGGCTGGCCTTCGCTGCGCTGCTGGCCACGGTTCCCCCGCACACGCGGGGATAGACCGCAGGAAGACCGGGAGAGGCGAGATGCCGCCATGGTTCCCCCGCACACGCGGGGATAGACCCCCGCACCACCGACACCAGTCGGGTGGGATCTAGGTTCCCCCGCACACGCGGGGATAGACCCTGGTGCGGGACATCGCATCGGAGCGGCGCGCAGGTTCCCCCGCACACGCGGGGATAGACCCTGGTGCGGGACATCGCATCGGAGCGGCGCGCAGGTTCCCCCGCACACGCGGGGATAGACCCTGATTCGTCGGAGTTTGGGACTACGAACGCCCGGTTCCCCCGCACACGCGGGGATAGACCCCGTGCGGGGATCGCCTCCACTATACAGGCAGCGGTTCCCCCGCACACGCGGGGATAGACCTGTCGTTGATCCACTCACCCCTGCCCAGGTCTTGGTTCCCCCGCACACGCGGGGATAGACCCTGCTCGCCTGAACCCAGATGTCCGCTGTCGCGGGTTCCCCCGCACACGCGGGGATAGACCCCCGGTAGCCGCCCGCCTCTGACACCCTCATCAGGTTCCCCCGCACACGCGGGGATAGACCGGGCTTGAGCAGATCGGTGCGCATACGCCCGCTGGTTCCCCCGCACACGCGGGGATAGACCCTCTTTGGACGATTTGGATCATTTCGTCTCTATGGTTCCCCCGCACACGCGGGGATAGACCCTGGAAAGTCTTGGACACCACCCAGCAGGGCACGGTTCCCCCGCACACGCGGGGATAGACCGCCGGCGTGAGAGTGTGTCGGCAGAGGAGCTGGGGTTCCCCCGCACACGCGGGGATAGACCGTGTCGGGGTGCCAGTACTGATCCATCGCCATTGGTTCCCCCGCACACGCGGGGATAGACCGTCGGTCTTCTCCACGGCGTCTGCCCCGCCGTAGGTTCCCCCGCACACGCGGGGATAGACCGGATCTTCTCGGCCAGGTCTATGTCGGCCAGGGGGTTCCCCCGCACACGCGGGGATAGACCCGTGGGGGAGCAGTTCTATCGAAGGGTCCTCCGGGTTCCCCCGCACACGCGGGGATAGACCCTTGTCCAGGTGCGGCTCATCCGGCCAGGCAAGGGTTCCCCCGCACACGCGGGGATAGACCGGCGCACCCCTGCTGGACGGGCAGGGAGCGCGCGGTTCCCCCGCACACGCGGGGATAGACCTCGGGTACTGCCACGCTGTCTCCGCCGGACGCCGGTTCCCCCGCACACGCGGGGATAGACCCGCCTCTCGTATGGGGAACCGCTTTTCGACGGTGGTTCCCCCGCACACGCGGGGATAGACCGACCGCCATAAAGGCCGGCAGCGGGTACGACTTGGTTCCCCCGCACACGCGGGGATAGACCCATTGCTCGACGTCCTGGATGATGAGATGGACCGGTTCCCCCGCACACGCGGGGATAGACCAGTATCAATAATTCGTGTTCGGGGCTTTGTGAAGGTTCCCCCGCACACGCGGGGATAGACCCCTGTCCGTAGACCGCGAGACAGGGGAGGTTACGGTTCCCCCGCACACGCGGGGATAGACCGAACACCTGCTTGTTGGGCGTGGTCGAAAACGGGGTTCCCCCGCACACGCGGGGATAGACCTCTGCCTGGCTGGCGGCCTCTGCTTTAGGGCCTGGTTCCCCCGCACACGCGGGGATAGACCTCTGATTTGAGGTTCGGTCATGTACGATTCCATGGTTCCCCCGCACACGCGGGGATAGACCCTCGGCGTCCAGTTCCCGGCGCAGGGTCTATCCGGTTCCCCCGCACACGCGGGGATAGACCCTCTGGGGGGATTGTCGGGGTCAAGAGCCTGAAGGTTCCCCCGCACACGCGGGGATAGACCCCCAGAGGTAATGGTTCGTGGAAGCTGGCAGAGGGTTCCCCCGCACACGCGGGGATAGACCGCTGGCATACCGGAAGACTGGGGGGAGCGGCGCGGTTCCCCCGCACACGCGGGGATAGACCGGCCTCCCTGCTGTCCTGCTCCAGCTATCGGCAGGTTCCCCCGCACACGCGGGGATAGACCGTCTACGGATGATCTGAACCCTCAGCCGGCACGGGTTCCCCCGCACACGCGGGGATAGACCGTCTACGGATGATCTGAACCCTCAGCCGGCACGGGTTCCCCCGCACACGCGGGGATAGACCCTGCACCATCTCTATTACCCTGCTAGTAGTAGTGGTTCCCCCGCACACGCGGGGATAGACCCGGACTGCTGAAGCTCCGACAGACAATGCGTACGGTTCCCCCGCACACGCGGGGATAGACCGGGTACCCCCGTATCCCATGGGGTCAGGCAGCCGGTTCCCCCGCACACGCGGGGATAGACCGTTCTTCACAGAGTAACCCCCGACTGCCAACCAGGTTCCCCCGCACACGCGGGGATAGACCCCCCTCACGCAGGTACTGGTAGTATCGGCTTACGGTTCCCCCGCACACGCGGGGATAGACCCTAGTCTTCCATCTGAAGAACAATCACCCGACGGGTTCCCCCGCACACGCGGGGATAGACCTCGATTATAGGCATAATTCTACCTCCAACGATAGGTTCCCCCGCACACGCGGGGATAGACCTCCTATATCCTGCTTGTAATATAAATTGTAATGGGTTCCCCCGCACACGCGGGGATAGACCCCGGGCAGGCTATGAGCAATGGGAGTCCGCCAGGGTTCCCCCGCACACGCGGGGATAGACCCAGATCCCCTAAAATTGGGAGCAGAGAAGAGCCGGTTCCCCCGCACACGCGGGGATAGACCGCCTTCGGCCACTGACTGCGAGGATACTCTCACGGTTCCCCCGCACACGCGGGGATAGACCCTGGCCGGACAACCTGTGCAGGGTAAAGCAGGCGGTTCCCCCGCACACGCGGGGATAGACCCATCAGCGCCCCATTCTGGCGGTAGGTATCGGCGGTTCCCCCGCACACGCGGGGATAGACCCCCCTTTCTCCTGCCCACAACCCCTCTGTGGCAGGTTCCCCCGCACACGCGGGGATAGACCCTGTGGACGCCAGAGCAGGCCGCACATCCTCTGGGTTCCCCCGCACACGCGGGGATAGACCTGCTCCCGGGTGGAGTCGGCGCGTCACTATGCCGGTTCCCCCGCACACGCGGGGATAGACCCCCCGTCCCCCCTCCCGATTTGTGGATGAGGGCGGTTCCCCCGCACACGCGGGGATAGACCGGGTCGATCCGCATCCCCTGATTGGCATAGCCCGGTTCCCCCGCACACGCGGGGATAGACCCAGGCGTTCTTTCTGCTCCAGAGCTAGCTCCATGGTTCCCCCGCACACGCGGGGATAGACCTCAGCACTATCGTTGACCGAAGCGCAGGCCATTGGTTCCTCCGCACACGCGGGGATAGACCCGGACGGCCACGAGCATACCGCTGGCGACTGCGGGTTCCCCCGCACACGCGGGGATAGACCCACCGCTCGAATATCGGTGGCTTGCTGGAGCGGGGTTCCCCCGCACACGCGGGGATAGACCGCAAGCCACTGGTGAAAGTCCCAGCCTCTGAAGGGTTCCCCCGCACACGCGGGGATAGACCCGCTGGCGATACCCCGCAGCGTGCTGGATCAGCGGTTCCCCCGCACACGCGGGGATAGACCTATCATGGGGTTGGTGCGGCGGCTCCCCGGCGGGGTTCCCCCGCACACGCGGGGATAGACCGCCCCCTGTCTTGCGTCGCCTTCACACCCGCAGGGTTCCCCCGCACACGCGGGGATAGACCCCTGGCGCCAGCCGGGTCGGGCAGGGTTGACCGGGTTCCCCCGCACACGCGGGGATAGACCGTAAAAAATCTCGACTTCGACTCGGAGCGGCGCGGTTCCCCCGCACACGCGGGGATAGACCGCTTCCACGGCCCCCTACCCTCGGCCCGCAGTTGGTTCCCCCGCACACGCGGGGATAGACCCCAGTGTTCCCACCTCATCACCCCCACCCGAAGGGTTCCCCCGCACACGCGGGGATAGACCGCCGGCTCCACAGCTAGCGTAGCAGACACGGACGGTTCCCCCGCACACGCGGGGATAGACCCAGACACTGGTAATGGGTTACCACTATGGCAGCGGTTCCCCCGCACACGCGGGGATAGACCGTTCCCCCGCACACGCGGGGATAGACCGTTCCCCCGCACACGCGGGGATAGACCGTTCCCCCGCACACGCGGGGATAGACCCCCGCCGCTCAATCATGTGCTTCGCCTCGCAGAGGTTCCCCCGCACACGCGGGGATAGACCCCCACAGGTATTGCGGGTCGGGTTGCCCTGCTCGGTTCCCCCGCACACGCGGGGATAGACCGAGGGTTCTCGTGCAGACATACATCCGCCGATAGGTTCCCCCGCACACGCGGGGATAGACCCGATTTTACTGTATTGCTTACCGAATCGCGGCCGGTTCCCCCGCACACGCGGGGATAGACCGTTGGGTTCTTTGCATGTGTAGCGATTTGTACCGGTTCCCCCGCACACGCGGGGATAGACCTGCCCCCACAGGTCGCCCACCAGATCGGGGGTGGGTTCCCCCGCACACGCGGGGATAGACCTCGCGCCGTCTTCGATAGGTGTCGGAAACGCGGGGTTCCCCCGCACACGCGGGGATAGACCTGCGGAATCGATACTCAACTCCAGGCTCCAGGTGGTTCCCCCGCACACGCGGGGATAGACCTTCCTGCGTGTAGGTTATCTGAAAATCCTCGGCGGTTCCCCCGCACACGCGGGGATAGACCCGGCGCCCCCCTCGATAGTGGACTGGGCTGAGTGGTTCCCCCGCACACGCGGGGATAGACCCGATCTTCGACCCCAATGCCCCCGACCGGGAGGGGTTCCCCCGCACACGCGGGGATAGACCTCAAAATCCAGATTTTTAATTTCCTTTGCAGGTGGTTCCCCCGCACACGCGGGGATAGACCTTCAGGCCGGGAGGACACACCATGCCTCAGCCCGGTTCCCCCGCACACGCGGGGATAGACCGCGACGAGATCATCTGTCTGCGACCCCTTCTGGGGTTCCCCCGCACACGCGGGGATAGACCCTCGCTTTCGTTGTTACTACATTGTCAATAATCGGTTCCCCCGCACACGCGGGGATAGACCCTCGCCGACCCCGCGCTTACAGTTGCTATACAAGGTTCCCCCGCACACGCGGGGATAGACCGGCGGCAATATCGATAAAATTTCCGTTTCCTGAGGTTCCCCTGCACACGCGGGGATAGACCCCTGGTCGATGTGCCGCAGGGGGCTGATGTCGAGGTTCCCCCGCACACGCGGGGATAGACCCGATTGGATATGCTTAATATGAGCTTCTGCCAAGGTTCCCCCGCACACGCGGGGATAGACCTCTGCAATGGATAATCGGCTTCCAGTGTGGCAAGATTCCCCCGCACACGCGGGGATAGACCCCGCGCCGGAGTCGCTAGGCGTTTTCGTTGCACGGTTCCCCCGCACACGCGGGGATAGACCCATCACCATAAATCATAACCTCGCCGAGGGCACGGTTCCCCCGCACACGCGGGGATAGACCACATCAACCCCCCCAGGAGCAGGGGTGCGGTAGGGTTCCCCCGCACACGCGGGGATAGACCTTCCTCTGAAAAGGGGTTGCGCTTCCGTATATAGGTTCCCCCGCACACGCGGGGATAGACCCGGCGGCCAGCCATGATGACTCGGCCAGCTATGGGTTCCCCCGCACACGCGGGGATAGACCTCCTCAGGTGGGGTAGGCCATCTCCCCACGACCGGTTCCCCCGCACACGCGGGGATAGACCTACTGGCGCTATTGCAGAGCGAATGGCGTCCATGGTTCCCCCGCACACGCGGGGATAGACCTTCGGGGAGCTATTCGTTTGTTAAAGTGCTGTTGGTTCCCCCGCACACGTGGGGATAGACCCGATGCGCCCCAGGCTGCGGACGGGGCGAACGGGGTTCCCCCGCACACGCGGGGATAGACCCTCCTTTCGTTCCTTGTCCTGCTCCTGCCTCCAGGTTCCCCCGCACACGCGGGGATAGACCTTGCCTGTCTCGTCCACCACCACCAGCCTTCTGGGTTCCCCCGCACACGCGGGGATAGACCTCTCAACCTGGCGAATGACGAAATTCGCCCCATGGTTCCCCCGCACACGCGGGGATAGACCCGGTGCTAGCCGCGCCCGCGCCTGCGCCTGCGCGGTTCCCCCGCACACGCGGGGATAGACCCTTGGAGTCATCACTTCACGCATGATTGCAAACGGTTCCCCTGCACACGCGGGGATAGACCTACGCCGGGCGGCCCGTATATGCAAACAAAGTCGGTTCCCCCGCACACGCGGGGATAGACATCACGAGCATTACCAGTCTTGTAGCCGGAGCATGGTTCCCCCGCACACGCGGGGATACACAGCTTCGGCGCGCCGGTGGAGCAGGAAGTCAAACGGTTCCCCTGCGCACGCGGGGATATACACTCGCCAATGTTGAACTCATCCAGCACCATGACGGTTCCCCTGCGCACGCGGGGATATACACCGCTAAAAAGACAGCTTTTTGTTGATACCTTTGCTCTCTCCAGGAAAACCAGCAGCTCTGAGAGTCCGAGCCCAGAGCTAAGCTCAAGAGCACTCAGCCGAAAGGCCTAAAGCTCGATACAGAGAATGCGAAGGGCTCCGTCCGTAAGCGTACCGCCGCGCACACCCGAGGAAGCAAGCCAGCGCTAGCAATACCGGCAACAGCCGGAGCGCAAGGAAGCCCAGCGGCTGGACAGGTAAAAGCACTCCAACGCGCCAAGGGCTCGGTTTGTGCCGCGACTGCTTTGGAGCAAGCGCCCCGGGACGAGTCCGCTGTGGTCCCTGCGCCGAATCAAGCGCAAGCCGCACAAACCTTACGATCAGCCTGTTTTGAAGCGGGCATTCTACGGCGTACTCCGGCCGTTCGACCAGCTCCGCCGGACATTTCGAGTCAAGAATCCTGCTCCATACTGGCGGCTCTTCCTACAGCAGCCCCGGAGCATCTGCATGGGATGGGTGACCTATCAGGCTCTCAGTACCCTGAAAACGGAAATCTGCCAACCCCGCCCGGCGGCTGCACCGTCTCTGCTGGCGGCGGGCGTTGGCAGTCCTCATTCTCGCAGTCTCCTGCTCAATGCCATATAATCCACGCCATCCACCCTCCTCAAAATAGGAAAAAGTCCTCAAACCCCGGAGGTCAAGCAATGACCACCGCCAACACCACGGGCCGCGTCAAGACGCCGAAGGCCGGCTGCCGTTTCCGCTTTCCAGACCCGCCGGAGCGAGAGCCCGACGATATGACCAGTTTCAACCAACTGACTGCCAACGGGAACGTCCATCACCTCTCGCAGCACCTGGGCAACTCCGACACCACCCTAGTCGCTGGTGAACACTACCTGGCCCTGGCGCCGGCCCAGGACATGACCGGCATCCGCTACCCCGATCTGCTGGTAGCCTTTGGAGTGAACCCGGCTGCCTACTACCGCAGCAACGCCTATGTCGTCTCGGAGCAGGGCAAGCCGCCAGACTTCGTGTTGGAGGTAGCCTCTCCCAGCCTCCGCCGGACCGACCGGGTGGAGAAAAGGCGGGACTACGCCGCGCTGGGCATCCCGGAATACTGGCGGTTTGACGAGGCGAGCCGCCGCCGGGAGTCGCGGCTGGCGGGAGACCGACTGGTTGGGGGCTGCTACCAGCCCATAGCCATCGAAGAGGTAGAGGGAGGCGCCCTGCAAGGGTACAGCACTGCGCTGAACCTGTTCATCCGTTGGGAGCAGGGCCGTCTGGCCTGGCACGACCCGGCAACGGGACGGCATATAGCCACCTTCGATGACGAACGGGCCCGGGCGGACAGTGCAGAGAGCCGCGCCCGTCAAGAGGGAGAGGCCCGTATACAGGCCGAGGCCCGCATCCGTGAACTGGAAGAAGAGAATCGGCGGCTTCGAGCCGGGCTGTAGGCGGACCGCTCCCTCTTTGTCTGGCAAGATAATTCCAGAAACCATCCGATAAGGGGAGGGTTTGGGGCGCCGGGCTGATAACACCCGGCGCCCCACTCGCGTAGATTCCGTTCGGCGAGATGTCTAGAGGACAGAAAAATGCAGGACAGCCAATTAGCTGCCATATCAAGCTTCATTTGGAACATCGCAGACAGCCTACTCCGCGACATCTTCGTCCGGGGTAAATACCGGGACGTCATCCTCCCTATGACCGTCATCCGACGGTTGGACGCCGTGCTGGAGCCGACCAAGCAGCGGGTGCTGGAACACAAGAAGTGGCTGGACGACGCCGGCATCTCCGACCAAGACGGTCCGCTGCGGCAGGAGGCAGGGCAGCAGTTCTACAACACCTCGCCCTTTACCCTCAAAGACCTCAGAACCGCCTCGGCGCGTCAGCAACTCTTAGCCGACTTCGAGGCGTACCTGGACGGATTCTCGCCCAACGTCCAGGAAATCCTCGACAAGTTCGAGTTTCGCAATCAGCTCAAGCGGCTGTCCGACGCCGACGCTCTCGGCGCGCTAATCGAGCGCTACCTCTTGCCTTCCGTGAACCTCAGCCCCTGCCCTCTGCTGAACGACGACGAATCGGTACGGCTGCCGGGGCTGGACAACCACGCCATGGGAACCATATTCGAGGACCTGGTGCGCCGGTTCAATGAGGAAAACAACGAAGAGGCCGGTGAACACTGGACGCCCCGCGACGCTGTAGAACTCATGGCAAAGCTGGTATTTCTGCCCATCGAAGAGCAGATACAATCGTCCACCTACGTCCTCTACGACGGCGCCCTCGGCACCGGCGGAATGCTCACCGTCGCCGAGCAGACGCTGCGGGAGATAGCGGCACGGCAAGGAAAGCAGGTCTCCACCCACCTCTACGGCCAGGAAATAAACGCCGAGACCTATGCCATCTGCAAGGCCGACCTCCTGCTCAAGGGAGAACAGGGGGGCGACGCCAACATCGTCGGCGGGCCGGAACACTCTACCCTCTCCAACGACGCCTTCAAGAACCATCAGTTCGACTTCATGCTCAGCAACCCGCCCTACGGCAAGAGCTGGAAAACCGACCTGGACAAGATGGGCGGAAAGAAGAGAGTGACCGACCCCAGATTCGTCATTCAGCACGGCGGAGACCCCGAATACTCGCTGCTGACCCGCAGCAGCGACGGGCAACTGATGTTCCTGGCCAACATGCTCAGCAAGATGAAGACCGAAACCCCGCTGGGCAGCCGCATCGCCGAGGTGCACAACGGCAGCTCGCTGTTCACCGGCGACGCCGGGCAGGGTGAAAGCAACATCCGCCGCTGGATCATCGAAAACGACTGGCTGGAAGCCGTTGTCGCCTTGCCCCTCAATATGTTCTACAACACCGGCATCGCCACCTACATCTGGGTTCTCAGCAACCGCAAGGCGGAGTGGCGCCGGGGCAAGGTGCAGCTTATCGACGCCACTCAATGGCACACGCCGCTGCGCCGCAACCTGGGCAGCAAGAACTGCGAATTGTCGGAGGGGGACATCAACCGCATCTGCGACGCCTTCCTGTCCTTCGAGGAGACGGAGCAGTCAAAGATATTCCCCAACGAGGCTTTCGGATACTGGAAAGTCACCGTCGAGCGCCCGCTGCGGCTGGAGGGCATCGACCCTGAGCGGGCCTACACCGCCAAGGAAATCCGCGAGCTGAAAGCGGACAAGCGGCCCTCGTTATCCGCCCATCCGGTCATCAAGAAGATTCACGGGCGAAACTCCGGGGCTGCACGCCTCAACGGCCTGTTCCCGGTCACTGTGAAGAGCGCACCAGCCGTAGTAGAATATGAAGCGGACCCAACCCTGCGCGACACGGAGCAGATACCCCTGCTCTACGAAGGCGGCATCGAAGCCTTCCTGCGCCGGGAAGTGCTGCCCTATGCCCCGGACGCCTGGTACGTTCCCGGGAGCGTAAAGGTTGGCTACGAAATCAGCTTCACCCGCCACTTCTACAAGCCCCGGCCAATGCGCCCGCTGGAGGACATACGGGCCGACATCCTGGCGCTGGAGCGGGAAACGGAGGGGCTGCTGGCGGGGATTGTGGGAGGAATTGAAAGATGAACCTTGGAGAGTTTTTCAAGCAATTCCATCTAGAAAGAGTCAAGTTCAACATTCCTTTCGCCGTCGTTGAAATATCCTTTGAAGAATCTGATAAAGATGCTGCCTGGGAACTGTACGTAGAGATGCTGACCAGGATAGTCACTCAACCTTTGCCCATGGAGGCCGGCGACGAAAAGACGGCGCTTGACAGTATTTATTCACTGTTCCCCATTACCAGGGAGGCGCTCCGGCGAAGAGGGCGAGGGACTATCCAATTTGCCAAAGTCGCAGTCCCGGTGCTGAACCAGGTAGTGCGCCCCTTCACTGCAAAATGGCATAAGGAGAGCATGGCAGGCGCCTTCGATGACCCTGACAAGCGCAGAGAATTTCGAGAAGAACTGGCGGCTTTGCAGGAAGAGCTGCGCAACTACAACCGTATGCTGGCGCAAATCGCCGGCGTTGAAGACCTGACCGATTTGGAACTGGCCGAAGAGGAGGAGAAGTGACGCTTCCACCCCGACGCAACGTTTTCATCAGCTACTACCACGATGACGATCAACGGCACAAAGACCGCTTTGTTAGGATTATGGGTAGCCATATCGTCGATAAATCGGTCAATCTCGGGGACATCATCGACAATAATCAACCCACCGAAGCGGTGCTCCAGAAAATTCGAGAGGATCACATCGCCCAGGTATCGGTAACAGTGGTGTTGATAGGACGCTGTACCTGGCAACGGAAATACGTGGATTGGGAGATTGGCGCCAGTCTCCGGCACACGCCAACAAACCCGAGAGGCGGACTATTGGGAATTCTGCTGCCCAATCATCCGGATTATAAGAAGCCAGAGTACAATCCTCATTTGATACCTCCCAGGCTGGCGGACAATTGCGGCGGAGACAATCCCTTTGCTTGCATCTACGATTGGTCAGACGATGCTGTTGCCATTCGAGGCTGGATTCACCGAGCATTCTTGAGGAGGAAAAAAGATCCTGCTCCCGACATAAGCAGGCATCCTTTTGGGCGCAACTGGAACGGCGATTGTTCAAGAGGTTGGCAAAGTTAGCCTGTAACACTGGCATTTAATCTTCCATTACGCCCTGTCGATGATATACTATTGGAACTGGATTTAGTGAATCCAGGACAGAAGTACGGAAGGAATGCTGTAGGAGGTTGTAAGAACATGAGCAAGATTCCCCGCCACAAGGTCTTTATCAGCTTTCACGAACAGGACATCGAGTACAAGGAAGATTTCGTGCGCATGATGGGAAAACGCATCGTGGATAGGTCAGTTGACACCGGAAACATCAACGATACCGGCCTGAAGACGGCAACTGTGCGCCAGAAGATTCGGGACGAGTATATCAGAGACGCAACCGTTACTATTGTCCTGATAGGTCCTTGCACCTGGCAGCGAAAGCACGTGGATTGGGAGATAAATTCCAGCATTCGCAAGACCAAGAAGAACCCCAGGTGTGGACTGCTGGGAATCGTTCTTACGAACCATACCGGTTACAAAGATGAAATAAGTAAGCTTAACCCGCGCCTGATTCCTCCGCGCCTGGCTGATAATTGGACGAAGAAGGATGATCCTTACTCGCTCATATACCACTGGCCTCAGCCCTGGACGCCGGCCAAGATTGCCGAGTGGATTCACCGGGCCTTTGTGCGCAGGAACGAGACACAGCCTAATAACTCTCGGAAGCTATTCGCTCGCAACAGAACTGGAGACTGCCGAAAAGGGTGGCAGAACTAATACATCGCTCTTCTCTCCGCTGTTATCTGAGACTCCAGCCAACCAACGGCCTGAGGGAATTCGGCCCGAAATGCCGGCGTTGCAGCAGGAAACTGAGGATTTCGTATCGATAATGGTGTAGGAAAGTATATGAACGGGCTCTATAGGACCAGGATTTATGCCGGAGGAGAAGCAGGCTGTCATCAACCGGGCCGTCATCCGTGGTTTGGCCCCCACCCCTACCCCGCCTACAGGCCCTCCGGCATCCCCTGGCTCGGCGACGTGCCAGCGCATTGGGAGGTGCGGCGGCTGAAGACTGTCGCCCATATCATCAGCGGCGCAACTCCTTCTACCAACACGCCAAGCTATTGGGATGGGACAATTGATTGGCTTACACCAGACGACTTGGGAAAGCTGTCCACTCGATATATTGAGACCGGCGCACGACGAATAACACAAGAAGGCTATGATTCTTGTGGTGCTACCCTAGCTCCCGAGGGAAGCATAGCCATTTCAACGCGGGCGCCAATAGGTCATATTGGGATTTTGGGCCACCCTGCTTGTGTAAACCAGGGATGCAGACTATTATCGCCAAATGACACCATCAAATCCGAGTACATCTACTTCTGCTTGACTGTGGCTAGAGGCCAACTTGAAGCGCTAGGACAAGGTAGTACTTTCACGGAGCTATCCCGCAGGGATTTAGGCAATTTCCCCATCCCCCTCCCTCCCCTCGCCGAGCAAGCCGCCATCGTGCGCTACCTGGACGACGCAGACCAGCGCATCCGCCGCTACGTGAGCGCCAGGCGGAGGCTCATCGCCCTGCTGGAGGAGGAGAAGCAGGCCATCATCAACCGCGCCGTTACCCGCGGCCTCGACCCCAGCGCCCCCCTCAAGCCCTCCGGCATCCCCTGGCTCGGCAACATACCAGCGCATTGGGAGGTGCGGCGGCTGAAGCAAGTCTGCCGCTTGGCATACGGAGACAGCTTGAGTGCCGAAAGCCGTGAGTTAGGAGAAGTGCCGGTCTATGGGTCAAATGGGCAAGTAGGACATCATTCAGTCGCCAATACCGAGGCTCCTTGCATCATCATCGGGCGGAAAGGGTCATTTGGAAAAGTCACCTACGTCGATAGGGCTGCTTTTGCTATTGATACAGCGTTCTTCATTGACAAACGCTACACGCAAGCAAATATACGATGGCTTTCTTATTTACTGCCTTTATTGGGCTTGGATACAATCTCGCATGATTCTGCTGTGCCGGGTCTTAACCGTGACGATGCCCGCGTGTCATTTATTCCCCTCCCGCCCCTCGCCGAGCAAGCGGCCATCGTCGAATACCTCGACCGGACCACCGCCGACGTGGACGCCGCCATCACCCGCGCCCGCCGCCAGATAGAGCTGCTGGAGGAATACAGAACCCGGCTGATCGCCGACGTGGTCACGGGGAAGATCGACGTGCGTGCTCCGCAAGAACCTTCGCGTGTATCGGACAGCAGCCCCCAGAGGCGCAGCGAAGGTTAGCCTCCAACCCAATCAGCGCCTGCAACGGAAAGCCTCTCAGTCAAGACAGCGCGACAGGCGTTTCATTGACCCGTGTCGAAGCCGACCCTAGAATCTGGTAAAGCCCCATTGGTCTTCAAGGAACCGGGAGCGAGCATGGCCGCCGACATCAGCGAAAGGGGCCTGGAAACCCGAATCATCCGATTGCTCACGGACGGCGAGGCCCGCCCTGACTCCCCCGGGGAGATCGGCGAACGCCCCGCCGCCTACTCCGCCGGCTGGATTCCAGGCGATGCCGCTGAATACGACCGGGCCAACTGCGTTGACCTTGCCCAGCTATCGGCATTTCTCTCGTCAACCCAGCCGGAAACCGCGACCGCCCTGGCCCTGGACCACGACAACCCCACCCGCCGCCAGTTCCTGGACCGCCTGAAACGCGAGGTAGGCAGCCGCGGCATCATCGACGCGCTGCGCAACGGCATCCGCCACCACCAGCACAACATAACCCTGTACTACGGCTCCCCGTCGCCGGGCCACACTGCCGCTGCGGCCCGCTACTCGCAGAACCGATTCTCGGTCACCCGCCAACTGAAATACAGCGACGACAACCGGCAGATGGCCCTGGACCTGGCCCTCTTCGTCAACGGCCTGCCCATCGCCACTTGCGAACTGAAGAACAACCTCACCAAACAGACCGCAGCAGACGCGGTTGAGCAGTATCGCCGGAGCCGCAAGCCCCAGGAAGACCTGTTCCGGGAGGGCCGCTGCGCCGTCCACTTCGCCGTGGACGAGCAGGAGGTGAAGTTCTGCACCCGGCTGGACGGGAAAGCGTCGGTGTTTCTGCCCTTCAATAAGGGCCGGGACAGCGGCGCCGGCAATCCGGTCAACCCCAACGGCCTGAAAACCGATTATCTCTGGCGGGAGGCGCTGACCCGGGACAGCCTAGCCGACATAATCGAAAACTACGCCGCAAAGACCGGTCGGGGGCAAATCTGGCCGCGTTATCACCAGTTGGATGTGGTGCGCAAGCTGCTGGCCGACGCTGCGGAAAAGGGCGCCGGACATAGATACCTCATCCAGCACTCGGCCGGCAGCGGCAAATCCAACTCCATCGCCTGGCTCGCCCGACAGCTAATCGGCGTGAAGCGCGGCGGCAAGCCGGCCTTCGACTCCGTCATCGTCATCACCGACCGGGTGGTGCTGGACAGCCAGATAGCCGACACCATCCGGCAGTTCACCCAGGTCAACTCCACCGTGGCCCACGCCGAAAGCTCCGGCGACCTGCGCCGGTTCATTGCCGAGGGAAAGAAAATCATCATCACCACCGTCCAGAAATTCCCGTTCATCCTGGACGACATCGGCAATCACCATCGGAATGGCAAATTCGCCATCATCATCGACGAGGCCCACTCCAGCCAGGGCGGAAAGGCGGCCGGAGCAATGGCCCAGGCCTTGGGAAACACCCCCGGCGATGTGGAGGATGAGGATTGCGAAGACCAAATCAACCGGATAATCGAGAGTCGGCGGCTGCTTTCCAATGCCAGCTACTTCGCCTTCACCGCCACGCCCAAGAACAAGACCATCGAGCTGTTCGGGATGCCCTCGCCGCAGCCCGATGGCGCCGTAAAGCATCTTCCCTTCCACGGCTACACGATGAAGCAGGCCATCGAGGAAGGCTTCATCATGGACGTGCTGAGCAGCTACACCCCCATCCGCAGCTACTTCAACCTTGTGAAGAAGATTGACGACGACCCGGAGTTCGACTCAAAACGGGCCCAACGCAAGCTGCGCAGGTACGTCGAAAATCACGACTACGCCATCACCCGGAAGGCGGAAATCATCGTTGACCATTTCCACGACTCGGTATTCACGCCGCAGAAAATGGGCGGTCAAGCCAGAGCTATGATAGTCACCGATGGGGTGGAACGGGCGATACGCTACTATCACGCCATCCAGGGCCTGCTGCAGCAGGAAGGCCGGCTGTACAAGGCGCTGGTGGCGTTCTCCGGGAGCCGTGACTTCAACGGCCAGACGGTCAGCGAGGCCCTGCTGAACGGGTTCCCGGAGAACCGGACGGCCGAGCAATTCGCCAAAGACCCGTACCGGATTCTGATTTGCGCCGACAAGTTCCAGACGGGATACGACGAACCGTTGCTGCATGCCATGTACGTGGACAAGACCCTCGGCGGGATAAAGGCGGTGCAGACCCTCTCCCGGCTCAACAGGACCCACCCGAAAAAGTCGGACACCTTTGTGCTGGACTTTATGAACGGCGCGGACGTGATTCAGGAGTCCTTCGCAGACTATTACCGTACCACCATCCTTGCCGACGAGACCGACCCCGACAAGCTGCACGACCTGAAGGCCGGGCTGGACCAGCCGCAAGTCTACTCCCAGGAGGAGATAGACAGCCTTGCGAAAATGTATCTGAGCGGGGCTGACCGGGGGGATTTAGAACCTGTTCTGGGGCTGTGCGCCAAGAGGTGCATTGCCCTTGCCGAAGATGAGCAAGTGAGGTTCAAAAGCTCGGCCAAGTCTTTCGCCAGGCTGTACGCCTTTCTCTCGCAGATACTCCCCTATGCCAATCGCGAATGGGAAAAGCTGTCTATCTTCCTTAACCTGCTGATTCCCAAGCTGCCGGCGCCGGAGGAACAGGACATGTCCAGGGGCATACTGGAAGCCGTGGATATGGAGAGCTACCGCGCCGAGAAACAGGCCGCCGCCCAATTAGCCCTGGCCGATGAGGATGCCGAGATCGACCCGGTTGAAGCGGAGCGGGGCGGAGAGCGGCAGGAACCGCTGTGGGAGCCGTTGTCGCTCATACTGGATGAGTTCAACAGGACTTGGGGCAATTCCTTCACTAACCCGGAGCAGGTCGGCAGCCTCATAATGGATATGCCCGAGCGGGTGAACGGTGTAGAGGCATACCGGAACGCCAGGATGCATTCGGACAGGCAGAACGCCCGGATCGAACACGACTCTGCGCTGAGGGGGCAGATCACTGAGATGCTCAAGTGCAACACTGAACTCTATAAGAAGTATACCGAGGACACCGACTTCCGCCAGTGGCTCAACGGGCGGATATTCTCCCTGACCTATCAGCGGGACCGATAGGCTGATTCTGCTGCGCAGGCGCCCTGGCGACACTGGCCCCAGGCGCGGAAACAGTCAGGGAACATAACCGACACCTGCCCACAGCGCAGGCACAGTGAGGCACAGGATTATGGACCTGTCGCCGACCGGCGGCACACCGGCATCACCGACGAGCAGGGTGGCCGGTTCCACGTCTACGATGTGCCCAGTCTCCCCCTCACGTGCGGGGATAGACGTTGTCCGGGCTATGGCAGGGCTGCGAAAACAGGGTCTCCCTCGCACGTGCGGGGATAGACGCTTCGCCCTGCCCCAGTTCTCGAATTCGTTCGAGTCTCCCCCGCACGTGCGGGGATAGACGTCGCCGCTCGACATTAAAAAACGCGCCGCGTGGGTCTCCCCCGCACGTGCGGGGATAGGCGCGGGCTGGCCAGCAGGGTTGCCCACCTTGAACAGTCTCCCCCGCACGTGCGGGGATAGACCTCAGTGAATTTCCGGAAAATGCTTGACACTGCAGTCTCCCCCGCACGTGCGGGGATAGACCCTTGACAGGCGGGGGGGGGGGGGTAGTACAATCGTCTCCCCCGCACATGCGGGGATAGACCGAGATAAAAATGCCTATTGCTTTTCCTGATGAGGTCTCCCCCGCACATGCGGGGATAGACCGTCCGAGCTGGAATGAAACCCATCATAAATCCGTATATCCCTGATATGTTGAGAATACCCGGCTGTCTGTTTGATTGACCTCTGAACTGGCTGGGCATAAACTCTCTAAACACGTCCCCCGTTGCAGCCAGAGACAGCTCGTCAGTTTCTGGCTAATCTCCATAGCCTAACGATAACTATGGTAAGGTGTGAAGCAATGACCCTGCCGTACGCGCCTGAAATGGCTGCCCACTCGAATCCCCGGACGGAGAGCCGTCGGGCGAGAATTCTCCGCAGCGCAGCCCGCATCCTGACCTTCCAGGCGCTGGCCGCCTTCGCTCTGCTGGCCCTGGTTTCCGTCCTGGCGTCTGGGGTCCTGCAGGCCCAGGCCCCGGCCAAGCCGACCCTGACCGCCACGTCGGCTGATTTTCAGATTACTCTTGCCTGGACTATAACCGATGGCAGCGGCATCCAGCGGTGGGAATACCGGGACAAAGAGAAGGGCAGCGACTCCTGGTCCTCCCCCAAGAGGATTGCGGGAGACGGCACGATCAGAACCCACAGCGTGGAAACGATAACCCTGTACAACAGCCTGATTATGCAGTTCCAGGTGCGGGGGATCGCAGGCTCTTTGGGCATGGAAGCCCAGGGAGCATGGTCCGATGCGGCGGAAGCCACCGTAGCAAACCCCGACAAGTCGCTCCTGAAATTTGGAACCCTTCCCGGCGATATGGTGGTGGGCGAAGTTGTGACCTACCAGGTCGAGACGTTCGACAGCACAGCCTCGGCCACGGTCGCTCTCGTCAGCGACGACACCGACATCGCAACAGTCTCTCCGGCGTCTCTGGAATTCACCAGCGGCAGCGGCCCGCAGACCGTAACCGTGACTGCCGTCGCCGCCGGAACCGCCACCATCACGCACAGCAGGGGCGAAGCTCTCCCGGTTGCCGCCGCCGTCGAGATCAACGTGGTCGAAGCCGGCTCCCCGCCGGCCAGGCCGGCTTCCTTCACCGCAACCCCCGGCAACACACAGGTCACCCTTCGATGGGCAAACCCGTCCGACCCCTCCATATCCGGATGGCAGTATCGCCAGAAAGCCGGCGCCGGCGCCTACGGATCCTGGACCGACATCGCTTCTTCCGACGCCGACACCGTCAGCCACCTGCTGTCCTCGCTTACCAACGGCACGGATTACGCCTACGAAATCCGCGCCGTCAATGCAGCCGGCAACGGCGCCGCCTCCGACGAGCAGACAGCCACGCCCACCACCAAGACCATCTCTCTGTCGTTGTCCAGTACCAGCGTAACGGAAGGAAACTCCGGCAAAACCGACGTTGACATCACCATCACTCTCGGCGCGGCGGCGCCGGCGAACTCCGTTATTGACTTCATGCCCGACAGCGCGGTTTCCACCGTAACCGACAATACCAACAGGGCCTCCGGCACATCCTGTTCCACGCCCACCCCTTCCACGTCGGACTACTGCTGGGCAAATGGAGGCTCGGCAACGATAACCGCCGGCGCAAAGACGGGAAGCTTCACCATCGCCGTTCGCGGCGATACTCTCCCGGAGGCGGACGAAATCCTCGCTCTGAAAGCCGTACCCAGTACATCACAAACAGGCCTGTCCGGCTGGGTTCCCGGCTCGCTCTCCTTTGTCGTTGAAAATGACGACACTATTACCGCTGCCCCGGCCAAGCCTGCCACCTTCACCGCGACGGTAGGCGACGAAGATGGTCAGGTTAAGCTGGCCTGGACGCCGCCCGCCGCGAACCCGGAGCAGATTGCCGGTTGGGAGATGCGCTACAGGCGGCACAGCGGCAGTTGGGGCGAATGGCAGGGCATTGCCCGCTCTTCCCGGAAAACCGTCAGCCACACCGTCGGCAGCCTGCTCCCCGGGTACGGATACGTTTTCCAGATCCGCGCCGTGAGCGGCGCCAGCACGCCCGTTCCCGGCGCCTCGTCTGATGAGGTGACAGCCCACGCCTACCGCGGCACGCCCTGCGAGATAATAAACCATTCTTATGTCTCTAGCACGACAAGAATTGGTGTAGAACTGACCGTTCCGGCCAACTGCGGAAAGGTCACCGGCGTCCAGTATCAGCTCAAAAGACCCGCCCAGTCCTGGGACGGTGTGCAGTGGAAGGATGAGGGTGTTCCTTGGAGGAGGCACAGGATTTACATACGCGGCGAAGAGGCGACCGACATTTCGAGCGGACTTCCGAGCTCTGTTGAGAGCAAGATTCTGCAACTGTTCCCCCAAAGAGTATTTAAACTCTCCCCCCTTCAGAATGACATTCGCCTGCGCGCCCTGAACGCCGGCGCCGCCGGGCCGGCATCCAACACCGTGCGCCTCGACTGGGATTTGGATCCGCCCGCCCCGACCGGGCTGACCGCTACCCCGGGCATTGAATCGGTAACCCTTGCCTGGAACGACCTGCCGTCCTCCTACTCAGTGGCCTTGTGGCAGTACCGCTTTAAAGGCGGCGCTTGGCTAACCAGGCAGTACCAGAGGTATAACCGAACTGGCACCATCACAGGACTGACCGGCGGCAGGCAATATACCTTTGAATTGAGGGCTTTGACCATCCCTGGTTTTAAACCCAGCCCGGCAGCGAGCGTAACGGCCACGCCGAAAGTGAGGCTCACGCCGCTGCCGACCAATACCCAGACGCCCATACCCGCCAACACGCCTGACTACACCAAGACGATTACCCTGTCTACCGCCAGCACGCGTATAGTTGAAGGCGATTTAGGCTATAAAGACGTTCCCATCACCTTAACCCTCGGCAAACCCCTGGAATCAACCACCACTCTGACTATACTTCTTGCTGGAAACACTGCGAAACTCCACGCAAGTTGCCGCGGAGTCCCTAAAGGCACTGACTTCTGTTATCCCACCAAAAAAACTGCAGTGGAGGTGATCCCAGGCGTTACCAGTGCCACTTGGAGTATCCGCATTTTCGGAGACACGGACAATGAAGGGGACGAGACGATCGATTTGCGTATCTATGCACCCGGACTTGCTAGGGCGGGCTGGACCTTGGGAACCCTCTCCCTCACTATCGTGGATGATGACAGAGACTACGACACGGACGATGACAATCTGATTGATATCGGTTCCCTGGGGCAGTTGTATGCCGTTCGCTATGATCTGGACGGCGACGGCGAGGTGGATGACGAGGCCAACGCGAGGGCCTACTCTTTGGCCTTCCCCAGCGCGAAAGACGGGATGGGCTGCGCAACCGAATGTACAGGATATGAGCTGACCAGGAACCTGGACTTCGACGACGCGCGCAGCTACGCATCGCGCAGGGTGAACAGCAATTGGACCAGCGGGAGCGGGTGGCAGCCGATTGGCGCAGACGGCTCTTCTTCATTCACGGCATCATTTGACGGCAAGGGGCATACCATAAGCAACCTGTACATCGACCTCAGCAGAAGCGGCCAAAACGCTTATGCAGGCCTTTTCGGACACTCGTCCGGGAGTATCAGCCGCATCGGTCTGCCGGATGCTGATGTGTCTGCCGATGTGACTGGCAGCGGCAACGTTTATGTCGGCGGGCTTGTCGGATATAACAAAGGCGGCAGCATAACATCCAGCTACGCGACGGGCGATGTGTCTGGCGATGCCGTCTCCACTGCTAATGTCGGCGGGCTTGCCGGATATGACGACAGCGGCAGCATAGCGTCCAGCTACGCGACGGGCGATGTGTCTGTCAGCCGCTCTGGCACTGCCAATGCCGGCGGGCTTGTCGGAGAAATCTCCGACGGCAGTATAACGTCCAGCTACGCGACGGGCGATGTGTCTGTCAGCGGCTCTGCCACTGCCTACGTCGGCGGGCTTGCCGGAGGTAGCAGCGGCGGCAGCATAACGTCCAGCTACGCGACGGGCGATGTGACTGCCAGCGCTACTGCCAGCGGCTCTGGCGCTGCCGAAGTCCATGCCGGCGGGCTTGTCGGATGGAACGAAAACTCCATAAAGTCCAGTTATGCGATGGGCGATGTGACTGCCAGCGCCGTCACGGTCTCTGGCAATGCCACCGCCAATGCCGGCGGGTTTATTGGAAACGATTACGAGGGTAGCGTAAAACGCAGTTACGCCACAGGCAGCGTGACAGGCAGCGCAACGACGAGCAAGGAAAATGCAGATGTCCGGAACCTCGGTGGATTCATAGGGAATTATGAAGATACGTCCATATCCGCCAGCTACTGGGACACTGAAACATCCGGACAATCGGCGGGCGCGGGCAATGGCTCTGCTAGTGGCATCCAGGGCAAGACCACCGAGGAACTCCAGACCCCTGTCGGCTACACGGGCATATACTCCACCTGGCTCGCAGACATTGACAACGCCGACGGGGATAATGACGAGGCAACGGGCAAAGACGACGTCTGGAACTTCGGAACGTCCAGCGACTATCCCGTACTGAAGAGGCCGGCGGCTATTCCGCCGGATATAAGCATGCCGGAGCCGTCAAACACAAACACGCCGACGGCTACGCCAACGAACACGCCAGCGCCAACGAACACGCCGGGTCCGACGAATACGCCGGGTCCGACGAATACGCTGACGCCTACACTGACGCCAACGAACACGCCGGCGCCGACGAACACGCCAACGCCGACGTTGACGAACACGCCGGCGCCGACGAATACGCTGACGCCTACACTGACGCCAACGAACACGCCGGCGCCGACGTTGACGAACACGCCGGCGCCGACGAACACGCCGACGCCGACGTTGACGAACACGCCGGTTCCGACGAACACGGCGACGGCGACGAACACGCCGGCGCCGACGAATACGCTGACGCCTACACTGACGCCAACGAACACGCCGGCGCCGACGAATACGCCGACGGCGACAGCGACGAACACGCCAGCGCCGACGAATACGCCGACGGCGACAGCGACGAACACGCCAGCGCCGACGAACACGCCAATACCCAAGCCATCCCTTCCGACCGGATTTCAGGCTTTGGGAGGCAACGGGAAGGTAACCCTGATCTGGGATGATCCGGAGGACGCATCCATAACCGGATACCGGCTGCAGCAGCGCAGAGGCAACTCAGGAAGCTGGACAGCCACCGAAATTTCTGGAGCCACGGCCACGACCACAGAACACACGGTAACGGGACTGGATAACGGAGTGAGGTACTGGTTCCGCCTCCAGGCCGTCAACGGCGGTGGACGCGGCGGCTGGACGGATGCTGTCGACGCCACGCCGTCGACCAAGCCGTCCAAGCCGTATAACCTGCGGGCAACGGCGGGCAATGCCGAGGTAACCCTGAACTGGGCGAACCCGAACGACGCGTCGATAACCCAGTATCGTCTGAACTATCGCAAAACCAGCGTTGGAACATGGCCGGCAGCAACCACGATCACCGGGTCTGGCGCAACGACCACGACGCACACGGTAACGGGACTGGATAACGGGGATGAGTACGTATTCCGCATTCATGCGGTCAATAATGCGGGAAGCGGCGGTTGGTCAGACGAAGTCAAGGCCATCCCGGTGGCGCCAATACCCACGCCATCCCTTCCAACCGGATTTCAGGCTTTGGGAGGCAACGGGAAGGTAACCCTGATCTGGGATGATCCGGAGGACGCATCCATAACCGGATACCGGCTGCAGCAGCGCAAAGGCAGCTCAGGAAGCTGGACAGCCACCGAAATTTCTGGAGCCACGGCCACGACCACAGAACACACGGTAACGGGACTGGATAACGGAGTGAGGTACTGGTTCCGCCTCCAGGCCGTCAACGGCGGTGGACGCGGCGACTGGACGGATGCTGTCGACGCCACGCCGTCGACCAAGCCGTCCAAGCCGTATAACCTGCGGGCAACGGCGGGCAATGCCGAGGTAACCCTGAACTGGGCGAACCCGAACGACGCGTCGATAACCCAGTATCGTCTGAACTATCGCAAAACCAGCGTTGGAACGTGGCCGGCAGCAACCACGATCACCAGGTCTGGCGCAACGACGACGACGCACACGGTAACGGGACTGGATAACGGGGATGAGTACGTATTCCGCATTCATGCGGTCAATAATGCGGGAAGCGGCGGTTGGTCAGACGAAGTCAAGGCCATCCCGGTGGCGCCAATACCCACGCCATCCCTTCCGACCGGATTTCAGGCTTTGGGAGGCAACGGGAAGGTAACCCTGATCTGGGATGATCCGGAGGACGCATCCATAACCGGATACCGGCTGCAGCAGCGCAAAGGCAGCTCAGGAAGCTGGACAGCCACCGAAATTTCTGGAGCCACGGCCACGACCACAGAACACACGGTAACGGGACTGGATAACGGAGTGAGGTACTGGTTCCGCCTCCAGGCCGTCAACGGCGGTGGACGCGGCGACTGGACGGATGCTGTCGACGCCACGCCGTCGACCAAGCCGTCCAAGCCGTATAACCTGCGGGCAACGGCGGGCAATGCCGAGGTAACCCTGAACTGGGCGAACCCGAACGATGCGTCGATAACCCAGTATCGTCTGAACTATCGCAAAACCAGCGTTGGAACATGGCCGGCAGCAACCACGATCACCGGGTCTGGCGCAACGACCACGACGCACACGGTAACGGGACTGGACAACGGAGATGAGTACGTATTCCGCATTCATGCGATAAATAATGCGGGAAGCGGCAGTTGGTCGGACGAAGTCAAGGCCATCCCGGTGGCGCCAATACCCAAGCCATCCCGTCCGTCCGGGTTTCAGGCCGTGGGAGGCAACGGGAAGGTAACTCTGGCCTGGAACGATCCGGAGGACGCATCCATAACCGGATACCGGCTGCAGCAGCGCAAAGGCAGCTCAGGAAGCTGGACAGCCACCGAAATTTCTGGAGCCACGGCCACGACCACAGAACACACGGTAACGGGACTGGATAACGGAGTGAAGTACTGGTTCCGCCTCCGGGCCGTCAACGGCGGTGGACGCGGCGGCTGGACGGAGATTGTCAGCGCCACGCCGTCGACCAAGCCGTCCAAGCCGTACAACCTGCGGGCAACGGCGGGCAATGCGCAGGTAACTCTGAACTGGGCGAACCCGAACGACGCGTCGATAACCCAGTATCGTCTGAACTATCGCAAAACCAGCGTTGGAACGTGGCCGGCAGTAACCACGATCACCGGGTCTGGCGCAACGACCACGACGCACACGGTAACAGGACTGGACAACGGAGATGAGTACGTATTCCGCATTCATGCGATAAATAATGCGGGAAGCGGCGGTTGGTCGGACGAAGTCAAGGCCACGCCGATGGATCCAACGCCGACGCCGACGTTGACGCCAACGAATACGCCGATGCCGACGAACACGCTGACGCCGACGTTGACGCCAACGAACACGCCGATGCCGACGAACACGCTGACGCCGACGTTGACGCCAACGAACACGCCGGTTCCGACGAACACGCCGACGTTGACGCCAACGAACACGCCGGTTCCGACGAACACGCCAACGGCGACGGCGACGAACACGCCGGTTCCGACGAACACGCCGACGTTGACGCCAACGAACACGCCGGTTCCGACGAACACGCCAACGGCGACGGCGACGAACACGCCGGCGCCAACGAACACGCCGACAGTGACGCCGACGCTGACGAACACGCCGACGCCGACATTGACGCACACGCCAATACCCAAGCCATCCCGTCCGTCCGGGTTTCAGGCCGTGGGAGGCAACGGGAAGGTAACTCTGGCCTGGAACGATCCGGAGGACGCATCCATAACCGGATACCGGATGCAGCAGCGCAAAGGCAGCTCAGGAAGCTGGACGGCCACCGAAATTTCTGGAGCCACGGCCACGACCACAGAACACGCGGTAACGGGACTGGATAACGGAGAGCTGTACCAGTTCCGCATCCGGGCGTTCAACAGCAGCGGAAACAGCCCCTGGTCGGTCGTTGCCAGCGCCACGCCGTCGACCAAGCCGTCCAAGCCGTACAACCTGCGGGCAACGGCGGGCGATGCGCAGGTAACCCTGAACTGGGCGAACCCGAACGATGCGTCGATAAGCCAGTATCGTCTGAACTATCGCAAAACCAGCGTTGGAACGTGGCCGGCAGTAACCACGATCACCGGGTCTGGCGCAACGACCACGACGCACACGGTAACGGGACTGGACAACGGGGACGAGTACGTATTCCGCATTCATGCGGTCAATAATGCGGGAAGCGGAGGCTGGTCGGACGAAGTCAAGGCCACGCCGATGGATCCAACGCCAACGCCAACGGCGACGGCGACGAATACGCCGACGCCGACGTTGACGCCAACGAACACGCCGGTTCCGACGAACACGCCAACGCCGACGTTGACGAACACGCCGGTTCCGACGAACACGCCAACGCCGACGTTGACGAACACGCCAATGCCGACGAACACGCCGACAGTGACGCCGACGCTGACGAACACGCCAACGCCGACGTTGACGCACACGCCAATACCCAGGCCATCCCGTCCGTCCGGGTTTCAGGCCGTGGGAGGCAACGGGAAGGTAACTCTGGCCTGGAACGATCCGGAGGACGCATCCATAACCGGATACCGGCTGCAGCAGCGCAAAGGCAGCTCAGGAAGCTGGACGGCCACCGAAATTTCTGGAGCCACGGCCACGACCACAGAACACGCGGTAACGGGACTGGATAACGGAGAGCTGTACCAGTTCCGCATCCGGGCGTTCAACAGCAGCGGAAACAGCCCCTGGTCGGTCGTTGCCAGCGCCACGCCGTCGACCAAGCCGTCCAAGCCGTACAACCTGCGGGCAACGGCGGGCGATGCGCAGGTAACCCTGAACTGGGCGAACCCGAACGATGCGTCGATAAGCCAGTATCGTCTGAACTATCGCAAAACCAGCGTTGGAACGTGGCCGGCAGTAACCACGATCACCGGGTCTGGCGCAACGACCACGACGCACACGGTAACGGGACTGGACAACGGGGACGAGTACGTATTCCGCATTCATGCGGTCAATAATGCGGGAAGCGGAGGCTGGTCGGACGAAGTCAAGGCCACGCCGATGGATCCAACGCCAACGCCAACGGCGACACACACGCCAACGGCGACGGCGACGAACACGCCGGTTCCGACGAATACGCCGACGCCGACGTTGACGCCAACGAACACGCCGGTTCCGACGAACACGCCGACGTTGACGCCAACGAACACGCCGGTTCCGACGAACACGCCAACGCCGACGTTGACGCACACGCCAATACCCAAGCCATCCCGTCCGTCCGGGTTTCAGGCCGTGGGAGGCAACGGGAAGGTAACTCTGGCCTGGAACGATCCGGAGGACGCATCCATAACCGGATACCGGCTGCAGCAGCGCAAAGGCAGCTCAGGAAGCTGGACGGCCACCGAAATTTCTGGAGCCACGGCCACGACCACAGAACACGCGGTAACGGGACTGGATAACGGAGAGCTGTACCAGTTCCGCATCCGGGCGTTCAACAGCAGCGGAAACAGCCCCTGGTCGGTCGTTGCCAGCGCCACGCCGTCGACCAAGCCGTCCAAGCCGTATAACCTGCGGGCAACGGCGGGCGATGCGCAGGTAACCCTGAACTGGGCGAACCCGAACGATGCGTCGATAAGCCAGTATCGTCTGAACTATCGCAAAACCAGCGTTGGAACGTGGCCGGCAGTAACCACGATCACCGGGTCTGGCGCAACGACGACAACGCACACGGTAACGGGACTGGATAACGGGGACGAGTACGTATTCCGCATTCATGCGGTCAATAATGCGGGAAGCGGAGGCTGGTCGGACGAAGTCAAGGCCACGCCGATGGATCCAACGCCAACGCCAACGGCGACACACACGCCAACGGCGACGGCGACGAACACGCCGGTTCCGACGAATACGCCGACGCCGACGTTGACGCCAACGAACACGCCGGTTCCGACGAACACGCCAACGCCGACGTTGACGAACACGCCGGTTCCGACGAACACGCCAACGGCGACGGCGACGAACACGCCAATGCCGACGAACACGCCGACAGTGACGCCGACGCTGACGAACACGCCAACGGCGACGGCGACGAACACGCCGGTTCCGACGAACACGCCGACGGCGACGGCGACGAACACGCCAACGGCGACGGCGACGAACACGCCGGAGCCAACGAACACACCGACGCCAACGAATACGCCGATGCCGACGAACACGCCGGAGCCAACGGCGACGAACACGCCGGAGCCAACGAACACGCCGGAGCCAACGGCGACGAACACGCCGGCGCCGACGAACACGCCGACGGCGACAGCGACGAACACGCCGGCGCCGACGAACACGCCGACGGCGACAGCGACGAACACGCCGGCGCCGACGAATACGCCGACGTCGACAGCGACGAACACGCCGGCGCCGACGAATACGCCGACGTCGACAGCGACGAACACGCCGGCGCCGACGAATACGCCGGTCGGCGAGGTACTGCCGCCGACGAACACGCCGAGGCCGACTAACACGTCTAGGCCAGCGAATACGTCCAGGCCGACTAACACGCCCATGCCGACGAATACGCCGAGGTCGGTGACTCAGGGTGGGTCGACGCCGACACTGTTGCCGTCGGCTCCATCTACATCGTCGCGTGCTTCCAGGTCCGGCCCCATGCCCGTGCCTACGCTTGCACCTACGCCGGCGTCGTCTGGCGATCCGTCTATCGTCTTCGGCGCCCTGGGCCCTCGGCTGGTGCGGGTCTGGCACCTGGAAACAACAACCCAGACGTGGAAGTTCTACGATCCGGAACTGAGAGGCCAGGGACTGAACTCTCTGACGGAGGTTTCCGCCGGCCAGATAGTGGTGATAATCGTCAGTAGTGGCCCCCCTGTTGGGTTCCGAGGCGTCACTCTGTACCCAGGCATTAACCTGGTATTCCTCGACTAGAGCCGGCGCCGCATCGTCCGCAATCAGGCCCCTGGCGTCTGCATCGCCGGGGGCCTGGTATTTCCGTCGCACCCCTTTCTTACCCTGAAAGCCAAACGGGTTTAGAATTACCTTTACCAGACGCCCAGAATCAAGAGGCCCAGCATGACGACTGCCAGAACACCGAAAGCTCAAGAGCGGTTCCGGCTGGCGGAGCCGCCGCCCAGGGAACCGGACGAGATGACTGCCTACGATCACGTGTACAAACCCGGAAGCAACAGGTATCTTGCCCTCCACTTTGGCAGTCCGGAGAGCACGCTGGTTGAATGCGAGAGATGGATAGTGGCGTCTCCTGACGGGAATCGGGCGAGGGCCCGGCGCCCGGATCTGCTCATAGCCTTCGGAGTAAGCCCTGAGAGCTACCGTGCGAGCAACGGATATGTCATATCCGAGCAGGGGAAGCCGCCGGACTTCGTGCTGGAGGTGGCATCGGTCAGCACGGCGGCGCTGGACACGGGAGAGAAGCGCGAGGACTATGCAAGGCTGGGGATACCGGAGTACTGGAGATTCGATGAGACTGGTGAATACCACGGGGTGCGGCTGGCAGGAGACAGTCTCATAGAAGGACGGTATGAGCCCGTCCCGATAGAGGAGCTGCCCGAGGGGGATCTCCAGGGATACAGCGCAGTCTTGAGCCTGTATCTGAGGTGGGAGAAGGGGAACCTGACGTGGATTGACCCTGCGACAGGCAGGCCTGTGCTGACCTACGAGGATCAGCGCGCCCGAGCCGCTGACGCCGATGCGCGTGCTGCTGCCGAGCGCGCCCGAGCTGCCGCAGCTGAGGAGCGGGTACGGGAACTCGAAGCGGAGTTGGCAAGACTGAGGCAGAGGAAGTAGATATTCTCCCCTTTCGAGAGAGGCAACCGGGGAACCCAGGAGCCAAAGCCGCGACCTCGAATGCGACTGGTACTATCTGGGAAATACTGCTTATCCTGCCAATACTTCGAGAAAATGACGCTTGTCTACATAGAACCAGCTCTTTATTGGCGCCTGTGCGCTCGGCTTGCGCTCCATGCCCGCATCCGAAGACCCGCCTGGAACCGGGACTGGAATTGCGATGCCTCGCGGGGCATTTCCGGTAACGCAACCCGGGTCCGCAGAGGTTCGCGATGACCACAACCAGCAAACCGGGACTCCCCAGCGATTTTCCCCTTGCCGTATCCCCCGGAGCGTAACTCCGAAGATATGACCGGCGCCAGGCACTTGGCCGAAACGGGCAGCATGCACTTTAATATGGGGGCAGAGTTAAAGGCGATTCCGGTTCGGGCGGATTCCGAATAATTAGAGGGCGCTATGAAATACGATGTGGTCATTGTAGGTGGCGGGTCGGCGGGATGCGCGCTGGCGGCGCGGCTGTCGGAAAACCCCAGCCGCTCGGTGCTGCTGCTGGAGGCAGGGCCGGACTATGCTGATTTCGAGCTGCTGCCTGATGAGATCAAGTTCGGATACGACAACGGCGCATCGGAGATCGATTCGCCGTTCAACTGGTCTTATCGAGCCGTTGGCAGCGCGCGGCAGTCCCGCCTCCTGAACATCGCTCGGGGAAAAGTCATCGGCGGGTCGGGGGCAGTCAATGGACAGGTCTTCCTGCGCGGGCTCCCCGAGGACTACGACTCGTGGGCCGAGGCCGGCAACACGGAATGGAGCTACGTTAACGTTCTGCCCTTCTTCCGAAAGCTGGAAACCGATCTGGACGTGCGCGATGACTTCCACGGCACGGACGGTCCGATACCGGTGCGGCGGGTGCCGCCCCAGGAATGGCTGCCAGTGTACGAGGCTTTCCACCAGGCAGCTCTGGATGCCGGGTTTCCCCAGGATCCAGACATGAATAACCCGGAGACCACCGGCGCCGGGGCAGTGCCGATGAATAACCCCGGCAATATCCGCATGAGCTCTGTGCTGGCGTATCTGAACCCGGCGCGGCATCGACTCAACCTGACGGTTCGCGGCAGCGCAGCAGTGCATAGGGTGGTGTTCGACGGAACCCGCGCCGTAGGCGTTGAGGCGGAGAGCGGCGGCGAGACGTTTACCGTCGAAGGCGAAGAGATAGTACTGTGCGCCGGGGGGGTGGCGTCTCCGCAATTGCTGATGCTGTCGGGCGTGGGGCCTGCGGAGCGCCTGAGCGAGCTGGGAATTCCGGTGGTGTTGGATTCGCCCGGCGTAGGCAGGAATCTGCGCGATCATCCCATGATCCTGGTAGATCTGGAGCCGCGCGAAGGGGTGGCCTTGTCAGAGGATGTTCCGCGTATCCAGACCGGTCTGCGCTACACGGCTGAAGGCTCGAATCTCCGCAACGACATGCAGATTACAGTGACGTCTTACGCGGGAACCGGCGGGGGGGACCCTATCGCCGGGGCTAGTCGACGCCGCAACGGTCGCGCGCTGCACTTCACCGTCATCCTGGAGTTGGCCATGAGCGCAGGCGAGCTGACGCTGAAGGCCACCGATCCATCGGTTGGTCCTCATATCAACTACCGTTACCTGGAAGACGAATTCGACCTGCAGCGGATGAGAGAGGCCGTCCGTCTCTGCGCCCGGCTGGCCGGCAGCGAACAGTTCCGCCCGCTTGTCTACGGCCTGGCGGACATCACGGAAGACGTTCTGGCTTCGGACGAGGCGCTAGACGTCTGGCTGCACGAGAACATCAGCACAACGTTTCACACCTGCGGTCCGTGCCGGATGGGCCCGGACAGCGACCCCATGGCAGTGGTAGACCAGCATTGTCGCGTTCGGGGCGTCGAGGGCCTGCGTGTAGTGGACCTGTCGGTCGCCCCCAACATAGTTCGGGCCAACACCAACGCCACTGCAATCATGATCGCCGAGCGGGCTGCCGTGTGGTTCTGATCGGGATGGGAAGCCGGGATAAGCCTCGTCCTCAGGCTGGTGGAATATACCAGGTTCAAACCGAAATGATGAGGATAGAAATATGGGAATTCTCAACGACGACATGAAGCGGGTGGTGCGGCAGCAGCGCTTCGGGTTTATCGCCACTGTCTGCCCCGACGGTACTCCCAACCTTTCGCCCAAGGGGACGACGGCAGTCTGGGACGACGACTATCTGGTGTTCGGCGACCTGGCCTCTCCTACGACAATGACCAACCTGAGGCACAACCCGGCGCTGGAACTGAACGTGGTGGACGTGTATTCCCGGAAGGGATACCGATTCAAGGGAACGGCCAGCATCGTCGAAAAGGATGATGCCCTGTTCGGCGAGATACGCGAAGCCTTTGAGACGGGCGCGCGGGGAATCCAACAGGTGCGGCTTCCGGCGCGGGCTTACGTGCTGCTCAAAGTTGACCGGGCGCTGCCTCTGGTATCACCGGCCTACACGCCGGGCAAGACCGAGCGAGCCACCCGCGAAGAATGGGCGGAATATTGGGGCCAGGTGCAAGAGAGCCGCATGGCTGAACTGGAAGGGGAAGTCTGACCCATCCCGGGAATGGGGAAGGCTTTACTATCCGGGCCGCGCTGTAATATCATAGGATGGTAACCGATGCGAGCGGGTGTAACTCAGTGGTAGAGTGCTTGCTTCCCAAGCAAGACGTCGAGGGTTCGAATCCCTTCGCCCGCTCCAGTCCGTTCCCCGCCCTCAATAGGCCTCGACGCCGTCACGCTCACTTACACAACGGGATTTGTGCGGCTTTCTCCAGCACAGGAAAGCGGAGGCAGGGCGCCTTTTCCGGCGTTTGTAATGAAGTTTTGAGATGGAGCAGTTCCCAGCCGGGATTACAGAACCAGGCCATAAGTCCGCTTCTTGATGGACAGGTTTACAAAGGTTTCGGTGCGCTGAACGCCGTCTACAACGCCTACCTTGGTGCGCAGGAAGTTGCCCAGGTTTTCTGCCGATTCCAGCCCGGCCCAGATGAATACGTCGAAAGCGCCGGTGGTGATGGCTACATAGTGGGCTTCGTCCAGAGAGGCTATGGCCTCGGCCACGGAGTCGGACTTTCCAGGCCCGGTTTGCAGGCCAATCAGGGCGGTGGTGGCATAGCCCAGCTTTTCGAGGTTGGGCACTGCAACGACTTTTACTACGTCTTCCTTAACGAGCCGCCGCAGACGGCGGCGTACCGTGCCCTCGCTGACACCGACCTCGCGGGCTATCTTGGCGTTGGACGCTCTACCATCCAACTGCAGCAGGGCGATAATCTTGCGGTCCAGTTCGTCCATGGTGATACGCTCCCTTCCCTTGCCTGAAGCAGAGTCCCTCGACGCGAACGCGCGCCAGGCCCGACGCATGACACACCACAACAGAACATGATATGGTTGCGTTTGAGGGATGTCAATAGCGAAATCCAACTGTTTATTCAAGATGATAGCACATATACGGTCATAACACGCAAAATTGTAGGGCTATTCTGCCAATGCATGAGCTGGAGAGCGCTGGCGCACGGCCGTATCCGCCGCTGAAGCGCCGGTTGCGGGAGCGTTGACAGTCACGGGAACGACTGATACATTGGCGTTTAGCAGTCACCCCTGTCTAACCGCTAACAATCCCCAGATTCCCCCGGACGCGCACCTTGCGCATTTGCGAGGTATCGCGCCGGGTATCGAACGCCAGGAGATGACCAGTGCCTCGATACGATTACCGCTGCCTAGAGTGCGAGAACTATTTCGAGTTGCGACAGAGCTTCAGCGAAGCAGGCAAGGGAACCTGCCCCCAGTGCGCAGGCGAAGGCCAGCGGGTGTACCACGCCGTGCCGGTAATCTATAAGGGCAGCGGCTTCTACACCACCGACTACGGCCGACCCAAGCCCCCGGTTGAGAACGGTTCAAGCAAGACAGGCAGTGAAACGGCCAAGTCGAGCAGCGACAGCAGCCCTGTCGAAACCTCAACCGCTTCAGAGAGCTCGGCCGGTTCCGGCAGCAGTGAGTCTGCTTCCGCCACCGCCGGCGCCGCCGCCGGCTGATCCGGCAGGCTGTCGCCCGGAGATCAGGCCCCGAACAGCCGGCGGCGTCTCCGGACGCGTCGGCTGTTACTTGGTTTCTCCTCATTGCCTTTTCAGAACTTTCCGGTTATGCGCGCGTTATTGCAACGGGTTAAGCAAGCCTCGGTGGAAATCGACGGTGTTGAAGTGGGTCGCATCGATCGCGGCCTGGTGGCGCTGCTGGGAGTGGCCGAAGACGATGATGAGTCCGACGCCGAATATCTGGTCTCCAAGGCCGCCAACCTGCGCATCTTCGCCGATGATGACAACCGCTTCAATCGCTCGGCCCTGGACGTGGGAGCGGAAGTGCTGGTGGTGAGCCAGTTTACGCTGTATGCCGATACTCGAAGAGGACGGCGGCCGGACTTCACCAGAGCCGCGCCGCCCGATAGGGCTGAGAGACTTTACGAGCATGCCGTATCCCTCTTCAGGAGCGCCGGGATGACGGTAGCTACCGGACGGTTCCAGGAGTACATGCAGGTGCGGCTTCAGAACGACGGCCCGGTAACCATCATGCTGGACAGCGCCGACCGCCAGCGTCCCCGCCGCTGACCGTTAGCTTAATCCCCTGGACTAGTCCTCTCCAGCCTTCCTGCGGATTCTTCATCTCCCTGCCTCTCCCGGTGGAGAACTATTGCCCGAACTCCAGATCCAGGCTGATGTCCAGGGCGGGAGGCGAATGGGTCAGCTCTCCGATGGAGATAAGGTGGACGCCTGTTTCGGCCACGGAGCGAACGGTGCTGAAGTTGATGCCGCCCGAAGCCTCTACCACGGCCTTGTCGCCGATGAAGCTCATGGCCTCGCGCATCATGTCTATCGGCATATTGTCGAGCATGATGATGTGCGCTCCGGCGTCCAGTGCCTCGCGGGCAGCCTCCAGGGACTCAACCTCTACCTCGACGCGGATGGTGTGGGATGCGCGCTCCAGGGCAAGCGCGATAACCTGGCGAAGGCCCATCTCGCGGAAGCGATTGGCTTCGATGTGATTGTCTTTGATCAGGATGCCGTCGGCCAGGTTGTAGCGGTGATTGTAGCCCCCGCCGGCTCGGACGGCGTATTTGTCGAGGTAGCGGTGTCCGGGGGCGGTCTTGCGGGTATCGACGATGCGGGAACGGGTGCCCTCTATCGCGCAGACATAGCGATGGGTCAGGCTGGCAATCCCGCTCATTCGCTGCATGAAGTTGAGGGCGACGCGCTCGGCGCGCAGGATGCCCGCTGCCGGCCCGGCGACGCGGGCGATGCCGTCTCCTGGGGATAGCGCGGCGCCATCGGCCATCAGCGCTTCGAGCTGCAGGCCGGGTTCCACCCGCCGGAAAACGGCCAGGCCCACGTCTACGCCCGCTAGGACGCCGTGAGCCTTGGCCCGCAGGATTCCGGCTCCGCGAATCCCGGAAGGCACGACCGCTGCGGTTGTGGGGTCGTTGAAGGTCTGATCCTCGGCAATGGCCGCATCGATCAGAGCGTGAACTTCGGGCGGGAATTGGGGCAAGCGTACACCTCTCGCTTATATTGCTGATGCGCAGACGAACCCAGGTCAAACCGTCTGGTACGCCTATTGAAAGGCAGGTCTCGCATCGGGCCGGGACTGCATCTCCCCAGGCCCGCCGCCCCGGATAGCCCGGCTACCGCAGGGCCAGCATCCGGTCCAGGGCTGTAAGGGCATCCCGGCGGATGTGTTCGGGGACGGTAATCTCGTTCATTACCCGGCCCTTGAGCAGCGATTCCATGACCCACAGAACATACGCAGGGTGAATGCGGTACATGGTGGAGCAAGGGCAGGTGACCGGGTCGAGGCAGAAGACGGTCTTGTCCGGGTTGTTGATGGCCAGCCGGTTGACCAGGCTGATCTCCGTACCCACGGCCCACACGCTCCCTGCCGAGGCGCTGTTGATCTTGCTGCGGATGAACTCGGTGGACCCTACCAGGTCTGCGGCTTGAACCGTCTCCATTACGCACTCAGGATGCACCAGCACGTTGACGTCGGGGAAGCGCTGGCGCGCCAGCTCGATCTGCTTTACGGTGAAGCGGGTATGGACTGAGCAGTGGCCTTGCCACAGCACCATTCTGGCGCGGCGGATCTGTTCGGGGCTGTTGCCGCCCAGTCTGCGGAAGGGGTTCCATACCACCATCTCGTCCAGCGGCACGCCCATCTTCAAGGCAGTGTTGCGGCCCAAGTGCTGGTCGGGCAGGAAGAACACCCGCTTGCCCTGCTCGAAGGCCCAGCGCAGCACCGCGTCGGCGTTGGACGAGGTGCAGACGGCGCCTCCGTTGCGCCCGCACAGAGCCTTGATGCCGGCGATGGAGTTCATGTATGTGACCGGGATGATCCCGCCTTGCCCCACTACTTCCATTAGGTCGTCCCAGGCATCTTCCACGTCGTCCATGGGAGCCATATCGGCCATGGAGCATCCGGCGGTGATGTTGGGCAGTATCACGCGCTGGCGAGCGTCTGCCAGCACGCGGGCGGTCTCGGCCATGAAGTGGACTCCACAGAAGATGATGTAGTCGGCTTCGGGCCGGCTGGCTGCCTGCTGAGACAGCAGGAAGGAGTCGCCCTGGAAGTCAGCGTACTTGATCACCTCTTCGCGCTGGTAGTGGTGGCCCAGAACGGTTACGGAACTGCCCAGCTCTTCGCGCGCTGCATGGATGCGCTGGTCCAGCTCGTCCGCGGTGCAGCGCAGGTACTCCGCGGGAATCTGCTGCCACCGGACGTTGACGGCCAGCTCCTCGGCCAGAGGCCTGGCGGGCAGCTCATCTTCGGTTTTGCAGAAAGCCGAGTGTTCCAGTTCGGTGATGGGTACAATGGGACGGCGGCGGGTAGTCATCTTCCACACCTTCTTAACTTGCGGCGAGGGCTAATCGGCAGGAAACGAGAGGCGCTCCCCAATCACCGGAAGCCATTCTCTTTCCTTGCTGTCACTATCCTTCCCGCGCTTCTCTTAAGTTGGTTTGCCTTGCAGCGACCACGCGCCGGAGCGTTCTATCCGCACATTCACCAGATCGCCTGTCCGGTCGCCGTCGTCGTCTGTGATCGGGAAAAATACCAGCTTGTTGGCGCGGTTGCGGCCCTGCCATCTGCCTTTCTTGCGCGCTTCCACCAGCACTTCGAACTCCCTGCCGACCAGTTCGGAGTTTATTTCGGCAAGAATTCGCTCCTGTAGAGCGTCCACCCGCTCACGGCGGCTCACCTTCTCCTCCTGCGGGACATTGTCCTCCAGTGTGCGGTCGGCGATGGTTCCGGGGCGTGTGGAATAGGCGGCGCAGTGAACTTTGTCCATGCGAAGCTCTTCCACCAGGGCCAGGGTACGCTGGAACTGCGCCTCGGTCTCGCCGGGAAAGCCGACGATGATGTCGGTGCTGATCGACGCCCCCGGCACAGTGTCGCGGATTTCTTTCACCAGCGCGATGTATCCGGCGCGGGTGTAATTGCGACGCATCCGGGCCAGCACGTCGTCATCCCCCGCCTGCACCGGCAGGTTGATGTGCTCGCAGACTTTGGGCAGTTGGGCTACGGATTCTATGATGCGGCGGCTCATGTAGCTGGGATGCGACGTGAGGAACCGGATACGATCCAGGCCGTCGATGTCGTTCAGCCGGGCGAGCAGCGCAGCCAGATCGGGTCGCCCCCCGTTGTCATCGGGCAGATCGTGGCCGTAGGCGTCAACCGTCTGGCCCAGCACTGTAACTTCCCTGACACCGCGCGATACCAGCAGCTCCACCTCGCGGGCCACGTCGTCTACCGGGCGGCTGACCTGGCGCCCCCTGCGATAGGGGATGATGCAGAAGGCGCACATCAGGTCGCAGCCGTGGATTATGGGAACATGGCAGGAAACGTCGGGGCGGGCGGGGGCCAGAGACCCGACGCAGCCTTCCCAGTCGAGGCTGAGGCGCTCGCCCACCAGGTCAAGGAGCGGCTCGAACTGCTGGGGGCGCATGAACACATCGACGTAGGGAAAGCGTTTCTCCAGCCCTCCAGTTCCAGGCCCCACCATGCAGCCCATGAGGGCGATGACCCGGTCGGGATCCTGTTTCTTCAGGCTGGACACCGCGCCGAGGTTGCCGACAACCTTGTCCTCCGCCGACTGCCGCACCACGCAGGAGTTGAGGACTACCACGTCGGCGTTCCTGGCGTTCTCGGACGGCTCTAAACCAAGCTGTTCAAGAGCGGATGCTAGACGCTCCGAGTCTGCCGTGTTCATCTGACAGCCGATGGTCCATATATGGTAACTGTTCATAGATTAAATAACGGAAAAGCCTGCGACGGACGGTGTAATAGGCGTTGGGGCTTCCGGGAGCGGGAACCGGCGGGGCTGCGAAGGACGGGCCTCTCGCCCCGGCGGAGATTTATCGGCCTGTCCTATAGCCATTGTAACTGCGGGCTGTCTGAAAAGGCAATGCAGCCGCCGGCGCGACAGTGTATCCCTATGGAATTGCTTAACCTGCCATGCGGCTTGCCAGTCGGTTCCTGGCCGGCGCTGAACAGTTCGCTCCCGGGGAATTGCCGCCGCCGGGAGGTTGAAACGCAGGGCGCATGGTCAAGCCGCCCGAATCGTAATCCGGGCGGCTTGACTGCTGCGGTTCGACTTGCGCAGGAGCTGCTCTATTCCTCTATTCAAGGTATATCAGGTTAGCTCCCGGGTACAGGGTAACGCCCTGGAACTCGACAGGGCCGCCGTCGCTGACGACGATGAAGACTATCTGACCGCTGGAAACCTCCGCCAGCGTGTTTAACTCCGCAATCTCCGGGGCGGGATCGTAGAAGCTCCAGGTCTGCGTCCTCGCTTCCAGATACCACACCCGCACCAGCCGTCCGCCCAGGCTGGCGAACGCTGCGTTCGGGGCGGCGGGCAACGCCAGGCCGGGTGTAGGCGCGCTGGCAGGCATCCTGGCGGGTCTGCTGGCAGGGAGCAGCGTGGGCGTCGGCCTCGACGAGGCCCCTCTTGTCGCAGGCATGCTGGTCGGAGCGCCGGATGGCGTGGGCGTGCTGGATGGCGTGGTGGGCGTGCTGGATGGCGTGGTGGGCGTGCTGGATGGCGTGGTGGGCGTGCTGGATGGCGTAGGCGTGTTGGTAGGCGTATTGGATGGCGCAGGCGTGTTGGTGGGCGTATTGGATGGCGCAGGCGTGTTAGCGGGCGTGCTGGATGGCGCAGGGGTGTTGGTAGGCGTATTGGATGGCGTAGGTGTATTGGATGGCGTAGGTGTATTGGTAGGCGTAGGCGTATTAGTGGGCGTGCTGGATGGCGCAGGGGTGTTAGTGGGCGTATTGGATGGCGCAGGCGTGTTGGTGGGCGTATTGGATGGCGCAGGAGTGTTGGTGGGCGTATTGGATGGCGCAGGCGTATGGGTAGGTGTATTGGATGGCGCAGGAGTGTTGGTGGGCGTATTGGATGGCGCAGGAGTGTTGGTGGGCGTATTGGATGGCGCAGGCGTATGGGTAGGTGTATTGGATGGCGCAGAGGTGTTAGCGGGCGTTGGCGTGTTGGTTGGGGGGCTTGCAGTGTTGGTAGCCGGCGGCGGCGTGTGAGTGTGGGCCGCCGTTGGCGTGTTGGTCCCGGCGCCTACCGGGTCATCATCATCTAAGATATGGAACCGTATCGGGGCCACCGTCCACTGGTTCGCCCCGCTGCCGGCGGTCGCCGTGAGATAAAAAACCTCCACTTCCTCGTCGATTGCATCGTCGACAATCCCTACAAGGAAATCCGCAGCTTCGTCGCTGTCCACGATTTTTTGACGACCCGATATAAAACAAATATCCGCGGTCGGCGGCTTGATAAAAAGACAACTGCTGCCTGTGGTGTCGGTTACTGTCGAAAAGCCGGGTATTATCTTGAAGCTGAATTCCAGGCCCGAAGATGGGGGCGTTCCTCCAACGTAGTTCATATCGAAACTGACGACATTATATCCAGAAAAACTCTCTTCATATAGGAAAGTCTCGGAACTAGTCAACACCATAAGCCTGGTGCCGGTAACCCAGGTATGCGCTTCGGCGGGCGGGCCGTTGCCGCTGCCGTTAACGGCGCGGACCTGGACCCAGTTATAGCTGTTGTTGGTGGCCTGGCTGCTTACCAGGTCGGTGGTTTCATTGTAGCTTAGGGGGACATCGATCCACGATACGTCATTCCAGCGGGCGGCTGCATCTGCGACGGAGCTGATCCGGTACTGATATTTGGTGATGGAAGAGTCGTCGGGGTCCTTCCACCACGCCTGAACTTTGGATGCGCCGTTCCCCGGCGCGGCAAGCATATCAGCAGGCGCGGCGGGAATCGTCCCCTGGGCCTGCACCGCCTTCAGCCCCAGAAAGGCCAAAGCCAGCAGAACAACCGCGGCCAGCGCCAGCCCTGCCAGATTCCGGTCGATTCCCCGCCGGAAGGTTAATAGGCTTTGCCCTGAGGCCGAATAATTATCGCGGGGGGGGGGGGGTACTCTACTTTGTGGAGCCGGCCGGGAACCGCCTTTGTCTGCCATGTCTCACCTGCCAGTATGCTAGAGGACTACCCATTGACGAAGCAACCGTTCCAGTCAAGGAGGTTGCGGATACGGACTTTAGCACAAAAGCTCCGGCAAGGAAATACCCTTGCACGGGCAGTGTATCACTATATCCGCCGACACTGCGTCGACTCTGCGGGTTCCAGCCCCACTGCGACGCTTGCAAGGGCAGTATATCATTACATCCGAGATACCCCATATCCGCCGATACCCCGATCAGTCTGTCGGCAAATTCCCGGGCCCCGCTTCGTCGCCGGTGCCGTCGACATCCGGCGCCGGCGGTGTTAGGATGCCGACAGCCCGACTTGCCAGCGGGCGGAATCGCACCGTAAAAACCGCAGGAGCGCCCTATGTCCGGTACTGGCCTCGATTATACAACCCTCTTCAACAGAGATCTTCCCCTTCCGCCGGCGCCGTGGGAAGGTCACCCGAAATACAACTTCATCGGCGGGCACAGCGACCCCGACATGGTTCCCGTCGAGGGGTTCATCGAGTCCGCCGCCAGGGTTTTCCGGGGCGATCCCCGGAACATCTCTATGTATAACTTCGACGGCGGGCCGCAGGGGATTATCCCGTTGCGCCAGTTTCTGGTAGACAAGCTGGCCGCCCACCGCGGAATCCGCGTAACGGTTGACGAAATTCTGATCACTTCAGGATCAGGCCTCGGGATAGAGCTGATCAACGAAATCCTTCTGGAGCAGGGCGATACCGTAATTGTGGAAGCCTTCAGCTTCTCCGGCGCCCTCGCTAATCTGAGGCGCCGGAAGGTCAACATGGTCGGCGTTGACGTCGATGAGTCCGGTATGCGGATGGACCGCCTCGCCCATGCCCTTGAGGAGCTGCAGGCAAAGAGAGTGCGCCCGAAATACATCTATACGATCCCGACCCTCCAGAATCCGACCGGCACCGTAATGAGCATGGAGCGCCGGTACAGGCTCCTGGAGTTGAGCGAAGAATACGGAGTCCCGATATTCGAAGACGAATGCTACGCCGACCTCATATTCGAGGGTGAATATGAGAACGCCATCCGCTCCCTTGACGATAGCAACCGGGTGCTGCACATAGGCTCTTTCTCGAAGACCCTGGGCCCCGGCACGCGCCTTGGATACATCGTGGCGAAGTGGGATGTGATGAGCCGGCTGCTGTCGCGCAAGAACGACGCCGGCACCGGGGTCATGGACCAGATGATTGTGGGCGACTATTTCGCCAATCACTATGACGAGCATATTCTGGAAGTGCGATCAGCGTTGAAGCGCAAGTGCGACGTGCTTGTCGGCGCACTTCGCGAGTCATTCGGCCCAAGCGTGGATTTTTACATCCCCCGGGGAGGAATGTACCTGTGGGTCAAGCTGCCGTCGGGGGTAGATTCGCGTCGGCTGGCCGCGCCGGCGCTCCGGGAAGGCATTGCGTTCAATCCCGGACCGGACTGGTCCGCTGATCCGGATGCCGCCGCCGGCTACATGCGCCTGTGCTTCGCCCTTCCCGCCGAAACTGAAATCCGGGAAGGAGTCGAGAAGCTTGCCGAGGTGTTCCGGCGGGAGGGCGCCCTTTCCTGACCGTCTCCCCGCCCTCCTGCTGCTCCCCGTATGACAGCTTGGGCTCGGGGGGCTGCAGACACTGCACCGTCTCCCGGCGGCCCATCTGCCCGGATGCGGGTTCGGGGTTTCTGCTGATTGACTCCTCGCGGCTCAGTACCAGCGCAGGGCGATTTTGCGCTATGCTGTTATTGGGGCTGTATACAAACCTGCCGGGAGTGATTCTCTATGCCTCGCTTGGCGCGTGAAATCCTCGAAGCCGTGCTTTTGGCGTTGATGGTGCTGATTGTGTTGCAGGCCACCGTGCGCAATTTCAGAGTGGAAGGGTCGAGCATGCATCCCACTCTGGAGAACGGGCAATTCCTGATAGTGGACCGGGCGTCGTTCCTGATGTTCGACCGTGAGCAGCTCTCGCGGATCGTGCCATTCTGGAAGGCAGACGAAGAGGGCCCTGAGTTCGCGTTCAATTCGCCGCAAAGGGGCGAAATCATCGTGTTCCGGTACCCCAGGGACAACACCAAAGATTTCGTCAAAAGGGTTGTAGGGCTGCCAGGCGAGACGGTCGAGATGCGGTCAGGCAGGGTATACGTCGACGGCGCAGTCATCGAGGAACCGTACCTGCGACAAGTGGACGGCTCCAACGCGCCGCCGCTTACCCTGGGCGAAAAGGAGTATTACGTTATCGGCGACAACCGGCCGAACAGCAACGATTCCCGCTCTTGGGGAGCCGTGCCCTCGGCCAACATTATAGGCCGGGTGTGGTTGGTCTTCTGGCCCTGGGAAGACGTCCACTTCGTAGACTCTCCCTGATTGGGGTCATTATCCGCCGGAGCAGGGCTGCCCCGCCCGGTTCCGGGCGCGGAAAACCCGCCCGTCTTCTCTCCGCTGGAGCGCGGGCGGGGCTCCCCTGTCGCCGCCGCACCCCCTGTCTGGCGGGACCTTCCGCGGCCGAACGCCGGGGCGCCGCCCTTCCAGTACCGGACATGAGCCGGATATGCGCTGCGGCGCCGGTTATTCCGCTGGCGGAGCGACGAGAATATTGTCGCCTTCGATCTGCACCTGGTATACCTTGATGGGTGAATCAGCGGGCGGCGTGAGCGCCTCGCCCGTGGTTATGTTGAAAACCGCGCCATGCAGCGGGCATTCCACCTCGGCCCCGTCTATATCTCCCTCAGACAGAGAGGCGTAGGCGTGGGAGCAGATGTCGTCGCAGGCATGGATCACTCCGTTGACGTTGGCAATCAGCACAGCGTCACCGGTGGGATAGTCCACGGTAATCATTTCGCCGGGGCTGATTTCGCTGACTTGGGCCACTTTGACAAAGCCGGGATCGGCCATGGGCGCTGCATCTCCTAGTGGGAATTCTGGGGGAATTCTTGCTCCGGGTATTATATTGCACGGGCCGCCGCAATTGCCACCGCAGCAGCTCGCGGCGGCAATTGCAGGGTGAGACGGGCCTGAACTTGCGGTAGACTGCGCCCGAACCTATAATTGAATGCGGCGTCCCCGCGCGGAGAGGTGCCGGAGTGGACGAACGGGCGCGACTGGAAATCGCGTAGGGGCGCAAGCTTCTCGCGGGTTCGAATCCCGCCCTCTCCGCCGTCAAGCCTTGCACAGGCCTCAATCAGCGCCGTTAACCCTGCGCTGTATTCAGCAACTGATGCCCCCCTGATTGCCTCTATCACCCCGTAAAATGCCTCCGTATCTCCCCTGGGGTAACGAGTTGAAGCACCGCCCGGAATCCGAACAACCTCTGCTGTCGTGGTACTCAGGAGGTAAAACAGGGAAGTGAAACAAGCAGACTGGCTTGCTCCGGGTCGTGTCATGCCGCGTATCCGGGCGATCCGGTCAGAAGAGGACTACGATGCTGCGCTGGCCCGGATAACCGAGCTGATGGATGCGCTGTCGCGCCCGGAAAGACGGCCCGGCGACGGAGATGATCCCGCTCAGGCTGAACTGGACGCGCTGGCCGATTTGGTAGAACTCTACGAAGAACAGAACTATCCCATTGGCCTTCCCGACCCGGTATCGGCTATCAAGTTCAGAATGGACCAGGCCAACCTGACTCAGCGTGATCTGGAGCCGTTTATCGGGAGCAGAACCAGGGTTTCGGAAGTTCTTTCGGGGAAACGGGCAATCACCATGGCCATGGCCCGGGAGCTTCATAAACACTTGGGAATTCCCGCCGATGTTCTCTTGCAGAAGCCGGGGGCCAGCTTGCCGGATGAGATTCCGGGCCTTGATTACAGCAGATTCCCGCTCAAAGCTATGGCCGAGGCAGGTTGGATTCCACGTGTCCAGGACCTGAAAGACAGGGCGGAAGAGCTGGTAGTCGGCTTGATGGATCGGGCGGGCGGGCAAATGCTCGCTGCTGCTCCTTTGTACCGCAGGAACGACGGACGGCGGGTTAATGCCAAGACCGATGATTACGCTCTCCAGGCGTGGTGCTGGCAGGTATTGGCCCAGGCGAGGGATAGGCAGACTGTTGCGGAATACCGGGCGGACGCCATTACCCCTCGGTTCCTGCGCCACGTCGCGCAGATGAGCGCACGGGAAGACGGGCCGGTTCAGGCCAGAGATTTCCTGGCCCGGCATGGCGTAGGTCTGGAATATGTGAGACATATTCGCGGAACTCACCTTGACGGCGCCGCCCTGCGGCTTCCCGGCGGCAGGCCGGTAATCGGCCTGACGCTGCGCTATGACCGCATGGATAACTTCTGGTTCACCCTGCTGCATGAACTGGGCCATGTGAGCCTTCACCTTTCGGATCACAGCTCCGAGACCGGCTTCGTGGACGACCACAGCCTGCGCGGCCCTCGCCCCGGCGAGAGCGATACCGTTGAACAGGAAGCAGACCAACTGGCGCAGGATGCGCTTATACCGCCTGATATTTGGGGAGGAGGCGTCATCCTGGAAAACCCAGGGCTAAAGGCGGTACTGCAAATGGCCGCAGATGCCCGGGTACACCCGACTGTCATCGCCGGTCGCATTCGTTACGAAACAGGCAACTACCGGCTCCTTTCTCAGTTTGTGGGCACGGGGAAAGTGCAGCGTCAGTTTGTGGGCTAATCGCCCATATACGCCCATATAAGCGATCCGACGGAAATCTGATTTCCGGTCAACCCGATTCAGACTGGTTGACGTTGGGCTTGCCAGTGGTTATATCTGTCGTGGCGCTCGCGTTAAGCGAATGGCCCAATAGCCAGGAGGGCACTGAAATGGCGGAACTCAGCCCGGCGCGCGTACTTGAGGAATTGAAGAACAACGGCGTAACCCATGTTGTCTGGCTCCCCGACAGCGAGACCAACTTCCTCTATGTTCTGATGCGCGACGAACCTTCTCTGGATCTGGTGCCGGTAAGCCGCGAGGGACACGCTTTCTCCACGGCCGCCGGCCTGGCTGCCGGCGGCAAGAAGCCGGTCATTCTCATCCAGAACACCGGCATGATGGAATCGGGCGACTCCCTGCGGGGCTGGGGTATAGGCATGAACACTCCGGTGGTGATGATGGTGGGGTATCGCGGCTGGACCCGCCACGGCGTCATCAACGACACTGCGGCCTTTTACACCGAGCGATTTCTTCACGCCTTCAACATCAACTACTACCTCGTGGAATCCGATGAAGACGCCGACCGCATATCCGTGGCCTTCGCCGAGGCATCAAGGGAGAAGCGGCCAGTGGCAGTGCTGGTGGGAGACGAGTATCACGGCTTCAACGTGAGCCGCTGAGGGAAATCGACGCCCAGGATCTGACTCAAGGAAGTGAGCAATATGATGAAGACGGCGGATATGCTGAAGGTCTTCAACGAAAAACGGGGCGACTCCATCGTGATACCGGGACGCGGCGGGCGCTTCTGGGTGGACATCAGCGAACAGCCCAACCGCGACCTGCCTCTGGGCGACCCGGCCATGGGCGGCCACGCATCCTTCGCCCTTGGACTCGCTCTGGCTCTGCCCAACCAACGCGTCGTGCTGTTCGACTCGGAGGGCGATGTGCTGATGGGTATGGGGGCGCTGCCCACCATTGCCGAAAAGGCCCCCGGCAACCTGTATCACTTCATGCTGGACAACGGCGTCTACGCCACGACCGGCGGGCAGCCGGTACCCAACGCCGAGGCCATGGCCTACGATGTCGTGGCCCGGGGTTGCGGTTATCCGTCCGTCTACTCCATCGATAACCTGGAAGACTTCACCAGCCAGCTCGAGGAAATCCTGAGCCAGCCGGGGCCGGTGTTCGCAGCCCTCAAGATAGACCCTGAAATCATCAACGAGCCGATCAATGCCCGCCCCCAGTGGCAGCGCAAAACACGGAACCAGGCCGTTGCAGACATGAGGGCCGAGCTGGGTATCGGTGGATGATCCCGCGCGCGGAACTCGGACGGGCTGAACCCGGCGCCGGAACCGCTTCCAGCCAGCCCCGTTGAATCGAAATAAACTGATGCAAGAATTCGTCCGCAGAGAGGATGTATGGAATACGACGTCATTATCGTTGGCGGCGGCGCCGCCGGATCCGTCCTGGCCGCAAGACTGTCTGAAGACCCGAACAGGTCGGTGCTTCTGCTGGAGGCCGGCAAGGACTATCCCGACTTCGACCGTATCCCCAACGAGGTCAAGTACGGCCATACCCGGTTCGCCGAGTCCCCTGACTCGGAGCACAACTGGGCCCTGAGGGGAACGGCCACCGAAGAGCAGGGCGAAATCCACGTCGCTCAAGGCAAGGTCATCGGCGGCGGCTCATCCATCAACGGCCAGGCGATGCAGCGGGGACTCCCCGAGGATTACGATGACTGGGCCGAGCTGGGTAATACCGAATGGTCGTATTCCAAAGTTCTGCCTTTCTTCCGCAAGATGGAAAACGATCTGGACATCCATGACGATTTCCATGGCGCCGAAGGGCCCATGCCCGTAAGACGTCGCCAGTCCAGCCCCGAGCCGGCAATCCAGAGAGCCTTCCGCGAGGCCTGCCAGCAGGATGGCTATGGCCTGGTCGAAGACACCAACGGCGTAAACCCCGCAGGTGTCGGAGTATCTCCCACAAATAACCTGGGTGGCGTCAGGGTCAGCTCCGCCATAGCCTACCTGGGTCAGGCGCGCCATCGCATGAACCTGACCGTGCGGGGAGAGGTCTATGTCCGCAGGATCCTGTTCCAGGGATCGCGGGCTGTTGGCGTCGAGGCGGAGAGCGGCGGCGAGATATTCACGCTTAAAGCGGGCAAGGTGGCGCTGAGCGCCGGCGCATTGCGCTCTCCGCAACTGCTGATGCTGTCGGGCATCGGCCCTAAGGAACACCTGGACGAGATGGGAATCCCGGTCGTCCACGATCTCCCGGGAGTGGGGCAGAGCCTTTTCAACCACCTCAGCGTCCACATCAATTTCAAGGTCAAGGACGGAGTGGAACTGCCGGCGGACCTGGACGCTCCGCACTACCGTCTGATATTCACGGCGCCGGGCTCTGAAACGGACAACGACTTGGTGCTGTCCACCGTAAACGTCGTTGACGAGCGCGAAGAGCGCGTGGCCGGAGTCAGGACCAGCTACCGCACCGGGGACGTTCCTGCCGCCCGCGCCGCCCGCATATCCTGCACCTTGGGAGTCCCTCGGGGGTCAGGCTGTGTGCGGCTGGCTACCTCAGAGCCGTCGGCGCAGCCGTCTTTCAACTACCGTTACCTCCAGCACCCTGAAGACCTTCGCCGCGTTAGAGAGGGCATCCGGTTCGGCGCAAGGCTCCTGGCGTCCGGGGTGTACAGCGACGTGGTTGACCACCGTATCACGCCGACGGATGAAGTTCTGGCGGATGACGAAGCCCTCAACCTGTACATGCGGCAGACTGTGGGAACGGCCAGGCACGTTTCTGGCACCTGCCGGATGGGGCCGGATTCGGACCCTATGACGGTGGTTGACCAGCATTGCCGCGTTAAGGGCGTGCAAGGACTGTGGGTGGCAGACGCCTCCGTGGTGCCGCAGATCCTCAGGGGCGGCGGTATGCACCCGACTGTGATCATGATCGGGGAGCGGGTCGTTGACTGGATTGCAGCAGGTTAGCCCCGCTCCGCAAGAACGGGGAGTCTCCCCGCTGTAGAGCGAATTCAGATATAGCAGGGCCGGCGCTTGCCTGCGCAGCCGGCCCCGTCGTTTTCTCTACTGGGCCGTGATGCCGCCGTCTATGATCAGCTCGATGCCGGTGATCCAGGCCGATTCGTCCGAGGCCAGATAGAGCGCGCCGTAGGCCACGTCCTGCGAAGTTCCCAGGCGGCCCAGCGGCACCTCACTGGTGCGGGCGGCCAGCATATCGGGATTGTCGGTGGCTCCGGCCAGCATCGGGGTATCCACCGGCCCTGGGTGTATCGAGTTGCAGCGGATGCCCTCGGCGGCGTGCTGAACGGCAGTGGACTTGGTGAAGGTTCGCACAGCGCCCTTGGATGCGCTGTATGCGCTCCCGGCCAGCCGGCGGCCCAGGATTCCGGCGATGGATGACACGTTGATGATCGAGCCGCCCCCGGCGCGACGCATCGCAGGCAGCGCCTTGCGGGTGCCGAGGAACACGCCCTTGGTGTTGACCGCCAGCACCTGTTCCCAGAGTTCCTCGCTGGTTTCCTCAATGCCTCCGCCTCTGGCAATACCGGCATTGTTGACTAATACGTCCAGCTTGCCATAGCGCGACTCAGCCAGGTCCACGGCCCTCGCCCAGTCGCCGTCGGCGGTGACATCGAGATGTACGTACACCGCCGTTCCGCCCGATTCGGCAATTCGCCGCTCCACGGCGCGGCCCTCGTCGTCCAGCACGTCGCCGAACACTACGCTTGCCCCCTCGGCTGCGAACAACTCCGCTTCCAGCGCTCCCTGCCCCCTGGCTCCTCCCGAAATAAGCGCTACCTTCCCGTCCAGCCTGCCCATGTCTTCCCCTCCGTCATGATCAAAATAGGCGCATACATTCTAACAGCGACCGGCCAGCGACCTGGCCGGCCAACCGCCGCCCTGCCTTCGCAGGAAGAGGACAAGATGAAGAACTGGACATAACGCGGCATGGAGTTCGAGATTCGTCTATACTGAACAGAGAGACGAGTGTATGATCTGTGATGACTTTCAATACACGGCAAAAAGGGAGGCCGATTATGCCTCAGCGCACGTTGTGGATGCACGGCGCAAATATGCAAGTGGAATATCCGAACCGGCTCACGTCGGTACGGGCCACCGGACCGTTCGTCCGCATTGAGGGCGCCCGGGGCCAGAATACCTGGCTCCATTTCCCGGCGCCGACCCCTGCGGTTGTTGACGGCGCCCGGATGCGCATAAACGGAGCGCTGGTCAGCTTTCGCACCCGCGACCATGCCTCCGTAAACGAAATCATCGTGTACGACGGCGACCGGCGCATCGCCGAGCGCATGGGCCAGGATCTGCGCGGCGAACACCCGGAATATCGCGTAGATGTTCCCGGCAGCCCTGAAATCAGCCGGGGCATCAACATCGTACTGGGCGTCGTCTTCGACAGTGTCGCCCCGGACGTCCGTTCGATGCAGATAGAGGTCATCGGAGTGGGGCTGGAATATACCGGGTAGAGGGTTGGCCGCGGCTCCGGCGTATCGGCTGTCCCTCCAGCTAAACCTTCTCTCCAACTAAACAAGGATATATTAACCCGGCAAGGCCATGCTAACAGGGATACATGAACGGGAGAAAGCGAATGACCGCTCATAAGAACTTCATAGGCGGCCAATGGGTCGAGACCGTATCCGGTCGCACCTACCCGGTCTACAACCCGGCCCACAAGAACCAGGTGGTGGGCGAATTTCAGACATCCAATGCCGAAGACGCCTCCTCAGCGGTCGCCGCCGCCCGAGAGGCGCTGCCCGGATGGGCCAACACCCCAGCGCCGGGCCGGGCGGCGCTGCTGTTCAAAGCCCTGGAGGTTATGGGCCGCCGCGCCGAGGAAATCGCCACAGCCATTACCACAGAAGAAGGCAAGCCCATCTCCGATGCCCGGGGCGAGGTGCGCCGGGCCATGAACATCCTGGAGTACGCTGCGGGCGAGGGCCGCCGGATGTTCGGCTACACTACCCCGTCTGAGCTGCCCAACACCGTAGCCTACACCGTCAAGCGGCCGCTGGGAGTGGTGGGCATTATCACGCCGTGGAATTTCCCGGTAGCAATCCCGGTATGGAAGATGGCGCCGGCCCTGATCTGCGGCAACGCCCTCGTGTTCAAGCCTGCGTCTTCTACGCCTCTTTGCGCAGTAAAGCTGGCCGAGGTGTTCGAGGAAGCCGGCCTGCCGGCGGGGGTGCTGAACCTCGTTACCGGCCCGGGCGGGCAGGTGGGCAACGCGCTTGTCGAAGACACGCGGGTCAACGGTATATCATTTACCGGCTCCACCGAGATCGGCGCCGACTTGTACGCTAACAGCGCCAGGAAGCTCAAGAAAGTGCAGGCGGAGATGGGCGGCAAGAACGCCGTAATTCTGCTGGCCGACGCCGACATGGATAAGGCCATGGGCGGCATAGTGCAGGGCGCCTTCGGCTCCACCGGCCAGCGGTGCACCGCCACCAGCCGGGTGATAGTCGAAGAGTCGGTCTACGACGAGTTCATGGACAGCCTGCTGGAGCGTACCGCTGGCCTGCGCGTAGGCGACGGAATCGATCCCGAAGTGGACGTGTCCCCCCTGTGCGGGCCGGGGCAGTACGAAAAGGTGCTGGAGTACATCGGCGTCGGGACGGAGGAAGGGGCCAACCTGGCCTACGGCGGACGCGGCCTGACCGGCGGCGAGTTCGACGACGGCTACTATGTGGAACCTACGGTCTTCACCGACGTTTCGCCCGACATGCGCATCGCCAAGGAGGAAATCTTCGGCCCGGTGCTGACCGTCTTCAAAGCCAAAGACCTGGAGGACGCAATCCGGATTTCCAACAGCGTCGAGTTCGGCCTGTCGTCGTCGGTCTACACCCGCGACATCAGCCGCGCGTTCGAGTACATCAACACCGTCGAAACAGGCATGGTACACGTCAATGCGCCGACCTTGGGCGGCGAGGTACACCTGCCCTTCGGCGGGCTGAAGTCGTCGGGCGTAGGACAGCGGGAACAGGGCACCGAGGCATTCGATTTCTTCACCGAAACCATCACGGTCTACATAGACCATGGAGAGGCGGCCAGGCAGCAGGCGCGGTTTATCTGATCAGGTTCGCCGGCTTACTGGCTGTAACCGGCCGGGCTGGGAAATATGATCCGAAAACCAGAATTTCCAGCGCCCTGATGGAACGAATACGGATCGAGTTATCCAGGTCCCGTAATGAAGCACTGTCCGTTATGGAGCTACAGAGGCTTGTCCAGTCTTGCCGCTTCTACCTGGCGCTATTGCCGGTGCGCAAGTTAACCCTCTGCGCAGGCGCCGGAGCTGTTACAAGTGAATCGAATTCCGTGGGCGTTCCTCCCTGAAGGTTCGCCCTTTCCCGTTGGGACTACAGCAGCTGGCGGTGGGCGAAGCCGCTGTCCGTTTCGTGCCAGTATTCGATACGCTTCTCGCCAATGATCCAGCAGAGGTAGACTTCCCGCCCCTGGCGAATATGCGGGAAGTCCACCAGACCTGTTGACAAGTCGCGAATGATGATACCCTCGTCCCCTATGGTGTCCAATATCTGCTGCATGTCCTCGCCCATTTCGTCCAGCTCTGCCTTCATAACGTTGATCTCGTGGTAACTGTCAAAAGTGCCGTTAAGTCGCCGTTGATCCTTCTGAAGTTCTTCCCATCGCCTCCGCAGGTCTTCCAGGCGCTCTAATGAAGAATTTAGCCTCTGGATAGTGCGCTCCAGCCAGGGTACGAGAGAGTTCGCTTCTTCCAGGGTGAACCGGCGGCGCTGCATGATACTGAAATCCTGATTCAGACTTCCGAAGGGAATACAACGGGAATGTAACCCAAGCGGCGATAGCGATGCAATCGCCGTCGCCGGATAACGGGCAAATGGCGTACAATAGGCAGGCCGGGGCCGCCTGCGGTCAGCCATCCCGGCGGGGAGGACTCGATATGCCCATCATTGATCACCAGCTTGCCCCCGAAGTTCCCTGGCGTCCGGGTTACCGGAAGTGGGACATCACAACCCACGAGCATGGCGTTTCCACCTCCCTGAGTCTGAACCGCGCTGAACCGGGAACGGGAGCGCCGTTGCATACCCACGCCATCGACGAGCTGATCGTCATAATGTCAGGCGCTCTGGAAGTGCGGATAGACGGCCAGACTCACCGCGTGGGCAATGGACACACCCTGGTGATTCCGCCCGGTGTCGAGCACGCTTTTACCGTGGCGGGCGACGAGAACGCAGATCTAATCGTGATCTTCCCCAGCATGGACCCCTATGCTGCGCACAATACTACCTACCTGGAAGGAAGCCGCCCCGCCGCTTACGATGGGAGCAGACAATCGGCGACGGACGGCGGCTAGGCCGATCTCTTGAGCGAAACGCATTTCAATTCCGGTTTCAATTCCGGCGGCTCTGGGGCTGATGGCGTTGACGCCGCCTCCAATCTCTTCCGGCCCGGCGAACTTGCCCTGCTCCTGGACCGCAAGTCCCGTCGCTATATGCTGACGCTTGACGAGAGTGGGACGTTCCATAGCCACTTGGGTCGCCTGCGCCACGACCAGCTCATCGGGTCCCCGGTCGGGGGATGGTACCGCACCGACCGGGGGCACACCATGCTGGCCGTGCGCCCTACACTGGGCGACTATGTGCGCCAGATGCCCCGCGGCCCGCAGATCATCTATCAGAAAGACCTGGGCAACATCGTCAGCTTCGCAGACATATTCCCTGGAGCGACGGTAATAGAAGGGGGGCTGGGCTCGGGGGCGCTGACCGCCGCGCTGCTCCGCGCCGTGGGCAGCGAGGGCCGGGTTGTTACCTACGAAATAGACGAGTCGGTTCTGCCCAATGCGATGCGCAACATTCGCCGCGTTATTCCCGACCCGGGCAACCTCGAAGTCAAGATTGGCAGCATCTACGACGGCATAGAAGAGCGCGACGCCGACCGTGTGGTGCTGGATGTTCCCGAACCCTGGAATGCTGTCGGCCCCATTGCCGAATCCCTGGCAATGGGTGGAGTTATGCTCGGCTTCCTGCCAACTATATTGCAGGTGCATCGCCTGGTGGGAGCGCTCGTGGAAGACGGACGCTACCAGCTTGTCGAATCTATGGAAACGCTGCTTCGCACCTGGCACGTTACAGAGCGCAGCGTGCGTCCCGACCATCGCATGGTGGCTCACAGCGGATTCCTAACCACCGCAGTGCGGTGCCTGCCCCGACCGGGCTGGCGGCCTCCCGAAGACGCCAGCGCTATGCCGATGGAAGACAACCCTGATGATAGTGAGTAGCAGAAAGCCCGGAGGAACATCCCAATGGACATGATGAATAGAAACAACACGCTGGAATTTCTGGCCCGCCATGTCCAGACCGACGTGCTGATGAAGCACCTGCTGACGGTGGAGGCATCGATGCGCGGCTATGCCCGCAAGCACGGCGAGGACGAGGAACGCTGGGCTATTGCCGGGCTGCTCCATGATTTCGACTGGGAGATTTGCCCTACGCCCGAGAGCCATCCCATGTATGGGGCCGGGATTCTGCGGGAAGCCGGTTACCCGGACGACATAATTCGGGCCGTGCTGACCCACGGCGAACACACCGGCATTCCCCGCGAGTCTCTGATGGAGCATACGCTGTTCGCTGTGGACGAACTGTCGGGCTTCATTCGAGCCGTGGCGCTGGTGCGCCCAACGAGGAGCCTGGACGATGTTACTCCCCGCTCTGTGCGTCGCAAGATGAAAGACAAAGCCTTTGCCAAGGACGTGAACCGCGACGATATTCTCAAAGGCGCCGGCGAGCTGGGCGTTGACCTAGACGAACACATCGCCTTTGTGGTCGAGAGCATGAAGCCTGTATCAGTGCGCATCGGGCTGGCAGAGCCGCCGGGTCAAGCCTCTTAAAACGGGAAACAGCGCTCAACAAGGATCGGCAGGCCATATCCTGTCCCAAGACATCTCGAATTCCGCATCAGCTGATGGATAGCGGCCTTCTGGCAGGTTTATATGCTCCTGGGCAGGCAGCGGCAGAGGCATCCGCGTTGCGAGTTCCAGCGCCTGTTCCGATGGACGGAACCCCCACAGTTCGGGGTTGCCAACATTCTTCCCGTGAGCCATGACCTTGAAGTCGCCCAGCCCCCCTGGCTTCGCCAGCTCTCTCATGCCGACCCGCCCGGATAGGGTTTGCCGAGGCAGGCGGCGCCCCAACTGTTCCAGCCCCAGGTTGTTCAGAAACGCTCCCTGACTGGCGTGCCCCAGCAAATCCAGGCCGGCCCGTGTTCCCGCTTGAGCGAGCGTTGTGAAGTCGACCTGCGCCGACATATCCTGTCGTCCGGCGCGTTCCAGAGGGCGGTCTGTCTGGAGGTGATTATAAAAGGTGGTCAGCGTCCCTCTGAATCGGTCCGTTGAAGAGTACAGCTCTGCGGCTGCCCGCCCGTAGTCTATTGTCAGGACGAACCCTCGCTCCAGAGCCCTGGCGGCCGACTCTACCCAGCCGTCCAGCGCTAGGTTGACTTCCGCTATCTGCCCTTCGGTCAACACCACTCCCAGGTCGGTCAGCCGCCTTGCCAGCAGCGGGGTTGACGGTTCGCCCGTCTGGAAGGCCAGTTCATTCCGATGCAGAGTTACGTATGTCTCCAGGAGGCGCCCCTCTTTCATGGTCACTTGATGTACCGGAAAAGCATCCAGCAGTTCGTTAGACAGAACGCACCCAACTATTCCCCGCAGAGGCAATCCAGCCGCAGCTACCCGGTTGACGGCCGGAATGACGCTTGAAATGACGCCCGGAAGGTCGCGGTCGCAGCCGCCCGCCATGCGGCGATCGAGGCATAGGTATTGCAGGCTGTGAGCGAACCCGGCGTCCAGGCCGCCGGCGGCTGTAGCGATGTCGCGACACAGCAGGCCGTTGCCGGCCCCCGGCTCGACGACGGTGAAAGTCGAAGGGCAGTCGAGCAGTTCCCACATCTGGAGCAGTTGCACCGCCAGCAGCGCCCCGAACGCCGGATGTGCCGACGGGCTGGTATAGAAGTCGCCTGCCGCCCCAACGCGCTCTCCTCCCGTATAATAGCCGACGCCGGGATGGTACAGCGCGATCTCCATGAACTCGGCGAAGGTGACAGGGCCGCGCGCAGCGATGCGGCGGCGTATTTCTGCTTCGGCGGTCATACTGCCCCTCACTCTACATACTGACCCGTCTATTCGCTATACTTTCCCCGAAACAGCCGACGACCACGCCGCATATTGAGGCCAGTTATGACTACGAAGCCAGCCAAGTACAGGATGCTGCCCTACCGTCGGCAGGGTGAGATTGACTACGCCGCCCTGGACTTTTACCCGGATGAGAGGGACCTGCCCCCTGATCACATGGAGCAAAACCGCGAAATACGAGAAGTTCTTAACCTTCTGGCAGCCTGCTTCGCAGACTTCGACAGACGCCCGGACGTTTTTATCGACACCGACAGCAACGTCTGCTATGACCCCCGCAACCTGAACGTCCGAGTAGCGCCGGACGTTTACATCGCTTTCGGCGTGGATGCCGAGGCCATCCGCCCGCTCAAGCTGTATCTGCCCTGGGAAGCGGGCAAGACGCCAGACTGGGTTCTGGAAGTTGCGTCGGAAAGTACCGCTCGGCAGGATGTGAACCGGAAACCATCTGTCTATGCCCAGATTGGCATTCCCGAAATCTGGCGCTTCGACCCTACCGGGGGGCGCTATTACGGGCAACCGCTTTACGGCGGGCGGTTGGTGAACGGCCTTTACCATGCCATCGAGCTGACATCCGAACCCGACGGCATTCTCAAGGGATACAGCGAGGCGCTGGAGCTGTATTTCTGCTGGGACGAAGGCTGGCCCCGCTTCTGCAACCCGGCAACCGGAGCCTATCTGGAGAACTGGCGGCAGGTATGGAACGACCGCGAAGCGGAACGCACCGCCCGCTCCATTGCCGACGCCCGGGCTGAAGCCGCCGAGGCGGAACTGCGCCGCCTGCAGGAGCGGCTGGGCGAATGGCAGTGAGGCGCAGTGACATACATTAACGGTCGCGCGTCGTAAAATACGCCAGCGCCAGTCCAATTGCGCCAGAAAATAACCCGAAAACGAAAGATACGACAAGTAGGACAGCCCCTGCAAGCCCAATAAAGCCTACAGTTGCGGCTGTCTCGATATCGCCTTCGGATTCTTCGACCAGTTCATTGCCCACAACAACAGTAAATGAGATTGCGGCGATTGGCAATAGGAAAGCTGTTATCGCATAGCACAAAGAAGATCGCCCAAATGCCTGCTTGCCCGAATCAGCTCTTGCCGACCAAAAGGCTACAATTGGCCAACATAAAAGGAAGGCAATTAGGAAGGCTTGTCCTCCTCTCTCCCCGGCTCCGAAGGCCAAAGCGGCGTCGACACCCAGTAAAATCGCGGCTGGCAAACCGAATATGATTGCAACGATGTATTTCAATTGCTTTCCTCCTTATGTCACCGTTGAAATTTAACGCTTGTACTGGCACTGGACTAAGAACGCCCAATTAGTCCAATGAGAAATAACCAACCGTGGAATCGCTGTACCGCAGGCTGCCATCAGAAATTACTAACAGCAGTGAGCTGACTTCATCAGACGGGACCATGAACGCCAGATTGCCAGTCGCCATTCCATTACGCAAAATGTCAGGGTGCTCATGCAGGACATGATATGTTGCGACTCTTCTTGGTTCGTATAATGTGTTGGAATCCCCCACCATGTAATAGTCCAGGTCGTAGCGCATTTTACCTACACTCGTGCCAGTATATTTGCCTCGCACCTTAACCATAACGTATACATGTCCAGTATCTGGTAGATCGTTATACGGGCTGGAAGATGCTATCAAGTTGTTGGCGTTTGGCGTGAAGCTTATTACGGAAACTTCCCATTCCGGATAGCTGGTTACAGCTCCGAGAGGTATGGGGTTTCCTCTGGTTCCAACCTTTGGCTTCGGGGTTGGACGTGGCGTAGGCGTTGGAGTGGAAGTAGGCGTAGGAGTTGGAGTAGAAGCAGGAGTCGGGTGCGAAGTGGCAGTTGGGTCTGACGTGGAATTCTGGTCCGGTGGCGTGGAAGGCGTTTCAGATGTCGCCTCCGGCAGCAGGCGGGGCGTCCGTATCAAGCTGGGCTCTTCGCCGGTCGCCAGCCACTCTGCGACGCTGGCCATGGGTATAGCCAGCTCCAGTTGTTCCGCTATCGGATTTGTGCCTGTGTTGATTCCGATGATACTGGATGCGCTATTCATCAGCGGGCCGCCGGAACTGCCCGGTTCGATATCTGCGCCGTGTTCGATGAAATAGGCGTTTCGATAGGCAGCCAGAGCATCAATCGCGATTATCCCCTCTGTTACTACTGGATCGGAAATGATGTCCGTTCCCTGTACCTTGTGCCCTCCCGGATAACCGGATGCATAGACTACATCGCCCTTGTCCCAGCTTCCGTTCCCGCTTTCTTTCAATTCAGCGATGTTCCCGTCGAACCAGTTGGCAAACCATTGAAAGGTTTCACCATGTTTCAAGGTTTGAGGAATCTTGATCACTGCTAAATCGAAATCTTCTGAACCTCTGTCTTTTACTGTTGCATAGGCGCATCTCTGTGTCAGCGCCCAGCAAATCTCGACACTTGAGTAGTCCTGGACGACATGACTATTGGTTAGAATAGTAAATTCCTCTGAATCGTCAAGGCGATATAAGAAGCCGGATCCCGAACCTGTTGGCGTACCAACATATACAGTCAGAGTGGCTACTTTCTTTGCTGCTCCTTGATATTGGGTAAAAGGATCAGGAGTGGGATCCGCTTGCGGCGCACTGGTTGGCTGAGGACTCAGAGTTGAAGCCAATGTTGCAGTGGACGATTGCTCCTGTCCGCTCGCCTGAACCGACTCCGGCGCCTTGACAGTGCAATCCTTTACAACGATGTCGATTATACCGGCGCTGGTCACCAGACCATAAACGGTTATGGTCTCTCCTGTAGCAAGTTCAAGGATATCTGATCTGTTATTCGAGCTTACTTTGCAGACTATGTTGACCCATAAATTGTCGGTGTTCAATTTGACGTTGTACTGAGCGCCTGCTTCAGTGATAGAGCTTATCGACCCCGTTATCAGGATATATTTGCCGACGTATTTGTCTTCCCATAAGACTTCGTTAGCCTCATGCTGCCTTTCCAGGGCATTGGCGGTCACTGTGATGGGGGTGGGTGTTGGCCGCCGGGTAGCCGTAGGGCGAGGTGTGGCCGGCGCAGATGTCGCTCCTGCAGTTCTCGATACCGGCGTCGCTTTTGCCCTGGAAACATCAGTTTGGCTGTCGTTGTCGTCGCCTCCGAAGATGCTGGTCAAGACAATAACCAAGATAAGCAGTCCCACCAGACTTCCTACAGCAATGCCGGTCCATTTCAGGATTTTCTTGAAGTTCGCCTTTAACGATGCCATTGCTATCCCTCGTTTCAGCAGAAATACGCTATGAAGAAAAGCGCTTGCTTACGGGGAGCGGCCATGGCGTGGCAGGCTTGATTGCAGGAGTGGGAGGTGGATGGAGAGAGAGGAGAGGCGCTGCACGGGAACCCCCTTGTCGGCATAGGATGAGACTACCGCCACAGCAATCGCGTCCTATTGTGAACCTGCAAGGGGGCAAAAAAGCCCCGTCCGATACCGGAGTAGGTTCACAAACGACAAGAGACAGGATGCGCGTATTGCTGTGGCGAGGGGTATTGTGCCAGCAATGAGGCGAGATTGTCAATACGGAGCGGGACAGATAAAAGCCAGGGGCGGGATCCAATCCCGCCCCTGGCTTTCGCGGATTTCGTGGCGGCTATGCCCGGGGCTACCCCCGCTGCTCTATCGGCACATACTCCAGATCCATCGGGCCGGTGTATTCCAGCAGGGGACGTATCAGGATGTTGTCCTGGTACTGCTCCACGCACTGCAACGTCCATCCGGGGATGCGGCCCAGGGCGAAGATGGAGATGAAGAGGTCGTCGGGAATGTCCAGCAGATAGTAGATCGCGCCCGCGAAGAAGTCCACGTTCACGCAGATACCCCGGTCGCGGTAGGGCAGCATGGTCTTCTGTTCCAGGTGGGAGAGGATCTGGAACCAGCGCGGCTCGCCCTTCTTTTCGCCCAGCGCCTGCGCCCTCTCTCTCAGATGGCGGGCCCGGGGGTCTTCAGCCCGGTAGACCCGGTGGCCGAAGCCCATGATTCGTCCGCCCGACTCCAGGTGATTCCTGGCATACTCCTCGGCGTTCTCCGGATTGCCGATCTCCAGAGACATCTTCATCACTTCTTCGGCGGCTCCGCCGTGGGCCGGGCCCTTCAGAGTGCCGACGCCGGTGACGATAGCGGAATGCAGGTCTGAAATGGTGGAAGCGGTAACCCGGGCCGCGAACGCCGAAGCGTTGGCGCCATGCTCTGCGTGCAGAATGAAGTCAACGTCCAGCAGGCCGGTGGTTTCCTCGTCTGGTATCTCGCCGGACATCATGTACAGGAAATTGCCGGCGTGGTTCAGGTCGGGGTTGGGGGCTACGGGTTCCAGTCCCTGCCGCAGCCGGTGATGCGCCGCCACTATGGTCGGCCCCTGCGCGGTCAGCCGTATGCCCTTGCGAATGGTGGCCTCGACGGAGTTGTCGGCCACCTCGTCAACATCGTAGCCCGCCAGCGCCGAGATGCCAGTGCGCAGGGCGTCCATGGGATGGGCGTCCTTCATCACTTCCAGCACCGTGATGATGCCGTCGGGCACGCGCCGGTTGGCCCGCAGCTCGGCGTCGAACTCCGCCAGTTGCTGCTTGTTCGGCAACTGACCATAGAGCAACAGGTACACGACTTCCTCGAAGGTGGACTCTTCGGCAAGGTCGTGGATGTTGTAGCCCCGATAGAGCAGTTTGCCTTCCTGACCGTCAATGAAACTGGCCTCAGTGGTGTCCAGGTAGACATCCTTGAGCCCTTTAATGATCTCGGGCATAGCCGATTCTCCTTGCTGGATTACGCGAGTCCGGCGCTTAAACGACACGCTTCCGCCTCTGTCGGCGTTAGCAGAGAATGGGTTGAAAGACAATGCAAAACCGCCGGAAGACGGCAACAGAATCGCAGAAATTCTAGCATCGGCCCCTATGGGTGTCAAACCGGGCAGGGAACCCAAAGCGTTCCGGATCATGCGGTTTGGCCTGTGGCGGCATCCTGCCATCCTTATCGACGCGGCGGAGCTGCGTCTCCGCATCCGCCGGTCGGAAACTCAGTCAGGCAGGGTAAGAGGCCTCGGCCCCAGGCCACTGCATTTCAGGCAAGATCTGCGCTCAATCCAGTACAAACGACTCCCGCAGATTTGTTATCCTGTTGAGGCAATGGGCCGGATAGAGCCTGTGGTCAAGGCTGTCCAAACTCTGATGAGGCTGACTTATGCTGGCAAGAATGCTGGGCGCATTAACCTTGAATCGCTCGACCTACAAGGATGTAGAACACGACAGCAGCGCAACCTGGCAGGCCATGCTGATCGTTATCGCTGTCTCAATCGCCGGCGGAATCGGCGGATTACTGGCGGGCGATACCGACCTGGTCAGGGGCGTGATTTTCGGCGTTATTCGCGGCGTCATGTCGTGGGCCGTATGGGCCGGCGCCGTGTGGCTGGTAGGCACCACGCTCCTCAAGACCCCCGAGACCCAAGCCGATTGGGGGCAGCTTGCCAGAGGCACGGGTTTTGCCCAGACCCCGGGGCTGTTGAATATCCTGGTCTTCATTCCAGTCGTATCCGGGATAATATCGCTGGTCGTATTCTGCTGGCAGATAGCAGGCATGCTCATGGCGGTCAGAGAGAGCCTGGACTACAATTCCCTGTGGCGAGCTTTCTTTGTGGTGCTGATAGCGTTCATTCCAGTGGCGATTATCAGCGGGCTTATCTTCTGGGGGCTGGGTATCCTGGATTTGAACGAGTCAAAGGAAGCCCCGACGGCCATGGTGTTTGCCTTCGTCGGCAGCCTGATCGGTTAATGCCACGAAAACAGGGCCGGGCCATGCCCCTGGAGATGCAGCCGGAATGATACGGACCCGCGGCCAGCCGCGGGTCCCATACTGTCAGCGGTAGAAGCGCAGCCGCGCTAGGCAGGCTCGGCGAGGAACACCGGAATCTTCCGGGATGTGCGGTTCTGATACTCGTCGTAGTTAGGGAAGGCAGCCGCTGCGATTTTCCACAGCCGGGCGCGCTCCGCATCGTCCTGCACCTCGCGCGCTCGCATGGTGTGGACTTTTGTCTCATCCTGGATCTCCACGCTGCCGTCGGCCCTCAGGTTGTAAACCCAAACGGGGTTCTTCGGCGCGCCGCCTCGGGAGGCTACCAGAACGTAGTTTTCTCCGTCCTTTACCCGCATCAGCGGTGTCTTGCGGATTGCGCCGGTCTGATTCCCCCGGTTGGTGACGACTATCACGGGCAGCCCGGTATCGCGCAGCGTTGTCCCCTGAGTGCCGCCGCTGCTCTCATAGAGTTCGACCTGATCGCGCACCCATTCGGTGGGAGACGGGATATACTCGGCCATACAAAATCCTCCTGCTTGTCGGCAGTTTGCCCAACTATCATACCCTGTATCGTCTGCGTTCTCCACACCGGCATTTGGTTTCGAGCCCTCAATATTTCCTTGACACTTCGGAACAGGTTTCCTGTAAGATGGAAGAGGTTGCAAGACATTGTTCCCACATATGCCGAATGTCAAGTCCCAGTAGCTCAGGGGATAGAGCGGCTGCCTTCTAAGCAGCGGGTCGCGGGTTCGAATCCTGCCTGGGACGCCACAAACAGCTAGAGAACCACCCGTTTCAGCCGCAGCGCGTTTGATTCAGACGCCATAAAGCCGCCTTATCCGGCGGCTTTGTCTATTGCGGGACGTGCGGGACAGGCTTCGCCAAAGCGCAGCGGCGGATTGCGCCATTCTGCCTGCCCGGCGCAATAATCCCTTTCCGAAGGATCAGGGGATTGCTCGCTGGTCAGGCCCGCCGGGCGGACATTGGAGAGGGGGGTGATATGTGATACAGTTTTTTGCGCTGCCAGGTGGCTCCGGGCCACGTGGGAGCTTGGTCAATTGAAAATCAGGAGGCCGGAAGATGGCCGAAAAGATTGGTTTTGTTGGTTTGGGCATCATGGGCAAACCCATGGCCCGCAACTTGCTCAAGGCCGGCTATGAACTGACGGTATACGACATCGTGGCCGAGGCAGTGGAAGAAGTCGCCAGCGACGGCGCCGCCCCGGCGTCGTCCAGCAGCGAGGTGGCGGCGGCTACCGACAGGATAATCACCATGCTTCCCGACTCGGCGGATTCCGAGAAGGTCATTCTCGGCCCCGGCGGAGTGCTGGAAGGAGCCTCGCCCGGCAAGACCATTATCGACATGAGCTCCATAGCTCCGCTGGTCTCCCAGCGCATCGCCGCCGAATGCGCCGAAAAGGGCGTGGAGATGCTGGACGCCCCGGTCAGCGGCGGCGAGCCGGGCGCCATCAACGCCACCCTGGCTATCATGGTTGGCGGCAAGCAGGAGGTCTTCGATCAGAACCACGACCTGCTGAAAGTGATGGGCAGCAATGTGGCGCTGACCGGCGACATTGGGGCCGGCGGCGTAACCAAGCTCGCCAACCAGATTGTCGTGGCCGCCAACATTGAGGCGCTGGCCGAAGCCCTGGTGCTGTCCACCAAGGCCGGCGTTGACCCGGAGAAGGTCTTCAACGCCATTCGCGGCGGGCTGGCCGGCAGCAACGTGATGGAAGCTAAAGCCCCGATGATGCTGTCGCGCAACTTCCGCGCCGGGTTCCGCGTCCGCCTGCACCAGAAGGACCTGCGCAACGTGTTGCAGACCGCTCAGGATCTGAACGTCCCTCTGCCCGTAACGGCGCTGGTCCAGCAGATGCTGGGGGCGCTGGTCAACGACGGAGAGCAAGAGTCCGACCACTCGGCCCTGCTGAAGTTCGTCGAAGATATGGCCGGAATCGAGGTCAAGGCCAAAGGGTAGCAATACCCCCGGCGCATCGCACAACCGCGGCTATAGGAAAATCCGCCAGCTCGGAAAAGGTTCAGGAATGGCAGTCCTGGCAGACTGGGGGCCACCGACCTTCCGGAGCGTTAATCCAGTTCCCTGAAGCGGGCGTCTCTCCAGTTGAGGGCCGCCCGCAAGCCGTTTTCCGCGGCGATAGCGTTGAACTCGTCTTGCTCCGGGCTGGCGCTGGTGTCGAAGAGGGTCATCAGCTCCAGGTTCTGAGACACTGCGTTGAGGAAGCCCATGTTCTCCAGAGCGCGGTTGACGGCTACCTTGGTCATCTTGATGCCGACCTGTGAGATGAGGCATATCTTGCGGGCCACGCGCTCGCACTCGGCCATCAGCTCGGCGTGGGGCACCACGCGGTTGACCAGACCAAGGCGGGCGGCCTCATGGGCGTCTATGGTGTCTCCGGTAAGCAGCAACTCCTTGGCGGCAGACAGGCTGGTGCTGTATGGCGTGATGAGCAGCGGAGGCCCGAACCCGGCGCGAATTTCGGGTTCGCCCAGCACAGCGCCATCGGAGGCAATCTTGATGTCGCACACCTGCACCAGCTCGCAGGCGCCGCCCAAAGCATAGCCGTTGACTGCGGCTATAATCGGCTTTGGGCAGTTCCACACCTTCATAAAGGTGTCTATCAGCTCCTGGAGATGCCCGCGCCACACGTCTACAGAGCTCTTGCGGGGAGCGGGCGCATCCGGGTCGGGGGTAATGTCGAATCCTGCCGAGAAGGCCCGCCCGGCGCCGGTTATGATGGCAACCCGAACTTCAGAGTCGGCCGCCACCACGTCCAGCGCTTCCTGCAAGTCTGAAATCAGCGCGCCGTTCAGGGCGTTCAGCTTTTCGGGCCGGTTTAGCGTGAGATATGCAACGGCATCCTGCCGGCCATATAGTACATTCTCCATAGACACTGAATGAACTCCTGATTCGCGCTCGGTTATGTTGCCGCAACCTACTGTCGCGGCGACTGGATAATGTCGATTCGTTCGATTTCCACCCTGCTCAGTGGTGCGTCCCACGCCCCGGTGGACACGCGGGAAATCTCGTCCACCACGGACTGTCCATCAATCACTACGCCGAATATGGTGTGGTTGCCGTTAAGGTGGGGCGTCGGCACTGTTGTTATGAAGAACTGGCTCCCGTTGGTATTGGGGCCGGCGTTGGCCATAGCCAGCTTGCCCGGAGCGTCGAACACCAGCCCGGGAACAATTTCATCCTGGAAGTAATACCCGGGGCCGCCCGTGCCATCGCCATTGGGGTCGCCCCCCTGAATCATAAAACCTTCGATAACCCTGTGGAAGATCAGCCCGTTGTAGAAACCCTGCTTGGCCAGGAAGACGAAGCTGTTGACTGTGACCGGCGCCTGATCGCTCAGCAGTTTTACCTGAAAGTTGCCGTGATTGGTGTAGAAGTGGGCGGCGTAGTCCGAAGCGGTATCCAGCGTCATCGCCGGCGGGCTGGAATAGCTGGTTCTCCCGGTGGAACCGGCGCCGATGGCCGATGCTGTGAGAGTCGGCGCGCGCGTCGCAGTCGGCACCGACGTTCTGGTCGCCGGGACGGTTGATGCAACCGCCTCAGTTGCCGCAGGGTCTTCCGGCTCCGTCGTTTGCAGCACACAGCCCAGGAGCATGAGCAGAGCCAGAGGGAGGGCGATTATCGCAGAAACTCTCATATCACCACGTTTCAGATACCGGATGATGGCGTTTTAGTGAATCTGATTCCGGAAGGAAACACCGCCTGCTAGCGCACCTTTCCGGCAGCCGCAGCAGAGGGACTCCACGGCCATTCTCTCCGGATAGCTTGCAGGTCGGCGCATCCTGCCGATGCGGAAGCGCCTCTGCCCGGCATATATCCCGGCCCGGCTGTAGCTATCCGTCACAAACATAAACCCGTAAGCACAGACCATCATGGCGTCGACCCTGATAAGCCATCCGGGGGATAAGCCATCCGGGCCCGGCAGAAGTCACGAGCAAGAATATACCAGAAAGTTCTGCCGTCACAAAAGCGCAAAAGCCGCAGTCCTGCTGCCCTGTCTAGTTCCAGTCTTGGGATGAGCTGTCAGGAGTCTCCCTCTTCGAGCGCAGGCGATTGTAGGCGAATCGGGCTGCCACGCCCCCGGCGGCCAGCAATGCCGCCCCAGTCAACACCCATACATCGACAAACATGAAAGGTGACGGGTCTTCACTTTGCCGTCCGGAAGGCGACACCGTCGCAGGAACCGCGGTGGTCTGCTCCGAACCGGCAGCGGGAACCGCCGCTTCCTGCCTGGAATCAGCCTCTGCATCGGTGTTTCGGCCGGTCTCCGCATCGGCGGGATTCCTGGTCTGGTTTGGCCTGGTCTCCGCTACGGCGCTGTGTCCGGGCGGAGGCGGGTCGGGTATCGGCAGCCCGGCCCAGCTCGCCTCCAGGCCGTCGACATCGAATCCGTACACATTGATCAGCCCGGCGTCAACTGTTCGGCCATTGCTGATCTCGCCGATAAAGAGGCGGAATTTGTCTTCTCCATACACCTCAATCAGGTGGGCAACAACGCTCACGGACTTCTGGTAGAAAACCGGAATGCTGTCGGGCGTGCCGGACATACTCTGCATCGCCCGCAAGCGCTGCGTCCGGCTATACAGCTCTGCGCTGCTGCGAACACGTATGTCGGGTTCCATGTAGGTCGCGAATCCCTCGTTCAGCCAGTCGGGCAGGTTAAGGGCTCGGCTCCCCAGGGCGTCGCGCATCATCAAGTGAGCAGACTCGTGCACAATGATGCGGCGGTCCAGCCCCTGACCTACGAATACTCCCTGCGACGGGAAGGCGTAGCCGGCGAATGTGCCGTGGTCGGTGGTGGTTTGGCTCTGCACCGGGAAGGCGGCGTTAGCGTCGGCATAGCTGTTGTATATGACGCCTTTGAACTCGTTCGCCTGCTCCAGTTGCAGTAGTTCCGCGACACGGCGGAGGTCTTCTTCCAGCTTGCGCTCCGCGTCTTTTATCCGGGAATCGTCAATATCGTGGTACACCAGTTCCAGCGGGCCAATGATCACCCGCTGCCAGTTAAATCGATGGTCCAGATATTCCGCCACGGCTATGTCGGTTCTGAAAACATGGCCCTCGGAGTCCCGGACTTCGTAGAAATACTCCACGTCGGCCCCGGGAGCTATGTAGGTGGACTGCCGGACAGGGACGGACTGCGTGGCGACAACCCGCTTGCCAGGATCGAATTCGGCGTAGCCGTACCCCCACGACCGTGAGCCTGCCGGGCGGTAAAACACCCGCACCTCGACGATGTCGGCTGATGCCTCGAGGGTGACGCTCAGCGCCACGCCGGTGGGATAGTTTACTTCCTGCTGGCTGTCGACCACCCTGATGGTGCCGCCGGCGGCCCGCGCATCGAGCCCGGCAGCCGGAAGAAGCACAACCGCGACGGCGAATGCTGCGATAGCAGAAACAACAGACCTGGCTATAAGCGACCTGACTATAAGCGACAAGGGCGATCCTCCCGGGCCTTCGTCTCTGTCGATTATACGCCCGGCCCGGGATGATCGGACTTGCAGCCGGCGGAGAGGATTCAGAATTGCGGCGCAGTCCCCGATGAATGGCTGCGCTCCATATCCAGCAGAGCCTCCTTCCGGTGCAGCCCCCACCGGTATCCGCCCAGCCCGCCGTCCTTCCGCAGGGCCCTGTGGCATGGGATGATGGGCGCGACCGGGTTGGTTGCGCAGGCGCGGCCTACGGCGCGGCTGGCTCCGGGCTGCTCCAGTTCCTTCGCCAACTGCTGATACGTGCGGGTCTCGCCCGCTGGAATCGCCTGCAACTGTCGCCACACCCGCCACTGGAACAGGGTGGCCTGAACGTCCAGAGGGAGGTCTATGTCCATACTGCGCCCGGCCAGGCATTCCAGGACCGCGCTGGTCCATCTACGCAGCCCGTCCGTTTCCCCATCTCCCTTATCCCCGGTCCCTGTAAAAACCCCGGCGACGGCCCGCATATCAGCCGCGGGAAATTCCTGCTCCAGCTCGGAAACCAGGGCGTTGGCATCATCGCCCAGCTTGACCGCGCATACGCCCTTGCTTGTCCCGGCTACAACCAGGCCGCCCAGTGCGGACTCGGTGATGATGTAGCGGATCACCGCTCCCGCTCCGCCCTTGCGGTAGCTGGCCGGCGTCATTCCCAACTGATGCGATGCCTGCTCGTACAAGCGGCTGGAAGAGCCATAGCCAGCCTCGTAGAGCGAATCCGATACACTGGCGCCTTTACGGACTAGACCCTTGAACCGCTCCATTCGCTTTCCCCTGCTGTATTGAGTTGGCGTGAATCCGGTTATCCGTCTGAAAACCCGCTGCAGGTATGAAGGGGAGACTTTCATTTTCTCGCTGACTTCCTGCAACCGGGGCAGGCCGCTGCCTTCCTCGAGATGCGCGTCGATGTGATTGCAGACGGCCTGAGCCAGTTCTGCGTCTGTCCACTGCCGATTGCATTCGAGCCTGTTGGGCAGGCATCGTCGGCAGGCGCGATAGCCCGCGTTTGCCGCCTCCTCCGGTCCAGCAAAGTAGCGCACCTGCTCCTGCCCGGGACGACGGCTCGGACAGGTGGGACGACAGTACACGCCAGTCGAACGGACTGCATACACAAACCGCCCGTCAAAGCTGCGGTCGCGCGAGATAACCGCGTTCCATAGTTCCTCTGGCGCCGGCCCGTCCTTATGTACAGGCGAGACAGGCGCGGCGGCGTTTGGGGTTGTCATCAGCGAACTCTCCGTAGGGCACAAGGCCGGTATCAGGCAAAGGGATACGGGCGTTTCCCTTCGCCGGTGCAGGGCGAACGCATCACGCCCCCTTTCTAGGGCTCGGATGGACGGACGAAATGGGTGGAGTTGACCAGCGCCAGCAACCGCCCGTCCTCGTTCGTGATCCGGGTGGCGGCGGCAACCAGAGTGCGGCCAGGGTGAGGAACAGTCGCCTCGGCGACCAGCAGCCCCTCCTGTATGTTGGCGACAATCTGGCTGGAAATGGACACTGCCACGGGCAATTGCTCCGGCGTAAGGTCGCCGCGGTAAGCCCCCACGGCGGCCAGTGTCGCAGCGGTATCGGCCAGGGAAATCATCACCCCGGCGTGAATGTAGCGGTTCGGCGTGTAGAGGCCCGGATGCACTGGCAGCTCTACCACGGCCCGTTCGGCGCTCACCTCCAGCGCACGCATCCCGAGCAGGTTCATCAGCGTCTCTTCGCCATACTGTCGATTGAGCCACTCGGCCAGTTCCTGCGGCGAAAGGCTCTTGGGCCAGTTCTCCACGAATGTTACCCCCTGGTGATTTTCCGATTAGTGATTTCCTGCTATATTCCCAGATTAGCCGATGCGGGGGAGGTATTCTATCCGGTTTTGGATTCCAAATTCAGGGGATGGGGTGCGAATGCGGGAAGAAGGCAATGTCGAGCGTTGGCCCAGGGCGAGCCGGAGGCTCCAGGCGAAGAAGCCGGCTTCCGAGGTTCCGGCGGCGGCCGGTAATTGGCGCAGCCATGCCCGTCTGGGGTTCATTTGATGTTAAAATCTGGCGGCGCCCTGTTGGGACGGGCCGTTAGGCGCAAGGCGCATTGCAGCTTCCGCAATTTCCAGGGCGAAGAAACTATCAGCGCGGACGAACGCCATACAGCGCGCATACGAATCGGTCCCGGGTAGGGGGAGCCCGGCCTGCGCGATCTCTGCCCCGGGCCGGCGGATGGCGTAGCCATCCGCATGCTTATGGAGCCCCTCGCTGAATTGGCGGTTCGGGGTTACTGACCCACTCTACAAATCTGCGGTAAGGAGCCGGAACGATGCTGGATATGCTGATCAAGGGCGGACAGGTCGTTACCCCTGCGGGGGCAGGCAACTGGGACGTAGGGGTGCAAGGCGAGCGCATTGTCGCCGTGGCCCTGCCCGGCGTGCTGCCGGAGGAGGGGGCCACAGTGATCGACGCATCGGGCAAGATTGTGGCGCCCGGGGGAGTTGAGGCCCACGCCCACGCCGCCGCCAACGTGCAGCCCGGCGCCCGGGAATCGGTGCCTGGAACCCCCAACGCCGGGCCGGCAGTGCACTCGCTGGGAGCCATTTGGGGAGGAACCACCACCGTTGTCGACTTCGCGCCTGTACCCAGTGAGGGCGACCTGGCCGCCGGTATTCACGACTTTATGAACGTCTGGCAAGGAAACGCCTACACCGACTACACTACCCATTGCATCTACCGGGATAGCAATTCCCCAGACTCCATCGCCCGGTTCCACGAGCTGGTGGATGCCGGGTTCCCCAGCGTCAAGATTTTCACCACCAACATCCGCCCGCCGGGAGCCGAAGGCGCAAGCCTGACCCCCATAGGCAGGATAGACACCGGCCGCCTGGGCGACCTGATGGAGCGGATGCACCGGCACGGCGGCGTGCTGGCTGTCCACGGTGAGGATGACGAATTGGTGATGTACAACTACCTGATGGCCCAGCAGCGCGGCCTGTGGGACTGGTACAACGTTCACCTGATCCACTCCAAGACCGTCGAAGACCTGGCCTTCCGCCACGTAGTCCGGCTGGCGCAGCGCACCGGCGTCGGTATGTACTTCGTGCACGTTACCGCCAGCGACGGACTGGACGTGATCTCCGAGGCCCGCGCCGCCGGTATGCCGGTCTACGGCGAGGTCTTGACCCTGGCCCTATCCTTTGAGGCCGGGCAGTACAGGGAACCCGACGGTATGAAGTATCATACCTACCCGTCGCTGAAGTTCGACCAGGACCGCACTGCGCTGTGGGACGGCATAATGAACGGCGATCTGTCTTTCACCGCCACCGACAGCAGCTTCACCACATACCTGGACAAGACCGCCGGAACCAACGTCCGAGACATTCGCGGCGGCAACGTGGGCATCGAAATCCGTATGGGAGTGAATTACACCGAGGCGGTGGTCAAGCGCGGCATGTCGCTGGAGCGATACGTAGACGTTACTTCGGCCAACGCCGCCAAGCTGCTGGGCATGTACCCGCGCAAAGGCTGCATCGCCGCAGGCAGCGACGCCGATTTCTGCATCATCGACCCGTCGGTCAAGAGGACTTTGTCCGCTTTCGACCTGCACGTCCGCGACTACAGCCCCTGGGAGGGCTGGGAAGTCGAAGGCTGGCCCACCACCGTCATACTGCGCGGTAAGGTGATGGTGGACGACGGTCAGCTTCTGGGCGGCCCCGGCGACGGGCGGCTCATACTGCGCAAGGTGGACCAGTCGGTCCTCAACCGCCCCGCCTTCTAGTATGTTCGACGCGCCTGAGTACTCGTCCGGTCGCGCCGGGCTGAAAAAGTCCCGCAGAATTCGGGTCCCTTCATAATTCCTTGAAAGTGTGCTGCTAAATTGGGAACTGCCGTCGGGTGGCGCCGCCCGGCGAGTATAGACCGAAGAGGGGAAGGTATGAGGAAGAAATGGTTTCTGATGGCGCTGTCCGTCGGGCTGCTGACCACAGCCGTTTTCGGCGGCGCTGCGCTGGCGTGGGGTGGCTCAGGCCACGGCTGGGGCTGGGGCCGGGGCAATCACGACGAGCGCCATTCTGCTGTGGCTTCCAGGGTGGCGGAAATTCTCGGAACCGACGGGCAGGAAACGGCCGATGCTATCGCCCAGGCCCGGGAAGAAGTACGGGAAGCGGCTGCCGACGCCGCCCTGGATGACCTGGCCGGCCGTGTAGCCGGAACATTGGGAACCGACGCCGAAGCCACGGCTGCCGCCATGAAGCGGGCGGCGGAAGAGATGCGCAGCGAGGCGCTGGAGAGCAGGCTGCAAGCGGCCATCGACAGCGGCCGGCTGACCGAGGAAGAGGCCCAGGAGTATCGCGACAATGACTATATCGGCTCATACTTCTGGCGCGGCGGCAAACGGTCCGGTTTCAGGGGCGGCGACGCCCAGGACTATGCCGACCGGGTAGGGGCTTTGCTGTCAGCGGACGGAGAGGCGGTGAGCGCCGACGACGTGGTCGCCGCTATCGAGCAGGCGATGACAGACATTCGCAGAGAGCGAATGGAAAGCTCATTGCAGGCAGCCATAGACAGCGGAAAAATTACCGAGGAAGAAGCAGACGATATCCGGGAAAAGATCGAATCGGGCAGCTTGAAGAGCTTTGGAAAGAAGAGCTTTGGAAAGCGCGGGTGGCATGGCGACCGGGGGCGCGGACGCGGGCATCACGGCTGGTTTGGCTACTGAAACCGCCTCGGGCAGCAATGCGAACTCTGCCTGAACCGCGGAGAGCAATCGGGATAACCGCTTCCCTTTTCCAACGGGCGCGGGGCGAGCAGCGAGTTCGCCCCGCGCCCATCCGGCCTGCTGGGAACGGGAAACGCAGCTAGCGGAAGCTGATTCCGCGGTCAAAAGGGAATCCGACGGTATGGAGCCTTCAAAGGCCCAACACACCATCCTCGTGGTTGACGATGACCCGCATATACTGGAGCTGACCAGCCTCTATCTGAAAAGGGACGGCTACCAGGTAGTGCTGGCCGGAGACGGGGCAAAAGGGCTGGCTCTTGCCAGAGAGGAACAGCCCAGCTTGGTGGTTCTGGATGTCTTGCTTCCCCAGCTCAACGGATTTGATGTGTGCCGGACGCTGCGGGAGGAATCCTCAGTGCCGATCATCATGCTCACGGCGCGAGTGGAGGAGGAAGACCGGCTGACAGGCCTTGACCTGGGAGCTGATGACTATGTTACCAAGCCATTCAGCCCTCGCGAGCTGGCGGCCCGGGTGCGGGCCGTGCTGCGCCGCGCCCGCCGCGATGCGGACGCCGACGGGCCTGCTAAACTTTCCGCCGGACTGGTCGAACTTGACCAGGGGGCCCGCCGGGCCACAGTGGCAGGCGCCGATGTGCGGCTTACTCCGACAGAGTTCCGCATTCTCGCCCTGTTTATGCGCCGACCGGGCCGCACGTTCACCCGCGACGAGATCATTGACCAGGTGTTCGATGACGATTTCGACGGTTTCGACCGCGCCGTGGACGCCCATGTCTCCAGTCTGCGTCGGAAGCTGGCGGCTATGCCTGAAGGGAGCGCCAGGCTGATCCAGACGGTCTATGGCAGCGGGTATCGCCTGGATCCCTCGGAAGCCTCCTAGACAGCGGGTGAGGCCATGCCTGACTTTGGATCGGGGCCCCTTTCCAGTTTGCAGTTCCGTCTGGCGCTGGGGTTCGTGCTGGCCCTGGCCCTGGCCCTGAGCCTGATTGGCCTTGCCGCCGGCGTAGTGGCCGGGCATGAAACCCGGAAATTCGATAGAGACCGGGATCTGGCCCGAATAGCGCGCGTGCGCCAGTTTGTTTCCGAATACTACGCAGGAAAGCAGGGTTGGAACCTGGACGAACCGGCCCTTCAGGAGGCTCTGGAACGCACAGGGCTCGTGTCCGGGAGCCGTATCATCGTCTACAACTCCTACGGTGCGGTGGTGGCAGACTCCCACGATTCCTTCAACAGGGGGACTGTCGGGCGCGATCGGAAGAGCAGAGGCGGGCCGTGGAAAGACCTGAAGAAGTTTCCGGTGCACGACGGTGAGGAACAGGTGGGGGCTTTCACTGTTTCCGCCGTATCCCCGGAGGGAGACTCGCTGCTGGACAGCCTTGACCCGGCTGTTGCGCGGATTCCGGAGTTAGTCAATCGCTCCCTGCTGTGGGCCGGCGTCTGTGCCGCTATTCTTGGAACCCTGCTGGTGTGGCTGCTGTCGCGGCGGACGCTGGCTCCTTTGCAAAATCTGGGGGCGGCGGCCAGACGCCTGGGCCGGGGCGACCTGTCGCAGCGGGCGGAGACTGCCGGCCCGACCGAGATAAGGGAGCTGGCTCAAAGCTTCAACGCCATGGCCGAGGGGTTGGAAGAGGCCGAACGTCAGCGTCGCCATCTGACGGCAGACGTTGCCCACGAACTGCGGACTCCCCTGTCGAACATCCAGGGCTACCTGGAAGCCATCCGGGACGGCCTGGTTCAGCCCACTCCGGAAGCGATAGACACAATCCACAGTCAGGCCCTCCACCTGTCCAGGCTGGTTGAAGACCTGCGCCTGCTCGCCCAGGTGGAAGCCGGCGAATTGCGTTTGCGGCTTTCTTCTGTGCATATTGGCGCTCTGCTTCAGGCAAGCCTTGAAGCCGTTCGCCCGCGAGCCGAAGCCAAGGGCGTAACCATCATCTTCGAGGACGAACCGGCCCTGCCTCCCGCGGAGCTGGATTCAACCCGAATTGCCCAGGTCATCGGCAACCTTCTGGAAAACGCTATCACCCACACCCCGGAAGGAGGCAGCGTCTCGGTATCCGCCCTATCCACTGCCAGCTCGGTAGAAGTGACGGTGTCCGATACTGGGCCGGGCATCAACCCCGAGGATCTGCCCCGCCTGTTCGACCGGTTCTATCGCGCCGACCCTTCCCGCTCCCGGGACACCGGCGGCAGTGGGCTGGGGCTGACCATCGCCCGCAGGCTGGTCGAAGCGCACGGCGGAACCATCGAAGCGAAGAGCGCTGCGGGCGATGGGAGCCGCTTCATCGTCAGCCTGCCTTTCGGGCAGCAAGCGGCGAAGCGCCGGCCTGATTGATTCAGGGTTGCTGGCGTCCGGTTCCCTCGCGGGGGGGCTTCGGTTCAGCATCAAAGGGCAACTGTTCCGGGCATGTTGAGGCGCCGCCTCGAAATCTGGCAGTCATGGAAACGGGCTTGATTTGCAGTGCGGAAAGGGAATAGCATTCAGCCATGCAGCGCAAGATAAACCCGGATCCCGCAAGAAAGCCTCGCCCTACCCTGAAGCAGAGCCAGCGCTTCCCGCCCTGTTGCCCAGCATCCTTCCATATGCGGTCAAACCGGAGGGGTTGCGCCTGGGGTGACTGAACCGCCTTCCGCTGGTTTTTCCGGCCTCGTTTCGGGCCGGATGGGCCGCTTCTTTCTGCGGAACCGTCTTCTCCGATGCGATCTGCTGCGCCGCTGCGTTGCCGAGACCATCGGCACCTGGCTATTGGTGTTTGCTGGCACTGCCGTGGTTGCCGCTGCAGTGCTGGCGGGCGCGCAGGTGGGGCTGTGGCAGGTGGCCGCGGCATGGGCCATCGGCGTGTCGATGGCCATATACCTCACCGGCGCAGTTTCGGGTGCGCATCTGAATCCGGCCGTCAGCCTGGCCTTCGCCGTCTTTCGGCCTCGCGATTTCCCTCTGCGAATGCTGCTGCCCTACTGGGCGTCGCAGTTGCTGGGCGCCGTGCTGGCCGGGCTTTCCGTGCTGATGCTGTACGGCTCTTTCATTCGGCGGTTCGAGGAGCAGCATGGGCTGGAGCGGGGGGAACCGGGAAGCCAGCTCTCTGCCCTGATGTTCGGCGAATACTTCCCCAACCCCGGCATGATGGGAGTCGACGAAACGGCCCAGGCTCTTGTTTCGCCGTTGAGCGCGGCGGCGGTAGAGGCCGTTGGAACAGGGATTCTGGTGTTGATGATCTTCGCCCTCGTAGATCGCCGCAACAGCAGCCTTCCCGTTAAGCATCTTGCTCCGGCGTTCATCGGGCTCACTGTTGCGCTGCTGATAAGCATGATGGCCCCGCTCACGCAGGGTGGATGGAATCCGGCCCGCGACTTCGGCCCCCGCCTCGTCTCTTTCTTTGCCGGGTGGGGCGAGATGGCTATTCCAGGGCCATCGGGCGGGTTCTGGGCCTACATCGTGGGGCCTATGGCAGGCGGGCCGCTGGGCGCCGCAGTCTACGAGTTCCTGCTGCGGCCCGCTTTTCCCTCTGAAGCAGCGGATGAAGAAGCGGAAGATTGACCGGCCAGGCGCAGGCCCGGTGTATCGAACGGCGCAGGGCAGCGGGGCCCGGCTGCGATGGCAAGATTCGGCTGTGAAGAGCTGTGCGCTTGCCTGAATCAGCGTCGCATAGTAAATTTAGGGCGACCAAAGCAGTTATCGAGAGGATGGCAGAGATGACTAGCAACAAGCGCGAAAAAGGACTGATTGTAATCCAGCTTTCGGGCGGAAACGACGGCTTGAATACGGTCGTGCCTTATGCCAGGGGCGAATACTACGATTCCCGTTCCACGGTGCATATCCCGCAGGACAGGGTGCTTCCCCTGAATGATGAGATCGGGTTCAACCCCAGCATGACGCCGATGAAGCGGCTGTGGGATGAGGGCAAGGTCGCCGTTATCCAGGGCATCGGCTACGAAAACCCGAACCGCTCCCACTTCCGCTCCATGGACATCTGGCACACAGCCGAACCGGACGCCATTGGAACCGAGGGCTGGTTGGGCCGCGCTGTACGCGAAATCGACCCGCAGGGCGAAAACGTGCTGACCGCCGTCAACTTCGGGCGGGGGCTCCCCCGGGCGCTGGGCTGCCCCGGCGTGTCCGTGGCCTCGGTGGGCGACCTGGAGACATACGGCCTCTTCCCGGACATCGAAGACGAAGAGCTGCGCATGTTTACCCTCGAGGCCTTCTCCCGGATGTACGGCAACGTCGCGGGCCGCGACCCGGTGATGTCGCTGCTCAGCAAGACCGGGCAAGACGCCTACCTGGGGGCCGACATTCTCCGCACCGCTCCCGGGCAGTATTCTTCCACTGTCGAATACCGGAACGATTCCCTGTCCAGAAACATGAAGAGCATCGCTCAGGTGTTCCTTGCCAACTTGGGGACGAGGGTCTATTACACTCAGCACGGCAGCTTCGACACCCACTCCGGAGAGCTGCCGACCCACGCCCAGCTATGGGACGACGTAGCCGGCTCCGTCGGCAGCCTGATGGACGACCTGAAGGAGCATGGGCGCGAAGATGATGCGGCAGTGCTGATCTTTTCCGAGTTTGGCCGCCGCATCAGGGACAACGGCACCGGCAGTGATCACGGCTCCGGCGGCGTTGCGTTCCTGATAGGGGGCTCGGTCAATGGCGGGTTGTACGGGGAGTACCCGTCGCTGCGCGAAGCAGAGCAGCTCAACGGCGACCTTCGGCCCAACAACGACTTCCGCTCAACTTACTCGGCCATACTGGACAAGTGGATGGGTATCGACCCTGACCCCATTGTCAACGGCCAGTTCGAGCAATTCGACCTGTTCAGGAGCTGACGGGGCCGTCCGGCTCTCCATATTCGAGAGGCAAATCTTTAACAGGAGGAACTGTGATGAGTGAAAGCAACATCGCATTGATGGCCCACCTTCTCCGCCGGGCCGGGTTCGGCGCCCACCGCGACGAGCTGGAGCGCTGCCTGGAGCAGGGCTACGAGGCGACGGTAGAGGAGCTGCTGGATACTTCGACCCCCAATAACATGCCCGACGACCTGATCCGCCGCTACCATGTGGAGCAGTCGGAGCTGCGAGACCTGCCAGGCTCCGCAGCTTACTGGATGTATCGAATGATCTCTACGGAGAGTCCGCTGGAAGAGAAGATCGCCCTGTTCTGGCATGGGCTGTTCGCCACAGGCTACACCAAGCTGAATCAGGCCCGCTCCCAGCTCAACCAGGTTGAAATGTTCCGCCGCAACGGGCTTGGCCCCTTCGACGAACTGCTGCTGGAGATTTCCAGAGACCCGGCCATGCTGGTGTGGCTGGACAACCAGGATAACCACGGCGCCGCCATCAACGAGAACTATGGACGGGAGCTGCTGGAGCTCTTCTCCATGGGCATCGGCAATTACACCGAGGACGACATCAAGGAATGCGCCCGCGCCTTCACCGGCTGGACGTTGGGCAACGCCGAGTATATGGCAATTCGGGCCTACAAGGATTCCATCTGGCCCTACGGCCGCATCGCCTGGCACTTCGATTACCGCGAAGAAGACCACGATGACGGCGAGAAGACCTTTCTGGGCGAGACGGGCAACTTCAACGGCGAGGACATCATTCGCATTATCGCCAGGCAGGATGCTACCGCCGATTTCATCTGCACCCGCCTGTTCCAGTTCTTCGCTGCCGACGAGGTCACCGAGCAGGGCAAGCGAGCCATAGCAGCGATGAAGGAGACCTACTTCGAGTCGGGTTACCGGGTTAAGGACGTGCTGCGGACGCTGTTCAACTCCGACTACTTCAAATCCGGCGAGGCCCGCTTCGCTCGCGTCAAAGGGCCGGTGGAAATGGTGGTGGGCGCCGTCCGCATGGCGGGCAGCCATCAGACTCCCGAGTTGGGCATTGAGCGGGTGTCCAACAATATGCTGTATATGGGCCAGGGCCTGTTGCAGCCGCCCACCGTCGAGGGGTGGCACGAGGGGGTCGAGTGGATCGACAGCGGGTCGCTGGTCGAGCGGGTGAACTTCGCTGCCAGGGAGCTGGCCGACATCAGCAGCCCCGGAATCCGCGCCATTATTGACCGGCTGGCCGCAACAGGCGACGGCGTGCTCACGCCCGCCGAGTTCGCCGAGGGTTGCGTGGACCTTCTGGGCCCCATCGACATGCGCGATAGCACACGGGAAACGCTGGTCGACTATGCCGAGCGCCAGGGCAACCTGGACCTGCGCGGTCACCAGCCCGGCGACGAATCGGAGCAGCGGGTAGGCAATATGCTCCGTCTCATAGCCGCCACCCGCGAGTACCAGCTAGCCTGATTTTCCATCTCCCTGAAAGAGTCGGGAGAGAGCCGGGGGACTGTTTTGACCACCCAGACCCAGAATGCCAGCATCGCGCTGGAATACGTCAAGACCATCGGCATCGTCAACAACGGGCTGAACGGGCGGGGGTTCGCCAATCCTTACGACCTGGCTGTCAGCGGCGACGGACGGATATTCGTGCTGAACCGATGCGATCCCGCCCGCGCCGCCGCCATTCGCGTGGGCGTCCTCAACCTAGACGAGGACTACCTGTATGAATTCGGCGATGGGGCCGGCGATGGAGATACCCAGTTTCGCTGGCCTGTGTGCATGACCTTCGACGGCAGCGACCACCTCTATATCACCGACGAGCAGAACCACCGTGTGACCGTCTTCGACAGCGAAGGAAACTTCCTGCGCAAATGGGGAACCCGCGGAACCGGCTGCGGCGAGTTCAACGGCCCCGCAGGCATCGCAGCCAGCCCTTCGACCAGCTCAGGAGGCGGCTCCATCTACGTTGTCGAGCAGCACAACGCACGGGTGCAGAAGTTCACCATGGACGGCGCTTACGCTGGCAAGTGGGGCTCGCACGGCAGCGGCCCCGGGCAATTCAACCTGCCCTGGGGCGCGGCCACGGACTCGGACGGCAACGTCTACGTCGCCGACTGGCGCAACGACCGCCTCCAGAAGTTTACCGGCGACGGCGAATACCTGGCCTCTTTTGGTGCATCAGGCGATGGCGAAGGGCAGTTCCATCGCCCCACCAGCGTTGCCGTGGACAGCGAGGGGTTTATCTATGTGGCCGACTGGGGCAATGAGAGAGTGCAGGTTCTCGACCCGGAGGGCGGATTCCAGTTGCTGCTGAGGGGGCAAGGCACACTGTCCAAATGGGCACATGAGTACCTGTCGGTCAACCCGGAAGAAAAGGCGGAGCGGGACCGCTCCGACCTGACACCGAAGCTGCCGCCGCACCTGAACACCCCATACCACATCTCTTCGCAGACCGAGCCGTATTTCTGGGGGCCGGTGGCCGTGTCGCTGGACTCCGAAGGGCGTCTCTACGTGGTGGAGACCAATCGCCATCGTTTCCAGGTGTATCAGAAGCGGTAGCCGGCAGGCCGAGGGCCGGAGCTGCGTTTGCTGAAGAAAAGGCAGGAGGCGCACCGCCATGCGCCTCCTGCTTTTTTCAGCGGGTGATGTGTTGAGACCGCTACCGGGCAGCCGACAGTCCGGCGGCCTCGATACCGGCGCGGGCAGCGTCCTCGTCCTCCTGCGCAGTGCCGCCGCTGCCGCCGACGGCCCCCACGAGTTCCCCGTTCCTGAAGACAGGCAGAGCGCCCTGGCCGGGGATCATGTGTCCCCCTTCCATTGCCATCAGGCCACGGAAAACAGGGGCCAGGGCGTTCTCGGTCAGCTCTCCGCTGGCCCGCCCGAAGCAGGACGCCGCCACGGCCTTGGCCCGCGAGATGGGCGGGGTACGCCACGAGGCGCCGTCGGTGCGCATCATGGTAATCAGGTCGCCGCGCGGGTCAACCACCGAGATGCTCATGCTGGCGCCCATTTCGAGCACCTTGGCCTTGGCCGCCGCCAGGATTACTTCCGCTTCCGCCAGTGTCAGACTAGGCATAGTTAACCTCCCGATTATCTCCTGAATTTCGGCTGCCCGTATTGTAGGCCAGAAACGCGCCAATAGGAATGCAAGACATTACCGGCCCTACTCTACTACTAGCATGGGTAACATCGTATGTGATTCCCAAATTCAACAGGGCGCTTGACAATGTTCAAGCGCCCTGTTGAATAGGTTGATGCCTTGCGGGCAGGGTTACTGCGGATTGACGTCCTGGACCTGGAGCAGGACCTTCTTGGCAGGCGCCGTTTCGTAGCCGCCTCCGCTGGCGCGGTGGGTTACGCTGACGATTCTGAATGCATTACCGTCGGTGAGCTGCTTCCCGTCGACCTGTATCCGCTGGTATACGTCCCAGTTGGCCGGAGTGAAGGTCAGGGAACGGGTCTTCCCGCTGTCGCCGGCGTGGACATCGACAGCGTTGCTCTCCGAGACTGACCAGCTGACGGTAACGTTACCGGTTGGCCGCTTCGACAGCCGCAGCAGGTAGGAGACGTTTCCGTCTTCGGCAACGTTGATCATGGAGTGAGTGGTCAGCAGCGTGTTCACATCGTTGTCGGTTACGGACACGGTGACGGTATCGCCTACCTTGGTTGGCTGGGCGTAGCCTGCTCCGTGAGCGTAGTGCGTGATTTCCGCGCTTACGGCGCCTCGGTTCAGATGGTCATCCGGAGCGTACAGGGTTACGCTCTGCGGGACGTTCCAGTTGTCCGGACCGAAGATCAGGCTGCCCATGGGCAGTACGCTGTTCTCACGGTTGCTGCGGGGGGTAACGGCTACTGTGCCGCTGGGAGCGACGCTCAGTTGCAGGGAGTATCGAACGGAATTCCCTTCTGACAGCGACAGTGTTCCGCTGGGGGTTATTACGCCGTCAGCCATCGGCGTTGCCACTACCTGTTGGGAAGCAGGGCTGGGATCAGAGGGGCCTACGGCCCGGATGTCGAACCGGTAGAGCAGGCCGTTGGTGAGGTCCGTTACCACGTGCTTCCGGGTTCCGGTGGTGGAGTCGGGGATGTTTTCCCAAGCTGGGACCTCGTTACTGAGCGCCTGGATCAGAGAGAATTTCCGGTACTCATAGCGCCGGATGGTGGGGTTGGCGTCGGGCTCCCAGGCTAGTGTTACGCGACCGTTGCCAGGAGTAGCAGTCAAGCCGGTAGGCTGCGCCACTGTTTTGGGTGAGTATACCTTCACGGTGGTTTGAGCGGTGTCGGTCCAGGTAGCGCCTCTACTGCCAGTTTGCAACTTGACCTGGTAACTGATGGTTGCTGTACCGGCTCCAATGCCTTTGACAGCCACTGCTTGTGGGTCGACTCTGCCGCTTCGGAAGGTGAGCGTGGAGGGGCTCACCGTTGCTACGTTTTCGTCACTGCTGGTCAGCAGGACTGTGGTCGTCCTACCTCCGGTGTCTGTTACCTCCTTTAAGTCCGTGTGCAGACCGACTTGGTAGGTATGGGTTTCGCCTGCCGAGAAGTCCGATGCGGGCTTCGGTTCACCGACGAAGGTTACGATCGGTTTGCTGGGGTTATTGATTCTTCCCGATACGGTTGTCGAATCTTGCCGCCCATTGGGGCAGATGGAGATTCTGTATGTGACTTCGCGCCCATGGAAATGGTCCGCCTTGTTCAGGCTAACTCCGGTCTGGGTTAACGGGAGTGGAGGTCCATTGTCACAGTTTGTGTCGGGATTATTAGTGGAACTTGTTCTGGTCTCGCCGGTTTCATGGATAAAAGAGTTCCAATACGACGTTCCGCCGGCGTCAGTAAGCGTGCTTTCGGCCAACTTGTAAACTAAGTGCCTGCTGTCGTATTCCCGGCTCCAGGAAAGATCTACCTGTCCCTCAGGGAATTGGACGTTCAGGGCAGGCGGTCCTGGAAAAGGCCGGTGCTGAATGGTTATGATGCCCGAGGTCGTCGTGTGAGCGCCATGGTCCACTGCATACCCGGTGCCCGGCTTGAGCTGAGCATGGAAGGTCCTTGAGATGTCGTTGTCGTTGTTCTTGGTGAGGGGTATCCGAACAATTCCCCTGCGTTCACCGTTGAACGTTGCCGTTCGGGTTTGTACCAGCGAACCCTCGACGTCGGAGCTTAGGATTGCGCCGCCCAGGAGAATGTTCACCGGGATTTTGGCGCCGCGCGGTATATTGCGGTCCGACAGTATATTCAGTTGGATCTCTGTGGTCTCCCTGCCGTGATTGGTTCGGTCCGAGTATAGCGAGAATATCGGGGTCGTGTTGACGACGCTGACAGTCAGGCTGCCGAAGACTCTACGTTCACCATTGCGGTAAGTTATAACGGCGCTTCCGTCATCCGTCCGACTGTCGACCGTGGTGGTTACGGTCACTTGCTGGGGGGTAGCCCAGTTCTCTCTGGTGAAAGTCAGATTTCCGATAGCGGAAACGTTGGATTCGGCGGGATTTACCGGCGACAGGGTAACCGTGGCGTCCGGTTGTTGCTTCAGGGCCACTGTGTAGCTGCCTGATCCGCCTTCGTTCAGGGTCAGAGTCTGTGGTTTGATGTCCAGTTCCAGGTCGGTATCGGACACGTTTACCGTGACTGCCGCAGCCTGCACCCTAGGCGTCTGTGAGTTGTTGGAAACCGTTACCTGGTGCGGGTTTCCGTTGTTGTCGCGGGCTGCGGTTACCGTGACCTTCTGTGGAACGGTCCAGTTGTCAGCGTGGAAGGTCACCTGTCCCGATGTGGTGATTACCGTCGGGTCGCTGCTGACGGTGTCGATGATTACGGGATGCCTGGGCTTCATGGGGTAGGTCAGCGTGTAGCTGCCCTGCTCGCCTTCGGCCAGGTTCAGTGTGGTGGAGGATGTTACGACCGGTATGGGGTTGGAGCTCAGGGGCAGTACTTTAAACTCCTTAACAGAGCTTTCCTCGCCCAAGTCGGTTACGGCTTTCAGTTGTACCACGTGCTCGGTGTTTATGCCTACCACGCCGGGGAGAGGCACGTTGCCCCACTGGTCGTATGCGGTGAGGCCGTTGGATTTCTGCCAAGGACCGAAGTCGGCTCCGCCGGCAGTCTTCTTGGAGCGGTGTTCCCAGTGGGAGATCTGCCCTCGCATGGGCCAGATCTTTACGTTCACGCCGCTGCCGAAGACGGCGTAGCCGTCGCTGCCGGATTTCACTTCCGGCATGGAAGCGCGATCGATGCGGGCATATTGGATCGCCGTGGCAAGGAAGGCGGATCCCTCGGGTCCGGCCCAGTCCCACTGAACGTCGTAGTCCCGATCACTGGGATTTGGCCCAAGCGTTACGCAGGGTGCAAGGTTCGTGGGGTCCGGTATGAACGACGGTATGCCGGAAGAGATCATTACTCCTGGGCCGTAGTAAGGACGGGTCAGCAACGGATGCTGGTCGACCTGTCGCAGTCCGCCTCGGGTTTCCAGGTAGGTTCCTCCGGCCCATTGTACGGAGCGCAGTTTGAAGCACACGTCCACCGTCCTTTGTGCTGGCGGTAGTACGATGTGTTTGTCAGGATCCGCAATCAGCGTCGGTTTCTCATCCAGCATCAGGACCTTGAGATTGCGGGCGCTTCCGTTGGCAGTCCAACTGGTGGTTCGTTCGTTCTCGTCCAGATTGACGGACCTGGGTTTCATTGTGTATTCCAGGACGAAGGGCTGAGGGTCCGAGACTACCCAGATCTTGACGTCCCTGACCCGTGTCGGGAATCCAATTGAGACCCATTCTCCTGATAGTGTCCTGACGTTCCAGCCGTCGGCGGCCCACAGATCGGAGATGCGGCCTCGGTCGTTGTAGGTGATCTTGACGTTGGTGTCAGGGGGCATCTGCCCGTCCTGGGCCAAGATCGGGATAGTAGGTAGAAGGAGAACTGCCAGCGCAATTACTGCGACTATAGCTGCTCCCATCATTGGCTTTAGTCCCGAGCTGGGAAAGACATATCTTTGCATGATCCCATACCTCACGGTGTCGTGTAACTCGGCATTTAACCGTCGCATAGGATATTCTGTCTGTCAACCCATCAGGCAGTGCAAGGTCGATCAATTCCAAAGTGAGACACTACTGCCAATAGGAATGCGAGAACCTGAAAAGGGAGGGTGGAGACGGATGCTGTCGCCGCTTTTTAGGGTCGCCAGAGTTCGGTGTTCGGGTAGAAGGCTTGCCAGCCGAACCAGTAGGCGTCCCTTGATGGCAGGCGCCGCAGCTTCTCTGCCGGGTTTTTTGCGGCCTCGATGGCGTTTTCAAAAACACTCCACTCCCTGCCCTGATCGTCCAGAAGCCGGCCTTCGGCGCCGATGCGGAATTCCAGCCCCCCTCGGTCGTAGGCCCGGACTCCGCCGCCGGCCACCGTTACGATGACCGTTTCCTGGTCGCCGACCGTGTCGTTCAAGACAGGCGAGCGGGCCAGGTCGGAACGGGAATAGGCCCGAGCCGTGTCGCCGAACGCCAAGCCGAACACCTGCTGCTTGATGGGCAGGCTCCCGTCTACCCCGGCCACTGGGAACATGATGCCGGGGGCGGCGCGGTAAGAGAAATAAATCGAATTCCTGTCATGTTCCGGTAGGTAGAAGCTGGCGTCATATACCCCGGTGTCGTTACTGATGACAGTGGTGTCCGGATGCGTCTCCAGCCATTCGCCCCAAGTTGTCAGTACATTGGGAATCACCTCAAGCCGGATGCCGCTTCCGGCCAAAGGGCCTACCGCCGGCGTCCCTGTGAACTGATTCCACAGCGTTTCGGTAGCCCGGTCGTACATCAGCTTGTTGCTGCGATAGAGCATTCCGGAAGTGCCGAACTCAGTTGTCTCGCCGTTGATTTCTGCGGAATACACGATTCCCGAACCACAGAGCGTTCAATACGCCAGCGCGAACTGCACCCCGCCCAGCGCGTCGTTCGCCATTTCGTGGGGGTTCAGCACCCGCAGAGGATAGGCCCTGTGTTCTCCATTGATGGAAACGCCGAACACCCTGTCGCCCGATTCGAGATAGGCGGCCTCTTCGGGGGGAATGTGCGGAGGAAAACGCAGATCGGGGATGCCGTCTCGAGGCACCCCGCCCCAGACGATCTCCTCCAGCCGGATGGTTGCAGGCGCCCCGGCATACAGGAACTCGCCCATCGGCTGGTCGATGATACTGAAAAGTTGACCCTTCCAGGCGTCGTAATCTTCGGGTGCAGAGACCTGAGGGTTCCGGGCCAGCCATCTTACCCACCAATCCCACCTGTCCTGACCTTGCGGCACTATAGAGAACTCGTCCTCGGGAATCCTGTCCCGGATGCGAACCAGAAAAGACGCCAGCGTAATCCGGGCCTCTTCGTTTTGCTGGAACCGCAGGAATTCGATGATTACGGGAATAAAGGCGTCGTTGTGGGAATACGCCATTTTGCGGCCTACGTCCGCCAGAGGCTGCTCCATTATAGCGAACATTAATTCCGTAGGGTCGTTGGGCAGATGCGTCAGGTCATTGGCGTTCAATGGTGCAGCGGGCGTGAAAGGAACGGGTGTGGAAGAAGCGGGATGGCCAGATGTGTCCGCAGTTGGCGACGGAGTTTCGGCGGTCTCATTCGCCACGGCAGCCGAACCGGGAGTGCTGGAAGCCGCAGGCGTGGGAGTCGCCGTGGCAGGCGGGTTTATGACGAAGGACGGTGTAGGCGTTGGCTCCGGCGCGCAGGCCCCGGCTGCAACGCTCAAGAGCTGCGCGAAAAACAGGGCAACCAAAAGAACCGGGCGTTTCAAGCTGTTTCCCGGAACAGTTCCCTGCCGATGAGCATTCGCCGGATTTCGCTGGTGCCGGCGCCTATCTCATAAAGCTTGGCATCGCGGAGAAGGCGCCCGGTGGGGAACTCGCTGGTGTAGCCGACGCCGCCCAGGGTCTGGATGGCCTGCAGGGCCATCTGCGTGGCCCGCTCTGCGGAAAACAGCAGGCAGCCGGCGGCGTCCTTGCGGGAAATCCGTCCGCGGTCGGCAGACCGGGCCACCGCGTAAATGTAAGACTGGCAGGCAGACAGTGAAGTGTACATATCGGCCAGTTTACCCTGGATCATCTGGAACTCGCCGATGGGCTGGCCGAACTGTTGGCGCTGGTGAACATAAGGAACTACGGCATCGAGGCAGGACTGCATGATTCCCAAAGGCCCGCCGGCAAGCACAAGGCGCTCGAAATCCAGGCCGCTCATCAGCGCCGCCGCGCCGCGCCCCACCTCGCCCAGAACGTTCTCCTCAGGCACTTCGCAGTCGTTGAAGACCAGCTCGCTGGTGTTGGAGCCGCGCATCCCCAGCTTGTCCAGCTTGGGCGACGGGCTGAAACCCGGGAAATCGCCCTCCACAAGAAAGGCGGTAATTCCGCGGGAGCCGGCATCCGGGTCGGTCTTGGCATAGACCACCAGCGTGTCGGCGTCGGGCCCGTTGGTAATCCACATCTTACTGCCGTTCAGAATGTAGCGGTCGCCGCGCTTTTCCGCCCGCAGCCGCATACCGACAACGTCGGACCCGGCATCCGGCTCGCTCATAGCCAGGGCGCCGACATGCTGGCCGGTGATCAAGGGAGGCAGGTAGCGTTGCTTCTGCTCTGCGTTTCCGTGGCGGAAAATCTGATTGACGCAGAGGTTGGAGTGCGCACCGTAGCTGAGTCCGACACTGGCCGAGCCCCTGGAAATCTCCTCCATGACTACGGTATGGGCCAGGTAGCCCAGGCCTGCCCCGCCGTACTCCTCCGATGCGGTGATGCCCAGCAGTCCCAGGTGCCCCAGCCGGGGCCACAGATTGCGGGGAAACTCGTTGGACTGGTCGATTTCGCCGGCTTGGGGAGCGATTTCAGCGTTGGCGAACTGGCGCACCGTTTCCCGGAGGATGTCTACTGTCTCGCCCAGGCCGTGGTTCAGTGTGGCCCAGACAGGGCGACGGGAAGTCATGGCTTATCCTGTAACTGGCGGGCAGGATTCCGGCTGTCAGATAATGCGGCGGTCGATGATCCGGCGAGCCTTGAATTGTGTACGCTCGAACTCCCCGGCCGGTTTCAGCTCCACCGCCACGCCGACGCCGAGGGCCCGGCGCAGAGCGGCAGTGATTTCCTGGCGTATCGGCTCAAGGGCAGCCGGGTCGAACTCCCGCCCGGCGAATGTTTCGGTCGTGACCTCGGTATGCACGGTGAGGCGGTCGAGCTGCCCCCGCTCCCGTTCCAGCAGCAGCCGGAACTCGCCGCCGAACACATCCATGCTGCGTAGGATGTCCTCGATGCGGGAAGGAAAGACGTTCTGGCCGCGAACGATGATCATGTCGTCGGCCCGGCCATAGATGCCCCTGGTCAGCGTAGGGTAGGTTCGTCCACAGGGGCAGTCTATCATCTCCCACTGCGCAATGTCGCCCGACCAGTAGCGGATCATCGGCTGGGAGGTGCGCTCGGTGTGCGAGTATACCGGAACGCCTTCTGCGCCTATAGGCAGGTTCCGCTTCGTGTCGGGAGACACCAACTCGGTGTATACAATGTCCTGCCACAGGTGCATTCCTCTGGACAGGTGGCGGCAGCCTGAGTTGCTCATCCACGGCGTCATCTCGGCCATGCTGCCCTGGTCTACTACGTAGCAGCCGAAGGTGTCTTCTATCAGCCTGCGGGTGGCGGGCACGCTGGCGCCCGGCTCTCCGGAGAAGAACATGAAACGAAAGCCAAAGTCTTCCAGAGGGTCCAGGCCCATCTGTCGGGCGGTCTCGGCAAGATAGAGCGCGTAGGAAGGCGTGCCGTACAGGGCGGTGGGTTTTACCATCGCGGCCCACTCTGCGGCCCGCTCCGTCTGGCCCGGCGCGCCGCCGCCGAAGGGGAAGCAGGTTGCGCCCAGCCGCTCGGCCCCGACCAAAGCGCCCCAACTGCCTACATACAGGCTGAACACGGCGGCCACCATGACCATGTCTTCAGGACGCAGCCCGGCGCTCCATAAGATGCGGGCGTGGGCTTCGGCGATGCGGGCCCAGTCGTCGCGCCCGATGCCGAACACCGTAGGCCGCCCTGTCGTGCCGGATGTGCCATGGACACGGAAGACCTCGCCCGGCGGCACGCAGAGGAATCGCCCATAGGGCGGGTGCTGCTCCTGCTCGCGGCGAATATCGTCCTTGGTCAGGATGGGGAGTTGGGCGAACTCTTCCAGGCTGTTGAGATTTTCCGGGTCAACGGATGCGTCGCTGTAGAACTCCCGGTAGAAACCGGAAGTCCGGCAAGCGTGTCGGACTTGCCCTCTGAGCTTGGAAAGCACCAGCACATCCCTTTCTTCGGGCGGCATGGTTTCGAGGCCGGGATCCCAGTGTTCCCGGCTCGCCGGCGGAAGGTAGCCGGCCTGATATTGCGGCGGCCAGTCGGATTCAGTCATTGGGCGCCTTCCGGCCTATTTTGCCCCGCGGGTGTTGGCGAAGATGAAGTCGATCATGCCGGAGGTGAAGCTGCCCACGGGGAATACGCCGTGAACTCCCATTTCTTCAAGGGGCGCTACATCGTCCTCCGGAATGGTGCCGCCGACTATCAGCAGCACGTCATCCTTCAGTCCCCTATCGTTCATGGCCCTGGTCAGGCGGGGCATCAGCCTCATGTGGGCGCCAGACAGTATGCTTATGCCCACCACTTCGGCGTCTTCCTGGAGGGCCGTCTGGGCGATCTGGTCAGGGGTGACGCGCATCCCCATGTATACGACCTCCAGGCCGGCGTCGCGCATGGCGCGGGCGATGACTTTCACGCCTCGGTCGTGCCCGTCCAGCCCCATCTTGGCGAGGAGTACTTTGGGGGGAGTCTGGCGGTTCTGGTTAGTCAATGGCGGCAGCCTCTCTGCGCTTCAGGTGATCCGGTACGCTGTTCAGGGTTTACGGAACTCCCAGTCGCCGTTCTCTGTTTCCACCAGTACCCTGCCGTGGCCTCTGGCGATGGCGCGGTGTTTGGCTGCCAGAGTTGCAGGGGGATGACTGAAAGTCACGGTTGCGTTTGCCTGTCCCGAATCCGACAGAAATTCCTCTGCAACCACCAGCGCTTCATCAAGAAAAGATGGAGCGGCCCCCTCAGCTCCGGAGAAGTCCAGGACAAGGCTGCCATCCCGATGGCCCTTTTCTTCTGCCAGAGCCGCTTTGATTCTCTGAGCGGATTGCCGGGACGTTAGAAACGGAACACCTTTGTCAACGGCGTCAATCACGCTGATCTTTTTCATAAACCCACTCTACGATGGAATCGAAACAAACGCCAGTGCACCCGGAAACAGATTGGCCCGAATCATTCTGGCTTGTGAGTCTCTGCTCAGGGTAACGATTCCTCTTCCCGAATGTATCGTCAATTCTCTACCGGGCCGGTGAGATTCATCGAAGATGCTGAAAAGCCCAATTCCCCGGCTGCTGTTCGGCATGCCGCTTACCAATTCGCCTGTGGCTCTTCTTATCGCAACCCAATCATACCAATGATTATCCTGATGGTTTGGATTTCGTTCAAGAGACTGGCGTATTCCTATACCACCATCAGCGACGCCGATTACGAACCGCCTTTGTTTGTCAAGAGATTGGAACTGGACAAATGCAAGGGAGCCGATACTTGATTGCGAGTGTTCCGCCGCATTATTGACCAGCTCGGAAAACGTTTCTGCAATTTCAGTGTGAAGGGTCGCAGAACCTTGCCGATGGCTGGACAACGAGAGATGCAGCCGATCTGCCAGCTCCTCGGCAGTCGAAGGCTCAAATCTGGTTAACGGCAATGTCAGTTCAGGTAAGATGTCCATTTTAATGCGGTCAGGCTCTACAGTGACCTCGGCTTCCCGCAGAACGCGAATCAACCCCGCATCGACAAGGCTTCTGGCTGCAAGTTGCTCAACTGGAAGCAGGAGCAAGCAATCACTCCCGTGTCTTTTGGCAAGCAGAAGATAAATCGCGCACCATAGGATTGCGGGGGGCTGCACCAGCGTACAGACCCTCAGGTCAACGATTACTTGCGATTCCGGGAATTTGTCGGAGCGAGGGTCGTATTTGCTGAATCTGCCCGGGGCGTCGCGGGCGTCTCTGAATACCTGGCGGGGAACGATTTCCATATCGGCCTCGATGAGTTAAAGCCGGGGCTGAAAGAAACTGTTCTCGGGATGGGTTGCCGACTTCTGTTTCCAGTCTGAAAGTTCCCGCAGGTTCTTCCGGCTCTTCATCCTGACGCATGGCTGCCGCTGATGTTAGAACACTCCGGGGTCTACGTATTCGCCGTATATGTCGCGCAGAGTGTCCAGGATCTCTCCTTCGGTAGCCAGGGCTTTCACGGCTTCCAGCGTCGATGGCATGAGGTTGGCGTCGTCTCTGGCTGCCTGCCGGAGCGCGGACAGGGCAGAGCGGACGCTGCCGGCGCTGCGGCTGCTGCGGGCCTCGGCCAGGCGCCTCTTCTGCCATTCCTCTTCTTCCGGGTCGAACTGGAAGAGTTCGAGCTTTTGCTGCGCCTCCGACTGGTACTGGTTGAGGCCTACAATGACCTGCCTGCCCGATTCGATTCGCTGCTGGTATTCGTAGGCGGAGCGGGCGATTTCCCGCTCGATGTATCCGCTGGAGATGGCGCTCAGGATGCCGGCCCGCATCGAGCCGGCGCCCATTTCGTCGATCCGGGCTATATACTCCAGCGCAGCGTTCTCGATGTCGCCGGTCAGCGTTTCGACGAACAGGGAGCCGCCCAGGGGGTCGGCGGTGGCGGCGGCGCCGGATTCGTGAGCAATGATCAACTGCGTTGCCAGAGACATCCGCATGGCGTCTTCCGAGGGAATGTCGTAGGCTTCGTCATAGCCGCTGACGTGGAGCGACTGTGTGCCGCCCAGCACGGCGGCCAGCGCCTGCAGGGTTCCCCGCGCTATGTTGTTCTGGGCGTCCTGACGCATCAGCGTGGAGCCCAGCGTCTGCGTGTGGAACCGCATCCGCATGGACTCGGCGCGCGTTGCGCCGTAGCGTTCCTGCATCAACCTGGCCCACATACGGCGAGCGGCGCGGAACTTGGCAATTTCCTCGAATATATCGTTGTGGACGCCTAAGAAGAAGGACAGTCGCGCCGCGAAGCTGTCCACAGGCATCCCCCGCGCCAGAGCCGACTCGACGTATGCCATGCCCTGGGCGATGGTGAAGGCCAGTTCCTGCACTGCGTTGGAACCGCTCTCGCGGGTGTGGTAGCCGGAGATGGATATGGTGTACCAGTTGGGAACATGAGTGGCGCAGAACTCGACTATATCGGTGGTGAGCTTCAGCGAAGGCTCCGGTCCTAGCGCGAAGGTCTTCTGGCCGTGAAACTCCTTAAGGGAGTCGTTCTGCACCGTGCCGCGCAGGGCCGGCCAGTCGATGCCCCGCTCCTGCGCTGCAGCCAGGAACATACTGAGCAGCACGATGGACGGATGGTTGACAGTCAGGGACACGCTGACCTGATCCAGCGGAATCCCGCGGAATAGGTCGTTCATGTCGCGTATGGTGTCGATGGCGACGCCAAGCCGACCCACCTCGCCTTCAGCCAGCTCGTGGTCGGAGTCATAGCCGGTCAGCGTGGGGTGGTCAAAGTCGGTGCTGATGCCGGTCTGGCCGTGCTCCAGCAGGAACCGATAGCGTTCGTTGGTGGCCTGGGCGGTTCCGAAACCTGCTATCTGCCGGCGGGTCCAGAGACGGCCGCGGTACATATCGGGGTAGGGTCCGCGGGTGAAGGGAAACTCGCCGGGGCGGCCCAGGTCGCGATCGAAGTCTATGCTGGACGCGGCCTCGACCCCGTAGACCGGCTTGACCTCCAGCCCGGAAAGCGTCCTGTATTCCGGCTGATGCGAGTTGGAGCCTTCGCTCATTTCTCTTCCCCTTTTCTGTCTGCCCTTGGGAGAGACGGAGAATCATCCTGCCCGGACGTATTTGTCTATGCTTTTCTCAGCGGTCAACGCCAGATACAAGTCTCCGTGGGCGTCCACCCATGAGCCGTGAGCCGAGCGGCCCGGGAAACGCTCCAGCACCTTGCCTTCGCCGTCCAGCACGCTGATCTGCGGCGGCTTGCCGTTTTCGGGCCGCTCGCTGGTATAGAAAATGCCCTCGCTGTCCTGCGAGATGTCCAGCGGACGCTGCATATCGGTCCACATGGTGATGTACTCGCCATCGGGGGAAAAGACCTGCACCCGGCTGTTCTCGCGGTCGCACAGGTAAATGCGCCCGTCCTGGCCGACAATCAGGCTGTGGGGCAGGTGGAACTGATTGGGGCCACCCTTGCCAGGCTCGCCCCACGACGAAATCAACTCGCCGGCAGGGCTGAAGCGGTGAACTCGGGCGTTGCGATAGCCGTCGGAAACATACAGGTCGCCGCTGGGCGAGGGCACAAGCTCGGTAAGATAGTTGAACGGCCCGGCGGAGCGGGGGCAGACCTCGCCGGCCACCTCGCAGCCAGTGTCGGAGTAGACGCCGGGGGAGCCTATCGTGAGTAGCGGGGCGCCGTCGAGGGTGCATTTCTGGGCGATGCTGCCCTCCCGGTCGGTCAGGTACACTATGTCGTCGGCGATGTATATGCCGTGGGGGTTCTCGTACCGTCCATTGCCCCACGAGCTCAGGTAGTTTCCGTCGCGGTCGAAGATGACCACCGGCGGCTCGGCGCGCTGGAAGGCGTAGACCCTGTCCTGCGAGTCGGTGGCCACGGCGCTGACAGTGCCGAAGGTCATGCCGTCGGGGAGACGGGCCCAGTTTTCGATAACCTCATAGGTATACTTGCCGCTTCCTACAGTAGCCATAAGCAGACATTCTCCTGTTATTACAGGTTAATATATTCAGGTTCGGTCGGGCGGTACTCCGCCTCTGCCATACTACCATAGCGGGGTCAGGCAGCGGGGTCAGGCGAATCTCTGGCGCAGATCGGGATTTCACGCCCGCCCGTTGTACAGGTAATGCGGGCCGTCGGCGGGAATGCTCCAGTCTTCGTAGAATTGATAAATGTAGGGCAGCAGACGCGCCGCCATTCGCCGGGCGGCCAGCGTTTCCGTATCGAGGGGGCGGGCGAGCTGCCGGCGGAGCTCGGCCGTGACCTCCTCTTCGTCGGCCTTGACGAACCTGCCGCCTCTGACCGCAGCCTCGCCGTTGATGAGCACGGTGTCCACGTGGGCTGGCTTGCCCCGATAGACCACGGCGTTTACCGCGTCCGCTGCGGCGTCGCCGGAACCTTCGAAGTAGGGCGCGGTCATTGCGTCCCAGTCCAGCAGCGCCATATCGGCGCAGCGGCCCGGCTCCAGCGTCCCGATGCGGCCGTGGAACCCTGTGGGGCGAGCGGCGTTGGCTGTCGCAAGGCGCAGGGCCTGATGGCTGTCCATTGCCGGGCGCCCCAGGCCCGGCTGTCGGTGAAGCCTGGCAGCCAGCCGCATTTCCTGGAGCATATCATCATCGTCGTTGATGGCCGTGCTGTCGGTGCCCAGCGCTACGTTGACGCCGGCGGCCAGCATGGCATTAACCGGCGCGATGCCGTTCTTCAGCCGCAGGTTGGAGCTGGGGTTGTGGCAGACGGTGGCGCCCGATCCGGCCAGCAGCTCGATGTCGTCATCAGTCAGCCATACCGAGTGAGCGCATGACAGTTCGGGGCCGAGAAAGTCCATGTCTGCCAAATGCTTCACCGGCGTCTTCCCCCAGGCGCGGATGCCGTATTCCTTCTGGTACCAGCTTTCCGCCAGGTGCATATGGACGGCGGCGCCGTTCCGGGCGGCGACTTCCCTGGTGCGGAAGAAGAACTCATCGGAGGCCCACTGGGCGTTGCTGGGGCTGAGCAGCACGGAGACCATACCATCGGAAGCCTCCGGGCCGTGGCTTTCCCGGAAGGACTCGAAAAAGGAGAAGTAATCGTCTTCTGAAATTTCCGTCATCGCCAGATAGCGGCGAGCCGCCTTGCCCAGGTCGTCGGGCAGGCCAGACAGGAATGCTTCGTCGTCTTGGTAGACCACCCGGTTCCGATCCCGGTAGTATACGGAAAACGCCGTGCGTATTCCGGCTGCGGCAAACCCGGCCAGCACCTGCTCCGATTCCTCGACTATCCCTTTCACTGGAGTGCGGGGATGGTTGTACATAACCGTGGTGGTTCCGGACTTGAGCATCTGGATTGCGGTATACAAGGTAATCAGGCGCCAATCGACGGGGCGGCGTCCCCAGCCTTCGATGATCCATGTCTCGAGGCAGCCGTCTACGGTGCCCATCTGGAACGTGGAAACGCCGCGGCCGTGATGGTGCGCGTTGGTCAGCCCTGGCATTACCAGGAAACGCGGGCTGCCGATTACCTCGTCAACCTGGCGGCCTTGCAGTTCGCCGTAGGTTCCCACGGCCTCGATAACGCCATCGCGCTGCAACACCGCGCCGTCGCTTATCACCCTGCTGTTCCCTGGGGCAGTTCCCGCCTCGCAGATGACGTATCTGCCCCGAATCAGCGAAGTCGGCATAGCGTCCTCCCGCCTGCTGGCTGCGCCTATCATAGAGCCGCCGGGCGCAGTGTCAAGGCGGCGGCCGGGCTATAATGCGGCGTGAGAAAAACAGGTTATCCTGGACCCCGGAGGATGGAAATGGCAGGATTGGAAGGCAAGGTAGCATTGGTTACGGGCGCTGGCGGAATGCGGGGCGTGGGCCGGGCGACGGTAGTGAAACTGGCCGGGATGGGCGCCGACATCGCCCTGACCGACGTGCACCGGGAAGCGGAAGACCTCCCGCCTGCCGAGGTGCGCAATAGCTGGCGCGGCATCGACGCCGTGTCGGAAGAAGTGGAGGCAGGGGGCCGCCGAGCCTTTCCGGTTTACTGCGATCTGGGCGACAGCGGGCAGATCGAGCGAATGGTCGAGCAGGTCGTTGACCACTATGGGCGCATTGACATACTTGTAAACAACGCCCGCGCCATCATCGGCAGGGACAAAGCGCCGGTTACGGAGCTGGAGCAGGACGTTTGGGACCACTTCCTGCGAATCAACGCCACCGCCCCTTACCTGCTGACCAAAGAGGCGGGCCGAAGGATGATTGAGGCGGGCAGCGGCGGACGTATCGTCAACATTGCCTCCAATGCCTCGAAGCAGGCCAGCGCTACGGGAGCTGCCTACAGCGCATCGAAGTTCGCCGTGCTGGGTCTGACGCAGGCGTCGGCCCTGGACCTGGCGCCCTACGGCATCACCGTCAACGCTGTGTGTCCCGGCCCCGTCAACACCGACCGCATGAGCTATTGGGAGCGCGACCAGGCCGCCGAGCAGGGCATCACGCAGGAGGAATTCCGCAGCCGGATAGTGCAGGCAGGAGCACAGGCCAGCCCCTTGGGCCGGATAGCCGAACCGCAAGACGTTGCAAACGTTGTCGCTTTCCTTGCCAGCGACGAGGCCGCGTTCGTAACCGGGCAGGCCTACAACGTTAACGGCGGCCTGCTGTTCCACTAGGCGCTGCCGAAGCCGGCGGAAGCCGGCCCCGGCAGGAGGATTGATCAGCAAACTGCTGCGGCCATCGGCGTCTTGCGCCCCTTCATCGGCTCGCGGACTGCCAGCGTCATCGCCATCGCTGCCAGCGAGAGAGTCAGCATGAGGATGAATGCTGCATCGTAGGCTCCGGTCATGTCGTAGATCCATCCGCCGGCCAGAGCGCCAAGACCGCCCATGATCTGGTGGATCATGGATATGGCGCCTGTCAACGTTCCCAACCGGCTCGGGCCGTAGATGTTGCTCAGGAAGACTACCGTGAGGGGCGCGGTTATCAGGAATGTGAACCCGTAGAGCAGCCCGAATGCCAGAATCGCCGGAGTGCTCTGCAACGGCAGAATCAGCGCGAAGATGCCGATTCGCATCAGGAAGCACATCGCAGTAGGGCGGGACGCGCCGAAGGCATCGGCCATCATCCCGGCCGCCAGCACGCCGAGCAGCCCCATCACTCCCATCCAGGCCAGCAGATTTCCGGCCAGCACGTCGCCCACTCCCTGGTCCTGGGCGAAGGCCACGATGTGAGTGGCTACGAAGAAGTCCTGGAATCCGCATATCGTGTAGATCGCCGCCAGCAGCAGGTATGGGCGGGAACCCAGCGCACGCCGCAGCGTCATGGGCTGCGGGGCCGGTTCCCCTACAGACTCCTCCGGCGCGGCGGGTTCCGCCGGGGGCGGGCCGGGGCGGGCCGCCAGAAGGATGATGGGGAGCAAAATTGCGGCGTTGGCCGCCGCAAGAACTGTATATGATGCCTGCCAGCCGATGGCGGTCAGCGCCGAGGCCAGAGCGGCCACGATGACCAGTTGGCCGATGGCGCTCCCGGACACTGCGACGCTGGCCGCGAGGCCCCGCCGCTCCACGAACCACTGGCTTACCATCACGGCGACGGGCGCTATGGATGTACCGGAGTTGCCCAGAGCGTAGACCACGCCGTAGACGACGAACACCTGCCATGGCGACTGCGCCTGCCCCATCATCGCCAGGCCCGCCGCCCCGATTACAGCGCCGGCAGTGATGGTTCCCCGCAGACTCCACCGATCCACCAGCCGCCCCACCAGAGGCATGGCTAACGCCGACACCACCATGAACACGGCGACCGCCAGCGACAGCGTGGAGCGGCTCACTTCCAGATCGTCGGACATCGGCTTGAGCATTAGCCCGAAGGCGAAACGGGAGCCGCCGCTGAAGAACAGGATAGTGAAGCCGACGCCCAGTATCAGCCAACTGTAGTCCAGGCGTCTCATCGGCAGGCGTCCGCACAGGAGAATTGAATCGGCATGGCAAGATGAAAACAGGGCGTATTCAGGGGCGGCAGATAGTCAAAAGGGCAGGCGCTTGACCTGCCCGGATGACGTAATAATCAGTATGGAATTGCGCGGAGTCTACCGGAACAGGCCCCGCACTGTGTTGACCACCCGCTCCTCGTTGGGCAGGTAGATGTTTTCCAGGGCGCGGCTGTAAGGCACCGGCGTGTGCGGCGCGGTAACGCGGGACGGCGGGGCGTCCAGGTAGTCGAACCCTTCCTCGGCGACTCGGGCGCAGATTTCCGACGCCAGGCTGCATACCGGCGTGTCCTCGTCCACTACCACGATGCGGTGGGTCTTGCGCACTGACTCCAGCACGTGGTCGTAGTCGATGGGGGAGATGCTGAGCAGGTCCACCACCTCAGCGTTGATGCCATCCTTGGCAAGTTCTTCGGCGGCGCTGTTGGCGACCCAGGTCATCCTGGACAGTCCCACCAGGGTAACGTCGGAGCCTTCGCGCACAGTGCGGGCCTTGCCTATGGGGAAAGTGTACGGCTCTTCCGGCACCGGGCCGCGATTGGTGTACAGACCCTTATGCTCGAAGAACACCACCGGATCGTCGTCGCGTATGGCCGAGATCAGAAGCCCCTTGGCAGTGTATGGGTCGGACGGAACGACCCCTTTCAGCCCGGGGATATGGCTGAATATGGAGTAGTAAGACTCGGAATGCTGGGCGGCGCTGCCGAAGCCGGCGCCGATGCGGGTGAGCATTACGAAGGGAACCTTGACCTGCCCGCCGAACATATAGCGCATCTTGGCGGCGTTGTTGAGCATCTGGTCCATGCAGACGCCGATGAAGTCTACGAACATCAGCTCGGCGATGGCCCGCATCCCGGTGGAGGCCGCGCCAATGGCGGTGCCGACGAAGGCGGCCTCGGACAGCGGCGTATCCAGCACGCGCTGGCTGCCGAACTGCTGGATCAAGCCGACGGTGGTGCGGAACGGCCCGCCCCAGGCGTCGACGATTCCCAAATGCTCACGGCCTGCGCCTCCGGCGATCTCCTCGCCCATGATGATGACTGTCTCATCGCGCTCCATCTCCTGCCGGATGGCCTCGTTGATGGCCTCGCGTACCTGTAGTTCCCTGGTGGCGGTGGCTGTCGTCATCGCTCGCTCCTGTTGATATTCAAGAATTCCCTCCCGGGAAGGGTTGGGGTGGGTCGTGTGGCTCGGATTCGCGCTGGCGGGGCTAGTCGCCTTCTACGTCCAGTGGCGCGGGGATACTGGCCGGGCTACCGTCGGCGTGGGTATGCTCCCGCATCACCTGTAGAACCAAGCTGATCTGCCGGCGAAATTCCGCCCGCGTTTCCTCGTGCTGCCGGGCATTCTCGGCTCTGGCTTCCTGGTGCAGGCGGGTATTCTCGTCTCTGGTATTCTCGTGCAGGCTGATGTATTCGGCTCTGGCTTCTCGGTGCAGGCGGGTATTCTCGTCTCTGGCTTCCGCCTGCTGCCGTTCTATATTATCCGTCCGCGCTTCCAGCCCTCCCAGCCTGCGCTGCATCGCCCCCCATATTCCCAGCAGGGCGATGCCTCCTGTAAGCGCTCCGGTCATCACACCGCTGATCAAGGGCAGCCACGGTGTCCAGTCCATGCCTTCAACCTTGTGCTCCGCCTTAAGGGTAGTTCGAGGCGGAAATTCTGCTTGCCCCCAACTGCGGGGCTGGTCTGAGGGCAGTTTACCACCTTGCCCTCTGTAAGGTAAGCAAACGGAACCGTTAGTCGTCCGGCCCGGTCTTCTTGGCGCCGGTGACCGTAGGCTCCCGGCACCATTGGTTACGCAGGATTGCCAGTTGCTCAACGGCGCTGTAGTCCAGCCCCAGCGCTTCCGTTACCAGCCGGCGGTCGATTTCCTGCCGCACAGGGTCGCGGTAGGCTTCGTTGGCGGGAAGCATTGGTTCCCGGCTCAGGTCGTCGTAGATTTGGACGGCGGCTTGCAGCTGGGCGGCGTCAAGCTTGGTGACGTCCAGTATGGGGATGTTGGGTATGGCGGTTACGGTAGTGCCGCCCCTTGCGCCTTGGGCGCGGTTGCTGTTCATCCAGAAAGCAATCAAACCCAGCGTTCCATTGAGCCAAACGCACGCGGCCTTCTCCATTTCAGGCGTTTCCATCAGGAAATTAGGCCAAGCGCGGCCGCCCATAGTTATCCGATAGGTAAAGGCGGCGCAAGTAGGGCTGGAATTAAACCCGCATTCGTTGCTGATATGCAAGTGACTTGCTCTCTGCCAGAGTTCATGCGCTTCGTTCTTTTTTTGGGGCTTGATGATGCCATGGCTGTCCGGTGAAACACTCATGCTCTGCTGATTTTGGCTGTTGCGATTCCAAAGGAAAGGCCACTCGGTCCCGCTGTTGGCTCCCTCATGCCTGGTGAAAGGGCCGCGGTCTGGTTCCTGTGAGCCGCCATCAATGTCACGATGGAGGGGGCCTACTCTGCCGATTTTCCCCATCCCTGTTACAGGAATGGGAATTCCAGTTTGGCGCTGCGGCAATAACAAATTCCCATGGGCAAGTTCCTCATAGGTTTGCACCAATCCCAGATTCGCAATGCCGACGGTTGTCCATCTGTCTGAAGGGTTAATTCTCTTCAGTAATGCTGCGCCAACTGAGCTGTCGCCTATATAGATTTCAGAGTGAATTCCCGGTCGGGTTAATCCAGCGATGATTTGCTTTATTGACTTGGCGATTTCTTGGGCAGTCAGTTTGTCGGGAGGACGTTCCTTGAGGCTTACGAAGCAGGCCTGTAGTTGCGGCTTTTCTCCGTGGGATAAACGACGGGCTGCGATTATAGTTTCGGCCATGTCCGTATCGGCCGAGAATGAAGAATCCTGAGCATCGGCTTGTGCAATGGTGGTGATGATGATGTCGTTGTAACCCTCTGCCAGCAGGCGCCGCAACTTCTGCCAGCTCCATAACGTGTTGCCTTCACGACTGCCTCCGGTCATTGCCGACAGGGGCAGAATCAGCGCAATATGTCCGTTGGGCTTAACCATGTTATGGGCAATCGCAGCGAAATGACTGCCGAGGCCTGCGTTGCCGTCCCCGATGGTGCCTTTCGCCAGCTTTTTCACCTTGTCAGACATGGCTTTCTGTTCCGCTTCGGTGGTGTTGAAAGCGGCGAAAGCCGGGTTGCCTGGCTTGGCGTGGTCTGCGGCGTGGTTGGTGGGCGTGGTGAAGGGCGGGTTCATTATCACCAGCGACTGGCTCAGCGGGGGCATATCCACTTCAATGGCCCGGCGCTCCTGCGTTGCCCCCAGCGCCATCTGCTCATTCAGCGGCAAAACCGCCTGATGTCTGGTGATATTCAGGTCCAGCAGTTCCAGCGACCCGACGTTTACAATCGGCTTGCCTTTGTTGTCTTTCTCTCCGGTGCCGCCGTAGGGATACAGCACGTTGCGGGTTCCTTTGTACCGTTCCCTGGGCGCCACCGACGAGAGCAGGGATGAGGTCAGATGCACGGCGGTGGGCATAATGTCGCAGGCGGTAAGGCTGTTCTCCATCATATAGGCGTGCACGCTGTCCGGGTTTCCGGCGTGATTGCGGTGCAGGTCTCTGGCCCGCTGGTAGGCGGCCAGCGCCAGACCGCCGGAGCCGCAGGCGTAATCGGCAATGCGATAGTTTTTCAGCGTGTCCGGGTCTGCCCAGTCCAGGTTGTCGGGAACGGCCAGGAATGCCGCCAGGACAGCGCTTTCCGGGCGGGTGTAGTAGGTGGCCAGCGTTTGTCGGTCGGCAATCAGCCTTTGGAATACCGTGCCGGCAACGTCGTTCTGCATGATGGCGTCCTGGATGGCGTTGGCGGTTTCGACCAGCTTCGCCAGCAGTCCGTCCTGTCCGGTGGCTGCCGCAGGCGGGATGATTCGCAGCAGTTCCCTGGCGATGTGGAATATGGGCCAGTAGTTGATGGAGAGGATGTTGTTCCATTCGGCGATTACGTCGTCGGGATGCAGGCCGGCGGGACGGCGGATCTGGGCGATGCTCTTGATGGTGCGGGTTTCCGCCTGCCCGTTGATATATACGTCGGCAGAGTAACCGGCCAGGTTCTGCTGATACGCCAGCGCGTTAATCAGCATTGTGGCGGTCATTTTCGCCGTTTGTTCCCGGGCGTTCTGATCGTCCTTTTCCTGTTTCGACTCAGCGATTGTGGACGGGGGAGAGGGGGGATAGTCCGGCCACTGCTGCCGCAGTTCAGTTCCGATGGCCCGTCCGATGCCTGTTCCTTTGGCGCAGGCCAGGATCAGGGCGGCGGCGTCCTCAACGCCCTGGGCGAAGGCCTGGGTGGCGGTGTCGATGACGTCTTGCGGTTCCGATGCCGGGCGGATGAAGTCTATCAGGTCGCGGATGCTGCCTCGGATAAACCCGGATTTCGGGAAACGTGTGTTGCCCTTTTTGCTTTCCTGGTAAACGGCATATTCGATTTCGTGGCCGTTTTCCAGCAGCCTCTGGGCGTCATCGCCAGTAGCGCATTGGCGGAGTTCCTCTGTAGCGCGAACGGCTATTACACTGTGGACCCGGCCTGCAGCGCCCGCCACAGCCGGGTTGAGATCGCGTCCGATGCTTTTCATGCAGTCATCGGCCACGGTTGCCGCCGGGGGATACTCGGTTTCAAGCACAACAGGGGGGCCGCTGTCGCGGGTAATCAGCACGTCGGGCTTGGTTCTTGCCCCTCGCAAGGCGCCCCGGAGCTCTTCACGGGCCAACCAGCCGGCCGATTTGGTCAGCTTGTTGATAACGCTGGCTATGCGCCCATTCAGTTGAGGCTCTTCCAACATACCGGGTTCAGCATACCGGATCCAACATACTGGGCGCCCTTCTTCTACAGGGGCATATTCGCGCCCCGGCGCATCATTTCCACGGGGTAATCGACGTAAACGTCTTCGTAGACTTCGTGGGGTTCGGGAAGAGGCGAGGCGTCCGCGAAGGCCACCGCTTCCTCCATCAGGGCGCTGACCTCGACGTCGATGGCGTCAAGTTCATCGGCGGTAATTTCGCCCTGCGGTATCACGGTCTCGCGGAAGAGCTTAAGGGGGTCCCGTCCCCGCCAGTGGTCTTCCTCCTCCTGCGTGCGGTAGGAGAGCGGGTTGTCGAACACAGTGTGGCCGTAATAGCGGTAAGTGCGGCACTCCAGCAGCGATGGGCCGTCTCCGGCGCGGGCCCGGGCCACGGCTTCCCGGGCTGCGTCGTAAACGGCGAACACGTCCATGCCGTCGACGTGGATGCCCGGCATGTCGTAGCCGGCGGCGCGGTCTGAAACGCGGCTGGTGGAAAGCGCGTATTCTACGGGGGTGGACTCTGCGTAGCCATTGTTCTCGCAGCAGAATATGACCGGCAGCTTCCAGACGGAGGCCAGATTCATGCACTCGTGCAGCACGCCCTGGTTGGCGCCGCCGTCGCCAAAGAACGCAACCGCAACGCGCCGGTTGCCATAGCGTATCTTGGACGTCAAAGCGGCGCCCACGGCCAGCGGCACGCTTCCAGCGACGATGCCGTTGGTTCCCAGCATCCCCTTGCTCATGTCGGCGATGTGCATCGAGCCGCCCTTGCCCTTGTTGGGGCCGGTGGCCCGCCCGAACAGCTCGGCCATCATACCCTTCGGGTCAACGCCTTTGGCGATGCAGTGACCGTGGCCCCGGTGAGTGCTGCCTATGTAGTCGTTGTCGTTCAGGTTGGCGCAGACGCCGGTAGGCACGGCTTCCTGCCCGGCAGACGAATGCACGGAGGCCGACATTCCTCGCTGGCCGGTCTCCGGGATGCCGCGCTCCTCAAAGTCGCGGATGGTTTTCATGGTGCGATACAGCTTCAATAGAGTGTCGCGGTCGAGGTCCATAATCCCCCCGAAAGGCGAATTGTGATGGTGCGGGAATCGGCGCATATTAGGGGAATGCCGAATTCCCCAATACTAGCATGAGGGCAAATGATGTCAATAGAAGGTCTGCTGCCGCTCGGCGAAGGCCACGATCAGCGGCTCTCCTGCTCCGGCGTTCAGGTGACCGGCAGCGCTGCCATTGGGGACGGCAACTTCCAGATAGCCGTGACTGCCGTACAGGGCCGCCAGTTCCGCCGGGGCCGCGCCGGGGGAGTCGAGGAAGGCGCTGCTCAAGCGGCGGATTGCCCGGCCCCTGATCCGCACTTCGGCGATCCCGCGCCCTTCCAGCAGCGCGCGCGGGATGTTGCTGATAAGGTTTCCGTATGCGTCGCAGTAGATGATCTCGCCGGTAACGCTCTCTTCCTTTGCGCGCGGCTGCGGCAAGGGCAGCCACTCCAGCCCGCCGATGGGCTCTCCCATACGTTCCGGCGCAACTCCCAGCGACAGGTGCGCGGCCACTGGCGTGAAGATGTCGCGTCCATGAAAGGTGTTGCTGACAGGGTAGAGCCAGTAGTCTGCGTTGGTGAGGTGGAAGGCCCGTATAGCCGGAGGCAGCGCTGCCGTTTCCGGCTTCATTAAGGAACGGGGACGGTCTGGCGGCGCGGGAAGGTAGTCGGACAGAACTCGGCTCAGGAGTCCGTTGTCCGGCGCAACGAAGGAACCGTGGGGCGTTTCGAGCAGAACGGGGCGGCGGCTGGTGCCAACGCCGGGATCTACAACCGCGACGTGAATGGCGTCGGGAGGGAAATAGCGGTAGCTGATCCCCAGGACGAAGGCTCCCTGGGCGACGTTCTGGGGGGCGACCTGGTGGGTCAAGTCGATAAAGCGCAGTTCAGGGTTTATGCCGAGGGCCACGCCCTTCATAACCCCGGCATAGGAGTCGGACAGCCCGAAATCGGTGGTGAAAACCAGGGGCTGGCTGCTCATCCGGCGAAGCTGCGGCTTGAACGCCCCTCGTTAAATAAGAAGCGGGAGAGCAGAATCAAGGGCGCCATCCTGCTTCACAACCGGACGATGGCTATGGAGATTGCCAGGAATACTATGGACAGAATGATGGTGAGCTGGAAGAGCGTTTTCTCTGCGCCGCGCCGCGTGCGCACGGTGGATTGGGCTGATCCGAAAAGACCGCCGCTGCCTTCTTTTACCTGGGCCAGGATGATCAGCACCAGTATTACCGACACCAGAAGCTGCACTATCAGTATTGCTGTATCCATTATCCGTTCCTTAATTTCGCAGGCCCGGCCCTTGATTTAACCCGGATGTTGATTTAACCCGGAACCGGCTGGCATTCCTGGGTGGATGCTGCGTTATTTCGCTCGGCCTGCTCCCGTTTTCAACTGGGGCTCCTGCTTTTAGCCAGGTTCTCCGGTTTTAGCCAGGTTCTCCAGGGCGCCGGTTACCAGTTGGTTGACCAGTTCCGGTCTGGCCTGGCCGCGGGTGAGCTTCATAACCTGGCCGACCAGGAATCTGGCAGCCGATTCCTTGCCGTTCAGGTAATCGGCGACAGCGCGGGGGTTGGCGTCCAGAGCCTCGCGCACCAACGGCTCAACCGCCGATGTGTCGCTGATCTGCATGTAGCCCCGGCGTTCCACTATGCCCTTTGGCGATGCGCCGGAATTAAATGCTTCCTCCAGCACCGTCTTGGCCATGGTGACGCTGATGGTTCCTGCGCTCACCAGCTCGATCAACTCTACCAGATGTTCGGGTGAAACAGGCGAATCGGAAACGTCGCGGTTTTCGAGGTTCAGCAGTCCTGAAAGGTCGCCAAGCATCCAGTTGCTGACCTGCTTGGCGCGGGCATGGCGCGTTTCAGAAGAGGCGGGGTTTTCGCTGTTCTGCGCTGGAATCAGCATTGCGCTCTCAAAGTAGTCAGCCGCTGCTTTGCTGCCAGTCAGCAGCCGGGCGTCGTATTCGGGAAGCCCGAAATGCTCCTGGAAGCGTGCGCAGCGTTCCGGGGCCAGCTCGGGCAGCTTCTCCCTCAGTTCCTCCACCCAGCCGGGGGCGATGTCCAGGGGCGGAAGATCCGGCTCGGGGAAATAGCGATAGTCGTGGGCCTCTTCCTTGCTGCGCTGCGAGACTGTGACGGCCCTTTCCTCAATCCATCCGCGCGTCTCCTGTACCACGCGCTCGCCGGATTCCAGCATCCGGCGCTGCCTTGCGGCTTCAAAGTTCAGGGCCTGGAAGACCGAACGGAAGCTGTTCATGTTCTTGATTTCGGTGCGAGTGCCGAATTCGTCGCTTCCCAACGGCCGGAGGCTGATGTTGGCGTCGCAACGGAAGCTGCCGTCCTGCATATTGCCGGTGGACACGCCCAGATACTGCAGCAGAGAGTGCAGGGTCATCAGGTAGGCGCGCGCTTCCTCTGCCGAGCGAAGGTCGGGCTCACTGACGACCTCCATCAGCGGCACGCCGGAGCGGTTGACGTCGACCAAGCTATAGCCGCCGTCATTTTTATTATCGAGGCCGGCGGGGAAGTGCTGCATCCTGGCGACGTCTTCCTCCAGGTGAACGCGCCGGATGCCGACCGCCTTCTTGATGCAGCCCAGGCCGGCGCCGGTTTCGATCTCCAGGCGGCCGTTAATGGCGATAGGCAGATCGTACTGCGAAATCTGATAACCCTTCATCAGGTCAGGATAGGGGTAGTTCTTGCGATCGAACTTGGTGAGCTTCGGGATATGACAGTTCAGCGCCAGCCCGGTCGTTATTGTGTATTCGACGGCCCGCTTGTTGATGACAGGCAGCGCCCCCGGGAGGCCAAGACACACCGGGCAGACTCTGCTGTTGACCGGGGCGCTCTGGTAGTCGGCGCGGCAGCAGCAGAACATCTTGCTCTTCGTCTGCAACTGCACATGCACTTCCAGCCCGATTACTGTTTCGTATTCCATAGTTTCCGGTTTCATAGTTCCGGGTCTTATTACCGTCTGTTACCAGGGGGTTCCCGCGCTACACCGCCCCGTCGGAAAGAGGACTGCCGGCGGAGCGCAGCAAGGCCTGAGTCGCAGTTCCGATGTCTGCGGGCGTGGGGATGATGGCGGCGCCGGCTTCCCGGAAGGCGCGCACCTTGGCCTCGGCGGTGGCGCTCTCGCCGGTGATAATGGCGCCGGCGTGGCCCATGCGCTTGCCTGGCGGGGCCGAGGCTCCCACCACCAGCGTGGCTATGGGCTTGGTGAATTCCCGTCCGATACAGGCGGCGGCGTCCTGCTCCATATTGCCGCCGATCTCGCCGATAAGCGCTACTGCGTCGGTGTCGTCGTCTTCCTGGAACAGGCGCAGCACCTCAACGAAGCTGGTGCCGATAATGGGATCGCCGCCGATGCCTACGCAGGTAGACTGGCCGATGCCCAGGCCGGTGAGCTGTCCCACCGCCTCGTAGGTCAGGGTTCCGCTGCGGGAAACGATGCCGACCCGGCCAGGGATATGGATTCCCCCGGGCATGATGCCTGCTTTGCAACGGGCGCCGGGGTTGATTATGCCGGGGCAGTTGGGCCCGATGAGCCGGACCGGCCGATGCTCCAGATAGCGGGCCACACGCACCATATCCAGCGCCGGCACTCCCTCGGTGATGCAGACAATCAGCGGGATACCCGCGTCCGCAGACTCGACAATGGCATCGGCGGCGAAGGGGGGCGGCACGAAAATCAGCGCCATGTTTGCGGCGGTTTCGGAGACGGCTTCGTCCACCGAGTTGAAAACGGGAACTGTTTCGTCAAACAGCGCCCCGCCCCGGCCCGGCGTGACGCCGGCCACCACGTTGGCGCCGTAGGCTATGCAGTTGCGGGCGTGGAAGCTGCCTTCCCGCCCGGTTATGCCCTGCACCATGATTCGAGTGTTTTCGTCTACCAGAATTCCCATTCAGGGCTGCTCCATCGGGGTTCTTTTCTGAGATGGCGGGATTCCGCTATACCGCTTGCCTGATGGCCCCGGCCGCTTCGGACAAGGTCTCGGTGAACACCGCTGGCAGCCCCGATTCTTCGAGTATGCGCTTGCCTTCATCTACGTTGGTTCCCAGCATCCTCACCACCATGGGCAGGGTGGAATTGGCGCTGCGGTAGGCCTGTACGATGCCCTCGGCGGCGATGTCGCAACGCAGGATTCCGCCGAAGATGTTCACCAGCACGCGGCGCACCTTATCGTCGGACAGGATTATGCCGACGGCGCTGGCGACTTTCTCGACGCTGGCGCCCCCGCCCACGTCGAGGAAGTTGGCCGGCTTCGCGCCTGCGGCGGACGTAACGTCCAGCGTTGCCATGGCCAGCCCCGCGCCGTTGACAAGGCAGCCTACGTCTCCGTCCAGTTTGACGTAGGCGATGTCCAGATCGGCCGCCTGCGCTTCCAGTTCGTCTTCCTGGGCCCTGTCCCTCAGGGACAGGAGGTCGGGGCGACGGAACAAGGCGTCGTCGTCTATGCTGATTTTGGCGTCCAGAGCCACCAGCCCCCCGTCGCCAGTGATGATTAGCGGGTTGACTTCCACCAGGGCGCAGTCGTTCTCTACGAAAACCTGGTAAAGGGAACTGAATACGCCGGGAGCCGCCGAGGATGCGGAGCTTTCCAGCTCCAGCATCCGCGCGATGCGGCGCGACTGGAAAGGCATCAGCCCCAGCACCGGATCGATGGGTTCGGCATGTATGCTGTCTGGGTTGGCGGCGGCGACCTCTTCAATGTCCATGCCTCCGGATGCGCAGACCAGCATTACGAGGCGGCGCTCCCCTCGATCAACAGTGAGTGCCAGGTACATCTCCCGGGCGACATTGGCGAGTTCTTCCACCAGCACCTGGTCGACTGGCACGCCATCCGGCCCTGTCTGGCTGGTAACCAGGCTGCCGGATAGCATGGCCCGGGCTGCGGCTTCCGCATCGTCGGGAGACTGGGCAACTTTGACGCCGCCCGCCTTCCCTCTGCCGCCGGCGTGGACCTGGGCCTTGATTACGGCGCGTCCGCCGAATTCTTCGGCTGCGGTCTTTGCCGCTGTGGCCGTGGATGCCACTATTCCGGCTGGAACAGGGATTCCGTACCGCGCAAAAATTTCCTTGGCCTGATACTCGTGTATCTTCATGCTGAATCCAGGCAGACCGGTCTTCCCGGCCGCTCGTCGCCGTGCGGCGTGAGGGCGCCGGCCAGTACCGCCGTTTGTTTCGCTGGCCCTTAAGAATGTAGGGGATTTTACCCCGGCAGTCAACGAGGCGTTCCCGCATTCCGATAATGATGCAGGCGGGATGCAAGAGGCGGCATGAAAGCCTACCGCCGCTTGCATCGGTGGACAATTGAATCTGCCCGAAGCATAATCCCGTCGAATCTCAATCCGGGCGGCCTTTCGGCCCATCGCGCAGGAGGGAGTATGGTTCGCTATAACAGGGTCATTGAACTGCTGGAGCAGGGGAAACCGGTGTTTTGCTCGGGGCTGGTTTGGAACGGCAATCTGGACGACCTGACGTTCATTGCCGACTCCGACTACGACATGACCATCATCGAGATGGAGCATCAGGGCTTCAGCTTCGACAAACTGCGGATGTCGCTGCAATTCCTGATCTCGCGAAAGAAGATTGCGGAAGGGGGATCGCTGCAGGCCGATCCTGTTCCCTTCGTGCGGGTGCCGCCCAACTTCCGTGAGCGCAACCAGTGGGTGCTGAAGCAGGCGCTGGATGCCGGGGTGTATGGGCTGGTGCTGCCCCATCTGAACACGGTGGAGGACGCGCAGGCGGCGGTAGTTGCCGCGCGCTATCCGCAAGTTCCCGGCTCGGCGGACTTCGAGCCGGAGGGCGAACGCGGCTGGTGGTATCGCATCGCGCCGCGCTACTGGGGCCTGACCCCGGCGGAGTATTACGATGCCGCCGACCTGTGGCCCCTGGACCCCGACGGGAATATGCTGCTTATCGGAATAGTGGAGGAGCCGCACGGCGTGGAGAACCTGGAGGACATTCTCCGCCATGTTAAGGGAATCGGGGCTATATGGGCCGGGCCTGGCGATATGTCCGTGGCGATGGGACACAAGGGCAATGCAGGTCACCCGGAAGTGCAGGCCAACCTGTTGCGGATACTGGAAACGTGCAGGGGAGCCGGTGTGCCCTGCGCGACCGGAGCTACAGCGGCCGAGGTTCCCATGCGGCTGGAGCAGGGTTTCAGCATCATCATCACCTCACCGGAAAAGACCACTCACGGGCTGGAGGAAGGCCGGCGGCTGGCCGGTCGATAGCGAGGCGCCTTTGCTCGCGTCCGCGCCCCGGAAAAGCGCCAGGGGCAGATTCAAGCCTGCCCCTGCGTCATATCGGCGGCCGGCGTCAATTAGAGCTGTTGTCGCCTGCGTTCTCGATTTTGCCCGAGCTTTGCAGGAATCTGAACAGGTCGGATTCCGAAGAGAGTATCATTGTTGACTGAGTGCTGAGGAACTTCCGGTAGGCATCCAGGCTGCGCCGGAAAGCGAAGAAGTCCGGGTCCTGATTCAGAGCATTGGCCAGGATGGCGATAGCCTGGGCTTCGCCCTCGCCGCGCAAGCGGTTGGCGTCCCTGTCCGCCTCCGCCAGGATAACCTCAACCTCGCGGTCGGCGGCTGCGCGTCGGGTGCGGGCTTCCTCTTCGCCCTCGGCGCGCAGCCGCCGGGCGATCTTTTCGCGGTCGGATCGCATCCGCTCGAAGATGCGGCCGGCCACCTCGCTTGGGAAGTCGGCCCGCTTGATCCGGATGTCTATCATTTCCACGCCGAAGTTCTGCCTCTCATTGTTGAGTTCCTCTTTGACGGAGGCCAGCACTTCGTCCAGGATTTCGGTTCGAGTGTTGGTGGGTCGCACAACCGAGTTGCCTTCGTCGTCTGTGATAGGGTTGCCTTCCGCGTCCAGTTCGACGTCGCCGCCGATGATTTCCTCACGGCTGCGCTCTGCGACCTCAGCGCGCAGGGCGGCATTTATGCGCTGGCCCAGGACCTGGGCCCCGTTTTCCTGATTCCGAAGAGATATTAGAAAGTCGCGCGGGTTGGTGATACGATACCTGGCGTATACGTCGATTTCCAGAATGTTGATGTCCTTGTCCAGGAAACGGTCGGGCGGTGCGTCGATGCGAAGAACGCGTCGGTCGAAACTCACCACCCGGTCAATCCCGAAAGGCGCTTTGATATACAGCCCGGGCCTGGTTTGTTCGGCTCTGACGTCGCCAAAACGGGTGACGACCACCTGCTCGGTCTCGTCCACAACATAGAGCGCAGTGAACAGGGTGATCGCGAAGACCAGGATAACCACGCCCGCTATTACCAGTTTCGTCATCGGAACCCCTTTAGAGTCTTCCGTCGGTTGATTGCTTCTCTGCGAAGTTTCTTGTTCTGCCTGGGGCGAGGGTTACGGACTTGGATTGGGGCCAACGGGCACCGGCACCACGCCCTCTTGCCCGCCCAGGATGAGGACAGACTCCGCTTCCGGCGAAACGATGATCTTGTTTACTGCCGGCAGAATCTCTTCCATGGCCTCCAGATAGAGGCGCTCCTGGGTGACCAGGCTGGTTGCCGGAACTGTGAAGGTTTCCACGTTCAGGTACTGGACTGTGAAAGAAGCGCCAGGCTCCAGCGTCTCGCCCTGCTGCACCGACAGTGTGAGAATGTTGCTCGAAGGGGCGAATTCGAGGACTGACAGGTCGCTCCCCGGTATCTCCCCACCGTCTGGCGCGTCGACCACTCTGAAATCGGAGGCAGACACCCCGCTGGTCGGGTCATCGTCGCCGTCTGCGTTGTCCAGATCCAGGGCCGGGTTGCGCAGTCGCACACTGATAGCGCCGGCGGTGGCGAATTGAGGAACGGTGTGGTCCTCGTTGGCCAGGTAAGCGACTCTGAACTCCGCTTCGCTTTCCGGGTCGCCGTGCTGTCCGTCCACTGCCACGGTGAAGCCGCAGAGTTGAGTGGCGTCGGTGGATTCCACCTCCCGCGTTGTGAAGGCGCAATCGGGCGCGCCCAGCGTCAGCAGGCTGGTGATGTGGAGATCCGGCCCGTCGCCTTCCAGGTCAGGGGATTGGAAGATGGTTACGTCCTCGATGCCTATGCCGGTGGCGGAATCGCCGTCGCCATCGGAGTCATCGGTGTCCTGGAGGACGTTGGACAGCCGCACGGAACTGTCGGAATACTGTTTCAGGATCGACAGGAACTGATCGGCTTCACCCTGAGCCCTCTCGATACGGGCGCGTTTGAAAGCCTCTGCCGGCTGGATGATCTGCTCTGAACGGCCTCTGGCCTCCGGGATGACCTGGTTCTCGTAAGCCTGGGCCTGGTTCGTGGCGGTCACTTTATCCTGGCGGGCCTGAAGCACATCGTTGAAGGCCGCCCGGACATCCTCCGGGGCCTCCACTTTCTGCAACTCGACGCTGACCACGTTGATGCCCGTCTCGTAACTGTCGATGATCTCTTGCAGCTTGTCTCGCGTGGAGTTCTGGAGGTCGACGCGCTGTTCGGCGAGGACTTCCGCGATGGAGCGCTGGCCTACCACCAGGCGAAGAGCTGCCTCGGTGGCGTCCTTCATCGTTCGGCCGTCGGGCCTTCCGGGCGGGATTTCCCTCTGGGGGCCCGCGTTTTCTCCCGGGTCGTCCACCTTGAAGAGGTAGTTGTTGAGGTCCTTGATGTTGTACTGCACCACCAGTTGAACGTCGATGATGTTCAGGTCGCCGCTGATCATCTGGGCCTCTACGGGAACGGGAGTGATTGAGCCGCCTTCCCCGCTCCTAAAGCCCAGTTCGAGCCGGCGTATCTGCTCGGTTTGCACCACGTCTCTCTGTCCCACGGGGGACGGCCACCACCAGTGCAGTCCGGTATCGGTTACCGTGTTGGCCTGCGCTGCGCCGAACAGCCGGAGCGCCGCCTGTTCGCCTGGGCTGATGGTATAGATGCCTGTGGCGGCCCAGATGATAACTATGAGCCCGGCAATCAGCACTATAGCCAGACCGACACCGCCGCCGCCCAGCCGATTGGATATGCGGCTCAGGGTGGCCCGAAATCCGGCCAGGGCTTGGTCGAAGTTCATTTCCGGTTGTCTGGGGGGTTGCCCTCCAGGTTGGTACATGCTCCACTATTCCTTGCCGCGCCGGTTATCCGGCACAAGGCCTGATGAAGATAATAACATCACTGGCGGAATACGGCTAGAACGGTGCGGCGGATTCGGCGGTATAATGCCTGCCGCCCTCTCCGGATGAGGGCGGCGAATTATAGATTAAGGACGGGAAGAGAGGGATGATTACGCCGGACGGACTGGTAGTGAAGCCCAGCGAGGACATGACCCGCATCCAGGCGGTGTGCGAGCACCAGCGGGGCCTGATATACGTTGTGCCTGCGGAGCGGAGCTGGGTCTGCACCGCCGAGCATATGCCTGCCCATGCGCTGGCCGGGTTTTTCCGCGAACTGGCCGCGCTGAAGATGCCCGCTGTGGAAGCGCTGATGAAGCAGTGGGGGATATATTACCGGCAGCTTCCTGCCCCGCTGGAAAGCGAAGCCGCAGCCGAGGAAGCCTCCCCGTAAGGAAAAAGGAGGAAGCCTCCTTACTAGAAAGTCGTAGAATGACGACGGGGGCGGGAGGTGTTACCCGCCCCTGTCGCGCCCATGCAGGGTTACGCCTTGATCCCACGCTGCCTGTGGCTCTATGCCTCCGGGTCGCTGCTGGAGGGCAGCGTAGGCAACGGCCGGGGCTGTATGGCCGGCTGGGGGCGCGGTGCGGTGTAGGGCGGCGGTTCGGGCGGAACCGCCGGGGCGCCGTCGGGTTCTGCCCCGGGCTGCTCGCCATCGTTGAACAGATGGTTCAGCGCCTCGCCCGAAACGGTTTCGTTCTCTATCAGATATTCGGCCAGACGCACCAGCTTGGGCTTGTGGGTGATCAGTATCTCGTTGGCCTGTTGATAGGCCCGGTTGATGAGGGTTTTGACCTCATCGTCTATTTCCTCGGCCACTTTGTCGCCATAGTCGCGCTCTTCGCTGATCTCCCTGCCCAGGAACACCATTTCTTCGCGTTTCCCGAAGGTGCGCGGGCCCAGGGAGCTGCTCATCCCGTATCGCTTGATCATGCCCAGAGCTATCTTGGTGGCCCGCTCGATGTCGTTGCTGGCGCCAGTGGTTACCTCGTCGAATATCTGCTCTTCGGCCACTCGGCCGCCCATGGTAACGGCCATCATGTCGCTGAACTGATTCTTGGTCCACAGGTATCGGTCTTCCTCGGGGAGCAGCGAGGTATGCCCGCCCATGGCCCCGCGGGAAACGATGGATATCTTGTGCACGCGGTCGGCGTGGGGCAAGGCCCAGGCCACCAGGGCATGCCCCGCCTCGTGATAGGCGGTCATTTCCTTTTCCCTGCGGCTGATCAGCCTGCTCTTGCGTTCAGGGCCGGCGATGATGCGGTCAACGGCTTCCTCGAATTCGGACATGAAGATGGACTTCTTGCTTCCCCGCGCCGCCAGGATGGCGGCTTCGTTGACCAGGTTGGACAGGTCGGCCCCGCTGAATCCGGGGGTCTCCTTGGCCACGGTGTCGAGAGTTACTTCCGGGGCCAGGGGCTTTCCGGATGCGTGAACCTTCAGAATGGCTTTGCGGCCTTCCAGGTCGGGCAGATCGAGAGTAACGCGGCGGTCAAAGCGGCCTGGGCGCAACAGCGCGGGGTCGAGAATGTCGGGGCGGTTGGTCGCGGCGACGACGATGATGTTGGTGTTGGTCTCGAAGCCGTCCATCTCCACCAGTATCTGGTTGAGAGTCTGCTCACGCTCGTCGTGACCGCCGCCCAGCCCGGCGCCGCGGTGTCGCCCCACGGCGTCGATCTCGTCGACGAATACGATGCAGGGGGCGTTGCGCTTGGCCTGCTCGAACAGGTCGCGCACACGGGCGGCGCCCACGCCAACGAACATCTCAACAAACTCGGAGCCGCTGATGTGGAAGAAGGGCACCCCAGCCTCGCCGGCCACGGCCCTGGCCAGCAGTGTTTTGCCGGTTCCCGGCGGGCCTACCAACAGCACCCCCTTGGGTATCCGGGCGCCCAGAGACAGAAACCGCTCGGGGAACTTGAGGAATTCAACGATCTCCTGGAGCTCGGTTTTTGCTTCTTCCACCCCGGCGACATCGGCGAAGGTCACCGTAGGGCGGTTAAAGGGCATCATTCGCGCCCGGCTGCGGCCAAAGCTCAGTGTCTGGTTATTGCTCCCCTGGGCCTGGCGCATCATAAACAGGATGAGCGCGCCGAAGAAGATGAGCGGCAGGAAGTTGAGCAGCAGCCCGAAGAAACTGGACAGTCCGCTGGACCCCTTGGATATGATCTCAACCCCCGGGTTCCCGACCTCTACGCCGCTTTCCAGCAGGAGAGAGGTTATGCTGTCTCCCTTCTCCAGCTTGCTGGTGAACGGTTCGCCGCTCTTCGGCGTTACCGTGAGCTTGTCTCCGTTCACCTCGATTTCGTTGAGCTGGTTGTTCTTGGCCATGGAAATGACCCGGCTGACTGGCTGCTCATCGCTGCTGCGAAAAGGCATCAGCGTGTAGACGATGACTATCACGCCGATGATAATCATCAGATACACGATGCTGTTCCGGAGCCATCGGTTGTTACCCATAAAGTCCTCTCGGCAGCGGTCGAGGGCCGCCGCGAAGATATATTAAGCCTTCTCTTATATTATCCAAGCCCACCCCAAATTGCAAAAGCGGATTCGGCCTGTGAAGGCGCGCCAAGATACAAACGCCAATGCCCCGGCGCGAGGCTGCGGCAAGCGCATTTATTGCGATACAATGCAGGCGCAAACGGCAGGCGCAGACGCAAACGGGTATTGAACTCAATAGCAGCAAGAAATTTCCAAAACGCGGCGAGAGGGGAAATAAAATGGCGGATTACGCTCATCCGGAAGCTTTGGTCAGCACGGAATGGGTTGCAGATCACGGAAGCGACGCCAACGTCCGGCTGGTAGAGGTTGACGTTGACACTTCGGCCTACGAGCGGGGACATATAGCCGGAGCGGTGGGATGGAACTGGCAGTCGCAGTTGCAGCAGCCGGTGCGCCGGGACCTGGCATCCAGGGAGGATATTGAGCGCCTCATGGGTGAATCAGGAATAGGCAACGATGCAACAGTGGTCCTCTACGGAGACAATAACAACTGGTTCGCCGCCTGGGCCTTCTGGCAGCTCAAGTATTATGGGCATAACGATGTGCGGATCATGAACGGCGGACGCGCCAGGTGGGAGGCGGAAGGCCGGCCTATGGCCGCTGACGTTCCTTGCTATTCCGCCGTTTCCTACGCCGCCTCTGAAGGGAACGAGAGCATCAGGGCCTACCGCGACCAGGTTCTCTCGCTGGTCAATGAGGGCAGTATATCGCTGGTGGATGTTCGATCCCCGGCCGAGTTCAGCGGCGAACTGCTGGCTCCGGCCAACCTGCCGCAGGAAGGCTCGCAGCGCGGCGGGCATATCCCCGGGGCGTCCAACATCCCATGGGGACAGGCGGTCGCGGAAGACGGCACGTTCAAGTCTGCCGACGACCTGCGCGCCCTCTACGGCGGGCAGGGCGTTGACGGGAGCCGGGAGACCGTCGCCTACTGCCGCATCGGGGAGCGCTCGGCGCACACCTGGTTTGTGCTTACTCAGCTTCTCGGCTTCGAAAACGTTCGCAATTATGACGGCTCGTGGACCGAATGGGGCAGCATCGTGGGCGCGCCCATCGAGAGATAGCCCGGAAGAGATAGCCCGGTTTGAGGCGCGGGCCGCAATAGAGTTCACTGGAATGCCGCAGGATGAAAGAGCAGGCTAATCTCCTGCTCTTTGCTGCTCAAAAACTCGACGTATAGCCGGCCTGGTTTGGCGGAAACTTTTAACCATACTGGGTCGGCGTTACGAATAGGGTAGAAATTTGTAACTGTTAGTTAACATTATGGAAATACAGGCGTAACAACTCGGAAATCTTCCTGTAACACGGGGGGCATATATTCTTCCTCGGAATATTTACACCAGCCCATTATCGGGCGCAAAGGAGAGATGCGATGCTGTCTGAAACAGTTCCCAGAACCAGAAGCGCTGCGCTGTTGCGGCGATTCCTGCCCTATGCCATCGCCGGGCTTTTTGCTGCGGCGCTGCTGGCGGGATACAACCTTGCTTTCGCCCAGGACATCACGTCGAAAGCCGACAAACTGGATCAGGAATCCAACCTCATCTGGATGACCGGCGCTTTCCTGGTCTTCTTCATGCAGGCCGGGTTCGCTTTCCTTGGCGCGGGTTTGATCCGCTCCAAGAACACGACCAACTACATGACCAAGAGCTTCATGGACTTCGCCATGGCGTCGATTTCCTTCTGGGCATTTGGTTTCGCCCTGATGTGGGGAACCTCGGCGGCCGGAATCGCCGGCACCACCAACTTCTTCCTGACTGAAGCCGCCGACGGGCAGACCTACGTTGACTGGGTGTTCCAGATGGTGTTCGCCGGCACCGCCGCCACCATCGTGGCTGGCGCCGTCGCCGAGCGCACCAAGACGCAGGCGTACCTGGCTTACAGCTTCATCATCGGCGCGGTCATATACCCGCTCTACGGCCACTGGGTTTGGGGCGGCGGCTGGCTTGGCTCCCTTGAAAGCATCGGCCTTCCGGCAGCAGCCGACTACGCCGGTTCCGGAGTGGTTCATGCGGTAGGCGGCTTCATTGCCCTCGCGGGCGCTGCCGTGGTGGGGGCGCGGACAGGCAAATTCAACCCCCTGGACGGCAGCCCCAACGAGCTGCCGGGCCATAACGTGCCATACGTGATTATAGGCACCTTTATCCTGTTCTTCGGATGGTTCGGATTCAATATCAATACCGGCGACTCCCTCGGCCTCAACGCAGCCAACACCCTGTTGGCCGGCGCGACCGGCGCTGTCGTTGCCCTCTACATCCAGCTTGTGCGGACAGGGCGGACCGATGTGTTGATGGCTTGTAACGGCGCACTGGCAGGTCTGGTGGGCGTTACGGCCCCCGTGGCTTTCGTCGAGCCTTGGTCGGCGGTGGCAATCGGCGCGATAGCCGCTCCGATAATGATGGGATCGGTCTGGGCCGTTGAGAACATCCTCAAGATTGACGACCCGGTTGGCGCAATCTCTGTTCATGGCACCTGCGGCCTCTGGGGCCTCCTGGCCGTGGGCATATTCGCCAACGGCAATAACGGGGTTGAGGGCCTGGTGGCCGGAAACGGCGAGCAGATTGTTTCCCAGCTCATCAGCATGGGCGTGGTGCTGGGCTGGGGCCTGACTACCGGCTTCGCCATGTTCCTGCTGTTGAAATACAGCATGGGCGTGCGTGCCACCCGCCAGGAAGAAGAGCAGGGTATGGACCTCTCGGAGCATAACCTGCCTGCCTACGACTACTGACGCTGCCAGTTAAGGACGGCAGGACAGGCGGGCCGGGGAGCAATTCCCGGCCCGGTTTCGGCCTGATAAAATACATTGGCGCCACGAACCGGGCCTTATGATATTCTTGTCGCATTCACGCAGGGAGGAACGCCCAGGATGATAGCCATAGCCGCAGCAGGAGCATTCGTCGGGCTGTTCATCCTCTGGGTGGTTCTCCCCAGAAAGTTTATGAAGAACAAATAACCTGCCCATACCGGCAGCCGGAAGGCTCCCCTGTCAGAACCCCCGCGCCCGATCCAGGTGCGGGGGTTTCTTTGCCGGGCATCTTTCGACCCAGAGGCGATGTGCTTGCATCGGGAGCCGCAGAATGTTTTGCGGCCGGGAATCAGCCCCCTTCTGTGGAATGGGAAAAGCGAATGGATGTAACAAACATTTAACATCCATGTAAACGGTCTGTAACAACCCAGGGCGATACTGGGGTCATAACGAATTCGGAGGAGTGCCCAGAATGATAGCTATAGTCGCCGCCGGAGCCTTCATCGGACTGTTCGCCCTCTGGGTGGTTCTCCCCAAGAAACTGCTCCGCAAGTAAAGTCCGGACGCCTGCCGCCCGGTGGGCGCCACTCCGGCAACCAGCCAGCAGATGTTCACTCCGCGCCGGTCGAGAAGCGCGGAGTGATTATTTTTCCCAGGGGCGACGTGTAACAAACATTTAACATCCATGTAAACGGTCTGTAACAATCTGGGGTGATACTGGGGTCATAACGAATTCGGAGGAATGCCCGGAATGATAGCTATAGTCGCCGCCGGAGCCTTCATCGGACTGTTCGCCCTCTGGGTGGTTCTCCCCAAGAAACTGCTCCGCAAGTAAAGCCCGGATACCTGCAAGTAAAGCCCGGATACCTGCCGCCCGGTGGCGGCGCGCTCGGGCAACCAGCCAACAGATGTTCACTCCGCGCCTCACGACCGGCGCGGAGTGATTGTTTTTCCCAGGGGCGACGTGTAACAAACATTTAACATCCATGTAAACGGTCTGTAACAACCCGGGGCGATACTGGGGTCATAACGAATTCGGAGGAATGCCCGGGATGATAGCTATAGTCGCCGCCGGAGCCTTCATCGGACTGTTCGCCCTCTGGGTGGTTCTCCCCAAGAAACTGCTCCGCAAGTAAGCGGTTTTGCTGAAGCCTGTCGCAAGAGGGCTTCCTGGAGGAACAGCAGACGAGGAATAGTAGACAGCTCATTGTTCCTCGGAAGCTCCAGGGAAGCTCCCAGCGAGCCGCCTCTTCCGGATGGAGCCTCTGAAAGCCGGGTTGGGAAGCTTTTATGGAATGCATCGGGTATAACTCCGCAACGGCAGCCTGGTTCGGATATAATTTAAGGCGGAATCTGTCAGGCGAGGGTTGACCTATGAGTTACAAGGCGGAATACATCTGGATTGACGGGCAGCAGCCTACGGCCAAGCTGCGTTCCAAAGGGAAGATTGTTCCAGACGGAGAAGACCCTCCGGTCTGGGGTTTTGACGGCTCCAGCACCAACCAGGCGCCCGGCGAAAACTCGGACTGCGTGCTGAACCCGGTTTTGACAGCGCCAGACCCGGTGCGGGGAGGCGACCATAAGCTGGTGATGTGCGAAGTGCTTCTCACAGACATGACGCCCCACCCGTCCAACACCCGGGCCGCCTGCGCCGCTGCGGCAGAGAAGTACGCCCACCTGGATTTCTGGTTCGGAATCGAGCAGGAGTACACCTTCTTCGACGGCATCAAGCCGTTGGGCTGGCCAGACAACGGCTTTCCGGCGCCCCAGGGCGGATACTACTGCGGCGTCGGCTCCGACGAAGTGTTCGGCCGCCCGGTAGTGGAAAGACACATGGACGCCTGCCTGTATGCCGGCTTGGCGATCTCCGGCATCAACGGCGAGGTTATGCCGGCTCAGTGGGAATTTCAGATTGGCCCCATCGGCGCGCCCACTGTTGCCGACCACCTGTGGCTGGCCCGCTGGCTGCTCTACCGAATCGGGGAGGATGTGGAGACTGTTGACAGGCGCAGAGGCATCAGCGCCACCCTGGACCCGAAGCCGGTCAAGGGCGACTGGAACGGCGCCGGGGCCCATACCAACTTCTCCACCAACCAAATGCGGGAGAATCTGGACGCCTGCTTCGCCGCGGCGGAGGCCCTGAAGGGGCGCCACGACCTGCACATCGCCAACTACGGGCACCGGATTGAAGAGCGCTTGACCGGCCTGCACGAGACCTGCTCCTACCGGGAGTTTCGTTATGGCGTGTCCGACCGGGGCGCATCGGTGCGCATCCCCTGGCAGGTGGCCCGCGATGGAAAAGGCTACATCGAAGACCGCCGCCCCAACGCCAACTGCGACCCATATACCGTTACCGGATTGATAATCGAAACTGTAGGAGCGGCGGCCACCGCCTAGCAGACCGTCTCCGAGCGATTGGTTCGCGGTGGTGACTGAACCAACAGGGTAATGGAAAGGCAACAGCGAAAGCGGCGCATCGCCCGATGCGCCGCTTTCATTTGTTGACAGCAGCATGGTTGCGGAAGCAACCATGGGGAAATCCGACAGAGAGCCCGGAACGCATCGAGTTGTAACAGGCCTCGACCAGCGCTACGTCACGCAATCCTTCCTCGCCAGTCATGGATGGGGGGCGGCCTTCTCTGACGCATTGATGAAATTCCTGCACCATACCGGCCAGCCCCGCATGATCATCGCTCAAGGTCTGCCTGCGCCGTCCGGCGGGGCCGATGATGTCTATCCAATTGCCGCCCAGCTCAAAAGCGATGCTGGCCCGCGATCCCGACACGGTTGCCCAGGGCAGGCCGTTGTAAGGGCCGGCGCTCCAACTGTGGTTGATGACGCCCACCAGCCCATCCGGGAAACGGAGCATGGCGAATACGCCGTCTTCCGCCGCCAGGCCGGGCTGCGCCGATGGAACTTCGGCGGCGTATACTTCGCTGGGGTTGCCGGCAAGGAAAGACAGCAGACTGGCTTTATGGATCCCTCCGTCGATCATGACGCCGCCTCCGTTCATATCGGAGTCGTTGCGCCAATCCGTCGGCTGGAATGGGAATTCTTCCTGCAACTGGATCAGCCGCAGGGCGCCCAGCTCGCCCCGTTCAACCATCTCCCTGGCCGCCAGCGCCGGCGGCATGAAGCGGTAGTTCTCGGCCACCATGAGGGTTGTCCCGGCGCTGGCGGCAGCGTCTACAATGGCCCGCGCTTCCGGAGTTGTGCGGGCCAGAGGTTTTTCCAGCAGGATGGGCTTGCCGGCAGCCGCGGCCAGGATGGCGTGTTCCAGGTGCAGGTGATGCGGGGTGCAAACGTATACGCCGCTAACGCGGTCATCAGCTACGGCCCTTTCGTATGAGCCGAAGCTGTCCACCCCGCCGAATTCGGCGGCGAAGGCGGCAGCCCGCCTGGGGTCGCGGCTGGCGAAGTACAAGTCGATATCGTTCAAGCCATCGCGAACGGCGCAGGCGAAGGTGCGCGCAAAAGCGCCGCATCCGATTACACATAGTCCGAATTTCATGATCTGTCCCTTCGCCTGAGATAGCGCACGGCTACTGCGCAGGCTCCAGTCGCATCGTGTAGTTGGCAGACATTCTGGTGGACGGAGCCACCGATTGCGCCACGGCTATTATCCGGCGGACGCCGTCGGCGGGAGTGATGGTGATGCTGCCCCGGTTGTTGCCGTCAAGCTCCATTTGCGTCACGATGTGGGTATGGTTGCCTTCGCCCTCGTATATTACCTGGACGATGAAGCTCTGCTGAACGCGATTGTCTGTCCATACGAATCCGTCCGGCGTCCATTCCGCTTCAAGAGCCTGTTCCCCGCTGCCGGCGGATACTTTCAGACTGCGGATGCAGAGGCCGTGGTCATGTATGGCCGGATCCGTGATGTACTGAAAGCGCACAAGGATTTCCATGCCGGCCCAGCGCTCCAGAGACACCGATTCGGTTTGCCACCCGCCAGAGCGGCCCGTGTAGCCCGGGCCGAAGGATACATCCAGGGGATCGTCGCTGCTGGTGAGCGGGGTTTCCAGGATGGTCCAACTGCTGCCTCCGTCTTCAGATACTTCCACGTAGGCATAATCCCAGTCCTCCTCTATGGAATACCAGACCTGGTAATCCAGGGATGGGGCCTCTACGACGCGCAGGTCAAGGCTGGCCCTCAGTGTCGAATCTATTGTGTCTCCCTTGTTGCTCCACCAGCATCCGTCGCCTGCGTCTGTCGGCAACAGAGGCACGGCGGCGTTTCCCTCGAAGGATAGGACGGAAGGGACGGAGAGCTGCTCCAGACGGACGTATTCGTTGGCGTATTGGGGAATGGTCGATTTCAATTCATTGCCGCTTTTCAGGTTACGGTAAACCGGAAAGGAAACCCGTATTTTGGGATAGCCGTAAAGCCCGCTGTTCTCGTCCAGCAGATTCGCGACGGCCCAGTTCCGGAAAACGTCGTGGAAGCGGTCTTCAAAGCCGTGTTCCTCGAGGTAAGCGTCGATTCCCTCGATTCCGTCGGCCGGCTGGGATAATAGAGGTCGAAGGCCGGAGCGTTCTGCGTAGTGAGCAGTCAGGTAGTGCATGAACAGCGAAGAGGCGCCATAGTTGGCCGGCTCGCCCGCAAACTCCGGCGGCCAGTGTATCAGAGAGGTCGGCCCGGCGTTACTGAATTCGTATGTGCTGGCATGCGGAAACCCGGCCATGGATACCGCCAGCTCCGACAGTCCCTCATTTACCCATGTCTCTTCGGAAGCGTCGGCATTCCAGTGAATAGCGTGCTGCAACTCGTGGGCCAGAACCTCCGAGTAAAGGGAAGTTCCGGGCGACAGGTACCGGATGTTGATGTAGATGGCTTCGATTTCGTTGCTGATAGGGCGGATTTCGACGGGATATTCATCCGCATAGCTGAAATATCCGCCCACGAGGCTGAGGTTGGCGTTAATGACGTATAAGTGAGGGTCGCCGTCTATGCCCGGGATCCATTCGGAGCCGAAGGCGCTTGTAACCTTCGGGTAGATGGAGTTTTCGAACTCGTCCGCCGATTGTTTGAGAGCCGCCTCGTCTACTTCTGTCCCGTCCTCGAAGAACCAGTAGGCATGGGGAGTGACCAGATGCAGCACGAAATCACTTTCGTAATGTCGCAAGGCATTCAAATCCACAAGGCGAAGGGTCTTCCGGTGGCCCACACGCAAAGCTGGCGCACTGCTCTTTGCCGCCCTCTCAACGTCTCCGGCTTCCGGCATCAGCTCGCCGGCCAGGCGATAGTAGTCCTGCTCCGGGGGAACCGGAAAGCGGTCTGCCAGTCCGGGCGCTGCGGCAACCGGGGATGCCGGCGTGGCGACAGCGACGGGTTGGATCACAGGGGTGGCGGAAGGCGCCGGATAGGTTGGCGCCGGCGCTGTTGATGTTGGCGCCGGAGAGGTTGGTATGGAAGCGCTTGCCGGGGCGGTTGGCGTTGGGATATCCGGAGTGGGTACTGCCGTCGGCTCCGGCAGGCTTTCTCCAGCGCACCCCGCTGTTGCGGCGAACCAGACCAGGCCTCCGAGCAGGAGTATGAGAATCACCATGTTATATACAACTCCTTGCCGATGCGCTTTGAGTGTGACAACTCTCCGAACCTCTGGCATCATAAACGGTAATACGATGGCGATATGGGGTCGGATGGATTCGGGAATAAATTATGTCTTATGACGTAAACCGGCTGCGGGGAACGCATCCACCGGCCTGCACCTGTGTCCAGTGCACCGAGAGGCGCAGGGGGCGACGGGGCAATGGTTCGGGAAGCGGCTCGAGGGGACGCCGCTTCGGCTGCCTGCCCCTGCTTCTGGGTCTGCCCGCAGTCGCGGCGGGCCTGGTTGCCCTCTTCGCTGGGTTATAGGAGGTGAGGAGGCTCTTCCCTGGCCGGGTCCTGGTTGTAGCGGTTCATGGCGGCGTCTATGTTCTCTTCCAGCAGGCAGCGCGCAGCGGCGGCGGCGCGCTCCACGGCGCGGGCGATGGCTTCCGATTCGTCGTCGGCGAACCTCCCCAGGACATAGTCGCGAGGATCGATCCCCGGCGGCGGGGCGCCGATGCCGATGCGCAGCCGGGGGAAGCCGACTCCGCCGACAGCCTTGATGATGGACCGGATGCCGTTGTGTCCGGCATCGCTGCCAGCGGCGCGCAGCCGGATGCGGCCCGTGGGCAAGGCCATCTCGTCATAGATTATCAGCAGGCTTTCCGCACCTCCCCCGAAGCGGGCCAGCAGATATTCCACAGCCTCGCCGCTGTTGTTCATAAAAGTGCGCGGCTTGGCCAGCGCCACACGTTTGCCTGCAAAGCACCCCGTCCCCAGCACTGCCTTCGGCCTCCGCTCGTTCACCGGGACGGCAATCTGCTCGGCCAGCAGATCCAGCGCCTTCCAGCCGACGTTGTGGCGAGTGCCGGCAAACCGTGGGCCAGGATTGCCCAGTCCAACGATAATGGAGGCGTCAGACAAGGGCGGCCTGCGCCCCATCGACCCGGGCAGACCCAGGGGATTCCAGCATTTCCAGGAAGGCCTCCTCGCCGAGAATCGGCGTTCCCAGCTTTTCCGCCGTTGCAACTTTGGATCCTGGAGATTCGCCAGCCACAACGTAGCTGGTGCGCCTGGTGACCGACGCCGTTACTTTGCCGCCCAGAGCTTTGATCCTGGCCTCGGCATCCCTGCGGGGGAATGACGCCAGCGTGCCGGTTACAACGAATGTCATGCCCCCGAAGGGCGCATCTTCCTGATCTGCGACCGCGGTGACCGGCAGAGAGTCCTGCCGCAGCCTTACGCCCGCGTCCAGCAGTTTCTGTATCACTGCGCGGTTCGAAGGGGACTGGAACCACGAGACAATGCTCTCGGCAATCTTGGGGCCGATTCCCTCTATCAGGGTCAGGTCTTCTTCAGGCGCTTTCGACAGTTCTTCGATGCCGATGTAATTCTGGGCCAGCAGGTCTGCCACCTCGGAGCCGACGTGGGTGATGCCCAGCGCGAAGAGCATACGAGGCAGGGGGCGGGTTTTGCTGGCCTCGATGTTGGACAGGATGCGGCTTGCCAGCTTGTCTCCCATACGATCCAGAGACAGCAGGCTGTCTTTTTCCAGGCTGTACAGCCCCGCCATGTCGGACACCATGCCCTGCTCTATGAGGATGCCGCACCACCGCTCGCCCAAGCCTTCGATGTCGGCGGCGCCTTTGCTGACGAAGTGCTTCAGCAGCTCCAGGAACTGCGCCGGGCAGGACAGGTTCGGGCAGCGGTGCATGGCGTCGTCTTCGTTTTTCACCACCGGCGACTGGCACGCAGGGCAGCGTTCCGGCATACGGAACACCTGCTCTTCCCCTGTGCGCTGGGACAGCACAGGAGCGATAACCTGGGGAATCACTTCGCCCGCCCGTTCGACGATGACAGTGTCGCCAACGCGGATGTCCTTGCGGTGGATGTCTTCCTCGTTGTGGAGCGAGGCGTGCTGCACCGTGGCGCCGCTGATCACCACCGGCTCCAGCACGGCGTAGGGGTTCAGGCTGCCGGTGCGCCCCACGTTGATGCCGATGTGCGTGAGCCTGGTAGAGGCCTGTTCCGCCGGGAACTTGTAGGCCACGGCCCAGCGCGGCTCCCGCCCCACAACGCCCAGGCGCTCCTGCATTTCGAGGGGGGACACCTTCACCACGACGCCGTCGGCCTCGTAGGGCAGGTCGTGACGCCGCTCCAGCCAGGATTGGTAGTAGTCGCGAACTTCCTCGATGTCAAAGCAGAGGCGGTTCTCAGGGTTGATGCGGAAGCCGACATTGCCCAGCCATTCCAGGGCCTCCCAGTGGCTTTCGATGGGCTCCGTTCCCTGGCCCTTGATATTCAGAGGGGTGTTCAGGGAGTAGACCCAGATTTGCATATTTCTGGCGGCCGTCACCTTGGGGTCGAGCTGCCGGATGCTCCCGGCTCCCGTATTGCGGGGGTTGGCATACAGTTGCTCGCCCCGTTCTTCCCGCTCCTTGTTCAGCCGGCGGAACTCTTCGATAGGCAGATACACCTCGCCGCGCACTTCCAGGACCGGAGGAACAAACCCTTCCAGTGTATCTGAGTGGTTCGGCGCCTGTGCTGGAAACCAGGGAGGAACGAACTCTTCCAGTGTATCTGAGTGGTTCGGCGCCTGTGCTGGAAACCAGGGAGGAACAGACCCTTCCAGAGACAAGGGGATCGTGCGGATTGTGCGCAGGTTGCAGGTAACGTCTTCGCCGGTAACGCCATTGCCCCGGGTTGCGCCCTGGGTCAATATGCCGCCTTCGTAGGTAAGGCTGACCGCCAGCCCGTCGATTTTCAGTTCGCAGACCATCTCGAACGGGTCGCCGTCCAGCAGTCCGGTTATGCGTCTGTGCCAGGCTGCCAGCTCATCAAAGTCGAAGGCGTTGCCGAGGCTGAGCATAGGCCGGGAGTGCTTCACTTCAGCGAACGCGGAAGAAGGTTCGCCGCCGACCCGCTGGGTTGGAGAATCGTGGGTAAGCAGTTCCGGGCGCTCCGCCTCGATTGCCCTTAGTTCCTGCATCAGCGCATCATACTGTCCGTCGCCGATCACCGGGTCGTCCAGCGTGTAATAGCGGTAATTATGGTAATTGAGCTCGCGCCGCAACTCGGCGGCGCGAGCCGATGGCGTTACCTGGACCATTTCCGTTAATTCTCCCGGCTGGGTTTTGGGAGATATATTAGTGCATTCCCTGCCCTGGTCGTAATCATCTCACGCACGGCGGTGACCGGGTTTAGCAAGCTCCGGCCTGTCGCCGAACTCAGCGACTTGCCGCTGCTTCTTCGGTAGGTATGGGTGATGGCTGCGGGGCGGTCAGCGTCGCGGCGCCGCGGCGGGACGGCAGGCGCCGGCGCTTGCCCCGACGCCGACGGTAGGTGGCGGCCAACGCGTTGGCGAGTTTTGTCGAATCGTGGCGAGCGGTGGCCGACTCGTCTATAACATCGGCTTCAACCAGCGCTGCCGGGTCGTTCCAGGGCTGTCGCGCCCGGATGTAATCAAGGCCGGCAGGGGACGGCCCCGCCGGTATGCTGCTGTTGGCTACGACGGCGTGAACCGATTCCTCGCCCGCGTAGCGGCGCACTACTTCCAGGTGATCTTGAACCGCATACCCCACGGTTTGTCTTGGCTCCTCGGCCACGTTGCACACGTATAGCTTGAGCGCCCTGGATTCGCAGATAGCCTGGGCGATGCCGGGTATCAGCAGGTTGGGAACGATGCTGGTATATAGACTGCCAGGGCCGATGACGATGAGGTCGGCGGCCTGAAGCGAAGCCACCGCCTCTGGGTGCGCCGGCGGGCCGGGAGGGCAAAGGGCCAGCGACTGCAGCCGCGACGATGCCGCGGCCACATTGGTCTCTCCTGTCAGGGTTTCGCCTGTTTCCGTTCTCGCTATCAGGGTCACACTGGCGTCGGTAGACGGAATCACCCGCCCGCGAATCGCCAGCAGTTCGCCAGCTATCTCGACTGCCCGGTAGAAGTCGCCGCCGATGCCCGCCAGGGCCGCGATCAGCATATTGCCGAAGCTGTGCCCGTCTAACTGCCCGTCGGAGGAAAAGCGATAATCCATCAACTGCTGCATCACCGCTTCCGAGTCGGCCAGCGCTACGAGACAGTTGCGGATGTCTCCGGGGGGTTGGATGCCCAGCTCGCTGCGCAGCCTTCCGGAGCTGCCGCCATCGTCGGCCATGGTAACGATGGCCGAGATGTTGTGGGAATAGCGCTTGATGCCGCGGATCAGGCTGGGCAGCCCTGTACCCCCGCCGACCACGGTAATGCGAGGGCCGTGATCCAGGCCGCGCCGGGCCTTCAGCGTTTGCAGCAGATTCCCGCGACGAACAAGCCCGCCCGGGAGCCTGAGGAACGATGTCAGCCGGTCAGGATGGAAATTCATATCGGGACAACGGGGAAACTATATGGAGCGAGAGGCTTGTGCCAGCCCCGGAATCGCAGGCTGTATTGTACCATTCCCCGGCTTTGGAGTGACCGGTGAAAGTCAGTTCCCCGGCTTGCCGGATGGGCAGGCGCCGCCCACACATCCAACGCCCGCCGGCCGGGGCCGTTCCTCCCGCAGTTCCGGTGGGAGCGACGAATACATCCGACGTCCGCCGGCTGGGGGCTAGACTTTCACGGCGACCCTTTTCCCTTCATCGGACGACTGCTGCAAAAGGTCGAGGAAGCGATGGCGCGCTACGGCCGTATCGAAGTCGGGCTGGGGTGAGCAGCCGTTGCGGATGGCGTCGCCGATGACGCGGTAAAGCTGGGCTACATTGTACGGCTCGCCCGAAGGAACCCCTTCCGGAGACAGCGCCAGACGGGGCGGAATGTCTAGCGGCTGCAAGGGCCGCTCTGCGCCTTGAGCGCCGAAGAGCCGGACGTTCCCATACTGCACCATCTCTTCCGAGCGGGCCGAGAGAGTTCCCCCGGAGCCGTAGATCTCCATGCGCCACCCGCTGCCGTTCCAGGGAATCGTGGCAATGTGGGCCGAGGCCGCCGCGCCGTTCTCCAGCGTCCCGATCACCGTAACGTTGTCTGGGGCGTCCACCGCAACCGCGCCTCCGGCACCAGTCTGCCACTGCCCCAACTGCACGCTCACCTGGGCGGACAGCTCCCGGAACTCGCCCGCGCAGTGGCAGAAGATGTCAAGCGCATGGCCGGAGGCGATGCTCAGGCTGTTGGCTCCTTTGGTCCGGTCGGCCATCCATGCCCGGTCCTTGCCCCGCTGCAGCAAGCCGGGCAGGAACATAGTCATATTGCAGGACAGCATCTCGCCGACATAACCTTCCTCCACCAGTTCCTTGAGACGCAGCAGCGCCGGGCCGCCCCTGGCCTGCAAGCCGATGAGGGTGTGGACTCCTTTGTCCCTGGCCAGAGAGTTCAGCTCCACAGCTTCTGCGGTAGTGGCTCCCAGCGGCCACTCGCAGAAGACGTGCTTCCCTGCCTGCAGCCCCGCCGTCACCATTCCGTGGTGGGCGGGTACGCTGACCGATACCACCACCAGATCAACATCGGGGTGGCAGGCCATTTCAGTGTAGTCGTGGAAGGCCAGCTTCGCGCCGTAGAAGGCTCTGGATTCTTCGGCGGTCTCTGGGCGGGAGGTGCATACCGCCGTCAGGTCGAAATCCGGCATTCCCAGAAGGGCTGGCAGGTGGGCCCGCTTGCTCCATCCGTAGTGCGCGTTGGCGCCAATGATTCCCACGCGAATCCTGCCGGTCATTACAGCAACTCCTGTATGTTCAGGTCAGAGCCGCCGGGGCGACTCGGGCATGCCATCCGGCCGCCTGCTCGTAGGCATGGGCGGCGCGGAACAAAGTCTCCTCGGCGAAGGGGCGCGAGCCAAGCTGGAGGCCAATGGGGAGCGCGTCGCCGGTGAAACCGCCGGGTATGGAGACGGCGGGCAGTGCGGTCAGCGAGTAGCAGGCGGTGTAGGAGCGGCGGAAAAAGAAGCGGGACCTTACGTCTTCAGCGCTCTCGAACCGGGCCGTCAGCGCAGTATGCAAGGGAGCCGGGTAGGGAGATGTGGGAGACACCAGCACGTCGACGTCGTTCAAGGCGGCCATGAACTGGCGTCTCAGCAATACTCGGGCCTTGGCGGCCCGGTTGTAGACCTTGAACGGAACCAGGGATGCCGAGAGCAGGCGTGTGCGGCTGGCCTGATCCAGCTCGTCTGCCCGGGTGCGCAGAATCTCGTCTCTGGCCCCGGCGCCCTCGGTATCGCCGATGCCGACAAATATGGCCCCGGCCAGCTCTACCAGCGGAATCGAAACCTCGCGCACCTCGGCGCCCAACCCTCGAAAGGTGTCCAGCGACGACTCCACGGCTTGCCGCACTTCCGGGTGCATATCGGGGCTTTGGTGCAGCTCGCGGATCAGGCCCAGGCGCAACCCTTCCACTCCTTTGTTCAAGGCTGCGGCGTAATCAGGAACCGGACGGGCGCTGGTATATGGGTCGCGCTCGTCGTGTCCGGCGATAACGCCCAGCACGATGGCGCAGTCCTCCACGGTCTTGGTCATGGGGGCGGCGGCGTCCATGAACCAGCACATATGGGTCATCCCGTAGCGGCTGACCCGGGTAAACGTTGGGCGCAGCCCGACTACGCCGCAGTAGGCCGCCGGGCCGCGCCCCGATCCGCCGGTGTCTTCGCCGATAGAGGCAGCGCAGAGGTGCGCCGACAGCGCAGCCCCCGAACCACTGCTCGACTCGCCCGGCGTCCGCTTCAAGTCCCACGGGTTGGCCGGGATGCCCCACGGCGGCTGTTGGGTGCCGCCCATGGCCAGCTCGCTCAAGTTCAGCTTGCCCAGCAGCGTTGCGCCGGCGTTCTTCAGCTTCCGGACAATGGTCGCGTCTTCAGTGGGGACGAAATCCCGATAGACCCGGGAGCCGTTGCTGGTAAGTATGCCATCTGTCCAGAACTGGTCCTTGACGGAGACAGGCACGCCGGCCAGTGCGCCGGCGTCCTCGCCCCGCGCCAGCTTCTGCTCCACCAGGCGAGCGGCGTCCAGCGCTTCCTCGCGAGTCACGGTGATGTAGGCGGACAGGCGCGGGTTCATGCGGTCGATGCGCTCGAGGTAGGCGCGAACCGCGTCGGTCGGCGAGAATTCCCCGTTCCGCACTGCCCTAGCGGTAGCGGCAGCCGACATAAACGCTATTCCGTTGCTGTCCATGCATAGCCCTCTGAATCAGGGTTTCGAAGCCCGATGCCAGCCCTCGTCGGGGAAGATGCTGACGGGGTGGATGCCGGCCAGATCAAGGTCGCTGATCCGGTCGAGTTCCTGCATCAGGCTGCCGAAACGATTGGCGACCTCGGCCACTTCTTCCTCGGGAACAGGTATCCCGGAGAGCCGGGCCAGTTCCCTGACCATATCTTCGCCGGAAAGCCTTTGCTCTGCCATGGGATCCCTCCTGACGCGCTATCCCGGACAGCCTGGTGAACGCGCAGCGCCACGATCTAGGGCCTCGGCAGACTGCCCCCGGGAGGAATCCCCGGCTCCGAAGCACCGCTGCTGGGCATCACGTTCTCCAGACTACACTCGTCAAGCATCAGCCCCATACGCTGCAGAACCTCCGTGTCCTGGTCGTCAACCGCCGTCTCTATAAGCTCCAGGGCCGAGGCCGGGTCCTGATCCCCTACCGCACAGTCCAGAAATACCCCGACGTCCTCGGGCGAGGGCATGCCGGCCTCAGCCAGTTTCTGCTCGCTCAGGCATCCCCATGTCGCGGCCAGAGCGCCAAGCTGGACGGCGGAATATGCGTAGGTGTTCCACTGATCTTCGCCATCCGGCGGATCCTCAGCATAGGCGCCCCGGATAATCCGGCCCAGCCCGCCGGATGCGATGCAGTCCCGGTCGGATTCAGCGAGCCGGCCAGAGTCCCGCTCAATTGTTTGAAGAGCCGAAGCCCGGACCAGGCTGTCGTCGGACAGGCACATAAGAGCCTGGCGCACGGACGAATCCATCTCGGCGCCCATGGACGATTCCTCGACGCCCATGGGCGACTCTATGATCGAGCTGATCATGTCATAGTCCACGGAGATTTGGGACAGGCACATACGCTCCTCATCGGAGATCATTGACAGCCACTCGCTGGAGGCGGCGTTCCCGGCCTCCATGGCGCAATCGTCTATCAGCGAGATAACCTGTTCCAGGAAGTCGAACTCCGAACTGTCCAGCGCATCGCTGATGCCCTCCAGTAGATCCACCGGCTCGTCCTCCCGGGTGAGGCAGGCTATGGGATTGATACCATTCGGCGCAAGGTTCAGCGCCATCAGTTCCTCCTCGCTCAGGCAGTCGATGGCGGCGATATACGTTCCCAGCGACAGGGCGATGCCGGAGTAGTCAACCTCCGGATCGTCTTTGTGCTCATGGGAGATGGATTTCCGCGTGATGTCCCCCAGCGGCCCGCCCGTGATGCAGTCCATGGCGGATTCGCTGGCCTGCCCGAAATCGACCTCCATCATGGGCAGGGCCACGACCCGGACGAGGCTTTCGTCCGACAGGCAGAACAGCAGGTCGTCCACGATTTCCTGGTCTTCCTGGTCGGGATTGTAGCCGATCGCAGGCTCCAGAATATCACCGACCGCTCTGGAATCGGAGGACAGGCAATCCTGTTCGTCGGAGGTGATCTCTTCCAGCCACGCTCCTGGCATGACTCCGGAGCGCGGCTCCGGAGTGTAATCGCCGTCGATCATCAGGTGATCGCAGCCCGCAGACATCATGGCGAGGGCCTCGGCCAGGTCTTCCTCGTCGCCCGAGAGGGCTTCGGTGAGCTTGGCGGCGAGATCTTCGCCGGTCATATCGTCCATGGCCAGACACTCTGCCAGGCCGGCCTGTTCTTCGATCACTGCGCTCATGGCGTCCCCAGGCAGGTCGCCCAGGCAGGCGACTGCGCTCAGGTATCCCCCCAGCGACATGGTTATGGAGGCTTCGATGAGGCCGGAGACAGTGTCCATGTTTTCCATAAGAGCCTCACGGGTGATGCCGCCCGCCGGGCCGTTAAGGATGCACTCCTGATCTGCTTCGGAAAGCCCGCCTTCCTTAAGATCATCCATATCATCCTCCAGCAGCGGCAGGATGAAGACCATGGCCAGGCTTCTGTCGGATAGGCAGCGCAGGAGCTCGCCGGTAACTTCCGGATCGGGAATGCCAACGGGCTCTGAATCCATGGCATTAAGGAGCGGGACGGGGGAGCCAGCCAGGCACTCCCGCTCGGCGACGGGAAGCTCGGCCATCCAGCCGGCCATCGCCGGAGCCATGGTGGTGGGCATCGTAGCCGTAGGGGTGGCTGGCATAGTCGTAGCCGTGGCCGGCGCGGTCGTAGCCGTAGGGGTAGCCGGTACAGCAGTAGCCGTAGGCGACGGGGGAACAGGGGTTGCGGAAGGGACCTCGGTAGCCGTGGTTCCGGTACAGGCCGAAATCCCCAGGGCGACGGCGGCCAGGAGTATGACGCAGAGAAGGGCGTAGCGTAATGATTTCATGGCGGGAACATCTCCGGGATATCTGGATGGTGTCCAACCCGGGCGCACGGCCTCGTCTGGAGGGCCGCCCCGCACAGGTCTATATCACAATATACGGCCGCCGTGTTCATTGGGATCTGCGAGATCTGCCGGTGGCATGGAAAAACCTGTTTATGCTATAGTAATACGGTTTCAATGTCCCGGCGGGAATGGCTGATCCGGCAGGAGACTTAGTCCAATGTTTATGCGAGGCAAACATGACGTATAAAGGCAGGCGTTATCCCGGTTACATAATTACCCCCCCCCCCCCCCCCCCACCCCAGAGCGCCAGACGAAGGAGGAACTCGGCACTCGCCCGGCGCCCTGGTTGGGCCGAGCCCTGGCGGGCGTCCTGCTGCTGGCCGGGGCCCTTTTACTGGCCTTGTATGTCGCTGAATCGCCGGCGCCCCTGCAATCTCAGGGCAATACGCCAACGAATACGCCGGCGCCGACCAAGACTATTACGCTGTCAGCCGCCAACACAATGGTAACTGAAGGCAATTCAGGCAAAACCGCCATTGCCTTAACCGCCACCCTGAACCAGGCGGCCCCGGTCGGCGGTCTTCAGATCGATCTTTTGCTCAGCGGGTCAGCAACGTCGGGAGGTTTAAGGAATTGCAATCCGCCGAGGGACGTCTGTGTAGCGCCAGAAATTTTTGTAAAAGCAGGTGATACCCAGTTTACCTCAAACTCATTGCATATCGTTGGGGATACGCTCAACGAGGGAAACGAAACCGTCATAATAACTGCCCGGGCCAGAATGCCACTCAGCGCCTTTGGCGTCTACGACCCTTCCTGGGCGGCCGGCACTCTGACCATTACTATAGTGAACGATGACGGCCAGGCGCCAACCAGCACGCCCGCGCCAACCAACACGCCGACAGCCACCAACACACCCACGCCGACCAACACGCCGACGGCCACCAGCACGCCGACGCCGACCAACACGCCGACGGCCACCAGCACGCCCACGCCAACCAATACCCCGGCGGGAACGCCGACGGCCACCAGCGCGCCCGGCATACCTGCGAACACCAGCACGCCGACTCTGACCAGTACGCCTATGGCGAGAGGGGGCCCGTTGGGGCCGACACCCACGCTGTTGCCTACCAGCGCGCCGATGCCGACGCTTACCAGCACGCCCGCCCCGATGCCGACGCCCATGCCCACGCCAGGCCTGACGCCGCCCGCCGACCCGGCCGCAGCGTTCGCCAGCCTGGGCGACCGGCTGGTGCGGGTGTGGCGTCTGGACGCGGGTACGCAGACCTGGAGCTTCTACGACCCTGCCCCGGAGCTTGCGGAGTTCAATACGCTGACGGAGATTTCCGGCGGGCTGATAGTCTACATCGTCATCAGCGACGGCGATCCTGTCGAATTCCAGGGCATTACCCTGTACCCGGGCGCTAATCTGATATACCTAGAATAGAATAGGTTGGCTCCCGACGCAGGCCGAACCGGCAATTCGCCGTGCGTCATGCATGACGAGCTGCGCAGTTAAAAGGGATGCGCCGCCTTCGGAGCGGAGTATTTCCGAGCGTTCCTCCGGCATGCTGGACTCCCTGACGACACGGCATACATCATCATCTCTCGTAGAGTGAGCGAAGTTAGCTGTCAATGCCCCGGCCTGGGTGGGGTGCTATACTGGCGCAAATCATCCGGTTTTGACCCGGGTTTTGAGAGGTGTCCTGATGAGATGGGCATCGGCCATATCTGAACAATCCAGCATCGAAGGCGCGCTCGCCGAATGCGCCGAATCAATCCGGGGGCAATTAGGCGAGGCTCCGCACTTGATCGTGGCGTTCGTTTCGCCCCACTATCAGCCGGATTACGGCCGTGTCGGCCCGATGCTGATCGACCTGCTGGGGGCGGAACACGCCTTTGGCTGCTCCGGGGGCGGAATCATAGGCGCCGGCCTGGAGGTGGAGCAGCGGCCCGCTCTGTCGGTCACCGCCGCGGTCATGCCGGGAGTGGAAATCGGGGTTTTCCACCTTGAAGGCGACAAGCTGCCGGACCTGGACGCAGGCCCCGACCAGTGGCAGGAACTGGTGGGGGTATCCCAAGGGCAGGAGCCGCAGTTCGTTCTGCTGGCCGATCCCTTCTCGTTCCCGGTGCAGAACCTGATCATGGGGCTGGATTTCGCCTTCCCGCGGGCCGCCAAGATCGGGGGGCTGGCTAGCGGCGCCCAGCGCCCCGGCGAGAATGCGCTTTTCCTGGACGGGCAGATGCACGGTTCGGGAGCCATTGGGCTGGTTCTGCACGGCAACATCGTGGTGGATACCGTGGTTGCCCAGGGCTGCCGGCCCATCGGCGACGCCATGCGCATTACATCCAGCCATCGCAACGTGCTCGCAGAGCTGGACGGCAAGCCGCCGATGGCTGTGCTGCAAGACCTGTTCCGGTCGCTGTCTGAGCGAGACCGGCAATTGATGGGACATTCGCTCTTCCTGGGCGTGGTGATGGACGAATTTCTGGACGCCCCGGCGCAAGGGGACTTCCTGATCCGCAATGTTGTGGGGATGGACCAGCGCACCGGAAGCCTGGCTATCGGCGAGATGCTGAAGGAGGGGCAGATGGTGCAGTTTCACCTCCGCGATGCCGAGACGTCGGCCCAGGACCTGACTTTTGTGCTGGACAGGTACGCCGCCGATAACCGGGAAAACGAGGTGCCGGGCGCGCTGCTGTTCTCCTGCCTGGGACGGGGCGAATACCTGTATGGCCGCCCGAACCACGACACCGGCATTTTCCGCGATAAGCTGGGGGAGGTGCCCCTGGGCGGCTTCTTCTGCAACGGCGAAATCGGCCCCGTAGGAGGAACCACCTTCCTGCACGGCTACACCAGCTCCTTTGGGCTGTTCCGCTCCCGGGAATAAGGACGCATCCGGTGTTGGAGACGCTGGAATCCGTTCGTCCGGCGTCCATAAACAGTCAATCGGATTTCGCTGCTCCGGGTTGCCTGTTCCGGGTTGCCTGTTCCGGGTTGCCTGTTCCGGGTTGCCTGTTCCGGGTTGCCTGTTCCGGGTTGCCTGTTCCGGGTTGCCTGTTCCGGGTTGCCTGTTCCGGGTTGCCTGTTCCGGGTTGCCTGTTCCGGGTTGCAATGAGTTGCAGTGCCGGGCTGCAATGACAGAATCGGCCATAAAGGTCGGTATCCCCGTGTCCCTGACGGGCCAGTTCAGCTTGCAGGGAGCGCAAACGCTGGCCGGTCTGTGCGCGTGGGCATCGGACGTCAACCGCTCCGGCGGCATGAACGTGGGCGGGCGCAAAACCCCCGTCGAGATCGTCTGCCGCGACGATGGCAGCCGGCGGAACAGGGCGCAGGCCATCACTGAGCAGCTCATCACAGGCGACCGGGCGGACCTGCTCGTCGGCCCCTATTCCTCTGTGCTGACCAATGCCGCCGCCGGGGTCGCTCGATCTCAGGGCAAACTCTTGTGGAATCAGGGCGGGGCCTCGCCCCTGGTCTACCGGCAAGGCAACCCCTGGATCGTCGGAACGCTTACGCCCGCCGACGAGTATTTCGCCGGGCTGCTGCCGATGGTGCGGGAAGCTTGCCCCGGAGCGTCCACAGTCGGCATCGTGCGGGCCGCGACAGGGGCGTTCCCGCGCGATGTAGCTTTGGGAGTAGAGCGCAGCGCGGACGGGCTGGGTTTCAGCGAGATACTTTCGTTCCAGTTCAACCCTGCGGCAGCCGGGTTCGGCGAAATCCTTCATGCCGCCTGCGGAGCGTCGCCGGACGCTCTTGTGGTTGCCGGACGATTCCAGAACGACCTGGACATCGCAGAACTGCTGGTGGACGCCGCGCCTTCTGTTGGGGCGGTAGCAGTGGTGGCCGCCGGGTTGGACGCCTTCAGGGAGCGGCTCGGCGCGATGGCCGGGGATTTCATCGGCCCCAGCCAGTGGGAGCCGGATGCTGTTCATAAGGTGGACTTCGGCCCCGGCGTAGATGAAGTCCGGGCGTCTCTGCGGCGAGCCGGCCACCCGGTGATTGACTATCCTATGGCGCAAGCCTACGCTGTGGGTGTAGTGATTCAGCGTTGCGTCCACGAGTGCGGCAGCCTGGATGACGCGGAGCTGCGCAAGGCCGCCGCCGGTCTGGATTTCACCACATTCTACGGCAGGTTCCGTATTGACGCGGATACCGGGCGGCCTGTTGGCAAGCCCGCTCTGCTGGTGCAGTGGCGGGAGGGGCGGAAGGTCATTGTCTGGCCGACAGAGCGCCGGACGGATAGAGTCGCTTATCCCTGGCGGCCACAGGATTCGCCATCGCATAGTTCCGCTCCATTTCACAAGGCCAGCCCGTAATTTCAGCCCGTAATTTCAGCCCGTAATTTCAGCGAGGATAAGCTATGAAACTTGACGGTCAGGTTGCAGTCGTTACTGGCGCCGGTCGAGGCATCGGGAGAGCCATCGCCCTGGCTTACGCTCGCGAAGGGGCGCAGTTGGCGCTGGCGGCGCGCAGCGATTCGGAGCTGGAGCGGGTTGTCGGCGAGGTAAAGGCTCTGGGCGTTGAGGCGCTGGCTGCCCGGACTGACGTCACCAGCCAGATTGGCGCCGAGCGGCTGGCCCGAAGGACGGTGGATCTGTTCGGGCGCATCGACGTGCTGGTCAACAATGCTGGCATATCCGGCCCCATCGGCCCGCTGCAGGAAAACGACGTCGCCGAGTGGGTGAACACAATCAACGTTAACCTGACCGGCACGTTTCTTGTATGCCGGGCTGCGATTCCCGTTATGCTGAAGCAGGGCAGAGGGAAAATCATCAACCTGTCCGGCGCGGGCGTAGCCAACGCCTGGAGCAACATGTCGGCCTACTGCGCCAGCAAGGCCGCGGTCGCTCGCCTGACCGAAGTCCTTGCTCAGGAACTCGAACCGCAGGGAATTCGGGTTAATGCCCTTGGCCCTGGCTCAGTGCATACCGGCATGTGGGAGAAGATGACGGAACAGGCAGCGGATGCCGGGGCGGAGTTCATTCATGCGCTTGGGCAGAGGGTGATCTCGGGCGGCGGAGCGTCTATCGACGAATGCGCAGAGCTGGCCGTGTGGCTGGCGTCCGACGAAAGCGGAACGCTGACAGGAAGGATTATCTCGGCGACGGCGGACGACTTTCGCAGCCTGCCCCCGATGATTCCCGAGATAATGGCGGGAGACGCCTACACGCTCCGCGTAGTCAAGCCTTAAGAGACACTACTAATACGCCCGGTTTAAAAAGCAACTTTATTGATAGCCTCGGAGTCCAATCGAACCCCGACTACATTCTCAACGAGCTTTCGCTCAATAGTTTCAACCCTGTCATGCGACTTAACTCTGACACCGCAAGATTTAGCAAGCATTATGAGGAAGTTTTTTCTTCGTGGCTGATCGATAGAGGCGAGGATTTCCTCCGCCACTATTCTCGACTCGGCATTGCTAAGCTTCTGTGCTATATCGGAGATGGCTCCGTCCAAATGGGAATTATCTCTTGGGGCTGTATTCTTGACTTTATTCTTCTCAACGACACGAAGTGTCGCTTTGTCTTGAACGAGCAGATCGATCTCATGTTCTTCCAATGAGCTTACTATTTGGAAGACAATTGAAAGGAGTTTGGAAGTCGATTGCATTGACTCTCGCATGATGTAATACTCCATCAAACTTTCTTGAGAAACTCGGTGGCCAGTGCTTCCAGCTCGTCTCGAACCGCTATGTGCGTTGTTCCAGAAGCGGGCTGAAGGGCTACAGGCACTCCATACTGAGGAGCGTCGCCATATATAGAGTTGTTTCTCCTGATGTACGTATCAAATACCGGTAAGCCCATGTCTCTTCTGATTCTTGTGATGAAAGAAGCTTGTGATCTGATAGGATGTTCAGCATAAATCTGTACCATTGTTGGTATAATGCCCATAATCGACGGATCTATCTTGCTGTACGATGGTGAAATGTTTTGACCAGCGTACTCGTTGAAATCCCTAACAAGTTCATTTATATGGCGGTGAAGCTCGCTGATTCCTAATACTGACAATTGATCTGGAATTGCTGGCACCAAGATTTTACTACTGGCAACAATTGCAGTTTTAGTAGCGATATTGAAATTTGGAGGACAGTCAATTAGAGCAAAGTGATAGCGATCTTGTATGCCTTCCGACTCCAGACCATCTAGAAGTCTTGAATGTACCCTCAGGAAATTATTCCGTCCTTGGCGCGGACTTGCACCGGCAAGTTTGGTTGCTAGTTCCAAATCGATGTTAATTAAAGATAAATGGGAAAAGATAATCTCTACATTTCCGCTAGTGATTTTGTTTATATCTTCCAAATTAACAATTAAAGAAGACAACTCAAGCGACTGATCTTCATCAATGTATGCATCGTACCAGTTGCGTATTGTATTGTTATTAGCATACTTTTGCTCCCATTGCTCAACTGTGATAAATGAAAAAGTGAGACTGGCTTGAGGGTCAAGATCGATCAGCAGAACCTTGTAACCTCTCCTAGCAAGTTCAGCAGCTAGATTAGCGGTTATTGTGGTCTTACCTACTCCGCCTTTATAGTTGATTACAGAAATCGTATCCATGAAGAACTCCTTTTCATTCTATGTAGTCTGAGTATACGCGCCGACAGTATTATAATACCACCGTCGGCGCTTTCATCTCAAGCTGCGGTCTGCGCTTGGGGCGGCTACCCCTCCAGCTTTACCGGGTTTTGCAGCACGCCGATACCGTTGATGTCTATCTCGCAGACGGCGCCGTCGGCCATGTCCTGCGTGGTGCCGGGAGTGCCGGTGAAGATGCAGTCGCCGGCGTTCAGCGTCACGTACCTGGTGATGAACTCGATCATCGTCGGCACGTCGAAGATCAGATCTCCGGTGCTCTGGTCCTGTTCCACGCTGCCGTTGACTCGCGTCTGGAGCCGCTGGTCGGCTGGGTTGGCGTCGGTGTCGATCCAGGGCCCCATAGGCGAGAAGGTGTCGGCAGACTTGGCCCGCCACCAGTCGGAGTTATTCTCGTTGCGGTCCTTGCGTTGCCAGTCCCGGGCCGAGACGTCGTTGCCGCAGGTATAGCCCAGAACATGATTCAAGGCGTCTTCCTTGCTGACATACCGGCAGGTGTCCTTGATGACCACGACCATCTCGCCCTCGGCGTCGAACCGCTGAACTTCCCTGGGGCGGATGATGGTATCGCCGGGGCCGATGACGCTGGTGGGGGTCTTGTGGAATATCATCGGATAATCGGGGGCAGGCCGGTCGCCGATGTGGCTGGTGTAGTTCAGCCCCATGGCCAGGATCTTGCCTGGCTCCACCGGAGCCAGCAGCTTCACGTCCGACAGCTTGTGAACGTGATCGGTTACGGTGAATTCCCCGAAGGGGGTGCCGTCGATGGCGGCAACGCTGTCGCCGTCTACGACACCGTAGTGGACTGCCCCGTGTGCCTCATAGCGGGCGATTTTCATCAGTTTCTCCTTTGCGGATGATTGCTTGCTGTTCAGCGGGTAAATTTTACCTGCTGCCTTGCCCGTTGGCTACTGAGGATAAAGGTATCGATACCCGCCCGGCCAGGCTGCCGTCGAAGGAGAAGCGCATCAGGCTCCGCAAGGCTGTGGACCCCTGCCCGGCCGGGCTGCCGGCCTGGGAACCCCTGCGGAATGCTGATCAGCTCTCGATTACGATTTTGCCGTAGAAATCGCGGTCATGCATGGCCTGGTGGGCGGACGCAACATCGTCCAGGGGGAATACGCGGCCCGGTATGCCGCGCAGAGAGCCGTTGCGCACCACCTTCATAAAGTCGGCGAAGGTGCGGTTGCTGCGGCCGCCGCTGCCCATCAGATAGAGGGGTTTGCCCTGGAGCAGCGACAGGTTGAGGTTGGCCGTGGCCCCGGAAGTTACGCCGGTTATGACCAGCCTGCCGCCGGTTTTGAGAGACAGGAGGTTTTGCTCCCACACGTCCGCTCCTACGCAGTCGAAGACAAGGTCAACCCCCTGCCCGTCGGTTAGCTCCTTGACCTGTTCACTGAAATTGGGGGTCTCCCGATAGTTGATAATCTCGTCGGCGCCCCACCCCCGCGCCGTTTCCAGCTTCCACTCGCTGCCTGCGGTGGTGATCACGCGGGCGCCCATCATCTTGGCTATCTGGATAGCCATGCTGCCCACGCCGCTGCCTGCGGCCTGCACCAGCACGTCGTCCCAGGGCTTGATCTGCGCCTGGGTCACCAGGCAGTGCCAGGCTGTGTGGGCGGCTATGGGCAAGGCGGCGGCCTCGGTGAAGTCCATAGCATCGGGGATGACGTGGGCGTTGATCGCAGGGGCGGTTATGTACTCGGCATGGCCGCCGTCGAGGTCTACGCCCAGCCGTTTCTGGTTGGCGCACCACTGGTCGTTGCCCATCCGGCAGTTCTCACATTTGGCGCAGGTTACGCGGTTGTTCAGGATCACCCGGTCGCCTACCTGGAGCGACGTATGAGCCGCCGGGCTGATGACCGCTACCTCGCCGGCGATGTCGCAGCCCATGATGCGGGGCAGCGGGCCGTTGTATGTGCGGCCTTCCCGCAGGTTGAGGTCCAGGTGATTTAACGCGCTGCCTTTGACACGGAGCATTATCTCGCCGGGGCCAACTTCCGGGTCGGGCCGGTCTCCGTATACCAGCTTGTCTGTTCCGCCGTGTTCGTTGATGAATACTGCTTTCATTGGTTTTCTCCACGTTTTTTTAAGGGCCGGGAAATGAATATGCGAAGCTTGCCTTGATTAACGCTGGTTATCGCGCCGGTTCACCGGGGTAGTAAAATGACGCGTAAGTTAGCCGAAATGATACCCACGACACAAGCAGGCGTCAAAGTAAACGCACTGTTTCTGTATGCCAACTGTATCCGGGCGCCGGCGCGGGCGTTGGACGTGAAGGCGCGCTTCGCCCCCCGCGCTGTTGCGCGAAAGGCTGAAATGCGTCTATCTTATGCACTCACGGAAGTTTGCTGATTCGGCGATGGGAGCGGCGGACATTCACGATATGCTCCGGCTTCACGGCCAGTTCTGCGCAAAAGGCTCGAACTGCGCCCGGCGCCTGCCTGCCCCCGCCGCAGGGCTGGAGGCGGCGCAAGGGCCTTTGAGGCGCCCATCGACGCATGGAGCGGATGGGAGAGTTGATGATTGACCCTGCCCAAGCCGCATAAGGGGGCCTGGAACCACATAAACCCTGGGAAGGAGGCAATGTGCGATGATGAATTACCAGTTGCTGGTGCCGGGCTTGCTGGACCGGGCCGACATATACTTCCCGCACAAGGAAATCATCACCCGCGACGGCGACGGCGTTCATAGATACACCTACCGCGACCTGAAAGGTCGGGTGAACCGGCTGTGCAACGCGCTGGAAAGGCTTGGGGTAGGCAAAGGCGACCGGGTAGGCACCTTCGGCTGGAACACTTACCGGCATTTGGAGGCCTACTTCGCTCCTCCGTCTATGGGGGCAGTTACTCACACCACCAACATCCGCCTCTCGGCCGACGACCTGGCTTATATCGTCAACCACGCTGGAGACAAGGTGATGCTGGTGGACCCTGACCTTGTTCCCATTCTGGAGCCGCTGGCGCCGCGGCTGGAGACGGTGGAGCACTTTGTGGTTATGACCGGGGATTCCGGCTTCCAGACGTCTCTTCCCTCGGCTCATATTTACGAAGAGCTGATGGACGGCGCGCCCGACAGCTACGACTGCCCGGCGCTGGATGAAAACGACCCGGCCGGGCTGTGCTACACCTCGGCGACTACCGGACGCCCCAAGGGGGTTACCTACACCCACCGAGCCCAGATACTGCACGCTATGATGGAGTGTTCGGCCGATGGCGCAGGAGTGCGGGAGCGCGATGTGGTTATGGCCGTGGTGCCTATGTTCCATGCTAACAGTTGGGGCGTGCCGTACTCCGCCACTATGGCCGGAGCCTCTCAGGTTCTGACCGGCGTGCGGCCCGACCCCGCATCCATCTGCCGACTGATCAACGACCATCGGGTCTCCATCAGCCTGGGAGTGCCAACCATCTGGGTCGGGATGCTGGATTATCTGTCCCGCACTGAAGAGGAATTCGACCTGTCCTGCCTGCGCATGGTGGTGAGCGGCGGATCGGCGGTGCCTCGCAGTATGATCCAGGCTTTCAAGGAGCGCCTTGGCATCGAACTGGTTCAGGCCTACGGCATGACCGAAGCCGCGCCCCTCGTCTCCTTCAACCGGCTGGGCAGCCATCTTGACGGCCTCGATGGCGAGGCCAGGCTGACCGAGCAGGGTAAGCAGGGCACGCCGGTGTACGGCATCGAGATGCGGCTGGTCGACGAGAACAACGAAGACCTGGAGTGGGACGGCGAACAGCGAGGCGAACTGCTGTTCCGGGGCCCCTGGGTCGCTTCCGAATACTTCAACGACCCGCGCAGCGGGGAAACCTTTATCGACGGCTGGTATCACAGCGGCGACATTGCTTCAGTGGACCCGCTGGGCAATATCCAGATTGGCGACCGTGTGAAGGATATGGTGAAGAGCGGCGGCGAGTGGATATCGTCGGTAGACTTGGAGACGGCCATCATTGCGCACCCCGGCGTGCTGGAGGCCGCGGTAATTGCTGTGCCTCATCCCACCTGGCAGGAACGTCCGCTGGCCTGCGTGGTTCCCAACTCGGAGTACCGCGACACGCTGGAGAAGAGCGAGGTGCTGGATTTCATTCGCCCCCGCTTCGCCTCCTGGTGGATTCCCGACGACGTGGTGTTCATCGACGAGATTCCCAAGACGAGCGTGGGCAAGTTCGACAAGAAGGTACTCAGAGAGCGTTTCCAGGGACGCGGGACAAGCCCCTAGGGGCCCTGCTGATTATGGAATCAGGAGTCTTCCCGCCCGGAGTTTTTGCTATTCTGCCTTGCTTCGAGAAGGCGGTCAATTTCGCCCCGCGCCTCTTGCCGGCGGCGGAATATGAAGAATATATAGCCAATGAACGCTAATCCGGTGACCACAAAAGCGGCGATCAGGAATGACAGATTGGAAGGCGGCATCCCGGTCTGCAACAGTTGAGTCATCTCTGCTGAAGTCATCTCCCGCGCTCGATTTTGGTTGCTGGTTCTCCGGAAGTTCCGGGACAGGAGCGCTGCCCTACTCTTCCGGAGAGCGGCCTCCCCGTCTCATCTCAAACCGGATGCGGCCCAATTCATCTTCGCTGCCCAGCGTAGCCATCCGCTCCATTACCAGCCAGATCGTAAACAACAAAAAGGCGATGAACGATACCATCAGCACCATGTTCATTGTGCCGCTCAGCGAACCGCTCTCAGCCAGCGGCCCCACGACCTGAGGCGGGTGAATGGAGCGCCACCACTGCACCGCAAAATACACGATGAAGGCATCGACGGAGCCGATAATTCCCACTATGGCCGAGAATACCGCGGCCCTGGAGCGGTTGGGAGTGAACGCTCGCACCATCAGGTAACCGGCGTAGATCAGCCACAGCACCAGGGTAAGGGTGAGACGCGGTTCCCAGGTCCACCATACGTTCCACACCGGTTTGGCCCAGAGAACGCCGGTAACCAGCGCGAGCGACACGAACACGAAGCCGATTTCCCCGGCAGCTACGGCCATGTTGTCCCACAGGTTGGTTCGCGTTCGCAGGTACATAACGCTTCCGATGAACACTATTACGAAGGCCAGGAGTGAAATCACGGCAATGGGGACGTGGATATAGAGCGCGCGCTGCACGTTGCCCAGGTTCGCGTCGGTGGGCGCCACTGCGAAAATCAGGTAAAGGTCTACCGCCATCAGGATGCCGGCGATGATGCCCACTGCCAGCCGGGGCGTCGCCCGCCATCCCTGACGGGGCGCTGCGTATCCCGAAGAGGTGCCGGCAATTCTATTTGTATCTTCCAAAACGCTTTAATCCTCTACGACAAACGCGAATGCCCAGGGACATATTAACAGAAACAGCAGGTCGAAAACTCCGATCAGAGGGAGCCATCTGCCCAGCCCTATGAAAGTCTCGCCCCCGATGGCGCGGGTAGACGCCTGCACTGCGGCCAGGATCACCGGCAGCACGACGGGGAAGAAAAGCACTGGGAGCATTATCTCCCGCGATCTGGTTTGGGCGGCCATGGCGGAAAACAGGGTGCCAATCAGCGCGAATCCAAATGTCGCAAGCAGTATGGTTGCCCCCAGCGTCCAAGACAGGGCGGAGAACTGCAGCATCACCGCGTAGACTGGCAGAAGCGCCGCCTCGATCAGCAGCATGAAAAGGAAACTGGTGGCTGCCTTGGCCAGGAATATGGCGTCCCGGCTGATCGGCGATACCAGCAGCCCCTCCAGGGCTCCGGCCTCCTGTTCCCGGATGAAGGCGCGGTTCATGGCCAGCGTCGCGGCGAAGGCGAAAGCCACCCACAGGATTCCGGGCGCCAATGTCCTGGCCTGCCCCGGCGACGGGTCCAGGGCGAAGCTGAACACGATTATCACCAGGAAGCCGAACACGACTACCGAGACCACCAGCTCGCGCGACCGCATTTCCAGCACGATGTCTTTCCAGACCATCGTGGCAATGGTTCCCAGCGTCTCTTTCACGCCCCCGCCCCTTGCGAACCCGACTGCGAGAGGGCGCTTTGAATCTCAGATGGGTCATGCGACGCAAATTCCAGGCTGCCGCCTGTAAGAATTGCGGCGCGGCGCCCCCATTCCAGCCCCAGCTCGATGTCATGGGTGGTCAATGCCGCCGAGCGCCCTTCCGATGTCCAGTCCGCCAGCAATTCTCCCAGCATACTGCGCGAATCGTGGTCGAGGCCGGCCTCAGGCTCGTCCAGGAGTAGCACATCGGGCTGGTGCAGGATGGCGCGGGCGATGGCAGCGCGCTTCTGCATGCCGTTGGACAGGGTGCGGACCCGGTGGTTGGCCCGGCTGGTAAGACCGACCCGCTCCAGCGCGTTCCGCACGCTGTCCTTACGGTTTCCGATGCCGTACAGCCGGGCATAGTAGTTCAGGTTTTCCGAAGGCGTCAGGTCTTCGTAAAGGAAGCTGCGATGCCCCACTACCCCGATGCGCCGTCGCGCTGCGGAGGTCTGTCGACGCAGGTCGTGCCCGGCGATGCTCACCGTACCGGCGTCGGGCCGGACGCTGGTGGAAAGGATGCGCAGAAGCGTGGTCTTGCCTGCGCCATTGGCGCCGAAAAGGGCCAGCGTCTCGCCCCAGGGGACCGTCAGGTGCAGGTTCCATAAAACCGGCCACTCGCGATAGCTCTTCTCCAGCCCCTCGACGGCGATGGCTGCCGCGGGCCTTTCGCGGTTCAAGTCGCGCAGCCTGCGTTGGCAGTCTGTAGGCTATTTGCTATCATTACCTCAATATCCCATCGCGGGTGCTGGGCGCCCCCGCCGGAGGTGTAATTGGAAGCTCGATCCTCGGAAATACACGGCAGCGGCGTAGGTGAACCTCGCTCCAATCGGATGCGCTTCATCATTGTGGCGGCGGTTGTTGTGCTGGGGCTGGCCTTTATGATATGGGCGGCCTTCGGCGAAAACACCCGCTACTTCCTGACAGTCAGCGAGTTTAACGGCAAGACCGAGATTCACGATGGGCAGATGGTGAGAGTTTCGGGCAAGCTGGTGGAAGGCACTTTCCAAAGGGGCGGCAAATCGACTGTTTCCAACTTCCAGCTAACGGACAATGAGGGCGCCGGCGCGGGTTCCGCCCTGCTGACAGCCCGGTACGAGGGGGTACTGCCCGACCTGTTCTTCAACCCTCACTCGGAAATCATACTCGAAGGCAGCTACAACGCAGACGGCTTCTTTCATGCCAGCGAGATATTGGTGAAGTGTCCTTCCAAATACCAGGACCTGGACCCGCAGGAATACGAACAGCCGGGTTACCCTTCCACCTGACGGCCCCTGGCGTTGGCCTGGAGCCTGAATAGCGCAATGCGGGATGCCCAAAACACGAGTCCCCGCCAACGGGCGAGGACTCTTTCTGTTGCCGAACAGGGGCATCCGGTCTGGTCTAAAACTCGAAGGCAGACATCAGCTCGTTGACGGTGCGGGTGCGGGCAGCATCCCACATGTGCTCGACGCGCTTTTCGAGGGACGGGCGGGACTCGTCGTTATAGACCACTCCCACCGGCAGCCCGCCGCGTTGCAGCAAATCGTAGGCCGCGCCCTTGCTGGAAGGGTCATGGTCGTCCGGGATGTCCCACAGCGTCGGCTCAATGCCCTTGCGGGGATTGCCCTTCAGTTCCTCGAACGTGTCGTTGTAGGTGGTGCAGGGCGACTGGACATGGACGATGGAGAACCCGGGATGCTCCATGCCCTGCTTGATCAACTGCGAGAGGGGCCTGGGCTGGCCGGAGAACCCGGAAGCAACGAAGGAGACGCCCAGAGTAAGGTAGAGTTCCAGGGGGTTGATCTGGCTCTCTATCTTGCCGTAGGGCGTGGAACTGGTTATGACGCCCAGTTTGGTTGTTGGAGAACTCTGCCCCTTGGTCAACCCGTAGACTCCGTTATCCATGACGACGGCGGTGATGTTCAGGTTGCGGGCAGCCTGAGGCCCGATATGCTCGCCGCCGATGCTCAGAAAATCTCCGTCGCCTGCAACCACGACTACGTTCAGCTCGGGCCGGGCCATCTTGACCCCCATTGCGATGGGCAGGGAGCGTCCGTGGATACCGTGCATCCCGTAGGGCTGGTCGCCCTCCAGCAGGTGAACCAGGTTGCCGGAACAGCCGATGCCGGCCACCACCACGTTGTTTTCCATGGGCAGGCCGGTCTCTTCCAGCCGGTCGATCATGGCGAATTCCAGCGCCCGGCGGACGCCGAAGTCGCCGCAGCCGGGGCACCATTTGAAATCGTATTCAGGGTTTTTCTTGCTCATACCCCTACAGCCTCCGTCAGCCGGAAGTTGGTCATTTCCGAAATGCGCTCCACCAGGGTGCGCGCCTTGAAGGGCAGCCCGGTGTATTGCGTGATGGACTCGGCCTTTATTCCCATGCCTCTCAGGATCTGCGAGAACTGGCCCTGATAGTTGAGCTCCGGGACGATGACCAGGTCTTTCTTCTTCAGTTCCTCAAGGAGCTTGGGGGGCAGCGGGTTCAGGAACATGCTGTAATACCAGCCCACCGGCGCTCCCTGACGCTTGAGGATGTCGTATGCTTCCCGTGTTGGCCCCTTGCTTCCGCCCCAGGGCAGCAAGGCCGTTGGGTGTTCTGTGCCCTCGCCCTCGTAGTCTTCTTCTTCCAGCAGTTTAATCTTGCTGAAGCGGCGCTGCGTCATCTGGATATGACGCTCGGGCAGATGAGTGGTATCGCCTATATCGTCGTGTTCGCTTCCGTTGGCGACATAGGCGCCCGGTCCGCCGGGCAGAGGCATGGGCGAAATTTCGTAGCCGGCGTAGCGCTGATAGCCGTTGCTGCCTTCGTATGTCCACCGCCTGGCCTGCTTGATCTTGCTCAGGTCGGGTTTTGGGATGTTCTGGGCTCTTTCTGCCAGCGCCATTTCAGACATCAATATAACCGGGCCCTGGTATTTCTCGGCCCACTCGATGGCTTTGACCGCGCCGTAGAAGCATTCTTCTACTGTACCCACGGCAATAACCGGCAGTCGCACATCGCCGTGGGCGGGGAACATGCAAGACATCAGGTCGGACTGTTCGGTTTTGGTGGGAAGGCCGGTAGCGGGGCCTCCGCGCTGCACGTTTACCACTACCAGCGGAATTTCCGCTATCCAGCTTAGGCCCAGGCCCTCGCTCATAAGCGACACGCCGGGGCCGGCGGTCGCGGTCATGGCCCGCTTTCCCGCGTAGCCCGCGCCTATGATGCCGGTTATGGCCTCGATTTCCGAGCTGACCTGGTAGGCAAACCTGTCCTTGCCTATCAGGTTCCGCTCCATGTAGAGCAGGATGGGCGTGGCCGGCGATATTGGGTAGCCAACGTAGAAGTCCAGCCCTCCGGCGATGGCCCCCAGCGACAGGGCTTCGTTGCCCTTCAGCATCAACTGCTGATAGTCGGGCATGTTGGCGGGAGACAGGTCGCCGAGGTTGAAGCCGCTGATAGCGATGTGCTCCCGGCCGAGGCGCAAGGCCTGGATGTTGGAGCGGATAATCTCATCGTCGCCTTCGCGCCCCCGGTTGAATCGCTTTTCCACGAATTCTTCCAGATACTCGTGGGGCATGTTCACCAGGTGGGCCAGCGCGCCCATGATTACCATGTTTCCGGCGCGGTTGTTGCCGGTAGAGCGGGCCAGTTCCTCGATGGGCAGCCCGAAAGCTCTGGGGTCTTCCTCCAACTGAAACTCAGTGGAGTTGAAGATGACGACGCCATCCTCTCGCACTTCGGAGGCGTGATTGTCGTAGGCCTCCTGGTTGAAGGCCACCAGCACGTCAACGTCGTCTCCTGGGGCCAGAACGGGGTCTACGGAGATGCGGGCTTGGGTCCAGGTAGGCCCGCCAAGGATCTGGGAAGGGAAGGTGGCGAACGTAAGGGCGTGGTAGCCCACTTGGGTGGACGATTGGGCCAAGCCCTCGGCGGAAGTTACGACACCCTGCCCGCCTTCACCGGCGAACCGAACGACAAAGTCTCGCATTTGCATAAAGGGAATCCTCCCAGCTCACTGTGAAAGTGAAGAGCGGAAAAGATTGGCAGACATCTGCAATGGCCTGTAGTGCAAGGGGAAAAGGAAAACAGCTGCCGGAGAGGGAAAAGAGGAAGCCTGCTCCCGTAGGTCAGGCTGTTTAACTGCGGCGGTCATTACAGCTTCGGATTGCTTCCCCATGGGCGGCCCGATGGTCGCCGCTGGGCCATGCGTATGGCCCAGCTCTGCCCACCGGGTTCATTGCGGAGGTCTAATTTAGTGGAATATACACTGCGCATCTGTCATTGTCAACGAAGCAGAACGCTCGCGGGAGAGAACGTTCCACAGGCGATAACCGGTCGGCGGCGCCCTGCCCGACGGCCCAGCCTGCAAAACATCTCAGGCAATCGGCCTGACCAACAGGACCAACCGGCCCAATAGGGCGCGCTGCGCAAGGCGCGGAACCTCGTTTGTCGTTTGTCGCACCGGATAACCTCGGGGAACCGCCCGCCGGTTCCGAAGGCAATATCCGCATCGCCCCTGGGCCTGCCCCAGGGCGATGCGCGGCCCGTTGTTGTCATTTTTGGCCGTGTGCTAGAATCGCCCCTATGAACGATCTCAAATACTGGGCGGCGATGAGCGCAATTCCGCAACTGGGCGCCGCCCGCTTTCGTCGCCTGGAGTCGTATTTCGAGAACCTGGAGCAGGCCTGGCGGGCCGGTGAACCCGAATTGCGACAGGCCGGGTTGGACCCCCGCACTTCGCAAGATGTGGTTTCAGCGCGCCGGAAGGTGGACCCCGACGATTTCATGGCTTCTCTGGCCAGCGCCGGCGTGGCAGTGGCCAGTTGGAACTGCGAGGGCTACCCGCCACGGCTGAAGCAGATTCCCGACCCGCCCCCTGTGCTGTACTATGTCGGCGCGATACTGCCGGAAGACGAGTGTTCGGTGGCTATAGTCGGCACCCGTAATCCTACCCCCTATGGGAGGGAGGCTGCCGCCGTGCTGAGCCGCGACCTTGCTTCGGCAGGCATAACGGTGGTTAGCGGCCTGGCGGTGGGCGTCGACGGAGCGGCCCACCGCGCCGCTCTTGAATGCGGCGGGAGGACCATTGCAGTTGTGGCCGGCGGGCTGGACTCGGTATACCCAAGGGAACACGCGGGCCTGTTCCGGCAAATTCAGGAACGGGGCGCAGTGGTCAGCGAGCACCCGCTGCGCGTCCGACCCGACCCGCGCAACTTCCCCCGCCGCAATCGGCTCATCAGCGGCATGACCCTGGGAACGGTGGTGGTGGAGGCTGCCGAGGGAAGCGGTACCCGCTGGACGGTTCAGCAGGCCCTTGAACAGGACCGGGAGGTGTTCTGCGTGCCGGGGAGCATATTTTCCCCCGCCAGCCGGTTTACCAACAGGATGATTAAGGAGGGAGCCAAACTGGTTGCCGACTATACCGATGTTCTGGAAGAATTGAACCTGCCCGACGTGGGCGGATTGTCCTCATCCGCCGGGAGCCGCCAGGATGCGCCGGCGCCGGCAGAGACCGGCGAGAACACGAACAAGGCAGACGAAGAGGCCATGGGAGGCCTGGACGAGGGAGAGGCGGCGCTGCTGGCTCGCCTTTCCGCGGAGCCGGTGCACGTGGATGACCTGTGCAGGCTCTCCGGGATTCCCATCGCAGGCATAACGAGTATGTTAACTTTGCTGGAGCTTAAAGGAATGGCCGTACAGGTAGGCGCAATGCACTACGTGAGGGCCTCCGCTGTAGGGGTGGTGCGTGGCAGCTAGATCCGATTCACAGACGAAAACCACTGGCGGCAGAGGCAAGTCTGCCGCTTCCTCAGAGTCTTCCGCGAAACCCGCGGCAACCAGAAAACCGGCCGCAGCCGGGAAAACCGGAGCCTCCGCGTCGAAAGAGCGGAAGACTGCAGCCCGCGCTTCGAGCAGGGGCGGCAAGTCTTCCGCCAAGGCTGCCCCCATCAAGACCAAAGGCAAAGACCTGGTCATTGTGGAGTCCCCGGCCAAGGCGCGTACCGTAGGGCAGATCCTGGGCGACAAGTACGTCGTTACCGCTTCGCAGGGCCATGTGCGCGACCTTCCGCAGTGGCGTTTCGGCGTGAACATCGAGCAGGACTTCGAGCCTTCCTACGAAGTTGTCAAAGACAAGAAAGAGCTGGTCAATCAGCTCAAGACGGCGGGCGCGTCGGCCAACGACATCTATCTTGCCACCGACCCGGACAGGGAGGGCGAGGCTATCTCGTGGCACTTGCAGGAGGCGGCCGACTGGGACGGACGGGCGGCGCCTCCCAAGCGGGTGGTGTTCCACGAAATCACCAAGGACGCCGTAGAAGAGGCGTTCAGCCATCCCCGCGAAATCGATATGCAGTTGGTCAACGCCCAGCAGGCCCGGCGCATCCTTGACCGTCTGGTGGGCTACCAGATAAGCCCCCTGCTCCGCAAACGCGTCCAACGGGGCGTGTCTGCCGGCCGGGTGCAATCGGTGGCCCTGCGTATGGTCGTAGAGCGCGAAAGGGAGATCGAAGCTTTCGTTCCTGTGGAGTCGTGGACTATCGACGCCCGGCTTCGCAAGGAGGACGACAAGAGCGAGTTCTCGGCCCACCTTCATTCGCTGAAAGGGCAGCGAAGCCGCCTGAACATCGGCAGAGAAGAAGACGCTCGCCGGTATGAGGCCGAGCTGGAAGGCGCCAGGTTCGCCGTCGGCGAGGTCAGGAAGCGGGACGTGCGCCAGCGCCCGGCGGCGCCCTTCACCACCAGCACAATGCAGCAGGATGCAGGCCGCAAGCTGCGCTTCACCGCTCAGCGCACCATGTCGGTGGCCCAGCAACTGTATGAGGGTCTGGACATAGGCGACGGCGGGCCTGTTGGGCTCATCACCTACATGAGGACCGACTCGACTCAGGTAGCCTCGTCGGCAATATCCGAGGCGCGGGAATACATCGCCAGCCGCTACGGAAAGGAATACCGAACCGAGAAGCCCAGGGTTTACACGCGCCGGTCGAAGGCGGCCCAGGAAGCCCACGAGGCCATCCGCCCGACTTCAATCCAGCGGGACCCGGCATCCCTCAAACCCCACCTCAATTCCGAGCAATTGCGTCTCTACACGCTGATCTGGGAGCGAATGCTGGCCAGCCAGATGTCCGACGCCGTTTCCGAAGCGACTACCGCGGACATCGACGCCGCCTGCCGGCACTCAGGCAACGTCTACAATTTCCGCGCAACGGGGTCCGTGTTGAAGTTCGCCGGCTTCCGCACGGTTTACATGGAAGGGCGCGATGAGAGCGCGGATAGCGACGACGGCAAGACGCTGCCCCGGCTGGATGCCGGCGATCCTCTGACCTGTGAGGGATTGTCGGCAAATCAGCATTTCACCGAACCGCCCCCCCGGTTCAGCGAAGCAACGCTTATCAAGGCTATGGAGGAAAGAGGCATCGGACGCCCCAGCACCTATGCGCCGACCATCGGGACACTGCTGGCCCGCTACTATGTGGAGCGCAAGCAGGGAAGGCTGCACCCCACCACCCTCGGGATAACCCTGACCGATCTGCTGACCAAATTCTTCCCGGATGTGATGGATCCGGACTTCACCTCCGGAATGGAAGAGGAGCTGGACGCCGTATCCCGGGGCGAGCGGGGTTGGGTGCCTATGCTGGGAGAGTTCTACGAACCCTTCCAGAAGGCCCTGGACAACGCGACCGAGTCTATGCCGAGAGTCCGCCTGGAGGAACCGACGGACGAGGTATGCGACGACTGTGGTCTGCCTATGGTCATCAGAATCGGGCGCTTCGGGCGGTTCATGTCCTGCACCGGCTACCCAGACTGCAAAGGAACCAAGCCCATCCTGAACAAAATCGGGGTGGCATGCCCAGACTGCGGCGGCGACTTGGTGGAACGCCGGGCAAGAGGACGCGGCCGACCCTTCTGGGGCTGCGCCCGCTACCCTGCCTGCGAGTTCATCGCCAATCAGAGGCCGCTGCCCAACCCCTGCCCGGAATGCGGCAAGCTGATGATCCAGCAGAACCGCAGCACTATCGCCTGCACTTCCTGCGATTGGCGGGAGGCGGCGAGCCAGGCCGGCAGCGCAGGGGAGTCCAATGGAAGCCAGGTTGCGGAGATGGCGAACGTTGGCGACTAGCCCTGCCGTTCAGAGTAACCCTGCCGAAGACGTTCCCGAAAACATCGCCGAGTTCGACGCTTGTCGGGAGAGGTTCCCCTTTTACCTGCGGGGACAGCGCGGCCTTTCCGAGAATACAGAGCGAGTGTACCTGAGCGATCTGCAAGCCTTTCGGGACTACCTGGCCCTGAAGGGCAAGTCCCTCAGGGACATGGACCGCGCCACTCTGCGGGACTATCTGGCATGGCTGGCTACCCCCGCAAAAGAGGGCGGCAAAGGCTACGAGCGGGTCAGCGTGGCCCGCAAGCTCACCGTTCTGCGCTCCTTTTACCTCTTCCTGGTGCAGGAAGGAATGTTCCGTTCGACTCCGGTGCCGTCGGGGCGAAGTTTCCGGCTGAAGACAACCAAGCCGCTGCCTGCCTTCCTGGGGCGCCGAGAGGCCGATCGGCTGCTGGACGCGCCCGGCGACTCCACGCCGCAGGGGATTAGAGACAAGGCCCTGCTGGAGCTGCTCTACGGGTGTGGCGTGCGTCTGGCCGAGATTCACGGCATGGACATTTCCGACATAAATTTCGGGCAGAAGTCCATTCTGGTTCGAGGCAAAGGGAACAAGGAGCGGGAGACGCTGTATGGAGAACCCGCCGAGGCGGCGCTCACGCGGTACCTGAGCGAGGCCCGCCCCGCGCTGGCCGAAGAGGCGCCCGAGGGAAAGCAAAGCGACGCCGTGTTCCTGAACCGTTATGGTCAGCGCCTTTCTCGTCGCAGCATAGAAAGCCTGGTGCGGAAATACGGCGCGGCATCGGGAACGCGGGACGATGTTCATCCCCACACGCTGCGCCATACCTTCGCTACCCACATGCTGGAGGGCGGGGCCGATCTGAGGGTGATCCAGGAACTCCTGGGGCATTCCAGCCCCCAGACGACGCAGATTTACACCCACGTCACCAGGGCCGAGGCGCTTCAGGCATACCTGACGCATCACCCCAGGGCCGATGAGCCGGCGGCGCCTACCCAGGCAGACGAATCCGCCGAAGAAGCATAGACTGCCAATGGCCCGGTTCCTTGTGATCAATGGGCCCAATCTGAATATGCTGGGCCGCCGCGATGCCGGATTCTACGGCGTTAAGACGCTGGATGAGATAAACGGCGAAATCCGCTCAGTCGCCGCCCGCCTGGGCGTTGAGGTGGAGTTCTTCCAGTCGAACCACGAAGGCGCGCTGGTGGATTGCATTCAGGAGGCGAGAGACCGTATCGACGGGCTGATTGTCAACGGGGGCGCACTTACTCACTACGGCCTCACCCTGAAGGACGCGCTCATAGACTGCCGGCTGCCCTTCATAGAAGTTCACCTGAGCAACCCGCTGGCCCGGGATCCTTGGCGGCGGCGCTCCGTGCTGTCCGACGTTGCCCGGGGGCAAATTGCAGGGTTCGGGTGGAGAAGCTATACTTCAGCATTGGAAATACTCGCCGCTCTGGTGGAGGAAGAATCCCGATGATGCAATCTCGATTGGCGACTTTTGCGGCCAAGCTTCCGGAACGTGAAGTGGACGCTATCCTGGTTTCGGGCGCGGAGAATCGGCGCTACCTGTCTGGTTTTTCCGGTTCGGCAGGATACCTGCTCATAAGCAGCGAGCAGGCGCACCTGGCCACCGACTTCCGATACACGGAGCAGGCTTCCGCCCAGTCTCCCCACTTCAACGTTGAGCAGGTCAGGGTTGGCTGGGACTGGCTCTTGACGCGTCTGAAAGAATCCGGAGCGAAGCGGCTGGGGTTTGAAGGCCAGGCCATGACGGTGGCAACCTATAACAGCCTGGCAAAAGCCATCAGCGAGGATTCTGACCTTGCCCAAGTCGAGTTGGTGCCGTTCACGGACTTGACCGATGACCAGCGCAGCTCCAAGGACTTGGATGAGCTGGAACTGCTGCAACGCGCCATCGATGCCTCCGACCTGGCGATGGAGCAGGTTTGCCCCAACATCCGCGAGGGCATGACCGAGCAGGAAGTCGCATGGCGGATGGAGATGGCGATGCGCGATGCCGGCTCCGACGGCATCAGCTTCGACACCATCGTGGCTGCCGGCCCCAACGGCGCCATGCCCCACCACATGCCCACCGACAGGGCCATCCAGCGCGGGGAGCCTATTGTCATCGACATGGGGGCCAGGGTGGGCGGTTACTGCTCCGATATTACCCGCACCGTAGTCGTGGGCGAGCCCGACGAGATGTTCCACAAGATCTACGGCATTGTCCTTGACGCTCAACTCACCGCCATCAGGGAAGTCAAGATAGGGATGAACGGAGAGGAAGCCGACAAGCTGGCCCGCGACGTTATCGTCGATGCAGGCTACGGCGACAACTTCGGCCACAGCCTGGGGCATGGCGTGGGCCTGGCCGTTCACGAGATGCCCCGGGTCAGCCCGCGATCCGAAGACCCGCTGGGCGTGAACTCGGTGTTCACGGTGGAGCCTGGCATTTATCTCTCCGGCTGGGGCGGCGTTCGCATCGAAGACATTGTCATCCTGGGCGAAGGCGGCGCTACCCCCCTGAGCAAGGCCTCCAAGTAACCCGTATCCTAGTCTGCGCCAGCGGGCGCCTAACGGCAGGCAGTCTGAATGAGCATTAACTTCAGTGATCTCAATCGCGGCCTAGTAATCGAACTGGATGGGGCGCCGTGGATGGTGATGGATTACGAGCGCCACAAGATGCAGCAGCGAGCCCCGGTCACCCGCATCAAGATGAAGAATCTGCTCAGCGGCGCCGTCGTGGAGCGCACATTCCAGCGCTACGACACCGATTTTACGGTCGCCGACATAGACAACCGCCCGACCCAATACCTGTACACGGACGGCGAGTTCTACTACTTTCTAGACCAGGAAACCTTCGACCAGTACGACTTGAACACAGAGATACTGGGCGAGTCGCTGGGCTATCTGAAGGAAAACGCGAACGTTGAGGTTGTGTTCTACAAGGGCGCGCCCATCAGCGTTAACCTGCCGACGCATGTGGAACTGGAAGTCACCGAAACCGCGCCGTCTTTCCGGGGCGATACGGCTCAGGGCGGGAACAAGCCGGCCACTCTGGAGACCGGCCTGCGCATCAACGTCCCCATGTTCATCACGCCAGGGACGGTGGTGCGAGTCGACACTCGCACGGGGGCCTATTCCGAGCGCGTGAGCTAACGGCGTGCCAACCTACACGGTCAGCCAGGTTGCCGGATACATACGGAGCGGGCTGGAAGCCGACCCGCATCTGGCCGACCTGTGGATAGAGGCCGAGGTCTCCAACCTCAGCATCGCTTCTTCCGGGCATGCTTACTTCAACCTGAAAGACCGCCAGGCAGTGCTCCAGGCGGTCATGTTTCGCAGCCAGAGGGGCATTCACCTGCTGTCTAACGGGGACTCAGTAACGGCCCACGGGCGAATTTCTTTCTACGAACCCCGGGGCTCCCTCAACATAATGGTCGACGTGGTCGCGCCGCAGGGCTTGGGCGAACTGGCGCTGGAGCTGGAACGGCTCAAGCAGAAGCTGGCTGCCGAGGGCCTGTTCGACTCTGGCCGCAAGCGACCGCTGCCCGCTTTCCCGAAGGCCGTCGGGGTGGTGACTTCCCCCGCCGGGGCGGTATTTCACGACATCCAGAACGTGCTGTCCCGGCGCTATCCGCTGGCGCGGCTGGTGCTGTCGCCAACACAGGTCCAGGGCGATGGGGCGGCGGCAAGCATCGCATCCGCCCTGGAATTTCTGGACAGGGACGGCGGCTGCGACGTGATTATCGTTGCCCGGGGCGGGGGTTCCCTTGAAGATCTCTGGCCTTTCAACGAGGAAGTGGTTGCCCGGGTTATATACGCCTGTCGGACGCCGGTGGTCAGCGGCGTGGGGCATGAGACCGACGAGACCATTGCCGACTATGTGGCCGACGTGCGCGCCCCCACCCCGTCGGCGGCAGCGGAGCTGACAGTTCCAGATGGCCGCGACCTCAAGGTCTCCGCTGCTCACATGCTGCAAAGAATGAGCCGGGCTATGGCGGACCGATTGCATCAGGGGCGGGCGAATATCGAACGCCTGCGCCGGCAGATGGATGCAGGACTGCCTGACATCGATACCTGGCGGAGGCGCGTTGACGACCTTTCCCGAATCGCCGGCTCTTCATCGGCGTCGCTGTCTATGCAGAAACGGCTGGAGGTGGACGGCCTGAACCAGCGGCTGCGAGGACTCGATCCCCATGCTACTCTGAAGCGGGGCTTCTCGGTGGTGGAGCTGGTTGGAACCGGGCGGGCGCTGACCAGCGCATCGCAGGCGTCGCACGGTGACGAGCTGCGAATCACCCTTTCGGACGGCGAGATTCCGGCTGTGGCCGGAAGGGCGGCACCGTCTGCGCCGGCCCCTTCCGCGTCGCCCTCCGCCGGCGCCAATTCTTCCAGGGCCAACCCTGGCGGTCGGAAACGCAGATCAGGGCCTCCTCCCCCCGCGTCTGCCATGCTGTTGTAGCCTGCGTTTTCGAGCGATGACACTTAAGCCTTTTGCAGGCCAGGCCCATTTTCCCGCACTACTTCAGGAGGCGGTATGACCCCCGGTAACAGCCAGCCTTCGGCTTCGGAGGTTCAAGAACTTGACTTTGAAAACGCCTTTCAGCGCCTGACCGAGATAGCCGAGCGCCTGGAGGCAGGCGGGCTGACGCTGGCTGAAGCAACGGCCCAGTATGAGCAGGGCATGAAGCTGGTGCAGCGCTGCAACCACCTGCTGGACACTGCTGAGCTGGAAATAACCACCCTGCGGGAGAGCTACCAGCGACCGCCGGCATCCCCTGGTCGGCATGAAGATTCAGAGCCGCCGTACTTCGACGATGCCCTGTATGATGAATTGCCGGAAGACGAAGACGCCCCGTCCTACTAGCCGCGGGGATGCGCCGGATGGGAGCAGCGAGCTGCCGGCAATGGCGGCAAACCCCGGCACAGTCAGAATCGACTTGCATGTGCACACCCGCCATTCCCACGATTCGGCGGCGCCGGTATCCTCAGTGCTGCGGCGATGCGGCGATGCGGGCCTGGGCGTGGTGGCAGTAACCGACCACGACAGCATACGCGGCGGCCTGGAAGCTAGGGAGATTAGCGGCCTGCCCGTAATCGTCGGAGAGGAAATCAAGTCGGCGCAAGGCGATATAATCGGCCTCTTTCTGGAAGAACTCGTGCCGCCGCTGCTTTCACCTCTGGAGACGGTGAAGCGGATAAAGGCGCAGGGAGGGCTGGTCGGGGCGCCGCATCCCTTCGACAGGATTCGTCCCACCGCGATAGGGCGGCGAACGATGCTGGAAATCCTTCCTTGGGTGGACTTTCTGGAGGGCTACAATGCCCATACCCTGCTTTCCATGGACAATCGCAGGGGCGTTGACTTCGCCAGGGAGCATTCGCTGCCCGTGGTGGCGTGCAGCGACTCCCATTCCGCATTAGAGCTGGGCCGCACATATACTGAAGTTCCTGCGGGAGAGTTCGACGGCACGCCGGAAGGGCTGATGCGGGCCATCAGGGCCGGAAGATGCGTTGGGCGTCGGCCCAACCCGGTGTTGCTCCTGGCCCCCGTGTATGCCAGGCTGAAGAAACTGCTGGACTGACCATGCTGAGCATCGGGTGGTTCTCAACAGGCCGGGGAGAAGGTTCACAAGGGCTGCTGCAGTTCGTGCATGAGCGCTTGACGTCCGAAGGCGTGAACGCCCGCATAGAGTTTGTGTTCAGCAACCGGGCGCCCGGCGAAGCCAGGGGCTCCGACGAGTTTTTTCGTCTGGTTAAAGAGTATGGGATGCCCCTGATTACTCATTCGTCGGCGGAGTTTCGGCGGCGCAGGGGCGGCCGGTTTGCCGAACACCGGGCGGAGTTCGACGCAGAGATCATCGAGCTGCTGGCGGGCCGGAGTCCCGACATCTGCATGCTCGCCGGCTATATGCTCATCGCCAGTTCCCGGCTGTGCCGCGCCTTCCCGCTTCTGAACCTGCATCCCGCACTGCCCGACGGCCCCGTTGGCGCTTGGCAGGAAGTGGTGTGGCAGCTTATCGAGCAGAGGGCAACCCGCACCGGGGCCATGACGCATCTCGCCACCCAGGAGGTCGACCGCGGGCCGCTGGTGTCTTACGTCACTGTACCCTTGAACACGCCTCAATTCGAGCCGCACTGGAGGGCGCTGCAAGGCAGGGAAGTGTCGGTGATGAGAGCCCAGCAAGGCGAAGAGTATGATCTGTTTCGACGCATTCGGGCAGAGCAGTACTCCAGGGAGCCTTACCTGATGCTGGAGACCATCCGGGCCATAAGCCTGGGCGAGATCGCCCTGGACGTTTCAGCAGCCGGGAGCGAGGTCAGGATTGCGGAAGCCACCGCCCACGATCCGGCGTCATACGGAGGGCTTTGCCTGGACGAGAGGGTCGAAGCGGCCATGGCTCGCGCAGGGGCCGGCTGATAGCGCCCTGTTCGGCAACGAGCCGCTGGCGGGGATGCGCGGATGGCGGTCTATTGAAACGCTATCGAGAGGCGCCCTGCTCTGAAGAAATGCGCGGCTACGCTGCCAGCGGGACTTCTTTTCCGCCGGGGCCCAGCAGTCGGGGCGGCGCTAAACCGCCGATGTGGTCGCAGTCCACCACGCACCGGACGGCGCCGTCGAGCGAGGGGAGCTCGTACATGACGTCAAGCAGAGCGTCCTCGATTAGATAGCGAAGGCACCGGGCGCCGGTTCGGTGTTCCAATGCCCGGTCTGCCGCTGCGTTAAGGGCTCCGTCGGTGAACTCCAGCTCCACTCCGTCCATGCGGAAGAGGTGCTGGTACTGTTTCACGATGGAATTCCTGGGCTCCGTCAGCACTCGCACCAGTGAGTCCTTGTCCAGCGGATCCAGCGTTACGGTAACCGGAAGGCGCCCTACCATCTCTGGAATGAAGCCGAACTCCAGCAGGTCGTCGGGGATTAAGCCGGGCATCGCGCCGTCGCCGGCCACCGCGCCGTCCCGGTTTCCGCCCAGGAAGCCCAGCCGAGACCTGCCGGCGTTGCAGCGCTTTGCGGCCATCTCTTCAAGGCCGTCGAAAGCCCCTCCGCAGATGAACAGGATGTTGCTGGTATCGATCTGAAGGAACTCCTGATGGGGGTGCTTGCGCCCTCCCTGGGGAGGCACGTTGGCGACGCAGCCCTCGATGATTTTGAGCAGTTCCTGTTGAACCCCTTCACCTGATACGTCGCGGGTGATAGAGCGGTTCATGCCTTCCTTCCGGGCGATCTTGTCCATCTCGTCAATATAGATAATGCCGCGCTCGGCTCTGGGTATGTCCCAGTCCGCCGCCTGGATCAGGCGCAGAAGTATGTTCTCCACGTCCTCGCCAACGTACCCCGATTCGGTCAGGGACGTGGCGTCGCATACTGCGAAGGGGATGTCGAGAGTGCGGGCCAGGGTTTCGGCGAGGAGGGTTTTGCCGCAGCCGGTGGGGCCGATGAGGAGGATGTTGGTCTTCTGGATTTCCACGGCCGAAGAATGGAAACTGCTGCGGATCCGCTTGTAGTGGTTATAGACGGCGACGCTCAGTATCTTTTTAGCCCTTTCCTGAGCCACGACGTAGGCGTCGAGGCTGGAGTAGATTTCCCTGGGCGTCATTCGCTTCAGGGCGGGCGGTTGAGGGGTGTGGCTGCTGTCCTCCTCCGCCACTACTTCGGCGAGAGAGCGGACGCAGTCGAAACACACAGCCGCCTGGCCTTGACTGGAGAACAGAATGTCGGAACGGGAATGAGGCTTGTTGCAGAATGAGCACTGGGACAGTCGATTGTTACGGCTGGTAGTCAACGGTCATTCTCCCCGCACACGGCATTGCAGCCTGTGGCAGTCCGGCTGCTCTCACTGTATCTGGCCGTTCCTGATTTCTAGCTGGCCTCCTGCTGTTCCGCTTCTTCCTTCCTGGCGCCGAGGATTTCGTCGATCAGCCCGTACTCGACAGACTGCTCGGCAGTCAGGTAATAGTCTCGGTCCGTGTCTACGGCAATCTTGTCGTAGGGCTGTCCGGTATTCTCTGCGAGCATGGTGCGGAGCTTTTCCTGCAGCCGGATGATTTCCCGCGCGGCTATTTCGATGTCGGACGCCTGCCCCTGGGCGCCCCCCAGGGGCTGGTGCATGTGGATGGTGGAGTTGGGCAGGGCATAGCGCTTGCCCTTGGTTCCGCCCGACAGCAGCAGGGTGGCCATGCTGGCCGCCATGCCTAGGCAGATGGTGGAAACGTCTGGAGAGATCAATTGCATCGTATCGTAGATGGCCAGCCCGGCGCTCACGACACCGCCCGGGCTGCTGATGTACAGGTTGATGTCGCGATCGGGGTCTTCCCGTTCCAGGAACAGGAGCTGCGCGATGATTATATTGGCGACCTGGTCATTGATCGGGGTGTTCAGGAAGACTATTCGCTCCTTGAGCAGCAGTGAATAGATGTCGAAGGCCCGCTCGCCCCGTGGGCTGGTTTCAATAACCATGGGGATAATGTTCTGTGGGACGAACAGTCCGTCGTTTTGGGGCATAGCGGGCATCTGAAAAGTCTCCTTGTCGGATTTCTGGGCGTTTTTGCCGGTCTCCGGCAGCTCTGCGCCGGGCCGGAGCTACTCGCTTTGCGCCGGTTGTTTTTTGGGTGTCAGGATCTCGTCGATCCAGCCGTATTCCAAAGCTTCTTCTGCGGTGAGGTAGAAATCGCGGCTGGAGTCTTGCGCCACTTTCTCGTATGACTGCCCGGTGTTTTCGGAAAGTATGGTGTTTAACTGGCGTTCGAGGCGTAGGATCTCACGGGCGGCAATCTCGATGTCCGACGCCTGACCCTGGGCGCCGCCCATGGCCTGGTGGGTGTGGATGGTGGAGTTGGGCAGGGCGTAGCGCTTGCCCCGGGCCCCTCCGGCCAGCAGGAACGAGGCCATGCTGGCGGCCATGCCCATGCAGATGGTGGCGACATCGGGGTTGATTAGTTTCATGGTGTCGTATATGGCCAGCCCGGAGCGTATGACACCGCCTGGGCTGGTGATGTAGAGGTTTATGTCCCTGTCCGGGTCTTCCCGTTCGAGGAATAGCAACTGGGCAATGATGGTGTTGGCGACACGGTCGTTGATGGGGGTGTTCAGGAACACGATGCGTTCCCGAAGCAAGAGCGAATAGATGTCGAAAGCCCGCTCGCCGCGGGGGCTGTTTTCGATGACTGTCGGGATGATTGCCTGGGGAACGTATAGCCCATTGGAGTTTAAGTCGTTAAGCATTTGACTGCTCTCCCCCGGCGGGCGCTTCGCCAGTCTCGGCTTCGGTGTCCATGCTGGGTTCATCGGGCGATTCATGTGGCACAGGCTCCTCCTGCCCTTCAGCCTCTTCCCGGTCTGTGCTGTTGACTTGGGCGATTTCCACCAGCCGGGCTAATACCTTGCGGTTGAGCAGACTCGCTCGGATGGATTCGCGGGAGTCTTCGGAGTCGAGCATACGCCGCAGGCTGGATGCGGACTCCTCCGCGGAATTTTCCATCAGGCGCCCGATTTCGGCTTCAATCTCTCCGGGCTCTACTTCCAGTTCTTCCTGTTCCGCCAGCCTGCGCATCACCAGGGCGGTTGTGAGCCGGTCCTCGGCCTGGGGGCGCAGTTGCTCCTGCCATTCCTGCTCGCTCTGGCCGATGAAGCGGAGGTAGGTTTCCATGTCCAGATGCTGATTCCGCAGGTTCCTTTCATGGTCTTCGCGGATGGAGGCCATCTCGCGCTGGTAGATGAGTTCCGATGCGCGAATGGTAGTCAGCTTCTTGACTTCCTCCAGGGCGTTTCGCTCCAGCTCCCGCCGGGCGGCTGCCTCGCCGTCTTCGGTCAGCCGCTGCCGGATATGATCGGAGAGGGCATCCAGGCTCTCGAACCCCTCGCGGACGCCTTTGGCGAACTCGTCGTCCAGCTCCGGCAGGCTCTTTTCCTTGACGGAAATGACTTCAACGTGGAAGCGACAATCCTTGCCGGCGTAGGATTCCTGGTGATGGTCTTCGGAAACCGGGAGAGTGAAATCCTTCTCCTGCCCCTCGGTCATTCCTTCGAGATAGACCGAGAAACCCGGAACAGGGAGGTGGTTTTCCCTGTCCGGGATGTAGTCGACGCCTTCGTCGTTTATGACGTCTTCGCCGGCGATGGCGCCGCGTACGTTCAATGTAACCAGGTCGCCGAAGGCTACCGGGCGTTCCGCTGGCTCCCATGGCGCGCTTTCGTATCGCAGGCTTTCCAGAACGCGAACAACGTCTGCATCGCTGATTTCCACAGGGGCAGCGCTTATTCGGATGGCCCGGAACTCTCCAAGGTCCACTTCGGGTTCCAGAGGAACTACAGCCTTGAAAGAGACCGGCTCCAGGTCGATCACTTCCAGTTGGGGGTCCGCGAAGGCTCGGATTTCGTGATCGCGCAGCGCCTGATCAAGGGACTCGGGTATCATAAAGTCCAGGGCTTCCTGCAGGAGGGCGGCTCGCCCCAGGTGGCTTTCCACCACGGAGCGGGGCGCTTTGCCGGGGCGAAAACCGGGGATTCTAACCCGGCCTGCCAGCCGACGATAGGAACGGTTCAGAAAAGGCTCTTCGTCCTCGGAGTCCATGGAGATGCTGAGAGTGACCTCCGTCGAACTCTCTGATTCCCTCGTAACTTCCACCGATTACCCTCTGTAAGCTGAAAGCTGACCTGAGTTTGCCTTGGGCGTTCCGCTGCTCGGATAGACACATGTGCGTGCGTTGCCCGCATCATTCAGGGGATGCACAAAGTATAGCACAGTCGCTACTGCCGTAAAAGCGAGCGCAGAGCCGGCGCAGAAGTTCGCATTTGGACGGCACAGAGCGCGTTGCGGGATGCAGTCCGGAACCCCGCAAAGGCCGGGATGAAGGGCCCCGTTGTTCGGGGCAATGATCGTGGCCGGGGACGACAAGAATTGCGCTGAACGGAAGAGCGGTGAGGCTGGAAAGAAATCTGCGACATAAATTTAATAAATTAACTAAAACTTTTTCAAAATTTGGTTGACATTTGTCTGCTGCAATTGTTAATTTCAATCAGGCATTGTCCGGGGGCTGTCAACGGCGGCGCCCCGAACGCCAGTGTCGAGGCGGCTCTGCCCAATCGAGGCGGGGGTCTGGTGAGTAAGTGGTTCTGTCAACAGGCATCGAAACAATCGGATCATCGATCGGCTTCCCTGGGTGGTTCTTGAACCCCAGGGCAGGCGGCTCCGGCGATTTTACGCCTCCCTGCCACCTTCCGGTTATGACTGGGGAAGTGGTTCAGGGCCTGGCCATCAGAGACGGCGGAGTGTATCTCGACGGCACTCTGGGCGAAGGCGGACATTCTCTGGCCATCCTGGAATCCGGCCCCCGAATATCAGCCCAGTCGTCAAACCGTGTGTCAAACCAGGCGTCAAACCAGGAAGCCGGCAAGGGGTCAAGCAGCCCGGGATCCGTTGTTCCGGGAATTGCCAGCCTGGTAATCGGAATTGATCTCGACGCCGCTTCGGTGGCTGAAGCGTCCCGGCGGTTGTCTGAATTCGGGCAGAGATTCCTGCCGTTACAGGGAAACTACGCGGATATGGTGTCTCTGGCCGGTGAATACGGCGTTCAAGGCGTGGACGGGGTTCTCCTGGACCTGGGGTTTTCATCCCGCCAGGTTGACCAGCCGGGATACGGCCTGAGCTTCCTCTCCGATGAGCCGCTGGATATGCGCTACGACTCAAGCCGGGGAGTTTCTGCGGCCGATCTGCTCAACTCTGCCAGCGAGGCCGAGCTGGCGGCATTGTTCCGCCGCTACGGCGAGGAGCCACGCGCTCGCGCCATTGCCATAGCCATTGCCCTGGAAAGGATGAAGCATCCCATATCGACCACCGGGGAGCTGGCGGCGCTGGTGGAGCGGGCGTCGAGGGGAAGGCGCCGGCGCCGCACCCATCCGGCCACGCGGGTTTTCCAGGCCCTTCGCATTGCGGTTAACAGGGAGCTTGACAACCTGCGGGACGGGCTCGAGGCATCGGTTGCGATATTGCGACCTGGAGGCATCCTGGCGGTTATCAGCTATCACAGCCTTGAAGACCGCATCGTTAAGAACTTTATGGCGCACAAGTCCGCCGTCTGTGACTGCCCCCCTGGGCTGCCTGAGTGCATCTGCGGGCAAGAGCCGGCCCTGGCCATAGTAAACCGACGGATTATCCGGCCTTCTGGTGAAGAAGTCGCGTTCAATCCTCGCAGCCGGAGCGCCCGGCTGCGGCTGGCCCGGCGAATCCAGTCCCGCCACGAGCTGGAATGACCTACGTTCTGGGAAGGTGATAACACGATGAGAGACAAGTTTTATACGGCGATAGACATAGGCACATCGAAAGTTACGGTTCTGGTTTCGCGGGTGGGAACCGAAGGCGACCTGAAAGTCTTTGGCACTGGGACCGTTCCTTCCGAGGGGATTCAGAGAGGGCGCGTCGAGAACATTGATGACGCCAAAGCGTCAGTCCAGGCGGCCATGACCGAGGCCCAGCGATACATAGGCGTTACGCACCCCAGCGGAGTCTATGTCAGCGTCAGCGGCTCCCACATCTCCAGCGTCAACCGCCGCGAAGTCATGGACAACCAGGCAAATGTGGAAGACATCTCGGCGAAGATGCTCGACACCATGCTGCAAGGGTCCTTTCCTGAGGTAAAGGCGGGCCATCAGGTGCTCCACGTTATACCGGTGGGCTACACGGTCGACGGGCTGAGCGGGGTGCGCAATCCGCTGGGCCTGGCTGGAAAGTTCATCGAGGTCGAGACCCACGTAGTGATGGGCGATTCTGTAGTCCTTCAGAACACCGTGAAGGCAGTGGAGTCCAAGGACGTCCACGTAAAGAGCCTGGTGCTTCAGGGCATAGCCTCGGCCGAGGCCACCCTTACAGGCGGCGAGCGCGAGATGGGGGTCGTGCTGCTGGATATCGGCGCCAACACCACCGACCTGGTTATCTACCGGCAGGGCAACCCCTGGTACTCGGCGGTGCTGCCGGTGGGCGCCCATTCGCTGACCCGCGACCTGTCGGCGGCCCTGCAAACGCCGCTGCACGTGGCAGAGGAGATTAAGCTCAAGTGGGGCAGCGTGCACCCCGAGAGCGTTCCGGCCGACGAGACTGTGGAGATTCCGGGCATGCAGAAGCACTGGCAGCGTCCTGTTCCGCGTCGGGTTCTGGCCGAACCGCTGAACGACCGCATGACCGAGATCCTGAAGATGGCCATCACCAAGATACGGGAAGCCGGGATCAAGGAATGGCCCATTGGCGGCGTCGTCCTCACCGGCGGCGGCGCTCAGATGGAGGGACTGCCGAGACTGGTGGCGGAAATCGTTGGTGACCCTGTGCGCGTCGGTTACCCCTACGGCATCTTCGGGCTGCCGTCTGAACTGCGCAAGCCAACTTTCTCGGCGGCGGTGGGACTCCTTCTGTGGGGCATCAAACACCAGGGCAACGCCCAGGAATTGGGGAGCGACTACAGCTCGAAGGGCACCAAGTCAAGGCGCTGGCGCCTCAGGCCCCCTAGCCGGCGCAAGGCCGAAGCGCAGACCGGCTAGACGAATCCGTTAGCCGCGGGCAGCGCCTGATAGATCACACCCGGAATCTGAAACGGCCTCATCAAAATATCACACAGGCGGGGAGGAATCGAAATGACCACAGGCAATTCGGCGGCATGGGAATCCATGGAAGAACCGGAAAACACTTTTGAGATGGTGCAGGAAGTTAACGCGGGAGCGCCTACGATCAAGGTCTTCGGCGTGGGCGGCGGCGGCTCCAACGCTGTCAGCCGCATGTACAAAGACAAGCTCCCGGTAGTCGAGTACTGGAGCATCAACACCGACGCGCAGCACCTGTTCCGCTGCGACGTTCCCAATCGCATAGCCATCGGCAGCAACCTGACCCGGGGGTTGGGCGCCGGAGCCAACCCCGACTTGGGCCGCCAGGCGGCGGAAGAGAGCCGCAACGAAATCTACCAGGCGGTCGAAGGCTCGGACCTGGTATTCGTGGCTGTGGGCATGGGCGGCGGCACCGGCACCGGCGCATCCCCAGTGGTGGCCCAGATCGCCAAGGAAGCCGGCGCACTGACCGTCGGTGTCGTCAGCCGCCCGTTCCAGTTCGAGGCCAACACCCGGCGGAAGAATGCCGAAGAGGGCATCGCCAAGCTGAAAGACCATGTCGATACCCTTATCGTCATTCCCAACGACCGGCTGCTCCACATGCAGGATACCGAGAACGAGAACTACACTTGGGAAGACGCCCTGAAGATTGCCGACTCGGTGTTGCAGCAAGGCATCCAGGCCATCGCTGAGGTCATTACGGTGCCCGGCGAGATCAACGTTGACTTCGCCGATGTGCGCACCATCCTCAGCCACGCCGGGCCTGCCTGGCTGGCCATTGGCAGGGGCAAGGGCGAGAACCGGGCTATCGATGCGGCCCGCATGGCCACCAAGAGCCCTCTGCTGGACATCTCCATGGACGGCGCACGGCGCATTCTGTTCGTCATCACCGGCGGGGCCAGCCTGACCCTCCAGGAAGTTCAGGACGCTGCGCAGGTGATCGAGGACATGTCCGACCCGGACGCCAATATCATATTCGGCACCTGCCGCGATCCGAGGCTGGAGGATGAGGTAAAGATTACCATGGTGGCCGCGGCCTTCCCGGTCCTGGCCGAGACCCGGCAGATGCGGGAACAGGAGCTGGAGCGTCTGCTCTCGGACGTCGCTCCCCTTTCCGAGGACGACCTGGACGTGCCCAGCTTCCTGCGGCGTAATTCGGGCCGCTCCAGGGGCAACTTCCGTTAGCCCATGAAACCGGGGGCGGCCTCCGGCGCGAGCAGCCTGAAGGAGATCCGCCCCGCCAACTGCAAGAGTAATGTTCTCGGCAGCCTGAAGGACTTATCCAACTGTTATCCAGCGACAAACCGGGTATCCAGCAACAAACCGGGGCGCCGGGAATCAGCAGAAGCAGGCCGTCTCTTCAACGGGGGCGGCCTCTCCCTTTATGCCGGGCAGTCGGCAGGGTCGGGAATCCGTCGGTTGACGCCGTGATCGTCGGTTGACGCCGTGAAAAGTATCCAATAAAATCCTGACACAATCTAGGGTATGTCACTTGACAATAACTACCAAATAGTGTAGGCGATTCTTCTGTTCTCGCCTTGAATCGCAGGAAAGGGCGGGTATATGCATTGCCCGTATTGCTTTCACAAAAATTCGCGGGTTACCGACTCCAGGGAAACCGAGTCAGCCATCCGCCGCCGCCGCGAGTGCCAGGAATGCCAGCACCGCTTTACCACCTATGAGCGGGTGCAGACGGCGCCGCTTATGGTGTCCAAGCGCGATGGCCGCCGCGAGGGGTTCAGGCGGGAAAAGATGATTGCCGGTTTGCGCCTCGCCTGCGCCAAGCGTCCGGTCGCCGCCCTCGAAATAGAACGGATTGTGGATGAAATCGAAGCAGAGTTCCAGCAGAGCGGGAGCGGCGAGGTTGCCTCCGACGAGCTGGGCACCGCCGTTATGGACTGTCTGCGGAACCTCGACCGGGTGGCCTATATCCGCTTCGCCAGCGTTCATCGCGATTTCCAGGAGATAGAGAGCTTCGAGAAAGCGGTTCGCGACCTGCTGGACAACACCCAGCAGCTTTCGCTGCTTGACATGCCGCCTCCAGACCGGCTGAAGGGCAGGGGACGCCGAAAGGCCGGCCAACCCGCGCCCCGTCGGCGCAACGGGGCGGCCAATGCGACGGAGCCGGCCGGGAACTATGCGCCGGAAGACCACGGAAACGAAACAAGTCAGTGAGGCTGTGGGGATGATGGGAGGAGATAGAGGAGTAGACCCCCATGGACGGCAGCCTGCAACTCCCGCCACTGGTCAGAATGCTTGCCCTCAATACCGAAATCAACGAGATCAGGACTGTAATGATGCGTGAGCCGGTCGTTTCCGGCTGTGTAGCCGATTTGCAGGAGAGTCTCGACCAGCGCCGGCGGGCAATCCTGACCACCTGCTGGCTTTCCAACGGCTACGAGCTGGAAGAGTACGAATCGGAAGAAGACGGCTCGGACGGCGATCCCGGCTGGGACTTTTCCGGGGCGGGTTGACGCCCTGTATGCGTGTTGCGGCCGGTAAGATGCGGCCGGTAGACGCCCTCTCGCCTTTTCTGGTGTCCTCTCGCATTTTACCGGCAGATGGACGATGAAGTTCGGGCCGAAAAATGCTTGACCGGACTGTAATTACAGGAAGGGCTAACACTCAGCAGTAAACGCTTTTGCCAATATAAACACCAAATAAACGATTAGAGATTTTTAGCCAGTAGACGAAGAGGCAGCTATTAAAAACAGAAGCGGTTTCGGTGGCACTGAATTAAGCAACCCGAACCCGGAGAGTCGGCGGAATATCGCCGACGCCCTGGCCGAAGCCGGCATTGCCGGGCAGATCAACCGGCGTTCGGGCGAACTCACCCCCAACGCCGAAGTGGTGCTTCAGCGGCGTTATCTGTCCAAAGACAGGGAAGGCAACGTGCTGGAGGGCGTCGACGGTATGTTCCGCCGGGTGGCGCGCAACCTGTCGCAGGCCGATCTGCTTTACGGGGCGGATGAGCAGCAGCGTCAGGTTACCGAAGACCGGTTCTACCAGTCCATGCGACGGCTGGAGCTGCTGCCCAACTCGCCGACGCTGATGAACGCCGGGCGCGAGCTGCAGCAGCTCTCCGCCTGCTTCGTCCTTCCCGTTGAAGACTCGCTGGACGGCATATTCAACAAGGTCAAGCAGACGGCGCTGATTCACAAGAGCGGCGGCGGCACGGGGTTCGCTTTCAGTCGGCTGCGGCCTGAGGGCGATGTAGTCGGCTCCACCGGCGGCGTGGCCAGCGGCCCGGTCAGCTTCATCCGCGCCTTCGACACCGCCACCGACGTGGTGAAGCAGGGCGGCACGCGCCGGGGCGCCAACATGGGCATCCTGGACGTTACTCACCCCGACATAATCAAGTTCATCAAGTCTAAGGAAGACGGGCAGACGCTGATCAACTTCAACATCTCGGTGGGCGTCAACTCCGACTTCATGGAGAAGGTGAAGCGCAACGAATCCTACAGCCTGGTGAATCCGCGCACCGGAAAGGCCACCGAGCAGCTCAACGCCCGGGATGTATTCGAGCTGCTGGCCGAGATGGCATGGAAGACCGGCGACCCTGGCCTGGTGTTCCTGGACGTGATTAACCGTGACAACCCCAACCCGCAACTCGGCCGTATCGAGAGCACCAACCCGTGCTTTGCCGGAGGGGTCCGCCTGGCTACCGACAGAGGCCTCCTGACCTTCGGCGAGCTGTACGCCGATGCAGCGAATATCTCTGTGTTGACCGACAACAGGGCTGGCGCCCTACGGGCGTTCGATCCCGGGGTCGAGTCTGGGGGAGGGGCCGCAGTGGCCGCCCGTCCGGATACCGGAGTTACCCTGCGGGAGGCTGTTCCAGTGTTCAAGACCCGCACGGACTGGCCGGTATTCCGGCTGGAAACGGAGTACGGGTTCGAAATTGTCGCCACCGAAGATCATAAGTTCTTCACGCCGGAAGGTCTGAAGGAACTCCGCGAACTCGAAGCCGGAGACGAAATCCTCATTCAATCCGGCAGAGGGGTCTGGAGCCAGGACATCTCCCTGCCTGCCTTTCTGCCGGAAGACAGGCCCAAGTCCCTGGATGAACCGGGTCTGGATGAACCGGGTCTGGCGCCGTTGCCCGGAACCTGGTCCCAGGAATTGGGCGAGCTCCTGGGATGGGTAACCAGCGAAGGATGGGCGGGCCGCGAAATCGCGAAAGGCCGCGATGCGCCGAACTCAATGGTGGGATTGGCGTTCGGCAGCGACGAGAAGAAAGCGCTTGCCCCCAGGTTCCGGTCCTTTATCAAGGAGCGGCTGGGCATGGACGGCTCCGCCATCGAGAGAAACGGCGCGTTGACTTTGTACTACGAGCCTGCTTTGTGCCATTTCCTGGAGCATCTGGGAGTTGGCGAGGGCAATGGCCTGAACGACGGGCTGAACAAAGAGGCGCCGTCATCCATCTGGAAGGCGCCGCGGGAAGCTGTTCTGGGCTTTCTGTCGGCGCTCTTCACTTCCATCGGAACTCTGGATGCGCCGGACCAGGATGGCTCATGCTCCGTCAGGCTGGTTAGCAGGTTCGGGGAACTGCTCAGGCAGGCGCAGCTCCTCCTGCTCAACGAGGGAATTGTCGGCAAGCTGCACGTCAGCGGGGAGCAGTTTGAGTTGGCGCTTGAAGGTCAAAGCCGGGACGCTTTCTTGTCGGAGATCGGATTCCTTGTCCCGTCAATGCAAGACAAAGCAATGGCCTGTCGGGAGACCGGGCAGCGAGAATCCGGCCAGAACCCCTTTACGGATCGCGTCAGGTCGATAACCTTTCATGGGAGTACCGACGTATATTGCACCACAGAACCCGAGACTCATTCAATAGTAGCCAATGGTCTGGTTGCCGCCCAGTGCGGCGAACAGCCATTGTTGCCCCATGAGTCCTGCAACCTGGCTTCCATCAACCTGGCCCGCATGGTGCGCTTCGCTGAAGGCGATGTGTCCGTTGACTGGGAACGGCTGGCGGAGACGGTGCAGGCGGCGGTTCACATGCTGGACAACGTTATCGACATGAATGAATACCCCATCCCGGAAATAGAGGAGATGAGCCGGAAGACCAGGCGCATCGGGCTGGGCGTGATGGGGTTCGCCGACCTGCTGGTCCAGTTGGCCGTGCCGTATGATTCCAGGGACGCGCTGGAAATCGCCGAACAAGTGATGGGCTTCATTCGCGACTGTACTCACGATGCGTCGACGGAGCTTGCTCTCAAGCGCGGCCCGTTTCCGGCATGGGAAGGCAGCATCTACAACGGCAGAGACGGGGGCGATGTGCGGATGATGCGCAACTCGGCGCCTACGACCATCGCTCCTACCGGCACCATCAGCATTATCGCCGGCGTTTCCAGCGGCATCGAGCCCCTGTTCGCTTTGGGATACGTCCGCAACGTGATGGACAACACTCGCCTTGTCGAGGGCAACCCCTACTTCGAAGCGGTTGCCCGCCACGAGGGCTTCTACTCTGAACAGCTCATCGAAGACATCGCCCGCACCGGGACTCTCGAGGGGCTGGACGTTCCCCAGTGGGTGAAGGAAGTGTTCCGCACCTCCCACGACATCTCCCCGGAATGGCACGTAAGGATGCAGGGCGCGGCCCAGGCCCACACCGACAATGCCGTGTCCAAGACCATTAACTTCCCGCACACGGCCACAGTGGACGACGTAGCCAGGGCCTATATGCTGGCCTATGAGCTGGGGTGCAAGGGCATCACGGTGTATCGGGACGGCAGCAAAGACGGCCAGGTTCTCATCACCGGAGACACGGGGCAAGACCGGAAGGAGGACGCCCGCGCCTCCCAGGAGCTCGCTCCTCCGGCGGCGCAGGCAGCGCCGCGCAGCCGCCCGCAGGCCATCCACGGCGTGACCGAGCGGGTGCGCACCGGCCACGGCAACATGTACGTTACCATCAATTTCGATGAGAATAACCGCCCCTTTGAGGTGTTCGGAAACCTGGGCAAGGCCGGCGGATGCGACTCGGCCCAATTGGAGGCCATTTCCCGCCTGGTGTCGCTGGCCCTCCGTTCCGGCATCGACCCCAGCGCGGTGCTGGAGCAGTTGCGCGGCATAACTTGCTGCCCGGCCTGGGACGACGGGACGCTGGTGCGTTCCGGGCCCGACGCGGTGGCCCTGGCTCTGGAGCGCCAGACCTACGGAACCGGCGATCGCAAAGGGCGCCCGGACCGGGCCATACAGATGGCCTTTGCGCCCGAAGTGGCGCATCTCAGCAGCGATCGCGGCCTCGGCAACGGCAACGAGCGCGAAGGGGAGCCCCTTCAGTTGGCCGGCCGCCGCTGCCCAGACTGCAACACCCCGGTTATCTATCAGGAGGGCTGCCTGATGTGCGTATCCTGCGGCTGGAACAAGTGCGAGTAGATGGATGAGGGCGCTTCAGCCCGGAGGGGAATAAGGGCAACCCCAGGCGCAGAGAGTAACGCCACTCTCGCCTGCACGCTGTGGGCGCAGGGGCGGGCAACTGCCGGGCGCAGAGAGTAACCGTCAGCACAGCCTCTTTGCGCCCCTCTGTTTGTGTTGCGACCCACAGATTCGCATCCGCCTCATGCTATAATCGCCTAACCATTTGCGAGGATAATTACCATGAGCATTGGCCGCAAGCCCGGCATCGCCATCACCATGGGAGACCCCTGCGGAATCGGCCCGGAGGTGGTCGCCAAGGCTTTGGCCGACCCTTGGGTGCACGCCTCTTGCCGCCCCGTGGTGGTGGGCAGCAGCTACGCCATGGAACAGGCTGTGGCCCTGACTGGCGTCCCCCTGAAGGTGGACAGCGCCGGCGACCCTGCCGCCGCCGGTCGGGACAGTGCGGTTATCAACGTTCTAGACATTGGCAACCTGAACCCCGAAGACATCACGGTGGGTGAAATCAACCCCGCCTGCGGCAGGGCGGCAATGGAATGGGTGACCCGCGCCGGAGAGCTGGCCATGTCGGGAGCCGTCGAAGGGCTTGCCACTGCGCCGCTGAACAAGGAAGCCGCCAGTCTGGCCGGGTATAAGTCCATAGGACACATGGAGCTTTTGCAGGAGCTTTCGGGCTCCCGCACGGTCGCCACCATGCTGATGGCGCGGAACCTTCGGGTGGTGCATCTGACTACTCATCGATCCCTGCGCCTGGCCTGCGACTACGTGAAGAAAGACCGCATCCTGGACTACCTGCGGCTTACCCACGAGTCCTTCGTCAAGTATGGTTTCCGGAGTCCGAGTATCGCCGCCGCCGCTCTTAACCCCCACGGCAGCGACGGCGGATTGCTGGGGAGCGAAGAAGCCGATGAAATCGCCCCGGCGGTGGAAGCGGCCTGCGCCGAGGGTATCAACGCCTGCGGCCCAATCCCTGCCGACATCGTCTTCCACCACGCCGCCGGGAACCGATACGACGTAGTGCTGGCGATGTACCACGACCAGGGCCACATACCAGTGAAGGTATACGGGTTTGAGGAAAGTATCACGGCCAACCTGGGCCTGCCCTTTGTGCGCACCTCGGTAGATCACGGAACAGCCTTCGACATTGCCGGCAAGGGCGTGGCCTCCCACACAAGTATGCTGGAGTCTATTCGTCTGGCTGTAGCCCTGGCCAGGGGCGACGGACTGGCGGGTTTCTAGCCGGATAGCGCCGTCTGTTCTTGGAATTTCTATATGCAGGAGGCTGTCCTGCGGGAAAATCAAGACGGCGCGCTCTACAAACACAAATACCTCATCCGCTTTTTGGAAAGGGCGTCTACCTTATGAAGCTATCGTTCGTCGGCGGCGGCAAAATGGCCGAGTCCATCATCCACGGCGTACTGTCTGGGAATCTGGCGGCCCCGGAAGACATCGCCATCGGCGAGCCAGCGGCCGAGCGCCGGGCTTTCCTTTCCTCCGAGTTCGGCGTATCGCCCGCAGCCGACAACCTGGAGGCCGTATCCGGCGCCGACCTGGTAATCCTGGCCGTGAAGCCGCAGGATCTGGGCGAGGTTCTGTCCGAACTCAAGGGTTCCCTGCGACAGGAACAGGCCGCTCTGTCCATAGTAGCCGGGGCGCGGATGTCCACCCTGTCGAACGGGCTGGATCACGGCTCGGTGGTTCGCGTGATGCCTAACACGCCGGCGCAGGTGGGCAGCGGAATGACGCTGTGGACCTGCTCGCCCGGAGTAGCCGACGCCCAGCGCACTATGACCCGGTCCGTATTGGCCAGCGTGGGAGCGGAAATCTGCGTGTCCGACGAGAAGTACATGGATATGGCAACGGCTCTGAGCGCCAGCGGGCCGGCCTATGTATTCCTGTTCATCGAGGCGCTGATTGACGCCGGAGTCTACGTGGGTATGCCCCGAGACATGGCCCGCACACTGGCCCTGCAAACGGTGTTCGGCAGCGCCAGGCTGGTCATGGAAACCGGACGGCATCCGGCGGAACTGAAGGACGCGGTGGTCTCGCCGGGCGGCACCACCGCAGAGGCGCTGAGGGTGCTGGAGGATCGGGGTGTCCCCTCATCCATCGTGGCGGCCGTAGATGCCGCTTTCAGGAAATCGGTTCAGCTTGGGCAAGGCTGAACGTCTCTCCTTTCGCTGGTGCTGTCTTGCTGCTTATTAAGGGGATAGTCAACTACATCATAATCCTGTTCACCGTTGCCATCTTAGTCAGGGTTATATTGTCATTTTTGGTCTACTTCGTGAAGCCTCCGTATCCGGCTTTGCTGGTGACTATAGACAGGTTGGTGAACCAGATTACCGAACCCGTGCTGGCTCCCATCAGGCGAATGCTGCCCACTGTCGGAGGGTTGGACTTCAGCCCTATGCTGGTGATAATCGTCCTGATGCTGATACGGTCTCTGCTGGAGGGTTTGTGAATCGAGCTGACCGGCACTCAGGTTGACCGGCGCTCAGGTTGACCTGGATGCTTCCCGTGCATAAACTTTGATTGGTCTCTATCCCGGCTGCCGGTTGATTAGATGCAACAGCAAGAACTGCTAAAGGGAAACACCGATACGCTGCTTCTGGCGCTCCTTCAGGGCGAGTCGATGTACGGCTACCAGATAGTGAAGGAAGCCAATCAGCGCAGCAACGGCTATTTTGCGTTCAAGGAGGGAACGCTCTATCCTGCGCTGCATCGCCTGGAGCGGGCCAACCTCATCGAAGGCCGGTGGGCCGACACGCCCGCCAGCGTTCGACGGCGCTACTACTTCATCACCGATCGAGGGCGGCAGGAGCTGAGAGAACGCCAGCGCGAGTGGCGGAGATTCAGCAGCGCTATGAACTCGGTCATGCTGGAAGGGGCCTGACCGTCTGACGGCAGGCCATTGCTGATATGCCGGGCGCAATAAACAATTATCTTAACTTCCTTGCCCGACGCCTCCACTTAGACCCGCAGCGGGAACAGGAGATACTGGAGGAGCTGCAGGCGCACATAGAAGACAAAGCCGCCGAGCTGGAGGCCCAGGGCATTGACCGGGAAACCGCCCTGTCCGCCGCCATCGAGGAGATGGGGGCTGCCCGCAGCCTCGCCAGCCGGATGTACGCCGTCCACAGCACTACGGGCGTATGGCGGGATGTCGTTCTGGCAATGTTGCCCCACTTCCTGCTGGCGGCGCTTTTTGCCCTCCACCTGTGGAGCCATTACCTTCTGGTGTCCATGGTGCTGGTGGGGATCGCTTTCGTTACCTGGCGCAACTGGCGGGCGGGCCGACCCAGCCAATGGTCCTATTCCTGGATGGGTTACACCCTGGCGGCGCCCGCGATTTCCTGGCTACTCTCGCTGATCACGCTGGGCTATGGCGGGTGGACGCTTCTGACCAAGGGAGAGCTTCCTTTCAGCACAGCGCTTTTTCTGCTGCTCATCGGGTATGTACCCTTTTCCATGTGGATCGTTTTCAACGTCGTATCCAGGATTGCGCAGCGGGATTGGCTGTTGGTTTCGCTGACCGCCCTGCCGTTCCCGTTCCTGACGTCGTGGGTGCTTTTCCTCAACTGGTCAGGGGGGCTGTGGACTGATTACGGAGAACGGATGCAGCATTCCGACACCGCTCGGGCCTTCATATTCCTGGCCCTGGCGGTGACGACCGCCGTGTTCCTGAAAGTCGGGCCGAGGATGCTTCGCATAGGTCTGCTGGCCTTGATTACTTCCATACTCATCGTCATCACCGCACTGTCTCTGCCGGTGGACCTGGGATTCGTCGCAGTAGGGCTGATGATCCTGGCGTCGGTGGCCTTCCTGCTGTCGCCTGCGGTGCTGGAGGCGAAATCCAGCCGCCGCAGCCGCCTGGGCATGGCCAGCCAGAGTGACGACAGCGTCCGGTGGTTCTCGGACACGACGTAGCCGTTGCCCGCTTGCACTGTGGACAGACGTTTCCAACGCCCCGGGCCCGATGCCGATACCGCCAGGCTGCGCACCTCGCTGCTTGCCGACGCCAACACGCCGGCTCCCGCGCCCGGCGCCCCCAGGCTTCTGATGCTGACGGGCCTGCCGGGTTCCGGGAAATCCACATTCGCCCGAGAGGTGGCGTCCCGGCGCCCCTTCCTGGTGCTGGAGTCGGACCGGCTCCGCAAGACGCTGGTCGGGCAGCCGGCGTATACTGCCGATGAGCACAGGCGGGTATTCCGTGCCGTCCACCGGCTTCTGGACGAGATGCTTGGACTTGGCTACCCGGTGATATTCGACGCGACGAATCTGACCGAGCGAAACCGCGAGCCGGTATATGCGATTGCCGGGAAAAGGAGGGCTCCTCTGGCTATCATTTCCCTTTCGGCTCCGACCGGCGTCGTTCGGCAGCGTCTGGAAGATCGGAAGGCCGGGCTTGACCCCGACACCTGGTCGGATGCCGGGTGGGACACCCATCGCCGCCTGGCATCCGCGTGGGAACCCGTCAAGCGCCCGCACATACGGGTGGATACTTCCAGAGACACGGCTCGCGCTCTAAAGCGCGTGCTGAATTGGGCGGAAGGAGGAAAGCTGGCGACGGTATGAAGCCCCTGGCTGGAACAGGGAGCATTTTCCAACAACTTTTCCAACAACCAACTTTTCCAACAACGAGGAAGGAATCAATCTGATTCGGAATTTTCCATATTTCCACTATCCGCTACAGGAATGACGATATGAAGATCAACGTTAAGACCGGCGATATAGTCGCTATGGAAACGCCCGCACTGGTCGTGAACCTGTTCAAGGGGGTGACTAAGCCAGGCGGAGCAACCGGCGCCGTCGACCGGGCTCTGGGCGGGTCTGTCAGCCGCCTGATCGAGGACGGCGAGATTACAGGCAAGCTGGGGGAGCTGACGCTGTTGCACACCATGGGAAAGATTGGCCCGGCCCGCGTCTTAGTTGCCGGTTTGGGGCCGCAGGAAGACTTCAGCGCCGACGCAGCCCGCCGGGTGGTGTCCGAATCTCTGCGCTTCCTGCGCGGACGCGGAATCTGTGAGGCCGTAACCATCGCCCACGGCGCCGGTGTTGGGGGGCTGTTGCCTGCCGAGGCCGGCCGGGCCGTCGCCGAAGGCGCTCTGCTGGGGCTGTATCGCTTCGACCGCTATCACACCAACGGCGGCAATACCGGAGCCGAGTTCAGCGAGTTGACCCTTGCCGAACTCGACGCGGCCCGCGCCGGGGAAATCCGCTCCGGCGTTGAGCAGGGCCGCGCCATGGCGGAGGCAACCATCATAGCCCGCAACATGGTCAACGAGCCAGCCAATGTGATGACCCCTACCAACATGGCCGAGACCGCCCGGCAGGTGGCAGAAGAGAACAACCTCGACTTCGAGGCGCTGGACAACGCCGATATGGTGCGGATGGGGATGGGAGCGTTCATCGGTGTTGCACAGGGATCAGACGAACCGGCCAAGCTCATCATCCTCACCTACAAGGGCGACCCCGGGAACCCTGGCAACAATCTGGGGCTGATCGGCAAAGGCATCACCTTCGATACAGGAGGCATTTCCATCAAACCCGCCGCAGGTATGGAGCACATGAAAGGCGACATGGCCGGCGGCGCCTCGGTTATCGCCGCGATGCAGATAATCGCTCAACTGAGGCCGCGCATCAACGTTACCGGCATGGTGGCCGCCACCGAGAATATGCCCGGCGGATCGGCTCAGCGGCCCGGCGACGTGGTGCGGGCAATGAACGGCAAGACCATTGAGGTTATCAACACTGACGCCGAAGGCCGTCTGGTGTTGGCGGATGCCCTATGCCTGGCGCGGGAAAGGGGCGTCACGAGGCTGGTGGATGTGGCCACGCTGACTGGCGCTATGGTCACCACGCTGGGCAAGGCTTGCACCGGCGTCATGGGCAATGACGACGGGCTGATAGGCGAGGTTATCGCAGCCGGCAGGCAGACGGGGGAGAAGTTCTGGCAGTTGCCCATGTTCGACGAATACAAGGAGCTGATACGGAGCGATGTGGCCGACATGAAAAACAGCGGCGGACGGCAGGCCGGCTCCATCACTGCCGCCCTCCTGCTTCAGGAGTTCGTTGACGGCGCGGCGTGGGCGCATCTGGACATTGCGGGAACTTCCACTTCCGAGAAGGCGTCGGGCTGCCTGGTCAAGGGAGCAACCGGCGCCCCGGCCCGCACTTTGGCCCAACTGGCAGTCAACCTGGCCGACAGCGCCGCCTGACCGTCGCTTCCCGCCAATAGGTTCTGCGTCCATAGTGTATAATGCCGGGAAATTCGCCCTGGCGCGATAACAGCGCATCTATTGGGAAGGTGAGCCATGTCGAAAATCGCAGGTCTGGGACACGTCGGCATCTACGCCGAAGACATTATGAAGCAGCGCGACTTTTACACTCGGGTGCTCGGCCTGCAAATCGCCGATGAGGGCCTGGATGGACGAGGGATGACCTTTCTCAGCTCTGACCCCGAACGGGAACACCATGAGTTTGTTCTGATGAAGGGCCGGGTTACCTCTGGAGACGCCAGGGTAATCCAGCAGATTTCATTCATCGTCCCCGGTTTGGACGAACTGAAAGAATATCACCAGCGCATCAAGGCGGAAGGCGTGGAGATTGATCGGATCGTCAGCCACGGCAACGCGTTCGGCATGTATTTCTTCGACCCGGAAGGGAACCGTATAGAGCTCTATTGCAAGACCGGCTTTGACGTCCCGCAGCCCCACGGCGACCCCATAGACCTTGACGCTTCCAACGAAGAGCTGATTGGCATAGCCCAAGCGGCAATCCCGGCCAATTAGCGCAACTGCCTCCCGCCTGGCGCGCGTCTCTGGACCCGGATGGCTGTTCGGCCGTCCGGGTCTGCCAGTTTCAGTGGAGCCGGCGTACCCGGTTCCGGGCGAGCTTTCAAGGCAGACACCGGCGCTCGCTCCCGCGCGACCTGCCGGAAATGCGACGGATAATCAGCGAATGAGCGGCATAAACGCAGTCCGGTTCGATGACCTGCCTGATGCGTATCACACGTACAGGTGGCGTGTGCTGCTGGCGTTCGCCGGGTTCTACCTGTTCGCTTACCTGGGGCGGTTCAGCCTGTATCCCCTTGCTCCGCTGGTCAAAGAAGACCTGGGACTGTCCAACGTTGATATAGCAGTCATCTGGGCTATGCTGTTCTGGGGTTTCGGGCTGGGCGATGTGGTCCACGGGCGGCTGGCCGAGTGGCTGGGGCTCCGGCTCTGGGTGATGCTGGGAGCGATTCTGACCGCCGTTTTCAACTGGGTCGCCAGTTTTGCGGGCGCCTATCTCTCCATGGCCGCAGCGCTGGGGTTGGCGGGCTTTGTCAACGCCGCCTGCTGGGCGCCGGCCATGAGCATGATTTCCCAGTGGTGGCCCCGGAGCCGCCGCGGCGTTGCCCTGGGAATTGTCGGAACGTCGGCCGGCGGCGCGATGCTGCTCATGTGGGCGCTGGCTGGCTGGGTAGGAGCGGAATGGGGCTGGCGCGCCGCTTTCCGGTATCTGCCCATCATATCCGCTGTACTGGGGGTGGTCTTCTACTCCCTGGTGCGCGACCGGCCAGCAGACAAGGGGCTGCCGGAGTACATCGAAGAGGACGAGGTATCCTCCACGCCTGAGGCTGTTGACCCGGAGCGGCTGCGTGGCCTGGGGCCGTACCGGGTGCTTATGGGCAACCCGCGTTTCGTACTGGCCTGCCACGTGAAAGGACTGGAGAACGTTGTCCGGTATGGACTGACTACCTGGGTCGCTATTTACTACTCAGAAGTTGGCGGGCTGTCCATCGAATCCACGGTAATTGTTACTGTGCTTCTACCTGTGGGGTATCTCATCGCGCCACCCCTTTCCGGGTTTATTTCCGACCGTTTTCTCAACAGCCAGCGCCGCCCCTTGGTGATTTCCTCCTGCCTGGCAAGCGCAGGAATTATCGCGGCCATAGCCTTGGTGCCGCCTTCCAACGAGATGCTGGGAGCGGTTCTGCTGCTGACAGGAGGTGTGGCAATGGGCATGTCTCCCATGTCAACCGTGTCGGTTGACATGGGCGGGCGACGTATGGCGGGAACGGCTTCGGGCGTGCTGGACGCCCACGGTTATCTCTACGCCGGAGCTCAGGCCATTATTTTCGGAGCGCTGCTGGATATGACGGGCAGCCCATGGCCCATCGTGTTCCTGGCCATGTCCGCCACTCGTCTGGTTTCCATATTCATGATCAGGTTTGTCCGGGTGTAGGTACCATGGCCTGGAGGGGTCAACATCCCTCCGGGTATCGGGGCGGGTATCGGGGGCGTCTGCGTCGGTTTGATTCCGTTAAGGCTGATTCGCAAAGGTGCATCCTGGCTGTTCCAGTTCCTCGTAGTGCTGGGGGCGCTGCTGACGTTGTTCATAGCGGTTACGCCCCAGGGAAAGGCGGGATTCCACACCATCCTGTTTGTGGCCCAGGTCATGGATGTGGGCATTAAGCCGCAGACCTGGTTCACCGATGAACCGCTGCGACACGAAGCGCACTACCAGTCGTCCGACGGCACCGCGGCGGCCGATGTTTACCGTCCCGACGACGGCAAACGGCACGCTGCGGTAGTGTTGTTCCTGGGAGCCAACGCTGCGGGCCGCGATGATCCGGACGTGGTCAACCTGGGCAATGCGCTGGCCCGCGCCGGATACGCGGTGATGTTCCATTGGTCGCCGACGATGGCGCTGCAAGCCAATATCGACCCCGCCGAAACCGGCAACCTGGTCTGGGCTTTCCAATACCTGGCCGAACGGGAATACTCGGATCCGGATCGGGTCGGGCTCGGCGGTTTCTGCGTAGGGGCGTCCTTCGCGCTGGTGGCCGCAGCCGACCCAAGAATCCGGGAGCAAGTGTATTTCGTCAACGCCTTTGGCCCCTACTATGATGCTCGCACCCTGCTGCTGCAGGCGGCATCCCGTTCCGCGATCTACAACGGAGAGCGGACGCCCTGGGAGCCGGACCCACTGACTATGCGCGTTCTGGCCAATGAGCTGATTGAAACCCTGAATGCCCCCGGCGACGTGGAGACGCTCACCAGTCGCTACCTGGCCGGCCGGCCGATGTCTCCCGCAGAGGCGGAGGCGTTGTCGCCTTTGGGCCGCACAGTGATGGCGCTGCTCGACGGGGTGAATCCAAAGGAGGCAGAAGCTCTTTATGAGGCTTTGCCCCCTGAATTTCGCGATGATCTCGCCGGAATTTCGCCCTCCGCCCATATCGCTGACGTCCGGGCCAGGCTCCTGGTGATGCACGCCCGACACGACCGCCTGGTGCCCGCCGCCGAATCCCGGCGCCTGGCAGCCGCGATGCAGGACAGAGGCAGCGTGCGATACACCGAGGTGCTGGCATTCGATCACGTGCGCCCCAGCGGTGGAGGGCTGGGTACGCTTCTCGGCGAGGCGGCGCGCCTGTACCGGCACATGTACGGCATCATTCGCATAGCCGGTTGAGGCGCATCAGCCGGTGAAACTCCGGCCGCGTTTCTTATTGACTTCCCAGCATATTCAGCTATATTTGTTTACAGCAAACGATTGCAATAACTTGGGGTTGCGCTTTTGCATCACCAACAGGCGCTGGAAAGGCTTCGCATCCGGGGGCACCGGATCACGCCCCAACGGGTTCTTGTGCTTTCCATAGTAGCGGACGGCGGGCGGCACATGGGCGTTGATGAAGTGTTCCGCCGGGCGCGCGAGGTCTATCAGTACATGGACATCGCCACTGTCTACCGCACTCTTCGCCTGTTTCGGGATGCCGGGGTGGTCACTGAGGTCGAGATCGACGAGCGTTTGCACTACGAGCTTACTATGCCTGGAGACCTCCATCACCACATGGTTTGCCGGGCATGCAGCGGCGCATTCAACCTCAGCCCGCACTACCTGTCCGAGTTCAGGGAAACACTTGTGCACGAATTCGGGTTTGTGCCGGACCTGGATCACTTCTCCATAACCGGCGTCTGCTCCGGATGCCAGGAACGGGACGAAGGTGAAGAGCGGCGACCCTGAGACGCTTTCACCTGGAGGGCTGTATGGTTCGACGAATGTCCCGGCAGGACACACGGTTCCGTGGTATCGCATTGATTGCGTTGCTTCTGTTGCTGGCTGCCGCCTTTGCGGCTTGCGGCAGTGATGAGGAGGAAAGCGGCAAACTCAAGGTGGTTTCGACAGTGGCGCCCATAACCAGCATAGTCGAGAACATCGGCGGAGACAGGATACAGTTGGAGGGGATAGTGCCCGAGGGCATCAACTCTCACATCTTCGAACCTCAGCCGTCGCTCGCCAGGCTGATGGCCGACGCCGACCTGATAATTGCCAATGGCCTCTTTCTCGAGGAACCGACGCTGCAACTGGCCGAGGCCAACAAGAAGGACGACACGCCCATTCTGCTGCTGGGCGATCTGTCAATTACGAGAGAGCAGTGGCAATTCGACTTCAGTTTCCCGGAGTCGGAGGGCCATCCCAACCCCCACCTCTGGCCCGATCCCAATCTTGGCCTGAAGTATGCCGAGCTGACTCAGGGGCAACTGACATCTCTTGATCCAGACAACGGAGACTACTACAGGGAAAACCTGGAGGCTTTCCGGGAACGCATCAATGCAATGGATGCCGCCATCCGCAGCTCTGTGTCCACGATCCCGCCGGAGAACCGGCGATTGGTTACCTACCACGACTCATGGGCCTACTTTGCCCTGACCTATGGGATGGAGGTCATTGGGGCAGTGCAGCCGTCGGACTTTGCAGAACCGTCAGCGCGGGAGATGGCCGAGCTGATTGACCAGGTCAAGGAGCTGGGTCTGCCTGCAATTTTCGGTTCTGAGGAATTCCCCAGCGAGGCGCTGGAGACTATAGCCCGCGAGGGCGGGACCACGTACATTGATCAGCTGGCAGACGACGACCTGCCCGGCGCGCCGGGAGACCCCGGACATTCCTACCTGGGCCTGATGCGGCGCAATATGCAAGTCATGATCCCGGCATTGGGCGGCAACGCAGACGCCCTTGCCGGAATAGATGTCGGTCCGGTCTTCGAGGGTGTGAGCGGTGCGGTTTATCCCCAGTAACCCCGGCTGCCGGCTTGAGAACCGCCCACCGACGGAGGAAGTTCAGTAATGTATCTGCACCCCAGGCTGCTGTCGCTGGCCGCGGACGTGCGTTGGCGAATCGTCATCTCGGCCGCTGTGGGTATGCTGGCGGCGGCCGCGGGCGTGGCGCGCCTTGCCGTGGCTGCGCTGATCATCGTCGAGGTCGTGAGGGGAAACGCTGCTTTCGAGTCTCTGGCCTGGCCTCTGGTGATCATGGCGGCGCTCATCCTGGCGCGCGCTTACCTGCAATACTTGCAAGAGGTGATGAGCCACCACACTGCCAGCCTGGTCAAGGTGAAACTGCGCGAAAGGCTGTACCGGCACGCGCTTGCTCTGGGCCCCGGTTACTTTGATGCGTCGCGTACTGGCGACGCATTGATGTCGCTGGCGGAGGGTGTGGAGCGGCTGGAGGCATTCTTTGGCCGGTATCTGCCCCAGATGGTTGTGGCGGCGCTGGCCCCGGTAGTCATCTTCATATTCATGGCCCTTATAGACTTCCGAACCGGCTTGATATTTCTGGCGTTTGCGCTTCTGACGCTGGTCATTCCCAATATGTTCCATCGCTGGAACCGGGAGCGCAGCATGGCCCGAAGGGACGCCTACGGCGCTTTGAGCGCAGACTTCCTGGACGCGGTGCAGGGTCTGGCGACACTCAAGGCATTCGGGCAGAGCCGATCCCGTGGAGAGCTGCTGGCGGAGCGCGCCCGCGACCTCTTCCGCACCACTATGGGCGTTCTGGCCGCCAACGCCGCCACCGGCGCGCTGACCATCCTGGGCATCACCGGCGGCGCCGCCGCAGCGCTGGGTTGGGGCGCTGTGCGGGTGGCGGACGGCGATCTGGAGCTTCGGGCGCTGATGATCGTGCTCATGTTGGGCGTAGAGGTCTTCAGGCCCCTGCGGGAACTCGTGCAGTTGTATCACGACGGCGTGATGGCAATGTCGTCCGCCGAAGGCATATTCGCCATTATGGATTCCCCGGCGACTGTCCGGGACCCGGACCGCTCCCAGGCGGAGGCTGCAGGCAGCGAACCGGCCAGCAAGCTCAGGCCTGAGATAACCTTCCAGAACGTGAGCCACTCCTACAACGAAGGCCGGCGGCCGGCGCTGCGCGACCTGTCGTTCACCCTTCACGAGGGTGAGACCCTGGGGCTTGTCGGGCCCAGCGGGGCAGGGAAGTCCACTATTGTCTGGCTTATGCTCAGGTTCTTCGACCCCCAGGAGGGCGTCATAACACTGGGTGGGCGAGACGTGCGAGACGTGCCCCTGGATGAGTTGCGCGAACAGGTATCGGTCGTCGCCCAGGACACCTATCTCTTCCAGGGCACTGTTGCCGACAATCTGCGCTTCGGGAAGCCCGACGCAACCCAGGCGCAACTGGAAGACGCCGCCCGCGCCGCCAACGCTCACGAATTCATCTCCCATTTGCCCAACGGGTACGAAACGGTGGTGGGCGAGAGGGCCGTTCGCCTTTCCGGCGGACAGAGGCAGCGCATCGCCATAGCCCGCGCCCTGCTGAAGGACGCACCCATACTGATTCTCGACGAGGCCCTCTCCAGCGTGGATGCCGAGAACGAGGCTGTGATTGTGCAGGCCCTCGATAGGCTCATCGAAGGCAGAACCACCCTCAGGATTGCGCATCGCCTGTCCAGCGTGGTCAACGCTGACCGTATCCTGGTTTTGGACAACGGGCGGCTGGCGGAAACGGGAAGCCATGCCGAACTGGTTGCCGCCGGCGGCCTGTATGCCGACCTGATGGCCCGACAACAGGAGCGGGTGGAGTTCTCGGCCTACCCTTCCGGGGAAAACTCTGCCTCGGCGCCCCCGGTCTCCGCACAGGCGGACGTTAGCGCTTTCATTCCAGGCTCTGCGCCCCGGGAACACGGGCATCACCATCACGCGGCGGTGCAGGACCATCGCCGTTCCCATGACACAGGGAATCGTCATTCAATCCGTGAAGGCACAGGCGCCGAACGTGGCAGCGACAGCCAGCGTTACGACGATCAGCAAGGCCGGATACACAATCACGACGATGAGCATAACCTCGATTTCCCAGGTTATGACGGCGGAGAACATTGGGACGGCTATCACAGGGAAACCTGGAGTCATTACGGCGAGCGACCGCCCGGTCAGCCCGTGGCTGCCGACGGGATCGACGGTGGAAGCCCCGCCCCAGAGCCGGATGCTTCTGCCTTCATGCCGAGCCCAGCGCACGAGGGGCACGGTCATCGCCACCATACCGCTCCCACGGCCCAGCATAGCCACGACGGGCAAAACCGGGCTGTCGGCGCACGACATCTGGGCATCATCGCCGTGTGGGGCCGGCTCCTGGGGCTGGTTAGGCCCTGGCGCAACGAGCTGACCCTGACCTTCCTCCTGGGCGTGGCCCATCACGCCGCGGCCATTGGCGTTGGCGTTGTGAGCGCGCTGCTGGTGGGGCAGGTGATTACTGGGGGCGACCTTACTTTGCTGCTGATTCTGCTGGGTTTCCTGACGCCCATGGCCGCCTTTTTCGTTTGGACGGAGTCGTGGGTTGCTCACGACCTGGCCTACCGACTGCTGGCCGAGATGCGTGTAGACCTCTACCGGAAGCTCGACCCTCTCGCTCCCGCCTACATGACCCGGCGGCGCTCCGGCGACCTGGTGAGCGTAGTCGGCGGCGATGTGGAGACGGTGGAGTTTTTCTTCGCCCACACGATAACGCCGGCCTTCACCGCAGTGGTTGTGCCGACGGCGGTCGTTGCGGCGCTGGCGGTAATCGCCTGGCCTGTGGCTGTTGCGGTTGCGCCCTTCCTTCTGGCTGTGGCGCTCAGCCCGTTCATTGCCCAGCGGCGCTCTGAACGGCTGGGCAGTGAACTCCGCCACCAACTGGGCGACGTTCACGCCCACATGGTAGACAGCATACAGGGTATGCGTGAAATCGCGGCTTTCGGACGCGGCCCGTCCCGCACTGCCGAGATGGTGTCCAACAGTTGGCGTTTCGCCCACTTCCAGCTCCGGTTTCTCAAGGAGCGGGCTTTCCAGATCGGCTTCATCGAGGCTATGACCGCTCTCGGCGGTCTGGCAGTGCTGACGGTTGGTGTCCGGCTGCTGACCAACGGCGCTATTTCGCGTCCGGAACTCATCCTGGCGGTGGTTCTATCGGTTGCCGCCTTTGCTCCGGTAGCGGACATTGCCCGCACTATGAAGCAGCTCATGGAAACTCTGGCGGCTTCCCGGCGGCTGTTCGCCATCCACGACGAACCCGTGCCGGTGGCCGACGGGCCAGGCATTCCGGCACATGGGGAAGACATCGCGCCCCGGGACGCGACCGCAGGCAGGGGCGGCAACCGGCCAGCGCCCTCCCTCGTGTTCGATAGCGTGTATTTCGGCTATGGGCCGGGCGAAACTCAGGCGTTGCGCGGTGTGAGCTTCGAAGTTGAGTCTGGCAGCACCGTTGCGCTGGTGGGGCGCTCCGGAGCGGGAAAGACCACCTGCGCCAATCTCGCCATGCGGTTCTGGGACCCGGCTCAAGGAGCCGTGCGGCTGGGCGGGCACGATATTCGCGAGTTTAATCTGGACGACCTGCGCCGGCGGATTGCTCTGGTGTCCCAGGATACCTACCTGTTCAACTCGACCATTCGCGACAACATAATGCTGGGCCGTTCCGACTCCACCCAGGAAGAGATGGAAGATGCCGCCCGGCAGGCTAACTGCCACGATTTTATTTCCGCCTTCCCCGATGGCTATGATACCGTGGTGGGCGAGCGAGGGATGCAACTGTCGGGCGGCCAGCGGCAACGCGTCGCCATAGCCCGCGCTCTGCTGAAGAATGCGCCGGTTCTGATACTGGACGAGGCAACCTCGCACCTGGACGCAGTCAGCGAAAGCCAGTTGAGGCAGGCGTTGGAAAACCTGATGCAGGGACGCACTACTCTGGTAATCGCCCATCGGCTGTCGACTATCCGAAACGCCGACCGCATCGTGGCGCTGGATCACGGCGAGGTAGTTGAGCAGGGCAGCCACCAGGAACTGCTGGATCGCCACGGCCTGTATGCCCATCTGGTTGCCGCCCAACTGGTAGAAGCAGCCAGCCAGCCTCCGGGCCACGACGAAGAGAGCCGCCATGACGGCGAAGCTCGCCTGGCTCCGGAGTGGACAGGCATTCCCGGAGGGCATCATCATCACTAGTCCAGAGCTGCCCTTGCTGGATCGGAACGGCCGGGCCGCCGGGAGCGGCTAAAGGCGGATATTTCCAGGCAAAGAGAGAACGATGTTACACCCCCTGCCCCATGAACATCGGCACCGGAACCCATTGGTGGAAATCAACGGCCTGTCGTGCGGTTACGAGAAGCAAAGGGTACTCGATGGCGTTGACCTGAAGATCATGCAGGGCGACTTCGTCGGCCTCCTGGGGCCCAGCGGCTCCGGAAAGACCACTCTGCTGCGCGCCATGCTGGGCGCGGTGGATGTTTACAACGGGGAAGTGCTGGTTGCCGGGATGAAGGTATCTCAGGGACGTCCGCGCATCGGGTATGTTCCTCAGCTTGAAACCATAGACTGGAACTTCCCGGTTACTGTGCGGGAAGTAGTGATGATGGGCCGGACCATGGAAAACCGCCTTTTCCCGTGGTTTCGCCGGGAGGAAAAAGAACTTGCCGACCGGATGATGGATCAGCTTGGCATCCTGCATCTGGCTGGCCGGCACATACGCGAGCTGTCGGGCGGTCAGCAGCAGCGGGCTTTCCTGGCCCGCGCTCTGGTGAGCAGCCCATCGCTGCTCCTGCTGGACGAACCAACCTCGGGCGTGGACGTGAAGACCCGGGACGATGTGATGCACCTCCTCCACGACCTTAACCATGAGGGAGTAACCATCGTTATCACCACGCACGAGATCAACGCTGTGGCAGTGCATCTGCCACGGCTGGTATGCCTGGCCGGGCGGGTTCTGGCGGAAGGAACGCCCGGTGAAGTCATTACCGCCGATGTGCTGCGCCGGACATACGGCGCTGATATGCCGGTAATCCACTACGAAGGAATGCCCATAGTAGCCGAGAGTCCCCACCGCTATAACCGTAACGGCGGCGCCAGAGGCGACGAAGCGACAGCCGGGCACAGCCACAGATATGTTTGACGTAATTCTGGAACCTTTCAGCTACCCCTTCATTGTCAGGGGAATGGCGGCCGCTATACTTGCCGGCGCACTGTGCGGAGGCATCGGCGTCTATGTAATCCTGAAGCGAATGGCCTACATTGGTCATGGGCTGGCTCATGCGGTCCTTGGAGGAGCGGTGGTCTCCTTCGTGATGTCGTTCAACTTCCTGATCGGCTCGACGGTTTGGGGATTTCTCTGCGCTCAGCTGATCACCCTCACTGCCAAGAAGCGAAAGATAGCCTACGACGCCGCCATCGGCGTGATTACCACGGCCAGTTTCGCTGTGGGAATCGTCCTCATCAGCCGATACAAGAGCTTCACGCGGGACTTCGAGACGGCGCTCTTCGGGAACATCGTCGGTGTAACCCCCGGAGACCTCGCCGCCGTCGCCGCCGTAACGGCAGGGACGGCCCTGGTGCTGTTCGTTGCTTATAAGCACTTCCTCTTCACCACTTTCGACGGCGACGTGGCTCAGATCTACGGCGTGCCTACGGGGTGGGTGGAGGCCGCGTTCTCGCTGGTGCTTGCCGGTACAATTGTGGTGTCTCTGCAAGTCTTGGGAGTGCTGCTCATAGCCGGCGCCACCGTCATACCGCCGGTCTCGGCCCGGATGCTGACCGACAGTTTTCCCAGAATGCTGCTCCTTTCCTCAGGAATAGGCGCGGTATGCGGTTTCCTTGGAATTTACTTGAGCTACTTTGTGGACGTTTCGTCGGGAGCGACGATAGTGTTGGTGGAGGCTGCGGCGTTCGCAGTGATCATGGGCTATTCCACTCTGCGCTCCCGGGTGTTCGCCGCCCGCAGGCGCGAGCCGGCGGCGGCCGAAGTCCCCGCCATGCAGCCCGAGCCTACGCCAATCAAGACCGAGGGAGACTGATGCGAGACGGTCTGGATGCGAGACGGTCTGTTTATAAAGCCGGCCTCTTCTTTTCTGCCTGCGTCTGGAACAGCGAGTTGACTCTTCAATAAGGGAACAGCCCCGATAGTTTTAACCGGGGCTGTTTTCGCCAGGGTACTGACTCTTGAGGGAGGGTTTATGCCTCGGTCTGTTCTGTCTGGCTGCCCTTGACGGTGATGGTGATGTGGGCCATGGCAGTGTCGTCGGGCGCGCCGTGCCAATGATTTTCGCCGGCGGGTATAACTACAACGTCCCCTTCCGACACTTCCAGGACTTCGCCGTCTGTTGCCACCTTGCCCTTCCCCTCGGTGATGACCAGAATCTGGTCGCCTGAGTGCTTGTGGAACTTGTTGCGGGAACCGGCGTCGAAGGCCACGATAGCGAAGTTGAAGTTGTCGGAGTCTTCCGGGTTCAGGATGGCTTGCCGCCAGACCTGGCTCCCAGTCATAAGACCGCCGCTGCCCAGGGGGGCCATGTCTGCCGGCGTTCGGGGAATATCGCCCATGGTCACTTTCTTCATCGTATCTCTCCTGCTTTGCGCTGATTGCCGGCGGAATGTTCCGGCGATGCATGGCGTTTTACGCACCCGACAATCATACCTTCGCCCGGCGGCCTAGTCCAGCCGGAAGCGCCTCATCCGCTCATCCGCATCTGCTCCAGGGACTCGGCGATGGCGCGGGCGAGCGCTCCAGGCCGCTCGGCGAACTCCGGGGTCGGATACCACTCGTAGTCGAAGCTGTTCAAAGTTTGCCCTTCTATGCTGCAGCGAAGGTCGGATACAACCACCTGGAACCCCAGCTTCTTTGTAGCCTGACCGGCCAGCATGTCCAGCACCACGTCGGGGCATCCGAATATCACCAGAAACCCGCCCTGCCGCCCGTCGGCGGTAGGGTCGGCGACGCGAGCGCGAAACACCGGCCCGTACAGGTCGAATTCGACGATGGTATAGGGGCGCTCCGGCACGTTGTAATCCGGCCACCCGATGTTGATGCTGCCGCCGACTTCCCAGTGGTGCATAGCCGTTCAGCCTGGTTCGTTCAGCCTGGTTCGTTCAGCCTGGTTCGTTCAGCCTGGTTCGTTCAGCCTGGTTCGTTTGGATTTCAACCCATTGCAATGGCCGGGCGGGTCGCCTCGACCTTGCGGCCTTGCCTGAACACCGCCTGCACCTGCCGCAGCGCGCCTATGTCGATTGAGGGATCGCCGTCAACCACCAGCAGGTCTGCCGACTTGCCGGCTTCGATGGTTCCGGTCTGGCGGAGCAGGCCGAGAGCCTCTGCGGGGTTGCGGGTGCCGGCTTCGATGGCCTGCATCGGCGTTAGCCCCGCCTCGCTCATGGCGATGATCTCTCCCTGGAAGTCGCCGAAAGGATAGCTGCCCCAGCCGCAGTCTGACCCGCCCGCCAGCCTGACCCCAGCCAGGATCAGCCGATTGAACTGGTCCATCGCCACGCCGCCCATGCGGTTGGAGCGTTCCCATCGTTCCTCTTCGGCGGGCGTGAACGGCCGCTGTTGCCGGATGCGCTCCAGGCTGGCCCTCGACACCCGGCCCAGGTGAATGGTAGGGTTCAGGAAGACTTGGGACTCCGCCAACCGGTCGGCTGTCGGCTCGTCGTAGCGGTACGATCCGTCGGCTTCGGCGAAGAAGCAATGCAGAACAGCGTCTACTCCGGCGTTCAGGGCGAAGTTTATGGACTCGGTGCAGCGGCAGTGGGCCAGCACCGGGCGGTTGCGGTTGTGAGCCTCGTCCACCAGGGTTGACAGCTCGTCGAGGGCGAAGGATGCGCGGTAGGGATCGCTGGTTAGAGTGCTGCCGCCGGACGCGGCTACCTTGATGAAGTCGGCGCCGTCTTTGACTCGCTCCCGAACGGCGGCGCGGATGCCGTCTGGTCCATCGACCTCGCCTCCCATGAACCAGAGGTGCCCGCCCGTGATGGTCAGAGGCGGGCCGGAGACCAGGGTTCTCGGCCCTGGCATCAGACCTTGCGCCAGCCCATCCTTCAGGGAAAAGGATGTGCGATTCCACGAGCCGCAGTCGCAGAGGCTGGTGACGCCGGTAGCCAGCGCCTCGCCCACGTTGCGGGCTGAGCGCAGCAGGCGTATATCGTCGGAATCGTCGCGATCCACTTCCTCGCCAGTGCGCCCGTCGCCAGGCATGTTGGTGTGAGTGTGCATGTCGAACAACCCGGGGAGGAGGGTGGCGCCGGGGAATTCCAGTATCTCTCTGGGGGTGTCGCTCTGGGCGCTTTCCACTTCTCCACGCCGTCCAATCCACAGGATACCGCCCGCATCGAAGGCGACGGCCATCCCCTCCAGTGGGGCGCTCTGAACGCCGTCGATGAGCCTGTCGGGCAGTATAACCGTCAGCGGGCTGTTCAACTTCGCAACTCCTGCTTTGCCGTGGGGAAGGGCGGGTTATTTCCGGCCGACCACGGTGATTATAGCTGCGATTGGAACCGCCTGCTATTCAATGCGCCCCCGGCAGGCAGGGCGCGCCCGGCAGACAGGCGTGAGCCTAGCGCCGTTCCGGCAGCATCAGCAAAGCAAGAGGAATGCCCGACAGGATGATGAGCAACAGAGACGGCATGGCGGCCCGGGCGAAAAACGCTTCCGAAGTAAACGACCATACGGAAGTTGCCAGCGTCGTGAATCCTGCGGGGCTGAGGATTAACGTGGCGGGCAGTTCTTTCATGGTGAGCAGGAACACCAGCGACGCCCCCGCGAAGATGCCGGGACGGGCCGCAGGCAGCGTTACCGACGCGAAGGCTCCCAGAGGGGAGCGGCCCAGCCCCCGGGACGCTTCCTCGACCCTGGGGGGCATCTGCAGGAGGCTGGCGCGAACCGCTCCCAGGGCAGGGGAGAGAAACAGAGCTACGTAGCCTAGCAGCAGCAGTCCGATGGTCTGATACAGCATTCCGGCATAGTTGGCCCCGAAGAACACCAGCGCCAGAGCGATGGCAATTCCCGGCAGGGCGAAGCTGACGTATCCCAGGCGTTCAAGGAACCCGCTCAGCAATCCTGGATGACGAACGGACAGCAGCCCCACCGGCAACGCCGCGGCTGTGGCCGCCAGCGCCGCCAGCGCGGAAATGTAGACGGAATTGCGGGCGGCCTCCCACAGAGGGTCAAGAGATTCCCCCGCCAGGACTCCCCGGACAACCCAGTATATGAGAATTCCTATGGGCAGCCCCAAGGCCAGCGCGGTAATCGAGGCGCACAAGCCGACGGCGGGCCAGCGCCACCGGCCCAGCGGCGCCGTCGGCGCTGGCCGGGCGACTCCCGATGATGCAGAGTAGTATCGGCTCCGCCCCCGGCTGATGAACTCCAGCGCTACCCATGCCAACGCCAGCGCGACCAGCGCCAGCGAGAGGCCCGCGCCCAGCGTGCGGTCGAGGGATGATTCGTATTGGGAGAATATGGCCCATGTGAAGGTCTCATAGCGCAGCAGAGACACCGCCCCGAAATCGCTCAGTGTGTAGAGGCCCACCAGCAAAGCCCCTGCGCCTGTCGCTGGTCTAAGCAGCGGCATAACCACACGCAAAAACGCAGCCGCCGGACTCAGGCCCAGGCCTTGGGCAGATTCTTCAAGAGCCGGGTCCATGCGCTGCAGCGCCGCCCGAACGGTCAAGAGAACGTATGGGTAGCTCAACAGAGTGAGCGTCAGCATTGCGCCGGGAAACCCGTAGATGCTGGGCAGCCGTTCGATTCCAAGAGGGCCTTCGAGGGCCCCCTGCAGCATCCCCCGGGGCCCCAGCGCCACGACTACGATAAATCCGGCCACGTAGCTGGGTATCACCAATGGCAGGGAGGTCAGAACTGCCCATGTGCGGCGGAAGGGTAAGTCGGTTCGCACCGTCAGCCACGCCAGCGGCAGGGCTACGGCGACAGAGCCGGCGGTCACAGCCGCCACCAGCAACAGTGTCCGCCCCAGGATGCCTGCCACCCTGGCTCGGAAAAGCAGCTCCCACAGCTCGCTGCCGCCTCCCAGGGAGCGCACCGCCAGGTACACCGGCGGCAGCAGCAGGGCTGCCCCGACAACCAGCGCGGGAACCAGTATCACATAGGGAGCGCTTAATGCTCCCGATCGCAGACGGCCCACGGCAGCCATCGTAATTTTCACCCCGACGGCCTTGGCCGGGAAGCTGATTTATCTGCTTGCATTTGCTTGAACATAAGAGTTAAATAAGTATACACGATAATTAACCGGCAGTAATGAAAGGCTTGAATTCCAGACCTGTATACTTGTCTGACAGCATTGGACGGCACCTCAAATTGATTGCTGATGCCGATTGACACAATAATGTTCAATGTCTACACTACGCCGCGCTCGCCTTTGTTGATATGCAGTATATCTGTTGCTGTAGGCTGCCATTCGCATTTCGCGCAAACGAGAACAGTATGGCATTGACACAATGGTAAATGCGTTGCGCGCAAAAGAGATTCGCCTGGCGAAGGGCGCTTCGCACTACCGGCCTGGGACTTCTCTGGAGTGTTCCGGGCTGGTGAAGCGCTTTGGCGGAGTGGAGGCAGTAGCGGGATTGGATCTGGCAGTCGAGCCGGGCAAGACCCTGGCGCTGCTTGGTCCCAGCGGATGCGGCAAGACCACTGCCTTGCGGCTGATTGCCGGATTCGAGCGGCCTGACGCGGGCATAATCCTCATCGGCGGTCGCGCTGTCAGTTCCCCATCGGCGTTTGTCCCGCCGGAGAAGCGGCGGGTCGGCATGGTGTTCCAGGAAGGAGCTTTATTCCCTCACTTGACGGTTGAGCAGAATGTGGGCTACGGGCTCCGCAAGAGCGACGGCCGCTCCGTGCGCGTAGACGAGGCCCTGGAACTGGTGGGGCTGGGCGAGATGCGACGCCGGATGCCTCACGAACTGTCGGGCGGACAGCAGCAAAGAGTGGCCCTGGCCCGCGCCCTGGCTCCGCGACCGGACATTCTGCTCCTTGACGAGCCTTTCTCGAATCTGGACGCCAAGCTGCGCGACCAATTGCAGAGAGACGTTTCCGCCATCCTCCACGCCGGCCAGGTAACCGCCGTCTTCGTAACCCACGACCAGCAGGCCGCCCTGACGGTGGGAGACGAAGTAGCGGTGATGAACGAAGGGCGGCTGGAGCAGACAGGCTCTCCGTCCTCCGTATTTCACTCCCCCGAATCCAAATTTGTCGCCCATTTCGTTGGAGCGGTGGATTTTATTCCTGCCCGTGCAGAAGGCGGCAGGCTGGTCAGCGAGCTGGGCGTCTTCGGCTGGGGCTTTGCGCCAGCGCCGGCAGATTCCTGTTCGCCGGAATCTTTGCCTTCTGCAACTGCGGCTTCGGCGCCAATGCCTGAAGAAAGCCTGGAATTGATGTTCCGGCCCGATTGCCTCGATTGCGTTCCCGATGAGAACGGTCGGGCGGTAATAGTTGACCGGGAATTCCTGGGAGCCTTCTACCTATGCCGGGTGAGCCTGCCCTCCGGGCGGGAAGTGCGTTGTCTCCTGTCTCATGTGGCCGAATACCCCGTTGGTGAAACCGTATCGGTTCGGCTTCGGGAGGGTCACCAAGCCCGCGTGTTCGCTGGGGGCAGGCTGATAGGAGGAGCCGTCTGCTGCGGCTGACTGGCTCTCCTCTTTCCTGATTCATCCCTAGTCTCTGATATAATTTCCGCGTTGTCGCAGGATGCGGAATTTATGCAGTAGCGAGGGTTTTCGATGCCACGCCCCAGAAAGGCTTCATCCGTTCAGGGAGAAATGTCGAACGGCGAAGCCCAGCATGACCGCTTGTCTCCCGGAACCGAAAACTACCTGCTTTGCCTGTACCGGCTGTGGGAAGACGACGAGGTTCCCACTGTCACGCAGTTGACCGATGCTCTGCGCCGCCTGCCCTCAACGGAGGGTCTGGGAACGTCGGTGCCGTCGGTGGCAGGGATGATACGCCGGATGGCGCGCCAGCAGTTGGTGCACATTGGCCCGGATAAGCGTATCCGCCTGACAAAGCTCGGTATGGAGGGGGGCGAAGACATCGCCCGCCGGCACCGACTGGCCGAGTGGATGGTTGTCCGGCTGCTGGGCATGGAGCTGCATGAGGCGCACAATGAGGCGCACCGGCTGGAGCACGGCATGTCGGCCCAGTTGATTGAGAGGCTGGTGGAAAAGCTCGACAATCCCCGGCGCTCTCCGTATGGACGGCCCATACCGGGAACCGGCGAGCCCAAAATTCCTCCCAATTCCCTGACGCTGGACGTTGCAGAGGCTGGTTGCTCCTACGTGATTGACCGGGTTCCTGAGGAAGACCCGCAGTTGCTGAGATTCCTGGCAGACTCCAGTGTCATCCCGGAACAGACCGTTACGGTGGTGGAGTCCACGCCTTTTCTGGGGGTGATGGAAGTAGCAACGGAACAGGGCCAGGTCTCGATGGGCTTCACCGTTGCCTGTCAGATTATGGTGCGTCCGGCCGGACAGTAGCTCGGCTTTCTTTCTTTGGAGCGATGCCGGGCGGAACAGCTACTTCCGGTCTTGTCCGGCCAGGTCTTGTCCGGCCAGGCGTTCCCGTACCTGCGCCCATCCTTCGGCCATCTTGCGAGCGGGGAATGCGGGAACATCCCCGGCCTGGAAAACGCTCACCAGCACGAAAATGGGGCCTTCCTGCTCCAGGGCCTCCTCCAGGCCTATCAGCAATTCTTCCAGCCGGTCGAAGTGATACGCGCGGGCGTAGCCGGAACTCTCGGCCATTCCGGGCAGATCGAGATGTTCCAGTTCCCTGATCGACATACCTTCAGTGGAAGCGCGCGAGGCATCGTCGAAGACGAAATGCACAAGGTTGGCCGGCTGGGACTCTCCGATGGTTGCAAGCCCGCCGAGGTTGGTGCGAAGCGTTGCGTCGCAGTCCAGCACCAGCACCTTGCCTGTCGGCTGCGCCAGGGCCAGGCCCAACCCTACTGCTGGAGCCCGGTCCATACAGTCCATCAGGTCCAGGTCCAGCTCCCGCCGCTGCGAAACCCGGCTCCACTCCCTAAGCGCTGCCGAGGTCGAGACCACGAGAGAATCGCCTCGATGGTAGTTGACCGCGCGCACGGCCTCCTCGTATGGGATGCCGGGGGATTTTTCCATTTCGGGGGTTATATCGCTCACGGCGCCGGGCTGTCGCCGGATTTGGAATCGGTGTCTTTGCCGGAAGATTCGGCTCCTGAAGCGGGCGCGCGGCGGAAACCTGTCATTGCCCACATTGCCGCCAGTACGACCGCCCCGCCTCCCAGTCCAAAAACGACGCTGGAACGTTCGAAGGCCTGGAACAGCAGCCAGAACCCCCACACGAAGAGCGCGTAGGCCCCCAGCCTCAGAAGCAAGCCTTTACCCAGACCGGCAAGCACAGTCAGTTTCCTCCCGGTTGCGCAATTTCCTTTGGACGTCAGCTCCCGCATCGCCGCATTCGCTTATGATCGTTCGGGGCAGGCGCTGAACCTGCCCCGCGCTGCAGCAGAACGGGCGAGTCATCCAGCAAGCGGAGATCAGTCGCTGACCAGAATCCCCGGCATCTCGCGGATGGCTGCCTGCATGGTGCGGTTGGCGCGCTGGCGGAACTGGACCGGCGTGTTCTCGATTTCCGGCTTGATCCTGAGGTGCACGAATACCGGCCCGGCGGCAGCCATCACGTCGGCCATGCCGGTGGTCAGGTCTTCCAGGTTGTCGAAGGAGAATGTGGCGGCGTAGCCGGCTGCCTTGGCCATGCCTTCCCAATCGGCTCTGCCGGAACCCGGCACGGGCTGGCCGCCGGTTACGGCGTAGACGCCATTGTCGAATACCATGTGGCACAGATTCTGCGGCGTCTTGTTGGCCAGGGTTACCATGGCCCCCAGATTCATCAGCAGGCTGCCGTCGCCGTCCAGCACGATAACTTTGCGGCTCGGCTGGGCGAGGGCCAGCCCAAGCCCGACGTTGGATGCCTTGCCCATGGCGCCAGACACAGGCATATCCAGCTTTTCCTGGGTGGTCACCGTGGGGAGCCCGAACCGGACGTTGTTGGCGTTCATGGTGGCAATGATGACGCTGTCGCCGCGGTTCGCATCGATTACCTTGACTGCTTCCTGGTTGTCAATCATAAGGCTGCTTCCTCGATCCCCTGTTTCTTGGAGAGGGTATGGGTTGGGCAATTCAGGTGTTTCTGGATTGTTCAGGCGCCGAATTCAGTGCCTACCAGGACTGCCACAGGCTTCCGGGTGCGGTCGGCTTCCTCGACGGCGGTGCTTATGAGGTCTGCGTCCTCGTCGGTTTCGATAAGGTAGTAGTTGATGCCCCAGGCGTGGAGAATGTGCTCGATGAACCGGGCTGCCGAGTCGGTGGTTATCCCGTGGCGGCTCCAGCCCCGGTAGCCTACCAGCATCACCAGCGGCTGGTTAACGTCCAGGCCCAGGCCGCGTATGGAGTCGCCCGATTCGAATATGCCGGTGTTCTGGATGAGCACGACGGGACGCTTGCCGCCGACCCAGAGCCCGGCGGCAATGGCCATGGTCTCGCCTTCGCGGCATACCGGAACCAGATCAAGAGACGGCTCGCCCGTGAGCAATTGATACATGAAATTGGTCTCGCTGTCGGGCAGCCAGACCACATGGGTGATGTTGTTCTTCTTGAGTTCCTCGACGATCGAGGCGGGATGGAGTACGACCTCGTGAGTAGTCATTCCGACTCCTTTTGCCACCGCCGTCTTTGGCCGGTGGGACGCCTAATTATATTCAGAGGCCGGAAAAGCCGTCAATTGCGCAGGTTAATATATCGAGACAGGCGATCGTGCGCAGGTATACCCTTCATTTGCAGTTTCCATCGGGTGATCTGCGCTGCTATATCGTGACGCTATCACGTCGGCCATGCCTATGGTCGGGTCTTTCCGTGTTGTTGAACCGTGTTGTCGAACCCTGCAACCGGCGTGCATTTCAGAACGGGTCGGCCGCGCTTATATCGTGAGGTCGAACTGTCGGAGGGATGCAAACAGGGGGGCGGGAGCGTTGCGCACGAGGTGCAGAGGCCCGGGCCCTGATCCGTGCACATAGTCAAGGATAAGCCTTCGTCCGGCTTCTACCATCACGTCTGCCGCTGCCGGCGTCAAGGGGTCGGGAATCGGCGTCCGCGCTTTGGGAGAGGTGAGGTAGTTGTACCAGGCGTTCAGCACTTCCTGCACCGCTACGTCTTCCGGCTGAGCTCTGAGACGCAGAGCGGCTCCCCTCTGGTAGTTGGGCAATCGTCCGAACAGCCAGTCCAGATACAATGGGTCGGCGGCCACGCGTTCAGGCAAGGCAACACCCCCCGCAGCCTCTATGACGTAGGATAGCTCACCATCGGCGCTTGTAATTTCCGAAGGAAGCTGAGATGAGCTGGCCATGTATACCGGAACGAGGATGGGAGGGTGAGGCTCGGCCGCTTCCTCGCCCAAGGCCAGAAGGAAGGACACGCTGGCTACGTTGGCGGACAAAGGATCCGGGGTCATGCCAAGGAACCGGCTGGAAACTTCAAGCAGGCCGTCCACAGGGAAGTCGCCAGATTCCACCCTGGTTGTAACGGAGCTTCGCACGGCGCAGGCGAGGAGCGCTCCATCTGCGCAGTAAGGTGAGATGCATGAAGCGAAGGGGTTTTCTTCCAGAAGCGCGGTTACCGCCTCCTGGTCATATTCGCCTGCCGAGGCTTCCGGTTGCTCCTGGTACTCGCCGTGCAGATGCTGCAGGAGCCCGGCAGGCGGCTCGTCCAGGTCCAGCCCATCCAGAACTGCCATGAGCGAGCGAACCGATTCCATGGAAGCTGCATCGTCCCCGATGCCCATTGACAGCCGGAAGAACGGCCAGGAGAAGAAGTCCTCGCCCAGGAAATTGCCGAGCCCGGCGCCGACGAAATAGTCGCCGCTGACGATGTCCCACAGGTCGCCTTTCGACGGGCGATGCTCCAGGAACCTGTAGGCCAGCAGACGGCACAGCAGCGACAGGCAGGTATGCCGCACGAAGGCGCCCGGGCTGCTGTCGCCGTCCAGCGGGCGGCAGGCGGCCCAGCCCCGGTAGCTGTTGCGCACCGGGGCCAGGGATTCCGTGTCTTCGTAAATAGTCTCCAGCCGCTGGATTGTCTGTTGGATGGCAGGACTGCCTGGGGCCAGGGCCGCCAGCGAGCGGGAATAAGGGGTTGCCTGCACTGGATGTTTCCTAAAATTCGGCGTTCTTGGGTGTTCTGGGGAAGGGTATTACGTCCCGGATATTGGACATCCCGGTGATGAACTGCACCGTGCGTTCGAAGCCCAGACCGAAGCCGGCATGGGGAACGGTGCCATAGCTGCGCAGGTCCAGGTACCAGTAGTAGTCTTCTTCGTTAAGACCGGCTTCCAGCATCCGTTGCAGGAGAACGTCGCGGCGTTCCTCGCGCTGGCTGCCGCCGATGATCTCGCCGATGCCGGGAGCCAGAACGTCCATAGCGCGCACCGTGCTGCCGTCGTCATTCAGGCGCATGTAGAAAGCCTTGATTTCCTTTGGGTAGTCGGTGACTATGACCGGCCTTCCGATGCGCTTTTCCGTCAGGTAGCGCTCATGCTCCGACTGGAGATCGACGCCCCAGCTTACTGGATATTCGAAAGACTCGCCCGACCGGAGCAGCATGTCCACAGCCTCGGCGTAGGTGATGCGCTCAAAGCTGGAACCGGCTATGCCCTCCAGAGTGCTGATAATTTCCCCATTGTACCAGCGGTTGAAGAATTCCATATCCTCGGCGCAGTTGTCGAGGGTATGCCGGAAGATGTGCTTTAGGAAGTCCTCGGCCAGCTCGGCAAGGCCGTCGATTTCGCAGAAGGCCACCTCCGGCTCGACCATCCAGAACTCGGCCAGGTGGCGGGATGTGTTGGAGTTCTCGGCGCGAAAGGTCGGCCCGAAGGTGTAGACGCTGGAGAGGGCCAGGGCGAAGATTTCGGCCTCCAGTTGGCCGCTGACGGTAAGGAAGGTCGGCTTCCCGAAAAAGTCCTCGGCCGCGTCCACAGCCCCCTCGCGGCGCGGCGGGTTTTCGAGGTTGAGGGTGGTGACCCGGAACATGGAACCGGCGCCCTCGGCGTCGCTGGCAGTAATTATAGGCGTCTGGATGTACTGGAAGCCCCTCTGCTGGAAGAAGGAGTGAATGGCGAAGGCCACGGCGCTGCGGACACGGGCCATGGCGCCGAAGGTGTTGGTGCGGGGCCGCAGGTGAGCAATCTCGCGGAGGAACTCGGGGGTATGGCGCTTCTTCTGCAGGGGGTAGGTTTCGGGGTCGGCTCCACCCAGCACCTGCACTTCGCGAGCCTGTATCTCGTACTTCTGCCCGCGACCCTGAGATTCCACGACGTTTCCTGTCACGCTGACGCTGCTGCCTGTCGTCAGAGCGCTGGCGGCGGCGTAGCCAGGGCTTTCCTCGCCAACGACTACCTGCATGTCGCGGAGGGTTGATCCGTCGTTAACCTGGACGAAGGTCACCGACTTGGATGAGCGGCGGGTCTTCACCCACCCCTGAACCAGAACTTCTCCGGTGGGGGCGTCGAGCGACAATATACTTTTGATAGTGGTGCGTTTCATAGAGCGCCTCGTTTCTGCGCTGAAGCATCCGGCCTGGCCTGTGCATGCACTGTCGGCGTCGAGATAGCCGGGCGGACACCTCACCGAGGATGTTCTTCGGGACTGCCTGAGGCGGAGCGTCAGGAATACGAGTACTTCTGGACTATCGCTTCCTCCAGCGGGTTGGCCTCCCACGAATCGGCCCATTGCTGGATAGCTTCCACCACATGGCGCAAGGCCGATCCCTTTTCAGTGAGATCGTACTCTACCAGCACAGGCTTGGTGTCGTAGACCCTCCGCTCGACAATCCCGAACTCCTCCAATTCCTGCAATCGCTGGGAGAGCAGGCGATCGCTGAGTCCGTCGACATAGTTCGAGATGTGGCTGAAGCGGCGCGGCTCCGACAGCATGCAGCGGATGATCAGGCAATTCCATTTCTTGCTGAGAATTTCTATGGCCCGGTCGAAGCGGGGGCACGGCTCCATGCAATCCATATTTGTCCCCAATTCGGCTGATTCCAAAATTTTCAAGATAATAACACGCTTACCAAAAATCAGCTACTATTTGCCCTTGACAATGAGGTGATAATAAACTAATCTATTATTAGTTACTGCCAATGATGCCTATAAGGCTTAACGGTAAGTGCATCATAGAGAATGGTCAGCCGACCAACAAGGAGACCGAAATGGCAACACTTACACCCGACAAGATTTCCCGGAACTGCGGCGCCCCTGAATCCCCCGCCGCGCAGCAGGACTCCAAGCTGCACGCGGGCCCCGTCGCCCGCCTGCTGGCCCGCGTCTCCAGGTGGTCCAGCGAGTATGCCGACTACCAGATGGAGAACGGGTCCTGGCGGAAGCTGGCTATCTGACGCGGCTTTACCGGGGCGGGATTCAATCCCGCCCTGAACTTAAAGATGAAGGTATGAAATCGGGCAGCGCGCTGGAACATTGCCAGAGTCAACGACGCGCTGCTAAGGAGGCCTCAATGACTGTTATGACCGCCGGCAGAAATCCTGCCGGTTCCCCCATGGAACCCGGCAGTGAAGCGCAGGAGCTCAACCTGCACGCCGGCCCCGTCGCCCGGATGCTGTCCCGGATGTCTCAATGGTTCAGCGACTACGCTGAATACAAGGCTGAATACAAGATGGAAAACTGCAAGGGGCGGCACATCGCTCTCTAGCCCGGCTGCCGGAGCTGTCGGTTCGCAGTGGGGCGGGTATTTCTACCCGCCCCACTGCTGTTCAGGGCGTTGGTCACCGGGTCACAGGCCAGGGCGCCGTTTGTGCCATTCCGTGGCCTGCTCGTAGGCGTGGCCTATCCGCAGGATGGTCGGCTCAGACAGATGGGGGCCGATTATCTGCATTCCCACCGGCAGGTCTTCCGAGAAGCCACAGGGCACCGACAGTCCGGGCAGACCGGCGATGTTCACCGGCAGCGTGCAGACGTCGGTGAGATACATCTGCACCGGGTCGCCGGTTTTCTCGCCTAGCGGGAATGCCACCACCGGCGAGGTGGGGGTCACCAGAGCGTCAACCGACTCAAACACCTTCGCGAAGTCCTGGCGAATCAGCGTGCGCGTCTGTTGCGCCTTCAGGTAATAGGCATCGTAATACCCGGAGGACAGCGCAAACGTTCCCAGCATTATCCTCCGGGTCGCTTCGGAGCCGAAACCCTTTTGCCGTGTCTGCTCCATCGCCCCCCACATATCGGCGGCCTGCTGGTCGGAGTAGCCGTACTTTACCCCATCATAGCGGGCCAGATTGGCCGAACATTCCGAGGGCGCGATGATGTAGTAGCAGGCCAGCGCATACTTCGTTGACGGAAGAGAGACCTCGCGTATGGAAGCGCCCAGCATTTCCAGCGTGGCTATGGCCTGCTCGACGGCGCTCCGCACACCGCTCTCGATGCCCTCAGAGAAATACTCTTCCGGCACGCCTAGCTGCAGTCCGCTCAAGCCCCCGGCGTTTTGCGTTGCGGCTGAGTAGTTGGCAGGGGGTATGGGCAGCGAAGTAGCGTCTCTGAGATCGTGTCCGGCGATGGCCGAAAGGACGAGGGCGCAGTCGGCCACGCTGCGTCCGACCGGGCCGATCTGGTCCAGGGACGAGGCGTAGGCCACCAGCCCGTAGCGGCTGACCAGGCCGTAGGAAGGTTTGAGGCCAACTACGCCGCACAGCGAAGCGGGCTGGCGCACGCTGCCGCCTGTGTCCGAGCCAAGGGCATAGATGGTTTCCCCCGAAGCAGCCGATGCAGCAGCTCCGCCGCTGCTGCCCCCCGGTACGCGGGATAAATCCCAGGGGTTGAGGGTAGGATGGAAGGCAGAGTTCTCACAGGATGATCCCATGGCGAACTCGTCCATGTTCCCTTTTCCAAGCATGACGGCGCCAAGTCTTAACAGCCGGTCGACTGCGGTAGAGTTGTATACCGGCAGGTAGCTTTCCAGCATCCGCGAAGCGCAGGTCGTGCGGACGCCCCTGGTGCACATAACGTCCTTCACCTGCATGGGAATTCCGGTCAGGGGGGCGGCCTGCCCTCTGGCGAGCATCCGGTCGGCGCCCTCGGCCTGGGCCAGCGCCAGTTCAGGCGTCAGGGTGATGAAAGAGCGGACGGCGTCCTCAACCGAGCCGATCCTGTCCAGGCAGGCGCGGGTCAACTCCACGGAGCTGACCTCGCGGCGAGAGAGAAGATCATGGGCTTCTGTGGCGTTCAGCCAGTTGTATTCGGGCAACTGATCAACTCTATGTATCCGCCACTCCTGGTTCAGCGGGAATGGCGCTGTCGATTTGGAAATGGGGGGTCAATAGCTTACTCATCCAGCACCGCCTTCACGCGGAAGAACTCTCCCTCGCGCCTGGGCGCGTTGCTTAGGGCCTCTTCGGGAGGCAGAGACTCCATCGGTTCGTCATCGCGCATCACGGCCCGCAGTTCTCCTGCGTGGCCGGTGGGTTCGATTCCGGCGGTGTCCAGTTCGTTCAGCGCCTCGAACTGCTCGATGATATTGGAAAGCTGAACGGCATAGATGTCTAGCTGGTCTTCGGGTATCCCGATACGGGCGAGCGCGGCGATGTGAACAACCTGGTCGCGGTCTATAGGCATAAAAGTTTCTCTCGTCGGTTCCGGGTAACAATTTAGCATACCATGCAACCGGCGCAACCGGCGCAACCGGCGCAACCGGCCCGGCGCGGATGCTGTATGATTCCCAGAAGAATCGCTGCTCCGATTATCTGATGCAACCCCGGCAGCCAAGGAATATCCTGTTCCGTGCTTAACTTGTTCAATTGGCGCCCCCGCACGCCTTTCTACTACGGCTGGCTCATCCTGGGAATCTCCTCCATTGCGACCTTTGGCGCCACCGGTGTTTCGCAGGTGGTGCTGGGCGGCATACAGGTATACATTGCCGAAGACACAGGCTGGGCCCGGAGCACCCTTTCATACGCCGCCACCGCCGGCACGTGGTGCTCCGGCCTGATTGCGCCTGCCATCGGACGGCTGGCCGACCGGTACGGGCCCCGGTGGCTGATGCCGGCGGGGCTGCTGATTGCGGGGGTATGCTTCCTGGGCCTGGCGGGCGTGAGCGCGGTATGGGAGTTCTACGCGGCCTACGTGCTGGCCAGGGCGGTGACCAATCCGGTGCTCATCGGATTGGTGCCCCGCACCGCAGCAGTCAACTTCTTCCGCCGCCGCCGCAACATTGCGCTGGCGATGGTGTCTACCTTCCGACCGATTGCCGGGGCGATCAATATACAGCTTTTCGCCCTGATAGCTCTTTCGCAGACCTGGCGCGAGGGGTTCCGTTACCTGGGTATATTCAGCCTGGCGCTGGTTATCCCGGTGATCCTGCTGATGCGGCGGCGTCCGGAGGACATCGGACTGTTCCCCGACGGCGCCCCCGCAGCCTCCGGCCCGCCAGGAGATTCCGGCCGGCCGGCAGTTGCGCCTGCGGAGGTGAGCTGGACTGTCGGTGAAGCGGCGAGAACCAGGGCTTACTGGCTTATTGTAGCCACAGCCTGCGTGGGAACCCTGGCCTCGAGCAGCGTAGGATTCAGCCTGGTTCCCTATCTGGTGGACGAAGCGGGGCTGAGCGTTGCCGCTGCCGCGGGGGTGCTCAGCTTCGGCACGGCGCTGTCGATTGCCAACGTGGTGTGGGGCGTTCTCTCTGACCGCTTCACGCCGCGCCGATGCCTGATGGTGACGATGGCAGGGGCGGGTGCGCTCCTGGCGTTTCTGACAATGGTAGACTCGCTGGCAGAGGCTCTGGCGTTTGCGCTGGCCTGGGGAATCTTCTCCGGCGCCGTGGGTTCTATGGAGAACATGATGCTGGCGCAGTATTATGGGCGGGATTCTTACGGCTCGTTGCTGGGGCTGTTCTCCCCCTTCCAGACGGCGGCATTGGGGCTGGGTCCGCTGCTGGCCCAGGTTCTGCTCGACCTTTCCGGCTCTTACACGCTGTTGTATACCGTGATGGTGGCGGCCTATATAGCGTCGTCGGTTCTGCTATTCCTGGCGCGCGCTCCGATGAGAGCGAGGGCGGCAGAGGGCGAACCTGGAGGTTGAGCGGACGTTATGGGCAAAGGGGCGGTTCAGGGATCGCGGACTGATGGCGCCGGCCCGCGCGAACCGCTTGCTTTACCGGCTGCAGCCCTAATGTGTGGATGGAGGAATAATTTCTCCGCCAAAGCCGGCGCCAGGACTGCCGGAGTCGCCGGCGTCCGGGTCTGCCCGGAGCCGCTCAGTTGACCAGGCCGCAGAAGTGCCTGTGATACCCGATGTCCAGTTCTGCCCGGACAGACGGGTGTTCAGTTCATTTCGGAGCCGCCGGATACGCTGATGGACAGGCCGGTGATATAGTCGGACTCCGGGGATGCCAGGAAGGCGGCCATCCGGGCGATGTCATCGCCCTGGGCCACGCGGCCCATGGGCACGCGCACGGCGCGGTCGGCGATCATGCCGGCTCGATACTCCTCGCTGGACTCGCCCTCGGGCGCCAGGGCCGCGGCAATGAAATCCACCCGCTCCGTGTCCACGAGGCCGGGGCAGATGGCGTTGACGTTGATCCGGTGCTGGGCCATTTCCTGCGCCATGGCCTGGGTGAAGCCGATGACGGCGAACTTGGATGCGCAGTAGGCCGCGTACCGGGCGATGCCCCGCTTGCCGGCGCCGGACGAGATGTTGATTATCTTGCCCCCGCCGCCGCGCGCCGTCATGTGCCGGGCAACGGCGCGGGAGACAAGATATGTGCCGCGAACGTTGACGCGCATCACTTCGTCGAAGGCTGCTTCTTCCAGTTCCACCACCAGCACCCGGTCCTTGCCGGGACGGGAACCGGCGTTGTTTACCAGGATGTCGATACGCCCGAACCGGGCCAGGGTTTGGCCCACCATGTCGTCGACCTGGCCGGCATCGGACACGTCGGAGAACAGCGCTAGAGACTGGCGGCCCATGGCCTCGATCTCCGCCGCGACGCTGGTCAGGCCCTCCCAGCCGGCCTGGCGGTCCTCGGCGCGGATGGCGTCGAGGCTCTGGGGAACGTCGGTGACTACTACGTCGGCGCCCTCCGATGCGAGGCGCCCGGCGATGGCGCGGCCGATGCCGTTGCGCCCTCCGGCGCCGGTTACGATGGCGATTTTCCCGTTCAGGTCATACATGGTCAGGCCCTCTGGCGATGAAGTAAGCCGGATGCTCCCTGTTTCCAGGCGACGGCCGCAACGAAAATGGTGAAAGCTATCAAGGCCATCATCGGCCCTGAAGGCAGGTTGAAGTGGTAAGAAAGATACAGCCCGCCAACGCCGGACGCAACTCCAACGACAACGGCAACCTTCATGGCGCTGGTAAAACTGCGGGTAAGCTGCAAGGCCGCGGCCGCCGGGGTAATCAGCATCGAGATTACCAGGATGATGCCCACGGCCTGCAGGGCCACCACCACTACTACCGCAAGCATCGCCAGCAGCAGGTATTCCAGCTTTTCGGTGGGGAGCCCGGCGATAGCTGCGCCTGTTGGGTCGAAGTTGGAGAAGAGCAGTTCCTTGTGAAAGGCGTACAACGCCGCCATCACTGCGGAGGCCACGCCGAGGGTAACGTACATCTCGGTTCTGGACACGCCCAGAACGTTGCCCAGAAGGATGTCTTCCAGCCTGACCTGTAGAGAAACCCCCTGGGCCACAGCCACGCTGATCATGATCACGCCGATGGCGAACAGGGCGGCGAACAGAATACCTATCGAGGCGTCTTCTCCTACTCCGCCCCGCTTTATCAAATATCCGCTGATCAGAGCCATCAGGATGGCCATAGGGATGCCTCCGGCGAAGACGCTGGCGGAGGCGCTGCCTAAGATGGTCACCGCCACGATTCCGGGCAGAACCGAGTGAGCCAGGCCGTCGCTCATAAAGCCCAGGCCCCGGGTTACGACGTAGACGCCCGCCACCGGACACATCACCCCCACGATGACGGCTACAATGAGCGCCCGAACCATAAAACTGTACTGGAGGGGGCCGGCCAGGGCGTCAGTGATGATGTCCATGTTCGTCTCCCGCCAGTCCGTGTCCGTGGAAAGGAACAGCGCCGAGAGGCCCGTAGAGCCTGGTCATCACCTCCTCGTTCAGCACCTCTCGGGGCGGCCCGCAGGCGCAGACATTGCAGTTGAGGCAGAGGCACTCGTCGCAGTAATGGGCCATGTGGTTAATGTCGTGAGAGGACATCAGGATGGTGAGGCCGTTGTCCCTGAGTTCCAGCAGCACGTCCATCAAGGCGGTCTGCGAGGCGATGTCGACGCCACTGAACGCTTCGTCCAGCAGGAGAATGTCCGCCCCCTGAGCCAGCGCCCTCGCCACGAATACGCGTTGGCGCTGTCCGCCGGAAAGCTCATAGATCAGGGATTCGCGGCGGTTCCACATACCCACCTGTTTCAGGGCATCCTCGGCTGCGGCCCGGTCGGCGCGGCCATGCCGTCTGAACCAGCCGGCATGGCGCACCCTGCCCTGCAGCGCCACGTCCCAAGCGCTGATGGGGATGCGGGAGTTCACCCTTTCGTATTGGGGGGCGTAGGCGACCACTCCGCGCGATTCCGTCATAGGCTTGCCGTGTATCAGCACCCTTCCGGACGTGGCTGGCTGGAGGGCGGTGATGACGTTGAACAGGGTGCTCTTGCCTGCTCCGTTGGGGCCGACCACGCCCATGATACAGCCCGGGCCGGCGCTGAAGCTCACGCGGTCGAGAACCTTGACCCCCCCGAACTCCACCGTGACGCCCTCTGCGGCCAGCGTCGGGGCAGACATTGTTGCCGGCATGGTTATCGCAATGCCGCCACGATGGTGCGGACATTGTGGCGCATCAGTCCGATGTAGGAACCGGCCTCGCCGCCGGGTTCGCCGAGGGAGCCGGTATACAGCCCTCCGACCAGGGTGACGCCGGTTTCCTCGGCGACCCGTCGCGCCAGACGGTCGCTGTGCGATTTCTCGGTAAACACAGCGGGAACGCCTTCCCTTTCGATGGTCTCAATCAGCATTGCCAGCTCTTGTGCCGTAGGTTCCACTTCAGTGGAAAAGGAGGGGAGTACGGCGCCGGCCACCTCGAACCCGTAGCGCTGGGCGAAATACTGGAAACTGTCGTGAGAGGTCACCAGCACCCGCTGGTCTTCCGGCAGCATCCCCACCTGCCCGGCTATCCAAGAGTGCAGCTCGTCCAGTTCCCGGTTGTAGGCGTCGGCGTTGTCGCGGTAGAAAGTACGTCCTGCCGGATCGGCGATGGAGAGCCGCTCCGCGATGCTGCTGACCGCCTGCTGCACTCGCACCGGGTCGAACCAGAAATGAGGGTCGAGTTCGCCGTGGTCGTGGTGGTCGTGTCCATTACCCTCATCTTCATGATCTTCATGGTCGCTGTAGCCGTCTTCATGCTCGTCGTGGTCGTCGTGGCCCTTGGCCTCCCCGATGATGCCGACGAAGGCTATCTTGGTGGGATTGCCGGCGACATCCCAGATTTCGACGACGTCCAGGTCGTGGGCGTCCAGCCGCAGCACCTTGCCGCCCACCGAGTCGGTGACGAACACTGCGCCGGGAGCAGTGACGATGTGAGGGCGCGCCCAGAAGCTGGTTTCCACCGGCGCAGTCAGGAAGTCGCGCGCCGACGCCAGCAGGTCGAGGTCATGGGCATCGTACATCCGCAATTCTCCGTCGCTCATCATCACCAGAAGAGACTCACCGTCGTGGCTGATGGCGGCGTTAATCGGACTGGCGTCGTCCGAAACGGGAATTAACTGCTCCATTGCGCCCTCTTCGGGAGCAACTGTGTAAAGCCCGACAGACGAACCAAGGGCGAAGAAGTTGTCCAGCCCTGGGTAACCCCAGACCGAGGTCAGGCGGAAGTCGTCGGGCGCGCCGTCGGGGGCGGCAATGAAGAGGTCTTCGTACTCGCCGTCGTGAGCTTCCAGGACGAGAACTCCGTCAACACAGCCGAAGACCGCCATGTGCCCGTTGCCGGCGTCGCCGTGCAGTCCCTCGCAGCCGTCGGCCTGATGCAGCATATGTCCTTCCAGATCCACAATGGCGGCGCCCACGGGCGAACGATACTCTGCCGGGTCCGATTCGTAGTCGGGATGCTGGATGGTGACGGCAAACAGATCTCCTTCCAGGGGCACTGCTGCGCCGTGATGCGGGCCTGCGTTGATCATGGCAGGCGAGTAGTCGCTGCCTTCTTCCTCCAGTTCGTGTTCGTTGATCAGCGCTATGTCGCCAGAGTCGTCGTAGAATACGGTCGCCCACTCTCCGCCGACATACAGGTGGACCGGGTTGTCGCCGGAAAGGTCGATGTCCAGCCGCTTCACCGGAGCCTCTACCAGGTCGAAGTGGTCGCCGTGGCTCTCCATGTATATGCCGCCGTCGAACAAGTGAACTGTGTCTGCGTCGCTGGATACTGCGATGGCGAAGCGTCCGCTCTTGGTGGCGTAGATGCGGCCGGCCCGCGATCCCAGGTCGAAAGCGTCCTGTTCCACCTCGCCGTGATCCAGGTCGATTACCGACATAGCGCCGGTCTCGCCGTCGCCGATGAGCAGGCGGCCCAACGCATCCTCTTCATGGCCGTGGTCGTCGAATTCATGGCCGTGGTCGTCGAAGATTTCCACGAAGTCTATCGGGTCTACGTCCTCGCCTATGGCCACTATCGAGTCATGGTCGCGGGCGGCGTTTTCTACGAGTTCGGTCAGCCATCCGCCCTCCAGGGACAGACCGATGCTGAACACCAGGTCTGCGTCGGCGATGCGCGTGATGTCGCGCGCTCCCGGCTGGTGGGTGTGGGGGTCGGCGTTGGCCGGCAGCAGAGGGAAAACATCAACGCGGTCTTTTCCCACGGCCCGCACCCAATCGGCCAGGATGTTGCTGGTGGTAACTATGTTGATCTTCTCTTCCGGCTGAGATGTGGGAGTGGGCTGCGATGTGGGTGGCTGTGATGTGGGAGTATTAGCGTCTGCGAGCGTGGCCTGTGCCGTAGGAGCCGCAGTGGTGGGAGCGGGAGATGAAGTTGCCGGCGGCGCAGTTGGGGGCAGCGGGGTCTCCGTGGCCGAATCACCCCCGCACGCCACGATGAACAGCAGAATCGCCGGTATAGCCAGTATTCCTAACAGCCTCCAGTATCTCCGGGTCATGTTGTTTCTTTGCCTCCTGTGAATTATGAATCGCCTTATTAAGTTATCCAGTGTCGTTAAGATGCAGTATCAGAAAGCCAATCGATGCATACGGGGCTGTCGGTCAATTGACTAATGCAAAGATACTTTGTATCATAACCATGCAGTAAAGTAAACACAGTATCAGTTACTGGCCTGACTCGAGTCTACAGTATGGCGGGCCTGGCTTGAATAACGGTTCCGGACTAGGCCGCGGTTTGCCCGCTGTCCAGGCAGTCGCGGCAGCGTCCGTAGACTTCCAGCCAGTGGCCGCTCAGTTCGAAGCCATATCGGGCCGATGTGCTGACCAGCGCGTCCTCGATGTCGCAGCCGGCAAGATCCTGGGATGATCCGCATTGGACGCAGATCAAGTGGTGGTGATGCCCCTGGTGGCTAAGCTGATAGTGAAGATCGCCGTCTTCGAGCAGCACGCGGCACAGGACGCCCGCATCCACCAGAATCTTCAGAGTGCGATAGACGGTAGCCCGCCCAACGTTGGGCGGAAGCCGGTCGCGGAGCCCCTCGGCGGTGAAGTGGCGCTCCTGCTCGGCGATGGCGGCGGCCAGCACCCTTCGGGGAGCAGTCGAACGGTATCCTCGCTCCTGGAGCGATTCCAGTATCTGCTCGGTTGCCGTAGCGCTTCTCTTTGTTATCACCATAATGGGCTTCCACCCAGTCTTTTATTGAGACATTGTATCTTATAGCCATACCTTATACCAAGACTTCCGATATGTCAACAGGCGGCTCTACAGGGGCGAGGCGGTCCCGTGCGTGCGGGCCGGTGCGGTTTTGGCTGGTCGGCGGTTCCACAAGGGAGGGAGCCGTGTGCTGGAATCCGGAAGGCAAGGCTCGTTCGTATCTTAAGCAAGGCTGGCGTGGAATTCCCCCGGCCTGCAACTCGCGGTGATATAATTCAGTGAGTAACTGCGGGTTTTCCTGCTGTGGCTGTAGAAATTCGCCAAGGGTAGCGCACTGGAGATTTGGCCGTGAACACATTGAAGACCTTTGTCCTGATGATAGTGCTGTCTATGCTGCTGCTGCTGATAGGCGGTGTAGTCGGCGGACAGGCAGGCATTGTCGTTGCGCTGATTTTTGCCCTCGCCCTGAACATGGGGGCCTACTGGTTCAGCGATAAGATCGCCTTGAGCATGACCAGGTCCCACCCCATAACAGAGGAGGATGACCCGGATCTCTTCGATATAGTGCGGGAACAGGCCCGGCTGGCGCAGCTTCCCATGCCCAAGGTATACGAGATAGAAACCGATTCCCCCAATGCCTTCGCCACAGGCCGCAGCCCCAGGAACGCGGCAGTGGCCGTGACCACAGGTATCCGGCGCATCCTGAACCGCGAGGAGCTGTCTGCGGTGCTGGCCCACGAGATGGCCCACGTAGGCAACCGGGACACTCTCATCATGGCCGTAGTGGCCACTATCGCCGGCGCCATTTCGATGCTGGCGATGCTGGCCCAGTTCTCCGCCATCTTCAGCGGCGCATGGGGCGGGCGCGAAGGCCGGGATAACATCATCGGCCTTCTGGTGGTCGCCATAGTCATGCCCATCGCGGCAGCCCTGGTTCGCGCTGCGGTGTCGCGAACCCGTGAGTTCCAGGCCGATGCGACCGGCGCTCATAACTGCGGCAATCCCCTGGCGCTGGCGAGCGCCTTGCAGAAGCTTGAACGAGGCTCTGAAGCTCGCCCCATGCGCGTGGCCGAGGGAGCGTCGCACCTGTTCATTGTCCACCCCCTTCGGGGAGCCGGGCTCAGCAATCTGTTCTCCACCCACCCGCCTACTGAAGAGCGGGTGCGGCGGCTGTCGTCCATGACTATCGCCCCAAGGTTCTAGCCTGCGGGTATCCCGCGTCAGGCGACCTGGCGCACTGCCGGCGGGGCGGCTGGGAGTTATAGGGGCAATTTATGGTAACGCTGCTGCGAGCCCTGGTCGGATTCGCCCTGGGGATGGTCGTTTTCGCCGGTCTTCTCTATTTCCTGGTAGTGGTCAACTTCTCGCAACGCCTTCAAGACCCTGAGGTCTACAGCGTTGCCATCAGCGATACCGACGCCTACAACCGCATCTATGACGAGGTGCTGGTGGACAGGGCGCTGGAAGACCAGACTGCGAATCTGACAGGCGATCTGGATGTAGAGGTCAACGAGGCGGCGGTCGATATACTCCGGGACGTTATGCCCCCGGCCTACCTGCAAGAGCAGACCGAGAACAACATTGGCCGGTTTACCGGGTTCCTTCGCCGGGAGCATGATGATCTGGAAGTTTACGTTGACCTTGAGGAACCCCTGGGGCGGATTGAGCCGGCGGTTCTGGGCAAAGTCCATCAGGTTATTGATAGCCTGGAAATCGAAGAGCCGGAATCGCCGCCCGGCTGCTTGATACGGGCTTTGCAGGCGCTGGCCGGCGCTCTTGCCCCTTCCATTATCCGGCTGTCGGACGGAAAGCTCCCCAACGCTGCCCCGTCCCTGAACACCCTGACGAAACAATGCCGGGAAACGCAGTTTGACCGCTGGTTTGACCTGGCGCTGAACTACCCGGGCATAAGCTCCCAGACGGCGCTCATCCTAGAACGCAACAGAGCGATCATCCGGGATCCCTTCATCGAAGGCGATACCAGGGCTTTCCTGAAAACCGTCGCCGGCCCTCTGGTATTGCCGCTGATTGAAGACGCCATTTTCGACATTCGGCGCGGGCTGCAACGCAACGACCGGTTCGACGTGCTGGACTGGCTGGCGGAAGAGTCGGATGACATAACAAGACAGAGCATCGAAGAGCAGGCCGAATCCATCCGGGACGTGGTGAGCGCCGCCAACGGCTCTGGCAGGACTGTCGCTCTGGTAATGATAGTGGTGGGCGGCCTCTTGCTGGCGGCGGTTCACGTGCCCCGTCTGGCGGATATGCTGCGCTGGCCGGGTGTTACCCTGCTGGCGGGTGGCAGCGTATGCCTTTCGGTGGGGTTCGTGCTGAATTCCGCCATCCCAGGCCAGATACGGAGGGCGATTACCGATGTTGCGTCCTACTCTCCCGACGTGCCGGTCTCAGCGATAAACCTGACGGGCGATCTGATGGAGTCTTTCGGACGGCAAGTGACGGCGGGATTCATCCCTGCGGCCGTAACGGTGATGGTTCTGGGATTAGCGCTTATTGTGGCTTCGCTTTTCGCCGGGACGCTCATGGCGGTCGGCCAGAGGCTGCTGCCCCGCTTGAACGGCGGCCGGGGCCGGTAAGGTTGTAAGGGCGGATGCTGATTCCTTCAGGCAGCAAGCGCCCGCCCTAGAACAGGGCGATCGGATTGACTGGGGAGCCGGTCAACACCGCGCAGCCGCAGCGACGCCAAGGTCAGCATAAACTCATAGCGCCCCCTCTCTGAGCAGGCGACGGCCAGTTCCTCCAGATTGGCGTTGTCGATGAACCACAGTCCCCTACTGACCAGGCAGATGGTGTGCAATGGGTTGCCAATGGTCTTGTATGGGTTGGGGCGGGCGTCGTTGGATGTGTCGGTGCCCATCATGGCAATGCCCCGTTCCCTGAACCAGGTCGCGCAGGCGACCTGGTGGGCGGCCATGGGGCCTGACTGCGACGAGGCGCCCCGCTCCAGCCGCGGCAGGTAGTTGCCGGTGCGAGTCAGGAGTATATCGCCCTCCTTTAGCCGGACTCCCTGATCCTGCTCCGCAGCTTCTTGGTCTTCCGGCATCACCGGCTCCGCAGGGTCCAGCCAGTCCACGCCGCGCAGCCGCGGCAGGTCCAGCAGCACGCCCCGCGTGATGATGCCCTCGCAGGCCGCTTCGATGCTGTGAGACTGGGCACCCTCGCGGGAAGCGACGACGCTGGAGGGAACACCGTTGTACATCAGCCCATTCCAGGAGTAGTGCGACATGGCGTCGATGTGGGTGATGGTCTGGCCGTGGAACACCATGCCGATGAACTCGCCGGCTCCGCGCCGGGTGTACCGGCGTTCAGGGGAGTAGGCGTCCCGGCCTTCGCCGCTGTCCACCATGAGCGCTGCACCTGGTACGTGACGCCAGTGGTCATCTCAGTGGTGATGGGCCGGGCGCAGCTTACGGAAACGCCGTCGATAGCCAGCGACACCGCCCGTTTGCGCTGTTCAGGGCCGATGAGATTAAGGCAGCCCATCTGGTCGTCCGGCCCTCAGCGTCCCCAGTTCTTGAGGGATTCCAGCCATTCCAGAACCTGCGATTCTTCGGGTATTGCTCTCGTCATATCGTCGTTCTCCTGTGCCGGGTATTATTGCCGGGTATTATTGCCGGGCTGCCCAGGCAGGCCCCGGTAACATCCGGATAACCCCGCAGGAACTCTTCGCCGGTAACAGGCCGCCGCCCCTCCAGTTGCACTCGCTTCAGGTTCAGCGACCCTTTTGAGGTAACAACATACAGACCTTTTCCTGGTCCTGCGTGAGTAATCGTTCCAGGATCGACGCTTTCAGTCTCGACCCCGGGATGCGCTGATACGTCCAGCAGCTTGAGTGTCTTGCCGCGCCATTGGGTGAATAGGGAAGGCCACGGGTCGTAAGCCCGGCATTGCCTGGCCAGAGTTTCGGCTGGAAGGCTCCAATCGGCCTGGCCGTCGGCGCGCTCCAGCTTTCGGGATACCGTTGCCTGGGCATCGTCCTGGGGCCGGGCCTCCAGTTCTCCTCTGACCCACGGCTCCAGGCAATCGGACAGCAGCTCCCCTCCCTGGTTGAACAGCCGGTCGGTGAGTTCCCCGGCGCGCTCGTTTCCTTGCAGCTCGACCGCCGAGCTGGCGATGATCGGGCCGGTGTCCATCCCCTCGTCCAGCAGCATGAGGGATACGCCGGTGACTTCGTCTCCCTCCAGGATGGCGGCTGCCGCCGGGGAAGGGCCGCGATGTCGCGGCAGCAGCGAGGGATGCAGGTTCAGGCATCCGTGGGCAGGAATTCCCAGCACGGCAGGAGGCAGCAGCCGTCCGTAGGCGGCCACTATGACGACGGAAGGGTCGAGAGCAGCGAGCTTCTTCTGCGCATGTTCGCTTCTGAGTGTCTGCGGCTGAAGGACAGGAATCCCCAGGTTGAGGGCTTCCTGCTTCACCGGCGGCGATTCCGGTCGGCGTCCTCTTCCCTGCCGCCGGTCGGGGGGAGTTACCGCCGCGGCAACTTCCAGCCCCGGTAACTCGTTGAGACGGCGGAGCACGGGGACGACTGAGGAAGGAGTGCCCATAAAAATCGCTTTTATCAAACCATGACCTTCGAGCGGCGCAGGCGCGAATAATCGTTTGGAATCGGCCGGAAAATGTCTGTTGACACTGGGCGATTCGGCAGGGTAGAATTCGGGTAGCCGCTTGGCGGACTCTTGTGAAGGAGGTGATATGAATGGAAGATAGTTTAACACGCAGGGGCGATGGTAGGCATCAGTCTGGACGCGACGAGGTGATCGTTTCGTAGCTTTTCGCCACGAAATAAGATGCCCGAACGTCGGGCCCAGGCCAATGTCTACCATCGCCCCTAGGATCCAGGATGGATTTTCGGGCGAGTCGAAGCCAGAGTTGGCCGGGCCCGATTTCTTTGTCGGAAAGTCTTTCCTGCTATTATGAATGCACCGGGCGGCGGGCGATTGACAGATAGCTGCGCTATTCGTACAATCGCGCCGACATTTGTCTTAAGCCGGCGCTCAACACTATCAGAATCGTACCGGAGTTTTAATGCTGAGGATTCGTCTCGCCAGGGTTGGCAAGAAAGGCAGGCCCGCATACAGGATCGTGGTCGCGGAGGCGAAGTCTCCCCGGGATGGCGCTTACCTCGAATGGATCGGCACCTATGACCCGATGCAGGACCCTCCGGCTATTACCTTGAAGCAGGACCGAGCCTTGCACTGGCTCAAACTGGGCGCCCAGGCTTCCAGCCCGGTTCAGCGAATTCTCGACAAAAACGGCGTTCTGTCCATAGCTGGCGGTTCAGGCATCCAGGCCGAGCCAGCTTCTTCCGACCAAGCGGTCGAGGAATCCGAAGAATGAAGGAACTCATCGAATACATCGCCGGTTCCCTGGTCAGCAACCCCGACGCCGTTCAGGTGGTCGAGTCTGTGGAAGGGGGCCGCACAGTATTCCGCCTTCAGGTCGCCCCTGAAGACAAGGGCAAGGTTATCGGCAGAGGCGGGCGGGTGGCGCAGGCCATGCGGTCGCTTCTCCGGGTTGCCGCCGTGAAAAACGGCTCTCAGGCCACTCTGGAAATAGAGTAACTCCCTCCCGCTGCCCGCGCCTTGTCTGTTTCCGCTCCAAGCCCCGAAGGGCTCGTAATCGTCGCTCGGGTAATCGGCCCCCACGGGCGCGACGGCGGGCTTAACATCCAGCTCCTGAGCGACCTGCCCGGCCGTTTCGACCCCGGCAGGGAGCTGGTGGCCGATCAGCAACCCCGCTCTATTGTCGCTTCGCGCCAGACCGGTCCGGAGAGCGCGCTCGTCTGGCTGGAAGGCATAGCTACCCGGGCTCAGGCCAAACCCCTCGCCGGAACATTTCTCACCGCTCGCCCTGCCGATGACGATTCCTTGGTCGAAGGCGAATATTTTCACTACCAGCTAATCGGTATGAGAGTCATTGCAGAGGACGGCGAAGAACTGGGCGAGCTGCAAGAGATTCTCGAGACCGGCAGCAACGATGTGTACATCGTCCGGGGTTCCGGCGGCGAACTGTTGATTCCCGCCATCGCCCAGGTTGTGCTGGGCGTGAACGTGGCCGCTGGCCTGATGACAGTTCGCCTTCCCGACGGACTGCGCTGACTTTCCAGCTTTGACCCCGTTTTGGCCCGATGCTACAATCGGTCGCACTGAGTACGAGACCGGGAGGTAATGCAATGTCCGGTCATTCCAAGTGGTCGACCATCAAGCACCAGAAGGGCGCCGCCGACGCCAAGCGCGGCGTGCTGTTCACCAAGCTCAGCCGGGACATCGCTCTGGCCGTCCGCGACGGCGGGGGCGTTGACCCTGACATGAACTTTAAGCTGCGACTGGCCCTGGACAGGGCCAAGAGCAACAATATGCCCCAGGACAGCATCAGCCGCGCCATCAAACGGGGCAGCGGCGAAGGCAGCGACGACGAATCGCTGGAGCAGGTGACTTACGAGGGCTACGGCCCCGGCGGCGGCGCCATCCTGCTCCAGGCCGTAACCACCAACCGCAACCGCACCGCGGCGGATGTCCGCTCCGCTTTCAACCGGGGCGGCGGAAACCTGGGGGAATCCGGCTGCGTCGCGTGGAATTTCGAGTTGCGCGGCGTGGTAACCATAGACATCGAAGACGAGGAACGGGCGGAAGAGCTCGGCCTCATCGCTATAGATGCCGGAGCGGAGGACTTGCAAATCGACGAGGGAGTGCTGGAAATCTACGCCCCGGTCGAGAGCCTGCAAGACGTTCAGAAGTCCATCGAATCCGAGAGGGTTCCCGTTCGTTCCGCCGAGATGTCCATGGTGCCCAAAACCACCATAGCCCTTGCCGATAGGGAAGCCGAGCAGACCCTTCGCCTGTTGGACGCGCTGGAAGATCTGGACGATGTTCAGAAGGCATTCACCAACGCAGATTTCCCGCCCGAAGTGCTGGAGCGTTACCAGACCGGATAGCCGGATACTCCGGACGCACTGACACCGGCCCGGCAAGATAGAGAACGGCCAGTGTGTTTGCTCAGGGCCGACCGTTTCGGGAGCAGCATTCGTTCACCAGCGACAGGGGGCCGCGAATGACCATCCTTGCCATTGACCCCGGCACACTGCGCATGGGTTACGGCGTGGTTGCCGAGCGGCCCGCAATTGAAGCGGTGGACTACGGCGTTATCGCCCTGCCGTCTTCCATGTCCATCGAAAGTCGGCTGTACCAGATGTATACCCACATTCACAACCTGATAGCCATCTTTCAGCCTGGGGTGGTGGCGGTTGAAGACCCATTCGTAGGGCGTGGAGAGCGCAGCTTCCCCGGTTCTTCGCTGGCCATCGGGCAGGCCCAGGCAGTGGTGCTGATAGGCGCCGCCAGTCAGGGAATTGAAATCCGCAAATACGCTCCTGCCCAGATCAAGCGGGCAGTCGCGGACCACGGCGCGGCCACCAAGGAGCAGATGCGGAGCATTGTGGCCGCGACACTGAGCCTTCCGCCCGCTCTGGAAATCGACGCAGCCGACGCTCTGGCAGTGGGCTTGTGCCACATTGCCCGGCAACAGGCATCGGGCGCGCTGCTTAACGAGATTCCGCCGGGCCGGGAGCGGTAGAGCGTGCGGCGCGCTGTTCCGGCGGGGTTCCCCGCAACGCTATGCCCGGCAACGCTATGATTGTTGGTGTGCGGGGTACGCTGGCGGCTGCCGGACCCGACTGGGTGCAGGTGACTGTCGGCGGCGTCACTTTGCAGGTCTTTGTTCCTTCCAGCGCTATTCCGGCGCTGGGAACGGCGGGCGCGACAGTTTATCTGCATACCCTGCTGCGTATTCGCGAAGAGCAGCCGATATTGTACGGTTTCCCCGACGACGCCTCGCTGCGGCTGTTCTCTCTGTTGACCGGCGTAACGGGTGTGGGGCCGCGCCTGGGGCTGGCCCTGCTGTCGGCGCTGGACGCAGAGCCGTTGCAGTTGGCCGTCGCTACGGGAGACGTCGCTGCTCTGGCGTCCGCCCCAGGCGTGGGTCGACGTCTCGCCAGCCGGATCATCCTGGAACTCCGGGGCAAAGTGGAAGCAGTCGAGAGGGATAACGCGGCAGCGCCGCCGTCCGCTGATGGCGAGGTTATAGCAGCCCTCGCCGCCCTGGGTTATTCGGTGACAGAGGCGAGGGCCGCTGCGGATGCGGTTCCGGCGACGGATGATCTGACAGTGGAAGACCGCATTCGCCTGGCGCTGCAACAGTTTGCCCGGCGATAGCCCCATGCTGCGGCGGGCTGGAATATGTGGGCTGGAATATAATGAGCCTGTCGCAAATTGTTGATGCGGAACTGATGATTCGGAGGGTGCAGTTGGCATGACCGTCTACGCGCGGGGCAAGAAGTGGGCTGAAGCAGGGAAAGACGTCAGCGAGCGGCGAAACGCCCAGCCTGAAGACCGCCCCTTCCAGCTTGCCGCCGATTTCGGGATGACCGGCGACCAGCCGGGCGCAGTGGCGCGCCTGGCAGAGGGAGTCGAGAACGGGATGTCGCGTCAGAGCCTGCTGGGAGTTACGGGCAGCGGCAAAACATTCACCATGGCCAATATCGTGCAGCAGGTGCAGCGCCCCACCCTCGTGATGGCTCACAACAAAACTCTGGCCGCGCAGCTCGCTTCCGAGTTCAAGGAATTTTTCCCTCATAACGCTGTCGAATACTTCGTCTCCTACTACGACTACTATCAGCCTGAGGCCTACGTTCCCCAGTCCGACACCTACATCGAGAAGGACTCCAGCGTCAACGAGGAGCTGGACAAGCTGCGCCTTTCGGCAACGACGTCGCTGCTGGTTCGCCGCGACGTGCTTATCGTCGCATCCGTCTCCTGCATCTACGGCCTCGGCGATCCCAGCGACTATTTCAATCTGGTGGCGCAGGTCAAGGTGGGGGAGATCCGCAATCGCAACCAATTGGTGCGCCAACTGGTCGATATGCAATATGAGCGAAACGATCTCGAACTTGCCAGGGCTAAGTTTCGCGTGCGGGGCGATGTGCTGGAACTGGTGCCGGCATACGAGGAAGCGGCGGTGCGCGTCCAGTTCTTCGGCGACGAAGTGGAACGCATTGTCCAGATGGACCCGCTGACCGGGGAGATGCTGGCGGAGCTGCCGCAGGTGTCTATCTACCCCGCCAATCACTTCGTCACCACCAAGGATAAACTGGACCTGGCCGTGGTCGGCATTCGTGAGGAGCTGGAATGGCGCTTGCAGGAGTTGCGAAGCGAGGGAAAGATACTGGAAGCGGCGCGGTTGGAGAGCCGTACCAACTATGACCTCGAAATGTTGCAGGAGACAGGTTTCTGTTCCGGCATAGAGAACTATGCCCGGCATCTCTCGCAGCGCCCGGCGGGCAGTGCCCCCTGGACTCTGCTGGACTACTTCCCCGATGACTACCTTCTGTTTGTAGACGAATCGCACATGACGCTGCCTCAGGTGCGGAGTATGTACCGGGGCGACGTTTCCCGCAAGAAGACGTTGGTGGAATACGGCTTCCGGCTGCCCTCGGCCCTTGACAATCGTCCTTTGAGCTTTGACGAATACGAAGGCCGCATCAACCAGGTGGTTTATGTTTCAGCCACCCCAGGCCCCTTCGAACTGCAGCAAAGCCGGCAGGTAGTGGAGCAGGTCATCCGGCCCACGGGCCTCCTGGACCCGACCGTTGAAGTCCTGCCCACGAGAGGCCAGATCGACGATCTGCTGGAGAGAATCAAGGAGCGGGTGCGGCGCTCTGAGCGAGTGCTGGTTACAACCCTGACCAAGCGTATGGCCGAGGAACTCGCCGATTACCTTTCCGAAACAGGCATACGCAACACCTATTTGCACTCGGACATTGAAACTCTGAACCGCATCGAGATTCTGAGAGACCTGCGCCTGGGCGTTTACGACGTGATAGTGGGTATTAACCTGCTCAGGGAAGGGCTGGATTTGCCCGAGGTGAGCCTCGTCGCCATTCTGGACGCCGATAAGGAAGGCTACCTGCGTTCCGAGACGTCCATGGTGCAGACCATAGGGCGCGCGGCCCGGCACTCCAACGGGCATGTCGTGATGTACGCAGACCGCATTACCGAATCCATGGAGCGGGCTATCAACGAGACCGCGCGCCGACGCCAGCTTCAGACCGAGCACAACCGGCGCCATGGTATCAAGCCGCAGAGCATCCAGAAGGAAGTCCACGACATAACCGAGGGCATCAAGGCCATCGCCGAGAACCGCGCCCGCTACAACACCGTCCGCAAGGAAATGAACCGGGCGGATATGTTTAATGTCGTGAAAGACCTCGAAGTGCAGATGAAAGACGCGGCCAAGTCCCTCCAGTTCGAGAAAGCCGCTCAGTTCCGCGACGAGATTGTTGAGTTGCGCCGCCTGCTGGCGCTGGAGGAAAAGACTCTGGCTCCGCCCGGCGACTAGTAGTTTCACGCCCGAAGGCGATTATGGAGCCGGCCATATCGGCCGCAGCGCCTACTCCTCCAGAGTCCGGATAAAGTTGACCACGTGCCAGATCTGCTCTTCGGTCAGATTGCCGTCCTGCGGAGCCATGGCCGTGTTGGGTATGCCGTCCCGGACGAACTGGAAGAGGTCCGGGTCTCCATGCAGAGGAACGTGAATCGCGAGATCGGCAGGCGGAGGCAGAAGCCCCACTGCAGCGGGGCCGTCGCCTCGTCCGCCGGCGCCGTGGCAAGCCTGGCAGACTTGGATGTACGTCGACTTGCCGGCATCCAGGGACTCAGGCGTTGGCGGGAAGGGATTGCGAAGGATTTCTCCACCGCCCAGGCCGAGCTGGGCATTGAACAGCAGCAGCAGTCCCGCTCCTACGCCCGCAACGCCCGGCGTCATTACCCCCGCGCCGGCGCGGGAAAACCAGCCGCCCAGAGGCAGCCCGACTCCCAGGAAAAGCAGCCCGGCCCCCAGCAGCCCGGCCCCCAGCAGCAGATAGGCTGTCTGAGGCGACGGTGAGATAGCCGCGCTGCTTCCACTGCCGACGGTGAGCGCCTCAAAGCGGAATGCGGTACGGGCGTCAAAAGCGTCGGGGCGGCGAACGATCAGCTCTGCCTGCCACGCCCCGCCGATGCTGATCTGGGCGTTCTCGCGCACATAGGTTCCGTCACCCCGGGAAGCGGCCGCCAGCGAGTCGTCTCCCAGGTCGGATTCCAGGTATGCCAGGCGCACTGTAACCTCATTGGCATTGGCTATGGGTACGCCCAGCCGGTCGGTGAGGGTGACGGCAAAGTCGTTGGGCCCTACCCTGCCGGGGGTGATTTCGAGGGCGATGGTGTCGGTGTTCACAGTGTCTCTGAAGGCGAGCGACTGCTGCTGTTCGGCCAACTCCCGTGAGGCGACCTGCCGGGCGGGCTCCAGGCTGGTCAGCACAGCCACCGATGCCAGGATAAGCACACCCAGGACAGCCTCGCCAATCAGAAGGCGCTTGAGCCACTCCCCGGAGGCTGTATCGCGAAGCAGGCGGGGACGCACCCACACGAGGTTCAGCCCCCCGAGGAACAGCAGCGGCAGCACCAGGGCCAGCTTTGCGATGAGCGTAATCCCATAGGGGGTCATCAGGGCCTCCGAAACGGTCACCTGCGCCCAGGCGCCGAACACGCCGGTGGCGACGATGACTGCGACGCTCATGGCTGCCAGCACGGAAAAGCGCGGCACCATTGCGGCCAGGGCCATCCGGCGGTCGGAATCCGGCAGGGCGCGCAGCAGCGTTACGCCGAAGGCAAAGTGGAATACCGCCCCAACCCAGAAGGCGGAAGCGAGCAGATGCAGAAAGTCTGCGGCTAACGCCAGATTCCTGATGTTTACAGTCGCCGCTCCGTGGCTGGTCAGCCCCAGAGTCCACAGCGCCGCGCAGCCTGATGCCAGGGCCAGCGCCGTCAGCGCCATACGCCCGGCGCCTGAGGCAAAGCGCATTGCCCCCAGCGCTGCCCCGAATGCTATTGCCGCTCCAATACGCCACGACCAGATGTTCCCCCATTCGGTGCTGGTCACCGTGTCTATGAGAGGGCTGAAAAAGACACCCCAAAAGGGGGATTCCAAGGTAATAGTGGCGAGCAGAACAAGCTGGCCTATCGAAGCAGCGAGGAACACCGCCAAGGCTGCCCAAGTCAGGCCCATCGACCTGCCAGAGAGCTTTTCACCCGCCTCCTGGAGTTCCTGGGGAGCAGCTTTGCCCTGAAAGACCGGGCGAGCCACCAGCAGATCGAACACCAGACCGCCCACCATAGCGAGCACGCTCAGGAACACCAGCCAGCGCAGGAACGGAGCGAAGGGCGACTGGAACAGCGGCTGCTCAACCACTTCGGCGGGCGCGCCGGTAAGCGGCTGTCCCACAGCGAAAACGAAAGATCCCCGAACGCGGTGTCCATCTACGGTTGAGACGTTTCCCCAGGCCACGGTGTAGGTGCCGTCTGGAACGTCACCCAGCCCCACAGACATGACCAGCGGGTTCAGGTCGTCGACCACGCTGTTCCCTGCATCCACCTGCCGCCCGTCGGAGTCCAGCACCCGGATGCTGCTCAGGGAGGGTTCTATGGGTTCAGTGAACCAAATGATGATCTGGCTGGGCGCAGTATCCAGCTCCGAGTTGGGCGCTGGCTCGGCCGAAGCCAGATTGGCGTGGGCCGAGACGCCCTGAGGCGCCAGAATCCAGAATGAAATCGCCAGCAATGCCAGAAGGGAGGCCAACGCAAACGCCCAGCGTTTGCGCCAGCCTTCCGCTGTCATCCGGTAACAGCGCGTGTCAAAGAGGGACAAATCGCTACCCGGCATTCCGGGATTGGCGAACCCGCAGCGCAAAGAAAATCCCGCTGGCTCCCAGTACTGCGCCGACTATGCCGGCGGCCAGCGCGGCAATGGCAAGCATATTGCCGTTACCGCCCTGTTCGGAGTCGCTGGCCTGCGCAGCCAGTGCGATGTCCTGAGCCTGCTGCGCAATGTCGCGCGCACCCTGCACGGCGCCGGAAATCTCCCGGATTTCGGGTAGCTGTTCCGGGAACTGGAGGTTGGCGGAGGTCTGAACGTCATCGAAGTCGCCGCCCCCGCCCATGGAAATGAAGGTCTCGTCTATTGCCATGCCTTCGATGGAGCCGAAGAGCCGGAACTCGTAGACTCCGGCGGCTGTGGGTATCAGGGCGGCAACGTAATGCCCAGGGTCTCCATAGGCTGCCTCCAGTCTCTGCACCCGCGCCGCGCCGCTGCCGACGTGAATCACCTCGACCTGCAAGGTTTCTTCCAGGCCTTCCACCGGCACGGCCTGTTCATCGTGCTGGCCTGCGATGCTTGCCATTGGTTTCGCAGACCCCTGGGGAAGAATCAGGCGGCTTGTGTCTTCCTCTCCGGTCCCGTTGTGCCCCGTCCCGTTGTGGGTGTGGGTATCCCCGTTGTGGGTGTGTTCTCCCTCGCTTTCGTCCCCGGCGGCATCTGTATTGCCGTTGTGCTGGTCCTGACTGGCGGCTTCTTTGCCATAGCCGGCGCCTCCCATGCCGCGGGCGATTTCGATGTCGGAAACGGCCTCTACGGGCTGCCCGTTCCAGGTGTATGCTGAATGGTCATTTGCGTTCAGCGTAACCCGCACCGTGTTTAAGCCCTCAGCCATCCGCCCCAGTTGGTAGGCGTTCCCGTATAACCGGGCAACCTTGACCCCATTGACATAAACACGGGCGTTGCCCTGATCTGCGACGTGATCGCCGCTGGCGTTCTTGGGCGAGAAGGTGAACCCCTCTATTCTGGTTATGAACAGATTTGCGCCGCCCAGTGGGTCTGGCTCTACCCTGATGCTGATCGACATGGCGGCTTCCGCTTCCACGGTTGCCGGCTTGTGGCTGTGCATGCTCTCGCCGGGTTCCGGAACGGTAATACTGGTTGTTGCTTCGACTGCTTCGCCGTTCCATGTGTAGTCGGAGTGGCTGTTGGCGTTCAGCGTTACCCGGATTTCCCGCACTCCGGGTTCCAGGCCGTCTATATGCAGCCAGGGGGTGTATACCCTGCTCAACTTCACTCCGTCCACGTAGATATGGGCGTGACCTTCTCCGTCGGCGTGTTCCTGGTTGACCTTCTCGGGGGCGAAGGTGAATCCACTGGGGATAATCTGCACGTTGACGCCTGACACCGCGTCTACCGCGGCCTCGACTTCCACCGACATTGCGCTCTCAGACTCAATGGAGCCGTGATTTCCATTTGCGAAGTGGGCCATGCTGTCGCCGTTATGGCTGTGTTCGTCGCTGCCGTTATGGCTGTGTTCGCCGCCGTCGTTATGGCTGTGTTCGTCGTCGTTATGGCTGTGTTCGCCGCCGTCGTTATGGCTGTGTTCGTCGTCGTCGTTATGGCTGTGTTCGCCGCCGTCGTTATGGCTGTGGCCGTCGTCGCCGTGGCGATCCTGAGACTCGCCAGGTTCGGCGTCCTTGCCCGACGTTGCGGGCGTAGGGGCAGGGTCTTCTTCATGGTGGCCGGGAGGTCCGTGCCCGGCGTCTTCAGGTGTACCTTCCACAATCTTATTGACGCGGATGGAAACGGCGTTGCGGGCCCCCTCATAAGCCGGCTCTTCCAGCCAGCCGACGATCAGGCGGTAGTCTCCAAGAGGTCGCCCCTCGTGGGACAGAACAGCCCCGACGGGCAGGCTCAGCGCCAGCAGGGACGCCAGCCCGAGCCAGGCAATTTTACGGATATGCCGCTGCATAAGCGCTCCTTTAACAGACTGTCATTGCTGAAGAATGATCGTCCTTGTCTCCCGCTTGCCGCGGCAACAGACCGCGAAGAACGGGAGATGCAAAGGAGCTACGCTCGCGGGGGCCTCCTGGACGGCGCAATGCTGATTCCCGCCAGGGTGACGCCGGCATCTGCCGGGGATTGAAGGACAGGCGCGCTTCCGTCTCCGTATCGAGGCAGCGGCGCCGCAAAGGGCATAGACAGGTCGGCGCCTCCTGATCCCGCGCCATCGTTAGGAGCGAAGAAAATCACATCCCTGGCGGAGTTCCCTGATGCCTTTCCCGAGGGGGCGTACATCCAGTCTCCAGTGTGGGCGTGCGCCTGCCCGTAAATGTGGGAATGCTGCGCGGCGCCTGCGCCGAGAAACAAGTGGTGATGCCCCGGATGCCGTTCGGCAAAGTGATGGTCCAGCATCGGTCCCAGGGACGAAAGGGCCAGGGCAGCGACCAGCAGCAGGGCGACTGATTGAACCAGCGTATCACGCAATGCGCTGCCAGAGGGCCTGCTTTCCGGCTGTACGGAGAGGGAGGGCGTGTTCATGGCTGGACCGGGAGCGGCTGGCTTCTGCCCATAGATATTCGGCTAACCGGCTTCGACAAGCCGATGAAGCCGAGCCAGCAGCGCTCCGTTCTCTTCCATACTGAAATTGTCCACCGTGGGCGCGGCGTCTCCCGTGGTGCCGTCCACAGCGCCCGCATCGACCATGCTCTGCACCATCGCCGTTTCATCCCCGGCGTTGGGCAGCAGGTTTCTTCCCGCCAAATGAGACAACGCGGCGGTCAGGCCGTAACCGCCCCAATTGGAGACGCTGGCGATGACGAGGCGGTCGACCCGGCTCACAGCAGGGTCGCTGGGCAGGCTGTCCACTGTGGGGATGACGTCGATCAGGTTCCCCATGCCGATCTCGTTGCCGCCGTCGCCGATGCCGATCGACGGAACTGTTCCGTCGAACAGATAATCTATCCGTGCGGTATTCGGGGTAATATCCCGCGCTCTCATGTTCAGGTATTGGTCATTGCGGTTTCGCCCGCAGCGTTCGATGGAGATGAGAAGCGACGGGCTCATCTGCTCCAGCAGGGCGGCGGCGCGGCGCGTGCTTTCCGCAACGCCGGCAATAGGGAACTCAATAACTTCGGAATCTCCGGCCCACTGGCGCAGTAGGGGCTCGGCGCATTCGTCGGTGACGTATGTGACCTGCCGTCCCAAGTGCCGCAATGCACGGCCGATGGCGATGGCTCCGGGTGGGCCGTCCGTCTCCGGTTTGCCCGCCATGAGCACGTAGAACCCGGTCGCTATCACCGTGTGGCCCGGGTTGTCGAATACGTATTGTGCCGCCTGGCGACAGAAGTCGGCGGGCAGGTGGGGGCGCAGCGCCAGCATTCCCCGCTTGTCGAAGTCCAGGATTATGTCTTCGATAGTCTCAGACAACAGGACTCTCCGCTTTGGGTATGGTCGGAAGGCCGCTCTTACAGCACGGCGTAATCGGCGTCGCGGTGGTCGGTGATGAACATCTTGCCGGGCGCGTGGGTGATCATCAGCGGCGGCTTGCAGTTGAGAGCCACCGCCTGCGGCGTTACGCCGCAGGCCCAGAACACTGGTTCTTCATCTGCCTTGACTTCAACGGTGTCGCCGAAATCCGGCATGTCCAGGTCGCGGATGCCGATGTCGAGCGGGCTGCCGATATGCACAGGCGCTCCGTGGGTTGCCGGGAACCGGGAGGTAACCTGCACCGCCCGCACCACCTGCTCTCGTTTGACGGGGCGCATGCTCACCACCATCGGCCCCGAGAATACGCCGGCAGGGGTTGTCTCGATGTTGGTGATGTACATTGCTACGTTCTTGCCCTGTTCCTGGTGCCGTAGAGGAATCCCCGCATCCGCCATCGCCTGCTCAAAGGAAAAGCTGCAACCGAGAAGGAAGCTGACAAGATCGTCGCGCCAGTAATCTTCCAGGGTCTCAACTTCGGCGGCGAATTCCCCGTTGAGGTATATCCTGTAGCCGGCGGCATCGGTGCGTATGTCCGCGCCGGGCGCCGTCAGCGACGGCTCTACGCTGCCTGGTTCGATTACTTCCAACAGAGGGCAGGGCTTCGGATTGCGCTGACAGAACAGCAGGAAGTCGAACGCCAGGTCTTTGGGCAGGATTGCCAAATTTGCCTGCACATGGCCCGGAGCGACTCCCGAAGTTACCCCGCGCCACTGGTTGGAACGGATGAGATGTCGGGCCTCTTCGGACGCTGATGCGATGACCTGCGCGCTCATTGAAATCCCTCCGGAAAAGAACTGGGACGGGAAAGAGCCTGGCGCCGGGCCCCGCGGTGAGCGGGCGGAACCCTAGTATGGCGTGGCAGCGGCCTGAATATATGGCTCCATGATAGTTCGCGGCCACAAGAGCGTCAAATCCGGCTGTGGGCTGTCGGGATGATTGCGCCGGGATGATTGCGCCGGGATGATTGCGCCGGGATGATTGCGCCGGGATGATTGCAGAGGGAATCTTGCGCAGATGGCTTCATGGACCCGGAATGTTCTGCTCAACTTCCGGCGGCGTCGCTGTCGGGAAGCGAAAACGCGGGGTACTGTCTTGCGAAACATCATAGAAGCATGGGGAAAACCGTAATATAATACCGGCGTTCTATGATGGGGAACCTCCACCGGGAGGTGCGGATTTGACATCGCCGCCTGTTGGCTTACTGTTGGGGGCAGAACTTCGCCGGGCGTTCCGGGTGGCTTTCGAACGGCTGGAAGAGTCCCGCGACATCGTAAACGCGCTAAACGTGTTTCCCGTTCCCGACGGCGATACCGGAACCAATATGTCGCTGACGCTGCGTTCAGGCATGGAGCGATGCCCGGAAGACGTCAGCCCTACGGCTGCTGATGTAGCCGGCGGACTGGCTCAGGGAACCTTCTTCGGCGCCAGGGGCAACAGCGGCGTGATACTGTCCCAGTTCTTCAAGGGGTTCGGAGATGCCCTGCAAGGGCGCGAAGCCTGCTCGTCCGCCGACCTTGCCCAGGCGCTGGACAGAGCCCGGGAGGCTGCCTATGGCGCGGTGGGAAGCCCCAGGGAAGGCACCATGCTCACCGTTATCCGGCGAGCCGCCGAAGCCGCCCTGGAAGCTGCCGGCAGCCCGGACTTCGTTGCCGTGATGGAGACCGCTTATGAGTCTTCCTGCATTGCGCTGAAGAACACGCCCGAACAGTTGCCCGTGCTGAAGGAGGCCGGGGTTGTGGACTCGGGAGGCCTTGGAGTCGTTGTAATTTTGGGCGGCACTCTGGAGGCGCTGGCTCCGGACAGGGCCCGCCAGGTGAACGAGAAAACCGGCCTTGAATCCATCATAGACAGCAGCATGGTATCCTTGGGAGGTTCCGCCCGAACCAGAGGCCAGCGCTTCGCGCATTCCTCGCTCGAAGAAAACTGGGGCTATTGCACCGAGTTCATCATCAACGGCGATGGCCTCAGCCTGGAACAGGTGCGGCGGGACTGCGAGGAGATGGGACGTTCCACGGTGGTTGTTGGCGACTCTAACCACATCCGGGTGCACGTTCACATGGAAGACCCGGGGGCCGCCATCAGCTACGGCGTGGCCCTTGGCACCGTCTCCAATGTCAAGATCGAGAACATGGACGAACAAAACGCTGAGTGGGCCGCCGGACGGGTAGGGGCTACCTCTCCCACTGCCGGCGCTCCTATGACCGTAGTGGCAGTGGCGACAGGTCAGGGCCTGGCAGCCCTGTTCTCGGAGTCCGGCTGCGGGCATGTCATTGAGGGCGGGCAGACTATGAACCCCAGCGTTCAGCAGATCATGCAGGGGGTTGAGTATGCCGGAGCCGAGCACACCATCTTCCTTCCCAACAACAAGAACATCGTCCTGACGGCACAGCAGGCGGCGGCCAGGAACCTGGCGATACACGTAGTGCCGACACGCAGCATTCCCCAGGGCGTGGCGGCTCTGCTGGCCTATAACCCCCTGTCCTCGCTGGAAGAGAACCTGGCCGCAATGGAGGAGGCTCTGCCCGCCGTTGCCACCATTGAGGTTACCCAGGCGGTACGCGATACCAGTGTGGACGGGATTGCGGTAAATCTCGGCGATTACATCGCTCTGCTGGACGACAGGCTGGTCATTACCGCTCCGTCTCCCGAGGATGCTCTGGAGCGGGCGGTCGTGATGGCAGGCGTGGATTCCCGCTCTATTCTGACTGTTTATCGCGGCAAAGACGCGGACGCCGCCGCCGCTGGAGCCTGCGTCAAGGCGCTGGAATCCGCTACGCCTGGAATGGAAGTTGAGACTGTATACGGTGGTCAGCCCCACTATCATTACCTGGCGTCGATTGAGTAGGGATTCGGGACGCCCGGGACAATCCGGGCGATTACTGGAGCGACCATGGCAATACGGATAGTTACCGATAGTGTGGCGGATCTGCCCCCGGCGCTGGCCAGCGCCAACGGCGTAACCGTCGTGCCGGCCTACGTTGTTATAGGCAACGAGACCTACAAAGACGGAGTGGAAATCACCGCCGACCGGTTCTATTCCCGTTTGCCCGGACTTTCCCGGCTGCCCACTACGTCGCAGCCGACCATAGGCGACTTCCAGGAGGTATACCGGCGGCTGCTGGAACAGGGCCACCAGATAGTCTCGATCCACGTCAGCTCCAAGCTCAGCGGCACGCTCAACTCCGCCACTCAGGCCAAAGCGTCACTGGGGGGCTCGTCGCCAATCGAAATCGTGGATTCGCAACTTGCGTCGGCGCCAATGGGTCTGGCCGTCCTCAGCGCGGCCCAATGGGCCAGGGAGATGCCGGACTACCAGGAGGTGGCCCAGAGAGTTCGCCAGTCCATCGTGAGAAATCACGGCTTCGTCCTGGTAGACACGCTGGAATACCTGCAAAAAGGCGGACGGATAGGGAAGGCGAGCGCTTTCCTGGGCGGAGTGCTTAAGGTGAAGCCCATTCTGACCATTCGCGAAGGTGAAGTGCATCCGGTGGAGCGTCCCCGCAGCCTGGAGCGGGCGAAGAACCGCATCATTGAGATGGCAAGGGAGCTGGCGCCGGTGCGGCAGGTGAATATCAGCTACAGCACGGACCGGGTGCAGGCGCTCGCCATCCGGGCCGAACTGGCCGAGCTGGTCGACCCTGAACACCTCATCGAGTCCCGGTTCGGCCCCACTCTGGGCACCTATCTTGGCCCCAACGCTCTGGGGGTGGCGGTAACCCAGGGAAGTTTATACGAAAGTTAGCCTCGTTCTCCTGTTCACCCCATCGCATTATCACAACAGCGGCCCGAAACGCCATTGCATGAATGCTGTGCCATGACCCTGCCAAGAGCAACGCCCTCGGACTGGTCTGATCGTTTCCGCAAGATTATCGAGCTGGAATCGAAGAACGGCTTTGACGACAGTGCGGTAATCGGGGGATTAGATCGCTTCATCCAACGGTCGATTTCCGAAATGGAAGCCCGCGCCGGAGACTCTCCCGACATCTCCTTTCTCGCTCACGGGATATATGGCGAGATGCCGCCGGAACAGAGGGAGGCCTGGGCTGCTCAATGGCTGAGGCTCATCGGGCAATCCGTCCCCGCCCCGCCCGCCGGTCAGCCCGAACCGGCGAATGAAGGGGAGGGTTCTTTCCCTGCGGTATCCCCGCTCGCCATTCTGCGCACCCTCAGGAAGCCGGCCCCTTCCTACCGGCTCCCCCCCGGCGGACAGTCTGTTGACGCCCCTGTTGACCGGATCAGCGGGGTGAATCCCCGTATGGCGGAACGTCTGGCAAGGCTGGACGTTTCTACCGTTCGCGACCTGCTCTATCTTTTCCCTCGCCGGCATGAGGATTACTCCAGCGTAGTCACCATTGCGGGCATCGCGCCGGGCCAGGAATGTACTGTAATCGCCAGTGTCCGGGAGTCGAGGGTCGTGAAAAAAGGCCCCGGAGGACGGAGGCAGGACACCGAGGCGGTACTGGGCGACGACACCGGAGTTCTTCGCGCTATATGGTTCGGTCAGCGATACATCGCCCGCACCCTGACTCCAGGGCGTCGCGTGGCCATCAGCGGGAAGGCGGAGCTCTTCAGAGGGCAGTTGACTTTTGAATCGCCGGCTGTGGAGCCTGCCGAATTTGACAACGCCGGAATCCACACAGGGCGCATGGTTCCCGTTTACCCCCTAACCGAGGGCGTAAACGCCCGATCCATGCGCCAGTTCGCATGGGACGCGCTTCAGAACTGGCTGGGCGGAGTTGATGAAACCCTCCCCCCGGAAATGGCCGGCGCCGATTCCGTGGAGGGATTGATGCCCCTGCGGGAGGCCATTTTCCAGGCTCACTTTCCCGATGACGCGGAGGTATGGAATGCCGCCCGCTCCCGGCTCGCTTTCGATGAGCTTCTGACCCTGCAGTTGGCGGTGCTTTCCCGCCGGCGGGAAGCGCAGGCCGAGGTGCGAGGCATACCGGTTCGTCCGCCGAGCGGTATAGTCAAAAAATTTCTGGATTCTCTGCCCTTCGAGCTTACCGCGGCTCAAGCTCGCTGCATCGCCGAAATATCCGCCGACATGAAGCGGGGCGCGCCGCCAATGAATCGCCTGCTGCAGGGAGATGTGGGCAGCGGCAAAACTGTGGTCGCCCTGGCCGGCCTTCTGTGGGCGGCGGCGGCCGGGTTCCAGGGCGCGCTGATGGCTCCAACGGAGGTGTTGGCCGAGCAGCACTTCCGCTCCGCCTGCCGCCTTTTGCGAGATTTGCCGCATCCTGCGGAGGAAGAGAACCTGTTTTCGGTGCAGTTCGAAGGGCTGGAGCGTCCGGTTTCCGTGGGCCTGCTCACCGGCAGCGTTCGAGCGCCGGTGAAGCGACTCTTGACCGCCATGGCAGCCGATGGCGCGCTCGACCTGGTATTCGGCACCCAGGCCCTGATCCAGGAGGGGGTATCCATGCCGTCGCTGGCGCTGGCCGTGTCGGATGAGCAGCACAGGTTCGGAGTATTGCAGAGGACGGCGTTGAGGCAGCGAGGGGAAGAGAATCCCCACACCTTGATCATGTCTGCTACTCCCATACCGCGCACGCTTTCCATGACGGTGTACGGCGATCTGGACATCTCCATCATCGACGAACTGCCTGCCGGCCGGCAGCAGGTGCAGACCCGTCTGGTGCCGCAGGAGAGGCGCAACGATGCTTACGGGTTCGTTCGTGATCAGGTTGCTGAAGGGCGACAGGCTTTTGTCGTCTGTCCGCTTATCGACGAGTCGGACAGCATCGAGGCGAGGGCCGCTACGGCAGAGTACGAGCGGCTGTCGGGCGTCGTCTTCCCCGACCTTCGCGTCGGCCTGCTCCACGGGCGCATGAGCTCCCGGGACAAGGAACGCATTCTGCGGAGATTCGGCGCCGGCGAGCTGGATGTGCTGGTCTCCACCGCCGTTGTGGAAGTGGGCATCGATGTGCCCAACGCCACCATCATGTTGATTGAAGGCGCGGAACGTTTCGGGCTGGCCCAGCTTCACCAGTTTCGAGGGCGCGTGGGACGAGGGGATCACCGCAGCTATTGCTTCCTGCTGGCGTCGGAGGCCCTGACCGCGACGGCGCGGGAGCGTCTGTCGGCCCTGACCCGCACCCACGACGGCTTCGAATTGGCCGAGGCGGATTTGGAACTGCGGGGGCCGGGCGACTTTTTCGGGACCCGCCAGAGCGGACTGCCGGCGTTGCGGATGGCCCAGTTCTCAGACCGGGGGCTGCTCGAATCAGCCAGGGGGCTGGCGGCCCGCATTTATGAAGACGACCCGCAAATGGAGGCGTCGGAGCATTCCGCCCTGGCAGCTCAGGTTGCTCGTTTTGTCAGTCGCGCTGTCTCCGGCGACGGCTGATGTCCCGATGGCGGAGCGATTCCGGCAAGTCGGCGCTGGTCACCCAGGGGCTTTGAAGCGATAACCCACGTTCCAGATAGTCTCCACGAAGGAGCGTCCCGGCGATTCCACCTTGGAGCGCAGCCGGCGCACGTGAACGTCTACCGTGCGGGTGCCTCCCAGATAATCGTATCCCCAGACCTGGCTGAGCAGCGCCTCGCGGGTGTAGACTCGCCCCGGGTTGGACGCCAGAAGCGCCAGCAACTGGAACTCCTTATACGTCAGAGTGACTCGCCGCCCGGCCACCGACACTTCGTAGCGTTCCAGGTCTATGCTGAGATCGCCGATGGAGAGAGTCTGGGAGCCGGAAGGGCCGTTGACCCGGAAGACGGCCTGCTTAACCCGCAGCGAGAACTCGTCGTCCGATACCGGGCAGAGCATGAGCTCGTCGGGGTTCAGCGCAGGATCATAATTGGATGCCTGCTCTCTCGGCACCGCCGCCAGCACCGGCACTTTCCTTTCGCGGCACTGGCTCACCGCCCTTCGGGCTTCCGGGATTTCCAGCGAGGCCAGGTCGAGAACTACCGCGTCCGGCGAATCGGAAGTGTCGTTGTCCCACAGCAGATCGCTGCTCCCCTCGACCCGGCAGGCCATGCCGGCGCGTCCGGCGACATCGGCAAGGCTGCCGTTGCCGTTGGCGTTCACGACTATAACGTTATACAACTGCCCGGTCCAACCATCGACGCTGTCGCTCGCGGGGGATTAGCCCCCTTGGAACCGCACCCGCCGCCATGCTGTTGCAGTATGGTTACTACGGCATGGGTTATCCTGACAAAAGTATATCAAAGACTCTGAAGCACGGTTCTTTCCTTCCGCTCGCCTGCCGGAACGATTGCAGGGTCAAGAGCTTGAAATCCGCTACTCTACGGATCCCGGCACGGCTCCGGAGGGCTGCATTCGGCGTGGCGCGGGAAGCTTAAGCGGTTGCAGCGGCAGACCCAAAGGGTACGAGCGTGGCCATGGTGTTGTACTTCTCCGGGCCTGGTCTGCCGGTTACGGTGGGTAAGTCGCAATATCAACGCACGACACGATAAGAATACCCGCGCTCCTTTTCAGTTGACAGGAGCAACGGCCTGCCGTAACATAAGCGGCCGAGGTTGGAATGGATTACGCAGTTTTCAAGACAGGCGGCAAACAATATCGGGTTCAGACCGGCGATATGCTGGACGTCGAACTGCTTCCCAACGAGGCGGACTCGCTGGCGGAGTTCGGCGAGGTTCTGGCGTTCTCGATAGATGGGGAATTGACAGTCGGCTCGCCCAGCGTGGCTGGAGCCAAGGTCATTGCCCAAGTGATGTCGCATTACAAAGACCGTAAGGTCATGGTCTACAAGTACAAAGCCAAGACCCGGTATCGCCGCAAGCGGGGGCACCGCCAGTCCTACACCAGAGTGGTCATTCAGGATATACTCACTCCCTAGTTCCGATGCGGGGCTGGAGGGATTTTCAGGAAGGGCGCAATCATGGCTCACAAGAAAGCAGGCGGAAGCACCAACAACGGTCGCGACAGCAATCCGAAGCACCTGGGCGTCAAGCGCTTTGGCGGCCAGCGCGTTACCAGCGGCTCCATCCTGGTGCGGCAGCGGGGCAGCCGCATCCGCCCGGGCAGCAACGTTGGCCTTGGCCGCGACTATACCCTCTTCGCCATGATCGACGGCGAGGTCAAGTATGAGTGGGCCGCCAAAGGCCGTCGACGGGTCAGCGTGTACCCCCTGGTTCAGGCCTAGCAACCCCATAGCCGGATGTTTGAGGAAGCCCCGGAATGAAGACTGACATTCACCCCCGGTTCTACAACGCCACAGTAACCTGTTCGTGCGGCCACATCTTCCAGACCGGGGCGACCCGACCCCAGTTGCGGGTCGAGATATGCAGCAAGTGCCACCCCTTCTACACGGGCGAGCAGAGAATCGTGGATACCCAGGGCCGCATCGAGAGGTTCAACCGGAGATTCAATCGGCGTTAGCGCCGATGACGACGAAATCGAGGGCCCAGGCCCTCGATTTGCTTTGGGGCGCCTTTGTGTCGTCTGTCCGGTGCGCCATGTGCGGCGCCTATTGGCAAAGCTTTCATGAGGCGATGGCTTGGCAGTTCAACCTGCTCATCTATATGGCGGACAGGCAGTAATCGAAGGCGTAATGATTCGCGGCCGCGACTACTTCAGCCTCGCCGTGCGCCGCGAAGACGGGAGCATCGAAGACCTTCAGGAGCGTCTGAACCCTATCTACAACGGAAGGATGCGGCGCTTGCCTTTGTTCCGCGGCGTTCTCGCCCTGGCTGAAACGCTGGTTCTGGGCATAAAGGCGCTGCAAATCTCCGCCGACATGGCTTCCACTACCCCCGGCCAGCGAAAAGACGAAGGCGGCATACCGGGCTGGATGATGGCGTCTACCCTGGCCGTATCGCTGATATTCGGCATCGGGCTGTTTTTCCTGTTGCCCATTGGCGTTGCCAGGCTGCTGGAACCGGCTCTGGGCAGCGGGCTGCTCAGCGAGGCGGTGGAGGGAGCCCTCAGGCTGGTCATATTGGTAGGCTACGTATCGATCATCGGCATGATGTCCGAGATTCGCCGGGTCTATGCCTATCACGGCGCCGAACACATGACGGTCCACGCCTACGAGGCTGGTCTGCCGTTGAGCGTAGACAACGTGCGCAGGTTCGGCACGCCGCATCCCCGCTGCGGCACCGCCTTTCTGCTGACCGTAGTGCTGGTATCGGTCGCGGTGTTCATCGCTTTCGCCATGCTCGAGTCGTCGTGGTGGTGGCGCATTGCTTCCCGCATTCTTCTGCTGCCTGTGATCGCGGCGGTCAGCTACGAGGTTATTCGTTTCAGCGGGCGTCACCAGTCTGCCGCCATCGGCAAGGCTCTGGCTGCGCCGGGCCTTTGGCTGCAGCGCCTGACTACCCGTGAACCGGACGACGCGCAGATAGAAGTTGCCATCCGGGCCATGGAGACGGCGGTAGCCGCAGATTCAGGCCGGACATAACAAACCGATGAGGCGGAATGAATATCGCCGGGGCCGTTTACTTGACTGCCCCGGCGTTCAGCATTTTCCAGCGGGAGACCGACCCTCTACTAACCGAGCCTCTACCAGAGGTTCCAGCGGGGGTTACCCGCAGCCTGTTCCTGGAGATACGGCACGATCCAGTCGCGGACTTCTTCCGCAATATAGAAAGTGGGCTCGATCAACTCGCTCTCGTCCGTGATCAGACCTTCCTCCACGGCTTTGGCGGCAACGTCGGTGCCGGGCATGACGCTGACACCCACCCGCAGGTTGGCCAGCGCCGGGTTGATGCGTCGCAGGAAGCCCAGCTTGCGCTCCACGGTCTCCCGGGTTTCGCCCGGCTCTCCGAAGGTGCGCGCTATGGTATAGTGAAGGCCACCTTCTTCGCACAGCAGGGGCACCTCGAGCTGCGCGTCCATCTGCTCTTCCAGCGACCCTGCGCCGTCGTGGGGGTCGCCGGTCCGATTGCCCATTAGCGCCAGGGCGCACCCCGCATCCCGCATCAGCCGCACCAGTTCAGCATCGCAGTTGAAGGGCGCCAGGCAAGTGTTCCACCGGATGCTCAGGTCGGCCTCGATGATGGCGCTGCACAGGGACTTGGCGTGATCGATGGGCAAGTTGAAACCATTGTCCACGAAGAAAACCTTGCGGAGCCGGTACTTTTCCCACAGCTCTCTGACCTCTGCCACCACCTCATCGATGGGACGGATGACGCGAAAGTCTGCCTCGGTCATGCCCGCGGTTGACGCCGGGGTAGGATAGGAAAAGCTGCCCAGCTTGGTCAGCACGCCGATGCCGAACCCGGCGTTCCGATACTTGTCCATCTCGAGGGCGTCCAGTCGCGGGCGGCTGGCGAAGGCGGATACGCAGAGCCCCTCGTTCAGCGTTACGCCGCCGTCCTGGGCGTAGACCACGCCGGGAAGGTCGTATGCCGATCGCTCGCCGATTTCGATGCGCTCGCAGACTTCCGCAAAAGTCTCGCCCGCGTCTCCGGCCACGCCCAGGTCGGGCTTCAGGAACTCGAAACATTGCTTGGGGAGCAGGCTGAAGGCAGGGCCGCCCACAATGATGGCGGCGCTGCTGTGCTCGCGGATGCGGTCGATTACGTTCCTGGTAACAGGTAATGCCCACTGGGTGTTCAGGTAGCTGTGGTTGCTCAGGTTTCGCAGCGAGATACCAACTACGTGGGGCCGGAAGTCCGTGACGATGTTTTCGATTTCGGACAGGTAATCGTCGGCGAACATCAGGTCCACCACTTTGACATCGTGCCGTTCGTGGTCAATATGCCCTGCTATATAGGCAAGGCCAATGGGCATGGGCTGCGCGTTCATGCGGCTGTTCAGGCGATCGTGTCGGTTGGTGGCGACGAGAAGGATACGCATTGCAATCTCCTGCAACGCCCAGCCTTCTTTACGTTATCAGGAGAAGGCGGGCAGGCTGCCCCATTCAGGCTGCCCCATTATGGATTACAGGGGACGGTTTGACAAAGCCTGAACAGAAATGCAGTGCGCCCGCTTGACAACTTCTTGCGCTTACCATAGAGTTTCGGAAATTCAAGCAATGTTGGTGAAGTTATGGTAACGACCTTCAACGACAACATGTTTGCTCCGGAAATCATGTACGATCCCTACACCTACTATGGCCGGTTGCGGGACGAGGACCCGGTGCACTGGAATGAGCTCTATGAGCTGTGGGTCATCACCAGGCACGACGACCTGGTCTGGCTGACCCGCAATCACGAGCTGTTCTCCAGCGCCGTCTGGCTGAACGATCCGCGCGGGCCGTACCCCGCCATCAACGAGTCGGATAACGAGCTTTATGAGTTCGTCCGCAACTACCAGGGCAAGCAGTTCATCCAGTACGACCGCCCCGACCACCTGGAGATGCGCAAGGTTGTCCACGCCTACTTCACGCCGAAATCCATGGAAGAATGGCGCCCGCTGGTACAGAACGCCATCAACGAGCTGCTGGATGCCGCTGAACAGAAAGGCGACTTCGACATGATGCGCGATCTGGCGACTCCGCTGCCAGTGCTGGTCATTGCCGAGATGATGGGTGTGCCAGTGGAAGACCGCCCGTACATCCGCGCCATCGCCGAGAAGCTGCTCAACATCGCCCGGGGTGAGGCCGACCGCCTGCCCAGGCTGGTGGAAGGCATGGAGGAGATGATCGAGTACGTCAACCCCATGGTTGAAGAGCGCATCGTCAAACCCGGGGACGATTTCATCTCCATCCTGGCGCAGGGCGAAAAGGCTGGCGTATTCACCCGTGAGCAGGCGCTGGTAAACACGTCGCTTCTGCTGCTGGCCGGACACGAGACCACCATCAACCTGATTTGCAACGGCACTCTGGCGTTCATGCGCAACCGCGACCAGTGGGACCTGCTGAAAGCCGACCCCCAGGGCATGATGGTTCGCGCCAACGAAGAGGCCCTTCGCTACGACTCTCCCGTGAAGTCTATCCAGCGCCTGGCTTCCCAGGATGTGGAGATGCGCGGCAAGCTGATCAGGAAGGAAGACCGCATTCGCTGGTTCATACCGTCGGCCAACCGCGACCCCCACAAGTTCGAGCGCCCTGATGAGATGGACATAACCCGCTGGCCCAACCCCCACGTATCCTTCGGCGCCGGCATCCACCACTGCCTCGGCGCCACTATAGCCCGCGTGGAAGGCCAGGAGGTCTTCCGCGAACTGGCCGAGCGCTACCCAGACATGGAACTCGGGCAGGATGAAATGGAATATGAGCCCAGCATCACATTCCGCTCCATAAAGAAGATGCCCGTCGTCACAAACAAGTAGACCAAGCCGCCGGAAGGGAAGCGAACAACCGGCCCCAAGCATCCGCTTGGGGCCGGTTTTCGTGACACGGAAAGGCAGTGACGGCGCATGGACGGGCCCACCCGCCAGTGCATGGTCAGCCCGCTCCCGGCTGCCTTATCGGCTAAAGGAGCTGCCCCTTGGGCAACCCGGCAACGTAAGGCATACCGGTTCGGCGTGATCCGGAAAAAGTTTCATTGCCGCTATATCGGCGGGCGGCGGGTGTGCCAGGTGGTTGCCTGCTCGTAGGCGTGGGCTGCGCGGAACAGCGTCTCCTCGGCGAAAGGCTTGCCGACCAATTGCAGACCCAGGGGCAGGCCGGACCCGGTGAAGCCGCAGGGTACGGAAATCGCCGGAACATTCGCCAGGTTGAACGGCCCGGTGAAACTGATGCGGGCGTTCAAGCCAGCCAGAGCCATCTCCTTGCTCCGGACTCCTGGTACGCTTTCTACCGGCGGTGCAGGGCCGACGCCCGACGGCAGAGCCAATACGTCCACCTCTTCCAGCGCGGAGAGCACCTGCCGCCGCAGCATCGCCCGGAGCTTCTGCGCCTTGTTGTAGGCTTGCGCCGGGATGACCAGGCCAGTCAGGAACCGGATCTGGTTGTTCCGGTCCAGCAGATTGAAATTCGGCTCGAAGGTCTGGCGGTGCAGGCTGGCCCACTCCACGCCGATTATGGTCATGCTGATGGCCCCGGAGGAAGGAGCCAGCGGTATGGACACTTCGCGAATATCTGCTCCCATCTCGTCCATCGTACCGATGGCGGCGGCTACGGCGTTCCGCATCTCCGGGTCCAGGTTGGGAGCGTCCATCCGCTCGGCGACTATACCGATGCGCAGTCCGTCGATATCTCCCGTGAGGGCTGCGCGGTAGTCTGGAACCGGGATGTTCCGGGTGTAATGGTCCTCAGGATCGTGTCCCGCAATGGCCTGGAAGGTGATGGCTGCGTCTTCCACCGTGCGGGAGATGGGGCCAACGGTATCCATCGACCAGGAACCGCCCATCACTCCGTATCGGCTGACCCGACCGTAGGTAGGACGAAGGCCTACCAGTCCGCTGAAGTTGGCCGGGCCCCGAATGGAGCCGCCGGTGTCCTCGCCCAGCGATGCGGCGCATAGGAAAGCGGCGGTGGCCGCCCCGGAGCCGCTGCTGGAGGTGCCGGGGTTGCGGGTGGTGTCCCACGGGTTGCGCGGCGTTCCGTGAGGATGGTTGTAAATGTCGGCCATGGCGAACTCGCTCATGTTGAGTTTGCCCAGCAGCACTGCCCCCGCTTCCTTCAGCTTCGCCATGACCGTAGCGTCTTCGTCGGGAACGAATTCGTTGAGGATGGCCGAACCGCCCGTTGTGCGTATACCGGCGGTGTTGAACTGGTCCTTTACCGCCATGGGCAGGCCATGGAGCGGGCCGCGGTAGTTGCCTGCCTCTATCTCCGCCTCCGCCTGCCGGGCGGCCTCCAGCGCCTGCTCGCGAGTTACGGTGATGTAGGAATTCAGCCTGCCGTCTACCTCTGCGATGCGCTGGAGGTAAGCCTCCGTCGCCTGTACCGGCGATACTTCCCGCGACTCGATGAGCTTCGCAAGTTCCGACGCACTAAGGAAAGGGATCTCTCTGCTGTCCATAACTAACTCCTGTCCATCCATGCGCGCCGATAAAGACACGCCCATCCATGGGAATAAGGGGAATAAAGATCGGAAAATTAAAGATCAGGGCGCGCTCACGGCGCCGATCTTAATCGTCCGGCACCGTGGCAATGAGCCGCCCGCCTTCCACTATCACCGGGAACGCCGTCATACGGGAGTTGGGCCCGTTGACGCATATACCTTCGGTCTTCTCGAAAAGCCAGCCGTGGTCGGGGCACATAAACGTCTTGCCCCAGTCCACTACTTCCCCCATCTGATGAGGGCAGACGGTGGATAGCAGCCGGTATACGCCCTTGTTGCTCTTTGACAGGAAATACGACCAGTCTCCGATGTCTACCTGCGCCGGCAGTTTGGTGAACGAAGACTCTGCTCCGATGTCGATCTTGATTTCTTTATAATCGGCCATTGCCGCCCATCCTGATTTCCTGATGACATCGGCTGAATGGTTCCAGCCGATGCGAGGCCAGTATACCCTAAACCGAGGCCCCGGAACGCAACATAACAGGCTTGACGGGCGAGGGTGTATCCAGCAGTATGGGGCCAGCCGGAAAGCGAAACTTTTGGAGGCAGACATGGCCGACTTGTCGAGAGAGGACATACAGGCTCTGGGCCGGGCCGTGGGCCTGGACATACAGGAACCGGAACTCACTGAGGTCATGTACAGCCTGAACGCCCTGCTGGAGTCGCTGGACGCCATCAACCCGCCCGGCCTGGAGGAAGTGGAGCCTCTGCCCATAATCCTGCCCCCGGCATAAGGGCCGCTCCCTGCGACGGATGCAGCCCGTGAACCGGAACAGGAGACGGACTCGGCAAATCATCGAGGCCCGATGCGCATCGAGTCCGCGCTTATCGCGCAGATTCGTATTCCATAAGCGCAAGCCGCGCCGCGCGTGAACGAACCGGGGGCGGCAAAGAGCGCTGCCCCTTTACTCTACTGGAGATTCATTCCAGGGCGAAGCTAGTCTGGATACATCTGGTCTGCGAGAGCTTCCTGCCATACCGCGTCTGCGGGAAGGATGCAGTCGATGGCCCTGATCCGGTAGTAGCTCTCGGACAGGCCGGGAGGGTCTCCGCCGTCTGCCACGGTCTCGGCAGCCCCCAGCAGCATACGGCGAGCCACCACGATGGCCATATCGCTGGCGGCCAGGTTCTCCGTGCTGCGATCCACAATGGCGCCCATGCTTTCCTGCACGGCCTGATCCTGAGTGTTTATGCCGTCTATGCCGGTGAAAGTCTCGTACTTCTGCACCTGGCGGTCAATCATCCAGTCATTATCGCGATTGCGGATGGCGCGGTAGTTGGCATCCAGGTCTTCGGGCCCGCGGCCGAGCTGCCGCTCGATGTCGCGGTCGGCTTCACTCAGCGGCTCTGGGCCGTAACTGTACAGCCAGTTGAACACCATCGAGTTCTCATCGTCGGTGGGAACCCAGCAGTGTCCCGCGATCATGGTGCGGGCGGCTCCGCCCGACAGCCCGAACTGCTGCGGGCGCATCTGGTGAAAGGGCAGCACGTAATGGTAGGCCCGGATGAAATTCTTGCCTTCGCCCTCAAGCTCCCGGATGCCGGCGTATCGGTAGCCGTAGTCCGTCCGGTCGACCTCCACATGGGGGGCTTTGCCGACGACGAACGGAGTATCCACGCCAAAGCCCGGGCGCGTGGTGTTCCTGGTGATGCGGCGGTGCAGAATGGGAGCGTGAGCAGTGTCGATGCCGCCTTCCAGCGCCTGGAGCCAGTTGCATTCCTGCCGGTTCTTGGTGATGAGGCGATGGCTGTCGGGCACCTGAGTCCACTCGAAACGAGGCAGAGGGGGCTGCTTGTCGGCGGGCCCCATGTAGGCCCAGACAACGCCGCCCATCTCAACCACCGGGTACGATACTGCCTTGACTTTGGTGTGATAGTCGCTGCCCTCGGGCTCATTCATCATATGCAGGCAGTTGCCGGAAAAGTCGAACTTCCAGCCGTGGTAAACGCAGCGCAATCCGCCTTCTTCGTTGCGTCCCAGAAACAGCGAGGTGCGGCGATGAGGACAGAACTCTTCCAGCAGCCCGACCTGACCGGAAGTGTCGCGGAAGGCGACCAGATCCTCTCCCAATAGCTGCACTCGCACCGGCGGACAGTCCGGTTCCGGCAGTTCGTCGCACAGCAGGGCGGGCAGCCAGTATCGGCGCATGGTGTCTCCCATAGGCGTGCCTGCGCCCACGCGGGTCAGTTTTTCATTGTCCAACCTGGAAAGAACCATTCAGCGGCCTCCTCTCCACGCGGGTTACCTGGGCGGGTTACCTGGGCATTCTCGTCGACCCCTCAACCTTATCAGGGATGATTCTAGCGGGCGGGCGGAGTGTTGTCATCCCGTATCCCGATTGACAACGGAAGGCGGCGTTCCTAGAATCGAAGGGCTTTAGTATCGAAATTTGGCAGAGCGACAGCCGATGACAACAGCAAAACAGTTGTATGCATTGCAGGAAGTCGATCTTGACCTGGACCGGGTATATAAGGACCTGGAGCAGGCCGAAAGAGATATAAACGTTGGGATTTCCATCGAGAACCTGGAAGCCGCGCTCCGCGACGAAGATGAACGGTTTCAGGAATTGGAGCTGATGCGTCGTGACAACCAGCTTGAAACCGAAGCGCGGCGCGAGCGCTCGGAAACGCTGGAAACGCAGCTCTACAACGGCTCGATCACCAACGCCCGCGACCTGGAAGCGCTGCAGCAGGAGGCAGCCAGCGTCCGGCGCCTGTTGGAGCAGGACGAGGCGCTCTCGCTGGAGCTTTCCATGCAGGCGGATGAGTCGCAAACAAAGTGCGCCAACCTGACCCGGCAACTGGCCGAAGCCAGGGATCATTGGGAAACTCAGCAGTCCAGCCTGAACCAGCGGCTTGCAGACTTGCGGATTGAGCAGGCCGAATTCGAAAGGCAGCGGGAATTGCTGGCCTCCAGGGTGGACCCAGCAACCCTCCAGCGTTACGAGACGTTGAGGAAATCCAAGGGCGGGCGGGCTGTAGCCAAAGTGGAGCGCGACCTCTGCCAGGTATGCCGTATGTCGTTGCCAACCCAGCTTCGTCAACGGGTCAAGAGCGGCCGCCAGACGGTCAGATGCAGCAGTTGCGGCAGAATGCTGTTTGTAGACTAGGGATATTCCCGCGCCAATATGGGCAGGATTAACGGCGCCTGTTCATTTCGGGCGGATTCCGGACGCAGGCGTTCTTGGTTGTTAAAAAAGGTTGCTGAAAAACGAGCGGCGGCAGCGCCTCCGGCCCGCCTCGTCTGGTCACCTCGCCTGGAATCGCCGGGCTTCCTTCCAGCCTTGAGATGCCGCCCGGCGGCACGCTCGCCCATGCCTCCCATTTGACCCTCTTGAGTGCCTGTGTTAGATTGACAGCGGAGGGCCGCGCGGTCTGGGTGGCCGCCCTGGTTTTCCCGCCAGGGAATGAGATTCTCTTTCTCTATAGAGGGAATGATCGGGGAGGAAAGTCCGGGCTCCTCCGGGCAGGGTGCTGGGTAACGCCCAGGCTTTCGCAATGGATCAGTCCGGCGCGGAAGACGGAAAGTGGCGCAGAAACATACCGCCCCGGCGGCCGTCGGGGTAAGGGTGAAATCGGGCGGTAAGGGCGCCCGGCCGGCTGCGGCGACGCAGCGGCGGTCAAACCCCACTTGGAGCAAGGCCGAATAGAGGGACTATGAGCGCCCGGCTCGTCCCCGGGTTGGCTGCTTGACCACGGCGGCAACGCCGTCCCGCTCTGCGGGTCCCGGCCTGTACGGGAGGCTAGATAGATGGCCACCACCCCGATTCCATCGGGATACAGAACCCGGCTTACAGGTCCGCCGACCCTCCCGTCCCCTCCGGGGCGGCAGACTCTCGCGATTGACCAAGTTGCCGGAAAGCGGTATCGTCGTCTATGATAGTTGGCGATACCGCTTATCATTCCGGCGGCCTGTAGAGGAGTTCCCCCAACGTGTTTTTGGACCTCCATTGTCACTCCGTTTCCTCGGATGACTCCCGCGCAACGGTGGAGCAATACGTCAAATGGGTGCAGGTGCTGCGTAAAAGGGGCTATGTGGTCGACGGCATAGTTCTGACCGAACACCGCAAATTCGACTTCGACAAGGACTACTCCGCGCTGGCCGGGCAATATGGCGTTCTGATCCTGAAGGGATCGGAGCTGGACACTCGGTACGGCCATTTCCTCGTCTACGGCGTCAGCAGGGGGCTGACCCGCGACGTTGACTTTGGCGATGTGCGCATGGATGCCCGGGAACTGATGCTGGCAGCCCGCCAGCACAATGCAGTGGCGATTCCCGCTCACCCAGGGCGCTTCGGGATTGGTTTGACCGAGTACATCCAGCAGGGAGAATCCTTCCCCGGCGTCGAGGTGGTGGAAATCCTCAATGGAGGCGGAAGGGCCGGCGAAAACGAACGGGCCGAAGAACTCTGCGGGAAGTTCGGCTACCTGGGCATCGGCGGCAGCGACGCGCATTTCACCAGCCACATTGCAACCTGCATGACCAAGTTCCCTGCCGCAATCGCCAGTGAGAATCAATTGGTCGACGCTCTCCTGGCCAAGCAGTTCCGGCCGGTGCGTCTCGAGGCAACTGCTGTAGTTCCGTCTGCATAGCGCTGCTCCCAACTCACCCAAGACCAGCAAGGCAAAGCGAGAGAAAGCCCCATGACGATGCAGTTGAACTATGACCGGTCGCTTCACGACAAGGAGCACCGGGCAGGTCCATTCGAGATTACCGCCGGGATGATAGCCTCTGTCAACGCCAGTCTCGGCGAGCGCGGCCCGGCGTTCACCTCCGACACCGCAGCTAAAGAACACGGCTTTCGGGGCATGATTGCGCCGCCCACGCTCTGTTCGCTCTTCGTGCGAGAGGTACAGCTTCCCGACATCGGGCTGGAGTTCGGCAGCGTGCAGATGCACGCCGGGCAGAGGGTGCAGCCCGTCGCTCCCATTTACGCTGGCGACAGTATTGTCGCCTCGTCCCGCCTTAAGGATGTATACGCCAAGACCGGACGCTCCGGCGCCATGGTGTTTGTAGTCTGGGAAACCACCTTTCGAAACCAGGACGGCGAGGTAGTGGCCGAGGTGCAGGAGTCATTCGCCCGTCGCGAGTGAGTTATTTCGTCGGGATTCCGTGGCCTGTCCGACATTTCTGGAATGCGAACATCAGGGGGCGTTTTGCCGTATTTTGAGGATATAGAGTTGGGCGACCAGATAGGGCCGGTCGAGACCGTGGCTACCGATGAAGGAGTGGCCGGCTTTTGCGGGGTATGGTCTCCGCCCACCCCGAACCGCTTCACGGACGTGCAGACGGCTCTTGATTCCGGCATGGATGGCCCCATAGTTCCAGGGATAATGGCAATGGCAATGATGGCGCAGCTCCTGACCGACTGGGCCGGCCCCGACGCCATTCGCGATCTGGACGTAGTCTTCCGCCAGCCCGTTCCCCACAACAGGCCCCTGACCCTGGAGGCCACCATCACCGACCTGCGCCAGGAAGACGGGCTTAACATTGCAGAGTGCGATATCCTGATGCTTGGCGCGCAGGGCGAGCGGCACGTTGGAGGCAGGGCCCTGGTTTCCCTTCCTTCCCGGAAGTAGTAATGCCCCCGGAAGTAGTAATGCCGGTTCCACCTTATTGGAATCCTGAACTGATGGCGGATACCGGCCATTTCAGAGCCGGACGGCGGTGAAGCCGTGCTGCACCGCTTGCGCCAGGTCAACTTCCTGGTTGGCGATATTGAACAGGCGGTAGGTCTGTATGAGAGCTGGCTGGGCATGGTCGCCGTGCGCAGCTACCGCACGATGGACGACGATGGACGGCAGCCGCTCCATTCTCCACGCCGGGGATGGCACGTTTGTGGGGATATGGCATCCAGAGCTGGGCGACGCCGAGTCTGCGTCCTACCGGGAGACTAGAGGTCAAGGCCCGTATGAGCTGGTCTTCGAAACCAGGGATGTTGATGCGCTGTTTTCGCATCTGCACCGGCTGGGAGTCAGGACCAGCAGTATTTCCCGCCGGGAATACTGGCGCAGTATGGAGGTTGAACCAGGCTCCGCCAATGGCGCCCGTCTTCGCATAGTCGAGGTAGAGCCTGGGGGGAACGAGTGGCCGCTGGCCGGGGACCTATGGGCCGAAGGCCCGCAGCCGGGGACACTCCGCCTGCGCCAGATTGCAGTCCTGGTGCGCGACCTGGACCGGGCCGTTGCCCGCTGGGGCGATATGTTCGGGCTTATGGCCACTAATCGCTTCCAGGCCAGCTTCACCGACTTGGAGATTGCCGTCCTGCCCCTCCAGGGGAGGGACACTTTCATCGAATTGGCCCAGCCTACAGGCCCTGATGCGCCGTCGCAGCGTTTCCTCGACCGGTATGGCGAGGGCATTTACCTGACCATTTACGAAATTGCCGACTCGCTGGCAATGGACGCTCACCTGGTCGAGCAGGGAGCGCGGTTTACCTCTTCCCGCCAGACTGCCAACTATACGAACCTGGGTTTCAACAGCATCTGGCTGCATCCGGCGGGTTTCATGGGCGCTTTCACACAGCTTTCTCAAGTCTTGTCGGCGGAAAATCCCTGGCCGCCGGGCGGCGACGACTGGCGCCTGGAATGAACCTGGGGCGCGCAGCGTTGAATTGACACTCCGGTTTCGTTCGTGATACGTTTCACACAGTCTGGCGGCCTATCCGCGCGGGGTTTTGTATGGCTCTCAGAATTGCGGTTTTAGCCAAGCAGGTTCTTGACCCAGAGATGCCAATGGCGGCGTTTCGTATTGACAGCGAGGCCAGGCGGGTAGTTCCCCCGGCCAATATTCCGCCAGTGGTCAACGGTTTCGACGAGAACGCCGTCGAGGCGGCCCTGCGGATAAAGGACGCCCAGGAGGCGACGGTAACGGTGATTTCCACCGGCCGCGAATTTGCCCTGGACGTTATGAAGAAGCCCCTGTCCATGGGCGCCGACGAGTTGGTGCTGCTTCAGGACGACACCTTCGACAACACCATAGACAGCTTTGTAACCGCGCAGTTGCTTGCCGCCGCTATCCGCAAGCTGGAAGGTTTCGACTTGATCATCTGCGGGCGACAGGCTTCCGATTGGGACAACGCCCAGGTACCGCTGGGCGTTGCCGAAATATTGGGCCTTTCCTGCGTCTCTCTGGGCAAGAACGTGGATGTGGCCGACGGCAAGGCTGTTGTTGAGCGCATTGTCCCCGACGGTTACCAGGTGGTCGAGGCTCTCCTGCCAGCCCTGGTCACCGTCAGTAATGAGCTGGGCCAGCCCCGGTATCCCACGCTGCGGGGGATCATGGCCGCCACCCGCAAGCGACCCACCGTCTGGAGCAAGGCAGATCTGGGTTTGGACGATTCGCAGTCGGATGCGCGCATTGCCCTGCGACAGCTCTTCATTCCCGCCAGCGACCAGGAATGCGAGATAATCGAGGGCGAAAACGCCGCTGACTCCGCCCGGCTGCTGGCGCTCAAGCTGCGGGAAGCAAAGATAATCTAGCGTCATTCAGCCGCTCCCTTTCCCTATCGGGAAAACGATAATTTCTTACCTTTTGTCACGACTTTTATGGAGGCCGCAATGGCTGACGCCACCGGGGTTCTGGTAATAGGGCAAGTATCCGGAGACTCCCTAGACCCCACAGTTGCAGAGCTTCTCGCCGCCGGACAGTCGGCGGCAAACGCCATGGGCGAAGAACTGTGCGTAGCGCTCCTGGGCGATACAGTGGATGCTCCGGCGCAGCAGGCCATCGCCCACGGAGCCCAAAAGGTATATGCGGTAACCAGCCCTGCGCTGTCCGTCTACCATGCTGACCTTTACCTTGCTGCGCTGGAATCCCTCTGTCGGGCTGTCAGCCCCCGCGTGGTGCTTGTGTCCCGGACTGCCGAAGGCCGCGAGTTGGCGCCCCGGCTCGCTTTCCGGCTGGGAGTGGGGCTGGCCCAGGACTGCCTTGAAGTATCGGTGGACGAGGCCAGCAAAACTCTGCTCGCCAACCGGCCGGTCTACGGCGGGAATGCGATAGCCGTGGTTAGCTGCGAGCATACCCCCCAGGTTGCGGCCGTCAGGCCCAAGGCTTATGAACCCACCGAAATGGACAATTCCCTCCAGGGGCAAGTGATTTCCTTCCCTGTTGACCTGCATGAGTCCCAGGCCCGCACCAGGGTTGTAGAAACAGTTCGTGAAGAATCCGAAGGGGTCAAGCTGGAAGACGCCCGCGTGGTGGTGTCTGGCGGGCGCGGACTGGGAGGCCCGGAGCCTTTCGCCGGTCTGGAAGATTTAGCCAGGCTTCTTGGCGGGGCGGTTGGGGCATCCCGGGCGGCGGTGGATTCCGGCTGGGTGCCCGCCTCTTATCAGGTGGGGCTGACCGGCAAGGCTATTACCCCCGACCTCTACATAACGGTAGCCATTTCCGGCGCCAGTCAGCACATGGCCGGCTGCTCAGGGGCCAAGTGCATCGTAGCCATCAACAAGGATGCGGACGCCAATATTTTCAAGGACGCCCGGTACGGGGTTGTAGGAGACTGGGAAACCGTTCTGCCGGCTCTGACTGAGGCGGTCAGGGAGCTGGTGGACAGCTAAAACCGACCCACAATTTCCCAAGAGCGGTTTCGAGATCGACAGTCTCGAAATGCTTAAGTGATAGGGGCGCAAAACTGCGCCCCTATTTCAGTATCACGTTGTCAATCAGGCGAATCGGCCCCAAGTGGGCGGCGGTGGACAGCATGGCCCCTGTCGCTGCCTGCTCCAGCTCTTCCAGAGTATCCGCCGCTGCGATGCTGATGTAGTCGATTCCCTGCAGCAGCGGCTCTGCTTCCAGAACCTGTCTGACCGACCTGCGTATCTCCTCTGGGCGCGACTCTCCTTCATCCCAGGCTGCCTGCCCTGCCGACAGCGCCCGGAATACTGCGCCTGCGGCCTTTCGCTGCCTGGGATTGAGCCGCGCGTTGCGGCTGCTCATCGCCAGCCCATCGGCTTCCCGCACCGTGGGCAGCACTACGACTTCTACGCTCATGTCCAGGTCTTGGGCCATCTTTCGGATAACTATCGTTTGCTGTCCGTCCTTCTGACCGAAATAGGCGCGTTCCGGTTGCGTCACCCCGAACAGCTTGGCGACGACGGTCGCAACACCCCGGAAATGCCCTGGGCGGGCAGCGCCCTCAAGGCGGTCTGCCAGAGGGCCAACATCGACCCAGGTGTCGAATCCGGGCGGATAGACTTCGGCCGCGTCGGGAACAAAGGCAAAGTCCACCCCGCGTTGACGCAGCAGTTCCAGATCTCCGTCGAGGTCGCGGGGATACTCGATGAAGTCTTCCCCTTCTCCGAACTGGGCGGGATTCACAAAAATGCTGACCGAGACGGCGGCGCAGTCTGCGCGGGCGCGGTCTACCAGCGATAAATGCCCGTCGTGCAATGCTCCCATAGTGGGCACCAGCCCGAGGGGACGGGCCGATTCTCCGCAGGCCCGCCGCATTTCGTCTTTAGACTCGATAATCCGCATCGAGCATCAGCCTCGCGTGGCTTACTGTCCGGCGATCTCCGATACCGCCGGAATGCCGCCCAGCCCGGTGGCGAGGCGCACTGCCCTTAGAACCGCCTGGGCGGTTACCTCGACGGCTGCAGCGCCCAGGGCAGTGAGGTCGGCTTCGCCTTCGGCTTTGCCGGTAGCCATTGCAAATATCGTATCGCCGTCCCGGATAGTGTGGCATGGGCGAATGGTCAAGGCCAGACCATCGTGGCTGACGCGGGCCAGATAGTTGGCTTCCTCGCGATTGAGTCTGGCGTCGGTGGCTACAACCCCGATGGTTGTATTAACCGGCCCTGCTGGAGCAGCGGGCGGCGAACCATCCAGCAGTACGCCTACAGGGTCATCGAAGCCGCCGTCGCTGCGGCGCGGGCCTGCCATCAGCTCTCCGGTGCGATAGTCCCATATACCGCCAATGGAATTTGCCGTGACAACCGCTCCCACCGAAACGCCGCTCGGCAATCGCATACAGGCCGTGCCCAGGCCGCCCTTCACGGCCCGATGGGTTCCGCCCGTTTTGGCAACGGTTGCCCCTGTGCCTGCCCCGACTGTGCCTTCCGGCAGCGGCGCCTTGGATGCCGAGGCGCAGGAGTCGCGCCCCTGCTGCGGGCCGGGACGCACCTTCGCATTCACCAGCCCCAGGTCGTAGATGATGGCCGACGACACGATGGGAACAATGACCTCTGGCGATACCCGGAATCCGATGCGCTCCTCCAGCCAGGCCATCATGCCCTGCTCCTCCAGCCAGGCCATCACGCCGGCGGCGGCGTCCAGCCCGAAGGCGCTGCCGCCGCTGAGACAGACAGCGAAGAGCTGGTCCACGCGCCTGGCGGGTTGCAGCAGGTCGGTCTCCCTGGTCCCCGGCGAACCTCCCCGCACATCCACTCCGCCCACCGCTCCGCTGCGGCACAGCACAACGGTGCAGCCGGTGGCGTTTGCGGAGTCGGTGTAATGTCCCGCTTCTATTCCAGGCACGGAGGTGATTGTATTATTCAGCAAAACGCAACCGCATTAACCCCCGGCGAAGGGTGAGGGAGTACAGGCAATAGGATGATCAAGCCGGCTCAGCCTTGTATTCCGGGAATGGAGCCAGCAAAACGATAACTGCTGCAACCGCCGTCAGGACGGCAGTATAGATGTACATTGAACTGTAGCCGCCAAGGTTGTCAATAATATAAGCGACCAGTTGGGTGGAGGCGAAGGCCACTGCTCCGTTGATGCCGAAGACAAGCCCTGCCACCGTGCCTTCGGTGCCGCGCTCTGCGCCGTCCAGTATTCCGGCCAGCATGATCTGGTGAAGGGCGAAGCTGAACAGCCCCAGCGCTGCCATGACTATCGGCGCCAGGAAACTGTCGCCGGCCGGCACAACCAGGAAGGGAAGGACTGCGGCCAGCGCAAGCCCTGGCGCCAGAATCCGCTTGCGCCCCAGCCTGTCGGACAGTTGCCCCAGAATCGGCGACGACACGGCTCCTGTTCCTGTGAGCAGGGCCATCAGGAAACCTGTCCACTGGTACGAGAAACCCAACCCGCCTTCCTCCGGCGAGGTTTCCAGGTAGAACGGGGTCCAGTCGAACATCGCGGTGTTAGCCACGCTCCGAAGGCTGGCTGCCACCAACAGGGCCAGCATCGCCGGGTTCCTGAAGAAGTTCCACCCCGCCCCGGCCAGCGTGCGCAGCGTGCGCACTTCCGCATCCCCGGGCTGCGCAATTTCTTCCCTGCCCAGGTCTCGCAGCGACCACCATACGAACAGCGCCACTACCGCTGCCGGGATGGCGTAGAGAAACAACACATTCTGCCACACCAGGTAGGACAGCAGAAGCCCCGCCACCAGAGGGCCAAGGGCGTTTCCGACGGTAGACCCAAAGCTGTGGATGGATATGGAAAAGGCGCGACGGTCGGTGAACCGGCGAGAGAGAGAAGCGATAGCGGGCAGATGCCAGAGCGAACCGGGAATGGAGATCAGGATTACCCCTATGATCAGGACGCCCCAGTTGGGCGACGAGCCAATGACCACAAACGCTATGACGTTCAGCGCCATGCAGGCGGTGAGCATCATGCCCCACTGGTTGCGGAAACGGTCAACCAGGACGCCCGATCCCATGCTGACCAATCCGTTGCCGCTGGTGCGAATGCCCAGCAGGAACCCCGTCTGCCATGTGCTCAGGGAGAAGTAATTGGCTATGGCAGTCAGGAACACCGGAAATCCCAGGTCGTACAGGTGGGCCACGCCATGCCCGAATGTCAATGAACTGAGGATGAACCACCGGTTCTGCCTGCGCCCGCCTGCCTGTACTGCCTGCGCCATCGTTGCCCGCCCGATCGCTTTCGCCTGTCGCCGTTTCGCTTTGGATACCGGCTGATTCTATTCTCGCACTGGAAGCGGCGCAACCCGGCTGCGATAGCGGAAACCGGGCGCTTGTATGCTATGCTACAGCATCTCGAGAGTGCCCTGCCGCGCAGTGGAGGGAACAATGCCTTATTCCGGGTTCAGTCTGGAAGGGAAGGTGGCCCTGGTTACCGGATCAGCTCGCGGTATAGGCGCCGCTCTGGCCGTGGGTTTGGCCGAGGTCGGGGCCGACGTTGCCGTTTCGGACATGGCCTCGCGTCTGGAGCTTGCCCGCGATACCCAGGCCCGGGTAGAGGATCAGGGAGTCGGCAGCCGTATCTACGAGCTGGACGTGCTGAACATCGCCGGTATCCCTTCCGTGATTGACCGCATCGTAAACGACTTCGGCAGGCTGGACATCCTCATCAACAACGCCGGCATCCGCATCCCCAAACCCGCTCTGGAAGTCACTGAGGCGGACTGGGACGCTACAGTGGATACCAACCTCAAGGGTCTTTTCTTCTGCGCCCAGGCTGCCGTTCGCCCGATGATTGCCCAAGGATGGGGACGCATCGTCAATATCGGCTCCCAGTTCTCGGCGGTGGGATCCGCAGGCCGCGCCCCCTACATCGCCAGCAAGCATGGCGTGGCCGGACTGACCCGCTCCCTGGCCGCTGAATGGACGCAGTATGGCGTTACGGTGAACGCCATCGGCCCCGGCCCTACCGAAACCCCGGGAGTGCTGACCGCCTATAATCGCACACCGGAGCAGCTAGAGGCCGAGTACGGGGACAAGATGCCTCTCGGCCGCCGGATGCAGCCGGAAGAGTTGGTCGGCGCGGCCGTCTATCTGGCGAGCCCGGCCGCCGGCGCCACCACAGGCCACCTGCTGCTGGTAGATGGCGGCTGGACAGCGCTTTAGGGGGCAAAAACAGCCCACACGACAGAACAGGAGGCGCGTAATGCCATTGGAAGACCTGGAGAAGAGAATCCAAGTTCTCGAAGACATTGAAGCCATCAAGAAACTAAAGCACAGATATTGCGCCTACTGCGACAATCAGTATGACGCCGACGCTCTGGCGGAACTGTTCGTCGAGGATGCGGTGTGGGACGGCAGAGAGCGGGGCCGCAGCGAGGGACGTGAAGCAATCCGCGCTTTCTTCAAGAACGCGCCCAATCGGCTGCCCTTCGCCATCCACATGGTGCTCAACCCGATTATCGAAGTGCGCGGAGACCGGGCCACCGGAATCTGGTACCTTTTCCAGCCCTGCACCTATGCCGACGGCGAGCGCGCCGTTTGGGGATCAGCGCGCTACGACGAGGAATACGTTCGGGTCAATGGCGAGTGGAAGTTCCAGAACCTGACGCTGACGTCCCACTTCTGGACGCCTTTCGACGGCAAGGGATGGGTCGAGACCAGGTTCGCCTGATTCTCACACTGGCTTCTACAGTTCGGCGATGCTCTCGATGTTGCCCGGCCGACAGGACTGCGCAGCCCCTTTCCTGGCGATTCGCGCGCTGATTATCCGAGATTCCGGAGTTGCGCGATGATTTCGGCATTGCTGGCTCGGTCAGAGGCAGCGCTCTTCCCGATGTGCTCCCAGCGGATGACGCCGCCCTTGTCGATGATGAACGTGGCCGGGGTGGGTAGGTTATTGTTGTGCAGGTTGAACACCCCATAGGCTCTCACGATGTCGGCGGCGGGGTCATAGAGGATAGGAAACTCGAGGCCTAACTGCCTCACCGCATAGCTCGCACGGGACAGATCGTCAACGCTGACAGCCAGGATCTCGGCGTCCAGCCCCGATATGGTTTCGTAGTCGCTTTGCAGCTCACCGAGCTGCATTCGGCAGTAAGTTCACCAGAATCCCCGGTAGAACACCAGCACCACGTTCTTTTTCCCGATGTAGGAATCGAGGCTGACCATGTCGCCGTGAAGGGCGCTGGGAAGCGTAAAGCGATGAGCGGCGTTTTCCGGCTGTGCAGGCTCCGGCGTAGGCGCTGTTGTAGCAGTGGGCGCAGGCTCCGGCGTAGGCGCTGTTGTAGCAGTGGGCGCAGGCTCCGGCGTAGGCGCTGTTGTAGCAGTGGGCGCAGGCTCCGGAGTGGGCGCTGTCGTAGCAGTGGGTGCAGGCTCCGGAGTGGGCGCTGTCGTAGCAGTGGGTGCAGGCTCCGGCGTATCGGGTAAGGCCGGGATGGCCGTCGCTGCGTCAGTCGGCGTTGGGGCAGGAGCCTCCGTAGAAGAAACGACTGTCGGCGGAGCTGTGGCAGACGCGGGACTTTCCCTCTCTTCCGGCTCCTTTTCCACAGGCCCGGTCGTTGCGGCAGTCGAAGCAGGAGGTTCAGGCGTGCCGGTCGGCGGTATGGGTGTGCCCTCGAATACGGGAGGAGTGGCGGTATCCGGTCGCTCCGGCGCGCTTTCGACCCAGGGCGTTGCGGTCGCTGCAGGCGGCTCTGTGGTTGGGGCAGGCCGTTCGAGGGCTGGTGTGGCCGTCCCTTCCCCACAGGCCGCCAAACCGGCGGCAACGAGTCCCGCAACCAGAACCATCGAAGGCCATCTAATCTTGATCAACGAACTCCTGCCTTTCCATCGCGGTGGCGCGAATGCCTGTTTCAACTGACTATACGCCGGTGACGAGGCGATGGGTGTTTCGCCAGGTTCATGCCAGGCACCGGACTGGCCGCCCGCCATTCAGGGCAACCATGTCGGCAGCGATGGGCCCAAGGTCGAGAACAGTACCCAATGGTTCTCCCCGGAGTTCAGAGTATGCCCGGTGCAGGTTCCCGGCGAGGCGTTCAGAGTCGTGCCAGAGGCTGAAGCCTTCAAGGTTGATCCGCCGGGCCGCGTCCAGGGGCGTCAGGTCTGCGGCGAAGGCGTCTCTGGCCTTGTCCTGCACGAACCGGATGTATGCTTCCATCCGGTCTATCACGTCTGGGCCGCATACCGGGCCGTGGCCTGGAACGATGGTCTCGGCTCCGAATTGCCGCAGGCGCTCCAGAGCGGCCAGAGACCCGGCGATGGACCCCATGGCTACGAAAGGCGTGCCCCCGTTGAAGGCCAGGTCTCCAGTGAACAGCAGGCGACGCTCTGGCAGCCATACCACCACGTCGTTGGTGGTATGGGCGGGCCCCATATAGTGCAGTTCCAGCTTCAGGTCGTCCACGAACAGGTCGAGGCGGTTCTGGAACGTAATAAAGGGCGGGGCCAGCTCAAGGTTTCCCCATGCGACGCCAGGAAAGAGCGGATGCAGCGTGTGGAGGCCGGTATCAATCACCGCCTGGCGGCACAGCTCATGCCCGATGATAGAGGCTCCGGGCAGCAGGTAATTGCCGTGGGTGTGGTCGCCGTGATGGTGGGTGTTTACCAACGTGTTGACAGGCAGCCCGGTAACATTTCTGACTGCGTTGAGAAACGCCCTGGTGCGGGTTTCAGTGAAGCAGGTATCCACCACCGACACTGCATCGGAGCCGACGATAAAGCCGGTATTATTCAGCCCCCAGGTGCCGTCTGGCTGGATGTAGGCGTAAACGCCGGAGCTAATCTCCTCCACTGCGGGCAGGGGCAGCTCATCGGCGCTGCGGGCCGGCCTGCTGCTGGCGTTTTCCGACATGTATCCCTCCGGGCGGAGGACGGGTTGCCATTCCCTGCCAGCATATGGCCTGGCCGGAGCGCAGTCAACAGCCCTGCGAGACCCGTAGCTCCTGCGGCCTTGCTGCAGGTGGCAATTAACATTGCCGATTCGTCCTGCATCATTGCCTGCGAGGCCCGTAGTTCCTGCGGCCTTGCTGTTGGGATGGAAAATCGGGTCCGGGGGTTGTAAGATCCCCGTCGGACTGGCCTCCCATTTCGCGACGGAGAGAAATGCCATGCCTGCCATCGCTCCCTACGGTTCCTGGAAATCTCCCATCACAACGTCGCTCATCGTTTCGGGCGCGGTGGGCCTGGGGCAGATTGCCCTCGATGGGGAAGACGTGTACTGGATCGAGATGCGTCCGTCCGAGGGCGGACGGATGGTCATCGTACGGCGCCCCTCCGGCGGGGATGCGAGGGACGTAACGCCCCCACCGTACAGCGTCCGCACCCGCGTTCACGAATATGGCGGCGGAGCTTTTCTGGTAACCGGCGGCACGGTATTCTTCAGCAACTTTGCCGACCAGAGGCTATACCGGCAGGACGCCGGAAAAGAGCCCCAGCCGGTCACGCCGGACGCCCCCCTGCGCTACGCCGACGGCGTGTTCGACCCAGAGCGCGGGCGCGTTATCTGCGTTCGGGAAGACCATTCCGGCCAGGGGGAGCCGGTCAACGCCATAGCAGCCGTGGATGTCGAAGGGACCGGAGCGCAGGAGGTATTGTTTTCCGGTTCGGATTTCTGCGCTGCTCCTCGTATCAGCCCCGATGGGAAGACGCTGGCCTGGCTGGCATGGAACCACCCGAATATGCCTTGGAACGGCACCTCGCTATTGGCGGCCAGCATTGGCCCCGGTGGACGGTTGGGCCAGGCCAGGACGGTGGCGGGAGGGCCGGACGAGTCTGTCTTGCAGCCCCTGTGGTCGCCCGACGGGCATCTGTACTTCGTCTCCGACCGGAACGGCTGGTGGAACCTGCACCGTCTGCGCAACGGCGCTGTCGAGCCGGTTCTGGAAATGCAGGCCGAATTCGCCCGCCCGCAATGGGTGTTCGATCCTGCAGCCTACGGATTCCTCGACGACGGACGCATCGCTTGTACCTACGTCGAGCGCGGAGTCTGGAAGGCAGGTATCGTCAATCCACCATCGGGGACTCTCGAACCGCTGGATTTGCTCTATTCCGAGATGGGACGGGGAGAACTGAGGGCCAGCGGACAGCGGATTGTATTCACCGCCGGAGCGCCGGATAAGCCAATGACCCTGATGGCAATGGACGTATCCAACGGCGCAATGGAGACTCTGCAGCGGGCGCATCACCTGGAAGTTGACCCGGCGGCCTGCCTGTCTGCTCCGGAGCCTGTGGAGTTCGAGACGACCGGCGGACGCACCGCCCATGCCTTTTTCTACCCGCCCAGGAACCCCGATTACACTGCGCCGGAAGGCGAAAAACCTCCGCTGCTGGTCAAGAGCCACGGCGGGCCCACGGCTGCGGCTTCCACGGCCCTGGATTTGGGAATCCAGTACTGGACCAGCAGAGGATTCGGCGTCGTTGACGTCAACTATGGCGGCAGCGCCGGATACGGAACGGAATACCGCCGGAGGCTTGACGAGGCTTGGGGCATTGTGGATGTGGACGATTGCGTCAATGCGGCGCTATTCCTGGCGGCCCGAGGGGATGCCGACCCGGAGCGGCTGGCGATCGACGGCGCCAGCGCCGGGGGATTCACGACCCTGGCCGCCCTGACCTTTCACGACGTGTTCAAGGCGGGGGCCAGTTTCTACGGGGTCAGCGACCTGGAGGCCCTGGCCAAAGAGACGCACAAGTTCGAGTCGCGGTATCTGGACAGTCTGGTCGGGCCGTATCCCGATCGTCGGGACTTGTACACCGAGCGCTCGCCCATTCACCACACGCATTTGCTTTCGTGCCCGCTGCTGCTGCTTCAGGGGCTTGAGGATGAAATAGTGCCGCCAAATCAGGCGGAGATGATGTTCGAGGCGGTCAAGGCCAAGGGCTTGCCTGCGGCCTATGTTCCCTTCGCCGGCGAGCAGCACGGTTTCCGCCGTTCCGAGAACATCCAGAGAGCGCTGGAGGCCGAGCTGTACTTCTACTCCCGCGTCTTCGGCTTCAGCCTGCCTGACCCCGTGGAGCGGGTGGAGATAGAAAACCTGCCGGGCTGATCCCGGCTGCATTGCCCTTAAACCGGAACCATCAGACCGTCCTGGAATTTCCGGTCAGGGCCTCTGCGCGCCGCCTGCAACAGCGCATCAGCCAATTTGAGGCCCGCTTTCTTGTCGATATGAGCGCTGCTGATGTTCCATGATTTGGCCGGCTCGATGCAGTTTTGGCAGCCTGAAGCGCAACGGCAGTTCCGGGCAATTGCAACCCCCCTCTCCAATGCAGTGTTCCATACGCTGAATAACTTCTTCGCCACCCCGATTCCGCCGGGGTAGTTTTCGTAGTAATAGGCCGACGGGTTACCGGCGATAGTCGAATGGGTGCTGGTGTCGAAACGGTCGGCAGGAATGACGAACATAGCGCCGACGCGGACCATGTGTTCCACTGCGGCCATCCCTGCGACGGCAGGCTGACTCTGGGGAACTTCCAGCCAGAACGAATGCAGCTTGCTCATGAAAAGGGCGTCGTTATTGTCGCCTGTGCCTATAGTTTCTCCGGAGCGTTCGTCCACCAGGTTGTATCCGGTGAAATTTATTGGGATAGACAAGGAACCGTAGCATGCTTCGATGTCTCCATATCTGAATGCGTCAAATACGCTTTCTTTGGAAATCACCGTGAAGAATTTTGGTTCCGTTCTCAAGTGTTGTTCTACGTCTTCGAGGACGATTGCATGTTCTTCATGCGAGTTCACACGATAACGAGTGCCGAAGAACGGGAATATAGCCCCTATATATGCTTCTCTGAACCGGCGCATTGCTGAGATTTGCCCGATTTCTTCGCCGCCTCTTTTCAACTGGAATGATTGGCCTATGCCTCCTCGCAAATTCAGGAGAGGCTGCGGCTTGTAGCCCTTTGGAGGAACGCCTGGGCTATTCCGTGCGGCTATGTAGAAAGGAGCGCCGAGAATAAGCTCATCTGGTTCTTCTACTACCCCTCCGGATTCTTCCATAAGGGAAGGGAGTTGTTTCTTGATCAGCTCTTCATTGGCCGGGTCAACAACCAACTCGTCGAAGGGCTTGTTCAGGAAAGTATCCAGGTTGCCCACAAAGAACCGGTCTATAGGGTCATTCATGGCGTAGAAAAGCACAAAGGAATCCTTATCCCAACCTCGCCCAGCTCGCCCTATCTGCTGCCATGCAGACATTATGCTGGGAGGGAACCCCGCCATAATCACGCCGTCCAATCCGCCAACATCCAGCCCGATTTCCAAGGCGTTGGTAGTGAAGACTACGCGAACTTTTCCTGATTTGACGCTTTCCTGGATTTCCTGGCGTTTTTCGGCCTTCAGGTCGGCGTGAAACGCCGTGACGCTTTCGGAACTCATCCCCTTTTCCGTGGCCTTGCGCCGACAATTGCTAAAGGCAGATTCGAGGAACCGCTTGGTTGGACAGAAAACCAGCACTTGCAGCCCTTCCTGGAGAGACGCCATAGCAGCTTTTTCAACCCTCAACTGGAGAGTTTCCCTGTAACGGAAATCACGAATGTCCAGGTCTACAAACATGAACTTCCGCTGGGGACGCAGCACGTTTCTGGCGGACACCACCTCGACGTCTCTTTCCGTCAGCGAGCGGGCGTGTTCCTGAGGGTTGGCGCAAGTTGCAGTGGAAAGGAAAATCTGCGGATGCGCCCCTATGCGGTTTAGATGCAGAAAGAACCGACGCAGCAGCAATGCCATGTTGCTTCCGAAGAAGCCGCGGTATTCGTGCATTTCGTCGATGATGACGTAGCGCAGGTTCCGCAGAAATTTTGCGCCCCCCGCGTGCTTCTCCCAGGACTCTCGACTTCCCAGGAATGACATATTCAGATATTCAGGGTTGGTCAGCAGGATGTGGGCAGGCTTTTCTCGCAGCCAAGCCTTGCAGTCTTCCTCCGTGTCTCCATCGTAGTGCCAAGATTCGATATTGAGGGGTTCACAGACTTGCCGGATTTGCTGCCGCTGGTCGAAAGCAAGAGCTTTCATAGGGTAAATCATCATTGCATGGGAGCCGGGGTTTTCCTTCAACGCATGAAGCATCGGAGCGGTGAAGGCCAATGTCTTCCCGCTGGCCGTAGGGGACTCCAATACGACGTCCGACCCGCTCAGGGACTTTGCTATGGCGTTTGCCTGGTGTTGATAAGGACGGGGTATTTCAGACGAAATCAGAGCATTACGGACCGCCGGATTGAGCTGCGACGGCCATTCATCGGCATATTCAGGCTCAATCCGGTCAAGCTTGCGGTGTTCTATCCGGTCGGAATCTCGTAGTGCGTCGCGATTTTTCAGACGCGCCTCAAATCGGTCGAAGTCAAGACCATTCATTCGTCTTTCTCCCATGGCGCAGTTTAATCAGTTTCCGCCTAATTTCCGGCGGCTATCCGCGCCTTGTGGTCGCGTCGGTCGGCGCAGCTCCGGCACCAGCCGTAGAAGTCGATCCGCTGGCCGGTGAATTCGAAGTCGCTGACGGTCTCCAGCCGGGCCTTCAGCCTGGCCACGGTTTCCCGGCCGTCGCTGGAGTCTACCACCCTGCCGCAGCCGACGCAGACAAGGTTGGCGTGCGGCTCCAGGTTTGCGTCATAGCGGGACTGTTTCTGAAAGGGCAGCGCGCGAACTATTCCCGCTTTCTCCAGAGTGTCGAGAGTGGAATAGACGGTGGCAAGGGTCACGTATGGGAAAAATTCCTTAACCCGCTGGTAGATTTCCTTGACTGAAGGGTGATCGCCCGAATTGACCACCACCTCGGCAATAGCGAGACGCTGCGGAGTCTGCCGTATGCCCAGCGCCTTCAGCATTGTAGCTAACTGTTCTGGCGTAGTCAAATTTCCCCGGCGGCCAGGCCCGCGTTCTTGCGGCAGGCTCAGGCGGATCGATTTAAGGATGTGGTAAACGGTAACGGGAAGGGACACGACACGCCTCTTCCCGTTTCGTATTTCCGGAGCAAGAAGGGTGGAGCCGGCCTAGAGCCGGCCCCCGAAGAACATCGGCTGCTGCTTTCGGTAGGTCTGGATGCGGTTGCGGCAAGACTCGACCACAAACAGGCGGTCCTGGGCATCCACCTCAACAGCACAGGCTCCCCAGAACAGCTTCTCGCGTTCGATGCCCTGGGCGATTTCCCTCTCGCGCCACATCTCTTCATTGGCGTCCAGCTTGTCTTTGCCCCACTTGGAGATGGTGGCGTTGCCGGTGAGTGTCTGGATCAATTCGCCTTCGGGGCTGTATATCCGCACCTTTTCGTTGCCCCAGTCGGCGATGTAGACCAGGCCCTGGCTGTCGGTATCGACGCTGGTAGGCCGGCTGAGGTCGCCCTTGCCGTACTCCTGGAGGAACCGGCCGTCGGCGCTGAACTTCTGGACGCGGTCATTGCGCCAGTCGGCGACGAAGACGTTGCCGTCCTTGTCGATGGAGATACCCCACGGGAGGCCCAGCTCGCCCGCGTTCGCGCCTTCGGTTCCCCAGTTGGAGATGAACTGGCCGTCGCTGGTGAATTTCTGCACCCGGTGGTTCTTGCTGTCGACGATGAACAGGTTGTCGTCGCTATCGAAGGCCATGCCGGAGGGTCCGTCCATCTCTCCGTCGCCGCTGCCTTTGACCCCCCACTTGCCCAGCCACTCGCCGTCGCGGTCGAACATGGAAATCCTGTTCAGCCACTCATCGGCTACGTATACATTGCCCTTGCTGTCGAGGGCGACGGAGGTGGGCCAGATCAGAGAGCCGTCGTTGTTGTTCTCATCGGTTTCGCCGGCGGTGTGGACGCCGCGCGCGAACTCGCCAACGTATTCCTCGTCCACTGTGCAGATGGTGATGCGCTTGCCGTCGGGCCGGTACTCGTAGGAGCGGTTGACAACGTACATCGTGTCGTCCTCGCCGCGGGCTACCGCCACTGGGTTGCGGAAACCGGGGCCGGAGAACTCTCCGCGTCCGATGGTGTGGCTGTACTGGAAGGTGATGCCCGTAGTCTGTGTAGCCATCATTACCTCGCTTTTGTAGGGGTCGGCGGGAGGGGCGGGAAGGTTTTGGGCTTCCGCCCCTGACTTGCGTATCCTTGCTGCGCTACTGGATGAAGTCCATTTGCTCGAAGGTCCCGCCAACGATGGGCTTGGCGTCCAGGCCCATCCACTGCTCCAGCAGGGTGGAATACAGGCCGCGGAAGTCGTTGTTGTAATGGAGGTCGCCTTCCAGCAGCTTCTCAGGCGCGAGAGACGGATACTCGCCGTACAGCCCGCCCTTGACGCGGTCGCCGATGACGAAAGCCACGCCGCCAGATCCATGGTCGGTGCCTGATCCGTTGTCGTGGACGCGACGCCCGAACTCGGTGAATACCAGCAGCAGCACGTTGTCGCTCGCCGATTTCTCGCTGATGTCCTGGTAGAAGCTGGAGACGGCGCGTGAGGTGTCTCTCCACAGCTTGGCGTGGGAGCTGAGCTCGCCGGCGTGGGTGTCGAAGCTGTTGTAGGGCGCAGTGGTGTACAGGAAGCGGGTTCCCAGGTTGGCGAGATGCACCATGGCTATGTTGCGCATGTACTGGGCTACCGAGTCGTTGCCGTACTCCACTGTGGAGTTGTACATGCCGGGGGCGGTGGCCAGGATGTCGGCGCCTTTGAGCGCGTCCATGCCGGTGTGAGACAGGTAGTCGACCACTGCGCCGCGCCCGACCGCAGGGGAATACATGCGGGAGAACAGGTCAAGGGCCTCGTCTCTCTCCTCTTCCTCTATGCCGGTCAGCACGCCATAGGTTTCAAGGTTGCCCACCGAGGCGACGGGGACTTGCGGGGCAGCCATCGAACGGGGCAGTCCTCGCCCGAAGTTGACGCCGGTCAGAACGTTCCCCGCTCCGGGGTCTATGTCCCTGATAGCCCTGCCGATCCAGCCTTCAGTGCCTACCTTGTCCGGCTCGCAGGTATGCCAGATGTCCATGGAGCGGAAGTGCGACCGGTTGGGGTTAGGGTAGCCGATGCCCTGGATGACGGCCACCTTGCCCTGGTCGTAGAGGCCCTTCAGCGGGCCCATAGCGGGGTTGAAGCCCAGGTAGTCGTTCAGACGCAGAACCTGCTCGTCGGACACCCGCACCGTTGGGCGGTTGTCGGCGTAGAGCGGGTCGCCGTAAGGAATCAGGGTGTTGACGGCGTCGTTGCCGCCCGAAAGCTGCAGCACCACCAGGACAGGGTCTTTCTTAGTCGAAGTCATTGTCTGGCCACTCCTTAATCGGGTGTCTTGTAGCCGCGTCAAGTTCAGTTTCTTCGGGCCCCTACTCGGCGGTCGTGCCGCCGTCTATGACCAGTTCCGCACCGGTCACGAAAGATGATTCATCGGATGCCAGGTAAATCACGCCGTAGGCTATGTCTTCCGCGGCGCCTATCCGCTTCAGGGGCAGGCGGCGCATTCGCGCCTCCCACTGGTCGGGGGCTGACAAGACGCCCCGTATCATCTCGGTGTCTATTGGGCCGGGATGCACCGAGTTGCAGCGGATTCCTTCCTGGGCGTACTGGATGGCGGTGGACTTGGTCAGCAGCCGGACTGCGCCCTTGGTGGCAGTGTAGCTGGGGGAGCCCTCGGGGCTGCCTACCAGCCCGGCGGTGGACGAGATGTTGATGATGGAACCTCCGCCAGCTTCGCGCATGGCGGGAATGGCGGCCCTGGTTCCCAGGAACACGCCCTTGGCGTTCACGTCCATGATCCTGTCCCAGTCCTCTACCGTCGTGTCCTCGATTCCCTTGCGAATCAGGATGCCGGCGTTGTTTACCAGGGTGTCCAGGCGGCCGTAGGCAGAGATGGCGGCGGAAACAGCTGCGCTCCAGTCCTCTTCGCTGGTGACGTCCAGGTGGACGTAGGTTACATCCAGCCCGGCCTCGGTCAGCTCGGCCTCGACCTGCCTCCCCAGTTCGTCCAGGACGTCGCCGATAATGACTCTGGCGCCTTCCTGAGCCATCATTCGGGCTTCCACTGCCCCTTGGCCGCGGGCGCCGCCGCTGATCAGAACCACCTTGCCATCCAGTCTGCCCATATTTCTTCCTGCGAATGAGAATCAGGAACGGGGGAGGCTTCGATTCCGCTCTCCTAAGCGAACTGGTACTCCTGGGTTGCAACGATGAGTTGCAGCGTCTGGCCGACGCGGCGGGCGTAGTCGTCGGTGCCCGTCTTCAGTGGGCCGCCATTGGTTACGTGCTTCACCAGGTAGTCGAGCGTCTCCTCCGGCAGATGGTAGGAGCCGACCATATCCAGGCAGCGGTCAACGAAGGCCGAAGGCTCGGTTACGCTCTCGGATCTCATGCGCTCGATGATGGCGCGGATCCCGGGCAGGTCTGTGTTGCCCACCTGGTCGGCGGCGAAGTTGATGCGCTCTACCAGCGTGCCGCTGTCGATCCACTCGGCGCCGGTATGCCAGCCTTCCACCGTCGGCGGGTTCATCAGGTCCTGGCCCATGTAGCGGATTTCCATGGCGATGGGGTGCAGGCCCGGTTTGGGGTGGGTGAAGTCCTGCACCAGGCGCATGGTGCCGGCCACAGTTTCCGCAGGGCTCTTCACCTTGGCAAATCGGGCATTCTTGAAGAACTCCGAGTTGAACAGCGTCCGGAGCATGGCCGTCAGGTTGTAGCTGGACTCGAAGTATGCGTCTTCCAGCATCTTGATTGCTTCGGGATCGCGGGGAGGCGAGTCCTGCCAGGCCGGCACCTGCGGCTCGTCGGCTACGAAGAAGTTGTACAGATGACGGGATATGAAACGGGCCGTAGCCGGCTGCCGCGAGATGATGTCTACGATCTCTTCGCCGTTGAAGTTCCCCGTTTCGCCAAGGAACGTCTTTTCGTCTTCGTCGTGGTCGGCAGGGTTGTAGACGAACTGGGACGCATAGCGCCCGTAGGGATAGCGGGGAATGGCGTTGGTGATGGTCCAGCCGGTAAAGGCGCGGGCCACTTCCTTCACGTCGTCCTCGGAGTAGTTGGGTCGGCCGTCCATGCCTACGCCCATGGAGAACAGTTCCAGCAGCTCGCGGCCGTAGTTCTCGTTGATGGCGCCTTTGTGGCTCATGCAGTTGTCAAGGTAGAAAACCATGGCCGGATCGCGAGACAGCTCCAGCAGAAGGTCGCGCAGGTTGCCCATGCCGATGGCCCGGAACATATCCAACTGATTCTGAATCTGGCGGCCATGCTCGCACTTGGAGTTGCCGGTGCAGAAGATGCCGTGCCAGAACAGCGTCATCTTTTCCTGGAGCGGGCGCTGGGTGTTGATCATACGGTAGGTGAGATACGCCTGATTCACCTCCAGGGCGTTCATCTCCTTCCAGTCAACGAAGTAGCGCTCGAGCATATGGCGGTCCAGGTCGGGCTGTTCCAGCGGGGAGAGGAGCTCTTCGACGGTGGCCTCGTAGCCTGCGGCGGCCCGGCGTTCGATTTCCTCGTAAGTGGCGCCGAAACCGGCGCGGCGCATGAGGTGAGCCATAAGCTCAATATCCTGGTTGGCCATGGATGCCTCTCCTGCCTTAAGAATTCTTGATTCCCTTGATTCCCAATGGGGCGGGGTTGCACACGCGCAGATGGCAGTTGCCGGGAACCCCGTAACTGAGCCGGATTATAAAGATTCCAATGTAAGATTGTCTATGCCTGGAGCTGAAAGCGCCTGGAGGCGGGCAGTTGCGCCGGCTGCGGGGGCGCCCGCGCTCTCTGCCGCGATACGCAGTAAACATATAAAAGTCAATGGCCTGGGCATCCAGGGCGCGCCGACGAGAAGCCAGGCCCAGGGTGGTGTGGAGGAGCGAGGCCGAAGGCTCGGCGACCAGGCCCCGCGTGAAGCGATTCGCGGTGGAAACCGAGGGCAAGACAGGGCCACAGCGCAGATATGCCCGGGCTTGTATATGCTCCGCGCTTCCGCTTGCATGCGCTCCGCGCTTTCTGGTGAAACGCAATGTGAAACGCAGTGAAAGCGCGGCTGAACCGGTCTGCTGAGGCTGCGGCCTCTGTCTTGTCGCGCGCCATTTGCCCGGGGCCGGAGTTACCCCCGTCCGAAGCGGCGGCGGTGCTGGCGCAGGGCGCAGTCGTTCATAATGACGGGGATGCCGGCGGCCTCGGCTCTGGCCTTGGCCTCCTCGTTGATTACGCCGTCCTGCATCCAGATGTAACGGGCGCCGACCGTGATGGCTTCGTCCACTACTGGCGGCACCTGGTCGGAACGGCGAAACACGTCCACCATATCGATGGGCTCCGGCACCGAGGTCAGGTCGGGGTAGCTCTTTTCTCCCAGGACCTCTTCGATGACCGGGTTGACCGGGATGATCCGGTAGCCCTGGTTTTGCAGGTAGCTGGCTACCCGATAGCTGTCCCGCTCCGGATTGTTCGAAAGACCAACCACGGCGATGGTCCTGCTCTCTTGAAGTTGCTCATCTACCAGATCGATGTAGTCTCCAGGCATGATACTCTCCGATGGCGGGGATTTTGTTCCTCCGGGCCTGTTTTAGCTCCACGACCTGCCGGGCCTGTTTTAGCTCCACGACCTGCCGGGCCTGTTTTAGCTCCACGACCTGCCGGAAATGTACCGGTAGGCCGCGATGGCGGCTGTTGCGCCGTCGCCGGCGGCGGATACAAGCTGCGACGAAGAATGCTGCCGTATGTCTCCCGCGGCGTATACGCCGGAAAGCTTGGTCTCCATGGAAACGTTTACCGGGATGTGCCCGGCTCCGTCGGTTTCAAGGAGGCCCTCGACTATGCCGGAATTGGGGGCAAGGCCCACGTAGACGAACAGGCCGGAAAGCTCGCGGGTTTCCTTATCGCCGCTCCCGACATTGGTCACGCGGACACCTGAGACGGCGTTTTCGCCCAGAACCTCGTCTACGACAGTATTCCAGACCACTTCGATCTTCGGTTCGGCCAGCACGCGGTTCGCCAGTTCCTGTTGGGCCCGCAGTGCGTCCCGGCGGTGAAACAGCATCACCCGTTCGGCATACTGGGTCAGCGCCAGGGCCTCGTCCGCTGCGGAGTCGCCGCCTCCGGCGACGCCGACCACCTCGCCGCTGTATAGAGGGCCGTCGCATGTGGCGCACTGGGAAACGCCCCGGCCCGTGAACTCCTCCTCGCCGGGGACTCCCAGCATTCTCAGGGTCGATCCGGCGGCGATAATCACCGCCTTCGCCCGAAACTCGCCGGCGTCGGTGTTCACGACGCGGATGTCTCCCATCCCGGCTATGCCGGAAACTTCCCCCATCACGAACTCGGCCCCGGCGTTCATAGCCTGTTCCTGGGTAATGGCCGCGAGGTCCGCTCCCATGACGCCCTCGGGGAAGCCGGGAAAGTTCTCGATTTTTTCCACGTTGATAATGGATGCGCCGCCCATCATGCGCTCAACGATGGCTGCGCGCAGACCATAGCGAGCCGCGTACAGCCCGGCGGTCATTCCGGCCAATCCGCCGCCAACGATCAGAACGTCATAGTCGCCTGCCATGTTTTCCTTCCCTGTTCCGATTCCCTGGTATATCCCGACCAGTACATCACAAGCGTATCCTTAAGGATCAGGATTATACACGTTCCTCCGGCCGGGGCCGGAAGTCCTGCCCGGCCCCTATGCCGCTCCGCCTCTCGGGGAAGCGGCGCCGGAGCGCGGGCCGCTTCGCAAGTTTCTTTGACAGCCCGGTTCTTTGACAGCCCGGATTGCTCAATCGTAGACTGTAACACAAGGGCGGCAATTCTCCCTTCCATGGACTGTTGCCGCTGCCCGCGAAGGAGAGCTTCATGCCGCCGTTAGCTGACCTGGATCCCGAAGTTGCCGAAGCGCTGCAAGGCGAAGAGCTGCGTCAACGCGAGTCCATAGTCCTCATCGCATCGGAGAATTACGCCAGCAGAGCTGTGCTGGCGTCGGGATCCAGCGTAATCAGCAACAAGTATGCCGAGGGATACCCCGGCCGGCGCTACTACGGCGGATGCGACTACGCGGACGCTGTCGAAAGCCTCGCCGTCGCCAGGGCCAGGGAGCTGTTCGGGGCGGAACACGCCAATGTACAGCCCCACAGCGGCGCCCAGGCCAACATGGCCGCCTACTTCGCCCTGCTGAATCCCGGTGATACGGTCATGGGGATGCAGCTTGACCACGGCGGCCACTTGACCCACGGCGCCAAGGTGAACTTCTCCGGCAGGCTCTACAACTTCGTTTCCTACGGCGTTGACCGGGAAACGGAGACCATAGACTTTGATGAGGTGGAGCGCCTGGCCCGGAAGCACCGGCCCAGGATTATCGTCGCCGGATACAGCGCCTATCCCCGGCTGATCGATTTCGCCCGCTTCCGGGAGATTGCCGACAGCGTGGGCGCCCTTCTGATGGTGGACATGGCTCATATATCGGGCCTGATCGCGGGCGGGGCGCATCCCTCGCCGCTGCCCTACGCCCAGATTGTTACCTCCACCACGCAGAAGAGCCTGCGCGGCCCTCGAGGCGGGTTCATCATGTGCACCCAGGAGCTGGCCCGGGATATAGATTTCGCCGTGTTCCCGGTTATGCAGGGCGGGCCAATGATGCATGCCATCGCCGGCAAGGCCGTTTGCTTCGGACAGGCTCTCAAGCCGGAGTTCGCCCAGTACGCCCGGCAGGTTGTGGAGAACTGCCAGGTTCTGGCCGCCGGGCTTTCCGAAGCCGGTATGCGGCTGGTCTCGGGCGGCACCGACAACCACCTGCTGCTGGTGGACGTGACGCCCCTGGGCATTACCGGGCAGCAGGCGGAACAGGCCCTGGACGCTGTGGGCATCATCGCCAACAAGAACGCCATCCCCTTCGACGAGCGCCCTCCCCGAGTGACCAGCGGCTTGCGACTGGGCACCCCGGCCATCACCAGCCGGGGCATGGGCGACGCCGAAGCCGGCCAGGTCGCCTCTATGGTGGCCCGCGCGCTGACCGATATAAACAACCCGCAGGTTCAACGCGAGGTAGCCGACGAAGTGCGCGAGCTGACCTCCAGGTTCCCAGTGCCGGGAATTGACGACTAGTTGAGACGGCAAGAGGCCGATGCTATAATCACTTCACTATTTCTACTATGGCAGGGGAACCTTTGCGTCATTACGAGCTGGCAGTTGTTCTCAGCCCGATGATCAGCCCCGATGAGGCCAGGCAGGCTTGGGAAAGGATCAAGGGCTTTATCACCACCCGGAAAGCCGAAATCGTTCACGAAGAACGCTGGGGCACCAGGAGACTGGCGTATCCGGTGAAAAAGGGTCAATATCAGTTCCTGGAAGGAAATTATCACATCACGAGGTTCGCCACCGACCAGTCTTTCAACCGCGAGCTGGAGAACTATCTGAAGCTGGACGACCAGGTGTTGCGCTCGCTGGTTACGGCGACAGTGTCTGAAGAAGAGCTGGCGGCTCACGCGGCGCAGACCCGCGCTCCCCGGCCTCCGCGCCAGCCTGCTCCGCCCGCCGGAGCGCCCCAGTCTGCCGCTCCCGCGGCGCCGGCCTCTCCTGCTCCGCCCGCCGGAGCGCCCCAGTCTGCCGCTCCCGCGGCGCCGGCCTCTCCTGCTCCGCCCGCCGGAGCGCCCCAGTCTGCCGCTCCCGCGGCGCCGGCCTCTCCTGCTCCGCCCGCCGGAGCGCCCCAGTCTGCCGCTCCCGCGGCGCCGGCCTCTCCTGCTCCGCCCGCCGGAGCGCCCCAGTCTGCCGCTCCCGCGGCGCCGGCCTCTCCTGCTCCGCCCGCCGGAGCGCCCCAGTCTGCCGCTCCCGCGGCGCCGGCCTCTCCTGCTCCGCCCGCCGGAGCGCCCCAGTCTGCCGCTCCCGCGGCGCCGGCCTCTCCTGCTCCGCCCGCCGGAGCGCCCCAGTCTGCCGCTCCCGCGGCGCCGGCCTCTCCTGCTCCGCCCGCCGAGGCAGCGCCAGCCAGCGCAGAAACGCCCGCCCCGCCTGCGCCCGAAGCCGCCGCTCCCGGCGAACCACAGCCGGAACAGCCGTCAGAACAGCAGGGGCAGCCGTGAACAAGATTATAGTCATCGGCAATGTTGGGCGCGACCCGGAAATGCGTTATACCGCCAATGGACAGTCCTCGACGTCGTTCAGTGTTGCTTCCAATCGGCGATACAGGGCGACCGATGGAGAACAGAAGGAAGAAACCGAGTGGTTTAACGTCAGCACCTTCGGCAGGCTTGCTGAAATCTGCAACCAGTACTTGACCAGAGGCCAGCAGGTGTACGTCGAAGGTCGCCTGCGGGGTCGCGTTTATACTGACCGTGACGGCAATCCACGTTACTCACTAGACGTCGTTGCGACTGAAATGCAAATGCTGGGCCGCCGCGGCGACAATGAGTACGGCGGCGGATATGGAGACCGCGACAGCTACGGCGGAGGCAGAGGCGGCTCCCAGGGCGGCGAACCGCCTTGGGACGAGACTGACGATCTGCCCTTCTGAAAAGGCAGCACAAGCTACACAGCAGTTGAAGGAATCAGGACAGCTATGACGACCGAAGCCAGCAACAGGCCGCCGGACAGCCATCAGGGTTCACGCCCGCCTGGGCCGCCCGGCGGACGCCCTCCCGGCGGCCCGGGCGGCGGAAGACCGGGCGGGCGCCCGGGCGGACGGCCGCGAGGCCGGTTCGTTCCGCGCCGCCGCGTCTGCACTTTCTGCGTCGAACACATCAAGATCATAGATTACAAGGATACCGATAAAATCCGCCGGTTTGTTTCCGACCGGGCCAAGATCGAGCCCCGCCGACGCACCGGCGTCTGCGCCCGGCACCAGCGCGCGTTGCGCCTGGCTATCCAGCGCGCCCGGCACATTGCCCTCATCCCGTTCGTAGCGCATCACTCCTTTCCCAGTGTCCGCCGCTGACCCTCTGATGCGACGCCAGCGGGCGGATCTGGAAAACGCTCCGCGCTCGATTCACCCGCAATCGCGGGATGCGGCCGCCCGGGTATGCCCGCATCGAGTCGACGGCAGGTTATGGCTCTAGCCCGGATTGGCGGCCGTTTCCGGCAACCTCCCGGCCGGGCTGGACGCGGGCGTCCAGCCCGCACCGGCGCCGGAGACGAACAGGGGCCGGGCTCGCCGTCCACTGCGGAAAGGAGAGAGCGCCGCCGCCGTTACTGGTCTATCGGCATCGGAACTTCCCTGCTCGTTGTGATTTTCGGCGTAGTCATCGTCGGATATTATCGGGAGTTCTATCGACCGCCCCGGGTCTGGGCGGGCAGCGTCAACGACGTCGAGTTCACAATGGGCGACCTGGTTCAGCGAATCAGGGTGCTTCAAGGAGTGAACAGATATCAGGGCGGGCGGGTCGATCTTAGCGTCGTGCCGTTTGAAAACCTGCAAAAGCTGGTGAACGTGGAAATCCTGCGCCAGGCCGCTCCCGGCTTGGGGATAAAACCCAGCGAAGAGGCTATAAACAACGAGCTGCGCCGGCAGTTTCAGCCCACGCCGCCGGAAGGCCAGGAAGTGGACCCAGGTCAGTTGGACCAGGAATACCGGAACAACTACCAGACCTTCCTCACCGCTACCGGCCTTACCGATTCCGAATATAGAGTCATCGTAGAGGAAGACCTCACGGAGTTTGGGCTCTTCCTGCTCCAGAACCAACAGGTCGAGAGCTCCCAGGATCACGTGGAAGTTCGATGGATCAGGCTGCCGGTAGACCCCCAGGAAACAGGAAGCAGCGAATTGCAGCCTGACCAGGTGGCGCGCAGAGTGGAAATCGAACCCTTCGAGGTCGTCGCCAGGGAAGTTTCCCGCTCGGCGGGATACGCCGATTCCTCCGGATACGTCGGGTGGGTGCCCAGGGGAGCCTTCCCCAGTCTCGACCCCCTTCTCTATGGCGACGACGAGCTGGGAGTGACCGCTCTGGAACCCGGAGAGACAAGCAGCCCTTTCTACGACCGTGAAGGCATTTACATAATCGAGAAGCTGTCCGGCCCGGAGGAAAGGGAAATCGAAGAACGCATGAGGGTTAAAGTCACCCTGGAACTCGTACAGGCATGGAAGGACGAAGCCCTCCAGGAAGGCGCCGCCAACGGCACGGTAAAAATGAACTTCAACAGCCGCTTGTATGACTGGGTGGCCGACCAGGTGCTCGTCACAGCGCCGCGGGTCTCAGCCTCCGGGCCAGCGGGCAGGTAGGCAGCTAGAGTATGTCCAGCGATTCCGGCATAAATGTGGGTCTCATGGGTTTGGGCGTAGTCGGCGGGGGCGTCGCCTCGGCTTTGTTGCAGGAGCCTTCGCCAGTGGCGGCTCGAATCGGGTGTTCCGTCAATCTGCGCCGGGTGCTGGTGCGCGACCGCTTTCGCCCCCGCGATGTGGAAGTGCCGCAGGCTCTGCTGACGACCAACGCTGAAGACATCCTGGACGATCCCGAAATCGACATCCTGGTCGAGGTGATGGGGGGCTCCGATCCGGCGTCCGGCTACTTCCGGCGGGCGCTGGAGGCGGGCAAGCACGTGGTTACCGCCAACAAGGAAGTGATGGCAAAGGACGGCGCCGAGCTGATAGCCCTTGCACGCGCCAGGCGGGTCAGCCTGCTGTTCGAAGCCAGCGTGGGCGGCGGCATACCCATAGTCGGCTGCCTTATGAACGAACTCGCCGCCAACGACGTATACTCAATTCGCAGCGTGATCAACGGAACCGCCAATTACATCCTCACGCGCATGGCCTTCCAGCGCGCCGCCTTTGCCGATGCCCTGTCGGAAGCGCAGGCTCTGGGCTACGCCGAAGCCGACCCGACAAACGACGTCGAGGGCATAGACGCCGCATATAAGCTGACTATCCTGGCCACTCTGGCCTACGGCCGCCGCTTCCGCCCGGAGGACGTTTACCGGCAGGGCATCTCGGCCCTGGAGCCGCAGGACTTCCGCTACGCCGAAGAATTCGGCTATGCCATCAAGTCGCTGGCAATTGCCGATCTCAACGGCGGCGAGGTTCAGTTGCGCGTGTACCCGGCCCTCGTGCCGTCGGAAAACATGCTCGCCAACGTCAATGGTGTGTACAATGCGGTGGAAGTGCACGGCAGCCTGTGCGGGCAGGTGCTGTTCCACGGTATGGGCGCAGGGCGCGGGCCCACGACCAGCGCCGTGCTGGGAGACCTGGCGGAAACCGCCCGGCTTGTGCGCGACAACGCGGCTCCCGGGGGCGCCGGAGAACTGTCGCAGCAATTGGCTGTGCGTCCCATTGACGCCCTCCAGACCAGGTATTACATTCGGCTGATAGTTGCCGACCAGGCCGGGGTGCTGGCGCAGATAGCCAGGGCTCTGGGAGACGAGAACATCAGCATCGCCTCGGTTCTTCAGAAGGACGCCGACGCGGAGACACAGAGCGCAGAAATTGTCATAATGACCCATCCGGCGGCAGAGGCGTCGGTTCAGCAGGCGCTGGTAGCCATCGGCCGGCTCGACCAGGTGCGCCGGGTGGGAAATATGCTGCGAATCGAGGAGTAAATTTGCCGCGGCGGTATTTATGAACCCCAGTTGCGCAAAGGCCAGCGGAACCATGGAGTGAGATGGGAATCGGCGTACTGAAAACATATAGATATCTGCTGCCGGTCACTGATTCCACGCCCATGATCACCCTCGGCGAGGGCGATACTCCGCTGGTGAAGTCCAACCGGCTGGCTGCCGAACTGGGCTGCTCCGAGCTGTACTTCAAGCTGGAAGGATGCAACCCCACCGGCTCGTTCAAAGACAGGGGAATGGTCGTTGCCATCGCCAAGGCTTTGGAGGAAGGCAGCCGGGCCATCATGTGCGCATCTACCGGGAACACCAGCGCCTCTGCGGCCGCTTTCGGCGCTTACAGCGGACTGCCCGCCCTGGTTATCATTCCGAAGGGCGAGGTGGCCATGGGCAAGCTGGCTCAGGCTATGGCGTATGGAGCCAGAATTATCACGGTCGACGGGAATTTCGACACCGCCCTGGACCTCGTGCGCACGTTCACCACCAAGCACGAGGTCACCCTCGTTAACTCGGTGAACCCCTATCGCCTGGAAGGACAGAAAACTGCGGCTTTTGAGATAGTCGATGTTCTTGGGGATGCGCCTGATTACCTGTTTATCCCGGTGGGCAATGCAGGGAATATCACCGCCTACTGGAGGGGATTCCGGGAGTATTACGAACTGGGGAACAGCCGGACGCTGCCCAGGATGATGGGCTTCCAGGCAGAGGGCGCGGCGCCGATTGTGCGGGGAGAGCCTGTGTCCAACCCGCAGACCATCGCCTCCGCCATCCGTATCGGCAACCCGGCAAGCTGGAAAGGCGCCCTGGACGCCCGCGACAGTTCTGGCGGCGTTATCGACATGGTATCGGACGACGAAATCCTGGAGAGCTACCGGTTGCTGGCATCGCAGGAAGGCATATTCTGCGAAGCGGCGTCGGCGGCTTCCTTCGCAGGGCTGATCAAGCTGCACCGGCAAGGGCTCGATCTGTCAGGACGCAGGGTAGTGTGCATTTTCACTGGCACCGGTCTCAAGGACCCTGACCTGGCGGTGTCCAGCGTATCTCATCAGACCATTGTCGTAGAGCCAACGCTGGAGGCCGTTGAGGCGGCTGCCCTTTCCTGAAAGACAGGCAAGCAGATGCCCCTCCCATCGGGAGGGAGCTTGACGGGGGAAAACTACGGTCGCACAGAACCGGATACAGCAGGCGGTAGCCGATTTGCTTGAGGCGCTCGGCGAAGACCCCCGCCGGGAAGGTCTGGAACAGACGCCAGCCCGCGTGGCCCGGATGTACCAGTCCCTCTTCGCAGGCGTGGGCGCGCGCGCCGAGGACGCTATCGACGCGGTTTTTGAAGCCGAATCCAGCGACCCGGTGGCCTTGGGCCGCCTGTCCTTTCACTCAATTTGCGAACACCATCTGCTGCCCTTTTTCGGGGAGGCGCGAATCGGCTACGTTCCGGGAAGGCGTATCGCGGGCGTAAGCAAGCTGGGGCGCGCCCTGGAGGTTGCCGCTGCCCGGCCGCAGACGCAGGAGCGCTTGACCGCAGAGGTCGCCGACGCAATCTGCAATGTGCTGGATCCGTTTGTTGTGGCGGTTGAGCTGGAGGCTGAGCACTTGTGCATGTCCATGCGCGGCATCCGAAAGCCCGGCGCCCGGATGCTGACCACAGCCATTCGGGACAAGTCAGCCCCCAAGGAGATAAGAGAAGCATTACTGAATTTGATGCACAGCAGTTGACCGTGGCTCTTCGACCAGTCACTTCCTTTCAGGACCCGCGTAAAGAGTGGGCTTCCATACTGCGCGAGTCTCCGGTAGCCAGCATTTTTCTTTCTCCCCAGTGGCAGGAAGTCTGGTGGAACAACTTCGGTGGAGACCGGGAAATGATCGGCTTCAGCATGCCCGCCGCCGGGGGAGGGTTGGACGCATTGGCTTCTTTGGCCCGCCAGGGAGACTCCATGGGATTCGTGGGCGCCCCCGATACTTTCGATTACAACGATTTTCTGGTGCGCCCGGGATGCGAAGACATCTTTTACCCGACGCTTCTGGACTTTCTCGGTTCGTTGGAGTGGCGCGAGTTCAAGCTGGACTCGCTCCTTGAGCATTCGCCGACTCTGGCCCATCTTCCCGGGATGGCCCGGGAACGGGGCTACGATGTGGAAGTCGAGTATGAAGACGTCACTTCCGGAGTCTGCCTGCCCGGCAGTTGGGATGAATACCTGGCTTTGCTGAGCAAGAAAGACCGCCACGAACTTCGCCGGAAGTTTCGCAGACTGGACTCGCAGACGAACTGGAGCTGGCGTTGCCTGACTGCTCCCGAAGACGTCCTGGCAAGCTTCGGCGACTTTCTCTCCCTGATGCGGATGAGCCGAGCCGATAAGGAAGAATACATGACCCCGGAGCGAGAGCGATTCTTCCTGGCTCTGGCTCGGCGTATGGCGGAGCTGGACCGGATTCGCCTGTTCTTCATGGAAATAGAAGGGGCTAATGCGGCCGCCAGTCTGTGTTTCGACTATGGCCGGACGCGCCTGTTGTACAATAGCGGATACGACCCTGCCTTCTCCTACTATAGTGCCGGTTTGCTGCTGCATGCCTTGAGCGTCAAGGATGCTGTGGAAAAAGATTTCGCCTATTTCGACTTCCTGCGGGGGCCGGAACCCTACAAGGCGCACCTCGGAGGGCGTCAGAAGAGTCTCTACAAAATGGTGGTGAAACGAAGTTGAGCCTGGAGCGAGCTGCGTTCATTGCATTTCACGCTTGCCCCCTGGCCGCCCCGGGACAGGGCAAGTCAGGGGGTATGAACGTGTACGTCCGGGAGCTTTCCCGGGCCATGGGAGAATCCGGCATTTCCGTGGACATCTTTACCCGCGAGCATGAGGGCGGCTCCGGCATCGACTGGATAGCGCCGAATGTCCGTGTCGTTCACCTGCCTGGCGGCCCGCACAAGGCCGATGTTGGCGAACTCTACGCCCATCTGCCGGGTTTCCTGGAGGAGCTGGTCGCATTTCGGGAAAGAGAAGATGTCGGCTACGGAGTAGTACACTCGCACTATTGGCTCTCCGCGTGGGCCGGGCAGAGGCTTTCGCGATATCTCGGCATCCCCCATGTTGTGACATTCCACACGCTGGCATTGATCAAGATGCAGTCGCGGGCCGGCGAAGTTGAACCTGAAGAACGGAAGAAGACTGAACGGGAGGCGATGCTCACCGCAGACAGGATAGTAGCTTTCAGCGGGCATGAGCGAGACGCCATGGCCCGCCTGTATGGGGCTGATCCTTCGCGGGTGACTCTTGTTCCCTGCGGCGTTGACTTGACCAAGTTCCGCCCTCTTGACCAGGGGGAGGTCCGCCGAAGGCTGGGGCTTAACGGCGAGAAGGTCCTTCTGTATGTGGGCCGGGTTGAGCCGCTCAAGGGCCTGGATCTGCTCGTTGAAACGGCGGCGCAAATGGAAGCCGGGGAACAGAACGTTCGCATGATGGTCGTGGGCGGCGGCGGCGCCGGGGAGCCGGAGACCGACAGGGTGCGACGCCTCGCCAGAGAGCGGGAGGTTGACGGGCTTATTGACTTCGTGGGCCGCGTGGATCACGATGACCTTCCGCTGTATTACAACGCTGCCGATGTCTGCGTTGTGCCGTCGTATTATGAGAGTTTCGGCCTTGTGGCCCTGGAGTCTATGGCCTGCGGCACCCCTGTGGTGGCAACGAGAGTCGGGGGGCTGCCCACCATCGTGCAGCACGGCCGCACCGGATACCTCAAGGCGTGGCGATGCCCCGATGCCTTCGCCAACTCCGTCGAGATGATAATATCAAGCTCCGGTCTTCAGGAGAGCATGGGAGCAGCGGCCAGACGCCGCGCGGAACTGATGGGCTGGAGCAGCGTGGCTTCCATGCTCTCTGAAGAATATCGATCCCTTTCTGCCGCGAGGCGCTGATCCAGTCGGGTGTCCCATGGACAACGCGCCGCCGAGTTGCTGTACTGATTTCCGCCGTGGTCCGGAGCCGGACAGCCATCCGTGCGGTTCCATTGAACTGACCAGGCTTTCCTCACTTCTGCGTAATCAAGCGATTCTGCCTTGACTCCGCCGCTTCCCACCCCAGGCCAATCGGGCGCCGATGGCGCATCCGGTCAACCTGATTGCCGGCTGTCTACAGGACGAAGGGTTATCGGGCGCGTCGTCAGGCATTTCCAGCGCACGTTTGCCGCCGGAATGCTGGTGATGCTGCCCATTGGCATAACAGCGCTGGTGCTGAAGTTCATCTTCGACCTTCTGACCCCCATTCTCCAGCCTGTCACTGACCTGCTGCCAGGCCCGGACGTTCACGGGACCGGCCTCGTGGCGCTTCTTATTGTGATCTACATTGTGGGTCTGGTGGCGGCCTTCGTTGTCGGCCGGCGCATTATTGATCTGGCCCACAGAGTTATGGAAGTAATTCCCCTGGTCAAGGGAATCTACAGCACCACAAGAACCGCTGTTGAACTGCTGTCCAATGGCGGCCGCGCCGATGGCGCCGGAGACGCAGGGAGATACACCGGCGTTGTCCTGGTGGAGTTTCCCCGCCCTGGGATACGCTCTATCGGCCTGATCACAGCGCAAATGTATGACGCTGAAGGCAAGGAAGTCCTCTCGATATATGTGCCAACCACGCCCATACCTTCCTCAGGCTTCCTGGTTATAGTGCCAGCCAGCCAGGTGGAAAGGCTGGATATGTCAGTGGAAGAGGCAATGAGCGTGGTGGTTTCCGGCGGCATACTCTCCGAGCGAATGTTCACGCGCTCCGGGTTTGAGGCCAGATCGAGAGCAGACACGGAAAGGTAGCTCTATGTTCCCCCAATAGAAGCATGAGGAGGATCAAGCAGATGGATGACACGCCGCAGCGCGTACTGGTGGTAACGCCGCATCCCAACGATGCCGAATTCTGGTGCGGCGGCAGCATTGCCCGGTGGATCAGCGAGGGAGCGACCGTGCGTTATGTGGTCTGCACGGATGGCGGCAAGGGGACGGCGGATCCTTCCGTATCCGCTTCCGATCTCGCCGACAGACGTCGGCAGGAGCAGGCGGAAGCTGCCCGGGAATTGGGGGTACAGGAGCTGGCGCCGCTGGGGCGTCTCGACGGCGGCCTGGAAGATGGCGATGACTTCCGCCGGGAGCTGGTGCGCCAGATCCGCCAGGTGCGCCCTGACGTCGTTGTCTGCCCTGAACCTTACCGCAAGAACCTGGCCTGGCACCGGGACAGCCGCATCGCCGGTCAGGTGACGCTGGACGCAGTATTCCCGTGCGCGAGGGATCACCTTCACTTCGAAGAGCTGTGGAGCGACGAGGGGCTGGAACCGCACAAGACCGGCACAGTGCTTTTCTGGGGAACGGAAACTCCAGATACATTCGTTGGCATCGATGCGTCCATAGATGCCAAGGCCCGCGCCGTGAAGGCAGGCAAAACCCGCACAAAGGGCCGCACCGAGGCGGAAATCGATTCCTTTATCCGCCGGCGCGGGCAGGAAGGAGCGGGGGATTCCGGAGCCAGGTATGGCGAGGCGTTCCGCAAGATCACCTTCCGCACCTGAGCGCGCCTTGCTCTTACCGCCGCCGGCGGAACGGCAGGACGTTATCTAAAGGGGCGCGCCTGCCTGTTTCAGCATGACAGTACGGAGCAGCGGCAGCGGCGGCGCCCCGTAGGACAGCAGCCGGTCGTGGAACTTCTTCAGAGAATAGTCGCCCCTGTTTTCCTTCCTGTAATCTTCTCTGAGTTTGAGAATCATCAGTTTGCCCAGTGTGTAGTTCAGATACCCAGGGTCGAATACGCTCCTGATCGCCTCCCGCCGGGACGGGTATTCGGCCATCAGAGAGTAGTCCATGAAGAATCGGGTGGCCTCTTCCACCGTCATGCCCCCTGTGTGCGTGGCTATGGAGCATACGTAACGGCAGTTCCGCACCAGCGCCTCCAGAAGCTGCGTCAGCAGCAGTTCGGGCCGTCCTTCTCCATACTCGGTCTCCAGCATCATCTGCTCGGCGTAGTGCGCCCATCCTTCGCTGAAGGCATACGAGGCGGCAACCCGGTTAATCAGGGGCAAAGTTCTGCCGTAGCGGTTGTGCAGGTTGTGGACGAAGTGGCCGGGATACACTTCGTGAATGGATATGATTCGCAATGTGTTGTAATCGAACTTGGAAAGCCACTCTTCCGCCTGTTCCGGCGGCCAGTGTTCCTCGACGGGAGTCACGTAGTAATAAGACTCTGTGGCCGTGGTTTCCAGTGCGCCCGCACTGTCCATAGCGGCAAAGGCGTAGCGCATGTATGCCGGAGTCTCGACAACCTGGCAACGATCCTCCGACGGCAGGGATATAATGTCGTAGTCCAGCAGCGACTGCCGTATATCTTCCAGCATTGCCCGGGCATCAGGAATAAGCCCGGCGGCGTTGGGGTGGTTCCGGCTGATTTCTTCCACAATGGCCGATACTGGCCTGTTCGGGTTCAGCGAGTTCGCCGTTTCCCGAAGGCGGGCGAAGTTTTCCTCCAGATTGGCCTGTCCCACGGATGCGATGCGTTCCAGCGGAATATCCAGCCCCTCGCCGGCGGCCAGCATACGAGAGTATAGCCGGCTGCCGATGGCGAAGTCGTTATCACCGCCCCGGGCTCTGGCCTTCAGCCGCTCCACGAATCCGTCGACGGCCAATGCAGCGGCGTTGATTGCATCCGACAGGTCGGAGGCAATCCGGCGGTCTCCAACGGCGTCGGCGAAGGCGGCGAGATCTGTGCGGTAGAAGCGCGCCATCCCAGAGTAGCTTTCCACGCTCATATCTACCATGTGACGGGAAAGGTCGTCGCGCAGGGCGACATCCAGCGTTTGAACAAAGTCCGGCACCTGCCGCAGCGCAGAGGTTGCGGAGCGAAGCCTGTCTTCCATCGGCGCGTAGTCGCGACGGATATACCTTCCCATGTCAAGGAAGCCCGCCTGCCGCATCGGGTTGTTTTCCATAGGCTTCATCTCTTCGGAGGTGAACAACTCGCGTTGCAGGAACAGATCCAGCATACGACAGGACATTTGCTCCTCAACTCCCAGAGCTGTCGTGTCCAGCGCCTGCAACTCGATCATGCCCGCGCGGATTTGCTTCTCGCGCCGGATCACTTGCGAAGGCGACAGGTCGGGTAGCCGTCCATCGTATTCATGCCGCCCGATGCGTCCCCCGGCGGTGGGGTAGAAGTCCCAGTGTTCCCGGATGAGCCGCTCGGAAAGCGATGCGAAGGCTGCCGAGGCTTCTGATCTGCCTTTGTCGGCGCGCTGAATCATAATATGCTCGCCCCTTTGGAGGGTAGGACATTCTCTGAAGCATTGCCCCAAATCTCGGACGGTTTACAGCAGCAACGGGCGGCCCGTTTCCAGGTCTGCCCGTTGTGGGCTCCGCTAGAGAAAAGCAATCGCAGAGCAGTTAAAGCACTTCGCTGATCTGATATTGAGGAGAAATGTCGGTGTAATTCCTGATGTCGCCCAGAATCTCTCTTCCGTGGGTCTTGAAGCCCTCGTGCACTTCGTCGGCAGTGTTGAAGTACAGGGTAGCCATCGCAACAAAGGGAGCGGGAGCGCCGGGGTCTGCTGCGGATATGCCCTTTTCCAGCTCGCTGCGTTGCAGACCCATGGAGTCGAGCAGCCGGTGGACGGTTTCCATATGGGTGCCGGCCCAGTAATCGAAGTCGAAATTTCTGCCCTCTTCGTTTGGGTAGAGCTCGGTGACCTTAATCATCGATGAAGCTCCTCGTTTATTTACCCGGTTTATTCCCCGGGTTTATTAACTTCGTTTATAAACCAGGTTATAAGCCAGGTTATAAGCCAGGTTCGTTGTTCCGTTGCTGCTGAACGCATGAGCGCCGGGATTGCGAGAGACTCCCGGCCCCAGAGTCCATCTCATCGCAGTGTACATTCCGTCCGGCAGGCTGGCAACGCTTGCATCCAATCCGGGCGCCGCTGCTTTGGTACAATGGCGGGAGACTTACTTTTCGATTTCAGGAATGTGCCTTGATTTCTTCACGCCTTCCTCGTCATAGCTTCCGCATCATCCTGGCTTCTCTTTCCGTTGCTGCGCTCCTTTTTGCCGCAGCCTGCTCCTCTACCGGGGACGAACCTGCGGCCTCGCTCACTGCCGAAGACCTGATGCCGGTGTGGGAGGCCTGGGATGCCCTCCTGGTTAATTATGCCGACCCGGAAACGCTGGACCAGGCCGCGGCCGCCGGTGGAGCCATTAACCGCATCATGGAGCTGGGGGAGATGGAACCCTATCCGTTTCTGACCGACATTGGCCGTATGCGGGGGCAAGCGCCGCCCGACGTTCCCGCAGCGCTGATCGACCTCTGGAGGGCAACGCAGGTCTATCGGCTCGAAAATCCCGACGTGGGCTTGGATGAGTTGGTTCCTATGCTCATAAGGGGGATGATGGACGGCCTGCCGGAACCGGCGGCGTCGTACCTGACCGCCGAGCAAGTTCCTGAGGCCCATGAGCGGCTGGAGCGAAGTATCGAGGGTTCCTATCTGGGAATCGGCGCCCGCGTGGTGCCTCAGGGCGGGCTGATTACTCTGTTCCCCTTTGAGGGATCTCCGGCGGAAAAGGCGGGCGTAGAGTCTGGGGATGTCCTGGCAGCAGTGGAAGGAATTCCAGTGGGCGATTCCACGCCTTCGGAAATCGGGGAACGCATAAGGGGAAATGCCGGCACCAAAGTCCGGCTGACGCTGGAAAGAGCCTCGGAGCCTGAACCTCTGGAACTGGAAGTGTTCAGAGGCGACGTTCAATTGCCCACCATAGCCAGGCAGCTTATTCCAGGCGGCATTGGCTACATCCGGGTCTACCGTTTCCGAGACAATACGGGCCAGCAGGTGATCGAGGCCCTGGAGCAGTTGAAACGTTTTGATATGCTTGCGCTCATCCTGGATCTTCGCGCCAGTTCCGGCGGATCGGCCGAGGCGGCCGCAGAAGTAGCCGCTCAGTTCCTGCCGCCTCAGGGCGTGTTCCGGATGGTCGTGGGGCGAGACGGGGTTCGCAGTGAACATCGGTTCCCGGAGGGAGACCGTCTCTCTCTGGATGAGATGGAATTAGTGGTTATAGTAGATGAACAGACCATCGGTGAAGCCGAGGCAGTGGCGGCCGTATTGCAGGAGGCAGGCCGGGCGACGGTGGTAGGCGTTCCAACCTTTGGCGAGGGATCCGGTTACGAATTCGTGGAATTGAGCGACTCTTCGGCTCTCTATCTGCCAACATCTCGCTGGTTAACTCCAGGCGGCAACTGGATGGGGGATGAGCCGGTACAGCCGGACATTCTGGTGGAGTATGAGGAAACGCCGGCGGGAGTGGGCGGCGAAAGGCAATTCAACGCGGCCTACGAATACTTGGACAGCAGGCTCCCGCCATATCGTTAGCGGTCGCGCGTCGGGCGATTTGGGCTCCCGGAAGATGGCCTGCAGGGGGGCCCAGCCGATCTGCCGCAGGATGATAAAAGGGATTCTTGACCTACGATTCTTGACCTACTTCGGAATGAAGGACAGGAAAGACAGGAGATGAAAGACGGCTGCGCCAGACATTTCGTTGGCGCAGCCGTCTTCTTCTTTCGGTTCGGGAGCTCCGCGATCAAGGCGGGTCAAGCGGCTGCTTGATCCGCCTGACAGCGCAGACAGACATAGGCGCTGTGGTCTTCCGGCAGGCTGTCCACGTTCACGTTCCGCCGCCGGCTGCACACCGAGCAGGTGACCGATTCGGTTGCGGGCGCCGGAGGCTGAGGGGGCGCGACTGTTGCCGCTGCCCCTCGGAACCCTTGATAATGGGGGTTGGCTTCCTTCAGCCGGAGAAATCGCTCCCGGTCTTTCCGGCCCATGATGCGCCTCCCATAGGAGCGGGTTGAGCTATTTTACCTCGGCCACGGCCCCGGCCTCTTCCAGCTTGGCCTTGACCGAGTCGGCCTCTTCGCGCGGCACTGCTTCCTTGACGGCGGCAGGCGCCGACTCCACCAGTTCCTTCGCTTCGCGCAGGCCGAGCGAGGTCACCTCGCGCACGGCTTTGATCACGTTGATCTTGTTGGGGCCGATCTCGCGGATATGCACTTCGAACTCGGTCTTTTCTTCTTCGGCGGCAGCCGCGTCGGGCGCGTCTCCGCCGGCGGGAGCGGCGGCCATGGCTACCGGAGCGGCGGCGGTAACACCGAATTCGTCTTCCAGCGACTTGACCAGGTCGGCCAGGTCAACCACGTTCATTTCCTTGATGGCGCTGATGATTTCGTCTTTTGTGAGTGCCATTGTCATCATCCCCTTTCAGATTGTGTATGGGCGGCCGGTCTATTCGCCTTCCAACTGGCGCATACGAGCGCGCAGCACGTTGTCCAGGTTCTGCAGCGGGCCATTGAGCGCTCCCACAAGCCGGGACATGGGGGCCTGCATCCGGGCCAGCAGGGTCGCCAGCATTACGGGCTTGGGCGGCAGGGTGGCCAGGCGCGTCACACCGTCCGGGCCCAGAGCCGCGCCGTCTCCCATGACCGCACCGCGAATGGCAAAGGAGTTGGCGTTGGCCCGGGCGTAGTCCGCCAGCGTCTTTGCGGCGGCGGCGGGGTCGTCATAGCCGAAAGCTACCGCCGATGGTCCCTGGACAATCTCTTTAACCTGGGGCCTCCCGGCCTGGTCGGCGGCCAGATACATCAGGGTGTTCTTTACCACTGTGAAGTCGATGCCCCCGGCCCGCATGGCCCGGCGGAGTTCTGTCATCTGGTTCACGGTAGTTCGGGTATAGTCGGCGCTGAGGGTGATGGTGCTGCGCTCCAACTGGTCTTTCAGTTCCTGGACTCGGTCCACTTTCTCCGGTGTCGGCAAACGTTACCTCCCTGGGGTGGATTACAAACTGGGCGGATTGCAAACGCAAAGCCCTGCGCCGGCCAATGATACGCGGCGCAGGGCGAAGTATCCCTGTTGGATCGTCGTCGCACCTCGGCGGGCGGTCTCGCCATTATCCCTGTGGACCCGCTGTCTTTGGCGTCGGCTATTCGGTTGCTGATGAGAGTGTAGCGGGTTAATCTTCCGGGCGCAAGGCCTGAAGAGCCCCCAGGTCCATCTGGATGCTGGGGCCCATGCTGGAAGACAGATAGGCGGAGCGGAAATACTGCCCCTTGAGAGCGGCCGGGCGGTCGCGGGTTATAGCGTCGGTAAGGGCAGCCAGGTTGCCCAGCAGCATCGGGGTCTCAAAACTGATTTTGCCGATGGCGCAGTGAATGATTGCCGTGCGGTCGGTGCGGTACTCGGTGCGCCCGCCCTTCGCCTCCTGGATGGCGCGGGGCAGGTCCTGCGGCTGCACCATAGTGCCGGAGCGAGGGTTGGGCATCAGCCCGCGGCGGCCCAGGATGCGGCCCAGTTTGCCGATCTTGGGCATCACCTGAGGGGTAGCCAGCCCGACGTCGAAGTCCACCCAGCCGCCTTCGATGCGTTCGATGAGATCGTCTTCTCCCACGTAGTCGGCACCGGCCTGCCGGGCGATTTCGCCGCCGTCCGGGCCGGTGAAGACCAGCACCCGGATGGTCTTGCCCAGGCCATGGGGCAGGCCGACGACGCCGCGCACCATCTGGTCGGCATGTCGCGGGTCGACGTTGGTTCGCAGGTGAAATTCCACTGTCTCGTCGAATCTGGCGGTTGATAATTCCTTCAGCAGTTCGACGGCCTCGCCGGGGCTGTATTGGCGGTCCTGCTCGACCCGTTCGGCGACATTGTTGTAGCGGCGGCTTCTGCTGGGCATTGCTTAATCTCCCGATACCTGGATTCCCATGCTTCGGGCGGTGCCTTCGATGATTAGCATGGCTTCATCAACGCTTCCAGCATTGAGGTCGGGCAGCTTGGCATGGGCGATGTCGCGCAGGGCCGACCGGCTGATGGTTCCCGCTCGGCCCTGGCGGATGTCTGAAGCGCCGCGCTCCACTCCGGCGGCTTTTCTGAGCAGCTCTGAAGCTGGGGGCGTGCGGGTTACGAAGCTGAACGAGCGGTCTTCGTAGACCGTCAGGTGCACCGGCACGATGGTGCCGGCCTCGTTGGCGGTCCGGGCGTTGTATTCCTTGACGAAGCCCATGATGTTGACGCCATGCTGACCCAAGGCAGGGCCGACAGGCGGCGCGGGGGTTGCCTTGCCCGCTTCCAACTGGAGCTTGATGATTGCGCGGATTTTCTTCGCCACTTGGGACTCCTGACGACGCCGACCACGAAGAGAGGCGGGCGACGCCGGTATGGTTGCTCAGATTCTTTCTACTTGCAGGAAGTCCAGCTCCACTGGAGTCTCCCGTCCGAAGAAGGATACCAGTACCCGGACCTTGCCCTTGCTCTCGTCGACGTCGCCGATGGCGCCGATGAAGTCCACGAAAGGCCCTTCGGTGATGCGGACTGTCTCGCCCCGCTCCAGAGCGATCTTGACCCGGGCGGAGTCTGCCTCCACCTGTCTGAGTATGTCTTCAATCTGCTTGTCTTCCAGCGGCACGGGCTTGGGGCGGCTGTCCTGCTCGTCTTCGGTAGAGACGAAGCCTGTTACGCCGGGCGTATTTCGCACTGCGTACCAGCTTTCGTCGTCCATGCTCATCCGCACCAGGATGTATCCGGGGAACAGCTTCTTGCGCTCTGATCGCCGTTTGCCGTCCTTAAATACCACCTCTTCCTCTGTTGGAACCAGCACCTGCTTGATGCGGTCTTCCATATCGAGGCTGTTGATGCGCAGGTTGAGATTCTTTTCGACCAGGTCTTCCTGGCCGGAATAGGTATGCACGATATACCAGCGCAGATCTTCAGGCTGCGCTTCTTCGGTGTCGAATATGTCGTTGGCGTTCGTCATGCGAACCTTTGCGACTGATGAGTCGCGCCCCCGGCCCTGGCGGCAGGCCGGGGGCGATTTGGTTTCAAGGCTGGGAAAGGGACGAAAAGCGTCTAGATGCCGAATATCACCCGGTTGAACAATTCGGCGAACACCCGGTCGAGGCCGCCCAGGAAGAACCCGGCGGCTACCGCCAGCACGATGACCACCATGGTCAAGCGGGCTGTTTCCTCCCGGCTGGGCCAGACGCATTTTCGCAGCTCATCGTAGGTTTCGCGAATGAACTGCACCGGGGTGATGCGCCCGCCCCCTGTGGGAGCGAGAATCCTCTGGGCGCGGGAACCGGAACCTGCCCTGGCCATTTGCTATCTCACTTCGCGATGAGTGCGGTGGCTGCGGCAGCGCGAGCAGTACTTGCGCAGCTCCAGCCGCTGCGGGTCATTGCGCCGGTTTTTCATCGACGTGTAGTTGCGTTCCCGGCATTCCCCGCACTGCAGCGTGATGATATGCCGGATGTCGGCGGTCTTTCTGGCCATACTAGTCCATCACCTCGGTGATTACTCCTGAACCTACGGTGCGGCCGCCCTCGCGGATGGCGAAGCGCATCCCGCTCTCCAGGGGCACCGGAGAAATCAATTCTATATCCATCTGGACGTTGTCGCCGGGCATCACCATCTCCACGCCCTCGGGCAGCCCGATAGAGCCGGTGATGTCGCTGGTGCGGATGTAGAACTGGGGCTTGTAGCCGCTGAAGAACGGTGTGTGCCGCCCGCCTTCGTCGCGGCTCAGAACATAAACTTCGGCCTTGCACTTGGTGTAGGGCCGCATGGAGCCGGGCTTCACCAGCACCTGGCCGCGTTCGACTTCGTCCCGGTCGACGCCGCGCAGAAGGACGCCTACGGCGTCGCCCGCCTGGCTCACGTCCAGAGACTTGTGGAACATCTCCAGCCCGGTGGCCACTGTGGCCCGGGTGTCGCCGAAGCGGATAATCTCCACCTGCTCTCCGACCTTGATGGTGCCACGCTCGACGCGGCCGGTCACCACAGTGCCGCGGCCTTTGATGCCGAACACGTCCTCGATGGGCATCAGGAAAGGCAGATCGGTGGCGCGGGGCGGAATTGGAATCCAGTCGTCCATCGCGCTTACCAGCTCGACAATGCTCTGTTCATACTGAGGGTCGCCCTCAAGAGCCTTCAGCCCGCTGACCCGGACTATGGGAGTGTCGTCGCCGGGGAAGTCGTAGCGATTCAGCAGGTCCCGGATTTCCAGCTCCACCAGCTCCAGAAGTTCTTCGTCATCCATCATATCGACCTTGTTGAGGGCGACGAGGATGCGGGGAACTTCCACCTGACGGGCCAGGAGGATATGTTCGCGGGTCTGGGGCATCGGGCCGTCGGGAGCGCTCACCACCAGCACTGCGCCGTCCATCTGGGCCGCGCCGGTAATCATGTTCTTGATGTAGTCGGCGTGGCCGGGGCAGTCCACATGGGCGTAGTGGCGGGTTTCGGTCTCGTACTCCACGTGGGCGATGGCGATGGTTACGCCGCGGGCCTTTTCCTCCGGGGCGTTGTCGATGGAGTCCATGTCCAGGTACTTCGCCTGGCCCCGGTCTGCAAGCACCTTGGTGATAGCGGAGGTCAAAGTGGTCTTGCCGTGGTCCACGTGCCCGATGGTTCCCACGTTGACGTGATCCTTCGACCGGTCGAACTGTTGTCTGGCCATTTTGCGCCGTGTCCTCCTTCAATCCGATGCAACTGATGTGGGCGGAATGCTGGAGCCCAGAGGCGGGATTGAACCGCCGACCCCGTTCTTACCAAGAACGTGCTCTACCGCTGAGCTATCTGGGCTTGCTGCTGGTTGTCAAGGCCCGTCCGCGGGCAATCGGCATGATGCTGGATTTTCTCTGCTCTCATTTCTTCAGGAACTTCAGGTGGTGGAGGGGGCAGGATTCGAACCTGCGAAGCCCTTCCGGACGCCAGATTTACAGTCTGGTGGCTTTAACCACTCACCCACCCCTCCATAAAGCCAGGGCGCTTCCATGTTCGCACATTCATCGCCGCGGGCGCAATCCGCCCTTTTCCGGGGCCGGCTGGCCTCCGGAGCGCTGCCAGAGCGGTTGGAGCCCCAGAGGGGATTCGAACCCCTAACCTGTCGATTACAAATCGACTGCGCTTCCATTGCGCCACAGGGGCATCAGCGAAACCCGTTTGGAACCGTGGTCCTCGTCACGCCAGGCGCGGGAGTGGCCGGCCGATGGCGCTGTGCATGCCTTCGCCGCGCCCTAGAAAATAGCCCCACTGCTGCGGGGCTAACGCGCAAACGGCAACTCGCAGGCCCACTCCCAAGCGCTTACAACGCCTACCCAGTATATTCACTATCCGGCGTCAAGTCAAATAACGCTCGCCCGGATAGTCACTCGCTTTGGAAGTGGTGAAAGCCGTTGTCCTCTCCTGCTGCCTGCGCAGGTTCGGCATCCTCCGCGGCGTCGGCGTACTGGCCGTAGCCGAGGCCCCGGACGTGGGGTTCCCGGTGCAGCAGATTGCGCAGACGCGCCAGCTCGTCGGCGTCCCAGCCCATCGCCTCTGCCACCGCTTCGTCCCACAGCCGGCGCACCTCGCACTCGCCGTCCCGGAACTGCGCCACCTCCACGTCCCTGGTGCGCTCCCAGCAGTCGGCCAGGATCCCCTGGATGCGGGCGTCTTTGACGTCGGGGATGCGGAGGTTGGCGGCTTCTGCTGCGCTGTAGGTGGGAAAGTTGAGCTTTCTGCCCGGATTACGCATCATCTGGAGCCGCCCCGACGTTGAGTTCACGAATACGGCGGCCGCTTTCGCCTCTGACTCAGACAGCCCGGTAACTGGCATCCAGCCGTTGCCAACGAACTGCTCATTGGCGGCGGTGGCGGTGAGCCGGGCCGTACCTGTGTCTTGCCCAGCGGTAATCAGCAAATGTCCGGCCTTTTGCAGGATTTGTTCCGTTTCGGGGTGTGTGCCGCCATTCAGCTCGCGGGCTGCTTCGTCCCGTTGCTTTGGTATCCAATATTCATCGGGCTGGCTTTTTATCGTTAGCTGGGCCTTCGCTCCCTTTGATTTCAGTATCGCAATACTGCCCGGAGCGCCGGCTGCTGCCGGCTCGAAAGAGCCGCGCAGCAGCTGGCCGGTCGCGTGAACCGACCGGCCAGCTACCCCGATGGGTTGCAGGCCGGGGCGGTTGGCGTACTCCCTCGCCGCCTCCGCCAGCTCCGGCGAACGCCAGATGGCCGGCGTCCAGTCGCCGGCTTGCATACGCTCCGCCGGCCACTCGGACACCTCGCCCCAGCCGTTAGGAATTGGCCCGACGCGGCACATCGACAAACACCTGTGCAGGTCTTCAACTTCGGTATCGTCAACTGGCAGTCTATCGAGGTTAACGAAAAACGTCGGGGGGGGGGGGGGGGCAGTAGTATTAGGATTCCGCACGGCTACTACGATGCTTTCGTTAATGTTGGTGTTCTGGCTGAGGTTGACGTTGCCCGGCTGGTGGCAGGTCAGCACCGTGTGAATGCGATAGCGTTGGGCCAGGATGCGCCGCTCGTTCAGGCCGGACGGAGCAGACAGGGCGACGGTGGGGTTAATCATCGTCAGAGTGCCGGTATTCTCTGGCAAGCAGCGGTCAGCCAGGGTCACGAAACACGGTCGCACCGTGTTTCGTGACCCGAAATTTTTTAGTTCCGGGTCAAATGCAACCAGCGCGTCTTCCAAACTGTCCGTCCGATTGCGTAGGGCTTTTTGGACTCCTTCGGCGAACTTTTCGCCCATCTTGCTGCGGTTGCTGAACGGGGGGTTCATTATGACGATGCCGGCGCCTTTCACGGCGTCGACGGCGTCCTCCATCTCGGCGTCGTCCCGTCCCCAGACGGCTTGCGATGCGATGCGCTCGTCGGCCAGCCCCAGCCCGTCCGGGCGAGGCACGATGGCCTGCTGGCCCAGCAGCTCCAGCGTGCCTACCGATACCTGCGCCGGGTTCAGCGGGTGCGGGCCGTAGGGCATCAGGTGCAGACCCATCTGCCGATAGCGGATGTCGGTGTTGCCGGCGGTAAGCTGCGACGCGGCCAGTTGCAGCGACACGGGGTTGATGTCCAGCCCCTTGATGGTTTCCTCTACGGCCAGCTTTTGCAGTTCGGCGATGTCGGCTTCGCTGGCGCCCTGCTCTTTGGCGCGGCGTTTCATGTCGGTGAGCATCGCAGCCAGCAGGGTGCCGCTGCCGCAGGCCAGGTCAACGGTTTTGTGCTTCCGCCAGACGTCTTTGTCCTTCCAGTCCACGCTGCCGCAGGCGTCCAGGGTCAGGCGGGCGGCGACGGCGGCGGCGGGGGGCCGGGTGAAAAAGGCGCCGTCGGAGGCCTGGTTGCCCATTACCCGGTTGAACAGCGGGCCGGCGTGGTCGGCGCCCAGGTTGGCGTACTCTCCGGCGATGCGCTCGGCCTCGCCGGCGATGTAGTGCAGGGCGCGCTCCAGGCCGGCCAGTCGGCCGGTGTCCTCAACGGCCTCAATAGCCCGAACGGCCGGCTCCATCACCGGCTTGAAGTCGTGTCCGATGATGGCGTTCCACTGGCGCAGGGTCATGCGGACGACGTTGGTCGCGTTCTTGACCGTGGCCAGGTCGCTGACGCCGGTGAGCCAGCCGCCGCTGGCGATGCGCTGGTGCAGCATGGCGGCGTTCATCATCAGCAGGGCGGCGATGGTGCAGCCGTCGGCCTGGCTCTTGCGCTTGTCATCGTTCAGGTTGTCCAGCCCGAAGTGCCGGTCCAGGTCCGGTCGGAGGCCGTCGTTCCTGATGTGATAGGCCGCTTCCCTGATGCTGGCTTCCAGGATGTTGCTGTCTCTGAGCGCCCGGTTGCCCGCCAGGCCGGACTTGGATAGGAGGTTCATCCTGATGGCGTTGCCCTCGTCCGCCAGGTCTTTGAGCCTCAGTTGAACATCGCTGTTGATCCGCTCTTCACGGGTGCGGCGCACGCGCACGCGTATGCCGGCGCCATTGTTGATCATATTGCGGGCTTTGTCCTTGGACTTTCTGATGTCCACCGGGCCGCAGGATCCGTCAGGGGCCGGCTTGCCCCGCGCCACGGTGTCCATGCGGAGTTCGACGCTGCCGTCGTCGTTCTTCTTGCCAGTGATGATCTGGGTAGCCTCGATGCTCTGGACAGACTCGCCGGTCTGGTATGGCGTGAGAGGGGATTCGGCGATGCTCCGGGAATCCCCGTCAGGCTCCGGCGTCATTTCCGTGATGGGGCGGAACTTATCGGACAGCTTGATTTTGCCGGAGGCCACCCGCTCCACGTCGGCTTCGGCCTCGCCCGGCTTGCCCTGGTGTTCCCGGAACTGGATGCGCCTGTCCTCGCCGGAGGCGATGCCGACGATGCTGATTACCTGCTGCGGAGGGCGGGGTATGTACAGTTGCAGCAGGTCTGCCAGCCGGTTCTCGATGCGGTCGTCGTGGGCGCGCAGGGCCAGGAGGATCTGGCCCAGTTCCTCCCAGCCCTCGTCCATACCGCTGGTGCTGAGCCAGGTTTCGGGGTCGGCGTCGGGCGGTATCACGATGGGGCAGATGATGTAGCCCAGGTCCTTGCCCGGCGCGGTGCGCATGGCGCGGCCTACGGCCTGGATGACGTCGATGGGGCTTTTGCGGGCTTCCAGGAAGGCGACGGCGTTCAGCGTCGGCGAGTCGGTGCCTTCGCCGAAGATGCCCACGTTGATGATGCCGTGGGGGTTTTCCTCGGTGGCCCCTGCCAGTTCGGCTTTTGCCTGTTCTCTGGCGCTGACGTTGCTGGAAGCGTCCAGATGCTTCAGCGTGTAGCGGGCGGCAGGCCGACCTTCCCGATGGTCGCGCATCCAATCCTGGAGCCACTTCCGCGCCGCATCGCTCTGGAGGTCGTCGGCCATGTTCTTTGACTTGTCCACGGTGTTCATAAAGGCGATGCAGGACTTGATGGGAACCGTGCCCTCCTGCGCTATCTCCCCGGAGTGCTGCCCGGAATCCTCTTGCCCGGAATCCTCCTGCCCGGAATCCGGCCCGGCGTCCTCCGGCCCGGCGTCCTCCGGCCCGGTATCCTCCTGCCCGGTATCCTCCTGCCCGGAATTCTGCCCGGAGTCTTGCCCGGAATTCTGCCCGGAGTCTTGCCCGGAATTCTGCCCGGAATGCGTGGCGCCGGCCATGGCCAGCGCGAAGGCCAGCCCGCGCAGAAAGTGGGTGGTGCTCAGCCTGTTTTTCCCTTTGCTTTTGGTGTCGCCGGCCAGCTTGTTGGCGACTTCGTAGGCATCGGGGCCGTTGATGCCCACGGCGATGATGCGGTAGTCCGCCAGCCAGCCGTTATTGACGGCTTCGATGTAGCTCTTGCGGTACAGCTCCACGCCGAAAACGGTTTCGTCGTCCATGCTGCGCACCAGCCAATCGCCGGTCTGCTCCTGTTTCACCTTTCCGGTGTCGTAGATGCGCGGTGTAGCGGTCTGATAGACGCGGTAAGCGGCCGGGAAGGCATCGTTGTCGTGGCACAGGGTAAAGTCGCGGATGCGCTGCTCCGCCTCCGTAGTCTGCTGGCTCCGGGAGCCGCGCTTTTTGCGCAGGCCGGCGGTGCGGTGGGCCTCGTCGGCGATGAGGACCCGGGCCGTTGCGCCGGTTTGCTTCAAGGCTTCCGCAACGCGGCTGCCGCTCTGGTAGGTGCCGAAGATGACGCTCACCTGCTTGCCGTCCTGCCCCTTGCGTATCCAGTCGGCAATTTCCGCCGGGTTGGTCGTAACCCTGCCCTTCACCTCGGCGGCGCTGACGTTGCTGTTGTCCACCGTCGGGTCGGCGGTGGCGTTGCGCGAGTCTTCTTTCTTCGGGTCGTAGCCGGCGGTTTCGTCGGAGCAGACCGCCAGCGCCCTGATGTCCGCCGCCGCGTTTTGCAGGTACTCGCGCCGGATTTGAGCCACCAGCGCGATGGAGGGACACAGGACGATGGACAGTTGGCCGGCCGGCGTCAGTTCCTCAATGATGCGCAGGGAGATGCGGGTTTTGCCGGTGCCGCAGGGCAGGATGATTTTGCCGCGGGCCTGTCCCGCCGGCAGGCCGCCGCTGCCGGATTGTTCGTGCTCCCTGAGGATGCGCACGCTTTCGGCGATGGCCTCCGCCTGCATACAGGTCTTGGACTGTCGCCGTTCCTCGCCGTCGGGATTGGGTTCACAATGCGGGCATTCCTCCTGAGTAAACGCCGCCCGCTGCTGCCGCAGGTCGCTGTCGATGTTGACCACCTTGATGGGCTTGCCGTGCATTGAGGCCGCCTGCTGCGCATTGCTGCTGAGCTTGTTATCGCCGTTGGTGACTATCCATCGTTCCGCCCATAGTTCGCCAGCGGACGCACTGGCGAAGCTGTCGATTTCGGCTTTGGTGATGTCGGAGCCGCGGCCATGCTCGTCAAGCTGGCGGGATTTGCACTGGATGGCGATGCGCGCGCGGTCGCTGAGCCGCACGGCTACGCAGTCAATGCCGATGTCCTGCCTGGTGCTGCCGGGGTATTCGGTTTCCCTATCCGGCCATTCAGCCCATGGGTAACACCCGGCGATGTCCCAGTCCCTGATGTGCGGAGACGCATACACAGTAAGGCTTTCCAGCCATTTGCCGCCGGTCGGTTCAGAACGGGCCGCCTCCACCCTGGCGATGGCATCTTCTATCAAAGCCCTGGAATCGGCAGTTTGCATTCCGTTGCTCCGTTGATTTTGAGCCGGCTGCCCTCGGCAGGCATGCCGCAGTTCCAGCAACCCGCGACAGGCTGGGGGAGTTTGCGGCGGAGCCGCGCCGGCAGATTTGCTTAAGTGACGCCCTGTCAATATACACCATCATCGTAAATGCCTCAGCGCGGCTGCCATTGCAGGTTCGGGTTGACTTGACTATGGGCGTGACTTAAACTGCCTGTGCTCCCCAGCGTCTGTCCGACAGCGCCGTTCGCTTCCGTATTCGTCCGTTTCAGGGACGCCGTCCGGCGGGGCGCAAGGCGCCTTGTTGCAGGTTGCAGATGGAACTCAAGGACTATATACGCGACATTCCTGATTTTCCCGAGCAGGGTATACTCTTCCGGGATATAACGCCGCTGCTGGCCGATCCGGGCGCCTTCGGGCACGCCATAGAGATGCTGGCGAAACGCTGTCGGAATCCAGGCCTCGACGTGGTGGTAGCTGTCGAGTCCAGGGGGTTTATTTTCGGAGCGCCTCTGGCCCGGCAGTTGGGCAAGCCCCTGGTGCCGGTCAGGAAGGCAGGCAAACTGCCCTCCGATACGTACAAGGTTGACTACGACCTGGAGTATGGCTCAAACGTGCTGGAGATTCACACAGACAGCATCGCGCCGGGGCAGCGGGCGCTCATTATCGACGACCTTCTGGCCGTCGGAGGCACCTTGTCTGCCGCCTCTCACCTGGTGGAGACCTGCGGCGGAATTGTTGAGCAGCTCGCCGTTGTGATTGAACTCGGTTTCCTGAACGGGCGCAGCCGGCTGGAGGGGCGCGAGGTGGTATCTTTAGTCCAGTATTAGCCGCGTATCAAGACCGGGCCGAAAACCGGCTTCTATACCCGGTCAGCCCCTGCCCCCGCCTTTGAGCTACCTGCCTGAACTGCCGGCTTGAACTGCCGGGCGTACCTTACCTGAACCTGATCTTTGTCCAGGAGGCTTGGAATGGCAGGCCAGATTACCATCGGCAACGTCGACGTCGTAGCGGTGCTGGATATGGTGCCGCCGCCCCGCGACCCGTGGATGATGTTCCCGACCACCGCCGAGCCCGACTGGGCGGATCACCAGCATGCCCTGGAGTGCGGGCAGCTCCAGCTCTATTACCTGCACTTCTTTCTGCGCTCCGAAGGCAAGACCATTATGGTGGACACCGGGATGGGCCCCGGCCCTCATCCGGAGCGTGGCAACCGCACCGGCGACCTGGTGAACCAGCTCCGGCTGAAGGGCGTGAACCCCGAGGACGTCGACGCGGTCGCCCACACCCACCTGCACGCCGACCACGTTGGCTGGAACGTGGACTACACCGGCGAGCAGCCTGCGCCCACCTTCCCCAAGGCCCGCTATCTCGTCCCCAGGCTGGACTGGGAGTACTTCACCAGGCCCGATGTAATCGGCAGCGCCCCCCAGGTCGCCAACAGCGTCGCGCCCCTGGAGGGCATGGGCGCCATGGACCTGGTGGACGACGAACACGTCATCACCGGCGAGGTCAGGATGCTCGCGGCCTCGGGCCACACGCCGGGCCACATGGTTATCGACATCACGTCGCAGGGCGAGCGGGCCATGGTCGTTGGAGACCTGCTGCACAGCAAGGTGCAGGTGGAGCGCCCCGATTGGACCGCCGGCGTGGACACCGACAAGGATGCCAGCCAGCGCAACCGGGAAAGGGTGCTGGATCGGGCGGAATCCGAGAACATTGTGATAGCTGCCGGGCATTTTCATCCCAACGATCACATCGGCCGGGTTATCAGGAAGGACGGCCGTCGCTACTGGCAGATTCTGTAACGTCAGTCCTGTAATATCAGCAGACGGCAACTGATTGGAGAGCATTGTGGCAACCCGCTTTGACGACGAAGACGACCCGTATATGCGCCCCTACCGCCCTGACGCAGACCCTGACTCGGAAGAGGAACCGGAACCGGAAGAGGACGGCGAAGTCTTCGCGGCAGGCCTGGACGAGGCCGCCGCAGGCTTTCGCATGCGCTACTATGGGCCGGACAACAACCCGCAGCCCCCAGAGGCGATGTCCGAGCTGGCCCCAGAGGTCATGCGGCTCGTCGACGCGGTGGTTTACGGCGAGATCTACAACCGCCCTGCCGTTGATCTGAAAACGCGCAGCCTTTGCACCATCGCCGCCCTGGTGGTTCTTGGCCACAGCCCACAGATGATCAGGCGACATATCACCGGCGCACTGCATATCGGGGTCACAGAGGAGGAAATCTCCGAGATCATCGCGCAGATGATCTTCTATGGCGGAATGCCTGCGGCGGTCAACGCCTTCCGGGTTGCCAGGGAGACCTTCGACGAGCAGGCGTCGCGCCAGACCGCCCCGACGCCCCGGCCTGAGCAGGGGCCGCGCAATGCTCCCAGCGGCTATGCCCCGCCGTATCGCCGGGAGAATGCGGGCGGCTACAGGCCGGAAGAAACGGCGGGCGGCAGCCCTTCCAGGCCCCGCCCGCGCATCGGCCCGGGACAGGATGCCGGGCATCCGGCCGGCCCCGCCCGGGGCGGGTACGGCGGCGGGCCAGGGCGTTCACAAAGAGGCGGGCCACAAAGAGACAGGCCACAAAGAGACAGGCCACAAAGAGACAGGAGAGAAGGGAATGAAACTGGGGTTCATCGGAACCGGCAATATGGGCAATCCGATGGCCGCGAACCTGATCAGGGCCGGCCACCGGCTAACCGTGCACGACCTGCGACGCGAGGCCGCAATCAACCTTCTGGAGATGGGCGCCGAATGGGCGGACAGCCCCCGAGGGGCCGTCCCGGGCAACGACGCGGTGCTAACCAGCCTCCCCGTCCCCAGGGACGTCGAGGCGGTGGTTCTGGGCGAGGGCGGAATCCTGGAGGGCGCCGCTAACGGCTCGGTTATCTTCGACCTGTCTACTAATTCGCCCACGGTAGTCCGGCGGCTGCACGAAATCTGCGCCGGGCGGGGCGTGACGCTGCTGGACTCCCCGGTCAGCGGCGGCACCTATGGCGCATCGGCGGGGACTCTGGCCGTGATGGTTGGCGGCGACCGCGCCATGTTCGACAAATTCGAATCCACACTGGGCGCCATCGGCAGCCATGTGGTCTACTGCGGCGATGTCGGCGCCGGTTCGGTCTGCAAAATCTGCAACAACCTGATGAGTATGGGCATTGGCGTCCTGCTCTCCGAGGCCCTGACCCTCGGCGTTAAAGCCGGCGTTGACCTGGCAACCCTGTCCGACGTCATCGCGCACAGTTCCGGCAGCTCCCGCCGTTTGACCGAGAAATTCTCCCGGTTCCTCTTCCAAGGCAATTTCGAGCCTGGATTCGCCACTGCCCTGGCGGCCAAGGACGTGCGCCTGGCCACCGACCTGGGCCGTGAATACGGCGTTCCCATGGACCTTTCCAACCTGGTGGACCAGCGCCACGTTGAAGCCATGTTCCGGGGCTTCGGCCCGGAAGACTCCGACGCCGTAGCCCGTATTCAGGAGGAAAAGGCGGGCGTGCAACTGCGCCTGGACGTATAGTCCGCCTTTGGACCCCCTATTCAGAGAGGGGGTAAATTCTGTCTGGTGGAAGCCGATATGAACCGTTCTGAAATGGCCGAATTCAGCGACACTGTGGAAATTATCGAGGAATGCTACAGGCTGGGCTGGAGCGATGGCCTGCCGGTAGTGCCGCCGGTGGAATATAAGGTGAGGGAAATGCTGGAGCTTTCCGGCATGACCGGGGAAGAGGAAATTATCACCTTTGAGATGCGACGCCGGGTTCTTACCGCCGAGAACGCCGCCGCCAACGCTGTGATGGCCGGCTGTCTGCCCGAGTACTTTCCCGTTCTGACCACCGCCCTGCGGACGCTGGACGAAGAGAAGAACTACGTTAACATGGCCGCTTCCTCCACCAGCTCCCCAGCTATTCTGATGATCGTCAACGGCCCGATCCGGCATACGCTGGAAATGAACTCGCGAGACGGGATTTTCGGCCCCGGCAATCGGGCCAACGCCTGTCTGGGACGGGCCGTGCGCCTCTGTTTTATGAACGGATTCGAGGCCAGGCCCGGCATCCTGGACCGGGGAACACTGGGCAACCCCAGCAAGTATACCCTGACCTTCGCCGAGAACGAAGAAGACTCGCCGTGGGAGCCGCTGCATGTGAGCCGCGGGTTTCAGGCCGAAGACAGCGCTGTCACTATCGCAGTGGCCTACAACCCCATCACCGTCAATAACGCCTATGGGCAAACCGGCGAGGTCATTCTGGCCTCTGTCGCCGACACTCTGAAGAGCGCGGCCCTGGCCTGGCGTTTTCCGGCGCAGTGGGCCTTGGTGTTCGGGCCGGAGCACGCCACGACCCTGGGCCGCGACGGCTGGAGCAGGCGGGGGATTCAGGAGTATCTTATAGAGAACGCCGCTCGCCCGCAGGCCGATCTCATACGGCTGGGCATAGCCCAGGGGCCGGAGCGGGACGGCGACGACCGGATTCTCCGGCGCTGCTCTCGCGAACCCGGCGACATTCTGATAGTGATGGGCGGCGGCTCCGGCGGCCGCAACAGCGCCATCATAGACACCACCAACTACCAGATTCGCACCCGCAAGATCCATGTGGCCGGCCCATAGCAATCCCTTGAATATGCCGGCAATAATGTAGTTCCCTCGCAGCAGGGAACCAATCAGTCATCAGGGAGGAATTATGGCAGACACAGTGACGGTCAGAAACGTAAGGCTGGTGAACCCTGCGGGCTTGGAGCTTCCCGCAGGCGACTTCCGCCTGAACGACCGGCTCAACACGCTGGAAGGCAAGACCCTGGGGTTGCTGGAGAACTCCAAAGCCAACTCCGATAAGGTTCTCAATGAGCTTGGCCGGATGCTGCAGGAAAAGTACGGCCTGAAGGAAGTGCGCATGTTCAGCAAGCATTCCGCTTCCCTGCCCACCAAGCCCGATGTTGTCGGGGATATGCTGAACGGCGTGGACGCGCTCATCACCGGCGTTGGCGATTGAGGTTCTTGCAGTTCGTGCAGTGTGCACGACGGCATCGAAATGGAGCGCCTGGGACTGCCCACCGCTTCTGTCATTACCCACGTGTTCAACAACACCGCCAAGGCCATGACCCGCATGATGGGCGTGCCTGAATACGAATACGCTGTCGCCCAGCATCCCCTGTCCAGCCTGAGCGACGAGGAATGCCGGGAACGCGCTGAGGCCCTGATGCCAGAGGTGGAGCGCATTCTCCTGGGAAGCATGGCCCGCACCGCCTGACAATGCCCGGCCTGACAATATCCGGCCCGGCCTCGCCGCCTCGCAAGATTCGCAGGCCGGGCCTCGGGTTGATATTTCCGCGTTGCCTCGTTGACCCCTCTGTTGAATCAGTGTCTGGCAGTGTGCTAACATCATTCTGCTTGTTATTTCTTTCACGAATGGGCTGGAACTGTCAGCTTCGACCAAGCTGAATCGGCCGGAGGGTCTATGGATCCTGGCCGCCATTCCGACTGCCGGGAGCAAGATTGATGGACGGTCTCGAACATCGCATCGATCGGGCCGTCCGTAGTCAAACCCAGCCTACGGTAACAGTTCTTTCTTCCCTGCTGGCTGTGGAAGACGAGTTGCATTACATCCCCCGCGAAGCCGTTGAACGGGTGGCTGAATATACTGGAGCGACAGTCAACGATGTCTGGGCTGTAGCGTCCTTTTACCCCAACTTTCGTTTCCAGCCGCCCGCGGCGAACCAGGTCGAGGTCTGCTGGGGCGCGTCCTGCTACCTGATGGGCGCAGTGGCCGTGGTGCAGTCGGTGCTGGAGGCCGCCGGCCTGAAGGACGAGGGCGAGCGGCTCGACCGGCGCCTCTCGGTACGCTTCAACACCTGCCTCGGCGCCTGCTCCCAAGCGCCGGTAATGTCGGTGGGACATCAGCTCGTCGGCCGCGTCAGCCCCGATTCCGCGGCTCGGCGTATTGCCGAACTGCTGGGATAGGCCGGCCGCGGAGATTTATGCCTGCGAGTTTCGCACAGCTTGAAGCGGAAGCGCAGCAGCGCTGGGATGCCGGCGCCCAACGGCCCTGGCTGCGGGTAGGCGCTGCGTTGTGCGGCCTGGCCGCAGGCGCCGGTTCCGTGGCAGCCGCCCTGCGGGATGCGCTTCAGGCAGAGGGCGTGGACGCCTGCCTCTCTGAGGTCGGCTGTATCGGGCTGTGCTATGCAGAGCCCCTTCTGGACGTGCAGTTGCCGGGCGGCCCCAGAATCTTCTACGGCAATTTTGACCCGCAAAGAGCGGCGGAGGTCGTGAGAACCCACGTCGTCGGCGGGCAGCCTGTGGAGGGGCTGGCGCTGGGCTACCTGCCCCCGGATGACGCCGGCGAGGATTTCGAGCCGCCTCAGGGACTGCGAGACTTGTCCCTTCATCCCATGCGGGCGCGGGAGAATCGCATCGCCCTGCGTAACGCAGGCAAAATCGATCCTCTGGACATCTACCAGTACATCGCCAGCGGAGGGTATCGCGCCTTGAAAAGGGCGCTGCTGGAGATGACTCCCGAAGAAGCGTTGCAGCAGGTCAATGAATCCGGCCTTCGAGGACGGGGCGGCGCCGCTTTCCCCACCGCCGCCAAGTGGCGGTTTCTGGCCGGCAATCCATCCCGCGACAAATATGTGCTCTGCAACTGCGAGGAGGGCGACCCCGGAGCCTTCAACGATAAGGCCATTCTGGAAAGCGATCCGCATACACTGGTAGAGGGCGTTATCCTGTGCGGGTACGCCACCGGCGCAGGCAAGGGATACATTTTCATCCGCCACGGGCACGATGGGCCAATCGACCGCTGCCGCGCCGCGGTGAGGCAGGCGCAGGAACTTGGTCTGCTGGGCGGGAACATACTCGGTTCAGGCTTTGACTTCGACATCGAAGTGGCCCTGACCGGCGATTCTTACGTGGCGGGCGAGGAAAGCGCGCTGATGGAGGCCATCGAAGGCAAGCGGGCCATGCCCCGTTTCCGCCCTCCTTTCCCGGCGCAGTATGGGCTGTTCGGAAAACCCACCAACATCAACAATGTCAAGACCCTGTCCTACGTGCCGGAGATCATATCCAGGGGCGGCGAGTGGTTCTCCAGCATCGGACACGAGAGAAGCACCGGCACCGCTATTCTCTGCCTGTCCGGCGCGCTGAACTTCACCGGCATGATGGAAGTGCCCCTGGGAATCAATCTCAAGGACGTGCTGTACGAAGCCGCCGGCGGCATCCGGGGCGGCAAGAAGCTGAAATTCCTCCAGACCGGCGGGCCGCTGGGCGGGGTGCTTGGCGCGGATAATGTGGACATCCTGTTGGACTTCGAGGCGCTGCGCAACGCCGGCGCCATACTTGGCTCCGGGGGAATCATAGCCGCCGACGAGGACGCCTGCGTGGTCGATCTGACCCGGGCCCTTGTGGCCTTCTGTCAGTACGAGTCTTGCGGGAAGTGCTTCCCATGCCGTATGGGCATGAGCCACATTCTGGAAGTGCTGGAGCGCATCTGCGACCTCAAGGGAGAGCCAGAGGATCTGGACCTGATGCGGAGCGCCGGGGAGAATATGCAGGCAGGCTCCCTGTGCGGTCACGGGCAGTTGGGCTTCAACCCGGTGTCGTCGGCCCTGCGCTACTTCCCGGACGAGTTCAACGCTCACATTATTCGCCACGAATGCCCTACGGGTGTTTGCCTTGGGCCGCGGTTTTCACCCCCCAGATCCCGGCGGTAACCCTTACCTGGATGAGACGGAACCTGGATGAGGCGGAAGCCGAGAAGCGAGATGCCCGACAATATCACAATCAGCATAGACGGGGTCGAGGTAACGACTCAGCCTGGGAAGATGGTCCTGGAAGCGGCTATCGACGCCGGTATATATGTGCCGTATCTCTGTTACCACCCGGGCATGAAGCCCTATGCCGCCTGCCGTATGTGCGTGGTCGAAGTGGATGGACAGCGCGGCTATCCCGCTGCCTGCACCCTGCCAGTGGCCGACGGCATGGTGGTTCATAACCAGGTGCAGGCCGTTGACCAGTTGCGGAAATCGGTGATGGAAATGCTCATCGCCGAGCACCCCAACGGCTGCCTGACCTGCCACCGCATCGACATCTGCGGCCCCAACGACGTGTGCCTGCGCCACGTCTCGGTCAACGACCGTTGCGTTACCTGCCCCAAGAACGAGCGTTGCGAGCTTAAGGATACGGTGCGCTACCTGGGGATGAACCTGGAGTCTCCCCTGGGCTACAAGTATCGCAATATCCCGCTGGAAGTTGCCGACCCGTTTTACGACCGGGACTACAACCTGTGCATCGTGTGTGGACGGTGCGTGCGGGCCTGCGACGAGCTGCGCGCCGACAACGCCATCGGCTTCACCGAGCGCGGCAGTCAGGCGTTGGTGGGAACGTCTTTCGGAACTTCGCTGCTGGAGTCGGGCTGCGAGTTCTGCGGCGCCTGCATCGACGTCTGCCCTGTTGGCGCGCTGGTGGAACGCGATCACAAGTGGGAGAAGGCCCGGCGGGTGGAGCGTTCCATCTGCCCGCACTGTACCGTCGGCTGTCAGTTGAACCTGGAGTTGAATGGAAAAGAAGAACTGATCCGCGCCGTTCCGGAGATCAACTCGCCGGCTAACCAGGGGCAAGCCTGCTTCAAGGGTAAGTTCGGCCTTGAGTTCGTTAATAGCGCCAGCCGGCTCAAGTCTCCCCTGATACGCCGGAGCGGAGCGCTGGAAGAAGCGACCTGGGACGAGGCGCTGGACTACGTTGCGGAACGGCTCTCACAGGTCGGTGGCTCCGAGTTCGCCCTGCTTACCTCGCCCACCAGCACTAACGAGGAACACTACCTCGCCCAGAAGTTCGCGCGTGCGGTTATGGGATCCAACAATGTCGACTGCTCTTCCAATACCAGCCCGGAGCTGATACTGGGGCTGGAATCGTCGCTGGGCGTCGCCGCAGCCACCAACCCTATATGGGATCTGGAATCAGCCGGCTGCATCCTGGCATTCAACGCAAACCTTACCGAGGAGCAGAACGTCGTCGCCGTCCCGGTCAAGAGGGCAGCGCGAAAGAACACCAGGCTGGTGGTCATAGATTCGCGGGAAGTCGAACTCACCCGGTACGCGCACCTTTGGCTGCGGCCGGCTCCGGGCACCGAGGTGACGCTCCTGGCCGGCCTGTTGCGCAGCATAGTCGATCAGGGGCTGCAGCGGCAGGAATGGCTGGATGCGAACTGCGAGAGCCCGGCCACTGTTATCTACGCCCTGCACTCGATGGAGATGGATGAAATCGCCAGGATAACCCAGGTCCCGGCGGATGATATTGCAGAGGCGGCGCTGCTTTTTGCTCAACCCGACGCCAGCGCGGTTGTTTACGGGCTGGACAACGTTCCGAAGGAAAGGGAACGCGACTGTGTGCTGTCTCTGGTCAACCTGGCGCTGATGACGGGCAATCTTGGCAGGCCCGGGGCGGGGCTTTATCCCATGCGGCGGGGCGCCAACGAACAGGGCGCATGGGACGTGGGCTGCCTGCCCGACCGCCTTCCCGGTTACCGGCAGGTGTCTAACCCGGACGACCGCGAGGCCCTGGAGGCGGCTTGGGGCGCGCCAGTGCCCGATGCCACGGGGCTGGGACTGACGCGCATGGCCGAAGGCGCCAGAGACGGACAACTCAAGGCGGCGCTGGTTATAGGAGACAGTCCCAATTTTACCAATGGCAGGCTCGGAGACGCTGTGAGCGCACTGGCGGAGCTGGACCTGCTGGTGGTTCACGACACCTTTCTCACATCCCTGGCCCGCCAGTCGGATGTGGCGCTGCCCCGGGTTACCTTCGCCGAGAAAGACGGAACGTACACCAACATTGAACGCAGGGTGCAGCGGGTAAAACGGGCAGTGCGCAGGAACGACGAAGCCCGCCCCGAGAGCTGGGTCATCACGCAACTGGCGCAGCGAATGAACCCCGACAGATTCCCGGTTCTGACACCCGCGGAAACGATGGATGAGATTGCAAAGGTCATGCCGATTTACGGAGGCATCTCTCACAAGCGGCTCGACAGTGAGGGATCGCTGGTCCTGCGCACCCAGCTTGAAAGCCCGCAGCCAACCCAGGTGCTCTACGCCAGCAGGCAGCATCGGGGGCTGCAATGGCCCTGCCCCGACCCCACGCATCCCGGCACCCCAACCCTGTATTCCGGGGGGTTCAAGAACAGCAGAGCCGTTCTCTTCACCCCCTCGTTCCGGGCGTCCCTACCCGAAGGGCGGCCCGGGTTTCCCTTGTGGTTCTCGCCGGGCCGGGTACTCCTGCAACAGCACCGCGAAATGGAAGTGGTCAGAGGCAAGCGCAACCGCATCCTTCGCGAGGAATGGGTGGAAATAAATCCGGACGACGCTGCGGATACAGGCATCGAGGAAGGAGACAAGGTGGCCGTCGAGACCACCGAAGCGATCATCCCTGGCGTTGCCCGGTTCAATCCGGAACTTCCGCGGGGCATGGTATCCTCAACAGCCCTGTTCGGGCAGTTGGCAATCGACATGCAGGCCAGCGGGGAATTCGACCCTGCCGCCATGCTCCGGGGGCTGGAAGTTCGCCCCGCGCGGCTGGTGAGGACCCACGCTGAATAATCGTCCTGACACCAGACGCCGCTCCGGCCGGCGTGAAGCTTCCCTTGAAGCTTACGGCGGCCCAAGTCCCTGGCGCTCAGCAGGAGATAGCTTATGGAAGAATCCATGCCCGCCGTAAGGGTAAGAGACGCCGATCTCACCCCCAACCCTGCCTTCCCCAAAGCAACAGTCGTGGAGCGCAGGGACGTTACCGACGATCTCATGGTAATAAAGCTGGAGCCGGAAGAAGGCGGGTCTTTCAGCTTCAAGCCGGGGCAATACTGCACCCTGGGTCTCGGTTCCATTGAGCGCGCTTACTCTATAGCTTCGGCGCCCCATGAAAAGGCCCTCGAGATTTTCGTAGAGCTGGTTCCCGACGGCGAGCTCACCCCGCTGATGTGGAAATTGCAGCCCGGCGACGCCATGTCGATACGCCCCCGGGCCAAAGGCATTTTCACCATGGACCAGAAGGCGCACCACCACTTTATGCTGTCAACGGTGACAGGTGTTTCTCCGTCGGTAAGTATGGTGCGGGACTATCTGCACAATAACGGCGAGGGCCACAAATTTTATATCATCCTGGGCGCCAGTTATTGCGACGAGCTGGCCTATGACACTGAGTTCATGGAGTTGGCTGAAAAGCATCCCGAGGCGATAAAGTTCGTTCCAACCGTGAGCCGTCCCGACGCCCCCAGCAACGCGCGATGGTGCGGGCAGACCGGACGGGTCAACGCCATCGCCCAGGAATACCTGGAGAAGTTCAATCTTCCCAAAGACGATACGCTGGTCTACGCCTGCGGCCACCCGGGCATGATTGAAGACATGAAAGAAAAGCTGCTGCCGCAAGGGTGGCGGTTCAAAGAAGAGCGCTTCTGGAAGGAATGACGGTTCCGGTGATTACGCTGTGTTTGCTCATACCCCGTGCCAAGCGGCCGGGAGGTTTTTCGATGTAGGACGTCGAGCGAGTCGGGTGTCTTTCTGGGCAGCATAGAATTAGGTCGCCCATTCAACCTGGAAACGTGGGCCTGTGACGCCAATCCGCCGGCAATACCTCAAAATCAAGGAATCCTACCGCGATTCCATTGTCCTGTTCCGCATGGGCGATTTCTACGAAACTTTCGACGACGACGCCAGGCTGGTCGCCCGCGAGCTGGACATAACCCTGACAAGCCGCACCCTGGGCAAGAACCTTCGGGTGCCGATGGCGGGCGTGCCGGCTCAAGCAGTGGATTCTTACCTGGCAAGGCTGGTAAAGAAAGGCCACCAGGTCGCCGTCTGCGAGCAGATCAGCGACCCCGCCACGTCCAGGGGGCTTGTTGACCGGGATGTTGTGCGGGTTGTTACCCCCGGCACGATATTTGAAGACTCCCTGCTCGAAGAGAAGTCCAACAACTACCTGGCCGCCGTGTTCGTTCGGGGCGAGCAAGTGGGGCTGGCCTATGCCGACATAACGACGGGAGAATTCGCCGCCACCGAGGTCCCCCTGGGCCTGCTTCCACTTGAGCTGAGCCGGGTGGCCCCCGTCGAAGTGCTTTCAACCTCGGGCGACATCGGGATTGTGTCTGCCCACGAACGTTCCTGGACATTCACGGAAATTGATTCCCTTCCCTTTGAATACAAACGCGCCGAAGCCGCCCTGATTTCGTTCTTTCGCATTCGCACCCTGGAATCCTTCGGCTGCGAGAGCCTGCCGCTGGCGGTTTCCGCCGCAGGCGCCATCATTGATTACCTGGATCGTACCCGAAAGTCGTCGAATGTGCAGTTGAACAACCTGTCGGTCTACTCCGCCGGACAATACATGGCGCTGGATTCCCGAACTCGCAGGAACCTGGAACTCTTCGAGGGCGGGCGCAGTGAACAGAGGGAGCTGTCGCTGCTTGCGGCCATTGACTGTACGCGCACTGCGATGGGGTCCCGCCTGATGAGACGCTGGCTGGGTCAGCCTCTGCTGGACCTCGCCGCCTTGGGTCGCAGGCTGGACGCGGTTGACAGCTTTTATCGGGACGGCCTTACCCGAGGCGCGGTCTCCACGCTGCTGGCCGCTGTTGCCGACCTGGAACGAATTATGGGAAGAGTGGTCGCAGGCTCGGTATCGCCCAGAGAGATGCTGGCGCTGAAGACGGGGCTTGAGGCGCTTCCCGAAGTGCGGGAGCAGGTGGCCGCTCTCGGCGACGGAATGAGATGGCTCCACGCGGATTTGCTTCCGGCCCCCGACGCGGCGGCGCTTATAGAAGCGGCCATCGATCCGGAACCCTCCGGCAGCGTGGGCGAGGGCGGAGTGATCAGGCGCGGATTCTCCAGCAAAATCGATGAACTTAAAGACGCCAGCCTTAACGCCCGCCAGTATATAGCGGGGCTGGAGCAGAAGGAACGGGAGCGGACAGGAATCCGCTCCCTCCGGGTGGGCTACAACCAGGTATTCGGATACTACATCGAGGTGACCAAGTCTCAGGCAGCGAGCCTGCCCAACGACTACATTCGCCGCCAGACGCTGGCCAATGTCGAGCGGTACATCGTCCCCGACCTGAAGGAATACGAATCGAGGGTGCTTAATGCCCGGGAGCAGTTGGCCTCGGAAGAGGAAGAGACATATCGTCGCGTGTGCTCCCAGGTGTCGGAATCCGGCGCTCTGATCGCCCGCTCTGCCGCCGCCATTGCCCAGGTGGACGTGTTCTCCGGGCTGGCCCAGGCCGCTGTGGACAACGGCTACGTGCGCCCCGTGGTGGACGACGGCCCGGTGATACGAGTCCGCGATGGCAGGCATCCGGTAGTGGAGCGGGTGCTGCCGCCCGGAGAGTATGTTCCTAACGACGTTGAGCTGTCTGCCGATGCCAGGGTGCTGGTGCTCACCGGGCCCAACATGGCCGGCAAATCCACCTACATCCGCCAGGTGGCGCTCATCACGTTGATGGCCCAGGTGGGTAGCTTTGTGCCCGCAGCAGAGGCCCATATAGGCATTGTGGATCGCGTCTTTACCCGCGTGGGCCTGCAGGACGACCTGGCCACCGGGCAGTCTACCTTCATGGTGGAAATGGTCGAGACGGCGGCCATCCTGAACCAGGCCACCCCCCGGTCGCTGGTGGTGCTGGACGAAATCGGCCGCGGCACCAGCACCTACGATGGAATGTCCATCGCCCGGGCAGTCATAGAGCATCTGCACAACGATCCGCGTTTGGGCTGCAGAACGCTCTTCGCCACGCATTACCACGAGTTGACGCAGCTGGCGGCCTCGCTGCCCGGCGTCCGAAACTTCAGCGTGGCAGTTGCCGAGGAGGGCAGCGACGTTGTATTCCTGCATCGCATTGTTCCCGGCGGGGCCGACAAGAGCTACGGGGTTCACGTGGCCCGCCTGGCCGGGCTGCCCCAGGGGGTTGTCAACCGGGCCTGGGAGGTGCTTGCCGACTTGGAATCTCAAGGAGAAGGCAGGCGCAGCCGCCCTTCCCGATCCGCATCGCAGCAACTGGCGCTCTTCGCTCCCGGCTCCGAGCTGGCCGATGTGGTGCGCGCCCTTGATGTGTCTAACATGACGCCGATGGAGGCGCTGAACAAGCTCTACGAGTTGCAGGAACAGGCCAACTCCCTGCCGTGAAAACAGCGCGAATCCGGCAGCTCCTGTAGTTTGGCGCCTCCCCGGAACTGGGTATAGAATGGGCGGCAGTATTGCCCTGAAGGTTGTTTCAGTTGGGTTTTTGAGGTCGGTATGAGGGAACAGGCGCACTTCTACTGGTGGCCCCGTTGATCCACCTGCCGGAAAGCGAGAGAGTTTCTCTTGCAGAACGATGTCTCGCTGGTCGAGAGAGATTACTTCAAGGATCCCTTCGCCGAGGAAGAAATCAGGGAGATGGCTTCGATGGCCGGCATAGACCAGATTTTCGCCAGGCGCAGCCCCAGCCTGAAGCAAATGGGGCTGGCCGGACGGGAACTGTCGGAGGATGAAATGGTGCGGCTGATGCTGCAGGAACCCAAGCTGGTGCGGCGGCCCATGACGCGGCTGGGCAGCCAACTGTTCGTTGGCGGCGGGGCCGCAGTACTGGACTCGGTGGTCGCCGCCGCAAAGTAAAGCCGGAAATCCCGCCCGTCAGTCAACGGAAGCGGAATTCCTCTGCGCCAGCCAACATAATGCTGAATCACGGAACGGAATGTAATATACTGAACTTTATTTCCCCGGCCCGGCGTACGCGAGCCGGCGTCGCCGCTTGGGGAAAGTCGCAAGGGGAAGGGCCGAAGACCGCCAATGAAGATCTTTTTCGACGTTGACTACACAATTCTTGGTCTGGATAACAGCCTGCGACCGCAGACCAGGGAAACTTTCCAGGCGCTGCTGGACGAAAGCCACCAAATATACATCTGGTCGGGGATGGGAGAACGCTGGGAAGTCATAGAGAAGCACCAACTCAACCCCTACGTGAGCGGCGTATTCGAGAAACCGACCCACCACTTCCACGAACGCCTCGAGGAGCTGGGCGTTCCCTTCGAGCCGGACTTCGTTATCGACGATTACCCCGAAGTGGTGGCTGCTTTCGGCGGCGTGTGGGTGCCGCCCTACTTCTTCAAGCGATCTCCCGACCGGGAAATGGAGAGGGTGTATCGCATTGCGCAGGACTTCGCAGCTACCGGGACATCGGAAGACAAGCAATACCGCGCCAAAGGCACCGTAATACCCCTGTTCTAGCGTTATAGTCCATGCCGATTAGGGTTCTATCGCCAGATCTGGCCGCCCTGATAGCCGCCGGCGAGGTGGTGGACCGCCCCGTATCGGTGGTCAAGGAACTGATTGAGAATTCCATCGACGCCGGAGCCGGCCAGATTTCCGTGGAAATACGAGGCGGCGGGGTTGAACTCATCCGGGTGGTGGACGATGGCTCCGGCATTCCTGCAGACGAAGTTCCTCTTGCCTTCCACAGGCACGCTACCAGCAAGCTGGACTCGCCCGAGCAGCTCGACAGTGTCGCGACGATGGGATTCCGGGGCGAGGCGCTGCCCAGCATTGCCGCCGTTTCCCGGGTGTCCTTGCGCACCCGTCCTCACGATGAGCCGGCGGGTTTCCGGCTGACGCTGCAATGGGGCGAGCTGGCTGATTCAGGCAGCGAGGGATGCGCTCCCGGGTCAACTATCGAGGTTTCCGACCTGTTCGGCAAACAGCCGGCCCGGCGCAAGTTCCTTCGTTCCGCCACGTCGGAAACGGCGCGGGTGCAGGAGGTGGTCAGCCGCTACGCTCTGGCTTTCCCGGAAATACGTTTCCGGCTGGTCAACGATGGCCGCCCATCCCTCAACACCCCAGGCAACGGGCAGCCTCGCGAGGCCCTGCTGTCGGTCTATGGCTCACAGGTGGCGGCCAGTATGCTGGAAGTTCAAGCCGAAGACCCCGAAACCGGGTATGCTGTCGAGGGGTTTGCTGCGGCTCCCGCCGTCAGCCGAGCGAACCGCACCTACCTTACTTTCTTCGTCAACCGGCGTCTGATCCAGAGCCGGATGCTTTCCTTTGCCGTCGAGGAAGCCTACGCAGGTCTGATGCAGGTAAGGCGCTATCCGGTGGCCGTTATCAACCTGGTTCTTCCCTATTCGGATGTTGACGTCAATTCTCATCCGGCCAAGCGCGAGGTGCGATTTCATCACGAGAACCGGGTGTTCTCGCTGACGCAGCGCGCTGTCAGGGCTGCGTTAATGGCCGAAACGCCGGTGCCGGCGTATTCGCAATCCACGGGGCCGCCGGGTACGGTCGCTACCTTCAGTTCTTTTCGCGGCATGCCGGGGGCGACGGGGAGCGGGCCGGGTTTCCCGGGACGCGGAGACGGCGGATCCCGCGGAGGCGAGCCCCCGGAAGTGACGGGCAGCGAAGCGCTGACCCTCTTGGGCCGTCCCAATGCGCCTCTGAGGGTGGTCGGGCAGCTCAAGATGACGTATATCGTTGCCGAGGGAAAGGACGGTATGTTCCTTGTTGACCAGCACGCCGCCCACGAGCGGGTGCTGTTCGACCGCATCATCCAGCGCCGCGAGAACAGCGACGCCGTTTCCCAGTCACTTTTGGTCCCTGTCAGCGTGGAACTTACCCCTTCTCACTACACTACTTTGCAAGACCATGCGGAAGCAATCGCTGCCTACGGGTTTCAGGTGGAGCCTTTCGGCGAGCGGACGTACCTTTTGCGGGCGGTGCCGTCTGTCCTGAGCGCCGACGACCCGGCCAAGATGCTGATAGACATACTGGACATGGCTACTCTGGAAGGGCTTACCAGACAGAGGGAGGACGTGATGGCCGCGTCCATCGCTTGCCATGCCGCCATTCGGGCCGGGCAGGCGATGGCCGAACCGGAGATGGTGGCGCTGCTGGAGCAACTGGAGGCAACGCCCAACCCGCACTCCTGTCCGCACGGCCGGCCAACTATGATCCACTTCAGTTCCTACCAGATGGAGCGGGAGTTCGGACGCCGCTAGAACGCCGATTGCCAGTAACGCCGGCCGTCGGCGTGGACGCCCCGCCTGACCGGCGTGGCGCAGAGGGGATAATCGCGCTTCCCGGATAGGGCGCCTGCGCCCATGGCATGCGTCTCCATAGGGCAGGGCTGCCTCACTGCCGTTCAGGGATAGGAATCCGTCTCCCCGATATTCAGCCTTGCCTCAGGCGTCCGATCTCCGGATTGGGCTGTTCGGCAGCAATGACTCATCCCCCGGACAGGCCATTGACGGTGCGCAGATTTCGCGCCGGTCTAACCGCGACCGATGCGCCTTGGGTCTTGTCTGGGATCGGAGCCTGGGTGGAAGATCGAGTCCTCCCCCGGGAATTCCTGGCTGCTTGCGTTCTGGCTGCGGTTGGAGCTGCCGCCCCGAATTGCCGACAGGGAGCCGGCTGCCAGGGCCAGCGCCGCCGCCCCGATGCCCAATTTGACGAGAAAGCTGCGGCGGGACTCGCCGGATGTTCGATTTGTCGGGTTCCCTGGGTTTAGCTCGGAAGCCACTTTTCGCTCCTGCCCTCCGGGGCGGTGGAATGGAACTGCCGTAGATTGTACCCGACCGGCCCGAAATTTCAACAACCCGCCATCCTGCTCACCTTGCGTCGTCCAGCACCATCTGCGCCACCTGCCGGCCCATGCGGATGGAGTAGTTGGTGCCCCGGTCTTCGGGGAAGATCTGCGTCGTGTTTGCCAGGTACAAACGCTCTACCGGGGTGCGATGGGATGGAATCCGCTGTCCGTAGTTCCGCCCGATTATGGGCTGCGCTCCGTCCACGCGATGGTGGTGGTAGTTCTGTATCCAGGAACGGTCGAAACCGGGGTTTAATTTACGGAGGTGGGGAATGAACAACTCCAGCAGCCCCTCCGGTTCCATGCGGTACAAGTCGCTGTTGCGGTCCGGGTAGTTGCTGATGTAAACGACGTGCCTGCCCCCGTAGAGCGACTTGTCTATCATATTTGTGTGTTCGATAATACCGACGAAAGGCATATCGTTGTCGGCGATGTTGATCCAGTATTTTGAGGTAAGGGGCCGGTCCATCTCCAGCACAATCAGCACGGCCGATAGGTAGTTTACGTTGGTGAGCAGCTCCTGGTATTCGTCTGGCATCGGCGGCGTCAGGCGGGTGAAGACATAGGAAGGGGTGGTGGCGATCACGGCGTCGTAATCCCGGCGCTCCGGCTCGGCAGCCTGGGCCGGATGCGCATCCAGACCTGTCGCTTTCCCGTCCTCGATAAGGATGCGGTTGACGCGGGCGGAGATATGAACGTCGCCTCCCTGCTCGATGACCCGAGCGGCCAGGGCGTCGATAACCTCGCCAAAGCTGCCCATGGGATACCCCAGCCGTTCCTTCTGCAATGTCTTGCCGCGGGAGGCGACCCGGAGCCGCACCTTGCCCCACAGCCAGGTCATGCTCACCTGGTCGTAGTGGTCGCCGAACTTGCCTCGCAGCAGCGGTTCGAACAGCACTTCATAGGCTTTTCGTCCCATGTGCTGTGAGAGCCAGTCGCGGGCCGTGACGTTCTCGAAGCGACTGTAGTCGGCGGTGCGCTGCAACCGCAGTGTCCACAGCCCGACGCGGAGCCGCTGCCACAGAGAGAGGGGCTTGAATCTCAACAGGTCCATCGGCGTGGAGAAATCCCAGATCCTGCCGTTGTGATACAGGCCCACCTTGGATTCCAGCCAGGCGAGCTTGTCGCCCAGGCCGAGTTCGTGGATCAGTTCGGTGATGGCGGTGTCGCTGACGAACAGATGGTGATAGCCGCGCTCCAGTTGCCCCCCGCCCACTGGGAAAGTGGAAGCCTGCCCACCGAGGAACGGAGCGGCCTCGAAGACCTCCGCATAGTGTCCATGCTTGGTTAGCTCGTAGGCTGCGGCCAGTCCGGCCACGCCCCCTCCAATGATCCCTACCCTCACGGGCTGCCCCCTGCCGGAGTAGACTTGGCGGCAGGTCGCCCGTCCGGGAACTCTGAAGGAGAAGGTTCCTCCGGTTGCGGTGCGGGTTCGCGGGCCAGTTGCCGCAGATTGAGGTTCTGCCTCCAGAGTATGGCAAGCCCCACCAGGTTTACTGGAAGCCACAGCGCCACCAGATGCACCACAAGGGCATAGTCTACAGCCACGCCGACCGCGACGCCCAGGGCGGTCAGTGTCTGCTGGGCAACGACCTCGAAGGGCCCTATGCCGCCCACCGCGCTCGGTATTCCCGTTGCGAGGTTGGAGGTAGCCGTCAGCAGCGCGATGGCCAGTATGTATACCCCCAGCGAGTCGAAGTGAGAGCCTATGTCGAAGCAGTATGAAACCAGGAAATAGACCACGAATTCGCACAGCCAGATGGGAAGGGACAACACAATCAGCGCCAGATGCTTGCGCGGCGAATTGAGTATTCCCAACGCTGACACGAAAGAGGCGAAAAAGCGCAGAGCAAGAGAACCCAGCCTGCCTGGAAGCAGCGTCAGCAGGCGCTCTACGGTCACCGCGAACCCCCGCCAGGCTGCAAGCAGGGTGAAAACCCCGAGGAATCCGCCGAACACCAGCACTACCGCCACGGCCAGCGCCGTAGCCGTAGACTGGGAGACACCCGCAGTCCAGTCGAATTCCCCCAGCAGGAGCAGCCACGGCGCGGCGGCGGCTACCAGGGCGATGAGCGTAAGCCCGTCGAACACCCGCTCCACGGCCACGCTGCCCAGTGCGGAGCTGGCGCTGAAATTCTCCTGCCGGGCCAGATAATAGGAACGCACCAGCTCGCCCAGTCGCATGGGCAGCAGGTTGTTGGCTGCGTAGCCGATGACCACAACAGGATACAGTCGCTTCACCGGAAAGCGGCGCATCGACATGAGCAGGAACTGCCAGCGCAGAGCGCGGAAATACACTCCCACGAAATACACCGCGACAGCCGGTATCAGCCAGAAGTAATTGGCCTTGGCCAGCTCGTCAATCAGCCCGGACGGGTCGTCGATGCGATATACCTGGTAGGCCAGGAACAGCAGCAGCGCTACGCTGACGGTGATTCCCAGCCAGAGGTGCCATTTTGAGGTCAGCAACTAGGTCGTCTCCCAGGAATTCCTGGGTATGCGCTGCCGAAATTCGTTAGGCAACTGCCGGATTCACAGGCGGTAAAGTATAAACCTTTCTGCATGATGCCTCAAGGAAGATAAGCGTAGTATTCCGATCTGAACCAGTCGTGGTTCAGTCGGCGGAAAATCACATAATCCAGAACGGCTGCCCACGATCCCCTGCTGGAGATCGAATCCCAGAAGAAACCCAGATCCTTTGCTATCTGCGTTGGCATGGCTTCTTCTTGCCGGTTTTCGTTGGGGCGCCTGTATGTCTCCGGAAACCAGAGCAGCTCTCTTAATGGTCCCTCCTTGCTGTATCGTTCGAGCACATCGGAGTCATCTCCGATGTGGTTTATCTTGACCACCATACCGGCGGGGTTTCCGAATTCATAGGTTCCGTCGTCTTTCAGGCTTCCTTCCAGAACAATACAGCCGGAACCGCCATCCAGCGCCTCCCTGAAGCACTGGAAATTGACCCGCCCGTTTTCAACGTCTTTGCGGGCGTACCACTGGAGCGGGTACCAGGTTTCGTAATCCACCTTCACTGGCCCGTCGTAACCTTCGGGCGGAGGATCCGCCTCGCTCACCATTGTGCGGTAGGTCTCCTTAAGGTCTGCCGAACCCTGGGCATAGACCATAATTTCTACGCTGGAGTCGTCGTAGGTGTAGGAAGCCCTGAACGCTCCCCAGGTACCGAAACCCAGCAGGAGCAGGGCCATGCCCAGCCCGGCTGCCGGCGCTGCCCGGCTAGCGCCCGATATGCGTAACATGAACGCTGCTGCGAAGGCTGTAGCAGCTATCGTGAGCAACAGCAGCCAATGCCCCAGAGTGAAAGGGCGGGCAGGGTCTACGGATTGCAGGAAAAGGGAAAGGAGGGCGACCGCTATGAGCGGCGCCAACACCAGCAAAACTACTACCAGCAGGCTGCCTCCCCTCTCCCAGACACCCCGCCAGTCCATGCGATTGGAAACTACGCCCAAATACATGGCGGCCAGGATAATGAAGGGCGTAGTGATATTCACCAGCAGCCAGGGCATCTTCTCGGAGGCCACAGTGTAGGCTGCCAGGGAAAGCACAGCCCACATGGAGAGAGCCAGCCCCAGATTGTCCCGATGCCTGAAGAAATACACCAGCCCGGCGATCCCGAAAACGAACGGAAGCAGCTCATACACCGACAGGCCGACGAAGTAGTAGTACCAGGGCTGGTTGCCTCTGGCTACCTCCTGCTGGGCGATCCAGTAGCCCATACCCTGCCAGAATCCAGTGAAGATGCCGGCCAGGTTCGTGAACATGGTGGTGTACAGGGCTGTCCATATCAGGTAGAAGACGCCGGCGCAGATCAACCAGGCGCGTCCCAGCCACCAGATGCCGACTGCCGCCGAAATCGCCAATGCGCCGACCACGACCAAGAGCGCGACGACATAGTTCACCGGCACTCCGTAGTCCATCGATTCTATGCTCATGTTGCCCGGCAGGACTGTATTGACCAGTCCCTGCACGTCGAGCACCGATGTAAGCAGCAGTGAATACACAACGGCCAGAGCTGCCGGAACTAAAGCCAGTAAAGCGGCGCGACCCAGAGAATAACGGCTCCACAAAAGCAGTGAGACGGCGATGGTCAGCGCCGCCAGGAAAATTGCCCAGTCTGCGGCCTTGAGCGCGCTGCTGGCAGGATCTACGGAGGTGTATGGGCTGAAGAGGATCCAGGTGAAAGCAAAAACGGACATCGCCGGAGCGGCAATCAGCCCCGCCATTCTTCGCGAGCTGAGAGGATTGCGGAGAAGCAGCCAGAAAAGGATTGAGAAACCGATAATGATGAAGATTGCATGGACCATCCACGGGACATCCGCAACGGGCAGCGTTAGGACGCTGCCTTGCCAGGCTGGAGCGCCGGTCAAACCAGCGGAGCCGTCTGCGTTGGCCACGTTCTTTCCCGTCAGTGCGTCGGGGTTTGCCAGGGTCAGGCCCAGTAGTCCCTGGAACAGTGCGATGGCCGCCGACCCTTGCGGAATCGTCAGCGTCGCCAGCAGCAGGAACAGGGCGACCGGCGTACCCTCTTTCGACAGTTTCGCGCGGCGTCTCACCCATGCAATCGCCTCCGGCAACGCGGCGAGGAACGCGATGAACCCGAATACCGCCACCAGGAGGTAGGCGGTCTCCTTTGTGGCGAACATCAGGGCCAGGATGGCAGACGCGACGTAGAGGTGGAGCCTTCGCCCCCCGTGAATGTATCTCCACATCAGGGTAAAGAGGGCCACCGCCCAGAACATCATGATGATGTCGTTGCGTCCGAACCGGCTGAAATACAGCAGTGCGGGCGAAAGCGTCAGCATTACTGCGGCGATAAGCGCGCCGCGCCGTCCGATGTGGTCGCGCAGGAAATACGGCAGCCCCGCCAGGGCCGTGCCAAACAGCGCATAGCCCAGGCGGGACGTGAAATCGCTGTCGCCGAGAATAGTGAAAATGACAGCGGCCATCTCAATCTGGAAGGGCCCGTGCATCCAGGCGGAATGTACGTAGTCGGTGCCGAAGATCCATGGCCATCCGAGTATGGAACCGGCGCTCTCGGCCAGTCTCCAGCCGTAGTGGACGTGGATGGCCTCGTCATAGTGCATCGTCCGTCCGCTCAGCTCGAAGAGGCGGAGGATCAGCGCAGCCGCCAGGACGGCCAGGAACGCTCCTTCATACCACCCCCACTGACTCAGCCGGTCCCTGGCTGCGACGGGCAGGCCGGCGACGACAGCTCGGATAGACTGGGCCGGCCCGTGTATTTTGTTGGCGGATTCCAGTTCGGATACAGTCATGGGCCCGGCTCTTCCCAAACTTCGTATACTGTTACGCCGTCCTGCTGGAAAACGGTTCTAAGGAAACTGTCATATTGCGACAGGTCAGGAGCCCCGTATTGTTGCCTCTCGCGGCTTCCTAGGTAAACGTAGCGCACGTCGTATTCATTGAGCAATCGCATTGCTTCTGCGGGATCAGCTCGAGAATATATGGATGCCACGTCTTCCTCCCTTCCCGTGAAGGGATCGGAAGATCCCCGCCATTGAAGCTCGTGGCCTTTCCATCCTATCAGGGTGGGCAGGCCCGTGCTGGCCGAAACGATGCCATGCCGGGAATAGTCATTACCGACCGCCTCGACGATTCTTCCGGGAGGAGCCTCGTCGCGAAGCCAGGCGATGGCGGCGTATTCTCCAGGGTCTTCGACATCCAGGTACGCCAGGCCGTCCAGCGTGCGGCCTTCCTGGGGTGTGCCGTATCCTCCGCCGCGGTCCAAAGCCGCCCCTGCGGTATAGTAAAGCGACGCTGCCAGCAGCACGGCCATACCTGCCGCGCCGCCGTATCGCCCAAGTCGTCCCAGAAGGATCCGCCCAGGCGGAACGCTTGAAGAGGCCGCCCGGGTTCCCCAGATGCCATACACCGCGAAGGAAGCGGCAATACCAAGCAGCAGCCATGCCTGGTAGTAGACTTTGAACATCGTGTTCATCCTTCGCCAGGCGCCGCTGAAAGAGTCTACGATGTGGAAAAGCTCGGCCACGATGATGATGAAAAAGGCCAGCGCCATCAGCATCAGAACGAAAGGCGTCGCCGATTCCTTCCCTTGTTTCTCCCGGTATGCTGCGCAGTAGGCCGCTGCGGCTATAGCAATGGAGCCAAGAATCGTCAGCGCTGCGCGACGGCCCAGATCAGAGATTGCGGCGCCTGCGCCGTCCGCAATTATTCCGAGCAGGAATCCGGTAGTCATCCAGGCTCCAAGAGGCAGCGCCGCGAGTACCACAGCCGTTGCGAGCAGGGGGGCGTCGGTTTGCGCCGGACGCGGCAGGCTCAGCGCCTGCCGGGAAACAAAGGCCAGCGACGGAAGTATGAACAGACCCAGCGCAAGAAACAGCAGGAAGGGGCGGGTCGCAATGTCGCGTAATGGCAGCACGCCGGAAGCCTGACCACTGAAGATGAGATAGGCTGGCGCAAACAGCACAATCGAGAGTATGAATATCGGCAGGAAGACGCTCGCCGCGCCGATGACCGCTTGAAGCAGAGAGGGCCGGTAATCCCGGCAGCCCTTGAGCAGCAGAGCCGCCGCCAGCAACGCCACGAACGTCGGAAAGTCCCAGAAGTTGATGAAGGCCAGAGCGCCTCCCGACAGCGCCGCTATAGCTCCCCGTCCGGGATGGAGCCTAATCCATGCAAGGCTCAGCGGTTCTTTCGAACAATAAAGGTTCAGAATCGCGCCAATGGTCAGAAGCAGGAAGGGAATTGCCAGAACGTGGGCATGGAGGTCGCCGAGCAGGAAGCTGAAGGCCGGGAACTCCGTGATGGTGTAGTCGAGCGTAACCCCATCCGACACAGTGCTGATGACCCGGCTGCTGCGGAACCACCACCAGAAATCGCCGGGGAATATGTTGATGGATGCAGCAGGCCCGGCGGTTAGCCCGTCTATGCCTACCCATTGCCAGAATCCTGCCCCGCCCCATCCCTGCACGCGGACGAACTCCAGCGCTCCGACCAGGTTTCCAGTAAGCAGCACCAAGGCAGGGGCAGCCATGCCGGCGCCCTTGGCCCAGCGGAGGCTGCCTCCGGAGGTTCTGACCAGGTTGTACACTATTCCGAAGCAGGCTGCTCCGGCCAGGGCGGGCAAAGTGGCGACGGCCAGGTTGTAGCCGACGGAGGTGACTACGCCGCTCATCTTCGTCAGGGTGGCCATGATGATGTGCCCGAAGTAGTAGTAGCTGATGGAGTGGCCCGACAGCCAGGAGTCTTCCGCCGGAAAAGACCTGGCCTGATATGCCGCGTTAAGCAGCATGAAGTCCATCGGCTTTTCCGTGTGGGTAATTCCCGGCGAGCCGGAAACGACCACAGCCCACCCCGCGAACATCACCAGGAAGACCGTTTCCGAGATGAGAAGGATAGTCCAGTTGCGGCGAAGGAAGTCTCGCATTTCCTCCCATCGCCGCCCTACCAGCCAGGCGGAGCCGGCGGCGAGGCAGAGGAACAAGGCCCAAATGGTCAACGCAGTATTGGGCAGCAGATGGGTTAGCCCCAGGACCCATATAGCGTAAGACACCAGCAGCAGAGCCGCAGGCTTGGCCAGCGAGATCCCACGGTCGGGCAGAAAGCGGAAAAGAACATAGGCCCACGGAAGCGCCGCTACGCCCAGTGCTTCCAGGGTTAGAAACCATACAAGGGCGTCGAACATGAGTCACTCTGTGCGGCGGCGTGTCCTGCCGCTAGGCCACCGGCTCTAGCAGGGCATCCACAAAGTCGTTGGCTTCGAACGGAGCCATATCCCCCAAACCCTCGCCTGTGCCGATGAATAGTATCGGGATTTGCAGCTCCTGCCGGATGGCCAGGGCTATACCTCCCCTGGCTGTGCCGTCCAGCTTTGCCAGGAAGATTCCGGTGCAGTTCACGGCTTCCCGGAAAGACCTGGCCTGCGCCAGCCCGTTGTGTCCGGTGGTGGCGTCGAGGGTCAGGATAACCTCGTGAGGGGCGGTTGGATCCTGACGGTTCAGCACGCGGTGAATTTTGCGCAATTCTTCCATAAGGTTCGATTTGGTGTGAAGCCGACCGGCGGTGTCGATTATCAGAACGTCGGCCCCTCGCGCCTTGCTGGCCTGATAGGCGTCGTAAGCTACGGCTCCCGGATCAGCTCCCGGCGTATGCCTTATGACGTCTGCGCTGACCCGCTCGCCGAGGATTTCCAACTGCTCGGCGGCGGCGGCGCGGAAAGTGTCGGCGGCTCCCAGGATCACTCGCCGTCCCGACTGGGTGAAGTGATGGGCCAGCTTGCCTATGCTGGTTGTTTTGCCTACCCCATTGACCCCCACCATCAGGATCACATAAGGGCGAACTGAGTCTTCTCCGCCTGGTATGGGAGCGTCCGAATCGGCCGCCAGGTCTTGAGTGAGGGCCTGCTTAAGCGCTGTGGTGACCGCTTGGGGAGAATCGAGAGCCCCCGACTTAACCTGTTCTTTCAATCTGCCTATGATGCTGAGCGAAGCGTTGACGCCAACATCCGACGAAATCAGAATCTCCTCTATCTCGTCCCAGACTGAATCGTCCAGACGCGGAGAGCGAAGCAACCCGACAATCCGCCCGAACCACCGGTCGCGGCTCGGTTTGGCTGCCTGCTCCGTGGCCTTCTTTTCTTCCCGGCGATTACGGCGAAACAGTCGAAGCATTACTCACCGGGCTTAAAAATTCCGATTCGGCGTTTCTGTTATGCGCATTAAGCAAATTGGTCAGGGCATTCGCCGCTGCCTCCCTCTCCGCTTCAGACTTCTTGCTGCCCCTTCCAACCCCTGCCGCCTTTCCGTTGACCAGCGCCTCGACGCTGAATACCGGGTCGTGATCGGGGCCGTCGCGGCCGGCGAGGCGGTAAGATGGAGCAGGCCGCCCCTGGCTTTGAAGCCATTCCTGGAGTTGCGACTTGGGGTTTTCGGGGGGCGGGCCGCTGCCGGACATCTGGGCCAGTTCCGGAGCCAGACGCTGGTTGACGAACTCCCGGGCGGCTTCCAGCCCCTGGTCCAGAAAGACTGCGCCAAGAACCGCTTCCAGCGCGGCGGCCAGCACCGAGTCCTGTTCGCGTCCGCCCGAATCCTCCACGCCGCGCCCCACCATGAGCCGGTCTCCCAGCCGCAGCCTGCGCGCAGCGTGCGCCAGCGCTTTTCCCCGCACAATCGCAGAGCGCGCCTTGGTCAGGCGACCTTCGTCGGCCTCGGGAAACAGGCGGTACAGGTGTTCGGATACGATCAATTCCAAAACGGCATCGCCCAGGAATTCCAGCCGCTCGTAGGAATCGGATGCGTCCAGGCCATTCTCGTTGCAGTATGACCGATGTACAAGAGCGCGCTGAAAAATGCTGGGGTCCCGGAACGGGATCCCCAGCAACGACTCGGGGTTGCTGCCTCGCTCGCCCTTCATCGGCTTTCAGGGGGTGATTTAGATGACCCCGTGAGGCCACGGCGGCTGAGGGCGCTTGAATTCGCCCACATGAGCAAACTCGCTCATGGACTGCATCAGGTTTTCGTAGATCTCCACCGCCTGTTCATCGGGCGGGATGAACATTTTGAGGAAGGCGAAGTTCCCGTTGTCGAAAACGAAGGTTGGAACGCCGAAGGCGCCATACTCGTCCACAGCCTTGGTGTGGCTCTCCGCCAGCTCCTTGAGCAGTTCGGGGTCGGCTATATCCTCGCGGAAGCGGGCCATGTCTATGCCGGCGGCGGCTCCGGCAGTGTCGATAACGGCCTGGTCGTTCAAGTCGGCCTTGTCCTCATGGCGGGCCTTCAGCAGAGCCATGAAGTAGGCCTCGAAAGCCTCTCTGCCCTGGCGCTTGACAGCCAGCCCGGCTTTGTGGGCGAGGAGGATGGGGTCCTCACCGCTGATTACCTCAGGGCGTTCCCATACGTTGTCTCCGTCCTTGTTGTTGACCTGCGAGAGCGAGAAGGGCTGCCAGTCAATCTCGATAGCCTGTCCGGTCTGCTCCCGAACCTTTGCCAACCACATGTTGGCATTGTAAACAAAGGGTCAACGGAAATCGTAGTAAGTTGTGAACTCAGCCTCGGCCATGTCCTCCCTCCCTCTGGTTTTGTGGCTTTAACGCATCGCCTGACGAAGCGAGGCATCCTGACGGAATTGTAGCTGTGCGTTCATGCATTGTCAAAGCCGCGGGCGGTAACACGCCCGGATTTGTGGGCGCCGGGAAGGCCGTAGGAACATTGGGCCTGTGCTATAATCCCTGTCCCGGCCCTCCGCACGGGCTGCCGGCTTGCGCTTGGGCAACCCTGCTACCTGGAGGCTTCCTCACGTCGCTTCTTCAAGGGCGTTCTCTGTCTCTCGAATCGCTTGGCGCCTGCCTGGACAATAGCCGGATGCAAGCGCTGGAGGCGGTGCGCCGGCTCTGTGACCAGTCAGGGTTGCCGATCTACCTGGCCGGCGGGCCGGTGCGAGACGCTCTCTTGGGTTCTCCTGTGCTGGATCTGGACTTCTCCATCGAAGGCGACGCCATTGAGCTGGCTCGCTCGCTGGCCGAAATGCTGGATGGAAGGGTTACATCGCACTCCCGCTTCGGCACTGCGACAGTGCTGGGCGGCGACTGCCGAATTGACCTGGTCTCATCCCGCAAGGAAAGCTATCGGAGGCCCGGCGAACTCCCGATTGTCAAGCCGGGAGGCATTGCCGACGACCTGGCCCGCCGGGATTTTTCCATCAACGCCATGGCTCTGCCCCTGTCTCCGCAGGGCGCTGGAATTCTTGACCCCCACAAGGGCCTCGACGACCTGGAGGCCGGGGTTATCCGCACACTGCACCGGCGCAGTTTCGCAGACGACCCCACGCGCATGCTCCGGGCTGTGCGCTATGAGCAGCGTTTCGGCTTTCGCATAAACGACGCCACCATGAAGGACATGGCTTCCTGCGTCGCCTCGGGCCACATGGACGCTGTGAGCGGCGACCGCTGGCGCCACGAGTTGCAACGCATTCTGGACGAGGCGGATCCCGGCCCGGCGCTGTCGAAGGCCGCGGAGCTGGGCCTTTTGGCTGGAATACATCCTTCCTTCGCAAAATTCGGCCAAACCGCCGCAAAATTCGGCCTGGCCGCTGCGCGCAAAAACGGAGAGTTGAACGGCCGCATAAGGGGAGCTGCCAGCGCCGACTATTGGCTGGGGGCGCTGTTCAGCGCGATGACCATCGCAGAAGCGGAGGCCGCCATCCATCGGCTTCGTTTCACGGGACGCCAGGCCGCCATTGCTCATGATACCATTGTGATCCGGGAATCCGAAGCGGAAATCCTGGCTGCATCTGCCAAGCCTTCCCATCTGGTCGCCGCTCTGTCGGGTTTCGAGGTTGCGGCCGTGTTCGCCTGGGCAAGTTTGACGGACAATCCATCAGCGGCTGCTGCGCTGCATCGCTATGCGGACGAACTCCGTTTCGTGCGCCCGTGGATAACGGGAGACGCCCTGATGGAGATGGGAGTACCGCAGGGGCCAAGGGTGGGTGAAATATTGGCTCGACTGCTGAATGCGCGGCTGGACGGCGAAGCGACTACCAGGAACGACGAGATGGCTCTGCTCCAGGGGCTTATGTCCGGGAGCTGCGACAGCTCTGCGGGATAGCGGCCCCAAACCCAGCCTTCCGGAAAGCTCAGGATGTACGATGGCTGAACCTCTAGAACAAGGCGAACTGGAGTCGTGCGTTATTTGCGGGGAGGCCCTCGACGGCTTTAACGAAACTTCCTGCCAGATGTGCGGCGGCAAGTTCCACCAGCCCTGGAGCCAGAACTCGTCGACGCCCCAGTGCGGACGCATAGGCAGCCACGAGGACGCTCTCGCCATCGTGTTTCTCTGCGATGACTGTTTCTACGGGCGCCGCCCGTAAATCGCTCGCAGTAGAGGCGGGCGCTACCCAAGCGATCGTTTTTCACGGGAAGGAGTCAGCATAGATGCAAGCAGTATATATAGAAGCCCACGGCGGCCCCGAGGTTCTGACCTTCGGAGAGCGGCCCGATCCGGATGTCGCAGCAGGCCAGGTCAAAATCAGGGTGCGGGCCACTGCCCTGAATCGCTTGGACCTGTACACCAGGGCAGGAGATCGCGGACTTGAACGGCAGTTTCCACCCCCCCTTATCCTCGGCGGCGACTGCGCCGGCGAGGTGTCGGCCGTGGGCCCAGGGGTGACGGGCCTCAGGGAAGGCGACCGGGTTGTTGTCAATCCCCGCCTCTCGTGCCAGCAGTGCGCCGCCTGCCTGTCTGGGCAGGATGATCTGTGCCGCCGTTCACAATTCCTCGGCAGCGCCCTCGACGGCAGTTACGCCGAGTACCTGAGCGTTCCGGCGGCTAACGCCCACGCTATTGCGGACAGCGCGAGCTACGAGCAGGCCGCCGCCATTCCCACCACATATCTGCCGGTCTGGAACATGCTGGTGCGCCGGCTGCAGCTCAAACCATGGCAAACAGTCCTCGTGCTTTCGGCTTCGGCGGGGGTGGGAACCGCCGCGATACAGATGGCCAGGGACGTTATCGGCGCTCGAGTTATAGCCACCACCAGCACTGCGGGTAAGGCCGCCAGGGCAAAAGAACTGGGCGCCGACGAAGTCATCAACTATACAGAAGAGGACGTGCGCCAGCGCGTTCGGGAAATCACCGGCGGCGTCGGAGTGGACTGCGTAGTTGACCATGTTGGCGCCGACTTCTTCGGCCCGGCCTTCGCTTCCCTGCGCCCCGGGGGCCGTTACGGAATCTGCGGCGCGACCACCGGGCTGCGGGCCGAGCTGCATCTGGGGCTCCTGTTCAGCCAGCAGAAGGAAGTGTACGGCGCATACATGGGCACCAAGGAGGATATGCGCCAGATTGTGGAGATGCTGAATCGGGGAGCTGTCCGCCCTGTCGTTGACCGCGCTTTCCCTCTGCCCGATGCCGCCGCCGCCCACCAGGCGATGGAGGCCACCAGCTTTTTCGGGAAGCTGCTGTTGACTCAGACGTAGCAAGAGCAGGCCGGGAAGCGGGCAGTGTTGCGGCGGTTGCCGTTAAGGTCGTTCGGCGCTCGGCGCTCCCGTTCGGGGCGAAGGCGCCGGGATATGAGGCCGGGCCGCCCGGTTCCCATCCGCGTCATTTCTGTCCAGGATGGCGATTCCCTGACGGCTCGTCTGCTGCGAGACAGCGGCGAGCAGTTCCGGGTGCGACTCTACGCTATAGACGCTCCCGAGCGTGACCAACCCTACGGACAGGAAGCGCGCGACTACCTGTGGCGGCTTGTCGGTGACAGGTCCGACCTGTTGATTGAAGTCGTAGACACCGACCAGTACGGAAGGCTGGTGGGCGTTCTGCATTACCGGGCGATGGGCCGCCGCCGCTCCGTCAACCGGCTGATGGTTGAGCGGGGCCTCGCCTGGTGGTACAGCCGGTACGGCGGGCATGGGCTGGGGCTCGAAGACGCAGAGCGCGATGCACAGCGCAAGGGCCGCGGCCTGTGGTCAGACAGAGAGCGTATAGCTCCCTGGGAACACCGGAGCAGACATCGGAGGCAGGCGCAAAAACCGGGCTGTCTGCGGCTGATCCTTGTCTCGGCGGCGGCAGGAATCGCCGTTGTTGCGGCAGTGGTTTTGCTGGAAAGGGCAGCCTAGCTGCCGTCCGCTTGCTTTGGGGTTCTGTCGCGCAGCCGTCTTCCGTGGAACAGGTACTGGTTGGCGTAGCCTGCGTGGCGCCCAAAGCGCTGCTGCGCCCACTCCAGCAGTACCCGGTTGGCAGGAGTCTTCTGCCCGGGGAAATACCAGTCGGCCAGGGCGCGCCGAACCCACACGTCTATAGGGAACGCTTCCGTCTTCTCCAGCGACATCAGGGCTATGCAGTCGGCGATTTTGTCGCCGATGCCCCTGATCGCCATCAGTTCGGCCTTGGCTTCCTGGTATGGCGCCTCTACGAGCCGGTCGAGGTCCAAGCGGCCTTCCGCTACGGCCGCTGCGGCTTTGTGAACGTAGGGAGCGCGGAATCCGAGTTTCAGCCTGCGCAGTTCCGTTTCTCCCGCCTCGGCAAGGTCGGTGGGTTTGGGGAAAGCGCTTCTGCGGAGGATGCTGCCGCCGCCGGGCGCAGGATCGGGGCGAGTCAGGGACAGGGGCTGTCCGAATTCGTTGGACAGGCGCTCCATGTTGAGGTGGATTGTTTCTATATTGGAGTTGGCCGAGCAGATGTAAGCTGTCAGGCACTCCCAGGGATCCTGTCTCAGCACCCGAAGCCCGGGGTAACGGCCAACCTGGGCCGCGACGTTGGCGTCCAGGGATATTTCGGCCTGTATGGCATTCAGATCATCGTCCAGCCTCAGGTGGGATCGAAGGAGAGAGGCCAGCGCCGCCGGAGATGACGGCCCGCCCAGGAACTCTACCGAGCTGCCCTTCTGCCGAACCAGAACCAGATTGCCTCTGAGTACCCCGCTGTACCATTCTCCTTCCCGCTTCCAGCGGTGGGCCTGGCCGCCGAGCAGGCTTGCCTCCAGGTCCAGGGGCTGCTCCACGGGGAAACTAGCGGAGCCGGGCGCCACGCCGCCCTCTTTCCAGCCAATTCGCCGCCAGGGTTCCTACATTGGCGGTCAGGCAGGGTGTTTGTGTGCATGGGGGCATGGAGCTGCGGAAGACCTGCCCGTAACTCTGCTTGGAAATCCGGGAGTCCAGCACCACAATGGTTCCCCGGTCTTCCTTGTTGCGAATCAGCCGTCCCAGGCCCTGCCGGAAGCGCAGAACTGCATTGGGAATGGAGTATTCGTTGAAGGGGTCGGCATAAAGGCCGGAGCGCGACTGTACGATCGGGTCGCTGGGCACCTGGAAGGGCAGGCGCGCGATGACCAGCGCCTTGAGCGCTCCGCTGGGCAGGTCTATGCCTTCCCAGAAGCTGGCCGTTCCAAGCAGCACGCTTCCCGGCTCTTCGGCAAAGGCGGACACGAGGTAGGGAGCAGAGCCGTCGACCCCCTGCGCCATCACCTGGATGTTACGGGGTTCCAGCAACGGGCGCAGCCGCTGCGCCACGGCCCGGAGCGATGAGTGCGAAGTGAACAGCGCCAGGGTATGACCTTCAAGCCTTTCTCCCAGTTGCGCCAGGATGCCGGCAGTCGCCGAGACGTACCCATTGGCGTTGGGCTGGGGCATATCCTCAGGGATTAAAACCTGTGCTGCCCTTTCGTAATCGAAAGGCGATCCCACTCCATGCGCCTCGACCTCCTCAGCGATGCCGACACGCTGCTTCAGGTATCCGAAGTCATCTCCGGATCTGAGCGTAGCGCTGGTCAGGATCACGCAGTCCTTCTCCTCAAACAGCTTTTCCGCCAGGTAGGGGCCAACGTCCAGGGGGGCGGAATGCAGGGATATGCCGGTCTGCTGTGGGTTAACCGTTATCCAGTGAATCTGGTCTTCCTGCGCTTCGCCCAGTACGGCCTCCAGGCGTGAGGCCAGTTCAGCCAGGCTGTCTTCCAGCGAGGAAGCATCCATTACCAGGGCCTGCTGGTCCGGCTCGGCCTGGAGATTCGTCGAATCAAGGAAGTTGCGCAGGCCTTTGACCGAGGTTCCGGCCTGGATGAGCCTTGAACCCAGGTTATCCCATGCAAGGAGGAGTTCTGACCAGGCGGGAGCTGCTCTTACCTCCGGCGTGATGAGGAGCTGGGCCTGATCGCCCTGATTCCGGCCTCTGCGCTGGCCGGAATGCACCATTTCCAGTGCGGCGAAGAGCTGCGCCCAAGACTCACGCAGGCGAGGCCCTTCCAGTTCCAGCGCGCCAGCCGCTGCGTGTCCTTTTTCCGCGTCGGGCGGTTCCGGCGGTGCGGCGGCCAGGTCCTGGCGCACGGTGTTGGCAAGTCGGGCGGCCTGTTCCCACACCTGCTCCAGGTCGCCCTGCGTCAATTCGAACCCGAACTGGTTTGTTGCCGCCTCTTCCAGATGATGAGCTTCGTCGATGATAACGTGGCTGTATTCCGGAATCAGGCCGCCGCCGAAAGCAAGGTCGGTCATCAGGAGAGCGTGGTTGACGACGATGACGTGAGCCTGCTCGGCCCGCTGTCGGGCGGCGCGCAGGAAGCACGGCGAGCCGTCCCGCATATCCAGGCAGAAACCCTTCTCTCCCGCTGATATGTGGTTCCAGGTTGCCGCGTCGCGGCCCATAAGGCTGACTTCTCCCCGGTCGCCCGACGCCGTTTCCTGAAGCCATAGCGACGTCTTCGCCAGCAGTTTGGCGTCGTCTGCATTCAGCGAGTCGCTGCGAGACAGTTGCCGCCATCGCCGCAGACAGAGGTAGTTGGTCCGCCCTTTGAGCGTTGCGACTCTCAGAACATCGGCATCCAGCAGCCCTGAATCTTCCAGAACCGATTGCAGGGCAGGTATGTCTTTGCCGATGAGCTGCTCCTGGAGGTTGATGGTGTTGGTGGAGACTACCACCCGCTGGCCTCTGGATACGGCGAAGAGAACCGCGGGCAGCAGATAAGCCAAAGACTTGCCAACGCCTGTGCCTGCCTCGATGACCAGGTGCCGCTGCCCGTAAATGGCTGCTGTTACAAGATCAAGCATCTCCTCCTGCTGCGGGCGATGCTCGAAACCCCCGAACGCCCTGGCGAAAGGCCCGTCGGGGCCCAGCATTCCGCTTATATGCTCCTCGCCCAGGTAATCCAGATTCCCCTCGGGGCGCTTTCTTTCCGGAGGCTCCAGGCGCTGCGCCAGATGCTCCAGGTTCAGCCCCGAAGGGCCGATCGACGGCGTGGACGCCGACTTGGCCGCGGCCAGACCGGAAAGAACCGGGTACAGAGGCCAACTGCTGCCCCGGGCCAGTTCCGATATATAGGACAGCAGCCCTCCGTCCTGCTGTTCGGCCAGCCGCAGAAGTTTGATGAACAATTCTTTGTGGGCGAGGGCGTCGTAGACGGCGCGGTGGCTGCGCTGGTCGCGATGTGTCTGATCGGGCCGGATGCCCAGCTCATCGATCAGCCTCGCCAGGGAGTATCGGCGCTGATATGGCAGGAAAACGGTGGCGAGATCCAGCGTGTCGTAGGCGGGATTAAGCAGAGGCAGCCCGTGGGACTCCAGAAATCCAAGGTCGAAATTGACGCTGTGGGCTACAACCGGATCGCTTCCAATAAACTCTGCGAGCTTGTCCCTGACTTGCGCGAAAGACGGCGCCCGACGTATGTCCTGGGGTGTGATGCCGGTATAGCGCTGGACGAATTCGGGGATATCGCGTCCCGGATTTATGAAGGTCTGGAAGGTGTCGAGAACCTCATCTCCCCGGAAACGAACCGCTCCGACCTCGATTATGGCGTCGGATTCCGCTCGCAGTCCGGTAGTCTCCAGGTCAATGGCAACACAGGTCTGCTCCAGGGGGGAGAGGCGTCCGGGTTTCTCTGGCACTTCGTCGCTCCGCGGGCTGTCACGCTTCCGGCGCTCTCCGGCCTCGCCGGAGGGCAGGCTTCAACAGGCTCATGGAGAGTTTAACATGTGCGCCCTCCGGTTCGAGGGCCGGATGTCGGCGGAGATATCAGCCAAATCAGGCCGAATACCGGCGGATGGCGCCGTTGCGAAGGCCGATCACCGGGTGGTACTGCCCGGAATGAAGGGCCTTGAGGAACTCGGCCTCGCTGGTGATTTCGTCGTGGAACTCGGTTACGAACTTTCCCAGCCCATGGAGCGAATGGGCGTCGCTTCCGCCGGTTACGGGGAGATCCAGCAGGCCGGCAACCTTGAATGCGAACTCGTTCTCGCGGTCGATGGTGCCGCCGTTGGCGACTTCCACCGCATCGGCCAGCTTGAACACAGGGTGGTTGAGGGCGTCTTCAGGCTCCTCCGGCAAATCGTCGGGCACCGACTGGTAGATCAGGGCCCGGGAGCGGTTCCCGTTGCCGCTCAGAACGCCGCGGAAGGGGTGGGCGGTAATGACGAATCCCCCGGCGGCGCTGGCGGCCTTGCGCAGTTCCGCGGCCTTGTTGAACCCGGCCTGGTACTTATCCAGACCGAAAGCCAGCATATGCCCCATATCGGTTTCAACTTCCATGGCCCGTATCAGGAGGACGCTGTGGAGAGAGGCGAACTTCTGAAATTCGTGGCGGTCCCACGGCCCGGCGTGTTCGGTGATGCAAAGGCCTCGCAACCCCAGCCGGTCGGCTTCCAGCACCATATCCTCGGGGGTCAGGCTGCTGTCGCTGCTGCCCTTCGTCGTGTGTATGTGCAGGTCGAAAAGTCGAGCCATCGGGCGATGCCACCTCCGGTTTGCCTGGGCTGCCTTGGGGAATAGCTGCCGCTTCGGGGAATAGCTGCCGCAAGTTTACGGTTAGCGACGAATTCCGTCAATGGCCTGGAGCCGCAGCTTCAGCCGGAAACCGGCCTGGCTCCGGCGCCCGGCGGAGTATGCGACATCCCTTTATACAGCTCCGGGAACCGCGACAGCGGCAGAACTTCTCCTGTCCGCTCGTAGTGCCTGATCAGCTCGCGCAAGTCGTCGGGGACGCGCTGGGCGGCTTCGGCGGCGGAGTCATAGCCGACGTACACCGCTTCAATCCGCGTCAGCAGCAGCTCCGGGTTGGGGCGGTACAGCTCCAGCTCCATATCCATGCTGGTGTTGCCGAAGCGGGACACGCGGACGTAGGCCTCCACGATTTCATCGACGCGGGCCGGGGCCTTGAACTCCAGCGTCGTCCTGACCACTGCCAGGTCGAAGTACCCCGATTGCGGAAGATGGTAGATTCCGATGCCCAGATTGCGGTAGTACTCTGCCTGGGCTATTTCGAGGTAGCCCAGGTAGGCGCCGTTGAACACGATGCCCTGGGCGTCACACTCCATCCAGCGAACGCGGAACTCGGTGCGGAATTTGAAGTCGCGCTTGGGCATATTCCCTATCCTTCGGCTTGGTGGTATCCCAGGCTGCCAAGGTAGAGCAGGTCTTCGGCGGTTAGGGGGGCCTTGTCGAGAAGGTCGGGACGGCGCTCCAGCGTGCGCTCCAGCGACTTGCGGCGTCGCCACCGCTTGATTTCCGCATGGTGGCCCGACAGCAGAACGCCGGGAGCCGCCATGCCGCGATACTCGGCAGGGCGGGTGTAAAGCGGATGCTGCAGCAGCCCAGTGGTGATGGAGTCGCCCGCCACGCTCTCCGGCGAGCCGACCACGCCGGGCAGCAGACGGGTTACGGCGTCGATGAGCATCATGGCCGGCAATTCCCCGCCGGTCAGCACATAATCTCCTGCGCTTATCTGCCTGGTTGCCAACCCGTCGGCAACGCGCTCATCTACGCCGGCGTAATGCCCGCAGATGAGCGCTATTGCGGGGGCGGATGCAAGCTCTTCCACCAGTTCCTGGTTCAGCAGTTCCCCCTGGGGCGTTAACAGGATGACCGGAATATTGGCGCGCTGTTCTGCCTCGTAGCCTGCCAGTGCGGCTTCGGCGGCCTCGAAAACCGGATCGGGCTTCATCACCATGCCGTGTCCGCCGCCGAACTGATAGTCGTCGGCGGTGCCGTGGGTGTCCCGGGCGTAGTAGCGAATGTCGGTTACGTAGATGGCGATCTGCTTCCGCTGCGCCGCCCGGCCCACGATGCTGAATTGGAGCGGTTGTCCGAATGCTTCAGGGAACAGCGTCAGAACGTGAAATCTCATCGGGGTTGTGCTGCCTGGAGCGAGTCTGCATCTGCCGGCGCGGCCGCGGGCAGCTTGTTAATCCGGGCCACCCCGGCTCTCATCACCAGCTTGACGGCCTCCCTATCGCGGAGGATGCCTATGGACTTGAGGGGATTTCCCGCTACGGCAAGCAGGTCGGCCTGTTTGCCCTTCTCGATGGTTCCGATTTCATTGGCCAGTCCGATGCCCTCGGCGGCCCAGCCGGTGGCGGTCTGGATGGCCTGCATGGGAGTCAGCCCGCGCTCTACCATCAGCTCTATCTCGCGGGCGTTGTCGCCATGGACGAAGCCGCCCGCATCGGTACCGGCCGTGATCTTGACGCCGGCTTCAACAGCGCGGTGCAGGCTTTCCTGGTGGATGCGCATCAGCGCCTCGGCGCGGGCCTTGACGTGAGGGGCGCTTATGGCGGAGTGGAACTCGTAGACTTCGAAGGTGGGTGTGAAAAAGGTGTTGTTGTCGGCCATCATCTTCAGCAGATCTGCGTCTTCGGCCAGATAGCAGCCGTGTTCGATGGATCCGACGCCGCCCTCGATGGCCATGCGCAGTCCCGGCCCGCCCAGAGCGTGGCACATGGTCGGCCTGCCCAGCGCTGCGGCCTCTTCCACCAACGCCTTTACCTCGTCGGGGCCGAAGGCGATGTCTTTGGGTCCGTGTCCCTGGCGGGAGCTGGCCCCGCCGGTGGTGGCGAACTTGATGACGTCGGCGCCTACCCGCACCATCTCGCGCACTATGGAACGGACGCCCTCGGGGCCGTTGGCAACCCCGACGGGCCGCATCGGGTCATTGGCGAAGGCGGTGCGGTGCCCCGATGGCGCCGCGCGGTCGCCTATGCCGCCGGTGGGGGAGATGATGGACACGGCGCAAACAAGGCGGGGCCCCTGTATCAGCCCCTCGGCGACCGCCTGCTTGAATCCGGCATCCAGCCCTCCGGCGTCCCGGATGGTGGTGTATCCCGCCGCCAGGGAGTTCTCTATAGCATCTGCGGTCTTCAGGTGAGACAGAGAGGCCGGCTCCTCGATTTCCCATCGGGATAGCAGGCTGTAGTTCTTGTCCGCCAGGTGATCGTGGGTATCGATGAGTCCGGGCAGGAGGGTCATGCCTGCCAGGTCAATAACCTCAGCGCCGGGCGGAATGGCTACAGACCCGCGGACTCCTACGGCTTCAATGCGGTCGGCTTCCACCAGCACCACCGAATCCTCCAGAACTGGTCCGCCGGTGCCGTCTATAGCAGTTGCGCCGACTAGTGCTTTCATTTCATTGCCTTCCGCTTGTTGAGTTGGCTGAACCGGGTTGGCTGAACCGGGTTGGCTGAACCGGGCCGGATGGGACTTGCCCAATGCTAGTTAGAGGCTGCGCCGGCTGTCAAGGCGGCCCGAACCTGCCCATCTCTTCCGCCTGCGCTGATGTATCCGCCCGCGTCTGCTACTATAATCCTAACCCGGCAATTCTACCTGGCGGGGAAGGTTGGGGGGTGAGGGATGTTGTCTGTTTGCCGGATCATCGCCACAGCATCCCTGGCCGTTCTGGGGATGGCAGTGGCCCTCGCCTTCTCCGGTTGCGGCTGGGCGGGTTCTTCGGATCGCCCGATTGTCTACGTTTCCGAAGTGGGAGGAAACCCCGGTATCCACGTCGTGGACGCTGAATCCGGAGATGTCCATCCTGTCAAAATCGGCCCGGAATCAGGATTCTCTCCGATATGGTCCCCGGGCGGAGAGCAAATCGCCTTTGTCTCCGACTCCTCCGCCGGCCGCGACGTAATGGTCGTCGCCCTTGAAGGGGGGGAGAGCGCAAAACGGGTGCCGCCGGGCGGCGGCGCAGGCAGCAACGAAGGGTCTCCGCGATGGGGGCCGGAAGGGCTCAGGGTGGCTTACGTTTCGGATGCCGACGGCCAGACCGACATCTACGTTTCGGGTCTCGATGGGGGAGGCTCAACCCGAATCACTTCCAGCGGAGACAGGGAGTTGCTGGGCGACTGGTCGCCCGACGGTCAATGGCTGGTCTTCTCACGGCATGGCGACGATGACAGTCAGGGTTTGTGGCTGCGCAATCCCGCCGGGGTCAACCTGCTGCGACTGACTGACGGCGCCGACGCCGATCCTGTGTGGTCTTCCGACGGCGATGTCATCGCCTTTGTGCGCGACGACTTCGGCAACAGGAACATCTACCTGATTGAGCCGGAGGATGGCAAAGACTGGCGAGGCAAAACCGTGGAAAAGCGGTGGATCGATTCCCCGGAAGAAGACCACTCTCCAGCCTGGGCCCCGGATGGCGATACGATGGCCTTCGTCTCCACTCGCGACGGCAACGCGGAGATATACGTTGCCCACACGGGCAGCGACGATCCACCGAAGCGGCTCACCATTAACGAAGCTGCCGACACCGGTCCCGTGTGGTCGCCCGACGGTGAGCGCATTGCCTTTGTTTCCGAACTGTTCGGCGAAAGCGAAATCCTGGTCATGGATAATGACGGCTCCAACCAGAAGCGTCTGACAGACAACGGCGTCAGGGATCACTCACCCGACTGGTAATCGCGTCCGGGTTGGCGATTCGCCGTCCCCGACGCCAGCGGTATGGTAAGGTGATATTTGGTTGGATCTCAGGAGCTGCCGGAGGCTCGCGCCCGAACTTCTGTTCAGCCGGGGCCGCCGCAGGGTTGCAGAATGGACTACGCCATGATAGCGCCGATGATGGGATGCCTCTGGTCGCCCATCGCCGCGGTTTCCAGCCGGTGGCAAGGCCGGGACAACGCCCAGATCTGCGTTTCCATAGGGGGCGCTTCGATTGTCGCGGAACAGCCCAGGATTCTGACGCAGATATACAAGACCAATCACAGCCATGACATGATCATGGGCAGCCGCGCCTTTGCCCTGAACTTTCCCAGGGCCGGGCAACTGGACTGGATTCGACGCTTCGGCCTGTGCTCCGGGCGGGATTGCGATAAACTTGAAGGTGTAGAATACTCGATTGGCGAGACCGGCAGCCCGCTGCTGGCAGACTGTTGGGGCTGGCTGGACTGCAGGGTCGTAAACGCTATGGACGGGGGCGACATGACCTGCTTTCTCGCTGAGGTGGTAGATGGCTGCACCGTCGGCCATGGTCAGCCCCTGTGGTGGCGAGACGCCCGCCAGCGCATCCCCGAAGACTGGATGCGCGCCTGGACCAGAAAGCAGGCCGCCGAAATCGAAGCTTCCCGCTCCGCCATGTCCAATATCAAGCGCACCGACTGGGTTTTATAGACCGGGGTTTTTTTTAAGGGCCGGGCATGACCATCCCGCCGGAATAAGAGCCTGGCTGGCGAGATGAAAGACGGAGCGCGAATCCAATGACCGAACCCCTGCGCGCCCAGATCGAGCAACTTCATGCCGCTCCCCAGAAAATCGTGCTGGCGGTGTCGGGGGCTGGAACGCAGGCCGTAGCCTGGCTGCTGGGAGTAAGCGGAGCGTCCCGCACTGTCCTTGAGGCAGTGGTGCCCTACGGCAGGATTGCCATGCAGAACTTTCTGGGGTTTGAGCCTTCGCAGTCGGCGGCGGCGGAGACGGCCCGGCAGTTGGCGCGCCGCTCCTTCCAACGGGCAAGATCCCAGTTGGAGGACGACTCGCCAACTGTTGGCTTGGCCTGTGCCGCCGCTATAGCCACCGACAGGCCCAAGCGCGGCGACCACCGGGCCTTTGTGTCGGCTTGGGACCGCTCTTCTGCGGCTACCTGGTCTCTCACGTTCCACAAGGGTCTGCGCGACAGGGCGGGGGAAGAGGATGCGGTGAGCCGCCTGATATTGCAGGCCCTCTCGGAATTCTCCGGCCTTGACCAGGAAATCGAGCTCGGTTTGACCGACGGTGATTCCCTGAAGGCGGAACGCAAAGTTCACCCCGACCCGTTGGATCAGTTGCTGGCAGGCGATGCCCGCTGGGTTATCCGCCGCCCCGGCGGCGAACTGGAAGTCGAGGGGAAGGCTCCGGCGGTTCTGCTGCCTGGTTCCTTCAACCCGCTGCACCAGGGCCACCGGGAAATGATTGCCGCGGCGGCCCGCTCCACCGGCGAATACGGCGCCTATGAACTGTCTGTCGCCAACGTAGACAAGCCGCCCCTGGAAAAGAGCGAGGTATTGCGCCGTCTGGCCCAGTTCAGCCCCGAGGATTCGGTGGCGCTGACCCGGGCCGAGACTTTCCGGAAAAAGGCGGCGCTGTTTCCCGGAGGCGTTTTCCTGCTGGGCTGGGACACGGCCATACGCCTGGTCGCGCCGCGCTACTACGGCGGCGAGGCGGAAATGCTGATGGCGCTGGCCGAAATGATGGTGGGAGGCGCGAGGTTCCTGGTTGCCGGAAGAGCAATAGGCGGGGAATTCCGCACCCTTGCCGATGTGAACGTCCCGGCGGGTTTCGCCCCAATGTTCAGCGCCATACCGGAAGCCGAATTCCGGCGCGACATATCGTCCACCGAGCTGCGGGAGCGGTAGCGATTCCTGGGGGGTGTTCCTGTTTCAGGTTGTTCCTGTTTCAATTGACACTCCCGTAGGGGAGTGATATATTCGGCCCGTTTTAAGCAGGTATTTTGCAGCGAAACGCGCCGTATGCAGTATTCCGTTTCGGGGAAGATATAACCTTCTCGTGATGCCGATACAAGTCTTCAACCCTGAAGTATTCACTGAGAACTGGACGGCAGTGGCCGTTTCAGCCTTTATCGCCGCCGCCGCGATAATCGGGATGTTTACGGCCTCGCGGCTGCTGTCGGCGCGGCGCTCTTCCGAAGTCAAGCTGACCACCTATGAGTGCGGCATTCCGGCCACCCCCTACGTCTGGTCCAACATCAACGTCCGCTTCTATGTTTTCGCCATTCTGTTTCTGATATTCGACGTTGAAGCGGTGTTTCTGTTCCCGTGGGCAGTGATATTTCTTCAGGATCAAGCCACCTCGCTGCCTTTCTACGCTATGATGCTGTTCCTGACGGTGCTGGGTTTCGCCATCGTGTACGCTTGGCGTAAGGGGGTTCTCGAATGGCAGAAATAGTCCCACTGCCCGGATCGGAGCTGGCCTCCGTTCAGATAGAACTGGGCTCCGGCAACCGGCCCGGCCCCAGCCTGTTCGAACAGGCGACGGCGGGCCGGGCGCCGGGAGTGATTACCACCACCACCGATCAGCTTTTCGCCATGGCCCGCAAGTCTTCGCTGTGGACGCTGAGCTTCGGCCTGGCGTGCTGCGCCATCGAAATGATCTCCACATACATGGCCCATCACGACTTTGACCGCTTCGGGGTGGTGACCTGGCCCTCGCCCCGCCAGTCCGACGTCATGATTGTGGCGGGCACGGTGGTAAAAAAGATGGCCGAGCCAATCCGCCTGCTCTACGAACAGATGCCGGAGCCGAAATGGGTCATCGCCATGGGCAGTTGCGCCACCAACGGCGGCCCTTACTATCGTTCCTACTCGGTGGTCATGGGCGTTGATCACATCATCCCGGTGGACGTTTACGTTCCGGGATGCCCTCCCCGCCCTGAAGCGCTGCTGTATGGGATTCTGAAACTCCAGGAAAAAATCATGCAGGACGCCGGCAAGTAGTGGCGGAATCCGGCGAAGTCCCCGAAGGGGCAGGAGCCGAGGGGTTGGCCGAAGAGGCTGAACTTGAAGGGCCAGACCTTGATTCTCTCGACGCGCACGCCCGCGCGGTTCTGGATGCGGGACTGGAGGTCTTGGAACAATACGGCCCCGTGCCCGGGACGTTGAGCGACATTCCCCAGATCACCGTTGACCGCCGGCACATCGCGGATGCTTGCCTGGCAATGAGGGATGACAATCGCTTTGGCGCCAAAATGCTCCTGTGTCTGGCGGCGGTTGACTATCCTCCCTCTCCTGCTTCCGCCTCCCACGGCAGGCGTGGCGCTTCCGATTCCCGGGAAGAAGGGGCGCCGGAACCGGCGGGGAAGATTCAAGTTGTGTACTTTTTACAGTCGCTGGAGCCGGAGCGCACCCTGGCCCTTAAAACGGAAACCCCCTATGACGATCCGGTGGTGCCTTCGGTTGCTTCGGTATGGAGGGCCGCAGACTGGTATGAGCGCGAAGCCCACGACCTTTTCGGAATCTCCTTTGACGGCCATCCGAACCCGGCGCCACTGCTGCTGTACGATGAGTTCGAAGGTTACCCCGGTCGTAAAGAATTTCCGTTCTACGAGTACCGAGAATTCTAGTCCGGAATCGCCCGGCTGTTAGAGTTAGACCCGGCTGTTAGAGTTAGACCCGAAAGAGGCACGGTTCCAAAATGGAGCGGCTGACGCTTACGGCAAGAGTGGAACAGGAGGACTCCCGGTTTGTAACCAGAATAGAGAGTATTGGCATCCAGGGCGAAGGCGACTCGGTCCAGGCAGCCCAGGAAGAACTGATCCAGGCAATGATTTCATGGATTTCCAACCGCGATTGCACGGAAAGCATGGCGGGGACACTGGTGAAGGCCGGATTCCCCGAAATCGACGACGATACTGAAATCGAACTGGAGTTCATTGACCTTACCGGCGATGATCCCAACCAGGAATCAGCCCGCAATGGCTGAAGAGCTGCTCCGGCGCCGGGAAGGAGGATGCCGAAGAGGGCATGGATAGGGACAGAATCGTTTACAGCATCGAGGAGTCCAGGGCCGGCAGCGCTTTTCAGGCTGTTTGCCCGGAGTTGCTGATAACCGCTTTTGGCGACACTGTGGAGAGGGCCCGGAATGCGCTGCGCCAGCAGGTAGCCGAATACCTGGAAGACTGCGATAATCTGGGATCGCTGGACGAGGCTCTTATCGAGGCGGGCTTCTACTTCGACGGCGATGTCTGGATGAGCAACGAAGTAAGGCCTGTGGAAGGCCCCGACATCACCATTCTCTAGAAAAGCGCAGGGCTCCGGGAAAACCAGGGCTCCGGGAAAACCAGGGCTCCGGGAAAACGCAGGTGTCTGACCGCCCCCTCAAAGTCGAGGAGGGCTTGGAGAAAATGGCAGAGACAGCCTCTAACATAGCCGCCGGCCCTTTGGACCGGATCAGGGCAGATGCCGAGCCCGTTGAAATGCTGCTCAACATGGGGCCGCAGCACCCTTCGACGCATGGCGTTTTTCGCATGGTGCTTTGGGTGGACGGCGAGAAAATCGTGGACATAGTTCCTCATATCGGCTATCTGCATCGCGGTTCCGAGAAGCTGTGTGAGGGCGAGCAGTATCACCAGGTCGTTACCCTGTTCGACCGGCTGGACTACATCGCCAACTTCAACAACGAGCATGTGTACGTGCGCGCTGTTGAGAAGCTTATGGGGCTGGAGGTGCCGGAACGCGCCGAATACATCCGGGTCATCCTCTGCGAGCTGAACCGGATAGCCAGCCACCTGCTGTTCATAGCCACTATGGGACTCGACGCAGGGGCAATGACGCCGTCCATGTTCTGCTTTCGCGGCAGGGAGCGGATCCAGGCTCTGTTCGAAGCCGTCTCCGGCGCCCGCATGATGCACAACTACTTCCGAGCCGGTGGACTGAAGGAGGACGCGCCGGAAGATTTTATGCCGCGCCTTAGAGAACTGATGCCCCTTATACGCGAAGACCTGGAGGAGTCGGACAGGCTGCTCAGCTTCAACGAGATATTCCTGGCGCGCCTCAAGGACGTTTCGCCGGTTACCGCTGATGACGCCATCGACTTCGGGCTGACCGGCCCCTGCCTGCGGGCTTCGGGCGTCGACTACGATGTGCGCAAGGCCGCTCCTTATTCCGTCTACGACCGGTTCGACTTCGACGTGCCCATCGGCCTCGACGGGGATTGCTGGGACCGATACTACCTGCGCGTGCAGGAGTGTTACGAGTCCATACGCATCATCGAACAGGCTATGGAGCAGATGCCTGCCGAGGGCAACGTGCTCTCGTCCCTTGGCCGCCGTCTTATCCGCCCGCCCGCCGGCGAGGTGTATGTGAGGGCCGAGAACCCTCGAGGCGAGATAGGCGTGTATTTGGTCAGCGACGGGACAGACCGCCCCTATCGGCTGAAAGTGCGCCCTCCGTCCTTCTGCAATCTCTCCGCCATACGCCACATGCTCATCGACTCCTGGGTTGCTGATTCGGTGGTCATTCTTGGCTCCCTGGACATAGTGATGGGAGAGGTTGACCGCTGATGCCGGGGCTTTTGTTCATCTCCTGGGCCGACTTTGGCTGGATAGCGCTTGGCTTGTTCATCATGTTCAACGCGCTGGCTGTTGTTGTTCTTTCTTTGACATGGCTGGAACGCAAAACCCTTGGGCGCTTGCAGCGCCGGTTGGGACCTACCCGCAGCGGTCCCATGGGGCTGATGCAGCCCGTAGCCGACGGCATCAAACTGCTGATCAAGGAAGACATCATTCCCGCATCTTCGGAGAAGGCTATCTTCTGGGTTGCTCCGATAATCGTGATGCTCTCGGCTTTCATGATCTGGGTTACCATTCCGGGCGCGCAGAACGCCGTTATCAAGAACCTCGATCTAGGGCTGTTCTACATCATCGCCTTCTCGGTAATCGGGATCCTGGGGCTGGTGCTGGCTGGCTGGGGTTCAGCCAACAAGTACGGGACGCTGGGCGGACTGCGGGCGGCGGCGCAACTGGTGAGCTACGAAATCCCCATCATCATGGTGGCTGTTGCCGTGGCGATGCTGGCGCAATCGCTGGACCTGCGGGAAATCGTGGAGCAGCAAAGAAGCTACCCGTTTTTCCTGGTGCAGCCGCTGGGTCTTGCGATCTTCTTCATAGCCGGACTGGCTGAGGTGGGGCGGACCCCCTTCGACATATACTTCGCCGAATCGGAAATCGTGGGCGGGCCGTTTGTCGAGTACAGCGGCGCCCATTGGTCGGTATTCTTTCTTGCCGAATACATCAATACTTTCGCCATCGCCGCGCTGACCGTTATCCTGTTCTTCGGCGGATGGCTGGGGCCGGGGCTGTCGGGTTACTGGGCGGTTATCTGGTTCCTGCTCAAGGTCTACCTCGTGATTCTGGTGATATTCTGGATTCGCGGCACTTTCCCCCGTCTGCGCATCGACCAGTTAATGGCTTTCGCGTGGAAAGTGGTGGTGCCTTTGTCGTTCCTGACCGTGGTGATGACTGCCGTCTACCAGTTCTACGGATGGCCTGCCTGGTCGCTGACGCTGATGTCTCTGGCCGGGCTGACCTGGGTCGGATACGCAATCTACCGCCGGATGGCAGGCCCTGCCAGCCGGGTTGCCCAGGTCAGAGCGCGCCAGGAGGCGCTGATGGCTTCCCGCAGACGCCGGTCGGAGCCCGCAGAGAGCCCGAGGAGGTAGAAAACAATGTGGAACAGTGTCAAGGGCATGTTTGTAACCCTTCTCTCGTCGGCCAAGGGTCTTCGCAATCCGGTAACGCAACAGTACCCGGCCACCGGCAACCTGTTGCAGAGAGAGGATGCCCCAACACCGGTGCAGGACCGGTTCATGGGCTTTCCGGCCCTGACCTGGGACGAGGAGGTGGGCGAGCCATACTGCACAAGCTGCATGGTCTGCATCCGGCACTGCCCCACCCAGTGCATGTCGGCCACCATGAAGGACAATCCACTGCAAGCGGAAGGGAAGAGCTCCCGGCGCAAGATAGTTGACAGCTTTGAGATAAACCTGAACCGTTGTATACTCTGCGGAATCTGCGTCGAGTGGTGCAATTTCGACGCCATTGTAATGTCGCACGAGCATGAAATGAGCACCTACGCGCGCAACGGAGACCGAGTGGACCTCCCGGCGCTTCTGGAAATCGGCTACAAGCACCAGAAAGAGACCGGGTGGATACCCCCGACAAAACGCGCCAAACCCGAGTCAGCTTCCGCCCGCAGCGGAAGCTAGTATATGCAAATGCGCCGGGGCGCTATGAGTCCACTTCCCCTGCTCCAGGGGCTGTCTGCCGGAAAAGCGGGCATACCAGGCTGCTCCTCTGCCGGCAGGATGATGGTCCTCTAGCATGGCTTGGGCTTTGTTCATCGTGCTGGCGGTGTTTACCCTGGGCGGCGGACTGGCGGTAGTAGTGACCCGGAATGTGGTTCATGCGGCGCTGGCTCTGCTGATTTCCCTGATCGCCGTTGCCGGCATCTATCTGACGCTGTATGCGGAGTTCCTGGCGCTGGTGCAGGTGCTGATCTATGGCGGCGCGATTGTTATTGTGCTGGTGTTCGCTATCATGCTGACCCGCAACGCCGAATACCCCCGCACTTCCGACAACCGCCAATGGCCCCTGGCCGCCCTGGCTGCGCTGGGGCTGCTGGGGGTTCTGGCGCCTGCGTTCCTTATAAACGCAGTAAGGGGAACTACCCCTGAAAACGCGGCCTTTACCGACATCGGAAAGTCTCTGTTCACTACATGGGCCGTTCCCTTCGAAGTTGCGTCGCTGGTGCTGCTGGTCGCCCTGATAGGGGTCATCATCATCGCCCGCTCCGGGCCGGGGGAGAACTAGACCATGGTAGATCTGGCCTGGTTCCAACTCCTCAGCGCAGCTCTTTTCGTTATCGGGCTGTATGGTGTCCTGGCCCGTCGGAGCGCGGTGCTGATCCTGATGTCCATCGAACTGATGCTGAACGCGGTCAACATCAATCTGATAGCGGCGGCCTCGCACATGGAAGGCATCAACCCCTTCAGCAATTTCGACGGGCAGCTCATTGCAATCTTCATCGTTACGGTGGCCGCCGCTGAGATTGGTCTGGCCCTTGCCATAGTTCTGCGCATATTCCGCAATCGCTCCACAGTAAACGTGGACGAAGTAGACTTGATGAAATGGTAGGAACGCCCGCGCCCCTCCGACCCGTCTGGAAAGCGACCGGCGCGACGGGAGTCATCGTCTGATGCAGTGGGCCTGGCTCATCCCTGTGTTCAGCTTTGCGGCGGCCCCGGTAATCGTGCTCATCGGAAATCGTCTGCCGGGCAAAGGGGCAGTACTGTCCATTGCCGCCATTGCCGCCGGTTTCGTCTTCTTCTGGATCGCCCTGTTTGGGTGGCTGGGCGCAACAGAGGCCGCCGAACATTGCGAGGCGGCCGTGGGCACGGAGGCGCTCACCTGCAACTTCGAGCGCGTCTGGTTCAACGCCGGGCTGCCGGGCGAAGCTGGCGGCGTGACCCTCACCTGGGGCTTCTTCATTGATCCGCTGACCATCGCCATGCTGGGGCTGGTTACCTTCGTAGCCCTGATGGTCCAGATATACTCCCTGGGCTATATGCGCGACGACCCGCGCATCAACTGGTACTTTGCCGTTCACGCTCTGTTCGCCGCCTCGATGCTGACCATCATCCTGTCCGACAGTTTCCTCCTGCTGTACGTGGCGTGGGAGCTGGTGGGCGTATGTTCGTATCTGCTTATCGGCTTCTGGCACGAAAGACCTTCGGCGCGCGAGGCTGCCAAAAAGGCTTTCATCGTCACCCGCATCGGCGATGTGGGGCTGCTCATCGGAATATTGCTCTTGTGGCGGGAGGTCGGCACGTTCAGCATGACCGACGCCTTCGAGGCGGTTCATGCCGGGGCGCTGAGCGAAGGAGTGACCATCGCCGCCGCTTTGCTGCTGTTCATGGGGGCCATGGGCAAGTCGGCGCAGATTCCCTTCCACGTTTGGCTGCCCGATGCAATGGAAGGCCCTACGCCGGTCAGCGCGCTGATTCACGCCGCTACGATGGTGGTGGCCGGGGTTTTCCTGGTGGCCCGCGCCTTTCCTCTGTTCGAGGCCTACAGCGCCGCGCCGCTCCTGGTGGTGGCGATTGTGGGGCTGGTAACCGCGCTGGTTACTTCCACGATCGCACTGGTAGCGACGGACATCAAGCGCATCCTGGCCTACTCGACCGTGAGTCACCTGGGGCTGATGATGCTGTCGCTGGGCGCCTTCGGCTATACGGCGGCCGTCTTCCACCTACTGGCCCACGGATTCGCCAAGGCCCTGCTGTTCCTGGGGGCGGGGAGCGTTATACACAGCACGGAAAAGCAGGAAATCTCCGAGTTGGGCGGCCTGCGCCGGGTGATGCCAATCACGACCATCGTGTTTGCAGCAGGCGCAATGTCGCTGGGAGGCATACCTATCCTGGCCGGGTTCTGGAGCAAGGACGAGATATTGCAGGCAGTGAGCCATGGCCGAAATCCGGCGTTCATTGTCTTTGCCCTTATAACGGCTCTGCTCAGTGCGCTGTACATGGGAAGGGCGCTGTTCGCCACTTTCTTCGGACGCCTGCCCCGAGAGCTGGAGCACGCCCACGAGTCCCCGCCGGTGATGACTGCGCCGCTGGCGCTGCTGGCTGTTCTCGCAGTGGGGTTCGGGCTCATCAGTTGGAACTGGCCGGGAGCGTTTGGCGGCTTTGGCTACTTTGTCTTCTATCACAAGGGGCACGGATTCGAGTTCACATGGTGGATCGGAATACTGTCTGCGGTAATGGCAGTCGGCTCCTTCGTGGCCACTTATCTGATCTACGAGCGAGGCAGCATATCGCTGGATTCCGCCCGGCAGAAGTTCGAGCCGGTTCTCAAAGTTGTGGAGAACAAGTATTACTTCGATGAGATTTACCAATGGGTGATTGATCGGGTAATCCTGGCATTCGCCAATTTCGTGGGCTTCTTCGACCGGGCCATAGTCAACGACGTGGCAGTCAACGGCCCGGCGGATGTGGTGCGCCGCTTCGGGATCGCCCTCCGGCTGCACGTGACCGGGCATGTATACAGCTACGCTTTGGCGATGGTGTTGGGCTCGGTGGCCCTGGGGATCTTCTGGTGGCTGAAAACCTCGTGAGAGTGAGCGAAAAGCGCGCCGACGGGCAGACGGCAGGCAGCGTCACGGTGCGGAAGTGATGGCTAATTTCGATCAGGCCGCGCTGCTGCTGCTGGTTCTGCTTCCCCTGGCCGGGGCCGCCATGACCATGTTCATGCCGGGCGACCGGCCCAAAGAAAGTTGGTACTTTGCCCTGTTCGTGGGGGCAATATCGCTGGTTCTTTCGGTGATCGTATTCGCCCGGTACGATTACGAGGCCGGAGGGTTCCAGTTCAACCGGGTCTATGAGTGGTTGCCCGGGCCGATGGACATCAGCCTCTCGCTGGGCATTGACGGCATTGCCGCCCCGCTGATCGTGCTCAACGGCATCGTTCTGATGGGCGGGGTGATGATCTCTCAGAACATCACCTACCGAAGCCGGGAATTCTTCGTGCTGCTCCTGGCCCTGGCGTCGGGCGTGTATGGCGTGTTCGTGGTGCGGGACCTGTTCTTCCTGTTCTTTTTCTACGAACTGGCCGTGCTGCCCATGTACCTGCTTATCGGCGTCTGGGGCAGCAGCACTGATTTCGGCACGTTCCTGCGCACCAAGGAATACGGAGCGATGAAGCTCATCCTGTTCCTGGTCGCAGGGAGCATCCTGATATGGGTCGGCATCCTGGCGGTATACGTAGAAGCGTCGGGGCAGGGCGACGGCACTTTCTCGCTGCAGCGGCTGACCGATATGGCAGCCGGGGGGCAGTTCGACGGCACCTTTCAGGCGCTGGTGTTCCCGCTTTTCATGGTCGGCTTCGGGTCGCTGGCGGGCCTGTGGCCTTTCCACACCTGGTCGCCCGACGGGCACGTGGCCGCGCCTACGGCGGTGTCCATGCTGCACGCCGGGGTGCTGATGAAGCTCGGCGCCTACGGAATCATCCGCGTCGGCATTTTCCTGCTTCCCGACGGCGCCGAAAGCTGGATGCCGGCGCTGATTGCCCTGGGAACCGTCAACGTGCTCTACGGGGCGATGTCGGCCATGTCCCAGCAGGACCTGAAGTACATCATAGGCTATTCCAGCGTCAGCCACATGGGTTACGTGCTGATGGGAATCGCCACGCTGGACAGCATCGGCATGGGCGGCGCGGTGCTGCAGATGTTCTCTCACGGCATTATGACGGCCCTGATGTTTACCCTGGTCGGCGCGATTTACGACCGGACCCATATTCGCGACATCAACGTTCTCAACGGGCTGTTCGGCCGGATGGGAGTAACCTGCTTCTTTTTCGCCATCGCCGGTCTTTGCTCGCTGGGCCTGCCGGGGATGAGCGGGTTCATCGCCGAGTTCATGGTGTTTACCGGGGTCTTCCGCACCTACCTGCCGCTGGCTGTCCTGGCGGTGATTGGAGCGGCGATTACTGCGGTCTACATCTTGCGGCTTCTGGCGCGCACTTTCCTCGGCGAACCGGACGCGCGATGGTCCGGCCTTTCCGACGCCGGAGTGATGGAAAAGTCGGTAGCTGGGGCTTTCGTGCTGGTTATCATATTCGTGGGAGTCTGGCCGGAGCCGATCATGCGCGTAATCAACGTCAGCGTCCCAACCATTCCGGGAGTCTAGGCCGCCGTGTCGCTTACCGCCAATCTTGACCTGCTGACGCCGGAGTTCGCCCTGGCGGGCCTGGCGTTCCTGGTGTTTGCGGCAGACCTGGCTCTGCCCGAAGGCCGGAAGAACCTGCTGGGCTGGCTGTCCATCGCCGGGCTGCTGGCGTTGATTGCGGTGTCGCTGGTCATGCTGTGGGGAGTGGAGGAGACGCTGTACAACGGGCTGCTGGCGGTAGACGACTTCTCCTTGTGGTTCAAAGTGCTGTTCATGGGCATCGGGGTGTTCATAATCCTCAGTTCCATGGACTTCGTGAACGACCACCTGGAACACAAGGGCGAGTTCTACGGCATCGTTCTGTTCTCCATCCTGGGCATGAACGTGATGGCCCAGTCGCGGGAGCTGCTGACCGCATACATAGCGCTGGAGCTGCTGAGTTTCAGTCTGTATGTGCTGGCCGCCTATGCGCGTAACAGCCCCAGGTCCAACGAAGGGGGCTTGAAGTACATTATCATCGGCGCGTTCAGTTCCGCCGTTCTGCTCTACGGCGTCAGCATGATCTACGGCGTACTGGGCGTAACCAAGTTCGAGGCCATCGCCGCCGGCCTTGCCGCCGCGTCAGATGTCAGCCCGGCGCTGTGGGTAGGCGTGGCGTTTCTGCTGGTGGGCCTGGGCTTTAAGGTGGCGGCGGCGCCCTTCCACATGTGGGCGCCAGACGTCTACGAGGGCGCGCCGTATCCCATTACCGCGTACCTGTCCATCGGCTCCAAGGCAGCGGCCTTCGCGCTGGTGCTGCGGCTGGCGGCGGAAGGATTCGTGCCGGCGGGCGAGCGCTGGGACCAGTGGCAGTTGATTCTGGCGATAATGGCGGCTGTTACGATGATGGTGGGGAATCTTGTGGCGCTGGCCCAGCAGAACATGAAGCGTCTGATGGCCTACTCCAGCATCGGTCATAGCGGGTTCATCCTTGCCGGCGTCGCTGCGCTGTCGCTGGAGTCCAACCTGCCGTCCAACGGGGTGATGCTGTATCTGGTCGGTTACTCCGTCACCAGCTTCGTAGTATTCGGGGGGCTGATCGCCTTCTTCAACATGACCGGCAAGGAGATGATGGCCGACCTGGCCGGGCTGGGCGGCACGCAGCCGTTCCTGGCCGCTTCCATTGCCATCGGGATGTTCTCGCTGGCCGGGCTGCCCATTTTCGCGGGCTTCGCCATCAAGTTCTACCTGTTCACTGCCGTGGCCGATGAAGGATTCCTTTGGCTGGCCGGCCTGGCCGTGTTCTTCAGCCTGGTCTCGCTATACTATTACCTGCAAGTTATACGGCAGATGTACATTCAGCCGGCCGAGGGCGAGCCGGCCTACGGGCACGGTTACGGCTATGATCACATCGATGCGGATCACGGCGACGGCGATCACGGGGATGAGGAAGCGGAACAGCCGGCCCGACGCTACGGGGCGGCCCTGTTCCAGACCCACCCGGCGCTGGGACGCCGCCCGTCGGCGACCATTATCGCGGTGCTGGGCGCGGGTCTTCTGGCCGTGTTCTGGATAGGCATATACCCGGCGCCCCTGATGGATACTATAGATGCCGCAAGCAAAGCTATCCTGAGCTAGTGGAAGGGTTACCTCTTGATTATCGCCGTAATAGGCAGCAGCAATCCCCCGCACAAGGGGCTTATCGACCTGGGAGAAGAAGTAGGGCGGGAACTGGCCATGCGCGGCATAATGGTGGTCTGCGGCGGGCTGAGCGGGGTGATGGAGGCCGTCTGCCGGGGGGCCAAGTCCGAGGGCGGACAGACCATTGGCATACTGCCGGGTAGGGTTTCCACCGACGCCAACGAGTATGTGGACATACCCATCGTCACTACCATGGGTTACTCGCGGAATATCATCGTGGTGCATACCGGGGCCGCCTGCATCGCCATCGGCGGAGCCTTCGGCACGCTGTGCGAGATTGCCTACGCCCTGGATGCCCGGATCCCTGTGGTGGGCCTGAATACCTGGCCCTTGACCGAAACCGGCGAAGGCACACCCATTTACGACCGCATCATTCGGGCCGAGAGCCCTGCCGACGCCGTCGAGAAGGCGATAGCTGCGGCAGGGTCGGGGCCCCGGATCTGATACACCCGACTTAACGGCGGACGGCGTTTTCCATGAGCAGCGAAACCAGCGGAATCACCATAGAATCCGTGCAGGGACGTGAGGTTCTCGATTCTCGAGGCAACCCTACTGTCGAAGCAGAGGTCCGCTTGTCCAATGGCATGGCGGTCAACGCCCTCGTACCGTCGGGCGCCAGCACCGGCAGCCACGAGGCGGTGGAACTGCGGGATGGAGACGCAGCCCGTTTCGGCGGGCTCGGAGTGCAAAGGGCCGTCGCCAATCTGAACGGCGTCATCGGGCCCTGGCTGGCAGGCCGCTCTCCGCTGGATCAGCAGGCCATAGACGAAGGGATGTGCGCTCTCGACGGCACCGCAAACAAGGGGCGATTGGGCGCCAACGCCATACTGGCGGCGTCGCTGGCGGTGGCGCGCGCCGCCGCCGCATCCGAGGGCGTCAGCTTATGGCGCTGCCTGGCGGGCGGAGGGCCGGTCAGTTTGCCGACGCCGATGTTCAATATCCTGAATGGAGGACGCCACGCTTCCAACTCCGCCGACATTCAGGAATTCATGGCGCTGCCTGTGGGTGTGTCCACTTTCTCGGGCGCTCTGCGGGCCGGGGCCGAGATTTACCAGTCTCTGCGGTCGCTGCTTCGAGCCGATGGCCACAACCTGAACGTAGGCGACGAAGGCGGTTTCGCGCCGTCTCTGCCCTCCAACCGCGACGCGCTAGAAGCAGTTCTTCGCGCGGTAGAGGCCGCCGGTTACAGCCCCGGCCAGGATGTTTTCCTGGGGCTGGACGTGGCGGCTACCGAGTTCTTCGACGATGCTTCGGGCAGATACGTATTGAAACGCGAAGGAACCACGCTCACTTCGGCGGAGTTGATCAGCCTGTATGAAGACTGGGTGAGGGAATACCCCATCATCAGCATTGAGGACGGGCTGTCGGAGGACGACTGGGAGGGCTGGAGCGCTATGCGGGAGCGGCTGGGTGGCGCAGTGCAGCTCGTTGGCGACGACCTGCTGGTGACCAACATCGCCCGCATCAGTCGCAGCATCGAGGAGAAGGCCAGCAACGCTGTGCTGCTCAAGCCGAACCAGATAGGCACGGTTACAGAGACGCGGGCTGCGCTCGACACCGCCCGCGCCGCCGGATGGGGCGCCGTGATGAGCCACCGCTCCGGCGAAACGGAAGATACCACTATCGCCGACCTGTCTGTGGGTTGGGATGTTCGGCAGATCAAGACCGGCGCTCCGGCCCGCTCCGAGCGTGTCGCCAAGTACAACCGCCTGTTGCGTATCGAGGCGGAGCTGGGCGACGCGGCCGTCTACGCCGGGCGGTCGGCATTCGAATACCTGGAACATCTGCTGTGATAAGATGTCTCTGCGTATATTTCGCCTGTCGAACGTTGATTGTTCCCATCCCGCCGGCCTGCGCCGCAGACCTGGGTCATCCCGGCAAACGGCCGGCGGCTGATGTACTAGCCTGAAATCGTAGGGAGTGCTTATGGTAACGCGAATCGGCATCAATGGCTTTGGAAGAATCGGCAGGCTGGTGCTCCGGGCCAATCAGGAGCGCAACGAAGGCAAGGTGGAAGTCGCGGCGGTCAACGATTTGACGGACGCCAAGACCAATGCCCACCTGCTGAAGTGGGATACGAGCTACGGCGGCTATCCGGGCAAGGTGGAGGCCGACAACGGCGACCTGGTGGTTGACGGCAGGGCCATCAAGGTGTTCTCGGAGCGCGATCCGTCCTCCATCCCCTGGGGCGAGATGGGTGTTGACCTGGTGGTCGAATCCACCGGCATCTTCACCGACGCAGAGAAGGCCGCCGGGCATCTGAAGGGCGGCGCCAGGAAGGTCATCATATCAGCCCCGGCCCGAGGCGAGGACCTGACGCTGGTGCTGGGCGTTAACGACCACTTGTACGACGCCGACAAGCACGTCATCGTCTCCAACGCCTCCTGCACCACCAACTGCTTCGCGCCGATGGTCAAGGTGCTGCACGACCAGTTCGTGATTGAACACGGCCTGATGTCTACCATTCACTCCTATACCAACGATCAGGCTATCCTGGACCAGAGGCACAGCGACCTTCGCCGGGCCCGGGCGGCGGCCATGAATATCATCCCCACCAGCACCGGCGCCGCTCGCGCCGTGGGCCTGGTGCTGCCCGAACTGAACGGCAAGCTGCATGGCATGGCTTTCCGGGTGCCCACCGCCACCGGCTCCATCACCGACTTCACCGCTCAGGTGTCCCACGATGTTTCGGCGTCCGATGTCAACGCAGCTTTCCAGAAAGCCGCAGAGGGCGAACTCAAGGGCATCCTGGAATACTGCGACGAGCCTCTGGTCAGCTCGGATTTCCGGGGCAACCCGCATAGCTGCATTTTCGATGCTCTTTCCACCATCGTTATGCAAGACCGCATGGTGAAGATCATGGGGTGGTACGACAATGAATGGGGCTACTCCTGCCGCACAGCCGATCTGGCGGCCATGATGAGCGAAAAGGGCATCTAGTCCGTCTCGGCGGACGTATGTCGTGCGAATTGGAGACAGGGCAGAGACTTTCTGAGCCGGCCCCGATGCGCAGCCTGCCCGATCTGCGTGAGGTTTTGACTTTTAACGGCCGGGTTTCCTGGCCCTTCTTCGTGTTGGCCGCCATTGTTATCGTGGCGCTGGTCCTGCGGCTGCATGGCATCAACTGGGACGGGGGGCACGGCTATCACCCCGACGAGCGGGACATATACTTCCGCTCCGAGTGTATGTACCGCGCGCTCACCAACGATCCCAACGCCGCCACCTGCGGCTATCTCGTCGATAACCCTGATACCAAACTGGGCCTTGGCGGCCTCCTCTACCTGTTTGACGCCGACCGCAGCCCACTGAACCCGCACTGGTTCCCGTTGGGCAGCATCCTGATTTACGCCCTCGTATTCGTGCGCTCGGTGATGGAGCCGTTCACCGACATGGGCGGCCTGGATATGCGTTACGCAGGGCGTACCCTGTCCGCTCTTGCCGATGTGGGCTCGGTGCTGATGGTTTTCGTGCTGGGCCGGCGCCTGTATGGACGCAATGTTGGCCTCCTGGCGGCGGGGCTGACCGCGCTGGCGGTGGTCCATGTGCAGCACAGCCACTTCTACCGCCCGGAAACGTTCACCGTTCTGCTTACCCTTGCCTCCATCTGGGCAACGTTCCGTATGGTGGAGAAACGCAGGCTGAAGGATTCGGTGCTGCTGGGCCTGATCCTTGGCCTGGCGCTGGCCCCCAAGGTGAACGTTCTGCCGCTGCTGGCCCCACTGGCCCTGGGCTACGGCTACAGGATTCTGGATGAAGCGGAGGGGCGCTGGGACGAGATCTCCCTCCAAATGCTGCAGAAAATTGCAGGGCACGCCGCACTGTGCGGGGCGGTTGCTCTGGGGATGTTCTTCTTAACGACGCCCTACGCCTTCATAGACATCGAAGCCTTTGTAGGCGACATAATGGCGCAAACCCGGATGGCCCGCAATGCCGGGCTGCTGCCGTTTACCGTCCAGTACGTAGACACTCCGCCGTTCCTTTACCAAATGCAGCAGACTATCTTGTGGGGGCTGGGTCTGCCGCTGGGTGTAGTTGCCTGGCTGTCCATCCCGTTTACCGCGATTCTGATGGCTTTCGACCGCCGCCATTTTCGCGCCGACTTCATTCTCCTGATATGGATGATCCCCAGCCTGCTGTTCCTGGAAAGTTTCGAGGTGCGCTTTCTGCGCTACCTTTTCCCACTGATGCCGGTGATGATCCTGCTGGCGTCGCGGATGATGCTCTGGTACATCCAGCGAACAGGAGTGTCGGCGCGCAGGTTTGCCGAGTTGGCAAGGGAAGCAACCGCAGCCCTGGGGCGCAGGGGATTTGCGCCGAAACCGTCCTTAAGAATCGTCCTCCTGCTGTTGGCTGCTGCGTTGCCTGTGTTCGTTTTTGCCAGTACCGCCTTTTATTCCCTGGCCTTCCAGAAGGTTTATGCCGACGAGCATCCCGCGACACGGGCTGCCGAGTGGTTTAAGGCGGAAGTGCCGGAAGGATCGGGCCTGGTATTCGATAATCACTGGGACGAGTTTTTGCCTGGGCTGCATGGGTATGACGCCTGGCAGTTTCCCCTATACCATGGAGGGGACACGCAGGAAAAGATGCTGGAGCTGGCGGAGCGGTTGTCCAGGGCCGACTACCTGATTTTCTACAGCCACCGGCCCTACGCCAGCGCCTCGCGCGACCCTGAAAGATTCCCGTACAGCAACAACTACTACCGGCTGCTCTTTTCCGGCGACCTTGGATACAGGCTGCATCGCGAGTTCGTCACCCATCCGTCTCTTGGCGGTGTGACCTTCCGGCATGACGCCCTTGGATCGTCGGGACTGCACCAGGTATCGCCTGAGATTCCATCTTACGATGCCGCCTTCACGCTGGAATTCGGATATACCGATGACAATGTATCGGGATACGACCACCCACGGGTGCTGGTGTTTCGCAATGCTCTCTGGTTGAGCGAGTCTGAACTCATCGGGATGATTGCTCCCGAGGTCAGGCCACTGCCCGCAAAGTCGGCCACAGCCCTGATGCTGATGCCTGATGCATTGGAGAAGCAGCAGAACGGCGGCACGTTCAGCGAAATCGTTGACCGCGACGGGTGGACGAACAGAGCGCCCGTCATTGCCTGGCTGCTGGTGGTGGAGCTGATATATCTTGTTTCCCTGCCGCTGTCGGTGTTCGTCATGCGTTCCCTGCCCGATCGCGGCATCCTGCTGGGCCGGATTCTCGGCCTGCTGCTGGTCTGCTGGATTGCCTGGCTTACCGTCTCTCTGGGATGGGCCGGCTTTTCCCGGGGAACGGTCTACGCTGGAATCGGAGTGGTTGCGGCAATTTCAGGGGGCGTTTTCTGGATCAGGCGCCGGGAAATGTGGGAGTTTGTGAAATCCCATTGGCGGCTGCTCGCGTTTAGTGAAGCTCTGTTCCTGGCGGCCTTCCTCGCATTTGTGGCGGTTCGCTACTTTAACCCGGACTTGTGGCATCCGTACCGGGGCGGCGAAAAACCTATGGAGCTGGCTTACTTCACCGCTGTCTTCCGGTCGACGTCGATGCCGCCGTATGACCCCTGGTTTGCCGGCGGCTACCTTAACTACTACTACTGGGGTTACTTTGTCGTCGCCTGCGTCAACCGTATTGCAGCGATTGTCCCCACCACGGCCTTCAACCTTGCTGTGCCGATGTTCTTCGCCTTGACCCTCACCGGGGCGTTCTCGCTGGGATACAACGTAGCGGCCGGGGTGCGGCGTTCGGCAAGCCGCAGAACAGGCGGCCTGTGGACCATGGCCGGCAGCCCGTCCGCAAACGGGAAGCTGCTTCCGCCGGTATTCTGCGGCCTCGCCGCTGCGCTGTTTACGGCAGTCATAGCAAACATCGACGGCATCATCCAGATTGTCCAGGGAGCATGGGGCGTTCTGGTTCAGAATCAGGCATGGCCCGGATTCGATTTCTGGCGCAGCGCCAGGATGATTCCGCCGTTGGACAGATTCGAACCTTCGCCGCTGGCCTTCTGGCTGCCTGATTTTCTTCCGGAGGCCCCCTCCACATCGTGGCACATAACGGAGTTTCCGTTCTTTACGTTCCTGTTCGCCGACCTGCACGCTCACATGATGGTAATTCCCTTCACCATCCTGACGCTTGGGCTTGGGCTGGCTCTGGTGGCGGGGCTGCGACGCGGCAGCGCGGTGTGGACTGCGACGGCCAGCGCAGCGCTGGCCGTCGCCCTGGGTTCCCTGTGGGCCATCAACAGTTGGGATTACCCGTCATACGCGATTCTGACGCTGGGAATGCTTGGAGTTGCGTCCCTGTTTACCCGCAATACTGCCCGCAAGAAGTTTCTGCTTTTCGCCGTGCTGTCCGTGAGCGTTTTGGCGGTGAGCCTGCTGTCTTTTTGGCCTTTCCATCAATCTTATGAAACATTTAACAGCGGGCTGAATGCCTCGATATGGCGGACGCCGGTTGACAGGTTCTCGGCCATATACGGGTTGTTCTTCTTCATTGCAGTCACATTCCTGATCATGCGGTATCGCCGCGATCTGGCTGCGCTGGTCTGGAGCGAGATACGAGAGGAAGAATTGCCGCGGGGAATGGGGCGCCTTAAGGTGATAGTGGCCGCCGCCATTGTGGCGGGCATCGCATTCGCTGCCCTTGGCTATTGGAACATAGTTCTGCTGACGGCATTCCTGATCCTGGTGCTGGCGGCGGGATGGCGGGTGCTGCAATCTCCCCAGCCGTCCCGTCCCTACGAAATGGCGGTTCTGGCAATGCTGGCAATGGCGGCGCTCGTAGCCATTGGTGTTGACCTTGTAACCGTCGAAGGCGACATCGGCAGAATGAACACCCAGTTCAAGTATTACCTGGAAATCTGGGTGTTCATGGCGATTGCCTCTGCCTATATGCTATGGCGCCTGGTTCCGGCAAGGCTGCAAATACCCAGGCTGAAGGGACCTGTCGCTCTGTGGGCGCTGGCGCTGATGCTGCTCATCGGCTCTTCGCTGATATACACGGCTCTGGGAACCCGCGACCGGCTTGACGACCGGTTCCTTGAACTGCCCCCAACGCTGGATGGGGCAGCGTATATGGTCGATGCTCAGCATTGGGAGCGGGATGAGATCTTTCCGCTCCGGCACGACTACGAAGCCATTCGGTGGCTGCAGGACAACGTTGAGGGCTCGCCGGTGGTGCTGGAAGCGCACATGGAGCAATACCGCTGGGGCGGGAGAATAGCCAACTACACCGGATTGCCCACAGTACTTGGCTGGCCGTGGCACCAGATACAGCAGAGATCCAATTACGGGGGGCTGATAGACGAGCGGGCCGACCATGTCCGTCTGGCCTACGAAACCACCGATGTAGAGATGGCGGTCGAGATCATGCGGAGATACGGGGTGTCCTACGCCGTGGTCGGTGATCTGGAGAGGCTGAACTACGGCGAAGCAGGGCTGGGCAAGTTCGACGATATGGCCGAGTCCGGATTGATGAGCAGGGTTTATGCCAATGAAAAAACCGCTATCTTTCGCTTCGAATTACCATAAAGAAGGTCTTGACATAAATTTCAGACTTATATAAAATTCTGTTTAAGGCTCAACGGCCTGGCTGTAGCGTAACCCGGTCAAGGGAATCGCGGCAGCGTTCTGGGTGACGGTCGGGGTTCCAGTGGCCAGGGCATCCGCTTCCGTCGGTGGGAGCGTTCCATCGGCGGCTGGACACGGGATCCGGTCCGGCGGCCCCCTTGAGTGTTCCGGCCTTTGGGGTTGTGTGGCGTTTGGGGCGTGCGGGAATTGCGATGGGGGGCCGATTTTCCGGCAGCTTCAATGCTTTCGTTAGGCGTAACTGCCGTCCCGGCCTCTCCTCATGCCGGGGATCATCCCTCCGCAGGATCTTCTTGCGCCCATTTGGGATAAGACCCCATAACCCTCAGCGAACTCACGCGGCCTCTCACTGCTTCGATTGCCTCGCTCAGCAGCCGGTCGTCCCGGTGGCCGTCGCAGTCTATGAAGAACACGTACTGCCCCAGCGAACGCTTGGTGGGGCGGGACTCGATCTTGGCCAGGTTGATTTCCCGACTGGCGAATTCACCCATGACAGCATGCAGTTGCCCTGGCGCGTCCTGTTCGAAAGAAAAGAAGAGCGATGTTTTGTCGTTGCCGGTGGGCTGGTGGTCCGCTCTTGACAGAACGACGAACCTTGTGGCGTTGGCAGCCACATCCTGAATTCCTGAGTCGAGAATTTCCGCGCTGTACAGTTCTGCCGAGCGCAGGGGCGCGATTGCGGCAGAAGGAACATCGCTGCGCATGGCGTCTCCCACGGCGAGGGCGGTGCTGAGTGAGGCAGACTGGGAGGCGCCGGCGAAATTCTGCTCCAGGTATTCACGGCATTGCGCCAAAGCCTGGGGATGGGAATAGACAACTTCGACCTCCGACAACCGGGTGCCGGGTTTTCCCATCAGATAATGCTGTATGGGCAGCACGATCTCGTTGCGAATGAAGATCGATCCTTCGCTGACCAGCAGGTCGAGCGTAAAATTCACCGATCCTTCGATGCTGTTTTCTATGGGAACCACGCCCTGGGCGACATCTCCCGACGCCACGGCCAAGCCCACGGCGGTGATGCTGGGACAGGGCAGCAGGTCGGCGCCCGGGTCATACAGCAGAGCCGCTTCCTCCGTATATGTGCCGGCGGGGCCGAGGAATGCGAGCGTATGACCCACAATCAGACTCCAGTAAGAATGTCGTACAGCAGTTGTTCGTCCCCTGAGGATGTAACGGCTATGAACTCGTCATCAGTCTCCACCGTAACCTGGCCGGAAGGGAGAGTTGCCTGCCCCCGCTTGACGACCAGTGAGATGAAACTTCCCGGGGGTAGATGAACCTCGTCCAGGCGCCGGCCGACTATGTCGGCGCCGGCCGGTACAGACACGCACACCAGCTCCTTGCCGGGCTGCCTGAGAGCCATCAGGTGGCGGAGCGGCTGCCCGGGCACCCCTGCTTCCAGGGCGCCAAGGGCAAGGTTAATCCAGTTGACCACTACATTGATGCCCAATTCTTCGAAAATGGGCTCGTTCTTGGGGTCTTTCACCAGGGTCACTGTGCGCGGCGTATGGAACATATAGCGCACAATCTGGCAGATTACCAGGTTGGTGGCGTCCGCTCCGGTTAATGCGATAACTGCGTCCGCCCGCTCCACTCCGGCTTGCCTCAGCAGGTCTGGGTCGGAGCCGTCGCCGAGCAGGGCAACGATGCCCAGGCTCTCGGTCAGTACCTGGTAGCGTTGAGGATCGCGCTCAATGACGGCCACCTCATGGCCGGTGGCGGCCAGAGACCGGGACAGGTAGAAACCGACTTCACTGCACCCAACGATTACGATATACATAATCCCGTACGGGACGGGCCCCGTGAGGGATTTCACCGGGTTACCCGTCAACTGCTGTTGATCGCGGTGCGAATATCCTGAAGAATTCCCACCGAATAGCTTAACACGTCCAGCCCCTGCATTGCGTAGATGACCTGCAGCCGGGGATTCTCAACGTGGCAGATTACCTTGGGAATCTTGAATATCCGGGACGCTATCTGGGCGGCGAGAAGGTTTTCGTGGTCGTCTGTGGATAGGGCGAGAAAAATCTGCGCCTGGCTGATGCCTGCTTCTATGAAGTAGTTGCGCATCACCGGCTCTGCCAGCAACACGGCGGACACATTGGAGTAGTTACGCATCCGCTCCAGCCGGCTTATATCGTTACCCAGCACCGTGATATGCGCAGCGTCTTCGAGCAGCTCCCGGACAGCCCCGGTGGCCAGTTCGCCGCAACCGTAAACCAGGACGCGCACGATAGTCAGTTTCCCATAAACAAAGGCGCGGGCTTGGGTTCTCTCCACAGCAAAACCTGGCAGGCCGCGTGGTGGAAGATGTATGAACCAGTGTTGCCGAGGTCTGTCTGTCCCAGGTCTGTCTGTCCCAGAGCGGAATGATATGAAATGCCGACAATCACCAGGTCGGCCTGCTCGATTTCCGCTTCGCGAGTTATGGCCGCACCAGCCTGCCTGGATCGCAGACAGCGGGCTTCCAGTCCCTTGTATCCCTCATCGCGGGCGATGCGCTCGTACCTGATAAGCAACTGTTCTGCTTTGTCGACGGCCTCGGCAACTTCCGTTTCAAGAGAGAGCGAAAGAGGGACTTCAATTACATGAACTGCGCAGAGCTTTGACTTGGCGTCCTTCGCCATGTGGCAGGCCCACCGAAAAGCCCGCTCGCAGTGTGGGGAATCATTGACAGGCACCAGGATTCGCTTGGCGTCAAGGGTCATGAACTACTGTCTCCGAAAGGCGTCGCGCGTCGCCCGGCTATTCATAAAAGAGATTAAGAGTCGCATTCCCTCCATCGCGCCATTATAGAGCCTGGATTCTTTGCATAACCAGTTCCTGCGCCGAAAATCGCTTTGGGCTTGCCATGGAAATAACCAAAGGGAGAAAGGCGCGCCTGCCTGGGCCGTAGATTGCGTATGGAAGGGGTCCGGCTGCCGCAATTCACGGGCTTTGCATGATTAGTCTAGGGTGAAATGCGCCGTTGGGAGAATAAGTCAGCTCCGCACGGCCGCGCCCTGCGTCGGCTTGCCTGCAGCGTCGGATTCAGCCAGTCTGCGGGCAATATCCGGAAGCCTGCCGACCTGCTCGCTGGTGGCGGCCAGAATCAGGACGTCCCCGGCGCGAATGATCTCGTTCCTCGCCGGGTGCAGCAAGGAAGACCCGCCGCGCCGGATAGCAACAACGGATATGCCATGCTGGCCTCCATTGCCCGACAATTCCGCCTCTTCCAGTGTGTGATTCAACATGCCGTCCGGCGGGCGAATCTTGCTGATGCCGTAGTCTGCCAGTATGGGCATATAGTCAAGAAGTTCTTTGTTGAATTCGAGGCGGGCGATCCGCTGGGCGTTTTCCGATTCCGGGAAAAGGATACGGTCGGCGCCAATGCGCTCCAGAGTCTCGCCATGAAGCTCATTGGCCGCCCTGGCCATAACCACGGGGACGTTCAAGGTCTTCAGCAGCACGGTCATGCCCACGCTGGCCTGGATGTTTTCACTTCCCAGCGCAACGATCACCACGTCGTAGTCTGGTATGTCCAGTTCCTTCAGCACAGATTCATTGGTCGCGTCTGCCCGCACGGCGTAGGTAACGTGTCCCATCTGCTCCTGAATCTTGGCCTCGTCCATATCAATAGCCAGGACATCATGCCCGCTCTGATACAGTACACGCGCCACCGTGGAACCGAAGCGACCCATCCCGATGACGCAGATCTGCTTCTTCACTTTCAGCCTCCCCCGGACCCTTATCCTATTCTAACGGGTTCCTGGGCGAAGCGATACACTTCGCTCTCGTCCTCCCTGGGCGCCAGAGCCAGGGCCAGAGCCAGAGGCCCCAATCGGCCTGCAAACATAGCCGCCATGAAAATCGACTGCGCCGCCAGGCCCATGGATGGAACGACGTCAGTAGTGGCTCCCACCGTCCCCAGGGCGGAAACCGCATCGAAGAGCAGGTGCAGGAAGGGCGCCTCCTGCTCGATCTCTATCAGAGACATGATGATGACGAATATCAGCGCGATTCCCAGCACGGCCACCGCCAGGGCGCGGTGCATCTGGGGCTGCGGTATCTCCCGCCCGAAGGCTTCCGCGTGGGAACGACTCCGCAACGACGAAATCACCGCGGTCACGATCAGCGCGAAAGTCACAACCTTGATCCCGCCCGCCACCGAGCCTGGCGCCCCTCCGATGAACATCAGCGCCGTGAAAGTCATCTTGGTGACATCCGCCACGTGGCTGAAATCTATGGTGCTGAAACCGGCGGTTCGCCCACTGACCGAAAGAAACACCGAGTTCACGCCGCGGTCGAACCAGTTCATCGACCCCAGCGTTTCGGGGTTGTTGAACTCGGTCATGGCCAGAACGCCGGCGCCCAGCGCCCAGAGGCCGAGGCTGGTTACGACAACCAGCTTGGTGTCGAGGGAGAACCGGGAGAAGCGGCGCTGCCTCCACACATCCACCATCGTTACCCACCCCACGCCGCCCAGCGCGATCATGACTGTCATTGTCGCAAGCACCGCATAGTTGGATACAAACCGCGCCGCATTGCCCTGGACCGCTTCGGGAATGATGTTGAATCCGGCGTTGTTGAATGAAGACACCGAAAGGAACAGCGAATACCAGTAGGCCCTGCCCTGCCCGATGCCGTCCAGTCCGTTTATCTGGGTGAAGTATATTATGGAGCCTGCAAGGTAGATCAAAATCACAATGATGCTCACGCGCTTTCCGAAGGACCTTATCGCCCTCATCTGTTTCAGCCCGGCTGCATCGCTCATCAGCCCCCGGGTGAGGGCCCTCTGCTGGATGGTTGTCCGGTCGCCCAGCACCAGCAGCAGAAAGGTGCTGATAACCAGGAACCCCAGGCCGCCCACCAGCATCAGGAGAAAGATGACCGCCTGGCCGAAGGGCGCCCAGTAGTCGGGCGTGCTGACTACGGTGTGGCCCGTAACCGTAACTGCGGAGACGGCCGTGAAATAGGCAACTTCCAGGGAGGCGGATTCTCCGGAGTTCGACGCAAACGGAAGAGTCAGAAGCCCGGCGCCGACAGACATCAGCAAGACAAACGCAGCGATGAGTATGGTGGACACCCCCAGCAGCCGGCGGGGGCGGCGCAGGTTCTCGTTCCGCCGTATAGTCGGCGGAACGTCCCGGGGGCGACGCATCCGGATTGTGCTGTCTATGGGCCGGCGTTCCCGGTTGGTTGCCAAATCGGCTGGCTCCGTATTCAAGCTGCCGGGCCGGCCGTTTCAGCGGGATTTCTGGCAGAAGGAAGGAATCGCCCGCCAGTCATTCCCGATGACTGGCGGCGCCTGGTAGCAGGATGACAGGAAAGAAACGCAAAGCCGGCCGGCTCAAAGGCGTTGGCGACGCATGGTTCGCCGTTGCGCATTCGCCACTGTACGCAGAGATTCTAAAATCGCCCATCGGCAGTGTCAATCGCCATGAACGCCCCGCCATGAACGCTCGCAAGGATGCGCATCCGCTTCGGGGATGTCCGTCTGCCGGTCGCCGGAACCCGCCGGTCGTCTTGCTGGAGAACCGCCGGTGTACTTCCCTGCCCATTCTTCCCTGTCCGTTCCTCCAGAGGACCGGACCGCACAGCGCCGGAACCGGGCGATTGCGCGCTCTTCCGGCTGGCCCGGCATTGCCCGTCGAAGCCGGGTTAGCGTCATCTGCCGTCCGGGAATGGGCAGGGTTATCCTGATATAATCAACTGACGCAGCCGAATCGAGGTGACAGATTAGATGACGACCAGTCCCAGACAGGTGGAGTTGGGGTTCGACCCTGTGTCCATAGATCGCAAGTGGCAGCATCGCTGGGAACAGGACGAACTTCACAGGGTACCGGATTACGATAGCCGGCCCAAGTGGTTCGAGATGACCATGTATCCCTATCCGTCCGGCGACTTGCACATCGGCCACTGGTATGCGATGGCGCCGGCCGATGCCCATGCCCGCTTCCGGCGAATGCAGGGTTACAACGTGCTGCATCCCATCGGGTTCGACGCTTTTGGGCTGCCTGCGGAAAACGCTGCGATCAGCCGGGGTATCCACCCTTACGAATGGACGATGGACAACATCAGTAATATGCGCCGCCAACTCAGATCCATCGGCGCGATTTACGACTGGGACAGGGAGATAGTCTGCTGCGACCCTGAATACTACCGCTGGAATCAGTGGTTTTTCATCAAGCTGTACGAGAAGGGACTGGCTTACCGGGGGAATGCTCCTGTGGTCTGGTGCCCATCCTGCGTTACCGTCCTGGCTAACGAGCAGGTGCTCAACGGGGCCTGCGAGCGTTGCGGCGCAGTAGTTACCCGCAAAGACCTGGAACAATGGTTCTTTCGCATTACCGACTACGCCGACCGCCTGCTGGACTTCAGCGGTCTGAAGGACTGGCCCGACAAGATTCTGACCATGCAAAACAACTGGATCGGCAAAAGCGCCGGTGTTGAAATCAGTTTCGACATTTCCTCCCTTGGCTTGGAAGAGCGGGAGATATGGGCTTTTACCACCCGCATCGACACCATTTTCGGAGTCACATTCATCGTTCTGGCGCCAGAGCACCCGCTGGTGGAACGGATTACCACGGAGCGGCAACGCCATGAGGTTGAAGAATACGTCGACCAGGCCAGACGCGCCTCTGAAATAGAGCGCCTCTCGGCCGACAAGGAAAAGACGGGCGTTTTCACCGGAGCCTACGCTGTTAACAGGATAAACCATGAGCGGGTTCCCGTATTCATCAGCGACTATGCTCTGATGACCTATGGCACCGGCGCGGTTATGGGCGTTCCGGCCCACGACGCCCGCGACTTCGATTTCGCCCGCAAGTATCGCCTTCCCATTCGGCAGGTCATCGCTCCCATAACCTGGGACGGCAGCGACCTGAAAGAAGCCTACCTGGGCGACGGCTTTATGACTTCCTCAGGCCCTTACGACGGCATGACCAACGAAGAGGGCGTAGAAGCTATTTCCAGCGACGTGGAGAAGAACGGCTGGGGCAGACGAGCCGTTTCCTTCCGGATCCGCGACTGGCTCATTTCCCGCCAGCGATATTGGGGCACGCCCATACCGATGATCTATTGCGATAATTGCGGCGTGCTGCCAGTGCGGGAAGAGGAGCTGCCCGTTCTGCTGCCCCGGCACGCCGAATTCAAGCCCAGCGGTGAGTCTCCCCTGGCGGCCAGCGCCGAGTTCGTCAACACAGCCTGCCATGCCTGCGGCGGCCCGGCCCGGCGCGAGACCGACACCATGGATACCTTCATGGACTCGTCGTGGTACATGATGCGCTATATCAGCCCCCATTTCTCCGGCGGGCCGTTCGACCCGGACCTGGCCAAAGCTTGGATGCCCGTCGATCAGTACACCGGCGGCGCAGAGCATGCGGTCATGCACCTGCTTTACTCCCGATTCTTCATCAAGGCTCTCTACGATATGGGGATGCTGGACTTTGAAGAACCCTTCCTCAGGCTGTTCAACCAGGGAGTGATTCTCGGCCAGGATCACGAGAAGATGAGCAAGAGCCGCGGCAACGTGGTGAACCCCGACGATGTGGTCGATGTGTTGGGCGCAGACGCAGTGCGCTGCTTCCTGATGTTCATCGGCCCCTGGGATCATGGCGGCCCGTGGAGTGCGGAAGGCATCAACGGCATTGCCCGATGGCTCAATCGGGTGTGGGACATCGCCGGCCGCGACCCGGCCGCACTTGACGGCTCCGACGGCTTGGCCTCGCGCGACACGCAGAGGCTGCTGCACCAGACGGTGAAGAAGTGCCACAGCGATCTCGACCGCTTTAAATTCAACACTGCCATCGCTTCTCTGATGGAGCTGACCAATCGCCTCAACAAAGTGTGGGCCGATACCAGCGTCGAGCCTGATTTATGGAGCGAGTGCATCGAGAAACTGCTGCTCACGCTGGCGCCGATGGCTCCCCATCTTACCGAAGAGCTGTGGGAGCGCAGCGGCAGGCCCTACAGCATCCACCAGCAGCCATTCCCCGGCTGGGACGAAGAACTGGCCGCCGAAGAGGTGTTCACGCTGGTAGTCCAGGTCAACGGCAAGGTGCGCGACAAGCTGGAAGCCCCGGTCGGGATACCGGAATCAGACGCGCAGGAGCTGGCTTTGTCCAGCCCAAAGGTGCAGGGGTTCCTTGACGGCCGGTCGATCAACAAGACGGTGTATGTTCCCGGACGATTGGTCAACGTAGTATTGCGGTAGGTGTGAAAGTGGCGAAGTTCGGCCGATTTTATGGGGTGGGCGTTGGCCCTGGAGACCCTGAACTGCTCACAGTAAAAGCTCATCGCCTGCTCCGGGAAGCCGGCGTCATTTGCTATACCCGGCTGGATAACGGCGCTCCCAGCTACGCCCTTGCAGTAGTGGGGGCCCTGCTCCCTTCCGGGGCGGAGATGCTGCCCATAACCGTCCCTTCCGACGACTCGCCGGTCGATTCCGCCACCTGGCGGGAAGCCTCCGGCCGCATCGGCGCAAGGCTCCGCGAAGGGCAGGACGTCGCTTTCATCACCGAGGGCGATCCGATGCTGTACAGCGAGTTCCCGCACCTAATCGAATACGTGCAGGCGGAAGTAATGGACGGGCTGGCGGTGGAGATTGTTCCCGGCGTGCCGTCGGTCATGGCCGCAGCGGCAAGCTCCGGCGTTCCTCTGGTCAGCCAGGGGCAGCGGCTTGCCATCCTGCCGCAGGTGTACGGGATAGACGACCTCCGGGAAGCCATCACCAGTTACGATACGATTGTGCTCATGGAGATTGACCACCATCTGATGCGGGCTCTGTCCAACCTCGAAAACCTGGGGCTGGCAGGACACGCTATCTACGTCCGCCAGGCCAGCATGGCCAGCGAGCGGGTCATTCACGACATAAGCAAACTGACACCTGAAGACCTGGACTACTTCTCGCTTCTGATCATCAAGAGATAGTTACGAAGATGCAGCGCGCCGCAGGCTGTCTGGAGCGGCTATCTCTTCTCCCGCTCTGTGCTAAACTTGCGCAAACTCCGAAAATCCCCTGACCCGACTTATGCCGGAGGTTTTGCCATGGCTGCAACGCTGCAACCCACGGACGTGATGATTACCGCCAATGGGATGAACTTTCACTATCTGGATTGGGGCAATGCCGGCGCGCCTGTGATGCTCCTGCTTCACGGGCTGCGAGGCCACTGTCATTCGTGGGACGATGTGGCAGCCCGCTTCTGCGGGGACTACCAGGTACTGGCCCTCGACCAGCGGGGCCGGGGGGAGACCGACTGGGCGGCGCGCGGCGACTACTCCACCGACGCTTTCGTCGCAGACCTGGAAGAATTCTGTTACACGGTAGGCATCGAGAAGCTTACTCTCGTGGGCCACTCTATGGGCGGGCGCAACAGCATGGCCTTCGGGGGCCGAAACCCGGGAATTCTGGAAAAGCTGGTTATCGTGGACATAGGCCCTGAAATCGACCCCGTAGGGTCGGCCCGCATCACCCGCGAACTGGTGGATGTACCCGAGGAATTCGACACCTTCAAGAACGCTTTGCAGCATGTGATGGCGCAGAATCGCTTCGCTTCCGAGGCGGTCATGCGGCGCAGGCTGACTTACCAGACGAGGGAGTTGCCCGACGGCAGAATCGGCTGGCGCTACGACCCGGAGATCCGCAATCAGAGGCGCAGCGGCGCCGGCGCTCCCCCGCCGGATCTGTGGGAATCCTTGTCCAGGATAACCTGCCCCACGCTCATCATTCGCGGCTCTGAAACCGACACTATCAGCTTGGAGGTGGCCGATCGCATGGTAGAGACGCTGGCAGACGGTAAGCTTGTCCACGTGGAGCAAGCCGCCCACATGGTGTTCGAGGACAATCCGGAGGGCTTCAACGCTGCGTTGGCAGAATTCCTGGGATAAGAAGCGGATATGGATACAGAACAGAGACCGGAATCCGTCGCCGATCTCATCAAGCTCTTCAGGGTGTCCGAGTCCCGCCTTCCTTACGGAGACGTAGGGGAGGGATTAAAGCTCCACACCAGCCGCGGCGAGTTCAGCGGCATCATTCACCGGGCCGAAGCTGCGACTCGCGCCGTCATATGGGTCTGCGGTGCGCGTGGCGGCTTCGCCGGGCCGGGGCCCGACTGCTACGCCCGCCTGTCAGAGCGGCTGGCCGGGGAAGGCATTACATCGCTGCGGCTGGACTATCGCCTTCCCAATGACCTACTGGAGTGCGTGCTGGACCTGGTGACCGGCGTTAACTACCTGCGAGACTGCGGCTATGGGCCGGTGGCGGTGGTCGGCCATTCCTTCGGGGGAGCAGTAGTCATCGCCGCTGGGGCGGTCAGCGATCACATCAAGGGAGTAGTCTCTCTGTCTCCACAAACATACGGCGCCGGCATGGCCGGTCAGCTTGCGCCGCGCAAGCTGCTGGTTGCCCACGGCAAGGCCGACACCAGGCTGCCCTATTCGTGCGCCTTGCAGATATACGAATGGGCGAAGGAACCCAAGGAACTGGTCCTGTTCGAGGAAGCCGAGCATCGTCTGGAAGAGTGCCGCGATGAGCTGGAGGCGCTGCTGGCCTCGTGGATTCCGGCAACCCTGGACGAAGAAATAGGGATGAAGAAATAGAAATCCCGGCCATGCGGTAAAAGCGTCAGCACAAGAAACAGGGGCGACCATCGGCAGGCCACGGGACCACACTATCCGCTCAAAACAGGATCAGGACGCAATTATGCCGGACTTGATCATAAAAGGCGGTAGCGTTGCTGCCGCGCTGTTCCCCGGGTGCTGCCTGATGGACATGGGAATCCAGGAAGAGAGCAGATTGCAGCAGTGGCTTCTCTCCGGCGCTCTGGACGAGATCGGTGCAAGCAGACCATAGACGCCACCGGAATGATCGTGCTGCCCGGCGGCATCGAACCCTATACCGGCATCAACGCGACGGCGCTGAGCTACTGGGCTGGGGGCGATGCGGACGTTTTCACCCAGCCTCCAGAGGCCGCCAGCCGCACCGCCTTCAGGGGCATGGCGGCTTTGCCGGCGCTCTCCCGCTGACGCCCTGACGCGGGGAGCGGCGGCGCCCGCCGATCCGATTACGGGTGAACCCAACAAGATATGGGTGAATCCCGCAAGCGGCGCACAACTTCCCAGCCCCTCGTTGAACCGGACAACATGTCGCCGCGCATCGATGTCCGGAGGCCGGAACTCGCCTAGCGTCTGCCTAAGGCGTGTTGACAAATTAGTCAGGAGCGTGCGAACGCACCAGCGCCCCCCGTTGAAGTGCAAGCCACTACGCACACCGGTTCCGCCCTGCCGCCTCGCATGAAAGTGTCGGCGGCACCAGAACGGGTGGCGCAGAGATTGCCCAGTCAGCCACAACTCCATATCGGCGATATAGGGCGATATAATTGGATGAAGTAACCCGACACGGCGATGAGTTCATACTAAGCCATAGAGAAGGGAGCTACGTAGAAGTCGTTAAGGGCAACACGATGTCCGGCAACACCAAATGTCTGGCATCGACCTTCAACGTCACAAATATGGCAGTCATAAAGTAAGCCCGAAGGCAGACGAACGCCAATTACAATATGCCGACGGTCGGACGACGTATTAAGAACGACAGGCTGGCCTAACATCGGGCATCGAGAAATCATGACAAAAGAGCAAGTATGAACGAACACAAACAGAGACGAGATTACCTGTTACAGTGTATGAACACGACACCGAGCGGCATACGCCGAAGACGAGGGACGGAAGAAATTAGACCTGAAGACTATGCGGCCGCTGCGCAACCTTTCAACTTACAGGCACGTCCGGCAGGAGACTGCTTGATATGGCGACACGGATTGAACGCCGACGGATACGGCAGAGGAAGTTTTCCCTGTGGGGAATACCTGGCGCACCGACAGGCGTTCCGGCAAACCGGGCGCCGTTCTCCCAAATCTAACATCCTCCACCTTTGCCATCGTCCGTACTGCATCCAGCCCAGTCATCTCTATGAAGGCGACGCTCATGACAACGCCGACGACAGGAAGCTAAGGGTACAGGAAGGGCTGGAATGGAGTCTGTACAGCCGGAAGACGGACGCCGTACGAGAGGCAGCCAAGCATCGTTGGAAAGCTTCCCTCAATGGTCAACCATCCCTGATTCGGGGAGAAGCCACGCATCAGTGCAGACACGTCGCCCCTGCTATGGACCGACGTATCTGCCCGGATTGCGGCAGCAGCGACGCCTCTGAAGCCAGTGAGCAGGAGCACATTACAGAACTGCAACCGTACATCACAGACCGAAACGTTGTCGAGATTGTCGGCCACAATCGCTCATTCACGGACATGGGTAACGGAATAGTTGCACAAATGGATGCAACGACAACAAAATCGATCCCGCTCAACCGCGCCGAGCGCAGACGCCGCGAGAAAGCACACAAGAAAGACCCGATGCGCAACAAGCCCCGCCTGCTTTCCTTGCAGGAGATAGAACTATCTGAAAACGGCACTATGAGCTTCTCCGCCGAGGGAACCGAAGGAATCACGGGACCTGGTAGCCTGGTGGTCATGGGACACCTCCCGGACGAAACCGGCTAACCAGCCATCGCCCCGCAAAGCCACCTGAACATGCCCCTGCCCGAATCCAACCTCGCAACGATGACAGCTATAAAGCAGACAAAACTCAACCCCGGCGTAATGTGCATACAGACGCACGATTCTGGCGGGTGGAACATCTGCTGCTACCTAGATGCCGTTGACCATCGATGCATACTCTGGCAGCACCCGATACGGAGTCCCTACGACCGCAGAGGGTCCGGAGCGCCCAAGCCGCTGTAGAGCATCAACGGCGGCGCGCTCCGAGTCAGTAGTGGAGTCGTTGAGCGTTACCCCGGCGAAGTCCAGGCACAGATATTTGGCCCCATCAATTACATCGGGCTGCAAGTCTTCATATTCCAGCGACTGCGCGAAGTAACCCAGTGCGAGGGTGATGCCGGTCTCGCTGTTGGTCTGAACCATTACACGCTCCCTCCTGATAATCGGCCCGGCCTGAAAGGGTTGGACCGGTTCCGCGGATCGTGTAGCCGCTGGCGCTTCTCGGGAATTATACATCAGCACCATGGGCTGCTGGATGAACCTGGCGCCTGACGAACTCCCGGATAGCGGCTGCCATGGTTCGTTGCACTGTCGCTTCTTTATACAAACCCCAAATACAAACCCAAATGGCGCGGCAATCCTGATCCGGGCGGTCTTCGTCGTGTTTGACACTCTACCTGGAGCGCACTAAACTCACCTGAGGCCCCAGGGCTGCAAGATTCCGGAGGCCGGACCCCGCCGATGCGGCGAGAACGCCGACCTCCGCCGGCCGGACGTCAATAATCGCGAGGTGCCGCAATGCCAGACAAGCCAGAATACATAGACCTGCTCAACGATATTCGTTTGCAAGAGCGCCGGGCTGGAATCTACCTGAAGGCGTGGGCTGAAAGGACTGAACATCCAGGGCTGAAGGCCTGTCTGTCGCTGGTGGCCGAGCGCGAGACCAGCCACGGCGACATTTTCGACCGGCGCATCCGCGAGCTGGGCGGCGTTCCCGAGGATAAGGATGACGCTCTGTTCGAGGAGCGGCTGCGCGTGGCCGGTTCGGATATGACCGACGCGGAGAAGATAGCCTGGATGCGGGAAGCCCAGGCCCGCGTAACCCTGCCCACAGTACGCCAACGATATGAAGCTGCGGCAGAGGATGAGTCCGTAGACCACCTGACGCGCTCGCTCATCAGGTGGTTCACTGAAGTGGAAGACGACTCCGTAGTATCCATGCGGGCGGTGTATGCTGAGATCGAAGGAGTGAGCTAATCAGCCATTCTACGGGAACAGGGATGTCCAACTTCCGGCAAGGAGCGCTTTTTATGGCAACTTTGGACGTTCTCACCTACGGTTTCGCGCTGAACACCGACCAGGGGTCTTTCGGTTACTCCACCAACTCCCTGCTTCGGACTGGCAGCCACAATATTCTAATCGACACCGGCCCGTCATCCCGCCGCCCCTTTCTGTACCGGGCGCTTGCCAGCATGGGTCTGACTACCGACGACATAGACATTGTGATCCTCACCCACATGCACTGGGACCATTGCCAGAATACCGACCTGTTCCGCAACGCCCGCGTTCTGGTGAACCCGGTGGAGATAGATTACGCCCGCAATCCCAACAGATGGGACCTGGCGGTAGCAGCAGGAATGGCCGACATGATGCGCAACATGAAGGTCGAGGTCGTTTCCGAGGGCGATACGATTGTCGAAGGCGTTACCGTTCTGGAAACGCCGGGTCATACCAAAGGCCACATGAGCGTCCTGGCTGAGATTGACGGCGAAAAGGCGCTTATTGCCGGTGATGCCATGCCCGAGAGCGGCACGGTGGCGCGGGGCATACCCTATAACATCTTCTGGGATACCGAAGACGCCTATGCCAGCGTGGAGAAGATGGTGTCGCTGTCTAACATCTTCTACCCCGGCCACGACCGCCCCTTCCGGGTTGAGGGCGATGAGATCTCCTACCTGCATGGCCCGGCCAACATCGAAGTGATGAACAGCACCGAGGGCGGCGGCACCGCATCGCTGACCTTTACGGTCAGCGCGGCTCGCACCGTGAACATCGACCTGGTGCAGAAGCCCCGAGAGTAACAGCGACTGTGCTGCAGGCCAACAGCGAACGAGACATCCGGAACGCGCTGGATGCGCTGGCCCAGGCCCGCCCCGGGTTCTGGAGCCGCACCGCTTGCGGCGTGACCCGCTCGCTCACGCCCATCCTTGCGCTGTTGGACCGCAGCGCTTACTCCGCCGATACCGGGCGGGCGCGCATACTGCTGGTGGGCGGATTGTCGGGCCGGGCAGCGGACGTGGACATGGCGCTGCATGCCCTTGAGCTCTATGCAGGCGGCGGTGACGGCCTCGCCCTGCGGATAGGACTCAGTGCTGTGCCCTGCGGCAATCCCGACGGGCTGCGACTGGGCCAGGGCCCGGAAAACGGCGCCGGCGGGAATCCCTCGCAAGGCTACCCCCCTGAAGGCAATTTCTACAACGATGGACACAACCCTGAAAAGCGCTACCTTTGGCGGTGGCTCTGCTTCCAGGCGCCTGATCTGGTCATAGCTGTTCGGGCCGGAGAAGGCTCTGTTCGATGGGAATGCAACGCTGCGGCCCGCCGCTTGGCACCGGCCCTCGGCGCCCGCGATATGGAGAACGATTCGTTGCTGGGAGCGTTGGGCGAGGGTTATCCGGAAGGGTTGGCGGTGATCCCGGCCCTTCGCCTGACAGCGTCGGAAGATCAGTTGCCCCGCGAAATCAGCCGTCTGTTCGGCGCCGTCCAGCAGGACGGGCTGTTGGGCAAATCCCGAGCCCGCCAAGTTCTGGATCATCGCCGCCAGCGCAGCAGAATCGAAATCGCCCGCATCCTCGCCGCCGCATACGGCCATTCCTTTGACCCGGCTGTCTACACCCAGGGAGTTCCCATCAGCGGGCGGCTCCGTCTGGCTGAGCTGGACCCCAGCGGCGGGGATCCTTCCCTTGGGATTGCCTCCCTGCTCAGTGAGTTTGCAGATGGATCGGCGCACGGATTCGGAGCGCACGGATTCGGAGAAGGTATGGCGCCTTCCGCTCTGGCCTCGGTGGTCTGGGGCGACGAACTCAGCGAGATCACCGGCGACAGCCGGTACTCCAGACTGATCGTCGAAGCCGCCGACCGATTCCAGCCTGCGACCGCTGGAACCGCGCCGCCCCCCTGTGACCCGGATTTTCGAACCGAAGATATGTTTATGGCCGGTGCGCTGCTGGGCCGGGCTTTCCGGCTCACCGGCGAAACCCGCTACGTTGATGTGCTGACCCAGTTCCTGCTGGACGGCAACATCCAGCAAGACGACGGCCTGTTCTGGCACTGTCGCTCTGCGCCTTATTACTGGGGGCGCGGCAACGGCTTTGCCGCGCTGGGTCTGGCCGAGACCTTGACCTGCCTGCCTCAGTCCCACGCGGCCCACCCGCAGATAATGGCGATGTACCTGCGGCTGATGGATGCGCTGTGCGGCCTGCAACGCCAGTCTGGTCTGTTGCCCCAGGTGCTGGACTTTCCCGGCTCATACGACGAGTTCACCGCGACCTGCATGCTGGGTTATGCCCTGGCCCGGGGGCTGCGCAGCGGCTGGCTTTCCTGCGATTACCTACCGTCGCTGAATCTGGCCTGGCAGGGTGTCTCGGAACGTATTGACGATGTTGGCAACGTGGTAGACGCCTGCGCCAGTACAGGAGTGCAGCATAACGTCCGCGACTACCTGGATCGCCCCGCTATCTACGGTTTCGACGACCGCAGCGGCGGTATGGCCCTCTGGTTTGCGGTCGAGATGGAGCGGATGGCCCGGGGGGTATGAGAGTCGAAACCGCTGTTTGTCCGGGATAATATCGATAGCTTCTACCAATCCGGCCGGGATTCGGGAGCGCGAGTTGCGAGAATCGTCGAAGTGTTAACCGCACCCGCTCTCAGACAGTCGAGCTTCTTACCTTTACCCTACATTGCGGAGGGGAGTGATTATGGCCACTATCACCGGCTCTAACGTGGTGCTTTCCAACCAGGAGTTCAACGTGGTCGGAACCAGACCCATCCGTCAGGATGGCGCAGAGAAAGTCACAGGGCGCGCAAGATACGGCGCCGACGTCGATCTGCCCGACCTTCTCCATGCCCGTGTCTTGCGGAGCCACCATGCCCATGCCCGCGTCAAGTCCATAGACACCAGCAAGGCCGAGGCGATGGAGGGTGTGCGCGGGGTGGCGACATCGGCGGACCTGCCCCAGCCGCGGGGCCGCATCAGCGACCAGACCGAGGCGTCCATGGTCAACCCCAAATTCCTCAGCAACAACTGCCTGGCCGCGGATAAAGTTCTCTACAAAGGCCACGCCGTGGCTGCCGTAGCCGCGATCAGCCCGCACGTCGCGGAAAAGGCGCTGGAGCTTATCGAAGTCGAGTACGAGGCTCTGGAGTCGGTTACCGATGTGTTGGAGGCTATGCGACCGGGCGCTCCCGTTCTGCATGAACATCTGGCTACCATTTCCAACCCCAATATGCGGACCGGCGGGCTGCGCGATGACGAAGACGGCAGTGGCAGCAGCAACGTCGCCAACCATTTCCACTTTGAGATGGGCGACATAAAGCAGGGCTTCAGGGAAGCCGATGTGGTTGTGGAGCGCGAGTTCCGAACCCAGTCGGTGCATCAGGGATACATCGAGCCGCACACCGCCACCGTCAGTTGGGGGCCCGATGGCGAAATCACTGTCTGGAGCAGCAGCCAGGGCCACTTCAACGTGCGCGACCAGGTGGCTCTCGTCTGCGGTGTGCCCATCTCCCGGATCAAGGCCATCCCGATGGAGATTGGCGGCGGCTTTGGCGGCAAGACGCTGGTCTACCTGGAACCGGTGGCGGCCATCTTGTCCCGCAAGACCGGACGCCCGGTCAAGCTCAGTATGAGCCGCTCCGAGGTGTTCCAGGGATCCGGCCCCACCGCGGGGTCGTGGATGCGCTGCAAAGTGGGCGCGACCAGCGACGGGCGCATCACTGCTGTTGACGCATCCATGGCTTACGAGGCCGGCGCATATCCCGGCTCGCCGATCAACCCCGGTGTGCAGTGCATGACTGGTCCCTACGACATAGCCAACGGCCGGCTGGAAGGTTATGACGTAGTGCTGAACAAGCCCAAGACGGCCGCCTACCGTGCTCCTGGCGCTCCCGCCGCCGCCTTTGCCATCGAGACAGTGCTGGACGAAATTTGCGAGAAAATCGGCATGGACCCGCTGGAATTCCGGTTGCTCAACGGCTCCAGGGAAGGCACCCGCCGCCTCACCGGACCGGTCTTCGGCAAGATAGGCAACATCGAGACCCTTGAGGCCGCCAAGGACCACGAGCATTGGAGCGCCCCCCTGGAGAAGGACACCGGGAAAGGAAAGCTCCGGGGCCGCGGGGTCGCCGCCGGCTATTGGTTCAACGCCAGCGGCCCTTCCAGCGCCATAGCCAGCGTCAACCCCGACGGCACGGTCAGCCTGGTCGAAGGCTCGCCCGACATCGGCGGCTCCCGCGCTGCTGTCTCGATGCAGTTGGCCGAAGTTCTGGGCATCACCGCCGAGGACGTGCGCCCTCAAGTGGGAGATACCGACTCGGTGGGTTACACCTCGATGACCGGCGGCAGCGGCGTCGCCTTCAAGACCGGCTGGGCCTGCTACGAGGCTGCGTTGGATATTCGCAGCCAGATGGTCGCGCGCGCCGCGCGCATCTGGGACGTGGACCCCAGCCTTGTGGAATACAAGGACGGTGGAGCATCCCATACCTCCGACCCGGAACTGCGCCTGTCCTTCAGTGAACTGGCCGCCCGCCAGAATGCCACCGGCGGCCCGCTGGTCGGCCGGGGCAGCGTGGCCCCGACGGGCGTTGGCGGCGCCTTCGCCGTCCATATCGCCGACGTGGAAGTCGACCCCGAAACCGGCAAGGTGGACGTGCTTCGCTACACCGCACTTCAGGACGCCGGCAAGGCCATCCACCCCAGCTACGTTGAGGGGCAGATTCAGGGGGGCGCGGTGCAGGGTATTGGCTGGGCGCTGAACGAAGAGTACGTGTTCGACGGCAGCGGGAACATGCTTAACCCGACGTTCCTGGACTACCGGATGCCCACCAGCCTGGACCTGCCGATGATCGACACTGTGGTTGTCGAGGTTGCCAACCCCGGCCATCCCTACGGCGTTCGCGGCGTTGGGGAAGTGCCCATCGTACCGCCCATGGCCGCCATCGCCAACGCCATTCACCACGCCGTGGGTGTGCGAATGGACAGGCTGCCGATGTCTCCCGGCGCTGTTCTGGAAGCGCTGTGGGAGAAGAACGACGCATAGGCTTTACCGCTATCCGGCGGCTTTTACAAGGGCGCACACCTGAGTTATCGAAGGGTGTGCGCCCTGAACGTGAGGACGATATTTCGCCGACGAAATATCAGCGTCGTCGGGATGCGCCGGCGCTACTTTGAAGAAGACCCTGCTGCCCCCGGAAAGACGAAACGTCCGATAGCGTCGTCGGGATGCGCCGGCCCATTTTTCGCTGCCTGGTTCTATTGCGCGGGGCTCGGCTACCCGAAGAAATCCCGCAGGAAACCGGCCAACTCGTCCGTCTTCTCTATGTCTATGCGATGACCGCAGTCTTCCAGGGTTACAAGGCGGGCCCCGGGGATTGAGCTGTTGTATACCTCACCGGCGCTTGGAGGCACCACTTCGTCGTTTCGCCCCCAGACGATGAGCGACGGCAGGGCCTTGAGTCTCCCCAGGCGGTGCGGCAGGCTTCGGTCGTGCATATATGGCCGCCAAGTGAGCCGGCACGCTTCTTCCCGCGCTGTCTCCCAGAGTTCGACGAGTTCCGGGGATGGTTCATCCGGGCATATGGTCTGAAATTCTGTGGCCGCCGATGGGTTATGCACTCCCGCCGTGATGAATTCCGCGGAGACCATCAGGAACATATCAAGAATCTCGCCGGTTGGAGGCAGGATTCCCGCCGGGGCCGCCAGCGCCATCTTGTTGAAGGCGCGAGGATTCTGCGTCGCCATTTCAGCCGCCAGCCAGCCGCCGAGGGAGAACCCCGCCACGTTAAGGCTGGGCAATCCCATGTCTTCCATTGCCCAGAGGGTCCAAGTCGCCATGTCCCGCACGTTCATAACCCAGTCCAGGCGGTCGGTAACGCCAAAGCCGGGAAGAGACGGAGCGTATACGGTGTAATTTTCAGCCAATTCCTCGTGTATTCGCAGCCAGCCGGGCTGCCCCATCTCGTCGTGGAGCACCAGCAGCGGTTCTCCGCTGCCGCCCTTCAGTATCTGCATCTCAGCGCCCGCTGCAGCCACTCGTTCTTTGCTCCAGGCTGCCGTGGTTGTCATCTAGTCCCTCCTTCCTTGAGCCGCTCAATGTGGAAATGGTTTGGCAGGTCGCGGGGCCTGCCTGATTGTCCAGGCGCCCGCCGGAATTGTCAACCCGATAGGCGAATATCGCAGTTCTCCTGGCGAATCGAGGTTTGTAATCGCCACTATGGAATGGCACAATGGCGGCGGCTGTTTTTCGACTCAATTCAGAGCAGGAAGACAAATAGCAAAGACAGGAGGGGCGTATCATGCCGCCGATTCGAGCAAATCGCGCCAAGGAAAAACTGCAACGCGGGGAGGTGGTCACTACAATTTCCGGCCTTCAGGATAGTGACATCATCGACTTCCTGGGGCCCCTCGGGTTCGACGCTGCCTGGATCGAGTGTGAGCATGGTCCTGTGGACTGGGATGCGCTGGGAGACATGACAAGGGCCTGCGATTTGTGGGGCATGACTTCCATTACCAGGGTAAACGCCAACGACCCCGGTTTGATTACCCGCACCCTCGACAGGGGCAGCATGGGAATCGTCGTGCCGCACGTCAACAGCCGCGAAGCCGCCGAGCAGGCCGCCCAGTCTGCCAAGTACGCCCCCCTGGGCTGCCGCGGCATGTTCGGCGGGCGACAGTCGTTCGGTGTCTCCGACTACTTCCACACCGCCAACGACCAGACCATGGTGGTCGTATTGCTGGAAGAAGCGGAAGCCCTGGAGAATATCGACGAGATATTGAAGGTCGATAACATAGACGTGTTTTTCGTTGCTCCTTCCGACCTGGCCCAGACCATGGGGCATATAGGCAATGCGGAACACCCCGAGGTGCAATCTGCCATTGAAGAAGCTATAAGCAGAATCGTAAATGCTGGACGCACCCCCGGCACTCTCGCCAACGACGCCAACATCGACAGGTTCAAGGCGATGGGTGTCAAGTTCCTTATGACCTCCTGGAACGCCTGGGTGGTGAGGGGCGCCAGCGAGTTCCTGCAGAAGGCCGCTGCGTAAAAGCGCGATTGCAAACCCCGATGGGCAGTCAGCGGGGCGGCGGGTTTGCGAGGCGCGGGATGAGCGTCACGGCTCCGACGATATAGTCGTTTGTTCTTGCGGTTCTTCCCGGTCCGTCGCACCCACGCGGGCCGGGCGCACTGGCAGCAAGGCGATAGCGCCGGCGATGAACAAGGCTGCGCATCCGGCTATGAGCGCCTTGTAGCCTAGGTCGTCTGCGGTGTGATTGAGCAGATCGATGCCGGGGCCGAACAGCCTGGGCAGCGCGGCTCCCCCGATGGTAGAGAGGTTCACAATACCTATGTGGGTTCCGGCCCTCTGTTCGTCGCCCATTTCGTTCGCCAACGCCCAACTGGCGCTGAGGAGAGTGCCCGAAGATGCGCCTATAACGCTGGCGGTGATCACCAGCCCGGTGGTGGTGTCGGTCAGCAGCAGCCAGGAGGTGCTGACAGCCCCCGCTGCTGCGCCTGCCATTACCACCGGCTTACGCCCGATGCGGTCGGAGATCCAGCCGGCAGCGTATACTGCGATTGCAAGGGAGATTCCTATGGCCGGTATTATTTGGCTGAGAGACTGGGCTGGATTTTCCGCTTCCACCACGTCCTTCAAGAAGAAAAGGCCATAGGTGGGAAACGAGTAAATAGCAGTCATCAGCAACAGGCGCGAGGCAAGAAACAGGCCCAGTTGCATATCGAGAACCGGCGAGGCAGGCGCGTCGCTCCTGCGGGCCGGACGCGCCCTTCGACGGCGATCCCTCGCCAGCACGGTGGCGCAAGTAATCGCCACGGAGACTATCAGCGCTGCTCCAAGGAGGGCGAGCACAGCCCATTCCCAGTCTACGTAAACCCGGACTGGACCCAAGCCGGTTCCTGCCGTTTGCCCTATTAGAGCAGCGCAGGCGGTGATGATGGTAAGCCCTCCTACTGCGTCCATCAATATCTTCACCGAAGACGCCACACCGATACGGGCCCTGGGCACCAGGTCGCGTATCAGCGCCATACCGGGGCCATAGGCTATATTCAGGTTGGCCTGTATGAACATCCAGGCAGCGAACAGGGCGGCGAAGCTGGGAGCGAGCAGCGTCAGCGCCAGAGTGGAGCAGACCGCCACGGTCCCGGCGATGATGTAGGGGACGCGACGGCCAAGGGGAGAACGGGTGCGATCGCTGATCCTCCCGATCAGAGGCTGCACCACCGCGGCTACCAGCAGGCCTCCCATACCCAGCACGGCAAGATATGTATTCTTGAGACTCTCCGGGGCCAGTGAGAGGACAATAACGGGCAGCACGGCCGTGTCCATCGCCATGATGAACCCGGTGACGCCGAAGCTGAAGGCGTTGAGCCGGATTAGCTCCAGGCTGCTCCAGCTTTTCTCAGCCATGGCGCGACCCATTTCAGGGAACTCTCCAGCGATGGATGGAAGTCATAAGGCAGGCGTCTGGAGGGACGGCGGGCTGCCGTGAATCTGGTTTACAGGGCCCTGGGGTACTCTTGCGGGGTCAAGTCATGTCAGGGTGGCCATACGCATTTGGGGCCTATTCATATGATACAACAGGGCAAAGCAGTTAAGCCGGAGTTTCCCATGGATGATATGGTGCCCTATGTTCGCATCGAGGAGATGATGAGTTGAAAATCTGTTGTCTGCTGCCCAGCGGAGCCGAAATCCTCTATGCCCTGGGGTTGTCTGACAGCATAATCGGCGTAAGCGATCTCTGCGATTACCCGCCGGAAATCCTGGAAACCAAGCCGGTTGTGAGCCGCAGCAGGGTCGATCCGTCGGTCATGTCCTCTGAAGAGGTAGAGGCGTCTCTACGGGATATGCTCGCCAGAGGCGAAAGCCCCTACGAACTGAATTATGAGTGGATGGCCCGGGAATTACCGGACATAATATTCACCCAAGACCTTTGCCATGTATGCGAGATTGACGCCGGTGAAGTCAATCTCGCAGTGCGGGGAATGTCGATACAGCCGAAGGTGGTAGTGCTTCAGCCCCGGACCTTTGGAGAGGTTATTGACTCTATCATCGAGGTGGGGGAAGTGTGCGAGGTTCCTCAAAGGGCTGCGGAACTGGCGGCGTCTCTGCGGATGCGGGCCGGCGAGGTGGTGCGAAAGGCGGCGTCGGCCCAGTCGCGTCCGCAGGTGTTCTCGCTGGAGGGCATCAATCCGCTGGTCGCCGGCGGACACTGGATTCCAGACCTGCTGTGCATGGCCGGCGGCGCCATCGACAGTATCGAGCCTGGCTGCAGCGCCCGCCGGCTGGAATGGCGGGAAGTGCTGGAAGCCAAGCCTGAGAAGCTGTTTATAGATCTCTGCTCGTCGGATGTGGCCCGCCACCTGCGAGAGGTTCCGTGGCTGGCGTCCCAGAGAGGCTGGCGGGATATTCCCGCCGTGGCTGCCGGGGAAGTGTATCTGATTGACCACACCAATTTCAGTTGCCCCGGCCCTCGAATTGTCGACGGGCTGGAAATACTGGCGCAATTGACCCACCCGGAGATTTTCGATGGGCTGATTCCCCCGGGCGTTGTGGTCAAGCTGGATGCGACGGCAGCGGCAGACGTTCCGGCTGATCGGATCGCGGAGTGTTTCCAGCCTTTTCCCTGACGATACCACTCTCTGCCGATACATTTGGGATAGTAGCGTTATCGAGTGATTGCGTATTATAATGGCCCCGTCCTGCCGGGCTGGTAAACCGGCGCTGCCAGTGGCCCGTCGCGGTTATGCAGCCGGGTATGCAGCTTGGCAGTGGCGGCGCTCCCGGCGATAGTTCTGACTTGGGGTGTGTATGGCTTCGTTCGATAAAAACGAATTCCGCTCGGCGCTTTCCGAGTTCGCCACCGGCGTTACCGTGATTACCACGCTGGACGATGAAGGCAACCCCCACACTATGACAGCCAACTCCTTCACCTCGGTATGCCTTGAGCCGCCAATTATCCTGGTGTGCATTGCCCACGGCACCCACACCTATGGATTTCTTGAAGAACGCCGGAAGTTCGGCGTCAACTTCCTCTGCTCGGACCAGGAAGACGTTGGCGCATACTTCGCCAAGAAACCGCAGGATCGCACCGGCGGCGTGGATTACAGCTTCTCGGAATCGGAAAACGGCGTGCCGGTGCTGGACGGCTCGGCGATTTTCTTTGACTGCAATGTGGTGGGATCTCATGTTTACGGAGACCACACAGTGTATCTGGGCGAAGTCAGGGAAATCCGACGGAACAACTACGACAATCCGCTAATGTTTTACCGAAGCCGCTGGTACCACCCTTACCGGGCCTGATCCCCGGAAACCGATCACGCCAAAGCCAAAGGGCGCAGGCTTCACAGGCCTGCGCCCTTCTCGCTCTGCTCCCTGGCAGGACTAGACCGCGCGTCTCACAGTTTCGTTGAAGGACGAGAGGAAGTCCTCGATATCCTCGTTGACCCTCTGGAATTTCTCCATGTGCACGAAGTGAGTGCCGCCGGGGATTACGACCTGACTGGCGCCCTCGATATTGCTGGTGAGGTAGTCGGAATACTTGACAGGGGTCATTACGTCATCGCTGCCGCAAATGATGCGGGTTGGCAGCTTGATATTCCCAACGCAATTCATCATGTCAAAGTTGTCGCAGACGACAAGGTCGTTGAGTTCAACTTCAGGCCCCACTTCAGCGGCTCTCTGCCTCAGCACCGGATACATCTCGGGCTGGACGTCTTGATAATACTCCAGGTGTCCTTCCAGCCATGGGCTGTTGTTCTCCCCCGGCTGCCTGCACCGTTCCAGGTGATATGGATGCACACGCAGGCGCGCTCCCGTTCCCATCAGTATGAGCCCGCGTAATTCCTCCGGATACTTGAGTGCGTAGCGCATGGCGATTGCCCCGCCCATGGAATGACCGCAAAGCACAACATTCTTATACCGCCTGGCCCGGATGAACCCGCGCACCCATTCCAGGTAGCCGTCAACAGAGTCGCATGGCTTGCCGTCCGGGTGGCCGGGAAGGTCAATCGCCTTGGCGTTTCGGAAGTGCCGCAACTGGTAATAGAAGGAAAGGCTGGAGCACCCTGCGCCGTGCACGAAGACGAGTTTCACTCCCAATTTGCTATCTCTCCTGATTACATTAGGCAATAGTATATTGCCGACAGTATCAATATTAGTTAATAGTGTACACAAGACGACGATGTTTTTCAAGCCGGCTGACGTAATGCGATACCGGAGAGGCCGCATGGTATGCGGCGGCATAAGAAAGCGCCCGAATCTGTTTGGATTTTCAGCGGATACCGTATAAAGAGCAGGGGCGGATTATCCGCCCCTGCTCTTAACCTGATGGGTTTGCCGGATACGCTGGCTGTCAGATTTCCCTCCGCTCATCCTGCTCTTCGTTGCCGTGTGTTTCCGGGATATGGCCGTTAGAGTCCCCTGTCCTGCCGCGTCCGTTTACTCGGCGGTGCCCGTTCGAAGCAGAGCTCTCATGGCTGCTGCGGTCGGTCTCCTGGAATACGGCTATAGACGCCACGCAGTCGTCGGCCTCCCGTTCCTTCCAGAGAATCACCCCCTGGGCCACCCTGCCGGTCTCGCGCACGTCATCCACGCTGATTCGCACGACCTGGGCCTTGGAAGATACGATAAGCATTTCCTGATTTTCCGGGTCGGTAACTATCCGGGCTGCCGCCAGTGGGCCGGCTTTCCCGGTAACCTGGAAAGTTCGCACCCCCTGGCCGCCTCTCCCCTTGCGGGTGTAGCTGGATGTAGACGTCATCTTGCCGTATCCCCCCTGGCTGATGACCAGCAGGTGGCTGTTGGGCGTGACCACGCCCATAGACACTACTTTATCGTTTCCCACCAGACGAATGCCGCGAACCCCGCCCGCAGTTCTGCTGCGCGGCGTGAGGTCGTCTATGGCGAACCGGATGGCCTGACCGCGTTCTGTGACCATCATGGCATCCTTGGCTTCGCCAACCTGGGCTACCGATACAAGTTCGTCGGATGAGGAGAGGTTCATTACTATCAGGCCGGAAGGGCGTATGCTGGTCAGTTCACCGGTCTTGAGCGACTTGATCTGGCCGTTTCTGGTTGCCAGGAGAAGCGGGTATTCATCCTTTGGGTTATCGATCAGCAGCATGGTCTGAACCTGCTCGTTGCGCTGGAGAGGCAGCAGGTTGGAGAGCAGTACCCCTCGCGATGTCCGGGATGCGTCGCCAGGTATCTGGTACGCCTTCAGAGGGTATACGCGCCCCCGGTTGGTGAAGAAGAAAAGTGTGCTGTGGGTGTCTACCACCAGCAGTTCCAGAATGGCGTCGCCCTCTCGCGTGGTCATGCCCCTCACGCCCTTTCCGCCGCGGTTCTGCTGGCGGAACGTGCTGGGCGGCACGCGTTTGATGTAGCCGCGCTGGCTCAACGTAACGATAACGTCTTCCTGCGGGATCAGGGATTCCGGAGTCTCTTCACCGATCTCCTCGACTTCGATCCTGGTGCGGCGCGGGTTGTTACGGTTGTATGTGGACCTGATCTCGCGGGTCTCCCGCTTGATTTCCGCCAGTATCTTCGCCGGGTCGCTGAGCAGGGCCTCCAGCTCTGCAATCTTCTGAAGCAGCTCTTCGTGCTCGTTCTGTAAGCGTTCGCGCTCCAGCGCGGCGAGACGTCGCAACTGCATATCCAGGATGGCCTGGGCTTGGACTTCCGAAAGGGCCAGTTCCTGCATCAGGTTGTTGCGCGACTCCTCTACGTCGGCGGAGTTGCGAATTATCTCGATCACTTCGTCGATGCGGTCCAGGGCCAGCAGCAGCCCCTGCACGATGTGGTCCCGGTCCCGCGCGCGCTGCAACTGGTACTCCGTGCGCCGGCGGATAACCTCCTCGCGGTGGCGGATGAACAGCTCCAGGCAGCGGCGCAGGGGCAGCACCTGCGGCTGACCATTGACCAGGGCAAGCATTATCGAGTTGAACGACGACCGCAGCGCGGTTTGCCGCAGCAGGTTATTGAGCACCACCCGGGGCTGAGCGTCCCTTCGCAGCTCGATGACGATGCGCATTCCGCGCCGGTCGGACTCGTCGCGGATGTCGGATATGCCGTCGATCTTTCGCTCTCTGGAAAGCGCGGCGATGCGCTCGATCAGGGTCGCCTTGTTCACCTGGTAGGGCAGGGAAGTAACTATAATCTGCTCGCGATTGTTGCGGGTTTCCTCGAATTCCGTATCGGCCTCCATAATGATGCGGCCGCGACCGGTGGTATAGGTGTCCACGATCCCTTTGCGTCCCCGCACCCTGGCGCCGGTGGGGAAGTCCGGTCCGCTGATATGGCTCATCAGCTTCTCGGTGGGAGAGTCGGGGTGGTCAATCAGTTGGACTATGGCATCGCACACTTCTCCCAGGTTGTGGGGCGGGATGTTGGTGGCCATGCCAACGGCGATACCGGATGCGCCGTTAATCAGCATATTGGGGACACGCGCCGGGAGCACTGCCGGTTCCGTCTGCTGATCGTCGAAATTGGGGATGAAATCAACGGTGTTCTGGTCTATGTCGGCTAGCAATTCCTCGGAGATCAGCGCGAGGCGGGCCTCGGTGTACCGCATGGCGGCCGGCGGGTCGCCGTCGATGCTGCCGAAGTTGCCCTGCCCTGAGATCAGGGGGTAGCGCATCGAGAATTCCTGGGCCAGCCGCACCAGCGCATCGTAGACCGAACCCTCGCCGTGAGGATGGAACTTGCCCAGCACCTCTCCGGCGATGCGCGCGCTCTTGCGGAACTGGGAGCCTGGCCGGATGCCCATGTCGTGCATGGCGTAGAGAATCCGCCGCTGCACCGGCTTCAGGCCGTCCCGGACGTCGGGGAGCGCCCGCGCCACGATGACGCTCATGGCGTAGGTGAGATACGATGTGCGCATCTCTTCTTCAATGCGAATGGGTTGCTCTCCGGGTGGAACCGGGGCTGTCGTTACCATAACGAACACTCCTGATGCCGCCGTTCTCCTGCGTTTGCGGGGAGGCTTTGCAAGCTGCTTAACCGGGCGGCGTATGCCGGCCGCTCGACGCGAAGGGAAGCAGGATATTCCGGGCGAGATTTACCGGGCGAGATTTACCAGGCGAGGTTTACGACGAAGGAGCTACTGCAAACCGTTCGGCGCGGTCGTGAAATCCGGCGAACAGATTGGCGAAGAGTCTCGGCACCTCGTCCTGCCGTTCCGGATGGCACTGAAGCCCGATAACCCAACTGTGTTCCGGGCTTTCCAGCCCTTCCACCAGCCCGTCATCCACGCTATACGCCGTGCTCATCAGTCGTGGCGCCCTTTGGGCTTCGTTGAGGCCCTGGTGGTGATAGCTGTTGACCCTGAAGAAACCGGCGGAACCGATGATTGCAGCCGACTTGGCCCCGGGCGCTACGTATATCTGATGCGTGGCGTGGTCGCTGTCGCTGCGATGGCCCGGGAGGTCCTGGATCAGCCTGCCGCCAAAGGCCACGTTTAGAAGCTGCATCCCGCGGCAGATGGCCAGCACTGGCATGTCAACCGACAGGGCGTATTCCAGAGCTCGGAACTCCAGGTCGTCCAGTTCGGGACAGAGCTTCAGCCCGGCATCGGGATCGGGGGCCTGATGATAGCGCGACGGGTGCACGTCGGGCCCGCCCGAGAGCAACAGTCCGCCCACGCCCTGCATCATCTCTTCGGGCAGCGGATGACCGTGAACGTCAGGGAGCAAAACCCGTGTCTCCGCCCCTGCCGATGCCATTGCGTCAACATAGCGGCGGGCGTTCCGCTCGCTGGCTGAGGTGATTGCAACTACTGCCATATTGCATTCCATTATACTTGAATTTGAACGCCTCCGTCAGTTTCGGGAGCGCCGCTCGCCGCAGGTTTCATCGGTATGGCGTTTCATCCAGCATTCCCGCATTTTCGGGAACCCGGCTCCTCCCATTGGCAGAATCCTGTTCCTCGGCGTAAGAAACGCGCCTGAGACGGAACGCCGCCTTTAACAACCTGTCGATTGCAGGCCGTGCCGATGGTTTGGTAAGCTGGCCTTAAGGAAAACACTTTAATCTGCCGGGCGGAAGCGACATGAGAGAAGTCATCCAGGGAGCGGTCGAAACTCTGCGGGAAGGCAAGCCCTGCGTGCTTGCTACAGTGGTAAGAACCAAGGGATCGACGCCGCAGAAGGCAGGGGCCATGTTGCTTGTGCGCGACGACGGCAGCGGTCTTGGCACTCTTGGCGGCGGGTGCGTTGAAGGCGACATCTGGTTCGCAGCCAGGGAGATGCTCCGCGACGGCAGCGGCCCGGAGTTCAAAGACTACTACCTGAACGAAGACATCGCCGCCCGCGACGGCCTGGTTTGCGGCGGGACCATGTACTTCTACCTGGAGCCTCTGCGACAGCCGGACGACTTCCTGCCCTTGGGAGATGAGATTCTTGAAGCCTACGATGGCGGCGAACCCGTGGCGCTGGCCACAGTAGTCAACAGTTCCCGGCGCCCGGAATGCCTGGGAGCCAAGCTGCTGCTCCGCGCCGACGGCGCCATATCGGGGACCCTGGGCTGCCCTGCGCTGGACGAGCCGGCTATCGAGGCGGCTCGTCGAGTCGCCCATGTCGGCAACACCGAATCCGTCTCCACCGGCGATGGCGTCGAGGTGTTTGTTGAAGGTTTCACCACCCCCCCGACGCTGGTGATGGTCGGTGGAGGTCATGTCGGCAAGGCTACGGCAGACCTGGCCCGCTTTCTGGGCTATCGGGTCTTCGTTGTCGACGACCGCCCGGAATTCTCCAACGAAGAGCGCTTCCCCTACGCAGAGCAGACCATCGTTGCGTCCTACGGACAGTGGGCCGATCGCCTGAGCGTCAACGTCAACAGCTACGTGGTCGTTGCCACCCGGGGACATCGGTACGACGATATGGCTCTGGAGTCGGCCCTCAAGACCAGGGCCCGCTACATCGGGCTTCTCGGCAGCCGCCGCAAGACGCTGATGATCTACCGCCGGCTGATGGAGCAGGGAGTCGCCAGAGACCGCATCAAAGAAGTACACGCCCCGGTTGGCCTCAACATCGGCGCTCTCACTCCAGAAGAGATAGCCGTCAGCATCATGTCGGAAATCGTGATGGTGCGACGGGGAGGCGACGGCGGGCGGATGACCATGGACGATTGGTACATCGACCGCGCCGCCAGCATCGCAGAACGGACAGTGGAAGCCTAGACATGCCTGCCTGGGCCATCCTGCTGGCTGCCGGAGAATCCAGCCGGATGGGCCGCCTCAAGGCTCTTCTGCCGTGGCATGGGCAGACCCTGCTGGAACACCAGGTGTCCTGTTTGCTTGAGGGCGGCGCAGAGCGCGTAGTGGTAGTGCTGGGACACCGCGCCGGCAAGCTGCGCCCCCTGCTTGAAGGGCGGGACTGCGTATCCTGCACTCTCAACCCTGATTATCTTCAGGGCAAGACGACCTCTATCAAGGCTGGCCTGTCGCTCCTGGACGGCGAGGGAGTGGACGAGATTCTCCTGCTCAATGTGGATCAGCCGCGCTCGGCTGAGGATGTCGCCCGCATTCTGGAGGCGCATCGATCGGGGAGCTTTGCCGTTACCGTGCCGGAATATCGGGGTAAGGGCGGGCATCCCATCGTTCTCTCCACCGTCCTCCTGCCTGAACTGCGTGAGATTGACGAGGATTCCCAGGGCATCAAGACAGTAGTTCGGCGCCACCCCGAGTTAGTCCAGCGTGTCCCGCTGGGCAGCCCGGAAATACTGTTTGACCTGAACACGCCGGAGCAGTACAGGACTGCGCTGGAGTTCACCGGGCGTTAGCCGGGTAATCCATCAGGCGGCTGGCGCAGGCATTTCAGATCTGCCGAAGCAGGGAACGCCGTGACTCAGGGCGGCTGGGCCCTCGTCCTTCCTGCTCCCATGCTGTTCCCGCAAGACGGGAATCTGCGGGATGCTCCCGGGCGGATAACAGCCGGCAGGATATGCGGCAAGCGCGAGGCCCCCGGTACAGCGCTGCACCGGGGGCCTCTTTATGGTCTGGACACGACCTGGCTGGATGCGCCGTGCCGTCGGCGCGACTCCAGACCGCTTACTGAGTCCACACCTCCGACCTGTTCGCAGACCAGCCATCGCACTCTGCCGAATATGACGCGATTTTTATCTTGTACCTATGTCCGGCAGTCAGACCGGCGAAGGTGATGCTCCGATCTGTGGTCGTACCCTCGTTGACTTTTTCTCCGGTGGTCATGTTGCGGAGGATATAGCGGTACTCCAGGGGATCGGACAAGCTGCACCGCCTGAGCTTCACGATAGTTGTCGGCCGGTTCCAGGTGACTGTCGCGCCGGTCTCTGAGGGGTCCACGCTGATTTCCTTCACCCGGAAAGGCCGCATCTTATCACTGTCCTCCGTCCTAGCGGGGTTGTCGTCCATCGGCGTATGCGTGGGCGCGGATGTCGGCGTATGCGTGGGCGCCGCAGGCGTCGGCGTATGAGTGGCTGCCGCAGGCGTCGGCGTATGAGTGGCTGCCGCAGGCGTCGGCGTATGCGCAGCTGCCGCAGGCGTCGGCGTATGAGTGGCTGCCGCAGGCGTCGGCGTATGCGTAGCTGCCGCAGGCGTCGGCGTATGCGTAAGCGCGGGTGTCGGCGTGTGCGTGGCCTTCGATCTGACTGCCTGTTTCGAGGCGGCCATAGTAGTGAAGGTGCACTCAGTTACACCTGACACAAAAGTCCAGAATGTTTGGCACTTATGTGAGTATCCCCGCACATCAAGCCTGTATTTGGTGCCGGGGGTTAGCCCTTC